>NZ_CP115669.1:2988581-5977163 GCF_029203285.1 Pseudomonas sp. PSE14
CCCGTGAATCGTGGCTCGCGCCGTTCGGCCATGGCCAGGGTGCCCTCGGCGAAGTCATCGCTGCGGATCTGCCAAGCCTGCTCGTCGGCCTCGCGCTCGACCGCCCGTTCGACCTGCTCGGCCAGCCCCTGGCGCAGGGTTTCCCGGGTCGACATCAGCGACAGCGGCGCGCACAGGGCGATCTCGCGCGCCAGGGCGAGCGCAGCTTGCCGTTCCTCGCCGGCCGGCGCAAGTACGTCGGCCAGCCCGATGCGCACTGCTTCGGCACCATCGATACGACGCCCGGTTGCCAGCAGCAGGGCCGCCTGCTGCTGGCCGAGCAGGCGCGGCAGTGTGACGGAAAGACCGAAACCGGGATGAATGCCCAGGCGATTGAAGTTCGCCGAGAAGCGCGCCCGTTCGCTGGTCACGCGGAAGTCGGCGAACAGCGCAAGGCCCAGTCCACCGCCGACGGCCGCGCCCTCCACCACGCAGATCACCGGCTTGCGCACGCGGAACAGCCGCACCGCGAAGCGATACAGGCGTCGCGGGAACTCCGGGTCGCGCTGTTCATCGCCGGAGAAGTCGGCGCCGGCGCAGAACACCTTGCCCTGCGCCTGCAGCACGGTGACCCGGCATTGCTCCAGGTTATCGAGGTAATCGAAGGCGGCGGCCAGGTCCTCGATCAGCTCCTTGTCGAAATAGTTGTAGGGCGGGCGGCTGAACTCCAGCACGGCGATATGGCCCTGCAACTCCAGGGACAGACCGCGCCCCGGGGTGAATCCTGGCGTCACTGGCATCTTGCTCTCCTCGACGATGTAACGACCGGACACAGCTTGCCCGGATATGAAAGTTGCTGATAGGTTATTTACTTGCTTGCTAACAAGCAAGTTTAATGAAGATACATCTCCCCTCTTCTGGAGTACGACAACGATGCAGGCACTCGACATACGTCCCTGCCGCCTGGATGCCGACTGCGAGGTACTGCGCCAGCAGGTTCGCACCTTCCTCGCCGAGGCGTTGCAGGATATGCCGCCGGCGGAGCGCGCCAAGAACTGGAACGGCGCCTGCCCCGCCTTCAGCCGCAGGCTGGGCGAGCGCGGCTGGCTCGGCATGACCTGGCCGCGGCGCTACGGCGGCCACGAGCGCAGCGCCCTGGAGCGCTACGTGGTGCTGGAGGAACTGCTCGCCGCCGGCGCGCCGGTGAACGCCCACTGGATCGCCGAGCGCCAGAGTGGGCCACTGCTGATGCGCTTCTCCCCTGAAGTGCTGGCACCGCGCATCTGCCCCGGTATCGCGCGCGGTGAAATCTACATCGGTATCGGCATGAGCGAGCCGGACGTCGGCTCGGACCTGGCGGCGGTGCGCACCCGCGCGGTGAAGACCACCGGCGGCTGGATCGTCAACGGCAGCAAGGTGTGGACCACCGGTGCGCAACGCTGCCAGTACATGGTGACCCTGCTACGCACCGCACCGCGCGACGAAGCGAACCGGCATGCCGGACTGTCCCAGTTGCTGATCGACATGAGCTCGCCCGGCGTGACGGTGCGGCCGATCTACAACCTACTCGGCGAACACGACTTCAACGAGGTCTTCCTCGAGGACGTCTTCGTGCCCAACGACTTCGTCATCGGCCAGCCCGGTGATGGCTGGCGTCAGGTCGGCGCGGAGCTGGCCCTGGAGCGCAGCGGCCCGGAGCGCTACCTGAGCAGCACCCAGCTGTACCTGGAAATGCTCGACGCCGCCGCCCAGGGCGACAGCCACCAGAGCATCGGGTTGGGCCGCGTGGTCGCGCGCTACGCGGCATTGCGGCAGATGTCCCTGGGCATCGCCGGCATGCTCGCCCGTGGCGACAACCCGGCGGTCGCGGCGGCGCTGGTCAAGGACCAAGGGGCGCTGCTGGAACAGTCGCTGCCGGACCTTGCCCACGACCTGTTCGGCGGCCGTTGCGAACCCGGCTCCAACCTGGAACAGGTGATGCGCTACGTCACCCAGGTGGCGCCCTCTTTCTCCCTGCGCGGCGGCACCCGCGAAATCCTCCGCGGCATCATTGCCAGAGGCCTTGGACTGCGATGAATCCGACTCCCGTGAAACCGGAGGCCGCCGCTGGCGAGCCGTCCGAACTGCAACGCCTGATCGCTGACAGCGTCGAGGGCCTGTTCGCCGACCTGATCGACGCCGAACACCTGGCAGCCTTCGAGGCCGGCGACCATGACCCCGAACTCTGGCAGCGCGTGGCCGAACAGGGTCTGCCTGCCGCACTGGTCGGCGAAAGCGCCGGTGGCAGCGGCGCCCGCTGGAGCGAAATCGGCCCGTTGCTGCGGGCCATCGGCTACTGGCAGGCGCCGTTGCCGCTGGCGGAAAGCATGCTGGCCGGGGCCTTGCTGGACCGCGCCGGGCTGGCGCTGCCAGACGGTCCGCTGACCATTGCCGAGACCGGTCGCCACGGCGAATTGCGGTTGTGCCCTGACAGCCAGCGTCTGAACGGCGTTCTCGCGCGCGTGCCATGGGCCCGCGACTGCCGCTGGCTGGTGGTCAGCAGTCTGGACCGGCAACTGGCGTTGGTCGACCTGCGGCAGGCGGCGATCCGCCTGGATAGGGGCAGCAATTTCGCCGCCGAACCTCTCGACCGCCTGCACTTCGAAGGCGCCGAGATCGCAGCGCTGGCGCCACAACCGCTCGGCGAAATCGACGCGCCACTCTGGACCCTCGGCGCCCTGGCGCGTGCCTGCATGCTCTGGGGCGCTCTGGAAGCGACCCTGGACAAGACCGTGGAGTACGCCAACCAGCGAGTCCAGTTCGGCAAGCCCATTGGCCGCCAGCAGGCCCTGCAGCAATACCTGGCGCAACTGGCCGGGGCCATCGGCGCCGCGCGCATGGCCTGCCAGGTGGCCCTGGACAGCGCCGACGCGGCATTTGCCGGCGAGCCCGGCGGCGCCCACCGCCTGCGGTTCGACGTCGCGGTGGCCAAGGTCTGCGCCGGTGAAGCGGCGACCCTGGCCTGCTCGGTGGCGCACCAGGTGTTCGGCGCCATCGGCTTCACCCGCGAGCACAGCCTGCACCAGGCGACCCGCCGGCTGTGGTCCTGGCGCGACGAATTCGGCAGCGACAGCCAATGGGCCCTCCAGCTCGGCGAAGCGGCGATAGACGCCGGCTCCGCCGGCTTCTGGAACGGCCTCTGCGAACGCAGCCTCTGAACCATTCTCCGGAGCGCCCCGAGGCGCTCCGCTTTCCCAAGCCCAGCGGGCATTCCGCACAGGAGCCTTTCCCCATGAGCGATAAAGTCATCGTGGCCGGCGTCGGCATGATCCCCTTCACCAAGCCGGGCGCGAGCCCCAGCTACACCGAGATGGGCGCCGAGGCGTTGCGCCTGGCGCTCAAGGATGCCGGCATCGAGTACGACAAGGTGCAGATGGCCTTCGCCGGCTATGTCTACGGCGACTCCACCTGCGGTCAGACCGCCATCTACGAAGTGGGTCGCAGCGGCATTCCGATCGTCAACGTCAACAACAACTGCTCCACCGGCTCGACCGCGCTGTACCTCGCGCGGGCGGCGGTACAAAGCGGCCAGGCCGACTGCGTGCTGGCGCTGGGCTTCGAACAGATGCGTCCGGGCGCGCTCAAGTCCAACTGGGACGACCGTCCGGTGACCCGCGAGCGTTTCCTGCCCATCGTCGATACGCTGACCAGTGACGCCGGCGACTTGCCGGGCACCCTGCGCACTTTCGGCGGCGCCGGCCGCGAACACATGCTCAAGTACGGCACCCAGCTGTCGACCTTCGCGGCGATCCGCGCCAAGGCCAGTCGCCACGCGGCCAACAACCCGCTGGCGCTATTCCGCAAGGTGGTCACCACCGAAGACGTCCTGAACGACCAGGTCATGTGGCCGGGCGTGATGACCCGCCTGATGGCCTGCCCGCCCACCTGCGGCGCCGCTGCAGCGATCGTCTGCTCCGAGGCCTTCGCGAAGAAGCATGGCCTGCGCAGCGACGTGGCGATCCTCGCCCAGGCGCTGACCACCGACCCGGTCGAGTCCTTCGATCCACCGTCAATGATCAGCTATGTCGGTTTCCACATGGCCCAGGCCGCGGCGCAAAAGGTCTACGAGGAATCCGGCTATGGGCCCAAGGACATCCGCGCAGTCGAACTGCACGACTGTTTCGCGCACAACGAACTGCTCACTTATGAGGCCCTTGGCCTGTGCCCGATCGGCGGCGCGGAGAAGTTCATCCTCGACGGCGACAACACCTACGGTGGGCGTGTGGTCACCAATCCCTCCGGCGGCCTCCTGTCCAAAGGCCACCCGCTGGGCGCCACGGGCCTCGCGCAGTGCTACGAGCTGACCCACCAGCTGCGCGGCAGCGCCGGGGCGCGCCAGGTCGAAGGGCTGAACATCGCCCTGCAGCACAACCTCGGCCTGGGCGGCGCCTGCGTCGTCACCCTGTTCGGCAAGAACTGACCCATAGCACGGCCGTGTCGATCACGGCCTTTTTACCCAGGAGAATCCCGTGAGCAAGAAACTCTCAGGCAAAGTCGCCATCGTTACTGGTTCCGGTCGAGGCATCGGCCGCGCCATCGCGCTGAAATTCGTCAGTGAAGGGGCGAAGGTCGTGATCAATGACCTCGACCAGGAGCCGGCCGACGAGGTGGTCGCGGAGATCCGCGCCCTCGGCGGCGAGGCGGTCGCCTGTTGTGGCAACGTGACAGCCGCGGACTTCGGCGAGCGCTGCGTGAAAACTGCCCTGGATACCTTCGGCCGTCTCGACATCATCATCAACAACGCCGGTTTCACCTGGGACAACGTGATCCAGAAGATGTCGGAAGAGCAGTGGGATGCGGTCGTCGACTGCCACCTGAAAGCTCCATTCCTGCTGTTGAAAGCGGCCTACCCCTACTTCCGCGAAGCCTCCAGGGCCGAGGCCGAAGCGGGCGAAGTGGTGTACCGCAAGGTGGTCAACATTTCTTCCGTTTCCGGCACCCAGGGCAACGCCGGCCAGATCAATTACGCCGCGGCCAAGGCCGGCATCATGGGCCTGACCAAGACCATGGCCAAGGAATGGGGGCGCATGAACATCAATGTGAACTGCGTTGCCTTTGGCGCCATCGAGACTCGGCTCACCCAGCCGACCACCGAAGAAAAGACTGTGGCCGTGGAAGGTCGCGACATCAAGGTCGGCGTACACCCCGATCGCATTGCCGCGGTCTATCGCGACACGCCGCTGGGTCGCTTCGGAACCGCAGAGGAAGCCGCCGGATCGGTGTTCATGTTCTGCATTCCCGAATCCAACTTCGTTTCCGGGCAAACCATCATCTGCGGTGGCGGCCGAGGCGGCTTCTGACCGGTCGCCGGTCTAGTCGATAGGCTTGCGCCACCCGGCGCGTCCCGGATCGGGCGCGCCGGGCCGGCCAGCGCGAACGGCGAATCAGCCGCCAGCGTTGGCCAGCAGGCGCCGGGCCCGCCCCAGCACCGGAGCGTCGACCATCTGCCCATCGACCTGGAACGCCGCCGCACCACCCTGCGCGGCCTGCAGTACGCGCCGGGCCCAGTCAAGCTCCTCGGCACTGGGCGCCAGCGCCGCATGGACGACACCGACCTGCTTCGGATGGATGCACAGCGCGCCCACCAGACCGAGATCGCGACCATGGCGAATGGTCGCCGCCAACCCTTCGGCGTCGTCGAACGCCGGGTAGACCGTATCCAGTGGCGGCTGCAGGTCGTTGACCCGGGAGTGCAGCAACAGGCTCAGGCGCACCTGGTCGTAGACGCTGTCGGCGGCCGGTGTGCCATTGCTCATGCCGATGTCCAGGGCGAGGTCGAGCCCGCCGAAGGTCAGGCGCTCCACGCCTTCACAGGCGGCGATTTCCCCCAGCGCGAGCAGCCCCCGCGCACTCTCGATCAGGGGCCAGACCGGCTTGCCGCAGGCCACCGCCACGCGGACCTGGGCGGCACGCTCGGCCTTGGGCAGAAGAATGCCGGCGACGCCCGGCAGACGCCCGCAAAGTTCGAGGTCGGCGGCCTGCTCGGGATCGCCGGCGGCATTCACCCGCACCAACACCCGCGCGGCCGGCTCGGCGGCAAGGAACGCCGCCAGATTGTCCCGCGCCTTGGCCTTGAGCGCGGACTCCACGGCATCCTCAAGGTCGATGATCACCGCGTCCGCGCCACAGGCCAGGGCCTTGGCAAAGCGCTCCGGGCGACTGCCGGGTACGAACAGGGCGGTTCGGACAATCGAATTCATCAGGTTCTCCTGGTTCATGCCGCACCCTGCTCATGCAGGCGCTGGATGTCACTGGCGGTATAGCCCAGTTCCTGCAGCAGACTGTCGGTGTGCTCGCCAAGGGCCGGCACCGGGTCCATGCGCGCGGCGAAGGCGCTGCTTCGAGCGGGCGGCAACAACGCCGGCAAACGGCCGACCGGACTGTCGATCTCGCGCCAGCCGTCGCGAGCGGCAAGCTGCGGGTGCTGCCACAGGCCGCGCATGTCGTTGACATGGGCATTGGCGATCTGCGCCTGTTCGAGACGCTCGACCACCTGCTCCGCCGTCAGGCCGGCGAAGGCCTCGACGATCAGCGCGCGCAATGCATCGCGGTTGGCGACCCGCAGGCTGGTGGCGGTGAAGCGGACATCGTCGGCCAGTTCCGGCCGCTGCAGCACGATGTCACAGAAGGCTTTCCACTCACGTTCGTTCTGCACGCCGAGCATCACGCTGCCACCATCGCCCACCGGGAACGGGCCGTAGGGATAGATGGTGGCGTGGGCGGCGCCGGCGCGCGGCGGCGGGTTCTGGCCCTCGAAGGCGTAGTACATCGGGAAGCCCATCCACTCGGCCATGCTCTCCAGCATGGACACCTCGACCCGGCTGCCCTGCCCCGTGCGTCCGCGCAGCAGCAGTGCCGAGAGGATGCCGCTGTAGGCGTACATGCCGGCGGAGATGTCCGCGATGGAGCAGCCGGCCTTGGCCATTCCGTCGGCACCGGGACCACCGGTGACCGAGAGGAAGCCGCTTTCACTCTGGATCAGCAGGTCATAGGCCTTCTTCTGCTCGTAAGGTCCGCCCTCGCCATAGCCGGAAATGTCGCAGACGATCAGTCGCGGAAAGCGTTCGTGCAGGGCCTCGAACGACAACCCCATGCGCGCGGCGGCGCCCGGCGCGAGGTTCTGCACCAGTACGTCGGCACGCTCCAGCAACTGCTCCAGCACGGCTTGCGCCGGCTCCTGCTTGAGGTCCAGGGCCAGGCTTTCCTTGGAGCGATTGGTCCAGACGAAGTGCGAGGCCATGCCGCGCACGCGTTCGTCGTAGCCACGGGCGAAGTCGCCGACGCCGGGGCGTTCGACCTTGATCACCCGCGCGCCGAGGTCGGCCAGTTGGCGGGTACAGAACGGCGCGGCGATGGCGTGTTCCAGGCTGATGACGGTGATCCCGTCAAGGGGACGCGAACTCATGGACAACTCCAGGCGCCGGGCCATTGGCCGGCACGATGATTCGGAAGATCCGGGCGGCATCGCCGCCCGGGACGAACTCAGGCGAAGACGTTGACCTGCTGGAGTCCATGCAGGCGCCAGGTGGCGTCGATCAGCCGCGTAGCCTCGGCGTCGCCACGAGCGCCGGCGAAGGTCAGCAGGCGGCGGAACTTGTCCTCGAGTTCCCCGCGGGTCAGCGTGTTGCCCGGGTCGCCCTTGGGCTCATCGATGGCTCCTTCGAGACGGCGGCCGTCGGTGGCCAGCACCTCGACCCGGCCCAGCCAGCGTTGCGGGTAGGCGCCGTCGACCTCGGGGTCGAGCTGCATGGAGACCTTGTCGCGGAAGGCCGCGACGCGCGCGTCCTGCAGGGCGAACTCCTCGAACTCCACCAGCCCGGCCTTGCCGTGCACCGCGATCAGGCCCAGCACGGTGCCCATGGAGAACTTCGCCTGGTGCACGCTCTGCGGCACCACCACGCGACCGAGCACGTCGATGGCGCCCTGGTGCACGCGAGTGGTGACATGTGCGATGTCTTCATGACCCAGGCCTTCGCGCTGCATCAACGCGAGCAGCGCGTCGGCGGCCGGGTGCGTATGGCGGCAGGAGGCGTGGAACTTGAAGGAGGTTTCGGCCAACGCCCAGCGCGTGCCCAGACCGTCCACCAACCAGCGAGGGTCGGCGTCGCTGGACATCCCGGCGGCCATGCCCTGCTCGCCTTCAAGGATGTTCTGCGCACCGGTCAGACCCTCGGCGGTCAGGTAGGCGGCCAGCAGGCCATCGGCGGCGGCCTTGGCAGTGTGCAACTGCTTGGAGTCGGCGGCGTCGCGCAGGAATTCCCAGAGCCCGGCAGCCTGGGTCCCGGCGCTGCCCAGGCAATGCACGAACTGGCGGCTGTCGAAGCCCAGCAGCTTGCCCACTGCCACCGCTGCGGCCAGGGTGCCGACCGTGGCAGTGGTGTGGAAGATGCGGTAGTGCGAGCGACCGAGGAATTCGCCGATGCGGATACCGGCCTCGTAGCCGGCGACGCTGGCAAGGATCAGCTCGCGGCCGGACTTGCCCAGATCCTGGGCGGCGGCCAGGGCCGCCGGGAAGACTACGGTAGCCGGGTGCAGCACGGAGCTGTTGTGCAGGTCGTCCTGCTCCACCAGGTGGGAGCTGGCGCCGTTCACCAGGGAGGCGAAATAGGCGCTGCTGCTGGTGCCATCGACGAGGATGCGGCTGTTGCCGTCCGCCGGGCCCATCTGGCGGGCGTAGCGCTGGAACAGCGGGATCGGGTGACGACCCTGGCTGGCCAGGGCCGAACCCAGCCAGTCGAGGAACAGGTCTTCGGTGCGCTCGACCACTGCCTGCGGCAGGTCCTCAAAGCGCAGGCCGGCAAGGAACTCGGCCAGGGCGTGGGTATTGTTCATGGTGTTCTCGCTCTCGGGCACGCCGGCATCAGAAGGAACGCGGCAGTTCGAGCAGGTGCTCGGCCACGTAGGACAGGATCAGGTTGGTGGAGATGGGCGCCACCTGGTAGAGGCGCGTCTCGCGGAACTTGCGCTCGACGTCGTACTCGCAGGCGAAGCCGAAGCCACCGTGGGTCTGCAGGCAGGCATTGGCCGCCTCCCAGCTGGCCTTGGCCGCCAGGTACTTGGCCATGTTTGCCGCGGCCCCAGCATTGCGACCGGCGTCGTAGTCCGCGCAGGCCTTCCAGCGCATCAGGTCGGCGGCTTCCACTTCGATGTGCGCTTCGGCGATGGGGAACTGCACCCCCTGGTTCTGCCCAATGGGGCGGCCGAATACCACGCGATCGCGGGCATACTGGCTGGCCTTCTCGATGAACCAGCGGCCATCGCCGATGCACTCGGCGGCAATCAGGGTGCGCTCGGCGTTGAGGCCGTCGAGGATGTAGCGGAAGCCCTTGCCCTCCTCGCCGATCAGGCTGCTGGCGGGGATTTCCAGGTTGTCGAAGAACAGCTCGTTGGTCTCGTGGTTGACCATGTTGGCGATAGGCTGCACGGTCAGGCCGTTGCCGATGGCTTCGCGCAGGTCGACCAGGAAGATCGACATGCCCTCGGCCTTCTTCTTCACCTCGGCCAGCGGCGTGGTGCGGGCCAGCAGGATCATCAGGTCGGAGTGCTGGATGCGCGAGATCCACACTTTCTGGCCATTGATCACGTACTTGTCGCCCTGGCGCACGGCGGTGGTCTTGATCTTGGTGGTGTCGGTGCCGGTGGTGGGCTCGGTCACGCCCATGGATTGCAGGCGCAACTCGCCACTGGCCAGCTTGGGCAGGTAGTAGGCCTTCTGCTCCTCGCTGCCGTTACGCAGCAGGGTGAACATGTTGTACATCTGCCCGTGGATGGTCCCGGAGTTGCCGCCGCAGCGGTTCACTTCCTCGAGGATCACCGAGGCTTCGGCCAGGCCAAGGCCGGAGCCGCCGTATTCCTCGGGGATCATCGCCGACAGCCAGCCGGCTTCGGTCATGGCGCTGACGAAGGCCTCGGGGAAGCCCTTCTCGTCGTCGATCCTGCGCCAGTATTCGGCGGGGAACTCCGCGCAAAGGGCGCGCACGCCGTCGCGGATGGCCTGGATTTCTTCGGGGGTACTGCTCATGCGATGTCCTCGGTACGTCGGGCGGTCGCCATGCGGCCGCGTCAGGTTTCAGTCGAATTCCACTTCGCCGCTCTGGGCGATGCCGGCGCCATTGCCGGCCCATACCTCGGCCTTGCCCGGCGCGAGCAGGCGCCCGCCGAGCTCGAAGGCTTCCGGGCAGACCAGCGGGCGCAACCCACGGAAGGCGAAGCGCCGCAGGCGTGCCTGCGGGTTGGCGCGGCAGAAGGCGCTCAGGTTCAGGGTGGCAATCAGCGGGCCGTGCACCACCAGCCCCGGATAGCCCTCGGTTTCGGTGACATAGGGCCAGTCGTAATGGATGCGGTGGCCGTTGAAGGTCACCGCCGAGTAACGGAACAGCAGTACCGGCGAGGGCTCCATGGCCTCGCGCCAGGCGCCGGACGGCAGGGCTTCGCCGCTGGCGAGCTTGGGCGGCGTCGGTTCGCGGTAGACGATGTCCTGCTCCTCGCGAATCGCCAGGTGATCGTCCTGCAGGTAGTCGTGGCGCAGGGTGACGAACAGCAGCGAGCCGGTACGCCCATGCTTCTCCTCGACCTTGAGGATGGTGGTCAGCCGGCTGGCCTTGCGGCCTACGCAGAGTGGCGCATGGAACTCCAGGCGGCCACCGGCCCACATGCGGTTGCGCCCGTCCGCCGGCGGCAGGAATCCACCGCGCGCCGGGTGTCCGTCGGCGCCCAGGCCGGATTCGGGCTCGGCATCCTGGAAGAATGCCCACTGCCACAACGGTGGCAGTGCTTCGCCGGTTCCTGGAGCCGCCTCGCCGAGCGTGGCGGCGAGGCGACGGACCAGCACCTCGCTCAGTTCCTCGTGGCGCTCCTGGCTACGACCGATCCAGGCGGTATAGGGGGAATCGCTCATCGCAGGGCTCTCCGTGTTGAAAATTTCATGCAGCATGCAGTGCCTCTTGCGTTCCGAGAATCTGCATTTTCATAATCCAGTGTTAAGCAAATCCGAACGCCAATTTCAGGGCCGCCCATGCATTTCGATCTCGCCGACCTGCGCCTCTTCGTCCATATCGCCGAAGCCCCCAGCCTGACCCAGGGCGCCCGCCGTGCGCACCTCTCGGCGGCCGCCGCGAGCGCGCGGATCAAGGCCCTCGAAGGTCAGCTCGACTGCCGCCTGCTGTACCGCGACAACCGTGGCGTCGAACTGACCCCGGCGGGCCAGCGGCTGCTGCAGCATGCGCGGCTGATCCTGCGCCAGGTGGAGCACCTGAAGGACGACTTCAGCGAACAGGGCGGGGACCAGGTCGGGCACATCCGCATCTTCGCCAACACCACGGCGGTCACCGAGTTCCTGCCCGAGCTGCTGGCGGGCTTCCTCGCCGTGCGCCCTGGCGTCAGCGTCGACCTCCAGGAACGCCTCAACCGCGATATCGTCCGCGCCATCCTCGACGGCTCGGCCGACCTTGGCATCGTCGCCGGACCGGTGCGCGCCGAGGGGCTGCAGGTGGTGCACTTCAGCACCGACCGACTGGTCCTGGCGGTGCCACCGGGGCATCCACTGGGCCGGCTGCGCCGGCTCACCCTGGCTGACACCCTGGACTTCGCCCACATCGGCCTGCATGAAGGCAGCACCCTGCAAAGCTTCCTGCGCGAGCAGGTGGAGCGCGTCGGCGGCAACCTCAACCTGCGCATCCAGGTGGCCAGTTTCGAAGCCATCTGCCGGATGATCGAGGCCGGGGTGGGCATTGGGGTGATCCCGGAGACGGCGGCGCGTCGCCACAGCCGCACCATGAACCTGCAGATCCTCGCCCTGGACGAGCCCTGGGTGGTACGCGAACGCAGCGTGCTGCTGCGTGACCGCGAGGCCCTGCCCGGCTGTGCCCGGGCGCTGGTGGACCTGCTGCGGCAGACCGGCGACGGTCGCTCAACCGAGCAACCCCAGTGACTTGGCACGGACGATGGCCTGGGTGCGCCGGCGCACCCCGAGTTTCACGTTGATCTTCTTGGTGTGCGTCTTCACGGTATTCAGGGAAATGAACAGGCTGTTGCCGATCTCCTGGTTCGACAGGCCCTCGGCCAGCAGCCGCAACACCGCCACCTCGCGTGCGGTGAGGCCGTGCCCGGAGCCATCGGGCGTACCGCCTGGCCCCGCCGGCAGCAGGCCGGAAAGCTGCTCGATCGGCAGGCTGCCGGCCAAGCGCTCCAGCGCGTGCTGCGCTTCGCGCGCCAGGCCATGAAGTTCCAGGCACTGGCACTCCTCCTGTAGCCGGCGCAGACGTTCGCATGCCACCTCCGGGTTGCCGCAGCCGGCCTCGGCGAGCGCCAGCAGATAACGCAGGCGCTGCGGCAGCGACGGCGTGTGTAGCGGCGGCACCGCTTTCTGCGCAGCCAGCGCCTGGCCTTCCTGATGCAGGCGCTGCCACTGCCCCTGGCGCGCCAGCAGGCGCAACCGCAGGCCCTGCAGCGGCAGCGCATAGCAAACCGGCTGCACCCGCCAACGATGCATGCAGCGTTCGGCTTCCTCCATCCTGCGATCGGCGCCCAGTGCATCGCCACCTCGCGAGGCGACTTCGGCGAGACCGATCAGGCCATGCAGGATGCACGGATCGGCGCAGGCGCGAGCCTGCGCCACGCCGCCTTCGAGGACGGCTTCGGCGCCGGCCATGTCGCCCTGGATCAGCAGCAGCTCGCCACGCAGGAAGGCCAGGCGCCCGATCAGCAACCCGTGTTCCTGACTGGTCGCCGCGACGCGCTCGCAGCAGGCGTCCAGCAGCGTCCGGGCCTGCCCCACCTCGCCGCCGAGCAGGGCCAGGCGGATGCGGTCGCAGTCGAGCAGCACTTCACTGGCCAGGCAGCCACGGCGGCGCGCCAGTTCCAGCGCGTCCTGTAGCGTGCGTCGCGCTGCCTGCGGCTGGCCCCCGGCCATGTCCAGGCGCGCCAGGGTGGTCTGGCATAACAGCACCGAGCGCCAGTCGCTCGGGTCGAGCTCTTGCAGGGCGGCACTGCAGCGTTCGCGCGCGTCATCCAGGCGCCCGCGCATGCCGTCCAGCGCGCCCCGCAGGGCCAGCCAGTTGGCCAGCAGGCGGCGGTTGCGCGCGGCCTGGGCTTGCGGCAGGAAGTCGCTGAGGCGCTCGATGCAGGCCTCCGCCTCGTCCAGACGCCAGCTGAACAGCAGCGCACGGGCGTTCAGGCAGATCAGTCGGGGAGTGCTTTCCATCAGTGCGGCGGGGAGCTTTTCGCGCCAATCCAGCAGCAGTCGCAGGTGGTCGCCGGCGAACAGCCAGTCCATGTCCAGGCGGTCCATGTAGCTGGCGGCGACTTCCGGCTGGCCAGCGCCCAGCGCCAGCTCGATCGCCTCGTTCAGCCAGCCGGCCTGGCTCAGCACGTTGCAGGCGCGCAGGCGCAGGCGGGTCAGCGCCGGCCCCTGCAGGTGGCCCTGCAGTGCCTTGGCGACCAGCGGTGGCAGGCGGAAACAAGTGGCTTCGCCATCCAGCGCAAGGAAGAACCCCTGGCCGTGGCGCAGCTGGTCGAAGCGCTCACCGCCCCCCTCCTCCCAAAGGCCGGCACAGATTTCCCGGTTGAAGCGCGGCAGGTAGGCCAGGCCGCAGAGCATGTCGCCAGTCTCTGCGTCGAGGCGGCCAAGCAGCTCCTGCGACAGGTACGAGCGCAGCCAGGACGCCACTTCACCCGGCGCATGCACGCCGTCGCGTGCGCTGAGCAGCAGGCGCACGCCGGCGCACCAGCCCTGGGTGGCGGCCCACAAACGCTCGCGGCAGTCCGCGTCGTACCCCTGAGCCAACGCCAGCGTGTCGCTTTCCTCGCGGCTGAACGCCAGCTGCGCGATGCCCAGCTCGCACAGGCGCTCGTCGAGCAGCAGGCGCGAGAGATTCCATTGCGGGCGCTGGCGACAGCTGACCAGCAGGTAAAGCGGTGTTTCGCTGAGGCTCAGCAGGCGCTGGAGCCAGGCGTCGAGGTCCGCGTCGGGGTCTTGCGGATAGTCGTCCAGGACCAGCCACAGCGGTTGCCGCCGCAACTGCAAGGCCAGCAGCACGCTGGTCGGGTCTGCCTCCTGCAGGCCCAGGCTCTTGGCGATCCGGGCGCATGCGGCCGCCACTTCCAGCCGCTGACCGGCACAATCCAACCAGATTCGTGCACAACTGGCCGGCAGGCGCTCCAGCGCGGCACGGGCCAGCGCACTCTTGCCGTAACCGGCGGGAGCGCAGAGCAGGTTCAGGCGGCGAGGAGATTCCAGCAGAGCTAGCAGCAGCGGCTCGCGCGGCAGTTGCGTGGCAGGCAAGGACACCGGCGCACCGGCGGCAATGGCGGAGAAACTGGACATGGCGACACCCGTTTTCGTTGTAATTCGTGCTGCGTCTGGGTGTCAGCAGAGCATTCGGCAATGGCGGGGAACAATCGGTCGTTCGGACTAGCCGAGAGGACTAGTCCGAGGTATGGCGCCGCCCCTTACCGGCAGACGGCGCCGTGGGGCTTAGCGGATACCGGCGTTGCGCAGGGCCGCTGGTGTGAAGTCGGTCATGCTTGGCTGCGCGGTGTAATCGATGCCGCGCCGCGACTCGTTGATCATCGCCATCGCCAGGTAGCGGCCGGCGATCAGGTCATTGAGCGCATTCACCGCGTAGACTGCCGTGCCTTGCTGGTAGTCGTTCACCGCGAAGCCTTCGCCGACGCGCCAGAGCTGGCCGCGTCCGTCATAGGCCTCGGACTCCACGGCCTGCCAGGTGTCCTCGTCGAAGTAGAAGCGACGGGTAGCGTAGATGTGCCGCTGGTTAGGCTTCAGGGTGGCGACCACTTCCCACACCCGGTGCAGCTCGTAGCGCGCCAGGTCGGGGTTGATGTGACCGGCCTGAAGGATGTCGGCGTACTTGAGCTTGGGCGACCACAGCCGGTAGTTGTTGTAGGGAACGTACATTTCCTTCTTGCCCACGAGCTTCCAGTCGTAGCGGTCCGGTGCGCCGTTGTACATGTCCGCGTCATCGGAGGTGCGCAGGCCGTCGGCGGCGGTGCCGGGACCGTCGTAGGCCACCTGGGGAGCCCGGCGGACGCGGCGCTGGCCAGCGTTGTAGACCCAGGCCAGACGGGGTTCCTTGACCTGGTCGATGGTCTCGTGGACCAGCAGCACGTTACCTGCCAGGCGCGCCGGCGCGGTGACCCGCTGCTTGTAGAGGAACAGCACGTTCTCGGTCTGCTTCGGATCGGCATCCTTGATCAGCTGCGGGTAGCCAAGGTCTTCCTCGAACTCCACCGCCGTGAACGAGCCGTTGGTCTGCGGCGTGGCCTGCGCGCTCAGGCGGCGCTGGTTGGGGCCGCGGTAACGGGTCATGTGGTTCCAGACGATTTCAACGCCGTTCTTGGGAATCGGGAAGGCATAATTGCGCCCCTTGAAATTGGCCAGGCCATTGCCGCCGTCCACTTCCTCGGTATTCAGCGCGCTGACCTTCACCGCGTCGTAGATCGACTGCGGGCTGGAGGCGGTACGGCGGGTCACGTACACCGGAATGCGGTAAGTGTCCGGATAGCGCTTGAACATGGCCATCTGGCCGTTGCTCAGCTTGTCCTTGTACTTCTCCGCCGTGGCGGCGGTGATCACGAACAGCGGCTTGTCATCGGGGAACGGATCGCTGAGGAAGCCATTCTCCACCGCTGCCGCGCCCGGCTTCAGGCCGCCGGTCCAGGCCGGGATGCTGCCGTCGGCGTTGCCCGCCTTCTCGCCGCCCAGCGGCGTCAGGGTGGCGCCGAGCTTGGCCGCTTCCTCAGTCGAAACTGCGGCGTGTACCGAGCTCGCCAGGAGGCTCAGACCCAGGATCGTGCCCTTCATCAAATTCATCATGTGCATGCTGTTCACCTGCTCAGAAGTTCACGCCGACGCTGACTGACATGTAGTCGCGGTCGGTCATGGTGTTGTAATCGCCACCGAAATAGTTGGTGTAATTCAGGCTCGCGGTGTAGGTGTTCTGGTAGTCGGCATCCAGGCCCAGGCTGATGGCCTTGGCGCCTTCCTCGAAGCTCGGTCCGGTACCGTTGATGTCATGCGACCAGGCGACGTTGGGCTTGAAGTTGATGCCGGCGATCACGTTCGGGTAGTCGAGGACGCCGCGCACCCGGTAACCCCAGGACTCGCTGGTATAGAAGCCCTTGTTGTTGCACTCCTGCTGCGGGTTGCTGGCGTTGGGCTTGCCGGGGTTGGTTCCGACGCAAACCGACTGATCGACCAATTCGCCGGCGCCGAAGGTCGGACTGCGGCCAAAGCGCAGGCTACCGAGGGAGTCATCGATGCCGCTGATATGGTCATAACCCACCTCACCCACCAGGGTCAGGCGCTCGGCGCCCATGACCTGGTCGATGAATTTGGTGGCAGTGACCTGTATCTGGGTGAACGGCAGGCGTTTGTAGCCCTGGATGTCCGCGCCGGGGGCGTTGACCGCCTGGCCGTCGAGGAACACCGGCGACACCGCCGTGGTCACGCCGTTGACCTTGCCAACCTGGTTCACCGCGGCGAGGTTGAGGTCGCCGGTGTTGATCTGCATCGGCATGTTCGGCCGGTAGCTGATCTCACCGCCCAGTGCGACGCCGGAGACGTTGGTCTGGAAGCTCAGGCCGTACAGGTGGATGTCTTCGGGGTAGTCGACGAAGTAATTGGCGCCCCGCACGCGGTTGGTTGTGGTCAGTGCCGTGGAGGCACCGGCAAAGGTGGTGCGGGTGAAACTCAGGTAGGGGTTGCGGCTGTGATAGTTCATCACGTACGCGCCCAGCTCGGTGTCGTTGAGCTCCGGCAGGAACCAGCGCAGGGCCAGGCCGTACTGACCGGAATCGCCCGGTTCGTTGTCGTCGACACGCGGGATGTAGGCGTTGGCGCGGTTGCCCGCCACATCGAGAATGGTACCGCTGTTGGCGCGCGGATCACCGGGAGCGAAGTCCGGGCCGGCGATCACCAGTCGGTCGTTGCACCCCTTGGCCACGGCATCGGCGGCGAAGAAGGTGCCGCAGTTCTCGGTGACCGTCTTGTCCCACTTGATCTGGTAGAAGCCCTCGGCAGTGACGTTCTCGCTCAGCCCCTGGGAGAGATAGAACAGTTGCACCGGCACCAGCGCTTCCTTGACCTCGGCGCCGGGGCGACGCAGTGCGGAGACGTCCACCGGGTTGATCGAGTTGATCGAGTTGGGGATGAAGGTACTCTCACCCCAGCTCACCACCTGCTTGCCGAAACGCACGTTGCCCGGCAGATCGCCCAGCTGGTAGTTGTGATAGACGAAGGCGTCGAGGAACTGGGCGCCCGAGGCGCTGGCCGCCTGGTCGCGACCACGGTCGTCGATGTTGTAGTAGCGCAGGTCCTCGTCCTTGAGCTCGAAGTCATACCAGTACTTGCCGCGCAGGAAGGCGCCTGAATCGCCGTACTTGAGCTCCAGGTCGTGGGTGCCCTTGAAGATCTTCGAGAAGGTATCGCCCTTGCTGAAGTTCAGCCGGCCATCGTCGTTGGTCCGCGAGGCAGCCGTGCCCTTGGCGCCGACCACATTGAAGTTGGAGACGAACTTCGGGTCCGGATTGCGCAGGGCCCAGCTGGTGCCCAGGGAAAGCGACGAGTCGAATTGCCCTTCGATCTCGCCGATGTTGAAGCTTACGGCTTGCGCCTGTGCAGTCCAGGCAAGCGCCACGGCAACGGCCAGGGCCTGCGGTCGGAAGCTTCCGCGCATTGTTATTGTTGGCATGCGGTACTCCAGTGATCCTTGTGTTGGAGTACGCATGCTGTCAGCCGCCGATACCGCGAAAAACCGCCTGAACAGGTGATTTTTCGCCTCACCCGAGTGGGTGGCAGAAACCGGTTTCACAGCCATTCACCCGTTGGCGTCGTGCGTTGCTTCCGACGCCAGCGAAACCCGCGATACCCTGCGTAACACCCGCCAGAAACACCCCTCCCGCGCCCTTGGCGAACCACCCCATCGGGTGATTTGCACGCTCTGCCTTGCCGCGTTCAATGACGCCCAGTGCCCAATCCCCTGCGGCAAGGGCCAGCCAACCA
The DNA here is from genome assembly GCF_029203285.1 of Pseudomonas sp. PSE14. NCBI lineage: Bacteria > Pseudomonadati > Pseudomonadota > Gammaproteobacteria > Pseudomonadales > Pseudomonadaceae > Pseudomonas > Pseudomonas sp. PSE14. The sequence continues at coordinate 3,006,619 of NZ_CP115669.1, forward strand.
CAACAACAAGCATCACGGAGAACCGTGCTATGACTCGCAATCGCAGCTGGCTACCGCGGCTCGCCATGGCCGTCGGCCTGCTGGCTGGCGCCGGAGCCCAGGCCGCCGACAAGCCGAACATTCTGGTGATTTTCGGCGACGACATCGGCCAGACCAACATCAGCGCCTATTCGCAAGGGGTCGTCGGCTACCACACGCCGAACATCGACCGAATCGCCAAGGAGGGCATGCTGTTCACCGACTACTACGCGGAGAACAGCTGCACCGCCGGGCGCTCCACCTTCATCACTGGCCAGGCCTCACTGCGTACCGGCCTGACCAAGGTCGGCATCCCCGGCTCGCCGGTGGGCCTGCAGGATCGCGACATCACCCTGGCGCAGGCCCTCAAGGGGCAAGGCTACGCCACCGGCCAGTTCGGCAAGAACCACCTGGGCGATCGCGACGAATACCTGCCCACCAAGCACGGCTTCGATGAGTTCTTCGGCAACCTCTACCACCTCAACGCCGAAGAGGAGCCCGAGCGTCCGTACTGGCCGAAGGACCCGCAGAACCCCTACGTCCAGCACTTCTCCCCGCGTGGAGTGATCCATTCCTTCGCCGACGGAAAGATCGAGGACACCGGGGCGCTGACCAAGAAGCGCATGGAAACCATCGATGACGAGACCACCCAGGCGGCGATCAACTTCATCGACAAGCAGGCCAAGGCCGACAAGCCGTTCTTCGTCTGGATGAACACCACGCGCATGCACCTCTACACCCACGTGCGCGACTCGATGAAGGGCCAGAGCGGCATGCCCGGCAACGAGTACGCCGACGGCATGCTCGAACACGACGGTGACGTCGGCAAGTTGCTCAAGACCCTTGATGACCTGAAGCTCGCGGACAACACCATCGTCATCTACACCACCGACAACGGCCCGAACCGCTTCACCTGGCCGGATGCCGCCACCTCGCCGTTCCGCAACGAGAAGAACTCCAACTACGAAGGCGCCTTCCGGGTGCCGGCGATGATCCGCTGGCCGGGGCATATCGGAGCGGGCCAGGTGTCCAACGAGATGTTCTCCGGATTGGACTGGTTCCCCACCCTGCTCTCCGCCGTGGGCGTGCCCGACGCCAAGGAGAAGCTGCTCAAGGGCTGGGCGCCTTCGTCCGGCGGGCCGACCTTCAAGGTGCACCTGGATGGCTACGACCAGCTCGCTTACCTCACCGGCAAGGCGAAGAAGAGCGCGCGCAATGATTTCTACTACTTCAACGACGACGGCCAACTGGTGGCCATGCGCTTCGGCGACTGGAAGGTGGTGTTCTGCGAACAGCGCAAGCCTGGCGGCTTCGAAGTGTGGAGCGAGCCCTTCACCTGCCTGCGCGTTCCCAAGCTGTACAACCTGCGCATGGACCCCTATGAAACCGCCGACATCGTCTCCGACCAGTACTACGATTGGCTGACCAAGAACGCCTATCTGGTAGGCATCGGCACCATGAAATCCACGCAGTTCCTGCAGACCTTCCTCGAATGGCCGCCGAGCCAGCGCCCGGCCAGCTTCACCATCGACCAGGTGCAGCAGTCGATCTACCAGAAGATCGCCGAGAAGATGAAACAGCAGCAAGCCGCTCCACAGAAGCAGTGATCCACCCGCCACGCCCCGCCGGGGCGTGGCATCCCCTCCCGATAGCCAAAGCCCTCCAGCCTGCCCCAGGCAGCGCGCAGTGATGGCATTGCCTGGTGCAGGCATCCCTCTGCGTTTTCATTTCGCGACAACCCCGTAGCAGACCGTCAATCCAGCCATACTCTTCGGGCCGGTAGCAGGGCATCGCCTGCCGGATGAATCGCCACGGAGAGGTTTCATGCTCGACTTCACGCTCAATGCACTGCGTACCAACCCCGAGATCGCAGTCTTCCTCGCCATCGCCCTGGGGGTGCTGCTGGGGCGCCTGCACTTCGCCGGGTTTCACCTCGGCTCGGTGGCGGGAGCGCTGCTGATGGGGCTGTTGATCGGGCAGCTCGGCCTGGAGGTACCCCATGAGCTGAAGGCGGTGTTCTTCGCCCTGTTCATCTACGCGGTCGGCTTCAAGAGCGGGCCGGAGTTCTTCGGCAGCCTCAACCGCGGCACCCTGAAACTGGTGCTGCTCTCGGTGGTGCTGTGCGCCACGGCCCTCGCCACCATCCTGGCGATGTACGCGCTCTACGGCTTCGACGCGGGCTTCACTGCCGGCCTGGGCGCCGGTGCGCTGACCGATACCGCGATCATGGGCACCGCCAGCAGCGCCATCGCCCAACTGGGCATCGATGCAGCGGCCAAGGCCCAGCTCAACAGCCACATGGCGGTGGCCTATGCCATTACCTACCTGTTCGGCACCATCGGCCTGGTGGTCTTCGTCGGCAGCGTCGCGCCCTGGTTGCTGGGGGTCGACCTGCGCACCTCGGCACGCGAGCTGGAGCGCGAGTTGGGCATCGAGCGCAACGAGGACGCCATCAGCATCCCGTACACCCGCATCGTGGTTCGCGCCCATCGCCTGGAGACGCCGGCGGCGATCGGCCTGAGCATCGCGGATATCGAGGCGCTGCATCCAGCGCTGAGCGTGGAACGCGTGGTGCGCGGCGAACGCATCCTCGAGCGTGACCCGGGGTTGCGCCTGGAGGCCGGCGACATTCTCGGCGTCTATGCCTTGCGCGAGGCGGTGGGCGACCTGAGTCATTGGGTGGGGCCGGAGGTGGATCACGCCGAAAGCCTGTCCTTCCCCACCCGCAGCGCGGATATCGTGCTGACGTCGCGCCGACTGGCCGGCCGCAGCATCCACCAGATTCATGCGGACCTGGTCGGCGCCCAGCGCATGGGCTGCTTCATCACCACCATTACCCGCCAGGGCCTGGAGCTGCCGCAACTGCCCGAGACGGTACTGCGCCGCGGAGACGTCATCAGCCTCACCGGCCGTACCGCCAGTGTCGAAGCCCTGGCCGCCCAGCTGGGGCGCATCCGCGAGAGCAACTACAAGAGCGATATCGCCATCCATGCTCTGGGCATGGTGCTGGGGTCGCTGGTGGGGCTGCTGTCCACCCACATCGGCATGATCCCGGTGGAGCTGGGCATCGGCGGCGGCGTGCTGCTCGCCGGCCTGCTGATCGGCTGGTACAACTCGCGCCACCCCGAGCGGGGCTCCTTGCCTCCCGCGGCACAGTGGGCCTTTTCCGAATTCGGCCTCACCGCATTTGGCGCCGTGGTCGGCCTGCTGGCGGGCCCGGCGGCGCTTGCCGCCATCCGCGACCAGGGCCTGGCGCTGCTGGTCGCTGGCGCCATGGTCACGCTGATCCCGCCACTGGTGGCGCTGTATTTCGGACGCTACGTGCTGCGCCTGCACCCGATGATCCTGTTCGGCGCCCTGGCCGGGGCGCAGACCGAAGCGGCCTCGATGAACCGGATCATCGAGCAGTCCGGCAGCAATACCCCGGTGGTCGGTTTCACCGTGTGCTACGCCATCTCCAACGTGCTGCTGGCGGTGTGCGGGCCGATCATCGTCGCGCTGACGGCCGGCTGAGCGATCACTGTCGCCAAATGAGAACCCCATACCCCTTGGCATTTGAACCACAGAGGCGCTGGTCTAGCCTGCACATAGCGAAACAGACGACACGGACAGGCCACGCGCCGTCGCCCCCAGGCAAAAGGAGCCCCCACGATGAGCAGCCGTAAATTCCTCGAGATCAGCAGCGCCCGCGATTACCTGGACGTGCTGATCCGGGCGGGCCTGATCGCCGGCCTGGTGATCTTCTGCTACGAGATCTTCCGCCCCTTCCTCGGCGTCATGCTGTGGGCGGTGATCCTGGCGGTCACCCTGTATCCGCTGAATACCCGTATCGCCAACGGCATCGGCATCTCCCCCGGCAAGGCCGCCACACTGCTGGTGCTGCTCGCCCTGCTGTGCCTGATCGCCCCGCTGGCCTTCCTCGGCGAATCCATCGCCAGCTCCGTGCAAGTGGCCCTGCACTCAGCCCAGGACTGGAAGCTGGAAATTCCCCCGCCCACCCCGTCGGTGCAGGAGTGGCCCGTGATAGGCGAGCCGTTGTTCCGCATCTGGAACCACGCCTCCGGCGACCTGAGCTGGGCCTTGCAGCAGGTAGCGCCGCACCTGAAGGACCTCAGCAAGGCGCTGCTGGTGAAACTGGCCGGAGTCGGCACCGGGGTTCTGGTGTTCGTCGCGGCCCTCATCATCGCCGGCGTGATCATGGCCAACGGCCAACGCGGCGCCCACCGTGCCACGGCCATTGCCCAGCGTATTTTCAGTCCGGAACGGGGTCAGGAACTGGCCACACTGTGCGCGGCCACCATCCGTGCGGTAGCCCAGGGCGTAGTGGGTATCGCCTTTATCCAGATGCTGCTGATAGGCGTGGCACTGGTGCTGATGGGTGTACCCGGTGCGGGCCTGATCGCTCTGTTCGTGTTGCTGCTGGGCATCATGCAGCTGCCGGTTCTGCTGGTCACCCTGCCGGTGGTGCTCTACGTCTTCAGCCAGGATGGCGTCGGCGCCACCACCATCATCTTCGCCATCTGGACCCTCGCCGCCGGCCTGTCGGACAACGTGCTCAAACCCCTGATGCTGGGACGCGGCGTTGCCGTGCCGATGCCGGTGGTACTGATCGGCGCGCTGGGCGGAATGATCAGCAACGGCATCATCGGCCTGTTCATCGGGCCCGTAGTGCTCGCCGTTGGCTATGAGCTGTTCAACTCCTGGGTGGACCAGCTTGTGGTGAGCGAGCCGGCGACGGAAGCGGAATCAGAGATGGCCGGCAGCCAATCGGCAATAGGGAAGCGTGAAAGCTGAGCTTCGGCCAGGGGCCCTCTGTCCTCTGGCCGGCTCATCGACCACGAGGCATGACGCCCTCCGGCGTCAGGGTCTTGCATCCTTCTTGAGCCGGTGATCCAACTGTCGACGGGTCAATCCCAGCATTCTGGCCGCCTGGCTGATGTTTCCATCGGCACGCGTCATTGCCCTTCTCACGGCGGTATCGATCAGGTCGTCCAGCGGGCGACCATCGAGCCACTGCTCGATGACCTGCATATCGGATCGGGCCGCTGGTGCCTTGCCCGGCGCGGCCAGGAAGAGCTCGCCAAGCCCGATCGGCTCCCCCTCATCGGCAAGCACGACGCCGCGCTCGATGATGTTCTCCAGCTCGCGCACGTTACCAGGGTAGTCATGGTCCAGCAGCGCGCGAACCGCCGCTCGGCTCAAGCCGCGAATATCGCGTCGATGCTGGGCGGAAAAGCGCTTGATGAAGTAGCGAATCAGCAGAGGAATGTCGTTGCGCCGCTCCCGTAGCGCCGGAATGAACACCGGCACGACATTGATTCGGTAGAACAGGTCCTCGCGAAAGCGCCCTTTTCGGACATCTTCCTCCAGATCGGCATTGGTCGCCGCGACCAAGCGGATATCCACCTTCTGCGTGTGCTCACCGCCCAGCCGCTGGACTTCGCGCTCCTGCAGCACCCGCAGCAGCTTTTCCTGGGCGGAGGGAATCAAGGTGCCGATCTCGTCGAGGAACAATGTGCCGCCCTCGGCTTGCTCGAAGCGTCCGGCGCGGCTGTGCGTGGCACCAGTGAAAGCCCCCTTCTCCACACCAAAGAGCTCGGACTCGATCAGCGTCTCCGGCAGCGCCGCGCAGTTTACCGCCACGAACGGCCCCTGGGCGCGATGACTGAGTCGGTGCAACAGGCGAGCGAAACGCTCCTTGCCTACGCCGGTCTCTCCGCGAAACAGCACGGTCACATCACGATCGGCGACCTTTTCGATACGCCGGCAGGTAGCCAGGAAGGCAGGATCGGCGCCGATCATGTCGGTAGCGGCTAGGGCGTTGTCGAGTACCGGATCGTGCAGGGAAGCATTGACGAAGTCCGTGGTGTCGAACATCTCCAACGCATCGGCGTCCCGGCCCCACTCTTCGATCGGTTTGCCAATGATCCGGCAATGGGGGTGTCCCATCGCGATGCATTCGACTTCGCGGAATAGGATCGTGCGCCCGAAGAAGGCGCTGTTGAAGCCTGATGCATGCCCGACCTGCATCCAGCAGACCGGCTCCTCGGACAAGGGCTGGTGGGTCAAGTGAGCGCAAGCTTCCAGGGAGTCGAACCAGAGCTGCTCGACGTAATGGCGCCCCGACTCTACGTCGATCTCCATGCGCAGGGTCTCGACCCGTGTAATCCCCTCCAGGCCATGCAACTGCGGGCCTGCCAGGAAAGCGAGGTCGTCCTCGTCGTCCCGTATCTGACGGGCCAGTCCGGCATCGCTGGAACCGGCTGCAAAGCCCATGCGCGAGAGCAACCGACGAGCATGGCTGATGCCGATCTCCGCGATCAGCTCCCGTCGCAACGCGGCAAAAGCTGGCAGTTGCATGAGAAATGCGCGTTGCTGGCCCAGCCAGATACGCCCCAGCTCAGGTTCGAGACGCAACTGGCGAGCCAGGTCCACGGGAAAGAGATTTGTTCGCATAAGCCGATATACACATATGTAACTCAATAAAATTCATGTTAACAAATATGTAATCAGTCTTCGAAATCAATCTGGAATATTATTTCCAGGAAAAATCATAACATATTGTTTTTATTGCTTTTTATATACATTTTTGAATATTGGCATGCGTACTGCAATTACTCATATGTGTTCAGTGCTGGCAGGTGCAACATTCCACCGACACTGCAATGCCAAGACCGCAGCAGCCAGCCGGCGTGAGAGGTACGACACTCAATAGGTCGGCAGGACACCTGGCGCTCATTGGGGCGGGCCATGGTGTACGCGGGATGCCCCCGATTCAGTCGGATAAAGCCAAAGAGCTTTCCGCCGTAAAGAGGTGAAATCATGAAAAAGGTACCCAGCGAAATCCTTGAACTTGGAAGCGCTTACAAGGTTGCCTACCGCAAGTCCACCCCCATCGAAGAAGCACAGGACTATCCCGGCTTCAAGCCGCACACCCAGACGCTGAAAAAGGGCACGATTCATCGCGATCAGGGGATGCCGCTGCCGGTGGACATCATTGGCGAGCACGACGTCCCCGTTCAGCTTCGCGACGGTGCCACCATCTATGCCGATATCTTCCGCCCGGTGGATGCGCAGGATTGCCCTGTAATCATCGCCTGGAGCCCGTACGGCAAGAAAGGCAGCTGGATCCACAACGACATCTTCGAGAACCGCGTGGATGTGTTGCCGCAATGGGAAGACGGCCTGAACAAGTTCGAAGGCCCGGTACCCGCCTACTGGTGCAAGCACGGCTACGTCATCATCAACGTCGATGGTCGCGGCGTGTTCAACTCCGAAGGCAATATCCCCTTCTTCGGCCAGCAGGAAGCCGAAGATGAGTACGACGTCATCGAGTGGGCCGCCGCGCAACCCTGGTCCAACGGCAAGGTCGGCACCTGCGGGAACAGCTGGTTCACCATGTCGCAGTGGAACGTTTGCCGCCTGAACCCGCCGCACCTCAAGGCCATCGCCCCCTGGGAGGGTGCCCGCGATCTGTACCGTGACGCCATGTTCCGTGGCGGTATCGGCGACAAGGTGTTCTTCGAGGGACTGTTGATCCACCTGTTCGGCAAGGGCTACACCGAAGACATCATCGGCATGGTCGACGCCGCTCCGCTGTTCGACGACTACTGGAAAACCAAGGTTCCGGATGTTGCCAAATCGAAGATTCCAGCCTACGTCGTCGGCTCCTGGACCAACGTCCTGCACACCGGCGGTACCTTCTCGTCCTGGCACGACTATGGTTGCGAGGAGAAATGGTTGCGCGTCCACAACCGTCACGAATGGGTGGACTTCTTCAATCCGGAGTACGTCGAGGATCTGCGTCGCTTCTTCGACCACTATCTCAAGGGTGTCGATAACGGTTGGGAGTCTACCCCCCGCGTACGCCTCACGGTGCTCGACCCCGGCCATGACGATATCCTCGAACGAGCCGAAAGCAGCTTCCCGCTGAAGCGCCAACAGTTCGAGTCCATCTATCTGGACGCGAAGAGCGGCGGGTTCTCGCGCATTGCTCCCACCGAGACTTCCTGCGTCGAATACCAACCCGATGAGCAGGGAACGGTCTTCCAGTACAAGCTCCAGAACGATCTGGAAATCGCCGGCTACATCAAGCTCAAGCTCTGGGTCGAAGCTCGCCAGCACGACGATATGGACGTCTTCGCCTACATCACCAAGCTCGACAAGGATGGCAAGGAAGTCTTCACCGAACCGGTGAAAGGCCGCTACTTCACCGGCCCGAACGGACGTCTGCGCGCGTCGCTACGCGCCCTGGATAAGGAAAAATCCACCGACTCCCAGCCGTACCACCGCTTCGACAAGGTGGAGAAGCTCTCGGCCGGTGAAATCGTCCCGCTGGAAATCGACTTCTGGCCCTATGCGATGAAGTGGCATGAAGGCGAAACCCTGCAACTGCGCATCAATGGCTGCGATCTGCTGCGCCGCCCCGAGTTCCCGGAGCTGCCGTACATCGAGACCATCAACGAAGGGACCCATGTCATCCATACCGGCGGCGGATACGATTCGCATCTGCTGATTCCGGTGACCTCAGGAAAGGTGAACGCATCCTGACACCCTGAGGCCGGGTGACCTCACCCGCCCGAGAAACCGCAAAGGCCAGGCGACCCCATGTTCAGCCTGGCCTTTGCGTTTGCGCGCTCCACGGCCTTCAAGGCCCGCCGAGGAACCAGCGATAGTACGGGTTATCCCCCTCCTCCCGGGCGATCTGCCGGACGTCCCGTGCCCAGGCCTCGCGCTCGCCACGGTAGGCGTGCAGGCTCAGGCCGTAGAAGCGGCGCAGGCTCTGCCATTCATCATCCACCGCGCCACGGAACGAGGGTTCGGCGTTTTCCAGGGGCGGCGCAGAGCGCAGGGCGAGCAGTGTCGGCAGTACGCGGGTGATTTCCCGCGAGCGCACCCAGGGGGCGTATTCGATGCGCGGCTGGTCGTCGGTCACTGCCGGGGCGTCGCCGGCATAGCGCTCAAGGCCGTTGCGATCGGTGATCCAGGTGGCCAGGAGGGCTTGCGGCGAATCGACCCCCACTGCGCCCAGGGCCGCCGCGATCTCGGGTTGCTCGAAGCGCTGGCGGATGCGCGGGACATCGAGCTGCAGCGGTTGCAGCGAGCCCACCAGCAGCATCTCGTGGAACTCGGTGGTCCACAGTGACGCATAGGGGAATACGTCGATGAAGCTGCGCACCAGCGAACGGCTGTCTTCGTCGTTCTGCGTCGGCAGCGGCAGCCACTGGGCGACCACGCCATTCTCCTGCAGGCGGCGGGCGGCCAGCTGGTAGAAGTCCCGCGAGTACAGGTTGACCACGCCGGCGGCCGAAGGCGGCGGCGGTTCCAGGGTGATCATGTCGTAGCGTTCGTCGCTGCGCAGCAACTCGCGGCGGCCGTCACGCAGGCGAATCTCCAGGCGTGGGTCCTTGATCGCGCCGAAGGTGCCCTGGAAATTCGGCGCGGCGGCCAGCACTTCGGGCAGCAATTCAGCCACCACCGGATGCTCCAGGTCGCGGTAGCGCAGCATGGCGCCGGCGGTTATGCCAGTGCCGAAACCGATCACCAGCGAGGAACGCGGCTCGCCCCGGTGGATCAGCAGCGGCAGCAATGCCTGCAGGCGCATGTAGCGCAGCGACGGCATGGCGTCACCGGTATTGGACACACCCTGGATGTACAGGCGGTTGAAGCGCCGGTCACCCTTGCCCTGCTCCACCACGGCGACGGTGCCGCCACGGCCTTCCTGGTAGAAGGTGATCTGCCCGTTGCGCGCCGCCGGCATCAGTTCGGCCAGGTGGCGTGGCGGCGTCAGCACTGCGGTCGCCAGGGTCGCGACGGCAATCGCCATCACCGCAATGCGCCCGCCCCTGCCCACGCCGACTCCGCGCCAGACAGCCAGCAGACCAATGACAGCGGCCAGGATCGCGAGCAGCGCCAGGGTACGCACCAGGCCCACCGCCGGCACCAGCAGGAAGCCGGTCAGCACCACGCCGAGGATGCCGCCCAGGGTGTTCAGCGCCACCACCAGCCCGACATCGCGGCCGACATGCCCGGAGTCCACCGACAGGCGCAGTGCCAGGGGAAATGCCGCGCCCAGCAGAGTGGTCGGCAGGAACACCACGCACAGCGCGGCCACCGCGAAGCGCGCGGACATCCCCGCCAGCTCGCTGCCGCCCAGGCTCAGCACCATCATTTCGACGCCGCTCTGCGCCGCCACCAGCCACTGGCCGAGGCCGGCGATCTGCAGGATGGCGAGCAGGCCGGCCGCCGCGATCAGCACCGCGAACACACCCCAGGGGTCGCGCAGGCGGTCCGCTCGGCGGGCATACAACGCGCTACCCAGCACCAGGCCGAGCAGATAGGTGGCCAGCACCACCGCGAAGGCGAAGGCGCGGGTGCTCATGAATTGCACGATGGACTGCGTCCACACCACTTCGTAGCCCAGGGCGACACCGCCGGCGAGGCAGTACAACGCGGTTGCCAGGCGCGCCGCCGGGCTGCGCTTCCCGCTCGCTGCGGCGGGCTCAGCCACAGGCTCGACGGCACCGCGCTGGGCGATCAGCGCACCCACCGCGGCCACCAGGTTGAGGACGGCAGCAGCACAGGCGCTGCCGATTACGCCGAGCGCCGGCAGCAGCAGAAAAGCTGCCAGCAGGGTTCCCGCGATGGCGCCCGTGGTGTTGGCGGCGTACAGCCCGCCGCCGGCACGGCCCATCTGCTGGGTGTCAGGTTGCACGGCGCGCATCAGCACCGGCAGCGTGCCGCCCATGAAGAAGGCCGGTACGCCAACCAGCAGGAACGGCAGCAGCCAGGCCAGCAGGCCGACGCTGTCCTCCAGCCGCGCGAAGGGTTCTGCCGACGCCGAGAGGGCCAGCGTGGCGCCGACGCCGAGAATCGCCACCAGCAATTCAAGCCCCGCATACAGGAGCACCGGACGCCGCAGGCGATCGGCCCAGCGTCCGAAGGCCAGGCCACCCAGGGCGAGGCCGGCGAAGAATGCACTGATCGCCGTGGTCACGGCGAAGACCTCGACCCCGACCACCAGCGACAGCTGCTTGACCCACAGCACCTGGTAGACGAGCGCGGCGCCCCCGGAAACGAACAGCAACAGCGCGGGGATCAGCAAACGCGCCTGTTTTTCCTGGCGAGTGGTGCGTTCTGCGCTGCGCGAAGAACTCATGCGGGAGGAGTCGGCGGCTGAGGACATCGGGTACGCCTTGTCAGACAGAGGAAAGCCCGCGACGGACAAGTCCGTCGCGGGCCTGGTTCGGACGCCTGCGCAGGCGCCCACTACGCACAACAGGTTACTTGGCTTGTTTCATTTTCGCTTCGATCTTCGCATCCACATCCTTGCGGATCTGATCGATGCTGAAGCTCGCCGGACGCTGGCTCGGCGGATAGTCGACAAAGGTCTGCAGGAAGGCCGCAGCCTTGCGAGTGCCCTGGAAGAGCAGGTAGTCGTTCTTGGTCAGCCAGTCGTAGTACTGGTCGGAGACCACATCCGCCCGCTCATACGGGTCCATGCGCAGGTTGAACAGCTTAGGCACGCGCAGGCAGGTGAACGGCTCGCTCCAGACCTGCAGACCACCCGGTGCGCGCTGTTCGCACCAGACAATCTTCCAGTCGTTGAAGCGCATGCCTACCAACTCTGCCTCATCGTTGAAGTAATAGAACTCCTTGCGTGCACTCTCGTTGGACTTGCCGGTCAGGTAGTCCAGCTGGTTGTAGCCGTCCAGGTGCACCTTGAAGTTCTTGCCGCCAATATCCGCACCCTTGAGCAGGCGTTCTTTGATGTCGGTATCACCCACGGCCGCCAGCAGGGTCGGGAACCAGTCCAGGCCGGAGAACATCTGGGTGGAAACGGAGCCCGGCTTGATGTGGTTCGGCCAGCGGATCATCGCCGGCACCCGGTAGGCGCCTTCCCAGTTGGAGTTCTTCTCGTTGCGGAACGGAGTGGTTGCCGCATCCGGCCAGGACCACTGGTTCGGGCCGTTGTCGGTGGTGTAGACGACAATGGTATTGTCGGCGATCTTCAGGTCGTCCACCGCCTTGAGCAGCTTGCCGACGTCGCCGTCGTGCTCGAGCATGCCGTCGGCGTAATCGTTGCCCGGCATGCCGCTCTGGCCCTGCATGGACTCGCGCACGTGGGTGAAGGCGTGCATGCGGGTGGTGTTCATCCAGACGAAGAACGGCTTGTCGGCCTTCACCTGTTTGTCCATGAAGTTGATGGCGGCCTGGGTGGTGTCGTCATCGATGGTTTCCATCCGCTTCTTGTTCAGCGGGCCGGTGTCCTCGATCTTGCCGTCGGCGAAGGAATGGATCACGCCGCGCGGCGAGGCGGCCTTGACGAAGGCCTGGTCATCCTTCGGCCAGTACGGGCGCTCGGGCTCTTCCTCGGCGTTGAGGTGGTAGAGGTTGCCGAAGAACTCGTCGAAACCGTGGTTGGTAGGCAGGTACTCGTCACGGTCACCCAGGTGGTTCTTGCCGAACTGGCCGGTGGCATAGCCGTGGGCCTTGAGCGCTTGGGCGATGGTCACGTCGCGCGCCTGCAGGCCCACCGGAACGCCCGGCATGCCGACCTTCGACAGGCCGGTACGCAGGATCGCCTGGCCGGTGATGAAGGTGGATCGCCCGGCGGTGCAGCTGTTCTCCGCGTAGTAGTCGGTGAACATCATGCCTTCCTTGGCGATGCGGTCGATGTTCGGCGTCTGGTAGCCAACCACGCCGAACGAGTAGGCACTGATGTTGGTCTGGCCGATATCGTCACCGAAGATCACCAGGATGTTCGGCTTGTCGGCCGCCTGGGCTACGGAGCACCCCACTATCGCCGTCGCCGCGAGGGCGAACCGCGATATCCATTTTCCCGTGCGCTTCATTGATGTTTCTCCATTTCTCTTACTGAGTCGTATCCGCGACTGCGCGCAGGGAGACGCCAACAGCTCGGCTGGAATCCCCCGTACCCCTGCGGTGTCCTGGCATTTGCCCTGTTACTGGTCGAACGGATAGACGCGCTTCCATTCCGTGGCCATGTCCACGACCACCCAGCCCTTGCTCTTCGCCTCATCGAGCGCCTTGTCCAGGCGACCGACCTTGCTTTGCCGGTCATAGGCCCATTCACGCTGGGCGTCGGTGTGGTGGACCAGCGCGGCCAGGCGCTTGCCCTTGCCCGCCATGGTCCACTGCAGCATCTGCAGGTCGCCGTCGGAGTTGCCGAAGGCCAGGATCGGCCGGCGGCCGATGATGCTGTCGATGCTTTCCGGCTTGCCCGGACCGTCATCGTTATGGACCAGCTTGGGCAGGCGCTGGATCGACAACTGCCCGTTGTGGTCCTCGAAGCGGCCGCCCAGCGTGGTGCCGATCACCTGTTCGGGCGGAATGCCATAGACCTCCTCGGCGAAGGCACGCATGAACGCGACTTCGCCACCGGAGACGATGTAGGTCTTGAAGCCATTGGCACGCAGGTAGTCGAGCAGCTCCAGCATCGGCTGGAACACCATTTCGGTGTAGGGCTTGTGGCTGCGGGGATGCTTGGCGCTGGCGAACCAGCGGCGGGCATTGCCGATGAACTCGTCGGTGCTCATGCCCGCGTGGGTAACGGCGACGATTTCCAGGATGCCCTTCATGCCGCTTTCGGCGAGCGCCTTCTGATCGTTCTCCAGCACGGCCTTGAACGGCTGCTGGGTCTTCCATTCCGGATGCTGCGGCGCCTGCCGCTTGACCTCTTCCAGGGCGAACAGCACCTGGAAATACATCGGTTGTTCGCTCCACAGGGTGCCGTCGTTGTCGAACACCGCGATGCGTTCGGCCGGCGGTACGTAATCCGGGCCGCCCTCGCGGGTCACCGCCTCGACGAAGCCCTCGATGGCCTGGCGCGACTTGCCGTCGTTCCAGGATGCCAGGTCGGCGGCCTGGCTCAGCAGCGGCAAGGCCAGCAGGAGGGTGAACAACCAGCGTGAAGCAGCGTGACGGTGCATGTAACGTCCTTGATGGGTACCGGCCCGGTTCAATGGCTCACGGGTTCAGCGGCTTCAGGCCGTGTTTCCCCGAGGAGATGTTGGAGTGCTGGGCAGTGGCCTGCCGCAGCTTCGGCAGAGCGTCGATCAGCTCGGCCGGGGCGCCCTCGCTGCGACCGCGCCCGTAGCGAGTCCTGAGAAAACCTAGCAAAGGTTTGCGCACAGCGTCGGACAGATCGCACATGTGTTTACTCATTTCACGACAACCGCTGGTCCGACGAATCCACAGGTAAAGCGCGCCCAGCTCGGTCGGCGTGCCTTCGAGTTGGCTGCGAACCTGCTGCCAGGCGTATTCCGGAGACTCCAGCCAGGCCTGGCGGCGCACCTGACGCCAGCGCCTCCATGTGCCGATCAGCGCGCCTCCCCATGTGCGCCAGGCGTAGCCCGCCCCGCCCACGAACAGCAAGGCGCCGAGCAGGAACAGCCAGTGCCCGGCGATGCGCACCTGCGTCTTGCGGCCCAGTTCGCGCAGGTCCTCGGTGATCGAGAACGGCGCCTGGTAGCCAGCGGCGGCCGCCGCCTCGATCTCCAGCGCCGGCACCGAAACCGTACGAGCCTCGCCGCTGGCGGCGTCCCACCAGTGCAACTCGATGGCTGGCAGCTGGTACTTGCCCCCCTCCTTGACCACATAGCTCACCGCATCGTCACGCATGCCGCCGTTGACACCGCCACGACCGTCGCTCAGGGGCCGAACGCTGGGCGGCTGGACGTAGCGCTGCAAGCCGCTGATCTCGGCGAAACCGGGCGGTGGAATCAGCATCGCTTGCGCGCCCACGGCCTCGACGTGCAGGCGTCGCTCGATGCTGTCGCCGACCCGCAGCGGCTCATGGGAGCGTTTGAGCGTCTGGGTCAGGGTGACCTGCCGCGCCACCAGCCGCTGTACGCCCTCCCCTGCGCCCGCCGGCTGCCGGGCGACGAAGCGCTGTTCAGCGCTGTGCACGGTGACCGGGCCGTTGCCCTGGCCGGGCGTGACCTGGATGTCCAGCGCAGGTATCACGAAGGAGCCTGCCTGTTGCGGGGTGATCTGGTAGGTGAAGCGCAGGCCGAAGAACGGCTTGCCGTCGATCTCCTCGTTCAGGTGAACGGCTTCGCCGCCGGGGTCGGAGACCACCGCACCGTCCAGGTTCAGCTTGGGCAAGCGGGGCGCAGCGCTGAACCAGGTGTCCACCAGCAGATCGACCTGCAGGCTGACGGTGCCGCCGACCAGGGCCGAGTCCGCTGGCAGCAGTTGGCTGCGTACCCTGACGTCCGGCCCGGCGGTGTTTTCGGATTCCGCGGCCAGGCCCCAAAGCGGCACCAGCAGCATCAGCAGGACGGCGAGCAGCCTCATGGCGCGGTCTCCCTGGCGGCATCCTGCAGCTGGAACTTGCGCCGCAGGAACTGCTCCGGCGACGTCGTCAGGTTGTTCAGCCACAGCTGGTCCGAGCTGGCCTGCTGACTCTTCATTTGCACCGTTTTGCCCTTGCCGGTCTTGTTGTCGAACTCGATCTTGTCGGCCTTCTCGTCCGGCGGCCCGGCCTCCTGCTGGTCGTCGCGGTCCTTCAGCAGCGCCTGGGCCAGGGCTAGGTTGGCCTGGGCTTCGGGGAAGTCCGCCTGTACCCGTAGCGCCTGCTGATAGGCCGCAATGGCCTGCTCGAACTTCGACAGGCGCACATAGGTATTGCCCAGGTAGAAATACCCCGGCGCACTGTCCAGGCGGGCGAAACTGGCCAGCGCAACGTCGAATTCGGCGGCGCGGTAGGCGGCCAGCCCCTTCCAGTAGGCGTCGTCGAAATGCTCGGCCGCCTGCGGATAGTGCCCGTGCTCGAAGGCCCAGCGGCCCTGCTGATCCGGGGTGAAGAAAGCATCCGCCAGGGCGCCTGCGTGTGCAGGCTGCGGCGGCAAGCCCAGGCCCAGGGCCAGCAGCACGCCGCTCAGCCAGTGCACCCGCCAGCCACGGCGCACGCTGAACAACGCCAGCAATAACAGCGGCCAGCACAGCCAGTAGCCGGCGTCTTTCCAGTGCACCGTCTGATCGTCACCGCGCACCGCCTGGAAGTGTTGCTGAGCGTGCAGCTCGATCCAGTCCAGCACGTCGTCATTCAAGGTCAGGCTGCCCAGGGGCGCATTCGCCGCATCGGCCAGACCCTTGAGACCCTCCGCGTCGAAGCGGCCGAGTTGCGGCCGGCCCTGGTCATCGAGCCGCGATTGGCCATTGGCACCAGGCAACAGGCCGCCATCCTGGCTGCCAACCGCCAGCACCAGCACCTGCAGGTCGCTGCCCTGCAGCTCCTGGCCGATCGCATCGAACTGGCTGGCATCGGCGCCGTCGGTGACCAGCACCAGGGTGCCCGGGGACTGTTCGGCCGCCAGCAGGCGCTTGGCGAGGCGGATGGAGCCCAGTGCGTCCTTGCCGCTGCGCTCGATCAGGCGGGTCGACAGGGCTTGCAGGAAGCTGTCGAGCAACGCCGGATCGTCGGTGGCCGGCAGCACCAGATGGGCGCTGCCGGCATAGGCGAGCAGCGCGACGCGACTGCCCGCGCGGCGCTGGATGAGGTCGTGCAGCTTGTGCTTGGCGGCTGCCAGGCGCGAGGGCGGCACGTCGTCGGCGTCCATCGAGGCGGACAGGTCCACGGCAAGAATCAGCGGCGCGCGGTTGTCGAGGAAGTCCGGGCGGTCTTGCTCCCAGGTCGGGCCGGCGGCCGCCACGCCGCCCAACACCAGCAGCGCGGCCAGGAGATGCACCGGGCGCAGGCGCTGGTTGTCGCGCGGGGTGATGACCAGGTGCTTCAGCAGATGCGGCGCGATAACGCCATCGAGTCGGCGTGCCAGGTCATGGCGACGTGCCCACAGCAGCGGCAGGAGCACGCCGGGGATCAGCACCAGCAGCCACAACGGACGCAGGAAGTGGAAGGCGCTCAGGTCGATGTCCATCTCAGCCCTCCTCTACCCTGGCTCGCCGCCGGCGCGGCGCGCTGACTCGCGAGGCCAGGGCCGCCACACCGTGCGCCAGCGACAGCGCGAGCAACGCCGCCCCCAAAGGCAGCCAGAACAGGTCTCGCTTGGGCTGGTGACTCAGGGTTTTCACGCGGTGCGGGGTGATCTGGTCGAGAGTCGTGTAGACCTGTTCCAGGGCATCACGGTCGCCGGCGCGGAAGAACCGTCCACCGGTGGTGGTGGCGATGTCCTGCAGGGTTTTCAGGTCGACCTTGGCGTCGCCGGTGGCCTCGGGGTCGCCGATACCGATGGTGTGCACCACGACGCCATGGTCGCGGGCGATGGCGGCGGCGTGGTCCGGGGTGATGGCGCTGCCGGTGTCGTTGCCGTCGGTGAGCAGTATCAGCACCTTCTCCTGTTCCTGGGCGTTGTCGAGCAGCTTCACCGTCAGGCCGATGGCATCGCCCAGGGCGGTGTTCGGCCCGGCCATGCCGATGCCGACTTCGTCGAGCAGGATGCCCAGGCTGCCGTGGTCCAGGGTCAGCGGCGCCTGCGGGTAGGCCGCAGTGCCGAAGACGATCAGGCCGATGCGGTCGTCCTTGCGCTTGGCGATGAAGTCGCGGACCACGTCCTTCACGGCCGTCAGGCGATCCACCCGGGTACCGTCCGGCGCGCTGTAGTCCGTGGTCTGCATGGATTGCGAGATGTCGATGGCCAGCATCAGGTCGCGGATCGGCTGCTCGTGCTCAATGGGCTTTTCCACCAGTACCGGCCGCGCACACGCGGCGAGGACCAGCCCCCACACCAGCAGGTTCAGCGGCAGTTGCCAGCGCCCCCCGCTGGCACTGGCGCTGCCCGGCACCTGCCCGGCGGCCTGGCTCATGGCCGCGAAGAACGGTACGCGCAGCGCGCTGCGGGCCTCGGCATAGCGCCCCAGATAGCGGTACGCCAGCCAGGGCAGCGGCAGCAGGAACAACAGCCAGGGATAGTCAAACTGCCACACGGTGAGCCTCGATCCATTGCCGGCTCACGCTGAGCAGCGCGTGCACTTCGTGATCCGCCAGCGCCGCAATGCGCTCCGCCGGGGCGTAGGCCAGCAGCGCCAGGCGCTGGGCGAAATCCGCCGGCACTGGCGCCGTGCCATGACGCTCAAGGAATACCTGCCACTGGCTTCCCCCCAGACGCGCAGCCGCTTCCCCCGCCGGCATCGACAGGGCTACGCGCTTCACCAGTTGCGGCAGCTCGCGCAGCGCGCCCAGACGGCCCTGCGGGTCGTTCAGCGCCTGCGCCAGCTCGTCGAGCCGCGCCAGTGCCTCGCGCCGGTAGCGATCGCGCCGCCAGCGCAGATAACGCCAGACGCACCCGGCCAGCAGCAGCGCCAGCAGAATGAGCGCCAGCACCAGCCAGCCCCAGGTCTGCGGCCAGTAGCTGGCTGGCGGTACCGGAAGCGCCAGCTCGCGCAGTTGATCGATGCTGGGGACGTTCGCCGTGCTCATCGCAGCCCCCCGGTCAGGCGGCCCAGCTCGGCGCGCAGCTGGTCGAGGCTGTCACGCCCGGTGCTGAACATCATCAGCGGCACCTGGCTGCGCCGCAGCAGGGTGGCCACGTCCTTCAGGCGACCGGAGAGGAATTCGCCCAAGGGGCGGTGCACCTGGCGCCGCTCCACTTCCAGCTCGACCTGCAGCTCACCCTGGGTCACCGTCACCCGTCCGCGATCGGGGATCTTCAGTGCGATGGGGTCGAACACCTGCAGGGCCAGCACGTCGTTGTGACGACTGAGCTGGCGCAGCAGCTGCAGGGTCTGCTCGGAAACCCCGGCGAAGTCGCTGACGATCACGATCAGGTGGTCGTGCCCGGCGATGCCCAGGCATTCGCGCAGTACCCGGTCCAGTTGGCCGGGCGATGCGTCTTCGGTGCGCGTGGCCCGCAGCGCGTGGTTGTAGCGGACGATGGACGAGCACAGCGCCTCGACCCGCGCCCGGCTGCGCAGCGGTCGTACGTGTTCGACGTGATGGTCATCGAAGACGATGCCGCCCACCCGGTCCCCGGCGTGGAACGCCATCCAGGCGCCGATGGCGCCCAGCTCGGCGGCCGTCACCGACTTGAAGTTGCGCTGGGAGCCGAAATACATGCTCATGCGCTGGTCGACCAGCAGCAGGGTCGGCCGGTCGCGTTCTTCGGTATAGCTGCGTACGAAGGGTTTGCCGTAGCGCAGCGAGGCGCGCCAGTCCAGGTGGCGCAGGTCGTCGCCGGGGTTGTACTGGCGCAGCTCGTCGAAGCTCAGGCCACGGCCCCGCAGGCGCGCGGCGTGGTTGCCGGACAGCACGCTGGACAGCGGTTGCCGCGAGAGGAAACTCAGGTCGCGCACCCGGTGTTCCAGCAGCATCAACTGCGGCAGCGAGGCGTAGACGAATCCGTCGGCGTCGGGGCGTTGCTCCTGCATGGCCGCGTCCTTACGCCGGAACCGCCACTTTATCGAGCAGGCGATCCAGCACCTGGTCGGCGCTCACGCCATCGGCCACCGCGTCATAGGACAGCAGCAGGCGGTGACGCAGCACCGGATGTAGCACGGCGCGAACGTCGTCGGGCGAGGCATAGTCGTTGCCGTCGAGCCAGGCGTGGGCGCGCGCCACCCGGTCCAGGCTGATGCCGCCGCGAGGGCTGGCGCCAACCCTGATCCAGCGCGCCAGGTCCGCGTCGTAGTCGGCGGGCCGGCGCGTGGCGTTGATCAGATCCATCAGGTAGCGGTCCAGCGGCTCGGACACATGCACCCGGCCCACTTCGCGGCGCGCGGCGAAGATCACTTCCTGCGGCAGTTGCTCGGGCCGTTGCGGCACCCCGCCGCTCTGCTGGCGCTGCTCCTCTTCGCGCACCAGGCGCAATACCTGGGTCTCGTCCTCGACCTTGGGATAGTCGATGAGCAACTTCATCAGGAAACGGTCCATCTGCGCCTCGGGCAGCGGATAGGTGCCTTCCTGCTCGATGGGGTTCTGTGTGGCCAGCACCATGAACAGCCCTGGCATGACGTGGGTCTGCCCTGCCACGGTGATCTGCCGCTCCTCCATGGCCTCCAGCAGTGCGGCCTGGACCTTGGCCGGCGCGCGGTTGATCTCGTCGGCGAGGATAACGTTGCCGAACAGCGGGCCGGGCTGGAACTTGAGCTGGTTGCCTGACTCGGTCTGCTGGAGGATCTCCCCGCCGGTGATGTCGGAAGGCAACAGGTCTGGCGTGAACTGGATACGGCTCATCTGCGCATCCAGGTGCGTGGAAAGCGCCTTGACCGTGCGGGTTTTCGCCAGCCCCGGGAGGCTCTCCAACAGCACATGGCCGTTGGCCAGCAAACCCAGCAGGATATGTCGAATGCCCTGCTGCTGGCCCAGTACCTGCGATCCGATGCTGGCTTCCAGGTTGGCGATCTGCTCGCGAGTGTTCACCTTGTTCTTCCTTGTTCTGCGTTCGTTCGAGTCGGTTGTGCGGCCGCTGTGGCGCGCTCCGACGCCCCCAAGTGACGCGTTAGCATAGCCTGTTCAGCCGGCAGGCAAAGCCTGGAGTCTTCCTGCAACGTGTCGCGAAATGAATAGATCAATTGGCGTAAATCGCGGCCCGGTTCTCCTTGAGAGGCTGACAGGCCGCAGGAGCCTCTTAAGGATGTAATGAAGACGTCAACGATCAGGAGTATCTGTCGGGGCGCCGTTCTGTCGCTGAAAGTATTTGCCATTCTAACGATGGACTGCCTGCACGCGCCGCCTACACTCTCCTGTGGCTGGGCGATCTGAAGGCGAGCGATCCGACTCGCATACCGGCACTGCGTCATCGGGGGCTACGAGAACGGCGCGCTGCAGGCACTGGGCGACGGTGCAACGTGGTGATTCTGAGACCAGCCGCAACATATTCATGACAAGCAAACTGCTATCACCTCCCTTGCCTGATCCCATGACCGTTAAGGAGCATTACGATGAAGTCGAAGTTTCTGCTGGCCACGCTGTGCGGCGCGTCCCTTGCGCTGTCAGGTTGTGCGAGCAAGTACGTGGAGCCTGAGCAATATTCCGGGTTCCTGAAGAACTACAGCATTCTCAAGGAAGAAAAATCGCCCTCCGGCGCAGCGGTCATGCGCTGGATCGATCCGAACGTGGACGTGAAGCGCTTCTCCAGCGTCTATATCGAACCCAGCCAGCTCTACCCGCAGCCGCAGCCCACCGAGAAGATCCCGGCGAGCACCCTGACGGGCATCACCCAGTACTATGACCAGGCGCTGAAGACCCAATTCTCCAAGGCCCTGCCGCTGGCCACCGGCCCCGGCCCGGGCGTGCTGGTGGTGCGCCCGGCGATCACCGCCGTCAGCGCCTCGACCAAGGGCCTGCAACCCTACGAAGTGATCCCGATCGCCCTGATCGCGGCCGGCATCAGCACCGCCACCGGCATTCGCGACCAGGACACCAGCATTGCCACCGAAGCAGCCTTCCTCGACGGCGGCAGCAACAAGGTGGTGGCCGAGGTCGTGCGCAAGGGTGCCGGCACCGAGCTGGAGAACTCCTCCCAGGTCATGCAGGCCAAGGACGCGCGCGCCGTGCTCGATGGCTGGGCCTCGGACATGCTCAAGTCCTACCAGACCCTCAAGAACAAGTAAGCCGACCGGCCCGGACGCGACCGCGCGTCCGGGCCTCGTTTGCGCTTTTGTGTCAGCCCGTAATACTTTTCCTACTCCGCAGCCGAGCTCCTGGCAGGTACCAGGGCTTGCAGCGCCCCGCTCGACCGTAATTCGAATCAGTGTGATCACATGGACAGTATCCGCGGCACCGCTTTTCTCCAGTTTGGCGAACTGCTCTCCGAGCAGGGCGCATCACTGCGCGACCACCTTACCCCCCACCGCGTCAACCTCGACGTGGTCGGCGATTTCGAGAAGAAGTTTTCCTACAAGAGCCTGGTGCAGATTTTCGAGGGCAGCGCCCACGCCATCAACATGCCGGAGCTCGGGCTTGAGCTGGCGGCCCGCCAGGGCTCCTCACTGCTCGGCCCGCTGCAGCACCTGGCACGCTCGGCGCCCACCGTGGGCGATGGACTGGTTGCAGTGCTGCGCTACATGCACCTGTACAGCCCGTCGATCCAGTTCCGCCTGGAGCGTCGACCCGGCAGCGCGATGCTGTATTTCGAGAACACCCTGCCCTGCAACGAGGACATCCCGCAGATCGTCGAGAAGTCGGTACTGCAAGGC
Source organism: Pseudomonas sp. PSE14 (assembly GCF_029203285.1). Taxonomy (NCBI): domain Bacteria; kingdom Pseudomonadati; phylum Pseudomonadota; class Gammaproteobacteria; order Pseudomonadales; family Pseudomonadaceae; genus Pseudomonas; species Pseudomonas sp. PSE14. Next base: position 3,028,756 of record NZ_CP115669.1, read on the forward strand.
AAACTGCTGATCTCCGAACTGATGGGCGCGGCCTTCCGCCCGCGTTCGGTGCTGCTGCGTCATCAGCCCCAGGCCGATATCGCGGTTTATCGGCGCTACTTTGGCTGCCCAGTCCTGTTCGGCCAGGCCCACAACGCCCTGGCCCTTTCGCCGGTGTCGCTGCAACGTCCGTGCATCCAGCACGACGCGGTGCTGCACGCCATCGTGCGCTTCTACCTGGAGGCCCAGAGCAGCGAGGACGAAAACCTGCGCAGCAAGGTGGAGCGCCATATCCAGATGCTGCTGCCCAGGAGCCGCTGCAACCTCCAGCAGGTCGCCCGCAACCTGGCCCTGAACCCACGCACCCTGCAGCGGCGCCTGGCCAGCGAAGGCGTCGACTTCGAGGGCCACGTCGAGCAGATCCGCCGCCAGCAGGCCGAGCAGTTGCTGCGCCATACCAACCTGACAGTGGGCCAGATCGCCAGCGAGCTGGGCTACAACCGTACGGCGTCGTTCTGCCGTGCGCACCTGCGCTGGTTTGGCATGTCACCGCTGGAGCACCGTCGCCTGCATGGCAAGTGCCCGCTGCATAGGCTCGAGTCGGCGAACGACTGATCGGCGCCATAGGTGGCAGCATCGCCTGAGCGAGCAGCCGTGACTCAACGATCCGTGTCATACAGCGTCTATCATCAAGCCCGGTTGCCGTCAGACTCACGGATCGAAGCATGGCCAACATACTCCTCATCGATCAGCAGCCGCTGAGCGCCCTGGGCGCCGAGACCGCCCTGCGCAACGCCGGCCACGACGTAATCGGCGTCGCCCGGAACGGCCTCGACGGACTCACCGAATTCCGCACCCGTGCACCCGACCTGGTCGTGCTGGAACTCGACATCCCCAAGCTGGGCGGCCTCGATGTCATCAAGCGGATCGTCGCCAGGAAGACCGCCACCCGTGTGCTGGTGCTGACCTCGCTGCCCGCCGATGTGTACGAGCACCTCTGCCTGGCGGCCGGGGCGGCGGGCTTCGTGCCCAAGGACGACTCGCTCGAATCCTTCCTCGATGCGGTAGCCAAGGTGCTGTCCGGGCGCACCTATTTCCAGGCCAAGGCCATTCACCTCGAAACTGGCGCAAGCGCAGCCGAGGGCGCCGGGGAACAGTTGACGGCGCGGGAGGTGACCGTGCTGCACTACCTCGCCGAAGGCTACCGGGTGAAGCAGATCGCCGGTGAGCTGGCGATCAGCGACCGCACCGTCAGCACCTACAAGACCCGCCTGCTGGAAAAGACCGGCACCCGCTCGCTGGTCGAACTGCTGCAGGTCGCCGCGCAACGCGGCTTGCTCGAGGAGCGCCCGGGCCTGCCGAAACAGGTCGCCGCCGCCGGCAAGCTCGCCGCCCCCTTCAATGACCTGCTCAACCAGATTCCCTTTCCCATCTGCCTGCGCGCGCCAGATACCCGGATTCTCGCGGCGAACCAGGCCTTCCTGCAGCTTTTCGAGCTGACGCTGGACCAGGTGCTGGACGCCCGGCAGCGCGACCTGGGTCTCATCGGCGAGGAGCACCTGGCATACGGGCGCAAGACCTTCGAAGCCGCCGTTGAAAAGCGCATCCCCTACATGATGGTGATCGCCATCTATGTGCGCGGGCAACGGCGGGTCTTCAGGCACAGTGGCTATCCGGTACTGGACGAAAACGGCGAGCTGCTGGGCATGCTGTGTTCCTCCGTGGACCTGGACGAGGAGACCCAGCAGGTCCAGTCCCTGCGCGACCAGCTGACCTATGTCTCGTCGCTCCAGAAGCGCCGCGGCCACTACCTGCTGCAACAGGGCGAGGACATCGCCGCCAGCATCGCCAGCCTGCGGAGAATCCTCCCGGGCCACGACCACGACGAGGTCGACACGCATCTGGAGCGCATCCTGGAGACCGTGCAGACGGTCTCCGAGCTGATACGCCTGGAGCAGAGAGAGGTTCCGCTGGCGCCCTTCCCCGAGGACCTGAACGAACTGACCCTGCGTCACCTCCAGGGCCTTGGGGGTGACATGATCCCACCCTGGACCCTCGTCAGAGCTCCCTCCCATACCCGTGGGTGGGTGGATGCGGTTCGCTACGGCTACCTGCTCAAGGCCCTGCTGCTGCACATGCGACATGTGGGAGCGTTAGGCGCCGCGATCCGGCTCGAGTCCCTCGAACAGGAGGCCGGACAGCTGGAGTGGACGCTGCAGCTCAAAGGTGACATCGCAGCGGCGGGCAAGCGCGCCGCGCCAATCATCTACCTTGCCCTGGCCGATGAGCTGAGCGATCTGCTGCACGGTAGCCTTCGGGTCACCAGGGACGATGTGCAGGTCTTCGAGGCAGTCGTCGTGATGAACGTCCCCATCGCATGAAGCCCCCAGGATAGGAATCGCACTACAAGGCATTGCCTGAACGCACGCTTACCCGGCTTCGGCCCGAGGCGAATCATTTCTCCTAGCTAACGCACTCAGGAGAATTCGATGAGCACTCAATCGAAGGCGGGAAAAGGACACCCTTGTTCACCGCTCACCACACTCTGCATCGCTGTCGCCCTGGCTTCGGCCGGGGCCAGCTTCCCGGTGACCTATGTACTCGCCGACAACCTGCCGCAAGGCGGCCAGGTCATCGGCGGCCAGGCGACCATCACCCAGCAGGGCAACAGCATGGACGTCAACACGTCCACGGCCCGCACAGCGATCAACTGGCAGCGTTTCAATGTCGGTGAGGATCATAAGATCACCTTCAACCAGCCAGACGGCAAATCGGTCACCCTCAATCGCGTCATCGGCAGCGACCCGTCGAAGATTTACGGGGCGGTCACCTCCAACGGCCAGCTGATCCTCGTCAACCCCAATGGCATCATGGTCGGACCCAAGGCGCATATCTCTTCAAGCGCGCTAGTCGCCAGCGCCGGCTTCCTGACCGAGGAGCAGGCCAAACAGTTCGCGCAGACCGGCAAGCTGGACATCGCCCTCACCGGCAACGTCACCAACCAGGGCCGCATCACGGTGCACGACAATGGCATGGTGGCCCTGCTTGGCGCCCAGGTGAACAACGCCGGGATCATCCAGGCACGCAAGGGCATGGTGCAGCTGGCAACCGGGCCGCAGGCCACCCTGGACTTCCACGGTGACGGTCTACTGAACATTGCCGTAAGCGGCGAGCCTGGCGAGAAAGGCAGCGTCAATTCGGACGTTACCGGTGGCGTGCACAACAGCGGCGAGATCGACGTCGGCAACGGCACCGTGGCCATGAGCGCCGCCCGCGCGGCCAAACACCTGGACTCGGTGATCAACATCGGCGGCAACGTCGTGGCCGACTCGGTCACCAATGATGGCGGTACCATCGTGCTGGGCAGCTCCGCTCAGACCAACATCACGGGCAACCTCAGCGCCAAAGGCGTGAATGGCGGCCAGATCAAGGTGCTGGGTGATGAAGTGAACGTTGCCGGCACCGCGAAAATTGATGCCAGCGGCACCCAGGGCAGCGGCGGCAAGGTGCTGGTAGGCGGAAGCTTCCAGGGCAAAGGACCCGAGCAAGCGGCCAAGAACACAACCGTTGCCAAAGGCGCTCAGCTCAAAGCGGACGGCAAAACCGATGGCGGCCAAGTGGTCGTCTGGAGCGATGGCAAGACCCATTTCGGCGGGACAGCCAGTGCCCAGGGCGCCCAAAAAGGCGGCGAGGTCGAGACATCTGGCAAACAGCTGACAATATCGCCAGAAGCAGAGGTCAACGCTTCAGGCGGCCAACACTCGGGCACATGGCTGCTCGATCCGGAAACGGTCAATATTGAAGCCAATGGTGGCGCCCCTGGCAGCGATACAGTTTCTGCAGCTGCTATTGTTAATTCCCTGAAAAACCAAAACATCACCATCAGCGCGAATAATCGGATCAACGTCAATTCTGCGATAGTCGCCCAAGATGCTGGATTCCATGTACTGAAGCTACAAGCAAACGGTACAGTTAAACCATTGACTGATTATATTGACACCAATAATCCATTCAATGATGCCAAACGTAACGACAGCGGCTCGATTTACATCAATGCACCCATTCTCCTGAAAGACGGACATCTCGTCATTCTGGCAACTGGCGATGTAATGCTCAAAAACACTACTGGGCAAGCAACTGGTGATGCAGGATATATGGGGCGCGCAATCATCGACGTTGGCAGCGGAACCATTTGGATAAAGACATCTAATAGTGGCTCAATTATCCAGGATGACGGAACGGCACTCATAGGCAAAAAGATTGCCGCTGAAGGTGCCAGTGTTCTGCTTGACAGTTCGCTTAACCATGCGGGTACGTTAGCCGGGAAAGCTAGCAACGGCAAATTCATCTACAACCAAACCTCTTCTGCCTCGGAAGTAAATACTGGAACAGTTGAGAACCCAGGCGTCAGTGGCGAGAGCATGACGGGGGTTGGCTCTACCACTATCAAAAAAGTGGGTGAAACTGTTTTCAGAGAGCACAACCAAGAAGTTCATCCTCTGGCTCCTGCCGATGGCTCTGAATTCCAATACCTTGTCTTCGAGGCGGGCGCTGTTGTTAATAACAAAGGTAATGAAGTAGCCAAAGACTCTTTCTATTACATCACCTCGCTCACCTTCGTCGAGCCAGGTGTAAATCCCGTCACCTGGGTCATAAGCGCAACGAGCGGCGGTGTAACCGTTACTCGAAATGGCGTGAATACCAACGGCGTGCTACCGCCAGGATTTAGTTTTGGGACTAATCAAGGCCAGGTATCGTACACAAACAATGGCATTGGCGTTCAAAATGGTGCTGGAGACATCAACAATCCAGTCAACCCCGACGGCATCAACCGTAACTATGCAAGCGGCACATCGGACAAGTTACTCGTTGACCTCGGTAGTTCAACAAAATCAGTCACCGCTGATCTCGCGGGGCTTTCCAACGGCAACCCTTATGACCAGGCCATTGTGACTTTCCTGAGTGGGCAAGACACCAGCAAGGTCGGCGGGGTCACGCTAAAAAATCAAACCGCTCAACTTGAAGGAAAAGTGCATGACGTCCAACGGGAGTATGGGGACGCCAACCCTGAGTTTCAGGCCTCCGTGGGACTGACTGCCGGCGCATCCGAAAACAGCAAAGCGGTGAAGGGTGTGGACGACTTCGTAGATCGTCAGCTCAACCAGAACCGTTTTGACACCAAGGTCGAAACGAGCACTGCTGCCAACGAACATTCCGATGTTGGCCAGTATCAAGTCGAAGGCAAGGTTCTGGCAGACGGCTTCGTTGCTAACCGCTACCAGACCTCTGTCCAGGCGGGACAGCTGATCGTCAACCCTGCTGAACTCACTGTGACCGCCAAGGACAAGAGCAAGACCTACGGCGATGTCGATCCGAAACTGGACTATGAACTCTCCGGCGCCAAGCTCGGCCATACCTCGGACGACCTGCTCAACGGCGGAGCCCTTTCCCGCCAGGCTGGCGAGAATGTTGGCCGCTACGGCATCGACCAAGGTCAACTGGATCTGAACAATGGCCTGGGTGGCAACTACAGGCTGCGGTTCGTCGACGGGCAGTTGCAGATCACCCCCGCGACACTGGATGTCCAGGCGGATAACCAGAGCAAAGTCTACGGCGATGCCGATCCGTCGCTCACCTACCAGGTCACCGGTCTGAAGAACGGTGATAAGCAGACTGACGTTGTCGGCGGTGGTGGACTCAAACGCGATGCCGGCGAGAACGTGAGTACCTACGGGATCACCCAAGGCGACCTGGCACTACTCAGCACCAACTACATCCTGCAATTCCACGACGGGATCTTCAGCATCACGCCCGCCGAGCTGACCGTCACGGCCAACAAGCAGTCCAAGGTCTACGGTGATTCTGACCCGGCGCTTACCTTCGAGGTGACTGGGCTCAAGCGCGACGACACCCAGTCGAGTGTGCTGAACGGCGGCACCCTGCAAAGGGATGCCGGCACTGACGTCGGTCGATATGGCATTCACCAAGGCACCTTGGATCTGAACGCAGCAGCCGGTCAGAACTATGTGCTGCGCTACGTGGACGGAGATTTCTACATTACCCCCGCCACGCTGACAGTCCAGGCCGATGGAAAGACCAAGGTGTACGGCGATCTCGACCCAGCCCTCACCTACATCGTCAGCGGTCTGAAGAATGGGGATACCCAGGCCGACGTTCTCGGCGGTGGGCTGGCGCGCGACCAGGGCCAGAATGTTGGCACCTATGGCATCCGTCAGGGAGATCTCGATCTGACGTCTGGGAAAGGCCAGAACTATGTCCTGAGCTTCACGGGCAACGATTTCAAAATCACGCCCGCGACACTGACAGTGTCCGCCGATGACAAGACAAAGGTGTATGGCGAACTCGATCCTGAACTGAGCTATAAGGTCTCGGGCCTGAAAAATGGCGACAAACAGAGCGACGTGCTCAATGGCAAGGGGCTCGGCCGCGACCCCGGTCAGAACGTGGGTGACTACGCCATTCGCCAGGGAGAGCTGGGGCTCAGTGAAAACAGCAACTATGTGCTGACCTTCGTTGACGGAAAACTCGCCATCACCCCGGCCACCCTGAAGGTCAAGGCTGAGGACAAATCCAAGGTCTATGGCGATGCCGACCCTGCGCTGACCCAGATCGTCTCAGGGCTGAAAAACGGCGATACAGCAGCCGACGTGCTGAAAGGCGCGCTCGGTCGGGAAGCCGGCGAGGACGTCCGTGCGGGTGGCTACACAATCCACCAGGGCGAGCTTGGCCTGAACAATACCCAGGGCAAGAACTACGTTCTGGAGTTCGAGGACGGCAAGCTGACCATTACCCCCGCCAGCCTCACGGTAACGGCGGATAACACGGGCAAGGTCTATGGCGATCTCGACCCATCGTTGAGCTATCAGGTCAGTGGCCTTAAAGGAGCGGACACAGCAACCCAGGCGCTGGCAGGCCAACTGGCACGCCAGGCCGGTGAGGATGTGAAAGATGGGGGCTATGCCATCAACCAGGGTGATCTGGGACTGACTGGCAAAGCTTCACAGAACTACATCCTCAACTACCAGGGCGGCACCTTCACCATTACCCCCGCCACCCTCATGGTGCGCGCAGACGACAAGACCAAGGTCTATGGCGAGATCGATCCTGCGCTCAGCTATCAGGTCAGCGGGCTGAAGGGTGGCGACCAGCAATCTTCAGTGCTCAGCGGTAACATCGCTCGCCAGGCCGGCGAGGATGTGAAGGCCGGAGGCTACGCCATCGGCCAGGGCGACCTGAAGAGCACGAGTCAGAACTACCTTCTGCAGTATGTGGACGGCACCTTCACCATCACGCCTGCCACCCTGCAGATCGATTTCGACGACCACTCCAAGGTCTACGGCGAAATCGATCCGTCCCTGACCTACCGCGTGAGCGGGTTGAAGAACGGCGACAGTGCGGCTTCCGTGATCAGCGGAAGTGCAGGCCGCGCAGCCGGCGAGAACGTCGGCAGCTACGGCATCGGCCAAGGCTCGCTGGGCTCAAACGGCAACTACATCCTGACCTTCAACGAAGGCAAGCTGGCGATCACCCCGGCCGAGCTGACCGTCACCGCCGACCACAAGACAAAGGTCTACGGCGACCTCGACCCGACGCTCACCTACAGCGTCGCCGGCCTGAAGAACGGCGACAGCGCCGCCTCGGTCACCACTGGCAGCCTGGCGCGCATCTCTGGAGAAAACGTCACGCCTGAGGGTTACGCCATCACCCAGGGCAATGTCCGTCTCACCAGCAGCAACTACACCATGGTGTTCAAGGACGGCAATCTGCAGGTCACGCCCGCCCCGCTGCAAGTGACGGCAGACAACAAGACCAAGCGCCAGGGCGAAAGCGATCCTGCACTGACCTACAGCGTCTCAGGCATGAAGCGCGGCGAGTCGACAAGCCTCGTGCAAGGACAGCTGTCGCGAGAACCTGGTGAAGAAGCTGGCCAGTATCGCATTGGTCAGGAAGGCAGCTTCAGCGCCGGCACCAACTACACCGTGACCTTCAAAGACGGTGCGATGACCATCACCGGCCAGCTGGCGCCAATTCCCCCTGAGCAGCCCGGCGTGCCGCTGTTGCCGGTCACCTCGCAGTCCCCAGGTAACGCGCGCTGTATCGCCGTCGAATCGCCATCTGCTGTCTCAGCCAATTACTCGGTCTCGCCGGCCGTGATTCGCACCTACGCCGTGCAATTGATCTGTAAACCTCGCTCCTACGGCGAAAAAACCAGCACCGTGCCGAACATCCAGGACGTGCTGAGCTACGCCAACAGTCACTTCAAGGATGGCAAGTTCGTCGTCCCCGATTGGAACCGGAGCGTGATCCCGCATGACCTCAAGGCTCCGGCCAAGGGAGGGAAATAGCCATGAAAACGCATCCGTCGAACTTGAGTAGGCTGGCTGTGGCAGTGCTTTCAGGACTGCTGCTCATCAGTGGAACCAACGCAATCGCTGCCCCGTTGGGGCAGCTCAACCCCGGCCGGGTAGAGGTTCCGGACAGGACTGGCAACCGCTCTTCTGCTACGCAGATGCCCGGCACGCTGGAACTGCCTGAAACCGTCATCACTCCTGAAATTGAAGAGGCCCCGCAGGAGATGACCGCCCTACCCGGCCACATGACCCGATTCCTGGTAACCAAGGTGAACATCGTAGGTGCGAACAGCTATCCCGTCGGCACCTTTGACTCGGTGGCCAAACGCTTGGAAGGAAACCAGGTCAACCTGCAGGAGATCCATGCTGTGGTCGACACGATCACGCAACGCTATCGCAAGGCTGGTTTCCTGCTTGCCAAGGCCTACATCCCACAGCAGCGCCTGGAGGGCGGCGTCCTCACCATTCAGGTCTTTGAGGGCAATGTGAACGATGTGACCTTCACTGGCCCGACAAACAAAGCTTTGGAGCGTTACGCCGACAACATCCGCAAAGAGACACCCCCTACGAGCAAGACCATCGAGCGCAACCTACTGCTCATGAACGACGTCTCGGGTAACGATAGTCGTGGGATGCTTCAGGCATCTCCTGTAGAGAACGGCACCGACCTCGCTGTCGAAAACGCCCTCCGTAAGTACGAAGGCTTTTTCGGCTTCGACAACAGAGATAGTCGCTACTTTGGGCCCTGGCAGGTCTACGGTGGGGTCGGGGTCAACGACCTCTCAGGGCGTGGCGACCACCTGGGTATCCGCGCCGGCAAATCGATTGAAGGCGACAAGATGACCTTCTTCGAGGGTCAGTACGAGTTGCCGGTGGGTAGCAAAGGGGACGTGGTGAGCTTCCTGGCCCAGCACAACGATGGCCATGCCGACACCTACTCGTTCCTCAACGCGAACAGCTCCGGCGATACCTTCGCGGTGCGTATCACTCGGCCCTGGATCCGTCAGCGCGACGAGACCTTCAAGACCTCTGCGGCCTTCACCTACTACAACGGCACTTCCGAGTACCTGGACGACAAGAGCCTGCCGCCCTCCAGCGAAGACCGCATCCGTGCGGTCCGCCTCGGCGCAAGCTACGACTGGTTCGATGCCTTCGGCGGAAAGAACCTGGTCAAGGCCGAGCTGAGCAAGGGGCTGGCGATCATGGGCGCCAGCAACGAGGGGCGCGCGAACCCGTCCCGCGAGGGTGGCGAAACCGACTTCAGCAAGCTCCAGGTCGACGCCCAGCGCCTGCAGGACCTGTCGATGCTCATGGATGGCCTGAACCTGTACATCGCCGGCACCGCGCAGACCGCCTTCGGTCAGCGGCTGCTCTCGCCCGAGCAATTCGGCGTCGGCGGCAGCGAGTTCGGCCGTGGCTACGACCCGTCCGAGATCACTGGTGACAGCGGCTTCGCGCTCAAGACCGAGCTGCAGTACAACCGCATCCACACCCTGAAGAACTACACGGTCCCGACCCAGTACTACACCTTCTGGGACTTCGGTAAGGTCTGGAGCAAGGACCCCACCTGGGTCAGCAGCGAAAGCCTGTCCTCCACCGGGGTCGGCGCCCACTACAACGTCTACCCGGATACCTACGTCTCGCCGGAGGTCGCCTTCCCGCTGACCCGCTCGGTGTCTGCCAAGGAGATCGACCATGACAACGGCAAGGCGCCGCGCTTCTACATCAACTTCCTGAAGCTGTTCTAGGGACGGGAGGACAATGCCATGAAACCGCCATTCGACCCGCCCCGTACCATCCGTAGCGCCTCCTTCAACAACGACATCGCGGCCGAACTGTTGCTGGAGCTGCAGCGCCGCTACCGTCCGCCACCCGCCCTCGCCGCCCGCATCCTGGACATCGTGCAGCACATGGATGATGACGCCCGGGCGCTGGAGGCCCTGTATCAATCCATCGCCCAGCGCGAACTTCTGCTGATCCGCCGGGCCTAGCCGTGCAACGGGACGGTGACACCGGCGAGCCCCGCTTCTCCCGGCTCACCGTTCCGCTTGCGGGAAAGAGCCAGGAGCTCCTGCCTGCGCCACTCATCCCGGGACGTTTCAGAACTTGTTTCTTTTCACGACAACCGATTTTCGGGAATTGAGAAGAATTCACCATAAACAGCAGCGTTTTTCATGGAAATCGCACGATCCTGCAATGCCACAAAAGTTCTCTCTGAACACCAATGACTGTCGCAAAATGTGCACCGCCGGCCGAATCGACTTGCATCTCATCTCTCAGCTTCTAGGCTGTCGTCCAACACTGGTACCCGCCCCATACTGGCTCATTGCCCTGCAAGACCTGCGAGGCAGAGCCTCCCACCCATCCGGATGCGGGGAGCCATCAGCCAGAGTCAACAGCAGAGGATGCTCATGAAGGGAAACAGGAACCATGTCGCACGGATCAGTTTGGCGTCTCTGTGTGGACTGTTTGCCGGACAGGCGTTTGCCGGCGGCATTCTGATCTACGAAGCCGGACAGGAAGGCGCCGGCCTGGCCAACGCCGGCTCCGCCGCCCTGGCCAGCGACCCCAGCGTGTTGATGAGCAATCCCGCGGGTATCACTGAGCTTTCCGGTACGCAGATCAGCGCCAACGCACAGGTCATCCTGGGGGACGTCCGTTTCTCCCGTGATGACAACAACCAGTTCAGCGGCAACGAAGGGGGCAACGCCCTGCAGTGGCTGCCCGGCGCCAGCTTCTTCATCAGCCACCAGATCGACGAGCGCTCGGCGATCGGCTTTGGCATGTACGGCAACTTCGGCCTGGCGCTGGACTACGACGATGACTGGGCGGGCCGCTATTTCAGCCAGGAAACCGCAATCATCGGCGTCTCCTTCCAGCCCACCATCGCGCACAAGTTCACCGACGACCTGTCCATCGGCATCGGCCCGCGCATCCTCTACGGCTATTACCGCAGCGAAATGGCCATCAACAACAACCTGCTGGGCCTGGTGGACAGGCCCGACGGCCAGCTGGAATACAAGGACACGGACACCGGCGTCGGGGTCAACCTCGGGCTGCTCTACAAGCTCAATGAGCGCACCCAGGTCGGCCTCGCCTACACCAGCAAGGTGAAGCTGGAGTTCGAGGACAGCCCGGACGTGCGCAACGTCAGCAATCCGATCATCAACGCGGCCCTGAACCGCCTTGATGTCGACTCGCTGGAACTGGACATGAACGTGCCGCAGACCGTGGTGCTGAGCGTGGCTCATCAGCTCGACCCGCAGTGGAAGTTGCTCGGCAGCCTGGGCTGGCAGGACTGGAGCGACTTCGGGCAGATCGGCGTGGAGGTGGACGCCAACGCCGCGGGTGTCGACCGCACCGTCGACCGTCAATACAAGGATACCTGGCACGCTTCCGTCGGCGCGCAATACCAGGCCACGCCGAGGCTGCGCTGGAACATGGGGCTGGGTTACGACAGCTCGGCGGTCGACGACAAGGACCGCACCGTCGACAACCCCATGGCCGAAAACTGGCGCCTGGCGACCGGGATGAATTACCAGGTCGACGAAGGCTTGGACCTGCACCTGGCCTACACCCTGGTGTGGCTGGGCGACATGGACGACGAACAGACCAAGTCGCGCTCGGGCACCACGCTGTCGGGCACCTACAAGAACGCGGCCCTGCACATCATCGGCGGTGGTGCGACCTGGCGTTTCTAGCGGCTCCCTCTTGACCCCACTGAATACCGAAACCCTCCACAAGGAACGTTGTAATGAACTGGAAACTGTTGGCGCTGCCACTCTGCCTGACGGCCCTGACCCTCACGGGATGTGCCAGCAAGTACGTTGAGCCCGAGAAGTATTCGGGCTTCCTGAAAGACTACAGCGCGCTTGAAGAAGACAAGTCGCCCACCGGTGCGCCGGTCATGCGCTGGATCCAGCCGGACTTGAACGTGAACCGCTTCACCAGCGTTTATGTCGAACCCAGCCAGCTCTACCCGCAGCCCCAGCCCACCGAGAAGATCCCGGCGATCACCCTGCAGGGCATCACCCAGTACTACGACCAGGCACTGAAGACCCAATTCTCCAAGGCCCTGCCGCTGGCCACCGGCCCCGGCCCGGGCGTGCTGGTGGTGCGCCCGGCGATCACCGCCGTCAGCGCGTCAACCAAGGGGCTGCAGCCCTATGAAGTGATCCCGATCGCCCTGATCGCGGCCGGAGTCAGCACTGCCACCGGTATTCGCGATCAGGACACCAGCATCGCCACCGAAGCGGCCTTCCTCGACGGTAGCAGCGGCCAGGTCGTGGCCGAGGTCGTGCGCAAGGGCGCGGGCGCGGAGCTGGAAAACTCCTCCCAGGTCATGCAGGCCAAGGATGCCCGCGCCGTGCTCGATGGCTGGGCCTCGGACATGCTGAAGTCCTTCCAGGCGCTGAAGCGCCGTTGACCCCGGACTGACGAACCCGCTCCCGGCCCAGGCCGGGGGCTCCTGCATTCCCAGACGGGGCCCAGACGTGCCCCAGTCAAAGAAGTACCACCTCAAATATCGCTGGCAGTTACCTGGAAGGTACAGCGTAAGAAAGCAAGAAGGAGCTTGAAATGAAAGTAACCGCTCGATCCTCGATCCAGTCCGGTAGCCAGGCAGCAGGCATTTGGAAGTTCAGCACGTCCTTCCTCCTCGCCGCCGCCATCTCGATGACCACCCAGGCCTGGGCTGCCGAGGCAGCCAAGCCGGCATCGGATGCCACCAAGGCTGCCAACGACGCATTGCTCCAGGAGCTGCCGTTCAACGACAAGACGTCGTTTGAACTCGCGCACAAGGGCTTCATCGCGCCGCTGCCTCAGGAGCCGATCAAGGGGCCGTCCGGCAATATGATCTGGGACCCGGCCAAGTATGGTTTCATCAAGGAAGGTGAAGCAGCTCCGGCAACCACCAACCCGAGCCTGTGGCGGCAGTCCCAGCTGATCAATATTTCCGGTCTGTTCCAGGTCACCGACGGCATCTACCAGGTGCGCAACTACGACCTGTCGAACATGACCATCGTCGAGGGCAAGAGCGGCATCACCATCTTCGACCCGCTGATTTCCTCCGAAACCGCCAAGGCAGCGCTGGAGCTGTACTACAAGCACCGGCCGAAGAAGCCCGTGGTGGCGGTGATCTACACCCACAGCCACGTCGACCACTATGGTGGCGTTCGCGGCGTGGTGGACGAGAAGGACGTCAAGGCCGGCAAGGTCAAGATCTACGCGCCGCTGGGCTTCCTCGAACACGCCGTGGCCGAGAACGTGATGGCCGGCACCGCGATGAGCCGCCGCGCCAGCTACATGTACGGCAACCTGCTGCCGCCGAGCGAGACCGGCCAGCTGGGCGCCGGCCTGGGTACCACCACCTCCGCCGGTACCGTGACCCTCATTCCGCCGACCGACATCATCAGCAAGACCGGTGAGAAGCGGGTGATCGACGGCCTCACCTACGAGTTCCTCTACGCGCCGGGCAGCGAGGCGCCGGCCGAGATGATGTATTACATCAAGGAGAAGAAGGCCCTGAACACGGCCGAGGACTCCACCCACACCCTGCACAACACCTATTCGCTGCGTGGCGCGAAGATCCGCGAGCCGCTGCCCTGGTCCAAGTACCTTAACGAAGCGCTGAAGATGTGGGGCGACGACGTACAGGTGATGTACGCCATGCACCACTGGCCGGTCTGGGGCAACAAGGAAGTCCGCGAGCAGCTGTCGTCGCAGCGCGACATGTACCGCTACATCAACGACGAGACCCTGCGCCTGGCCAACAAGGGCTTCACCATGACCGAGATCGCCGAGCAGGTGAAACTGCCCAAGTCGATCGCCTCCCGGTTCTCCAACCGTGGCTACTACGGCTCACTCAACCACAACGTCAAGGCCACCTACGTGCTGTACCTGGGCTGGTTCAACGGCAACCCCGCCACCCTCAACGAGCTGCCGCCGGACGAGGAAGGCAAGCGTTACGTCGACATGATGGGCGGCGCCGATGCCGTGCTGAAGAAGGCCAAGGAGTACTACGACAAGGGCGACTACCGCTGGGTGGCCGAAGTGGTGAACCACGTGGTGTTCGCCGACCCGAGCAACCAGGCCGCGAAGAACCTGCAGGCCGACGCTCTGGAGCAACTGGGCTACCAGGCTGAAAGCGGCCCGTGGCGCAACTTCTACCTCACCGGTGCGAAAGAGCTGCGCGAGGGCGTGCAGAAGCTGCCGACCCCGGACACCGCGAGCCCCGACACCGTGAAGGCCATGGACCTGGACCTGTTCTTCGACTACCTGGCCATGCGTCTGAAAGGCCCGGAGGTGGCGGACAAGCACATCGCCCTCAACCTGGACTTCACCGACCTGAAGAAGAAGTACCTGCTGGAGATGGGCAACGGCGTGCTGAACCACACCGAAGGTCTGCAATCCAAGGACGCCGACGCCACGCTCAAGCTGACCCGCGACACCTTGAACAAGCTGATGCTCAAGCAGACCACCCTCAAGGACGCGGTGGCCTCGGGCGAGCTGAAAGTCGACGGCAACCAGGACAAGCTCACGGAGCTGATGAGCTACATGGATAACTTCGACTTCTGGTTCAACATCGTCACTCCCTGACGCTCCTACCGATGCCTGGAGGCATCGCTGGCAAACCATCGGCCCTGGCCGATGGTTTGCCTTTTTTCACGACGGACTGGCGTCATGGGGCAGTCCGGGACTCGCACGGCCCCCAGCGCCGGACGCGTCAAGCAGGAAGCTACAGATCATGGACACAATTCGCGGCACGGCCTTTCTACAATTTGGCGAACTGCTTTCCGAACGTGGCGCGTCGTTGCGCACGCACCTCGCGCCCCATCGCATCGGCATGGATGTCGTCGGCGACTACGAGAAGAAGTTCTCCTACAGAAGCCTGGTGCAGATTTTCGAAGGCAGCGCCCATGCCCTGGCGATGCCTGAGCTGGGAATGGAACTGGCGACCCGGCAGAAATCCACCTTGCTCGGGCCGATCCAGCACCTGGCGCAAACCGCGCCGACGGCGGGTGACGGCCTGATCGCGGCCGTACGCTACATGCGTGTCTACAGCCCCTCGATCATTTTCCATATGGAGCGCCGGGGCGACAGCACCCTGCTCTGCTTCGACAATGCCCTGCCCTGCATCCAGGAAATCCCGCAGATCGTGGAGAAATCCCTGCTGCACGGCAGGCTGCTGATGACCGAACTGCTGGGCATGCCACTCAAGCCGACCGCAGTGCTGCTGCGTCACCAGCCGCAGGCGCCGGCTTCGGTCTATCAACGTTACTTCGGTTGCCCGGCGCTGTTCGGCCAGGACCATAACGCGCTGGCGATCAGCCTGCGGGACATGCAACGTCCCTGCGTCCGGCATGATCCCATGCTGCATTCGATCGTGAAGTTCTACCTCGAAGCCCACGCCAACCCCGACGAAAAACTCGGCTTCGAAGTGGGCCGGCACATTCAGGCGCTACTGCCCAAGTATCGCTGCACCCTGGAGCAGATCGCACAGATCCTCGACCTGCATCCCCGGACACTGCAACGACGCCTGGCCAACGATGGTATCGACTTCGAAGAACACGTCGATGAAATCCGCCGGCGCCGGGCGGAACAGTTGCTGGGGCAGTCCGATCTCAGCGTCGGACAGATAGCCCATGAGCTGGGCTACCGGCGGGCCACCTCGTTCTGCCGTGCTCATCAACGCTGGTTCGGCATGCCGCCGCTCGAACACCGGCGGCTGCTCAGGGCGTTGTGAGCGGCAATCCCGGCGACACCGGATGCATCGGACAGGGCTCTCCTCAACGGCGGCGCCCTGCCCGATTCGGGGCTTACTGTGCCTGTACCGGCTTCCAGTCCAGCAGGTGATGGGTGAACCCAAAGCTGGCCGACTGGTAGTAGCTGATCGCTCGCTCCACCAGGGGATCGTCGGCTTTCGCAGACACTTCCTCACTGGCGCCAAGGGCCTGGTTGTGACGGCGCAGCGCCGCGCGCGGGCTGAGGATCGCGAGGTCCTTGCCGTCGAAGAGTCCCAGGTGCTGGTAGTTGCCGATCACCACACGCGGCGGCAGCGTGTTTTCCGCCATGAGGTTGCGACCGTAGAAGGTCGACGCGTAGCTCACGTTCAGGATCGACAGCAAGGTCGGCGCGAGATCGAGCTGGCTCGCGAGCTCCCCGCGCTCCCCGGCGGGCAGTAGCTTGGGCGCATAGATGAACAGCGGGATCTGGTAGTTCGCAACCGGCAGGTCTTCCTTGCCCGCGCTGCCGGCAGTGTGGTCGGCCACGAAGACGAAGATGGTGTTGTCGAACCACGGCTTGTCCTTCACCGCCTGGAGGAACTTGCCGATTGCGTAGTCGGTGTACTTGACCGCGCCGTCACGACCATTGCCCGAAGGGATGTCGATACGGCCATCCGGGTAGGTATAAGGACGGTGGTTGGACGTGGTCATCAGCTGCAGCAGGAACGGCTGGTTCTTCGCGAAGTCCTCGTCCGCGAGCTTGACGGCCTGCGCGTAGAGGTCCTCGTCGCTCATGCCCCAGGCATTCTTGAAGTGGATATCGGATTCCTGGACGCTCGACTGATCGACGATTCGATAGCCGTTACCGCCGAAGAAGGCGTTCATGTTGTCGAAATAACCACGGCCGCCGTACAGGAAGACCGCATCGTAACCAATGGCGCTCAGCTGCTGGCCCAGGCTGCCGAAGCCGCTTTCACGGCCGATGCGCTTGACGATCGAGCGGCCCGGAGTGGGTGGAATCGACAGCGTGATGGCTTCCAGGCCACGGTCGGTGCGGGTGCCGGTGGCGTAGAAATTGTTGAAGTAGAGGCTGTTGCGGCGCAATTCATCCAGGTTCGGTGTGAGGTTTCGCCCGTCGCCGTTACTGCCCAGGTACTTGGCGCTGAGGCTCTCGATCGTCACCAGGACGATGTTGTGCTTCTTCGGCGCGCCCTCGTTGGAAATGGTCCTGCGGATATCCATCGGGTCGGTGCCGATGAAGCGCGCATTGGGCTCGGCCAGTTCGGCGCGCATCTGCTGAGCCACTTCCTCTGCGGGCAGCGTCGCGTAGAACTGCGGATAGTCCAGTTCGTTGTTGCGGAATGCGGCGAAGAACTGATACGGGCCGTTGCTCTCCAGCTCGCGGGCGTAGGTGTTGCCACCCTGGGTCCGCGGGCGGTCCTGGTCAACCAGGAACCCGGCGAGCAATGCCATCAGCACAAGCCCCACACAACCCAGGAGACGACGGCGGAACGCCGGGACTTCCGAGGCGCAGATAGCCCGCAAGGCCTTGATCAGTCCAAGGGTCACGACCAGCGAAGCCGCGGCGAGGATGCTCAGGAGCAGGCCAATGGGATAGGACTCGAGAATGTTGTTCAGGACTTCATCGGAATAGACCAGGTAATCGACGGCGATGAAGTTGAAGCGAACCCCGAACTCATCCCAGAACAACCACTCGGCCACTGCCGTGAACAGCATCAGGTAAACGCTGGCGAAGACCACTGCAGCAAGAATCCAGCGCCAGGACGCCTTGCGCCAGAGTCGTGCCGGCATCATCTGCAGCACTACTCCGAGAGGCAGCAGCGCATAGATCAGGAAGCTCAGGTCGTAGAGCAGGCCAATGGCGAAGACCGCCACATGCGCCGCCCCCAGATCCGACAGGTGACCCACCATCAGAACCACACGTGTCAGGAAGAAGACGATCAGCCACAACACGGCGATCAGCGCGAGGAAGCGCGTCGGGGCCGAACGGAGAAATTGCATGGGTACTTCCTTATCGTTATGCGCAGGCCCTTGCGGTCTCCAGCGCTTTTAATGTGCCGAAACCGGCAAGTGGCCGAGACTGTACGCCATGGAAGGAAAAGAAATTGTCAAATAGGATGCGAGCCAGGAGCGGTCACGGTTCGCCGTGATATCCGGTATTCAGCCAAACCCTCGGGTGCCATCGCTCGCTTGAGGTCTGGCCCTGCCGACCGGTGTCACCACGACTTTTTCACATGCCCTTGACGAGACCTTGATCGCGCCACTCGATAATGGCGGCATCTGTCGAGCCCGCGCCCATGAACGAACCCCAACGCCTGATTGCCTCTGCCACAGACCGCGAGAACGATGGCGTTGCCAACAACACGCTGCGTGCCTTCATACGCACCCGCATTGCCGAGTGGCGGAAGAAACGCCTGCTTCGGCTGGCCCTGCGCGTTGCGGAAGAGCCGATACTCATGCTCGATGTCTCGCAATCGCCAGGCACCTTCTGGCCCGTGCTGCTGGAGCACGGCAACCGGATCATCGTCGCGACCTCCCCGGCCGCCGAGTCCCTGCTCGCCACCCACCAGAAATTGCCCAATGCCATGGCGCAACGCATCAAGGCCATGCCGGGGCCCCTGGACTACTCCGAACTGGGGGCGGGTTCGGTCGACTGCGTCCTGATCTCCGACGTCCCTCCGACGGAATGCAACGCAGCCACCATCGGCTTGCTGGGTCAGTTGCACCCCATCACCCGGGACACCGTGATCCTTTTCGCCCGAGTCGGCCGCCAGCGCTCGGCGAAAGAAGTGGAGCAACCCTGCCCCTGCGGGTCGGACTCCGAGTCCCATGCCACGACTCAGCCCCCCACCAGCGCCAAGGCCCTGGAGCAGGCGTTTCAGCACGTCGGCTTCTCGCAGATCAAGCACTACAACTTCCTGCCCGGCGTGGATGGCATTCGCGTTTACATACTCAGGAAGTAGCTGATCCCAACGAGGCTTCCGCGCAGTCTCCCGCACACTCCTGCCCCTCACGCCTTGCCCGGCGCGCATCCACGCATGTGTAACGCTCGCCTATCAAATGAGAATGACAATTTTTTAACAGCCTTGAAGCGATCATCCCCACATTCACCCTGCCACGCCCTCGATCGGGCGTGTGACATCACCTATCCGGAGTGACGATTGATGAAAGTACGCGGTGCCTCGTGGGTCTTCCTGGGAGCAGTTGGAGTAGCGGCACTGCTGGGCGCGGGCCCATCCTTCGCCGCGTCGGACAGCGACGGCATCGTGGTCTACAACGCCCAGCACGAGTCCCTGACCAAGGCCTGGGTCGAAGGCTTCACCAAGGAAACCGGCATCAAGGTCACCTTGCGCAACGGCGACGATAGCGAACTGGGCAACCAGATCGTCCAGGAGGGCAAGGCGTCCCCGGCCGACGTATTCCTGACCGAAAACTCCCCGTCGATGGTCCTCGTCGACCATGCCGGACTTTTCGCCCCGGTCGCACCCGCCACCCTTTCCCAGGTTGCCGCGCCTTACCGGCCAGCCAACGGCCGCTGGGTTGGCATCGCGGCTCGCTCCACCGTCTTCGTCTACAACAAGAACATGGTGAAGGAAGCCGACCTGCCCAAATCGCTCCTCGACCTGGCCGAGCCGCAATGGATCGGCCGCTGGGCTGCTTCTCCTGCTGGCGCAGATTTCCAGGCCATCGTCGGCGCTCTGCTGGAACTGAAGGGCGAGGCTGCAACCCTCGAATGGCTCGAGGCGATGAAGGCCGGAGCCAAGGTCTACCGGGGCAACAACGCCGTGCTCAAGGCGGTCAACGCAGGTCAGATCGATGGTGGCGTGATCTATCACTACTACTACGTCGGCGATCAGGCCAAGACCGGCGAGAACAGCAACAACGCCGCACTCCACTACTTCAAGCACAAGGACCCGGGCGCCTTCACCAGCCTGTCCGGCGCTGGCGTCCTGGCGTCCAGCAAGCACCCCAAGGAGGCCCAGGCGTTCCTGCAATGGATCACCGGCAAGCAGGGCCAAGCCGTCCTGCGCGACGGCAAATGGTACGAATATGCCGTGGGTGAAGGCGCGCAGTCGAACCCGAAGCTCGTCCCGCTGGATCAGCTGGACGCTCCGCTCGTCGACGTGTCCAAGCTCGATAGCCAGAAGGTCGTGGACCTGATGACCCAGGCGGGCCTGTTGTAAGTGACTGCCCAACAGTTCGGGCCACGGGCCCGTACCGATAACGCCACGGGTGCGGCGACAACCGTACCGGTGGCGCGCACTCGGCGCCGACTTCGCAATGGTTCCGGGCAGCAATGGATGCTGGCCGTCGCGCTTTTGGTATCGGCGTTCGCGGTACTCCCGCTGGTTTTCGTTGCGAGCGCAGGCGTTCAGGCCGGCTTTCCGCTCATCGCCAAGCTGGTGTTTCGGCCACGGGTCGCAGAGCTGCTGTACAACACGCTCCTGCTGATCGCACTGACCGTCCCGCTTTGCGTACTCCATGGCGTGGCGATGGCCTGGCTGACCGAACGAATCCGGCTTCCCGGCCGACGGCTCTGGTCCCTGCTGGTCGTCGCCCCGCTGGCGATTCCGGCGTTCGTCCACAGCTACGCCTGGGTCAGCCTCGTGCCATCGTTGCACGGCCTGCTCCCGGCCGTTCTGGTCTCGGTGATCGCCTACTCCCCCTTCATCTATTTACCGGCGGCAGCCGCTCTCCGACGCCTGGACCCAGTCCTTGAAGACGTGGCCGAGTCGTTGGGAGAACAGCCTTTCACCGTGTTCCGGCGTGTCGTCCTCCCGCAGTTGCGTGTCGCCATCTGGGGCGGATCGCTGCTGGTGGGCCTGCATCTGCTCGCGGAATACGGCCTCTTCGCACTGATCAGATTCGACACCTTCACTACGGCGATCTTCGACCAGTTCCAGTCGTCCTTCAGCGGCCCCGCCGCGAACATGCTGGCCGGCGTCCTGGCCCTGGCCTGCCTGCTGATGCTCACCCTGGAGTCGGGCACCCGCGGCTCGGCCCGCTACGCGCGCATCGGCGCCGGCAGCCCGCGAGCGCCCCGACAGTACCCGCTGGGCAAAGCCTGCTCAGGCATCGCCCTGCTGCTGTGCACAGCCTTCACCGCCCTTTCGCTCGGCGTTCCACTGGTCACTCTGGGGCGCTGGCTCGCCGCGGGCGGGATCGAGGTCTGGCGCTCCGAGGAACTCCTGGTCTGCCTGGGGCAGACGGTGCTGCTCGGCGCGGCAGGAGCGTTGCTCACGACCATCGCCGCGGTGCCGATCGCCTGGATTTCCGTGCGCGCGCCGAGCAAGCTCCAGCGCCTGCTCGAAGGCAGCAACTACGTGGCCAGCTCGCTACCGGGAATCGTTGTCGCGCTGGCGCTGGTCAGCCTGACGATCAAGTTCGCCCAGCCGCTGTACCAGACTGTATTCACCGTGCTGCTGGCCTACGTGCTGATGTTCCTGCCCCGCGCGCTGGTCAGCCTCCGCGCCGGGCTCTCCCAGGCGCCCGTGGAGCTTGAGAACATCGCCCGCAGCCTGGGCCGCTCCCCGATGCAGGCCATCTGGGGTGTCACCATCCGCTTTGCCGCACCCGGCGCTGCGGCGGGCGTCGCCCTGGTGTTCCTGGCGATCGTCAACGAGCTCACCGCCACGCTGCTGCTGTCACCCAGCGGCACCGCAACCCTGGCCACGGCCTTCTGGGCGAAGACCAGCGAGATCGACTACGTCGCCGCGGCGCCGTACGCACTGATGATGATCCTGCTGTCCGTTCCGCTGACCGGGCTTCTTTACCAACAATCCAAGCGAGTAGCAGGCCGATGAGCCCTCTTGAACTCAAGTCCGTCTCTCGGTTCTTCGGCGCATTCACAGCGATCGAAGACTTCAGTTTGTCGGTACCGGCGGGCGGCCGGGCAGCAATCGTCGGTCCCTCCGGCTCCGGCAAGACCACCCTGCTGCGCCTGATCGCCGGATTCGAAGTCCCCGACCAGGGCACCATCACCCTCGGCGATACGACGCTGGCGGACGCGACCACCTTCATTCCTGCACATCGCCGTCTCATCGGCTATGTGCCGCAGGATGGCGCGCTGTTCCCGCACCTCTCGGTGGCCGAGAACATCGGCTTCGGACTGCCCAGGAACATGGCTACCCGCTCGCAGCGCATCGACGAGTTGCTGGAGATGGTATCCCTGAACAGCGATATGGCGCAGCGTTGGCCCCACGAACTCTCAGGTGGACAGCAACAGCGAGTGGCGCTGGCCAGGGCCCTGGCGCAAAGCCCCAGGCTGATGCTGCTCGACGAACCCTTCTCCGCCCTGGACAGCGGCCTGCGCGCCTCCATGCGCAAGGCAGTCACCCAGGTCCTGGGCGATGCCGGCGTCACCGCGATCCTGGTCACGCATGATCAGGAAGAGGCGCTCTCGTTCGGCCATCAACTCGCGGTTATCCGCCAGGGGCGCCTGATCCAGGCAGGCGCCCCCAAGGCGCTGTACTTCCGACCGGTCGACGAAGACACCGCCACCTTCCTGGGAGACGCCTTGGTGTTTTCCGCCGATGTCCAGAATGGCTGGGCACAGTCCCCGCTCGGCAGGATCCGGGTCGACAGCCCGAAAGCCAACGGATTCGCGCAGATAATGCTGCGTCCCGAGCAGATTCACCTGCGACACGGCGAGAGGCTTGCCCACGGCGCGGACGGCTGCTTTGGTACGGTGCTGAGCAGCGACTTCGGCGGCGACAAGTGTTCGGTCATGGTTCAGCTTGAAGCGCCGCAAGAAGAATCCCCCGGCAGCTCACCTGCCCTGTCGATTCACGTCAGGGTACCGGCGATGGACTGTCCCGACATCGGGACGCGCGTGCATATTGGCGTCAGCGGCGGCGCCCACCTGTTCCCCGCCCGATAGCCATCGACGCATGGCATCACCACTCCGATGGTGATGCCATGCCGTCTGAACGATCGCGAATTTACGTTTCCCTCGCCTCTCAGGCAAACGCCGTTCCTCTACACCTACGAGATACCCGTCGGAAGAGTTACCCTGCGCCTGTACGTGAAGGAACGGATCAGGCCCGCCGATCCCTTGTAGAAGCGAGCTTGCTCGCGAGCCTTAGCAGGCAGCCACACCGTCATAATCGATGAAATGACGCCACAGCACGCAGCGTCGCATGCGCTCCGATCTGGGCATTGCACCCGCAGGAGCGGACCCCGTCCGCGATGGCCGCCGTCTCAACACGCACTACGGGTTCGGGTTGGGTTGGAGGCCCCCCGCACCCAGCCCAACTTTCCCGCGCGCAAAAGCAAAGCCCCCGGCCAGCTTTCGCTAACCAGGGGCTTTGGGATAGGAGCTTGACGATGACCTACTCTCACATGGGGAAACCCCACACTACCATCGGCGATGCGTCGTTTCACTGCTGAGTTCGGGATGGGATCAGGTGGTTCCAACGCTCTATGGTCGTCAAGCAATTCTTTAGGACGCTCGTGGCATTCGCACACGCTCATCCAGATTCGGGTATGTGACAGTCATTTGCGGTTCACACGAACTTTCGGTTCGTCGACTTCACCATCGAACACACAAATTGTTTGGGTGTTATATGGTCAAGCCTCACGGGCAATTAGTATCGGTTAGCTCAACGCCTCACAGCGCTTACACACCCGACCTATCAACGTCGTAGTCTTCGACGGCCCTTCAGGGGAATCAAGTTCCCAGTGAGATCTCATCTTGAGGCTAGTTTCCCGCTTAGATGCTTTCAGCGGTTATCTATTCCGAACATAGCTACCCGGCAATGCCACTGGCGTGACAACCGGAACACCAGAGGTTCGTCCACTCCGGTCCTCTCGTACTAGGAGCAGCCCCTCTCAAATCTCAAACGTCCACGGCAGATAGGGACCGAACTGTCTCACGACGTTCTAAACCCAGCTCGCGTACCACTTTAAATGGCGAACAGCCATACCCTTGGGACCGGCTTCAGCCCCAGGATGTGATGAGCCGACATCGAGGTGCCAAACACCGCCGTCGATATGAACTCTTGGGCGGTATCAGCCTGTTATCCCCGGAGTACCTTTTATCCGTTGAGCGATGGCCCTTCCATACAGAACCACCGGATCACTAAGACCTACTTTCGTACCTGCTCGACGTGTCTGTCTCGCAGTCAAGCGCGCTTTTGCCTTTATACTCTGCGACCGATTTCCGACCGGTCTGAGCGCACCTTCGTACTCCTCCGTTACTCTTTAGGAGGAGACCGCCCCAGTCAAACTGCCCACCATACACTGTCCTCGATCCGGATGACGGACCAGAGTTAGAACCTCAAGCATGCCAGGGTGGTATTTCAAGGTTGGCTCCACGCAGACTGGCGTCCACGCTTCAAAGCCTCCCACCTATCCTACACAAGCAGGCTCAAAGTCCAGTGCAAAGCTACAGTAAAGGTTCACGGGGTCTTTCCGTCTAGCCGCGGATACACTGCATCTTCACAGCGATTTCAATTTCACTGAGTCTCGGGTGGAGACAGCGCCGCCATCGTTACGCCATTCGTGCAGGTCGGAACTTACCCGACAAGGAATTTCGCTACCTTAGGACCGTTATAGTTACGGCCGCCGTTTACCGGGGCTTC
The DNA here is from genome assembly GCF_029203285.1 of Pseudomonas sp. PSE14. Lineage (NCBI taxonomy): Bacteria > Pseudomonadati > Pseudomonadota > Gammaproteobacteria > Pseudomonadales > Pseudomonadaceae > Pseudomonas > Pseudomonas sp. PSE14. The sequence goes on from NZ_CP115669.1 coordinate 3,053,434, forward strand.
GATCAAGAGCTTCGCTTTCGCTAACCCCATCAATTAACCTTCCGGCACCGGGCAGGCGTCACACCCTATACGTCCACTTTCGTGTTTGCAGAGTGCTGTGTTTTTAATAAACAGTCGCAGCGGCCTGGTATCTTCGACCGACATGGGCTTACGCAGTAAATGCTTCACCCTCATCGGCGCACCTTCTCCCGAAGTTACGGTGCCATTTTGCCTAGTTCCTTCACCCGAGTTCTCTCAAGCGCCTTGGTATTCTCTACCCGACCACCTGTGTCGGTTTGGGGTACGGTTCCTAGTTACCTGAAGCTTAGAAGCTTTTCCTGGAAGCATGGCATCAACCACTTCATCATCTAAAAGACGACTCGTCATCAGCTCTCGACCTTGAACACCCGGATTTGCCTAAGTGTTCGGCCTACCACCTTAAACTTGGACAACCAACGCCAAGCTGGCCTAGCCTTCTCCGTCCCTCCATCGCAGTAACTAGAAGTACAGGAATATTAACCTGTTTCCCATCGACTACGCTCTTCAGCCTCGCCTTAGGGACCGACTAACCCTGCGTCGATTAACGTTGCGCAGGAACCCTTGGTCTTTCGGCGTGGATGTTTTTCACACCCATTGTCGTTACTCATGTCAGCATTCGCACTTCTGATACCTCCAGCAAGCTTCTCAACTCACCTTCACAGGCTTACAGAACGCTCCTCTACCGCGCATCTTGCGATGCACCCGTAGCTTCGGTGTGTGGTTTGAGCCCCGTTACATCTTCCGCGCAGGCCGACTCGACTAGTGAGCTATTACGCTTTCTTTAAAGGGTGGCTGCTTCTAAGCCAACCTCCTAGCTGTCTAAGCCTTCCCACATCGTTTACCACTTAACCACAACTTTGGGACCTTAGCTGACGGTCTGGGTTGTTTCCCTTTTCACGACGGACGTTAGCACCCGCCGTGTGTCTCCCACGCTGACACTTCCAGGTATTCGGAGTTTGCATCGGTTTGGTAAGTCGGGATGACCCCCTAGCCGAAACAGTGCTCTACCCCCTGGAGTGATACGTGAGGCGCTACCTAAATAGCTTTCGAGGAGAACCAGCTATCTCCGAGCTTGATTAGCCTTTCACTCCGATCCACAAGTCATCCCCTACCTTTTCAACGGGAGTGGGTTCGGTCCTCCAGTCAGTGTTACCTAACCTTCAACCTGCTCATGGATAGATCGCCCGGTTTCGGGTCTATACCCAGCGACTAAATCGCCCTATTAAGACTCGCTTTCGCTACGCCTTCCCTATACGGTTAAGCTCGCCACTGAATATAAGTCGCTGACCCATTATACAAAAGGTACGCAGTCACCTAACAAAGTAGGCTCCCACTGCTTGTACGCATACGGTTTCAGGTTCTATTTCACTCCCCTCTCCGGGGTTCTTTTCGCCTTTCCCTCACGGTACTGGTTCACTATCGGTCAGTCAGTAGTATTTAGCCTTGGAGGATGGTCCCCCCATATTCAGACAAAGTTTCTCGTGCTCCGTCCTACTCGATTTCACTTCAAAGAACCTTTCACATACGGGGCTATCACCCACTATGGCCGCACTTTCCAGAGCGTTCTGTTAGATTCAAAGAAGCTTAAGGGCTAGTCCCCGTTCGCTCGCCACTACTAAGGGAATCTCGGTTGATTTCTTTTCCTCAGGGTACTTAGATGTTTCAGTTCCCCTGGTTCGCCTCTTGCACCTATGGATTCAGTACAAGATACCTAGGTTATCCTAGGTGGGTTCCCCCATTCAGAGATCTCCGGATCAAAGTCTGTTTGCCGACTCCCCGAAGCTTATCGCAGGCTACCACGTCTTTCATCGCCTCTGACTGCCAAGGCATCCACCGTATGCGCTTCTTCACTTGACCATATAACCCCAAGCAATCTGGTTATTGTCTCGAACGTGAAGACGACATTCGCCGAAAATTCGCGCTTGAACTCGCAAATTTTACCTTGACTTGAATAATCACCAGTGAAAGAGATTATTCAGTCTACTTCTATCACATACCCAAATTTTTAAAGAACAGTTCTGGCACAAAGACCAGACAGCAAGGTTCGTTACACCGAACATTCCTGTCTGAGCTTTCGACGATTTAGAGATGGTGGAGCCAAGGAGGATCGAACTCCTGACCTCCTGCGTGCAAAGCAGGCGCTCTCCCAGCTGAGCTATGGCCCCATCGGATCAGCAGCACACCACAACAATTGGTGGGTCTGGGCAGATTCGAACTGCCGACCTCACCCTTATCAGGGGTGCGCTCTAACCAACTGAGCTACAGACCCAATCGTCTAACCAGTGAATCAAGCAATTCGTGTGGGAGCTTATGAAGAAGCTGCGATCTTCGATTAAGGAGGTGATCCAGCCGCAGGTTCCCCTACGGCTACCTTGTTACGACTTCACCCCAGTCATGAATCACTCCGTGGTAACCGTCCCCCTTGCGGTTAGACTAGCTACTTCTGGAGCAACCCACTCCCATGGTGTGACGGGCGGTGTGTACAAGGCCCGGGAACGTATTCACCGTGACATTCTGATTCACGATTACTAGCGATTCCGACTTCACGCAGTCGAGTTGCAGACTGCGATCCGGACTACGATCGGTTTTGTGGGATTAGCTCCACCTCGCGGCTTGGCAACCCTCTGTACCGACCATTGTAGCACGTGTGTAGCCCTGGCCGTAAGGGCCATGATGACTTGACGTCATCCCCACCTTCCTCCGGTTTGTCACCGGCAGTCTCCTTAGAGTGCCCACCCGAGGTGCTGGTAACTAAGGACAAGGGTTGCGCTCGTTACGGGACTTAACCCAACATCTCACGACACGAGCTGACGACAGCCATGCAGCACCTGTGTTCCGATTCCCGAAGGCACCCTCGCATCTCTGCAAGGTTCCGGACATGTCAAGGCCAGGTAAGGTTCTTCGCGTTGCTTCGAATTAAACCACATGCTCCACCGCTTGTGCGGGCCCCCGTCAATTCATTTGAGTTTTAACCTTGCGGCCGTACTCCCCAGGCGGTCGACTTATCGCGTTAGCTGCGCCACTAAAATCTCAAGGATTCCAACGGCTAGTCGACATCGTTTACGGCGTGGACTACCAGGGTATCTAATCCTGTTTGCTCCCCACGCTTTCGCACCTCAGTGTCAGTATCAGTCCAGGTGGTCGCCTTCGCCACTGGTGTTCCTTCCTATATCTACGCATTTCACCGCTACACAGGAAATTCCACCACCCTCTACCGTACTCTAGTCAGGCAGTTATGGATGCAGTTCCCAGGTTGAGCCCGGGGATTTCACATCCATCTTACCAAACCACCTACGCGCGCTTTACGCCCAGTAATTCCGATTAACGCTTGCACCCTTCGTATTACCGCGGCTGCTGGCACGAAGTTAGCCGGTGCTTATTCTGTTGGTAACGTCAAAACAGCAAGGTATTAACTTACTGCCCTTCCTCCCAACTTAAAGTGCTTTACAATCCGAAGACCTTCTTCACACACGCGGCATGGCTGGATCAGGCTTTCGCCCATTGTCCAATATTCCCCACTGCTGCCTCCCGTAGGAGTCTGGACCGTGTCTCAGTTCCAGTGTGACTGATCATCCTCTCAGACCAGTTACGGATCGTCGCCTTGGTAGGCCTTTACCCCACCAACTAGCTAATCCGACCTAGGCTCATCTGATAGCGCAAGGCCCGAAGGTCCCCTGCTTTCTCCCGTAGGACGTATGCGGTATTAGCGTTCCTTTCGAAACGTTGTCCCCCACTACCAGGCAGATTCCTAGGCATTACTCACCCGTCCGCCGCTGAATCATGGAGCAAGCTCCACTCATCCGCTCGACTTGCATGTGTTAGGCCTGCCGCCAGCGTTCAATCTGAGCCATGATCAAACTCTTCAGTTCAATACTGCTTGGGTTTTGCGAAAACCCTAAACTTGGCTCAGCAATCGCATGCTCTATTTAAAGAGCTAAAACTCTCGAATTCACGAGTGTTACTTGCGTTGCTGATAATCAGTCGATCATCAGTCTTACATCACAAGCACCCACACGAATTGCTTGATTCGACTTGTTAAAGAGCAGTTGGTTAAGGCTTTCGTCTCAACCGAGGCGCGCATTCTACAGCAGCACCTCATCTTGTCAAGCGTTGTTTTCGAAAATTTTCTTTTCTACTCAACCGCTTGCGCTTCGGAGAAGGAAGCCTTCTCACCAGCGGGAGGCGCATTCTACAGCGATCAAACTCACTGTCAAGCACCTCGATGATCTTCTTTTCGACCCACTGCCGGAGCAGCGAATGAACAGTGGCAAGTGATTCACCTGCCGGACCACCACTCTCAGCTTCGAACCTTTGTAAGTGCTTGATTTTCAAGCCCTTTCAGCGCTTCGTCGCTGGGAGTGGTGCGCATTATAGGGACTTAAAAAGACCCGTCAACGACTTTTTGCAGAAAGATGACAAATACCTGCCTGCCGTTCTCTATATATAGAGGAGCAGATAACCAATGAATGAAGACACCCCGGAAATTGCCCCAAGTGAACGGCCCGAACTTCGAGCAGCTTGTATGGCCCGCCGAGCTATCATGATGGCGGCGCCCACCCGCTCCCTGGGCCGGATGGTCTACTAGGAGACCCTGTGTGAATCGGATTCAACTGCTCATCGCCTCCTGCTTGTCAGCGACTTCACTCCTCGCTTTTGCCGAAAGCCCTCAGACATTCCTGCAAGGCCGTGTTTATGAACTGCGCCGGGATACCTCGCCGCCGTTCTGCTACGAATGGGCAACCGGCTTGCCGAATGGCGTCTGGGGCAATGGCGGGGACTATGGGCAGAAGACGGAGAAGCTCATGGGCAATGGTGCAGTCCTGATTGCCTCGGCAACCTACAAGCCCACCGGCGAGGTGGTCTCCCACTCGTTCTATAAAAGCAGGGAAGCCTGCCAGAAGGACCTTTCCAGAAGGCCGGAATCGATTCCACTCGTAGCCGCCACATCGATGCCAGTGAAAACCGCCCCCCTTGGGCAAAGCTCGACCTACGTCGACCGCTTGCAGCGCGATTTCGGGCAGCGAATCTATTTCAGTTCGCCCACGGCGGAGACGATCATCAAGAAGATCAACATCGACTGCCGGGCCCCGGACGGCCGCTACCTCCCGCTGTACAACGCTCTGCTCGCGCGACTGAATGAAGCAAACACGCCCGATGCCTGGATGGAAACCAGCGTGGTCAACAGGGGGAGGAACATCCAAGTCTTCGACAGCGTTCGTCTGAAGAATGGAAAGGAGCTCACCCCCCAATTGACCCTGGAAATCAATGAATGGGGCGCCGTCGAAACCCACGGCGTCCGGCCTGAAGCCCTGTCGAATGCCTGCTTCGGCTCATACGGCCCCATCTGGAAGATCTGATCCAGACGCTCCGCCGCGACCTGCCGCAGCCAGGACCCACGGACCGAACCAGCAACGCCCAGGTCTCGTAAACCTTTGAATCTCTTGACGTTGCATTACGAGGCAGGCTTATCTCCCCTAAGCTTGCCGGCCGGCAAATTGCCACGGATCACCCATACTCACCCTACGTCATTGATTTGTGGCGCATTCCAACGACACGTGCCTCACGCCTGAACATCATCTGCCGCTTCTGCCGCGGGTCCCTTGCAAGGGACTCCCGCAGCGAGTGCGTGGAGCTGGGCAGGCGCAGCGAGGCCGACAACCTGCGGCTTTCAGCAGGTCGAGGAACGCTTGCGGCCCCGTCGTCATCGCTATCGCCACATACATTTGGAGAAAACATGAAGAAACACGCGGCACTGCTTCCCCTGTTCGTCCTTCCGCTGCTGCTGGCCGGCTGCTCGAGCAACAAGGTCTCCAGCGAAGACTATTCCGGCTTCCTGAATGACTACTCGCACCTGAGCGAGCAGGTAAACGCCTCCGGCGCCAAGGTCATGTCCTGGGTCGAGCCGAACCTGAATCTGAGCCGCTACACCAGCGTCTACATCGAACCGACGCAGTACTTCCCCAAGCCGGCGCCGACCGACAAGGTCTCCCAGCAGACCCTCGACCAGATTTCCGCCTACTACACCCAGGTGCTCAAGCGCGAGTTCGGCCAGGTGCTGCCGGTGGTCAACCAGCCTGCCAGCGACTCGCTGGTGGTGCGCGCCGCCATCACCGGGGTGAGCAGCCATACTCAATCCCTGCATGCCTACGAAGTCATCCCGATCGCCCTGATCGCCGCCGGGGTGAGCACCGCCACCGGCATCCGCGACCAGGACACGGTGATCGCCACCGAAGCCGACTTCCTCGATGGCCGCACCAGCAAGGAAGTGGCCCAGGTCGTGCGCAAGGGCACCGGACAGTCGCTGGAGAACGACAAGCAGGCCATGACCGCCAACGATGTGAAAGGCGTGCTCGACGGCTGGGCCAAGGACATGCGCCTGTCTTACACCAAGTTGCGCGCGCAGCAGTGAGCGTTACTCGGATTACCCGGCCGGACGACATTCCGACCGGGCTTGAGAACAGAATCGGCACTCGGGGCAGCGAATCCCGAGAAGCCGCAAGGGAGCTGATGAATGCCACATGATGGAAGCCTGTTGCAGGCGACGGTGATTTTCCTGCTGGCCGTGGTGGTTCTGGTGCCACTGGCACAGCGCCTGAAGCTTGGTGCGGTGCCGGGCTATCTGCTGGCCGGCATCCTGATCGGCCCCTCGGTGCTGGGTCTGATCAGCAATCCGCAGAACGTCGGCAAGCTCTCCGAAATGGGCGTGGTGATGCTGCTCTTCATCATCGGCCTGGAGCTTTCGCCGCGCCGGCTATGGATGATGCGCCGCTCGCTGTTCGGGGTCGGCTCCCTGCAGGTTGGCGTGACTGCCGTAGTCCTTGGCCTGCTGGCCTATCTGCTGTTCGGCCAGTCACCGGCCGCAGCCCTGGTGCTGGGCGTGGGCCTGGCGTTGTCGTCCACCGCCTTCGGCCTGCAGGTGCTGGCCGAGCGCAAGGAACTGAACAAGCCCCATGGCCGCACGGCCGTGGGCATCCTGTTGTTCCAGGACATCGCCGCCATTCCGCTGATCGCCATCGTGCCGCTGCTGGGCGGCGCCGGGGACAGCGCGCCGGATGCCGGTATACGGCCGCTGCTGGCGGTAGCAGTCGGGATCGGCGTGGTAATCATCGGCGGCCGTTACCTGCTGCGGCCGGTATTCACCTGGGCAGTCGGCTCCGGGCTGCGCGAGCTCTCCACCGCCACCGCCCTGCTGGTGGTCCTGGGCACTGCCTGGATCATGGAGCACGTTGGCGTGTCCATGGCGCTGGGCGCCTTCCTCGCCGGCATGCTGATGGCCGAGTCGCAGTTCCGCCATGAACTGGAATCGCAGATCGAACCGCTCAAGGGCCTGCTGCTCGGCCTGTTCTTCGTCGGCGTGGGCATGACCGCCGACCTGCGCCTGCTGATCGGCCAGCCGCTGCTGGTTCTGGGCGTGACCGTGCTGCTGGTGGGCATCAAGTTGCCGCTGCTGGTCGGCCTGGGCCGCCTCTTTGGCGGCCTGAACCGTGCCGGCGCGATATGCCTGGGCGTGGTATTGGCATCGGGCGGCGAATTCGCCTTCGTGGTGTTCAAGCTGGCACTGGATCACCGCCTGCTGGAGCAGCAGGTGCACGATGTGCTGGTGCTCGCCATCACCCTGTCGATGGCCGTGGTGCCGCTGGTGATGATGGCCCTGGCGCGCCGGATGAGCGACGAGACGACAGAGACTGAGGCTCCGGAAGGAACACCGGAGGTGGATGACCAGCCCAGGGTGGTGATCGCCGGCATGGGCCGCATGGGGCGTGTGATCGCCAAACTGCTGCAAGCCCAGGACGTGCCGGTGGTAGCCCTGGACACCTCGGTGGACGCGCTGCGCCGCCAGGGCAAGGAAGGTGGCGTGCCGGTCTTCTACGGCGACCCGACGCGCCCGGAAATCCTCCATGCCGCCAAGGTCGGCGAGGCCGAGCTGGTGATCGTCGCCACCGACGATCCGGAGATCAACCTGAATACGGTCGATGCCCTCGCCCGCCTCTATCCACATACCCGGGTGATCGCCAGGGCGAACAACCGCCAGCAGGTCCTGCAGTTGCTCGACCGGGGCGCCAACCCGGTGCGCGAGACCTTCCATTCCAGCCTGGAAATGGCCCGCCGGGCCTTTATCGAGCTGGGTGTGAGCGAGGAACAGGCCGCCGCGTGGGTGCGCCGCTACCGACAGCAGGAAGCGCAATGGCTGCTGGATTTGCACCGGCAAGGCCGCAGCGACGATCCGGATGGTCGCTTCGGCGACGACAGCAATCCCGTCGCCGGTGTGACATCGCAGCCCCGGAATCAACCCTTGGAAAGCGCCGCTCGGCGCGATGACCGTCCGACCTGAAGGGTCGCTCTGGAGGAAAACCATGCAACCCAGTTTCAAGCTCGATAGCGCCCTGTCGCGAGGGATGCTCGACGTCCTCATCAAGGCCGGGCTGATCGCCGTCCTGGTGATCTTCTCCTTCCAGGTGTTCCAGCCCTTCCAGGAACTGATGATCTGGTCGGTGATCCTCGCGGTCACCCTCTACCCGCTGCAGCGTTGGCTCAAGGCGCGCACCGGGCTGAAGGACGGCCACGTGGCGACCCTGATCGTCCTGTTCGTCCTGCTGGTGCTGCTGGTGCCGATCTACCTCCTGGCGATCAACATCGGCGACTCCCTGGACAGCGTGGTGACGCTGCTCAAGAGCGACACCCTGAGCATTCCTGCACCGCCCGAGTCAGTGGCCACCTGGCCGCTGATCGGCCCGCGCCTGTACGCGGCCTGGCTGTCGGTCTCCGGCGGCCTGAGCGAGGTGGCTCAACACCTGCTGCCTTACCTCAAGGGCACCGGTCGCGTGCTGCTGGGTGCCGCCGCCAGCGCCGGCGGCGCCTTCCTGTTGTTCATCGCGGCGGTCATCGTCTCCGGCATCATCATGGCCTTCGGTGAAAACGGCGAACGCGCGGCGCAACGCATCGCCATACGGGTCTCCAACGTGGAACGCGGCAAGCACATCGCAACCCTGTGCACCGCCACCATCCGCGCGGTCGCCCAGGGGGTGATCGGTATCGCCTTCATCCAGATGCTGCTGATCGGTGTCGGCTTCGTGATCAAGGGCGTGCCGGGTGCGGGCATCCTGGCGATCGCCATCCTGATCCTGGGCATCGCCCAGGCGCCGGCGACCCTGATCACCCTCCCGGTGATCGCCTACGTCTTCTCTACCGAAGGCTTCACTGCCGCGACCATCACCTTCGCCATCTACTCCTTCGTCGCCGGTCTCGCCGACAACGTGCTCAAGCCGCTGCTGCTGGGCCGCGGTGTCGACGTGCCGATGCCGGTGGTGCTGATCGGCGCCCTTGGCGGCATGGTGGTCAAGGGTATCATCGGCCTGTTCATCGGCCCGGTGATCCTCGCCGTGGCCTACAACCTGTTCTGGCAATGGGTCGACCAGCAGGAACCGGAAAGCGCCTCCGAGTCGCCCGAATAAGCCAAGGATTGCCATGCCAAAGCGTGTCAGACGCTGCACACTCATCTTCGCCACCCTCCTGGCCGGCTGCACCCAGGTCGGCCCGGACTTCCAGCCGCCGCAGGACCCGTGGCTGGCCGGCTGGAAAACGCCGCTGCTGGAGCAGGCGGGTCGCAATGCCAATGCCCCGGACCTGCGCCGGTGGTGGACGGTGTTCGCCGACCCGACCCTGGACGCGCTGATCGCCGAAGCCGACGCGCACAACACCAACCTGCGGGTGGCCGGCCTGCGCATCGCCGAGGCGCGCGCGCAGCTGGCCATCGCCGAAACCGGGCGTTATCCGCAGTTGCAGCAGATCCGTGGCGAAAGCCTTTACCTCAAGCAGAACCAGTCCGGCGCGCCGACCGCCCGTGACTCGGTGTTCTGGCAATCCAGCACGGGCTTCGACATCGGCTGGGAGATCGACTTCTGGGGCCGTTTCAGCCGCGCCATCGAATCCGCCGACGCCGCCTACTTTGCCTCCGAGGCCAACTACGCCGACGCCATGGTGCTGCTGCGCGCGCAGGTCGCCGACACCTACTTCGGCCTGCGCACCGCCGAGGCGCGCCTGGACATCGCCCGCGAGAACGCCAAGCGCCAGGAGCGCAGCCTGGAGATCACCGAGCGGCTGTTCCGTCACGGTGAGAACGACGAACTCGACTGGCAGCAGGCCCGCACCCAGTACCTGGCGACCCAGGCCACCATCCCCGAGTTCGAGAACCAGGTGAACGCCCTGCGCAACATTCTCTGCGCGCTGCTCGGGCGACCGCCGGGAGCGATGCCGGAGCTGGCCGCGCGCCACGGCCGACTGCCGCTGCCGGACCGGGCGATTCTCCAGGACGTGCCCGCCAACCTGTTGCAGCGCCGTCCGGACATCCGCGCCGCCGTGCAGGCGGTGGCCGCGCAATCGGCGCTGGTGGGGGTCGCCGAAGCCGACCTGTATCCGTCGATCAGCCTCCTGGGCAGCATCGGCTGGAGCTTCGTGTCGGCCAACAACCTGCCGGACAGCTTCAACCTCGCCGCTGGCCCGAACCTGATCTGGAACCCCTTCGACTATGGCCGGCGCAAGAACGCCGTGCGCGTGGAAGACGCGCGCCTGCAGCAGTTGATCGAGCTCTATCACCAGGACGTGCGTAACGCCGCGCGCGAGGCCGACGACGCCGCCAGCGGCCTGGTCCGTTCGCTGCAGAGCGCGGGCATCCGCGAGCAGGCCTCACAGGCCGCCCAGCGCTCCCTGAGCCTGGCCAGCTCGCAGTATCGCGAAGGCTTCGCCGACTTCCAGCGCGTGCTCGACGCCCAGCAACTGCTGCTGCAACAGCAGGACGGCTACCTGGTCAGCCGGGGCAACGCGGTCAGCAGCCTGGTGGCCCTGTACAAGGCCCTGGGTGGCGGCTGGGATAGCCAACGCGCGCCCATCGACCCGGCCACCCGCCAACAGATGCAACAACGAACCGACTGGGGCGACCTGCTCGACGAGCCCGCCCCCCAGAACCCCAGCACCGCAGGAAAAGGTGAGCAGAAATGAGCGACGCCCCCGGCACGCCGCCCGCACAACAGCCGGCCCCTACCCCAGGCAAGTCCTCCCCCGACCGTGGAATGCGCGTGGTATTGCTGCTGATCGTCGTCAGCCTGGTCTGGTACCTGCTCGCCGACCGTTTCACCCCCTACACCCAACAGGCGCGCCTGCAGGCCTACGTGGTCCCGGTGAGTGCCGAGGTGGCGGGCCAGGTGAAGCGCGTAGCGGTGGGCAACAACCAGGAAGTGCGCAAGGGCGACGTGCTCTTCGAGCTGGACCAGGAGCAGTACCGGATCGCCCTGTCGCGGGCCGAGGCTGACCTGGATACGGTGCGCCGGCAGATCGGCGCCAGCACGGCCGGCATCGACTCCGCCCAGGCCGCGCTGGCCGCGGCGCAGGCCAACGAGCGCAAGGCGCGGCAGGACTCGGAACGTTTGCAGCGGCTGTACCAGGAAGACCCCGGCACCGTTTCCGTGCGTCGTCTGGAAAATGCCCAGGCAAACCGCGAACAGGCGGCCAGCCAGGTGGCGGCCGCGCGCGCCGAAGTCGAACGCGCCCGCGAACAACAGGGCGGCCATGACGAGGACAACGCCCAGTTGCGCAGCGCCACGGCGAACGTGCAGAAAGCCCGCCTCGACCTGGCCCGCACAGTGGTGCGCGCCGACTCGAACGGACTGATCACCGACCTGCGCACCGACGTCGGCCACTACGTCGGCCCCGGCAGCCCGGTGATGACCCTGATCGCCATCCATGACGTATGGATCAGCGCCGACATGACCGAGAACAACCTCGGCCACCTGAGCACCGGCAGCCCGGTGCTGGTGGTGCTCGACGCCCTGCCCGGCGAGCTCCTGCGCGGCCGCATCCGCAGCATCGGCTACGGCGTTAGCGTCGGCCAGAGCACCCCGCCGGGCTCGCTGCCGACGGTGCAGAACAGCCGCGAGTGGCTACGTTCGGCGCAGCGTTTCCCGGTGATCGTCGAACTGGACCGCGACCAGCCGCTGAACACCGCCGCCCTGCGCGTGGGCGGCCAGGCGGAAGTCATGGCGCTGCCCAGCGAAGGTAATCCGCTGAACCTGATCGGCCGCCTGTTCATGTGGCTGATGAGCTGGCTGAGCTATGCCTATTGAGCTGCGGCGCCGGCGCGCGCTGAGGCTGGCCTGGGGTGTCGCGCTGTGCCTGGCGGCCAGCTACGGCATCGGGCTGCCGATTCCCTTTCTCGCACCGGTACTCGCAGTCCTCCTGCTGGCCATGCGCGCGCAGGCTCTGCCGCTCAAGGCGGCACCCGCCCTGGCGATACTGGTGTTGCTCAGCTGCGGCATCGGTTTGCTGCTGATCCCACTACTGCGCCATGCCCCGCTGAGCGGCGTGCTGCTGGTGGGCGTTGGGCTGTACCTGGTCTTCCGCTACGCCCTGCGCGGCGGCAATGGCCTGCTGGCAAACCTGCTGGTGGTGGGCCTGACCATGATCGCCGCGGCGGGCACCAGCGACTTCACCCTGGCGTTGTCGGTGGTCGAGGCGCTGGCCAAGGGCATGCTGCTGGCCGTGCTGTGCACCGCCGTGGCCCATGCGCTGTTCCCCGAGCCGGCCAATGCGCCCTCGCCCCCTGCCCCGCCATTGCCCACCGAGGAAGACGCCGGCTGGATCGCCCTGCGCGCCGTGCTGATCGTGATGCCGGCCTTCCTGCTGGCGATGATCGCGCCGGATCGCTTCATGCCGCTGATCATGAAATCGGTGAGCCTCGGCCAGCAGGCCGGCGAAACCCGCGCGCGCCACGCCAGCCGCGAACTGATCGGCTCCACCCTGCTGGCCGGGCTGCTGGCGATCCTGGTGTGGGGCGCGCTGAGCTTGTTCGTCGACCTCTGGATGTTCTTCCTCTGGGTGCTGCTGTTCGCCCTCTGGCAGGGGCGCCGGCTCTACGCAGCGGTGGCCACCCGGCAGAGCCCGGCATTCTGGGTCAGCTGCCTGACCACCATGCTGATCCTGCTCGGGCAATCCGTGCAGGACAGCGCGTCAGGCCAGGACGTCTACCGCGCCTTCGCCGTGCGCATGGCACTGTTCCTCGCGGTGTCGCTGTACGCCAGCGGCATGCTGATCTGGATCGACAGCCGCCGCGCGCGGACGGGTACGGCCTAGGGCTGCCAGTCGACCCCGGAGTCGCTGAGGTAGGCATCGACAGCCGCGCCGACCGTGGGGTGGAAGGCGCTTTCTCCCATGCGTTCGAAGAGTTCGAAGCGCTTCATCTTGTCCTTCACCGGGTCTTTCATCTCCGCGAACTGCAGCTCCACGCCGCGCGCCTCCAAGGCTTTGTCCAGTTCAGCGAGCATGTCGGCGGAGGTGATGTCGATGCTGGTCACCGGCTCGGCCGCGATCACCAGGCGCTGCACCGGCGTAGGCGACTGGTCGACGGCCTCCAGCACCGTGTTCTGGAACTGCTCGGCGTTGGCGAAGAACAGCGGTGCGTCCCAGCGGAACAGCACCAGCCCCGGGATGCGCCGGGCCTGCGGGTAGCGCGCCACATCGTGGTAACCACGGGTGCCCTCGACCCGGCCGAGCACCGCGAAGTGCGGCCGCCAGCCGTCCCAGAGGAACTCGATCACCGAGATCACCACTGCGATGCAGATCCCCGGTATGGCGCCGAACACCGCAACGCCGACGAAGCAGGTGAAGGACAGCCAGAACTCCCACTGCTGCATGCGGAAAATGCGCTTGAGGTCGGCGAACTCGAACAGCCCCAGCGCCGCCGCGATCACCACCGCCGCCAGCGCGCTGTTGGGCAGGTGTTGCATCAGGTTGGGCGCCACCAGGAGCAGCAGGGTAACCGCCAGGGCGCCGATGATGCCGGTGAGCTGGGTCTTCGAGCCGGCGGCCTCGGCCACCGGCGTGCGCGACGAGCTGCTGCTGATCGGAATGCCCTGGAACAGCCCGGAAGCCAGGTTGGCCACGCCCAGGCCGAACATCTCCTGGTTCGGGTCTACCGGCGTCTTCATCCGCGCGGCGTAGGTGCGCGACAGCACGCTGGTGTCGGCAAAGGACACCAGCGCCACCGCCACGCCGCCGAGCACCACTTCCATCAGATCGATACCGGTCAACCAGGGTATGGAGAAGGACGGCAGCCCCTGGGGCAACTCGCCGAGCACCTTGACGCCCAGGCTGCCGAGGTCGAACAGGCTGACCGACAAGGTCGCCAGCACCACCGCGATAAGAATGCCCGGCAGACGCTGGTAAGGCTTGAGCAGCAGGATCAGCACCAGGCTGCCGGCACCCACGGCGAAGCTCGCCCAATTGGCGCGGTCATCGAGCAATGCCTGCCCCAGGCTCCAGAGATCGCGCAGCGGCCCCTGGCTGTCGACCGACAGGCCGAACAGCTTGGGCAACTGGCTGATCAGCACCGTCAGAGCGATGCCGTTCATGTAGCCGTAGCGGATCGGCTTGGACAACAGCTCGGTGATGAAGCCCAGGCGCAGCAACCCGGCGACCATGCAGACCACCCCGGACACCAGCGCCATCAGGCTGGCAATGGCAATGGCGCGCTGCGGATCGCTCGCCGCGTACTGCACCACCACCGCGAGGATGGGCGCGGCCAGCGCCGAGTCCGGACCGAGCACCAGAATCCGGCTCGGGCCGAACAGCGCATAGGCCAGCAGCGGGATGATGGTTGCGTACAGACCATAGATACCCGGCACGCCGGAAGCCTCGGCGTAGGCGATGCCCACCGGCACCAGCATGGTGGTCAGCACCAGCCCGGCCGCCAGGTCCTTCGGCAACCACGCCATCTGGTAATGCCGCAGGGTGACAAGCCCCGGCAGCCAGCGCTGCCAGTTGAAACCTGAGTGTTGCGGACGCGAGGAGGATCCCGGATGGGACGTATCGGACATGAACGAATGGCTCCAGGGCAAGAACGGCGCAGGAAAGGCATCGCGCAACGGAGACCTTTCCGTCCTTCAGCGTAGAACAGCCCGGCCCATCGTAGCGCTATGCGGCTCTCATAGGTTTTCGGGAGTGGACGGCACTCATGCCGTTTTCGAGCGGACGGTGTCACTGGCGGCCAGCGCCAGAAGTGGGCACGCATGGACGGAAGTTCTTGGACCATAATCGTCAGGCCACGCACTTCACGACCGTTATCAACCCCAAGGAAAGCGCACCATGGCCAAATACCTGATTTCCTTCCCCAGCGCGGCAATGATTGTCCCCGACGGCGAGTTGGAGGCAGTAAGCCGCGACGCGCACGCAGTAATCGATGAGGCGAAGGCCGCCGGCGTATATGTCTTTGGCGGCGGCATCGACGAAGACGTGCCGCCCATGCTTGTCTCGGCTGACGGTTCGGTCGTCAAGGGCGGCTACCCTTGGGCTCCCCCGCTGAACGGCGGCTTCACCGTGCTGGAACTGCCCTCTCTCGAGGAGGCCGTCGCATGGGCCGCGCGTATTGCGAAAGCCTGCCGCTGCCAACAGGAGCTCCGCGTCTTCGGGTTCGATCCGAGGTCTTAAGGGGCGCTAAATTCCGCCTGACACGCCAGGCAGCGTTGGGTTGCCTGGCGCCAAGGTGGCAGGAATGACTCCCAGACAGCACAACTCGCCCTGGGTCATCCCTGCAGGCGCCTCGTCACACCGTGCGCAAATCGCGCTTGAGCAGCTTGCCCGAGGCGTTCAGCGGCAGGCTCTGGACGAACTCGACATGGCGCGGAACCTTGTAGTTGGCCATGTGCTGCCGGCACCAGGCGATCAGCGCATCCGCCGTCAGGTCGAGGTCGGGGCGCAGTATCACGAACGCCTTGCCCACCTCCCCCTGGCGGGCGTCGGGAACGCCGATCACCGCCACCTGCGCCACCGCCGGATGTTCCATCATCAGGCGCTCTACCTCGGCCGGGTAGCAGTTGAAGCCGCCGACGATGAACATGTCCTTGAGGCGATCGGTGATCCTGAGGTACCCCCGCTCGTCGATGGCACCCACATCACCGGTATGCAACCAACCCTCGGCGTCGATGGCTTCGGCGGTGGCCTGTACGTCGTTGAAGTAGCCGCGCATCAGGTTGAAGCCCCGGATCAGCACCTCCCCCACCTGGCCGCTGGGCAGCGCCCGCCCCTCGTCGTCCACGCAGCGGATCTCGATGCCCTCCAGAGGCCGGCCGCAGGTGCTGGCCACAGTCTCTACGTCATCACCGGGCCGGCACAGGGTCGCCAACCCGCAACTCTCGGTCAGGCCGTAGGCGGTCAGCACGCTGGCGAAGCCCAGCTCACTGCCCATGCGCTGCACCAGCACCGGCGGCACCGAGGCAGCGCCGGTCACCGCCACCCGCAGCGAGGACAGGTCGAAGTCGCCGCGCCGTGGGTGTTCCAGCATGGCCGAATACAGCGCTGGCGGTCCGGGCAGGAAGGTCACCCGATCCCGCTCGACGCGCCGCAACACCTCTTCGGCGTCGAAGGTGCGCTGCGGCAGGATGGTCGCGCCACGGATCAGCGCCGCCAGCCAACCGGCCTTGAAGCCGAAGGCATGGAAGAACGGATTGACGATCAGGTAGCGATCCTCGGCGCCAAGGCCGACAGTCTCGCCCCAGTTATCGAACAGCCGCAGGTTCTGCCCGTGGGCGCAGAGCACGCCCTTGGGATAGCCGGTGGTGCCGGAGGTGAACATCAGGTCGCTGAGGCTGTTCTCGTCCAGCGCGTCGATGCGTGCGTCGAGCGCGGCTTCGGGGATCGTTTCGGCACCGGCGAGGAAATCGTCCCAGCTGGTATCACTGTCGCGCGCCTGTTCGATGACCACGGTGCACTCCAGATCGACCAGCACCTGGCCGGCCAGCAGCTCCGGGTAATAGCTGCCGAGGAACTCGCCGACGCTGAACAGCACCCGCGCGCCGCTGCGCCGCAGGATGTCCGCCGCCTCGGCGGCCTTCAGCCGCGTGCTCAGCGGCACCAGCACCGCGCCGGCCATCAGGCCACCGAGGGCCGCCAGCAGCCAGCGGTGCCCATTCGGTGCCCACACGGCGACCCGTTCCCCCGGCGTCAGGCCCAGCGCGAGCAAGGCCTTGCCCAACTGCCGGGAGCGGCTTTCCAGCTCGCCGTAGGTCAGGCGCAGGTCGCCCTCGTCGACGGCGATGTGCTCGGGAGCGCGACGCGCGCTGCGTACCAACGCTGCAGGAATGCTCCGCGCCGGCATCATGGCTGCACCTCCACCGCGTCGGCGTACACCGGGTAGTCGGTGAAGCCACCGGCCCCCGGGGTATAGAGGGTGGCGCGGTCGAAGCCTGCCAGGGGATGGCCCTCACGCAGGCGCGCCACCAGGTCGGGGTTGGCGATGAAATGGCGGGCGAACGACACCGCCTCACCCTGCCCGGCGACGATGGCATGGGCGGCGCCCGCGCCCTCGAAGCCGTCGTTGAGAATCAGCGCACCGCTGAAGTGCCGGCGCGCCAGGGCGAAGGCATCCAGCCCAGGCTGCGGCGAGCGGCTGACCTGCAGGTAGGCCAGGCCCAGCGGATCGACGGCGTCGAGCAAGGCCCCGTAGGTGGCGAGCGGATCGTCGTCCTGCATGTCGTTGTACGGATTGCCCGGGCAGATGCGCAGGCCGACCCGCCCTGCCCCTATCGCCTCGGCCATGGCTTCGAGGGTTTCCACGACGAAGCGGATGCGTCGCGTCAGCGACCCGCCGTAGCCGTCGCTGCGCTGGTTGCTGCCCGCCAGGAGGAACTGCATCGGCAGGTAGCCGCTGCTGCAGTGCAGTTCCACCCCGTCGAAGCCGGCCGCGCGGGCGTTCAGCGCGGCCTGCCGGTACTCATCGACGACGCCTGCGACCTCGCTGGTCTCCAGCGCGCGCGGCACCTCCATCGGCACCATGCCGTGGCTGTCGCTGTACAGGCTGCCGCGTGCGGCGATGGCGGACGGTGCCAGCGTCTCGGCGCCTTCCGGCTTGTTATGGCGGCTGGCCGCCCGGCCGACGTGCATCAGCTGGAGCACGCGGCTGGCCCCGCCCCGCTCGCCGATGGCGGCGTTGACCCGCCCCCAGGCGCCGATCTGCGTGGGCGTGGCGACACCCGGCGTGCGGCAGTAACCCTTGCCGTGCACGCTCGGGTAGGTGCCTTCGGCGATGATCAATCCGGCGTCGGCACGCTGGCTGTAATAGCGAGCGTGCAGCGCGTCGGGGGCATCGTCGGCATCGGCGCGGCTGCGCGTCATCGGCGCCATCACGATGCGGTTGGCCAGTCCTAGCTCGCCCAGTTGCAGCGGTTCGAACAGCGCGTCCAGCGCGCGAGAGGAAGAGCCGGCCATCAGCGCACCTTGATCCGCGGTGCGCTGGAACCCCGGCGCATGGTGTCGAGGAACTGCTCCAGCGGCGCCGGCTCGGCCACCTGCGGCAGGGCATCGTCGGGCTTGGCGCTCCAGAAGGCCTTCCAGGTCGGCCAGAGGTCGTGCCAGGAGCCGTCATAGGGTTCGCGGCCCGGCCAGCGCATCTTCTTCTCGCCAATCGGCGGGCGGTTCAGGTCGGTGGCGTAGAGGTAGCACGGCAGGCGGCGGCGGAAGTACCAGCGCCCGTCGATGCGCTGGTAGTCGTCCCAGTAGAGCATCTGCATGATCACCCACTCCGGGCCAGCTTCGTGCTCGTTCTTCGAATAGACCACGCCGCTGGCGTTGTCGGCGTCGCGGAACTCGATGATGTGCCCGCCGATATGGTGCGAGGTGGTGCTGAACTGCAGGCGCAGGGTGTCGTCCATCCAGGCCTTGAGGTGGGCGCGGCCGACCTGGTCCTTGCCGACCCGCACGTCCTCCGGGAACAACCCGACCCAGGCATCGAGGTCGCGCATATCCAGGGCCAGGGCGTATTTGGCCGGCAGCATGCGGATCTGTTCCAGCGACTCCAGGCGATCCAGGCGCTGCTCCAGGCTCACTTCATTCATTGGCTTCTCCATGGACTGGGCTCAGCGCTGCGAGGAAATGTTGCCGCCGTCGACGACGATTTCCGCGGCGTTGATGTAGCCGGCCTCATCGGACAGCAGGAAGCGCACTACGCGCGCCACTTCATCGGGGCGGCCAAGGCGGCCGAGTAGGATGCGCCGCTCGAACACACCGGGGTTGGCTTTCGCGATCGGCTCCACCATCGGCGTGAGGATCTGCCCCGGCGACACCGAGTTGACCCGAATGCCGTCGGCACCCAGCGCATCGGCCAAGGAGCGCACCAGCGACAGCAGGCCGCCCTTGGAAGCGCTGTAGGACGGGATCAGGCCGTTGCCCAGGGCGGCGTTGATCGAGGCGATGCCGACCACCGAGGAACCCGGATTGGCGCGCAGGTCGGGCAGCATTTCCTGGACCAGCAGCGCCATGGCCCGCAGGTTGACGTCGAGCACTCGGTTCCAGCGCTCTACGGTGAGTTGCTCGATGCCGCTCTGGTCGACCATGCCGGCGGCATGCACCAGGCCGCCCGGCGCACCCAGTGCCGTGCGGGACGCCACCAGGGCCGGCGCGATGGCCGAGGCGTCGCACAGGTCGATGCCCAGACCCAGGCAGCGCACGCCGAAGGTTTCGCCCAGGCGCGTGGCGACTTCGGAGGCGTTCTCGGCCTGCAGGTCCCAGATGGCCACGGGGCGGCCGACGGCGGCGAGCGCCTCGGCGCAGGCCAGGCCGATGCCGGAAGCGCCGCCGGTCACCACCACCGGGCTGGCGGGGGAATTGAGCTGGATATTCATCGGATCATGCCTCCTGGGCGGCCGCGCGGATTTCAGTCGAAGTCGCCGAGGTGTAGTCGGTGGCGCCCACATTCAGTTCACAGGTCTTGCCACCATCCACCACCAGGCTCTGGCCGGTGATGTAGGAGGCCTCGTCGGAAGCCAGGAAGAGGATCGCGTTGGCCACCTCCTCCGGTTCGCCGATGCGCCCCAGCGGCACGGCGCGGGCGGTGCCCTCGGCCATCTGCGGATTGCGCATGGCCTCGCGGGTACCCTCGCTCCAGACTATGCCAGGGATCACCACGTTGACGCGGATCTTCTGCATCGCCCCTTCAAGGGCCACCGCGCGGCTGAAATTCAGTACGCCGGCCTTGGCCGCGCCGTAGGCGCTCAGTCCGGGGCTACCGAGCAGCCCGGCCACCGAACCGAGGTTGACGATGGAGCCGCCGCGCCCCTGCATGGCGCGAAACGCCGCGCGGGTGCCGAAGAAGGCCACGTCGAGACTGCCGCGCAGGCACTTGTGCCACTCGGAGGTTTCCAGCCCGGAGAGCGTGCCCCAGGTGTAGTTCACGGCGTTGTTGACCATCACATCGAGCTGCCCGAAGCGCTCCACCGTCGCCGCCACGGCGTTGTCCACCGAGGCCTCGTCGGTGACGTCGGCCTGCACCCAGTCGGCCTCGCCGCCCTGGGCGCGGATCTGCGCCACCACCTGCTCCAGCGGCTCGCGGCGACGGCCACAGAGCATCACCCGCGCGCCCTGGGCGGCGAACAGCTGCGCCGCCGCCGCGCCAATGCCGGTACCGGCGCCACTGATCAGCGCCACTTTGTCTTGCAGTCGTCCAGTCATCTGCCTGTGCCTCTTCAAAGCATCAACATGCCGCCGCTGGCGGCGAGGGTTTGTCCGGTGAAAGCGCTGGAATCGTCGCTGGCGAGGAACAGACAGGTCTGCGCGATCTCCTCCGGCTCCAGCATTCGTCCCAGGGGTATCGCGCGCTCCAGGGCCTGGGCCCATTCGCGGGAAATGGATTGCATCATCGGCGTGCGGGTCGGCCCCGGGCACACCGTGTTGACGCGGATGCCGCGCGGCCCGAGGTCGCGCGCCAGGCACTTGGAGAAGCCGAGCAGCGCCGCCTTGGACGCGCAGTAGGCCAGCGGCCCCTCGCCGGTCAGCGCCGACAGGCTGGCGATGTTGACGATCGAGCCACGGCTGCCGCAGGCGATCATCAGGCGCACCGCCGCGCGGCTGCAGTGGAAGGCGCCGTCGAGGTTGATCTTGTGGATGCGCTGCCAGCCGTCATCGGTGAGGTCGACGATCATGTCGGTGAATACATCCGGCTCCTGCCCCGCGGCGAGCTGCGCAGTGCGCTCGCCCAGCCGCCGCTGGTAGTGCTCGAAGCCATCGCCCGGCACCTGGCCGAGACCGGCGTTGTTGACCAGCACATCGAGCCGGCCGTAGCGCTCGCGCACCGCCGCGAACAGCCGTTCCACGGCCACGCCGTCAGCGATGTCGCAGGCCGCCGCCATGCAGCGCTCGCTACCCGTCAAAGCCTGCCGGGCGCTTTCCGCCGCCGCGCCATCGATATCCGCCAGCACCACGCTGGCGCCCTGCTCGGCGAACAGGACGGCGGTGGCGCGCCCCATGCCCGAGCCCGCGCCGGTCACCAGCGCGACTTTGTCCTTGAGTTTCATCGGCTGCGCTCCGCTCAGATCAGGTGCAGCTGGCTGCGCGCCTGCTCGGGCACTTCGTTGAGCTGGCGCCAGCCGCTGGCGTGACGCTCGAAGACCTTGAGGGTTGGCGCCGGCAGTGCGGCGACGTCGGTATAGAACTGCTCGTACCACTCGCGCAGCTGGTACACCGGGCCGTCGCCATCGCACAGCAGCGGCTTGTCGATGCGGCGCTTGCCGTGCCAGATCTCCACGTCCTGGAAGAACGACTTGTGCGCCTGCTCGGCATAGGCCTCGGCAATGGCCAGGTTCTGCTCCTCGGAGAAACCCGGCTGCTTGCGCACCTTGACTGCGTAACGCAGCTCGAAGCTGTTCTGGTCTATCGGCACGTGGCAGTTGAGCAGCAGCGTGTCGATGGTCTGGCCACCGGTCTGCGCACTCATCCGGGTGACGTGATAGGCCGGACCAAAGTAGGCGCTGTCGGCACGAAGACCGCTGCCGAGCAGCTCGCTCTCCTCGCCCTGGAACATCTGGTAGCCGATATGGCCGTCGAAAGTGTTGCAGAAGTAGCTGGCCGGCGAGCCGTGCACCGGGCCGAAATGCGCGCAGTCGGCGAGGTTGTCCACCAGCTCGCGGCAATTGGTCTGGATCACCATCTTGCGCATGCGCCAGTCGGTCCACTCCTGCGAGAAGCAGGCCTCGATGCGCGGAATGCGCACCGCCGGATCGGGCGCGCCACCCTCGGCGTCGTGCCAGACGAACAGCAGGCGGTTTTCCTCCAGGGTCGGCCAGGCCTTGATCCGTGCGCGTGGCGGAATGCGCTGGCAGTACGGGATGGCCGTGCACTTGCCGTCGGCGCCCCACTGCCAATGGTGGAACGGGCACACCACGTCGTTGCCACGCACCTCGCCACCGCTGAGATCGGCGCCCATGTGCGGGCAGTAGCCGTCGAGGATGCGAATGGTGCCGTCCTCGCCGCGATAGGCGACCGGACGGGTGCCGAAGATGTCCAGGCGATGCGGTTTGCCGTCGGCAAAGTCAGCGGCCAGGCCCAGGCAGTGCCAGCCACGGGCGAAGCGTTGCGGGTAGAGTGCGGGCGCATTGGTCGGCGATTCCATGCTGTTCTCCAGGGTGATGGATGTCGTGCCGAACTATCGAACAGGGCCCAGCGGGCAACATCCCCGCCGAGGACTAGCCCACACGGGTGAGATGGCCCGACGCCCCGCGCGCCACCGCACATCCTCCATACGGACGATGTCGACGAACTCCGGGCAAACCAGCCTTGGGTAGCCCATCAGAAGGCTCACCCGGTGGAGGGAAGAACATGCACGGTACCGATATTTCGCTGGACAGCCTGAGCGCCCTGATCGACCTGATCTACGAAGGCGCCACCGAAGCCCTGCCCTGGCAGCAGAGCCTGGAGCGCCTGCGCGAGGCCCTGGGCGCCAGCTACGCGACCCTGATCCTGCGCCCGGCGAAACCCGGCGCGCCGGGTTTCATGGTGAATGCCGGCGCAGTCTCGACCTGGGCCGTGGACGCTTACGAAGGCACCTTCTACGCCCTCGATCCCTTCATCGACCTACCCTCGGGCGAGGTCCATACGGTGACGGAAATCCTCGGTGAGGACGGTTGGCGCGAATCGGCCTTCTACCAGCAGTTCAACGCCCCGCTGGACATCTTTCACATCCTCGGAGCGGACATCCCCGGCCCCGACGGCGGGCAATGCCGCCTGCGCATCAGCCGCTCGCACGGGGCCCCGGCCTTCGATGCCGCCGACAAGGCGTTCTGCACGCGCCTGCTCTCCCACCTGCAACGCGCCCTGAGCTTCTATGAACGGCTGGAACGCAGTGAGGTGGAGCGGCGCCTGTATGCCTCCGCCGTGGAGCGGATGCGCATCGGCACCCTGATCCTCGACGGCCACAAGCAGGTGCTCGAAAGCAATCAGGCTGCCCAGGAGCTGCTCGCGGCCGGCGACGGCCTGCAAGTGCTCGAAGGCTGCCTGCAAGCCAGCGTCGGCCGCGACAACCAGGCCCTGCAGCGGCTGATCAGCCAGGCCCAGCAACGGCGCCAGCCCAACGGCCCGCAAGTGGCGGAAGCGATCATGCTGACGCGCCCTTCCGGCCGCCCGGCGCTGGGCGTGGTCGTACAGTGCCTGCCGGGCCGGGAACAGATGGAGAGTGGAGAAGCCCGGGTGGCGGTGTTCCTGCGCGATCCCGAACAGACCGCCAGCGTGCCGCAGCAGCCATTGCGCCAACTGTTCGGCTTCGCACACACACACACACACACACACACACACACACACACACACACACACACACACACACACACACACACACACACACACACACACACACACACACACACACACACACACACACACACACACACACACACACACACACACACACACACACACACACACACACACACACACACACACACACACACACACACACACACACACACACCCCGACCGAGGCGGAGCTGGCGGCGCAGCTGGCCAACGGGCTGTCGCTGGAGGATGCCTGCGCGCGCATGAGCATCAGCCGCAACACGGCCAAGTCGCACCTGCGGGCGATCTTCGGCAAGGCCGGGGTCAACCGGCAGAGCGAACTGGCGTGCACGCTGCACGGCAGCGTTGCCTTTCTCTGCGGCAATCCCTCGGCCGGCTGACTCCGCTCAGCAAGCGCAGCGCCGAAGCGCCAATGCAAAGACTCCCCGGTATCGAACACCGGGGAGCCTCCTGCCGTCAGCCCTGCATCGCGGCGTGACGGCCGGCCTGGCGGCCGAAGAAACTGGAATCCGCCAGCGACAGACCGGAGCTGTAGCCGCCGCCCCAACGCGGCAAGCCGCAGGTGGTTCTACCGGCGGCGTAGAGCCCGGCGATGGGGTCGCGCTGCTGGGTCAGCACCTGGCCGGTCGGCAGTGTGTCGAGCCCGCCAAGGGTGAAGTGGGGGTAGAAGGCGTAATCGAAGCGGCAGTCCAGGGCCACGAAAGGCGGCTCGTCCAGCGGCTTGAGCCATTTCTCCGCCTTGTGGAACAGCGGGTCGCGGCCTTCGGCGGCATGCCGGTTGAAGAACGCGACGCTCTCGGACAGGGTGCCCGAAGGCAGTCCCAGCTCCTGCTCCACCTCTTCCCAGGTCTCGCCAACGGCGGCGATGTCGATGCGGGTGAACTCGGCCGGGCGCTCGAAGCAGGCGTTGTCAGCCAGCAGGAAGACCCGGTCCCCGCCCTGGCGCAGGATGTGATGGCCGATGCGGCCGTGGTAACAGTCTTCGTTGATGAAGCGCTGGCCACGCTGGTTGACGAAGATACCCTTGACCAGCGATTCCGGCGCATAGAACGGCAGGCTGACGAAGGCCTCGTCCATGTGGATCGCCGCGCCGCCGACACTCATGCCCAGCTGGATGCCGCTGCCATCGTCCCCCGGCGTGCCGATCGGGTTGTCGTTGTGCATCAGCTGCGGGGCATGGCGACGCACCATCTCGCGGTTCATCACGAAGCCACCGGCGCAGAGGATCACGCCCTTGCTGGCGCGAATGAAGCGCTGCTGGCCATCGCGGCGCGCCACCACGCCGTGGACCTTGCCCGCGTCGTCGGCGATCAGGGCCAGTACGCGGCTGTCATAGCTCACCTCGACGCCGAGCTCGACGACACGGGCCGCCAGAATGTCCATCAGCAGGCGACCGCCACCCCAGCCCTCCCACTGCAGCGTATGGCCTCGCGGACAGGGTCTGGCTTCGGCCGCGAAGGGCCAGGCCTCCTCGCTGCCGGACCAGATCAGGCAATCGTCAGTGACCGGCTCCACCATTTTCTGCGGGAGGAAGGTGTTCTTGTAGGGCACGCCCTGGGCCACCAGCCAGTGGTAGTGGTCCAGGCTGTTGTCCGCGTAGAGGCGCGCCTTGGCTTCGTCGGCGTCAGGCCCGCCGGCCATCATCAGGTAGCGGTACAGGTCCTCGGTGTCGTCGCTGAAGCCGGCGTTGCGCTGGGCCGGGGTGCCGCCATTGCCGCCGAGGTAGATCTCGCCACCCGAAAGGGCACTGGTGCCGCCGCTGCCGGAGGAGGCCTCCAGCAGCACGACGCCCGCCCCCGCACCGGCGGCCTCGATCGAGGCGCAGGCGCCGGCGGCGCCGAAGCCAACCACCAGCACCTCGGTTTCCTGGTCCCAGGCGGGGACCTCATGCAGACGACAGGGGCGGTTCACGGAGAACGGGGATGACATGCAGATGCTCCTTCTTCTTGTTGTTCTGGCAAATGGACCTGCGGGCCGAGGTCGAACAGAAGCAGCGGAGATCGGGCGAAAACGGAGGCCGACGCCGTACCGCCCCGACGGGCAGGGACGCCCCACCTTACCGACTGCGGTAAGGACGGCCCTCGTCCGATTGAACTAGCCACAGGGCAACCCGGCATGGGCACGCTGATGATGTACTTCCGGGCCACGGCTGGATGGCGGCCTTTGCCGCCGGGCGGGACGGATTGCCTTTTGCAGGAAGCGCCGCTTAATCTCGTCGGCGCTTTCCTACAACAAAAATAAGAAATGGTTCCAAATGGCACACTCGCTTTCGCTCGACCAGTTCAGCGGGATGCTCGGCAATCTCTATCAGGGCCCTCTGGAGTCCACGCCGTGGCAATCCTTTCTCAACCAGCTCAACCAGTTCCTCGACGCCAAGTACGTCACCTTCATCCTGCGTCCACCCAGTGACGAGAACGAAGGACTGATGGTCAATGCCAACGGCAGTTCGGCCGAAATCGTGGCCTCCTACAGCCAGTACTATTTCAGTCTCGACCCGTTCGTCGACCTGCCCAGCGGCCAGGTCGTGACCATCGATGAATTCATCTCCCAGGAGGCCTGGCTGGCCTCGGAGTTCTACCGCAACTTCGCCGCACCGGCGGGGGTGTTCCATATCCTCGGCGCCGACATCCGCACCAGCGACGGTGCCCTGTGCCGCATCCGCGTCTGCCGCGGCATCGAATCCCCCGCTTTCACCGAGAACGACAAGGCGCGGCTGGCGTATTTCGTGCCGCACCTGGAGCGCTCGGTGGTACTGCACACGCAGATGAACCGTATCGAGACCGAACGCAACCTCTACGCCGGCGCGGTGGACCAGTTCGCCGTCGGCACCATCATCCTCGACGAGACCGGCAAGATCCTGCAGACCAACCAGGTGGCCGAGAACCTGCTGCGCGAAAAGGACGGGCTGAAGATCAGCGGCGACAACCTGCAGGTCGGCACCCCGCGCGACTGCCAGGAATTCCGCCGGCTGGTGAAGCAGGCCCTGCAGTCGCAGAAAGGCTCGCAGCCCTCGGTGGTCGAGGCCATGCGCGTTCAGCGTCCGTCCGGACGCTCGGACCTGGGCATCATCGTGCGCTCGGTCCCCCTGAGCGAGTGGAACGAAGGCAAGCACTGCCCCTCGGTGGTGATCTTCGTCAGCGACCCGGAACAGGAGGCCCGCGCCCCCCAGGAAATCGTCCGGGCGCTGTTCGACCTGACCCCGGCCGAGTCCCAACTGGCGATGCTGCTGGCCAACGGCCTGACCCTGGACGAAGCCTCCGACGAGCTGAACATCAGCCGCAACACCGCGCGCGCCCACCTGCGCTCGACCTTCTCCAAGACCGGGGTGACCCGGCAGACCATGCTGGTCCGCCTGATACTGCGCAGCGTCGCCTCCCTGGGCTAGTCCCAGCGGACGATTTGCTCATCGGCCTCCGCGACTACCGTTCGAAACGCGGGGTTAGTCGATGAGGCCGAAGTCATGTCGAGGTTCATTCCGCTGCTGATCACGATTGTCATCTGCGGCAGCCTGCTGGCCGCGCGCTACATGCTGGACAGGTACGAAGCCTCGGCGAAGCAGGCCCGCCTGGACGCGCCGTGCAGCGTGGGCAATTGCCTGCGGCAGCTGCCGTAACCCGGCACCGCGTCCAAACCCAGGACCCTACCGGCCGAAGCGCCCATCGCGCCCTCAGCATTACTGCACACAATGCACTTATCATCTGCAATTCCCCCATCTAGTGCTTATAGCCTGGATAATTAGACTGCCGATCATCGTTCACAGTCAGAGGGAAAAACGATGATCGCTCGTGTAACGCTGCAACAGTTCGGTGGACCGGAGGTGCTTCGGATCAGCCAGGTCGAAGGCCAGCAACCCGGCCCGGGCGAGGTCTGGCTGGAACAGGCGGCCATCGGCGTCAATCCGCTGGACGCCAGCCTGCGCTCGGGAGCGGTGAAGATTCCCCTGCCGGCGACGCCAGGGCTCGAAGGCGCGGGCATCGTGGCCGCCGTGGGCGCGGGTGTCACCCAGGTAGCGGTCGGCGACCGGGTCGCCTATGCCACCGGCCCCCTGGGCGGCTATGCGAGCGGGCGCATCTATCCGGCGGAGCGTCTGCTCCGGCTGCCCGACGAGTTGGGTTTCGACGAGGCGGCGGCCGTCCTGTTCAAGGGCATCACCGCGCAGTACCTGCTCAAGACCACCTACCCCGTCGGCCCCGGCACGCGGGTGCTGATCTACGGCGCCGGCGGCGCGCTCGGGCAGATCATGGTGTCCTGGGCGAAGCACCTGGGGGCCTTCGTCATCGGCGTCGTATCCCGCCAACAAAGCGTCGAGCGCGCGCGGGAGGCAGGCTGCGACGAGGTACTGGTCTTCGATGCCCAGACCCTGGCCGGACAAGTGCTCGACCTCACCCAGGGCCGGAAGGTCGACGTGGTCTACGATCCCATCGGCCGGGTTTCCTTCGCCGCTTCGCTGGACTGCCTGCGCCCCCGAGGCCTGCTGGTGAGCTTCGGCATGACCAGCGGTGCGCCACCAGCGGTGGAACTGGCCACGCTCAACGCCAAGGGTTCGCTGTTCCTCACCCGCCCTTCCCTGGCGGCGCACACGGCGACCACCGAGGAATACCAGGAGCGCGCGGGGGACGTGTTGCAGACCGTCGCCGCAGGTATCATCCGGCCTCGGGTCTGGCAGCGCTACCGGCTCGCCGACGCCGCACGCGCCCATGCCGACCTGGAGGCCGGCCGCTCCGAAGGCGCCATGGTGCTGGTGCCGTGAAGCGTGTGCGCCCGATCAATGGATTCGCCAAACTGGGAGCCTTATGGATCTGTTCGATAGTCGACAGGCGGATGAACTCGCCACCCTCCTGGCGCTGTTCGAGCACGGCTCCTTCGCCGCCGCGGGCAGGGCCCTGCAGCGCCACCCCTCGGTGCTGTCGAAACGGCTGAGCGCGCTGGAGCTGCGCCTGGGAATACGGCTGGTGGAACGCACCACCCGGCAACTGCGCTTCACCGGCGAAGGCTTGCGCCTGGCCGAGCGCCTGCGCCACGCCGCCAGCCTGATCCAGGAAGCCCAGGAAGAAGCCACGCACAACGCCGCCCAGGTGCAGGGACGCCTGCGCGTCGCATTGCCGTCGGCGATGGGCCGGCTCTGGCTGAGCCCGATCATCGCCGGCTTCGCCCTCGCGCACCCGAAGGTTTCCCTGGACATGGAGTACTCCGAGCGCATCGTCGACCTGGTCGCCGAAGGCTTCGATGCCGCCATCCGGGTTGGCGAACTGCCCGACAGCCGCCTGGTCGCGCGCAAGCTCTGCGCCAGCCACCGCATCCTCTGCGCCGCGCCGGACTACCTGGAGCGCCGTGGCAGCCCCACTACGCCCGCCGAGCTGACCGGGCACAACTGCCTGGGCTTCACCGGCCTGCAGTCCTATCCCGACTGGAAGCTCACCTGCGACGGCCCCCAGCAGACCGTCAGGATCAACGGCACCCTTACCAGCAATGACAATGAGGCGCTGCTGTCAGCCGCGCGCACCGGCATCGGCATCCTGGTCGGCGGCGAATGGCTGATGAAGCGCGACCTCGATGCCGGGCGGCTGGTCCGCGTGCTGCCCGGCTGGCGACTCGACGCGGAGGCAGGGGTCTACCTCGTCCGCCCGTCATCGCGCTACGACACGGCCACCGCCGAAGCGTTTCGCCGCTGGATCGAGGAACATTTCGCCAGCGGCGCGCCCTGGGCGTGAGCTGTGGCGCCTGGCTATGGCGCCTTGTCGACCAG
The DNA here is from genome assembly GCF_029203285.1 of Pseudomonas sp. PSE14. Taxonomy (NCBI): domain Bacteria; kingdom Pseudomonadati; phylum Pseudomonadota; class Gammaproteobacteria; order Pseudomonadales; family Pseudomonadaceae; genus Pseudomonas; species Pseudomonas sp. PSE14. Next base: position 3,082,796 of record NZ_CP115669.1, read on the forward strand.
CGACTCCAGAAGATCGGCGGACGGCACGAAGTACAGGCTCCCCGTCACCGCCTTGCTGTAGTCCAGCAGGCGATCGTAGTTGCCCGCCGGCCGGCCAATGAACATGTTCTGCAGCATTTCCTCGATCGGCTGCGGCGAGCGGGCATAGCCAATGAAGTAGGTGCCGAACTCCCCTGAACCAGGGCGGCCGAAGGGCATGTTGTCGCGCAGGATCTTCACCTCCTGCCCGTTCTTCTCCAGGGTGGTCAGCGAGCTGTGCGAGCAGCTCGGTTTCACCGAGTCGTCCAGCTCGATGTCCGACAGCTTGGTGCGCCCGATGATGCGCTCCTGAGCTTCAGTGGAGAGTTCGTTCCAGCCCGCCATGTCATGCAGGTATTTCTGCACCAGCACATAGCTGCCACCGGCGAAGCCCGCATCCTCCTCGCCAATGAGGGTGAAGTGCGCCGCCTCGCGGCCGACCGGGTTCTCGGTGCCATCGACGAAGCCGACCATGCTGCGCATGTCGAAATAGCGGAATCCATGGACTTCATCCACCACGCTGACGGCATCCCCCAGCCTGGAAAGCAGCAGCGTCGCCAGTTCGAAGCAGAGGTCCATCTGCTCCGCGCGGATATGCAGCAGGAGATCACCCGGTGTGGAAACGGCGACACGCTCGCCAGCGCCGATTTCGCGGAACCTGTGCAGCGACGCAGGACGCGGCGAACCGAACAGGGCATCCCATGCCTCGGAACCAAAGCCCACCACGCAGGACAGGTTGCCGCTGGGTACGCGTTTGCCGACCGAACGGACCAGGGCCGCCACGTCGCCACACAGCGAACGCACCGAATCCAGGTGCTCCTCGCCGGGCGTCAAGGTTGCGACGAGGAAGATCGCGCTACGGGTGATCGGGCTATCGACCGCTTGGGGTACAGGTGAATCGTTGGTCATTTTTCCATCACTCGTCATCGGACTGGGTGCGGTTGAGACTATCAGAGATGGCGGTTTGCGACGGCTGTTCTCGGTCAACAGCGGGCGGCTGGCGCAGGCCATGGCATCTGGAATTGAGCTAGTCTCACGTTGGCTGAACGCATCGAGCCAAGGGAATTGTCGGGATGCCGAGAGAACGGGCGACCCCTCGTTCAGGGCGCCAGGCAGGCTTCCCGTCAATGGCGGATTCAGCAACATCGCCCAAGGAGGGTAACGGCAGGTGCATCCACTCATACTCCCCATGGCCGTCCATGTAGCGCTTACCGCTTTTCTCTACGTGCTGCTAACCATCGCGCGGGCGCCGAAAGTCTGGGGTATCGGCAAGAGTCCGGATGGGAGCAATCCCTGGGCAACGGTAGAACCCCGCATCAGCGCCAACCTGTCCAATCAGTTCGAATGGCCGGTGTTCTTCTACGCCGCTTGCCTGCTGCTGATACAGAGCCATCTCGAGGTCGAGGCTGCAGCCTGGTTTGCCTGGGCTTTCATTGCCGGACGCGTGGCTCACAGTTGTGTGCAGATACTTACGACAAACATTCGGTTGCGCGGCCTGGTCTTCACCATCAACTTCGTCGCCACACTGGGTATGTGGATCGTCGTTCTTTACCTCCACGCGAAGGACCCGGCCTGACGATCCATTCAATAGGGGGCGCACCATTGCAGGCGCCGATTCATTCTTCAGGAAGTTCGCCATGACAGACTCGAAAGACAGGACGGAAGCCGACGGAGACCTGTCGCAGATGATCATAGGTCTCGGGCCCTGCACCTATCTGCTGCTACTTCTGATTGCCCTGATCCTCGTATTCCCCTTCCTCGAAGAAGGCCTGTTCCCCCGCACCCTGCTCGGCATCCTGTTCTCAAGCGTGCTGCTGGTAGGGGCATTTGCAACTCCGCAGTCCCAGCGCGGGCTCGTCGTCAAACTGGGCCTGGCGTTATTGGGGATCGGCCTTCAATGGACGGCGCTGTGGACCTCGAACCTGGCGCTCCTTCACCTCGCCGGAATGGCCTATGCGGTATCACTGTTGGTATCGATAACCGGCGTGCTCCGCTATGTGCTCAAGCGCGGGCTGATCACTGCGGACAAGCTGCACGGCGCGCTGTCCGGGTACATCATGCTGGCCTTTGCCTGGGCCTTTATCTATGCCCTGACAGAAATGGACGCAGCTGCCTCGTTCGGCCCCACCCGCCTGGACTTCACGCAGACCGGTACCTTCTTCAAGCTGATCTATTTCAGCTTCACCACTCTCACCACCACCGGCTACGGTGACATCGTGCCGCTGACCAATCACGCCCGCTCACTGGTGATGATCGAAGAGTTCACCGGGGTCTTCTACGTCGGCGTCCTGATCGCACGGCTGGCCGGCCTCTATCCGTCGCCGTCGCCCCGCTGACGGCTGGCCGCAATCAATCCGGGACAAACTTCCGTCGTATTGCTCAATCGCCATCGGAAATCGAAAATAGCGCCGACCCAACGAGAGGTGACCCGCCATGATCCTGCGCGGTATGGCACAGATGCACATCGATGACCTGCCCGCCCGATTCCAGGCCCTGCTGCGAGAGTGTCCCGGCATGGAACCGTCGGGCTTCGTCTGGGTGGTCTTCTACCAGGGACGCCTGTTCGGCGCCTATCCCGATGCCGATCTCGCGTTGCGCAAGGTGACCGAAATCGAGCATTGCATCAGCGAAGACGAAGTGCCCAAGGCGCAATGCTGACGCCCTCCCCATCGCCCCCCTTATCCAGCCAGGCGCCCCTAGATGCTCCCTCATGTTCCCAAGCCTCGCAGCGCCAAGAGATCGCGTCTTCACCTGTTGCGCGGGCGCGTCGGGCTTGGGCTCGTCGCCGGCCTTTCCGTGCTGGCGGGCATGACCGATGCGATCGGGTTCCTGGCCACGGGCGACTTCGTGTCCTTCATGAGCGGCAATACCACCCGGCTCGCCGTCGCCGTGAATGACCACGACCTGACTACGCTCGGACGGCTATCGCTCGCAGTGCTGTGCTTCGTGGCCGGCAATGCCCTGGGGGTCGTCCTGGCCCGCGGTTTCAAGCGGCGCGCCACGCCTTTGCTCATCGTCGTCGCGGTGCTGCTTGGCTTCGCCGCCGTCTGGCCCGAGACGCGGAACCTCCCGGCCTTCGTTGCGGCAATCGTGTCGATGGGGATGCTGAACGCGGTGGTGGAACAGGTGAACGGCATGCCCATCGGCCTCACCTACGTGACCGGTGCACTGTCCCGCTTCGGCCGTGGTCTCGGGCGCTGGCTGCTGGGCGAGCGCAACAATGGCTGGCGGGTTCAACTCGTACCCTGGAGCGGCATGTTGCTGGGCGGTGCGGCGGGTGCCTTCCTGGAACATCACCTGGGGTTGGGCGCCATGGCCGTGAGCAGTGCCTTGGCCTGCGCACTGGCCGTGATCGTCTACTTCGTCCCGCGCTCCTGGCAGTTGGGCTACATGCCCCGCTAGACGAGCACCTGCCGGGTGGTGGCGATCAGCTCGTGCACCTGGCGCTCGACCTGCTCGTCCGTGGGGCTTTCCGGTCCCCGGCCGCGCGGGCATGGCAGGCTCGGCGTCGTGCCGAACAGGCGGCAGATCAACGGACGCTCCTCGTACACCTCGCAGCCCTGCGGCCCCAGGTGCACGCAGTTCCAATGCGCCAGGGCGGCGTCATGCTCGGCGTCGCTCTTCACGGGCAGGCGCGACATTTCCTCGGACGAGGCGGTCACCGGCCCGCAGCAATCGTGGCAGCCCGGCACGCAGGCGAAACTCGGGATCTGCCGGCGCAAATGGTCGATCTTTCGACGGGTCGTGCAACTCACAGGATGTCCCAGCCCACAACGTTGGCCGGCATTCGCGGATAGGGATCGTTCACTGGCATGGCGGCGCCTCCGAATGGCTCGGCGGGTTCAGAGATGGATTTCCACGTTCTTGATGCCAAGCTCGCGCAGCTCGACGATCAGGCCATCCAGGTGCGCAAACGACTCGACCTGCTCGCTCTCATCCACCAGGAAAAAGCTGCGCCCCGCGTCCTTCTTGAAGAACACGATCCACTCTTTCGTATTGGCCGGGTTTGCGATCACGTGCGTGTCGAAGGATATGCCTGCGGCATTCCGGGCTTTCACATCGTTGCGCTTCACTCAAATCACCTTGCTACGTCCGTACTTGCATCCGTCTACCAGGATTGCCGCCGAATCGACACAGACTGGCCTGGCTGTCGGCCCGCCTGCTCAAACGCTCTCCATGATCGTTACATGATAACACCCCATGCCCGATTCGTTGGAGGGGGCGCTGGCTGCGACACTGACGCTGCACCGCTCTTGTAGGAGCGGACTCCGTCCGCGATGGTTCGGCACGGGGCTTCTGGTCACCATCGCGGATGAATCCGCTCCTACGGTTGAGTACCGCGACCAAGCCTTCCATGAGCGGCTCCAAGGCCCAACGGCTGACGGTTGGATGGAGCGAAATCTGGCCAAAGTGCAATGCGCTTCCGGTGCAGAGATAGACGTATAATCCCGCCACTTCATTGGGCTTGAGCCCTAAGGTGATTGGCGAAATGCGGTTCAGTCCGGGCTTGCGCAATCCTTCGTTGTTGTCCTCCGCACTGCTGTTCGGGGGCCTGGTTGGCTGGTACGTCGGCCGGCTGGTCGGCCTGTACGGCGATGAGTGGTTTGCGGAGCCCGAATACGGATTTGAAGCCCTGGCCGCCTTCTGCGGAATTCTTTGCGGAGCGTTGTTCGCCTACACCCAAGGTAAAAGCGTAGTGCCGAGGATGGCCGGCTTTTTCTCCGCTGCATGTTTCGTCCTGGCCATGTTCGGCTATGCCCGGTACTCCAGCGACATGCCCCCGCATGACCTTCACCTGGCCACCTATCTGCAGGATTTCATCCGCCAGACCCTGGGCTTGTGGCTGTCACCGATCATCGGCGCCGCACTGGTGTCGCTGTTCCGCGCGGTCCTCCACTAGCAACCGGTTTTTCACAGTGAAAGGTGTAGCTTGATCACTCCCTTTCATCGCTGAAGCGTCATCCATGTACGCAAGACTCAAGCAGTGGGCCCGCTCGATCAAACGGCAAACCATGACTCTGTGGTTCTGCTGGAAGCACCCGGAAACACCCCTGCCCGTCAAACTGCTGTGCCTGCTGGTGGTTTCCTACGCGCTGAGCCCCATCGACCTGATTCCGGACTTCATTCCGGTATTGGGGCTGCTGGATGACCTGGTGATCCTGCCGGCGTCCATCTGGCTGATCATCCGCCTCATTCCCGCGCCGGTGTATGCGCAGAGCAAGCAGCAGGCGGATGACTTCGAGCGCGCCAGCTCACAGCGCCCCTGCAGCACGGCCGCCGCCGTGGTGATCGTCGCGATCTGGCTGTTGCTGGCCGTGCTGTGCTATCGGTGGCTATGGGGCTAGCTCAGGCCTTGCAGCTGGGCTGCTGGGTGAAGGTGCGGCGCACGTCCACCGGGCCCACGTGCTCCAGGGTCTTTCGACCGATCAGCACCGGGTAGATCATGTTCTTGCGGTCACGCAGAGAGAACTCTTCGTCGAGCAGCTGATTGCCGATGCAGATCTTCATCGACACCACCGGCCGGTGGTCCGCTCCGCCAGCGCCGCGAACCTTCACTTTGCGCAGTACGGCGCGCTCGAACGCCTGGACGCTCTCGTCTCCGGTGTCGCTGTTCTTGGCGACGACCTTGAAGCGCACCCACTTCTTGCCGTCTTTCTCGAAGTACTCGATGTCCTTGGCATCCATCGACGAAGTCAGCGCGCCGGTGTCCAGCTTGGCCTTGACCGGAATGCCCTCGGGGTAGATTTTCGCTTCTTCGATCCAGCCCCGGACCGGCAACTCTTCCGAGTGGGCTTTCACCGGGGTGGCAAGGGCCAGCAGAAGCATGGCGGCGGAGAGGGAATTGATCGGCACGGCTATGGCTCGTCGGTTGACTGTGTTCGCTCATGATCGGGGCCGGTGCGTCAAGGACGAGTCAAAAGCAGGTCAAGAAAACGGATGACCTGCCCCGCCCCTCATTCATGCTCTTCGACGCAGCGCTCCGCTCGAATCTGCGGAAAGTGGATAGAACGGGAACCCGGCTCTCCCCAACACTAGCCATGCGTCGACCCACAACGAGGTCGACTTCCTTCCTGTGCCTTCCATCTACCCATTAGAGGCTTGCATGAGCACCCCCGCCGATCAGCTGAGTTCCTGGCTGAAGCAACACCAGATCACCGAAGTCGAGTGCGTCGTCAGTGACATGACCGGTATCGCCCGCGGCAAGATTTCCCCGACCAACAAGTTCCTCGGCGAGGGAGGCATGCGTCTCCCCGAGAGTGTGCTGCTGCAGACGGTCACCGGGGACTATGTCGACGACGATATCTACTACGACCTGCTGGACGAAGCGGACATCGATATGGTCTGCCGTCCCGATCCGGACGCGGTGTTCGTGGTGCCCTGGGCCATCGAGCCGACCGCGATGGTGTTCCATGACACCTACGACAAGTACGGCAACCCCGTCGAGCTGTCGCCGCGCAACGTGCTCAAGCGCGTGCTGAAGCTCTACGCGGACAAGGGCTGGAACCCGATCGTCGCGCCGGAAATGGAGTTCTACCTGACCAAGCGCAGCAGCGACCCGGACTTCCCGCTGGAAGCCCCGGTGGGCCGCTCGGGCCGTCCGGAAAGCGGCCGGCAGAGCTTCTCCATCGACGCAGCCAACGAATTCGACCCGCTGTTCGAAGACGTCTACGACTGGTGCGAAGCCCAGGGCCTGGACCTGGACACCCTGATCCACGAGGACGGTCCGGCGCAGATGGAGATCAACTTCCGTCACGGCAACGCCCTGAGCCTGGCGGACCAGATCACCGTGTTCAAGCGCAGCATGCGTGAAGCGGCGCTCAAGCATGACGTGGCGGCGACCTTCATGGCCAAGCCGATCACCGACGAACCCGGCAGCGCCATGCACATTCACCAGAGCGTGCTGGATATCGCCACTGGCAAGAACATCTTCGCCAATGCCGATGGCTCGATGAGCGAGCTGTTCCTGCACTACATCGGCGGCCTACAGAAGTACATTCCGAAAGTGCTGCCGATGTTCGCGCCAAACGTGAACTCCTTCCGCCGCTTCCTGCCGGACACTTCCGCGCCTGTGAACGTCGAGTGGGGCGTGGAAAACCGCACCGTCGGCCTGCGCGTCCCCGCGGCGTCCCCTGAAGCCATGCGCGTGGAAAACCGCCTGCCCGGCGCCGACGCCAACCCCTACCTCGCGCTGGCCGCCAGCCTGCTGTGCGGCTACCTGGGCATGGTCGAGCGGATCAACCCCAGCGCCCCGGTCGAAGGCCGCGCCTACGAGCGCCGCAACCTGCGCCTGCCGATCACCATCGAGGACGCGCTGGCGCACATGGAAGAGTGCCAGGTACTGGAAGACTACCTGGGCCGCAAGTTCGTCCAGGGCTACGTCGCGGTTAAGCGCGCCGAGCACGAGAACTTCAAGCGCGTGATCAGCTCCTGGGAACGCGAGTTCCTGCTGCTGAGCGTCTGACGCCCCCGCCCGCCAAAGCCTACCGGCGGCCTCGCGAGCCCGCCGGCAGGTTCCTGGAATACCTACAAGAAAAGGAGTCCGCATGAGACTGCTCAAACCCCTTGCGGCGTTGGCTTTTGCCGCGCTGGCGCAGAACGCCCACGCTGAGCCGACGGTCAGCATCTACAACTGGACCGACTACATCGCCCCCGACACCCTCGCCGGTTTCCAGAAGACCACCGGCATCAAGCCGGTCTACGACGTCTTCGACTCCAACGAGACCCTGGAAGGCAAGCTGCTGGCGGGCCGCTCGGGCTACGACGTGGTGGTGCCGTCCAACCACTTCCTCACCCGCCAGGTACAGGCCGGGGTCTTCCTGGAACTGGACCGCAGCAAGCTGCCGAACTGGAAGCACCTGGACCCGACGCTGCTCAAGCTGCTGGAGCAGAACGACCCGGGTAACAAGCACTCGGTACCCTACCTGTGGGGCACCAACGGCATCGGTTACAACGTCGAGAAGGTCAAGCAGGTGCTGGGCGTCGACAAGATCGACTCCTGGTCGGTGCTGTTCGAGCCGGAGAACCTGAAGAAGCTCAACGCCTGCGGCGTCGCCTTCATGGACTCCGCCGACGAGCTGATCCCCTCGGTGCTCAATTACCTGGGCATGAACCCCAACAGCACCAACCCGGCGGACTATGCGAAGGCCGAGGCCAGGCTGATGGAGCTGCGCCCCTACGTCACCTACTTCCATTCCTCGAAGTACATCTCCGACCTCGCCAACGGCAACATCTGCGTGGCCTTCGGCTATTCCGGCGACGTGTTCCAGGCGGCCGCTCGGGCCAAGGAAGCCAAGAACGGCATCGAGATCGCCTACAGCATTCCCAAGGAAGGCGCCAACCTCTGGTTCGACCTGATGGCCATCCCGTCGGACGCGAAGAACCCGGACCAGGCCCTGGCGTTCATCAACTATGTGCTGGAGCCCAAGGTCATCGCCGGGGTCAGCGAGTACGTCGGCTATCCCAACGCCAACGCCGACTCCAAGGCCTTCCTGGACCAGGAGACGCTGAACAATCCCGAGGTCTACCCGAGCCAGGCCGTGCTCGACAAGCTGTACATCTCCAACGCTCCGCCGCCGAAGATCATGCGTCTGATGACTCGCAGCTGGAGCAAGATCAAGTTCAACCAATGACCCGAGAACGTCCCATGAATCATGCCGGCGAACACGCCGCGTCCTATTACGCGGCCACTGCGCGCGACAAGCAGACCTACCCAGCCCTCGAGGGTGAGGTCCAGGCGGAGGTCTGCGTCATCGGTGGCGGTCTGACCGGCGTCAACACGGCACTGGAGCTGGCCCTTCGGGGCCACTCCGTGGTGCTCCTGGAAGGCCGTCGCATTGGCTGGGGCGCCAGCGGCCGCAACGGTGGGCAACTGATCCGCGGCATCGGCCACGACGTCAGCGGCTTCGCCAAGTATGTCGGCGAAGATGGCGTCCGCTATCTGGACCAGGCCGGTTTCGATTCTGTGAAGCTGGTGGCGGAGCGCATCAAGCAGTTCGACATCGCCTGCGACCTTCGCTGGGGCTTCTGCGAGCTGGCCAATACGCCTGCGCAGTTCACCGCCATGGCGGAGGAGCAGCGCGAGTTGCAGTCGATGGGCTATGCGCATCAGACCAGGCTTGTAGGCGCCGGCCAGATCCATGACGTGGTGGCCAGCGACTGCTATGCCGGCGGGCTGATCGACATGGGCTCGGGCCACCTGCATCCGCTCGACCTGGTGACAGGGGAAGCACGGGCGGCCAGTAGCCTGGGGGTAAAGATCTTCGAGCAGAGCCCGGCACTGCGCATCAGCCACGGCAATTCGGTCACGGTGCACTGTGCCAACGGCCGCGTGCGGGCGGACAAGCTGGTGCTGGGCTGCAACGCCCACCTGGAAGAACTCGAGCCGCGCCTGACGGGCAAGGTCCTGCCGGCGGGCAGCTACGTCATCGTCACCGAACCGCTCGCCGAAGAGGTCGCGGCGAAGTTGATCCCGCAGAATATGGCGCTGTGCGACCAGAAAGTGGGGCTGGACTACTACCGGCTGACCGCCGACCGTCGCCTGCTGTTCGGCGGTGCCTGCCACTACTCCGGGCGGGACCCGGCGGATATCGGCGCCTACATGCGGCCGAAGATGCTGAAGGTTTTCCCGCAGCTGACCAATGTGCGCATCGACTACCAGTGGGGCGGCATGATCGGCATCACCGCCAACCGTTTCCCGCAGGTGGGCCGTCTGGCCCAGCACCCGAATGTGTATTTCGCCCAGGGGTACTCGGGGCACGGCCTGAACGTGACCCACTGGACCGCCAAACTCCTGGCCGAAGCGATTTCCGTAGGCCAGAGCCAGGGGCTGGATGTGTTCAGCGCGGTGCCGCACCTGACCTTCCCGGGCGGCAAGTTGCTGCGCTCGCCCCTGCTGGCGATGGGAATGCTCTGGTACCGGATTCGAGAGGCAATTGGCTGAATAAGCCAGGCGGAGCCTTGCAATGCCGAGGGGGCTCCGCTTTTTTTCAGCTCGGCAGCATGCTCACGGCGCAGCGCTCGGCTCCGCGCTTGAGCGTCGCCTTCGGATACTCGCCAAAGAGCGCCTGGTAGGCCTGGGAGAATCGCCCCAGATGCCAGAACGACCAGCGCATCGCGATCTCCGCGACATTGACCCCGGCGCCACCGGCGGCCAGCAGGTCACGCCGGGCAGCGTTCAGGCGGCGATTGCGCAGCCAGACGGTGGGCGGCATGCCGGCATACTGGACGAACGACTGCTGTAACTGCCGCACCGAGACACCGGCGATCTGCGCCAGCTCTGGGACGCCGAAGCTGTCCTGCGGACAGTCGTTGACCACCTCCTTCACCCGCTCGACGACCCGCTTGGCACTGCGGTCGGAGCGACGGCGCTGCCCTACCTCCACGGCCTCGTCCAGCAACGAGAAACAACCCTCGGCGACCTGCTGGGCGAATCCGGGCGCATCCACATTGACGTTGCCTTCCACGGCCCCGGCCAGCAACTGGCTCAGGGAGGTGGCAAAGGCGCTGCAATTCGCCGAGCGCAGCGGCTGCAGCACCAGGCCTTCGAAGTCTGCGGCGGAGCGTCCCCAGGTGGAGGCGTCCTTCAGGACCACAGCGACTTCACGGTAATTCTCGGGAGTGACCCAGGCGTTGTGCGTGTGCCCATCCAGCAGGTAGAGGGCGCTGTCGTTCATGTCGAAGCTGAACACCAGGGTATCGGCGGGGGCATGGAATTCCTGCTCGACCCGCAGGTTCATGCGTTCTTCGTAGAGCTGGACCGCGCCCGTCTCCGCGTGCACAAGGCGACCGCAAAAGCGACCAGCTGACATCTGCGTGTACTGCTCTTCCCAACCCGGCAGCACCGCACGCGGCTCGTCAACCTCGCGAGCCTCCATCACCTTGATCGCCATCACACACCCGGATATTTATTAATATTATTAACTATCAGACTACCAATCGCTGACATCCGCACGCAACCAGAGCGGTGCCAATCATCATGGAGCGTCAATGTTCTGCACACGGCAGGATTATGACCCAATACGCCGGAATCCAGCACGCTTTACCTGACCGGGTACCCAACCTCCTTGTCATAGAGCTCCGTCATTTCATCCCTGAACGCCTGGATCAGCGGCTCGCGGGTTCGCCCATTCTTCATGATGAGCGAGAATTCGGCCTGATAGCCAAAGTGCTCTGGTAGGAGCCTGATCAGCCGGCCCTGCATCTCCCACTGCTGAGCCAGATGATCCGGCAGATAGCCGATATAGCTCCCGCACAACACCAGGATCAGCTCGGCCTCCATGCTGTCGATGGTGGCGGAGCACTCCTTGAATCCGTGCCGTGCCACTTCCGCGCTCGACCAGTAGCCCCGTTTGACCAGGGCGTGCTGCCTGATCGTCTCCGGGGTCTTGCGCAACTCCCGTGACAATGGATGCCTGTCGCTGCAATACAGCCAATGTTGCTCGATATAGAGATCGATATATTTCAATCCGCTCATCTTCGTCGGCAACGAGCCGATTGCCAGATCGATCTTTCCTTCGAGGACTTCCCGTTGAAGTTCGAAAGGACTCAGCACTTTAAGATTGACATGCACCTTGGGGTGCTTCGATGCAAAGTTCCCAAGCAGATCCACTATGTTGACCTGCTTGTCGGTGATCATGGAATCGAGTATCCCTATTGAAATCGTCCCGCGTAACTCGCCCTTCAATTCAAGCACATAGTTCTCGAAACCATCGATCTGGTTCAAGAGATTCTGCGCCTCATCGTAAATCAACTGCCCTTTACTGGTCAGGCTGAACCCTGATCTGCCGCGGCTGCACAGTTGCATGCCTAGCTGCGCTTCGAGCTGGCTCATATAGCCGCTGATGGCCGGCGTCGACATGTTCAGGTCCTGCTGCGCCGCAGAAAATCCCTTGTTCCTGACCACGGCAACAAAAACCCGCAGCAGACGAATGTTGTATATGTTCTCTTTCATCCTGCACCGAGCACGCCATTGACCCGCCTTGTTCGCACAATGCCGAAAGCCTGTCAAGAATCATGGAATTATATTCACAATATCATTAACCAAGCACTTCACGATCCGCTATTTATCCCGGACTGAACAGCCGATTAAATGAAGCGCGACGCCATATCGACAGTCCATTGCGCTGAATGCATATGTTTCAAGACTGTTGCCTGGCACTGAACAACAAGAAACGGCAACGCTTTCCAGGCTTGCGACAACTGCGGGGGTAACCATGTCCGACTCCAGACTCAAAACCAACTTCTCGGACGGGACTTCATACGACCCGCAGAAGCGCCCGAGATTTAACGAAATCGCGAGCTTCATGCGTGCCCCGGTCGCGGACACGCTGGATGGGGTCGATATCGGCCTGATTGGCGTGCCGTTCGATGGCGGCACGTCGTTCAAGCCTGGCGCGCGCCTCGGCCCCCGTGGAGTCCGGCAGCAATCCTGTCTGATGCGCACCCGGAATCACGCCTCGGGCATTGCCCCGTTCGACCTGTGCAACATTCGCGATCTGGGCGACGTTTACCTCGATCGCATGTACAACATCGAGGACGCCCATGCCTGCATCGAGAACTATTACCAGGAGATTTGCGCGCGCAATATCATGCCGCTCACGGTTGGCGGGGACCATTCGATCACCTACCCGATCTTCAAGGCGCTGGCGAAGGACGGCCCTATCGGCATGGTCCACATCGACGCGCATACCGATACCTGGGACAGCCTCTACGGGTCGAAATTCTTCCACGGGGCGCCGTTCCGCAGAGCGGTCGAGGACGGCCTTCTCGATCCACTGCGCACCATCCAGATCGGCATCCGTGGCTCCGAACATTCGGGCACCCCGAACTACAGCCTCGAATGCGGCATGCGGGTCATCTTCATCGAGGAGTTCGACGACCTCGGCGTCGAGGGCGTGCTCAGGGAAGTAGGCAGGGTCGTGGGTGACGGCCAGACTTACGTGTCATTCGATGTCGACGGACTCGACCCTGCCTTCGCACCCGGAACCGGCACCCCCGAAGCCGGCGGCATCTCGATGCGGGAAGCCATGCGCCTGCTGAAAGGACTGCGCGGACTCAACCTCATCGGAGGCGACGTGGTGGAGGTCGCTCCGGACCTGGACCCTTCCGGAATAACTGCCCTCAATGCCGCGACGCTGATGTTCGAGCTGCTTTGTGTCCTCGCCGATGCACGCGTGAACCGATAGCGGATGCATCCTGTCTTCGCCCTTACAGTGAAATCGCCCCATGACCGACCTGACGTATCGCCCTGCCGTACCTGATGACGCTGCCCTGTGCATCACGATCCGCGGACTGACGAGAGAAAACGCCTTTTCCGAGGAGGAGCTGCGTGCATTGGGCATCACCGCCGAGTCATGGAGCCGTGGTATCCAGGATGGCAGTTGTCCCGGCTTTGTAGCCTGCCGGGAAGGCCAGATGATCGGCTACTGCTTCGGCGACGTGGAATCCGGTGAGATCGTCGTTCTCGCCCTGCTCCCCGCCTACGAGGGACAGGGAATCGGCAAGACCTTGCTCGGACTGATGATAGAGACGCTGGCGCGCCAAGGATTCAAGCGCCTGTTCCTGGCCTGCTCCAGCGATCCGAAGGTTCGCTCCCATGGTTTCTATCGATACCTGGGCTGGGTGCCGACTGGGGAACGGGATGAGTACGGCGACGACATCCTGGAACTCTCGGTCCACTGATCGCTGCTGCTTGTCTTCAGCGGCGTCGTCCACTCGGGCGACGCCCTCAGTTCCAGCCAGACTTCGCCTCCCCTGGAATGGAGAGCTCTTCTGCCTCGTACTCAGGCTGCAGGGCCATCGAAAGATGGCCTGTCAGCGTGAGTGTCCAGGCTCCGTGGCCCTACTTGTGCTTATGTTTGTGCTTGTGGCTCGACTTGTGGTTGTCATGGTGGTCGTTGTCATCGGCCAGGCTATTGCCAACGGCGCTGCCCGCAGCACCACCCAGGCCGGCACCGATCGCGCCGCCCGTGGAGCCCCCCATGCTGTTGCCGATCACCTGCCCACCGGCGGCGCCAAGCCCGCCACCGATGGCCGCTTCGGTCTTCTTGCCGTCCTTCGCCGTCACCGCGCCACCCGCGGCGCCACCGACGCCTGCGCCGATCGCCGCGCCGGTGCTTCCACCAACGGCCTGACCGACCACACTTCCCAGGGCCCCACCCAAGCCGCCGCCGACCGCCGTGTTGGCGGTTTCACCCGCAACGACGCCCTGTGACGCCAGAATGGAAAATGCCAGTGCAGTGAATGATTTGCGCATGATTCAAGCCTCAAAGTGTATACATGAGGCAAAAGTCTGTAGGACGAAACGCGGCAGGACAACGCGTCTTCGGCTATTCATGGACCTGAGTCAATAATCCTCCGGGACAAATGGCCGCCCGTCGGGCCAGCGCCCCCGCGCAACCTGCCAGCACCCGGCTCAATGCCGGGTGCCAGTTTCGTCAGTCCTCGGTGCTCACTCATCGTCCCGCGCGGGAATCCACCACTCCTCGCCCCGCACCGTGCGGATGTACTCCGGCCAGCGGAAGCGGTGCGGCACCTGGAAGTCCTTCGGCAACAGCGGCGCCTGCCACTGCGTGCCGCCAATGCCACCACCGGTGCGTTCGTTGAACTCGCGGGTGGCCTCGGCCAGCAGGTCGGGCTCGGTGAACAGTTCGATCAGCGTGCTGCCGATGGTTTTCGACGCCACCTCGATCATCGGGTCGATGGTCTCGCGGATGCCACCCAGGGCGTTGGCGACCCAGTCCGGGTAGGTGTAGCCGGCCGGCGCCGACAGCATCGGCCGCGCCACATACAGGCGCACGGTCGGGCAATGCCAGGTGTACTCGGGGTAGTCGTCCGAGGTCAGGTACTTCTGCCAGGCCGGCATCTGCAGGCGCAGCTGACGCTCGCACTCTTGGGGTTCGACCAGGGCTTCGGTGGCCGGCAGGAAGGGCTCGTCCATCGGTTCGAGGCCGAGGTTCACCTGGATTTCGCGAGCAACCGCAATCGCCGCCTCGCCCCAGGTCGGCGCGCCTATTTCGGCCAGGTTGTCGTAGCAGGCCTGGGCCAGGGCGTGGTTGGCCAGGCCGCCGCGGGATTTGCAGACCCAGGTCTTCTTCCATTTGCAGCCGGTGGCCAGTGCGGCAGCGGCCGCGTTGTTGTCCATCACCGTGGAGATGGTCTCGGCCTGCTCGATGGAGTCGCAGCGCAGCAGGTACTGGATCTGCGAGATGTGCGGCGGCAGGTTGTCGGCGGTAGCTTGGCCGGCGGTGAGGATGGCTTCGTTGAAGCTCCACAGCCCGGTGAAAGGCAGCGTCGAGCGGCGCAGACTTTCGTTCAGGGTGTAGAAGTGCACCAGCGCGTCGTTGGCGCCCGGCGCACGGGCCGCCAGGTGGTTCTGCGGGATCGGGCTGTAGCGGTCGGCGGCGATCCAGTTCTGCGGGTCTTCGCAGGTGAAGGTGTAGATGTACGAATAGGCGATGCCGCAGTGGGTGTCCCAGGTGGTGGTGTTGTTCAGCGGCAGCATGTAGGTGGGGTGGAAGCTGACGGCCGCGTCGATGTCGTCGTAGTAGCCCTTGGCGGCATGCACCGGCTTGGAGGCACGGAGCTTTTCCGCCGGCTCGCCGAAGAACTTGAGGGTGCCCTTGATGCCGAACTCCAGCATCGCCGCCTTGGCCGCCAGTACACCGCCCAGGGCGCTCATGCCCAGCGCGGAGTGCGGGTCGGTGTGGCCCGGCGCGTACTTCGACAGGCCCTCGCGCGGCATCGGCCGGGTCGCCGCCGCCTGGCAGTTGCCGGGTACCGCGTCGTACTCGGCGTAGGTGGCGAGCACCGGGCCTTCGCCATTGCTGAAGATAGCGACGAAGGCGGTGGGCATGCCGCCGCTGCCCTCTTCCACCGTGAAGCCTTCGCGGCGCAGCAGCTCCACGTACCAGGCGCAGGACTTGTACTCGCGGAAAGCCGGCTCGGCGAAATGCCAGATCACCTGGTGCCAGTCGGACAACTGCTGGCGGTGCTCGTCGATCCACTGCTGGACGTAGGCCTTGAACTTCGACATGGCGGGCTTCCTCATCGTTGCCTGTTGTTGTTGTCGTGTGGCCTAGTATTGGTGAAGCCAAACTCACAACAAGCGAAACAATTTGGCCTCTTTGTCCAGATAGTTTCACCATTCACCGGTAAGACACCGGCCAGGAAGCCCCATGCACTTTCCCTCGATGACCGCCCTGCGCGCGCTGGACGCCGTGGCGCGGCTGGGCAGCGTGTCCGCCGCCGCCACGGAGCTGAACCTCACCCGCAGCGCGGTGAGCCACCGCATCGCGACCCTGGAGGAACGCCTGGGCTTCGCCCTCACCGAGCGCACCGGGCGCGGCATCCGCCTCACCTACCGGGGCGAGCGCTACGCCCGCGACGTGCGGCGCATCCTCGCCGAGGTGCAGTTGGCCGGCAGCAGCTTCGACGAGCAGCAGGTCATCGGCCGCCTGTGCGTCAGTTCCAATCCAGGGTTCGCCACCTACTGGCTGTGCCAGCACCTGGGCGACTTCCTCGCGCAGTACCCGCAGGTGCAACTGCACGTGGTCACGCCCCGCGTGCCGCAGGACACCAGCGCGGCGGAGGCCGACCTGTTCATTGCCTACGGCGCCGGCGACTGGCCCAACCAGATCGTCGAGCCCCTCGTCGCCCTGCACTTCTTCCCGGTCTGCAGCCCCCGCCTGCTCAACGTCCGCAACAGTCTGAAGTCCCCGGCCGACCTGGCCGGCCATACCCTGCTGCACATGAACGACTTCGCCGATTGGCGCCTCTGGCTGGGTGCGGTCGGGGCGCGGGACATCGAGTTCACCTCCGGCGTGCTGTTCGCCGACGCCACCAGCACCATCGCAGCCTGCATCGCCGGCCAGGGCGTGGCCATCGGCGACAACCTGCTCAGCGGCGACGCCCTGAGCCGCGGCCTGCTGGTGCGCCCCTTCGACATCACCATCCAGTCCAACCGCAACTACTACCTGGTGACCGACCCGGTGAAGGCCGAACGCGCCGTGGTGAAAGCCTTCAGCGAATGGCTCAAGACCCGCGTCGCCGCCACCACCCAGAGCGCCATCGACCTGGACCAGCCGCCGCTGGTGTTTCCGCAGGAGACCCCGTGAGCCGGGCGGCAGCGCCGGCCCGGTGACCTTGTGCCCACCGACTACTGGGCTGCAACCGGAATCCCACCCAGTCGCTCCAGGGCCAGGTCGTAGTCGAAGTCTTCGATAGCCGTGGCCAGCTCCCGCAGGGCCGCCAGTTCGTCCTGGCCCCGGTAAAGGCTGCAGAGTCGACCGACAAGCTCCCCGGCGCGGGTGTCGCTGCGCATCAGCAGCTCCCGCAACTGGCGCATCAGGGCCGCGGCCTGGCCCGGATCGGCAGCACCAGCCACCGATTCGGCCTCGGTACTGGCAAGGAAGCTCGCGAGTCCGTTCTGCACAGGTGTCAGCTCCGTCTGCACATCCCCCAGCAGCTCGGCGATGCGTTCTGCGGGCGCCTGTATACGGCAGCCCTCCTCCAGTGCCGCCGCGGCACTCGCCAGCGCGGCAGCGCCAATGTTGGCGGCTGCGCCGCGTAGCGAGTGGGCGGCCCTGCGTTCCGCCGTCGGGTCGTCTTGCCCATCGATGGCCTGGAACTGCGCGATGAAGTCGCCGTAACTGGACTGGAACCGGCGCAGCAACCGCTCATAGAGCGCCTGCTTGCCGGAGCAGGTCACAAGGCCGGCTTGCACGTCGATGCCGGGCAGGCTGACTTCCTGCGGTTTCGTTTCGCTCGGCACCTGCACAGCCTTCGACCTCTGCGCGCGGTACGGGGGCAACCAGCGGGACAGGGTGAGGAACATCGCCGGCGGGTCGATCGGCTTGGCGATGTGATCGTTCATGCCGGCCAGCAACGCCTCTTCCCGGTCGCCGGCCATGTTGTTGGCGGTCATCGCGATGATTGGCAACTGGCTCAACTCCGGACGCTGGCGCAGCGCGCGGGTCGCCGAATAGCCGTCGAGCACCGGCATCTGGCAGTCCATGAGCACGCCGTCGAAAGCCTGGTCGGCCGCCAGGCGATCGAGTGCCTCCTGACCATTGCAGGCCAGCACTACTTCGATGCCGGCGTCACCCAGCAGCTCCAGGGCCAGTTCCTGGTTCAGCTCGTTATCCTCCACCAGAAGCACGCGGCTGCCGGCAACATCGGCCAGGGCCTCCGCCGTGGCGCTTTCCCGCTCGCGGCTGCGCGGCTCGGCGGTGCTTTCCCTGCCCAGGGCGATGTTGATCGCTTCCAGCAGGGTCGAGGGCGTTACCGGTTTGGTCAGCACCGTGCCCAGTTCGACACCCCGGTCCTGCGCGGCATCCAGGGCTTCTTCGCGGCCGAAGGCGGTCACCATGATCACCGCCGGAACGCTCTCGCAATGGCCCGTCTGCAAGCGCGCGACGACCTCGATGCCATCCACCACCGGCATCTGCCAGTCGACCAGCACGAGTTGATATGGAAGGCGCTTCTGCTCGGCCTCGGCGATCCACTCCAGGGCTTCAGCGCCGTTGCGCGCGATGTCCACCTCCAGCCCGTAGCTCAGCGCCATGCCCGAGAGGATCTCGCGGGCCGAGGCGTTGTCATCCACGACCAGCGCCCGCACACCGAGCAACTCGTCCGCCCGCAGCATGCGCCGTGGCGCAGCGGCCGGGTGGGCGCCGAAGCGTGCATGGAAATGGAAGACCGAGCCCTTGCCCGGCTCGCTGTCGACCCAGATGCGTCCGCCCATGAGCTCCACCAGGCTCTTGCAGATCGACAGCCCCAGGCCGGTGCCGCCGTAACGGCGCGAGGTCGAGGAGTCGGCCTGGATGAAGGACTGGAACATGCGCCCGCACTGCTCGGCTGTCATGCCGATACCGGTGTCGCGAACCCAGAAGTGCAGCTCCGTCTCGTCCTCGCCGAGCGCGACCGGCTCGATGCCGAGAACGATCTCTCCGTGCTCGGTGAACTTCACCGCATTGTTGCCCAGGTTGAGCAGGACCTGGCCCAGGCGCAGCGGATCGCCCACCAGGGCCGTGGGCAGATCGTGGCTGAGCTGGAACAGCAGCTCCAACGACTTCTCTTCCGCCTTGAAACCGACCAGGCCGGAGAACTGTTCGAGCACGTCCTCCAGGCGGAACTCGACATGTTCCACCGACATCATCCCGGCCTCGATCTTCGAGAAGTCGAGGATGTCGTTGATGATGCCGAGCAGCCCTTCGGCGGAACGATGCACCTTCTGCACGTAGTTGTGCTGCCGCGCGTCGAGCCCGCTCTTCAAGGCGAGGCTGCTCATGCCGATGATCACGTTCATCGGCGTGCGGATTTCATGGCTCATGTTGGCCAGGAACTCACTCTTGGCCCGCGTCGCCTCCTCGGCCAGCTCCTTGGCGCGGCGCATCTGCTGCTCGGCCAGCTTGCGCTCGGTAATGTCGTACAACCAACCCAGCACGGCGAATTCACCGTGGTGGCGGATGGGCAGGTAAGTCGCCTGGATGTCCCGCTCGCCCCCCTTGCGGTCGTACAGGCGTACCTCGCGCTCCAGCATCCGCTCACCGGCAAGCATGTGGCTCCAGATCGTCTCGCGCTCGGCCGGGTCGACATAGAGTCCGCGCGCCTCGTCGCCAGCCTGGAGCCCGAAGTTCTCATGGAAGGCTGGATTGACCAGATGCAGATGCTCCTGGGTCGAGATAGCAACGCTGACCGGGCTGCAGTCGAGGATGTACTGCAGGCGCTTTTCGCTCTCCTGCAGGGCCGCTTCCATAGCGCGCCGTTCGCTGATGTCGCGCACCGAGGCGCACACGCAGACGCCGTGGCCGAGCAGGTCCGGCAGCGGCGCCAGGGCGATCTCCACGGAGAACCGGCTACCGTCCTTGCGCAGGCCATGCAGGTCGGCGATGCCCCGGCCCATCTGGCGGCTACCCTGCTCGTCCATGAAGCCGTGGCGCTGCTGCACATGGTGCTCGCGATGAACCTCGGGCACCAGTTCATCCACCGAGCGCCCGAGCAGCTCGCCCTGGGCATAGCCGAACAAGACTTCCAGCTTGGGGTTGGCCAGGATGATCCGGCCGCTCTGCTCCACCACCAGCATGCCGTCGGGCGCCGATTCGAGGATGCCCTGGTACCAGGCCTTGGTGGCCTGGATTTCCTGCTGCTGGGACTCCAACTCCTGCTTCTGCGCCTGAAGGTCGGCGGCCTGGCGCTCCATCAGCTCGGCCTGGGTCAGGGTTTCCGTCAGCAACTGCTGGGTGCGCGAGGTGCGTTCGAGGATTTCCAGGTTCATGGCGAGCAACGGCAGGAATTCGTCGAGCAGCGTGCGTCGGCTCGGGCTGAAACCTTCCAGCACCTCCAGCGCGAGCACGCCCACCAGGCGCTCGCCGTGTATCAGCGGCAGCACTTCGAGGAACTGCGGAGGCGCGTATTCTCCCTCCAGGGCGCGCTCGGGATTACGCAGGTGGATCGGCTGCCGCTGTTTCGCGCACTGGCCGATCAGCCCCTGTCCCACTGGCAGGCGCCGGGGCAGATCGGCCGGCGCCGCGTAGCTGCCCAGCAGTACCAGTTCATGGCTGTCCTCCTCATGGACATGCACCGAGGCGCGGCGCAGCCCCAGGGGCGGAGCCAGTGCCGCCAGGGTCCGGTCGCCCAGTGCATTGGAGCCGGCAACCGACTGCATTTCGCTGCTCAGCGTCGCCACCTGGGTCTTCACCCAGCGCTGGTTGGCCATCTGCCGGGCCTCGGACTGCAACGCGGTGATCGCCCGCGCCATCTCGCCGACTTCGTTGGGGTAGTCCTGGAACGGGACATCCACCCCCAGTTCTCCCTTGCTCAGGGCATCCACCGAGTAGCGCAGCAGGTCGGCCGGGCGGCGGATCGACAGACTGATCAGGATGCCGAACAGCACGCCGCCGCCCACGCCCAACGCCAGCAGCCAGAAGGTCAGCTGGACGCTGTGGTGAAAGCGTTCCGAGGCGAGATTGACCTCCAGGTCCGCCCCCTTGCGCTTGATCTGAGCCACCTCGGCCAAGGCCTGGTTGGCCACCTCGGCAGGACGCTGCAACGCCGTGGACGAGAGCAGCGAGATAGCCGCAAGGTCGGTAGGCTTTCCTTCACCGGCAGGCTGGTCGTTCAGCTCCACCACCCGATCCACCTGCGCCTGGTACTCCTCGTAGGCGGATTCGAAGCGGATCAGTTCCTGTTGGGCGCGGGCTCGAGAGATGAGCGGGCGGGCCTGTTCGATTTCCTCGCGCAGGGTCGCCTTGCCTTCGTTGAAATCCCTGATCGCCTGCTCTCTCCCGCTCTCATTGGTGGCGAGCACGATCTGCCGGACGTTTCTACCCATACCCGCCAGCGCGACGCGGGCCGCCTCGATGTGCGAGAGGCCGAGCATTTCCTGCTCGTAGATCTGGTTGATCTGTTCGTTCTGCTTGCGCTGGACGTTCAGGCTGTACAGCCCGAGGAACAGCGCGAGCAGCAGGATGCCACCGAAACCCAGCACCAACCGGGTACGCAGCCGCAGACGCTGAAGATAGTCGAGCGGTGTCACCATCGTGCCGCCTCCTGGCAGAGCTGGCGTGTTTCGGCCGGGTCAGGTCTTCCCGGCCAGATCGCTGTCACGGTCGCAGAAGCGCTCGGCGATGCCGCGGAACTCATCCTGCAAGGCGATGAAGGCATCGACGATGTCCGGATCGAAATGCAGGCCGCGCTGGGAGCGGATGAACTCCGCGGCGCCCTCATGGGGCATCCCGGTCTTGTAGACCCGCCGGCTGATCAGCGCATCGTAGACATCGGCCACCGCCATCAACCGTGCCGACAGCGGAATCGCATCGCCCGCCAGACCCTGGGGATAGCCCGAGCCATCCCATTTCTCGTGATGTCCATAGGCGATCTGCTTCGCCAGCCGGAGGAAGGGAACATCCATGCCCAGCCGCGCCTCTGCCGTCTCCAAGGCCTCGAGCCCCAGCGTGGTGTGCGTCTTCATCAGCTCGAATTCCTCGGCGGTGAGGCGGCCGGGCTTGAGCAGGATGTGATCCGGGATACCGACCTTGCCGATATCGTGCAGCGGCGCCGACTTGAACAGCAGGTGGCGGGTTTCCTCATCCAGTTCGGCGGCAAAGCGCGGATGCTGTTTCAGGTGTTCGGCCAGTGCGCTGACGTAGTGCTGGGTGCGGCGGATATGGTTACCGGTTTCGTTGTCGCGGGTCTCCGCCAGGGAGGCCATGGCCAGAATGGTCACGTCCTGGATGGCCGCCACCTCGCGGGTGCGCCGCTGCACTTCCTGTTCCAGGAAGTCATTCTGGTCGCGCAGGAAGTCGTTGGCAGCCTTGATGCGCAGCTGGTTGTCCACGCGCATCAGCACGGTCGGTGGGTTGATCGGCTTGGTCAGATAGTCCACCGCGCCGAGCTCCAGGCCACGCACCTCGTCATCGGTGGCGCCCTGGGAGGTGATGAAGATCACCGGGATATGCCGCGTGCCCGGCTGCTCCCGCAGGCGCCGACACACCTCGAAGCCGCTCATGCCCGGCATCATCACATCCAGCAGGATGAGGTCCGGTGGTTCGTCGGAACTGGCGATCTGCAAGGCCTTCTCACCGCTCCTGGCGGCCTTGACCCGGTAAGGCAGCTTGAGCAGCTCGGTCAGCAGCGTGAGATTCTCGGGCGTATCGTCGACGATCAGGATCGTCGGCCTGACAACGGGACCAGGTGCATTCATTGACCATCCTCCGCCGAAGTGGACGCGCCCGCGGCAGATCCAGCCCTGGCGCAGCCGAGAGTATAGCCACTGCCCTGGCCGGCGACGGCGCATCATCCGGGCCCGGCAAAACGAAAAAAGCCCCTTGCCTGGGCTGGGCAAGGGGCTTTTCTTCGAGGGCGATCAGCCTTCCAGGCTTTGCTTGAGCGCCGCCAGGCCATCGACATAGATGCCGGTGAACAGCGTGGTGGCTTCCGCGTCGCTGATGCCTTCGGGGGTGAACGAGCCAAACCATTCCACGCGGGCGCCCTTGCCATCGCTGCCAGCCGCCACACGCAGGGTCGACTGGTAGTCGCGCACCGGCGCCGGGCCCTGGAGGATGGTGTAGCTGTAGCTGCGGCTGGCTTCGTTGAAGTCCAGCAGGCGCTCGATGATGGTGTCGCCGTCGACGCTCTTCAGGGTGCGCACGCGGCCCCCTTCGCTGAGGGCGCTCTGCGGGATGAAGGGCAGCCAGTCGGGCAGCGAATCGAAGCCGCCGATCAGTTGCCAGACCGTGTCGGCGTCGGTGTTGAGATCGATGAATGCAGTGGCCTTGGCCATGATGTTTCTCCCGGGGCTCTGGCCCCAATGATTCGATGATTCAGTGAACTGAGGATTCGAGGCTGGCCGCCGGGCCTTGTGCCCGGCGGCGCGGAGGTCAAACGGTGGGGACCGGCGCCACGGCGCTGATCAGGCCCTGGGCGCGCAGGTCGTTCCAGAACGCGGCCGGGATGGCAGCGCTGAGCGCGGCGTGGTCTTCGTTGGCGTGCAGCGGGCGGGTCGAGCCGGGGATCGCGGCCACCACGGCCGGATGGGCCAGGGCGAACTGCAAGGCAGCAGCTTTCACGTCCACGCCATGGGCACGGGCCACTGCGCGGATGCGTTCGAGCTTGGCCAGCACGGCCGGGCTGGCCTTCTGGTACTCGAAGTGCTCGCCACCGGCGGTCACACCGGAGCTGTACGGGCCGCCGACGACGATGCCGACGCCCTGCTCCACCGCCTGCGGCATCACGCGTTGCAGGGCACGCTCATGGTCCAGCAGCGAGTAGCGGCCGGCGAGGAGGAAGCCGTCCGGGCGCGGCTCGTCCAGGTCGAGGGTCAGTTCGATCGGCTCGACGCGGTTCACGCCCAGGCCCCAGGCCTTGATCACGCCCTCTTCACGCAGGCGGGTGAGGACACGGAAGGCGCCGGTGCGGGCGATCTCGAACTGGGTCAGCCATTGGTCACCGTAGAAGTCCTGGGCGATGTCGTGGATCCAGACGATGTCCAGGCGGTCGGTGCCCAGGCGCTTCAGGCTGTCTTCGATGGAGCGCAGGGTGGCGTCGGCGCTGTAGTCGTTGACGATGCGGTTGCGGTTGCCGTGTTCGAACAGGCCGCTCTTCTCGCCCAGTTCGCGGGCCGCCGGGTCTTCCAGTTCGTCGAGGATGATGCGGCCGACCTTGGTGCTGAGTACGTACTCGTCACGCGGGCGGTTGGCCAGGGCGGCACCCAGGCGGATTTCGGAAAGGCCGGCGCCGTAGAAGGGCGCGGTGTCGAAGTAGCGCACGCCGTTGTTCCAGGCGGCGTCGACGGTGGCCTGCACCTCCTCGGCGGGCACGGCGCGGAACATGTTGCCCAGCGGCGCGGTGCCGAAACCAAGGCGGGTGGGGATCAGGGACTTGAGACTCATGACGGGGTTCTCCGGGTTGGGGGGAGTCGCTTGTGAACTCCAGTGGCGGCAATCCTATGCCCGCCCAACCGAGACCGTCCAAGTCATAATTCGACAGACTTGAGACCCATCATGTCATATCCCTCACCCTGCCCCGCCCTGGTGATTTTGCCGGGAAGCGCCGCTCAGGCTTGCGAGCAGGCCAGCACCATCTCGCGGAACTCGCTCACGATCGGCCGCAGATCAACCCGGTGCCAGGCCGCCCACAGGCCGGTGCTCTGCCCCAGCCACGGCAGCTCGCGCAGCACCACGTTGGGATTGCGCTCGCCGCCGATGCTCTGCTGGATCAGCGCCAGGCCCAGGCCGGCGGACACCAACCCGAGGGCGCTCAGCGGCTCGGCCGCCTCCAGGCGTATCTGCGGGGTGAAGCCGGCTTCCACGCAACTGGCCAGGAACTGCTCGCGACGGCTCTGCTGCAAGTGACCCTCGACCATGATCCAGTCCTGCTCGTGCAGGTCGGCCGGCTCGATGACGGCCTTGTCGGCGAGGGGATGCCCCAGCGGCAAAGCGAGGTGCAGCGGGTCGTTGAACACCGGCGAGGCCAGCAGGTCCGGGTCGTCGGCCATCGGCGGCTCGCAGACCAGGGCGATATCCAGGCTGCGCTGGCGCAGGCCTTCGAACTGCTCCTGGGCCGAGAGGTTGTAGAGGGCGATGTGGATGCCCGGCCGCTCCTCACGCACCCGGCGCAGCGCATCGGGCAGCACTCCGGCATGGATGGCATGGCTGACGTAGCCGACGCACAGCCCACCCGTCTCGCCCCGGCCCAGCCGGCGGCCGAGGGACTCCAGGCGCTCGGCGTGCTTGAGCAGCGCCTTGGCCTCATGCAGGAAAGTGCGTCCATCGGACGTCAGGCGCAGTCGCTGTTGGCTACGCTCGAACAGTTGCAGGCCGAGGCGCTCCTCCAGTTGGGCGATCTGCCGGCTCAGCGGCGATTGGGAAATGTGCAATTGCTCCGCCGCCTTGCCCACGTGTTCGACTTCGGCCACGGCAACGAAATAACGGAGCTGTCTGAGATCCAGCATATGACCTTCTAGGACTCAAGTATGTCGAATTAAGTTATGTACGATCTTACAGGCCACCCCTAGGATGCCGCCAGATCCAGTCGATTACCGGCGCATCCCGCGCCCCCTGGATGAGGATTACCAACATGCAGATCGATCTCGGCGGCAAGACCGCCATCATCAGTGGTTCCACCGGCGGCATCGGCCTGGGCATCGCCCGCCAGCTGGCCGCTTCCGGCGCCGAAGTCGTCATCGTCGGCCGCAACGCCGCCTCCGTGGACGAGGCCGTGGCCGGCATCCGCGTAGCCAAGGGCAAGGCCCGTGGCGTAGTCGCCGACCTGGGCAATGCCGCCGGCGCGCAAACCCTGTTCGCCGCCGAGCCCCACGCCGACATCCTGGTGAACAACCTGGGCATCTACAACGATGTCGATTTCTACGACACCGACGACCAGGACTGGCTGGACTTCTACGAAATCAACGTGCTTTCCGGCGTACGCCTGGCCCGCCACTACACCCCCGGCATGGTCGAGCGCGGCTGGGGCCGGGTGATCTTCCTGTCGTCAGAGTCGGGCGTCGCCATCCCCGCGCAGATGATCAACTACGGCGTCACCAAGGCCGCCAATCTGGCCGTTTCCCATGGCCTGGCCAAACGCCTGGCGGGCACCGGCGTGACCGTCAACGCGGTTCTCCCCGGTCCGACCTTCACCGAAGGCGTGGCCAACCTGGTGGCCGACGCCGTGCGCGAGTCCGGCCGTACCCCGCGCGAGGAAGCCGACGCCTTCGTACGCCGCGAACGTCCCAGCTCGATCATCCAGCGCGTCGCCGAAGTCGACGAAGTGGCGGCCCTGGTCACCTACGTCGCCTCGCCCTACTCCTCCGCCACCACCGGTGCGGCACTGCGCGTGGATGGCGGCGTGGTGGACAGCCTGGCGATCTGAGCCGACTACCTCAGGCGTCACCTCGTCTGATCCGCTGAACCAAGCCCCGGCCAGCAGGCCGGGGCTTTTTGTTTGTGCGCGCATCACGCAGGCACTTGTTTCAACCCGAGCCGCGCGGTCCTTTCCCTCCCCCATCGAGCCAATGACCCCGACATAGCACAACAAGAACGCCCCGGACGCGACGCGCCCGAGGCTGAAGACCACCAGCAATAAGGGAAACGAAAAAAGCCGCCTCGCATGGAGACGGCCTTCTCGAACAGCCTTCGCGAGCGGAATCAGGCACTGTCGCGCGACGCGCTATCCGCCGTTTCAAGCGTGACCTTCTGCGCCTTCCCCAGCCATACCAGCAGCAGCCCGGCAGCGGCCAGCAAGCCGCCGGCCATTGGCACCGCTGCGTAGCCAAGATTCAGGCTGATTACCCCACCGCCCAGTGCCGCGCCCACGGCATTGCCAAGGTTGAAGGCACCCACGTTGATCGACGAGGCAAGCCCCGGGGCCTCGGCGGCGGCGTGCATCACGCGCATCTGCAGCGGCGGCACCACGGCGAAGGTGGCCACGCCCCACAGCAGCAGGCCCACGGCAGCGCCCACATGGCTGCTCAGGATCAGCGGCAACAGCAGCATGATCACCGCCAGCGCGCCGAGGAAGATGCGTGCCGAGCCATCCAGCGACCAGTCGGCAAGACGGCCGCCCAGGCTGTTGCCGAGGGTGAAGCCGACACCGATCAGCACCAGCGCCAGGGTGACGAAGCTGTTCGAGGCGCCGGTCAGCTCGGCCAGCACCGGGGCGACGTAGGTGTAAAGGGTGAACATCGCGCCCGCACCCAGCACCGTGGTCGCCATCGCCAGCAGCACGCTGGGCCGGGCAATCACTGCCAGCTCACGGCGAACGTGAGGCACCATGCCGCGTTCGCCCTTGGGCAAGGCGAACCACAGCGCCGCCATGGCCAGCACACCGAGCCCGGCGGTGCCGGCGAAGGCCAGGCGCCAGCCGACCTGCTGGCCAACCCAGGTGGCCGCCGGGACCCCGCCGATGTTGGCGATGGTCAGACCCATGAACATGGTCGCCACCGCGCTCGCCCGTTTGTCCCTGGGCACCACGCTCGCCGCCACCACCGCGCCAAGGCCGAAGAAGGCGCCATGGTTGAGGCTGGTGACCAGCCGCGAGGCGAGCAGCGTGTAGTAATCCGGCGCCATGGCCGAAAGCAGGTTGCCGACCGTGAAGATGGCCATCAATGCCATCAATGCGGCGCGCTTGCCGAAGCGACTGAACAGCAGGGTCATCACCGGAGCGCCGACCATGACGCCGACCGCGTAGGCAGTGACCAGCATCCCCGCCGTGGGGATGCTGACCTGCACGCCATCGGCGATCACCGGCAACAGCCCCATCGGAGTGAACTCGGTGGTACCGATGCCGAACGCGCCAATGGCCAGGGCGAACAGAACCCGACCGGATTTCATTTTCCGCTCTCCTGGGCCCCGTATTCGGCGGGGTCGATTTCCGTCAGCGGGCCCTGCATGCGGTAGAAGCTGAGGTCCGTGGCAGTGAAGAACGCCTGCGAGCGCCCGTTGGCGAAGTCGTCGACGTGCACCACGGTAGCGCCGTCGGCTTCCTGCCAGGAGATCACGTAGACGCCATCGCCAATTTCCTGCCACTGGCAGGCCGCCTCGCCACGGGCACCGGCGTAGGGGCCGGAGACGATGGCGTAGCGGATGCTGTTACCGTCCGCCGAATAGAGGTTGTGGGCGGACAAGCCGTCGTAGTCGACGCGGAAGCCCCGGCCGGCGAATAGCGGGCGCGAGGTTTGGTCAGGTTTGCTCATTTGATCGCCACCGGATTGATGTTGACCTGGGTTGAACCGACATACAGCGGCTGACCGAGGACGAAGAGGAACTCCCAGGCCTGGTCGCGCACCAGGGCGCGGCTGTCGATCAGTTCCAGGTTGTAGATGCCGCGCTTGGCGAGCAGGTACTGGTTGACCGGGAACTCGTCCTTGCCATGGGGATTGGGGTAGACCTCCGAGGCCCAGGTGTCGCCACCGAAGGCGACGATGCCCTGGTCGGCCAGCCACTTCGCGGCCTCCATGCCGATGCCTGGCTCGACTTCGAGGAACTGTTGGTTGTCCTTGCCGATCAGTTCCAGCCAGCCGGTGTTGAACAGCACCACGTCGCCCTTGCGCAGGGTGAGGCCTTCCTTCTTCAGCACCGCCTGGATGTCGGCGACGCTGAACTCCGTGCCGCCGGGAACGATGGCCTTGCCGTAGTGCGCGGTCATGTCCAGCACCACACCACGGGTCACGAACGGCGGGACCTTCTCGACGCCGAGCTTCTTCACCCCTTCCACGGTGACGAAGTCGGCGGCCTTGTTGCCGTTGTAGTAAAGGTTGTCGATCCCGATGTGGCCAATGCCGTTGAGCTGGGTGCCGACGCCAGTCCAGGCGTTCACCAGCTCGTCATTGAAGGTGAACTTGTTCGGGCCGAGGGACTGCCCACCCTGCTCGCCCGGCTGGATGTTGTAGAGGTGGAAGCTGCGGTGGCGGAAGGCCGGCAGGTTCTTGTCCACGGGCACGGCCAGCGGGTAGGTCTTGCCGGTCCTGACCAGTTGCACGGCCTGCTTCGTCACTTCGGGGGTCAGCAGGTTAGCGGCACCGATTTCATCGTTGGCGCCGTAGGCGGATGGGTACCAGTCCGCGGCGGAAGCAGTCTGCACGGCCAGCGGCAGCACAGCGGCCAGGGTGAGTGTTGCAAGGGCTTTCATCTTCGAATTCCTGGGTGGGTTCAGGCGGTCGCGGCGACGGCCAGGCTGGGGTAATCGGTGAGGCCATGGGCACCACCGCCGAACAGGGTTTCGCGCTGGTGCGGGTTGAGCGGCGCGCCCTGGCGCAGGCGCTCGGGCAGGTCGGGGTTGGCGACGAAGGGCCGGCCGAAGGCGATCAGGTCCGCCCAGCCTTCGTTCAGCGCGGCGTTGGCGCGCTCGGCGGTGTACTTGCCGGCGTAGATCAGGGTGCCGGGGAACACCTCGCGCAGGCGCTGCTTGAATTCCAGTGGCATGTGCGGGGCGTCGTCCCAGTCGGCTTCGGCGATGTGGATGTAACCCACGCCGATCTCGCCCAGCAGACGTGCGGCGGCGAGATAGGTGGTTTGCGGATCGGCGTCGACGCAGCCGTTGAGGGTGGTCAGCGGCGCCAGGCGAATGCCGACGCGGCTCTTGTCGCCGGTGCCTTCGATCAGCGCCTGGGCCACTTCGCCGAGGAAGCGCAGGCGGTTCTCCAGCGAGCCGCCGTACTGGTCGGTACGGTCGTTGGCATTGGAGTCGATGAACTGGTTGACCAGGTAGCCGTTGGCGGCGTGCAGCTCGACACCGTCGAAGCCGGCAGCCATGGCATTGCGCGCGGCCTGACGGTACTCATCGACGATGCCCTGGATTTCCTCGGTCTTCAGCGCACGCGGCTTGGAGGCCTGGACGAAGCCGGGGGTGCCGTCGGTCTCGGCGACGAAGACGTTGACGCCCTCGGCCTGCATGGCCGACGAGGATACCGGCGCCTGGCCATCGAGCAGGCTGATATGGCTCAGCCGGCCGACATGCCAGAGCTGCGCGAAGATGCGCCCGCCAGCGGCGTGCACCGCCTGGGTGACCTTGCGCCAGCCGGCGACCTGTGCCGGCGAATGGATGCCTGGGGTCCAGGCATAGCCTTTGCCCAGCGGGGAAATCCAGGTGCCCTCGCTGACGATCAGGCCGGCGCTGGCGCGCTGGGCGTAGTACTCGGCCATCAGCTCGTTGGGCACGTCGCCCGGCTGGCTGGCGCGGGAGCGGGTCATCGGCGGCATCACGATGCGGTTGGGCAGTTCAAGGCCGCCCAGGGAATGGGGTTGGAACAGCGGGGATGCATTCTCAGACATTGCAGATCTCCTCCAGCGGCGCGGCCGCCGTGGTCGATTGGGCATGGAATTCGGGCAGCACGCACTCGGCGATCTCCTGCAGGGTCTCGTCGAGGGGCCGCAGGTTGCGGCGCAGTTGCAGGCCGACGTGGTCGACGCCGGCGGCACGCAGCGCACGCAGTTCGGCAGCCAGCGCGTCACGGCCGCCACGGAAACCGAAGCGCCAGCGCCGCAGGGGCTCGTCGGCGCGCTCGGCCAGGTCCAGGTGGATGAAGCTCGAATAGGGTTTGGCTCCGGCCACCGCACGCCAGTTGGCGACGCGACGCTGGTGGTCTTCCGGCGTGCCGGGATAGGCCAGGCAGCCGTCGAGGTTCGCGCCGATCCAGGCCGGGCTCTGCTGCGCCAGCCCCGCCACCAACAACGGCAGCGGTGAAGTCGGAGCAGGCAGCACGGCCATGCCTTCGGGCAGGCTCGACCGCGCGGCATCGCGCAGCAGTGCGATCTGCTCGCGGAAGTTGCCGCCGCGGCCTTCGAAGTCGCGGCCGAACAGCGGGTACTCCACCGGCCGGTCGCCACTGGCCACGCCGAGCAGCAAGCGGTCGCCGCTCAGGCGCTGCACGGTCGCGGCCGACTTCAGGGTCAGCAGCGGCTCGCGGATCGGCAGCACCACGGCAGCGGTGCCGAGCAGGATGTCGCGGGTGACGCCAGCCAGGTAACCGAGGTAGGAAAACACCTCGAAAACCTGGGCGGCATCGCCGAACGACGGGTCATAGAGTGGGACGTCGCGCACCCACAGGGCACGGAAGCCGAGGCGGTCGGCAAGCTGGGCGAGCTTCGCGTGCTGGGCCAGGTCCGGTTCGCCGTGGCGGCGTCCGGCCTGCTGCCGCGCCAGTTCACCGGCGGGCGTCCAGTCGTTGTCCAGCGGAGCTTCGAGGCCGACGCTGAAGCCGCCGGCAGTCAGGCGATCCATAGGTGCGGACATGGCGATCAATCCCAGATCGGAGCCAGACCTTCCGGGCTGACTTCACGGCCATTTCGCTCCAGCGTGGCGATCTTCGCCATGTCGTCGGCATCCAGGCGCAGCTCCTGGGCGAGCAGGTTGCTGGCCAGGTTCTCGCGGCGGGTCGAGGACGGGATCACCGCGTAACCCAACTGCAGCGCCCAAGCCAGCGCGACCTGCGCGACGGTGGCGTTGTGCTTGGCGGCGATCTCGGCCAGCAGCGGGTCCTTCAGCACCTTGCCGTAGGCCAGGGTCATGTAGGAGGTGACCTTGATGCCCTGCTCTTTCAGGAACGCGGTCAGGGCCGGGTTCTGCAGGTAGGGGCTGAGTTCGATCTGGTTGGTGGCGATCTCGCCCTCGCCCACGGCGGCGATGGCCTGGCGGGTCAGCTCGATGTTGAAGTTGGAGATGCCAATCTGGCGGGTCAGGCCCAGCTTCTTGGCTTCGGCCAGCGCAGCCATGTACTCGGTCAGCTCGACGCCATTGCCCGGCGCAGGCCAGTGGATCAGGGTCAGGTCGACGTGGTCGGTGCGCAGCTTGGCGAGGCTGTCGCGCAGGCTGGGGACCAGCTTGTCGGCGGCGTAGTTCTCCACCCAGATCTTGGTGGTGAGGAACAGCTCGGAGCGCGGCACGCCGCTCTCGGCGATGGCCTGGCCGATGTCGGCCTCGTTGCCGTAGATCTGCGCGGTGTCGATGGCGCGGTAGCCCAGCTCCAGCGCGGTGCGTACCGAATCGATGACGGCCTGGCCAGTCAGGCGGAAGGTGCCGAGGCCGAAGGAAGGAATGCTCATGTTGGGGCTCCAGGAAGGTTGATCGTTCCAATGGAGCCCAGTCTGCCGGCTTCGCTGTCAGCGATTAAGGCGCCGGAGCGGCAAAGTCTTTTGACTTCAAATCATGAGTGGTTGAATTGCACGTGATTCGAACGCAAATCTGATCACCCCAGCGTGGCGGCGAGTTCTTCGAGCTGGGTGATGACAGTGTTCCAGCCGTCGAAGAAGCCCATCTGCTCATGCTGCTCCCGCGAAGCATCGTCGGGGTGCATGACGTGGGCGGTGTAGCGGCAGCCGGCGCTTTCGTCGGTCATCGTGATGATCGCGGTGAAGCCCATCCAGGGCGTGTTCGGCCGCCAGCCTGCGGTGAGCATCGAGGTGAACACCAGGCACTCGCCCGGTACGACTTCGAGGAAGCTGCCGGGGTTGTCACTGACGCCGCCATCCGGCCCTTTCATCAAGGTATGGAAAGCGCCGCCGGGCTTCAGGTCGAAGGCCAGTACCTCGGTGGTCCAGGGCTTGGGGCACCACCACTGCCTGAGCAACTCGGGTTCCGACCAGGCGCGCCACAAGGCGCTGCGCGGGGCGTTGAGCACACGGGTGATGATCAGGTCGCGCGAGTCGTCGCGTTCAGTGTTCCGGGTCATGGTCCTGCTCCTCTTGGTGAAGTTGTTCGACGAATTCGGCCATGCGATCCGAGCGCGCTTCCCACAGGGCACGCTGCTCGGCGAACCATTGCTCGGCCTGGGCAAGCCGTTCCGGCACCAGCTCGCAGGTGCGGGTCCGACCGTTCTTGCGGCTGCGGATGAGCCCGCTGCGTTCGAGCACCGTCAGGTGCTTCATGAAGGACGGCAGCGCCATGTCGAACGGCGCCGCCAACGTCGACACCGACTGCGCGCCGAAACCGAGCGCGCCGATAATGGCGCAGCGGGTGGGGTCCGCCAGCGCCTGGAACACGTCGCTGATTGCCGCTTCATAGTTAGCCATATGGCTAACTATAGGCCAGTGGTGGGCTTTGCCAAGGACTTTTTGCGGGCGGCCGGAAAATCAGGGTTCGATTGTCTATGCATGAAAGGGCCGTTTCCGCCCCATAGCGGCCGCTATGTGCAGGCTGTTTCTATGGCGCTAAATCAGTGTTCGTTCCTTCTCTGGCCCGTTCTGTTACATCAAGGGCATCTGCCCATTTACTGGCGAAAAAGTAGAGAGGAGTAATGACCTCGGATAATTCAGTACCGAGCGGCGTCAACGAGTAGCCATCGCGACATGATGCGATGATGCCGGCCTCCCGAAGCTCATTGACCCGGCTTTGGAGAACCGTGGGTGAGATATTTCCTGAAGCGGCTCTCAACGCCCTGGAATTGAGCGCCCCGCCACGCAGTTCCCACAGAATTCTCAGCGCCCACTTCTGACCCAACAGGTCCAGCAGAGCCATGATCGGGCGACGGCGGAGCGGCATCAGCGGGGCAGAGGAAGAATCATCATTCATGCTGATAGACCTTGATTGCTACGTTATTCGTAGCGAGCATCGCCGCTACATTATTCATAGCGGAAGATACACCATGGCTCGTATCGAGGCACTCAGCAAACCATATCCGGAAGAAGTGCAGGCAGCATTCGACAGGATCATGGGGCCTGGCGTACCGCCGCTGGCCCTGTTCACCACTCTGGCGAGCAGTGATCGGGCATGGAAGAAATTCCGCGGTGGTTCGCTGCTGGACTCGAGTCCGCTGACACTCCGTCAGCGCGAACTGGTGATCGACCGCGTCTGCGCTCGCACCGGTTGCGAGTACGAATGGGGCGTCCACGTCATGGCCTTCAGTCAGACGGCCGGCCTCTCGAAAGAAGAGGTTTCCGACACCCTGGAGTGCCCGCTCAACGTAGAGAAGTGGAGCGAGTCGGACGCCGCACTGCTGTTGACGATCGATGCGCTGCACGACCGCGCAACGCTCAGCGAGGAAGAGTTCGCCAACGTCAAGAAGCATTTCGACGACAATCAGATTCTCGAGATTCTGATGCTCGCCGGCTTCTACCGCACGGTTTCCTACGTGGCCAACGGTCTCAACCTGCCGCTGGAGCAGTTCGCCGCCAAGTTCAGCGACTACCGCAAGTAACCTGAGAGAAAAAGCAGGGAAAAAGGGGAAAGATTTATTTAAGCACTCTACTCCTGACCTCCAAGAGGGCTTTAGAGTAGAAAAATAAATCTGTCCCTTTTCGTTCCTCTTAACGCTGATCGGCACCCTCGCCGGGCACCCCGTCGAACACCTCGAATGCATCCACCGCGACGGCGAAGTCTGCCGTTTCCACCTGAAGAAGCAGGCGGAAGACGACTCACACTGACGGCCTAGTCTTCGGAACGCTCAGTGCTATCCCGGTCTCGCTCGTAGTGCCGCGAAAGCGGGAACGCTGGCAGCCAGGCCTCGCGGCGGATGGTCCAGAGTTCGTAGGTGGGCTTGAACTGGTCCGGGGCATCCAGCGAGCCCAGATTCACCTCGATTTCATCGCCGCTGCGCCCGAACACCGACGACCCGCAACGGGGACAGAAATGCCGCCCGGCGTACTCATGGGTTTCGCCTTCGACCGTCACCGCATCGTCGGGGAAGATCGCCGACGCATGAAACAGCGCGCCATGATGCTTGCGGCAGTCCAGGCAGTGACACAGGCCGACCCGATAGGGGCGCCCCGTGGCCACAAGGCGGACGTTGCCGCACAGGCAACCACCGGTGAATCGTTCCATGCTGCACCTCCTCTGACATCGAGTGTCAGGGCTGTTTACCAGAAAGCCCGTCGGGCCTCGCGAACCGCCATTATCCCTGGATTACCGGGAGCGGCGGAAAGGCTGTGATGCCGAGTCAGGCGGAAGCATGAAACGCTCACACCTTACAGCGTTGCCTCGACGGCACGAGCCCAGGCCCGCAGGGCATCGCAGGCGGCCAGGGCAATCTCCTCATCGCTGCGGCCACTGAACTGCCGCTCCACCGCATCCGCCGCGATCAGCCCGGCGACCGTGGGTTTGCCGACCGCATCGGTCAAGTCCAGCCATTCGACCCAGCTCGCCGGCGTGTCGTACCAGCGCAGATAGCCGCTCGGAGAGCATGGCCACCAGCGCTGGTCGAACTGCAGCACGACCTTCTCCAGCGTCCCCATGCCCAGATGGGACAATGCCTCCCGTTGGGGCTGCGGCAGCTCGGGGAGGAACTCCAGGGTCTTGAGCACGCCGAGCGGAACGGTGCAGATGCAGAAGTCGCCGCGCTCGTCATTCACGCGCACGTCGCCGTCGCGCCAGTCGATCCGCGTAACGGGTTGCCCGAGCCGGATGTCGAGCCCGGTCGCCAGATGGTCGATGACCTGGCGATAGCCGTCGGGAAGGAAATGATCGTCGTTGCCGACCCCCTCCTCGTCGAGCGACTCCACCGACAATTCCGCCAGCGGCCGGCAGGCCTCGATGATCAGGTTGCCGTCGATGGCGTAACGCGTCGCGCGCGCCTGCTCCGGCGTCAGACCGGCCAGGTAGCGCTCAACGCCCTCGGCCAAGGGAAGACGCCGATCTATTCCCTGGCGAAGCGCCTCCCAGGCGGCCTCGATGCCATCGACCGGTCCGTCGCTGGCCGCCGC
The DNA here is from genome assembly GCF_029203285.1 of Pseudomonas sp. PSE14. NCBI lineage: Bacteria > Pseudomonadati > Pseudomonadota > Gammaproteobacteria > Pseudomonadales > Pseudomonadaceae > Pseudomonas > Pseudomonas sp. PSE14. The sequence goes on from NZ_CP115669.1 coordinate 3,118,441, forward strand.
CAAAGGCTGGTTGAAGTCAGTCCCGACCAGGCGCACCCCGAGCCGTTCCGCCTCGCGGGCCACGGCGTTGTCGCCGAACTGCTGCAGCCAGGCGGCGCCGACATCCACGGTCACCGGCCCCAGTTGCAGGCTGTGCGTGCGGCCGCCAATGCGCTCCCGCGCTTCGAGCACGACGCAGTCGATACCCTGCGCGCCAAGGTGGCGGGCGGCACCCAGGCCCGCACATCCGGCGCCGATGACGATGACTCGCCGGGCGCCGGCACGCACCGCCAGGTCCGCCGCGCGAACACCGTCGTCCCAGGCGCCGTGGACCATGGCCGGCGCCTTGGGGTTGCAGGCCTCGCCCGCGATCACCAGGCGACCGCCCATGCACTCGCCCAGGACTGCGCGATGCGCTGGCGTCGCGCCGGGCAGAAGCATGCTGTACGCCCCCAGGGAATACGGATCATGGCTCCAATGGGTGACGTGCCAGGCGATGGGTCGGTGCACAAGCGACTCCTTTTCAGGGTGCAGGTTGTTCATGGACGAGAGCTTCCTTGCGGCTCGGATGGCTGGGGGAATCGGGACGCTCAGTTGCCGGCGGACACGCCGCGATCGATCGCCAGGTCCGCCCCCGTGATCGAGCGCGCATGCGGCTGGCAGAGGAAGAACACCAGTTCGGCCACTTCGCCGGGCTGGATGAACGCGGCCCTGTCACCCTGGGGATACTTGGCGAGCAGCTCGCGATAGTACCCCTGGGGGTCGCCGGCACCGTAGCGCTCCGCCTGGAAGCGCAACATGGGCGTCTCGATGTCGCCCGGCGACACCGTGTTGCAACGAACGCCGAAAGGCGCCAGGTCCAGGGCCAGCGTCTTGCTCAGCAAGGTCACCCCGCCCTTGCTCGCGCAGTAGGCGGCGGCATTGCGGTTGCCCTGGCGGCCGGCATCGCTGGAGATGTTCACGATCGCCCCTTCGCTGTCCTTGAGATGCGGAATCGCCGCCGAGCACATGAAGAAGGTGCCCTTGAGGTTGACGTCCAGAACGATATCGAAATCCTCTTCACTGCTGGCCTCGACCGGCCCCTCGCGCCATACTCCGGCGGCATTGACCAGCGCATCGAGACGCCCCGTCGCCTGCACCGCATCGGCCACGACCCGCCGGCACTCGGCGGGCTGGCGAATGTCTCCCGCGCTGTAGCCGGCCAACCATTTCGACTCGTCCAGGCGCCGTAACGCCTCGTCGTCCAGGTCGGTGGCGAACACCTGCCACCCTGAAGCGGCGAAGCGTTGCACCAATGCCTGCCCCACGCCGCCGCAGGCGCCGGTTACCAGAACCACTGGCTTGCTCATCGATATCTTCCTTCAAGAACTCGGGCGCGAACCGACAGCCGCACCAGGCGACCGGGTAAGCGCCTGGACGCTCATGGCGCCTTGTTTTCGATCAGGCAGTTGCCGCCGTCGACGACCAGTACTTCACCGGTCACATAACTCGCCTCCGGCGACGCCAGGAAGGCCACCGCGGCGGCGACTTCCTCCGGGCGCCCGGCCCTGCCGACGGGAGTATGACGGCCGGCGACGGCCTCCTCTTCGGTGGAGGATTCGGTGGCGATCCAGCCGGGCGCCACGCTGTTCACAGTGATGCCGTATCGGGCGACTTCCAGCGCCAATCCCATGTTCATCCCCACCATCCCGGCCTTGGCCGCGCTGTAGGCCGCCTCGCCGGGGTTGCTGCCGCGGGTGCCGGTGGTGGAGCTGATCTGCACGACCCGTCCGTAACCCCGAGCCTGCATGCCCCGCAGTACGCCGCGGGTCAGCAGGAAGGCGGTGGTCAGGTTCCGGGACAGTGACAGGTTCCATGCGGCGAGGTCGGTATCGGCCACATCGGCGAAGGGCTCCGGACTGCCCTGCATGGCCATGCCGGCGTTATTGACCAGGATGTCGATCCGGCCCCAGACGGATTCGGCCCACTCCACCAGCGTGTTCACCTGGGCCTCATCGGTAAGGTCCGCCGTGCGTCCTTCGACCTCGAAACCTTCGGCGCGCAGCTGTGCCACACGGTCGAACAGGCGGGCGCTGCTGGCGGTAACGATGAGCTTCACCCCGCATTGCCCGAGCCGCCGGGCGATCGCCATTCCGATTCCCTGTTCGCTGCCGGCGCCGCTGATCAACGCGACCTGGCCCTGCCATTGTGCATTCAGCATCTCAGCCTCCTTCGATTGCGATAGTGCGAGCCAGATTAGGCTCGTCCTGGCCATCGAAAAAGACGATTACCATCAGTTATTCTGACAACCGACCAGGCTCGCATCGGGTATTCAGTGCGTATCGGCCATATCAAAGCCGTGCATCCCCATGTCGGCGGGGATCATCATCAGGATTATTGAAAACAATGGCCTTCTCCAGCGACTCCCTCTCGATCTTCCTCGCCGTGCTGGACAGCGGCTCTTTCTCCGCTGCGGCGCGCAAGCTCGGTCGCGTGCCATCGGCGGTCAGCATGGCCATCGCCCAGCTGGAAGCGGAGCTGGACCTCACGCTGTTCGACCGCAGCACACGCAAGGCATTGCCCACCGCCGCCGCGCTGGCCCTGGAGCCCCAGGCCCGGCAGGTGATCTGCCAGCTGAACCTGCTGGATGCCCAGGCATTGCAGCTGCACAAGGGGCTCGAACAACGGCTGAGCATCGCGATTGCCCCGGAGCTGCAGACCGGGCGCTGGGGCGAGCCGCTGGCGACACTGGCCGAGGAGTTCCCCGGACTGGAAATCGAGGTCCGCTCGGCCACGCAAGCCGAAGCCGTACGCATGCTCCACGAAGGCGCCGTGCAACTGGCGCTGGTGTTCGAGCGCCCCGGCATCGATGAGCGCGAGTCCTTCCTCGAAGCGGGCAGCCAGTTGCTCGTCGCGGTCGCGTCTCCGCAGCACCCCGTTGCCCGGCAGGGTGACAGGCCATTGCGCGAGGAAATGCTCGCCGAACAGCGGCAGATCATCGTGTCTTCGGGCACGCCCACCGGGTCGGACCCACGCATGGTGCTGTCGCGGCGCATCTGGTTGACCGACAGCTACCTGGCCACCCTGGAGTTCATCCAGTCCGGCCTCGGCTGGGCCTACCTGCCGCAGCCCCTGGTACAACCGCTGATCGCTTCGGGCGCGGTCACGGAAGTCCGCTTCGACAACATGGCCAGCAGGCTGCGGCTCTGGGTCGATGTCATCTGGATGAAGTCCCGGCCGCTGGGCCTGGGTGCCCGGCGCTACCTCGATCTCATGCGCCAGGTATTCCGGGACGAGCCACCCAGATCCTGAGTTCCCGTGCATCCCCACGGGCGAAAATCCGCCCCATCTGGCCAGGCAAGCCGAAAAAGTGCGAAGATCGCCCAAAATCGTTAACACGAGTAACCGTGACCGCATGGCCAAGAAAAGCGCTTCCGCCCTGCCCCTCGACGACGCGCCTCAGGAGGCCGCCAGCGCGGCCCTGAGTTCGCCTTTGGACAACTACGTCGGCTACGCCCTGCGCCGTGCGCAGCTGTCCGTCTTCCAGCACCTGGTGAACGAACTGGCCAAGTTCGACCTGCGCCCGGCGCAGTTCACCGCCCTGGCGATTATCGAGAGCAATCCCGGGCTGATGCAGGCTGACCTCGCCCGCGCCCTGAGCGTCGAGCCGCCGCAACTGGTGCCGCTGCTGAACAAGCTGGAAACCCGTGCCCTTGCGGTGCGCGTGCGCTGCAAGCCGGACAAGCGCTCCTACGGGATCTTCCTCAGCAAGGCGGGCGAAACCCTGCTCAAGCAACTCAAGGACGTCGCCCTGCAGAGCGACCTCGAAGCCACCGCCGGCCTCTCCGACGCCGAACGTGAGCAACTGCTCGGCCTGCTGCAGAAAATCCATACCCCCGCGTAATTCCCCTCTCCGTTCGCCCTGCCGTTCCCTGATCGCGCCCCGTCTACCGCCCCCGGCGGTGGACGGCCGTGGCGTTGACGAATCCGTTCAAGCCTCCTAGCATCGAAATTAGTTAATTAAATTAACCGGATTCTCCTACAACAATTACAAGAGCACTTCTGGCATGAACGACATCCCGTCCGCTCCACTGGCGCGGCAAACCGCTGCCACTCGCCTCACCATCCTGCTGTGCTTCATCGTTGCCCTGCTGGAGGGCGTCGACATCCAGTCCTCCGGCATCGCCGGACCGGGTATCGCCGCGCATTTCGGCCTGGACAAGGTCCAGCTCGGCTGGGTATTCAGCGCCAGCATCCTCGGCCTGCTGCCCGGTGCCTTCGTCGGCGGCTGGCTGGCTGACCGCATCGGCCGCAAGCGCGTGCTGACCGCCGCAGTAACGCTGTTCGGCCTGTTCTCCTTGCTCACCACCCAGAGCGGGAGCCTCGACAGCCTGCTGGCGGCGCGCTTCATGACCGGACTGGGATTGGGCGCGGCACTGCCCAACCTGATCGCCCTGACCTCCGAGGCCGCCGGCAGCGCCCAGCGCGCCACCGCAGTCAGCCTGATGTACTGCGGTGTGCCGCTGGGCGGGGCGCTGGCCTCGCTGGCGGGGATGTCGGCTGGTGCGGAGCGCTGGCAACTGGTGTTCCACATCGGCGGCTGGGCGCCACTGCTGGTGGCGCCGCTGCTCTACCTGCGCTTGCCGGAGTCCCCGGCCTACCTGCGCCCGGGCAACGAGCGCCAGCGCATCGGCGTGTACCAGGGGCTGTTCCGTTCGGGCCAGGCCCTGCCGACCCTGCTGTTGTGGCTGAGCTGCTTCTTCACCCTGATGGTGGTGTACATGCTGCTCAACTGGCTGCCCTCGCTGCTCATGGGTCAGGGCTTCAGTCGCGCCCAGGCCGGCAGCGTGCAGTTGCTGCTGAACCTTGGCATGGCGCTGGGCTCGGTACTGGCCGGCGTGCTGCTCGACCGCTGGCGGCCGACCCTGCTGGTGACCCTGATCTACGCCGGCATCCTCCTCGCCCTGGCCGGTCTGGGCTCGCTGGACGGCTTTGTCAGCATGCTGCTGGTGGGCTTCGCCGCCGGCTTCTTCGTGCTCGCCGCGCAGCTGGTGCTCTATGCCCTGGCGCCGCAGTTCTACCCCGCCGGCATCCGCGCCACCGGCGTCGGCTCGGCGGTCGCCGTGGGCCGCCTGGGCTCCATCGGCGGGCCCCTGCTGGCAGGCCAGATGCTCGCCTCCGGCGCCGGAGCAACAGGCCTGATGGCGGTTGCCGCCCCCGGCATCGTGGTTGCCGCCGCCGGGATCATTCTTCTGCTCCGCCACCGATCCGGCACTGCCAGCGACTGACACCCCGCCGAAGATAACGACAAGAAGCGAGCCCCCGATGGACAGATACCTCGTGGCGGTCCTCGCCGCCTGCCTGGCGCCTGGCGCGCTGGCAGGCGGTTTCCTGGACGACAGCAAGGGCAGCCTGGCGCTGCGCAACTTCTACATGGATCGTGATTTTCGCAGTGGCAGCGGGCAGTCCCAGGCCCGCGAGTGGGCCCAGGGTTTCACCCTGAAGCTGGATTCGGGCTATACCGACGGTCCCGTCGGTTTCGGCCTGAGCTTTCTGGGCATGGCCGGCTACAAGCTCGACTCCAGCCCGGATCGCACCGGCACCGGGTTACTGGCCTACGACCCGGTCAGCCGCGAAGTGGACGACCAGTACGCCAAGGCTGGCCTTACGGCGCGCCTGAAGGCATCGCGCAGCGAGCTGCAGCTGGGAACCGTGCAACCGCTGCTGCCGATCGCCTACCCGATCACCGCACGGCTGTTCCCGCCGGTGTTCCGTGGCGCCTTCCTGCAGTCCCGCGAGTTCGACGCGCTGACGTTGCATGGCGGCTATTTCGACCGCCAGAAATTCCGCGACTCCAGCAACGACGACAAGCTGCGGGTCAGCGCGCCGAACAAGCGCTTCAACGGCACCGCCGAGTCGGACTTCTTCGGCTTCGGCGGCGGCGAATACCGGATCAGCGAACAACTGACCGGCAGCTACTACTTCGCCCAGTTGCGCGATCTGTACCGCCAGCACTACGCCGGCCTGACCTACACCAGTCCGCTGGGGCCCGGCCGGCTCAAGGGCGAAGCCTTCTACTTCCGCAGTACCGAGGATGGCGCCGCCGCAGCCGGCCCGGTGGACAACGGCAACCTCAACCTCAACCTTTCCTACCAGCTGGGCGCCGACACCCTGCGCCTGGGCCACATGCGCCTGAGCGGCGACACCGGGATGCCTTACCTGTCCGGCACCGACCCTTACCTGATCGTCGGCGGCAGCCTGGTCTCGGAGTACGTCAATCCGGACGAGCGCGTCTGGCAACTGCGCTACGAGCACGACTTCGCCGCCCAGGGCCTGCCCGGCCTGACCGCCCTGGTGCGGGTGGTGCACGGCGACAACGTGCAGCTGCCGCAGTACGACTGGCGCGGCCGCGAATGGGAGCGCGACCTGGAACTCGGCTACGTGGTGCAGTCCGGCAGCCTTGCCGGTCTCGGACTGCGACTGCGCCAAGGGCACTACCAAAGCGACTTCGCCCGTGACGTGGACGAAGTGCGCGTGACCATCGATTACAGCCTTGCGCTGTGGTGATCGTTAAGAAACCTAATCAATCAGGAATCCCCCATGCCCCTACCCGGACTCTTCAGCGCCTTCGACGACGCCCTGCTCGTCGAAGCCGTCCGCACACCCTGGATCGACTACCGGGGCGCCCTCTCCAGCGTCTCGCCGACCGACCTGGGTATCCACGTCGGCCGCACTGCACTGCAACGCGGCGGCGTGGACCCGGCCGGCATCGACAGCGTACTGGCCGGCAACATGGCCCAGGCCAGCTTCGATGCCTACATGCTGCCGCGCCACATCGGCCTGTACTGCGGCGTTCCCCAGCACGTCCCGGCGCTGGGTGTGCAACGCATCTGCGGCACCGGCCTGGAACTGCTGCGCCAAGGCGCCGAGCAACTCCAGCGAGGCCAGGCCCGCAGCGTGCTCTGCGTGGCCAGCGAGTCGATGTCGCGCAATCCGATCGTCAGCTACAGCCATCGCAACGGTTTCACCCTGGGCCAGCCGGTGGAGTTCAAGGACTTTCTCTGGGAGGCGCTGCTCGACCCGGCCGTGGGCCTGAGCATGATGCAGACCGCCGAGAATCTCGCCCGCCGCTACGGCCTGCGCCGCGAGGACGTGGATGCCTATGCCCTGCGCAGCTTCGAACGGGCCTTGCGCGCCCAGGCCGAAGACTGGTTCGCCGGAGAAATCCAGGAGGTGATCGAGCAGAGTTTCGAGCAGCCCGGCCTCGCCCCGCGCCGGCTGAAGCTGGCCAGCCGCCAGGCGCGCGCAGCCCAGGACAGCCATATTCGCGAGACCTCCGCCGAAGCACTGGGACGCCTGAACGCGCTCTACCCGGACGGCGTGCAGACCGCCGGCAACAGCTGCGCCGTGGTCGATGGCGCCGCCGCCGCGCTGCTGATGACCCGTGCGGAAGCTGGCAACCGGCCGGTTCTGGCTCACGTGCGTGGCGCCGCCGTGGTGGGTGTAGACCCGGCGTACATGGGCATCGGCCCGGCGCCGGCGATCCGCCGTCTGCTCGACGGCTGCGGGCTGCGTCTGGAGCAGATCGGCCATTTCGAGATCAACGAAGCCCAGGCCGCCCAGGTGCTTGCCGTGCAACGCGAACTGGAACTGGACGACGAACGCCTGAATATCCATGGCGGCGCCATCGCACTGGGTCACCCGCTGGCCGCCACCGGCCTGCGCCTGGCCCAAACCGTGGCCCGGCAGATGGCCGCCAGCGGCCGCCGCTATGGCATCGCCTCCGCCTGCATCGGCGGCGGCCAGGGCATGGCCGTGCTGCTGGAAAACCCGCAGCCCACCGCTTTCAACTGAGCCCCTACTGTGCGGCGCCCTCCTGGCGCCGCCTTTCTTCCGGCCAAATTTCACACATAAAAAAACGGGCCGCCGTGCTCTCACAAGGCGGCCCGTTTCGTTCGCTCAGGCTCAGGGGGCGGGGATCAACCGTGCATCTTCACCCCGGTACAGGCCTTCGATCAGCTCGGCCCGCGAGGCCAGGATGGCGCGCTGGTTCAGCGAGCCCTTGTCGGTGATCTCGCCGCGATCGATGGACGGCGCCTCATCGAGCAGCGCAGCCCAGCCGAAGAAGTTCGCATTGCCGGTCGCTTCCCGGTTGAGTTGTCCCAGCCACTCGCTGAACCAGGCGCGCACTTGCACGCTGCCAAGCACCTGGGCATCGCTGGCATCCGCCCCCCGGCCGGCCAGCGCACGGCACTCGGCCATGCGCGGAAACACCAGCAACCCCAGGCTCGGACGGTTGGGCGCCAGCACCACCACATCCTGCACGTAGCGCGCCCCGGCGAGCACCGCGCGGGTGCGCAGCGGGCCGACGTTGACGAACACGCCGGAGGACAGCTTGAAATCCTCGGCCAGGCGGCCATCGAACATCAGGCCCAGTTGCGGATTGGCGTCGTCCGCCAGGCGCAGGGCGTCGCCGGAGCAGTAGAAGCCTTCCTCGTCGAAGACCTCGGCGCTCTGCTCGGGGCTGCGCCAGTAACCGTGCATCAGGTTCGGGCCCCGGTAGCGCGCTTCCAGCTTGCCCTCCAGCGGCACCAGCTTGACCTCGCAACCCGGCGCCGGCAGCCCGACGTAGCCCGCCACGGAGAGCGGGCCGGTGGTAAATGTGCAGGACGGCGCCGCCTCGGTCATGCCCAGGCCGGCCATCATGCGGATGCGTTCGCCGCAATGGGCCTCGGCCAGGCGGTCGAGGCGGTCCCAGATATCCTGGGACAGCCCCGCTGCGGCGAAGAAGAACAGGCGAATGTGGGCAAAGAAGCGCTCGCGCAGTTGTGCGTCGGTCTCTAGCGCCCCGGCCAGCTCCTCCCAGCCGCGCGGCACGGTGAGGTAGGCGGTGGGCGAGATGTCCTTGAGGTTGCGCAGCGTTTCGGCGAAGCCCTGGGGCGTCGGGCGGCCGCCATCGATGTAGAAGCTGCCGCCGTTGTAAAGCACGATGCCGAGGTTGTGGCTGCCGCCGAAGGTGTGGTTCCACGGCAGCCAGTCCACCAGCACCGGCGCCTCCCTGGCGAACTCGGGGAAGGTCTGCAACAGCATCTGCTGGTTGGCGCAGAGCATGCGCTGGGTGGTCGGCACCGCCTTGGGCAGCTTGGTCGAGCCGGAGGTGAAGAGGAACTTGGCGATGGTGTCGCCATCGGTGGCTGCAAAGGCGGCATCCGCCTCGGCGCAATCCCCGGCCTGCAGCAGGTCAGCGAAGGCGCGGCACTGCCGGCCGGCGATCTCGCCACGGTTGAACAGCAACGGCACCTGGGCATCGATCACCGTTTCGATGGCACGACGGAACGGCGTGGCATCGGCGGCGAACACCAGGCCCGGCTGCAACAGGTCGACGATATGGCGCAGCTTGGCCAGGTCCTGGGAGACCAGCGAATAGGCCGGCGACACCGGGCAATAGGGAATGCCGGCGTACATCGCGCCGAAGGCCAGTTGCAGGTGCTCCAGGTCGTTGCCCGAGAGGATCAGCAGCGGGCACTCCGGACCGAGCCCATAGGCCAGCAGGTTCTGGGCGATACGCCGGGTGCTGTCGAGCATCTGCGCGTAGCTGATGCGGCGCCACTGTCCGGATTCGTCGCGGGCGGCGACGAAGGTCTGTTGCGGCCGCTCGACGGCCCACAGTTGCAGGCGTTCAAGCAAGCGTTCGGGCAGCGGCTCCAGCGCTTCGCGGGCGCGCATGTAGAGGGTGCCGTCGGCCTCGCGCCGGACTTCCACTTCGGGATGGCCGATGGCGACCGGTCGATAACGCGGCCGGGAATTGGATTCGAGGTTCATGGAGTGTTCTCCATCGAGACACGCCGCCGGGCCCTTCGGCGCGGCGGCGGAAATCTTGTTCTTGTTCTGCTCGGCGTCCTGCCGGGCGCTCGGATCGGAAACTCAGATTGGATAGTGGCGCGGCGTGGTCTGCAGGGTGATCCAGCGCAGTTGGGTGAAGTGATCGAGCGCGGCGCGGCTGCCGAAGCTACCGTAGCCGCTGGCCTTGACGCCACCGAAAGGTATCTGCGCCTCGTCGTGCACGGTCGGGCCGTTGATATGGCAGATACCCGACTCGACGCGCCGCGCCAGGTTCAGTGCGCGGGCCTGATCGCGGCTGAAGATCGCCGCCGACAGGCCGTACTCGCTGTCGTTGGCCACCCGCAGGGCCTCTTCGTCGCCGTCCACGCGGATCACCGAAAGCACCGGGCCGAACGACTCCTCGGCATACAGGCGCATGTCCGGTGTCACCCCGTCCAGCAGCGCCGGCTGCATCACCGCACCCTCGCATTCACCGCCGCAGAGCAGGCGTGCACCCTTCTCCACCGCGTCGTCGATCAGCGCGCGAATGCGCCGGGCGGAGGCTTCGTCCACCAGGCTGCCAAGCACCGAGTCCGGCGCGGCGGGATGGCCGGCGCGCAGGCTGGCGGTCTTCTTCGCCAGGCGTTCGACAAAGGCGTCTGCCACGCGCGCATCGACGATCACGCGCTCGGTGGACATGCAGATCTGCCCCTGATTGAAGTAGCCACCGAAGGCAGCAGCTTCAACGGCGGCGTCCAGATCGGCATCGTCCAGCACCAGCAGCGGTGCCTTGCCGCCCAGCTCCAGCAGCGCGGGCTTGAGGTGACGCGCGCTGAGCTCGCCGATGATGCGTCCGACACGGGTCGAGCCGGTGAAGTTGACGCGCCTGACCGCCGGATTGGCGATCAGCCGGTCGACCAGTGCGGCGGCGTCTTCCGGAGCGTTGCTCAGCACGTTGACCACGCCATCGCCCAGGCCCGCGTCATGCAGCACCTGGCCGATCAGCCGGTGCACCGCCGGACACTGTTCGGACGCCTTGAGCACCACCGTGTTGCCGCATGCCAGGGCCATGGCCACGGCACGGGTCGCCAGGATCACCGGGGCGTTCCAGGGAGCGATGCCCAGTACGACACCCACCGGTTGGCGCATGGCCATGGACAGGGAGCCGGGCACATCGGAGGGGATCACCTCGCCCAGCACCTGGGTGGTCATGCCGGCCGCTTCGCGCAGGATGCCGGCGGCCAGGTGCACGTTGAAGCCGTACCAGTTGGCCATGGCGCCGGTTTCGCGGGCGCCGGCGGCGATGAACTCGGCGCTGCGCGCGTCCATCAGCCGCGCCGCCTCCAGCAGGCGCGTACGACGCTCGCCGGGGCCCAGCGCGGACCAGGCGGGAAATGCCGCAGCAGCGGCGGCTACGGCGGCATCGGCATCGTCGAGGGTGGCCGCAGCCGCGACGCTGGCCGGCGCGCCCGTCAGCGGGTCGAGCCGGGTGAAGGTGCGTCCGTTGCTGGCAGGCAAGGCCCGTCCGCCGATCAACAGCGAGACTTCGTTCATGCAGCGATTCCTCTTGTCGTTGTTCTGGCCGCGGGACCTGCGCCCCGCGGCGGCGGTTCAGCGGCGGTAGGCCTGGAGGCCCGGCTTGATGCTCTTTTCGTCGAGGAATTGCTTGAGGCCCTGCTCGCGGCCATGCTCCGGGTCACGCAGCTGGGCCTGGTCGAGCTTGGCGTAGAGGTAGTCCTCGTTCTGCTCCCAGGTCAGCTCGCGGCAGCGCTTGAAGCCGTTCTTCGCCGCGCGCAGCACCACCGGGTTCTTGTCCAGAAGATCTGCGGCCAGTTCCAGCACCGCCTCGCGCAGTTGCGCCAGCGGCACACTGCGGTTGACCAGGCCCATCTCGGCAGCCTTGCGGCCATCGAAGGTCTTGCCGGTCATGATGTAGTACAGCGACTCGCGATGGCCCACGGTGTCGGCCATGGCCTTGCTGACCAGGTTGCCCGGCGGGATGCCCCAGTTGATCTCGGAGAGGCCGAACACCGCCTCGTCCGCGGCGATGGCCAGGTCGCACGCCACCAGCGGGCTGAAACCACCGCCGAAGCACCAGCCGTTGACCATGGCGATGGTCGGCTTGGAGTACAGGCGCAGCAGCTTCCACTGCCATTCGGAGGCGTCGCGGCGGATGCGTTCCTGGAGGATCTCCGGACCGGCGTCCACTTCCCGGAAGTATTCCTTCAGGTCCATGCCCGCGGTCCAGGCTGTGCCGGCGCCGGTCAGCACCAGAACACGCGCGTCGCCATCCTGCTCCACGGTTTCCAGCACATCGCGCATCTCGCGGTTGAGCGTGGGGCTCATGGCGTTGCGCTTTTCCGGACGGTTCAGGGTAACCCAGGCGATGCCGCCCTCCACTTCCACGGTTACGGTCTGCCAGCGGCCTTCGTACTTGTTCATGTCTCACCTGTGTTCTTGTTTGGCTTGGTGAGGGAAAACTATCTCGCCAAATTAGTTATGTCAATTAACTATATTTGCCAATTCATTTGACGCGAGCACCTGCCTTGGCGAACGGCCGAGATGAAAACCTCGGTATCAAGGGTCAACAAGGAGATCGCCACCGACATCGCTGCACCCTTAGCGAGACAGCGCTATTAGTTAACAAAAATAATCATGGAGAATTTCAGGGAACAGGACGCCAGCGCAACGGGGTGACGCGCCAGAAGCTCGGCATCACTCCGCGGCCACGCGGTTTGGCGGAACACGGATCTGGCCCTGCGGCGGTTATCCAGGCGCAGCGCAAATCAGCGCTCGAAACGGAGCGAATCCGTCAGCAGTCAGCAGGCGAGATGCCGCGCCCGGCTCGACGTCGATACGTCACCAGGCGTGGGCGATAGCGGCCGTGCACGGACTCAGTCAGGGGCGACTGCGCCCTGCACCGCTCGGAGGAAAACGCCGCGCAAGCAGCCGTGCATCCAGACGATGCAGGCGATGGATGTCGGCGATCAGGGCAACAGCCGGCTGATGGAAGGCACCGGCACGTAGCAGCTGGGGTAGCTGGCGTTGCAATAGACGGTACTGGCCAGGGCAGCCGGCTTGGGCTGGACCAGTAGCAGGACATAGGCCGCGCAGAATGCACAGAGAACCGCAGCCAGGCAGATTTTTTTTGTTTTCATTGCCTTCACCGCCCTTCAGGGAGAACCAGGGGTGGTTCGAGACTATGAAAAAAGTGCGACGTATCGCCTCGTCCAAATGGACTATCCCCCTCAACCGCCATGCTGACGACACCCGCAGGCCAAATCCGAGGGAAACGCAGACGCTCTATATCGCGTCCTCCGGGTGAAGTCGGCGGCTCGCCGGTACCCGTCCAAGTCGACGGACGGGCAATTTCCAACAGGCCCCCAACAATCGAGCAAACGTGCATTGAACGACGTTCGGGGGCTCTGCTACGCTGCGCCGATCCAGGCCGCCACGAAGGACCGTCATGCGCCGGCTCTCCATTTTTCTTGTCTCCCTGCTCCTGCTCACGGGCTGTAGCGGCCCCGGCTATTTCGAACCCATTCCCCCCAGCACTCCGGATCGCGCGACGCTCTACCTGTTCCGTCCCAAGGCCGATAATCCGGGCAGGCAGCCCCTGCGTTTCTCCTATCCGGACATCCTGATCGACGAACAGAGCGTCGGTACGCTCGAGTTCAATTCCTATCGTCGCATCGAGCTGGCGCCGGGCAACCACAACCTGCGCGTGACCGGCCTGACCCGCAAGGCGAGCTGGGAACCCCGCGACATCAAGCAGACCTTCAGCATCGCGCCGGGCGAGATCAAGTACCTGAAGCTCGACGTGCGCTTCAACCTGAACGAGATGATGCTCGGCAACCCCGGCCCCAGCTACCTGATCCGCGTGACGCCTATGCGTCCCGACGACGCCATCTACCAGATCCGCGAAACCGAACCTCAAACACCATGAAGCAAGGACTCACCATGAGTGCATCCCGTTTTCTCTTCCTGCCGTTGGCCGCCGCTGTGCTGGTCGGCTGCCAGACCCAGGCCGACAAGCCGCTGAACACCGAGTACGGCCGTACCGAGACTGTCGCCAAGGGCGTGCCGGGCGGGGCGATCACCGAGACGGAAGAGCTGCAGGCCACCGTTTCGGCCATTGACGCGGGCAAGCGCACCTTCACCCTCAAGGACGACCAGGGCAACAGCCGCACCATCCAGGCGCCGCCGGAGATGCGCAACTTCAACCAGCTCAAGGTCGGAGACCGGGTCAAGGCGGTTGTGGTCATGGAACGCGTCGTCTACCTGCGCAAGCCGGGCGAAGCCGCCGTGGACGGCGCCGCCGGCATGCTGGCCACCTCGCAGCTCGGCGCGAAGCCGGCCATGGTTTCGGCCGACACCATCGAGATCACGGCCCTGGTCAAATCCCTCGACACCACCCAGCGCACCGCCACCCTGCAGCTCGCCGACGGCGGCCTGCACACCGTCAAGGTTCGCCCCGACGTGGAAATGAAACCCGACTACATCGGCCGCCAGGTGGTGTTGCGCATCACCTCCGCCGTCGCGGTCAGCGTCGAGCCGCAGTAACCCCGAAACACCGGCGCGCCGCTCCCGGCCGCCGGTGTTTCCTCTCCATTCGCGCCGCACCGCACCGTCCATCCGCGCCTGTGGACCCTCCCCGGTTTTCCCTTCGCCCCCTGCCCGTATCCCGCTGAAACTCACCTATCGTGAATGATGGCGGTCGATCGTTGTCGGCGACTCCGGCACCGCAACGAAGATCGCCCCGCCCCTTCCTGTGGCTTAGCGGCCGCGGGGACGGGGAGTCGGCTGTCGGCGGCGCACCCCGCTTCCCGGCAGGGTGAAGGACGCGATGGAAGGCCACATCCCACTCGCCGCAAACCCACCCTGGACCACGAAGGCATCGATCCGGTCTTCGGTATGATGCACAGCCCCATCCTGATGCGCCGTCATCCCTTTCGACGGGCCGGGCCCTGGACGCGGCCTGTGGCTGCGCCCTCCCTGCCGGACCGAACGCCAGGAGGAACACGTACATGAGCGCAATTCACATTCATCCGTCAGTGGACAACGGCATCCGCCCGGAACAGCCCGGCTTTGCCGGCGGCACGCTGCAGTGCCTGTGCGCGACCGACAAGGTGGAAGTCACGGTCGGCGCCCAGACCCTGCACAACCATGCCTGCGGCTGCACCAAGTGCTGGAAGCCCGCGGGGGCGACCTTCGCGGTGATCGCCGTGGTACCGCGCGACAAGGTCAGTGTGGTAGCCCATCCCGAAAAGCTGCAGATCGTCGACGAGAGCGCCGTCATCCAGCGGCACGCCTGCCGAGACTGCGGCGTGCACCTGTTCGGCCGCATCGAAAACAAGGGGCACGCCTTCTATGGCCTCGACTTCGTGCACACCGAACTCTCCCCGCAGGAAGGCTGGTCAGCGCCTGGGTTCGCCGCCTTCGTATCCTCGGTGATCGAGAGCGGCACGCCGCCCTCGCAGATGGAAGCCATCCGCCAGCGCCTGCGTGAGCTTCACCTGGAACCCTATGACTGCCTGTCGCCGCCGCTGATGGACGCCTTGGCCAGCCACGCCGCCAAGCAGAAAGGCACCTACCGCGACGCCTGACCGCCCTCGCCAACCGCCGAAGCCGGAACAGGACCAGGACGGCTCCGGCGGTTGCGGCAGGCCCATTTCTTCCCTCTCGCGGGCGGTCAGCGCCCCCTCTCCGAGCCTCTCTACGGCCCGCTGTCGGTTTCAGGATGCGACGTGTCGTTCAGGTGCAATCCGCCGGCAGGGGGGATGGCAAGCTTCCATACTGTTAAGGACCAGGTGCGCCCAGATGCCTGGCCGGATAACAAGAATGGCGCTCCGAAGAGCCACGCGCCCGTGACGTGGCCGGCACGCCGCAGCCGAAGAGTTCCGAACCGCTGCCGGGGGACGGCAGGCGCGTTCGCGATGTCGAGGTTCGCTGAATGTCTGATGACTCGCTCCACCTGCCCCTGATTCACGACGTGCTGGAACGCCAGAAGGCCACTCCCGGTGCCTTGCTGCCGATCCTCCATGCCATCCAGGACGGCCTCGGGTACATCCCCGATGTCGCCGTTCCCGAGATCGCCCACGCCCTCAACCTCAGCGTCGCCGAGGTACGCGGGGTGATCAGCTTCTATCACGACTTCCGTACCGCCCCGCCCGCCCGGCATACCCTGCGCCTGTGCCGGGCCGAGTCATGCCAGAGCATGGGCGCCGAAGGCCTCGCCGCGCAGCTGCGCGAGCAACTGGCGCTGGACGACCACGGTACCAGCGCCGACGGCCAGATCGCCCTGCGCCCGGTGTATTGCCTGGGCGCCTGCGCCTGCTCGCCGGCCCTGGAGCTGGACGGCCGCGTGCATGCACGCCTCACCCCCGAACGCCTGCGTGAGCTGGTGAACGGCTGCCTGGAGGACGGAGCATGCTGAAGCTGTTCGTTTCCTGCGATTCGGTCGCCCGCTCGGTGGGCGCCGACGAGGTCGCCGCCGCGCTGGCCGCCGAGGCCGAGCGTCGTCAATTGTCGATTCAGGTGCAACGCACCAGCTCCCGCGGCCTCTACTGGCTGGAGCCGCTGGTCGAACTGGAAAGCGCCGATGGCCGCCTGGGCTTCGGCCCCATCACCGCAGCCGAGGTTCCGGCTCTGCTCGACGCCCTGGCCGGCGACCCCGCCAACCATCCCCGCGCCGTCGGTCCGGTGGAAGACATCCCCTACCTGAAGACCCAGCAGCGTCTGCTGTTCGCCCGCGCGGGCATCACCCGGCCGTTGTCGCTGGACGACTACCGCGCCCACGGCGGCTTCGAAGGCCTGACCCGCGCCATCGGCCTGGACGACGCCGAGATGGTCGCTGCAGTGCTCGACTCCGGCCTGCGCGGTCGCGGCGGCGCGGCCTTCCCGGCCGGCATCAAGTGGCGCACCGTGCGCGACGCCCAGGCCGCCCAGAAATACGTGGTGTGCAACGCCGACGAAGGCGACTCCGGCACCTTCGCCGACCGCATGCTGATGGAAGGCGATCCCTTCCTGCTGATCGAAGGCATGGCCATCGCCGGCCTCGCCGTCGGCGCGACCCTGGGCTACATCTATGTACGCTCCGAGTACCCCGACTCCATCACCGCCCTCAACCTGGCCATCCAGATCGCCCGCGACGCCGGCTACCTGGGTGAAGACGTGTGCGGCAGCGGCCGCGCCTTCGACCTGGAAGTGCGGATGGGCGCCGGCGCCTACATCTGCGGCGAGGAAACCGCCCTGCTGGATTCCCTCGAAGGCAAGCGCGGCGTGGTTCGCGCCAAGCCGCCGCTGCCGGCGCTGCAAGGCCTGTTCGGGCTGCCGACGCTGGTGCACAACGTGCTCACCCTGGCCTCGGTGCCGGTCATCCTGGCCAAGGGCGCGCAGTTCTACCGCGACTTCGGCATGGGCCGCTCGCTGGGCACCATGCCCTTCCAGCTGGCCGGCAACATCCGCCACGGCGGGCTCGTCGAGCGCGCCTTCGGCCTGACCCTGCGCGAGCTGGTGGACGGCTACGGCGGCGGCACCGCCAGTGGCCGGCCGCTGAAGGCCGCACAGGTGGGCGGCCCGCTGGGCGCCTGGGTGCCACCGTCGCAGTTCGATACACCGCTGGACTATGAGGCCTTCGCCGCCATGGGCGCGATGCTCGGCCACGGCGGCGTGGTGGTGGCTGACGACAGCCTCGACATGGCCCGCATGGCGCGCTTCGCCCTGCAGTTCTGCGCCGAAGAATCCTGCGGCAAGTGTACGCCGTGCCGCATCGGCTCCACCCGTGGCGTGGAAGTCGTCGACCGCCTGCTGGCGGCGCCCGACGCCCGTGCGCGGGACGAGCAGGTGATCCTGCTCAAGGACCTCTGCGACACCATGACCTACGGCTCGCTCTGCGCGCTTGGCGGCATGACCGCCTTCCCCGTGACCAGCGCCCTCAAGCACTTCCCCGCCGACTTCGGTCTGGAGTCCCAGGAGGCCGACCAATGATCAACTACTTCGACCCCGCCAGCTCCAGCAGCAGCGAACTCGACCTCGGCACCCCGGCCCGCGAGAGCGACGTGCAGGTCAGCCTGAGCATCGACGGCCGCGAAATCAGCGTCCCCGCCGGCACCTCGGTGATGCGCGCCGCGGCGCTGGCAGGCACCAGCATTCCCAAGCTCTGCGCCACCGACAGCCTGGAAGCCTTCGGCTCCTGCCGCATGTGCCTGGTGGAGATCGACGGCATGCGCGGCTACCCGGCCTCCTGTACCACGCCGGTTACAGAAGGCATGGTGGTGCGCACCCAGACGCCGAAACTGGCCAGCCTGCGGCGCAACGTCATGGAGCTGTACATCTCCGACCACCCGCTGGACTGCCTGACCTGTCCAGCCAACGGCAACTGCGAACTGCAGACAGTGGCCGGCCAGGTGGGCCTGCGCGAAGTGCGCTACGGCTACGAAGGCGCCAACCACCTGAGCGATGCGAAGGACGTCTCCAACCCCTACTTCGACTACGACCCGAGCAAGTGCATCGTCTGCAACCGCTGCGTGCGTGCCTGCGAAGAAACCCAGGGCACCTTCGCCCTGACTATCGAAGGACGCGGCTTCGAATCCCGCGTGGCGGCAGCCGGCGGCGAGAACTTCCTCGATTCCGAGTGCGTCTCCTGCGGCGCCTGCGTGCAGGCTTGCCCCACCGCCACGCTGATGGAAAAGAGCGTGGTCGAGATCGGCCAGCCCGAGCGCAGCGTCATCACCACCTGCGCCTACTGCGGCGTGGGCTGCTCCTTCCGCGCCGAGATGAAGGGCAACAAGCTGGTACGCATGGTCCCGGACAAGAACGGCCAGGCCAACCACGGCCACTCCTGCGTCAAGGGCCGCTTCGCCTGGGGCTACGCCACCCACCCGGACCGCATCACCAAGCCGATGATCCGCAAGCACATCAGCGACCCGTGGCAGGAAGTCAGCTGGGACGAGGCCGTCACCTACGCCGCCAGCGAATTCCGCCGCATCCAGCAGAAATACGGGCGCGACTCCATCGGCGGCATCACCTCCAGCCGCTGCACCAACGAAGAAACCTACCTGGTGCAGAAACTGGTGCGCGCGGCGTTTGGCAACAACAACGTCGACACCTGCGCCCGCGTCTGCCACTCGCCCACCGGTTACGGCCTCAAGCAGACCCTGGGCGAATCCGCCGGCACCCAGAGCTTCGACTCGGTGATGCAGGCCGACGTGGTGCTGGTGATGGGCGCCAACCCCACCGACGCCCACCCTGTGTTCGGCTCCCAGCTCAAGCGCCGCCTGCGTGAAGGCGCGCAACTGATCGTCATCGACCCCCGGCGCATCGACCTGGTGGACTCGCCCCACGCCCGCGCCGAACTGCACCTGCAACTGCGCCCCGGCACCAACGTGGCCATGCTCAACGCGCTGGCCCACGTCATCGTCACCGAAGGCCTGGTCAACCAGGAGTTCGTCGATGCCCGCTGCGAGGCGGCGGAATTCGCCCGCTGGCGCGATTTCGTCAGCCTGCCGGAGAACGCCCCCGAGGTGCTCGGCCCGGTCTGCGGCGTGCCCGCCGAGGAAATCCGCGCCGCCGCCCGCCTCTATGCCACCGGCGGCAACGCGGCGATCTACTACGGCCTGGGCGTCACCGAGCACAGCCAGGGCAGCACCGCGGTGATGGGCATCGCCAACCTCGCCATGGCCACCGGCAACGTCGGCCGCGAAGGCGTCGGCGTGAACCCGCTGCGCGGCCAGAACAACGTCCAGGGCTCTTGCGACATGGGCTCCTTCCCCCACGAGCTGCCGGGCTACCGCCACGTTTCCAACGAGGCCGTGCGCGCGCAGTTCGAACAGGCCTGGGGCGTGACCCTGCAGCCCGATCCGGGCCTGCGCATCCCCAATATGTTCGAGGCAGCCCTGGGCGGCACCTTCAAGGCGCTGTACTGTCAGGGCGAGGACATCGCCCAGAGCGACCCCAACACCCAGCACGTCACCGCCGCCCTGTCGGCCATGGAATGCGTGGTGGTGCAGGACATCTTCCTCAACGAGACGGCGAAGTTCGCCCACGTGTTCCTGCCGGGCAGCTCCTTCCTCGAAAAGGACGGCACCTTCACCAACGCCGAGCGCCGCATCTCGCGGGTTCGCAAAGTGATGGAACCGCTGGGCGGCAAGGCCGACTGGGAAGGCACCGTGGCCCTGGCCAATGCCCTGGGCTACCCGATGAACTACACGCACCCGTCGCAGATCATGGACGAGATCGCCCGCCTGACGCCGACCTTCACCCGCGTCAGCTACGCCGAACTCGACCGCCATGGCAGCCTGCAGTGGCCGTGCAACGACGCTGCGCCCGACGGCACCCCGACCATGCACATCGAAGAGTTCGTGCGCGGCAAGGGACGCTTCATGCTCACCGGCTACGTGCCCACCGACGAGAAGGTCAACGCCCGCTACCCGCTGCTGCTGACCACCGGGCGCATCCTCAGCCAGTACAACGTCGGCGCCCAGACCCGGCGCACCGACAACGTCGCCTGGCACGAGGCAGACCGCCTGGAGATCCACCCCAGCGACGCCGAGACCCGTGGCATCCAGAATGGCGACTGGGTCGGCGTGGGCAGCCGCGCCGGGCAGACGGTGCTGCGCGCCAAGGTCAGCGAGCGCGTGGCGCCCGGCGTGGTCTACACGACCTTCCACTTCCCGGAATCCGGCGCCAACGTGATCACCACCGACAACTCCGACTGGGCCACCAACTGCCCGGAATACAAGGTCACGGCGGTGGAAGTCACGCGTGTCTACGAGCCCTCCGAGTGGCAGAAGCGCTTCCAGTCGTTCAGTGACGAACAGCGGCGCCTGCTCAAGGAACGTCGCCACGCGGAGAAAGCCGAGGCCCGCCGATGAGCATCGAGAACCTGATCAAGATGGCCAACCAGATCGGCCTGTACTTCGCCAGCGAGCCGGACCGCGCACAGGCCGTGCGCGGTGTGCAGCAGCACCTGCAGAACTTCTGGACTCCGGCCATGCGCCGCGACCTGATGGCCTGGCAGGAGCAACACCCCGACGGCGACCTGCACCCGCTGGTGCGGGCCGCGCTGACGGAGTCGACCGAGAAGGCGTAGCCCCTCGCCTGCGCCGTGTCTGTCCGGAATCACCGTTCCGGGCAGGCGCGGCGTTGCCTCGTTCCGCTTTAATACCCCCAGCCGGCTGCCCCTCGAACTCACCCCTGCCGGACGATATCGACCGAAATCTCCACCGCCGCCACCGTGCCCCGGTTCTCCAGCCAGTGAGTGGTATTCCGGTCCTCGGGCCAACCCACACCCGGCCCGTAGTCCGTGGCGACGCCATTGCGATGGTCGGTGATGGTGCCCTGCAGGATGAACACCGTGCCGGGCCTGTCCTTGTGGTCATGGACCGGCCCGAACACGCCGCCCGGCTCGATGGTCACCTTGCGCATCCGCAACTGCCGCCCGGCCATGCCCTCGATCTCCGGGCCAAGGTCGATCGCCGCCAACAACTCCACCGTCACACCACGCGTGTCGGGTGCCACCTGTTCGTCGCTCATCGTGATCGCCTCATCGTCCGAAAAGCCCAGGGCTGTTTCTTTCAGTGAAGCCCCGCTTTGGCGTTCAGGAAAGCAACGGGCCCTCAGTCGGCCAGAAGGCAACGAAGGGGCGTCGGCCAAGGAGCGCATAAGGTTCGGCGAGCAGGTCCAAGGCACAGCACCCGTTCGACCGCTTCGCGTTTGAAGGAATCAGGAAACATCTTCTGGTCTGGGTCATGCCCCCTTACGGTGGACTTATCCTCCATAAGTCAGTGTCCACTCAGCCCGCGACAGACCACTAAGCCGATGACAAGGCCAGGGTGGGCCTGGCCTCCATGACGGGCTACCAGTCGTAGCGGTAGCCGATGTTGACGCCAACCGGTTGTTCGACCTCGTCGCCCTTCGCCGCCTCGGCTTCGACGTACACCTTGTGCTTCTCGCCCAGGTTCAGTTGGGCTCCGACACCGATCTCAGTCCGCGAGCCGGGCAAGGCGTTGTCCAGCTTCACGACGTCGTTGACCTTCACGTCCGCATTGCCCTTGAACTCGTGGATCTGGTTGATCTTGACGAAGGGTTGCAGGCTGCGGCCCTGGTCGAGCGGGATGAACTTGCCGAAGCGCGCGCCGATCCGTCCTTGCAGGCTGTCCATGGCCTCGCCGTCGACTTTCATGCCATCGCTGGAGGTGTAGTCGGGACCGTCGACACGCGATGCGCTCAGTTGCGCCTGCGGCTCGACGAACCAATCGTTCTCCAGCTTGATGTGCTTGCCCGCCTCGACGCTGATCCCGACGCCTTTGCCGGAGTAGTCGCCCTTGACCGAGCGGCCGAGGTTGTTCGGCATCTTCACGTCGGCATCGAAGTTCTGGAGCTTCGCCACGCCGTCGACGTACCAGCCGTCCTCGCGCAGGTAGGTGCCATAGGCGCCTACGCTGGTGGCGTCGACCTCACCCTTGGCGCCCTCGCCAAAGTCCATGTCGGCCTTGCTGGCACCGACCATCCCACCGACGTGCAACTTGCCGCTGGCCAGGGGTATAGCCTTGTCGGCGCCTATCTGCACGCCCTGGATGTCCTGGTCGAATTCGCGGCTCTTGCCACTGTCGACTTCGAAGCGTTTACCCAGGCCGCGTACCCAGACGCCGCCTTCTCCCTTCTCGCCACGGATATCGCCCAGGCGCTGGTTGAGGCTGTCCATTTCCGCGTTGAACAACAGGCTGGTCGCGCTCTGCATCCCCAGGGCGGCGTTGGCGCCCTTCGACAGGTCCTGAGGACGGGGTTCGGGAAGCGCGGGGGTGACCGGCGGGATCGGGGCGACTCGATCGTCCGGACCAGTTGGATCGGCGGGTTCGCCTGGTTCGGTAGGATCAAGCGGATCGACTGGATCCACAGGGCGAGTCGGATCGCTCGGCTCACCCGGCTCGGTCGGCACTACGGGATCGGTGGGCACCAGGTCGTGATAGGCCAGGTACCAGTCATCCGCGCTTTGCGTCAGGTTGTAGCGGTAGGCGCCAGCGTCAACATGGCCGCCCTTCAGATCGAAGCTGGCGGAGCCGCCGTTGGTGTCGACGACCTTGAGCGCATCCAGGTGCGCGGGCTGCTTGCCGCTGTCCTCGATGGCCAACTGGTGAGCGCCGCGGGCGGTGCCCTGCACCACCAACTGATCGCCCTGGCGTTCGGCGATGTCGGTGTTCATGGCGAAGGTGCCGCTGCCGTCGAGGTCCCCCTCCACGGTCAGGGTCTTGTAGCCGTTGCCCGGCTGGAAGGCCACCGTGCCCTGGGTGTCCAGTTGGCCGACATTGGAGTTGCCGGTCATGGTCCACTGGCTGGTGGGATCGATGCTCATGGCGTCGATGTTGCTGCCGGTGCCGGTCCATTGCGCGCTGTTTTGGAGATTGACGTTGGCGGAGCTGGACGTGGTGAAGAGGCTTTCCTCCACCCAATCGTCGCCCTCCTGCACCCAATGGGTTACTTCTCCTTCGGCACGGTCGCTTCGGACATCCCCGGACAGTTGGCTGCCTTCGACATTCAGCGTCAGCTTGCCTTGGCTGGTGACATCCGCCAGCACGCCATTGCCGCTCTCGACCCGCCCGTTGTTTTTGACATCGACGGTCAGTTGGGCGAAGTCCTGAACTTCCACGGCAGTGCCTTGTTCACTCTTCACCAGGCTGTTATCGACCGTCACCGTGTTGTCGGCGGGGAGTTCTGGAAAATACTGATTGGAGGCTCGAATCCCGACATCCTGCCCGACCACGCTGCTGTCATTGCGCAAGGTGACCGTGGCGGCTGCGTTATGGAGGTTCGCGCCTATGGCGGTTTCCTCCGAATTGTCGGTGCTCGCGGCGATATGCGATCCGTCCAGCTGGATATCCGTCTTGCCGCTACCCCAGATGTCCAGCCCCGACGTGGCCCCTTGATACTGGGAGCCATCGTTGAAACCGGAGTGCACAGTCACATCGGTATTCTTCAATATCACTTGTGCCTGAGATGTGGGGGACGAGTTATCCACCCCGACACCGAATAGCCCTCCCTTTTCGCTACCCACCTGTATTTGCGAGTTTTCAATGGTGGCGGAAGCGGTATTTTCGGAGTCCATCGACATGCCAGTTGACAACCACACCCCCATGTCATCGGCATGCAGGGTGCTGTTTGTCATTTCGAGCTCTACGTTACCGCTGATCTCCACGCCACGGCCCGCATTCAGGCCGTCCTCGCTGCCGAACTGACTATTGTCGACCTTGAAGGTTTGTATGGGCGAGGGCTCCGAGTTGAACGATTCATTATGTCCTTGCAGATAGGCAAAGGGCGACGAAGAAGTGGCGTAATCAAAGGTGGAACCACTGATTTCCGCGTGCGACGGTCCATCGAGCTGCACCGCGCCATGCACCGTGGAATCCTTCACCGTCACTTTGCCCTGGTCACCGCCCATGACCCAGTCGACCTCACTGCCCATCAGGTTGAGACTCGAGCCCGCACCTTGCGCAATCACGATCGAATGATCGGAAACATGGGAATTGCGCAAGTTAACCGTACCGCCATCGATGGCTACCGCTGCCCCCGTCATGTAGTTACCGGGGTCCGCGCTGATATCGAGGTTCTCCCCGTCCACCACGCTGTCAGTTCCCGTCGCCAGGATGGCAACCGATGGTTGGCCGGAAGGCCAGACGGCAGCCCCCGATGTATATAACGTCGAATCGTCTATACGGACCGCGCCCCCCTGTTCGGCCAGGACGCCGACGGTACCTGTCGCATTGGCCTGGATATTCATCTCGCTGACCGAAACGCTATTGCCGGTTGCCCGAACGCCCACCGTATCGGGATTGTCCAGCACCATGGGCGGGGGAGCGCCCAGCAGTCGTGGCGAGGCCAGTGGTTCGGGCTGCGGCCCGATGTCCAGCCCTGCCGATGATGGTTGTTTCAGGTCCTCGGCATCGACACTGACGACGGCATCTTCAGCCTCCACTTCAGCGACCTTGAGGGAGAACAAGGCTGCCATTGCCATGCCAATGGAGTGCGCCAGGCGGTTTTTCCGCATGCGCTCGAGGAACAGGGAAGAATGGTTGGATTTCATGATGACCTCCACGAAATGGGTGGTTAGGTCATCAGTGTTCGCCTCCTCTTTTCATATATCTGTCGGAGTTGCCTTATCCGCGCCTCGGAGCTTGTCGGAGTGCGGATCGTCTACGCTAGGCATGTCGCGTACCAAGGAGACGGACATGGCTCGGGTCGTAGTGGTCGAGGCGCTGCCGGCAATCCGCCAATGCCTGGAGTCGCTGCTCGAACGGATGGGGCATAGCGTGGTGGGCAGTGTCGCGGATGGCCGCGAGGGGCTGGATCTGATCCGGCGCTGCCAGCCGGACCTCTCGATCCTCGCGCTTTCCACACCGGGGAGGAGCGGCCTGGACCTGGTGCACCGCGCCGCCAGCCGTCATCCGGACGGACGTATCCTCGTCTACACCGCGCTGAACGCTGAGCAGTTCGCGCCGCTGTGCTTCAAGGAGGGCGTCAGCGGTTTCGTCAGCAAGCAGGAAGATCTCGATGTGCTCGAAGCCGCCATCGAAAGCGTATTGAAGGGGCGCAGCCATTACCCCGCCGTCGCCCTGGAGATGCCCGACGGCGGCGAGTTGGCAGCGCTCTCTCCGCGGGAACTCTCCGTCCTCCAGCTCCTCGCCGAAGGCAAATCCAACCAGGCGATCGCCGACACCCTGTCCATCAGCTTCAAGACCGTGAGCACCCACAAGACCCACCTGCAAGAAAAGCTCCACGTGCGCTCGCGTCTGGAGTTGGTGGAATTGGCGCGCCGCCATGGCCTGGGTGAACCGGGCCAGGCGAACGGCTATGTCACGGAGGATCTGCCAGCCCAGTGGCACGAGCAGGTCGTACGCTTGCGGGCGATGCTCGATGCCGCGGGGCACCCGATGTTCCTGCGGGACCGGGACGGTCGGCTGCTGCTGTGCAATCAATCGTTCCTGGACTTCTACCAGGTCGGCGCCGAAGAGGTGGCGGGCCAGGATTTCCTGGCCGCCCAGTGGTTCGACGAACCGGAGCGCCAGCGTATCGGCATGGGCTACGAACGACTCCTCTCGGAAGAACAACCCTTCAACCTGGAGCGCACGTTGACAGTGCGCGGGGTCCTGCGCTTGCTGCACATCTGGGGCATGCCGTTCCGGGACGCCAGCGGGCAGGTCATTGGCATCGTCGGCGGCATACGCGACATGACGGAACAGGCGCAGCTGATGGCCGAGCTGCGCCATGGGCGTCGCCAGGCGGAAATTGCCAGTGAGGCAAGGTTCGAGCTGTTCGAATCGATCATGACGGAACTTGGCGATGCGCTGGCCATCGCGCGCGACCAGGCTGGCGCTACCCGCTCGCTGGAGGCGCTCGAGAGGCTCATGCAGCGCCTTGCACATCTCGCCCACCTGGCCAGGGCGCACAACCCTCCCGAAGAGGCGTGCGACGTTCTCGGCATCAGCGTTCCGCTGCTGAAGCGGTACCAGGCCAGACTGAGAACTCAGGGGCCGGCGGCGGCCCACGCCTGGATCGCCGTGGACAGGTATCGGGAACTGCTGGAAACGTTGTGCCAGATGACTGGCATGGCACCGGCGGCGGAACTGACCCTGCGCCGCAGCAGCCATGGCGTGATAGAGATCCGCCTGACCCTGGCAGGCCGACTGCCCGACCCTGAGCCTTCGGCGATCCTGCTCCGTATCGCCGAATTGCTGGCCAAAGGGCTGGGAGGACAGCTCGAGCGGCGAGCTGGCCCACAGGTGCAGCGATTCATCCTCACGCTTGAGTTGGAGGAGGCAACGCAATCATCAATCGCTTCCTGTGATTCAGCTTGACTGGCGGTCTTGTTCGCATCTGAACGCAACACTGTCGTCAAATGCTTATATAGGCGACGAGCACGTTCGCATACCCTTTCCGGTGACCCTAAAACGCCGGCGGCCCTGCGCGATGAACAATCCCGGTGGCCGGACGACCGAGTCGTTTCAGTCCGCTGAAGGAAATACGCATGCTCAATTACGTAGCGCTAGGAATCCTTATCGCCGTTGCCCTGATCCTCTTCTACGGCATCATCGTTCTCCACGACATCCCCTACGAGATCGCCAAGGAACGCAAGCATCCCCATCAGGACGCCATCCACGTCGCAGGCTGGGTAAGCCTCTTCACCCTGCATGCGATCTGGCCATTGCTATGGATCTGGGCAACCCTCTACCGCGAAGACCGCGGCTGGGGCATGAGCAGTTCATCAATACCCGCCACCGAGGGCGAGCTGGAGGCCCTCAAGGCCGAGCTGCTGGAGCTCAAACGCACGCTCGGCACCAGCCACGAACAGCCGCACGGGGACGTCTGACATGGAAACGTTGCTGCTGCTCAGCTATGCCGCCCTGTGTGTGGCGATCTTCAAGATCTTCAAGATTCCGAAGAACAAGTGGACCATCCCGACCGCCGCCCTTGGCGGTGTGGTGCTGGTCGGCTGTCTGGTGTTCCTGATGAACTACAACCACCCCTACTCGGAAGTCACCCGCGCCTACTTCATCAGCACGCCGATCTCGCCCAACGTCAGCGGCCAGGTCATCGAGGTGCCGGTCGAGCGCGACCATACGGTGAAGAAAGGCGAGGTGCTGTTCCGACTCGACCCGACGCCCTTCGAGAGCAAGGTGAAATCGCTGGAGGCGCAACTGGTCTCGGCCAAGGCGGACGTCCAGCGCGCCGCTACCCTGGTCGAACGCAACGTCGGCAACCGTCGTGACCTCGACCAGGCCACTGCCCGGGTCAACGATCTGGAGGCGCAGCTGATGGGCGCCCGCTACGACCTCGAAAGCACCACCGTGCGAGCGCCGGCGGACGGCATCGTCTCGCAGTTGTTCCTGCGCCCCGGTGTACGCGCAACCCGCTTCGCAACCCGCCCCTCGATGGTCTTCATCCCCGACCAGGAGCGCTACTACGTCGCCTGGATGCGGCAGAACGGCCAGTTGCGCATCCAGCCCGGCGAGGCGGCGGAGATCGCCTTCGACGGCCTGCCCGGCCAGGTCTTCCAGGCCAAGGTCCGGCGCATGCTGCCGGTGATCGGCGAAGGCGAAATCCAGCCGGGCGGCAGCCTGGTCAGCTTCAGCAACTCACCGCCCCCCGGCCGGGTACCGGTGATCCTCGACATCACCGACCCTGCCTTCGAGCAGTACCGCGCCGGCCTGCCCGGCGGCTCCTTCGGCCAGGCCGCGGTGTACAGCGAACACGCCCACGAGTTGGCGGTGATGCGCAAGATCCTGCTGCGCATGTCCTCCTGGCTGAACTACATCTACCCCTTCCACTAGCCTCGATCACTGATGTGCCTGCTGGCGGCGCTGGCTCGCCTCGCCGACCAGCCGGTAGGCCACGTAGTACTTGTAGATGTTTCCGACCGTCTCACGCGCGGCGGCATGCTCGACCCGGCAACAGCCTGTCAGCCGCCCAGGGCGATGATCGCGAACAGCAAGGCGGTGCCCACGACTGCCAGCGCCCCGCCGCCCACCCAGGGCGTCCCACCGGAGTAATGTGCCAGCACCCAGCCGGCGAGGAAGAGCATCCCCAGCGCCACCAGGTTGGAGAGGCGGATGGCCAGTCCGGTCTGGTCGATCAACAGGAACGGAATGACCAACGGGAAGGTCGCCAGCACCACCAGCAGGAAGGTGCCCAGCGCTCCCTTGAAATCCTCCAGGTCCAGCCGCGCGCGAACCGGGCTTGCGTTGGCCAACAGGCGAACCCGCAGCATCTCCAGTGCGTCCGCACCCGCGGCCTGGGCGATGCGTGGCGGCAAGGCATCGGCGATGAGGTCCTGGCCTTCGCGCGGGTCGGTACCGTCGCGCAAGCGGGCCAGGAGGGTTCGGCTACGCGTGCGCTCGGTCCAGGTGCGCAACAGGTAGATCACGGCGTCGGCCAGGCCCCAGGCGAGGTTGCAGCCCAGGGCCGCGATCAGCATGGTTCGCGCCTCCTCGCGGCCCGCCGTGGCAACGCTCAGCGAGCCAATGAAGGTCATTGCCATCAGCAGGCCGAAGATCACTTCGGTAACCCGGTCCACGGGGTCGAGAACCCGCTGCCACATTCCAACTCGAGGTCTGTCCATCGCACCCTCTCCAGAGCGGCGGACGAAGCGTGCCGTCCGCCATGCATTCGCTGAATCAGAGACTGCGCAAGCCGTTGTACGGAAGGTACCCGGCGGTCCGTAGGCCAATCGCCGTTGCGGCGAAAATCAATGGCTCCAGGCAAGTAAAGACGCTGCGACCCACTCGCGCTTGCCTTGGCGAACAGAATCTCTCCAGCACAGGGAACGGCGGGTATTTCATCGAACTGATCCGATTCGGTCGTTCGGGAGCGTCCTTGGGTAGCCAGTGGCAGATTCATGCCTAAACTTCCTCGCAACCCTTCTCGCACAAGCCAGCGGTGTGGCCTGCGGAGAACAGAACATCCGGAACACTACGAGGACGCCCGGATATGAGCAGTTTGTTCGACGCTATCGTTCTCGGTCTGCTGGCAATACTTCCCTTGATCAATCCACCGACGACGGTGGCGCTGTTCCTTGCCCTGTCCCATGGGTTCAGCCGGGAGGAAAAGAACAGGCAGGCGCTGCTGACCGCCTTCTACGTGTTCATCATCATGATGCTCACCTACTACATCGGTGAACTGATCATGGATGTCTTCAATATCTCCATCCCCGGCCTGCGCATCGCCGGGGGCGGAATCCTCTGCATCATCGGCGGCAGGATGCTGTTTCCCCAGCCCCTTCCCCCCTCCGCCTCGCAGGAAGGCAATGCCGAACGCAGCAGCTTTGCCTTCATCCCGCTGGCCATGCCCAGCACGGCCGGCCCGGGCACGATCGCGATGATCATCAGCGCCTCCGCCACCCTCAAGCACAACACGAGTTTTCCGCAGTGGGTGTTGCTGACCGCGCCGCCACTGATTTTCCTGTCGGCGGCACTGACGCTCTGGCTCTGTTTGCGCGCCTCGGACTGGATCATGAAGATGACGGGCGAATCCGGTATCGACGCCATCTCCCGCTTGATGGGCTTTCTGCTCGTCTGCATGGGCGTTCAGTTCGCCATCAACGGCTCGGTGGAAATCGTGCAGGGCATCATCAACAACAACCTGCACCTCACCCAGCCCTAGCCGCTTGCCAAACGCGGCGCCGGCCCGAACGACCGGCACCGCTCTGCCCCTCAGGCCCTGACCTGGCGCACCGGCGCCCGGCTGCGCTGCTGCTCCTCCCAGTCGCCCACCACGCCCACCGGTACGTCCGCCGGTGCCAGCATCTCGCGGCCGCGCACCAGGTCGGAGGCGCGCTCGGCGAGCATGATGGTCGGTGCGTTGAGGTTGCCGTTGGGCTCGGTGGGGAACACCGACGAGTCGATCACCCGCAGGCCCTGGAGGCCGCGCACGCGCAGTTCGGAATCGACCACCGCCAGTTCGTCCTCACCCATGCGGCAGGAGCCGCAGGGGTGCATGGTGCTTTCCATGTTGGCGCGGACGAAGGCGTCGATCTCCTCGTCGGTCTGCACCTGCGGGCCGGGCGCCAGTTCCTCGCCACGGAAGCGGTCCATGGCCGGCTGGCCGATGATCTCGCGGGTCAGGCGCACGCAGCGGCGGAAGCCTTCGCGGTCCTCTTCGCTTTCCAGGTAGTTGAAGCGGATTTCCGGGTGCTGGTAGGGGTCGGCGGAGACGACGCGCACGTAGCCCCGGCTCTTGGGCTTGTTCGGCCCGGTGAGGATCATGAAGCCGTGGCCCTTGAACGGCTTGTCGCCGTCGTAACGCATCGCCGCCGGCAGGAAGTGGAACTGGATGTCGGGCCAGCGCAGGCCTTTGGAGGAGCGGATGAAGCCGCCGGCCTCGAAGTGGTTGCTCGCCCCCAGGCCATCCTTGAACAGCAGCCAGCGCAGGCCGATCAGCGCCTTGCCCAGCAGGCTCATCTTGCCGTTGAGGGTCACGGGCTCCTTGCAGGCGTACTGGATGTAGATTTCCGAGTGGTCCTGCAGGCTTTCGCCCACACCGGGCAGGTCGTGCAGCACCTCGATGCCGGCCTTGCGCAGCACCGCCGCCGGGCCGATGCCGGAACGCTGCAGCAGGTGCGGCGAGCCGATGGGGCCTGAGCTGACCAGCACTTCGCGGTTGCAGTAGACGGTGTGGGTCTTGCCGCCCTGGTCGTACTCCACGCCGATGGCGCGCTTGCCTTCGAGGAGGATGCGGCGGCTCATGGCGTGGGTCACCACGGTCAGGTTCGGCCGCTCCATAGCCGGGCGCAGGTAGGCGTTGGCGGTGGACCAGCGCACGCCGTTCTTCACCGTCATGTGCATGGCGCCGAAGCCTTCCTGCATGTAGCCGTTGCAGTCATCGGTCTTGATGTAGCCGGCCTCGGCGCCCGCCTCGACCCAGGCGCCGTACAGCGGGTTCTGCATGTTGTTGCCGTTGTTGGTGGAGAGCGGGCCGTCGGCGCCCCGGTAGTCATCGCCGCCGAACTTGTAGCCCTCGGCGCGCTTGAAGTACGGCAGGCAGTTGCGATAGCCCCAGCCCTTGGCGCCGAGGGATTCCCACTCGTCGAAGTCGTAGGCATGGCCGCGGATGTAGACCAGCCCGTTGATCGACGAGGAGCCCCCCAGCACCTTGCCGCGCGGGCAATGCAGGCGGCGGTTGTCGAGGTGCTTCTCGGCGGCCGTTTCGTAGCGCCAGTTGTACTTCCTGGTGTTCATCGGGATGGAGAAGGCACTGGGCATCTGGATTATCACGCTGCGGTCGCTGCCGCCGAACTCCAGGACCAGGACCGAGGTACGCGGGTCTTCGCTCAGGCGATTGGCCAGGACGCAGCCAGCCGAACCCGCACCAATGATGATGTAGTCGTATTTGTTGGTCATTTCGGATCTCTCTGGCGCGGGGGGCGCGCCCTTCGGTTACCAGGCCTTGCCCGTGGAGAAGTGCGGAGTGGTGCTCTCGATGTCGCGAATGAGGCGTTCCTCTTTCGCCAGGTCGAGCGACAGGCACAGCAGGTAGTAGGCGACGCCGGAGACGATCAGCCCGACCAGCCAAGCCATGTCGACGCCACCAATCATCTTCGCCAGGGGGCCGACGAACACTTCGTCGGTGCCGTTGTAGAGGGTGAAGAACGGGATCATCACCACGAAGCCGATCAGGTAGGCGATCAGCCCACGGCTGCCCCAGTGGCCGTAGATGTTGTCGTTCGGCAGGAAGAAGTGCGGGATGGCGTAGCGGCCCTTGCGCACGAAGAAGTAGTCGGTGAGGTTGACGGCGGTCCAGGGCACCAGGAAGTACAGCATCACCACTAGGTACATGTTGAGCACCGACAGGCCCGAGCCGGAGGCGTTGATGGTGACGGCCATGCCCAGTTGCAGCACCACCACGAAGAGGATCGCCCAGATGCGCACGCGGGGGGTCGGCTTGATCTTCCTGAACGAGTCGACGCCGGTGAGGGTGGTGAGCTTGGCGCTGTAGATGTTCATCGCGATGACCGGCAGGAAGGCCAGGATGGTGACGGCCACCATCAGGGTGCCCAGCTGCGGTGCGAACCCGGCACCCACGGCATTGAGCGCGACCAGCACATCGGTGGCGTGCAGGTGTTCGGCCAGCCAGCCGCCAACGGCGATCATCCAGGCGCCGGACAGCGAAGCACCGAGGAACACCGCGAGGATCAGCTTGCCGCTGGAGGTGTTCTTCGGCAGGTAGCGCGAGTAGTCCGAGACGTAGGGTGCATAGGCGATGTTGTAGCTGGCGCCGGCGGCGAACTGGGCGACGAAGCCGACCCAGGTGAAGCCCAGGGCGACGGCCTCGGTGCCGCCCGCCGGAGCCGGCGCGGACTGGACCCAGCCCATCAGCACGGCAAGCGAGAGCAGCCCGTAGAGCGGCAGCGAGAGGAACAGCGACCACTTGAAGGTGCGGTGCATCCAGTCGTGGCCGAGGATCGCCAGCAGGGTCGCCGGCACCGTCACTGCCAGGGCCACCTGCATCGGTCCCCAGTGGAACAGCGTGTTGAGCCCCTGCATCATCAGCACCAGGTTGACGATGTTGAAGCCGGCGAAGACGAACAGGGTGGCGAACAGCACCAGGATGACCCCGCGATAACCGAACTGCGCGCGCGACTGGATCATCTGCGGCAGGCCCAGGTGCGGGCCCTGGGAGCCGTGGAAGGCCATGAACAGGGTGCCGAACATGATGCCGAGGGTGCCGGCGATCATGGTCCAGAGGGCGTTCAGGCCGACGCTGGGGCCAACGAAGCCGATGGTCATGGTGAAGAAGGTGAAGTTGCCGACGAACCAGAACGGGCCCTGGGTCGACAGTTTGTCGGTGCGCTCGTGCTCCTCGATGAAATCGATGGAGTGCCCTTCAATTTCCAAGCCGCGCGCGCCTTCGGCAAGGGGAGCTGACTGCGAATCTGCTTTCATGGTTCTCTCCGGATTGTTCTTGTATGGAGTCTCACCAGCAGGCACTGCACCTGAGATCGAGTCTGTTACGACCCGTGCTGCAGGTACAGCGCCCCGTGCATCAACGGTATGGCGATTTGCCAGGCGGCCCGATCAGGGCAAGGTGATCCACACCGCCTTGGTTTCCAGGAGGTAATCCAGCTGTTCCGATCCCATGTCCTTGCCGTAGCCGGACTGCTTGTAGCCGCCGAAGGGCATGCTCGGGTCGAGGGTGCTGTGGGCGTTGACGTAGACGGTGCCGGCACGCAGGCGTGGGATCAGGCCGTGGACCTTGCCCAGGTCGTTCGAGTAGAGGGCCGCGGCCAGGCCGAACTCGGAATCGTTGGCCAGCGCCAGCGCCTCCTCCTCGTCGTCGAAGGGTGCGGTGACCAGCACCGGGCCGAAGATTTCCTCGCGGACCACGCGCATGTCGTTGCGGCAGTTGGCGAAGATGGTCGGCTGCACGAAGAAGCCCGACCCTTCGACCGCCTCGCCGCCGTAATAGACCTCGGCGCCCTCCTCCTTGCCGGCCTGGATGTAGGCCAGCACGCGCTCCTGCTGCTGTCGGGACACCATAGGGCTGATAAAGCAGTCAGGGTCCAGCCCCGGCGCCAGCTTCAGGCTCGCGGTGTAGTCGGCCAGCTCGCGCAGGAATTCGTCATAGACGCTACGGTGCACGTAGGCGCGGGTGCCGGCGTCGCAGACCTGCCCGGAGTTGAAGAACACGCCGTTGGCCACCGCCTGGGCGGCGGCCTTGATGTCAGCGTCGGCGCAGACGATCACCGGCGACTTGCCGCCCAGTTCCAGGGTCAGGCGCTTCATCTGGTCCATGGCGGCCTTGCCGACGTTGCAGCCGACCGGGGTGGAGCCGGTGAAGCTCAGCTTGTCGATGCCCGGATGCTCGGCCATCGCCGCGCCGACCACACTGCCGCGTCCGCTGACGATGTTCACCACGCCGTCGGGAATCCCGGCTTCCTGCACCAGCTCGGCGAAGCGCAGCGCCGACAGCGACGTCAGCTCGGCCGGCTTGACCACCACGGTGCAGCCGACCGCCAGCGCCGCGCCGAGCTTCCAGGCCATGGTCTGCAGCGGGAAGTTCCACGGCACGATGACGCCGACCACGCCCACTGGCTCCTTGCGGGTGTAGGCCACATAGTTGCCCGGCAGCGACGGTTCGACAGTGCGGCCGTGGATCTTGCTGGCCCAGCCGGCGAAGTAGCGGAAGGTGTCGATGGTGCCCTGGATGTCCACGGCCCGCGCCTGGGCCACCGACTTGCCCATGTCGACCGATTCGATCTCGGCCAGCTCATCGCCGTTGGCCTCGATCAGGTCGGCCAGGCGATGCAGCAGGCGCTCGCGCTCCAGCGGCTTGAGCTGGCTCCAGGCGCCGCCGTCGAACTGCGCGCGGGCTGCCTGCACGGCGCGGTCCAGGTCGGCCGCGGTGCCCATGGGGATGCGGGTCAGCGCGGCCTCGGTGAAGGGCTCGATGACCTGGGCCGTGGCGCCGTCGCTGGCGTCTACCCAGGCGCCGGCGATGAACATTTTCTGCGGCTTGGAGAGGAAGCGCTGGGTGGCTTCGGAGATGCCGTAGCGCTGCAGATACTCTTTGACCTTGGTGTCCACTCGGGTGTCCTCGTTGCGGGGCGGTGGGCCGGGCTCAGCGAACCTGGGCGCGGGCGTGGAAGATGAAGCCGATGCTGTTCATCAGCAGTTGCGCGGCGAGGATCGAGGTGACACCGGCGGGGTCATAGGCCGGCGCGACTTCCACCAGGTCCATGCCGACGATGCGGCCGTGGCTGCGCTTGGCCAGCGCCTGGATGATTTCCAGCACCTCGTAGTACTGGAAGCCGCCGTGGCTGGGGGTGCCGGTGCCCGGCGCGATGGACGGGTCGAAGCCATCGATGTCGATGGTGATGTAGTAGTTGCGGTCCTGGGGGATCATGTCCACCACTGCGTCGCAGCCCAGGCGGCGTACATCGCGCACCGAGAGGATCTGCGAGCCGGCGTCGCGGGCGGCGTCGTAGTCGGCGCGGTTGGACGAGGACACGTTGCGGATGCCCATCTGGGTCATGCCGACGATATGGTCCATCTCCGAGGCGCGGCGCAGCGGGTTGCCGTGGCCGAAGCGCACGCCGTGGCGCTCGTCGACGAAGTCCAGGTGCGCATCGAAGTGCACGATGTGGATCGGGCCGCGCCCTTCGAAGGCCTTGATCACCGGCGCGTGGATCGAGTGGTCGCCGCCCAGCACCACCGGCATGGCGCCGGACGCGAGGATCTGCCGTACGGCGGATTCGATATTGGCGTTACTGGTTTCCATGTCGGTGTGCACGATGTCGGCATCGCCCACGTCCACCATGCGCACCTGGTCTTCGGTCAGGTAGGTGGCGTCGTCTTCGTGGTCATAGGCGCCGGAGTGGCCGAAGGAGAACAGCGTGGATGCCTCGCGGATGCCCCGCGGTCCGAAGCGGGCGCCGGAGCGCCACTGGGTGCCCATGTCGTTCGGTGCGCCGAGGATGGCGACGTCGGCGTCGATGGCGTTCCAGTCGGTGCAGATGGGCGACTTGGCGAACGTGCAGTGCCCGACGAAGGGCAGGTTCAGACGGCCGGATTCATAACCGTGCTTTGCCATGTTCTTGCTTCTCCAGTTCTTGTTCTTGGCGGGAGGCGTGCCGACGGGTCGACCGCCGTTGGATCGACTATGGGCGCGGATAGGTGATGGAAAAATGCGCAAGTTCAGATACTCACATCGGCTATCCCGAAGTTTTCGCAACAGCCCTTCCCTATTCCTCGCGCCCGCGCGCGCCCCTCTACGGCAGCGCTTTCAGCCTGTCTTTCCGCTCACCGAAGCCAGCACCGGGCGCATGTTTCAGTAATATTCCGGCGATACCGCAGCGGCGTCTGGCGTTGCGCCCCGCCGGGGCGCCGGTTTACCTTGGCAAAAACAATTCG
This sequence comes from Pseudomonas sp. PSE14, assembly GCF_029203285.1. Lineage (NCBI taxonomy): Bacteria > Pseudomonadati > Pseudomonadota > Gammaproteobacteria > Pseudomonadales > Pseudomonadaceae > Pseudomonas > Pseudomonas sp. PSE14. The sequence goes on from NZ_CP115669.1 coordinate 3,154,617, forward strand.
ATCCAGGGCTCATATCAGCTTCTGCGATGTGAAACCGGACGGGAGGCCTGCGTGATCCAGCTGCACGACGTCGACCTGAAGCTCCTCAGGGTGTTCGCCACCATCGTCCGCTGCGGCGGCTTTTCCGCCGCCCAGGCCGCGCTCAATGCCGGCCAGTCGACCATCAGCGAGCAGATGACGCACCTGGAGACGCGCCTGGGGGTCAAGCTCTGCCAGCGCGGCCGCAGCGGCTTCCGCCTCACCGAGCAGGGCGTCGCCATCCACGAGGCCACCCAGCGCCTGCTGTCCGCCGTGGAGGGTTTCTGCATGGACGCCGACGTGCTCAAGCAGCACATCAGCGGCAAGCTCAACCTCGGCATCATCGACTCCACCCTGACCGACCCCGACTCGCCGCTGCCGCGCACCACCCAGCGCTTCGTCTCGCGCGGCCACGATGCCCACCTGAACGTCTACATCGGCGCCCCGGCGGAACTGGAGGAGCGCGTGCTGGACGGCCGACTGCACCTGGCCATTGGGCACTTCCCGCTGCGCGTGCCGGGGCTCTCCTACCTGCCGCTGTACCAGGAAGCCCTGGGCCTCTACTGCGGCCGCCGCCACCCGCTGTTCGCCAGCCAGGAGAAGAACGGCCGCCTGCTGGAGGAAGTCCGCGCCTGCCGCATCGTCGCGCGCGGCTACATGCAGCAGTACGATCTGGAACAGCTGGGCGTGAGCAAGGCGGCGGCGACGGTGGAGAACATCGAGGCGGCGGCGATCCTGATCATTTCCGGTGCCTACATCGGCTTTCTTCCGGCACACTTCGCCGAACAGTGGGTGAAGACCGGCGAGATGCGCCGCCTGGGCGCCAGCGCGCTGAACCTGATGTCGCCGTTCGACGCCATCACCCGCCGGGGCGTGGCGCCGCCGCCGATCCTGCGCGCCTTCCTCGAAGACCTGGCGGCCTCCTCGCGCCAGAGCGGCCACGCCTGACCCCACACCCGATTCAGCCTTTCGCAGGACCCTAAATGCGCATCCACGTCAGCTTCATCGACCGCGTCGGCATCACCCAGGAAGTCCTGGCCCTGCTGGTCGGCCGCAACCTCAACCTCGACGCCGTCGAGATGGTTCCGCCGAACGTCTACATCGACGCCCCGGCGCTGAGCTTCACGGTGCTCGACGAACTGCGCGGTGCGCTGCTGCAAGTGCGCGGGGTGGAAGCGGTGACCGTGGTCGACATCCTCCCCGGCCAGCGCCGCAGCCTGCAGCTGGACGCGCTGCTGGAAGCGATGAGCGACCCGGTGCTGGCGGTCGACACGGAAGGCCGCGTGCTGCTGGCCAACCCGGCGCTGCTGCAATTCTGCGAGCAGCCGCCGGAGGGCCGCCTGCTGGCCGAACTGTTCGACGACCCGACGCTGGCCGCCACCCTGGTGGAGCAGGGCTTCCGCCTGCCGCTGGGCGAAGTCACCCTGCGCGGCCAGGCGCTGCTGCTCGACGCCGTGCCGATCCACGAGAACGACAACCTCACCGGCGCCCTGCTCACCCTCTATCCGCCGAACCGCATCGGCGGCCGCCTGGCCGCGCTGCATCACGACCATGCCGAAGGCTTCGATGCGCTGATCGGCGATTCGCAGCCGGTGCGCGCCCTCAAGGCACGCGCCATGCGCGTGGCCGCACTGGACGCACCGCTGCTGATCCACGGCGAAACCGGCACCGGCAAGGAACTGGTGGCCCGCGCCTGCCACGCCGCCAGCGCGCGCAGCGCCCAGCCGTTCCTCGCGCTCAACTGCGCTGCATTGCCGGAAAGCCTGGCCGAGAGCGAACTGTTCGGCTACGCCCCCGGCTCCTTCACCGGCGCCCAGCGCGGCGGCAAGCCCGGCCTGCTGGAACTGGCCCACCAGGGCACGGTGTTCCTCGACGAGATCGGCGAGATGTCGCCCTACCTGCAGGCCAAGCTGCTGCGCTTCCTCAGCGACGGCTGCTTCCGCCGCATCGGCGGCGACCGCGAGGTGAAGGTCGACGTGCGCATCCTCAGCGCCACCCACCGCGACCTGGAGAAGATGGTCGGCGAAGGCAGCTTCCGCGAGGACCTGTTCTACCGCCTCAACGTGCTCAACCTGGAAGTGCCGCCGCTGCGCGAGCGCGGCCAGGACATCCTGCAACTGGCCCGGCACTTCATGCAGCAGGCCTGCACGCAGATCCAGCGCCCACCGTGCCGACTGGCCGCCAGTGCCTTCCCCGCACTGCTCGGCAACCGCTGGCCGGGCAACGTGCGCCAGTTGCAGAACGTGATCTTCCGCGCCGCCGCCGTGTGCGAGGGCACGCTGGTGGAGATCCACGACCTGGACATCGCCACCGCCGTGGCGCCCCTGGCCAGTGGCGAGATCGGCAGCCTGGAGGAAGCCGTCGAAGGCTTCGAGAAGGACCTGCTCAGCCGCCTCTACGGCAGCTACCCCTCCACCCGGCAACTGGCCGCGCGCCTGAGCACCTCCCACAGCGCCATCGCCACCCGCCTGCGCAAGTACGGCATTCCCGGCAAGGCCTGAGCCCGCGCCAAGCGCTCAAGGACGGGCCTTGAGCGCGATCGTATTGATTTCAATACATCGTATCGTTTTCCATACAAAAGCATCTCCACCACGCCCGGCGCGGCCTATCTGCCGGGCGCTGGAGGCCGATCACGACAAGTCGTATCGAATTCAATACAGAAACATCATCCAGATCACCCTCAATTACGCATAACTTATTGATTTATAAATAAAATATAAAACTGGCATCCGCCTTGCTCTTTCCTCCTCGACACCGCTCGTTACCCGACACGAGCCCATCCCAAAGCCCGCCCGAAGAAGCGGCGAGTCTGACCCCCGAGGAGTTCCCATGAGCCAAGTGCGCTTTACCGTCGAACACGAATGGCTGCGTCTGGATGCCGATGGCCTGATCACTGTCGGCATCACCCACCATGCCCAGGAAGCCCTCGGCGACGTGGTCTTCGTGCAACTGCCCGAGCCGGGCACCTACGACGCCGGCCACGAAGTGGCGACCCTGGAATCGGTGAAAGCGGCCAGCAACATCCTCATGCCGCTGGACGGCGAAGTGGTGGAAGTGAACACCACCCTCGAAGGCACCCCGGAGCTGGTCAACGAAGACGCGCAGAACGGCGGCTGGTTCTTCCGCATGCGCCCCAGCGACGCCGGCCAGTTCGACGCGCTGCTCGACGAAGCCGCCTACCAGCAACTGATCAGCGCCTGAGGAACCCACCATGGCCAGCCATGACAATGCCCTGGGCACCCAGGACGAATTCGTCGCCCGCCACATCGGCCCGCGCGACAGCGATGTCCGCGCCATGCTCGAACTGCTCGGCTACGCCGACCTCGACGCACTGACCGCCAGCGTCATCCCCGACAGCATCAAGGGCACCGCCGTGCTCGACCTGCCGGCCGGCCAGAGCGAGGCCGAAGCCCTCGCTGCGATCAAGGCGATCGCCAGCAAGAACCAGCTGTTCAAGACCCACATCGGCCAGGGCTACTACCCCTGCCACACCCCGGCGCCGATCCTGCGCAACCTGCTGGAAAACCCGGCCTGGTACACCGCTTACACCCCCTACCAGCCGGAAATCTCCCAGGGCCGCCTGGAAGCGCTGCTGAACTTCCAGACCCTGGTCAGCGACCTGACCGGCATGCAGATCGCCAACGCCTCGCTGCTCGACGAAGCCACCGCCGCCGCCGAGGCCATGACCTTCTGCAAGCGCCTGTCGAAGAACAAGGCCGCCCAGGCGTTCTTCGCCTCCATGCACTGCCACCCGCAGACCCTCGACGTGCTGCGCACCCGCGCCGAGCCGCTGGGCATCGAGGTGGTGGTCGGCGACGAGCAGGCGCTCACCGACTTCAGCCCCTACTTCGGCGCCCTGCTGCAGTACCCGGCGAGCCACGGCGACGTGCTCGACTGCCGCGCGCCCCTCGCCGGCTTCCATGCCACCGGCGCCCTGGTGGCGGTGGCCGCCGACCTGCTGGCGCTGACCCTGCTCACTCCGCCGGGCGAATTCGGCGCCGACGTAGTCCTGGGCAGCGCCCAGCGCTTCGGCGTGCCGCTGGGCTTCGGCGGCCCGCACGCGGCCTACTTCGCCACCCGCGATGCCTTCAAGCGCGACATGCCCGGCCGCCTGGTCGGCGTCTCCATCGACCGCTTCGGCAACCGCGCGCTGCGCCTGGCCATGCAGACCCGCGAGCAGCACATCCGCCGCGAGAAGGCCACCAGCAACATCTGCACTGCGCAGGTGCTGCTGGCCAACATCGCCAGCATGTACGCCGTCTACCACGGCCCGAAGGGGCTCAAGCGCATCGCCCAGCGCATCCACCAGCTGACCGCCACCCTGGCCCTGGGCCTGGCCAAGCTGGGCGTCAGCGTGGAGCAGGAACACTTCTTCGACAGCCTGACCCTGGTCCTCAGCGATGCCGGACAGGTCGCCGCCCTGCACGAGCGGGCGGTCGCCGCGCGGATCAACCTGCGCCGGATCGACGCCTTGCGCGTCGGCATCGCCCTCGACGAAACCACCACCCTGGCGGATGTCGAACAACTCTGGGGGCTGTTCGCCAACGGCCAGGCCGTACCGGACTTCACCACCCTCGCCGCCTCCGCCGCCAGCCGTCTGCCGGCCAAACTGCTGCGCCAGTCGGCCTTCCTCGCCCATCCGGTGTTCAACCGCTATCACTCGGAAACCGAGCTGATGCGCTACCTGCGCAAGCTGGCGGACAAGGACCTGGCGCTGGACCGCAGCATGATCCCGCTGGGCTCCTGCACCATGAAGCTCAACGCCGCCAGCGAGATGATCCCGATCACCTGGGCGGAATTCGGCAACCTGCATCCCTTCGCGCCGGCCGAGCAGGCCGAGGGCTACCGCGCCCTGACCCAGGAACTGGAGGCCATGCTCTGCGCCGCCACCGGCTATGACGCCGTGTCGCTGCAGCCCAACGCCGGCTCCCAGGGCGAGTACGCCGGCCTGCTGGCGATCCGCGCCTACCATGCCAGCCGTGGCGAAGCGCACCGCGATGTCTGCCTGATCCCCTCCTCCGCCCACGGCACCAACCCGGCCACCGCACAGATGGCCGGCATGCGCGTGGTGGTCACCGGCTGCGACGCCAAGGGCAACGTCGACATCGACGACCTGCGCTTCAAGGCCGAGGAATACCGCGACCGCCTGGCGGCGCTGATGATCACCTACCCGTCCACCCACGGCGTGTTCGAGGAAGGCATCCGCGAGATCTGCGCCATCGTCCACGACAACGGCGGCCAGGTGTACATCGACGGCGCCAACATGAACGCCATGGTCGGCCTCTGCGCGCCAGGCAAGTTCGGCGGCGACGTCTCGCACCTGAACCTGCACAAGACCTTCTGCATCCCCCACGGCGGCGGCGGTCCGGGCGTCGGCCCGATCGGCGTGAAATCCCACCTGGCGCCCTTCCTGCCGGGCCACGGCGAGCAGCTGGAACGCAAGGTCGGCGCGGTGAGCGCGGCGCCCTTCGGCAGCGCCAGCATCCTGCCGATCACCTGGATGTACATCCGCATGATGGGCGGCACCGGCCTCAAGCGCGCCTCGCAGCTGGCGATCCTCAATGCCAACTACGTGGCCCGTCGCCTGGAGGAGCACTACCCGATCCTCTACAGCGGCGGCAACGGCCTGGTGGCCCACGAATGCATCCTCGACCTGCGCCCGCTCAAGGACAGCAGCGGCATCAGCGTCGACGACGTGGCCAAGCGCCTGATCGACTACGGCTTCCACGCGCCGACCATGTCCTTCCCGGTGGCCGGCACCCTGATGGTGGAGCCCACCGAGAGCGAGTCGAAGGAAGAACTGGATCGCTTCTGCGACGCCATGATCCGCATCCGCGAGGAAATCCGCGCGGTGGAAAGCGGCGAGCTGGACGCCAGCGACAACCCGCTGAAGAACGCCCCGCACACTGCGGCGGAACTGGTCGGCGAATGGACACACCCCTACAGCCGCGAGCTGGCGGTGTTCCCGGTCCAGAGCCTGGTCGACGGCAAGTACTGGCCGCCGGTGGGCCGCGTCGACAACGTCCACGGCGACCGCAACCTGATCTGCGCCTGCCCGTCCCTGGAAAGCTACCAGGAAGCCTGAAGCCGCACGGCGCGCCCGGCGGTGGCCGGGCGCGCCTCACCCGACATTCGTGAGGTAACCCCATGTTCAGCAAGCACGACCAGATCCAGGGCTATGACGACGAACTGCTCGCGGCGATGGATGCCGAGGAGGCCCGCCAGGAGGACCACCTCGAGCTGATCGCCTCGGAGAACTACACCAGCAAGCGCGTCATGCAGGCCCAGGGCAGCGGGCTGACCAACAAGTACGCCGAAGGCTACCCGGGCAAGCGCTACTACGGTGGCTGCGAGCACGTCGACAAGGTCGAGCAGTTGGCCATCGACCGCGCCAAGCAGCTGTTCGGCGCCGACTACGCCAACGTCCAGCCGCACTCCGGCTCCTCGGCCAACGCCGCTGTTTATCTCGCCCTGCTCAACGCCGGCGACACCATCCTGGGCATGAGCCTGGCCCACGGCGGCCACCTGACCCACGGCGCCAAGGTCTCCTCCTCCGGCAAGCTGTACAACGCCATCCAGTACGGCCTGGACACCGCCACCGGCCTGATCGACTACGACGAAGTCGAGCGCCTGGCCGTGGAGCACAAGCCGAAGATGATCGTCGCCGGCTTCTCCGCCTACTCCAAGACCCTCGACTTCCCGCGCTTCCGCGCCATCGCCGACAAGGTCGGGGCGCTGCTGTTCGTCGACATGGCCCACGTCGCCGGCCTGGTCGCCGCCGGCCTGTACCCCAACCCGCTGCCCTACGCCGACGTGGTCACCACCACCACCCACAAGACCCTGCGCGGTCCGCGTGGCGGCCTGATCCTGGCCAGGTCCAACGAAGAGATCGAGAAGAAGCTCAACTCCGCCGTCTTCCCCGGCGCCCAGGGCGGCCCGCTGATGCACGTGATTGCCGCCAAGGCGGTGTGCTTCAAGGAAGCGCTGGAACCCGGCTTCAAGGACTACCAGGCCCAGGTGATCAAGAACGCCCAGGCCATGGCCTCGGTGTTCATCGACCGCGGCTATGACGTGGTTTCCGGCGGCACCGACAACCACCTGATGCTGATCAGCCTGGTGAAGCAGGGCCTGACCGGCAAGGAAGCGGACGCCGCCCTCGGCCGCGTCGGCATCACCGTGAACAAGAACGCCGTGCCGAATGACCCGCAGAGCCCGTTCGTCACCTCCGGCATCCGCATCGGCACGCCCGCCGTCACCACCCGCGGGCTGCAGGAAGAACAGTGCCGCGAACTGGCCGGCTGGATCTGCGACGTACTGGACCACCTGGGCGACGCCGACGTGGAAGCCAAGGTGGCCCTGCAGGTAGCCGGGCTGTGCGCCGACTATCCGGTTTACCGCTGAGATTGGCCTGACCTGTAGGAGCGAGCTTGTGACCCACAGGGATGTGGGGAATGCCGTTATCCGTAGGGAACGGATTCGGCCTCGCGAACGGCCTCGCAGCGGGACTGGTTCGCGAGCAAGCTCGCTCCTACAGGTAAAGCGCAGCGATCCGAGACTTCTGGAGCCTCCCCCATGTCACTCAGCGTCTTCGACCTGTTCAAGATCGGTATCGGCCCCTCCAGCTCGCACACGGTGGGGCCGATGCGCGCCGCCGCGCGCTTCGTCGATGGCCTGCGCCGCGACAACCTGCTGGACACCACCCACAGCCTGCGTGTGGAGCTCTACGGCTCGCTGGGCGCCACTGGCAAGGGCCACGGCAGCGACAAGGCGGTGCTGCTCGGCCTGGAAGGCGAGCAGCCCGATAGCGTCGACACCGAAAGCGTCGAGCCGCGCCTGCAGGAAATCCGCCGCAGCGGCCAGTTGCACCTGGGCGGCGAACGCCAGATCGGCTTCGTCGAGAAGGAGCACCTGGCGCTGATCCGCCGGCCGCTGCCTTACCACCCCAACGGCATGATCTTCCGCGCCTTCGACCAGGCCGGCCTGCAAGTGCGCAGCCGCGAGTACTACTCGGTGGGCGGCGGCTTCGTGGTCGACGAGGAAGCGGCCGGCCACGACCGCATCGTCGCCGACCGCACGCCGCTGCGCTTCCCCTTCCGCACCGCCGGCGAACTGCTCGACCAGTGCCTGACCCACAGCCTGTCGATCAGCGACCTGATGCGCGAGAACGAACTGGCCTGGCGCAGCGCCGCCGAGACCAGCGCGGGCCTGGCGCGCATCTGGCAGGTGATGCAGGACTGCGTGCGCGCCGGCTGCCGCAAGGAAGGCATCATGCCCGGCGGACTCAAGGTGCGGCGCCGCGCCGCCGGCCTCTACCGCCAGCTCAGCGAGCGTCCCGAAGCCAGCCTGCGCGACAGCCTGAGCGTCCTCGACTGGGTCAACCTCTACGCCCTGGCGGTGAACGAGGAAAACGCCACCGGCGGGCGCGTGGTAACCGCGCCCACCAATGGCGCGGCCGGCATCGTCCCGGCGGTGCTGCACTACTACAGCCGGTTCGTGCCCGGCGCCAGCGACGACGGCGTCGAGCGCTTCCTGCTCTGCGCCGCCGCCATCGGCATCCTCTACAAGGAGAACGCCTCCATCTCCGGCGCCGAGGTCGGCTGCCAGGGCGAGGTCGGCGTGGCCTGTTCGATGGCCGCCGGCGCACTCTGCGAAGTTCTCGGCGGCACCCCGCAGCAGGTGGAGAACGCCGCCGAGATCGGCATGGAGCACAACCTCGGCCTGACCTGCGACCCGGTCGGCGGCCTGGTCCAGGTGCCCTGCATCGAACGCAACGCCATGGGCGCGGTAAAGGCCATCAACGCGGCGCGCATGGCGCTGCGCGGGGACGGCCAGCATTTCATCTCGCTCGACAAGGTGATCCGCACCATGCGCCAGACCGGCGCCGACATGAAGAGCAAATACAAGGAAACCGCGCGCGGAGGCCTGGCGGTCAACATCATCGAATGCTGACCCGGCCGCGCGCCCACTGACAGTCCGTACGATTTGGAACCGGAGCCCGACATGACCACCGAAACCCTCGCACACACCCCGCTGCACGCCCTGCACCTGGAACTCGGCGCCCGCATGGTGCCCTTCGCCGGCTATTCCATGCCGGTGCAATACCCCCTCGGCGTGCTCAAGGAGCACCTGCACACCCGCGAGCAGGCCGGCCTGTTCGACGTCTCGCACATGGGCCAGATCATCCTGCGTGGCGAAGACGCCGCGTTGGCCCTGGAAAGCCTGGTGCCAGTCGACATCATCGGCCTGCCCGTCGGCCTGCAACGCTACGCGCTGTTCACCGATGCCGAGGGCGGCATCCTCGACGACCTGATGGTGGCCAATGCCGGCGACCACCTGTTCCTGGTGGTCAACGCCGCCTGCAAGCAGCAGGACCTGGCGCACCTGCGCAAGCACCTGGGCGACCGTTGCGAAATCCAGCCGCTGTTCGAAGAACGCGCCCTGCTCGCCCTGCAAGGCCCGGCGGCGGTCAGCGTACTGGCCCGCCTGGCGCCACAGGTGGCGCAGATGACCTTCATGCAGTTCACCCGCACCCAACTGCTCGGCGCCGACTGCTACATCAGCCGCTCCGGCTACACCGGCGAGGACGGCTTCGAGATCTCGGTGCCGGTCGAGCACGCCGAAGCCCTGGCCCGCGCCCTGCTGGCCGAGCCGGAAGTCCAGCCGATCGGCCTGGGCGCGCGCGACTCGCTGCGCCTGGAAGCCGGCCTGTGCCTCTACGGCCACGACATGAACACCCAGACCACGCCAATCGAAGCCTCGCTCGGCTGGGCGATCTCCAAGGACCGCCGCGCCGGAGGCGCACGTGCCGGCGGCTTCCCCGGCGCCGAGCGGGTGCTGGCGCAACAAGCCGAAGGCGCTGCTCGCAAGCGCGTCGGCCTGCTGGCCCAGGAACGCATGCCGGTACGCGAAGGCGCGGAGCTGGTGGACGCCGACGGCCAGGTGATCGGCCAGGTGTGCAGCGGCGGCTTCGGCCCCAGCCTGGGCGCGCCGGTCGCCCTGGGCTACCTGCCTGCCGAATACAGCACCCTGGGAACCGAAGTCTGGGCCGTGGTGCGCGGCAAGCGCGTGCCCATGCAGGTGGCCCGTACGCCCTTCGTGCCGCAGCGTTACTACCGCGGTTGATCCCCACCCGCGTTCCGGGCTCGCCCCGGAACGCCTGCTGTCAGGAAGCCTCCATGAGCACAGCAACAGCACCGCACAAGGTGGAAGTCGGCGTGAAGCTGCGCGGCGCAGAAAAGGTCGCGCGCATTCCGGTGAAGATCATCCCCACCGAGGAACTGCCGAAGAAGCCCGACTGGATTCGCGTGCGCATCCCCGCCTCGCCCGAGGTCGCCCGCATCAAGCAACTGCTGCGCAAGCACAAGCTGCACAGCGTCTGCGAGGAAGCCTCCTGCCCGAACCTGGGCGAATGCTTCTCCGGCGGCACCGCCACCTTCATGATCATGGGCGACATCTGCACTCGACGCTGCCCCTTCTGCGACGTCGGCCACGGCCGGCCGAAGCCGCTGGACGTCGACGAGCCGAAGAACCTCGCCATCGCCATCGCCGACCTGCGCCTGAAATACGTGGTGATCACCTCGGTGGACCGCGACGACCTGCGTGACGGCGGCGCCCAGCACTTCGCCGACTGCCTGCGCGAGATCCGCCAGCTGTCTCCCGGCATCCAACTGGAAACCCTGGTCCCGGACTACCGCGGCCGCATGGATATCGCCCTGGAGATCACCGCCCAGGAGCCGCCGGATGTGTTCAACCACAACCTGGAAACCGTGCCGCGTTTGTACAAGTCCTCGCGTCCGGGTTCCGACTTCGAGTGGTCGCTGGACCTGCTGCAGAAGTTCAAGCAGATGGTCCCCCACGTACCGACCAAGTCCGGCCTGATGCTCGGCCTGGGCGAAACCGACGAGGAAGTCATCGAAGTCATGCAGCGTATGCGTGAGCATGACATCGACATGCTCACCCTCGGCCAGTACCTGCAGCCCTCGCGCAACCACCTGCCGGTGCAGCGCTTCGTCCACCCGGATACCTTCGCCTGGTTCGCCGAGGAAGGCGCGAAGATGGGCTTCAAGAACGTCGCTTCCGGCCCGCTGGTGCGCTCCTCGTACCATGCCGACCAGCAGGCGCACGGCAACAGCATTCGCTGATGGCTCGGGCAGGGATGCCCGCGTGCTCCAGGATCGAACGTTGTCCTTGACCTCGGCTCGCCTTTGTCTGGACGAGCCGGCCCAACGGCAACCGAGGGTTAAAAACTACGAAGGATTTCGGATGGAGACCTCATCATCGGCGTCGTTGCGCTTTTCCGACCGCGACCGAAAGTGTTATTGATGTCTTTCAATCATCAATCCTCCGTTCGCCCCGATGAGCATCAACTTCGATCTAGACGATCTGCAAGCGTTCCGGGCCATCGTTGAAAATGGCAGTTTTCGCAAGGCTGCCGAGGCGGTGAAGATCACTCAGCCGGCTCTTAGCCGTCGTATCGAGAAGCTGGAATCCGCCTTGAACGTGCGCCTGTTCGACAGGACTACCCGAAAGGTCAGCCTGACGGCCGTGGGCCGCGCCTTCGTGCCGGAGGTCGAGCGCGTGCTCGACCAGCTGGACAATGCGTTGATGAGCATTGCGGATGTCGCCTCCAGCCGAATGGAGCGCGTCACCATCGCGTGCGTACCGTCGGCCGCCTACTATTTCATGCCAAACGTGATCAGCGAATTCCATCGCCTGTATCCACGCATCAAGATCATGGTGGTGGACTCCAGCGCGCATGAGGTAAACGTTGCCGTAGCGAGTGGCGAAGCCGATTTTGGCGTCACCTTCAGTGGAAATCTGAGCCCGGAAGTGACCTTCGAGCTGCTACTCGAAGAGCGCTACGTGATGGCATGTCGGCGCGATCATCCCCTGGCGAATCGACACGCGGTGACCTGGTCCGAAATGTATGAGCATGACTACATCTCACTGGACAAGACATCGGGCAACCGACTCATCCTGAGCCAGGCCCTGAAGCGCCTGTCCCCATCCCGACACAGCATCTGCGAAACGCGACATGTGACGACCGCGATAGGGCTGGTGGAAGCTGGGCTGGGCGTGGCAGCCGTACCGTCCATAGCCATGCCCCGCACCCACCACCCCGTACTCAAGGCTGTTCCATTGGAGGAGCCGGAGGTCGTACGCAGCGTAGGTTTGATCAAGCGCCGCGGACGCACGCTGACGCCCGCTGCGCTTGAGCTGGAACGGCTTGTCAGAAGTACGCCGGTGAAATCACTGGGGGACTGAGTCCAGACCTGTGGATTGCACGATAGGTTGCGCTGCCGCAGACGACAGGTACGACAGCAGCTCCTTCGCCTTCTCCGGGTGTTTCGCATTGCGGGGGACGCCGGCGGAGTAGCGGGTAACCGATTGCAGGCTTTCAGGAATCTTGCCGACGAAGGTAACCCCAGGAACAGGCAGCAGCTCGGCGACCTGCTGGAAACCGACCTCGTATTGGCCCGACGCAACAACCGAGGCAACCGGAATCCGCTCGATCATCTTCGCTTTCGAGCCGACCTGCGACTCCAGCCCAAGTCTCCGGAACAATTGGCTCTTGATGTAGACCCCGCTGGCGCTGTCCGAATAGGCAATCGACCCGGCGTCCAGCAGGCTTTTCTTGAATGCCTCTTCCGTATCGATCCTGGGCTTGGGAGCTCCCTGCCTGACCACCATGCCGATGCGCGAATCCGCCAGTTCCACCTTGGAAGCCGGATCCACCACGCCCTGCTTGATGAGGTCATCCAATGCGTAGCCGACCATGATCACCACATCGGCATCTTCCCCCCGCGCCAGACGATTGGGGATCGCTTCGCGAGCTTTGCCCATGGAAGGACCGAGAATGGTCTGGATAGTGTCACCGCTGGCCTTCGCATACTTCGGGCTCAGCCGCTGGAAGGCCGCAGTGAACCCTCCCGAGGTCATGACGTTCAGCTCTTCTGCATGCGCGGCAGTGCTAAGCGCACAGAGGCCAATTGTTAATACGGCAAGATGCTTTGTCAGTGCTTTCATTCAGGACGCTCTCGATCAGACAGGAATGGGGGTACGCGAGGAGCTTCTGCGGTAAAGCACCAGGGTCGAGCAAAGCGCACAGATAGCGGCGAAGGTCATCCAGTAGCCAGGCGCGCCTTTATCGCCGCTCAGATGAATGAGCCACGTGGAAATCGCGGGAGTGAATCCGCCAAACACGGCGGTCGCCAGGCTGTAGGCCAGCGAGAAACCAGCGACCCGGACTTCCACCGGCATGATTTCGGCGAGCGCCGGAATCATCGCCCCGTTGTAGAGGCCGTAGATGAACGACAGCCAGAGCAGTACCTGAAGCATGTGCCCGAAGCTCGGAGCCTGAGCCAGGAATGACAGCGCAGGATAAGCCGTGAAGACGGCCAGCACAGTCATTGCGATGAGCATGGGCTTGCGTCCGAACCTGTCACTCAGATGCCCGCCGATGGGCAGCCAGACGAAGTTCGAGATACCGACAAGCAGAGTGACGAGCAATGCATCCGTTGTACTCAGGTTGAGTACCGTCTTGCCGAAAGTTGGCGCGTACACAGTGATCAGATAGAACGCCGTGGTCGTCATGGCCACCATCAGCAGGCCTGCGAGGACGACACGCCAGTTCTCGCCCAGCGTGGCAAACACCTGTTTCATGGTCGGGCGCTGGGAGCGACGGGCGAACTCCTCGGTTTCCTCCAGGCTGCGACGAAGCACGAAGATGAAGGGAACGATCAGGCAGCCGATCGCAAAGGGGATTCTCCAGCCCCAATCCGCGATCATCGCGGGCGGCATCAGTTGGTTGAGCCCGTAGCCCAAGGCGGCCGCAACGACAATCGCCACCTGCTGGCTCGCGGACTGCCAACTGGTATAGAAGCCTTTTCGCCCGGCAGTTGCCATTTCCGCCAGGTAGACCGAGACGCCTCCCAGTTCAGCGCCAGCGGAAAAGCCTTGGAGCAGTCGTCCGACAAGCACCAGTAGGGGCGCCCAGAAACCGATGCTGGAATAGCCCGGTACCAGAACGATCAGCAAGGTGCCACTGGCCATGATCGAAAGCGTGACGATCAACCCCTTCCTGCGGCCGACATCGTCAATGTAAGCCCCAAGAATCACCGCCCCCAGCGGGCGCATCAGAAAACCCGCGCCAAAGACAGCGAACGTCATCATGAGCGAAGCAAATTCACTCGAAGCGGGGAAGAAAACGGCGGCTATCTGCGTGGCATAGAAGCCAAAGAGAAAGAAATCGAATTGTTCGAGGAAGTTGCCCGAGGTGACGCGAAACACGGCGCCCGCCTTGGATCGAGTGGATGACGAGCCCTGTTTGAGGGAGGCATGCATAGGTAGTTTCTCCAGCGATCTTATTTAGGCTTGTTGGCGCTTGTGGTCGCTGGATTCTGCTCGACACACTTTGAAACGATAAGTGCTATGTTTGCATGCATTGATGCATGAAATTTATCAGTCCGTCATTTTCTCCATGCGCCAGACACTCGATCCGATGCCGTGCTCAGGAGCTCGGGCGAGCCTTGAGCGGGTGGCTCGCCCCCCAGTGCAGCCCTGAGCATCGAGGCCGGAGCACAAGAGCCGAGCAAAGCGCGAATTCGAGCAGAAACGGACGGCAGGCGAGTTCGTCCAAGGTGCGTGGCGGGGGCTTGAATCCGAATCCGTTTTTGGTAAATTTTTCCTGCCGTGTGGTTTGGAGAGCAGCAACCACGCGGCACAAGGCCGTATCGATGGGGTACGGCCTTTCTTGCTTCCGAGTGCTCTGAAGTCTCTCTGCGGAGGTCATCATGAACACCGCCCCTCTCCCCTCGCTCGTTTGCCGCATAAACCAGAACATCAATGCCACCAGTGCCGCTATCCGGGAGCTTGCAGCCTGGGCAGAGGCAAGCGGTTCTGTAGACACTTCAGAAGCCGTCCGGCGCCATCTGATGGTCCTGGAGGCCAACTCCCAAGCTATCAGCGAAGCGTTGGCAGAGCTGATTGCGCGGCAAGCTGGAAGATAAGCCTCGGCGCCCGCAGCAGAGCGGCTACTTGACTGAGTAGCCGCTGCCAGCTCATCCGTTTGATCGTCAATGCACCATCGGTGGGTCGACCGCGGTCACCCCATGCGACAAGACCCCAGGTGAATACCTGGGATCTTTGATTTTGGCTTGCGGTCTGGCGGTGCCTCAGACGTGAGGCACATCAATCCGACGCCACGACTTCCATTGACGGGCTGAGCTCAAGCGAGCGGTCCAGGTTCAAGTCTGCTGGAAGCAATAGGCGGCAATCTTGTTGCCATCCAGATCACGGAAGTACGCCGCGTACGCGTTTTCCTTCCAATTACGGGGACCGGGGGTACCTTCGTCCCTGCCACCACAGGCAAGGGCGGCAGTGTGAGCGGCATCGATAGCGGGCCGGTCGGGCGCCTCGAAGCTCACGGTGACGCCATTGCCGACAGTCGCGGGCTCGCCGTTGGCAGGTTTCAGCACAAAGAACGAGGGAGCGTCGACGCCCCAGATGGAGCCATTCTCGCCGAGGTCGGCGAGACGCTTCATCCCCAGCTTGCCGAGGACTTCGTCATAGAAGGCCCGAGCCTTGGGCAAGTCGTTCGTGCCAACTGTTACATGTGTGTAGATAGACATTGATCTCTCCTTACTGGTCATTGGAAATGAATGACGCTGCGAATGCTCTTGCCCGCATGCATCAGTTCGAACGCCTGGTTGATGGCGTCCAGACCCATGGTGTGAGTGATGAAGGTGTCCAGTGGAATGTCGCCCTTCTGTGCCATCTCCACGTAGCTCGGCAGTTCACTACGGCCGCGTACACCGCCGAAGGCCGAGCCGCGCCAGACACGCCCGGTGACCAGCTGGAACGGCCGGGTGGAGATCTCCTGGCCTGCCCCGGCCACGCCAATGATCACCGACTCGCCCCAGCCCTTGTGGCAGCACTCCAGCGCCGCGCGCATCAGTTGGACGTTGCCGATGCACTCGAAGGAATAGTCCACGCCCCCATCGGTGAGATCGACGATCACGTCCTGGATCGGCTTGTCGTAGTCGCGCGGGTCGATGCAGTCGGTGGCGCCAAGCTGGCGAGCGATCTCGAACTTCGCTGGATTGATGTCGACGGCGATGATCCGCCCGGCATTCGCCTTCACCGCGCCGATGATTGCCGACAGACCAATACCGCCCAGGCCGAAGATCGCCACGCTGGAACCCGCGTGCACCTTGGCGGTGTTGAGCACCGCGCCGATTCCGGTGGTGACACCGCAGCCGAGCAGGCAGACCTTCTCCAGCGGGGCGCTCCGGGGAATCTTCGCCAATGAGATTTCCGGCAATACGGTGTACTCGGAAAAGGTCGAACAGCCCATGTAGTGGAACAGCGGGCGCCCTTCGAAGGAGAACCGCGTGGTGCCGTCCGGCATCAGGCCTCTCCCCTGGGTCGTTCGGATCGCCTGACACAGGTTGGTCCGGCCGGAGCGACAGAACTTGCACTGCCCGCACTCGGGTGTGTACAGCGGGATCACGTGGTCGCCGACCGCCACCGAGGTCACTCCAGGGCCGACCGCCTCGACGATGCCGCCGCCCTCATGGCCGAGAATGCTCGGGAAGATACCCTCCGGATCGGCGCCAGACAGGGTATACGCGTCGGTATGACAGACGCCGCTGGCGACAATGCGCACCAGCACCTCACCGGCGCTGGGCGGAGCCACGTCCACCTCGACAATCTGCAATGGCTGCCGCTGTTCGAAGGCGACGGCAGCTCGGGATTTGATCATGCCTGTATCTCCTGGTCCGGGCCGCCCCGGCCTGTAGTCCGGGGCGGCCGCACGGATTCACTGGTTGGCGAGGACTCGGTCGACGGTGGAGAGGATTTCGCCGGAGCGCAGTTGCTCGGTCACCGCGACGATGTCCGGATAGAAAGCACGGTCCTCGTCGGCGCGCGGCACACGGCTGCGTACCAGGTCATAGAGCGCACGGGTGGCGCTGGAGGCCTTGCCGAGATCGTGGAAGTCCAGTGCCTGACAGCCAACCAGGATCTCGATGGCCAGCACCGACTCCAGCTTGCGCGACACCTGGTACGCCTTGACCGCAGCATTGAAGGCGAAGCTCACCGGGTCCTCCTGGTTACCGCATGTGGAAACGCTGTCGATGGTGGAGGGATGCGACAGCACCTTCATCTCACCGAGCAGCCCGGCGGCGGTGTATTGGATGATCATGTAGCCACTGTTCAGGCCCGGCTTGCGCACGAGGAAAGCCGGCATCTCACTGAAGTGCGAGTTGACCATGCGGTCCGTGCGCCGCTCGGAAATCTTCGCCAGGTTGGTCAGCGCGTTGCACAGCGTGTCGGCGGCGATGCCGATATAGGAGCCATCGAAGTTCGCCCCGGATATGGCAATGCCATCGTCCTCGCTGGTCGGGTAGATCACCGGGTTGTCGCCCGACGAGGCTATCTCGTTATCGACGCAGGTCTGGGCATAGGTGATGAACTTCTTCGAGGCGCCGTGCACCTGGGGAATAGCGCGCAGGCTGTAGGTGTCCTGCAGGCGGTAGTCAATGTTTTCCTCGATCAGCCGGCTGTCATCCAGCAGGCGCTTGATGTATTGGGCGGTCTGCGCCTGTTCGGCATGCGCCTTGACCGAGTGGTAACGCGCATCGAAGGCGCGAATGGTGCCTTTCAGCGCCTGCAGCGAGACTGCCGCGGCGACGTCCGCTGCCTGCGCGGCCTGGTTGGCGTTGTACTGTGCGAGTGTGGCGATGGCAGTCACCGAAGTGGTGCCGTTGAGCATCGCCAAGCCTTCCTTGCACTGCAGCGAGATCGGCTGCATGCCGACCTGGCGCAGCGCAGCCGCGCCGTCAACCCACTCGCCGCCGGCGACGCTGGCCTTGCCCTCCCCGATCAACACCAGCGCCAGGTGACCTTCCGGGCCGAGGTAGCCCACAGAGCCTTCGCCGGGAGCGAAAGGCAGCACATCGTTGTTGAGCAGACCGGCGATCTGCTCCAGCAACTCGATGCGCACGCCCGAGTAGCCCTTGCCGAGACTGACCAGAATCATCAACTGGATGGCGCGCACCTGCTCGCGATTGAGCGGCTCGCCAACCGATACCGCGTGGGAGCGAACGATGTTCACCTGCAATGTCTGGGCGTCCTCCGGAGAGATTACGTGACGCACGTTGTCGCCAAAGCCGGTGGTCACGCCGTAGACCAGGCGGTTCTCGTCGA
Organism: Pseudomonas sp. PSE14; assembly: GCF_029203285.1. Classification (NCBI taxonomy): domain Bacteria; kingdom Pseudomonadati; phylum Pseudomonadota; class Gammaproteobacteria; order Pseudomonadales; family Pseudomonadaceae; genus Pseudomonas; species Pseudomonas sp. PSE14. The sequence goes on from NZ_CP115669.1 coordinate 3,172,842, forward strand.
GGAAACGCTCGATCAGCCGGCGCGAACGGTCAACTCGGGCGCGATAGGCGTCGGAGAAACTCACCTTGGCCCCGTAGCGGGCGACGGCGATGACCTCCTCGATGGAAGGTCTGGCGTTGTCCAGTACCACATTGGAAATGTCTTTCGGATGAATACGCATTGCGTTGCTCTCTCTGCTCATTAGCCTTTTTCAGGGCGTAGGAAGCCCGTCCCGTGCGAAGACAGGCGAAAAAACAATGGGGTTGGTCGGGTGTCAGGCCTGGCTCAGGATGAACCGGCTGAAGCGCTCCGAGCGCTGCTCTCTGAACATCTCGTCCGGCGTACCCTGGGCCTCGATCTGCCCCTGGTTCATGAACACCACACGGTTGGAGACGTTGCGTGCGAAACCCATTTCATGGGTCACCACCAGCATGGTCCGGCCCTCTTCGGCCAGACTGCGCATGACCTTCAGCACCTCGCCGACAAGTTCCGGATCGAGCGCCGAAGTGGGTTCGTCGAACAGGATCACCCGCGGCCGCATTGCCAGGGTGCGGGCAATGGCCACGCGCTGCTGCTGACCGCCGGACAGGAACGCCGGGTAGTGATTGCGCTTGTCCGCCATGCCGACCTTCTCCAGCAGCGTCTCCGCCTCGGCGATGCACTCTGCTCGCGGGCGCTTCTGTACATGTACAGGCCCTTCGATGACGTTCTGCAGCACGGTCATATGCGACCACAGGCCAAAGTTCTGGAACACCATGCCCAGTTCCGGGCGGATGCGGTCGATCTGACGCCGGTCGGCGGGTACCAGCATCTGGTTGCATCCGCGTTTGAGCGCTATCTGCTCGCCAGCGACACGGATCTCCCCCGCGTCGGGGATTTCCAGCAGGTTGATGCAGCGCAGGAAGGTGCTCTTGCCGGAGCCGCTTGAGCCGAGGATCGAAACCACATCGCCTTCGTAGGCGTCCAGCGAGATACCCCTGAGTACCTCGAGGTCGCCGAACGACTTGCGGATATGCTTCACCTGCAGGATCGGATCGTTGCCAGTAGCCATGCCAGTTACCCTCTGCGCACGCCAAGTGCGTAATTTCTTGTTGTAGGACGGGTGGTAGCGGGTGCCTTCGGGGACAGCCAGCGCTCTACCAGCGCCAGTGAGCGGACGATCAGGTAGTTGAGAACCAGGTAGATCAGCGCAGCGCAGAGGAACACCTCCATCGTCCGATAGGTCTCGGAAATGATTCGCTGCGCTACGCCGGAGACTTCGTAGACAGTCACCAGGCTTGCCAGCGAGGTCGCCTTCATCATCAGGATGATTTCCGTCGAATAGGCCGGCAGGCAGTTGCGCAACGCCACCGGGATGATGATCCGTCTCGCCAGAAGCCAACCGGACATCCCCGCTGCGCGTCCAGCCTCGATCTGCTGCGCCGGCACCGTCAGCAGGCCGCCACGGAAGATTTCCGCCATATAGCCAGCAGTGCACAGCGCCAGCGCGATCACCGCGCAGGTGGCCGGCTCGCGCAGCACCGGCCAGAGCAGGCTCTGGCGCACTGCCGGGAACTGGCTGAGTCCGTAATAGAGCAGAAACATCTGGATCAGCAGCGGCGAGCCGCGAAACAGGAAGATGTAGCCACGCGCGAGGTGCCGCAGCACGGCGAACTCGCATACACGCGCCCAGACCACCAGCATCGCCAGCAGCGTACCGAGGGTGACCGAAGCGACGAACAGCACCAGCGTGGTGGGCAAGGCCTGCAGCAGTTGCAGCAGGGTGTCGCAGAGGAAAGCGAAATCGATGGACATGGCCCGCTCCTATTCAGCTGCGGCGGAAAGTTCTGCCGACTCGCAGCTCAGCTCGCGAGAAGACCAGGTTGGAAAGCGCGGTGAGCATCAGGTACAGCGCGCAGCCACTCAGGAAGAACAGTACGAACTGCCCGGTGGACGAGGCCGCCACCCGACTCGCACGCATCAACTCGACCAACCCGGTGACGGAGATCAGCGCCGAATCCTTCAGGCTGATCTGCCAGACCCCGCCAATACCTGGCAGCGCAAAGCGCAGGATCTGCGGCACGATGATCCGCCGGAAGCGCAGCAGGGTCGGCATGCCGATCGCTCTGGCCGCCTCCAGTTCGCTGCGCGACACCGCCTGGAAGGCACCGCGATAGACCTCGGCCTGGTAGGCCCCGGACACCACGCCAACCGCCAGCGCACCGACCAGGAAGGCGGGCATGCTGATGAAGCCGCTGGTGCCGAACAACCGGCCGACGCTGCTCACCAGCGCCGAGCCGCCGTAGTAGAAGAGGTAGATCACCAGAAGCTCCGGCACACCACGGAACACCGTGGTGTAGGCATTGCCAAGCATGCGCAGCAGACTGCTGTGGTGCAGCTTCGCCGCGGCCACCAGCGCACCGAGCACGGCGCCGACCAGTAACGCACCCAGCGTCACCAGCACCGTCATGAGCGCGGCCATGAGCAGCACACTGCCCCAGCCTTTCTCGCCAAAACCAATCAAATCGATCACGTGTACACCCACCGAGAACTGCGTCAGGAGAGCGGCCGGCATGCGCGGCCGCGGGAGTACCCACTCCATCGGCGCGGCGCCCTGCGTGATGGCGTCCGCCGATGGATCACCCGGTCACTGGCTGGGTGGCGTGAAGTCGTGATGGAACCACTTCGTGCTCAGGCGATTGATCGTGCCGTCGGCAATCATCGACTCGATTGCCGCATCCAGCTTGGCCTTGAGCTCCGGCTCGCCCTTGCGGATGCCGAAGGCTTCGCCCTCGCCCCAAATCGGCCCGTTGATCGCCGGGCCAACCAGCGTGAGCCCGCTGTCCGTGGCCCGCTGCATTTCTCCGGCGAGGAACCCGAGATCCTCGAACACCAGGTCTACCCGCCCGTTCTTCAGATCCATCAGCGGCTCCGGCGGCGTCTTGTAGTCACGGATGGTCGCCACCTGGCCGAACTGGTCGTGGATGAATTTGCTGTACACGGTGCCGGAGACGATGCCGATCAGCTTGCCCTTGAGCTTGCCGCGCAATTCCTCGACGGCGGGCGTATCCAGTTCGGGATTGCCGCGCAGGTGCAGGGTCCCCTTGCCCAAGTCGATGCCGCTGGACTGCAGGGCGATGAAGGTGGCCGGAGCCTTGGTGTAGGGGCGGGAGAAATCGATGACCTTCTTGCGCGTCTCGCTGATCGCCAGAGCGTCCATCACCACGTCGAATTTTCCGGCCTGCAGACCGGGGATCAGGCCGTCCCAGTCCTGGGCGACGATTTTGCATTGGAGCTGCATGCGCTCGCAGAGCACCTTGGCCATTTCCGGCTCGAAGCCATCGAAGCTGCCATCCGGCAGCGTGCGGTTCCAGGGCTCGTAGACCCCTTCGGTAGCGATCTGGATGCTGTCCAGTTCCTTGGCCAGGGGGCTCAGCGAGTAACTAGCGAACATCATCAACAACGAGCAGGCTGCGAATCCGACTTTCTTGTTTTTCATTTTTGTATTCTCCGATGCGAATCCGGTGAGGGTCGTAAAGGGCACGCGCGGCAAGGCAAATCACAGGTCGGTTGTTGCATGGGCAATGGTCGAGTCGATAGGCGCTCCATCCATACAAGGTCGATTTTCGGTCGGCACCGCCGACATCACTTCTTCAGGTCCAGTACCACCGGGGCGGTCGGCCTTGCGCAGCACAGCAGGACCTGTCCCGGTTCGGGGGCCTCCAGCGGCGCTTCGCTGTACTCGACGCTGCCGCTGAGCAGGGGCGTCAGGCATGAATTACACAGCCCGGCCCGGCAACTGAAGGGCGGCGCGAAGCCCGCCTGCTCGGCGAACTCCAGCAGCGATGGACAGGACGCATCCCAGGCAACGGATCGGCCGGAGGGCTCGAAGCGCACCGTCAATTCGCCATCGAGCAGTGGCTGCGGCTTCACAGGCGCTGGCGCGGTTGGTGCTTCGTCGGCCTCGAGAATGGTCGCCGGACCGAAGAATTCGTAGCGAATCCTCGCCCTGTCGACGCCCAGGCCGCGCAGCAGGCGCCAGTTCGCCTGCATGAACGGGCGAGGCCCGCACAGGTAGACGTCGTAGTCGTCCAGCGGAAGCAATGCCTGCAGGGTCTCTCTGCTGACCAGCCCGCAGCTATGGTGATGGCCGCGCTCCAGGTCCTCCGCCGTCGGCACGCGATAGCAGAAGTGCACGACGATCCCGGCACGCGTCGATGCCAACTCCAGCACCTCTTCGCGCAGCGCGTGGACGGCGCCATTCTCACAGGCGTGGATGAAGTACACCGGACGCGCCGATCGGGTCGCCAGGCGATGCAGCATGCTCACCATCGGCGTCAGCCCCACACCACCGCTGAACAGCAGGACCGGCCGCTCGCTGCTCTCGTCGAGGACAAACTCACCGGACGGTCCGGCGATATCCAGCTCTCCGCCGATCTCCACCGCATGGTGCAGGAAGCTGGAGCCAATACCCGCCGGCAGGTCGGGAAGATGCGCAGGGGGCAGTTCGTGCTTCACCGAGATACGCAATTGCGAATGGTCATCCGGGTCACCGGACAAACTGTAGGCCCGCAGGACCTCCGGACCGCCCGGTTGTGGAATCCGCACCATGATGAATTGTCCCGGGCGGAACTCCACATGCGCGTCGTTCATCGCGGGCCTGAGCACGAACGAGGTGATCGACGCGCTCTCCCGTACCTTCCCGGTCACCTGGAAGCGCGCGAAACCCTTCGCGGCGGGAGTCGGCTCACGCATGGACTGTGACCTCGTCGACTTTGCGCAGGCCAACGGCCTCCTGCTCCTCACGGATCAGTCGCTCGATGCCTCGGCGGAAACGCAGCGGGCCGGAGTCGATGGCCAGGTCGATGTTCGGCGTCTGGCGGTTCTTCATCCCGGCATGCACGGCGGCGAGCACCAGACGGTCTTCCTCGAAGGCACGGCGCACGTCGGCGGCGAACCGGCGGGACACGTCCTCGTCGTCAGCGTCGAAGTTGCGCAACTGGAACCAGTAATAGCGGGTGCGATTCTCGTCGACCGGCGTCATGAAGTTGTACGAATCCATCAGGAACGCCTGCTCGTGCATCGGCGCCCCTTCGCCACCGCTACCGGCCGGGGTGTGCACGCCCTTGATGATGGCGTGGGACGGATAGCGCACCTCGTAGTACTGCAGCCGGTCGCAGCGGCCCTGGAACTTCAGGTACTGCCGATAGAACGGCGCCACTTCAATGTCATGCAGCCAGCGTGACACCACCACACCGTTGTCGTTGACCCGGGTTTGCAGCGGCTCCGATTCGCAAGCCGAGGTACCGAAGGTACTCTGGTGTACCCAGGCGACATGGGAGGGATCGAGCAGGTTGTCGGTCATGTACAGGTAGTTGCACTCGACGGTCATCGAGTCGCCACGATTGACGCCCCAGTTCGGATCGTCCCACTCCGGGATATCGAGCAGCTTGGCCGGATCGGCCAACTGCGGATCGCCCATCCACAGCCAGACCAGGCCGTAGCGCTCCTCCACTGGATAGCTGCGAACCTGCGCGGCCTGCGGCACCCGCGGCACGCAACTGGCCTTCACGCAGGCGCCGGAGCAGTCGAACGTCAGTCCATGGTAACCACACTCGACCAGATCACCCTGCAGGCGCCCCATGGACAACGGCAGTTTGCGGTGCGGGCAGGCGTCTTCCAGAGCGACGACAGTGCCGTCGGCCTTGCGATAGAGAACGACGGGCTCACCCAGCAGAATGGTCGCGTGCAGGGCCTGTTTCACTTCACTGTCCCAGGCGGCTGCGTACCAGGCGTTTTTCAGGAACATGTCTCATGGCTCCTCTTGTTGTTATTCGAAGCGAGCTTCTTGAGGGAGAGCGTAGGAGCGTGAGACCCAAAAGAATAGATATCCTTTCCTGTTGCTTATTTAAGATTTTCTAAAATATAAATGGCGCGATTCTTGAGCCCTCAGGAGCCACCATGAGCCACCTCCCCCCTTTGCGCGCACTGGAGATATTCGAGGCCGTCGGCCTCTGTGGCAGCATTTCCCAGGCCGCCAAGCGCCTGGGGATTTCCGCCGGCGCGGTCAGCCAGCAGATGAAGTTGCTGGAAGACGCTGTCGGTATCAGCCTCACGGTCAAGGATGGTCAGCGCCTGCGCCTCAACGCGGTTGGCCAGCGCTTTCACGAAGGCTGCAATCAGGCCTTCGAGCGACTGCGGGCCGCGACAGCAGAGTTGGAGCGCGCGAAGAACGCCAACAATCTCTACGTCAGCGCCCTGCCTTCGCTGCTGTCCAAATGGCTCGCGCCGCTGGTGACCGAGTGGCAGAGGGAGTTTCCGGCACTGAGCGTCTACCTCGACGGCACCCACACCGAGCCGTCTCAGTCCGAGGCTAATGGCGCGGACTTTCGCATCAGCTATGGCGAAGGCATCCACGATGACCAGCACACCATCGAACTCTTTCGCGATTGCGTGGTACCCGCATGCAGCCCTGCCCTGCTTGCGACCGCGGTGCCGCCGGAAGCTGCCGGTAGCCTGCTCGAGTATCCGCTGCTAACCATCGACTGGCGCCCCAGGTTCGACTCGCCACCCTCATGGGCGGAGTGGTTCGCGTTGAATGGCGTGCATGGCGCATCCATCAGCAACAGCAGGGTCTACTCGCTTTCATCCATGGCCATCGAGGCGGCCATCCAGGGGCAGGGTCTGGTGCTGGCCCAGTACTCGATGATCAGCGGGGATCTGGCGCGCGGCCAGCTGATCGTTCCATGCCTTCGCGCCCTGCCAATGCCTGCGTCGTACTATCTGACCTGGAACCGGAACAATTTCCACAAGGCACAATGCCGGGACTTCCAGCGCTGGCTGATCGCACGCGGACAGGACCAGCAACGCATGACGAACGAACTGCTGGGTTCTGCCTGAGAGCGCAGCAACTCCAGGGCCTGGCCATGAGCGCCCATAAAAACAGCGAGGTATTCTCCAGAGGCCGCATCGGTCATCAGGGCAGAGCGAAAATTGGCAGACTATGGTCCGTAATCAGCACACGAACCATAGTCCGCTATCGGCCAGGAGCGGGCACTCCGTCATTCCGAGTTCAGGAGCAGTTCACCTTGTCGTAGGTGACACAAGCCTTCGCTCGTTGTGGAGAGGCTGAGTGTGCTGTTGCGCCGCAGCGCATGCCAGCAGTGTCGCTTGGCGAGCATCACGCTTAGCGTCACGAGCAGCGTGAGCCCAAGATGCAGATCGCGGGTCAGAGCAGCGATAGTCATGTCGGAAGTCGTGAGCACGCGGTGAATCCAAATCGCGGGTAATGTCTATGGTTCACCTCTGGCAGGCGAACCATAGTGCGGTGCGCTCGATGCCTGGGTACCGGCCGGCCACGCACCGGCGCGCGCTTGTGGCGAAGCCAAGCTGGCCGACCCGAGCCTGCTGGTCGAAGTCATCGCCTGCGCGGCGCGCTGACCGGACTGGGCTGTCCGATCAATGGCGTCCACCGCCCCAGCCACTGGCCGTGCTCGCCGCTGGGCAGCTTGTCGGCAAGTAATTCCGGCAGCCCCGCGTGGGCAAGAACAATAGGTTGCCCGTCACTGCTCAGGAAACTGAATCGCTGCGCTTGCCTTCGGCGCCTTTTCCAGGGGGGGTGGCTGGGTTCGTCCGCGCACGGCAGCAACGGTACGGCAGCAGCCGCTCACCAGAGTCGGGAGTCGGCCGGAAACGACTCCTTCGGATCAAACCGGAAAGGCAGGCGTTGTCTGGGCACGACTGACACCTCTCAAGAAAGGAACCAGGTTCAATTTCGCACCCGCATACCGGTTCGCCGCGAATAAAGCGATCCAGGTGAGTCTCGCAACCGAATGTCACCCACTGCCAAGCTCCACGCAGAGTGTCTCAGTGGCCTGTGAAGAACCATGCCTCGCCAATAATCTGTACATTTCAATATTTTTGTACAAGTATTAGCAAAACAGACGATGAGCTGCCCCCATGCGCCAGTCACTTCTCTCGCGTGCAATTGTCCTGAGCATGGCGCTGTGGTGTGGCATCTGGAGCGCACCTGGATGCGCGGAATGGCAGCAGGATCTGCCAGGCGCGGTGCAGATCGGGCAAGGGCAGTTCACCTGGTTCGGCGTTCCGGTCTATCACGCGAGCCTCTGGAGTACGGCCAAGCCGGCCGGATGGGAACACCCCTTCGCGCTGGAACTGGTCTATCGGCGAGACCTGTCGCGGGACACGCTGGTGCAAAGCAGCATCGATGAAATGCGCCGTCTGGGTACCAACGACGAGGGCCTGCTGACACGCTGGGCCGGCGAGATGCGCAGGGCCTTTGTCGATGTGCGCGCCGGACAAAGGATCACCGGTGTCTACCGGCCGGGCCAGGGCTGCAGCTTCTACGTCGATGGAGCGTTTCGGCACGTGGTGGCTGATAGCGCATTCGCCCGGGCGTTCTTTTCGATCTGGCTGGACCGGCGTACGCGCAATCCTGAACTGCGCCGGGAGTTGCTGGGCCTGAACGGAGTGGATGAACCATGAATCTGAACTTCCGCTTGCTCCTGCTTTCGTGCGCCCTCCTGCTGGGCAGTTGCGGCAACGTCGGGGTCGAGAGATATGCCGCGCAGCGTCCCGTGCTGGACCTGCCAGCATTCTTCTCCGGCCCGGTGCAGGCCTGGGGCATTTTCCAGAAGCCCTCCGGCGAAGTAGTCAAGCGTTTCAAGGTGGATATCACCAGCCGCCGTGAGGGCGAGCGGCTGATCCTCGACGAGCGCTTCCTGTATAGCGATGGCACCCGCCAGCAGCGGGTCTGGACCTTGACGCCAGAAGGACACGGACGCTGGCGGGGGCGCGCCGCCGATGTCGTCGGCGACGCGTCCGGGGAAATCGCCGGCAATGCCCTGCGCTGGCGCTATCGCCTGAACCTGGAGGTGGATGGCCGGACCTGGGAGGTGAGCTTCGACGACTGGATGTACCTCATGGACGAAGACACCCTGATCAATCGCTCGAGCATGAGCAAGTTGGGCTTCGAGCTCGGCCAGGTGACGCTGTTCTTCCGCCGCCAGGCTGACGCACTGGGGAGCATCGAATGACGTTGCAGGAACTCCATGAGGCCGCGGCGGCCGGTCGGGTCGAAGGCCTCGACGTCGTATCCCTGGAAGGCGGCATTTACATCGTCCAGGTGCGTCAGGCCAACGGCCTGAAACGACTCTGCGACGAAAGCGGACAGGTACTGCACCTGCGCTCCACTACCCAGGTCCGCACCTTGCTGGCCGGGCTTGGACCGCTTCCCTGCGAACTGATCCAGCACTGTGTCCACGACGAGATGGGTGCCGCCCGAGAAACGAGCGTACAGCCCCTGCGCATCCCGCTCTCCCTGGAGCCATGGTCGTGACGCACAAGACACGGCGGCTGGGGCTGCTGCTGGGCGACCAGCTCAGCTTCGATCTGTCGCTGTTCGATGCCCTGGACCCAGCCTTGGACGCGATCCTCATGGCGGAGGTGAATGAGGAGGCACGCTACGTGCCCCATCACCCGCAGAAGATCATGCTGATCTTCAGCGCCATGCGTCACTTCGCCCAGGCATTGCAGGAGCGCGGCTGGCGAGTGATCTACACCAGGCTGGACGATGCCGACAACAGCGGCAGCATCGCCGGCGAAGTGCTCCGTTGGCATGCCATCCTGGGTGAACCGGCCGTGCACTTCACCGAATGCGGCGAGTGGCGGCTGGAGCAGGCGCTGCGTCAGTGCGGAATACCGCTGACCCGGCATGAAGATCGCCGTTTTCTCTGCTCCCGAGCCGAGTTCGTCCACTGGGCGGGTGATCGCCAGACGCTGCGCATGGAACACTTCTACCGTGAGATGCGCCGGCGCACCGGACTGCTGATGGAGCCCGACGGCCAACCCGTGGGCGGGCACTGGAACCTTGACGCCGACAACCGCAAGCCCCTGCCCCGAGGCATGGCAGGGCCGTTCGCAGCCCGCTTCGGCCAGGACGCCATCACCCGCGAAGTGATGACGCTGGTAGCCGAACATTTCAGCAACCATTACGGTCGCCTCGACCGCTTCGACTACCCGGTGACTCACGGGCAAGCCCAGGAACTCTGGCAGCACTTTCTGGCGTTCGCCTTGCCGGCGTTCGGCGACTATCAGGACGCCATGGCCGAGGGCGAGCCCTATCTCTTCCACGCGCGCATCAGCGCCGCGCTGAACATCGGTTTGCTCGACGTTCGCCAACTCGCGACGGACGTCGAAGACGCCTATCGCCAAGGACAAGCCCCGCTCAACGCCGCGGAGGGATTCATCCGCCAGCTGATCGGTTGGCGCGAATACGTCCGCGGCATCTACTGGTTGCGCATGCCGGATTACGCGGCGCTCAACGGCTTCGGCAATCGCCGGCCGTTGCCCGAGTTCTACTGGACCGGCAAAACTGACATGCGCTGCATGGCCCAGGCGATCGGCCAGACCCTGGAGCTGGGCTACGCGCACCACATCCAGCGGCTGATGGTCACCGGCAATTTCGCCCTGCTGGCTGGCATCGCGCCGGCGGCCATCTGCGACTGGTACCTGGCGGTCTACCTGGACGCCTTCGACTGGGTCGAATTGCCGAACACCCTTGGCATGGTGATGCACGCCGACGGGGGCTACCTCGGATCGAAACCCTACTGCGCGAGCGGCCGCTACATCCAGCGGATGTCCGATCACTGTGGCGCCTGCCGCTACCGGGTGGACAAAGCCACGGAAGACGACGCATGCCCGTTCAATGCGCTCTACTGGCATTTCCTCATGCGGCATCGCGACCAGCTCGGCCGAAACCCTCGCCTGGCCATGCCGTACCGTAACCTGCAGCGCATGGGCGATGAACGCTGCCTCGCCCTCTGGCAACGCGGCGAGGCGCTGCTGGGACGCCTGGATGCGGAGTTGCCGCTATGAAGAAAGGCCATCTGCCGGAAAAGACCTGCGCGGTCTGCGGCCGCCCCTTCACATGGCGGCGACGCTGGGCACGATGCTGGAATGACGTTCGCTATTGCTCCGAGCGCTGCCGGCGCTCACCAGCGAAGCGCCAGCTTCAGCATCAGGGGTAGCCAGACGGCCCAGACCAGCGCCAATACCATCGCCGTGGCGCCGCTGCCCCAGGGCAGGCCGACGCCGGTCAGCGAGGCGCCACTCCAGTAGGCCAGCGGCCCACCCGCCGCGCCCAGCAGGACTCCCCGCCACACGGGGCTCGCGGCCCATGCAAGGCAGTGCCGTAGACCGCTGGCGAACACCAACCAGAGCAACGCCAGCCATGCCGGCAGGATTTCGCCATGAAAATCGAACAGGCCGAGCACACCCAACAGCACATCCAGCAAACAACCGGCCACGCCAACCGTGAGGATTGCCAGGCACTCCCCTGCCCTTTGCCGGCACAGCCAGAGATGCGCAATCAGCCCGGCCGCCACCGCCGCAAGCAAGGCGACATGTTGCGCACCCAGCACGCACCCCCACCACCCCAGCTGTAGCCACAGGGCATTGCCAATCAGCCAGCCGCGGCGGGACATCAGGCTTCCAGGTGATCCACCAGGGCCGCCTTGCGCGCTGCCGGCCCCGCCCAGAGCAGGTGCGCCACGCCAATGGCACGCTCTTCGAAGCCGCCCTGGCAGTAGCACAGGTAGAACTCCCACAGGCGCTGAAAATGCTCGTCGTACCCCAGCTCCAGCAGCTCGGCACGCGACTGACGCAGGTTCTCGCGCCAATGCCGCAGCGTGCGGGCGTAGTCGGCAGCGAAGTCTTCGAGCTGCACGAGGCTGAGCCGCGTGTGGTTCGTGGCAGTCTGCAACAGTACGGTGATCGATGGCAGCGCACCGCCGGGGAAGATGTAGCGCTGGATGAAGTCTACCGAGCGACGAGCCTGCTCGTAGCGCTGGTCGCGGATGGTGATGGCCTGCAGCAGCATCAGCCCGTCGTCCTTGAGCAGCGCCGCGCAGCAACGGAAGTACTCGGGCAGGTAGCGATGGCCCACGGCCTCGATCATTTCGATGGAGACCAGCTTGTCGAAGCGCCCGCGCAGGTCGCGATAGTCCTGAAGTAGGAGTGTGACGCGATCCTCCAGGCCGCAATGACGGATTCGTCGCTCGGCGCAGGCGAACTGTTCCCGGGAAAGCGTCGTCGTCGTCACGCGGCAGCCGTAATGCGTCGCGGCGTAGAGCGCCAGGCTGCCCCAGCCGGTACCGATTTCCAGCAGGTGGTCTTCTGGCCGCAGGTCCAGCTTGCGGCAGATGACATCGAGCTTTTGCAGTTGCGCCTGTTCGAGGCTCTGCTCGGGACTGGAGAACATCGCCGAGGAGTACATCAGGGTGGGGTCGAGCAGGCGCTCGAACAGGTCATTGCCCAGGTCGTAATGGGCCATGATGTTGCGCTGCGAACCGCGCCGGCTGTTACGGTTCAGCCAGTGCAGCAGCCTGAGCGCCGGGCGCCCCAGCCTGGCCAGCCCGCCCTCCAGCGCATCGAGTGCGTCGAGATTGGCGACGAACAGGCGGGTCACCGCCGCCAGGTCCGGACTGCTCCAGTAGCCCTGGATGTAGGCCTCGCCAGCACCGATCGAACCGTTGCAGGCGACCATGCCCCATACCGCCTCGTGCCACACATCGATCACCGCTCGCAACGGACTGAGCCGGTCACCGAAATCCAGCACGGTTTCCCCATGACGCACCTGCAACCATCCCTGGCGCAACAGCCGCAGCCGCCCCATGACTACCTGGCGCAGCAGGCTTCCCGCCAGCGGGGCCGTGATTCCGGCCTTACCGGCGCTCAGTGTGGGGTCGGTCATGGTCGGACTCCTTCTGTACGATGTGCCCGACACTCAGGCAGACGTCGCTTGCCTGGTGCTCATGCACGGGGATGTGTTTGAGCAGCAGGCGCAAGGCCTGCCAGTAGATGGCGGTGACGGTGCGCAGGCTCATCCAGGGGAAAGCCAGCAGATGACGACGTAGCGCGGCGGCGTCGAGTGTCTGGCGTTGCAGGTCGAGGCTGGCCTGGAACATCAATCGCTCCTCATGCCAGTTCTCCATGTGCACGTGCACACGCGACTCCTTGATCAGGAAGCGCATGCGGTATTGCATGTGCCGGGGCAGGAAGGGGGACACGTGAAACGCCTTCGCCACCGTGAACTCCTGCGGTGCGCCGGACGCCACGGCAAACACGTAGTGGAAGCGCTCCCGCCAGGGCGTGTTGCGCACCTCGCAAAGAATGGCGGCCAGACGGCCATCGGCGTCATGACAGAAATAGAAGCTGACCGGGTTGAACCACAGCCCCCAACTGCGCAGTTGGGTCAGCAACTCGATTCGCCCCGTGGGCGCTTCGCCCAGAGCTTCGCGCAACAGACAACGTACCGCCTCCACCAGCGGCAGCCCCTGGCTCGTCCATGCCGGCAGATAATCGCGTTCACCCCAGCTCAGCGGCGCGAACCGGTTAGCCCGCAGCAAAGGCGAGAGCTGCAGCAACTGCGACTGTTCTGCCAGGTCCAGCAGGATCATGCCGACCGGATAGCGAAAGGCGTGCAGCCGCGGCAGCACCCGCCGGTGGCTGACCCAACCACGGCACAAGCTGCTGTTCATAGCCGCTCTCCAAAGTGATCGGCCACTTCCAGTGCGCTGACCACGCCGTCCTCGTGGAAGCCGTTGCCCCAGTAGGCACCGCAGAAGTAGCTGTGGTGACGCCCTTGCAACTCGGCGCGGCGCGCCTGTGCCGCCACGCCCGCCAGGCTGAACTGGGGATGGGCATAGTCGAAGCGCGCCAGCACCTTGGAGGGATCGATCTGCTCACTCTGGTTGAGGCTGACGCAGAAGGTCACTGGCGCCTCGATACCCTGCAGAATGTTCATGTTGTAGGTCAGCGCGGCCGGCGCCTGCGTCGGCCCGCCAAGCCGGTAGTTCCAGCTCGCCCAGGCAAGACGTCGCCTGGGCAGCAGGCGCGTGTCGGTATGCAGGACGACCTCGTTGCTGGCGTAAGTCAGTGCGCCGAGCACATCGCACTCTTGCGGCGTAGGGGAATCCAGCAGGCCCAGGACCTGGTCGCTGTGACAGGCGAACACCACCTTGTCGAAACGTTCGCAGCCGGCGGCACTGAGAATCTCCACCCCCTGCCCGTCCCGCTTGACCCGTTGCACCGGGCAAGACAACCGTATGCTCTGGCGAAAGCTCGCGCTCAAGGGTGCTACGTAGCTCCGTGACCCACCTTCCACCACCCGCCACTGAGGCCGCTCGCTGACGGAAAGCAAACCGTGATTGGCGAAGAAGCGCACGAAGAACTGCAGCGGGAAATCCAGCATGCGCTCCGGCGACATCGACCAGATGGCGGCGCCCATGGGCACGATGTAGTGATCGACGAAGCGGGCGCCGTAGCCATCGGCTCGCAGATAGTCGCCCAGCGTCAACGACGCGGGAATGCGTTGCTCGGCCAGATCCTCGAGGGCCGTGCGATTGAATCGCAGAATATCCCGCAGCATTCCCCAGAAGCCCGGGGACAGCAGATTGCGCCGCTGGGCGAACAGCGTGTTCAGGTCATGGCCGTTGTACTCCAGCCCGCTGGCCGGATCGTGCACCGAGAAGCTCATCTGCGTAGGCCGAGAGGCAACGCCCAGGTGCTCCATCAGCTGGATGAAACGCGGATAGGTCCAATCGTTGTAGACAATGAACCCGGTATCCACGGCGTAACGCCGCCCCTGCCAGTCGACATCGACCGTGTGGGTATGCCCGCCGATCCAGTCGGCAGCTTCGAAGACGGTCAGCTCGTGCTGACGAGCCAGCAGGTAGGCGCAGGTCAGCCCGGAGATGCCGCTACCAATGATCGCAATGCGCATGGTTCAGGCCTCCGCCGGCGGACGCGCCAACCGACGCCCCAGGGCTAGGCGCCAGCGCGCCGGCAGCCGGCCCAGCAGCTTCAGCGCCAGAACGAAGGCAAACGGGAAGACAATCTCCAGTGGACGGGAATCCAGCCTCGACACGATATGTTTGGCGGCACGCCGGGCTGGCCACAGCATCGGCATGGGAAAATCATTACGTCGTGTCAGCGGTGTGTCGACGAAACCAGGGCTGACCAGGGTGAGGTCGATACCCTCCTCTGCCAGATCGATCCGCAACGACTCCACCAGGTACCGCAAGGCCGCCTTGGAGGCACCGTAGGCACCGGCACGCGGCAGGGCCAACCAGGTCACTGCACTGCCGATGATCACCAGATGCGGGCGCTGGCAGTGGCGTAGCAAAGGCAACGCAGCCTCGATGCAATTCGCCGTGCCGATGAGATTGGTCGTGACCACGCGCTGCACCAAGGCGGCGCTGAAGAGCCCAGGTTCCAGGTATTCGCAGGTTCCGGCATTGAAGATGGCGCGGTCCAGAACGCCCCATGCCTGATCGATGGAGCGGGCTGCCAGGGCGACCTGGTCTGCGTCCGCGACATCCGCGGCGACTATCAGCACCTGCCCCGGATAGCGTTGCGCCAAGGTCTCGAGCGATTCCGCCCGGCGCGCCGTCAGCGCCAGATGGTGACCGTCCGCGAGCAACCGATCAGCCATGGCCGCGCCCAAGCCGCTGCTGGCTCCGGTCAGCCAGATGCGGCTCATGCCAGCCTCCGCTTGAGCCAGCCGATGACACCGCCCAATACCGGCAGATGCTCGTAAAGCAGTGCTCCAGCGTCGAAATAATCCCGGTGGTAATCGACCCGCTCACTCCATCGCAGAAAGCTGCAGCCATCCAGGGCGATCAGCCCGCCGCCGGCCAGCCTCGCGTGGCGAAAGTGCAAGGTCCAGCGCAGGTACCCGCTGCCCTGCGCGACTTCGTCAAAACCATGGAAGTCGTAGCGCAGTTCGCGAACATTGACGTAAATCGATTCGAAATAGCGGCGAAGCTCGGCGAGCCCTTCCACCTGGTGCAGAGGATCCTGGAAGCACACATCCTGGCTATAAAGCTCATCCAGCCGGTGCAGGCTCGTGGCATCCAGCGTGGCGAAACGTTCGGCGAAGGGCCGCAGGAACGAAGACATGGGAAGCTCCGATAATTTCTGTACAGATTAAAAATTCTGTACAGGTATAATCGAAGCCTACGGCAAAAATTGTACAAATCAAGGGATCTTGTACAGTTATTTTGGTGCGGAATTGTTCCTTCCCAGGTCGGCGGTAGCCAATTGACGCTTGAGCTCGGCCACCTCAGCCTCCAGTTGCCTGACTCGTTCCAGCGCCGCGACCTCAGTACTGACATCGCGCTGGATGCCGATGAAATAGGTGAGGTGATCCGCCTCGTTGCGCACCGGCGTGATGGAGAGTTCGTTCCAGAACGGCGTGCCATCCTTGCGGAAGTTGCGCAGCACTTCGCGGCAGGGCTGGCCACTGCTTATTGCTTCGCGGATGGCCGCCAGCCCTGGTTGCTGACGCTCGGCTCCCTGGAGGAAGCGGCAATCGCGGTAGAGAATGTCGTCCACGGCATAACCGGTCAGGCGCTCGAAGGCGCGATTGGCATAGATCAGGATGCTGTCATCACCCTCCTGCTCCGCCACCACGACACCGTCGTTGGAGGCTTCGAGCATCAATTGCAGCAGCTTGGCGTTGATCATGGCGGCGTTCCCGTCCGGATTGGAATCATCCGCCTAGGGTAGTCGGCGAGCTTCGCGATGCCCAGCGCGGCCATGAGCGCCGGCGCTGGTTTACAATCTCCGCACCTTCGCCTCCGCTGGCCGCGCCATGAACGACATTCTCGAAACCGACCTGCTGCCCATGCGTGAGATCGTGCGCCTCACCGGCGTCAATCCGGTGACCCTGCGCGCCTGGGAGCGACGCTATGGTCTGGTTAACCCGATACGCACCGAGGGAGGCCACCGCCTTTATACCCGCAGCGACCTGCAGACCATCCAGGACATCCTGCTCTGGTCTGGCCGGGGTATGGCGGTCGGCAAGATCGGCGAGCTCCTCGCCAAATCCAAGCGCCAGGAACCGGAGCAGGCCGGCGACGAACTCCTGCAATGGCGCGAAGCCTTCGAGCGGGCCAGTGCGGCGTTCGACCTGGACGCGCTCGATCGTCTCTACGGCCAAGCCTACAGCCTCTATCCGCTCCTGACCCTGCTGGAGGACATCCTCCTGCCACTGTGGCGCTCCCTCCTGACGCTCAATGCCTTTGGCGCGCGCAGCCAATGGCTGTTTCTCGATGCCTTCCTGCGCGCCCGCGTCCTCATGCGCTTGCAGATGAACCGTCCCAGCGAAGCCTGCGTCCTACTGTCGGACGCCACGGGAAACCTCCGGGAGTTCGAGTTGCTGGCGACGGGACTTCTGCTCAGCGACGATGGAATCCAGGTTCAAACCCTTTCACCGGGCGCGCCGCTGGAGGAATTGCCACTGCTCTGCCAGGCGATCCAGCCGGCTGCCCTGGTGCTCCTGGCCCATGTCGCGCTAGCCGGTGAAGGGCTCAAACGCCTCGAGCGCCTGCAACTGGCGATTGACTGCCCGCTGGCGGTGACCGGCGAGGCTGCACAGCAGATATCGAGCGCGCTGTGCGATGTCCCCCTCGCCAATCTCGGCAGCAGCCCGGCCAGTGCTCGGCAGCGCCTGCGCGCTTTGGTGCAGGGAAAATTGCAGCTCTGAGTCGCCGCCTCTGAATCGCGCGAACCGCAGGCGAATCGGGTGAAGGTCGATACTCACCTGTGTCTTCGAACCAGCGACCCCATGGACCCGGTAATCTACGTATCCCTGACTCACACACCGATGCCAAGCAGATTTACCTGAAGCCTGTCTGAAGTAGTGTCCTCGATCAGTTCAGCTTGATTTAAGCGCAGCGGCTCAATGTGGAATCTCCCTCCAAGGAGACTCCATCATGAAGATCACTGCCGCTTCCCTGGCCGTGGCTGGCGCTCTTGCTGGCCCCGCACTGGCCCAGGCCCGAGAACTGAACCTGAGCACCACCCTTGCCGACTACAGCGGTAACAAGGCCTATCTGGCCATTTACCTGACCGATGCACAGGGCCAGTACCAGCGCACGCTTTGGGTGGCTGGCCGCAAGGCCAAGTATTACAAGCATCTGGGTGACTGGGCCCGCGGTAGCGGCCTGCGTGCGGCCGAGTTCGATGGCCTGAGCGGTGCCAGTGTCGGTAGCGGCGACACCCTGAAGGTTTCGGTGGAGGTGGCCGACAGCCTGATCGACGCCGGGTACCAGATTCGAATCGACAGCGCAGTGGAGGACAAGCGCTCCAACCGCGCCGAACTGAAGGTACCCCTGACCCTCGACGGAGCCGGCAAGGACAATGCCGGTAGCGGCTACATCTCCGCCTTCCGTTACGATCTTTGAGGACGGCGGCCACCATGCTTCGTCGACTGCACGCCTGGCCAGGCATCCTGCTGACTGCCCTGCTCCTCGTCTTGGCAGGCAGTGGAGCACTCCTCGCGACCCAGCCTCTGGCTGAGCGCCTGCAGGCGGGAGGGGAACCGCGTCGCAGCGTAGCCCAGATCGCCGAACGCGTAAGCCAGGAAGTGCCCGGCCTGGAACGGCTGGAGCGACGCCCCTCAGGCGTGCTGATCGCCTACGGCGAACAAGGCGCGGTACAAGTCTCTCCAATCGACGGTCATATCCTGGGCGCCTATGAGCCTTCCGCCATGTACCGTGTCGCCCGCTCGGTGCACCGCGAATTGTTGCTGGGCGAGTCGGGACACGCGCTGGTGGCGAGCGGCGCGGTGGGCATGCTCCTGCTGAGCCTTTCCGGACTGGCGCTGCTGGCCCGCCGCCAGGGCGGCTGGCGCAAGCTGGCGCGCCCCGTTCACGGCAGCGGCGCTTCGCGCTGGCACAATCAGGTCGGCAGGGGCCTGCTGCCCGTGGCGCTGCTGTTCGGTCTGAGCGGCATCTACTTGTCGGCAGAACACTTCGAATTGATCCCCACGGGTCCGGACCAGGAGCCCGCCCTCCCTGCTCATCTGGCCCAGGGAGCTGCGCAGTCCCCCGGCAACCTTCAAGCATTGCGCCAGACACCGCTGCGGCAACTGCGAGAACTGGAGTTCCCGGCTCCCGGAGACAGCCAGGCGGCGTACACCCTCGGCACCGCGCAGGGCGACAGCTTCGTCGACCCGGTCAGCGGCCAGTTGCTGGGCTATCGGCCGCATACGTCGACTCAACGCTTCAATGAGTTCCTCTATCGCCTGCACAGCGGCGAGCTGCTGGGGGCGGCGAGCCCCGTGCTGGGTATGGCGGCCCTGGGAGTGCCCTTGTTAGGAATTACCGGCCTGCTGCTGTTCCTGCGCCGCCGGGGGACTCGGGTGCGCAGTACCGCGCAGGCGGCTGCCCACGATGCCGATTGCGTGTTGCTGGTAGGCAGCGAGAGCAATGGCACCTGGGCCTTTGCCAATGCTCTCCAGGAAGTACTGGCGGCAAGCGGAAGGCGGGTGCATGGCGCTGCGTTGAGTCACGGCGCGCGCGAGTTTCCGGCGGCGCGCGAACTGCTGGTGCTGACCGCCACCTATGGTGATGGCGGAGCCCCGCAGTCGGCAGCGGGCTTCCTGGAAAACCTCGAATGCCTTCGCCTTCCACCCGACGTACGCTTCGCCGTGCTGGGCTTCGGCGACCGACGATTCCCACGTTTCTGCCAATACGCCGCCGAGGTAGACACCGCCCTTGCCGGACAAGGCCTGCAACGCCTATTGCCGCGCCGGGACATGGAAGCCGCGCAGCTTCATGCTTTCACGGATTGGGTAAGTGAACTGGGCGACGCCCTGGGTGTGTCCCTGAAGATGAGAAAGGTCTGCGCACCTCGCCCTGAATCCCGGTTCAGGCTGGTGGAGCGACACTTGCACGATGCGCCCGGTGATACCCCGCTGGCGGTGCTGCGCTTCGCCCCGACCGACGGCCCCGCCAGCTACCAGGCGGGCGATCTGCTGGCGGTATACGCGCCGGGGGCCGATGCACCGCGCCAATACTCGCTCGCCAGCGACAGCCGGGACGGCCTGCTGGACATTTGTGTGCGCCTGCGTCGAGACGGGCTGTGCTCAAGCTACCTGCATGATCTCAGGCCAGGTGACGCAATCAGTGCCACGGTGCAGCCACACCGCGCGTTCCGACCGCATTCGGGGAATGCGCCACTGATCCTGATCGGCGCGGGTACCGGCATTGCCCCTCTGGTCGGTTTCGTACGAGGGAACCTGCGCGACCGTCCGCTCTATCTGTATTGGGGCGGTCGCGTCCCCGAAGCTGGAGTGCCCTTCCAGGGCGAACTCGACAAGGCGCTGGCCGATGGCCGTCTGAATGACCTGCGCACTGCCTATTCGGCGGGTCCACAACGCACCTACGTGCAGGACTGCCTGCACCGGGACGCAACGGAACTTCGCCAACTGCTGGCTGCCGGAGCCCAGATATTGGTCTGTGGTGGGCGTGGCATGGCCGAAAGTGTCCGCAACGCGATCGATGAACTGCTGGGCCCATTGGCGTTGAGTGTTGAGCATCTCAGGGCCGGAGGACGCTACCGTGAAGACCTTTTCTGACCCCTGCACAGTGGATCGTTACGACTTCAATGGTGCGACCATGGGAACCCGCTACCGCGCGGTGCTCTACAGCGCCGAGGTACAGAACGAGGGAGAGTTGGCGCGGCAACTGGACCAGGCTGTCACGCAGGTGGATCTGCAGATGTCGAATTGGCGGCCCGACTCGGAACTGATGCGTTTCAACGACCTGGAGCCGGGCATCTGGATGACTCTTCCGAGTGATTTGCTCTGGGTGCTGCACACCGCGATTCAGGTTGGCTTGGCGTCCGACAGCGCATTCGACATCGCGGTAGGCGATCTGGTCGGCGCCTGGAGCTTCGGACCACCGGCTGGATTGGCCAAGGGTGGGGAACGCGAAGCGCTCAGGCGCCAGCCCGGCCCCAGCGCCGCGGCGGCACTGGAGTTCGACTTCGGCAGCGGCCGGGTACGCAAGCGTCACCGGGTACACCTGGACCTCTCCGGCATCGCCAAGGGCTTCGGCGTCGACCGGTTGGCGCGTTGCCTGGAGGATCGTGGCATCCGCGACTATCTGGTGAGCATCGATGGCGAATTCCGTGCGCGCGGAGGCAAACCCGGCGGCCAGCCCTGGACGGTGGCCATCGAGGCGCCTCAGGAAGGTGTTCGCACGGCCCTTGGCGTGCTGCAGATGGGCGACGGCGGGCTGGCTACTTCGGGTGATTACCGGCACTTCCTCGAACAGGAAGGCACACGCTACGCCCACACCATGGACCCACGTCTGGCCGTACCAGTAGCCAATGACGTGGCCTCGGTTTCGGTGTTGGCGCCAACCTGCATGCTTGCCGACGCCTGGGCCACCGCGCTGATGGTGCTGGGTCCCGAGCGCGGCTCGGCGATGGCGCGCGAGTACGGTCTGAGCGCACTCTTCCTGCTACGCGACAAGGGCGGACTGCGCCAGTTGTGGGTAGATGGCGACGGCGCAGTGGGCTGAGACCTACATCAGGTCGGCCGCCTTGCAGTACTGCCCTGATTGCCCCTTGGGAAATGCAAAGGTGGTCTCCACATAACGACGCGCATGGATGACCGGGGCAGGGATAACTTGAGGATCGAGCGGCTCGCCCCGGAAGCAGCGCAAATGATTGGTCACCATGTCGTACCCGGAAAGGCGACTGAACGCGACCCCACCGGAAAAACGCGGATTGATGTCCATCACCAGGGGCCGTTCACCCCCCACCAGAAACTCGATGTTGATGCAGCCATCGAGATCCAGCGTCGTGGCGATCTGACGAGCTGCGTCGATCAACGCCGGCTCGTTCAGCATTCTGACCGTAACCCCCGCACCGTTGGAGGTTCGCACCAACTCCTGTCGCGCCATTGCTGCCCACTGTCCGTTGTCGCGCCGCCGCACGATGTCCACGACGCACACGTCGCCGTCCAGTAACGGCTGGACGACGTAAGGGCGCCCCATCAGCTTCTTTCGCAGGTAAATCAAATCCTCCTTGTCGAGGATTCGCGCCAGCCCCTCGCTGCACCGGCCATCACGCGGCTTGGCGTGCAAAGGGAAAGGCAGGTCATCTACCGCGGGATTCTCCATCGTCCAGGTCGGGATGGGGTGAACGTCCGGATGATCTCTAAACGTCTCGAAGACCAACCATTTGTCCCGGCTGATGCGAACGGCTTCGGGAGGAGCCATGCACAAGATGATGCCCCGCGCTGAAAACGCATCTCGACACTGCGTGAAAGCATCGACCTCAAGATCAATGAGAGGCAGTACATGGCTTACCTGCTCCGCCTGGCAGATGTCCAGTACGCGGGCGACAAAGGCAGGCATGTCCCTGGCGGGGGGAACGCGATGGAACGCATCCAGCATGACGGACACAGCGCTCCACTCTCGAGGCAGTGTGCTGATGCCCACCACGCGCGCCTGCGGAGCGTGGCGAAGGGCGTGGATGACCGCCTCCGCACAGAAGGATCCTATGGCGGTTACCAGATAGGTCGACGAAAGACCTGAACGAGACTGAATGTTCAATTGAATACTCTGCCAGCGGTACGCCAATAAACACGGCAGAACAATGAAGTCCTTCCTTTCGCACCTTAACCTGGTTCCGCCTGAGCCATTTCGATCAAAGTTCGGAGGGGATCTTGAGTCTTCCAGACCGGTGCGCCTGCCATTCTCTTTCGCGCTTTGGGCCAGATGCTGCGCGCAAGACCTTAAGACAGTGTGAAGAGAGAGGGGCGTGCCTTGCCTTTGCCGAAGCACTCAGGCATGCCGGCAAGGTGAGGCCCGTCGATGGCCGGGTGCCGGTGCGAGCGGTATGCGCACCACGCCTGGCCTCCCTTTTGTCGATGTCCCTGTAGCGACGTTGTGCAGCGACTAGACTTTATTGATCGCCCTCTGGTCGGGGCTTCAGCCATGCCAGACACCCGCCGCCCATCACCTCTTCCACAGGTTAACTGCCACGCCTGTTCGCTGAGCCGGCTTTGCCTTCCCGCAAGCCTGACGGACAGCGAAGTCGCGGAGCTGGACCGGATAGTCCGGCGCAATCGACCTCTGCATAGGGGGGAATATCTGTTTCGGGCCGGCGAACCCATGCGGCAGGTATTTGCATTGCGTTCGGGCACGTTGAAGACCTATCTGCTCCAGGCCAGTGGTGACCAGCAGGTGACGGGCTTTGTTCTGCCAGGCGAGCTGATTGGACTGGATGCTATCGGTGCCGCTGAGTTTCGTGGTTTCGCGGTGGCATTGGAGACGTCCATGGTCTGCGCTATCGACCTGCAGCAGCTGGAGGACCTGTCCGGACGTATCCCTGGTTTACGTCACCAATTGCTGCATATTCTCAGCCAGGGTATCCACGGAGAACACGAGCATATTCGTTGCAATCGTGAGCGGGCGGAACAGCGCCTTGCGCAATTCCTGCTCAGCCTTTCGGCACGCTATCAGCAACGAGGACTACGGCAGGATCAGTTCACGCTCCCCATGACTCGCGGCGATATCGGCAATTATCTGGATCTCACACTGGAAACCATCAGCCGCTTGTTCACGCGTTTCGTTCAGGATGGACTGATTGAATGCCAAGGCCGGGAGCTGCGCCTGGTCAACCGCTCGGAGCTGTGTCGATTGAGCGGCATGGAGGAGCGGAGCATTTTGCCAAGGGGGGCCTGAGCTTTTCCCCAGGGCGCCTGCCGGTCGGCGGCTGAAGGCGATGAGATGGCGGCCGCTTGATCATGATCAAATTCATGTGTTCCTCCCGGCGTACAAGTAAGTCAGCGGCTCACCCGCTCAGAGGCGCCGTGCCAGGAGGTCTCCATGTCAACTCACTGCGAAGCATCTTGCGAATGTCCGGATGAACACTGGGTCGAGGCTCTGAATGACGGAAGCCATGTACTGATCCGTCCGCTTCGTCCCGAAGACCGAACGCGCGAGGCGGATTTCATTGCCAGGCTGTCTCCGGAAGCACGCCATTTCCGATTCCTGTGCACCATGAAGGAGGTCAGCCCTTCCCTGCTGGATCAACTGATGGCGGTCGACTTCAAGGACAGTGTCGCCTACGTCGCCCTCGCGCACCAGGAGGGAGAGCTGGTCGAGATCGGCATCAGTCGGTACGCGCGTGGGGCGGATCCCCAGCAGTGCGAATGTGCGGTGACCGTGGCCGATGCCTGGCGTCATCGAGGATTGGCCGTGGCATTGATGCGCCACTTGATCGAAGCGGCCAGACTGCAAGGCTTCAAGCAGATGTATTCGATCGATACGGCGGCCAACAGCGCGATGCACGAACTGGCGCGATTCCTTGGATTCAGCAGCCGCCAGGACCCCA
The DNA here is from genome assembly GCF_029203285.1 of Pseudomonas sp. PSE14. Lineage (NCBI taxonomy): Bacteria > Pseudomonadati > Pseudomonadota > Gammaproteobacteria > Pseudomonadales > Pseudomonadaceae > Pseudomonas > Pseudomonas sp. PSE14. Next base: position 3,197,019 of record NZ_CP115669.1, read on the forward strand.
GCGATCCCGCGCAAACCATTCATACCCTGCAATTGCAGCCAGCGCCGTAAGGCGGAGGTACTCATGCGTACGCAATTACTCTGCACCGGCGACGGCCGCTGTTACGTGCAGTTGGATCAATACCGGGTTCCTTTCGCCGATGAGCTTCAGGCTCGCGAATATCTGGAGCGACTCCATCAACGCCTCGCAGCACCCCATGAGTTGCCCACGGGCAACCGCCGTGAAAGTGAACGGCGGCACGCCAGCTGAGAGATATCCCGGGCCGCTGTCATGGTTTCCGGACCATGGGCCCTTTTCCGTCTCCTGTCCCTACCCACAACGAGCGAAGGTCACAGATGATTCTCGATGGCTCGTTGATGGACACCAGGCATACGCGGTTCTCCCAGCGATCCCAGAGAAACACATATTGGCTGTCCCCGCCGGCAGGCGTGTAACGAAGCTCCATCCAGGCGACACAGGCAATCGCCCAGATGGAGAGTAATACGACGAGCAGCGCGAACACCTTCATGGTATTGCCTCAGGGACGAACCGCCAGAATGCTGGAGTTGACGCGATACAACGTCTGCTCCGTGGTGCTGCCTATGATCTTCGTCAGCCCAGCGTGATAGAGGGTCCCCATGACGACGACGTCCATTTGCTGCTGGGCAGCGAAATCAGCAATGACTCGCATGGCCGGCCCCTTGGCCAGATGCTGGTAGGGACGTCCCACGCCGAATCGCGCGCCGATATCGTCCATGCGCTGGCGCGAGCGACCGCTCAACTGTTCAGCCACTTCCGGAGTCCAGGCTACCGGGCTTGCGGCATAGGCCAGAAAGCTGGAGCTCACATCGTAGGCCTGCAACAGATGCAGCTCCGCGTCGCATTGCTGAGCGAACTGCCGGGCTGAATCGACAATCCGGTCGTTCAGAGCATTGACCTCGGGCTCGTCCTGCGAAAGGTCGATTGCCGCCAGCACCCTGCGCGGCAACGGATGTGGCGCAAGGCTGACCAGGTGCAGTGGGACCGGGCACTGGCGGAGCAGTTGCCAATCCAGTGGGTGCATCAAGGTTCGGCTCAGCGTTGGCTCGTATTGCGTGTCCTTGACCAGAAGATCGACCTGGCGCGTCGTTACCAGTTGAAGAATGTCCTCCAGTGGCTCGGCGCTCCAGATCGCCTCCGCACTGGCATCGATACCCTGCCCACGTAGCAGTTGAAGCTGATCATCGAGCCATGCCTGTCGGCGCTCCTGGATAGCTTCACGGGCACGTTGCTGAGTACTGTAATCGAGAAGCGCCAGGCCAGTTGGCATGCTCCCCAATGCCACAACATGCAAGCTTGCGCCGAAGGAGCCGGCCAGGGCCTGCGCGCGCACCATGGCCGGGGAGTAGTGAAGGTCGGGATCGCAGATCAGGAGCAGACGGGCAAATGCGTTCATGATGCCTCCGGTGCGGGCACATGGGTGTTATGCCATGAGCCTGTGCCGCTCCAGTGCATCGTACCTTGATACCGATCAAGGGCGGTCCCGGATATGTCCGTCGAATCGGTCAAAGCGCTGCACAGGGCCGTCACGGATCGATGCAGGCCAGGCTCCGCCGAGTGGAAAACGCCGTTCGTCCCGCAGCCAGATGCGAGACGCCGGCACGCCGTACCACTGGCACAAGCGAGCCGCTCGTTGCGCGAGAGGAGCCGGAGCGGCGCAATACACAAGGTCAGGCAGTTGCTCGCTCAGGTATTCCCGAAGTCGCTCCAGTGGACAGGAGTCCAGCCCTGCCTTGGCGAGCAGGCCCAGTGTCCGCAACCAGCTCCGGCAATCGTCGGGAAGGTCGGCCGGGCTGGTCGCATCATGGATGAGCGACAAGCGCACCCACGGCATCCAGCAGGCGAACTCGTCGATTACCGCGGCCACGGCCAGTATTCCACCCTCGCAGGCGAAGACCAGCAGCCGGGAAGCGCCCAGCGGCAAGGGCCACCCCGTGCCGAACGGGCCGCGATAACCGAGCTGATCCGATGTCAGTGGCAGGCCTGGCTGGTGGGTGGCGACGATGAAGCGCCGATCTCGCCCGGGCAGGCTTACATAATCGAATGGACGAGGCTCCCGTCCGTCGTCATTCAGCATGCAGTACTGTCCGGGAATGACGGCCTCCGACTCACTGCTTTCCAACAGCAGACGCAGACACTGGATCGAGCCTGCAAGGGGCAGTACATCCAGAACTCGCACCCGGCAAACAGTCTCCCGTTCCATCCCGTGCCTCCACGGTGAGTGCTGGCGAGATACGCCCGCTACGGCTTCAGGCTAAGTAGCGACGGTCGGTCCGCCTTGATCGCCATCAACTTGCCTCCGGGAAAATGGATGCGATGCACGAAACCGTATTTGATCGACATCAAAGTGCGCCCCCTGGGTGGCCGCAGAATCGAATGGCCTCCTCGTGAGGCGACCTTCATCCTGCGGAGGAATGCATCATGTCCGAGCCCGCAAAAAAAGTACCCGTCAGCACCATCCCCAGCCAACCGACCAAGGCCTCTGCGCATACCGCCAGCCATTACAATCCATGGCACCCCTTCGAGAACCTGCGCCGGCAGATCGACAACCTCTTCGATGATTTCGGCCGTACCCCTTTACGCCTTCCCTTCGGCCATAGCGCCTTCGATGCCGACCCATTCTGGCGCCGCGACCCGTTCACCCACGGCGCACCTGCCGTGGATGTCAGCGAGCAGGCAGAAGAGTTCAGGATCAACGCCGAGCTGCCCGGCATGGATGAAAAGGACATCGAGATCAAGCTGGCCAATGGCTGCCTGATCATCAAAGGCGAGAAGAAGGAAGAAAAAGACGAAGCACGCAAGGAGTACCACATTTCCGAGCGTCGTTATGGCAGCTTCGAGAGAGTGTTCCGGCTACCTCGGGAGGTGGATCCGGAAAAGATCCAGGCCCAGTTCAGCAAGGGCGTCCTGCAGGTGCAACTGCCCAAGCGCGCCGAGGCGGTTCATCCGGAGAAGATCATTCCCGTCAAGGCAGCCAAGTGAGGTGCAGGCGCCCTCCACGAGCGGGGGGCGCCATTCTTCAATTGCTACGGTCACGGTGCTGGAGGGCGCGGTACATGCCCCACGCGCACGCACTCTCCTGCCGGCCGTCAGTCGATGGATGCAGGTGCATCAGGGCGGCCGGATGCTCGTCGATTCTGCGCCGCGCCGGTGCTGACAATGCGCTGGCGGCGACGCTCTCCCGATCCGCCGCGCCCATTGACATGATCGAGGTACGCCATGAGCCAGATTCAGAAACTCCTGCTGATCGCTCACCCGGACCTGCACGACACTCCGGCGCTGGATCGCGCGACAGCCTTGGCCGCGGCCTGCGGCTCATCCCTGCACGTACTCGCTTACGTGGAGCCCTTCGCCACGTTCAGCCTGTTGGCGCGACACGTGCAGAATGATACGCGTGAGAGCCTGCTGTCGGCGCAGCGTGAGCGCTGGGACAAAGAGTGCCGTTTGCAGCGCGGGCGGGGAGCCGGAATCGATATGACATCCTCCGTCGCCTGGACGACCGATCGACGCGCGGACCTGCTCCAGGCCATCGGAGAGCTGCAACCGGACCTGGTGATCAAGGACATCCAGCATGAGCCGGCACTCAAGCGCTCATTCGTCACTCCGCTGGACTGGCATCTGTTGCGGGAGTGTCCCAGGCCGCTGCACCTGGTACATGACGCATGCCACCCGCTGCCTCGCCGGATCGTCGCGGCAGTGGATCCGGCGGATCCGCGAACCCTGATCAGCGGCATCAACGAGCAGATCATTTCGGCGGCAAACGGACTGGCCCTGCAATGCAGCGCCGAACTCCATCTTCTGTACATCTATGACTGCATGCCGGCCTACATGGCCAATCGCGGCGAAGGCACCGTCGCCTGGGTGGACCTGATCGAGGAATTGCGAAGCTCCCTGCATCAGTCCTTCGCCAGCCTGGCCGACCAGTACGGGGTCCCCCAGGAGCGACGCCACTTCCTGATGGGAACCCCGCTTCGTGGCATATCCCATTTTGCCCAGGAGAACACGATGGACATCGTGGTCATGGGGCGCGTACATCGCACGGGCATCGATCATCTGATCGGCAGCACGACGGAGCACATTCTCGATCAGATACCCAGCGGTGTGCTTGCCGTGGGCTCCGAAAGCTGACGCTTGGGCGTCGTGCGGCCCCAGGGTGCTTTGCCGGTTGGTGGAATTGCAGGCGCAGGTATACCGGACGGGCTGAAGTTGATGAGCATCAAGGTCGAGCCGCCTCCCTCACTTCAGGCTGCAACTGAAGAGTAACCGGCAGCGGAGCAAGACAATGAGCCAGTACCAGAAAGTGTTCCTGGTCGCCGCCCCTCACTGGCAGCATTCACCTGCTTATCGGCGTGCCTTGGCGATTGTGCGAAGAGGCAACGCATCACTGCATATCGGGATGTTCTTCGAGCCGCGGCTGGGCCTGCCGTTCCTGATCGATCACCAGCGCGATGAACTGCTGACGCAGTGCCGTGCAGAACTGGAACGCGAAACCGAAGAGCTGCGCAGCAGCGGATTGGCCGTGACCTGTGAGGCCGTCTGGAGCGCGGAGCCTTGCAAGGAAATTCTGGAACGCGTGGCGATGCTCAAAGCAGACCTGGTGATCAAGAATGTGCACCACGAGCCAGCTCTGCGACGGGTATTCGTCACACCGCTGGACTACCGCCTGTTGCGCGCCTGCCAGGTCCCCTTGCACCTGGTTGCCGAGGCGCCACACCCATTGCCGCTCAAGATTGCAGCCGCACTGGATGTAGCCAGGCCGGAACTGCTCACGAGCGGGCTCAACGAGGGGATCCTCCAGGCCGCACGGAATATGGCCAACCTTTGCGGCGCCGAATTGCATCTTCTGCATTCCTGCGACCTGCCAACGGCCATCGATTACGACTCGGCGATGCTGAGCAGTAGTTGGGATACCAGTTATGCCGAGCAAGTACGAATCTCGCTCTATCAAACGTTCAACCATGTGGCCGACAAATGGGGTATTCCTGCGGAGCGCCGCCATTTTGTCCTGGGCCCAGCTGCTCAGGAAATCACGAGTTTCATGAACGACCATCAGATTGATGTGATGGTGCTGGGAATGCAACGCCGTCTGGGGCTCGACCGCATCCTGGGAAGTACCACCGAACGGCTGCTGTACCATGTTTCCGGCAGTTTGCTGGCAGTCGGCGCCGATGCGATATCCCCCCCAGTCATGCCGGATTAGGAATCACCGCCCCCAACCGTGGAGAGGCCCAATCAATAAACTGCCGCACCCTCGCCGACAACAACCGAGCATGCGGATAAACCATCTGGACAGGAATATCAGGTAGTTCGAACGCCGGCAGCAACCGCACCAGACGGCCATCGGCCAATTCGTCGGCGACCTGGTAATGCAGCAACCGGCTGATGCCGACACCTTGCTGGCAGGCCAAGCTGGCGACCTGAATCTGGTTGGTGGTCATGCGCGCCGTAACAGCCCGGGGCACGACATTGCCCTGCTCCAGGAATTGCCACTGCTTGCCCTGGGGTGCAAAGGCAACGCAGGCATGATCCAGCAGGTCCGACGGCTGCCGTGGGGTGCCGTTGGCGTGCAGGTATGCCGGGCTTGCGCAATGTACCAGGCGGGTATACCCCAACAGCGTCATCACCAGGGAAGAGTCCGGCAACTGCCCGATGCGAATCGCCAGCTCTATGCCCTCCTCCAGCAAGTCGACCAGGCGATCGAGCAGGATCAACTCCACCTGGATAGTCGGATGCAAAGCCAGGAACTCGTTGACCAGTGGCGCGACGTACCGGCGCCCAAACTCCACCGGTGCAGTGATGCGCAGCAGGCCACCCGGGCTTTTACGCCGGGCATCGAAGCCATGTTCGACCTCATCGAACTCAGCCAATATCCGTCGGCTCCAGGCGAGGAACTCAGCGCCTTCGTCGGTCAAGGCCAGGCGACGGGTATTGCGATTGAGCAACCGCGTGCCAAGGTGTTTTTCCAGCGCCGCGAGGGTCCGGACCACCGACGCCGTGGACTGTCCGGAGGCATTCGCCGCAGCACTGAGGCTACCGCTGTCGACAATCCGCACCAGGGTTGCCATCGCTTTCAATCGGTCCAACTTCAGGCCTCGTCTGTGCAGCAACTGCAATAGTGTTGTCAGCTTACAGGCATTGGTAAAACAGCGGCCAATGGACACACTGGGCGCATCCAGAGACTGTGTGGTTTCCCGCCATGAATGCCGATGCGTCAACCAGCATGCCCAACCCGTCGCCCATCCTAGCCTATGATCACATCGGCATCCGCGTCAGCGACCGCAGCCGAGCCCTTGCGTTCTACGAGGCGCTGGGATTCGTCGAAAGCATGCGGTTCAGCGACTTCGAAGCGAACGAGATGCTTGCCCCAAGCGGCGTACGCATCAACCTGATCTTCAATGGTGCCCGCCAGCTCAATGCCCACAACGTGCTGCTGGATGCGCCCATCAAGCTGCCCGGCATCACTCACCCGGCCTTCATCGTGGAAGACCTGGAGGCACTGCAGGGCTGGCTGTTGCAACAAGGCATCACCATCACCGAAGGGCCGCACCGGATCGGGCCTCGTCGCATTGCGCTGTTCATCCGCGACCCCGACGGCAATGTCCTGGAATTCAACCAGCTATTGGCCAATAACAAGGAAACGCCATGAAACTCTATGACCTGGAACTGTCCGGCAACTGCTACAAGGTCCGCCTGTTCGCCCACTTGGCAAACCTGGAACTGGAGATCGTCCCCGTGGACTTTCTCGGCGGCGAGCACAAGCGAGCGCCGCTGATCGACCTCAACCCCTGGGGCGAGCTGCCCATACTGGTGGATGGGCAGCGGGTGCTACGCGACTCACAGGCAATCCTGGTGTACCTGGCCGGCACCTATGGTGGTGCAGCCTGGTGGCCGGTGGAGCCCCACCTGCAAGCGGAAATCATGCAATGGCTTTCGACAGCCGCCAATGAGATCCAGAACGGCCCCTGCGCCGCACGGCTCGTGGACAAGTTCGGCTACGGCATCGACAAGGCCGACACCCTCGTCCGAGCCGGCCGCATCCTGCCGCTGCTGGACGCACACCTAGCGAAGCACGACTGGCTGGCGCTGTCCCGCCCGACCATCGCCGATTGCGCGGTGTTCCCCTATGTTGCGCTGGCGCCCGAGGGTGGTATCGACCTGGCGCCCTACCCCTACATCGTGCGCTGGATCGACAGGATCCAGCAGCTGCCCGGATTCGTGCCAATGCCGGGGATCTAGCGGAACCTACCGGTGTGCCTTGCATGCACCGGGACAGGCACTCCACGGTAAGCGAGGAGTGCCTGTCCAAATCGACAGTTTCGGATCGATAGCGGGCTCTGGGGCGGCTACCGGCCAGAAGCGGACGTCTATTAAACGAGAAGCCCGCCTGGAGTTGGCGGGCTTCAAGGTTGCGGACGTCAGGATAGGGATCGTTCCGTTGGTCGCCTCCTAAGCGTGGGTAGCATGCTCAATTCTTCAAGCAGCCCCCCTCATTTGACCTTTACCACGTCATCCGGCTTCCAGGTCTGGTCGTAGAACGCGTCCTCGGTGCCATACAGGCGCAGGGCGACCAGGAAGTTGCGACCAGGAATGGTCTGGATGAAGGCCGCGTCCGCCACGTCCTTGGGTTTCTCCGGACCGAACCAAATTTCGATGGAGCCGTCCTGCTGCTTGGGAATGTCGTAGTAGCCGTTGGTGGACGGCAGCAGTTGCTTGGTTTCGGGCATGGTGCCGTCGGTGATGTTGTAGGCGGTCACCGCCCAGAACAGCGCGGCCGGCGGGTTCGGCGGCAGGCGCAGCTTGTAGGTGCTGCCGCCTTCGAGGAACTTGCCGTCCTTGTCGCGGCCAGTAAAGGGGTACTTAGAGCCGGCGCCGGTGGTGTGCATTACCATCGCCGGGGCGGAGGAATAGGCGAACTGGAAGAAGTTGGCGCGCTGGTTGGTGTCCAGGTAGCTCTCCTGCATCCAGTCGTTGGTGCCGCCGGCCCAGGTGTTCTCGTACTGGCGGTCAGTGTAGTAGAGGTTGCGCTTGTCCTCGCGGCCCAGCTGGCGATTGGCGAGGATCATCTTCGGCGCAGTCTCCACCGCTTTCTTCAGCAACTCTTCCTGCTTCGCATTGGGCTTGAAGGGCTCACCCTTGACGATACCAATGGACGCCAGTACGCCGCGCAGCTCCGGGTCGATGGCTTCCACCGGCTCGTAGTCGACGAAAGCCTTGAGCTTGGTCCAGTAGGTGTTGTCGACCGGGTACATCATGTTCAGGTTCTTACCGCTGGCGTCTGGGAACTGCATCGGCTTGGCGTCCTTCTCGGTCGCCCAGAGCGGGTAGACGCGAGTGGTCTCGGCGTTCTTCACCGCCGGTACCGGGTCGGGCTTGCCGTCGCCCTTGGCCATGATGGTGCGGAAGAACAGGAAGACGTTATAGGTACGTGACTTCACGGCGAAGTAGCCGCCCGGCACCGGGCCGTTGTAGTCCGGCGGCAGCAGCAGGTAGAGGCCGCCGCGGGCTCGGTCGGGGCCGATGGCGCCGACGTCGGTGAGGGTGCGCTGGAAGAAGTCGGTGAACATACCGATGACGTTCGCCGGCGCCTTCACCACCAGGGGGCCGGTCTGCTTCAGGTCCAGGTAGCTCATGGAATAGATCACGTCGGCATTGGGCGTGGGCACCATGGTGCGGGCGTCCATGCGCTGCTTCCAGATCGGCAGGACGTTGTAGCCGGCGCCGAAGGCTTTCTCCGAGCCGTCTTTCATGCCGATGGTGTTGAGCAACGGCAGCATGGTCATATAGGCGTACACGGCGCGCTGGTAATACAGCTCGTCACGCAGGCTCTCGGCCTCCTTCGGATCGAGCCAGTTGCCATTGTTGATCTGCTTGATCAGCGGCGAGGCCGGGGCCTGGTCTGCGGCGAAGGCTGGGAAAGCGATCAGCGTGGCCGTCCCCATGAGGGTTGCGATGGTTGCAGCGCGGATGTGATGGATGAGCATTGCTTCCTCCTGGAAGACTTCCGGGCAGACAAGCTGCCCTCTTGCTGAGAAAGAGCTATGGTTCCGGCTAATGCCGGAACCAGTGTCTCCATGGACCGCCCCGTCCCAGGGCGGCTGATGGCGTAACGCTAGTGAGCCTGCGTCACTTCGTCTTCTTGATGACCGGCGGCTGCCAGCTGCCATCGAGGATGCCTTCCTTGCCCCAGTAAGCGCGCAGGTACAGGGAAATCGGCTCCTTGGGCGAGGGCAGCCAGTTGCTCTCCTTGTCTCTGCCGGGCGAGGTGGGGCCAACATAGATCGTCAGCGAACCGTCGGCGTTGTGCTGGAGGGTCTTGCTGTTCTTGGTGCCCAGCGAGTAGCGGTTGAGCTTATTGGCGCTGAACAGGTGCTTCTCGTTGTACAGCGTCAGCGACCAGAAGCCCTGCACCGGCGGCTCCTGGCCGGCGGCGAAGGTAACCTCGTAGCTGTGGGCGCCGTTGAGCTGCGCGCCGCCGTGATCGAAGTCGGTATAGAAGTACTGGGTTTCGTTCGGACGGTTGTCGAACATGTTCGACTTCGACGTACCGACGCGGTTGAAGTAGTCGATGCCGAACTGCGCGTTGTTGGTCGAGCGGTTCCAGCCGTTGCCGGCCGGGCGGCCGTTATGCTTCCACTCGAAGAACGGCTTGATGATCTCCTTCTCGCTCGCCACCGCCGTTTCCACCAGCAGTTTCTTCAGCGCCGGGTCCTTGGACGCTGCGTCCATCAGCAGGCGGAACTGGCCGTACAGCGCCTCTTCGCCCGGCAGCGGCGGGACCATCTCCAGCACTTTCGGGAACTGGTCAAAGAATTTCTCCGGAATCACCCACTTGGTTTCGCCAGCGCTGGCGCTGTCGGCATTGGGAACCGGGATGTTCGGCGTGTTCTTCCAGTCGATGGTCTTCATCTTCCCGTCGAAGTCCTTCAGCGGGTAGAAAACGATCTGGTTCAGCTTCTCCTGGATGGCCGCGCGGTCCTCGTCGGTGTCGTCCATGAAAATGCGCGGGATGGCGTTTGCCAGGGCGGTGGGGCTGCGGATGATGGCCTCGACGCCGGCGGGTTTCTCACCCTTCCAGTTCGGCCCCACCAGCAGGTAGAAGCCCGGCTTGGTGGAATACGGCTTGCCGAGCTGGCCGAACTGGTCGGTGCGCTGGTCATAAAGGGCGTACACCCAGAAGCGGTCGCCGAAGTCCGGCACCTGGGCGATGACAGGCTCGTCGTCCAAGGAGAAGAAGCCCAGGCCATAGACCACGTCCTGGTTGGGGCAGGTGACGAAGGTCTCTGCCGGCGTGATGTAGTCGTGCAGCATGCCCACCTGGCCACGTGGCGCGGCCGGCAGAATGCCTCCCAGCAGCCCCGGATGCGGCGCCTTGGTGATCCTCTCGTTGCGATTGATCATGTTCACCATTGGCCAGCCCCAGAGGTAGGCCATGCGGGCGATGGCCTTGGCATACTCGGGATGCATCAGCACGCCATTGGCGGGCTGTGTGATTTGCGGCGCATCGGCGGGAGGCTGTTCGGCGGCTTGCAGCGCCGGCATGCTGAGGGACGCGAACAGGACAGCGGCGGACAGCACTTTCAGCGAGTGGATCATTGTCGACTTCCTTGGAATGAGCGGAGTTCAGGAGGTCGGTCAGCGAACTTCGGTGAGCCATTGCGGCTCACACTCAACTTTCCTTGTTCCTTGAAGGCAGGAGTCTAGACGCCGCACTGAAGTCGACAAGCAATGGGAACTAACGCCGCAAAGACCGCTTTGGGTCGGTAGTTGCCATTCAGCAACTGAGACGCGACGTTCTCGTTAGCCGGAATGGAAGGATTGGCTGCTCGCGCTAACCAGCTACTCTGCGATGACCTAAGGGGCAATTGAAAGTCCCACACCACTGTGCGTTACAGGCGGCTAGCTTCTTGTGCGAGGCGCGCCCCGGAAGTGCCGTCTGGTGGAAATCCGGCAGGTTTTCCTGGGCCTGCCTGTCGTGCAGCAACCCCGACAAAGAGGGCCGAGTGAGGCTTTCACCAACAGGACTAACCCTGCTGAGCATTCGAAAAACCTTCGCCTGGATTGAGCAATCCAAGCTCCAGGAGTAATGGCACCATTTTTACGCCACGATGACGCGCGGGACCGGACGAGATTTTGCGTTTGCAAACCGCGAATACGATCAGGCCAATACAGACCATTTCGCGGTGTAGTCACGAATGCTCCCCCTCGAGCCGCACATGCCGGCACGCCATGAGCAGCGTCAGGTCGTAGAGAACCTTCAGCACACCACAGGCGAGCAGCGGCGCGGTGAGCCAACCCAGCCCGATCAGGCCGCTGGCGATGGTCGGCGCAATGGCGGCGGCAAGACTGCGCGGTACCGCCGTCAGGCTCGCGGCAGCCGCTCGTTCGGCCGGCGTGACGACGGCCATGACGTAGGCGCTGCGCGTGGGCACGTCGAGCTGCGACAGGGCGCTACGCAGCAACAACATGAGCAAGGCCAGCGGCAACGACGGCATGAAGGCTGCCGCGATCAGGCACAGGCTCGACGGAATGTGCGTGAAGACCATCGTGTTCAGCAGGCCGATCCTGCGCGCCAGTGGCGCCGCCGCCAGTTGCGAGCCGGCGCTGAGCAGGCCCGTGCAGAAAAAGAACTGACCGGCCGCGCCGATGGAAAGATCGAAGCGCGCCATGAGCCAGAGCGTCAGCAAGGCATTGACTACCAGGCCGCCGGCGAATGCATCGACGCTGAACAGCAGCGCGAGGCGCACGACGATCCAGCGCGATGGCCCAAGCGGCGTGTGAGCACCGGCCGCGGTCGACGGGTGCGTGGGCAGGTGCCAGTACAGCGCGAGGATCGCCAGCCCCGCCAGTGCGTAGAGGACGAACATGCCGCGCATGGCTGGGAGCGCGTCGACGCCGAGATGTCCGGCAATCCATTCCGGTGCTCCGGCCAGCAATGCCCCGAGGGCGCCGGAGAGCGCTCCGACCAGGCTGTACCGTGCGAACAGCGACGTGCGCGCCCGCGCTTCCGAGGCTTCGGCCAGGCAGGCATGCTCGATGGGCAGGAACAGACTGACATCCCCCGCACTGGGATTCATGGTGCCAAGGAATGCCACGATGAGCAGCGGCCAGAGCGTCGAGAAGCTGGAAAAGCCGATGCCCGTTGCCACCATCACCCCGGCAGCGACCAGCAGCAGCGAGCGACGCGCAAAGCGATTGCCCAGCATGCCGACCAGCATCGTGGCGATCGCCGAGCCCAGCAGCGTCGAGGTGCTGATCAGCCCGACCGAGAGGGTCGACATGCCCAGTGCGAGCAGATAGGCCGGCAGCAGCACCGCAACGAAACCGTCGCAAAAGCCCCGCAGACTCCTCGCCAGCAGCAGCCGCCATACGTCGGCCTCGACGCCTGTCAGCGCCAGCCCTGATCCTAGGCGTGTGATGAGTGGAACCATGGCCGGCCTCCCGAGGTGCATCCGTCTCTCGAATACGGCTTACCCTTTGGATGAAGCATCACTATAGTAGAGATCACAACCAAATACGTTGAATACTCTACATGAATACTTGGCTGCTTCTGGTGCTCGGCCTGCCGACTGCCAATTCGACCGAGCGCATGCGTGCCTGGCGAGCGCTCAAGGCCTGCGGCGCGGCGGTGCTGCGCGACGGGGTGTACCTGTTGCCAGAGCGCGTCGGCGGACGGGAAGCCCTCGAAGCCATCGAGCAGGAGGTGCTCGCCATCAATGGCACCGCCTACCTGCTGGCGATCAGCGAGCCCGGCGAGCGATTCATCCCGCTGTTCGACCGCAGCGAGGAATACGCCAGGTTGCGCGCCGATATCGCCAACTGCCTTGGCGAACTGACGGACGAGAACGCCCTGCAGACCGCACGGCAGGTCCGCAAGTTGCGCAAGGCATTTGCCCAGTTGACCGCCATCGACTTCTTCCCCAGCGAAGCCAGGCAGCTCACCGACTCGGCCCTGCAGGCGCTGGAAACCGCCATCAGCCGCGCCCTCGCGCCGGACGAGCCGAGCAGCCATGAAGAGACCATCACGCCCTTGGCACCGGAAGACTTCCGGGGTCGCCGCTGGGCGACACGCAAACGCCCCTGGGTCGATCGCCTCGCCAGCGCCTGGCTGATTCGCCGCTTCATCGACCCCACCGCGCAGATCCTCTGGCTGGACTCCCCGCGCGACTGCCCTGCCGATGCGCTGGGCTTCGACTTTGACGGCGCCACCTTCAGCCATGTCGGACAGCGCGTCACCTTCGAGACCCTGCTGGCCAGCTTCCAGCTCGAAAGCCCCGCCCTAAAGCGCACCGCCGCCCTCGTGCACTACCTGGACATCGGTGGCAGCCAGCCCGCCGAGGCATCGGGCATCGAGCGCGTCCTGGCCGGTCTGCGAGAAAGCATCAGCGATGACGACCTGCTGCTACAGGCAGCCAGCGGCATCTTCGATGGCCTGTTGACTGCATTCGCCACTGACGAGAAGAACCATGACTGACTCCACCACGCCTGCCGCCGAGAAGGCGATCGCCCCTGGGGCGCCCATCAGCCTGTTCGAGGCCTTCCTGTTCTGGCTGAAGCTGGGCTTCATCAGTTTCGGCGGCCCGGCGGGACAGATTTCGATCATGCACCAGGAGCTGGTGGAGCGCCGCCGCTGGATCAGTGAGCGCCGGTTCCTCCATGCCCTGAACTACTGCATGCTGCTACCGGGACCGGAAGCCCAGCAGCTCGCCACCTATATCGGCTGGCTGATGCATCGCACCTGGGGCGGCGTGATCGCCGGTGCGCTGTTCGTGCTGCCGTCGCTGTTCATCCTGATCGGCCTGTCCTGGGTCTATGTCGCCTTCGGCGAAGTGCCGGTGGTGGCGGGCATCTTCTACGGCATCAAACCCGCAGTGACGGCCATCGTCGTCCATGCGGCGCACCGCATCGGTTCGCGGGCCCTGAAGAACGCCTGGCTATGGGCTATCGCGGCGGCCTCCTTCGTCGCCATCTTCGCCCTCAACGTGCCCTTCCCGGTTATCGTGCTGATGGCCGCGATCCTCGGCTACATCGGCGGGCGACTGCTGCCGAGCCAGTTCGCCATTGGCGGCAGCCATGGTGCAGCGAAGGCCAGCTACGGCCCCGCGCTGATCGACGATGACACCCCGACGCCCGAACATGCGCGCTTCCGCTGGGGGCGCCTGCTGCGCCTGGCGCTGGTCGGCGCCGCCCTCTGGCTACTGCCCATGGGGCTGCTGACGGCCTCGTTCGGCTGGGAAGGAACCCTGACGCAGATGGGCTGGTTCTTCACCAAGGCGGCCCTGCTGACCTTCGGTGGCGCCTATGCGGTGCTGCCCTATGTCTATCAGGGCGCGGTCGGCCATTACGGCTGGCTGTCGCCCACGCAGATGATCGATGGCCTGGCCCTGGGCGAAACCACGCCGGGGCCGCTGATCATGGTGGTGGCGTTCGTGGGTTTCGTCGGCGGCTACGTGCACCCGATGTTCGGCGCAGACCACCCCTTCCTCGCCGGTGCCATCGCCGCGAGCCTGGTCACCTGGTTCACCTTCCTGCCGTCCTTCCTGTTCATCCTCGCCGGCGGGCCGCTGGTGGAGTCGACGCACAACGAGCTGAAATTCACTGCGCCGCTGACCGGCATCACCGCGGCGGTGGTCGGCGTGATTCTCAACCTGGCGGTGTTCTTTGGTTATCACGTGCTCTGGCCGAAGGGTTTCAGCGGCGCCTTCGACTGGCCTTCGGCCGTGATTGCCATCGCTGCGGCCGTGGCCCTGTTCCGCTTCAAGCGCGGCGTGATCCAGGTCTTGTTCGCCTGTGCCCTGGCCGGGCTGGCGGTGCATTTGCTGCGCGGCTGATCGCCCTGCCGGCCAGCCCGACTGGCCGGCTCCCCCCTGACCTCTCGATTCGTACGGACGGGGCGCCCCTATCGGGCATGACCACGACGCCCCATCATCGACAGAAGGTAGCGTGCCGGCCCGAACTTCATGTGGCCGGTGCGGTAGTGCTCGTCATGAGCCTTGCCAGAAGCGTCAGTCCTTCCGTCAGTTCTTCGAGCGACGGACCACCGAGACAAAGGCGAATACCTGCCGCCTGGTCACCCGGGTCGACCATGACCGATTCGGGCGGTGTCACCCTGATCCCCACCGAGGCGGCCGCAGTCGCCAGGCGATCGGCAGCGTCACGGGGCATCGGCAGCCAGATGTGATAGGCATCCGGATGCGCAACGAACTCGACCGCGCCAAGGAGCGAAACCGCCAGGTTCGACCGCCGGCGCGCTTCATGGCGCAAGTCCTGCGGGATGGCCGCGATGACGCCGCTGGATAACCACTCCTCCACCACGGCACAGGACAATGGCGACGGCGCCATCGGGACATCCTGCAGAACTTCCTGCGCCGCGGCGGTCATTTCCGCCGGCAGCGTGAGCATACCGATCCGGAGTCCCGGTCCGATCGACTTGGACAGCCCATTGACGTGGAAGACACGCTCGGGAGCCAGTGCAACGAGCGCTGGCGCCACGGGCGGCCCCAGCGCGTAGACGCCATCCTCGATGATCCAGGCTCCCGACCTCCGGCAGACATCGACGATAGCCTGCCTGCGCGCCATGCCCATGGTTGCAGTGGTCGGGTTGTGCAGCGTCGGCGTGAGGTAGACCGCTCTGTTAGCGGTGGATGCGAGGCCTTCGAGCGCTGCTGCGAGCGCCTCCGGCAGCATCCCCTCTGCATCGATCGCGACGCCTTGCATCCGATAGCCTTTGCGCCGCGCCAGCGCTATCGCACCGGGGTAGGTGACGCGTTCAGTCAGGATCACCCCGTGAGGGCCGCAGGCCAGATCGAAGGCCAGCGAAATGGCCTGGCGGGCATTACTCGTCAGCGCCAGGTTCGTCGGTTCGACCCTGACACCGTGCGTTTCAAGCCAGCGCGCCAGCAGGCGCCGATGCTCCAGGTGCCCGGCGGGCGGCGAGTAGAGATTGAGATGATCGGCGTCGATCTTCCGCGCGACCCCGGCCAGGGTCCGGGCCAGAAGTCGCGCCGACAGCATGGCCGGCGGCACATTGGAGGAAAGATCGATCTCCCGGTCTTCATGGGCCTGGCGGATTGCCACGAACATGCCCCGGCCCTTGACGCTGCGCACCAGTCCCCGCCGTTCGAGGGCGGCGTAGGCCTTTGTCACTGTCCCCAGGCCGACCCCCAGCTGCCAGGCGAGATCGCGATGGGCCGGCAGACGATCGCCCCCCTTCAATTGCCCCTCGATGATGTCGTCGGCCAGTGCCAGTACCAGCCGCTCGGCGACACTCGCGTCGATCTCCGCAAGGCGCGGCATCCAGGGAGATTGAAGAAGCATGTTTACCGTCCAGTGATTAATAGTGTCGCGTGACACTATTTAAATAGATCAAAAGTGTAACGTGCATTAGGGTTGTCTGCGACATGCAACCGTTTCACCAACCGCCTCGCTGCAATGACGGGGCAACGGAGGGTCAGATGTTCAGCCATGTGACTGTTGGCGCGCGGGACCTCGAGCGGGCCGGCCGTTTCTATGACGCCACCCTCGCACCGCTCGGCCTGACGCGCCGCACTGTCGTGCCCGACGGCGGACCGCCGGCGCTTTGCTGGGTGACAGCGACGGCCCCGCTGCCACGCTTCTACGTCTATATCCCGCGCAATGGCGAACCCTCCACGGTTGGCAACGGCAGCATGGTCGCCTTTCTGGCCCTCTCGGAAGCGGCGGTGAAAGCCGCCTACGCGGCGGGCCTTGCGAGTGGAGGAATGGACGATGGCGTCCCAGGACCACGTCCGCACTATGGCGCTGGCTATTTCGGCGCGTATCTGCGCGATCCCGAGGGGAACAAGGTCCACATCGTCTATCGCGGAGACATCCAGGCATGACGCAGCAGTCGCGCGCGTCCGGCCTCCTGCATGCGTCACGGAGGTTGCCTCAATGATCGGCAGCCCTATCGCCCTCGCCTTTGGCTCCTACTTTCTGGCCGCTGCCAGTCCGGGCCCCAGCAACATGGCAATCATGGGGACTGCAATGCGGGACGGGCGCATCCCCGCCCTCATCCTCGCGTGCGGGGTCATGACGGGCTCGCTCGCCTGGGCAATCCTGGCGGCGACCGGCATCTCCACCCTGCTGGCCACCTATGCCAAGGCGCTTGTCGTCATCAAGGTGCTTGGCGGCCTCTATCTGCTCTACCTGGCGGTGCGCGCCGGCAGGTCCGCCTTGCAGCAGACCCTGGATATCTCCCGCGCGGACACGTCACGAACGCCGCCGCGCTATCTGCCCCTGTACCGCCAAGGCGTGCTCATGCACCTCGGCAATCCGAAGGCGATCATGTCCTGGATGGCGATCATGTCGCTGGGACTGCGGGAGAACGCCCCCAGCGGCACCTTGCCGGCAATCATCGGCGGCTGTGCCGTGCTCGGGATCATCATATTCGGTGGCTACGCCATCCTCTTTTCGACCACCCGGATGATTGCCTTCTACGCCAGGCTCGGCCGCTGGATTCAAGGGCTCTTCTCGGCACTGTTCGCCGTCGCGGGGTTGAAGCTTCTGGTGTCGCCAGACTGATGCCCGGATGTCAGTCGAATCGATTGCCCCATCAATACCCATGCCGCCACGAATGTGAGGAGCGTTGTTGTGACCTATGAGTTTCAGATGATCGACGTTTTCGGCGCGGAACCTCTTTCCGGTAACCCGCTGGCGGTCGTCATGGGTGCCGATGCGCTCAAGACCGATGACATGCAGCGCCTGACCCGCTGGTTCAACCTGTCGGAGACAGCCTTCCTGCTATCGCCTACGCACCCGGCGGCAGACTACAGGGTCAGGATATTCACGCTGGAAAGAGAAATGCCTTTTGCCGGGCACCCGACATTGGGCAGCTGCCATGCCTGGCTTTCCACTGGGCAGGCGCCGATGAAGGAGAGGGAAATTGTCCAGGAGTGCGGCGTTGGGCTGGTGACCATTCGCCGTGACCAGGGGCTGCTGTCCTTTGGTGCACCGCCGCTGATTCGTTCCGGTGCTCCCTCGCAGGAAGAATTGAGCGAAGCGGTTCAATTCCTCGGGATCGAGCCGCACGAGGTCATGGATGCCGCCTGGGTCGACAACGGTCCCGGATGGCTGGGGATCAGGCTGGCCTCGGCGGAACAGGTGCTCGCCCTGAATCCGCAACGCCACTGGCCGCGCCGAATCGACATCGGCGTGATCGGAGCGCATTCCCATGGCGATGCCGCGTTCGAAGTTCGCGCCTTCTTCAACAATCATCTGGGCAGCATCGTCGAGGACCCGGTCACGGGAAGCCTCAACGCCTCGCTGGCGCAGTGGCTGTCCTCCACCGGCGTGATCGAAGAGGCCTATATCGCCGCCCAGGGCACTCGCCTCGGCCGCAAAGGACGCATTCATCTGGCTCGCGACAGCGACGGCCAGTTCTGGATCGGCGGCAAGACCCACACACAGGTTACCGGCCGACTCCAGGGGCTCCCGTGAGCGTCAGGTATGGCGCAAGCCGCGCGGGAAACAAGGGTGGTCCCGGCAAGCGCCGAAGGCCGCTTCGAAGAAAGTCACCCACTCATCGATTGCGTTCAAACAAGGACTGACCAACATGTCTTCGGCTCCGGAAAGCCACCCCGCATCCGCCACGGACACCTTGAAAATGCTGGTGCGCTACAAGGCCTGGGCGAATCAGCTGACGTTCGAAAGCGTGATGAACCTGCCCGCTGGCGAGGCGCTTCGCCCGAGGCAAACGCGCTTTGGAAACATGGTGCATACGTTGAACCACGTTTACGTGGTGGACGACATCTTCAGGCATCACCTGCAAGGCCGGAAGCCCCCCTACGCCGCCCGCAACACCGAACATCCGTCTCCGCTGGGCGACCTCTGGCACGCGGTTCAGGCGATGGACCGCTGGTATATCGAGCTCGTCGACACCTGGTCGGCCGAGGACCTGTCGAAAGTCGTCTATTTCGAGTTCGTCGGAGGGGGAAAGGGCGTCATGACGCAGGAAGAAATCGTGCTGCATCTGGTCAATCACGCCACCTATCACCGCGGCTTCGTCGGCGACATGATGTATCAGATTCCCTTCACCCCACCCTCGAACGATCTCCCCGTATTCATCCGGGACCACTATCGCAAGGCTCGGTGAGCCTCGCCGCATTGGCAAGCTGGCGTAGGGCGTATAACGCTCCGGGGTCGATCGCGGCACGACTGACGAACGAGGTGTATCGGCGTACAACCGCGAACGGTTGTACGCCCTACGCTCCCGGCCGTTCCGATCATTCCCTAGGAGAGACGGGGGCGCCTGGTCCTTGCTCGCGAACCGCACGGCACGATGTCCCTCGTGGACAGGTGCCACGCCCCGCACTCACCCCAGAATCAGATACGCCTTGCGCACCTTCTCGATGATTTCCCACTCGCCCTGGGTATTCGCGGCGAAGTAGATCGAGTCCCCGGCCTTGAAGGCGATGGGCTCGCCGCCGTCCGGGGTGAACACGCCGCGGCCTTCGATGAAGTAGCTGTACTCGGCCTGCATGATGGCGCGGCGCAGACGGCCCTGAGAGCACTCCCAGAAGCCGCTGGAAGCATTCTGCGAGGCGAGTTCCTGATGCGCGGCAGTGCTGGCCATCGGGATCGGTTCGCCAATCGGGATGCCGGCCGGCGCGGGCTCGGAGAACTGGGCATTGTCGAGACGGAACAGTACGGGGGTCATGGGATTTCCTCAGGCTTTGTCTTCAAGTCCAGCGGGTGCAAACCGGGCCATCAGTACGTCGAACGGATTCGCCGGCTTGCCGTTGAGTTCGGCGCGTTCCTTGCGAATCACGGCCTTGCGCACCATCGAGCCACCGATGAAACGCACCGGCTCGGGCGGGAACGGCTTGCAGCGGCGGCCGACCAGGGCGCAACCGCTCCACGGGTCCTTCCGCCCCAGTGCGAGGCTGGCCAGGATGCGCCCACCCAGGCGGCTCGGGCCGACGCCATTGCCGCTCCAGCCGATGCCGTAGTGGATGTTGTCGCTGCCGGCGATGCGGCCGAACACCGGCAGGCTGTCGTAGGTGCGGTCGATCGGGCCGGACCAGGAATGGGTGATCAGCGCGTCGTTGAGCATCGGGTAGGCGCGGCGCAGGTCGGCTTCGGTCAGGGCGATGCCCTCACGGTCTTCGCTGAACACCGGCCCCATCTTCGAGCCGTAGCTCAGCGAGCCGGTGCCCTTGCCGAAGGCGATGCGCTCGTCGGGCGTGGTGCGGTAGTAGTCGACCAGCAGCTGCGAGTCGGTGATGGCTTCCGCCCCGCTCCACCCCATGCTTTCCAGGCGCTGGCCCAGCGGCTGGGTCACCACGATGGAGCTGCCCACCGGCACGAACAGCTTCGCAAGCTCCGGGATGGCGGCAGACCAGGCGTTGGTCGCCAGCACCACCTGTCCGGCTTCAACCCGGCCGTTCGCCGTGAGGAGACGCACCGGGCGCCCCGGCTGAATCTCGGTAACCGGCGTGTTCTCGAAAATCTCGACGCCCGCTTCGAGCGCCACGCGCCGCATGCCACGGACCAGGGCGGCCGGCTGCACGGTGGCATTGCTGCGCTCCAGCACGCCGGCAATGTGCACGTCGGACCCGGAGCGCCTGGCCACCTCCTCGCGGGACAGCCGTTCGAACGGGTGGAAACCCAGGCGCTCGCAGGCGGCCAGGGTGGCGTTCCAGCTATCGACGTGGGCCTTGCAGGTCGCCGTCCAGAGCCAGCCCTTCTGGCGGAAAGCGGCGTCGATCCGGTGGCGTTCGCAGAACTCGCCCAGTTCCTGGATCGCGCGCTCCGCGCTGGTCGCCAGGAAGGTCGCCTGCTCGCTGGAACAGAACGAGGTGAGCGACTGGATCTTCGGCCACCAGGACATCACGAACCCGCCATTGCGTCCCGACGCACCACCGCCGCAAATGTCCTGTTCCAGCACCAGGACCCGGCAATCGGGCTCGTGCTCCTTGATCGTCAGCGCAGTCCAGAGGCCGACGAAGCCTCCGCCGACGATCACGATATCGGCCCGATGGTTGCCCGAGAGCGGGGACGGCAACTTCAAGTCGGGCTCGGCGGAGAGCATCCAGAAACTGCGTTTCAGCGGCGGCACGGCTGGGAATTTCATGGCAGGTCCCTTGGCAGGTGAAATCGTCGGTCGCGCCAGCCAGGCGATACCCATCCCGGCAGGACAACCCGGTGGCTGGCGATGGGTCCGGAGGCTATCCGCAGGCAATCTAAAAAACAACGATATTTTTTACTTTGAGAAAATTTATAAGTTATTTTTTAACAAAGCAGATTTCTCCTATTTATCGTCCTTTTCTTCCTAGCCGACCGCTCGCCGGCCCCCGAACAATCTGCCCAGGCCGGACACATCGGCCGTGCTGACAAGACAGGAGGGACCGCCGTGGACATACAGCGCAAAGGCCGCAACGCCCGCTACAGCCAGTGCGTGCGCTTCAACGACTGCATCGAAACCTCGGGCATCGTCGCCCGTGATACGAGCCTGGACATCGCCGGGCAGACCCGCGATGTGCTGGAACAACTGGAGGCCGTCCTGGCCCTGGCCGGCGTCGACAGGGGCCGCCTTATCCGGGTGCAGATCTGGCTGGCCGACATGGCCGAGTTCGACGCCATGAATCGCATCTACGACGCCTGGGTGGACCCGCAACATCCGCCGGCGCGCGCCTGCGTCGGCGCGTCCCTGGCCGACAGCCGCTACCGCCTGGAGATCCAGGCCAGCGCGGCGGCCTGACAGCCCTTTCCGTAACAGCTCTCCCCCTCATTAAAAGAACAATCACACCTGGAGGTGCCTGTGCTGCATGACGTCGTCTTCCTCGACCGTGACGCTTTCTCCGCGAGCGTGAAGATCCGGGAACTGCCCTTCCCCCACCGCTGGAGCTGCCACGACTACACCGCGCCCGACGAGATGGTGGCGCGCCTGTCCACCGCCACCGTGGCCATCACCGGCGGCGTGCCGATCTCGGTGGCGCAACTGGAGCAACTGCCGTCGCTGCGCATGATCTCGCTGGCCCTGACCGGCACCGATATCGTCGACCTGGACTACTGCCGCCGGCGCGGCATCCACGTCACCAATGTCCCCGGCTACGGCACCCACACCGTGGCCGAACACACGCTGGCGATGATCTTCGAGCTGCTGCGCAACGTCGGCCGCTACCACCGCCTGCTGATGGATGAACGCCAGCGCGGCCAGGCGCTGCAGCCGTTCTACCTCGACTACCCGATCCGCGACCTGCGCGGCAAGGTGCTGGGCATCGTCGGCCATGGCCCCATCGCCCAGCGCCTGGCCGACCTCGCCTCGCGCCTGGAGATGGACGTGTACTTCCACGACCGCGACGGCCACTACCAGGGCGAGCGCTACCTGCCCCTGCAGGCTTTGCTCGCCCGCAGCGACGTGGTCTCCCTCAACTGCCCGCTGACACCGCAGACCCGCGGCCTGCTGGGCCGCCAGCAGTTCGAATGGATGAAGAAAGATGCGGTGCTGATCAACACCGCACGCGGTGCTGTGATCAACGAGCCGGACCTGATCTGGGCACTGCAGAACGGTGAGATCGCCGGCGCCGCGCTCGATGTCGTGACCCATGAGCCGCTCACGCTCGATGAACCGCTGCTGCACCTGGCCGCCACCCACAACCTGATCCTCAACCCCCACGTTGCCTGGAGCAGCGCCGAAGCCATGCAAGGGCTGCTGGATGCCGCGCTGGACAATGTCACGGCCTTCGTCACCCGGACGGCCTGATCGCCCTTCCTTACCCTGACAAGAACAACAAGAGGTAAGTCATGCAAAGCGTCGATATCTCGAATTCCCCTGCCTCCGAACACTCCCGCGTACGCCCGCTGCACCTCCAGGCCGCGGTCGGCGGTGTCGGTGGCCAGTTCTGCGATGGCTATGTGCTGGGCATCATCGGCATCGCCATCAGCCTGGCGACCACCCCGCTGGGGCTGGATGCCCTGTGGCTCGGCCTGCTCGGTGGCGCGGCCCTGATCGGCCTGTTCCTCGGCAGCCTGCTCACCGGCCCGCTGGCCGACCGCTACGGGCGCAAGCACATCTATCGCTGGAACATGGCGCTGTTCTTCGGCGCCTCCATCGCCCAGTTCTTCGTCCAGGACGCCCAGCAGCTGCTGGTCCTGCGCCTGCTGCTGGGCTTCGCCCTGGGCTCGGACTTCGTCGTCGGCGTCTCGCTGGTGGCGGAGCTGGTGCCCCGGCGTTTCCGCGGCCCCCTGCTGGCGTTGATGGCGGTGTCCTGGACGCTCGGCTTCACCCTCTCCTACATCGTCGGCTATCTGATGCAGTCATGGGGCGATGACGCCTGGCGCTGGATTCTCGCCAGCAGCGCGGTGCCGTCCCTGTTGGTGCTGCTGGTGCGCCAGGGCACACCGGAGTCGCCACTATGGCTGATGAAACAGGGCCGCCATTCCGAAGCGCAGCGGGTCATCGAACGCCTGGGCGGCTGTGACCTGCCGGAGGACGAACGCGGCAAGGCGAAGGCCTCCTGGGGCCAGCTGTTCAGCCCGGAACACCGGCGCCGCACCCTGGTCGGCATGGTGTTCTACACCTGCCAGGTGATCCCCTACTTCGCCATGAGCACCTTCATCCCGAGGATTCTCGACGCGCTGAAGATCGAGGACAGCTACACCGGCGGGCTGATCTACAACATCTTCCTGCTGGCCGGATCGGTGGTCGGCCTGCTGCTGATCAACCTGCTCACTCGCCGCGCCTTCCTCGTCGGCACCTTCAGCATCAACGCCGTCGCGCTGTTCGTCCTGGCGAGCTGGAGCGGCATGCCGGGGCTGTATGTGGTGGGCGTGTTCGCGGTGTTCGCCTTCGTCATGGCGGCCTCCGGGGTGCTGGAGTTCGCCTACACCTCCGAGCTGTTCCCCACCGAACTGCGCGCTTCGGGCGTCGGCATCTCGGTGGCCGCCAGCCGCATCGGCGCCGCCTCCTGCACCTTCATCCTGCCAGTGGTGATGGAACACTTCGGCGCCTCGGCGGCGATTGGCATCTGCGTCACGGCGCTGGTCATCGGCGCGCTGGTCTGTCAGCGCTGGGCGCCGGAAACCAACCCGCGCTACGTGGGCTGATCCACTGCGCCAACCCGGCCCGCCAGCGCAATACGTTGGCGGGCCGTTGGCGTTCTCTCATTGCAGACGTTCGGCGTTATGCCGCAGCTTGCGGAACAGGTGCGGGGTCTCGCCATAGCTCTTGCGGAACTGCTGGATGAAATGCGAGGCGTCGGAGAAGCCCGTGGCATAGGCGATCTGCGTCACGTGCAGGCTGGTGTCGCTGAGCAGCTTGCGCGCTTCCTGCAGCCGCAGCTTGCGCCAGAACTGCGCGGGCGGCTGGCCGGCATTGGCCAGGAAGGCACGATTCAACTGCCGCTCGTTGCTGCCCAGTTGCAGGGCCAGCTCCCGGATCGTGCAATGGCTGTCGAGATGCGCGCGCATGTAGTCGAGCGCACGATGCACCAGCGGGTCCTGGTAGACATGCGCCACGCTGTTGTCGGTGCCGCGCCGGATGTCCTCGTCGGCCACCAGCAGGTATTCCAGGCTCTTCTGCGCGCGGCGCTTGCCGCAGTGACGGCCGATGATCTCCGCCGCCAGTTCGAACGCCGAACCGCCAGGACAGGTGAATACGCCGTTGTCCTCGATGTAGCTCTTGTCGACCACCGTCTGTGTCTCCGGGAACATCGCAGCGAACTGCTCCTGCACGGTGAAGTGCACCGCGCAGCGGCGTCCCTTGAGGATGCCGGCCAGGCCCAGGGTGAAGTAGGAAGCGCACAGCGCCACCAGCGGCACCTTGCGCGCATGCAGGCGGCGGATGTAGTCGAGCAGCGCAGGCTCCGGGTTCATCACCCCGGACAACAGCCCGCCGGCCAGCACCACGTAGTCGTATTCCGCATCCGGGTCCAGACGCTTGGTCGGCGCAATCGGCAGGCCGCAGCTCGCGCTGACCGGCGCCCCCGTCACGCTCAGCCATTCCCATTGGCAGAGGATCTGCCGGCTGTCGAAGGAACGGTCGGCGGCGAAGCGCAGCGCGTCGACGAAACCGGCCACCGGGGTCAGGGTGAACTGATCGATAAGGACGATGGCAACCCGCAGGTCAGGCTTGAGCACGTGCTCGAGCGACTCCTCATCTGGCACTGGGTGGCTTGGGTTCATCGGCGGTCGGGGCGATAGGCAGGTCGGGGAGTCATCCTATTCGCAAGCCATGCGGGCGGACAACAAGGGACATGGCCCCGTACCAATTTCGGATGTCCGGGCTGTTCGACAGACAGGCCAGCCACGATTAAGCTGCCGCCCCCCTTCACAAGGAGTGCCAGCAGGATGGCCGGGTCTTATCAGGGAAGCTGCCTGTGCGGCGCGATCAACTACGAACTGCTCTCCCCGCCCAAGGCGTTGAGCCACTGCCATTGCCGCCAGTGCCGGAAAAGCCACGGTGCGGCATTCGCCAGTTACGCCAGCGTGCCGCGCAGCGACCTGCGCCTCCTCAAGGGTGCGGATGCACTCAAATCCTACGCATCGTCCGAATCCGTATTGCGGCAGTTCTGCAGCCATTGCGGCTCGTCGCTGTTCTGGTCGAAGAGTCAGGGGGAGTTTTCCGAGTGGATCTCGATAGCCCTCGGCACCCTGGACACGGCGTTCGCCTCGCACAAGCAAAGGCATGTTCAAGTCGCCTCTAAGGCGCCTTGGTTCGAGCTGTCGGATCACTGGCCGCAGAGCGAGTGACCGCCTTGGTGCGAGAGCCTTCGCTGGCCAATGGCAGCAGTCGGCGGTGCGGTCATGCGCTGCGCTGAGTGGGTGGCTGCAGCCGCAAGCCATCAGGCCAGCGGCTGCTTCTGCGCCCCTAGAACAGATATTTGAACCCCACCATTGCATCGTAGCCGTGGCTGTCACCGTCGAAGGCCTCGCGGTAGCCAGCGGAGACGGTGAAGGTCACTTTCTCACTGGCCTGGTGGTCGACGCCCAGGTTCACCTCACCCCAGGTGCCATCAATGTCGGCCTCGAAGGGGATGTATCCCGACTGCGACGAGAACTCGGTTTTCGGCTGGCCCTTGAACTCGTGCCAGACGCTGGGACGGATCCAGCCCTGAGTACGACGGCGGCTCTTGTCGCTACCTTCTGTTTCCCAGTCCTTCGCGATGCGCACACCGAGACGACCAATCAGGGATTCCACGTCCCGGAAGCGCACATCGGCTCCGACGTCGTCACTGTCGTCGAGATCGACGTAGCTATAGATCACCTGAGCCTGGGGCTCGATCCACAGGTCCTTGTCCGCCTCGAACGGATAACCTCCTTCCAATGATGCCGTGTAGCCCCATCCATCCGTTTTCAGCTTGGACAGCTCATTCGGGCGAGCCTCGATGTCGTACCGGGTAACCTGCAGCACGCCGTCCAGATACCAGCCCTCCGGGCCGAAGTGCGTCCAGTAACCACCCAGGCTGTATGCCCGCAGCGTATCGTCACCGGCATTGCCGCCGGTGTAATGGCTGACACCGGCATCCATGCTGCCAATGGCCAAGGATAAGCCGGCCTGGTCGTGACTACCGTCGGTTCGCTCCTTCCGGTACAGATCGGCGCCGACCTGGAAGGCCGTCAAATCGTAGTTGTACTCAGGGGTGTCGCCGACAGCGTCCTTCCGGTCGCCGTCCTGCTTGCCGCTCCGATAGATGACCCGCCCCCAGCCCAGAGATGGGCCCCAACTCGCCTCATCCTCTGCCGGTCGTTCCTGCCAGGCGGTTGGTCGCTCCTCACCCACACGCTCGTGCAGGGTATCGACCATCGTGCGGCCGTAAACAAGGGCCATCGCCGGAATTGCCCCGTACAAGGACACCTCGGGACGGAAATTCGGGGTGGGCGGCTCCGGTGGCGGGGTCGGAGGTCCCGGCGGAGTGGGATCAGGAGGCGTCGGTGGTGTCGGAGGCTCCGGCGGAGTGGGCGGATCAGGAGGCGTGGGTTCGATATCCGAGCGCAGGTACCAGGTCTGCGTGCCCGTACCATCCGGCGCGCCACGATAGAGCTGGTACTCGTAGGGGCCAGCCACCACACGCCTGGCCAGGCTGAAGGCGTTGGCGTCACTGGCAGCGACGGCCGTATTCAGAAGGTTGACCACGGCAATGCCGTTGCCTTCGGTGAGTTCGCCTCTGCCTCCTACGTTGTTCACCAGCAGTCCGGTGGCACCGCCACTGCCCGTAGCGGTGGAGTCCACCACCAGCATGTCCGAGCGGCTGTTGATGCCCCCCTCGTTGAGTTCGGTATTGAGCAGCAGGCGACCGCCATTGGAGACAAACACACCACCTCCATTGCTGCCGGCTACCTGGGCGTTACTGATAAGCAGCACATTCCCAACCGCACTGCCCCCACCCGTCAGATCGATAAGCCCACTGTTGATAAAGTTGCCTACGCCCAGCAATTGGCCCTGCACCGCCCCGCCTTGCACCGGAGCATTGGCGGTTTGTCCCAGGGGTAGGTAGGCGCCCGTCGTGTCGAAGGTCTGGATACCACTGCCCGGCTGGGCCGCCAGGGTGAGCGTACCGCTGTTGTCGATACTGTTGCCGCTGGCAGTGCCGAGATTGCTGACTGCCACGCCCCAGGTATCACGGGTGCCATCGCCGTTGCTGTCGACGAAGTTGCGCAATGCCCAACTACCCTGGTTGGCGATACTGACCTGCGAAGTCCCTGCATTGATCGACCCGACAATCGCCCCGGCATTGTCGATGGTCACGGTGGCATCGGGGCCGCTGGCATCTCCCAGAACAGCCCGATCACTGAGTGCACCGATGGATCCGGTATTGGTCAATGTCTGAGTCTCACCGGCCAGGGACACGCCCGTACTCTGGCCCCAGCCACCGAGGATCGCCGCGCTGTTGCTGACGCTTACCGCCCCCCCGACAGTCAGTGCGTCGATGCCCGAGGCGGCGCTGCCGTGGGTCGTGATATTGCCGCTGTTCTGCACGTCAATGCTGGCTGCTCCAGAGGCTTGGGCCAGTATCCCCTGACTATTGGTGTCGCCCAGAGTGGTGATTGCCCCCCGGTTGATGATCGTCTGGTTGCCGGTCACCGACAGGGCCCGGATCCCCCGTTGCCTGTCGCCCCTGGCAATCAGCTCACCCCTGTTGTCCACCGTGACGAGGCCTTCACCGGTTCCCGATTTGTAGGTAGTGCCGGCGAGGATGGCGGCACCTGATCCATTCACATCGATCCGAGTCCCAGTGAAGGTGACACTCACGTCCTTCCCGCTGCTCTGCGCCTGCAAGCCATAAGCGTCGATGCCCGTGCCTACTCCGCCCGAGCCCTCGGAATGCGTAGTGATGGTACCGGTGGAACTGACCGTTACCCTTCCTTGCAGCGAGGTGGCGTAGATGCCGTTGGCTTGGGTGCTGAGTGTTTCGAGCTTGTTGCCGGTGTAGTTCACCGTCACGTCGCCATCGGTGGAGTCCGCACGGATGGCGCCCGCCCCAGGTCCGGCAGTGGTGATATCGCCGCTGTAGTTAACCTGCGCGTCCTGGGCAGCCGCGATGATGATGCCGGCCCCCCGAGTCGAATTGGGCCCGTTCAGCACGGTGATGTTGCCGCTGCCGGTCAGGCTGAAGTTGCCCGTACCGCGCTTGATGACGTAGATCCCGCGCGAGCCGACCAGATCGGTGGAGTTCCCCACCACCAGATCGCCGTCGTTCTGGATACTGATATCGCCAGTCGCACCGACGTTGTCGTTGACGTAAATGGCGTGGCCGTTGTCGCCGGTCGTCGTGATGTCGCCGTTGTTGACGATATGGATGCTGCCGGTGGTTGAGAGAGAGCGGATACCGAAGCCGTTCTTGCCGTCGGTAGTGATGCGGCCTGTATTGCTGAGGTTGGTAGTACCCGTACCACCCTCCGTGAAGATGCCGAAAGCGTTGAGCCCCCTACCGCTAATGGTGGCGGCGTTGCTCACCGCCGTGTTGCCGTTGATGGCCCTGGTGTGCAGGCCTGCGTGATTACCGGTGCCGGCCTGGGGGTCGTTCTCGTCGTCAATGTGCGGATCGCCGCCGGAAAGCGGGTCGTTGTTGTCGACAGTCAGTTTCACGCCTGCCCCGACAGTGGCATTTACGTTGCCACTGCCAGCAGCCTTCAACCAGATGTTGTTGCCGCCATAGGTGGTAATGGAGCCCGTTCCCCCGTGCTGGAAGCTGATGTCGCCACCTCCGCTGGCATTGATATCGATCCCGTCGTGCTCAGTGCCTGGCACTTGGTTTTCGATGCTCACTTCAGCGCCATCGCTCACCACGAGGGACGAGGTTCCGGAATTGGTATTGATGATGGCCACTGCATCCTGGCCACTGCCAGCCAGACGGACAAGGTTGCTTCCGCTTTGGAAATTGATTAACGCCTGTCCGAGCCCGGCACTACCGCCAAGTATCTGGGCCTGAACGGCACTTGCCGCAGTCGGGGGCGAGCTCTGAATACTGGTGCCGTTGAGCAGGATGGTGGAGGCTGCGTTGGTCGATCGACTGAGCAGCGAGTTGCCCGCACTGGTTGTGACCTGGGTGCCGGAAACGGTCGTGATTTCCGCTGCGGTCCCGCTCGCAGGAGTGCATGTCTGGGTGGTCGTATAGATTCCGCTCTGTTGGCCGCAGACTGCATGCGCTGACTCGGGCAACAGGGCCAGGGCAAAGGCATTGGCGATGGCAATGCCAAGTGCAGTCTTGACGGCGTGAGGGCTGGAATGCCGCACGGTTGGCGGGGGCATGGCGAACCTCCTTGTTCCGGATACTTCAGTGGCAGTCGCTGCCTCGACCGCACGTCGTACCTCCCTTCTCGTCGCGCACTTCCGCCGTCGGCAGTTGTAAGGCAACCATAGCCCAGTGTTTCAGAATCGCAACATTGAGTGGAGCGATTGGGTATCTGAGTTGCGTTGGAAGTCCGCTTTGGGTCGGCCTCAGCCACTCGCAACAAGCGGTAGTTGGTCAGTGGCAGACATACATGGATCTGCCCATTCCACATCCCCTCACTACCCCGTCAGAGCGCCACTCAGAGCAACTCGATGCCGAACCGCCGCACGAACAGCGCGAACAGCCCGAAGCACGCCATGGTGATCACGATGCAGGCGATCAGGGTCGGCCAGAAGCCCAGGCGCGGCAGCAGCAGCGGGAAGGCCAGGAACATCGGGAGCGTGGGCACCACGTACCAGAAGGTGTACCAGGCGTGGTTGGCGATCTTCTCCTGGCTCTGCTGTTCGACGTAGAGCCAGATCAGCGTCAGCACCGTGACCAGCGGCAGTGCGGCTACCAGACCGCCGAGCTTGTCGCTGCGCTTGGCCAGTTCGGACACCAGCACCACGATGCCGGCGGTCAGGAAGTATTTGGTGATGATCCAGGCCATGGTTACTCCAGGGGGCTCGCGGGTGGGGCGCTGCGGTCTGGCTGGCATCCTATCCAGTCCCGGCACCGTGTAGAAGCCGCCTGGTCATCGACCTGGATCGAACACGCATTTCCCCCTCGCGGGCGCCCCCGCCCGACCTCCCCAGCCCCGAAGCTGACAGATTTGTCACCTGCGCCTCATCCAGCCGTTATCCGCGCTCCCTCACGATGCCCGTGGCCCTCGCCACGCCTGGGCGAAAACAACAACAGCAGGCGGTGACAACCACCCTGCCCTTAGGAGCACAACATGTACCGACGCAAACTCCCCCTGGCCACATCCTTGCTGGTCCTGGGCGTCGCCACGCCGGCAGTCCACGCCGAGGCTCAACCCGAAGAGAAGGCCGAAGGCTTCCTCGAAGGCGCCAGCCTGGACATCCTCACCCGCAACCTCTACTTCAACCGCGACGCCCGCAAGGGCCAGTCCATGCCGCCTCGCGGCAACGGCTACTCGGAAGTCTGGGCGCAGGGAGTCATGGGCAAGTTCGAGTCCGGCTTCACCCAGGGCACGGTCGGCGTGGGCGTGGACGCCTTCGCCATGCTCGGCTTCCAGCTCGATACCGGCGACGGCCGCAACGGCGACGGCAGTTCGGTGGATGTACTGCCCACCGACAAGGATGGCCGGACCGAGAGCAACTACGCCAAGGCCGGCGGCGCCGCCAAGGTGCGCCTGTGGGACACGGTGCTGAAGGTCGGCGACGTTTTCCCGGAGACGCCCGTGGTGCATTACGGCGACTCGCGCCTGCTGCCGGAGAGCTTCCGTGGCTTCACCCTGCAGAACACCAGTCTCGACGGGCTGACCCTGCAGGGCGGCCGCCTGCACTCGATGAGCCAGCCGCAGTCGCGGCAGATGGACGACGGCTTCGAGACCTTCTACGCCGGCCCGGTGGATTCGCCGTGGATCGCCTACGGCGGCGGCGATTACAGCATCAACGACCACGCCAGCGTCAGCCTCTACAGCAGCCGCCTGAAGGACGCCTGGAACCAGTACTACTTTGGCAGCGCGCTGAACTTCCCGCTGACCGAGTCGGTGGAGCTGTTCGGCGGCTTCAACTACTACAAGTCGCAGGACGAAGGCCGCGAGCTGCTCGGCGAGTTCAACACCAACATCTGGAGTGCCAACACCGGCGTGCACTTCGGCGCGCACCGCGTGACCCTGAGCTACCAGCGCAACAACGGCGACAACGACTTCGACTACCTGCGCCAGGCCGACTCGATCTACCTGGACAACTCCATCCAGTACAGCGACTTCAACTCGCCGAAAGAGAAGTCCTGGATGGCCCGCTACGACCTCGACATGGCCAGCTACGGCGTGCCCGGCCTGAGCTTCATGACCCGCTATGCACGCGGTAGCGATGCCGACTATTCCAATGCCAACAGCGTGTACATGCGTGAGGACGACAACGGCAATCCGCTCACTGACCAGAAGCGCTGGGAGCGCGACGTCGAGGCCAAGTACGTGGTCCAGACCGGCAGCCTGAAGGACCTGTCGCTACGCGTACGTCAGGCCACTACCCGGGCCACGGCCTTCGAGTCGGATCTGGATGAGGTGCGCCTGATCGTGGAGTACCCGCTGTCGTTGATGTAAGCCGATACGCCGTGGCGCCTGGCGGACAGATGTCGGAATTGTCAGCTGCGGCTCAGCGTCCTGTTAGGTACCACGGCGTATAACGGAAAGCATCACCACCCCACGGTCATGGTGATGATCTTCCCCGCAGTACCGCTCCTCTTTCTGGCGCTCCACGTGCCCCTTTGGAGAGAGAGGAACACTCGGCGCCCGAATGGGCGCCTTTTTTTGGCCCTGCCCCCCTCCACTCCCCGGGCCGGCACCGCTGGGCAACTTCAACGCGATCAGCTCCCCGGTCGTTGTCGCCTGTAGGTCAGTTGAAAGACATCCAACTGGAGGTCGTAGTACCAGATCCGCTCGACCATGCCACCCTGCAACTGGACAAAGGCGATCTGGTCCCCCCGAGGAACCAGTCGCGGGCTACTGGAAAGCGGACTGCCTCCCGCATACTGGCGGCGAAAGTCCGTCATGCGATCGAGCACCGACTTGGTATGCAGGGGCATACCGTCAGAGGCTATGAACAGCAGGCTGCCGTCGGTAGTCCAGGCGACGTAGCGATCAGCCACTTCGTCATAGGCCAGTGAATTGATGTCGATGTTGTCCAGGGAGCGGAAGTCCAGCCAACGCCCTGCGTTGGTATCGTAGCGATAGAGGAACCCTTCACCGCCAAGCGAGACGAGAGTGACAAAATGGCGCTTGCTGTCGTAGGCAACCGCTGTCGGCCAGGAAAGGCGCGGGAAGTTGTCCGGCATCTGCAATTCCACCTGCCTCGAGCTGGCGGGGTCGAACACAGTGAAACTATGGCTGACGATCCGGTAGATGCGCTTGTCCTGCTCTGACTTGACGGACTTATCGGGGGACAGGATGACCTGCGCGGTGCCATCCACAGGCCCCTCCAGCGACCATCGGACCTTGTCGAAATCACCATTGGTGAGATCGAAGCGCATGCCCCTGACAGGCGCCTGAGGTTGCTCACCTTGCACGGTGAGGCTGGCTTGCGGAGGGTCGAGCCTGTCTACGGTAATGATATTGGGCAGCGAGTACTCACCACGGAAGACATCCACCTTCTGGATGCCGAATAGACTGTTCACGCCATTGAGAAGCGAGGCAAAGTCCGCGCTGTCCTTCCTGTAGCTATAGGGCAGCTTGGTGCGGTAGACGGGCACCGGGGGATTGCTGCGCACGCTCGAAGGCTCATAGCTCGAGATCAAGATGCCATTGATGAGCGTCCCTTCGCCGGCATTTACCCTCCAGGCGATCTTTTCGTAGCTGGTCAGCACCAGCAGGACGGACTTGCCAGGGCGATTGATGAACACATTCACCACCGTTCCATTGGCTGCCTGGTCCTTGGCCTCATACCCGGAAATGACCACGACTTCGGCATTTTCAGCCAGGGCCGCGGGTGGCTTAGCCACGGACTGTGGGAGCGCACCGTCGTCGAGCCTTAGCGCAGCAGCGGGCACGGAGGCTGCCGGATTGACGATCGGCCTTGCCGGGGGACTCAAGCGCTGACTCATCAGCACGCGGTTCAGCCGGTGCTCCTGGTAATAGAAGTAAGCCAGGGCGGCGGTGGCCATGATCAGCGCCAGGCAGGTGGCGAGGAGCACCCAGACCAGGACATCTTGCGGACGCGCAGGCGGTGCGCTGGCAATAGCGGCCCGCGCCCGTGCCTGGGCGGCGAGCGCCTGCTCGACCTTGGCATAGATGGCCCCGCAGTTGGGGCAGGCATTGCTGGTCTGGGCATCAGCGAACTGATGCACGTAGCCGCATTTCAGGCAGGTCTTGTCCATCAGCACATCCTTGTGAGGCTGTACTGAAGAATATGGGAGTCCGCCGATTTCACAAGGCGGAGCACGGCAACCCGGCAGATGGTCGAGGATGCTGCCAATCACCACGCTGGCCACGCACGTGGGGCGGAGTTCGAGGTTATCCGTCGTTTGACCTTGGCTGCCGGTCCGCTCGGGTCCGAGCCCGGAGCGGTGAAGGCGCCGGGCTCGGCAACGAAGTTGGCAATGCGATGGGGTAACGGCGTATCACCGCGAGCGGTTTTACGCCCTGGGCGGATCAGGCTTCGGCCGCATCCGCATCCTCCGCCTTGCGGTGCATCCACTGATACAACGCCGGCAGCACCAGCAACGTCAGGGTGGTGGACGAGAGAATGCCGCCGATCACCACCGTGGCCAGCGGCCGCTGCACTTCCGCGCCGGTGCCGGTAGCCAGGGCCATCGGCACGAAGCCCAGGGAAGCCACCAGCGCCGTCATCAGCACCGGTCGCAACCGGGTCAGCGCGCCCTCGCGGATCGCCGCGTCGAGGCTGCGGCCCTCCTCCCGCAGGCTGCGGATGAAGGAGATCATCACCAACCCATTGAGCACCGCAACGCCCGACAAGGCGATGAAGCCGACGCCGGCGGAGATCGACAGCGGGATGTCCCGCAGCCACAACGCCACCACGCCACCAGTCAGGGCGAAGGGAATGCCGGTGAACACCACCAGGCCGTCGCGCAGGTTGTTGAACATCATCATCAACAGTGTGAAGACCAGCAGCAGCGCCACCGGCACCACGACCTGCAGACGTTGCGCGGCCGATT
This sequence comes from Pseudomonas sp. PSE14, assembly GCF_029203285.1. Taxonomy (NCBI): domain Bacteria; kingdom Pseudomonadati; phylum Pseudomonadota; class Gammaproteobacteria; order Pseudomonadales; family Pseudomonadaceae; genus Pseudomonas; species Pseudomonas sp. PSE14. Next base: position 3,231,566 of record NZ_CP115669.1, read on the forward strand.
GCAGCTGTTCGAACTGGCCGCCCCAGGTGGTCCAATAGCCGGCCTGCAGCTTCACTTGCTGCTCGATCTTTCCACTGGCCTCCGAAACGAAGGAGCCGATGTCCCGTCCGCGCACGTTGGCGCTGACCACCATCAGGCGCTTGCCGTTCTCGCGGCTGACCTGGTTCGGCCCTTGGATCAGTTCCAGGCGCGCCACTTCGCCCAGGGTGATGAAGCCGATGCGCGAGTCCGTGGCGCTGGCCGGGGCCGGCACCGGAATCAGCATGCGCGACAGAGCATCGATGTCGCTGCGCAGGTTCTCCGGCAGGCGCACGATCAGGTCGAAGCGGCGGTCGCCCTCGAACAGCGTGCCGGCCTGGCGACCGCCCACGGCCACCGCTACGGTGTCCTGGATGTCGCCGATGTTGAGCCCGTAGCGGGCGGCACGCTGGCGGTCGATGTTGACCGTGAGCACCGGCAGGCCGCTGGTCTGCTCGACCTTCACTTCCGAGGAGCCCCGCACCCGGCGCAATACGCCGGCGATCTGTTCGGCGGTCTGGTTGAGCACCGCCATGTCGTCGCCGAAGACCTTGACCGCCACGTCGCTGCGCACGCCGGAAATCAACTCGTTGAAGCGCAACTGGATCGGCTGCGACAGCTCGTAGGCGCTGCCTGGCACGCCGTTGGCGGCGTCCTGGATTTCCGCTTCCAGCTGCGCGCGGGACTTGTCCGGGGCGGGCCACTGGTCCTTGGGCTTGAGCATCACGTAGGCGTCGGAGATGTTCGGCGGCATCGGGTCGGAGGCGATCTCGGCGGTGCCGGTGCGGCTGAACATGCGCTCGACCTCCGGCACCTTGGCCAGCACCTGCTGCTCCAGGCGCTCCTGCATCGCCACCGACTGCGACAGGCTGGTGCCCGGCGTGCGCAGCGACTGCAGGGCGAAGTCACCCTCGCCCAGGCTGGGCACGAACTCGCTACCCATGCGGCTTGCCAGCAATGCGGAGAGCACCACCAGCACGGTGGCGCCGGCGAACACCCAGCCACGTCGCGCCATCACTGCGTCCAGCACCGGCTCGTAGGCACGGCGCGCACTGCGCATCAGGACGTTTTCCTCTTCCTTGACCTTGCCGCTGATGAACAGCGCAATGGCCGCCGGCACGAAGGTCACCGAGAGGATCATCGCCCCCAGCAACGCCAGCACCACGGTGAAGGCCATGGGGTGGAACATTTTCCCCTCGACCCCGGTGAGGGCGAAGATCGGCAGGTACACCACCATGATGATCAACTGCCCGTAGATCAGCGCGCGACGCGCTTCCTTCGAGGCGGCGAAGACTTCGTGCATCCGCTCGCTGCGGGTCAGCATGCGGCCGTGGTGCTGCTGCGCGTGGGCCAGGCGGCGGATGGCATTCTCGACGATCACCACGGCGCCGTCGACGATGATGCCGAAGTCCAGCGCACCGAGACTCATCAGGTTGGCGCTGATGCGGTTGCCGAACATGCCGGTAAAAGTGAAGAGCATCGCCAGCGGGATCACCATCGCCGTGATCAGTGCCGCGCGAATGTTGCCCAGGAACAGGAAGAGGATGGCGATCACCAGGATCGCACCCTCGGTGAGGTTGCGCTTCACCGTGGCGATGGCCTTGTCCACCAGCTGGGTGCGGTCGTAGACGGTGACTGCCTTCACCCCCGTCGGCAGGGTGCGGTTGATCTCCGCAAGTTTCTCGGCGGCGGCGCGGGCGACGGTGCGGCTGTTCTCGCCGATCAGCATGAACACGGTACCGAGCACCACTTCGCGGCCGTTCTCGGTGGCGGCGCCGGTGCGCAGCTCGCGGCCCAGCTCCACTTCGGCGACGTTGCGCAGGCGGATCGGCGTGCCGTCGACGTTGGCCACGACGATGTTGGCGATGTCTTCCAGGCTGCCCACCTGCCCGGGCGCGCGCACCAGCAACTGCTCGCCGTTGCGTTCAATGTAGCCGGCGCCGACGTTGGCGTTGTTGCGCTCCAGCGCGGCGATCACGTCCGCCAGGGTCAGGCGGTAGGCGGCCAACCGGCGGGTATCCGGGGCGACCTGGAACTGCTTGGCGAAGCCGCCGATGGTGTTCACCTCGGCCACGCCGGGTACGTTGCGCAGCTGTGGCTTGACCACCCAGTCCTGGATCACCCGCAGGTCCGTGGGCGTGTAGGGCGTCCCGTCCTCCTTGCGCGCGCCCTCCTCGGCCTCGATGGTCCAGAGGAAGATTTCACCCAGGCCGGTGGAGATCGGCCCGAGGGCGGATTCCACGCCTTCGGGCAACTGTTCGCGGGCCTGCTGCAGGCGCTCGTTGACCAGTTGGCGGGCGAAGAACAGGTCGGTGCCGTCCTTGAAGATCACCGTCACCTGGGACAGCCCCGAGCGGGAGATCGAGCGGGTCTGCTGCAACCCCGGCAATCCCGCCATGGCGGTTTCCACCGGGTAGGTGACGCGCTGCTCGGTCTCCAGCGGGGTGAAGCCCGGCGCCGAAGTGTTGACCTGCACCTGCACGTTGGTGATGTCGGGCACCGCGTCGATGGGCAACTTCTGGTAGCTGGCGATACCCAGGCCGGCCATGCCCAGTACGGCGAGCAACACCAGATAGCGCTGCTCGATGGCGAAACGAATGATGCGTTCGAACATGCTGGCGTCCCGTCAGTGAGCGTGGGAAGCCGAGCTTTTGCCCAGCTCCGACTTGAGGACGAAGCTGCCCTCGCCCGCCACCTGGTCCCCTGCCGCAAGCCCCGCGAGCACCTCCACCTTGCCGGCGCTGCGCATGCCCAGGTCGACCGGGCGCACGGCGAAGCCTTCGGCGTTGCGCACGAAGACGCTGGGCTTGCCCTCCACCTCCTGGATCGCCTGTTCCGGCACCGCCACCGCCACCTGCCGTGCCCGATCGCTGACCCGCACGTTGACGAACAGGCCGGGGCGCCAGGCGCCGTCGGGGTTGGCCAGGGTGACGCGGGCCACGGCGCTGCGGGTCTGCTCGCCGAGCAGGTTGCCGACATAGCTCACGCGGCCGTCGACCTGCATGCCCAGGTCCGCCGCCTCGACCCGCGCCGGCTTGCCCACCTGCACCCGCGCCAGGTCCTGCGGGGCGACGCTGAAGGTGGCCCAGACCCGCGACAGATCGGACAGGGTGAAGGCGGCGGTGGCCTCGCTGACCACCTCGCCCGGCACCAGGTGCTTCTCCACCACCACGCCGTCGAAGGGCGCGCGCAGCTCGTAGCGATTGCCGCCGGCGCTGGCCGACACGCCGCTCAGGGCATTGGTCTTCTGCCGGGCATTGGCCAGGGCGATCTGCGCCTCCTCCAGGTCCTGCCGGGCTTGCAGGTAGTCCTGCTCGGCGGAGATCTTCTCCTGCCAGAGTTCACGCTCGCGCGCGAAGGTCTTGCTCGCCAGGCTCACCCGGCGCTGGGCCGCGGCCAGCTCGCTGCGCAGTTCGGACACCTGCTGGCTGGCGATCACCGCCAGCAGCGCGCCCTGCTTCACGCGCTGCCCGAGTTCCACTGCCACCGACTCCACCACGCCCGGCGTGCGCGGCACGACGTGGGCGGTGCGGTCCTCGTCGAAGCCGATTTCCCCTGGCAGGCTGAAGGCCTCGTCGAGGGACTGCGGGCCGGCGCTCACCAGCTGGATACCGGCAGCGCCGATCTGCTCGGCACTCAGGTGCAGGCCTTCGCCCTCCGGCTCGGCCGACTCGGCATGGGCATGCTCGCTATCGGCGTGACCGGCGGATTCGCCATGACTGGCCGAGGCGGAACTGCCGTGGTGTTCACCATCGGCATGCGCCGCATCGTCCTGGTGCCCGGCCGGCGGACGCTCGCCGATCTGCCAGGTGAAGGCGCTGACGCCCAGTACCGACGCCAGTATCAGGGCGCCGGCGAGGTGGGTTCTCTTGATCATGGGGACTCCGCGGAAGGTCCGGCGGCGACGCGCGGGCGTCAGGCGCCGGGACTGATGAATAGGGGATTCAGGTACCGGATCAGGTCGTGGATGCACCAGTGTCCGGTGGGCCATTGACGGGTCGGCGCAACGGCGGGCGTGGCCAGCAAGGCGAGCGCGAGGCCCAGGCCGGCGCGCCAGCCACTAGGGCGCCGCCGCACCGACATCGCCGTAGACCCGCTCGATCCGCCCCCAGGCATCGCTGACCTGGGCCAGGGCCTGGAGGTACTGGTCGCGGGCGGTGATCAGGGTGCGCTGGGCGTCGAGCACTTCGAGGAAGCTGAACTTGCCCATCTCGAAGCCACGGGTGGCGCTTTCCACGGCAGTCTGCGCGCTGGGCAGGATGGTGCTGCGGAAGGCTGTCACCTCCACCTGCGCCGTGCTCCATTGCTGCAGGGCCTGCTGGGTTTCCTGGCGCAGGCGCAGTTCGGTGGCGTTGCGCAGGTCGCGCGCCTGGTCGGCGCGGCGAGCCTCGGCGAGGATGTTGCCCTGGTTACGGTCAAACAGCGGCAACGGCACGCTCAGGCCGATCACCGCAATGCGGTCGCTCCTGCCATCCTCGATGGCCTCCTGGCTGCCGAGGCTAACGTCGAGGTCGGGGATACGCTGGGTCCTCGCCAGCGCCAGGGCCGCCTCACCCTCGTCGATGCGGGTCCGCGCCAAGCGCATTTCCGCGCTGTCGCCCAGGCGGCGCAGCAACTCATCGCTGTCGGGCAGGCGCGGCAGGCGGTCGGCGACGGCGCTGCGTACCGCGCTGAAATCCGCTGCCGGCAGGCCCATCAAGGCGGCCAGGTTCTGATAGGCATCGGCCCGTTCGCGCCGCGCCCGCTCCTGCTCCAGGCGCACCTCGGCCAGTTGCACTTGCGCACGGTTGGCTTCCAGCGGCGCGGCCTTGCCGGCACGCACCCGCCCTTCCGCCGCCGTTACGCCGCGCTGCGCCAGCGCCTCTGATTGTTGCGCCAGGCGCTCTCGCTCCTGGGCGCGCAAGGCGCCGTAGAAGCCGGCAATCACCGCACCACGCAGCTCATTGCGGCGCACCTGAACAGCCAGCGCGGCGGCGTCCTGGCCGCGTTCGGCCAGCGCCACCCGCGCACCGCGTTTGCCGCCCAGCTCCAGAGGCTGGCTGATGCCGACGGTGGTGGTGCGGTTGGCGGATTCGGTGCCCTCCTGCTCCCAGGACAAGGTCGGGTTGGGCAGCAGCCCGGCCTGTTCCCGCAGGCCCTGGGCGATGCCGATGTCGCGGCCGCTGGCGGCAAGCTCGGGATTGTTGGCGAAGGCGGCCCGCAGGGCCTCGTCGACGCCAATCTCGCGGCCCTGGGCCGCGCCGCAGAACAGCACCAGGGCCATGACCCAACAGGCCCTCGGCGGCCAGCGGAAAACCTCTCCAGAACGACTCGAACGCACAGTGAACCTCGCGCAGTGGATTTAACTTCGACGGCGCACCGTCATTTCCACCGGCGAATCTAGAAGCGCCTTTCTAGCGACAAGGTGACTGGATAATTACAAACATGTAATTAGCCAGCCGACTCACTCTCGTTGTATGTATTTAAAAAGGACCTTGCGCTGTTCCATGTAACTTCAGGAAACAATTGGCGAGTTTCAAGCGCCCTCCGAACAACCATTACATCCTAGTTAAATCAACAACTTACAGAATTAATACGCAACACTTCGCGCACTGCCGACACGATTGACCCTGAAGTCGCTACAGCTCTTAGACTGCACGCCCTCCACCCGCCACAGCGAACTTTCCTGCCGGTCTGAAATAGCGCGGCGCCATTATCGAAGTCATTACCGGGTAACTCACCAATGAAGATCCTGCTCATCGAGGACGACCACAAGACGGCCGATTATCTGCTACAGGGACTGAGCGAAAGCGGCTATGTGGTCGACCGCGCCGACAACGGCGTCGACGGCCTGCACCTGGCCCGGCAGTGCGCCTACGACCTCTTGATCCTCGACGTGAACCTGCCGCAGATGGATGGCTGGGAAGTGCTGGCCAGCCTGCGCCAGCAGAGCGACATGCGGGTGATGATGCTGACCGCCCGCGGCCGCCTCACCGAGCGCGTCAAGGGCTTCGACCTGGGTGCCGACGACTACCTGCTCAAGCCCTTCGAGTTTCCCGAGCTGCTGGCGCGGGTGCGCTCGCTGCTGCGCCGCAGCGAACGTATCGAGCAGCCCCAGGTGCTGCAGATCGGCGGCCTGGAGCTCGACCCTGGCCGTCACCGTGCCTATCGCGACAGCCAGCGCATCGACCTGACCAGCAAGGAGTTCGCTCTGCTGCACCTGCTGATGAGTCGCAGCGGCGAAGTGCTTTCGCGCACCCAGATCATCTCGCTGGTCTGGGACATGAACTTCGACTGCGACACCAACGTGGTGGAGGTCACCGTCCGCCGTCTGCGGGCGAAGATCGACGATCCCTTCGCGGACAAGCTGATCCACACCCTGCGCGGCGTCGGCTACGTGCTGGAAGCACGGACGTGAAGCCGGCCAGCCTGTCGCTGCGCATCGGCCTGTGGGTCGGGCTGCTCGGCTCGGTGCTGATGCTCCTGCTGGTGGCGCTGGCCTACCTGGCGCTCGATCACCAGCTGGATGTCCGCGCCATGCGCGCCCTGGAGGACAAGCTGGGACAACTGCGCCACAGCCTGGACGTCGACCCCGGCCTCGCAGCCCTACCCCTGCGCGGTTACACGCTGAAGGATCAACTGATGGGCCACGACACCCTCAGCGCCGCGCTGCTGGGGGTACGGCACGGCCAGCCGGCGCTCTTCAACAGTGGCCGGGAGGCGGACCTCGCCACCCTGGACGATTTCGCCGGCAGCGGCCCGCCCTTCGGCTGGAGCACCGAGGATGGCCGTCGCCTGCTGACCGGACGAAGCCTGGTGCGACTGCGCGACGGCAATTCCGTGCGGGTTTTCCTGACCCTCGACCGCCGCGACGACGACGCCCTGCTCGGCGCCTTCCTGCGCTCTGCGCTGCTGGCGATGCCGCCGTTGCTGCTGCTGATCGCCCTGGGCGCGCGTCTGGTGGCCAAGCGTGGCCTGCAACCCTTGCGGCGTTTCGGCAAGGTCGCTTCGCTGGTTTCCACCGAGGACCTCAGCCATCGCATCCCGGTGCAGCGCCTGCCCCGTGAACTGGGCGACGCCGCGCGAGCGCTGAACCTGATGCTGCACCGTCTGGACAATGGCGTGCAGCAGCTCACCCAGTTCTCTGACGAACTCGCCCATGAGCTGCGCTCGCCGATCAGCAACCTGCTGGGCAAGGCCCAGGTGACGCTGTCGCGGCCACGGCAGAAGGAAGAATACGAGGCGGTACTGGCCTCGGGCATCGAGGAGCTGGAGCGGGTCACCCGCATCGTCAGCGACATGCTGTTCCTCGCCCAGGTCAGCCACCCCAAGGCGTTGCTGCCCAGGGAACCGGTGCGGCTGGATGAGGAAGCGCACAAGGTCGCCGAGCTGTTCGCCTTCAGCGCGGAAGAGAAGGCCCTGGCGATCGATATCGACGGCCACGGCTGGGTGCTGGGCGACCGCCTGATGATCCAGCGGGCCATTTCCAACCTGCTGTCCAACGCCATCCGCCATACGCCCGCAGGCGGGCGCATCCGGGTGCGCGTCGAAGCGGCTCAGGACGCGGTAGCCCTCCGGGTGGAGAATCCCGGTGCGGGTATCGCGCCACAGCACCTCGCGCAACTCTTCGAGCGCTTCTATCGGGTGGACAAGGGCCGCTCGCGCGCCGACGGCGGCACCGGACTGGGGCTGGCCATCGTGCGCTCGATCATGGAGCTGCACCAGGGCACGGCCAGCGCCGAGAGTTCGGAGCAAGGCCCGACGCGCTTCTGCCTCAGCTTTCCGCCCTTGCCGGAGTGAAGTCCTCAACGGGTGGTGCGGCAGGCCACCCGCTCGGCGCGGTACTCGATGGTCTGCAGGTCGCCGAAGGAATCCTTGTAGCTCATCTGCACCGGCACCACGCCGCAGTCGCTGCTCATGGGCGTCACTGCCACCACTTCGGCGATGTCCAGGTTCATGCCGTAGGTGTACTGCTTCACCTCGGCCAGTTGCTCCGCGCTGGTCTGGCGAGCCTGCATGACCTGCAGGCGGGCCTGTTCCATGCGGGCGAAGGTGATATCGCCGCCGCCATCGGCCAGCGCCAGGGTGGACGTGCCCAGCAGGGCGGCGAGCAGGAGTACGCGTTGCAGTTTCATGGCAGTCACCTCGTCGGTGTGGTGGGGAATGACTCCACCTTACGGCGCGGTCCCTAACGGCAAGCTGAGGCCAGCATGACGATTCGGTAATCCTGCCGATTCAATCGTTGCCGCCGCACCAGGCCGCCCTCTACACTGCGCACCATGAGTCGTCGCCTGCGGTTATTGATCATCCTGCTGCTCAGCCTTGCGCTTCCCCTGACCGGGATGGCGGGCATCGAGGCGCCGACCGAACCCTGCCCGATGCAGAGCTTGGACATGACCCAGATGGCGGGCATGGACCAGGACTGCTGCCAGGACCTGGGCAAGATGACCCAGCACGGCAAGAAGGACTGCAAGAGCGGGCAGGAATGCAAGACCGGCAGCCTGTTGCAGGTCAGCGTCCTGAAGACCGCGCCTCCCGCCGCTACGCCCCAGCGCCCCGCGCCCTATACCGAAGTAGTCCTCAGCCAGGCGCCTGCCGACCTCTGGCGACCTCCCTGCACCTGATTCCTCTCTCGATCTGAACCCCGCCCGCGCCCCTGGTGGCTGCCGGGTGGCTTGCGCCTATGCGCTGGTTTTCCAGAGGAATCCACATCGTGACGCCCATCCGACTCCATCCGGGCTGGATGCTGTTCGCCCTGCTGTCCAGCCTGTCCGCCCAGGGTGCGTCCCTGTCGCTGGACGACGCCCTGTTGCTGGCCGAACGCAACGCCCCGTCCCTGCTCGCGCAGAGCGAAAAAGTCTCGGCGGCGAAAAGCGCCGCCATCCCCGCCGGGGAATTGCCCGACCCCAAGCTGAACCTGGGCCTGCAGAACGTCCCCATCGAGGGTGAAGAGCGCTGGACCACCCAGCGCGACAACATGTCGATGCAGGTGGTGGGCCTGATGCAGGAGGTGCCCAACCGCGACAAGCGCAAGGCCCGCATCGAGACAGCGCAGGCCGCCGTGGAACGCGCCGACGCCGAGGCCGGCGTCGAGCGCCTGAAGGTCCGCAGCGCTTCGGCGCAAGCCTGGATCGCGGCCTATACGCTGCAACGCAAGCTGGCCATGTTCGATGATTTCTACCGCGAGAACCGCCTGCTCGATGCCACCGTCCGCGCCCGCCTCGCCAGTGGCAGCGCGAGCACGGTCGATGCGGTGGCGCCGCGCCAGGAAGCCGCGCTGCTGGATGAGCAGAAGGATGACCTGCTGCGCCAGGCCACCCAGGCGCGGGCGGCGCTCAAGCGCTGGATCGGCCAGGACGCGCCGCCGGAGCTGGCGGGCGACTTCCCGCATTGGCCCATCGATGCCTCCCACTCCTTGCAGGCACTGCACCAGCACCCGGAACTCGCCGCCTACGGCCCCATGACCCGCGAGGCCGAAGCCCTGGTGCGCGAGGCGGTGGCCGAGAAGAAACCGGACTGGAGCTGGGAGGTGGATTACCAGCGCCGTGGCCGTGAGTTCGGCGACATGATGACGTTGCAGGTCAGCTTCGACCTGCCGCTGTTCACCGGCACGCGCCAGGACCCGAAGATAGCCGCGCGGCGCGCCCAGGTCCGGCAGCTGGAGGCCGAGCGCGAGGCGCTGGCCCGCGAGCACGAGCAGCAACTGGAGGACGACCTGGCCGAATACCGGCGCCTGCAACGCGCCGTCGAGCGCAGCAGCGCAACCCTGGTGCCGCTGGCCGAGGAAAAGGTGCGCCTGGCCCTGGCCGGCTACCGCGCCGGCAAGACCGGGCTCGACGAGGTGGTCAGCGCGCGCCGGCAACAGGTCGAGGCACGGCTGCGGCAGATCGACCTGCAAGGCGCCCTGGCACTGGTCGCGGCGCGTCTCTACTTCACCTACGAGGAGGGCCGCACATGAGCCGTTTCCCTGTGAAAACCTCCCTCCTGCTGGTCGTCGCGCTGTCCGCCGGCGGCGCTGGCGGCTACTGGCTCGCCCAGCAAGGGCACGCCCCGGCGAGCGCTGCTCCCGCCAGCACCGAGCGCAAGGCGCTCTACTGGTACGACCCGATGGTCCCGCAGCAACACTTCGATGCGCCGGGCAAGTCGCCATTCATGGACATGCAACTGGTGCCGAAGTACGCGGATGACGCCGACAGCGCGGCGGCCGTTCGCATCGAACCGGGCATCCAGCAGAACCTCGGCATGCGCCTGGCCACGGTCAGCCGTGGCAAGCTCGACCGCAGGCTGCAGGTCACCGGCGTGCTGACCTTCAATGACCGCGACGTGGCCCTGTTGCAGGCGCGCGCCGGCGGCTTCGTCGAGCGCGCCTACGCCCTGGCGCCGGGCGATGTGGTGAAGGCCGGTGCGCCCATCGCCGACATCCTGGTGCCGGAATGGGCCGGCCTGCAGGAGGAATTCCTCGCCCTGCGCGGCGCCGCGGAACCGGCGCTGCTGGCGGCGGCACGGCAACGCCTGCTGCTGGCGGGAATGCCGGCCGCGCTGGTCGAGCAGGTCGCCCGCAGCGGCAAGGCCCGTCCGGTGATCACCCTGGGCTCGCCGATCGCCGGAGTGATCCGCGAACTGGAGGTGCGCCCCGGCATGAGCCTGGCGGCCGGCGCACCCCTGGCGCGGATCAACGGCCTGGGGCAGGTCTGGCTGGAAGCGGCGGTGCCGGAGAGCCAGGCCGGAGGACTCAAGGTCGGCCAGAGCGTCGATGCCCGTCTGCCGGCGTTCCCGGATCGCCCGGTGAGCGGCACCCTGGCCAGCATCCTGCCGGAAAACGACCAGCAGAGCCGCACCCTGCGCCTGCGCATCGAACTGCCCAACCCCGACGGCCAACTGCGCCCCGGCATGACCGCCCAGGTCAGCCTCGACCTCGCCGGCCAGGCCAGCGTGCTGCAGATTCCCAGCGAAGCGGTGATCCGCACCGGCAAGCGCAACCTGGTGATGCTGGCCGAAGACCAGGGCCGCTTCCGTCCGGTCGAGGTTCGCCTGGGCCAGGAAAGCGACGGCCTGGTGGCGGTCCTGCACGGGCTCGACGAAGGCCAGCGGGTGGTCGCTTCCGGGCAGTTCCTGATCGACTCGGAAGCCAGCCTGAAGGGCATCGAAGTGCGAACCGCCGAGCCTGCCGCCACGGCGCCCGCCGTGCATGAGGCGAATGGCCGCATCGTGGAAATCTCCGACCAGGGCCTGACCATCAGCCACGGCCCGTTCAACACCCTGGGCATGCCCGGCATGACCATGACCTTCGCCCTCGCCCGCCCGGAACTGGCGGCGGGCCTGAAGGCCGGCGATCGTGTCCGCTTCGGCGTCAGCCAGGGCGATGCGGGGTTGGTCATCGAGCAGGTCAGCAAGCAGGAGGACCGGCCATGATCGCCCGACTCATACGCTGGTCGGTGGCCAACCGTTTCCTGGTGCTGCTGGCCACGCTGTTCATCGTCGCCTGGGGCCTGTGGTCGCTGCGCAGCACGCCGATCGATGCGCTGCCGGACCTCTCCGACGTACAGGTGATCATCCGCACCAGCTATCCGGGGCAGGCGCCGCAGATCGTCGAGAACCAGGTCACCTACCCGCTGGCCACCACCATGCTGTCGGTGCCTGGGGCGAAGACGGTGCGCGGGTTCTCCTCCTTCGGCGACAGCTTCGTCTATGTGCTGTTCGAGGACGGCACCGACCTCTACTGGGCGCGCTCGCGGGTGCTGGAGTATCTCAACCAGGTGCAGTCGCGCCTGCCGCCCACGGCGAAAACGGCGCTGGGCCCGGACGCCACCGGCGTCGGCTGGATCTACCAGTACGCCCTGATCGACCGCACGGGCCGGCATGACCTCGCTCAGCTGCGCGCCTTGCAGGACTGGTTCCTCAAGTTCGAGCTGAAGACGGTGCCGGACGTGGCCGAAGTGGCCACCGTGGGCGGCATGGTCCGGCAGTATCAGGTCGTGCTCGATCCGGTGCGGCTGGCCAGCCTGGGCATCACCCAGGGCCAGGTGATCGAGGCGCTCGGCAAGGCCAACCAGGAAACCGGCGGCGGCGTGCTCGAACTGGGCGAAGCCGAGTTCATGGTGCGTGCCTCGGGCTACCTGAAGACCCTGGCGGACTTCCGCGCGATTCCCCTGCGCCTGGCCGCCAACGGCAGCCCGGTCACCCTGGGCGACGTCGCCAGCATCCAGCTCGGCCCGGAAATGCGCCGGGGCATCGGTGAGCTGGACGGCGAAGGCGAAGCGGTCGGCGGAGTGATCGTCCTGCGCAGCGGCAAGAACGCCCGCGAAGCCATCGTCCGGGTAAAGGACAAGCTTCAGGCGCTGAAGAGGAGCCTGCCCGAGGGCGTGGAGATCGTCACCACCTACGACCGCAGCCAGTTGATCGACCGCGCGGTGTCCAACCTCAGCCACAAGCTGATCGAGGAATTCATCGTGGTCGCGCTGGTCTGCGCCGCGTTCCTCTGGCACCTGCGCTCGTCGCTGGTGGCCATCGTTTCGCTGCCGGTGGGGGTGCTCATCGCGCTGATCGTCATGCGCCACCAGGGGATCAACGCCAACATCATGTCCCTGGGCGGCATCGCCATTGCCATCGGCGCGATGGTCGACGCGGCGGTGGTAATGATCGAGAACGCGCACAAGCGCGTCGAGGCCTGGCACGAAAAACACCCGGACACGCCACTCACGGGCGAGCAGCACTGGCGGGTGATGACCGAGGCGGCCGTGGAGGTCGGCCCGGCGTTGTTCTTCAGTCTGCTGATCATCACCCTGTCGTTCATTCCGGTGTTCACCCTGCAGGCGCAGGAGGGCCGCCTGTTCGGCCCGCTGGCGTTCACCAAGACCTACGCCATGGCCGGGGCGGCCGGACTTTCCGTGACCCTGGTGCCGGTGCTGATGGGCTACTGGATTCGCGGCCGCCTGCCCTCGGAGCAGCGCAACCCGCTCAATCGCTGGCTGATTCGCCTCTACCAACCGGCACTGGATGCGGTGCTGCGCCGGCCGCGCGCGACACTGGCGGCCGCGGTGGTGGTCTTCCTCACCGGGCTCTGGCCGCTGTCCCAGCTGGGCGGCGAGTTCCTCCCGCCGCTGGACGAGGGCGACCTGCTGTACATGCCGTCCGCCCTGCCCGGCCTCTCCGCGCAGAAGGCCTCGGAGCTGCTGCAGAGCACCGACCGCCTGATCAGGAGCGTGCCGGAGGTGGCCAGCGTGTTCGGCAAGGCCGGGCGCGCCGAGTCGGCCACCGACCCGGCGCCGCTGGAGATGTTCGAAACCACCATCCGCTTCAAGCCCAGGGATGAGTGGCGGCCGGGCATGACCAGCGAAAAGCTGGTGGAGGAACTGGACCGCGTCGTGCAGGTGCCGGGCCTGACCAACATCTGGATTCCGCCGATCCGCAACCGCATCGACATGCTCGCCACCGGCATCAAGAGCCCCATCGGGGTAAAGGTCGCCGGTACCGACCTGGCCGAGATCGACCGCGCCGCCCTGGCGGTGGAGCGGGTGGCCAAGGGCATTCCCGGGGTGACCTCGGCGCTGGCCGAGCGACTCACCGGCGGGCGCTACATCGATGTCGACATCGACCGCCAGGCGGCGGCCCGCTACGGCATGAACATCGCCGACGTGCAGGCCATCGTCGGCAGCGCCATCGGCGGCGAGAACGTCGGTGAGACGGTGGAGGGCCTCGCCCGCTACCCGATCAACGTGCGCTACCCGCGCGAATGGCGCGACTCGCTCGATGCGCTGCAGCAACTGCCGATCTACACCGCCCAGGGCGGCCAGATCACCCTGGGCAGCGTGGCGCGGGTGCGCATCAGCGAGGGACCGCCGATGCTCAAGAGCGAGAATGCCCGCCTCTCCGGCTGGGTCTACGTCGACGTGCGCGGCCGCGACCTGGCCTCGGTGGTGGCGGACCTGCGCCAGGCGGTGGAGCGTGACGTACAGCTGGCGCCGGGCACGAGCCTGAGCTACTCCGGCCAGTTCGAGTACCTGGAACGCGCCAACGCCCGGCTCAAGCTGGTGGTGCCGGCAACCCTGGCGATCATCTTCGTGCTGCTCTACCTGACCTTCGGCCGCTTCGACGAGGCGCTGCTGATCATGGCCACCCTGCCCTTCGCCCTCACCGGCGGGGTGTGGCTGCTGTACCTGATGGGCTTCAACCTGTCGGTCGCCACCGGGGTCGGCTTCATAGCCCTGGCCGGGGTCGCGGCGGAGTTCGGGGTGATCATGCTGATCTACCTGAAGAACGCCTGGGCCGAACGCCAAGGTCCGGGCGACGCCACGGCGCTGCTCGCGGCCATCCGCGAGGGCGCGGTACAGCGTGTACGCCCCAAGGCCATGACGGTGGCCGTGATCGTCGCCGGCCTGCTGCCGATCCTCTGGAGCAGCGGCACCGGTAGCGAAGTGATGAGCCGCATCGCCGTGCCCATGGTCGGCGGCATGATCACCGCCCCGCTCCTCTCCCTGTTCGTCATCCCCGCCGCCTACTGGCTGATGCGCCGTCGTCAGGCCGCTGCGGCAACCCAACCCCACTCTGGAGAAATCGCATGAACATTCGCTACCTCTCGGCAGCCGCCGTACTGCTCGCCCTTTCCGCCCCGGCGATCGCCGAGGACACTGCTGGTATGAACATGAGCGGCATGAAGATGAACGGCACGGACATGAGTGGCATGTCTATGGAAACCCCTCAAGCGACGCCCGCCGCCCACGCCGAAGGCACGATCAGGGCGATCGATGCCGCCCACGGCACGGTCACGCTGGCCCACGGCGCGGTGCCGGCCTTGCAGTGGCCGCCGATGACCATGGCGTTCAAGACCCGTGCGGGGCAACTGGACGGCCTGAAGGTGGGCGACAAGGTGGCGTTCGACTTTCGTACCGGCAACGGCGGCGCGTCGATCGTGAACATTCGCAAGCAATGACGCCCAGCTGAGGGCAGCACCTGTCCGCCGCTGATGCAGTGGGCAGGTGTCTCGACGCGACAGTCTTTTATTTCCTAAACACCAAGATAATTCAGATATATATTCCACCAGGTTATCAGGTAGACCGATTCATTCTTTCTCCGAATACCCCGCTTCCTGCCAGACTCGGCCTCGCCGACGGGCCACCCCCGCGGCTCTATCGCGGGCCTCTCACACCCTGAACGCCCGCTCACGATCATAGGGAAGCGCGCCGGATTGGCGCGTTCCGAAAGGAGCTGGAAATCCATGAAGAAACTCACTGCCGTTACCGCCCTCGCCCTGGCCGTACTCTCCGGCCTGGCCCACGCCGACCGCTTGGAGGACATCAAGAAGGCCGGCGTGCTGCGAGTCGCCGCGTTCGACAGCAACCCGCCGTTCGGCTTCGTCGATGCCAAAAGCAAGCAGATCGAAGGCCTGGACGTGGATTACGCCAAGGCCCTGGCCGACAAGCTGGGGGTGAAGCTGCAAGTGCTGCCAACCAACCCGGCCAACCGCATTCCGCTGCTGACCGCGAACAAGGTCGACCTGGTGCTGGCCAACTTCACCATCACCCCCGAGCGCGCCCAGCAGGTGGATTTCAGCATCCCCTACTTCTCGTCCGGCCAGCAGTTCATCGTCAAGAAAGGCAGCCTGAAATCGCCGGAAGACCTGAACAAATGGCGCGTCGGCGTGGACAAGGGCACGGTCAACGAAGGCGTGCTGCGGGAGAAATTCCCCGGCGCCAAGGTCATCGCCTACGACGACACCCCCTTCGCCTTCACCGCCCTGCGCAACGGCCAGGTCCAGGCCATCACCCAGGACGGCCCGAAGCTGATCGGCCTGCTGGCCAACGTGCCGGACAAGGACAAGTACGAAGTGCCGCCCTTCACCATCTCCAATGACCTGATCGGCGTCGGCATTCCCAAGGGCGAGACGGCCCTGACCGAGTTCGTCAACCAGAGCCTGCAGGACCTGGAAGCGAACGGCCAGGCGCAGAAAATCTACGACACCTGGTTCGGCCCGGACACCAAGACTCCGCTGGCGCGCCTGTACAGGATCGGCGACAAGAGCTGATTCCGCCGCCCGCACCGCACTACCGCACGCCCCACGCACCGTGGGGCGTTGCCGTTTCTTCCCCTTGTCGATGGAAACCTTCCGATGTTCGGCGAACTGCTCGCCCAAACCTATCTGAGCTGGTTGCTCGACGGCTTCCTGCTCACCCTCGGCATTTCCCTGTTCTGCTGCGCGCTTGCCACCTTGCTCGGCGCACCGTTGGCCGTGGCGCGGCAGGCGAAATCTCGCTGGCTGTCATGGCCTGCGCGAGCCTATCTCGCGCTGTTTCGCAATACGCCGCTGCTGGTGCAGCTGTTCTTCTGGTACTTCGGCGTGCCGGCGCTGCTGCCGGAAGACTTCGTAGTCTGGCTCAACACGCCCCATGAGCTGGGCGGGCTGAGCTGGCCGTCCTTCGAATTCCTCGCTGCCGCCTGGGGCCTGACGCTCTACACCACCGCCTTCATCGCCGAGGAGTTCCGCGCCGGGATCGCCTCGGTCAGCCCGCAACAGCGTGAAGCCGGCATGGCGCTAGGGCTGCGTCCGCTGCAGGTGTGGCGCTGGGTGATCCTGCCGCAGGCTCTGCGCACCGCCTTGCCGCCGCTGATGGGCCAGTACATGAACGCGCTGAAGAACTCCTCGCTGGCCATGGCCATCGGGCTCGCCGAGCTGTCCTACGCCTCGCGCCAGGTGGAGACGCAGACCTTCAAGACCTTCCAGGCCTTCGGCATCGCCACCCTGCTGTACATCGGCGCCATCGCCTTGATCGAGGCGCTGGGCCAGGCGCTCCAGCAGACCCGCCGCTACCGCCAGGGAGCCTGACATGGACTTCTCCGTCATCCAGGACAACCTGTCCTACTTCCTCATCGGCGCGTACCCGGACGGCCCGCTGGGCGGCGCCGCGCTGACCGTGATCCTGGCGCTGGCCTCCGGCATCGCCTCGGCCATCATCGGCCTGGTGCTGGGCATCGCGCTGTCGGTATTGCGCGGCAAACCACGCCTGCTGCTGGTGGCGTTCCTCGGGTTCTTCCGCGCCATCCCGGTGCTGATGCTGATCTTCTGGACCTACTTCCTGCTGCCCATCGTCCTGCACATCGACGTCCCGGCGCTGGGCACCGTGGTCTGCGCGCTGTCGCTGATCGGCGGGGCCTATCTGGCGCACTCGGTGCATGCCGGCATCGAGAGCCTGCCCAAAGGCCAGTGGGACGCCGCCCGCGCCCTCGGCCTGCGCCCGTGGCAGGTGCTGCGCCTGGTGATCCTGCCGCAGGCGCTGCCGATCATGCTGCCGTCCTTCCTCAACCAGTGGGTCTCGCTGATCAAGGACACCTCGCTGGCCTACGTGATCGGCGTCGGCGAGCTGTCCTTCGTCGCCACCCAGGTAAGCAACCGGGTGATGGTGCATCCCACGGAAGTCTTCCTGTTCGTTGCCCTGCTCTACTTCGTGCTGTGCTCGGCGCTGGACCTGCTGGCGGCGCTGTTCGCGCGGCTGACGCCGGACTACCGCAAGGCCGCCTGAGCACCACCATGAACGAAAAACCCCGCCGGCGAGGCGGGGCTGGTCGTGATCAGAGAATCGAGATCGGGTAGTCGACGATCAGCCGGAACTCGTTGACGTCACCCTCGGCCTGGTCGGCGTTGCCCCGGTGGATCGCCTCGCGCAGGCGCAGCGACAGGTCCTTGGCCGGCCCGGACTGCACCACGTACTTGGCTTCCAGGTTGGTCTCGTGGTGCTTGCCGTCCTCGCCGTAGTTGTAGCCACGGTATTGGCTGTCGGCTGCCATCTTCGAGCCGTCGATGCCATGGCCGTTGACGTAGCGCGCCATGAAGCTCAGGCCGGGTACGCCGTAGCTGCTCATGTTGAGGTCGTAGCGCGCCTGCCAGGATTTCTCTTCCGGGCCATTGAAGTCCGAGTACTGGATCGAGTTGGCGAGGAAGATCGAGTCGGCGGTATCGCCAGGCCCATTGAGGCCGAAGGCGACGTAGTCGAACGGCGTGTCGCCGTGGACCTTCTGGTAGGCCAGGGTGACGGTGTGCGCGGTGAGGAAGTTGTAGGCAGTGGCGAACGACCAGGTGGTGTTGCTGATCTCGCCGGCCTTGGCGCTGCCATCGTCGTTGGTGCGGTAGATATTGAAGTCGAAGTTCAGCGACTGCTGATCGGCCAGCGGCAGCGTGTAGTTGGCGTTGCCGTAGTACTGGCGCCACACGTCTTCCAACTGGGAGGCGTAGAGCGACAGGCTCAGGCTATCGTTGACCGCGTATTTGCCACCGACGTAGTCGATGCTGCTGGCCTCGACGTTGGCGTAGGAGGCCCAGATACCGTGGTCGCCATTGGTAGTGACCGGTCCGTTGCCGCCGGTGAAGTGGCCACCGTCCAGGTCCAGCCCGTCGATCTCGCTGCTGAGCAGGTTGAAACCGGTCGCCGTCTGCGGGAACAGGCGGCTGCCGCCAGCGGCAAACACCGGCGCCTGGGGTTGCAGGTCGCCCCAGCGCAGTTCGGTCTTCGACACCCGCAGTTTCAGCGCGCCTCCGGCGCGGCCGTATTCGCTTTCGGGGGAGCCGTCGTCGCGCACCGGCAGGTTGCCGGTGCCGGAGGTGCCCGCCCCGCCATCCAGGCGGATACCCCAGTTGCCGAACGCCTCGACGCCGAAGCCCACCGTGCCCTGGGTGAAGCCGGAGCTGTAGTTGAGGGTGAAGCCCTGGGTCCAGTCGCGGCGGTCGCGGGCGCCGGACTTGCGGTCGCTGTTGTAGTAGTAGTTGCGCAGCAGCAGGTTCGCGCTGCTGCCCTCGATGAAGCCGCTGGCCTCGGACTGGTCGGAAACGGCGGCCGCATGGGCCAACTGGAACGGAATGCCGGCGACCAATGCGCCGAGCATGGAGAGACGGAACGCGGACATCTTCTACCCCTTTGTTGGAATTATCCTGGCAGGTGTTCAAGCGCAACTGACGCAATGGTTCTTATGCTGTTTCTGCACGTCACAGAACGGGCCAAGAGATAACAATCCGGGTACTTCGCCACCAACAAGCCACGTCGATACTCAATATCAGAACAATCGATTCAGTATCCGCCGGGTAGGCCATTAAGATTGGCCCAGATGAACAGCACGTGCTGCCGGACGCCCGCTCCAGAGCGGTCGGCAGACTGCTCCACTTCATCGTCCTTTGGTTTGGCCGCCTCCCCCAGGCGGCTTTTTTTATTGCCCGCAAAAATGCTCAGGACGTACGTTCCGTTATTGATCGGGGGTTTCACGCGATGAACTATCGGCAGCACTTCGCGAGTTGTTATTCGAATCAAGCCTTGCTCTTCGCGCTGAACTGAAGCGCCGGTTCCCACATGTTCCGCCACGGGATCGGGCCACTTGCCTGGCGAAGCATCAGGGTCGTCCCAGTGGCTCGCGAATGCCCGCTTCCGCCGTTCGTCCCTTCCTTTCGGAGTCACTTGCGCAAAGCAAGTCATCGAATTAGATTACAACCATAATATTTAGCCAAGGCGCTTTCCCCTCCGCTTTGCAGAGGCCGTTTCAGAGCGCCCCAATTAGATGACGATATTAATCTAAAGAGGTTGACCGCCATGCGCAGAAGCCGCTTCGACCACATGCCCTGCCCCGTCGCCCAGGCGCTGGACCTGGTCGGCGACAGCTGGAACGTGTTGATCCTGCGCGAAGCCTTCTATGGCTCCAGCCGCTTCGAGCAGTTCAGCGCCCACCTGGGCATCGCCAGCAACGTGCTGACCCGCCGGCTGCGCGCCCTGGTCGACAGCGGCCTGCTCGAGCGCAGCCGCTACAACGACCACCCGCCGCGTTACGAGTACCTGCTTACCGACGCCGGCCGCGAGCTGCGCCCGGTGCTGCTGACCCTGCTGCAGTGGGGCCAGCGCCACGCCGCCGGGAGCGGCGCGGTGCAACTGATCGATACGCGCAATGGCCAGCCGGTACAGATCGCCCTGGTCGATGCCGAGAGCGGCGAGCCCATCGGGCCGCAGCACCAGATCCGCCGTCGCGACGGCGCCCTGCTTTCCCCCACCCACGCCTGAACGAACGGTAGCCGCCATGAACCAGCCCGTCTCCATTGTCTCCGCCCCGGCCGCCGACACGGTCAAACCCAGATCGCGCAAGGCGCTCAAGCTGGCCGTCGTTGGCGCGGCGCTGCTCGGCGTCGCCGCCTATGCCGGTCACTGGTGGCTCGACGCCCGCTTCCTGGAGGAAACCGACGATGCCTATGTCGGTGGTGACGTCACCGTCATCAGCCCACGCGTGGCCGGCTACATCACCGAGTTGAAAGTCAGCGACAACCAGTTCGTCCACGCCGGCGACCTGCTGGCGCGCATCGACGACCGCGATTACCGCGCGGCACTGGCCAAGGCCGAAGGCGCGGTGCATGCCGAGCAGGCGCTGCTGGTCAACGTCGATGCCCAGGCGGCGCTGCAGGACGCGCTGATCCGCCAGAGCCAGGCGGAAATCGATGCGGCCAGCGCCGAGGAAACCCGCACCCGCGACGACCAGCGCCGCTACGCCACCCTGGTGCGCACCAACGCCGTTTCGGTGGAGGCCGCGCAACGCGCCGACGCCAGTTGGAAAACCGCCCGTGCCAACAGCGACAAGGCCCGTGCCACCCTGCTCGCCGCGCGCCGCCAGCTGGACGTGATCCAGAGCCAGCGGCAGCAGGCCCAGGCCGCTCTGGAGCAGGCGGTCGCCGAACGCGACCGGGCCCGGCTGGACGTGGGCTACACCGAGCTGCGCGCGCCGGTGGACGGTTACATCGGCAACCGCCGGGGCCGGGTGGGCGGTTATGTTTCCGCCGGCACCCAGTTGCTCGCGGTGGTGCCCGCACAAGGACTGTGGGTGGACGCCAACTTCAAGGAGGACCAGTTGGCGCACATGAAAGCCGGCCAGGCGGTGACCATCGAGGCCGACATCCTGCCGGGCAAGGTCTTCCACGGCCACCTGGACAGCCTGGCGCCGGCCACCGGCGCGCAGTTCAGCATCCTTCCGCCGGAGAACGCCACCGGCAACTTCACCAAGATCGTCCAGCGCGTGCCGGTGCGCGTGCACCTCGACGCGGCGGACGGCAAGCTCGGCGACCTGCGCCCCGGCCTCTCGGTGGTGGTCGAGGTGGACACCCGCGAACACCGCCATGAAGTCGACCCGCGCGTGGCCCAGGAGCAGCGGCCGTGAGCTTCTGGTCGGATGACGTGGTGGCCGTCGAGAGCCTGTCCACCCGGCAGAAGGTGATCGCCTTCGCCTGCATGTGCGTGGGCATGTTCATCGCCCTGATCGACATCCAGATCGTCTCCGCCTCGCTGCGCGACATTGGCGGCGGGCTTTCGGCGGGCGCGGACGACATCGCCTGGGTGCAGACCAGCTACCTGATCGCCGAGATCATCGTCATCCCACTGTCCGGCTGGCTGTCCAAGGTGATGTCCACCCGCTGGCTGTTCGCCGCCTCGGCCCTGGGCTTCACCCTCACCAGCCTGCTCTGCGCCATGGCCTGGAACATCCAGAGCATGATCGCCTTCCGCGCGCTGCAAGGGTTTCTCGGCGGTTCGATGATCCCCATGGTGTTCACCACCGGCTTCCTCTACTTCGACGGCAAGCAGCGCGTGGTGGTGGCCGCCACCATCGGTGGAATTGCCTCCCTCGCACCAACCATGGGCCCGGTGGTCGGCGGCTGGATCACCGACATCTCGTCCTGGCCCTGGCTGTTCTACATCAACCTGGTGCCCGGCCTGTTCGTCGCCGTCGTGGTGCCGATCATGGTGCGCATCGACAAGCCCGACTGGTCGCTGGTGAAAGGCGCCGACTACCCGGCCATGCTGCTGATGGCGGTATTCCTCGGCTGCCTGGAATACACCATGGAGGAAGGCCCGCGGTGGAACTGGTTCAGCGATGACACCATCCTCGCCACCGCCTGGATCTCCGGCCTTACCGGCGTGGCCTTCATCGCCCGCAGCCTGACCTCGAAGAACCCCATCGTCGACCTGCGCGCCCTCAAGGAGCGCAACTTCGCCCTGGGCTGCCTGTTCTCCTTCGTCACCGGCATCGGCATCTTCGCCACCATCTACCTGACCCCGCTGTTCCTCGGCCGGGTGCGCGGCTACAGCGCCCTGGACATTGGCCTGGCGGTGTTCTCCACGGGCATTTTCCAGGTCATGAGCATCCCGATCTATGCGGCCCTGGCCAAGCGCTTCGACCTGCGCTGGATACTGGCGCTGGGCCTGGGCATGTTCGCCCTGTCGATGTGGGAGTTCTCCCCGATCACCCATGACTGGGGCGCCGCCCAGTTGATGCTGCCGCAAGCGCTGCGCGGCATGGCGCAGCAGTTCAGCGTGGCCCCCACCGTGACCCTGGCGCTCGGCTCGTTGCCGCCGGCACGGCTGAAACTGGCCTCGGGGTTGTTCAACCTGATGCGCAACCTGGGCGGGGCCATCGGCATCGCCGCCTGCGCCACCGTGCTCAACGACCGCACCAACCTGCACTTCCTGCGCCTGGCCGAACACCTGAACGCGCGCAACGAAGCCCTCGGCGACTGGCTGGCGCCGCACTGGGACGCCGCCGGGGAAGTCAGCCAGCAGGCCCTGCGGCAGCTGTGGAACCTGACCTTCCGCGAAGCGCAGACCATGACCTTCTCCGATGCCTTCCTGATCATCGGCGTGTGCTTTGCCGTCACGCTGCTGCTGATCCCGCTGATGCACAAGATCGCCCCGCCGTCGCAGCCGTCGGCCGACGCCCATTGAGCGGGCCGGAAATGAAAACAGGGTGACCCTGGTCGCCCAGGAATCACCCTGCCTGTATTGCCACGTATCAGGTCGGCAGCAGACCCGCCTTGGCCGCCATGGTCAGCGCCAGGTCCTCGATCATGTCTTCCTGGCCGCCCACGGTGCCACGGCGACCCAGCTCCACCAGCAGCTCGCGGGCGGAGATGCCGTAGCGGGCCTCGGCGCGCTTGGCGAACAGCAGGAAGGAGCTGTACACGCCGGCATAACCCAGGGTCAGTGCATCGCGGTCGAGGCGGATCGGGTGGTCCATCATCGGCACCACCAGGTCTTCGGCGACGTCCATGATGCGGTACAGGTCCACGCCGCTGTCCACGCCCATGCGCTTGAGCACGGCGACGAAGACTTCCAGCGGGGTGTTGCCGGCGCCGGCGCCCAGGCCCGCGACCGAGCCGTCGATGCGTGCGGCACCCGCCTCGATGGCGGCCAGGGAGTTGGCGATGGCCATGCCCATGTTGTGGTGGCCGTGGAAGCCGACTTCGGTGTTCGCTTTCAGCTCGGCGCGCAGCAGGCCGATCTTCTGGCTGACTTCATCGGGCAGCATGTAGCCCGCCGAGTCGGTGCAGTAAATGCAGTTGGCGCCGAAGCTTTCCATCAGCCGCGCCTGTTCCAGCAACTGCTCGGCGCTGACCATGTGCGCCATCATCAGGAAGCCCACGGTGTCCAGGCCCATCTCGCGGGACATGCCGATGTGCTGCTCGGAGACGTCCGCCTCGGTGCAGTGGGTCGCCACGCGTATGGTGGACACGCCGCAGCCGTGGGCCATCTTCAGGTGCTCGACGGTGCCGATGCCCGGCAGCAGCAACGCCGAGACCTTGGCCTGCTTGAGCTTGGGAATCACCGCCTCGAAGTATTCGCGGTCGGTGTGGGCGGGGAAGCCGTAGTTCACCGAGGCGCCGCCCAGGCCGTCGCCATGGGTGATCTCGATCAGCGGCACGCCGGCCTCGTCCAGGCCGGTGGCGACGGAAACCATCTGCTCCAGGCTGATCTGATGGCGCTTGGCGTGCATGCCGTCGCGCAGGCTCATGTCGTGCAGGCGGACCTTCTTACCTTGCAGGTTCATGGTGATTCTCCTTAGCGGGCCGGCAATTGCAGGGCGCCCTGGTGGGCTTGTTCGGCGAACATCTCGGCGGTGCGCAGACCGGCGGCGGTCATGATGTCGAGGTTGCCGGCGGACTTGGGCAGGTAGTCGCCCAGGCCTTCCACTTCCAGGTACACCGAGACGCGGTTGCCATCGAACACCGGGCCGTTGATCAACTTGTAGCCCGGCACGTAGCGCTGCACCTCGCGGATCATCTCGTGCACCGAGGCGCGGATGGCCGCCTGGTCCGGCGCGGTCGCAGTCAGGCAGTGAATGGTGTCGCGCATCATCAGCGGCGGCTCGGCCGGGTTGATGACGATGATCGCCTTGCCTTGCTTGGCGCCGCCCACCTGCTCGATGGCGCCGGCGGTGGTGCGGGTGAATTCGTCGATGTTCTTGCGCGTGCCCGGCCCGACCGAACGGGAGGACACGGTGGCGACGATCTCGGCGTAGTCCACCGGCTGCACCCTTGAGACCGCCGCCACCATCGGGATGGTGGCCTGGCCGCCGCAGGTGACCATGTTGACGTTCATCGCCAGGTTGCCGGCGTGCTCGGCGAGGTTCACCGGCGGCACGCAGAACGGGCCGATGGCGGCCGGGGTCAGGTCGACCATGATCACGCCCAGCGCGTTGAGCTTGCGGCTGTTCTCGGCGTGGACGTAGGCGGAGGTGGCATCGAAGGCGATGCGGATGTCGTCGTCCAGCACGTGCGGCAGCAGGCCGTCGACGCCGTCGGAAGTGGTCTTCAGGCCGAATTCACGGGCGCGCGCCAGGCCGTCGGAAGACGGGTCGACACCGACCATCCAGACCGGTTCGATCCACTCGGACCTGCGCATCTTCATCAGCAGGTCGGTGCCGATGTTGCCGGGGCCGATGATCGCGGCCCTGAGTTTCTTGCTCATGGATGACTCCTATGCACGGAAGGACACCTGGGCGCTGCCCAGGCCGTCGATGTCCAGTTCGAAACGGTCGCCTGCCTTCGCCGGTTCCAGTGGTACCAGCGAGCCGGAGAGGATGATTTCGCCGGCCTTGAAGGGGATGCCGAAGGCGCCCAGGGTGTTGGCCAGCCAGGCCACGGCGGTGAGCGGATTGCCCTGCACCGCCGAGCCCAGGCCCTCGCTGATCTGCACGCCGTTCTTGCGCACGCGCATGTGCAGGTTGGGCAGGTCCAGCTCACGCGGGTCGCGCTCCACCTCGCCGAGCACGAACACGCCGCAGGAAGCGTTGTCGGCCACGGTGTCCTGGATGCGGATCTTCCAGTCGTGGATGCGCGAGTCGACGATCTCGAAGCAGGCCATCACGCATTCGGTGGCCTCCAGCACGTCGGCCTCGGTGACACCGGGACCCTTGAGGTCGCGCTTGAGGCGGAAGGCGATCTCGCCTTCGGCGCGCGGCTGGATCAGGCGGTTTTCCGACAGCGAGATGTCGGCGCCGTTGGCGAACCACATCTTGCGGGTGATGAACCCGAAGTCCGGCTGGTGCACGTTGAGCATGCGCTGCACGGCCTCGGAGGTGACGCCGATCTTCTTGCCCACCAGCTCGTCGCCGTCGGCCAGGCGCCGTTGCAGCATGTGCTGGGAGATGCGGTAGGCGTCCTCGATGCCGATCTGCGCCCAGCGCTCGGTCAGCGGCGCCAGGGTGCGACCCTCGACCAGGGCGGCGTAGAGTTCGTCGGCGTGCTGCCGCTGGAGAACCTCGCTCATGCCGGGGTCTCCTCGAGGAAGGCCAGCACTTCGCGGTTGAACAGCGCACGGTGCTCGACCATCACCCAGTGCCCGCACTCGCTGAGCAGCACGAAGCGGATGTTGCGGCAGGCGTCCATCAGCGTCTGCGCGCCGCTGGACGGGCAGAATTTGTCGTTCATGCCCCAGAAGCCGAGGATCGGGCAGGACAGTTCGGCCACGCGCCCGGCCAGGTTCGGCACCTGCATGCGGGTCAGCACGCAGCGCGGCTGCTCCAGCACCACGGCGACGCGCTCGTTGACCGTCTCGTCGCTGATCTGCGAGGGATCGAATAGCTGCAGCGAAAGCAGGCGGCGCATGCCGTCGGCGTCGTTCAGCTCGCCGTTGGCGAAGGCGGCGCCCATCTTCTGGATGCCTTCCATCTGCAGGTAGTACTGCTCCTTCTCCATCAGCCCGCCGGGCGCCATCAGCACCAGGCGCGCGATGCGCTGCGGCTGGTCGAGGGCCATCTTGATGGCGATGGCGCCGCCCAGGGAGTTGCCCACCAGGGTGCAGCGCGGGATGTCCAGGGCGTCGAGCAGGCCGAACATGGCGTCGACGAAGAAGTCCAGGGTGTAGTCGGTTTCCGGCTTGTCGCTGGCGCCGTAGCCGGGCAGGTCCGGGACCAGCACGCGATGGCCGGCGGCGGCGAATTCCGGGTAGTTCAGCTTGAAGTTGCTGTGGCCGCTGGCGCCGGGGCCGCTGCCATGGATGAACAGCACGGCGTCGCCGCTGCCGTTGTCCAGGTAATGCAATCGGAGTCCGTCGTTGAGGGTGACGAAGTGCCCTTGCGGCAAGGCGGCCATGGCGTCGCTCCAGGGAGGGGAATGTGCCGGGATTATTTCGGCGCCTGGGAGGGCGACACATCGTCCGAGAGGACTACGGGGGATTTCGTGCGCGATGACCACCCATCCTACGGGCTGATGCCGCCAGGAAAGTCCGTGCCTACGATTCCCCCTCACCCCAGCCCTCTCCCTCCGGGAGAGGGAGCCGTCCGAACCGGCTGACGCCATGGTTACCTCCTGCACCGAACGGTCCCCTCTCCCTCCGGGAGAGGGCTAGGGTGAGGGGCCGAAGGCCAGCCACGCGCCAGGCTCAACCCTGGCGCAGGGCGTACAACCGTTCGCGGTTGTACGCCGATTTACCTCGCCTACCGCCAACACCATGGTCGAACATAGGCGCCGCCCTAGTCCCTTCGGACGTGGGCGCGAGAGGCCGGCGCGCCTAGGCTGGAAGCCTTCCCCATCGAGGAGCGGACATGACACGAGCATTGGATTTCAGCGGCCAGGTGGTGCTGGTCACCGGCGGCGGCAAGGGCGTTGGCCGGGGCATCAGCCAGCGATTCCTGGAACAGGGCGCCGAAGTGGTGATCTGCGGACGCGAAGCCCCCGCGCAACTGCCCAGCCACGCGGGGCGCGAAGCCTGGTTCATCCCCTGCGACGTGCGCGACTTCGAGCAGTTGCAGGCGCTGATGGCCGCCATCGACGAGCGCCACGGGCGCCTCGACGTGCTGATCAACAATGCCGGCGGTGCACCCTATGCCGATGCCGCCGATGCCTCGCCGCGCTTCTCCGAGGCCATAGTACGGCTCAACCTGCTGGCCCCGCTGAACCTCTGCCAGCTGGCCAACCAGCGCATGCAGAAGCAGGCCGGCGGCGGCGCCATCGTCAATATCTGCAGCGTCAGCGCCGTGCGCCCCTCCCCCGGCACCGCCGCCTACGGCGCGGCCAAGGCCGGGCTGCTCAACCTGGGCCGCTCGCTGGCGGTGGAATGGGCGCCGAAGGTACGGGTGAACGCCGTGATCGGCGGCCTGATCCGCACCGAACAGAGCCACCTGCACTATGGCGACGAGGACGGTATTCAGCGCGTGGCCGACACCATTCCGCTGGCGCGCCTGGCGGAGCCGGGCGACATCGGCGATGCCTGCCTGTACCTGGCCTCGTCGATGGCCGCGTATGTCAGCGGCGCCGAAATCGCCGTGCACGGCGGCGGCGAGCGGCCGGCCTTCCTCGAAGCGGCGCAGGGGTAAGAACATGCTCAGCGCCCGTCACGAACTCATCCTCGACCTCAACCCGGACGCGGCCTGGAACCGCCTGCGCGACCTGAGCCTGGCGCCGCACTACGTGCCCGGCCTGACCGGCTGCGAATTCCACCCCGGCCCCCGTGACGGGCTGGGCGCCAGCCGCCGGGTGCTGATGAAGCGCGGCTTCCTCGATGAAAGCGTGGTCGAGTGGCGCGAAGGCCAGGGCCTGGTGCTGCGCCTGCACCGCGCCGAGCAGGGACCGCCCTTCCCCTTCCGCGAGGCCAGTTTCCGCTACGCGCTGCACCCTGAAAGCGGTGGGCGTACCCGTTTGAGCCTGAGCCTGGATGGCGAGCTGCGTGGCGGTCGTCTTGGCGAATGGTTGCTGGCTGGTGCGCTGAAGAAGACCGTGGCGAAGATCGCGGTGAACCTCAAGGCGTTTTACAAAACGGGCAAGAGCCAGAATCCGGATTACGCTGGCTGACCTTGAGTGTCGTCCGTGAGATGGACGTGCGCAGGAGCGCAGCATCCCTGTAGGAGCGAGCTTGCTCGCGAACAATCCCCGCTGCGGGGCCTGGGTTCGCGAGCAAGCTCGCTCCTACGAAGAACAAAAGCACGTCCCGGCGGTTAGTCCCGTGCCACCTCGAAATGCCCGCGGAAGGTCGTCTCGACGATCCGCCACTGGCCGTCGACGCGCCGGTAGCGGTCCTGGTAGAAGCCGCCCAGTTGGCGGGTTGACCCGGTCTCGCCGTCGCGGTTCTGGTAATGCAGGGCCCAGCGCGCGCGGGCGTTGTCGGCATCCTCCAGCTCGATCTCCGGGTTGGCCGCGTGGTGCAGGTCGATCACCCGTGGCACGCAGGCCAACTCCTGGTACAGCGCCAGGAACGGCTCGCGGTCACGGAATACGCCCAGCGGGCCGTAGTCGATCAGCACCTCGCCGCCGGCGAAGCACGCGCGAATCGCCTCCACGTCCTTCAGGTCGCAGGCATTGAGGTAGCGGTGCTTGAGTTGGCGGATGGCTTCGAGCGCCTCCAGGCGCTCGAGTCGTTGTTCCAGGTTCATTCCGGTCTCCGTTCCACGTTGAGGTCACCCCAGTAGGCTTTCATCGAACGAATGCGGCCGTGGGCGTCGAACTCCATCACGTCGATCACGTGCAGGCTGCAGGGTTCGCCGTTCCAGATCAGGTCGACACGGAACGGCATCGCCCCGCAGCCGTTGCCGGTGACCCGCACCGGCCCGGTGAGCTGGGCGCTCGCCTCGGCGCGGCCCAGGCCCTCGCGGTAGAAACGGGCGATGGCCTCGATCCCGACCAGGGGCTTGGCGCCCACCGGGTCCTCGACCACCGCGTCATCGGCGTAGAGCGACAGGATGCCGTCGATGTCGCCGGCATCCACCAGTTCCACGTAACGCGCCATGCGCCGGCGGACCAGTTGCGCGTCCATCAGGCCACCTCGAACAGCGCGGCCGCGCCCATGCCACCGCCGATGCACATGCTCACCACCACGTAGCGCACGCCGCGGCGACGACCTTCCAGCAGCGCGTGACCGGCCATGCGCGCGCCGGACATGCCGAATGGATGGCCGATGGCGATGGCGCCGCCGTTGACGTTCAGGCGCTCGTCGGGGATGCCCAGCTTGTCCTGGCAGAACAGCACCTGGCAGGCGAAGGCCTCGTTGAGCTCCCACAGGCCGATGTCGTCCGCCTTCAGGCCGTGGCGCTTGAGCAGCTTGGGTACCGCGAAGACCGGGCCGATGCCCATCTCGTCGGCGTTGCAGCCGGCCACCGCCAGGCCACGGTAGATGCCCAACGGCTGCAGGCCACGGCGCTCGGCTTCGCGGGCTTCCATCAGCAGCGAGGCCGAGGCGCCATCGGAAAGTTGCGATGCGTTGCCGGCAGTGATGAATTGGCCCGCCCCGGTCCACTGGCCGCCCTGCCATACCGGCTCCAGCGCAGCGAGGCTAGCCAGGGTGGTGTCGGCGCGGTTGCATTCGTCGCGGTCGATCAGCACGGCTTCGTGACGGCTCTCGCCGGTGGCCTTGTCCACCACCAGGCGCTGCGCGCGCATCGGCAGGATCTCGTCGGCGAACAGGCCGTCGCGCTGGGCTGCGGCGGTGCGCTGCTGGCTGCGCAGCGAGTAGGCGTCCTGGGCTTCGCGGCTGATGCCGTAGCGGGCGGCGACGATCTCGGCGGTCTCGATCATCGGGATATAGGCCGCCGGGTCGCGTTCCAGCACGATCTGCGACTGGTTGCGGTAGGCATTCTTGTGCTTGTTCTGCACCAGGGAGATGGACTCCAGGCCGCCGGCCACGGCGATGTCCAGCTCGTTGCAGGCGATGGACTTGGCGGCGATGGCGATGCTCATCAGGCCGGAGGCGCACTGGCGCTCCACCGCCATGCCGGCCACGCTCGACGGCAGGCCACCGGCAATGGCGCAGAGGCGGCCGAGGTTATAGGCCTGGGTGCCCTGCTGGGCGGCGGCGCCCATGATGACGTCCTCCACCTCGCCCGGCTCGACGCCGGCGCGGCGAACCACCTCGGCCACCACCGCGCCGCCCATGGCGGGCGCCTCGGTGTCGTTGAAGGCGCCGCGGAAGGCCTTGCCGATGGCGGTACGGGCGGTGGAGACGATGACGGCTTCTCTCATTGCGAATCCTCAGGTAGTTCCGGGTTTCAGCCTTCGTAGGGCGCATAACGCGCCAGCGTTATCCGCCGACCCAAGGCCGGCGGATAACCTGTTCCAGGTTATTCGCCCTACGAGCAGCTCCTCAGACGGGGTAGCTCTTCAAAGTGGGAAGTAACGGCTGATGGTGTCCACCACGCAGCCGGGGCGGTCTTCGCCCTCGATCTCTACGCTGACGCGCACGGTGGACTGCACCGCGCCCTTCACCGCCTCGGCGGCGACCAGCTCGGCGCGGCCGCGCACGCGGGCGCCGGCCTTGACCACGCTGGGGAAGCGCACGCGGTCGCAGCCGTAGTTGACGCCCATGGAAATGCCGCGCACCTCGACGATCTGCGGCAGGAACAGGTTGACCAGCGACAGCGTCAGGTAGCCGTGGGCGATGCAGGTGCCGTAGGGGCCGCTCGCCGCACGAACCGGGTCGACGTGGATCCACTGGTGGTCGCCGGTCGCTTCGGCGAACTGGTCGATGCGCGACTGCTCGACGGTGATCCAGTCGCTCTCGCCGAGGACTTCGCCGACACAGGCCAGCAGCTCTTGCGGATGTTCGAAGACGCGTGCCATATCAGGCCCTCTGGCTGGAGACCGACAGCACTTCGCCGGTCATGTAGGAGCTGTAGTCGCTGGCCAGGAACATCATCACGTTGGCGATTTCCCAGACCTCGGCGGCACGGCCGAAGGCTTCGTTGGCGGCCAGCTTGTCCAGCAGCTCCTGCGGCGCGGATTTGCGCAGGAAGTCGTGCAGGGCGATGCTCGGACTCACCGCGTTGATGCGGATGCCGTGCTCGGCCGCTTCCACGGCGGCGCAGCGGGTCAGCGCCATCACCCCGGCCTTGGCCGCGGCGTAGTGGCTCTGCTCCTTCTGCGCGCGCCAGCCGAGCACCGAGGCGTTGTTGACGATGGCGCCGGCGCGGCGCTCCATCATGTACGGCAGCATGGCGCGGGTCATGCGCATGGTGCCGGTGAGGGTGACGTCGAGGACGCGGTTCCACTCTTCGTCGGTCATCTCCACCAGCGAGCGGGAGCCGCCCAGCCCAGCGTTGTTGATCAGCACGTCGACGCCGCCCAGACGCTCCTCGGCGGCGGCCACCAGGGCGCGTACCTGTTCCTCGTTGGTGACGTTGCAGACCTGCCCGTACACCGCCTGCAGGCCGCAGGCCTGGCGGATGCGCTCAACAGCCTCGTTCAGGCGGCCCTCATGGATGTCGCTGATCATCAGCGCACGGCAGCCTTCCTCGGCGGCGCGCAGGGCGGCGGAAAAGCCGATGCCGGCGCCCGCGGCGGCCGTGATCAGCACCGACTTGCCGCGCAGCAGGCCACGGCCGGATACGTATTCGGGTTTGAGCATGGTATGTCTCCTTACTGCGGGACCTGGCGGGCCACCTTGGGTTCTTTGGGCAGGCCGAGGGCACGCTCGGCGATGAGGTTGCGCTGGATCTCGTTGCTGCCGCCGTAGATGGTGTCGGAGCGGCTGAACAGGAACAGGCCCTGCAGGCGGCTCAGCTGGTAGGGGCCGCCGTCGAGGATTTCCGCCTCGGCGCCGAGTACGTCCATGGCCAGCTTGCCCAGGCGCGCGTGCCAGTCGGACCAGCACAGCTTGTAGATCAGCGCTTCGCGGCGCAGGCCGGTGTTCTGGTCGCCCGAGAGCATGCGCAGCGAGTTGTAGCGCAGCACCTTGAGCCCGCCCCAGGCCTCGGCGAGGCGCTGACGCAGCAGCGGATCGCGGGCGGCGCCGTTGGCGCGGGCGATGCGGATGATCTCATCCAGTTCGTTCTGGAACTGCATCTGCTGGCCGAGGGTGGACACGCCACGCTCGAAGCCCAGCAGCGCCATGGCGATCTTCCAGCCGTCACCCGGCGCGCCGAGCAGGTTCTCGGCGGCGGTCTCGGCGTCGTCGAAGAACACCTCGTTGAATTCGGAGGTGCCGGTCAGCTGCTCGATCGGCCGCACGGTGATGCCCGGCTGGTTCATCGGCACCAGCAGGAAGGCCAGGCCGTGATGGCCGACACTGCCCTGCTCGGAGCGGGCGATGACGAAGCACCAGTCGGATTCGTGGGCCAGCGAGGTCCAGACCTTCTGCCCGTTGATGCGCCAGACGTTGCGCTCGGCGTCGAAAGTGGCGCGGGTCTTAACGGCGGCAAGGTCAGAACCGGCGCCCGGTTCGGAGTAGCCCTGGCACCAGAACTCACGGCCGCTGACGATACCCGGCAACAGGCGGCTCTTCTGCTCGTCGGTGCCGAAGGCGGCAATGGTCGGGCCAGCCAGGCCCTCGCCGATGTGCCCCATGCGGCCGGGGCCGCCGGCACGGGCGTATTCCTCGTGGAAAATCACCTGCTGGTTGATCGACAGGCCGCGCCCGCCGTGCTCCTTGGCCCAGCCCACGCAGGTCCAGCCGCCCTCGGCGAGCTTGCGCTCCCAGGCTTTGCGTTCCTCGGGGAAACTGTGTTCGTCGCCCGGGCCGCCACGGAAACGCAGCGGTTCGAATTCGCCACGCAGGTTGTCCGCCAGCCACTGGGCGACTTCGGCGCGGAAGGCCTCGTCGGCGGCGTCGAATCCGATCTTCATGGGCGGTCCTCCAGGATGGCGGCAGCAATGCGCTCACGGTGCCAGGCCGGCGTGCCGAACAGGCTCTCGCTGGCGCGGGCGCGCTTGAAATACAGGTGCGGGTCGTATTCCCAGGTGAAGCCGACCCCGCCGTGCAGCTGGATCGACTCGGCGGCGCCATGGAAGAAGGCTTCCGAGGCCTGGGACTTGGCCAGCGCAGCGGCCAGCGGCAGCTCGGCGGCGAGCGCGGCATCGCCCTGCCCGTCCAGCGCTTCCTGGGCCACGCAGGCGGCGTAGTAGAGCGCGGAGCGCGCGCATTCCACCTGCAGCATCATGTCCGCCATGCGGTGCTTGAGCGCCTGGAAGCTGCCCACCGGGCGGCCGAACTGACGGCGTTCCTGGGTGTAGGCGACGGTCAGGTCGAGCGCCTGTTGGGCGCCGCCAACCTGCTCGGCGGCCAGGGTCACGGCGGCCAGCTGCAGCACCTTGCACAGCGCCGGCCAGGCGGTGCCAGCCGCGCCCAGCAGGGCCTCGGCGGACAGGTAGAGACCGTTCAGCTCGACCTCGGCCAGCTGGCGGGTCTGGTCCAGCGTCGGCAATGCGCGGCGCTGCAGACCTTCGCTGGCAGCGGGCACGGCGAACAGGCAGATGCCCCCCTCGCCTCGGCTGCCGGCCAGGCGTGCGGGAATCAACAGCAGGTCGGCGCTATGGCCGTCGAGCACCGGACGCAGGCGGCCGTCGAGGACGAAGCCGTCGCCTTCGGGGCGAACCTGCACCTGGACTGAGCCGGCCTCCGGCGCACCTTCGGCACCCAGCGCCAGGGTGGCGGTCAGGCTGCCTTCGGCCAGGCCGGGCAACCAGCGGGCCTGCTGCGCCTGGCTGCCGAGCACGCGCAGGGCGCAAACGGCCAGGGTGCTGGCGAAGAACGGCAGCGACGCCAGGCGACGGCCCAGTTGCTCCTGGACGATAGCCAGCTCGACGAAGCCCAGTCCCAGGCCGCCATGGGCCTCGGGCACCAGCAGCGCCTGCCAGCCGAGTTCATCGCGAATGCGCTGCCAGAGCGCCAGGTCATGACCGCCGGCGGCCATCGCCGCGCGCACGGCGCTGGAGGGTGAAGCATCGGCGAGGAAGCTTTCCGCGCTGTCGCGGATCATCTCCTGCTCGTCGGTAAAGGCGAATTCCATGGGAAGCGGCCCTGTGGGTTCAGATGCAGGGCAGTCTGGCGGGAGATGGCCGGGCGGGAATCGTCCGAATGGACGTGGGGGAAAGCGATGATTTTTTGGGGATGGTGTAGGGGCGAGCTTGCTCGCGAGCCCTTGGCCATAGAGAGAAGGAGCCGTTCAGCGCGTTGGGGATGGTCCGACGTTCAACCTGTGGGAGCAACTGTCTTTTCCGGCGAGTCCCGAGCTGGGCTTTCCCCCTCACCCCAACCCTCTCCCCCTGGGAGAGGGAGCAGTCCGTACCGGCTGACACCGTGGCCTCCTCCTGCACGGAACGGTCCCCTCTCCCGCTTGCGGGAGAGGGTTAGGGTGAGGGGCTTTTGATCTGGCAGGAGCGGACTTTGTCCGCGATGCGGACCATCGCGGATGAATCCGCTCCTACAAGGTCGCGCGGTGGATCAAGTGCCGTACACCTTCTGCGCCGGCACGGCGCGTTCGATCAGCTCGTCCACCACGCCGCCGATTTCTTCCGGCAGCCAGCGCGCGCCCTTGTCGCGCTCCGGGCCGCGGCGCCAGCCGTCGCCGATGGAGAGCTTGCCGCCTTCCACCTCAAACAGGCGGCCGGTGACGTGCTGGGAGTCTTCGGAAACCAGCCAGGCAATCAGCGGCGCGACGTTTTCCGGGGCGAAGTGGTCGAAGCCGTCTTCGGGCTTCTTCATCACGTCGGCAAACACCTGCTCGGTCATGCCGGTGCGCGCGGCCGGGGCCAGAGCGTTGGCAGTGATGCCGTAGCGCGCCAGTTCCGCCGCCTGCACCAGGGTCAGGGAGGCGATGCCGCCCTTGGCTGCCGAGTAGTTGGATTGGCCGATGGAGCCCTGCAGGCCGGCGCCGGAGCTGGTGTTGATGATGCGCGCCTGCACCTTCACGCCAGCCTTGGCCTGGTCGCGCCAGTGGTGCACGGCGTGGCTGGCGATGCAGAAGTGCCCCTTGAGGTGCACGTTCATTACGGCGTCCCAGTCAGCCTCGGTGAGGCTGGCGAACATGCGGTCGCGGCAGATGCCGGCGTTGTTGACTACGGCGTGCAGGTCGCCAAAGGCGTCGATGGCGGCGCGGACGATTTCGCCGGCTTCGGCGTAGTTGGTGATGTCGTGGCTGTCGCCGATGGCCTGGCCGCCCTGGTCGCGGATCAGGGCGACCACGCCGGCGACGGCTTCGCGGTTGATGTCGTTGACCACGACCTTGGCGCCTTCGGCTGCCAGGGCCAGGGCATAGGCGCGACCGAGGCCGCCGCCGGCGCCGGTGATGATCACGACGCGGTCTTTGCAGATGGACATGGGGTTCTCCTGAGAGTTGAGTGCAGGCCGCGAGCGCTCTCTCCCCAACCCTCTCCCTGAAGGGAGAGGGGGCCGTCCGTGCAGCGGAGAAGGCCTGTCGCTCGGCCCGCCCACGTCGCGTCCTGGGAGAGTGGTCGCGTTACAGCCGTTCGATGATCGTCACGTTGGCCTGCCCACCACCTTCGCACATGGTCTGCAGGCCGTAGCGGCCGCCGCTGCGTTCCAGCTCGTGGAGCAGCGTGGTCATCAGGCGGGTGCCGGTGGCGCCCAGCGGGTGGCCGAGGGCAATGGCGCCGCCGTGGACGTTGGTGCGTTCGTGCGGGTAGCCGGTTTCCTGCAACCAGGCCATGACCACCGAGGCGAAGGCTTCGTTGATCTCTACCCGGTCGATGTCGTCCAGGCGCATGCCGGCCTTCTTCAGCGCGTACTCGGTGGCCGGGATCGGTGCGGTGAGCATCCACACCGGGTCGTCGGCGCGCACGCTGATGTGGTGGATGCGCGCGCGCGGCGTCAGGTTGTAACGCTCCAGGGCGCGCTCGGAGACGATCAGCATGGCGCTGGCGGCGTCGCAGGTCTGGCTCGATACGCCAGCGGTGACGCGGTCACAGCCGAACAGCGCTTCCAGCTCGGCCATCTTCGCCAGGCTGGTCTGGCGCGGCGTCTCGTCGTGCAGCACGCCGGCGAGCGGCACGATCTCTCGGGCGAAGTAGCCGGCCTCGATGGCGTGCAGCGCACGGCGGTGCGATTCCAGCGAGTAGGCTTCCAGCGCCTCGCGACTGAGCTGCCACTTCTCGGCGATCATCTGCGCCGAACGGAACTGGCTCGGCGGCGTGGAACCGTAGCGCTTCACCCAGCCTTCGGAACCGCTGAAGGGGTCGGTGAAGCCCAGCGGTTCGGCGGCGGTCATGGCCGAAGAGATCGGGATCTGCGTCATGGTCTGCACGCCACCGGCGATCACCACGTCCTGGGTGCCGCTCATCACCGCCTGGGCGGCGAAGTGCACCGCCTGCTGCGAGGAGCCGCACTGGCGGTCGATGGTGGTGCCGGGTACGCCCTGGTCGAGGCCGGCGGCCAGCCAGGCGGTGCGGGCGATGTCGCCGGCCAGCGGGCCGATGGTGTCGACGCAACCGAAGATGACGTCGTCGTAGTCCGCATCCGGGATGCCGTTGCGCTGCACCAGTTCGCGCAGCACGTGGGCGCCCAGGTCGGCGGCGTGGATCTGCGACAGGCCACCCTTGCGCTTGCCGGTGGGCGTGCGCAGGGCGTCGACAATGTAGGCTTCTGCCATTTCGTTCTCCTC
This sequence comes from Pseudomonas sp. PSE14, assembly GCF_029203285.1. Taxonomy (NCBI): domain Bacteria; kingdom Pseudomonadati; phylum Pseudomonadota; class Gammaproteobacteria; order Pseudomonadales; family Pseudomonadaceae; genus Pseudomonas; species Pseudomonas sp. PSE14. The sequence goes on from NZ_CP115669.1 coordinate 3,268,166, forward strand.
AAACCGCGAAGGTGTGGCCGGCGCCGGCGCTCACCGCCCCGCCGAACAGCGCCTGACACAGCCGCGCCTTGTGCAGGCCGCGGTCGCCCCAGACCTTGTCCAGGGCCCAGGCGCGCTTCATGTAGAGCTGCAGGTCGACTTCCCAGGTGTACCCCATGGCGCCGTGCACCTGGATGGCGTTCCTGGCCGCCAGCTGGGAGGCCTCGGAACAGGCCAGGGCGGCCTGGGAGACGTGCAGCGCGGCCTGCGGATGGCCCTGGGCGAGGGACTGCGCGGCGCGGTACAGCGGCGCCTTGGCGAACTCGATGAGCACCGCGACGTTGGCCATCAGGTGCTTGACCGCCTGGAAGCTGCCGATGGGCTTGCCGAACTGCTTGCGCTCGAAGCTGTAGTCCACCGCCAGGTCCACCATGCGCCGGGCCAGGCCCAGCTGCTGCGCGGCGCAGGCCAGGGCGCCACGCTCGAAGGCAGTGGCCCACAGGGCGCGGGCCTGATCGCCGCTGGCCACGCGGGTGGCTTCGCTGGGCGTCCAGGTCACGCTGTACAGATGGCGCGACGGGTCCAGCGCCGGGTTGCGGGTGAGCTGCACGACTTCGCGCGGCACCACGTGGATTTCGTCCCGGTTGCCGAGGATCAGCAAGTCGGCGACGTGGGCGTCGGCCACCAGCAGGTTGTCCGGGTGCCCGACCGCCAGGCGCGCTTCGCCGGCGGCGATGCGGCCCAGCCACTGGCTCTTCAGCGCTTCCTGTTCGGCACCCAGCGCGGCCAGCAGCGGCGCGCCCACCAGTACGGTGTCGAGCAACGGCTCGGCCAGGGCGGCGTAGCCGCACTCCTGGGCCGGCAGCATCCAGTCGGTTTCGTCCAGGCCCAGGCCGCCGTAGCTCTCCGGCAGGTTCAGGGCGGTCAGGCCCAGCTCGGCGAGCTGCGCCCAGAGTTCGTCGCTGCGGCCGCTTTCGCTGTCCCACAGTTCGCGCAGGCGCTCCGGGGTCACCTGGTTGGTGAGGAAGGCGCGCACGCTGTCGTGGAAGCTCAGTTGGTCATCGTTGAAAGTGAAGTCCATGGTCCTGGCTCCTCAGGCGCGCGGCATGCCGAGCATGCGTTCGGCGATGATGTTGCGCTGGATTTCGTTGGTGCCGGCGTAGATCGGGCCGGCCAGGGAGAACAGGAAGCCATCCAGCCAGCGGCCGACCTCGCCCGCCAGCGGCGCTTCGGGCAGCAGTTCGGCGCGGGCGCCGAGGATGTTCAGGGCGGTGTCGTGCATGCGCTGGTCCAGCTCCGACCAGAAGATCTTGTTGGTCGAGGATTCCGGGCCGATGCGGCCGCCCTGCTGCAGGCGCGAGGCGGTCATGTAGGTGCTCAGGGTGTAGGCCTCGGCGTCCAGCCAGGCGCGCATCACCGCCTCGCCGATGGCCGGGTCGCGGTCGGCGGCTTCGCGGTTCTCCAGGTACAGCTGCAGCAGGCGCCGCGCGGTCTCCTGGAAACGGGCCGGGGAGCGCAGCATCAGCCCGCGTTCGAAGCCGGCGGTGGACATCGCCACGTGCCAGCCCTGCCCTTCGCCACCGAGGACGTTCTCCACCGGCACCTTCACATCGTCGAAGAAGATCTCGGCGAAGCCCGGCAGGCCGTCGAGCTGGGCGATCGGGCGCACGGTGATGCCCGGCGAGCTCAGCGGCACCAGGATGAAGGTCAGGCCGTGGTGGCGGCTGGAGGCCGGGTCGGTGCGGAACATGCCGAACAGCCAGTCGGCCCAGACCGCGCGGGTCGACCAGGTCTTCTGGCCGTTGATCACGTAGTGGTCGCCGACGCGCTCGGCGCGGGAGCGGATGGCCGCCATGTCGGAGCCGGCGCCCGGCTCGGACCAGCCCTGGGCCCAGACGTCCTGGCCACGCGCCATGCGCGGCAGGAAGCGGGCCTTCTGCTCCTCGGTGCCGAACTCCATCAGGGTCGGGCCGAGCAGGAAGATGCCGTTCTGGTTGACCCGGCCGGGGGCGCCGGCGCGGTAGTACTCTTCTTCGAAGATCAGCCACTGGATCAGGTCGCAGCCGCGGCCACCGTAGGCTTCCGGCCAGGTCACCATGCCCCAGTGACCGTCGTGCAGGCGAGCTTCCCACTCGCGGTGCAGACGGAAACCCTCCTCGGTGTCATAGGAGGGCAAGGGGTTCTTCGGCACGTTGGCCGCCAGCCAGGCGCGGACTTCCTCGCGGAAGGCCTGTTGCTCTTTGTTGTAGTTAAGGTCCATGGGCTGCTGCCTGTGGTTGATCAGTTGAATTGCGCTTCGCGCTTCTCCACGAAGGAGTCACGCGCTTCCTGGGAATCCAGCGAGCGGTAGGCCTCGAGGGTGAAGCCCTGCTCCCAGCGGTATTTGTCTTCGAGGTTGCCGTCCTCGATGCCGGTCAGCGCCTCCTTGGCCAGGGCGATCATCGCCGGGCTCTTGGCGGCGATCCTGCGCGCCACGTCCAGCGCTGCGTCGCGCAGCTTGTCGCGCGGCACCACGCGCTCCACCGCGCCCAGCCGGTAGGCTTCGTAGGCGTCGATGGGTTCGCCGGTGAAGTACATGTGGCGCACCTTCTGCACCGGGAACAGGCGCTGCAGGTGGGCGCCGCCGCCCATGGCGCCGCGGTCCACCTCGGGCACTCCGAAGGTCGCGCATTCGCTGGCGACGACGATGTCCGCCGCGCCGCACAGGCCGATCCCGCCCCCCAGGACGAAGCCATGCACGGCGGCGATCACCGGCTTGGGATTGCGGTGCACGGCCTTGAAGCTGTCATAGTTGCCCTTGTTCACCGCGGCGATCAGGTTGCCGTCGGCAGCCAGTTCCTTGATGTCGACGCCGGCGCAGAAGCCCCGGCCCTCGGCGCGGATGACGATGACCCGCACCGCGTCGTCGCGGCCCAGGCGTTCCAGCTCGGCGGCGATGGCCGCCCAGCCGGCGCAGTTGAAGGCGTTCACCGGCGGACGGTCGAACACCATCTCGGCGATGTGTTCGTTGATCTCAACGCGAAACGGCAGCATGGAGGCTCTCCTGGGAGGGTTGCGGTTCTACCCGGCGGGCCAGCTCGGAGAGCCGTGCCTCGGCCTGGGCGACGATGTTCTGGATGATTTCGGCGCACGGCGGACGGCTGCCGAGCAGCGCGGCGACCTGGCCGGCGGGCAGCACGCCGTCTTCTGGCTGGCCGTCGACCATGGCCTTCTGGATCACCATGGGCGCGTTGGCGGCCAGCAGCGCCTGGGAAAGCGTCAGCTCGCCACGGTTGCGCAGGGCCTGGAGCATCTGCGCCAGACTGATGCCAGAGTGGCGGCGGTAGGCCAGCGCGCACTGCACGGCGAGGCCAAGACGACGCCAGGGGCCGGCGGCCTCCAGGGCGTCGAGCAATTCGTTGCGGATCATCCGCTGCGGCAGGCCGTCGAGGGCGCGGCTGACGATGACCTTGGCCGGGTCCTTCACACCCAGGTAGCGCGCCAGGGTGGCGTCCGGTACCGGGCTTTCCTGGCTCATCAAAAACCGCGTGCCCATGGCCACGCCTTCGGCGCCCAGGGCCAGCGCGGCCACCAGGCCGGCGCCGTCATGGAAGCCGCCGGCGGCCACCACCGGCACCTGCACGGCCTCGCGCACCTGGGCCAGCAGCAGCGAAGTGGGCACCGAACCGGTATGACCTCCGCCCTCCCCGCCCTGCACGGTGACGATATCGGCGCCCATCTCCACGGCCTTCTGCGCATGCTTGAGCGCGCCGACGGTGGGCATGCAGATCACCCCGGCCTCTTTCAGGCGGGCAACCATCTGCTTGCCCGGGGAGCGGCTGTAGCTCACTGCCTTCACACCGTGGCGCAGCACCAGCTCGACGATCTCGGCGGCGTTGGGCTGGTACATGTGGAAGTTGACGCCGAACGGCGCCGAAGTCAGCGACTTGGTTTCGAGGATCGCCGCTTCCATCTGGTGCGGTTCGATGGTGGCGCCGGCGAGGAAGCCGAAGGCGCCGGCATTGCCGGTGGCGGCCACCAGGCGCGGATCGGCCACCCAGCCCATGGCGGTCTGGATGATCGGGTAGCGGCAGCCGAGCAGTTGGGTAACGCAGGTGCTCAGGTCCAGGCTCATCGACCGCCCTCCACCGGCTCGCGCTGCGAGCTGGCCATGGCGCGGGCATCGTAGCCGCCCAGGCGGTCGCCGCTGACCAGTTCGTTGTGGGCGTGGGCGAAGTGGTGCAGGCCGAACACCATGTCCATGGTGGCGCGCTTGCCCATCAGGTCCTCGGCGTTGTTCACCGCCTGCTTGGCCAACTGCAGGCCCAGGCGCGGCATCTCGGCCACGCGGCGGGCCATGTCCAGGGTCACGTCCAGCAGCACGTCGCGCGGCACCACCTTGTTGACCATGCCCAGTTGCCAGGCGCGGTCGGCCGGCATGCGCTCGCCGAGGAAGAGGAACTCCTTGGCGACGCGCGGGCTGAGTTCATGCACGTGGGCGAAGTACTCGACGCCGGGGATGCCCATGCGTACCACCGGGTCGCGGAAGTAGGCATCGTCGCTGGCGACGATCAGGTCGCAGACCCAGGCCAGCATCAGCCCGCCGGCGATGCAGGCGCCCTGCACCATGGCCACGGTCGGCTTGGGGATGTCCCGCCAGCGCCGGCACATGCCCAGGTAGACCTCCTGCTCGCGGGCATAGAGGAACTCGCCGCCAGGCTTGTTCACGTGGTCGTACCAGAGGCTCGCGCGGTCGAAGCTCTCGTTCACGTCGCGGCCCGGCGTGCCGATGTCGTGGCCGGCGGAGAAGTGCTTGCCGGCGCCACGCAGGACGATGACCTTGATCGAATCGTCATCGCAGGCGCGGCGGAAGGCCGCGTCCAGCGCGTAGGTCATCTTCGAGTTCTGCGCGTTGTGGTACTCGGGGCGGTTCATCGTGACCAGGGCCACCGGGCCCTGCACCTCGTAGAGAACGACCTCTTCGACTTCGCTCATGACTACGCTTCCTTGGCGCTGCGCAGCGCCGGCGGGTTGTCCTTGAGCTGACGGCCACGCAGGTTGTGCGGGTCGAGCTGCTGCAGGATCGCCAGCTGCCCGGCCGACGGCATCGCGGTGGTCGGGATCTGCGCCGGCAGGGCCAGGTCGAAGCTGGTGTTGTCCAGCACCTGCGCCAGCTCCACGCCCGGATGCAGCGAGCGCACGCGCATCTGGTGCTGCGGGCCGCCGAAGTCGAGCACGCAGAGGTCGGTGACGATCAGGCGGATGTCGATGTCGTCCAGCGACCAGCCACGGGCCAGGCGCGCCGGGTTGTAGCCGACCGAGGCGACCATGTCGACTTCGCCTTCGACGAACACCCGGCGGCTGTGCGACGGCACGAAGAAGGAGTTGGCGTGGCTGATGGAGTTACCCGGGAAGCCGCGTACGCCGAGCATCTGTGCCTTGGGCTTGGCGTAGTCGCCGATGCAGGAGATGTTGGCCTGGCCGAAGCGGTCGATCTGGGTCGGGCCGACCAGCGCGTGGCGGCGGCCGCCCCAGACGTTGTCGAAGATGCGCGAGAAGCCCATCCAGCTGTCGAACTTCGGCACGTAGCCGTTGCGGGCACCCAGCGGCACCGGTTCGGCGACCATGAAGGCCTCGGAATCGGTCATCAGCAGATCCGGATTGCTGGTCAGCATGGCCAGCGATGCGGCCAGGCGCGGGACCACGCCGATGCCGGTGGCGAGCACTTCGCCGTCGTCACGCCAGCATTCGCTGGCGGCGCAGATCAACAGCTCGGCGAGGCTGCAGGAAGCGGTTGCGTCAGTCATGGTCAGAACACCGGCAGTGGCAGCTTGCGGAGAGACTCGATACCACCGACCTTTGCCAGGTAGGCGGCTTCGCCGTCGCGGATGAATTCGTCGTAGTAGTGCTGCCAGCCGTCCTCTTCCTGGACCGAGGCGTTGTAGCGCTGGAAGTGCGGTACGTCGAAGCCGTACAGCGGCGCGCAGGAGCTGGGGTGGGCGCCACCGGGGACGTGCACCACGCCGTCGGTGAGGTTGCGTTCCCAGAACACGGTGCGTGCCGCCTGCGGGTTGGCGTGGAAGTGCGCGGACTCCACCAGCTCGTCGCAGCTGACGAAGGTCCTGGCGGCGGCGCGGACGAACAGGTCGTCCATGTAGTGGTCCGGCCCTTCGATCTGGCACACGCCACGGGCGTCGGCACGGTCGACATGGACCAGCGCCGCGTCCAGCTTCAGCGCCGGCATCGCGACCCAGTCGCGGCCGTCGGCGTAGGGCGAGGCAACCAGCTTGATCTGCGGGTTGTGCTTGAGCACGTCGGTGCCCAGGCCCACCGCGGTGGGAATGAACGGCACATTCATCGCTGCGGCGCGCAGGCCCAGCAGCATCATGCCTTCGTCGATCTCCATCACCTCCAGCTCGCCGGCCTGGCGGGCCTTGCGGAAGTAGGGTTCGAGCGGGATGAAGTCCAGCGAAACGAAGGCGAACACCAGCTTCTTCACCTTGCCGGCGGCGCACAGCATGCCGACATCGGCGCCGCCGTAGGCGACGACGGTAAGGTCCTTGAGGTCCGAGCGAACGATCTCGCGGATCAGGGCCATGGGTTTGCGGCGCGGGCCCCAGCCACCGATGCCGATGGTCATGCCGTCGCGCAGCTGGGCGACCATCTCGGCCGCCGTCATGCGTTTATCCATGTTGAACTCCTTACTGGCGGCCGACGCTGAAGTCGTGGCCCCAATGGCTGACCACGGTGCTTTCGAAGGGCGTGTGCTGCTGCCAGTCCACTTCCAGGCCACCGTGGCCGTATTCGATGTCAAAGCCGCCGGGGCTCTGCATGTAGAACGACACCATGTGGTCGTTGGTGTGCTTGCCGAGGGTCGCCGAGAGCTTCACGCCGTTGGCGTGCATGCGGTCCAGGGCACGGCCGACATCGTCCAGCGACGCGGTCTCGAGCATCATGTGCACGCAGCCGCTGGGGATCGGGCACTCGAAGATCGCCAGGGAATGGTGGCGGGCGTTGTTGCAGTGCATGAAGTGGATGCGCTTCTCCGGCTCCTGCGGATCGGGGGTGAAACGCACCTTCATCAGGTCGGAGAGGCCGAAGCCCATCACCTGCTCATAGAAATCGCGGCAGCGCTCGAAGGCCGGCGCCGGCAGCACCACGTGGCCCATGCCCATGGAGCCAGTGACGAAACCGCTGACACCCGCCGGGGAAACGAAGGGACGGAAGTCCTGGCACGGACCCCAGAACAGCTCGTGGCGGTTGCCGTCGGGATCGCGGAACAGCGCCAGTTCCTGGACCTTGCGCAGCGCGCAGTCGGCGGCGCTGCCACGGACAACCTCGACATCGGCCTGGGCCAGCTCGGCAATGGCCTGCTCGAAGGCGGCCTTGCCGGCCACTTCCCAGCCGCTGGCACCGTAGCCGTCGCGCTCGTCCTGCAGCACCAGCACGCGGTAGTGACGCTCGTCCATCTTCAGGTACAGCGCGCCTTCGGGCGCGGCGTCATCCAGCATCATGCCCAGCACCTGGCTGGCGTAGCTGCTCCAGCGCGCGAGATCGCTGGCCAGGACGGTCACGTAGCCCAGTCCTCGGATATCCATGGGTGTTCTCCTCATCGTTATTGCCGCTCCGCCTGGCGGAATGGCCGGTGATGAGGATTCAAACAGCGCGGGCTTACCCGAACATCGTCCGATGGGACTAGCGCCAAAGGGGCATGCTGCGGGCGATTGAGGGCAACGACGGGATAACCGAAGGGACATCGCGGCATAGGCCAAACGGACGATTTGCCGTCGGCTGGCCGCATCGATACTCCGCCCACGACAATAAGAAGGACGGGCACGGCACATGAACCCATCCACTCCCGACAGCCAGGCGCTGTGCGCCCGCGCCGGCATCGACGCCGCCGCCCTGGGCGAGCTGCTCGACCTGGTCTACCGAGGCCCGCAGGAGAGCACGCCCTGGGCGAGCCTGCTGGAGCACCTGCGCCAACGCTGCGGCGCCAGCTACTTCACCCTGGTACTGCGCAACCCCGCGCAGCAGCGGCCGGGGCTGATCGTCAACGCCTCGGTGCACGGCCCGCACCTGCCCGGCGAGCCGTCGTACAGCGAGCACTACTATTCCATCTGCCCCTTCCTCGACTGGCCGGTAGGCCAGGTGGCCAGCGCCGACCAGGTGATGGGCACCGAGGTCTGGCTGGAGCATGAGTTCTACCGTCAGTACCTGGCGCCGCTAGACCTGCGCTATGTGCTGGTCGCCCACATGCGCACGCCCGGCGGCATGCACTGCGCGCTATTTGCCTGCCGCGGCCCCGAGGGCGAAGACTTCAACGAGGCGGAGCGGGCCCTGGTGCGCCTGCTGCTGCCGCACCTGCAACAAGCCGTGGACCTGCATTCCACGGTGGACCAGCTGGAATCCGAACGCCGCCTCTATGCCCTGACCATCGACCGCCTGCTGGTGGGCACGGCGATCCTCGATACCCAGGGCCGGCTGATGCGCTGCAATGACGCCGCGCAGCGCCTGCTCGACAGCCGCGACGGCCTGGAATGCCGGCAGGAACGCCTGCACGCCTTCGCCCGCCAGGACAACCGCAACCTGCAGAGCGCCGTCCAGGCACTGCTGCAACGGCGTGAGGGAGCGGACGATGTGGAAGTTCTGGCGCTATCCCGGCCCAGCGGCGGGATGCCGCTGAACCTGCTGCTGCGGCCCCTGGCGCTGAACCACGAAAGCCACGGCGAGGCCCGCCAGCCGGCGCTGGTGGTGTTCATCCGCAACCCGGCCGACTCGCCCCGCGCCTCGCGTACCCTGCTGCGCAGCCTGTTCCAGCTGACCCGCACGGAAACCGAGGTGGCGATGCAGATGATGGACGGCCTGACCCTCGACGAGACCGCCGATGCCCTGGGCGTATCGCGCAATACCGTGCGTGCGCACCTGCGCGGCGTGTTCGCCAAGACCGGCGTGACGCGCCAGGCGGAACTGGTGAAGACGCTGCTCAATAGCGTGGCGTCGTTGGCGTAAGGGCTGGCGCGATCCGCATCGTACCGTGCGGTTCGCGAGCACGGACCGAGCGTTCTCCTCGGTCCTACAAGCGGGCGGCAAATACCTGCGCATTGCCGGCAGCACAAATTCCGCCGCGATGGATTTCGCGGACAAGGTCCGCTCCTACAAAATAACCACCGCTTTGGCTCTTGAAGACTTCCAGAGAAATCTCCACGCACTCCGGACGCCCCTTCAGGAGGCCGAGTGGAATCGGAGTTTCAGGGGTTGAGCGGCATGGATGCCGCGAGAGCGCTGTCGGGCCAGGGATGGCCCGTCAGCGCGTGCCCCTGAAACTTCGATGGAGCGAGGGTATTTTTCGCCTGAGCGAAAAACCGGATGCAGGGGCACAGACCTTTGCCTACTTTGGGTCGTTTGCCAAAGTAGGTCGCCCGAGGGGGCGAAACAAAATCTGCCAACACACGCCGAAGCGACGCTGAACACCCAAACAAAAAACAAGGGCACCGCGGACAAAGTCCGCCCCTACGACGCTCAGACCGGCAACCCCTTCGGCACATTGAACGCATAGCTCTTCTCCTCGCAGCGCCGCTCGATGCGCCAGCCCTCAGCGGTCCGCCGGTACCGATCGTGATACCAAAGCCCGAGGAAAAAGGTCTGTCGCGTGCCATCGGCCAGATCCATCTGCATCGGATTGAAGCAGAGGATGCGCCCGCTGGCCTGGTCGCCATCCAGCTGGATGGAGAAGTTGGAGATCATGTGCTGATAGGCCGGGAAGAGGCCCAGCGCCTCGCGCAGCCAGTTCTTCATCGCAGGGTAATGCCCGTCGATGCCACCCATGGCGCGATAGTCGATGTAGGCGTCGGCGCTGAACACCCGGTCCAGCGCATCGAAGTCACGACTGTCGATGGCCGTGGAGTAATCCACCGCCAGTTGCTGAATCTCCAGCCGATCCGAGATTTCCTGCAGGGACAGCATGTCATCCTCCTCCGAACTCAATCACGACGTGAGCGATAACCCCGGAGCAGCGGCGTACAACCGCAAACGGTTGTACGCCCTACGCCGAGATTGAGCTTTGTGTAGGGCGTATAACGCTCCGCGTTATACGCCGATCAGCCAGGGTCACGCCTCGCACGAGATCAAGCTGGAAACCATTGCAAGCTCGACCACGACGCAAGCGAAAAGCCCGTAGCCTCAGCCGAAAGTGGCGCCGGCGAGCATGCCGCCGTCGACCACGAACTCGGCGCCGGTGCAGTAGCTGGACTCGTCGCTGGCGAGGAACAGCACCAGCCTGGCCACTTCCTCCGGTTGGCCGATACGCGGAATCGGCAGGCCACTGTAGAAGGCGGAGGGATCGAACTCGGCCATCTCCGGCGGGCGCGCCATGGGCGTATCGATGCCGCCCGGATGCACCGAGTTGACGCGGATGCCGTAGCGCCCCAGCTCCAGCGCAGCGGACTTGGTCATGCCGCGCACGGCGAACTTGCTGGCGACGTAGGCGCTGCCACCGGCCACGCCTTCCATGCCCGCCGTCGAGGAAAGATTGACGATGGAGCCGCCACCGGCGCGCTTGAGCGCCGGCAGCACCGCCTTCATGCCCAGCCAGCAGCCGACCTGGTTGACTTCGATGACCTTGCGGTAACTCTCCAGCGAGCACTCTTCCAGCGGCGCCAGCAGCAGGATGCCGGCGTTGTTGACCAGCACATCGAGCCGGCCGAAGTGCGCTTCAGCCGCCTGCACCGCCGCATCCCACTGCTGCGCCGAGGTCACGTCCAGGTGCTGGTAGAGCGCAGCATCACCCAGCTCGTCGGCCAGGCGCGCGCCCTCCTCGTCCAGCAGGTCGGCGATAACCACCCGGCCGCCCTGCTCGACGAACAGACGCGCTTCCGCCGCGCCCTGCCCACGCGCGGCGCCGGTGATCAGGGCTACCTTTCCTTCCAGTCGCTTCATGCTCTTGCCTCCTCGGCGGCCTGCCCGGCCATTTGCGGATAGCTGGCCAGCAGGCGGCTGGCCAGTTCGTCCAGTTGATCGTCATCGAGATGATTGATGCCGGCCGCGCGGGCCCGCCCGCCGCCGGTGGGAAAGCCCCGGCAGAAGGCGTCCGCCGCCAGCGCTGCGCCCGCCGGAACGCGCAGGCTGAACAGCCAGCCGCCCTCGGCCTTGGCGCTGAGCAGGCCGACGGCCCGCTGCGGTTCGCGGCTCGCCAGCTGGTTGGCCAGCACCCCGCTCACCCGCCGCGCCCAGGCTTCAGTGGGCAGGCGGTAGAGCAGCGCGCCAGGCCCCTCGCGCCACGGGCTCTGGCCTTGCGCCGCCGCCATGTCGGCGGCGTGGGCGGCACGCAGCGTGATGAAGCTTGGGCTGTTCCGGATGAAGTCGAGCGGGTCCTCATAGGGCAGCAGCTCGGCGGCCAGCCGCAGCGGGTCGAAGTGCAGGTCCGCCAGGCTTTCGCCGTAGGCGTTGTAGTTCAGCAGCAGACCCAGTTCCTCCAGCACCGCGACATTGGCGGCGGCCAGATCGTGGCGCTGCGCCAGGGCCCGCGCCGGACCGGCCAGGCCATCGCCGAAGGCCGCCGCCACCGCCCAGCGGTGGAAGCGGCCGTCGAGGTAGCGATCGACCAGGATGCTGGTGCAGACGTCGGCGGCGGTGTCGATGAAGGACTCGAACGCCGCGTGCTCGGGCAGCTCGCCGGCATGGTGGTGGTCGAAGTAGCGCAGGCGCGCGCCGGCCTCCAGCAGGCGTCGGGTGTCGTCGTGGTTCTGCGCGTGGGAGATGTCCAGTACGGTGACCCGCTCGCCAGGGCCGGCCTGGACCCGGCGCAGCAGGTCGATGTCGCGCTTCACCCCGCTGACCAGGCGCACGCCGGCGTCCAGTTCCCCGGCCAGGCGCAGCTGTTGCAGGGCGCAGAGGCCGTCGGCGTCGCCGTTGAAGGCGCAGTGGTCGATCAGGCTCATGTCCGCACCTCAGTACATCAGCTCGCCGCCATTGGCGTCGAGCTGCGCGCCGTTGATCGCGCTGGCGTAGTCCGAGGCGAGGAACAGCGCGGCACGGGCGCACTCATCGTCCGTGCGCATTCGACCGCCGGGAACGCCGGCGCTGAACTCGGCGCGCACCTGTTCCTCGCTGACGCCCCGCGCAGCGGCGGTCTGGCGCACCACCGCCTGCACCGGCTCGCCCCACATCCAGCCGCAGGCCAGGGCGTTGACGCGCAGGCCGTGCACCGCCTGTTCGCTCGCCAGGTAGCGCACCGAAGCCGCCAGCGCGGCCTTGGACGCCGCGTAGGCAGCGCCACCCTGGTAGGGCTTGCGCACACCGAGGGTGTTGATCATGACGATGGCGCCGTCGCGTTGCGCCTGCATCGTCGGCAGCACCGCCCGGCTCATGTTCAGCGAACCCAGCAGGTTGACCTCCAGGGCCTCGCGCAGCGGCTCGTTGTCGCCCTCCTCCACGGCCTGGAAGCCGCCGTGGGAGAAGGCGCTGTTGATCAGCGCGTCGATGCGCCCGAAGCGCGCCACGGTGGCCTGGGCGAAGTCATTGCAGGCGGCGGGATCGGTGACGTCGGTGGGCAGGCGCAGCACTTCGCAGTCGGGGGCGATGGCGTGGATGCGCGCCTCGGCCTCGATCAGCCGTGCTTCGTTGCGCGCGCCGATGGCCAGGGCGCTCGCGCCTTCGCGGGCGGCTTCCAGGGCCAGCTTGATGCCCAGCCCCGGACCGATGCCGGAAACCATCACAACCTTGTCTTTCAGCAACATGGGAATCTCTCCTGTGTAGGGATCAGGCCTGGATATGCCGGCGGCGGTAGTCGGCGTAGTCGCGTTCGAGGCTGGCCTCGTCGAGACCGAACTGTTCGGCGCTGTACTGGTGGGCGGCACGCTTCTCGCGGCCGTTGTCGGCCAGCCAGCGCTGCATGGCGGCGCGGCAGTCCGGCGTCAGGTCGAGACCGGCGAAGGCGTAGATGCGCTCGACCACGCCGAGCGGGTCGCTCAAGGTGTCCTCGAAGCGCACGTCGAGGAAGCGCCCGGCCGGCAAGTCTTCACGCACCTGCATGGTGTGGCGCAGGGCGCGGGCCATGCGCTGGTTCCACTGGCTGCCGACGGCGCGCGGGTCCACCTGCTCGCTGTAGAGCTGCCAGAGGGTATGGATAAAGCTGGCCAGGGACGGAATGGTCTTGCCCGGATCGCGGTGGGTCAGCACCACCTGGGCGCGGGGGAAGACCTCGAACAGCAGCTCCACGGTGTGCAGGTGCTGCGGGCTCTTCAGCAACCAGCGGCGCCCCGGTGCGATACCCCGGCGTTCCTGCTGCCACTGCAGGAACTGCAGGGTCTTCTTCAGGTAGCGGTAGACCTGGGCCTGGTCCTGGCGGTCAAGCCAGGCGGTGTAGCTCGGCACGTTGACGTAGGAGTCCATGGCGCAGAGGAAGGAGTGCTCCATGAGCATGAATTCCTCGTCCGGCTGCTCGGCGTCCAGCGGGTGGATGGCCAGCAGTTGCGGCAGGAACTCGATCATCCCCGCCACCTCCATGCGCGCCCGCTCGATGCGCTGGACCGGCGCTTCGACCGCCTCGCCGGCAAGCGGCGCCGGGTAGCGGGTTTCCCACCACTGCGCCTTGCTGAACTGCGGGTCCACCGCCAGGGTGCGCTGCAGCAGCGTGGTACCGGTGCGCGGCAGGCCGACGATCACCAGCGGGTCGTCGATGGGCTGCTGGAGGATTTCCGGGTGACGCTTGCAGTAGTCCTCCAGCACCAGGCGGTTGACCAGTTGCGCCAGCAGCTTCTCGCGCAGCAGCGCGCGGCCCTGGGCGGAGAGTCTGGCCTCGTCACGCAGGGCGATGGCGAGCACGTCCAGCGCCTCGCGGAAGTCGCCTTCGCCGAAGTCAGCGAGCCCCCCTGTACGCGCGCTGGCCTCGGCCACCAGGGCTTTTGCGGAAAAATCGTCCATCACACCAGGTCCTTGAGTTCGGCGAGCTTGAGCACGCGGGTCGTCGGGTGCATCGGCTGCTTCGCGCCAACCCAGCGCAGACAGAGGGTGCCGTGGGGGTGGCCAGCGGTTTCCAGCCAGTTGGGCAGGCCCGGGTCGCGAGCGCTGAGGACGATGCGCACGCCGCCCTCTCCGTCGAGCTGCGCCGAATGCTTGTTCAGGCAGATGCGGTGGTAGCGGTAGTCCAGCGACTCCATCCAGTAGTTGTTGATCTGCAGGTTCCAGAAGTCGCACTCGGGCACCCGGTCGACCTCGATCACCAGCGCCTCGTCCTCGGCCAGCGCCCAGTAGGAGTGGTAGTAGATGATGTTCGGGTCGCCGCCGACCGACTGGCACAGCGCCTGGTCCGCCAGCGGCAGCTGGTTGGCGTGGGCCTGGTAGCCCTGGGCCCAGTCGGCGAACAGCCGCGCGGTGCCCTCGACGAACGAGGCGGCGCGGGTCAGCCCCTGCTGCAGGCGCTGCGGGGTCAGCGGATCGGGAGCCTGGGCGCCGTCCAGGCGCTCGATGCGCAGTTGCGCCGGCTGCTCGGCGGCGCGGTCGAGGAAGGTCTGGCGCACCACCAGCGCGTTGCTCGCGGCCTCCATCGGCAGCCAGTTGCCAAGGGCCGGCCGGTGCTGACTGAGGATGATCTCGAAGTTGCCATCGGCGTCGAGCTGCAGCTGGCTGGCGTCGATGAAGCCGGTCTGGATCATCTTGCCGTCGGTCTCGTAGCCGCCCTTCTGGGTGCCGAAGCTCAGGTAGAACACGCTGCCCCGACTGCCGCTGACGCGGTACTGGTGCTCGCCATTGAGGCGGGCGTAGCGGTACAGGTTGTCCGGGTTGTCGGCGCCGATCTTCGCCGTCTCGTGGGAGGGCGTGATGAAGCCGGGGAAGTCCGGGTCGGCGAACTCCAGGTGCATTTCCAGGGCGATGCGCAAGAGCCGGGTCAGGTAGCGGAAGCCTTCGGCGCGGGTCTGCCCGTCGGCGGGCGCCTCGGCGCGCAGTATCTGTTCGCCGCTGCGGCGCAGTTGTTCGCAGAAGAGGTTCCAGCTTTCGCCGCTGATGACCTCGTGTTCGATCCTGTCTGTGGGCATTTCGGTCTCCTCCAGTGGGCCTGTACAGACCTTAGGGAGGAGCCCGGTGCGGATTCTTCGTCCGAGCGGACGAGGAGCGCGAAGACGCTTGCGCCGAGTATCGACTCTGACGCGTCGCGCGGTGCGACGCGCACGTCTGGAGGAAGACTCCCATGAGCACAGAGAAGAACCTGGTGCGCTCGCTGAGCGTGGAGATCGCGGCGCCTGCCGAGCTGGTCTGGTCGATCCTGGTCGACCTGCCGAGCTATCCGCAGTGGAACCCCTACACCGTCAAGGTGGAATCGAGCCTGCGCCTGGGCGAGCCGGTCAACCTGTTCCTGCCCGACCCAACCCGTCCCGGCGAGTTGTTGCACGTGGTCGAGTACCTGGCCGACTTCGAACCTCACCGCCTGCTCGCCTGGGAAATGATCGCCAGCGCCGACAACCCGGACGCCGCGCGGCGCGAACAGATCATCGAGAGCACCGGCCCGAACAGCTGCCGCTACCAGACCACCGATCAGTTCCTCGGCCCTACCGCCGATCAGGTGATGGCCAACCATGGCCCGTGGGTCAAGCAGGGCTTCGACGCCGTGGCCCTGGCGGTCAAGGCGCGTGCCGAAGCATTGAACGCGGTACCGGCCTGAGTCTGGCCGTCGCGGTTTTTTTCGTCCGCTCGGACGAAGAACCCGCGACGGCGCATTACCTACCGTGGTGTCACGCCGACCCCGAGGACGGCAAGACACGAGGAGGTAAGTGATGTTGAGTCATCTGCAACGGCTGGAAGCGGAAAGCATCCAGATCATCCGCGAAGTGGTCGCCGAGTGTGAGAACCCGGTGATGCTCTACTCCATCGGCAAGGACAGCGCAGTGATGCTGCACCTGGCGATGAAGGCCTTCGCCCCGGGCAAGCCGCCCTTCCCCCTGCTGCACGTGGACACCACCTGGAAGTTCCGCGAAATGATCGAGTTCCGCGACCAGACCGCCAGGCGCCTGGGCCTGGAGCTGCTGGTGCACATCAACCCCGAGGGCGTCGAGCGCGGCATCAACCCCTTCGAGCACGGCTCGGCGCTGCACACCGACATCTGGAAGACCCAGGGCCTGAAGCAGGCGCTGGACCACTACGGCTTCGACGCGGCCTTCGGCGGCGCGCGCCGCGACGAGGAGAAATCACGGGCCAAGGAGCGGGTGTTCTCGATCCGCTCCGAGCAGCACCGCTGGGACCCCAAGCAACAGCGCCCCGAGCTCTGGAAGCTCTACAACACGCGCAAACGCAAGGGCGAGAGCCTGCGGGTGTTCCCGCTGTCGAACTGGACCGAACTGGACATCTGGCAATACATCTTCCTGGAACAGATCCCCATCGTGCCGCTGTATTTCGCCAAGGAGCGCCCGGTGGTGCGCCGCGACGGCACCCTGATCATGGTCGACGACGACCGCCTGCCGCTGCGCGACGGGGAGACCCCGGAAATGCGCAAGGTGCGCTTCCGCACGCTGGGCTGCTACCCGCTCACCGGTGCCATCGACAGCGACGCCGACGACCTGTCGGCAATCATCCAGGAGATGCTCGTCAGCCGCACCTCCGAACGCCAGGGCCGCCTGATCGACAGTGACTCGGCCGGCTCCATGGAGAAGAAGAAACAAGAGGGGTACTTCTGATGAACGCCATCACCCAATCGGCGCGCGACGACCTCGGCGCCTACCTGGCGCAGCAACAGCACAAGCAACTGCTGCGCTTCATCACCTGCGGCAGCGTCGATGACGGCAAGAGCACCCTGATCGGCCGCCTGCTCTACGAGTCCAAGGTGCTCTTCGAGGACCAGCTCGGCCAGCTCGAAGCCGACTCGAAGAAACTCGGCACCCAGGGCGAGGAACTGGACTTCGCCCTGCTGGTGGACGGCCTGGCCGCCGAGCGCGAACAGGGCATCACCATCGACGTGGCCTACCGCTTCTTCGCCACCGACAAGCGCAAGTTCATCGTCGCCGACACCCCCGGCCACGAGCAGTACACCCGCAACATGGTCACCGGCGCCTCAACCGCGGACCTTGCGGTGATCCTGGTCGACGCCCGCCAGAGCCTGCTGGTGCAGACCCGCCGGCACAGCTACCTGGTGTCCCTGCTGGGCATCCGCAAGGTGGTGCTGGCAATCAACAAGCTCGACCTGATGGACTACTCGCAGGAAGTCTTCGAGCGCATCGAACGCGACTACCGCGCCTTCGCCGCGCAGATCGGCCTCGACGACATCCAGTGCATCCCGCTCTCCGCGCTGCGCGGCGACAACATGCTCGAAGCCAGCCCGAACACCCCCTGGTACCAGGGCCCGAGCCTGCTGCAGTACCTGGAAAGCGTACCGCTGGAGGAATCGCGGCAGAGTCAGGCGGCGTTCCGCCTGCCGGTGCAATGGGTGAACCGGCCGAACCTGGACTTCCGGGGCTTCAGCGGCAACATCGCCGCCGGCAGCATCCGCGTCGGCGAGCGCATTCGCGTGCTGCCCTCGGGCCAGCAGAGCGTGGTCAGCGGCATCCTCGGTACCGCCGGCCAGCAGGATGAAGCGGTCTGCGGCCAGGCGGTGACCCTGACCCTGGAAGACGAGATCGACATCAGCCGCGGCGACCTGATCACCCTGGCCGACGCCCCGGCGGAAGTGGCCGACCAGTTCGAGGCCACCCTGGTGTGGATGGACCAGGACGCCCTGCTGCCCGGCCGTCCCTACCTGCTGAAGATCGGCACCCGCACCGTCGGCATGAGCTGCACCAGCCTCAAGCACCGGGTCGACGTGAACAGCCTGGACCACCTGGCTGCGCGCACCCTGGAGCTGAACGAGATCGGCGTGTGCAACCTCAACCTTGACCGCCCGATCGCCTTCGATGCCTACGCCGATAACCGCGACACCGGCGGTTTCATCGTCATCGACCGGCTGAGCAACCGCACCGTCGGCGCCGGCATGCTGCACTTCGCCCTGCGCCGCGCGCAGAACGTGCACTGGCAGGCCATCGACGTGAACCGCGAGGCCCACGCTGCGCTCAAGGGCCAGACGCCGCGGGTGCTGTGGTTCACCGGGCTGTCCGGTGCCGGCAAGTCGACCATCGCCAACCTGGTGGAGCGCAAGCTGCACGCCCTCGGCCGGCACACCTACCTGCTCGACGGCGACAACGTGCGCCACGGCCTGAACCGCGACCTGGGCTTCACCGAGGCCGACCGCGTGGAGAACATCCGCCGCGTGGCGGAAGTGGCGAAGCTGATGCTCGATGCCGGGCTGATCACCCTGGTCTCCTTCATCTCGCCGTTCCGCGCCGAACGCGACATGGCGCGCAACCTGGCCGGCGAAGGCAATTTCCTGGAGATCTTCGTCGACACACCCCTGAGCCTGGCCGAGGAGCGCGATCCCAAGGGGCTGTACCAGAAGGCCCGGCGCGGCGAGCTGAAGAACTTCACCGGCATCGACTCGCCGTACGAGGCGCCGCTGACGCCAGAGATCCGCATCGACACCCGCCATGAATCGGCGGAAGCGGCTGCGGAGCGGATCGTGGAGATTCTGCTCAAGGGTTGATCCGAGCGGTAAAGCGCCAAGGCCCGTCCCCTCACCGGGGGACGGGCCTTTTTGTATTTCGTAGGGCGCATAAGGCCTTTGGCGTTATCCGCCGTTCTGTTCGGTGTTCCTGCGCCGCTTCGGCGTGTGCTGGGAGATTTTGTTTCGCCCCCTCGGGCGAGTTACTTTGCCAAACGACGCAAAGTAGGCAAAAGTCTCGTCCGGCATCCGGGTCCGGCTTCGCCGGACTGATTCGCTTCGCTCACCCTTCGGGCCAGCCTTCGGCTGTTACTTCGCTTCGCTCCGTTTCCCTCGCTCCGGTATCGCTCCGAGGGTCGGCTCGCAAGGGCCATCCATGGCCCTTCAAGCCTCTCGCGGCATCCATGCCACTCGCCCCTCTGCGCAATACCTCCACTCGGCCTCCTGACGGGACTCTGCGCGCGCCTGCAACTTTGGCTGCTTCGTGCATGGACTGCTTTTCGTAGGATCGAGGGGGACGCCTAGTTCTTGCTCGCGAACAGAATTACCCGGCCACATCAGCGTCCGGCGGTTCGCGAGCAAGCTCGCTCCTACAGGTTGGCGATAAACCCAGACGCTTCCCTGTCAGTACGGATTCCGTCGCGATGGATTTCGCGGACAAGGTCCGCTCCTACGGGAACGCAGCTCCGCTCTGGCTCTGGCTCTGGCTCTGGCTCTGGCTCTGGCTCTGGCTCTGGCTCTGGCTCTGGCTCTCTAAGACTTCCAGATAAATATCCGCGCACTCCGAGTGCCCCTTCAGGAGGCCGAGTGGAATCGGAGTTTCAGGGGTTGAGCGGCATGGATGCCGCGAGAGCGCTGTCGGGCCAGGGATGGCCCGTCAGCGCGGGCCCCTGAAATTCCGATGGAGCGAGGGGAGTCCCGCGAAGCGGGACCCGGATGATGGGGCAAGACCTTTGGTTACTTTCTGTCGTTTGAGAAAGTAACTCGCCCGAGGGGGCGAAACAGAAGACATCCGAGCACGCCGAAGCGGCGCAGGAACACCGGGCAAGACGGCGGATAACGCTTGAAGCGTTATGCACCCTACGAAGAGCTAAAGCATCGCGGACGAAGTCCGCTCCTACGAAGGGCATTCCAATCCGCGATGCATCCGCCAACCACCAGGCAAAAAAAAAGCCCCGCGGGTAGATTCCCCCGCGGGGCATGACCAGCCAAAGGATTCGGTTGTATCAGCTCGCCGCCAGCTCCCGCAGGGCAGCCTTGGTGACCTTGCCCGCGGCGTTCAACGGCAGCGCATCGAGCAGCATGGCCCGGCGCGGGGCCTTGTAGTTGGCCATGCGCTCGCGGCACCAGGCGAGGAAGGCGTCGAGGTCGATGGACTGCCCCGCCGCCGGCAGCAGGAAGGCCATGGCCACCTCTCCCAGGCGCTCGTCGGGGATGCCGATCACCGCCGCCTGGGCCACGCCCGGATAGCCGAGGATAGTCTGCTCGATCTCCGCCGGGTACACGTTGAAGCCGCCGTTGATGAACATGTCCTTGAGACGATCGGTGATGCGCAGGTAGCCGCGCTCGTCGAGCACGCCGACATCGCCGGTGTGCAGCCAGCCGTCGGCGTCGATGGCTTCGGCGGTCGCCTCGGGGTTGCCGAAGTAACCCCGCATCAGGTTGTAGCCGCGCACCACCACTTCCCCCGGCTCGCCGGTCGGAACGCTGCGGCCCTGGGCGTCCACGCAGCGCACCTCGACTTCCGGGAAGGCGCGGCCGCTGGTGGTGGCGATGGTCTCGGCGTCGTCACCCGGACGGCAGATGGTGACGAAGCCGCAGGTCTCGGTGAGGCCGTAGGCGGTGACGATGGTCTCGAAGCCCAGTTCGCTGCGCATGCGCCGGACCATTTCCACCGGCACCGAGGCGGCGCCGGTGACGGCCACGCGCAGCGAGCTGAGGTCATGGTCGCCACGGCGCGGATGGGCCAGCAGCGACTGGTACAGGGTCGGCGGGCCGGGCAGCACGGTGACGCGCTCGGCGGCCACGCGCTCGAGCAGCACATTCACGTCGAACACCGCCTGCGGCAGGATGCAGCAGCCGCGCATCAGCGCCGCCAGCCAGCCGGCCTTGTAGCCGAAGCTGTGGAAGAAGGGGTTGACGATCAGGTAGCGGTCGCCCTGGCGCAGGCCGACCATTTCGCTCCAGTCGGACACCAGGCGCAGGTTCTGCCCGTGGGCGGTCATCACACCCTTGGGCTTGCCGGTGGTGCCGGAGGTGAACAGCAGGTCGCACAGGTCATCGGCCGTGACCTGCGCCTGGCGCTCGTCCAGTTGCGCTTCCTCAACCGTCTCGGCCAGCGCCAGGAACGCTTCCCAACCCAGGGCACCAGCACGCTCGCCGCGCAGGATCACCCGCTGGCGCAGCGCCGGCAGCTCCTCGCCATCGAGCAGCGCCGGGTAATCGTTGCCAAGGAAGTCGCCGATGACGAACAGCAGGCTCGCGCCGCTCTCGCGCAGCACCAGGCCCGCCTCGGCCCCCTTCATGCGGGTGTTCAGCGGCACCAGCACGGCGCCCACGCTGTGCAACGCGGTGGCCGCGACTATCCATTCCCAATGGTTCGGCGCCCATACCGCGACCCGCTCGCCGTGGCCGATGCCCAGCGCCAGGAGCGCGCGAGCGGCGCGGCGGCGCCACCGGTCAAGCTGGCGGTAGCTCAGGCGGACGTCGCCGTCCTCGATGGCCGGCTGTTCGCCATAGGCAGTCGACGCGGCGCTAAGCAACTGGGGGATAGTCAGGGCGGATTGCGGGCAGGTCATGGCAGGGAACTCACGAACGAAAACCGAAGAAGGGCCGGCGTAATGCCGGCCCGATGCCTTGAAGACTCAGGCCTGCGGCGGAGCGAAGCGGCGGCCGGCGGAGAAACCGCCGTCGACGGCGATCATCTGCCCGCTGACGAAGGAGGCGTCGTCGGAGGCGAGGAACAGCGCGGCCTTGGCCACCTCCTCTGGCTGCCCGGCGCGGCTGAGCATGTGCTGCGAGGCGAAGAAGGCGTGGAAGGCTTCCTGCTCGCGCACCATCTGGGTCATGGGGGTTTCTATCAGGCCCGGGCAGAGGCCGTTGACGCGCACGTTGGCATGGCCGTAGTCGATGGCCATGGAGCGGGTCAGTTGGTTGATGCCGCCCTTGGCGACGTTGTACGCGACGTTGCCGTCGCACCCCTGCAGACCGAAGATCGAGCCGATATTGATGATCGAGCCGCTGCGCTGGGCAACCATCTGCGCCACGGCGTGCTTGCTGGTGAGCATGCTGCCGGTGAGGTTGATGTCCAGCACGCGCTGCCACTCGCTGGTGGGCGAACTGGTAACGCTACCCTGGCTGGCGACGCCGGCGGCATTGACCAGTACGTCGAGGCGACCGTAGCGCGATACCACTTCGCCCATCACCTGCTCGACGTTGCTCTCGTTGCGCACGTCCAGGGCCATGAACAGGCCGGGGAACTCGGCGGGAGCGCTGCCCACGTCCAGCCCCACTACCTGGGCGCCTTCCGCGGAAAAGCAGCGCGCGCACGCCAGGCCGATGCCCGATGCCGCGCCAGTGATCACCGCGACCTTGCCTTGCAGTCGATTCATTGCGTACCTCTGGTCTTGTTGTTCTGAGGGTGTCCTGCGGAGAAAGTCTAATCAGCCGTAGGAGGATGGTGATCGTCCATTGAGACTAGCCAGGTGGCAAGCCCGGACATCGCTCACGCCCGCCGGGGACGCAATGGCCCCGGCGGCGTCTCAACCCGCTACGCCGAACCAGCTCTTCACCACGCGAAAATCCGCCGGGATGGGCGTCGTGACGTTGTCGAGCACGCGGCGGTAGCCGGTCGACAGGATCACCCAGGCGCCATCGCGCTTGACGTATTCGTCCTGGTAGAACGCCGTGCCCTGCACGATCCAGTCGTTATCGAGATCGATCACCTGGTCTTCCAGGTACCACACGCCACGGGCGCGATCGGGGCCGACGAGTTCGATCTCGGGATGGTGTCCCTGGTGCTTCGACAACAGGGTCGGGCGATCCATCATCCCTTTCAGCCCGGCGATGAACGCGTCGCGGCCGACGAAGGCGTAGTTGCCGCTGTCCAGCTGGGTGGTGACGTCCTCGGCGAGGCAGCTGGCGAACAGCGCCCAGTCGTGGGTATCGATGGCGCGAAAGTAGCGGTACTTCAGTTGGCGGATCTGCTCGATCTCAAGAAGGACTTCGACGGACTCGGCCATCTGCTTGTCTCCGATGAGGGGGAATCACGAGCCTGTCAGCGAGCCTGCAGCCGATCATCGTCCAAGGGGACTAGCCCTAGTCCGATCGGCCGATTTCCACCATCCCGAACGATGCAAGTCTGCCCTTCCCTGCCTCACCGCAGGTCCTGCCGGGAGGCTCGCCGCCGCCCCATCCGCGACGCTCGGGTGGTTACGGGCGGTGCCGCCTGCTTACAACAACAATAAGGAGACATCACGCATGAACATGCTGCAAGGCAAGGTGGCGCTGGTCACCGGTGGTGGTCAGGGTGTCGGCCAGGGCATTGCCCTCGCCCTCGCCGCCGAGGGTGCCAGGGTCGCCGTGGCGGGTCGCACCCGCGCCACGCTGGAGCAAACAGTGGAAGAAATCCGCCAGCGCGGTGGCGAGGCCCTCGCGGTGGAATGCGACGTGATGAGCGCAGCCGATCTGGATCGCAGCGTGGCCCAGGTAGTGGAGGCCTTCGGCGGCCTCGACATCCTGGTCAATAACGCGCAGATCGTGCCGCTGGGGCGCATCCTCGACGTCAGCGACGAGGACTTCATGAAGGGCATCGACTCGGGGCCGATGGCCACCCTGCGCCTGATGCGCGCCTGCTACCCCCACCTCAAGGGCAACGGCTCGATCGTCAATCTGGCCTCTTCCGCCGCCGTGCGCTGGGATGCCTCCGGCTACGGCCACTACGCCGCCACCAAGGAAGCCATCCGCTCCCTGAGCCGCGCCGCCGCCTGCGAATGGGGCGTGGACGGCATCCGCGTCAACGTCATCGCTCCTCACGCCCTGTCGCCAGGGCTGCGCGGCTGGGTGGATGCCCATCCGGCAGAGGCCGAGGCGTTCTTCCAGAGCATTCCGTTGCGGCGCGTCGGCGACTGCGAAGCCGACATCGGCCGCACCGTGGCCTTCCTGGTCAGCGACAACGCCCGCTACCTGACCGGCGCCACCATCCCGCTGGATGGCGGCCAGGCCTACTGGGGTTGAACAAGGAGATTTCCATGCAACGTCTGGCAAACAAGATCGCCATCATCACCGGAGGCGCCCGTGGCATGGGCGCCGAAACCGCCCGCCTGTTCGTCGCCGAAGGCGCCCACGTCATCATCGCCGACCTCCTGGAGCAGGAAGGTGCGACCCTCGCCGCCGAGCTGGGCGAAGCAGCCAGCTTCCAGCGCCTGGACGTCAGCTGCGAGGGAAACTGGCAGCGCCTGGTGCAGGCCACTCTGGAGCGTCACGGGCGAATCGACGTGCTGGTGAATAACGCCGCCGTGCTGGTGTTCGGCGCCATCGAGCAACTGTCCAAGGCGGAGTTCGAACGAGCGCTGTCGATCAACCTGACCGGCACCTTCCTCGGCATCCACAGCGTGGCGCCGATCATGCGCGAACAGGGGTGCGGCTCGATCGTCAACATTTCCTCGGTGGACGGGCTCCGCGGCGTCAACGCCCTGGCCGCCTACGTGTCGAGCAAGTGGGGCGTGCGCGGCCTGACCAAGGTCGCGGCGCTGGAGCTCGGGCCACACGGCGTGCGGGTCAACTCTGTGCATCCAGGCGGCGTCGATACCCTGATGTCCAACCCCACCGGCGCCACGCGCGACGAACTGGCCGGACAGTACCGCACGGTGCCGCAGCAGCGCATCGGCGCGCCGGAGGAAATCGCCCGCGCCACGCTGTTCCTCGCCAGCGACGACGCCAGCTACTGCAACGGTAGCGAGTTGTCGGTGGATGGCGGCGTGGCGGCCGGCGCCTACTACCCGGGCCTGCCGGGCTCGCCGATCTGAGCTGTTGCGGGCAGCCCCGGACCAAGGGGCTGCCCGCACAACCTCTCGCCAGACCTTTCGCCAGGCCAATCGCCAGCCACCGCTGGCACCACAGCACTCACCGCACTGCCAGCCAGGCCGACCTCCCGAGTCCCCCGGTCAGTTCGCCCGACCGTCCATAAATCAGGCAAAAAAAGACCCGGCCGAAGCCGGGTGAAGGAAGGGGCGGCACAAGCCCCACACTCGAGAGCAATTCAACAAAAACCATCAATCGGGGAAACGCACCCGCACCTCGCGGCTGCCAGCGCGACCCTGGCAGGCCAGCGTCCAGCCTTCGGCGATCTCGGCGGCGCTGAGCACGTCGTTACGCGGCAGCAGCACCTCGCCCTGCTCCACCTTGCACATGCAGGCACCGCAGAAGCCCTCCTCGCAGGAGGCCGGCGGCGCAAGGCCGGCGCGGCGGCAGCTTTCCAGCAGGGTTTCACCGGGGATGCAGGCCACCTGGTGTTCGGCGCCGTCCAGCGCCACCACCAGGCTTTCCGCACCGGATTCGGCGGCGGCGCTGCGGGCCTCTTCGCTCGCCGCTTCCTGCGCGTCCGGATCGGGCGGCGAAACGAAGCGCTCGACATGGATATGCGCCGAGTCGACTCCTTCACGCAGCAGCGTGCTTTCCACCGTATCCATGAACGGACCGGGACCGCAGATGAAACACTCGGCCTCTTCCCAGCCGCGCAGCAGATGACGCACGTCGCTGGCGGCGAGGAAGCCCTGCAGGTTGTCCAGCACGTGGACCACCTGCAGGCGCTCGCCATGCTCGGAGACCAGGCGACGCAGCGCGTCGCGGAAGATCACCGAGTCGGTATCGCGGTTGGCGTACACCAGGCGGATGCGGCAGTCGCGATGGGCCAGCGCCTCGCGCAGGATGGAGAACACCGGAGTAATCCCCGACCCGCCACCGAACAGCAGCAGGTCGCGCGTCACCTCGCCGAGATGGAAGTGGCCGGCGGGCGGCAGCACGTCCAGTTCGTCGCCCGGACGCACGCGCTCGTTCATCCAGTTCGACACCCGGCCACCGGCCACACGCTTGACCGTCACCCGCAGCGTCTCGTCCAGCCCGGGCGTGCTGGACATGGAGTAGCAGCGCGTCAGGGTCTTGCCGTCGAGCGCCACGCGGAAGCTGAGGAACTGCCCGGCGCGGTACTTGAAGCGCCCGGCCAGTTCCGCCGGCACGCGCAGCACCAGCGAGCGCGCGTCGGCGGTTTCCTCGATGACGTCGGCCACCTCCAGACGGAAGGTGCCGGCGACGGTTGGCTCCGCTTGCGGCGCCAGGGTCTGCGCACTGCCCATCGCCACGCTCCGTCAGACGCCGCTGATCAGTTGGGCGTTGTCCACACGCAGCTCGGCGCCGCTGATGAAGCGCGACTCATCCGAGGCGAGGAACAGCACCACGTTGGCGATATCCCGCGGCGCGCACATGCGGTTCATCGGGTCGGCGTCGAGCGCCTCCTGGGGAATCGGCTGACCACCGGCCAGGGCCTGGGTCATGGGGGTGTTGACGCCGTCCGGGTGCACGCTGTTGCAACGGATGCGGTAGCCCTGCTGCTTGCAGTGCACGGCAATGGAGCGGGTCATGGCCGCCACCGCGCCCTTGGAGGCGGAGTAGGCGCAGAACGCCGCCATGCCGCCCAGGGCTGCCACCGAGGACATGTTGACGATGGAGCCGCCGCCGGTTTCCTTCATCGCTTCGATGGCGTACTTGCAGCCGAGGAAGTAACCGTCGCCATTGATGGTCTGCACCTTGCGCCACAGTTCCAGGCTGGTGTCCTCAATGCTGGCCACGGCCAGGATGGCGGCGTTGTTGACCAGCACATCGAGACGGCCGAAGCGCTCCACGGTGGTCTTGATCACGTGTTTCCAGTCGCTTTCGCTGGCGATGTCATGGCGGATGAACAGCGCGTTGTCGCCGATCTCGGCGGCCACGGCACGGCCGGCCTCTTCGTTGAGGTCGGTGATCACCACGCGGGCGCCTTCGGCGGCCAGCAGCAGGGCGTCCTCGCGACCGATGCCGCTGGCCGCGCCAGTTACGATGCAGACTTTGCCTTGAACTCGATTCATGCTTGTTTTCCTTCAGGCGGTTTCAGGGATGGCGGCAGGCACGCGGGACGCCGCATGGACGGCGGCGCGACGGCCGGAATACACACAGTCGGCGATGGACAGGCCGGATATGTAGAGGTTGGAGGCAACACCCACGGCGTTGCGGCCGGCGCTGTACAACCCCGGAATTGGCGTACCGGCGTTGTCCAGCACGCGGCCGCTGCGTTCGCAGATGCGCAGGCCGCCGAGGGTGATGGCCGGGCACGGGTAGAGCTTGCTGTCGACGGACAGGTCCAGGGCATACCAGGGGCCGTCGTCCAGGTCGGCGAGCATCGCCGGGGACTTGCCGAAGGCATCGGTATGCTCGCCGCGGGCGGCGCGGCTGTATTCCTCGAGGGTGTGCCGCAAGTTCTCGGCCGGCACGCCGATGGCGCGGGCCAGGGCGGCAGGCGTATCGCCACGGCGGCGGTTGAACAGCAGGTTGAGCAGCACCGGCAGGCGCTGGAACGACCAGACCTTGCCCGGCCCCACCTGGCGCAGGGATTCCTTGAGCAGCGTACGGTCGAGGATCAGGATGGCGCGGCCGCCCTGCTCTTCCACCATGGCGTGGCCGAGGGTGGCGCCGTAGACCTCTTCGTTGCAGTAGCGCTCGCCACGGGCGTTGACGATCACCCCACGGGCCCAGGCCAGCGGCGGGTTGATGAAGCGCCAGGCACTGATCTTTTCCAGGCGCTGTGCCGCGGCGCCCACGCCAAGTCCCAGGCGGATGCCGCTGCCGTCGCAACCCGGCGTGCCCAGGGGCAGCGCGGGCAGGTACTGCGGCGCATGCTCGGCGACCATCTCGCGGTTGAAGACGAAGCCGCCGGCACTGAGCAGCACGCCCTTGCGTGCGCGGATCAGGATCGGCTCGGCGTGATTCAGTTCGATACGGCGCAGCGCGGCGATCAGGCGCTCGGCCAGCGGCGGCGCGTAGGGATGCACGGCGGTGGCCATGCGCCCCAGCCAGGCATGGCGGCGCGCCGCCAGGCTGCCCGGCGGCAGGCGCCAGGCTTCGACGCCGACCACGGCGCCGCTGGCATCCTGCACCAGCCGGCGCACCTGGCACTGGCTGTAGAGCTGCACGCCTTTTTCCTTGGCGGAGGCGCGCAAGGCACTGAACAGCGCCGCCCCGGACATGCCGGCACCCTTGGTGCGGTGCCCGCGCGGAGCCGGACGAGCCAGGCTGGCATAGGCCGGCACCGACTCGTTGCCCGAGTAGTAGAGGTAGTAGCGATCGCTCGGATAGGAGGTCTTGTGCGGCGGCACGCTGGCCTCGAAGCGCGCGCCGTGGCGCTCCAGCCAGGCCAGTTGCTCGACGCTGCGCTCGCAGAAATCGCGCAGGGTCTCGGCCTGCACGGCGTCGCCGACTTCGCCACGCAGGTAGCTGAACATGGAGTCTGCGTCGTCGTTGTAGCCGGCGCGGGCCTGGTACGGCGTACCGCCGCCGGCATAGACCACC
Organism: Pseudomonas sp. PSE14; assembly: GCF_029203285.1. Taxonomy (NCBI): domain Bacteria; kingdom Pseudomonadati; phylum Pseudomonadota; class Gammaproteobacteria; order Pseudomonadales; family Pseudomonadaceae; genus Pseudomonas; species Pseudomonas sp. PSE14. The sequence goes on from NZ_CP115669.1 coordinate 3,296,238, forward strand.
CCGCCGCTGCGCGCGGTGGCGCCGCCACCGGTGAAGCGGTCCAGGGCCAGCACCTCGAGGCCGCGCTCGCGGGCCTCCAGGGCGGCGCAGGCACCGGCGCCGCCGAAGCCGACCACCAGCAGGTCGGTCTGCGCGTGCCAGTTCGGCTGCGCGCCCTCGCCCATACGCAGCGGAGCGATCGGCCCGACGCCGTTCATGGTTTTCAACCCGCGGCCGCCACGTTCACCGGTTGCACGGCGACGGCCGTGGTGTAGGTGCCGTTCACGTAGATCAGCGGGGTGATGCGCGGGTTGTTGCGGATCTCGCGGATACGCCCGATGAAGATGGTGTGGGTGCCGTAGGTAAACTTGCCGTCCTGCTCGCAGATCACGCTGGACTGGGCGTCGGCCAGGTACGGCACGCCGCACTCGGAGGCGCGCCAGTCGCCGCTGGCGAAGCGGCCCTCGCCTTTCACCGGGCCACTGCACAGGTGTGACAGATGCTCCTGCTCCTGGCCGAGGATGTTCACGCAGAAGTCCGCGCCGGAATCCAGCACGCGGTGCAGCGAGGCGGTCTTGTTCACGCAGATCAGCAGCGACGGCGGCTCGGTCGACAGCGAATCGACGGCGGTGGCGGACATGGCGAAACGCTCGCTGCCATCGCTGGTGGTGATGATGGTCACCGACTTGGCCAGCCGGCGCATCGCCTGGATCATGTCGGCTTTCAGATTGTCTTGGCTCATCGCACGGGACCTCGCTGGGCTGGTTGGCTCTTGGTGTTGTGCGATGAATTCTGTGACCGGCCCCGGGCCGCAACATCGTCCGAGGGGACTAGTCGCCCCGGCGTGCCGAAGCCTCGGTGGATATGGTCCGTTTGTAGGATGTCGAGCCCGTTGTGCGTTGTTCAAATGCCCGTGAAGGCCCCTGCGTAGCTGCGCGGTGGGCAAGCGCAGGCCCTGCGGGGCGACCACAGGAGAACAACAAGATGCTCGACCAGGATTTGATCCGCCAGCGCCTCCGCCAGCGCGCCCGCGAACTGGTGCCGGTGCTGCGCGAACGCGCCGCCGACGCCGCACGCCAGGGCCAGTTGCCGGAGGAAACCCTCCGTGATTTCCACGAAGCCGGCTTCTTCCGCATCCTCCAACCGGCGCGCTGGGAAGGCTACGAGCTGGAGCCCAAGGACTTCTTCGAAGTGCAGATGACCCTCGCCGAGGGCTGCATGTCGTCCGCCTGGGTACTGGGCGTGGTGGCCATCCACAACTGGCAGCTGGCGCTGTTCGATGACCGCGCCGCGCAGGACGTCTGGGGCAAGGACTCCAGCGTGCTGATCTCCTCCTCTTATATGCCGGTGGGCAAGGTCACCCCGGTGGAAGGCGGCTTCCGCCTGTCCGGTCGCTGGGGCTTCTCCAGCGGCAGCAAGCACTGCCAGTGGGCCTTCCTCGGCGCCATGGTGCCGCCGAGCGAACCGGGCGGCGCGCCGGACTACCGTACCTTCCTGGTGCCGCGCAGCGACTACCAGATCCTCGACAACTGGAACGTGATGGGCCTGGAAGCCACCGGCTCCCACGACGTGCTCGTCGAAGACGCCTTCGTCCCCGACTACCGCACCCACCGCGCCCTCGACGGCTTCATGCAGAACAGCCCGGGCAATGCGGTGAACACCGCGCCGCTGTTCCGCCTGCCGTTCGGGCAGATCTTCGTGCGCGCGGTGTCTTCCTCGGCCATCGGCGCGCTGCAGGGCGCGGTAAACCTGTTCGTCGAGCACAACCGTGCCCGCGTCGGCGTCAACGATGGCCGCAAGATGGGCCAGGACCCGGGCGCCCAGCAGGCGCTGGCGGACGCCATGGTGGTGGCCGACGAGTGCCGCACCGTGCTGCTGCGCAACTTCGAGTTGATGATGCAGCGCGCCCGTGACGGCGAGCCGCTGACCATGCCCGAGCGGGTGAAGATGCGCTACGACTCCGCCCTGGTGGCGGACAAGTGCGCCCGCGCAGCCGGCGCGCTGATGTTCAACAGCGGTGCCTCCACCATCTTCCGCGAGCACCCGATCAACCGCGCCTTCCGCGACATCCACACCGGTCGCGCGCACGTCGCCAACAGCCCGGCCAAGTACGCCTGGAACCTGGGCGGCGTGAGCATGGGCGCGGACTCCACGGACTTCTTCCTCTGACACTGCCCTCCGGGGCTCAAGAACCATCCGGCATTTCGGCGTAGTCCATTCGGGCGATTCCGAGGTGCCGGCGAACACAGAACATGGTCCACGAGGCTGATCCCGTCGGCCAACAATTCCAACAAGGGACGCATCCCATGAAATTCTCTCTGATCTACGAAGCCCAGACCCTGGACAGCACCCGTGAAGGCGACCGTCGTGTCTTCGATGACACCGTCGAACAGGCCGTGCTGGCCGACAAGCTCGGCTTCGACACTTTCTGGTGCGTGGAGCACACCGCGCTGACCAACTACTCCCACATGTCCGCCCCGGAGACCATGCTGGCCTTCGTCGCCGGCAAGACCGAGCGCATCGGCATCGGCCACGGCGTGGTCTGCCTGCCGCCGGCGATGAACCACCCGGTGAAGGTCGCCGAGCGCATCGCCACCCTCGACCTGCTGTCCAAGGGCCGCGTGCACTTCGGCGTCGGCAAGGGCGGCACCCAGCAGGAAGCCGGCACCTTCGGCTACGACCTGGCCACCCTGCAGCCGCAGATCGACGAAGCCATGTACCTCATCCCGAAGATGTTCGTGCAGGACGAGATCGAGCATAACGGCGAATACGTGAAGATCCCCAAGCGACCGATCCATCCCAAGCCCTATCAGGACCCGCACCCGCCGATGTACCTGGCCTGCACCAACACCGAGTCGCTGAAGAACGCCGGCGGCCGTGGCATGGGTGCCCTGGTGCTGGGCTTCGGCGGCCCGGAAGAGATCGCCAAGAAAGTGGCCGTGTACCACGAAGCCTGGGACAACCGTGACGAAGCGGACCAGGTCGGCTTCCGCCCCAACCGCCACATCGCCGCGCTCTGCCCGGCCATCGTCCTGGACGACAACGAGAAGGCGCGCGCCATCGGTATCCGTGGCCAGCGCTACTTCATGGAATCCCTGGCCTACTGGTACGCCGGCGGCGAGCGCCCGGACCCGGCCAAGTGGCAGGACGACACCTTCGTCGACGGCAACGGCCAGGCGGTGATCCGCTCGCGCTTCGCCTCCGAGGAAGTCTCCGTGGACTTCTCCGACCCGACCATGGCGATGATGAACCCCAACCACGCCTACGGCACCGTGAACGACTGCATCGGCTACGTGCAGCGCCTGATCGACGCCGGCGCCGATGAAATCCTCTTCATCTGCCAGATGGGCACCGTGCCGCAGTGGGCGCAGCTGGAAACGCTGAAGAACATCGGCGAGAAGGTCATCCCCTACTTCCGCGACAAGGCCAGGAACGCCTGATTCGAGGATCCGACCCGCTCCTGGCGGGTCGGACAAGGGATGCACTGCACGGGGCGGCGCCGGTTTCGGGCCGCCCCGTTTGCGCTTTGCCTCAGCGCATTGCGTCGATCAGCCCGCGGAACTCCTGCTCCGAGAAGCCGTGCAGGGTCTGCGTGCGGATGTTGCCCAGCGACGCCACCTTGAGCAGCAGTGTGGTGGCCACGTCTTCCGCGCCTTCCACGATCAGCACCATGTCGTAGCCGCCCGTCGTCCAGTAGGCGGCCTTTACCGAGATACCGAGTTGTTCGGCCATTGCCCGGAAGGCGGTGTAGCGGTCCGGCGAGTCCTTGACGTTGCGGATGCCCTGGTCGGTGAAATTCACCAGGGAAATGAAGGTAGCCATGGTTCAGCTCCTGTCGAATGCAGCGGCGACGGTCGAGGGTGCGGAAGCCACTGCACCGGAAGAAGACCGCCACCCTTCCCGACGTGCATGCACGCGGCATCCCTGCCATCGCGAGCCACGTCGACCATCACCCATCCGACGACCTCCATAGAACAGGCTTAGCAGCCCCAGCGGGCCCTGCACGACCGCTGATCCGTTGCCCCAAGGGCGAGCGCCGAACGCCCACCTATACTTTTCAGCCCAGGGACCGGCCGTTGGCTCCCGCGGCCCGTCCAGACACCCAAGCCCACACGGAGAACGGAAATGTCCCTACGAATAGGCGATGAAGCCCCCGACTTCAGCGCAGACAGCACCGAAGGCACCCTGAACTTCCACCAGTGGATCGGCGATCACTGGGCGATCCTGTTTTCCCACCCGAAGGACTTCACCCCGGTCTGCACCACCGAACTGGGCTACGTGGCCCGCCTGAAACCGGAATTCGACAAGCGCAACACCAAGGTGGCGGGCCTGAGCATCGACCCGGTCAGCGATCACCACGCCTGGGTCGGCGACATCGCCGAAACCCAGGGCCACGCCGTGAACTTCCCGTTGATCGGCGACGATGACCTGAAGGTGGCCAAGCTCTACGACATGATCCACCCCAACGCCAGCGGCGGCCCGCGCACGGCGGTGGACAATGCGACGGTGCGCTCGGTGTTCCTGATCGGCCCGGACAAGAAGATCAAGGCCACGCTCACCTACCCGATGAGCGCCGGACGCAACTTCGACGAAATCCTCCGCCTGCTCGACGCCATCCAGCTCAACGCCAAGCACACGGTGGCGACGCCAGTGAACTGGAAGCCGGGCGACGATGTGATCATCCCGACCTCGGTGTCCAACGAAGACGCGCAGAAGAAGTACCCGCAAGGCTTCAAGACCCTCAAGCCGTATCTGCGGGTGGTCGCCCAGCCCAAGTGACGCCCTCGGCCCCCCCGGAAGCGGGAGGAAGGCGCTTCACCGGCCGGCTAGTCCGCACAGACGATGGCGCCGGCCGGCACCCCATGCATGGTTGCAACTCTTCGCCCGAACGGGTCATGTCGAGAACGAGGAGCTTTGCCATGCAGAAGGTCATCTATCTACTTTGGCGTGACAGTCGCACCGACGCCGAGGATTTCTTCCGGCAGCTGCGCACGGAGCTGACCGATCGTCTGGTCCGCCTGGGTGCGCACAACGTGCAACTCAACCTGGATGACGCCGACGTGCGCCCGGCCGACGGCCTGCGCCAGGAACAGGCCGGCGCGCTGCCGCACGCGGTGGTGAGCTTCTGGCTCGACAGCGCCGTGGGCGAATTCCGCCGCCCGTACGACGAGGCGCTGCAGGCTGCCTGCTCACGGATCGCCGGCTACCTGGTCTGCGAATCGGTGCCGATCCCCAATACCCGCTTCCCCGCCCAGGCCGGCCAGCGCACCCACGGTTTCTCCCAGCTGGCCTTCCTGCAACTGCCGCCGCGCCTGACGCACACGGCCTGGCTGGACATCTGGCAGAACCACCACATGCGGGTCGCCATCGATACCCAGGACAACTTCCTCTACGTGCAGAACCTGGTGGTGCAGGTGCTGACCCCCGGCGCCACGCCCCTGGCGGCAATCGTCGAGGAATGCTTCCCGCCGGCAGCGATGACTGACCCGATGGCCTTCTTCGACGCTCCGGGCGACGAGGAGAAGTTCCAGCGCAACCTGGCGATGATGATGGACAGCTGCCAGCGCTTCATCGACTTCGACCAGTTGGGCGTGGTGCTCACCAGCCAGTACACGCTCTAACGTCGCACTCCGGGCGGCGCCCAGGCTCCGCCCCTTCGCGGCTGCCATACTCAATGGCATGAACCGCGCCATCTTCCGCTTCTACGAGGAGCTCAACGACTTCCTGCCCGCCGACCGCCGCCGGTGCGAGTTCGCTTGCGCCTGCCCGGACGGGGCGACGGTCAAGCACATGATCGAGGCCCTGGGCGTGCCCCACACCGAGGTGGAGCTGATCCTGCTCGATGGCGAATCGGTGAACTTCGACCGCGCGATCCTCGATGGCGACCGCCTGGCGGTCTACCCCATGTTCGAACGCCTGGACATCAGCCCGCTGCTGCGCGTGCGGGCCAGCCCCCTGCGAGTCCTGCGCTTCGTCGCCGACGCCCACCTGGGCGGCCTGGCGGCGCTGCTGCGCATGAGCGGCTTCGACACCCTGTACGAGAACGCCTTCGACGACGGCGAGATCGCCGAGATCAGCGCGCACCAGGGACGCATCGTGCTCACCCGCGACCGCGAGCTGCTCAAGCGCCGGATTATCAGCCACGGCTGCTACCTGCACGCGCGCAAGCCACGGGAGCAACTGGCGGAGCTCTTCGAACGACTGGACCTGGCCCGCAGCGCCCGCCCCTTCAGCCGCTGCCTGCGCTGCAACCACCCGCTGCGCGAACTGCCGGCGGAACAGGCACGCTTACGGGTGCCGCCGAAGGTGGCCGAGCGGCATGCGCGGTTCCTGTCCTGCGACCATTGTGACCAGGTGTTCTGGCAAGGCTCCCACTGGCGCAGCATGCGGGCGTTGCTGGAGCCGCTGCTGCGCGCGGACTGTTCGTAGAGCCAGCAGGAAGGCCTCATGCCCAGCGCTTGTAATCGGCCAGGAACAATCCTGGCCAGTTCCCCAGGGTAGCCCGGAAATTCATTGCGCAAGCCAACGCCTACGCAATGAACTGGGACTGGTTATCGGTCGCCGGGACGCGCCTTCTGCACGCCGAACACTTCCATCAACTCCTCAAGAAAGGCGCTTACCAGTTCACCAGGACGGGATGAGCGACGCATGGCGGCCTGGAAGTCCACTTCATAACGCAGGAGATCAGGATTCAACGCACACAGTTGCTGCTGCTCGACGTGCCTGGTTGCGTAATGCTCGGGCAAGAAGCCCAGGTGCTGGCCGGAAAGTATCAGCAGGGCTGCACCGTCCATGCTGTCGGTCAGCGCGGTGAGTCGCTCCAGTGCCGTGGGGGCCGGCATTTCCGGAAGCGGATGGCTGGGCCAGACCCATTCGTGCTCGGCGACATCGCCGTGGCCCAACTCGCCAGCAGACCGGTACAGGGGATGAGTGACGCCGCAGTAGGCGATCTGGGTCTCACGGAACAACGGCTGATAGTCCAGGGTGTCAAGGCGTCGCCAGAAGTAGCCGATGGCAAGGTCGAGATGCCCGTTGATGAGCTTCTCTTCAAGAAAGGACGAGGACAGTTCGGTGAACTGGAAGAACAGTCCCTGATGGCGCGCGCGCAAGCGTGCGACAGCGAGGGCGATCTGCTTGTTCGCCTGCGGGTCGATCTGCCCCAGCAGGCCGATATTGAGGGTGCCACTGAGGGTACGGTTGATCTGCTGCACTTCGAGCCGAAAGCCCTCGGCGGCAGCGAGCAGACGTCGCGCCGCATCGAGGAACTGGCTGCCCTTGGGCGTCAGGGCGAAGCCCGCACGACCGCGCTGGCAGAGCCGGAAGCCAAGGCGTGTCTCCAGCGATGCCAATTGGGCACTGATGGTCGGTTGAGTGGTATTGAGCGCCCCTTGCGCGGCGGAGATACCGCCCGCCTCGACCACGGCGAGAAACACCCGGATCAGGCGGATATCCAGTTCCGATACGTTACCCAGCATCTCGAACCTCAGGCGGCTTATATAGACAGCGATCTATGTGAACAGTGGGTGCGCGTTATTTTATGGCGCGGTGACTACGCCTAGATTCTGACTTCGACGGCACGGATTTGCGCAAGTGTAGGGACGCAAAAGGCAGCTGTCACCGGCGGTTCAGGCTCGGCTGCGCACGACGCGCGCGCCTTCCCCCGTCGCTGCCAGCCGCTAGACGCGCAGCATAGATGGACTCCATATGTAAGTGGCCGTATCGAATCCTCCACAAGAACAATATCGCGTTAAGCAGGAGTGCTCCCATGTCCGGGTCCAGCCATACCGCCCATACTGCCGAAACCGGCACAGGGCTAGCCATCGAAGGCCATTCCATCGATTACATCCCGCAGTCCGAGCGCCATGCCCGACTCTCCAGCCAGGGGCCATTCTGGTTCCTGGGCAATTTCCATTTCTTCACCATTTCCATCGGTTTCGTCGGACCGGGCCTGGGCCTTTCGGCACTGTGGACGACCCTGGCCGGTGCGCTCGGAATCATGTTCGGCACCCTGTTCATGGCATTCCATGGTTCCCAGGGACCGGAGATGGGGCTGCCGCAGATGATCCAGTCGCGAGCCCAGTTCGGTTATCGCGGAGTCGTGCTGGCCCTGTTGGCCACGCTTTTCGTATTCGTCGGTTTCAACGTGGTCAACGTCTCGCTGATCATGGACGGCCTGCACAATGTCTTCGGCCTTGAACCTGTGCCGGTGGCCTGTACCGTCATTGCCGTGGGCGCCCTGCTGTCGATCTATGGCCACGACCTGATGCACAAAGCATTCAAGTGGGCGCTGATACTGACTTTGCCGCTCTACTCGCTGGTGACGCTTGCGCTGATGTTCGGCGCCGGGCAAAGCGATGTACCGGCCGCACAATCGAGCCACCTGGGCTTCAACTGGGTCGCCTTCGCCACCCAGTTCGCCATTGCCGCCAGCTACAACATCTCCTACGCACCCTACGTGTCGGATTACTCGCGTTACCTGCCCAGGCACACCAGCCGCGCCAGGCTGATTGCCGCGGTGTTCCTCGGCGCGTCGCTGTCGGGGGCCTGGATGATCGGTCTGGGCGCCTGGCTGGCGCAGTTGCTGCAAGCATCCGATGCGCTGGTGGCGCTGGATCGGGTCGGGTCTTCGCTGCTGCCAGGGCTGGGCCATGTCCTGGTGCTGGTATCGGTGGCCGGATTCCTGCCGGTGATCGCCCTGAATACCTACAGCGCCATGCTGACCCTGCTCACCGGAGTTGATTCCGTGCGTCGAATCACTCCCACGCCACGCGTCCGGGTGCTGTCGATCCTGGTCATTACCCTGGTCCTCCTGGCGTGCGTCCTGTCGATTCGCGGCAACGGCATTTCCATTCTCAATACCTTCCTGGTGCTGATGCTGTACTTCCTGGTGCCCTGGACCGCGGTGAACCTGGTGGACTACTTCGGCGTGCGCAAGGGCCGCTACGCCATCCCTCACTTCTTCACCCCCAACGGCATTTATGGCGCCTGGCAGATGCGCGGCATCCTGGCCTATGTGGTGGGTTTCGTCTGCATGATCCCGTTCTTCTACATCTACGACGCCGCAGCCGGAAAGGAGGTCTTCGTAGGCCCCATCGCGCGGATGCTCGATGGCGTGGACGTGGCCTGGCTGGTAGGCCTGCTGGTATCCGGCCTGACCTATTTCATGCTCAGCCGCTCCCTGGACCTGGACGCGGAGCGCCGGGTGGTCGACGCCATCAGCGAATCTGACATCCTCGCCATGGCCGGCGAGCGCCAGTGACTCCAACAGCAGGAACCTCATCCATGATTGCTTCGAAACCTGTCACCGTGGCCTGTTGCCAGTTGGCGCCGAGCGTGGGGGACCCCGCCCACAATCGACGCACCAGCGAACGGGCCATACGCACCGCCGCACTGCGGGGCGCACAGGTGATCGTATTGCCCGAACTGGCGCAGAGCGGCTACGTGTTCCGCGACCTGGCTGAGGCGCTTGCGCTTTCCGAAACGCAGGAAGGTCCGACGCTACAGCTGTGGCAGGGACTGGCGCGGGAGTTGGGCATCGTCATCGTTGGCGGCTTCTGCGAGCGGCTGGATGGTGACCGGGTAGCCAACAGCGCAGCACTGGTTGATGCCACTGGCGTGCGTACGGTCTATCGCAAGGCTCATCTGTGGGACGGCGAAAACGCCATCTTCACCGCTGGCAATGACGCGCCGCCGGTCGTTGAAACGGCCTTCGGGCTGATCGCGGTGATGATCTGCTACGACCTGGAGTTTCCCGAATGGGTGCGCCTGCCCGCCCTGGCCGGTGCCGAACTGCTGTGCGCCCCGGTGAACTGGCCCTGGGGTCCTCGCCCGAACCAGGAGCGCCCGGCGGAAGTGGTTCGCGTACAGGCCAACGCGTCGGTCAACCGACTGTTCATCGCCGCATGCGACCGACACGGCAACGAACGCGGAGTGGACTGGGTACAAGGCTCGGTGATCGTCGATGCGGATGGCTTCCCGCAAGCGGGTCCGGCAGAGGACGGCGGCGAGCAGATACTACTGGCCACGCTGAACCTGGCAGAAGCACGAAACAAGCGAATCAGTCGCCACAACCATCTCCACCAGGACCGCCGCCCCCGCCTCTATGACAAACAAGGGTTGCTGGGCACATGAGCGCAGCCAACCCGCCTTCTGGCCTGCGGGCAATCGTCAGCCTCGGGTCGATCGCGGCCGCACGGCTGCTTCTTCTCCCCGAAGCAGCCGTGCGCCCCGCGTTCAGATGTCCGTGATGCGCGCCAGTCCACCGGATTTCCCGGCCAGCTCTTCCCGAGCCCTGCGGCGGGAGACGAGCAGGCCGGAACAGACCACGACGAGGGTCAGCAAACCGGTGGCGATGACTTCGATGCGGTGGTCGGGGCGGAAGAACATGACCACCAGCACGCTGAGGATGAAGGCGATCACCCCCCAGGTCAGCCACGGGAACAGCCACATGCGGTACTGGATGGCCTTGCCCTCGGCGGTCAGGCGCTTGCGCATGCGCAGTTGGGAAATCGCGATCACCAGATAGACCAGCAAGGCGATGGCGCCGGAGCTGGCCATGAGGAAGCCGAACACCTTGGATGGAACCAGGTAGTTGGCGATCACGGTCAGGAACGCCGCACCGGTGGAGAACAGCACGGCGTAGATCGGCGTGCCGCTGCTGGTGGTCGCCTGGACGCACGCCGGCGCGTCGCCACGGCGGCTCAGGGAATAGAGCATGCGCGAGGCGGTGTAGAGGGAGGAGTTCAGGCAGCTGGTGACCGAGGTCAGCACCACCACATCGATGAGCGCCTTGGCGTGGGGCACGCCGAGGATCTCCAGTACGGTCGCGTAGGAGCCCTCGCTGGCCAGGCGCGGGTCGGTCCAGGGCACGAGGGCGACGACGATGAAGATCGACAGGATGTAGAACAGCGTGATCCGCCAGATCACCGAATTGGTGGCCTTGGAAATCTGCTTTTCGGCCGCGTCGGATTCGGCGGCGGCAATGGTCACCACTTCGGCGCCGAGGAAGGAGAACATGGTGATCAGCATGGCGCTGAGCACGGCGCCGAAGCCGTTGGGCATGAAGCCGCCGGTATCCCACAGGCGCGAAACGCCACTCACGCCGGTATTGGGCAGCAGGCCGAGGATGGCGCAGGCGCCGAGGATGATGAAGCCGACGATGGCCGCCACCTTCACCAGGGCCAGCCAGAACTCGAATTCCCCATAGTTCTTCACGCTGAACAGGTTGGTCGCGGTGAGCAGCAGGGTGATGGCCAGCGACAGTACCCAGATATCCAGCTGGGGTATCCAGGAGTTGAGGATGGTGGCGGCAATGTTGGCTTCGATGGGGATCACCAGTACCCAGAACCACCAGTACAGCCAGCCGATGGTGTAGCCGGCCCACTTGCCGATGGCATGGTCGGCGTAAGTGGAGAAGGAACCGGTATCCGGCGAGGCGACGGCCATTTCGGCCAGCATGCGCATGACCAGCACCACCAGGGCGCCGGCGAAGATGTAGGCCAGGATGGTAGCGGGGCCGGCTTCGGCGATGGCGCGGCCGGAACCGACGAAGAGGCCGGCGCCGATCACACCGGCGATGGAAAGCATGGTCACGTGGCGGGACTTCAGCCCGTGACTCAGGTTGTTCTTGTCTGTCTGCATGGCATTACCTTTGTTCTTGTCGTGCCCGGAGAACGGCGCGGCTCTCCGTGATCACCTGGCGCGAGCCCAAAAAGCCCGCCCTGCCCCGGCCGGTAGCCGGGGCAGAAACGGGTTGAGCAGGGGACCAGGGGTGACGCTCTAAAGCCTTATGCCAACTCGTCGAAGCACTCGCCGATGATGGCCAGGCCACGCTGCAGGTCGGCATCGCTGACGGTCAGCGGAACCAGGATGCGCAGGACGTTGTAGTAGGTGCCGCAGGAGAGCAGGATCAGGCCCTTCTCGCGCGCCTTGGCCACCACCTTGCCGGTCAGCTCGGCGGCCGGCTTGTTCAGGTCGCCGCCCTCGAACAGTTCCACGGCGACCATGGCGCCGAGGTTGCGTACCTCCACCAGGCTCTTGTGGCGCTCGCCGATCTGGCGCAGGCCGCTGCTGAGGATTTCCCCCACGGACTTGGCGCGATCCAGCAGTTTCTCGCTCTCGAAGGCCTCGATCACCGCCAGGGCGGCGGCGCAGGAAACCGGGCTGCCGGCATAGGTGCCGCCCAGGCCGCCAGGGGCCACGGCGTCCATGACCGCGGCGCGGCCGGCCACGCCCGCCAGGGGGAAGCCGCCGGCGATGGACTTGGCGAAGGTGGTCAGGTCGGCGGCGACGCCCATCTGCTCCATGGCGAAGAAGGTACCGGTACGGCCGGCGCCGGTCTGCACTTCGTCGGCGATCAGCAGGATGCCGTGCTCGTCGCACAGGGCGCGCAGGCGGGCCATGAAGTCCTTCGGCGCCACGTTGAAGCCGCCCTCCCCCTGCACCGGCTCGAGGATGATCGCGGCGATGTCGCGGGGTGCGGCGTCGTTCTTGAAGATGCGCTCGATGCTGGCCAGGGATTCGTCGACCGACACGCCGTGGAGCGCGTTCGGGTACTGGGCGCGGAACACGCCGCCGGGCATCAGGCCCAGGCCCGCGGAGTACGGCACCACCTTGCCGGTCAGCGACAGGGTGTACTGGGTGCGGCCGTGATAGGCGCCGGTGAAGGCGATCACGCCGTTGCGGCCGGTGGCGGCGCGGGCGATCTTGATGGCGTTCTCGACGGCTTCGGCGCCGGTGGTGACCAGCAGGGTCTTCTTCTCGAAGTTGCCCGGCAGCAGCTGATTGATCTTCTCCGCCAGGGCCACGTAGGGCTCATAGCCGAAGACGTGGAAGCAGGTATGGGTCAGCTTGGCCAGCTGCTCCTGCACGGCGGCCATCACCTTCGGGTGCAGGTGGCCGGTGTTCAGCACGGCGATGCCGCCGGCGAAGTCCAGGTACTCACGACCCTCGACATCCCACACGGTGGCGTTCTCGGCGCGCTCGGCGAAGATCTGGTGGATCTGGCCGACGCCACGGGGAATGGCGTCCATGCGGCGTTGTTGCAGGCTCTGGTTGGTATTCATCGTTGACTCCGGTAGTGCGATCGCCCTGCACGGACCGCGGCCCATGCAGGGAAGGTGGATGGTTGGCCGTGCTTACACGCCGAGGCAGAGGTACTTGACCTCGAGGTAGTCCTCGATGCCGTACTTCGAACCTTCGCGGCCCAGGCCCGAGGCCTTGATGCCGCCAAAGGGGGCGACTTCGTTGGAGATGATCCCGGTGTTGACGCCGACGATGCCGTACTCCAGCGCCTCGCCGACACGGAACACACGGGACAGGTCACGGGCATAGAAGTAGGCGGCCAGGCCGTACTCGGTGTCGTTGGACAGGGCGATGACTTCAGCCTCGTCCTTGAAGCGGAACAGCGGCGCCAGCGGGCCGAAGGTCTCGTCCTTGGCCACCAGGGCGTTCTTCGGTACGTCAACCAGGATGGTCGGCTCGAAGAAGGTGCCGCCCAGGGCGTGCGGCTTGCCGCCGGCGACCACCCTGGCGCCTTTGGAAACGGCGTCGTCGATATGCAGCTGGACCTTGGCCACGGCCTTGGCGTCGATCAGCGGACCGGTGGTGATGCCCTGCTCCAGGCCGTTGCCGATGTTCAGCCTGGCCACGGCGGCCTGCAGCTTCTCGACGAAGGCGTCGTACACGCCGTCCTGGATGTACAGGCGGTTGGCACAGACGCAGGTCTGGCCGTTGTTGCGGTACTTGGACACCAGGGCGCCTTCGACGGCGGCGTCCAGGTCGGCATCGTCGAACACGATGAAGGGCGCATTGCCGCCCAGTTCCAGGGACACCTTCTTGATGTCCTTGGCGCATTCGGCCATCAGCTGGCGACCGATTTCGGTCGAGCCGGTGAAGGTCAGCTTGCGCACGATCGGGTTGCCGGTCAGCTCACCACCGATTGCACCGGCATTGCCGGTGACGACGCTGAACACGCCTTTCGGAATACCGGCGCGCTCGGCCAACTCGGCCAGGGCCAGGGCGGAGTAAGGGGTCTGCAAGGCGGGCTTGAGCACCATGGTGCAGCCGGCGGCCAGGGCCGGGCCGGCCTTGCGGGTGATCATCGCGGAGGGGAAGTTCCACGGGGTGATGGCCGCGGTCACGCCGATCGGCTGCTTGATCACCATCAGGCGCTTGTCCGGCTGGTGGCCGGGGATCATGTCCCCGTAGACGCGCTTGGCTTCTTCGCCGAACCACTCGAGGAAGGAGGCGGCGTAGGCGATCTCGCCCTTGGCTTCGGCCAGCGGCTTGCCCTGCTCGATGGTCATCAGGCGAGCCAGGTCGTCCTGGTTCTCGATCATCAGGTCGAACCAGCGGCGCAGCTTGTTGGCGCGTTCCTTGGCGGTCAGCGCACGCCAGGCCGGCAGGGCCTTGTCGGCGGCTTCGATGGCGCGACGGGTCTCGGCGGCGCCCATCATCGGCACGCTGCCGATGATCTCGTGGGTGGCCGGATTGCTGACCTGGACGGTCTGGCCGTTGTCGGCATCGACCCAGGCGCCATCGATGTAGGCCTGCTGGCGGAACAGAGTGGGATCTTTGAGTTGCACGCGTGTCATCCTCGGGGTTGGACGGCGGTGACGTCGGCTCAGCCGGCGGCCCGCTGCTTGTTATCGGTGGCCTTGACGGTGAAGCCGGCCTGGCTGCCGTCGATCTGCTCGCGAACCTTGCCAACGATGTAGGCGCCGATGGGGATCGCCGAGGTCGCAGCGGGCGACGGTGCGTTGCACACGTTCATGCTGCGCGGGGTGTTCACGAAGAGGAAATCGTCGATCAGCTTGCCGTCGCGGGACACTGCCTGGGCGCGAACACCCGCCGGGTAGGCAGTGAGGTCGGCCTTGGTGATGCTCGGGCAGTACTTCTGCACTTCCTTGAGGTAGCCGCCCTTGAACAGGGAGTTCTTCATCTCGATCAGGCCAGGGCGCAGGTTCTTCGCCAGCACCTTGAGGATGCCGGGGGACGTCAGGGTCTCGAACAGGTCGGCGACGGAGATATCGGACTTGCGGTAGCCCTCGCGCTTCATGGCCAGCACCGCATTCGGGCCGACGGTGACGGTGCCATCGATCATCCGCGTCAGGTGCACGCCGAGGAACGGCATGGACGGGTCCGGAATCGGGTAGATCAGGTGGTTGACGATCTGGTTGTGCTGCTTGGGCAGCAGGTAGTACTCGCCGCGGAACGGGCAGATGATGAAGTTCGGCTCGATGCCGAGCATGCGCACCACGCGGTCGGCCATCAGGCCCGAGCAAGTGATGAGGTAACGACCGTGGAATTCGTCGCTGCCCGTGCGCACCACCACTTCGTCGGCGCGCTCGTCGAGCCCGGTGACTTCGGCGTTGTAGCGGATCTCGCCACCGGCGTCCTGGAACTCGCGGCCCATGGCGGCGGTGACTTCGGCGTAGCTGACGATGCCGCTGGAGGGCACGAAGATGCCACCCATGCCGACGATGTTCGGCTCACGCTCGCGCAGTTCGGCGGCGGACAGCCAGGAACGCTCCAGGCCATTGGCGGCGGTGCGTTCCCAGAGCGCCTTCATGCGCTCCATTTCCAGCTCGTTGGTGGCCACCAGCAGCTTGCCGCATTCGTCGAAACGGATGCCGTGCTTGTTGCAGAAGGCCTTGGTGGCCTTGTTGCCTTCCAGGCAGAAGCGCGCCTTGAGGCTGCCCGGCGTGTAGTAGACGCCGGCATGGATCACGCCGCTGTTGTGGCCGGTCTGGTGCCGGGCCGGGCCGGATTCCTTCTCCAGCAGGAGAATCCTGGCGTCCGGGTAAACCTGGGTCAGCTGCATGGCCGTGGACATGCCCACGATGCCGCCGCCGATGATGATGAAATCGTACACAGCCATTACCTCGCGCCGGGGCGCTGCAAATCGATACGCGGTCCGCATCGGCCCAGCCGCCTCGATGGCGGGGCCGACGTTTCCAGACACGGCGAAGAGCCGCCCGGGGCGGCCCTCCAGCCTGCTTGCCTGATTACTGACCGCGCAGGTAGCGCGGCTTCTGGTAGCTAATGTAGCCACGCTGGCGCATCAGTTCGCGGCGCAGCCCTTCGTGCGGGGTGAAACGGTCGCGGCCATGCAGCCAGAACAGGTTGTTGATCAGCAGGAAGCTACCCACCGGCACCGGCACCGACAGCTTCTGCGCGCTGCCCTCGAGGGATTCGGACAGCGCGTTCAGCCAGATGCCCTCCTCGAAGTTGGCCGGCTGCACGAACTGGTCGATGTAGCGCATGGTCGGGCGGCCTTCGGCGTCGGTATCGAACACCGGATGGAACACGTCCTCGGTGACGTTCTTGCTCGGCGGCGCGGTCCAGCGCATGTCGCGGCGGGCCAGCGGGTGGCGGAAGAACTCGTCGCACTGCTCCCAGTCGTCCAGGTGCAGCAGCAGGGAGTTGCCGCCTTCCATGTTCTTCTCGTCGATCTTCAGCATCAACACGTAGTCGGTGATCTGGTTGACGAAGGTGCCGTCGTTGTGCAGCTCCATGACGCGGTGCGGCTGGCGCAGGTAGCTGTCGGAATTGTCGGTGTTGACCACCACGAAGCGTGCGTAGAACTGGCCGCTCATGGCGTCGTAGTTGGAGCGGCCGATCAGGTGGGCGCAGGCGGTGGTGAATTTCACCATGTCCTCGGCCTGGCTCACGTCATCCAGGCCGACGGGCTTGATCAGCATGCCGCCGGTAGAACGACCGAGGATGGTGTTCAGCAGCACCGGGCGCAGGGTGCCTTCGCAAAGCTGGTCGAGGATCTCACCGAAACGGAAGCGCAGGAAGGATTTGTACTCCAGCGCCTGGACCGGCCACTCGGCCACGGCCTTGACGAAGGCGTCGACGGTTTCGCGGGCGAAGGTCAACTCCAACAGGCGGGGCGACTGCTTCGAGGGGGCGACGGTGTAACCCCGGGTCTCGTGCGGCAGCGGCATCACAAGGTCCTCGATCTTCGTAAAGGCGTTCATGGCGGTGTCCTGGCATAGGGGATGGATTGGGCCGTCCAGCAATGACCTGGATCAGGCGGGCGATCAAAAAATATCGCCATCAAAACAAAATGTCTACATTTTTATAAAACGAATTCAATTCTCTAATCTGTCTATTGTTTTTCGTCCATACGACGTTTCGGTATGATCCGCAAAACGCTTTGAGGAACAGGACTTTGGAAGCTCTCGCTCCCCGTCAAAACTCGGCATTCAGCGGGTATGAGTGGCTCAAGCAGGACATCATCCGCGGGGTGTTCAAGCCCGGTGAAAAGCTGCTGATGAGCGCCCTGAAAGAGCGCTATGACCTGGGCGTCGGCCCCCTGCGCGAAGCCCTTTCGCAGCTGGTGGCGGAAAAACTGGTGGTCGCCATCAGCCAGAAGGGCTACCGCGTGGCGCCCATGTCCCTGGAAGAGATGCAGGACATCTACGATGCCCGCGCCAATCTCGAGGCGATGATCGTCGGCCTCGCCATCGAACGCGGCGACGATGCCTGGGAAGCCTCGGTGCTGGCCCAGTCCCACACCCTGGCGAAGGTGATGGAAGTGAAGACCCGCGAGCAGCGCCTGGACGTCTGGGACCAGCGCCACAAGGCCTTTCACACCGCCATCGCCTCCGGCTGCGGCTCCAAGCACCTGTTGCAGGCGCGCACCTACCTGTTCGACCAGGCCGAGCGCTATCGCCATCTGTGGCTGACCCAAACGGTGTTCTCCGAACAGGCCCTTGAGCTCAAGCGCCAGGAGCACGCCGCGCTGGTCGACGCCATCCTCACCCGCGACGCCAAGCGCGCCAGCGAGATGATGCGCACCCACCTGATGACCCCGGTGCCGATCATCGCCCAGATCATGCAGGCGAACGGCACACGCTGAGCCCCTGCGGGCTGGGTACACGCTCAATCGCGATAGCTCGAGGCGCCGCTTCGCATCGCGATTGAAACCACGCCCCTTCGCCCGATCCGCGTCCCAGAGCGCCTGTGCATCCAGGCGCAAAAAGCCGTACACCCAACGGCAATCCCGCCCGACCGACTTTCCTTACCGTCTTGGAGCCTCCCAACTCCAACAACAAGAAAGGTACGGTCATGGCTGGAGCACTCTCGAACCACGAATCATCCCCTGAACAGTCCCATTCCCAGGGCGCGGTCCCGGACTCGCAACGGCTCGGCCGCGGCTCCCTGACCATGGCCTGGTGGGGCATCTGCAGCGCAATGTTCTACCTGGTGGTGGCCGCCGCCCTGGCCATGGGCTACGGCACGCTGAACGCCATCATCGGCCTGGTGCTGTCGGTGATCAGCTACGGCCTGATCAACGCCGTCATCAGCCGCCACGCCATCGCCACCGGCCTGTCGGTGGCGCAGTTCTCCCAGGTGCTGTTCGGCCGCACCGGCGCCGCGCTGGCCACGCTGGTGTTCAGCGCCACGGCCATCTACTACGCGGTCTTCGAAGGCTCGGTGATGGCGGTAGCGCTGCATCGCTACCTGCCGGGCCTCGAACTGCATGCCGCATTCCTGCTGGTAGTGGTCTACAGCGTGCTGCTGATCTTCGGCAATGCCCTGCGCTGGCTGGACAAGCTCAACGGCGTACTGCTGCCCTTCTACCTGCTCGGGCTGGTGGCGGCGGTGGTCATGGCCATCGGCGAATACGGCTACTCCTCCGCCTGGCTGGCCCTGGCGCCCGAGGGCGGACCGGTGCCCCACGGCTGGTGGAACTGCTTCACCTACTTCATGGGCGTCTGGGTGCTGATGATGTACACCTGGGACTACGCCCGCTTCGGCCGCCAGGAAGACAGCCGCTACCACGCGCGAATCAACTTCGGCATGCCCTTCTACTGCGTGGCCTTCCTGCTCAACGGCCTGGTGGGCATCTTCCTCGCCGCGACCATCCCCACCGAGGGCGGGTTGAGCGAGGTCTCGGTGGTCCTGGCGATCGTCCAGTTGATGGGGCTGGGCGGCCTGCTCTTCGTCTGGATCAGCCAGACCCGCATCAACACCGGCAACTTCTTCCTCGCCGCCACCAACCTGCAGGCGTTCGCCGGTCACCTCGGCCTGGCCCAGGTTCCCTACGTGGCCTGGGCGCTGCTGGCCGGCGCGCTGGTCTACCTGCTGATGCTGTTCGACGTGTTCAGCTACATCCTCCAGGCACTGGCCTACCAGAGCCTGCTGATCGTCGGCTGGGTCGCCATCGCCCTCGCCCACCTGCTGGTCACCCGCAACACCCGCTATCGGCTCGACGGCCTGCCCGCCTTCCGGGCCAGGGGCCTGTTCGCCTGGCTGGTTTCCGCCGCCGCGGGCATCGGCCTGCACCTGTGCGGTGTCGCCGAACTGGCCACCGCCTCGGCGCCGGCCGCCTTCCTCGTGGCCTTCCTCGGCTATCTCGCGCCCCTGCTGTCGCGCCGCGCCCAGCCCCAGGGCGACCTGGGCTGATCTTCGGCCGCCCGGCGGGCGGCCCCTCCCTGCAAGCGAACGTTTCTACAACCACAAGAACATCTGGAGCGGTTCATGCACCCGCAACGCACTCGGCTTATCTCGATTTTCGCCACGCTGTCCGTCCTCGCCCTCGGCCTGGGGCAGCCCGCCGACGCCGTGGAAATCACCGACAACCTCGACCTCGGCGGCGCCCTGCGCGGGCGTCTGGACCATGACCCCGACCGCGACATTTCCGAGTTCAGCTTCGACACCTTCTTCCTCACCGCCGACTACCACTCCGACAGCTGGATAGCGGCCGCCAAATACCGCTTCTACGGTGGCGACTACCCCTACGACTACACCGACCGGGTGGGCGATATCGCCTTCGCCGAATACGCCTGGGTCGGCTACCGCTTCACCCCCGAACAGCAGCTGCAGGTCGGCCAGACCGCCATCCCCTTCGGCCTGTCGCCCTACTTCGGCAGCACCTTCTTCGAGACCCTGGGCAACGTGATCGGCCTGGAAGACACCCAGGACATCGGCTTCAAGTACCTTGCCCGGCACGGCAGCTGGGACCTGCAGGCGGCGTACTACCCCATCCCCGCCGAGCAGGGCCGCGGCACCAGCCGGGGTGGTCGCACCTACGGCACCAGTGTCGCCAGCGCCGATGACTACGTGGTGGACGGCAGCGACAACCACGAGCAGGACATCCTCGTCGGCCGCCTGGCGCGGACCTACCAGGCCGGCGACTGGAGCGGCGAGGCTGGCGTTTCGCTGCTGGCCTCCACCCTGGACAACCAGGACACCGGCCGCGACGGCCATCGCACCGCCGCAGCCCTGCACGCTACCGCGCAGAACGGTCCCTGGGGCTTCCAGGTCCAGGCCGCGCGCCAGCAGATAACCCCGGAGAATCCCGGCGACGACCGCCTGGTGAGCTTCGGCAGCTTCGACGGCACCTTCAACGTCGCCGCCAAGGGCAACCTCTACGTGGCGGACCTCAGCTACAGCCTGCCCGGCCAGTACGGCTGGTTCTCGGGCGTCAAGCTCTACGCCAACTACAGCCTGTTCGACAAGGACGAGTCGGACTTCCGCGACTCCCAGCGTTTCATCGCCGGCAGCTCCTTCACCCTCGGCCCGTTGTGGATCGCCCTGGAATGGCTGCACGGCAGGAACGACCCGTACATCGGCGGCGGCAGCTACACCCAGAGCCTGGGTGCGGGCGGCACCGACCACTGGGAGAACCAGCTGTACAGCAACATCGGTTACTACTTCTGAGGCGCGCCCGGGCAGCTGACATGCGCCTTCACAAGCGATGTCGGCGCCCGTCCCGCGCCTGGATCCGCGCGTTCGCCCCCGCCTCGCGGGGGCATCCCCTCGCTGCCTGCTCGCTCGCCTGCGCAGTGCGCCAGAACGCAACAACCAGTGCACCCAGCGACAAGCCAGCCGCCCCCGCCGGCCGTAGCGTATGCAGCAAGGGTCGTACACGAACGACCCTCACCCGAAACATAAAAACAAGCGTTGGTGCCCCATGAAAACAGTTGATCCCATCACTCTCGCGGTCGTTCGCGGCGCGCTGGAAACAGCGCAGCGCGAGATGACCCTGACCCTGGAAAAGACCGGCCGATCCAGTGTGTTCAACCTGGCCCATGACTATTCCAATTCCCTGTTCGACCACCTCCCCGAGATGATCCTCCAGGGCCAGGACATTCCGATCCACCTGGGCTCGCTGATTCCCGCCATGAAGTGCGTGGCCGGCTTCTTTGGCGACGACATCGCCGAAGGCGACGTGATCTACCACAACGACCCGGCCTACAAGGGCAGCCACATCCTCGACTGCTGCATGTACAAGCCGGTGTTCTACAAGGGCGAACTGGTGTTCTGGACCGTCTGCAAGGGCCACCTCACCGACATCGGCGGCCCGGTGCCGGCCGGCTACAACCCCGACGCCAAGGAAATCTACGCCGAGGGCCTGCGCATCCCGCCGGTCAAGCTGTGGGAAAAGGGCAAGCGTCGCGAAGACGTGATCAACCTGATGCTCACCAACATGCGCGCCCGGCCCTACCAGGAAGGCGACCTCAACGCCCAGTACGGCGCCTGCAAGGTCGGCGAGCGCCATCTGCTGGAGCTGCTCGACAAGTACGGCGTCGAACAGGTCCGCGCCTGCATCGCCGAGCTGAAGAACATGGCCGACCGTCACATGCGCGCCCTGCTGCGCGACGTGCCGGACGGTCACTACAGCGGCACTGCCGTGCTCGAGGACTCCGGCCACGGCCTGGGCGAACTGGCCATCACCGCCCACGTGGAAATCCGCGGCGACGAGGCCCACATCCGCATCGAGAGCCCGCCCCAGGTGCCCTACTTCATCAACTCCTATGAGGGCAACTCGGTCTCCGGCGTCTACCTCGGGCTGATGATGTTCGCCCAGGTCGCCCCGCCCTATAACGAAGGCCTGTACCGCTGCGTCAGCGTCGACGTCGGCCCCCGGGGCACCCTGTGCAACGCCCAGGAACCCGCACCCCACGTCAACTGCACCACCACGCCGATGGAAACCCTGGCCGACGCCGTGCGCCTGGCGCTGGAGCAGGCCTCGCCGCAGCGCGTCACCGCCTCCTGGGGGCATGCCAGCGGCATCAACATCGCCGGCCTGGACCCGCGCAACGCCAACAGCGAATACGTGACCATGGTGCTGGCCTCGATCATCGCCGGCGCGGGCGCCAACAAGGTGATGGACGGCTGGCACGCCTGCGGTCCGCTGTGCTGCTTTGGCGCCCTGATGAGCGGCGATATCGAGTTGCTGGAGCATGCCTACCCGGTGCTGATCCACCGCTACAGCCTGATGGCCGACAGTGGTGGCGCCGGTGAATTCCGCGGCGGCTCCGGCACCCGCCTGGAGATCGAACCGCTGGAGCACGCCATGACCGTGGTCGGCTTCGGCGAAGGCCGCCAGTTGCCCACCGCCGGCGCCGCCGGGGCGCGCAACGCGATGCCCGAACCCAAGCTGGGCCGCCTGATCCATCGCCGTGCCGACGGCGAAGAGGACCACTACGTACAGAACCCGATGCTCACCATCCAGCCCGGCGAGCGGATCATCAACATCAACCCCGGTGGCGGCGGCTACGGCGACCCATTGCGCCGCCCGGTGGCGGCGGTCCTGCAGGACGTCCGCAATGGCCTGGTCTCGCCCCAGGGCGCGGCCCTGGAGTACGGCGTGATCCTCGACGCCGAAGGCCACCTCGACGAAACCGCCACCCGCGCCGCCCGCGGCCAGTTCTGACCGGAGATCCGACATGCGCAACCAATATCGCCTGGGCATCGACGCCGGCGGCACCTTCACCGACTTCATCCTGGCCGACCGCGACGGCGGCGTGCAGCTGTTCAAGGCACCTTCCACCCCGCAGGACGGCACCCTGGCCATCCGCGCCGGCCTGGCGCAGATCGCCGACGCCACCGGCCGCACCCCGGCGGAGATCATTGCCAACTGCGACCTGTGCATCAACGGCACCACCGTCGCCCTCAACGCGCTGATCGAACGCACCGGCGTGAAGGTCGGCCTGCTCTGCACCGCCGGCCACGAAGACAGCCTGGAAATCCGCCTCGGCCACAAGGAAGAAGGCCACCGCTACGACGCCCACTACCCGCCGGCGGACATGCTGGTGCCACGCCACCTGCGCCGCCCCGTCGGCGGCCGCATCCTCGGCGACGGCCGCGAGCACAGCCCCCTGGACGAACGCGCGATACACGATGCCATCGACTACTTCCGCGCCGAGGGCGTGGAGGCCGTGGCCATCTCCTTCGTCTGGTCGGTGCGCAACCCCAGCCATGAGAAGCGCGCCGCCGAACTGGTGCGCGCCGCGCTGCCGGGCGTGTTCGTCTGCACCGGCTACGAAGTCTTCCCGCAGATCCGCGAGTACACCCGCACCTCCACCACCGTGGTCAACGCCTACCTGAGCCCGGTGATGGCGCGCTACGTCGAGCGCATCGACGCACTGTTCGAGGAGCTCGGCACCCAGCAGCCGGTGCGCTACTTCCAGTCCAACGGCGGCCTGGCGCCGGGCAACGTGATGCGCGAGCGGGCGGTGAACGCCATCAACTCCGGCCCGGCCTCCGCGCCCCAGGCCGGCCTCTCGGTGGCGCGCCCCTTCGGCATCGACAACATCATCACCGTGGACATGGGCGGCACCTCCTTCGACATCACCCTGACCAACGCCGGGCGCACCAACTTCAGCAAGGACGTGGACTTCCTCCGCCAGCGCATCGGCGTGCCGATGATCCAGGTGGAAACCCTCGGCGCCGGCGGCGGCTCCATCGCCCACCTCGACGAGTTCGGCATGCTCCAGGTCGGCCCGCGCAGCGCCGGCGCCAAGCCGGGCCCGGTGTGCTATGGCAAGGGCGGCAGCGAACCGACCGTGACCGATGCCAACCTGGCCCTGGGCTACCTGCCGGACGGCGCCCTGCTCGGCGGCACCATCCGCCTGAACCGCCAGGCCGCGCTGGACGCCATCCGGCAGAAGATCGCCGATCCACTGGGCATCAGCATCGAACGCGCAGCCTTCGGCATCACCACCCTGGTCAACCTGAACATGGTCAACGGCATCCGCCGGGTGTCCATCGAACGTGGCCACGACCCGCGCGACTTCGCCCTGATCGGCGCCGGCGGCGCGGCGGGCATGCACGTGGTGCGCCTGGCCGAGGAAATCGGCATCCAGACCGTGCTGATCCCCAAGGTCGCCTCCGGTCTGTGCGCCTTCGGCCAGATCCTCTCCGACGTGCGCTATGACCAGCTGACCACCCTGCCGATGCGCCTGGACGCCGGGCACGTCGATCTGGAGCAGCTCAACCGCGCCCTGGCCGACCTGCGCCAGCAAGGCCTGGTCAACCTGCGCGACGACGGCTTCGGCGACGAAAGCAGCAGCTGCCACTACACCCTGGAAATGCGCTACCTCGGGCAGATCCACGAGTGCAGCGTGGAACTGGAGGCGCACCAGCTCGACGAGGCTGGCCTGGCCGCCCTCTGCGAGTCCTTCCACGACCGCCACCAGAAGCTGTTCTCCTACAGCGAACGCGAAAGCCCGGTGGAACTGGTCAACCTGGAGTGCTCGGTGATCGGCCACCTGCCGCGTCCGCCGCAACTCGAACTGCAAGGCCCGGCCAACCCGCCGCCGGCGGTTCCGGACAGCCTGCGTCCGATGCTGTTCAGCGCCGACGGCGAGTTCCAGTCAACCGCCGTGTTCAACGGCAACCGCCTGCAGTCGGGCCAGACGGTCCAGGGCCCCTGCGTGATCGAGGAGGACACCACCAACATCGTGGTTCCACCGCTCTGGCAGGCGACGCTCGAACCTTCCGCCACTTACCGGGTGACGCGCTGCGCTTGATGCAGTCCTGAATCACGCGGATCATTGGCCGACACACAGCGCGGCAGGCTCGACCTGCCGCGCTGTCCTCACAAGAGCAATAAGCACGAGGACACGCCATGCCCCATGAGTTGTCGACCGCCCGCTGGTCGCAGCATGAACGCCAGGCGCGCTGGGCCGAGGCAATCAGCAGTACCTACTTCCCGCTGTCGCTGCAATTCGACGGCGAGCAGCCCTTCGACGGCCACCTGCAGGTGTGGGACACCCCCAGCAGCCCCGTCAGCCTGTCCCGCCTGCGCTCCAGCACGCTGGGCTATTCGCGCAGCAAGGTGCAAGCCGGCGAAGACCGCGAAGCCTTCTACCTGGTCACCGTGCCCCGCTGTACCGACGTGCATTTCGAACAGGACGGCCGACAGCTGAGCTGCTCCCCTGGCGGCTTCATCGTCGAACGCGGCGACGCGCCCTACCGCTTCCATTACGCTGCCCAGAACGATCTCTGGGTGCTCAAGCTCCCCGAACGTGCGCTCAAGGGCCAACTGCGCGGGCCCGAGCGTTACACCCGCTACTGCTTCGATGCCGAGCGAGGCCTGGGCCGGCTGTTCGTCGAGCAGCTGGCGTTGTGCGCCACCCACTTCGACGCCTGCCCGCCCACCGCCCACCACCTGTTGCTGGAACAGACCCTGTCCATCCTGCTGCTGGCGCTGCAACAGGACGAGCGCGTGCTCAACAGCGAAAGCTCCAGCCTCAGCGCCCTGCACCTGCAACGGGTCGAACAGTTCGTAGCGCAGAACCTGGGCGACCCGAACCTCTCCCCGCAATCCATCGCCAACGCCTGCGGCCTGTCGCTGCGCTACCTGCACAAGCTCTTCGCCGCCACGCCCTACACCTTGGGCGAATGGGTGCGCCAGCAACGCCTGGAAGCCGTGCATCGCCAATTGCGCGACCCGCACTGCCACCTCTCCATCGGCGAACTGGCGTATCACTGGGGTTTCAACGATCAGGCCCAGTTCACTCGGGCCTTCCGCCAGCGGTTCGGCTGCACCGCCCGCGAAGTGCGCGGCGCACACGCCCACTGATCCCGAATGCTGCGAACCACCACGGGGCATTCGCCAGGACAAGCAAGTGCCCCTTCGGGTCGATGACCGCGGGTGACGAGGGCTGGCCAGCGGCCGCCAGGAAACGGCAGACTGTCCATGAAGTTCCAGGAGCCCGCTATGGACAGCCACAGCCCGCCCACCCTGCGCACCGCGCGTTTGCTGCTCACGCCCATTCAACTCACCGATGCGCCAGCCATCCAACGCCTGTTCCCGCACTGGGAAGTAGTGCGCTACCTGGACCGCCGCGTGCCCTGGCCTTATCCGGCCGACGGCGCGCGGGTCTATGTGCGCGACGTGGTGCTGCCAGCCATGGCCCGTGGCGAGGAGTGGCACTGGATGATTCGTTTGAACAGCGAGCCGGAAGGCGCCATTGGCAGCATTTCGCTCTTCGATCAGCCCGGCAACCATCGCGGCTTCTGGCTGGCGCCAGCGTGGCAGGGCCAGGGCTACATGAGCGAGGCCTGCGAAGCGGTCAATCGCTTCTGGTTCGTGACGCTGGGGCGCCCGCTGATGCAAGTGCCGAAGGCCATCGTCAACGAAGGGTCGAGGCGTATCTCCGAGCGCGAAGGCATGCGCCGGGTGGGCCGCGACGAAGGTCACTTCGTCAGTGGCGTGCTGCCACGGGAAACCTGGGAGCTGACCCGCGAAGAGTGGCTGGCGCGCCATGCAGCCGACTGAACAGGCCTGGCAGGGCGAACTCTGGCTCGGTGCGGACTTCTGCCTCGTCGCCGGCACCACCGGCCACGCGCGGCCCCACGCCCACTATGCGCACCAGGTGCTGATGGCCCGCGCGGGCGATGTGAAGGTGCTGATCGATGAGCAACCCTGGCAGGGGCCTTTACTGATCATCGCCTCGAACCAGCGCCATGCGATTCTCGACAGCCACCAGCACGCCGTCACGCTGTTCGCCGAGCCGCTGGCCTTCACGCTGGACGACCTTGAAAGCGTCTGCCGGCAAACCGGACCGAACCTGGAAGCCCTCGCCGCGCAATTGCGGGCACTGCCCCGGCGCGAGCTCGATCCACGCCTGGAAAAGGCGCTGCAACGGCTCCGCGCGCTGGATGACGGCGCCCTGCCCGCCCAGTCCCTGGCCGAGGAAGCCTCACTCTCGCTGAGCCAGCTGGAGCGGCTGTTCAGCGGCACGCTGGGTCTGTCGGTGCGTCGCCTGGTGCTCTGGCAGCGGCTACGCCAGGCGCTGCGGCTGGCCATGGCCGGCGACAGCCTGACCAGCGCAGCCATCGCGGCGGGCTTCGCCGACTCCGCGCACTTCTCCCGCAGCGTGCGCAGCCAGTTTGGCATTCGCGCCGACCTGACGCTGCGCCAGTTGAAGCTGCGCCTACTCGATTAGCGCGCGACGCAGCTCTGCCGACAATTGCGGGGGCAACGCTGCCGCCTGATGTGCTGCATCGACACGGCGAAACGGCTCGGCGAGTTGCGCGAGGTACCCCACCGGATAGTCGGGGCGGTCACCGATCCCCAGGTCGTCCTCCGCCAGCCGGTAGTCCGGCAGGTACAGCGCGGTACCCAGCAGGCGATCCCAGAAACTGAAGAACAGCGCGAAATTCACATCCCCCGCCGTGCCGTATTTCAGGTGGTGCAGACGATGCAGCGGCGCCCAGGCGAACAGGTGTCGCAATGCGCCGATACGCATGTCGACGTTGCTGTGCTGCAGCAGCAACTGGATGGCGATGGCGAACGCCAGCAGCGCCGCAACCTCCACGGGAATCCCCAGCAACAGCAATGGCAGCGTGCCGCCCAAGGCTTCGAGCGCCTGGTGCAGAGGGTGCTTCATCAGCCCGTTGAAGCCGTACATCCGCGCGACGCTGTGGTGCACTGCATGCAGGCGCCACAGCAGCGGCGAACGGTGGCTGGCGTAGTGAACCAGAGTGATGCCGAGATCAGCGATCAACAGCGCCGCCAGCAACTGCAACGCCAACGGCCAGCCGCTGGGCCACCACCCGAAGTGCGGCAGCCACAGGGCGACAAGCGGGATCGCGGCAATCCCCAGGGCGTTCAGCGTCTCATTGACCAGCGCATGCAACAGGTCGCGGCCACCATCCCCGTGGCTCTCGTTCCAGGCGGCTCGATAGGGCCGGAGCCGCTCCGCCAGGAACGCCAGCAGGATCGCCAGCGGCAACAGCGCCGGCAGGCAGATCAGTGACACGCCTTCGCCAACCAGGTACAGGGCAAAGCCGATGAAACCGAAGAAGAACGCAGGGGCGTAGAGGTATCGCATGGGGCAACTCCAGTGCAGTGGGAGTCGCCAGTGTTGCCGCCGCGCCGTCAGCCGCGCTTGAACAATCTGCGCATGTTCCCTGCTCAGCGCCGCCAGGCACACCCCAGTGCGCTGAGCGCCAGGATCAGCGCCGCGCCCGCGTAGGCCCAGAACGCCGGCACCTGCGGCAACAGTACGCCGGCGAGGATTGGCCCGAGTCCCGCGCCGATGTCGCGCCACACGGCGTTGCCAGCCAATGCCTGGATGCGCGCCTGAGGGTTGCGCTGCGCCACCAGCGTCACCACCAGCGGCAATTGCAGCGCGCGCAGCACCAGCACGAAGAAGGCGCCGACGAACAGCCAGTAGCTGCCGAACAGTAACAGTGCCAGCGAGGTGGCCAGCGACAGCACGACCAGCATGCGCAGCGCGCCGAAACGATCGGCCAGGCGCCCGCCGAAGGGGCTGAAGAGCATCTCGCTGAGGTAACGCACCGCCATCAGGATGCCGGCTACCAGCACGCCGGTGCCGCCCAGGTGCGTCTGCGCGTACAGCGACAGGCCGAAGACGAACAGGCCGTCCAGCGTCACGCCCTCGATGAAGGACCAGGTGGCGATGCTGTCCGGCAGGCGCAGGCGACGCCCGCTGCTGACCGGAATCTGGTGGCCCGTGGCAGGCAGCGCGCGAGCACGCCAGAGCCCGCACAGGGCTGCCACGCACAACACGAAGAACACGCTGCGCGGCCCGAAGGCCTGGGCCATCACCGCGCCCAGCGGCAGGGCCAGCATCGGTCCGATGGACAGGGTCGCCCGCGAACGCCCGGCGCGGCGCGCGGCGCCCTGCGCCTCGGCGGTGGCGAGGGTCTGGGTGCTCAGGTTGAAGGTGGCGAAACACAGGCCCCAGACCAGGCGGAACACCAGCAGCACGGCAAAACCGGAGAGCGTCGCCGAGGCCAGCGCGCAAAGGGCCGTGGCGAACGCGGCAAGGCTGCAGGCGGTGCGGTCACCATGGCGACCGTAGAAGCGCACCACCCAGCCATAACCGACGATGCGCACCAGTCGATTCGCCGCCAGCAGGATGCCCGCTTCCACCAGGGTCACGCCGAAGTCCGCGGCGTACATCGGCAGCAGCAGGTAGAGCAGCACGTCGGCGGGCAGGCACAGGCCGAGCACCTGGGCGGAGTTGCGCGAATCTCGGTCGGCGCGGCGCAGCGGCGCCAGCTCGGCAGCGGACGACATGACAGTCTCGTGACGGCGACGGGGCTCGCAGGATAACCCGGTCCCCGGCCCGCAAGACAAGCCTTGCGCTCGCACCCGCCGTTATCGGTCTGGCCGATGCCCACCTGCGATCAATCGATTGGAACGAAAACGACAAGCCCCCGAGCATGGCCGCACGTTCAAACAACAACAAGGAACTGCCCATGCCTGCCCGATTCCACAATCCGGTCGCCACCGTTTTCGGCGGCGGCAGCCTGGACCGCATCGCCGACCTCTGCGAAGGCAAGGTCGCCCTGGTGACCTTCCCCGAAGCCGCGCAGCTGGGGCTGATCGAACGCGTCCGTGGCCTGCTCGGCGAGCGCCTCGCCTACGTCATCGACGACGTGCAGCCCAACCCCGACGTGGCCTGGCTGCGCGACGTACACGAACGTTTCTGGCGCGAAGCGGCGAACTGCACCACCGTCTTCGCCCTCGGCGGCGGCAGCGCCATCGACACCGCCAAGGCGCTGATCGTCGGCACCGCTTCCGGCCGCTTTGACGAACTGCTCGACCTGCTGGCCGCCGGCAAGCCCTTCGTACCGGCGCGGCACAAGACGCTGATCGCCGCCCCGACCACCGCCGGCACCGGCAGCGAAGTGACACCCTGGGCGACCATCTGGGACGCGCAGCAGCAGAAGAAATACTCCCTGCACCTGGACTGCACCTGGCCGAAGGTGGCGCTGATCGATCCGGACCTGATGCTCAGCGTGCCCGCCGGGGTGACCGTATCCACCGGGCTGGACGCGCTGTCCCATGCGCTGGAGTCGATCTGGAACAACAACGCCAACCCGATCTCCGACACCTTCGCCGTCTCCGCCATCGAGGACATCCTCGACTGCCTGCCGCGCCTGCAGCAGGACCTGGGCAGCCGCGAACTGCGCTCGCGCATGGCGCTGGCCGCACTGAAGGCCGGCATGGCCTTCTCCAACACCAAGACGGCGCTGGCCCACTCCATCTCCTACGAAATGACCCTGCGCCACGGCCTGCCCCATGGCATCGCCTGCTCCTTCACCCTGCCGCTGGTGCTCGGCCTGGCCTGGGGCCGCGACGCCGACCGCGACCACACCCTGCAGCGGGTGTTCGGCAGCGACCGCGCCGGCGCGCAGCAGCGCCTGCGTGAATTCCTTCATCGCCTCGGGGTCAAGACCGAATTCGGCGATTACGGCGTGACTGCCGCCGAAGCCGAAGCGATGATCGACTTCGCCATGCAGGGCGCGCGCGGACGCAACTTCATCGGCTCGCAAGCCGCCTGACGCCGTCCCTCAATGGGCGGCCCCAGCGCCGCCATTTCCTGTTGCACCGAACAAGAGTGCCGACACGCCGAGCCTTGCGCCGGCGCGAGCGAACAAGAAGGAAACCGCCATGAACCGTGCACAAACCCTGTCTGGTCCCGTCTCCGCCGTAACACCGTTCCGCGTCGCCCAGTGGCGCATGCTGCTGGCCGCGATGTTCTGCTACCTGTTCTTCTACACCGGCCGCCAGACCTTCGGCTTCGCCATTCCCGGTATCCAGGCCGAATTCGGCCTGAGCAAGGAAACCCTCGGCTGGGCCTCCAGCGCCATGCTCTGGATGTACGCCATCGGCCAGGCCATCAACGGCAACCTCGCCGACAAGTTCGGCGGACGGCGCATCATGAGCCTGGGCGCGGCGCTGTCCTGTGCAGCGAACTGGGTCACCAGCTTCGCCGGCGGCTTCGTCAGTCTGGTTCTGCCGTGGGGCATCAATGGCTACTTCCAGGCCCTGGGCTGGGCGCCGGGCAGTCGCCTGCTGTCGAACTGGTGGAGCGCCGCCGAGCGCGGCAAGGTCTATGGCTTCTATGTGTTCGCCGCCGGCTGCGCCTCGGTGCTGTCCTACGTCACCTCCGTAGTGGTGATCGACGTGCTGCACCTGGAATGGCGTTGGATCTTCCGCCTGCCGGTGCTGCTGATGCTCGCTGGCGGCATCGTGTTCTACCTGGTAGCCCGCGAGCGCCCGCAGGACATGGGCTTCGAACCGCTGACAGACACCGGCGTGGCAAACGCCGAAGACCGCGCCAGCGAAGCTGCTCACGGTGAAGAAGAATCCTCGACGCAGCGCTACCTCGCCGTGCTGAAGAACCCGCGCCTGCTGGTGGCGGCGCTGTCCCTGGGCTTCCAGAACGCCGCGCGCTACGGGCTTATCGTCTGGGTGCCGGTGCACTTCCTCGGCGCCAACTGGCAGAAAGGCCAGAGCTTCATCGACCCGAAGTGGATCACCATCGCCCTGCCCGTCGGCATGGCCGTCGGCGCGCTGAGCAACGGCTGGGTGTCCGACCGCCTGTTCGGCAGCAAGCGCTACCGCGCGATCATGCTCTACATGGTGCTGGGCGCCCTCACCAGCCTGTGGATGTGGAGCCTGCCGGCGCACAGCGGCGTCGGCCTGCTCGCGCTGTTCCTCTGCGGCTTCTTCGTCTACGGCCCGGCCTCGAGCTTCTGGGCGCTCTGCCCGGACCTGGTCGGTGCACGCCGCGCCGGCACCGCCACCGGGATCATGAACTTCTCCTCGTACCTCTTTGCGGGTCTGGCCGAACCCCTGATCGGTCGCATGCTGGATACAACGGGCAATACTTCACTGATCTTCATCGTGGTCACCACGGCCTGTGTATGCAGCGCGGTGGTTGCCCTGTTCGTCCGGCGCTGAGGGCACGGCCATGCGGCAAGCCTTCCTGAAAGAGAACCTTCATGTACCAGTACCACAAGTGGTTGCGCTCCTTTCATGCCGTGGCCCGCACCGGCAGCTTCACCCAGGCGGCGGCGTTGCTGAGCGTCGGCCAGCCGACCATCAGCGAGCAGGTCAGCGGCCTGGAGAAGCGCTTTTCGGTGGAGCTGTTTCACCGGCGGGGACGCTTCATCGAGCTGAGCCCGGCTGGGGAGCAGCTCTACGCGATCACCCAGGGCCTGTTCGGCCAGGAGGACGAAGCCTTGCAACTGCTGCAGAGCTTCCAGCAGCGCAAGCAGGGCATGCTGCGCCTGGGGGCGGTGTCGCCGCCGATCGCCATGAGCCTGACCTACTCGCTGATGCAGCGTTACCCGGACATCGAGCTGGAAACTTCCTTCACCAGCGAGGCCGGCACCCTGGAGCGGCTGTACAACTTCGACATCGACGTGGCGATCCTCGCCCTCTCGGAATTCGACCAGCGTCTGAGCACGCAGCTCTACCGCACCTGCCCGATCCTCGCGGTGGTGCGCGACGACCATCCGTGGGCGCAGCAGGACTCGGTCAGCGTGCAGGAGATCGCGAAGGAGCGCGTGGTCCTGCGCGAACCGGCCTCGCGCACCCGACAACTGGTGGAGGAAGGCTGCCGGCGGCACGGCGTGGAACTGGACTGCGCGATGCAGCTGAACAGCCGCGAAGCCATCGTCCATGCAGTGGTGCACGGCATCGGCGTGGGCTTCGTGTCGGCGGTGGAATACGCCGACCGGCCCGGCACACGCTCCATCGCCTTCGCCGAGGACCCGTTCCACATCAGCTACTACCTGTGCTGCCTGGGCATTCGCCGCAACCGGCCGATCATCGCCGAGCTGTTCGACTCCACGGCCTGACGCTCACTTTCAAGACCCCATGAACCGGCGAGCCCGCGCCTCGCCGGCCGGGCCTCGCTCATCCTGCTGCCTCTTAACGAATAAACCCCTCACTGGAGTATTGCCATGCACTACCAGCAACCCAAGCAACTGCAAGCCGCCATCCTCGACTGGGCCGGCACCGTGGTCGACTTCGGCTCCTTCGCCCCGACCCAGATCTTCGTCGAAGCCTTCGCCGAATTCGGCGTCCAGGTCAGCCTGGAAGAAGCGCGCGGCCCGATGGGCATGGGCAAGTGGGACCACATCCGCACCCTGTGCGACATCCCCGCCATCGGCGAACGCTACCGCGCGGCATTCGGTCATCTGCCTACCGACGACGACGTCACCGCCATCTACGAACGCTTCATGCCGCTGCAGATCGAGAAGATCGCCGAGCACTCGGCGCTAATCCCAGGCGCGCTGGACGCGATTGCCACGCTGCGCAAACAGGGACTCAAGATCGGTTCCTGCTCCGGCTACCCGGCGGTGGTCATGGAAAAGGTCGTCGCCCTAGCGAAGACCAACGGCTACATCGCCGACCATGTCGTCGCCACCGATGAAGTGCCCAATGGTCGTCCGCACCCGGCACAGGCGCTGGCCAACGTGATCGCCCTGGGCGTCAACGATGTCGCGGCTTGCGTGAAGGTCGACGACACCTGGCCAGGCATCCTCGAAGGCCGCAGCGCCGGGATGTGGACCGTGGCGCTGACCTGCTCGGGCAACGCCCTGGGTCTGACCTATGAGCAGTACAAGGCGCTGCCGGCGCACCAGCTGGAACAGGAACGTAAGCGCATCGGGCAGATGTTCGAGGGCTCGCGCCCGCACTACCTGATCGACACCATCGCCGATCTGCCGGCGGTGATCATCGACATCAACGCCCGCCTGGCGCGGGGCGAGATGCCGCAGAGCAGCTGATCCATGGAATGAAAAGGCCCGTCAGCGACGGGCCTGAATCTGAAAATGACGTCTGCTTCGGGTCGGTAGTTGTCCATCAGAAACTCACACACGAGGCAGGGTGCCACGTTCTCATTAGCCAGAATTGAAGGGTTTTCCGCTCGCGCCGACTCGCTACGCTGCAGTGACCACAAGGGATGGAGGTAAAAATGGAAACGTCACCCGCTTTGGTCACTGCGTGCAGTGCAGGAAAATGGTTCCCGACCTACATGTACGTGCAAAGCACCCCAGGTGGTTATCTGTTTTCTATCGAGATCGGCACGGCAGGCAATTGGCAATTGAACGTCCCGCACCAATATGCATTACAGGTGGCCAGCTTTTTATGCGAAGCACGCGCCGGAAGCGTCGTTTGGTGGAAACCCGGCAGGTTTTCTTGGGCCTGCCTGTCGTGCAACAAACCCGACAAAGAGGGCCGTGTGAGGCTTTCACCCACTGGCCTAACTCCACTGAGTATTCGAAAAACCTTCGCCTGGATTGAGCAATCCAAACTCCAGGAGTTCGGCCGTGCTTGGGTATCTCGGTTGGTTTGAAGAAACGCCTCACAGGGTGGAGCTTCCGCCTTGGAGCGGCTGCTTTGTCCGATAGCGGCATTTTGCGAACGACCGCTTGGGGTCGGTAGCTGGCGCTCTCCAGAGGCTGCAATCGGCCAGAAGCGGCCTCTCGCAGCGAGTACGTATTTCGTTGTACAACCAGCTTCAAGGACACCAGCTCAAAGGCATTCCAAACGCTTCTGCAACACGAGCCAGCTTCTCAGCGGACTTGGCAGAAATAGCGAGAGGCGGCTCTTTGATCATGTAGAACAGATGATCAATGGCGATGCCCGCCTCGCCGTGTGCAAGGTAGTCCAGAACGATTTCTGCCCCATTCTCAAGACCCGCCTGAGCCAGTGGATGGTCATCAGGTATGGGGCCGAGTTGCGCATAGGCAGCGGACATCAATGCAGAGACCTCATTCAACACTTCGCAGAGGTCTGCATGTAGCTTAGGGCTCAGCTGACTCATTTCGCCTTATTCCCTGCGGTCAGCGGTTCAGTTTGTATCGCAAGAACCTGAAATGCCAAAGCGATGATTCTGCAAAGGGCTGCAATTGGTTGAATCCACAGCCAGAAGCGGACGCTCGCCGGACAGAAACAACCTTTCGCTCACTCATGTGGATAAGGCAAGTCATCTGTCGACCGGTGCCAAATAGAATCACGAGCTCGACCAAGCTCTGCATCGTATCTTTTGCAAAGCGACTCGATAACTGCTTTATCAAGCGCCTGATCCGAATTTGAGATCGTCTCACCACAAGTCAGGTACAGGTACAACGCAGCTAACTCCTCGAGTCTTGACGACTCGGATTGCACCTTGAACCGCGATTCATCTACCTCACAGGCATGGATCTCTACGGAAGGGGCATCGCTCTCTCTGTCTTTCATATGCAGTAACGTCCAAGAGCGACTGTTCACAGGGTACGAATCACCTTCTGTGTCCACGTTTCGTCCAGGGCCAAAAAGTAGATCCAGAAAGCACCTGAAGTCTGGACGATCTGCAACGACCACCACCGTATACATGAGCTCCTCCATCATCTGAATTGCTACCCTGCGTTCAGGGAGGCATGAATCAACGCGGCAATTTTTAATAGCCTGGAAGCAGACGCGTGAGCTATTCCAGCGAGCGAAGCATGTCCATGAACATCGGGTACGACAAATCATGTACCTGCCCATCATCAGCGACTAGGCAACCTGCAGCGCCGGCAAACAACTCCTGCTCATGTGCAGGTATGTTCAAGCTACAAACGGTCCGGTAGCGGAACAGCCAGCCGCTGGGGAGACGGCCGCAAACCTCCACAGTCTGCTGATAGCCCTCAACAGACAGTGGCCCGGAACCATGTGCCTGAGCACGGACGCACGCCTTGCTTCGGGAAGACTCGCTGTTCATTTGTATTCGAAATAGATGACGTGGGAGCCAAGTCTACTCAATGTCCTGAAAATCCGGATGTCAGCTATGGGTCGGTAGCTGCTTCTCCTCAGAGGCAACAATCGGCCAGGAGCGGACTTTGCTTAGCGAAGCGAAAATCTGCTATTCAACCTACTGAATTGTGAGAGATCACCATGCGCCGTCCTAATTACTCAGCCGCGTTCATGAACAACACAAAGTGGCGCGAGCTACTGAGCCTCATTCGTCGTATTGGCATTCAGTTTGAGGTGGCATACGTAGGCGAGGAGCGCTTCCAGACCGCATACGCTCCCCCCGAGAGCTTGCTGAAAAATACCTACATCGCTGATCCAGGCCTGGCTGGTGGCCCGACAGAATATTCGGATATTTACTCCATACGTATTCCGAAAATATCGCTGATTCAGAATCCCAAAACGGGTGAGAGGTTACCGAGCACTGGAGTAAGCGACCAATTCCTAGCGGAAGCATCGCTACTTGGTGTCCTACCGCTCGAAGAAAAAGACGGGTTTATCTATGTGCATGGCTACAGTCATCGCGTTCACTAACCAGCGACGAGGCTGAGAGTCTGCTTCAGGCCGATTTTTGCTCCTCACAAGTGGCCGCTTCGGGTCGGTAGCTGACCGTGATCAGGTTTCGTCCTAGATAGATGAACCACAGTCCCAAAGAGAATCATTTCAAGCTGGATCAGGCCGTCTACACTCAGCGCAGTCACAGCATGTAGAGGCAGGAAACTCGATGCTCAGATGGCCTTCTGTCGTACTTCTTTCATCTATTGCCGCAGCGGCCATTGCCGACGACGTACCGGATGCCGTTCAAGCTTGCGCGGTCTGCCATGGAGTGCATGGCGAGGGGACCGCACAAGGTCCGGTGCTGGCCGGGCTATCGGCCAGCTACATCTCCGCACAAGTCGCGAACTTCAACTCAAGACGGCGCAGCAACTCGCTGATGGGGCCGATGGCTGAAGCCTACGCCTCGGCCGAACTACTGCAGCCTGCCGCAATCTATTTTGCGGCTCAGGGCAAGCCGCCACCCATACTGCAGGTGCGAGGCCAGAACCTCGCTGCCACTCCGGCGGAAAAGCTCTATTACCAGGGCGACATGGCGCGCGACATTCCAGCCTGCTTCAGTTGCCACGGCCCCTCCGCCATCGGAGGCGGGCCCTTCCCCAGACTCGCCGGACAGCAGGCGGCCTATCTGGAAGCCCAGCTGCACGCCTGGCGCAAGGGTGAACGCAGCGGCGATCCCGACGGCATGATGGCAGCCATCGCCCAGCGCCTGAACGACAAGGACATCACTGCGCTGGCCAGCTATCTGGCGGCGATTCGCTGAGGAACGCTCATGAACAGGCCCATACTCTACCTGTCGCTCGCGGGATGCATCGCGCTGCCCGTCCAGGCGGCCGACGCAGTGACCACCGCCATGGAAGAAATCGCCGCGCACCCCAAGGCCAGGGACGCCCATTACTTCACTCCGCGGGACCTTTCGAAAATCCCGGACGGTGCCTTTGGTGACAAGATTCGCCTCGGCTATCAGCTGATCGTCAATACCCAGCAGCTCAAGGGGCGCTATGTCGGCAACCAGCTGAATTGCACCAACTGCCACCTCGATGCTGGCACCAAGGCCTATGCCGCCCCTCTGTGGGCGGCCTACCTGGCCTATCCGGCCTTCCGCAAGAAAGACAATCGGGTGAACAATTTCGCCGAGCGCGTCCAGGGCTGCTTCAACTACTCCATGAACGGCAAGGCTCCCGAGCTGGGCTCGCCCGAGCTGGTGGCTATCTCCGCCTACTCCTACTGGCTGCTGATGGGCGGCCTGCTGGACATGTATGGCATGCAGGACAAGCCGGTACCCGAGCTCAGCGATGAAGCGTTGCAACACGGTGGCCGCGACGAATCCTTCAAGCTGCCTGGCCCCCTGACCGGCAAGGTGAAGATGGAAGGGCGCGAACGGATGCCCGGACGCGCCTTTGCCGCCCTGCCCGAGCCACCGCAGACCTACTCGCCGCAGCGCGGCGAACAGGTTTACGCACAGCACTGCGCCGTCTGTCACGGCGAGCAGGGCGAAGGGCGCAAGATGGCTGACGTGCCGGTGATCCCGGCCTTATGGGGAGCCGACTCGTATAACTGGGGCGCGGGCATGCACCGCGTCAACACGGCGGCCACCTTCATCTACGAAAACATGCCGCTGGGCAAGGCCGTGCAACTGAACGTCCAGCAAGCCTGGGACGTGGCAGCCTACCTGAACAGCCGGGAACGGCCACAGGACCCGCGCTTCGACGGCGATGTCGCCAGCACGGCCAAACGCTTCCATGGCTCCGATCAGGGTTACTACGGCCAATCCGTCGATGGCGTGCTGCTTGGCAGCAAGGCATTTCCGGCCGGCGTCGGACATTGAGCCGGAATGCTCTACCAACGCACTCAGGCCCGAGAATCCGACAACCAGAGGGGGACTCCATGACATCAATACTGCTCAAGGTAAAGCACGAGTTCATCAAGGCGCTGCCGCCGACGATCTTCTTCTTTGTCATCCTGCACATCGTTGCCGCCATTCGCGCGCTCATGCTCAAGGGCTCCGGTGTTCCGCTGCCGGTGACTGCCTCGGTTCTGATCGCCTCCCTGGTGCTCGGCAAATCGGTACTGGTGGCGGACATGCTGCCTTTCATCAATCGCTTTCCCGAAAAGCCGCTGATCTGGAACGTCACCTGGAAGACCGTGATGTACGCCCTGGTCGCCCTGTTCGTGCATTACCTGGAGCGGCTTTACGAATATTGGAAAGAAGCCCCCAGCCTGATAGACGCCAACTCAATGCTATGGACGTCCATGAACTGGCCGCGCTTCTGGGCCGTCCAGATACTGCTCGTCACCCTGATCTTCATGTACTGCGTCATCTCGGAACTGGCGCGCGTGATCGGTCATGAGCGACTCAGGAAAATGTTCCTCGGACCACTTCCACCCCGACTCAAAGACGACACCCCGACGCAGTGAGACCCGAGTCCGGCGGCAAGCTCGACACTGAGTAGTAAGCCTCCAGAGCGGGCCAGGCCTGGCCATGCTCTCGGCGCGCATCAATGGCCCGCAATGCTTGACGCGGGGCTGCCGTAACCTCGATGCGCGATGAGTTGGCTCTGACTTCGCAGGTGCAACTGCAAAACAACCAGAGCTCCAATCGACCGCTGAGTTTTCGTGCGATACGTCCGCTTCAGGTCGGAAACGGGCGTCGATTCAGCAGTAGAGGTCGTTCTGCGTCACCGGAACTGCGCCTTGCGACGCTGGATAGCCAAACGCCCAGAGGCTCTCGCGACTACGCGAGAGCCTCTGGGATTTCCAATGCCAGGTGCCACGGATTGGCGATACGGGATCAGGCTCAGAAGCTCACGTTGAGCCCCAGGCGCAGGCCGTTGTCCTTGTAGCCGTCGCCGAACTGCCCGGAGTAACCCAAGCCCACCGTGGTGCCGCTGGCAACCTGCGCGGTTACGCCCAGTTGCGCCAACGCAGTGTCCTGAGCCAGCGGCGTGCCCTTGACGGTGAACGCGTCTCCACCGGCAAACGACAGTTGGCGCTTCGGGTCAAGGTCGTCGAACGCATGTTGCCAGCCGAGCGTGCCTTGCAACGCAAGCGGAACCGAGCCCACCGTGGTCAGCGCCGTCGAGGCGTGCAGGCCGAGGGTGCCGTAGGTCACCTCGTCCTTCTCGCTGTCGCCGCGCAGGGCCGTGCTGCCGCCGTGTTCCTTGAAGCTGTCACTGTCGACCTTGACGTGCGCCAGACCGGCGAAGGGTTCCAGGGTGAAGTCGCCGGCGGCGATGGCGTAGCCCAACTCACCGAAGAGCTGCGCGGTGTTGGCGTCGTAGCTCGCCTTCTCGTGCTCGACAAGGCCGCCAGCCTGGACGTGACGGCTACTGTCGATGTCGTTCCAGGCGTGCGAGGCGCCCAGGCGCAGGTTGATGGCATCCCACTGCCCAGAAGCGAACAGCGTCAGCGAGATGCTATCGATCTCGGCCGAGGAGCTGCGAGCGTCGACGTCGAGACTGCTGGAGCCATAGCCCGCCGCCACGCCGACGCGCCAGTTATCGCCCACCGGCAGATCGATGCCCAGCAGAGTGCCGCGGCTGTCGTGGTCCAGGCGCGCGGTGTTGCTGTTGCCGCCGTTGTCCCCCCAACCGCCGTACCCTTGCAGCCAGAAGGTCATGCCGCTGTCGGCGTCGGTGTGCAGGATGGCATCGGTCGACGCTTGTCCCTGGGCCGCGCGCAGGCGTTGGCCAATGGCATCGCGCACATAGCGGCTGTC
This sequence comes from Pseudomonas sp. PSE14, assembly GCF_029203285.1. Taxonomy (NCBI): domain Bacteria; kingdom Pseudomonadati; phylum Pseudomonadota; class Gammaproteobacteria; order Pseudomonadales; family Pseudomonadaceae; genus Pseudomonas; species Pseudomonas sp. PSE14. Next base: position 3,336,287 of record NZ_CP115669.1, read on the forward strand.
ATCGAACAAGGCGCCCTGAGTGCTGGCATGCAGCTCGCCGGAGAGGCTGTCGTAGGCGCCTTGCGCTTGCTCGGCGGTGAGCGCGCTGACGGCGTTGTACAGCGTGCCCGAGCCCAGCGATTCGACGCCGGCAGCGGCCGAGCGCTGGTTGTGGGTGCGGCCGACCGCGATGAAACTGACCTCGTTGCGCTCCAGGGTCAGTTCTACACCGTTTGCGCTGTAGGCCAGCTCCGGCGTGAGGAACGCCAGGTTGCTGCTGACGCTCGCGAAGGTGCCGTTGAGCGCCTCGGCCTGGATGATGCCGTAGGGGGTGTTGGGCGCCCAGTCACCCGCGCCGGCGAGAACCTTGAGGTTGGCGCCGGCGACGCTGACGGTGCCGGTAGAGATCAGCTTGTCGGAGCGGCCGTCGGGATTGGCTTCGATTTCCAGGTTCGAGTCGGCGGCGAAGTTGACGTTGCCGTCGACATGCAGGGTGCCGATGGAGTTGCCCGGGCTGAGTGTGGCGCCACTGGCGAGGTCGACGCGGCCGATGATATTGCCGTGGCCGCCGAGCAGCGCGCCGCTGGCGACCTGCACGTCGCTGGTGAGGCTCGCCGTGCTGCCGCTGTGGCCGCCGATGATCAGGCTGCCCGCGTTGACCTGGGTGCCACCGGCGACGCGGGACTGGCCGTTGAGTAGCAGCTTGCCGCTGCCTGTCTTACGCAGGCCGCCGGCGCCGCTGAGGCTGCCGTCGTAGAGGCTGTTGGCGTTATTGCTGCCGACCTGCAGCTCGCTGCCGGAGCCCAGTGCGAGATCACCCTCGCCGCTCAAGGCGCCCAGGACGGTGATGCCGCCGACACTGACGGTAGCGGCATCGCTGACGTTCAGGCTGACGTTGCCCAGGGCATTGTCGCCGCTCAGGGTCAGGCTGCCGTCGAGGATGTTCAGCGCGCCGCTGAAGCTATTGTCGCCGCTCAGGGTCAGGTTGCTGGCGCCCTGCTTGGTCAACGCACCGCTACCGTTGACGACTCCGGCCAGGCTCAGGTCATTGCTGCCGGCCAGAGTCAGTTCACCGGCGAGCGTGACGGAATTGTGCAGAGTAAGCGCCGCGCTGTTGTCCAGCGTAGTGCCGCTCGCAGCAATCAGTTTGCCGCTGCCCAGGGCGCCAGCGTTGCCCAGCACCAGCTTGCCACCATTGAGCAGGGTACCGCCGCTGTAGGTGTTGGCGCCGTTGAGCGCCAGGGTGCCGCTTCCGTTCTTGGTCAGAGAGCCGTTCCCGTTGACGTCGCCGTTCAGGGTCAAGTCGTGGCTGCCGGCCACGCCAAGTCCGCCATCGAGCCTGAGCGTATTGCCCAGGGCCAGCGCTGCGCTGTTGTCCAGCGTGGTGCCGTTGGCGGCGATCAGGCCGCCGCTGCCCAGGGCGCTAGCGTTGCCAAGCACCAGCGTGCCGCCATTGAGTTGCGTACCACCGCTGTAGCTGTTGGCCGCGTTGAGTACCAGGGTGCCGCTGTCGTATTTGCCCAGCGTAGCGCTGCCGCCGAGGGTGACGTCGAGGATGGCCGTGGCGTTCGGATCGACGCGAATCGCGGCAGTGCCCAGCGAACCGTTGACCAGGTTCAGCCCCCCTGCCGTGCCGCTCTGCAGGCGATAGCCGTCGGTGACGAATTGCAGGCCGTTGGTGGTTTGCGTGCCATTCACGGTCACGGTGCCCGCAGCGCCCTGGAACACCGCGAAGCTGTTGGCCCACGCCTGGTTGGTGGTGCCGTTGACGTCGGTCCAGTTGTTGCTGCCACTGTTCCAGGTGCCGCTGCCGCCCTCCACTGAACCGTTGGCGGTCAACAGGTTGCCGTCCCAGAACTGCACCGTGGTACCCGGCATGGACACCAGCAGGTTGACCTGGTTGGCCAGTACGGTTTGCAGGCTCAGGTCGCCCGGCGTGACGCTACCGGGGAGGCTGCCGAGGAGCATGCCGTTGTCGGTCAGGCCGCCAGCATAGTCGAAGAGACGGTACACGCCGCTGCCGAAACCGCCGGCGTCGCTGACGTTAAGGGTGCCGTCGAGGGTCAGGTCGCCGCCAACATTGACCAGCGCGCTACCACCACCGGAGCCCGGCGCGCCAAGGCCGACATCGAAGCTGGCGTTGGCGTTGAACACCAGTGAGTTCACCGACAGCGTGCTACCGCTGGTGCCGGCCAGGTGACCGCCGTCGGCGATGGTCACTGCTCCGCCGAGCGAGCCGCTACCAGCCAGCGTGCCACCCTTGTTGACCTGGACTTGGCCGCTATCCAGCGCGCCGTTGACCCGCAGCGTGCCGGCGTTGACGGTGGTGCCGCCGGTAAGGGTATTGTTGCCGGCCAGGGTCAGCGTACCCGTGCCGAGCTTGCCAAGGAAGCCGTTGCCGGTCAGGACACCGTCGAAAATACTGCTGGCATTGTTGCCGCCGATGCTCAGGGTGTTGCCGAACCCGATCAGTGCGGTACCGCTGCCGGTCAGGCTGGCCACGCTGCCCGCACCACCCAGGTTGAGGGTGGCGGCGTTGCCGAGATTGACCCCGGCGTTGCTACCCAGCGCCGAGTTGCCCAGCGTGGTCAGGCTGCCGGCCTGCACGTCGAAGGTACCGCTGAAGGTGTTGTCTCCGCTCAGTGTAAGGTCGGCGAGGCTGCTCTTGGTCAAGGTGCCGCCCCCGGCAATCACTCCGCCGAGGGTCAGGTTGTTGTTGCCTGCCACATTGAGGCTGGCATTGACGTTGACCTTGTTTGCCAGGACCAGCGGCGCGCTGGTACCGAGGGTAGAATTGCCAGCCACGGTCAACGCGCCGGAGCCCATGCTTGACGATGTGCCGAGGGTCAGGGTGCCGGCGTTGAGCCGCGTGCCGCCCGAATAGTTACTGCTTCCGTTGAGGGTCAGGTTGGCCGCGCCGTTCTTGATCAGCGCGCCACTACCGCTGAGCACGCCACTCAGAACCAGGTCGTTGGTGCCGGTATTGGTCAGGTTGGCGTTGAGCACTACGTTGTTGCCCATCGACACTGCAGTGTCGCTCTCCAGCGACGAGGCGCCAGCCACGGTCAGGTTGCCCAGGCCGAGTGCGCCATTGCTGCCGGTGGCCAGGGTGCCGGCATTGAGGGTAATGCCACCGAGGAAGCTGTTGGCGCCGGAGAGCGTCAGCCTGGCCGCACCGCTCTTGGTCAGTCTGCCAGCGCCATTGATCGTCCCGTTCAATGTCAGGTCGTTGCTGCCGGTGATGCCGAGGTTGCCGGCCAGGTTGATGGCGTTGCTCGCACTGAAGGCACCGTTGGCATCCAGGGTGGTGCCATTCGCGACGTTGAGGGTGCCGGAGCCCAGCGCCGAGTTCGACGCCAGAATCAATCCGCCTGCGTTCAGCGCCACTGGGCCGAGGAAGGTATTGTTGCCGCCGAGGGTCAGGTTGGCCACGCCATTCTTGATCAGCCCGCCGCTGCCGTCGAGCACACCGCTGAGGGCCAGCGCATTGCTACCCAGTACGGTGAGACTGCCGTTGAGCATGGTGGCGTTGGCCAGGGTTACAGCGGTGTTGCTGTCGAGCTGCGTGCCAGCATTGGCGACCAACGTGCCGGTGCCCAGCGCGCTGTTATTACCGACAACCAGCGTGCCGCCATCCAGCTGCGTGCCGCCGCTGTAACTGTTGGCACCGTTGAGCACCAAGGTGCCGCTGTCGAGCTTGTTGAGGATGCCGCGGCCATTGATGTTCACACCGAGCGTGGCAGTCACGCCTGGATCGACCCGCAGCGCCGTGGTACCGCCGCTGCCGTTAACGGCGGTCAGTTGCCCCGCCGTGCCGCTCACCACGTTGTAGCCATCGGTGAGGAACTGCATCCCGGTGAACAGTTGCGTGCCGTTGACCGATACCGTGCCGGCCGAGCCCTGGAACACCGCGAAATCACCGGCCCAGGTCTGGTTCAGCGTACCGTCGACGTTGGTCCAGTTGGTGCCGATGGCACTCCAGGTGCCGCTGCCGCCCTGCACCACGCCATTCGGGATTGTCTCGCCACCATCCCAGAAGCGGATAGGGGCATTCGGCGCGGACACCAGCAGGTTGATCTGGTTGCCGACCGAGGTCTGCACCACCATATCGCCAATGCCATAACCCGCAGGCACGCCGGCCACGATCAGGCCGTTGTCGATCAGCGAGCCGGTGTAGTTGAACAGGCGGTAGACACCCACGCCGAAACCGCCGGCATCGGTAACGTTGAGGTTGCCATCGAGGGTCAGGTGGCCACCGATCTCCATCAGCGACGATGTCGACGGCGCCGCGAGACTGGTGTCGACATTGCTGTTGGCACTGAGCACCAGCGACGCGGCGGACAAGGTGTCGCCCGAAGACAACGCCAGGCGACCACCATCGTTGATGGTCATCGCGCCCAGCGCCGATCCGTTGCCGCTAACGGTGCCGCCGTTGTTGACATTGATCTGGGCGCTGGCCAGGGAGCCGGCAAGATTCAGCGTGCCGCCGTTGACGGTGGTGTTGCCGGTAAGACCATTGATACCGGTGAGGTTCAGCGTTCCGCTGCCGACTTTGGTCAGGCCCCCGCCACCACGGAGGTCGCCGTCGAAGGTGCTGGTGCTGCTCCCTCCCCCCACGGTCAGGGTGCTACCGCTGGCGATCTGCACGCTACCGCTGCCGCTCAGTGTCTTGAGGTTGACGCTGCCGCCCAGGCCAAGGCTGGCGCCAGCACTGATATAGGCTCCAGAGGTATTGCCCAGCGCACCGCTGCCCAGGGCGATGACGCTGCCCGAGAGGATGTCCAGCGCGCCGGTGAAGGTGTTGTTGCCGCTGAGCGTCAGATCATTCAGGCCGTTCTTGACCAGGTTGCCGGCACCATTGATCGCGCCGCCGAGCATCAGGTTATTGTTGCCGGCCACGGTCAGATCGGCGTTGAGCGTGATGTTGTTGCCGAAGCTGTAGGCGCCGCCGCTGACCAGTGTACCGGCTCCGCCGACAGTCAGGGTGCCGCTGCCCAAGGCACCGGCCGAGCCCAGTGTCAGCGTGCCCGCATTGAGCCCGGTGCCGCCGCTGAACGTATTGGTGCCGCTGAGGGTCAGGTTGGCCGCGCCGGTCTTGGTCAACGGACCTGTGCCGCTGATCACGCCACCGAGGATCAGATCCTGAGTGCCACCGACGTTCAGCCCGGCATTGAGGACGACAGAGTTGCCCAGGCTGACCAGCACTGAGCGGCTGTCCAGGCTCGCCGCACCGTTGACCGTCAAGGCTCCGCTACCCAGTGCCGCGCTATTGCCGACGGTCAGGGTTCCAGCGTTCAGGGTGGTGCCGCCGACGTAGGTGTTGGTGCCATTGAGGCTCAGATTCGCCGTGCCGTTTTTCACCAGGCTGCCGGCTCCGGCGACGGTTCCGACGAGGGTCAGGTCAGCACTGCCGCCCATATTGAGCGCGCCGGCGAGGTTGATCTGGTTGCCCAGGCTGACGGCAGTGCCGGCATCCAGCGTGGTGCCGGTCGCCGCGCTCAGCACACCGTAGCCGAGGGCGGTGTTGTTGCCGACAACCAGTTTGCCGGCGTTCAAGGCGGTGTTGCCGTAGTAGGTGTTGGCGCCGTTGAGAACCAGGTCGGCGGGGCCGCTCTTGATCAGGCTACCGACACCGGCGATCACACCCGTAAGGGTCAGTTCGTTGCTGCCCCCGAGGGTCACGTTGCCGCCAAGGTTGACGTTGTTGGCCAGGCTCGATGCGATGTTGGCGTCCAGCGTGGTGCCGTGGGCTGCATTGAGCACACCGGTGCCGAGAGCGGTGTCGGAACCAACGACGAGTGTCCCGGCGTTCACCGTCGTAGGGCCGGTGTAGGTGTTGTGGCCGGTCAGGGTCAGGATCGAGGACCCCGTCTTGATCAGGTTGCTGCCGCCACTGATCACGCCGCCGAGGGCCAGCGGATTGGCCCCGCCGACGGTGAGGTTGGCGTTCAGCGCAATGGCGTTGTTCAGCGTTGAGTTGGCACTGCTGTTGAGCGTGCCGCCCGAACCTCCCACTGTCAGCGTGCCGCTGCCAAGGGCTGCAGCGTTGCCGACCGTGAGGCTGCCGGCGTTGAGCGCGGTGCCACCGGTGAAGGAGTTGACGCCATCGAGGGTCAAGTTGGCCGTGCCGTTCTTGACCAATTGGCTGGCGCCACTGATGACGCCGCCCAATCTCAGGCCGTTGCTGCCGCCGAGGTGCAGGTTGCCATTGAGCGCGACGTTATTGTTCAGGCTGACGGCGGTGTTGCTGTCCAGGGTCGCGGCGCCGGCGACGGTCAGGTTACCGCTGCCAAGTGCGCCGGCGTTGCCAACGATCAGAGTACCGGCGTTCAGTGTTGTGCCACCGAAGTAGGTGTTGGCGCCGTTGAGAGTGAGATTGGCCGTGCCGTTCTTGGTCAGCCCGCCGCTGCCGCTGACCACGCCACCCAGGGTCAGGTTATTGCTGGCGGAGACGTTCAGGTTGCCGCCGAGGTTGACGGCGTTGCCCAGCGCCACCGTGGTGCTCGCGTCGAGCGTGGTGCCGGTCGCCGTGGTCAGCCCACCGAGACCCAGCGCTGTGTTGGAGCCGAGGGTCAGCGTCCCGGCATTCAGCTCGGTGCCACCGGAGAACGTGTTGGGGCCGCCAAGGGTCAGGTTCGCGGTGCCGTTCTTGATCAGTTTGCCGGCGCCGCTGATGACGCCGTTCAGGCTCAGCGCCTGAGTGCCGCCAACGGTCAGGTCGGCCGCCAATGCGACCGGGTTGGCCAGAGCCACTGCGGTGGCCGCATCCAGGGTGGTGCCAGCCGCCGCATTCAAAGTGCCCGTACCGAGAGCGGTGTTGCTGCCGACCAGCAAGCTGCCGCCGTTCAGCACGGTGCCGCCGCTGTGGGTGTTGTTACCGCTCAGGGTCAGGCTGGACGTGCCGCTCTTGATGATGGCACCGGCACCGGACAGCACGCCGGACAGGGTCATGCCATTGGTGCCCTGCAGGGTCAGGCCGCCCGCGCCCAGGTTGATCGGGTTGGACAGCGACAAACCGGCATTGCTGGCCTGGAGGATCCCGCCGTTGGAGGTCAGCACACCGCTGCCGAACGCGCCATCGTTGTTGTACAGCGCGATGCCGCCATTGAGCGTGGTCGCCCCACTGACCAACGGCCCCAGCAATGTCCAGGTGCCGCTGTTGAGGGTCAGGTTGTTGAAGTTGACGTAGGTGGCGCTGGACGCCGTGCCGGTGCCGGAGGTACCTCCGACGACTCCAAGCGGGTTCTGTAGTATCAGGGTGTTGCTGCCGCCCGCACCACCGTCGATGGTCCCGGTGGGAGCGAAAGTCAGGCCGACGCCGTTCAGGCCACCGAGGCCCTGACTGGTCTGCACGCCGTCTCCGAGGTTAACGCTCGAACCGGTTATGGCGTAGAAGGTGTTGGTGCTTCCCGCGCCCAGCGACACGCCGCCGTTGATGTTACCGGCGTTGGTAAAGGTGTTGCCCGCAGCCGAGGTCTCGAACGCCACCCGGCCGTTGATCGTGCCGTTGGCCCTGTTGCTCATGTTGACCTGCGAGCCGCCGTACACGCCGACCACCGGGGTATCGGTCAGGGTGATTCCACCCACCGACAAACCGGTCGAGGTGATCGTACCGTCGTTGGTGATGTTGGTGGCGCCCCCCGCCGCGTTGTTTACCCCAATCGCCAGCCCATCGATGCTGGTCAGGCTCTGGCCGAGCAACATGCCGGTGCCGCGAATGATCCCGCTGACGTTGTTGGTCACACTGACTGCGCTGGCGGCCCCTGTTCCGATGAACGCGCCGCCACTGAGCTCGGACACCAGGCCCAGCAGCGCCGGGTCGATGGTGCCGGAGTTGTTCAGGCTGATGTTGACGCCAGTCAGGTTGAGCACCTTGCTACCGGCCGCCGCGTTCATCTGCGCACCGGAGTTGACGTTGATCGTCAGGCCGCTCGTAGCGCTGCTGAAATCGTTGAGAAACAGCGGCAGGCTCGGAACGCCGGTACAGGTGACAGTAATGCCGGCGGTCGAACAGGTGGCTTGCGCCGGCTGGGTGAGTGAGGCCCCCAGCAGCAAGACCGGTAGCGCCAGCTTGCCGAGAGGTCGAGTGCCTTTGCGGCAGCGCTTGCTGTATTCGTGGGTGACAGTCCAGCAACCCAACGAGGCATTCCAGACCAAGGCGAAAACATGGTTCATCGCGTGCACTTCCTTGTGACTTGAAACGACTTCCCACCGCAACGGGATGGGCTGGCGTCGCGGAGCGCCAGGGCAGATCAAATCAACGCCTATTTGATATCACTTGGCCATTTTTCGGGAATGCTGCCCTGGAGCGGTTCGAGTGCCCCCAAAGATTCACAAGAAAACGCTGATGGAGGGCGTGCAGTTCCGTAATCACGCAGGACAGTTTCAACAGCCGCTTTTGTCCGCGATGGCATGGGATGAGCCACCGCAAGATACCCAGACGCACAGGGCCACCCCATACGGCAACTGTCGTATTTTTAGCGACGGGATTACGCGATGCCCTCAGCCTGTTCAACGTCACCCTGACAGTACTGAAGGATTGCTTCATCGACAGCGCCCCGGATACAGGAGCCGGAAGCGGCGTGCAGCGCGGATCTACCTGCTCAGGCGCCGCCCCACCCTCCCTCACCGAGGGTAGCCACTGCTGCCGAACTCACCGCGCTGCCTGCCATTGCCGGGAAAAGCGTCGTCACATTGCTGCTTATGCTGGTGCTTCCACCGGCGGGCACGCCCCTTTGAGCTTGCTTTCATCCTCGGTGACCAACTCCCGCAACGTATCAAGAAACAGCTTGATCACCGGCGAGTCGTCGTCCGCACGATAGGTGGCATACAGGGGCACTTCCGGCAGCGCGGGGGTCAGACGTCGAAACACCAGCCCAGCGGGCGCCATCGGCTCGATGGACGCTGGCAACAGCGCCACGCCGAAACCGGCCCGCACCAGGCTGAGCAAGGTTTGCACCTCGATCACCTGCTGGCGGATTTGTGGTGTGAACCCAGCCTTGATGCAGCACTGATAGAGAAAGTCGGCAAAGCGCGACTGCTTGAGCTCCAGCGCCACGAAGGGCTCCTGCGCCAGGTCCGCCGGCGCCAGGCTGTCGCGCCTGGCCAAGGGATGATCGGCCGGCATGACCACCCGGATCGGCTCGTAGAGCAGCAATTCATTACGCAACTGTGGATCGTCGTAACCGACCCGGAACACGCAGGCATCGATGCGTTTTTCCTTCAACGCCTTGACCTGTGCCGCGGGGGTCATTTCATGCAGGCGCCAGGACACCTGCGGATAGCGCTCGCGGAAGAGGTGCAGGGCCCGTGGCAGCACGCCGATCATCACCGAGCTGATCATGCCGATTTCCAGCTCGCCCACCTGGCCTCGACCGGTCTGGCGAGTCAAGGCCAGTGCACGCTCAAGTTGTTCGAACACCAGTGGCGCCTGCTCCTTGAGCATCTGCCCGGCCGCTGTCAACTCGACCCGATGGTGGCTGCGCTCGAACAGCGGCGTCCCCAGTTCCTCTTCCAGCAGCCGAATCTGCTGGCTCAGCGGCGGCTGGCAGATGTGTAAACGCGCGGCAGCGCGCCCGAAGTGCAGCTCCTCGGCCAGGGCCATGAAATACCGCAGCAAGCGCAGGTCCATGAAGGTTACCCCAGCGTCAGTGGTGTCGAGCGCTGGCGCACGCCGGTCAGGCTGAACAGGGCATTGGCGATGGCCGGCGCCACCGCCGGGCTGCCCAGCTCACCGACGCCGCCGGGCTTGCCCGGCTCGCCGTCCAGCACCAGGATGTCCACGGCCGGCATGTCCGACATGCGGGCCACCCGGTAGTCGTGGAAGTTGCTCTGCACCACCCGCCCCTGCCTGATGTCCATGCGATCGAACAGCGCGTGGCCGAGGCCCCACATCAGGCCACCGTAGATCTGCTCTTCGACACCCGCCGGCGACACCGCCAGACCGCAATCGACCACGCAGGTGAGCTTGTCGACGCTGATTGCCCCGTCCTTTCTGGAAAGCCTGGCGACCACTGCAATAAAGCTGGTGTAGCCCTGGTTGGTGGCAATTCCCAGTGCCGTTCCCTCCGGCAATGGCTGGCCCCAGCCGGCACGCTCGGCGGCGCGTTTGAGCACCGCGACATGCCGGGGCCGTTCGTGCATGTTGGCCAGGCGAAACGCCAGCGGATCCTGCCCGGCCCCATGGGCCAGTTCGTCCATGAAGCTTTCCACGGCGAACACGTTGGGGATGAAGCTCACCGAGCGATACCAGCCGCTGGGCACTCCGCTTTCATGCCTGACCCAGGCCAGGTCCAGGTTCGCCGGGCGATAGGCGAAATCCCACGCAGTAATGGCTTCGGTGGTGCTGTAGTCCATGTGGTCCGGACGCTCGAAATAGCCCGGCTCCCACTGCTCCGGCGAGGCCGGCGATACCGCGTTGAGTTGCAAGGCGGTCAGGCGTCCGTCAGCGTCCAGAGCGCCCCTGGCCCGGTGCAAGGTGGCCGGGTGCATGAACAGCGCGCGCATTTCATCTTCGCGGCTGTTCATCAGCTTGACCGGCACCCCGGCCTGTTTCGCCAGATACGCCACCTCGAACAGCCAGTACTTGGACTCGCGCGCACCGAAACTGCCGCCGGACACCAGCTCATGGATGGTGACCCTGTCCTTGGCGATCCCACATACCTTTTCCGCGGCCTCCAACGCCGACGACGGTACCTGCACCCCGCCCCAGTAGGTGATCGCGTCGCTCGATACTTGCGCGGTGATGCACACCGGCTCCAGTGGGTTCTGCACCTTGTACGGCATGCGATAGTCGGCTTCGAGCAGCTTCGCGGCTTTCGGCCATTGCGCCGCGACATCCCCCGCCGCCAGCGCGACAACCCGTTGTGCGGCCTCGTCGTCGATGGCCGCTGCCTGCGCGGCCGCCAACTGATCGCTGTCGAACCCGCCCAGGGGCGAATCGCTCCATTGCACCTGCAATAACTCGCGCCCCTGACGGGCAGCCCAGTAGTTGTCGGCCAGGACAGCGACACCTTCCTGGTTGCCGCCCAGCACATCGGGCCTGCCCGGAATCGCGATGACCTTGCGCACGCCTGGCACCTGCAGCGCCGCGCTGGAATCCAGCTTCAGCACTTTCGCCCCGATCACCGGCGCGCGCTGGACCACCGCCACCAGCATCTGCGGCAGCGTCACGTCGATGCTGTAGGTGAATCGCCCGCAGACCTTGGCCGCCGCATCCCGCTTGTGCCGCAACTTGCCGATGTACTTGAACTGCTTCGGATCCTTCAGCGTGACCTTGGCCGGTGCCGACAATTGCGCGGCGAGCCCCGCCAGTTCACCGTAACCGCAGCTACGCTGACTGGCGGCATGCAGCACCCGTCCGTCTTCGGTCGAGCAACTGTCCGGAGTGACACCCCACTGCCTGGCCGCCGCGGCGATCAGCAGCGCGCGGGCGGTCGCGCCAGCCATGCGCAAGCGCTCGTACTCCAGCGAAACGCTGGTGCTGCCCCCCGTGGAGTAAACCTTCCAGATCGGATGGATGTAGGCCTCGAAGAACGGATTTTCCGGCGTGATCACCTGCACGGTCATCGGGTTGACGTCCAGTTCCTCCGCCACGCACGCGGCCAGGGCGGTCTGGGTGCCGGTGCCGGAATCGTGCTTGTGCACCACCAGTTTCACCGTACCGTCGGGCAGCACCCGGACCCAGGCATTGGGCTCGAATTCACCGGTCGTGGCCGGCGTCGTGGGCTCCGCCGCCGCATCCGCGGGCAGATAGAGCGCAATCGCCAGACCGGAAGCGACGGTGGCCGCCTGCTTGAGAAAACGCCGGCGCGACGGTTCGACAGGCATGTCGTCGACAAGTCTCATCACGCCTCCTTCGGCGCGGACGCCGCACGCTTGATGGCTTTGTTGATCCGCCCGTAGGTACCGCAGCGGCACAGGTTGCCGGACATGGCGTTGCGGATCGAGTCATCGGTGACTGCCGCGCCCGTGTTGATCAACGCCGCAGCAGACATGATCTGGCCGGATTGACAGTAACCGCATTGCGGGACATCTTCGGCAACCCAGGCCAGCTGCAACGGATGCTGGCCAGTCGGCGACAGGCCCTCGATGGTGGTGATGCTGTGTCCCGCCGCGGCGGCGACCGGCAGTTGGCAGGAACGCACCGCGACACCGTCCAGGTGCACGGTACAGGCGCCGCACAGGCCCATGCCGCAACCGAATTTGGTGCCGGTGAGCATCAAGTGGTCGCGCAATACCCATAACAGCGGCATGGAAGGCGATGTCCCCGCCAGCTCGTGTCGTTCGCCGTTTACCGTCAGTTCGATCATTGTCAGGCTCCAGGAGAGCGGCCCGTCTTTGCGCGGGCCTGGTGACCGCATAGTGGGAACCCGAGGAAATTCGGGCCAGCAACGATTTCTGCCATCGTCTGTAAGCAGGACTAACAGCATGTACAAGCGATACCCGTCGGTGCAGTCCATGAGCGCGTTCATCCAGGCCGCGCGCAGCGGCAGCTTCTCGAGCGCGGCGCGCAAACTCGACCTGACCCACAGCGCGATCAGCCAGCAGATCCGGACCCTGGAAGACTTCGTTGGCCAGCCGCTGTTCGTGCGCGAAGGCGGCGGCAGCAAGCTGACCGACGCCGGGCAGTTGTTCGCCAGTGTCCTGTCCGACGGATTGGCGCAGATCGACCGGGCGCTGTCTTCGGTCAAGAACCGAAGGGTGGCGCAACGACTGACCCTCGATGTGGACAGCGAGCTGGCCCAGAGCTGGCTCAATCCACGGCTACCGGAATTGCTCGACTCGCTGCCTGACCATGAGGTGGTGCTGCTCTCGAAGCCGCGCACGGATCGCGGCGCCTTCGAGCGAGTGGACCTGGCATTGCGCTACGGCTATGGCGATTGGGAAGACTGCGAGATGACGCAGATCTGCGGTGATCGGGTCATGGCGGTGGCCTCCCCTGCGTTGATCGAGCGCCATGGACTGCAGTTGCCGATCACGCCGGCCCAGGTACTGGAGTTGCCGCTGCTGGGATACACGCGACGCTCGTGGATTCCATGGCTGGATGCGGCTGGGATGGCGCCGGTCGAACCGGGCGCACGGGTGGTGTTCGACAATGCGGCGAACCTGATCGCAGCAGCCGAGGCCGGGGTCGGCGCAGGATTGGTACGCGGCCTGCTGGCGGCGGACGCATTGCGCGCCGGGCGTCTGGTGAAACTGAACGCGGCCGAAATTCCAGCGCATTACAACCTGTATGCGGTATGGCCGCCGGGGCAAGCCGAGCGAGTGGCGCCGGTGGTCGAGGCGATCAAGCAGCTGGCTTCGCAAACACGGCGCTGACCCCGTCGCCGGCACGCCAGCGGCCGGCGGCAAAACCACGAAAGCAAGAACCCCATCAGCCGGAATGGGCGGACACCATCGGTTGGTGCCCCCTATGGCAGCGTGTTCCTTGCAGGTTGCGAGCACACTCGCTCCCAGGCTGCCCTCGAAAACGCCGCTTCTCCATAGCGGGGAAGCGGCGCTTTCCCCGGGCCGGCCTTCCCCATATCGAGCGCATATCAACACCCCTCCCAATTAATATTGTACGAACGCCTCACCGCCTTCCAATACTCCCCCCAGCAGCCAGCGTCCCACGTCGGATGCGACCAGGCGGGGGAATGCGCACGTCTCTTGCGCATAGAAACGGCCGATTTTCCGGGACGTGGTTGCTGCGAACCGCAAGGTTCCCTTCCCGCTATCAGGAGATCGACTTCAATGATCATCGATATCAGCTGCTATCCAACCGATCAGGTTGACCTAGCCTGGCGGCATGACGGCGACCCGTTCACCGGCGAGCGTCTGCTGGAGATGATGGATGGCCCGTACATGGTCAACGGCAAGCCTCGCCGCATCGACAAAGCCTTCATCCAGCCGCCGCAAGGCAACACCATCTACACCTGGACCGACGGCGAACTCAGCGGTCGCGAATCCATCGACGCCTACATGGCCTACACCCTGAAGATGGTCCAGACCTACCCGGACCGCTTCATCGGCTGCTTCGTCTACAACCCGCGCTGCGGCGTGGAAAACGGCGTCGAAGCGATCGAGCGCTACGTCAAGGAACACGGCTTCAAGATGGTCCAGATGCAGGCCAACATGCACGCCTATCGTCCGGACCGTGCGCTGGACTGGGTGCGCCCGGCCTTCGAGAAATGCGCGGAACTGGGTATCCCGGTCAAGCTGCACACCGGCGATGGGCCTTACAGCATCCCATCGGAATGGGTTCCGATGATCAAGGAGTTCCCCAACGTCGATTTCATCATGGCTCACTTCGGTGTGCAGACCGGTGGGGTCTACGTGTTCGAGCCGATGCAATGGGCGATGGAGCTGCCCAACGTCTACTGCGAGTCGGGCTGGTGTCTGCAATCGCGGATCGTCGAGTTCGCCAAGGTCCTGCCGACGCACAAGATCCTCTTCGGCACCGACACGCCGCCGAACGAGCCGGGCATGTGGCTGCGCCTGCTGGAAGTGCTCTGCCATGAGCCGCCCCAAGGCCTGAACCTCGATGAGGACACCCTCGAAGACTACCTGGGCAACAACACCGCACGGATGATCGGGCTCGAACCGACCCCGCCGCCGCGTTCCGTTTCCGAAGCCGAGGCGCAACTCAAGCGCCCTGTCACCACTCAACTGGCCAGGAGCTGAACCGATGATCATCGATACCCATCTGCACCCCACCAACCTGGTCGACGAGGCCTGGCGCCACACCGGCGAACCCTTCACCGGCGAGCGCATGCTCAAGCTGATGGACGGCCCTTACATGATCAACGGCAAACCACGCCGCATCGACATGGGCTTCATCCAGCCGCCACCGGGCAACACCGGCTATCGCGACGGCAACCGCCGGGGCCGTGAAGGCGTGCGCGACTACATGTCCTATGTCGCCGAACTCTGCGTGAAGTACCCGGACCGCTTCATCGGCAACTTCACCTTCAACCCGCGCTGGGGCCCGGAAAACGGTGCGGCGGAGCTGGAATTCCACGTCAAGGAATACGGTTTCAAGATGCTCAAGCTGCACGCCAACATGCACGGCTACCGCCCGGACCGCGCACTCGACTGGCTGCGCCCGGCGATGAAGGTCTGCGCCAAGTACAACATCGTGGTGCTGATCCACACCGGCGACGGGCCCTACACCATCCCGACGATGTTCTACCCGATCATCCGCGAGTTCCCGATGGTCAACTTCATCATCGGCCACTTCGGTATCCAGACCGGCGGCAATTACTCGTTCGAGGCGTTCTGGATGGCGATGGACACGCCGAACGTCTACTGCGAGTCCGGCTGGTGCTTCCAGTCGCGCATCGTCGAGTTCGCCAAGGACCTGCCGCGCAACAAGATCGTGTTCGGCACCGACTCACCGCCGAACGAGCCCGGCATGTGGCTGCGAGAACTGGAAGTGCTGTGCTCGCCTGCTCCCCAGGGCCTGGGGATCGACGAGGACCACCTTGAGGACTACCTGGGCAACAACATCGCCCGGTTGTGCGGCATCGAGCCTACACCGCCACCCAAGGACCTGATCGAGGCGGACCTCCGTCTGAGCACGACCTACCTGTAACACAGCGGCAACTTCCAGGCGCACAGATGAACCGGCGTTCGATCGAGCAGGCCGACGGCCTCTCGATCAAACGTCGCCCTCAGCCCTGCGCGCCTGCTTTTTCAAGAGGTGAAGCTATGCCCCTCTCAACGCTCGGCGATACCCAGGACTTCCACGCCTTCATCGATACCTATCGCCGGCAGTATCCGGACGATGTACTCACCGTTCAGTCCCCCCTTTCCGCCGACCAGGAGGTCACCGCCCTGGTCGATGCCCTGGCCGCGCAAGGCCGCGACCCGCTGTTGATCTGCGAAAACGTCGGCACGCTCGGCGTGCCGGTGGCCACCAACCTGTTCGCGTCCAGGACCCGCATCGCACGAATCTTCGGCGTTAGCCCGGCGCAGCTGCACGAAACCTTTCAGAACCGCGCCAACCATCCGATCCTGCCGCGCTACGTCGAAACCGGTCCGGTACTCGACGAGATCTTCGAGGGCGAAGCGTTGGACCTGGCGCTGCTGCCGATGCTCAAGCATTTCGACAGTGACAGGGGGCCGTACATCACCAACGCGATCATCATCGCCGAAGACCCGGTCACCGGCATCGCCAACATGAGCTACCACCGCTCGATGCGCCACGCCCGGCAGACCCTCGCCACCAGCCTGCATTCCCGTGGCCACCTGTGGCGCATGCTGCAAAGCGCCCGTGAGCGCGGCGAAGAACTGCACGTGGCCATGGTGGTCGGCGCTCACCCGCTGTTCATGCTGGCCGCCGCCGCGCGGCTGCCGTTTGGCAGCGACGAGCGCGCAGTGGCAGGCGGACTGTTCGGCGCTCCGCTGGAACTGGTCAAGACCCCGCGCTATGGCATCGGCGTGCCGGCCTACGCCGAGTTCGTGCTGGAAGGCGCGATAGACCCGGCCGGGTATGCCGAAGAAGGTCCATTCGGCGAGTTCAGCGGCTACTCCTCGGACCGCTCGACCAACAACGTCCTGCGGGTCGACACCCTGATGCGCCGCAAGGACGCCTGGCTGGTGGACGTGGTCGGAGGTCGCTACGCCGAACACCTGACCCTGGCGAGGCTGCCGCGGGAAGCGGAGATGAGCGAGAAACTCAAGGCGCGCTTCCCCGCCGTCACTGCGGTGCACTACCCCAACTCCGGTACTCACTTTCATTGCTACGTGGCACTGGATCAAAGCCGCGATGGCGAAGCGCGGCAGATCATGCTCGCACTGCTGGGCTGGGACCCGTACCTGAAAACCGTGATCGCGGTGGACGGTGACATCGACATCACCGATGACAGCCAGGTGCTTTGGGCGCTGGCCACGCACTTCCAGCCCCACCAGGACATCTTCGTTGTCGACGGTTTGCCCGGCAGCCCGCTGGATCCCTCCTCCTCCGTCAACGGCACCACGTCGCGGATGGGCCTGGATGCCACCCGTGGTTCGGGATTCGACGGAATCAAGGCGCAACTGGACCAGAAGGTGGTCGAGCGCGCGCATGATCTGCTCAGGAGCATCCAGTCATGAACCGCCAGCGGATGGTGGTCGGCATCAGCGGTGCGTCGGGCTTCATCTACGGCGTACGGCTGCTGGAGCTGCTGGCCGAGCTGGACATCGAAAGCCACTTGATCATCAGCCGTGCCGCGCTGCTGACCATGGCCCATGAAACCGACTACAAACTGGCGGACGTCACGGCACTGGCCAGCCATTACCACCGCGCCGACGACGTGGCCGCCGGCATCGCCAGCGGTTCGTTCCGCTGCCTGGGCATGGTGGTCGCGCCCTGCTCCATGCGTACCCTCGCGGAAATCGCCACCGGTACCTCCACGGGCCTGATCGGTCGCGCCGCCGACGTCACCCTCAAGGAACGCCGGACTCTCGTGCTGATGGCCCGTGAGACGCCGTTGACCCTGGCGCACCTGCGCAACATGACCGCCGTCACCGAGATGGGCGGAATCATCGCCCCGCCGGTCCCCGCCTTCTATGCCCGTCCGCAGACCCTTTCGCAAATGGTCGATCACAGCCTTGGCCGTGTCCTCGACCTGTTCGGCCTAGACGCCGGTACCACGCTGCGCTGGGGTGAACCCGGCCCAGCGTCCACTGGCCATTTCTCCCCATCGAAGGAGCTCGCATGAACAGTCCACTCCAGCAACCGACCCCGAACCGCAAGATTCCGGTGACCATCCTCACCGGCTTCCTCGGCGCCGGCAAAACCACGCTGCTCAACTACATCCTCAAGGAAAACCACGGTCGCAAGATTGCCGTAATCGAAAACGAGTTCGGCGAAGTCGGCATCGACGGCGATCTGGTGCTCAGCTCCGAAACCGAAGAAATCTACGAGATGGTCAACGGCTGCGTGTGCTGCACCGCTGAGGTCCGCGAGGACCTGGTGCGCATCGTCCGCGAACTGGTGGCACGCCCGGTGCGGCTCGATCACATCCTGATCGAAACCAGCGGCCTGGCCGATCCGTACCCGGTAGCGCAGAGCTTCTTCATCAACGACCCGATTTCCGAAGAAGTGGAGCTGGACGCCATCGTCGCCATGGTCGACGCCAAGCACATCACCCAGCACCTGGAAGATCTGCAACTCGACGGCGCCGACAACCAGGCCGTGGACCAGATCGTCTGTGCCGATCGGATCGTCATCAACAAGATCGATCTGGTCAGCGATGCCGAAGTGGCGAGTCTGAGCGAAAAGATTCGCGGCTTGAATGCCACCGCGGATCTGGTGACCTCCAGCTACGCCGAAATCGACCTGTCGAAGATCTTCGGCGTCGGAGCGTTCGAAGCCACCCAAAAGCTGATGGAAATCGGCTCCAACCACGATCACCACGCCGATGAGCATCATCACGGCCACGACCACGATCACGATCACGACGATCTGGCGCATGAGCATGATCCCAGCGTTTCCTCCGTCGGCATCGCCGTGGATGGCGCGGTGAACCTGGGCGCCTTCCACCGCTGGATCAGCGAACTGCGCGTCCAGCAGGCCGACAACCTCTACCGCATGAAAGGCGTACTGGCGGTCGAGGATCAGGACCAGCGCTACGTGCTGCAAGGCGTGCACAGCCTCGTCGAGTTCCGCGCGTCCACCTCATGGGGCACGGAACCACGCTCCAGCAAGATCGTGTTCATCGGCCGCGACCTGGATCGTGCGGCGCTGAACCAAGGATTCGCGGCCTGTCTGGCCAGCTGAGAAAAAAGCATCGGCGCCGGTGGATGGCGGCTCCGGGCACGCAGAACGAATACCCCTCTCTACCCAATAAAAACAGCAAGAGGTGATTCCCCATGTCGTCAGCCAGTACCGTCTCCACCGTCCACCCGGTCGACCAGATACTGCCGGTCCGCCAAATGCTCACCCTCGGCCTGCAACACATGGCCGTCTCGTACATCGGCGCCATCGCCGTGCCGTTGATTGTCGCCAGCGCCTTGAAAATGTCCGAAGCCGATACCGTGGTACTGATCAGCACCACACTCTTCTGCTCCGGGATCGCCACCCTGCTGCAGTGTGTCGGCTTCTGGAAATTCGGCGTGCGCCTGCCGATCCTCCAGGGCGTGGCGTTCAGCAGCGTCGGCCCGGTCATCGCCATCGGCAGCGACCCCCAGGTGGGTTTTGCCGGGGTTTGCGGAGCGGTGATCGGCGCGGGGATCTTCACCCTGCTCGCCGCGCCGCTCGTGGGTCGATTGCGGCGGTACTTCCCGCCGGTGGTCACCGGTTGCATCGTCACGGTGATCGGCCTGCAACTCTTCCCGATCGCCTATGAATGGATCGGCGGCGGCCGCCACGCCAGCGATTTCGGCGCGCCGACCTACCTGGCCGTCTCTGTGGTGGTGCTGGCGACCATCCTGCTGGTGAACCGCTACGGCGGCCCGCTGATGCGCAACATGGCGGTGCTGATGGGCATGCTGGTGGGCGCGGGCCTGGCCTACGGACTGGGCATGGGCAGTTTCCACAGCGTTCAGGAAGCCCCCTGGCTGACCGTGCCCTACCCGTTCCACTTCGGCCTGCCGACCTTCAGCCTGATCCCGATCGCGACCATGGTGGTGGTGATGATCGTGCAGATGGTCGAATCCATGGGGCTGTTCGTCGCCATCGGCGACATCGTCGACAAGCCAGTGAGCGAGAAACAGGTGATCGGCGGCCTGCGGGCCAACGGACTGGCGAGCACCATCGCCGGAATGTTCGCAGCGTTTCCCTTCATTGCCTTCATGGAGAACGTCGGGCTGGTGATCCTCACCGGGGTGCGCAGCCGCTGGGTGGTGGCGATCAGCGGGCTGCTGATGTGCTCGGTGGCGCTGGTGCCCAAGGCCGGGGCGATCATCGCCTCGATGCCCACCGCAGCCCTCGGTGGCGCCGGGGTCGCCATGTTCGGTGTGGTCGCGGCAGCCGGGATCCAGACGCTGGCCAAGGTCGATTACGAACGCAACCGCTACAACGTCCTGATCGTCGGTTTCACCATCGTGGCCGCCCTGGTGCCGGTGATGGCGCCGACCCTGTTCAAGCAACTGCCCGAGTGGTCTCAGCCGTTCCTGCACAGCAGCGTGGTGATCGCCTGCCTGGTGTCGGTGCTGCTCAACGCGGCGCTCAACGGCGTCAGCGCCCCCGACAGTACAGCCAGCAAGTCCGCCTCCCACACCCTCTGACTGGAGAAGCCCATGACTCAACTTCAGAACACCCTGATCAAGAACCCGCAGGCGGTGATGACCGGCTTGCGCGGCCCGCTCGCCCGGGCAGGCAACGTCGACATCCGCATCATCGACGGGCGCATCGCCGAAATGGCGGAAGGCCTGACGGCGCAACCCGGCGAGCGGGTGATCGACGCCCGTGGATCGGTGGTGTATCCGGGCTGGATCAACACCCACCATCATCTGTTCCAGAACCTGCTCAAGGCGGTGCCGGAGGGTTTGAACCAGGACCTGCAAGGCTGGCTGGCCAGCGTGCCCTATCCACGCCTCAACCGCTTTACCCCGCAACTGGCGCGAATCGCCGCGCGCCTGGGCATGACCGAGTTGCTGCTCTCCGGGGTGACGACCTGCGCCGATCACCATTACCTCTACCACGCCAACGGCACCACCGAGTCCGGCGACCTGCTGTTCGACATGGCCACCGAGTTCGGCATGCGCTTCGTCCTGTGCCGGGGGGGCGCGCTGGAGTCGGCAAGCGCCCATCCGGGGTTCTCGAAAACAGCGCTGCAACCGGAGACACTGGACCAGATGGTCGGCGACATCGAGCGACTCAAATCGCGGTATCACCAGGACACCTCGGATGCGATGCGCCGGGTGGTGGTGGCGCCGACCACGCCGACCTTCTCGCTACCGCCGACACTGCTGCGCGAACTGGCCCACTCGGCACGCGGCCTCGGTCTGCGGCTGCACACGCACCTTTCGGAGACGCAGAACTACGTCAACTTCTGCCGCGAGAAGTACAACTGCCTGCCGGTCGAATTCGTCGCCGAACACGAATGGCTTGGTCCTGACGTCTGGTTCGCCCATGCGGTGCATATGCAGCCGGCGGAGATCCGCATGCTCGCGCAGACCGGCACCGGCATTTCCCACTGCCCGGTCAGCAACGCGCGGTTGGGCAGCGGCGTCGCCCCGGTGCCACAGATGTACGAGGCCGGCGTACCGATTTCCCTGGGGGTGGACGGGGTGGCCTCGAACGAGTCCGGGAGCATGGTCGGCGAAGCGCATACCGCATGGCTGATCCATCGCGCCGAGCAAGGGGCATCGGCCACCACGGCCGAGGATGTCATCCATTGGGGGACGGCCGGGGGGGCGAAGGTGCTGGGACTGGGCTCGGTTGGCACACTGGAAGTCGGGCAGGCGGCCGATCTGGTGATCTACAGCCTCGATCACCCGCGCTTCTTCGGTTTCCACGATACCGCGCTGGCACCTGTGGCCGCGGGCGAGCCGATTACCGTGCGCTACAGCATGGTCGGGGGGCGGCTGGTGGTCGACGACGGCGTTATTCCTGGCCTGGACCTGGAGCGCATGCGCGCCGAGGCCTGGGAAGGGGTGCAGCAGTTGATGCAGATCGACGACTGATCCACTCCCTCGTAGGAGCCGGCTTGCCAGCGCTGGCTGGCCTTCAGGCCGGACTCCTACGGCGCTCCCCCTCGGGACAACTCGATATGTCCGGCTCCCTGCGCCGTGCCAGTAGACGCACGTCCTGCGCAAAGCCTCACCGAGAAAAACAAGAAATTCCCCGAGTCGAACGGGGTGATGACTCAAGGAAAACAGAAGATGCAGAAACGCACGTTACCTGCCTGGCAGGCCATTGCCGTCGGTGTTCTGTCGTTGGCTGCGGCCAGTTCAGCGAAGGCGTCCGAGTGGAGCGACAGCTCTATCAGCTACTTGTACGGCACTCGCTTTGCCGAGCCGGGCATCGATGATTCGATCGCCAAGAACATCGTCGAATTCACCTATGTTGATGGATACCAGTACGGCGGCAACTTTCTCGACATACAGGCGCTGTTTTCTGACAGCAACGATCCCGCCGAAGATAGCGACGACGGCGCCACGGAAGTGTATGTGGTCTATCGCCACCAACTGTCGCTCAATAAAATTTCCGGCGGGGACTTCAAGTGGGGACCTGTTCGGGACTGGTCGCTGTCGGCCGGCCTCGACTGGAACACCAAGAACACCGCTTTCGCGCCAGAGAAACGCATGTTCGTCGTCGGCCCGACCATTAATTTCGACGTACCGGGTTTCTGGGACCTGAGCCTGATGTACCGCACCGAGAAGAACCACAATGGCTTGCCCTTCGCCCGCGAGCACGATGTCCGCTTCGACGATACCTACTATGTGGAAACCGCTTGGGACACTCCCTTCCAGCTCGGCTCGGTATCACTCAAATTCAAGGGTTTTGCCAACTTCGTCCCGCCCAAGGGCAAGGACGGCTTCGGTCACGACACCGTGAGCGAGACACTGGTACACGCTGCCGTGCTCGTAGACGTGGGCGAGCTGACGTTCGGCAAGAAAAACACCCTCTTCGCCGGGGTGGGTTACGAATACTGGAAAAACAAGTTCGGCAACAACTCCGCCAATACGCCCGGCACCGAGGCCAATACACCGTTCCTGAACCTGGAATGGCATCTGTAAGACCCCATCACCCCAAAATGGGGCATCGAGGGGGCCTTGCTGTATAGCCTCCATCAGCCCGCGTGCGCTTGAAACCGACAGGGAACGCCTATCAAGGTGACAGGAATTTGCGAATCGCCTGGATCGTCTGAGTAGGCGCCTCCTCCATCAGCCAGTGCCCGGCGCCGGGCACCACCACTTCGGTGACGTTATCGGCAGCATTGCGCATGACGATGGCTTCGTTGGCGCCGAAGGACTTCTCACCGCCGACCGCAAGCACCGGCATCGTCAGGCGCTTCTTGTTCGACGCTTCGTTGTCCACGGCATCCTGGCGGATGCTGCGGAACTGTGAGAAGGCGGCGTGCATCGCACCAGGGCGGGCGTAAAGTTTCGCGTAATGCTCGCGAGTGGCCTCATCCACCTTATGCGGATCGCCGGCGAAATCATTCCAGAAGCGATCCAGATAGATCCGCTCGCGCCCGGCCACCAGTCGCTCCATATCGGCCCCGCCGAAGTCGAAGTGCCAGAGAAGCGGGGAACGGACGATGTCATTCCACGGCGGGATTCCGGGGACCGGAGCGTCCATGACCACCAGCCGCTCGGTCCGCTGCGGATAACGCGCCGCATAGGCGTAGGCCACCATGGTGCCGATGTCATGGCCGATGACCACCGAATGCTCGATACCCAGCGAAGCCAACACGGCGCGGACATCGCCTGCCTGGGTCTTCTTGTCGTAGCCGCCGGACGGGATCGATGACAAGCCCATGCCGCGCAGGTCCGGGACCACGACGGTGTGGTCCTTGGCCAGATCCTTGGCCAGCGGAGCCCACATGTCGCCGGTATCGCCAAACCCATGGAGGAGCACCACGGCCGGCCCGGCTCCACCAACGCGCACGTGAAGGGTTGCGCCCTCTACCGCAACGTCCTGGGTACGAAAGGAGGCCGGGAACGCAACTACCCCGGCCTGGGCCGGAATGCTCAGGGTCACCAGCAGCGAAGCGCTCAGCAGGGTTCGAATCATCGTGGCATCTCCGGGGGTGTCGACTGATGGAGCGTAGTTCGCTTTGCGACGCCTACACGAGATTGCTCTGACGTCCTGAGCCGCTGCGGGAGCTGATGTGCCAGTGAGCGAGCTGTCCGGGCGCTCAGACACTCAATGCAGCCACTCATGCACCAGAAAGCAGCGCAATGCCTCTTTCAGGAGCGCTGATCACAGGAAAAAGCTCTTCGCAATCCACCTGGGCGCATTGCAGCTGCGCTGCAATGGCGGTTTTCCGGAGTTGGCACGGCATTCGCTTTTACCGATGCGTGCAGGAGTCATCCGGACCACCGGAAAGCGGCACCACAATCTGACAATGGATGACTAGGGTTCCGGCTCGCGCAGCGAGCGGCTGGTCCGAGAGTCATCGACCTCCAGCGAGGTTACACGGCGGGACAAAAGCCCGGGAGACGAGAGCGCCATCGTGCCGCCCGACTCCTGCCCGCCCGACAACCGACCTGGAGATTGTCCATGCGCAAGCCCCTTCTGACCGCTCTGCTCGCCGCCGGTCTCGCCGCTTTCAGTCTCGGCGCCAGCGCCGCCACGAAGAACAGCTTCAACCTCTGCTGGACCATCTACGCCGGCTGGATGCCATGGGAATACGCGGCCAGCCACGGCATCGTCGACAAGTGGGCGAAGAAGTACGGCATCGAGATCAAGGTCACCCAGCTCAACGACTACATCGAGTCGATCAACCAGTACACCGCTGGCCAGTTCGATGGCTGCACCATGACCAACATGGACGCCCTGACCATTCCCGCGGCCGGCGGCGTCGATTCCACCGCGCTGATCGTCAGCGACTTCTCCAACGGCAACGACGGCATCGTGCTCAAGGGCGAAGGCAAATCCCTGGCCGACCTCAAGGGCATGAACGTCAACCTGGTGGAACTCTCGGTCTCCCACTACCTGCTCGCCCGCGCGCTGGAAAACGCCCGCCTGACCGAGAAGGACGTGAAGACGGTAAACACCTCCGACGCCGACATCGCCGCCGCCTTCAACACCGAGGACGTGCAGGCGGTGACCACCTGGAACCCGATGCTCGCCGAAGCCCGCGCCAAGCCGGGCACCACCGAGGTGTTCAACTCCAGCCAGATCCCCGGCGAGATCATGGACATGATGGTGGTCAACAGCGCCGTGCTGAAGGACAACCCGGCGCTGGGCAAAGCCCTGACTGGAGCCTGGTTCGAAACCGTGGCGCTGATGCAGGGCGACAGCGCCCAGACCCGCGCCGCACTGGAGCATATGGCCAAGGCCTCGGGCACGGACCTCGCCGGCTACCAGAGCCAGCTCGCCACCACCAGGCTCTTTGCCACGCCGAAGGAAGCACTGGCCTTCGCCACCAGCCCGAAGCTGCCGGCGACCATGGACAAGGTCGCGGCCTTCTCCTTCGCCCACGGCCTGCTCGGCGAAGGCGCCAAAAGTGCCGAAGCGATCGGCATGAGTTTCGCCAAGGGCATCGCCACCGGCGATGCGCAGAACCTCAAGCTGCGCTTCGACCCGACGTACGTGCAGATGGCGGCGGACGGCAAGCTCTGAGGCGCCTTCGGACAAGACCTTGCTCGTAGTCGAAGCGCCCTCTCCCTAACCCTCTCCCTGAAGGGAGAGGGGACTCGTTCGGTGCAGGTTGAAATCTTGGCGTCAGCCGGCACGGACAGCTCCCTCTCCCTTCAGGGAGAGGGCGGGGGAGAGGGAACGCTTCCCACGGAAATCCACAGGTACTAACCATGCGCCTGATCAACCGAACCCCCGACCGCAGCGGCCGCCTGTTCCTGGTGCTGCTGCCCTTCGCCCTGCTGCTGTTCGCCTACTTCACCGGGTCGGCGTCACGGCTGGCGGAGAACCCCAACGACAAGCTGCTGCCCAGCGCCGCGCAGATGGCCGACGCGGTCAATCGCCTGGCCTTCAGCGAAGACAAGCGCACCGGCGACGTACTGTTTTGGAAGGACACCGGCGCCAGCCTGCAACGCCTGGGCGTGGGTCTTGGCATTGCCGCCCTGCTCGGCCTGGTGCTGGGCATCGCTGCCGGCAGCGTTCCGCTGTTCGGCGCGCCGCTTTCGCCGCTGCTCACTGTGCTGTCGATGATCCCGCCACTGGCAATCCTGCCGGTGTTGTTCATCGTCTTCGGCCTCGGCGAGTTGTCCAAGGTGGTGCTGATCGTTATCGGCGTTGCCCCCTGCATCGCCCGCGACATCGAACAGCGCGCCCGGGAAATCCCCCGCGAGCTGCTGATCAAGGCGCAGACCCTGGGCGCCAGCACCTGGACGCTGATCCTGCGCGTGGTGCTGCCGCAGTTGATGCCGCGCCTGCTCATCTCCCTGCGCCTGATGCTCGGCTCGGCCTGGCTGTTCCTCATCGCCGCCGAAGCCATCGCCTCCACCGACGGCCTGGGCTACCGCATCTTTCTCGTACGCCGCTACCTGGCCATGGACGTGATCCTGCCCTACGTGGTGTGGATCACCGCGTTGGCCTGGCTGATGGACTGGGGTCTGCGCGCCCTCACCCGCCGCGCCTTCCCCTGGTACGAAGGAGGCAAGGCATGAGCTTCATTCAGGTCCGCAACGTCTGGCAGGAGTACGACGGCAACGTGGTGCTCGAACGCCTGAATCTCGAGGTGAAGGAAGGCGAGTTCTGCACCCTGGTCGGCGCCTCCGGCTGTGGCAAGTCCACCTTCCTGCGCCTGCTGCTCGGCCAGGAGCGCCCCAGCCGTGGCGAGCTGCTGCTCGAAGGCCAGCCGCTGCCGGGCGAGCCCGACCCGAGCCGGGGCGTGGTGTTCCAGCGCTACTCGGTGTTCCCACACCTGTCGGTGCTGGACAACGTCGCCCTCGGCCTGGAACTGCCGCGCTCGCCGCTGCTCGGCCGGCTGCTGGGCAGCGCCAAGCGCGAAGCCCGCGAACAGGCCGCCGCCCTGCTTGAACGAGTCGGCCTCGGCCATGCGCTCAAGCAGTATCCCAGCGCCCTCTCCGGCGGCATGCAGCAGCGCCTGGCCATCGCCCAGGCGTTGGTGATGAAGCCGCGCGTGCTGTTGCTCGACGAGCCCTTCGGTGCGCTCGACCCCGGCATCCGCAAGGACATGCACGCCCTGCTGCTGGAGCTGTGGCAGGAAACCCGCCTCACCGTGTTCATGGTCACCCACGACCTCGCCGAGGGCTTCAGCCTGGGCACTCGCCTGCTGGTTTTCGACAAGGTCCGCCACGACCCGCAGGCGCCCACCGCCTACGGCGCCCGCATCACCTACGACATCCCGCTCAACGCCGACCGCAAGGCCGCCCGCGCCGCCCTGCCCGAACCGCTCGCCGCGCGCCTGGAAACGGCCGCGCCGCTGCTCACGCCGGCCTACTGAGGAACCGACATGAACGACCTGCGCACCACTCTCTACGAAGAAACCGTCCCCGGCGGCGGCCACACCTCCTTCGTCCTCAAGCGCGGCCAAGTGCTGCGCCTGACCGACCTGGAAGGCGGCGGCAACGTCAGCCTCCTGCTGTTCAACGCCGCCGAGAAGAGCGAGCGGCTGAACCTGCCCGACAGCCTCAAGTGCCAGCACACCGCCAGGCTCACCGCTGGCCATTGCCTGTACTCGGACATGGGCCGCGTGCTGGCCGCCATCACCGCCGACAGCTGCGGCTGGCACGACAGCTTCGGCGGTGTGCTGAACGCCGCCGAGGTCCAGGAGAAGTACGGCGACGGCCGCTACCAGGAACTGCGCAACGGTTTCCACCGCAACGGCGTGGACAACCTGCTGGTGGAAATGGGCAAGTGGGACATGCGCCTGCAGGACCTGCTGATGTGCCTGAACCTGTTCAGCCGCGTGGCCGTCGATGCCGACGGCTGCTTCCGCTTCAGCCCCGATAACTCCAGGGCAGGCGACTACGTGGAGCTTTACGCGCCAATGGACACCCTCGTCGTCCTCACCGCCCTGCAACATCCGCTGGACCCGAACCCGCAGTACGCCCCCAAGCCCATCGGCCTGACCTGGCAGCAGGTCGCGTCCGACGGCATCAGCGTGCTCTGCCGCACCTCGCGCGCGGAGAATGGCCGCGGCTTCCACAACACCGAACGCCAGTACCTGTAAGGAGCGCGAGCATGCCCATCGTCCCCAGCGACAAACATCCCGAAGCCTGCGTTTCGCGCACCCTGATTCCCGCCGGCGAACCCAGCCTCACCGAACTGAAAGCCGGGCAGACCCTGCGCATCCTCGACCTGGAAGGCAACCAGGCAGTGGATACCCTGTTCTTCAGCACCGCCAACCCGCGCGAGCGCTACGACGTGCAGCGCACCCTGCGCAAGCAGGGGCAGGTCTACCTCAGCGCCGGCAGCGTGCTCTGGTCCAACCTCGGCAACCCGATGCTGACCATCACCGCCGACACCTGCGGCCGCCACGACACCCTCGGCGGCGCCTGCGCCCAGGAAAGCAACACCGTGCGCTACGCCCTGGACAAGCGCTACATGCACAGCTGCCGCGACAACTTCCTGCGCGCCAGCCTGCACGACGGCCGCCTGAGCAAGGCCGACATCAGCCACAACATCAACTTCTTCATGAACGTGCCGGTCACCGCCGAAGGCGGCCTGACCTTCGAGGACGGCATCTCCGGCGCCGGCAAGTACGTCGAACTGCTCGCGCACATGGACGTCATCGTCCTGATCTCCAACTGCCCGCAGCTCAACAACCCCTGCAACGGCTGGAACCCGACGCCGGCGGAGCTGCTGGTATGGGACTGAATCGGCGGCAGGCGGCAGGCGTTGGGCTGCAGGCGCTGCGGCGCTGGCTGTTCGCCCTCAGCCAAAGCCGCAGCGCCCAATGCAGCCCGACGCTGCGTGTGACCGGAACCTGTAGGAGCGAGGGGGACGCCATCGTTATTGCTCGCGAACAAGATCCCCTGGCACGCCGGCGCTAAGCGGGTTCGCGAGCAAGCTCGCTCCTACGAAAAGCGCTTCAGCGCCATGGACGACCGTGGTGCACACCGAATCATGGCGGGACGGCCCGCCACCCCATGGGGACGCCCTCATGTTCGACAAGCTCCTGATCGCCAACCGCGGCGCCATCGCCTGCCGCATCCTGCGTACTCTTCATGAGTTGCGCATAGGCGGCGTGGCCGTCTACTCCGAAGCCGACGCCGCCAGCCTGCACATCCAGCAGGCAGACCAGGCCATCAGCCTCGGCGAAGGCCCGGCCTCCAGCACCTACCTGGTGGTCGAGAAGATACTTGCCGCCGCCCGCGACAGCGGCGCCCAGGCCATCCACCCCGGCTACGGTTTCCTCTCCGAGAACGCCGCCTTCGCCGAAGCCTGCGAAGCCGCCGGCATCGCCTTCGTCGGCCCGACGCCGGAGCAGCTGCGCCTGTTCGGCCTCAAGCACACCGCCCGCGCGCTGGCCCGCGAACAGGGCGTGCCGATGCTCGAAGGGACCGACCTGCTGCCCGACCTGGAAGCCGCCCTGCTCGCCGGCGAACAGGTCGGCTACCCGGTGATGCTCAAGAGCACCGCGGGTGGCGGCGGCATCGGTATGCGCGTGTGCCGCTCGGCAGACGAACTGCGCGACGCCTTCGACGCGGTGAAGCGCCTGGGGCAGAACAACTTCAGCGATTCGGGCGTGTTCATCGAGAAGTACATCGAGCGCGCCCGCCACCTGGAAGTGCAGGTGTTCGGCGACGGCCAGGGCGATGTGATCGCCCTTGGCGTGCGCGACTGCTCGGTACAACGACGCAACCAGAAGGTGCTGGAAGAAACCCCGGCGCCCAACCTGCCCGCCGGCATGGCCGAGGCGCTGTGCGCGGCGGCGATCCAGCTGGCGAAAGCCGTCAGCTATCGCAGCGCCGGCACCGTGGAATTCGTCTACGACAGCCAGGCGCAGCGCTTCTACTTCCTCGAAGTGAACACCCGCCTGCAAGTGGAGCACGGCGTCACCGAACAGGTCTGGGGCGTCGACCTGGTGCGCTGGATGATCGAACTGGCCGCCGGTGACCTGCCGCCCCTGGCCGAATTGGCCGCCGCGCTGAAGCCCAGCGGCCACGCCATCCAGGCACGCCTTTACGCGGAAGACCCCGGCCGCGACTTCCAGCCCTGCCCCGGCCTGCTCACCGCCGTGCAGTTCCCGGCGGCCGACGGCAAGACCCTGCGCATCGACACCTGGGTCGAGGCCGGCTGCGAGATTCCGCCCTACTTCGACCCGATGATCGCCAAGCTCATCGCCTGGGCGCCGACCCGCGAGCAGGCCAGCGCCGGACTCGACCGCGCCCTCGAAGGCAGCCAGCTCTATGGCGTGGAATGCAACCGCGACTACCTGCGGCAGATCCTCGCAGACGCGCCCTTCGCCAACGGCTCGCCCTGGACGCGCTGCCTGGAAGGCCTGCGCTACCGCGCGCAGACTTTCGAAGTACTCAGCGCCGGCACCCAGACCAGCGTGCAGGACTACCCTGGCCGCCTCGGCTACTGGGCCGTGGGCGTTCCGCCGTCCGGGCCGATGGATGATCGGGCACTGCGCCTGGGCAACGTCCTTCTTGGCAATACCGAAGGCGCTGCCGCGCTGGAAATCACCATGAGCGGCCCGACCCTGCGCTTCAACACTGACGCGGTCGTAGCCGTCACCGGCGCGGCGCTGCCGATCAGCCTGGACGGCGTCGAACAGCCGATGGATACCGCATTGTTCATCGCCGCCGGCTCTACGCTCAGCCTAGGCACCGTCGGCGGCGCCGGCGCCCGCAGCTACCTGTGCCTGCGCGGCGGCCTGCAAGTGCCGGACTATCTGGGCAGCAAGAGCACCTTCACCCTCGGCCAGTTCGGCGGCCACGGCGGCCGCGCCCTGCGCGCCGGCGACGTACTGCATCTCGCGGAGCTGGCCGACGACAGCCACGGCGCGAGCCTGCCGTCGCACCTGTGCACCGAACTGCTGCTAGTGCGCGAGATCCGCGTGATCTACGGCCCCCACGGTGCGCCGGAATACTTCACCCCGGCCTACATCGACACCTTCTTCGCCACCGACTGGGAAGTGCACTTCAACTCCAGCCGCACCGGCGTGCGCCTGATCGGCCCGAAGCCGGAATGGGTCCGCGAGAGCGGCGGCGAGGCTGGCCTTCACCCGTCGAACATCCACGACAATCCGTACGCCATCGGCGCGGTGGACTTCACCGGCGACATGCCGGTGATCCTCGGCCCGGACGGCCCGAGCCTGGGCGGCTTCGTCTGCCCGGTGACGGTGATCGAGGCGGACCTCTGGCAACTCGGCCAGCTCAAGGCGGGAGACAAGGTGCGGTTCGTGCCCGCTTCCATCTTCGAAGCCCGTGAACTAGCGGCTCTTCGTAGGACCGAGGGGGGCGCCTCAGCCCTTGCTCGCGAACGCTTTCTGCCGGCGGTCCAGGAGCTGGGCGGGTTCGCGAGCAAGCTCGCTCCTACAGGAGAGTCCAGCTCCGGCGCCGCCGGTTTCCCCTCACCCCAACCCTCTCCCTCAGGGAGAGGGAGCAGTTCGGCGTTGTCGGCGAGCACGGTGTTTTCCGGCAGCACGGACAGCCCCCTCTCCCGCTTGCGGGAGAGGGCGGGGGGTGAGGGTAGCCCGAGCACCTGGCTCACCTCCCCCATCGTCCTCGACCTCGGCCAGGACGACACCCGCCTGGTCGCCCGCCTCTCCGGCGACACCCACCTGCTGCTGGAAATCGGCCAGCCCGAGCTGGACCTGGTCCTGCGCTTCCGCGCCCACGCCCTGATGCAGGCGCTGGAAGCGAAGGCCCTGGCCGGCGTGATCGACCTCACCCCCGGCATCCGCTCACTGCAGGTGCACTACCAGCCGGAAACCCTGCCACTGGAAGTGCTGCTGGAAACCGTCGCCGGCCTGTGGGATGCCGTGTGCGCCGCCCAGGACCTCAAGGTGCCGTCACGGATCGTCCACCTGCCGCTGTCCTGGGACGATCCGGCCTGCCAGCTGGCCATCGAGAAATACATGACTACCGTGCGCAAGGACGCGCCCTGGTGCCCGAGCAACCTGGAGTTCATCCGCCGCATCAACGAGCTGCCGGACCTGGAAGCCGTATACCGCACCGTGTTCGAGGCCAGCTACCTGGTGATGGGCCTGGGCGACGTCTACCTCGGCGCGCCGGTGGCCACGCCGCTGGACCCGCGCCACCGCCTGGTGACCACCAAGTACAACCCGGCGCGCACCTGGACGGCGGAGAACTCCGTGGGCATCGGCGGTGCCTACCTGTGCGTCTACGGCATGGAAGGCCCCGGCGGCTACCAGTTCGTCGGCCGCACCCTGCAGATGTGGAACCGCTACCGCGAAGTCGCTGCGTTCAACGGCAAGCCCTGGCTGCTGCGCTTCTTCGACCAGATCCGCTTCTACCCGGTGTCGGCGGACGAACTGCTGCGCATCCGCCGCGACTTCCCGCTGGGCCGCTACCCTCTGCGCATCGAAGAAAGCGAACTGCGCCTGGCCGACTACCAGCAATTCCTCACCGAGGAAGCCGACAGCATCGCCGCCTTCCGCGACCACCAGCGTGCCGCCTTCGACGCCGAGCGCGAACGATGGATTGCCTCCGGCCAGGCGCACTTCGAGAGCGAGGAAGCCGCCGTCGACAGCGGCGAGGACGCCCCGCTCGGCGCCGGCCAGCATGCCGTGGAAAGCCACATCGCCGGCAACCTCTGGCAGGTGCAGGTGGAAGCCGGCGCCAGCGTGAAGGCCGGCGACATCCTGGTGATCCTCGAATCCATGAAGATGGAAATCCCCCTCACCGCCCCGCGCGACGGCGTGGTGCGCGAGGTCCGCGTGCAGCCCGGCTCGCCGGTGCGTGCCGGGCAGCGGGTGGTGGTGATGGAAGAAGCCTGAACCGACAAGACCGCCGTTGCGCAGAGCCCCTCACCCTAACCCTCTCCCGCAAGCGGGAGAGGGGACCGTTCGGAGCGCGGCTCGGCACTGGCCCCAACCTGAAACCACGACACGCACCGCTGGGTGGGTCGTGCTTGGAAACAGACACCGCGTCGGACTGCTCTTCCCCCTCTCCCTCCGGGAGAGGGCCGGGGTGAGGGCAATCCGAGTGAAGAACTGACAGGCCCAAAGGAATCCCGACCATGTCCACCACCTTCGACCTCCGCCTCGCCACCCTGCGCACCGCCTACCGCGAAGGCCGCACCACGCCGCGCCAGTTGATCGCCGAGTTGCGCAACAAGGCCGCCGCGCTGAACCTCGACTACCACCTGTTCATCTACCTGCTGGCGCCGGACGAACTGGAGCCCTACCTCGCCGCGCTGGACAACCAATCCCCAGACAGCCTGCCGCTCTACGGCATCCCCTTCGCCATCAAGGACAACATCGACCTTGCCGGCATCCCCACCACCGCCGCCTGCCCGGCCTTCGCCTACACGCCGAAGACTTCGGCGACACTGGTGCAACAGCTGATCGACCTGGGAGCCATCCCACTGGGCAAGACCAACCTCGACCAGTTCGCCACCGGCCTCAACGGCACCCGCTCGCCCTACGGCGAATGCCGCAACAGCGTGCTGCCGGAGTACCCGTCCGGCGGCTCCAGCGCCGGCTCCTCGCTGGCCGTGGCGCTGGGCGTGGCGAGCTTCGCCCTGGGTACCGACACCGCCGGCTCCGGCCGTGCTCCGGCGGCGCTCAACGGCCTGCTGGGGCTCAAGCCGAGCAAGGGACTGCTGTCCAACACCGGCCTGGTGCCGGCCTGCCGCACGCTGGACTGCATCACCTACTTTACCGCCAGTGCCGCCGAGGCCAGCGAGCTGCTGGCCCTCACCGCCCGACCCGACCCGCTGGACGGGTATAGCCGCGCCAATCCCGCCTGGAACGACGCCGGCGCCTTCGGTACACCCAGACCGTTCCGCTTCGGCGTTCCGCGCGCCGACCAGCTGGAGTTCTTCGGCTGCCATGAAGGCCCGGTGTTGTTCACCGACGCCATCGACCAGCTCAAGGCCCTCGGCGGCGAGGCCCGGGAAATCAACTTCGCGCCCTTCCTCGAAGCCGCGCGCCTGCTCTACGAAGGCCCCTGGGTGGCCGAGCGCTACAGCGTGGCCGGCGAGCTGATCGAACGGGACCCGCTGGCGGTGCTGCCGGTGATCCGCGACGTACTGGCGAAAGCCCCCGGCGCCACCGCCGTGCAAGCCTTCCGCGCGCAGTACCGGCTGCAGGAGCTCAAGGCGCAGTGCGACGCGATCCTCGCCGACCTCGACTGCGTGCTGACGCCCACCATCGGCCGCCCGGTGACGCTGGACGAGTTGCACGCCGAACCGGTGAAGCGCAATTCCGAGCTGGGCTACTACACCAACTTCATGAACCTGCTGGACTACGCCGCCGTCGCCGTGCCCAGCGCGATCATGGACAACGGTCTGCCCTGGGGCGTGACGCTGTTCGGCCGCGCCTTCACCGACCAGTACCTGCTCGGTGTGGCCGACGCACTGCAGCGCCAGCACAACCTGCCGCTCACCGGCGGTAACCCGGTCTGCCCCGCCTCTTCCGCCAACCCTGCGCGCAATGACCGTGCGCGCCTGGTGGTGTGCGGCGCGCACCTCGACGGCCTGGCGCTGAACGGGCAACTGCGCCAGCGCGGCGCTCGTCTGCTGCGCGCCACTCGCAGCGCGCCGGCCTACAAGCTCTACGCCCTCGCCGGCGGCCCGCCGCTACGCCCCGGCATGCTGCGCGTGGCCGAAGGTGGCGTGGCCATCGAAGTGGAAGTCTGGGAACTGCCCAGCGCCGAGCTGGGCTCCTTCCTTACCGGCATCCCGGCGCCGCTGGGGCTGGGCAAGGTGCAGCTGGAGGATGGCAGCTGGGAGACCGGATTCATCTGCGACGCCTGGGGACTGGATGGCGCCGAGGACATCAGCCGCTTCGGTGGCTGGCGGGCGTGGTTAACACGCCGCGGGTAACGCCACGCCCCTTCTCGACCTGTCGAGGTCGCCGCCCACGGGTGTGCTGCCACGATCAGCGGATCGATCTATTGTTGCGCCGGCTCCCGCCAGGCCGGCGCAACAGCGAATCAATGGCTGCCCCATCCAGACGTCTGGAGCCCCATGGACGATCCACGGCCTGCCATGGTCCGAACGAACCTGGCAGAAACAGGCCATGGGCAAGCTGCCATCGACTTCATCATCTCCGTATCGCCCACGCCACTTTGGAATCAGTCCGAAACAGGAGATTGGAATTGATGCGGCTTGATCGAAGGCTGGCTGTTCACCATGCAGTAGAGCGCCCCTGCGAGTACCAGGCCCACCGCCCAACTGATGTCCGCTCCCAGCCAGTCCGCTACGAAGCCGGTGAAGAACGAAAGCTTCATGAATGGGATCGTGCCGATGATCGAGACGGCATACACCATTAGCGTTCGCCGATTGAAGCGCCCATACCGACCTTTGGGATGGTACAGCTCGCCCACCTCATACTGACCGCGACACACCCAGTAGTAGTCAGCCAGGTTGATCGCACTCCAGGGGATCAGCAGATAGAGCTGTCCAATCAGAATGTCTGCAAAGAAGGTGTCAAAGCGATACTGGGTGGCGATGGCGATCAGGGTTGCGGCTATGGTCAGCACGGCCATCACCAGCGCCTTTGCAGAAGCGGTAACGTATCGCAGCCCGCCAAAGGCTCCGAAGATCGTCACCGAAGACATGTAGGCGCTGTACAGGCAGAGCACGTTGTACTGGATCACCCCGAGGGCAATCACGCCCAACGCCAATGGCGCCCAGGGGCCGAACAGCGTGGCAATTGCGGTTGCAGGGTCATGCCCAAGCGCTGCCGGGATCGCAACGGCCACCAGAGCGCCCAGGGCCATCATGGCGAAAGAGCCCAGCGCGCAGCCGCAGTAGGTTGTCCAGAATGTGGCGCGAGTGCTGACATTGGCCGGAAGGTAACGCGAGTAATCCGCGACGTAGGGGCCGTAACCCAGCGTCCAGGATGCCGCCTGGGCGACAACCAGGTTGAAGGCCGTCAGCGAAAATCCCGCGCCCGTTGCCGTTGTCGATATCGCATCGCTGGGGTGCAACAGGATCAATACCAGCGCGCTGGCGAATACCAGAGTCGACATCAGGCTCATCCACGCCCCTAGGCGGTGGATCAGCTCATAGCCTACGAAACCGATGATGAAGGTCAGGATGCCCACCACCACGATGGCCTGGTCATCGCTGATGGGTAGCAGTGCCTTCAAGGCATCGCGCATCAGGACGCCACTGGCGGCCAGGAACAGCACCGCCGCCGTGACCATCACCAGCAAGGGAATCGCAGCGCCGTAGACACCGAATTGCGCGCGGCTCTGAATCATCTGCGGGACGCCCAAATGTGGGCCCTGGGCGGAGTGTGCGGCCATGAAGATGGTGCCGACGAGATTGCCGATCAGCAGGCCGAGCAATGTCCAGGCGAAGCTCAACCCTGAAGCGATACCCAGGGTGCCGACGACCAGAGCAGTCACTTGGAAATTCGAGCTGAACCAGATAGTGAACAACCGCCTGGGCGTGCCATAGCGCTCAGAGTGAGGGACAAACTCAATACTTCGCTTTTCAAGCTTCACGACCGCCTCCTGATTTATCCCAACGATTATCAGGTGACGATCGAGAGCTCTTCGGCCCGACTACGAACACCTCGTAGCTACTAACGACCCATGCGAACAGCGGTTCGTCTTCCCTTGAATAGCCTCCACCAGCTTCGGGTCGGAGGCTGTCCCTGGCCAGAACCCGCTACTTCCCCCAAACGGTCGCTCATGCACAGCAGGTATCGGCCGATGGGGTCGGGTGAGCTCAGACTGGGAATCGGCCGGTGTTACGAAGGCGCTCGCCGCGCACCGGAACAAGGCAGCGCGGTTACGTTCCGCCCCAGGCCGCACCGCCCCCGCATCACCGCCCTTCCCTGCCTATCTCATTCAAATCAATTACTTGAGTGTGTTTCTCGCACCTGGCACGGCTCGTGCTTTTATGAATCCATGGATAATTGGATCCAAAAATCCAAAGGAGAGATCCCATGCGCCTGGTACCCACGCCGCGCCAACCCATGAGTGCCGAAGACGAGGCCTACGACTACCTCCTCGAGGCCATCTGCACCGGCCGCTTCAAGACGGGCGACCGCCTCGTTGCCGAAGACATCGCCAACGACATCGGCATGAGCCGCATGCCGGTGCGAGGTGCCTTCAAGCGCCTGGATGCCGAGGGCCTGGTGACCCTGCGGCCCAACCGCGGCGCCATCGTCAGCGGCTTGAACATCGAGGAGATGCGCGAAGTCTTCGAGATGCGCAGCGCCCTGGAAGGCCTGGCTATCCGCATCGCCGCGCCGCAGTTGACCGACCGTGACCTCTCGCGCCTGGAGCGCATGCTCGACGAGATGGACGACTACCGCGACGACAGCGCCCAGTGGGTCAGCCGTCACCGGGCCTTCCACGAATACCTGTGCAGCCTCGCCGGACGCCCGCGGCTGATGCGCCAGATCACTGCGCTGTACTCGGTGATCGAACCGCACATGCGCCTGTGGCTGCAGCACGTCGACAAGCCCATGAGCGCCCGCG
This sequence comes from Pseudomonas sp. PSE14, assembly GCF_029203285.1. NCBI lineage: Bacteria > Pseudomonadati > Pseudomonadota > Gammaproteobacteria > Pseudomonadales > Pseudomonadaceae > Pseudomonas > Pseudomonas sp. PSE14. The sequence continues at coordinate 3,373,409 of NZ_CP115669.1, forward strand.
AGGAACACGCCGTGATCCTCGATGCCCTGCGCTCGGGCGATGCCGGCGAGGCCGAGCGGGTAATCCGCGATCACATCGAGGGAACCATTCCCTCCCTGGCGAAATTCCTGGAGGCACGGACCTCCTGAGGCGCAAGCCTTCTGAAAACCGAGCAAGTCCTTCGAAGCAACGGGCGCCTAGACCCGTACTTCTGTGTCCCTGAACTGCCCCTGGCAACCCACCCCGGAGAGCAACATGTTCGAACGCAGGATCCCGCAGTGCCTTCTCGCCCTTTGCCTGGCCGCCCCACTGGCGCACGCCGATGTGAAGATTCCCGATCGTTTGCAGAATGTCGACAAGGTGACCTTCTGCGGCGGCATGGACTCCCCGCCCATGGGCTTCTATGACGCCAACCAGAAGCTCACCGGCGTCACCATCGACCTGGGCGAAGCCATCGCCAAGCGACTGGGCGACAAGAAGATCGACTGGCGCATCACGCCCTTCTCCGGGCTGATCCCGGCGCTGCTGGCCAAGCAGTGCGACATGCTGGTGGACCAGTTGTTCGACAAGCCCGAACGGCGCGAAGTGATCGACATGGTCAACTACATGTACTCCAGCCAGGCGGTGGTGGTCGCCAAGGGCAACCCCGAGGGCATTCGCAGCCTGGACGACCTCTCCGGCAAGAAAGTCGCGGTGCTCAACGGCTCCACCATCCGCACCCTGCTCGACGCCCACAACGAGAAACTGGCCAAGGCCGGCAAGCCGCCGATGAAGGTGGTGGTCTACAACACCGACACCGACGCCTTCCAGTCCCTGCGCATCCGCCAGACCGACGCCTACGGCACCACCGTGGAAACCGCCGGCTACTACCAGAGCATGGCGCCGGACCTGTTCGAGATCGGCGTGCCAGCCTTCGCGCGCATCCTCACCGGGCTGGGCATCCGCAAGGAAGACAAGCAGCTCAGCGAAGCCGTCACCCAGGTCATCAAGGACATGCAGGCCGACGGCAGCTACGCGGCGCTCCTGGCCAAGTGGCACATCGAAGGCGACAAACTGGACTGAGGTAACGAGACATGAACTTCAGTTGGGACGTGTTCTGGCAGTACCTGCTGCGGCCGAGCGACATCTACCTCTACGGCCTGTGGCTGACCTGCGTGATCGCCGTCAGCGCCATGCTCCTGGGCTGCGTGCTCGGGTTGCTGGCGGCGCTGATGCGGCTGTCCTCCAACCCGCTGCTGCAATACCCGGTGCGCTTCTACGTGTGGCTGATGCGCGGCACGCCGCTGCTGGTGCAGATCGTCTTCCTCTACACCGCACTGGCCGCCGGCGGCATCTTCCGCTTCGAGGACCTGGACCTGGGGCTGTTCATCCTGCCGGGCAACATCCAGGCGGCGATCATCGCCCTGGGCCTCAACGAAGGCGCCTACATGGCCGAGATCATCCGCGCCGGCATTGGCGCAGTGGACAAGGGCCAGTACGAAGCCGGCAAATCCCTCGGCATGACCTTCCCCAAGCTGATGCGGCGCATTGTGCTGCCCCAGGCCTTCCGGGTGATCGTTCCGCCGCTGGGCAACGAGTTCAACGTGATGCTGAAGAACACAACCCTGGTCAGCGTGATCGGCGTGCAGGAACTGCTGCTGAGCACCCAGATGGTCACCTCGGCGACCTTCCGCGTGTTCGAGCTGTACCTGGTCGTGGCCATCTACTTCCTCGCCCTGACCACGCTGTGGGGCTTCTTCCAGCGCTGGCTGGAAGCGCGCTTCGGCAAATCCGACGGCCAGGCCGCCGCACCGAACCGCATGTTCGGCCGCCAGGCGATGAAACTGCTGAGGGGGCGTTGAGATGATCCCGGACATGAAAGACGTGGTGATCCAGGCCCGCGACGTGCACAAGGCCTTCGGCGAGCTGGAAATCCTCAAGGGCGTTTCCCTGGAGGTGCGCCGTGGCGAAGTAGTGGTACTGATCGGCGCCTCGGGCTCGGGCAAGACCACCTTCATCCGCTGCATGAACCACCTGGAAGACATCCAGGGCGGCAGCATCCGCGTCAACGGCGAGCTGATGGGCTACCGCGAGCGCCCCGACGGCAAGCTGGTGCGCGACTCGGAAAGCAACATCGCCCGCCGCCGCCGCGACATCGGCATGGTGTTCCAGCGCTTCAACCTGTTCCCGCACATGACCGTGCTGGAGAACATCATCGAAGCGCCGACCCAGGTGCTCGGCGTGTCCAAGAACGAAGCGCTGGAGCAGGCGCGCCGGCTGCTCGCCCGCGTGCGCCTGTCGGACAAGGCCGAGCACTACCCCGGCCAGCTCTCCGGCGGCCAGCAGCAGCGCGTGGCCATCGCCCGCGCCCTGGCGATGAAGCCCCAGGCCATGCTCTTCGACGAACCCACCAGTGCGCTGGACCCGGAAACCGTGGGCGAAGTGCTGCAGGTGATGAAGGAACTGGCCGACGAAGGCATGACCATGGTGGTGGTCACCCACGAAATGGGCTTCGCCCGCGAAGTGGCCGACCGCGTGGTGGTGCTGCACCAGGGTGAGCTCATCGAGGAAGGCCCGCCCGCGCAGGTCTTCGGCAATCCGCACCACCCGCGTACGCGGGAGTTCCTCAGCCGTGTTCTCTGATCGCCCATGCCACCGCCGACCTGCCGCCGAAAATCCAGCGCGTGATCACCCGCGAATGGACCCGAATCAAGACTGACCGCTGAACCAAAGAGAGTTTTCCATGCTGAGCTTCTCTGCCCACGAATACCCCTACGCCTCCCAGCGCCAGAGCGTTTTTGCCCGCAACGGCATGGTCGCCACCTCACAGCCGCTGGCGGCCGAGGCCGGCATCGCCATGTTGCGCGCCGGCGGTAACGCCATCGACGCCGCCATCGCCACCGCCGCCGCGTTGACCGTGGTCGAACCCACCGGTTGCGCCATCGGCGGCGACGCCTTCGCTCTGGTCTGGTTCAAGGACCAGTTGCACGGCCTCGACGCCAGCGGCCATGCGCCCGCCTCCATTTCCATCGACAAGGTGAAAGCCGCCGGCTTTGAGAAGATGCCGGTACACGGCTGGCTGCCGGTCACGGTACCAGGCATCCCCTCGGCCTGGGCCGAGCTGTCCGCGCGCTTCGGCAAGCTACCCTTCGCCGATCTGCTGCAACCGGCCATCGCCCTCGCCCGCGACGGTTTCCCGGTATCCCCGGTGGTCGCCCACCAGTGGGAAATCGCCCGCCGCGAATACCAGGAAAGCCGCGCTGCCGTGCCGGCGCTGGAAGCCTGGTTCGACACCTTTACCGTCAACGGCGAAGCGCCGCGCGCCGGCCAACTGTTCCGCAACCCGGCCCAGGCGCAGACCCTCGCCGAACTGGCCGAGACGAAGTGCGAAAGCTTCTACCGGGGCGCCCTCGCCGCGCGCCTGGCCGAGCACTCCGCCGCCACCGGTGGCGAGCTGAGCGCGGCGGACCTGGCCGGCTACAAGCCCAAGTGGGTAGAGCCGATCAAGACCAATTACCGTGGCTACGACGTCTGGGAAATCCCACCCGCCGGCCAGGGGCTCATCGCCCTGATGACCCTGAACATCCTCCAGGGCTACGACTTCGACCAGCGCGACAGCCAGCTCACCTGGCACCGCCAGCTGGAAGCGATGAAGAAGGCCTACGCCGACGGCCTGCACTACATCACCGACGCCGAGCACATGCGCGTCAGCACCGCCGCGCTGCTTTCCGACGACTACGCCGCCCGCCGCCGCGCCGAGATCGGCGAACAGGCCGCCGAGCCCAGGCACGGCGACCCACACGCCAGTGGCACCGTGTACATCGCCGCCGCCGACGGCGAAGGCAACATGGTCTCCTTCATCCAGAGCGCCTACCACGGCTTCGGCTCCGGCGTGGTGCTGCCCGACAGCGGTATCGGCCTGCAGAACCGTGGCTCGGAATTCAGCCTCGACCCGGCGCATTCCAACGCCCTGGCGCCGGGCAAGAAGACCTTCCACACCATCATCCCCGGCTTCCTCAGCAAGGACGGCGTGGCCGTCGGCCCGTTCGGCGTGATGGGCGGCTACATGCAGCCCCAGGGCCACGTGCAGATGGTGATGAACCTGGTGGACTTCGGCCTCAACCCGCAAGCCGCACTGGATGCCCCGCGCTGGCAGTGGCTGGGCGGGATGAAGGTGGGCATCGAGCAGACAGCCTCGCGCGACCTGGCCTTCGCCCTCGCCCGCCGCGGCCACCAGGTAGAGGTGACCTGCGACCTGACCGACTATGGACGCGGCCAGATCATCGTCCGCGACCCGGAGACCGGCGTGCTCTGCGGCGGTACGGAACCCAGGGCCGACTCGCATATCGCGGTCTGCTGACAGCCATTGGCCAGGAGCCAACATGCCCCTCAAAGCCATGCCGGCCAGCGAACTGGCCATTTCCCCGCTCGTCCTGGGCGGCAACGTGTTCGGCTGGACGATCGACGAGACCCGCTCGCTGCGCCTGCTCGACGCCTTCCTCGACGCCGGCCTGAACAGCATCGACACCGCGGACATGTATTCGGCATGGGTGCCGGGCCACAGCGGCGGCGAGTCGGAGTGCATCATCGGCAAGTGGCTCGCACGCCACCCCGGCCAGCGCGACCGCATCACGCTGTTCAGCAAGGTCGGCGCCGAACTCTCGCCGACCCGCAAGGGCCTGTCGCGACGCTGGATACTGCAGGCCGCAGAGGATTCTCTGCGGCGCCTGCAGACCGACTACATCGACCTCTACTTCTCGCACTACCCGGACCCGGAAACGCCGCACGAGGAAACCCTGCGCGCCTACGAGGAGCTGATCGCCGCCGGCAAGGTACGCGCCATCGGCGCCTCCAACTTCAGCCCGGCGCAACTGCAGGCGGCCAGGGCAACCGCCGACGAGCTGAGGCTGCCGCACTACTCGGCGCTGCAGGTGGAATACAACCTCTACGACCGCGCCGGGTTCGAGTCCGACATCCGGCCGCTGGCCATCGACCAGGGCTGCGCGGTGGTCACCTACTTCAGCCTCGCCTCCGGTTTCCTCTCGGGGAAGTACCGCCGCCTCGCCGACCTCGGCGACAGCGCCCGCCGCGAAGACCTGGAGAAATACTTCGATGAACGCGGCATGCATATCCTCACGGCGCTGGACCGGGTCGCCAATGAGCATGGCGCCAGCCCTGCGGAGGTCGCCCTGGCCTGGTTGCGGCAAAAACCGGGGGTCAGCGCGCCGATCGCCAGCGCCACCAGCGAAACCCAGCTGGCCGCCCTGGTTCGCGCCAGTCGCCTGAAGCTTGATGGCGAAAGCCTGGCGTTGCTCGAACACGCCAGCCGGTCGGAGGCGTAGGCTGCTTGCATGCCGCGTGGAGGGGCGCGCAGATACCTGTCAGAGTGCGACGACTGCGCCCGCAAATCCCAACGCGGTGGCCGCTTCTGCTCTGGCGCGCGCCATGGGCCAGTCCGCTGATCAGAACACCGACCACCCAATCCGCGAACTAAGCAGCTCGAGCGCCGCCATCCCGGCGTAGGAGTTACCCGCGGCATTCAACTCCGGCGACCACACGCATACGCTAAATTGACCCGGCACGATCGCCACGATCCCGCCGCCCACGCCACTCTTGCCTGGCAGTCCCACGCGGTAGGCGAAATTCCCTGCTTCGTCATACAGCCCGCTGGTGGCCATGATCGAATTCACCTGCTGGGTCTGGCGCCGGGTCAGGATTTGCTCGCCACTGTGCTTGCAGAAACCATCGTTGGCCAGGAAACAGAAGGCTCGGGCCAGATCGAGGCAATTCATCTGCAGCGCGCAGTAGCTGAAATAACTGCGCAGTACGGTCTCGACCTCGTTATGGAAGTTGCCGAAGGACTGCATCAGGTAGGCCATGGCAGCGTTGCGCGCGCGGAACTGATACTCCGAATCGGCTACACGGGTATCGATCGATATGTGGGGATTGCCCGATAGGCGCCGCACGAAATCGCGCATCGACAGAATGGGGGCTGCGAAGCGCGATTGGTTGATGTCGCAGATCACCAACGCCCCCGCGTTGATAAAGGGATTACGCGGGCGTCCGCGCTCGAACTCCAACTGCACCAGCGAGTTGAACGGCTGGCCTGACGGCTCATGACCCAGCCGCTCCCAGATGGCCTCACCGGAGTGGCCAATCGCCTGAACCAGGCTGAACACCTTGGAAATGCTTTGCACCGAAAACGGCACCAACGCGTCGCCTGCGCAGTAATAGCTGCCATCGTTGCCATAAACGGCGATGCCCAGCTGATGCGCCGGGACATCAGCCAGCGCGGGGATGTAGTCAGCCACTTTGCCCTTGCCGATCAAGGGACGTACTTCTTCGAGAATCTCGTTCAACAGCGTTTGCATGGAAGGCCCTGTTATCAGACCCCAGACGACGGCACGGGGCAGCATCCTTGACGCAGACCGAGCAGGAGAGATCACACATTCGACATCAAAATGGCGGGGGTGTATTTGCTGGATGAAATCCAACCGACCTGGAAACGAAAAAGCCCCGCATTAGCGGGGCTTTCGACATGGGCTTGGCCGTTACAAAGCTTGTACCTGATCGGCCTGAGGGCCTTTCGCGCCGTTAGTCACGTAAAAGCTGACGCGCTGACCTTCGTCCAGCGTTTTATAACCGGTACTCTCGATCGCTCGGAAATGAACAAAGACGTCCGCACCACTTTCAGGGGTGATGAAACCAAAACCTTTTTCAGGGTTGAACCACTTTACGGTACCTGTTTGACGAGTAGTCATGATGAATCTCCAAAAAGTTCATGCCATGCAACATGCAAGGCACGACTGGATGCGAAGTGAAGAGGGGCCGCAAAGATGGAGAATCACGAAGACAAAACATCGATCGGTGCCGCTAAACCGAGCAGGCAGGGAGATCACCATACAGACTTTGCATGGAATAGATAGGGAAATCTCAGGAATTTGCCGATATCGGTCGGACGGTCGGGAGTGAGCACAATATGTGCGTATAGTGGGTCGCTAGCCACCAACGTGGTGGCTCATCACCTCAGGTGAACTGATGTCCAATTCAGAAATTAAAACCGAGCGTTCGGAGCTGGATAAGAAAATTTCAGCATTTCTTTCTAAAGGCGGAGAGATTCAGGAAATTCCCGCCGGCAGGTACGGCCGCAAGGAGCCGTTCAAGCGGGCCGAGTGGACCATAGGCAAGAAAAAGCCGGAGGCTTGATCCTCCAGAAATGGAAAAGGCCGCACCTATCGATGCGGCCTTCTTGTTATGTGGCTCTCCTGAAGTTCGCCATGGGCCACGCCGAGCAAAGGCAGATTCCGGCCAGGAGCGGACGTATAAGACCGAGAAGAAAGGATTGTCGGCGGCATGGTTGATCCTTACCGCTCGACGTCGGACGGAACGGGATCCCCCATCGCCAGTACCCGCATTGGAGCAGCCAATGGCGCCCGCAACCTCTCCTGTTTCAGAGACCGAGCAACGGAAAACGCTTGGCGATGCCGTCGCCGGTGAACTTGGCGACCCAGCCTTCGGCATTGTTGAACAGGCGGATGGCCACGAAGTGCGGACGCTCACCCATGTCGAACCAGTGGCGGGTGCCGGCCGGCACCGAGATCAGGTCGTTCTTCTCGCACAGCACGGCATAGACGTGATCCTCGATGTGCAGGGTGAATAGCCCGCGACCGGCAACGAAGAAGCGCACCTCGTCCTCGCCGTGGCGGTGTTCATCGAGGAACTTGGCGCGAAGTTCGTCCTTCTGCGGGTGATCGGCGCTCAGGCTGACCACGTCCACGGTGACGTAGCCCTCCTCCTCCTGCAGGCGGCGGATCTCGTACTGGTAGGCGGCGAGCACCTCCTCCTGGCTGGCGCCGGGGGCGATGGGCGCATTGGCCTGCCAGCGCTGGAAACGCACGCCGACGGCGCCCAGGGTCGAGGCGATGTCCTCGGCATGAGTCAGCAGCTTCAGCGGCTGCTCGGGGCTCGATTCGTGGTAGACGGTCAGGCTGCTCATGGTCGGTTCCTCAGATCGCTGAATTCGCTCAGCAAAGGCTCAATATTTTCAGTTCGCATTCGAAGAGAAACTCGAAGGCTTCGATCTGGCGCAGCGCGTCGCTCATGCGCGGCCCCCATGTGTACAGGCCATGGCCACGAATCAGATAACCGGGGCAGTCAGGATGGGCGTCGAGCCAGGGCTGCACCTTGGCGGCCAGGCGGGCGATGTCCTGGTCGTTGTCGAAGATCGGCACGGTGACGCGGCCTTCGTGGGTGGTGACGCCGGCGAAGGCCTTCTGCAGTTCGTAGTCTTCCAGCTCCAGACGATCGCCGGGCGTGAGACGCGAAAGCACGGTGGCATTCACCGAATGGGTGTGCAGCACCGCGCCGATCTCCGTGCGCCAGGCATAGAGCTGGGTATGCAGCAGGGTTTCCGCCGAGGGCTTCTTCCCCGGCTCCAGGCTGTTGCCGGCGAGATCGGTCTCCAGCAGGTCATCGACACCCAACTGGCCCTTGTGCTTGCCGGACACGGTGAGCAGCGCACGGTCGGCCGCCAGGCGCGCCGAATAATTGCTGCTGGTGGCCGGCGACCAGCCGCGGCCGTAGAGGAAGCGCCCGGCTTCGATGATCTGCTGGGTGAGTGCGTCGCGGGTATCGGTCATGAAAGGTCGCAGAGGCTGCTGGAGTGGGAATAGGCCGCCACTCTATCGACGACCCTGTACAACCCTAAATACCTTAATCGCATGAGGTAATAACCCGGCGGGAGGCCAGAAGGCCTGAGCCAGAGCGATCCTTGCCGCTCAGCATGGCAGTGGCTGCATTGCGAAGCGTGTTGATCAGCACGAGCGTCCGGCGACCTTTTTATTCCTTTCAATTATAAAAACCAGTAAAAATCATATTGGTATATACCAAATACTCTCCCCTTCAATACGCCCCATCGCAGTTGCCGGCCGCTGGCCGTATCGGAGAAAGGTTCCATGTTTGCCTTGCGGGTCATGCTCGAATACTTCCACCCCTGGCCAAATTCGGCCGGTTTCTACCTCGCCCGTGAACGCGGCTGGTACCGCGAGGCGGGGCTGGACGTAGAACTGGTGGTGCACGACCCCTACCACGGCGACACCCTCGACCACCTGGCGCGTGGCGCCGCCGCGTTCGGCGTGTTCCCCAGCAACCGACTGCTGGTGCGCCGCGAGCTGGGCCAGCCGCTGATTGGCGTGGCGGCGATCAACCACCGTGGCCTGGAGTCGATCCAGACCCTCACCGACAGCGGCATCCAACGGCCACGCGACCTGCAGGGCAAGCGCCTGGCGCTCAACCCTACACCGCGCGGCCTGGCCATGGTGCGCCATCTGGTAAGCCAGGACGGCGGCGATCCCGATGCAGTGGAGCTGGTAGATGCCGGCTTCCGCGAGCTGCGCCCCGAGGACCTGGCCGCCGGCCTCGCCGACGCCAGCTTCGGCGGTTACTGGGCCTGGGAAGCCTTGCTGCCCAGTTCCATCGCCAACGAGCGCCGCGTGGTGCTGCCGGTGGACGAGATCGGCGCGCCGCCCTATCACAGCTACCTGCTGGGTGCTCGCGAGGACTGGCTGGACGCCAATGCGGACATCGCGCGGCGCTTCCTCGCCGCCACGGCACGCGGTTTCCTGGCGGCAGCGGCGGATCCCGAAGCCGCGCTGCCGGTCTACGAACGCACCATTCCCTACTTTCCCCACGAGATGCTGGCAGAATCCCTGCGGCGCATCGCGCCCAGCTGGTTGCACCAGGGCCGCTGGGGCGAACAGCGCGAGGAACTACTGCAGCCCTACGCCCAGTGGCTGCATGAATACGGCGTGCTGCGCGACCCGGAAATCTGGCGCGGCGCCACCAGCAACGCCTGGCAAGTGGAGAACCCAGCATGACGAAACGCCTGAGCCACGGCATGGGCCTGGACCCGGTGGAGCCCGATTGGCCGGCGCTGACCGAAGCGGAAGTCCGCGCGCTGCTCGCTGACTTTCCGGCCGCCGGCGACGAGGCCCGCCTGACCTGGCACAGCCCCCGGCCCTTCTCGGCCGCCGTGCTGGTGGAGACCGGCAGCGGCCCGCTGTTCGTCAAACGCCACCACCCGAGCGTGCGCACGGCTGAATGGCTGGCGGAGGAGCATGCCTTTTTGGACCACCTGGCGCGCCGTGGCGCACCGGTCGCCCAGGTGCTGCGCGATGGCCAGGGCCGCCGCGCCATCGAGCGCGACGGCTGGACCTACGAAGTGCACCGCAAGGCCGAGGGCCTGGACCTGTACCGCGACGCGCTGTCCTGGACGCCGTTCCAGCACAACGCCCATTCCTTCGCCGCCGGCGCCACGCTGGCGAAGCTGCACCGCGCCGCCGAGGGTTTCGACGCACCGCCCCGCAGCGCCGGCGTGCTGGTCAGCAACCTGAACCTGTTCGGCGCAACGGACCCGCTGGCCGCCATCGAAGCGACCTTCCCCCAGGCGCCCGCCCTCGCCGACTACCTGCAGGCGCGCCCGTGGAAGGAAACCCTCAGCGAGCTGCACCTGCCGCTGCAACGCGAACTGCTGCCCTACCTGCAGCGCCAGCCAGCGCTGTGGACCCACAACGACTGGCACGCCTCGAACCTGCTGTGGAGCGAGGACGGCCCGCAGGCGCAGGTGGTCTCGGTGCTGGACTTCGGCCTGAGCGACCGCAGCTTCGCGCTGTTCGACCTGGCCACCGCCATCGAACGCAACCTGGTGCCCTGGCTGGAGCTGGACCAGGGCCGCGCCGCCATCGCCGACCTCGATGCACTGGACTCCCTGCTGCAGGGCTACGCAAGCGTGCGCCCGCTGAGCCGCGACGACCTGCTCGCGCTGGCCGCGCTATTGCCGCTGGTGCACGCGGATTTCGCGCTGTCGGAAGTCATCTACTTCCACGGCATCCTCGGCTCGGCCGAGAGCGCTTCGCTGGCGTACGACAACTACCTGATCGGCCACACCCGCTGGTTCCTCGACAGCGAAGGCCAGCGCCTGCTGAATCACGTTCGCCACCTTGCGGCGAAGGTGAACTGAGATGAGCGAACCCCTGGTCACCGCGCACTGGCTGGCTGCCGCGCTGGACGACCCGCGCCTGTGCCTGCTGGATGCCAGCGTCGAACTCGCCGCACCGCAGTTCGATGGCGACTACCGCGTTGAAAGCGGATACGCCGGCTGGCTCGCCGGGCACATTCGCGGTGCGCGCCATGCCGATCTGCTGGACGATCTGGCCGCTGCCGATGCGCCCTTCAGCTTCGCCTTGCCGGAGGCGCAATCAGCGCTGGATGCCTTGCAGGGACTGGGTATCCATGACGACTCGCTGATTGTGATCTACGACCGCAGCGACGGTTTCTGGGCCGCGCGCCTGTGGTGGATGCTGCGCAGCCTGGGCATCGACGCGGCGGTGCTGGATGGCGGCCTGCGCGCCTGGATCGCAGCCGGTTTTTCGCTGGAAGCAGGCGAATCGCCCGCTGCCCGACGCGGGAAACTGTCGGCCCCGGCGCAGTACCGGAATGGCTTCTGGATCAACCGCCGCGACATTGAACACGTCGTGGCGGGCGAAGCTGGCGGCACGCTGGTCTGCGCGCTGTCCGCCGCCCTGTTCGATGGCAGCGCCGTCACCCGCTATGCCCGCCGTGGGCACATCCCCGGCAGCCGCAACCTGCCCGCACGCAGCCTGTTCGACGACGACGGCTGCTACCGGCGCGGCGCGGCACTGCACGAAGCGCTCGCCGGGTTGCGCGAGGCCGAGCCACCACTGCTGCTGTACTGCGGCGGCGGCATCTCCGCCGCCGCCCTCGCCCTGGCTTTGACCCTGACGGGGGAAACCCGAGTCGCGATCTACGACGGCTCGCTGCAGGAGTGGGCCGCAGAGCCTTCCCTGCCATTGACCACCGGAGCAGCTCCGGCCTGAGACCCCGTCAGCGGGCGATCACGACCAACACCCAAGGCCATCCGTTTCGCGCGGGAGGGGCTCGGCCCCGTGCATTCCCGGCGCACGCCCTGGCGATTTTCAGGAGCGTTCCATGCAGTACCTGCCGCGCCCCGCGCGCACGCGATTTCCCCTCAGCCTGCTGACCCTGGCCGTGCTGCTGGCCAGCAGTCCCGGCCATGCCGAGGACACCACCCTGGACACCGTCACGGTAACCGGCCACGACACCGACAGTTACGCCAGTAACCGCGCCTCGGTCGGTGGCTTCGGCGAGGCGCCGCTGCTGGACACGCCCGCGTCCATCTCGGTGTTCAATCAGGCCCTGCTCAAGGACCAGCAGGCGCGCCTGCTCAGCGGCGTGCTGAAGAACGACGCCTCCACCGGCGAGGCCTACGCGCCGGTGGGCTATTACGAGAACTTCGAGATTCGCGGCTATTCGCTCAACGCCGCGAGCAGCTACAAGATCAATGGCCGCACCATCACCGGCGAGCAGAACGTGGCGCTGGAGAACAAGGAGCAGGTCGAGGTGCTCAAGGGGCTTTCCGGCCTGCAGAGCGGCGTGTCCGAACCGGGCGGCCTGATCAACTACGTCACCAAGCGCCCCCAGGACGTGCGCTCGGTAACCCTGGGCACGGACGACGAAGGCGGCCGCTACGTCGCCACCGACGTCGGCGCCTGGCTCGACAGTGAGCAGAGCGTCGGCGTACGGGTGAACCTCGCCCACGAGGACCTGCGCTCCTACATCGACCACACCGACGGCAATCGCGACTTCGCCTCGCTGGCGCTGGACTGGAACCTCTCGCCCAACGCCCTCTGGCAGTTCGACGCCGAATACCAGAACCGCCGCCAGCCCTCGGCGCCGGGCTACCAGTTGCTGGGCGGCACGGAACTGCCCCACGGCATCGATCCCCACGACCGCATCGGCTACCAGAGCTGGGCCAACCCGGTGCGCATCGAATCGCTGAACCTGAATACGCGCTTCGAGTACCGCTTCGACGACGCCTGGACCGGCACCCTCAGCGCCTCACGCAGCCGCGTGGTGATCGACGACTACAGTGCCTTCCCCTGGGGCTGCTACGGCGCCCCCAGCTGCGCCGATTCGGCCGTGCCGAACTACTTCAGCCCGGAAGGCGACTACGACCTCTACGACTTCCGCAGCCCCGACGACACCCGCCGCAACGACGAGCTGGAAGCCGCCCTGCATGGCCAGTTCGCCACCGGCTGGCTGCGCCACGAGCTGACCCTCGGCACTTCAGCCTTCCGCCGCGTGCTGGACAGCCGCCCGGAACTCAACGAGTGGGTCGGCACCGGCAACATCTACACCGGCATCGGCGCCGTGGCGCCTGCCGATGGCGAGCCCGGCCACAGCTATCGCCACCTCGACAGCCGCCAGTACGGCCTGTTCGCCAGCGACCGCCTCATCCTCGATGACCAGTGGCAAGTGGTCCTTGGCGGGCGCCAGGTACGCCTGGATGAGCGCACCTTCGACAGCGAAGGCGACACCACCCGGCACACCCGCCGCTCGGAGTTCCTGCCCAACGGCGCGGTGATCTTCAAGCCGCGCGAGGACATCTCGATCTACGGCAGCTACAGCAAGGGGCTTTCTCTGGGCGGCGAGGCCCCCTGGTTCGCCAGCAACGCCGGCGACACCCTGGCGCCCACCTCCTCGCGCCAGGTGGAGTTCGGCATCAAGCAGGAGCTGGCCGGCTTCGACTGGAGCGCCGCGCTGTTCCAGATCCACCAGGCGTACCAGTTCGCCCGGCCCAACGGCGACGGCACCTTTACCTACGTGCAGCAGGGCCAACAGAAGAACAGCGGGCTGGAGTTGTCGGCCAGTGGCCGGGTAACCTCCGCGCTGCAATTGAGCGGCAGCCTCGCGGCGATCCGTTCGCGGGTGGTGAACAGCGGCACGGACGACTACGAAGGCCACCAGGCGATCAATGTCCCGCGTCTGCGCGCCAGCCTGCAGGCCGACTACGCTCTGGCCGGCGTGCCGGGGCTCTCGCTGCTCGGCGCGGCGCGCTACAGCGGCGCCAAGTACGCCGACCGCGACGGCGCGGTGGAGGTTGGCGGCTACACCCTGTATGACGCCGGCGCGCGCTTCAGCACGCAGATCGGGGGCTACCCGACCGTGTTGCGGCTGAGCGTCGACAACCTGTTCGACAAGCGCTACTGGCGCGATGTCGGTGAATATTTCGGCGACGGCTACCTGTTCCAGGGGGCGCCACGCACGGCTCGTCTGACGGCGAGCGTCAACTTCTGAGGTAAGCGCAACATGTCTGCTCTGGAAATCATCGCGGTGATCGTCAACGTGCTCGGCGTCTGGCTCACCGCCCGGCGCATCCGCTGGTGCTGGCCGGTGAACGTGGTGGCGGTGCTGCTCTACGCGTGGATCTTCTTCAGCGTGAAGCTCTACTCCGACATGCTCCTGCAACTGGTTTTCGTGGTGCTGCAGTTCTACGGCTGGTGGCAATGGAGCCAGGGCGGCAGCGACCACGGCAAGGTGCGCGTGGAACGCCTGCCCTTCTCTACCGCCGTCTCCAGCTGCCTGGCCGGCGCCGTCGGCGCCCTCGCCCTGGGCTGGGCAATGCACACCCACACCGACGCCGCCCTGCCCTGGCTGGACGCCGCGCTGACCACCTTCAGCCTGGTGGCGAGCTTCTGGGCCGCGCGCAAGTACGTCGCCAGCTGGTGGCTGTGGATCATCCTCGACGTGATCTACACCGGGGTGTTCCTCTACAAGGCGCTGTACCTCACTGCCGGGCTCTACGCCGGCTTCGTGGTGCTGGCGATCTACGGCCTGCTGGCCTGGCAGCGCGAACTGCGCGATGAGCAGCCGGCGCTGGCCACCGGCAACTGAGGGCCGCCATGCTCTACCAGGCCATTCCACCGCACTACGCGCGCATCCGCGACCAGCTGGCCGCGGACATCGCCCAGAAGCGCTTCCTCGCCGGGCAGAAACTGCCGCCCGAGCGCGACCTCGCCGAGCGCTTCGAGTGCACCCGCGTCACCCTGCGCCAGGCCCTGCAGCAACTGGAAACCGAGGGGCTGATCTACCGCGAGAACCGCCGCGGCTGGTACCTCAGCCCGCCGCGCATCGACTATGACCCGACGCGGCTGGTCAGCTTCATGGACTACGTGCGCCAGCAGGGCCGCGAGCCACTCACCGAATGCCTGAGCGCCGAGCGCCGCCGCGCCGGCGCCTGGCTGGCCGCGCGGATGAACCTGCCCTCGCCGGACGAACCCGTGTTCTGCCTGCAGCGCCGCCGGCTGATCGACGGCCGCCCGGTGCTGGTGGAGATCAACACCCTGCTCGCCAGCTGGTGCCCGGACCTGCTCGACGCACGCCTGGATCGTTCGCTGACCAGCGTGCTGCGCGAGCGCTTCGGCAAGGTGCAGACGCGCTGCACGCTGAACCTGCGGCTGGGTACGGTGAGCGACGACCACGCCGAGCTGCTGCAACTGGCCTCCGGCGCCAGCAACCTGGTGCTGGAACGGCTGAACTATGCCGAGGACGGCCTGCTGGTGGAGTTCGACCAGGAATTCTGGCGGCCGGACGCAGTATCCGTGGCCGTGCAGGCGGATTTCCCGTCGCGGCCGTTATAGCCAAACAAGTTATTAATAAATGCTAATTCAGTATTTCTGGTTCTAACAGGTTCGCGGCTAGGCTAGCTCCAACTTCACCGCAACCGGCTTGACTGCAAGCCTTCTGGAGCCGCCATGGACCGCACCGACAACGTCATCGACCTCGCCCGCCACCGCACGCGCCGTCAGGCCCGCCGCCAGGCCGAGCTGATGTGGATGCTGTACGCGCAGCGCGCCGGCTACGACGCCTTCCAGATCGTCCAGCAGAGCCGCGACAGCGGCCGCCGCGAGGCCTGAGCCATGGGCCTGCCGCTCGCCACCGAGCTGCCCGCCGTGGCCTTCGACGCCACCCCCGGCGCATCCGAAGACCCCATCGGCGAACGGGTCGCCAGCAACCTGCTGCGCCTGCGCGCCAAGCGCAACCTTTCCCTCGATGGCCTCGCCCGTCTTTCCGGCGTGAGCCGGACCATGCTTGCGCAGATCGAGTCCGGCCGCAGCGTTCCGTCGATCAAGGTGCTGTGCAAGATCGCCCAGGGCCTGAAAGTCTCGGTCGCTGCCTTCCTCGACGACCGCGCCTTCGAAGGCGTGGCCGTGCTGCCGGCTCGGGAGAGCAAACGCCTGGTCAGCGGCGACGGCGCCTTCGTCAGCCGCGCGCTGTTCCCCTTCGACGTCTCGCGCCAGGTGGAATTCTACGAGCTGCGCCTGCAGGGCCTGGCCATCGAGCAATCCACCGGCCACGCGCCGGGCACCCAGGAAAACCTGGTGGTCGCCCAGGGCGTGCTCGAGATCAGCGTCAACGAGGAACGCTTCCTCCTCGGCACCGGCGACTCCATCCTGTTCTTCGCCGACCAGCCGCACAGCTACCGTAACCCCGCCGACAGCGACGCGGTCGCCTACCTCGTCACCACCTACGCCGAACGGCTGGACTGATTCCAACCGTCAAAAAGCCAAAGGCCCGGAGGGTTTCCCCACCGGGCCTTTTCATTTCAGTGCGCCGCTATCAGCAGGTGCAGCACATAATCGGCATGCCGTTGCAGCTCATCATCATCGGCATGCCGCACTCCATCATCTTGTTCATCAGCATGCAGCAGTTCTTGAACATCTCCATGTTCATGCCCTGCATCGGCATCATCTTGCACATCATCATGTCGCCCTGCATGGAGCACTCCATCATGCACTTCATGCTCGGCATGCCCATGTTCATGCCCATCATCGGCATGGACATCATCGGGTTCATCATCGGCATCATGGCCATGGCGGACTGGGACATGCCCATCATCATCATGTTGCCGCAGTGCATCATCATCGGCATGCCGCAGTTCATCATCATCGCCATCATCTCGGCGCTGTTGCGGAACATGGCCATTTCCATGCCCATGGCCGGCTTCATCTTGCACATCATGCCGTCGTCGAGCATCTCGCATTCCATGGTCGCCATCATCATCGGCATGCCCATCATCGGCATCATGGCATTGGTGTTCATCGGCATCTGCATGGCGTTCATCATGGTGGAGCTCCCTGAATCGATAGAGTTGAGTGACTGCGAATGGGGCCGATTCTAGGAATGCGCAGCGGCGGAACAAGATGGCGAGGGAGCGGCGGGTTTCGCTGCATCAACTCGCGATTCTGTCTCGATGATGCCGGGGATGTTCGTTATGGTTTCATTTTCGTCGCGATAACGAATTCCAACACTTCAAGAGCGATCTTTTCGGCGACATGGATATCTCATCCAGTACTTAGCAAAGAACCGTAGTGAATATTGAATCTAACCAACTCGCAAAAACTTCGTAGCTGGCCATAACCCACGGCCTAGAGCGCTTCGATGCACATTCCATGAATGCAAAATCAGGCATATGAGAATGCGTTTTTAATATTTAATGAAATAACAGGCGACCTTCTATAGTGGCGGTTTGGTTCAACTGTCATCACCGCAAGGAAGTCCCATGTTCCGCCATCTGCTCGCCGCCAGCCTCGCCCTGGCGCTGTTCGGCTGCGCCACCCCGCCCGCCCCTTCCGTTCATACCACCAACCCTTCCAGTTCGACCCTGCAGGGCGACCCGACCCGGCCGGCGCAGGCGCAGTGGCTGCGTACCGAGCTGTACTTCGCGCTGGGCCAGGAGGACGGCAAGGACAGGATCAGCGAACAGCGCTGGCGGCAGTTCCTCGACCAGGAAGTGACGCCGCGCTTCCCGGACGGTTTCACCGCCTACGACGCCTACGGCCAGTGGCGTGACCACGGCGCGCCGGCGCCGGAACGGCTGAGCACCAAGGTGATCGTGATCCTGCATGAAGACAGCGCCGCGCACGACAAGGACATCGAGGCCATTCGCCTGGCGTGGAAGCGCATCACCGGCGACCTCTCCGTGCTGCGGCTGTCGCAACCGGCGCAGGTGTCGTTCTGATGTTCCGCGAGACGCTGCACGACGGTTACGCCCAGGCGCTGACCATCGATGAGCCGATCTACCAGGGCCACACCGGCCAGCAGGCCGTGCAGGTATTCCGCAACCGCCGTTTCGGCCGCGTGCTGACCCTGGATGGCGTGGTGCAGACCACCGAGGCCGACGAGTTCGTCTACCACGAGATGCTCGCCCATGTGCCGATCCTTGCCCATGGTGCGGTGCGCCGCGTGCTGGTGATCGGTGTGGGCGACGGCGGCATCCTGCGAGAGATTGTGCGCCACGCCGGCATCGAGGAAATCATCGCGGTGGAGATCGATCCGCAGGTGGTCGAGCTGTGCCGCGAGCTGCTGCCGAGGCATTCGGCCGGCGCGCTGGACGATCCGCGCCTGCGGCTGATCTACGCCGATGGCCTGGAGTACCTCGCGCAGAGCCGCGAAACCTTCGACCTGATCCTCTGCGACTCCACCGACCCGGGCGGTCCGGCGGCGAGCCTGTTCACCGACGCCTTCTACCGCAACTGCCAGCAGCGCCTGGGCGGCGATGGCATCCTCGCCACGCAGAATGGCGTGCCCTTCCTCCAGCCGGAGGAACTGGGCGGCACGGCGCGGCGACTGGCGGAGTCCTTCGCCGACTGGGGCTTCTTCCACGCGGCGGTGCCGACCTACATCGGCGGCAGCATGGCCTTCGGCTGGGCGTCCAACAGCGAGAAAGCCCGCCGCACCGCGCTGGAAACCCTGCGCCAGCGCTTCGCAAAAAGCGGCCTGGTGACCCGTTACTACACCCCCGAGGTACACCAGGCGGCGTTCGCCCTGCCGCGCTACATGCTCCACCTGATCGAGGCAGGGCTTCAGCGCGACAGCTGAGGGTTGCCCAGGCGCTGCGGCGTCCAGTCCGGGTCGCGAGCGCGAACCGGACTGCTGACCTGCAGCACCGCCGTGCCGAAGCGTTTCTTGAAGTCCGCGCCGATCTGCGTGATGGCCTGGCGCGTGTAGGGGTTGTCGGCATGGATGAGGATCAGCATCCGCGACGGCAGCTTCTCCGGCCCGCCACTGGGGCCGCGCCACTGGCCGTGCAGATCGAGCCAGCTGAGGCCATCGGGGAAGCGCGGCGTCACCTCGCGGGCGAGGAAGTCCTCCCACTGCGACAGCTCCACCGCCTCCAGGTACAGCTCCGTGCGCAGCATGCGCCGGCCGCTCGCCTCACCGCTGGCACTGAGCGTAGGCTCGTTCAGCCAAAGCCCTACCAGGGCCGCCAGCAAAACGGTCACGGCGCCGTTGCGCCAGAGTCGCTTCGCGCGCATCAGGCACCCTCTCCCTGCCAGTCTTCGGATTGCGCCGTACGCGGGCGCAGGATCAGTTGCAGCAACCCGCCGAGCGCCAGTACCGCCAGGCCCAGCAAGGCGCCCCAGCCGACGTAGGCGACGCTGGAATACAGCATGTACAGGCACACCGCGAGGAAGCCCAGCGGCAACCAGGGATAGAGTGGCACGCGGATCGGCCGGGGCACGTCCGGATGGCGGCGGCGCAGGACGATCAGCGCCACGCTGCTCAGGCTGAGGAACAGCCAGTACACCGGCGTCATGTACTCCACCATGGTGTTGAAGCCATGGCCGCTCCAGCCACCCACCAGGACCAGCAGCAAGGCCACCACGCCTTCGGCGAGCAGTGCCGCGCGCGGTACGCCGTGACGCACATCCCAGCGGCCGAGGGCGCGCAGTGCCGGAACATCCCGCGCCGCGGCATAAGTCGTGCGGCTGCCGACGATCAGCGTCGAGTTGATGCTGGCGACGGCGGACACCACTACCACCGCCATGATCAGGCCGATACCCGGCGCGCCGAAGGCCAGCCCGAGCAACTCCAGCGCCGGCGCTCCGCTGGCGGCCAGACCGTCGAAGCCCAGGCCGCGAATGAACGCCCAGTTCAGCGCCAGATAGATCAGCAACAACGCCGCCAGCGCACCGAGCATGGCGGTGAAGATGCCCCGGCGGCTGTCGCGCAACTCCGCCGACAGCGTCGCCGCGTCGCTCCAGCCACCGAAGGCGAGGAAGACATAGATGAGCGCAGCGGAGAAACCGGCAACACCCACCTGCTCCGGCTCGACCGGCGCCACAGGGGACGGGACGAAGCCGCGCCACTCCAGCCACAGACCGGCTCCGACGATGCCGAGGAAACCGGCCGCCACCAGCGCCACCAATCCGGCCTGAGTGCCGAGGCTAACGCGCCAGCCGATGAGATTGAGCGCCACCAGCGCGGCGACCAGCCCGCCCGCCAGCAGCACGTTGCCGAGCTGGCCGAGGCCGAGCAAGGCGCTGAAGTGATCGGCGAACAGGAACGCCATCAGCGCGATCCACCCGGTGTGCAGGATGGCGAAGCGCGACCAGGCGAACAGAAAGCCCACCCGCTGGCCGTAGGCACGTTCGAGGAAGTGGTAGTCGCCACCGGGATGGGCGAAGGCCGAGGCCATCTCCACGTAGCACAGCGCGCCGACCATCGACAGCAGGCCGCCGAGTATCCACACCAGGTAGAAGTACTCCTGGCCGACGTTGAGCGCCACGGTGGGCGCGGTTTTCAGAATGTCGCTGGTGATCACCATGCCCAGCGTCAGCAGCAGCGCGTGAATGGCGCCCAGGTGCCGGCGCGGGCCGGCGTCGTTGTCAGCCATGAATCGACTCCGGAAAGCAGCGGGGCCGCAACGCGGCCCCCTGCGTCAGATCAGAAGGAGTAAGTGGCGCGGGCGTAGTAATACGCACCGTTCGAGCCGATCGGCGAAAGCACGTCGTACGGCAGGTTGCCGCCGTAGTTGATCTCCGAGCTGGAACGTTCCGGGTAGTTGTCGGTGATGTTGTTGCCACCCACTGCCAGGTTGAACTGCGGGGTGAACTTGTAGGCCACCTCGGTATCCAGCTGCCACACGGCGCCATAGGTCTGCTCCGGGTGGTAGCCGTCGCCGAAGTCGAACACGCGGGTGGTCTCGCCCTGCCGAGTCAGGCGGCCGAGCAGGTTCCACTGCGCATTGCTCCAGGTGGTGGTGAAGATGAAGCGGTCCTTGGGCGCGGCATCGGTGAGGGTGTTGCGCTCCTCCACGCCCACCAGCGCGTCTTCGCCGATCCCCAGGTCCGTCAGTTGCTGCGGGGTGCCCTTGGTGCTGCGTACCTTGGTGTGGTTGTAGGTATACGCGGTGGTCACGCCCAGCTGGCCGCCGACGAAGGGCTGGTGGTAGTTGAGCACCAGCTCCGCGCCATCGGTTCGAGTGTCGGCGGCGTTGGTGAAGAAGTTCACGTCATGCACACCGGCCACGCCGAAGTTGTCCTGGATGAACTGCTCCATGGCATCGCTGCCGATGCGTTGGGACAGGGTGATGCGGTCGTCGACGTCGATGCGGAACACATCGAAGGACAGATCGAAGCGGTCGTTCAGCTGTGCGGTCAGGCCCAGGCTGAAGTTCTTCGAGGTTTCCGGGTCGAGACTTTCCGCACCGAGCGCGCGGGCGATGGGATCGTTCACCGAGAGCACGCGGATATCGGTGAGCGTGCCGCCGTCACCGAAGTTGCTGGTGGTGTTCTGGAAACCAACCTGGGCCAGCGAGGGTGCGCGGAAGTTGGTGGACGCCGCGCCACGCAGGGCCAGTACCGGGGTCAGCTGATAGCGCCCGCTGAGCTTGCCGGTAAGCTTGCTGCCGGCGTCGTCGTAACGCTCCCAGCGGGCGGCGGCATCGACGAAGAACTGGTCGGTGAGGTCGCCCGAGAGATCGACATAGGTGCCGAAGACGTTGCGGTCGATGTCCACCTCCTCGCTCGGGCGCAGGCCGGCGGCGCCGTCCGCGCCGACACCGTAGTACGAGGCCGCATCGCCGGCGGTGGTGATGTAGTTTTCGTAGCGGTACTCGCCGCCCAGCGCCAGCACGAACGGCCGCCCGGCAAGGCTCAGCTCGCGGCTGAGATCGAGGTTGGCGACGCTCTGGCGCAGTTCGTAGTCGCCTGTGTCGAACTTCGTCGGCGTGTCTTCGCCAAGGGACGCATTGAGGGTACGGCGAGTGGACGACTCGAAGCGGTTGCGACCGTGGGTGACGCTGGCGTCATAGTCCCAGGTGTCGGCGATCAGGCCCTTGTAGCCGAGGCTGGTGGAGAGGTCCAGGTTGTCCCCCAGGGACTGCGGCAGGTAGCCGTTGGGGTAGATCTCCGGGTGTTCGTCCGGGTAACGGTAGAACTCCGCGCCGGTGGTGTGGCGTTCGTTGTACAGGCCGAAGGCGTAGGCCTTGCCGTCGCCCAATGCCAGGTCACCATTGAACCAGGCGTTGACGTCCCGCGCCACGCCATCGCCCATCACGTAGTTGCGCTGCTCCGGGGTGTCGGCGAAGCCATCGAAGCCGGCGCGATTGGTGGGGTTGCGGTCGATGTATTCGGCGCCGCCGCGGATGAAGCCTTCCTCGCCCAACTGGGTGCCAGCCTTGGCGCTGGTGTAGGAGTTCTGCCCGTCGGTGGTGGTGCGGTCGATGGCGTCCTGATGGGTATGGTAGGCGCCATAGCTGGTGGAGACTTCGCCGCCGTCCGGGGCATCGTCGAGGATGATGTTGATCACCCCGGCAATGGCGTCGGAGCCGTACTGCGCACCGGCGCCATCGCGCAGCACTTCGATGCGCTTGATGGCGCTGATGGGGATCGAGTTGAAGTCCACCGGGGCGGTGCCACGGCCGATCTTCGAGGAATCGTTGACCAGCGCCGAGGTGTGCTGGCGCTTGCCGTTGATCAGCACCAGCACCTGGTCCGGGCTCATTCCGCGTAGCTGCGCGGCGCGCACGTGGTCGGCGCCGCCGGAGTTGGACTGGCGTGGGAAGTTGAAGGACGGCAGCAGCGTCGCCAGGGCCTGGCCCAGTTCGCCGCCCACCGCGCCGGTGGACTTGAGGTCGTCGGCGGTGAGCACGTCCACCGGTACCGGGGAATCCAACAGGGTGCGGTGGTTACCGCGGGCACCGGTGACCAGGACGGTTTCCAGCTTGGTGGTGGCCTCGGGGGTCGCCGGGGTTTCCTCGGCGCGTGCGGAGGCCTGGGCGATGACCGAGGCCACCGCAACGGCAATAAGGGAACGGGATAACACGCGAAATACTCCTGTCTCGCTTAAAGAGCGCCACTCGCCGTTGGCGGCGAGTCCGGAACTCCGCTTGGGATTTTTTTGACTCGAGCGGTTGGTGTCGGAAGTCCGGAAACCGCGAGCGACTGTTCCCCTCAGGTTGGAGAAAACAGTGCTCGGGAAAGCGCTCCAGGTGTCATGGCCGGTCACTCTTCGTGCGAAAAGGCGCGGCTTCTCGGTATCGCCGGTCATCCCTGACCAGATGGGGAAGACGTCATCCTAGCTAGTAGCAGAATGCTTTCAAATGAATAAAAAATACTTTGGTTATAACCAGTTACCAGTGTTTCCAGCGCAACAGTGCCTGCTGTCTCGGCAGCAACAGCGCGACGCTCAATCGAACGCCTTGCGGGTCCATTCGTCCTCAGGAATAGCTAGCGCCTCACCGGAAAAACGCTCCTCGCGGAAAGGGTCGGCCTCGTTGTGGAAGCCGTTGCGCTCCCAGAATCCGGGGCGGTCAACCTCGCTGAACTCCAGTTCACGCAGCCACTTCGCGCTCTTCCAGAAATAGCGCCCGGCGATCACCAGCCGCAGCGGCCAGCCATGCACCGGGGTCAGTGGCTCTCCGGCGTAATGTGTAGCGAGCAGGCTGTCCGGGCGCAGCAGGTCTTCCAGCGGCAGGTTGGTCTGGTAATCGTGGTCGGCGTGGGCCATGACGAACGCCCCGGACGGTTTCACGCCGTAGTGTTCGAGCAGGTCCGACAGGTGCACGCCGCGCCAGGCGGTATCGAACTTCGACCAGCGCGTGACGCAATGGATATCGCAGACCAGTTCGCGCTGCGGCAGCGCCAGCAGGTCGTCCAGGCTCAACTCCAGCGCTTGCGACAGAGCACCGGTGAGACGCAGACGCCAGGTCTCGCGCGAATAGTCCGGCACCTCGCCCTCATGGAGGATGGGAAAGCGCTCGGTCAGCACCTGCCCCGGAGGCAGGCGCGCGCCGTAACGCGGGTCGCCCTTGGGCGAGCGCGCCTTCTTCAGGCGCCCGGCCTTGTCGTGCATACCCTGCCCCTTCAGTTCGCCAGCGGAATCCACGGCGCCTGCGCCACCTTCTGCGCCTCGCCAAAGGCCGGCACCTTGTGCGCAAGGTCGCGGACGTTCTTCACGTCCAGGTCCAGCAGCTGCTGGCGGGTGATCAGGGTCGGCGGCACCAGTACCTGCTCGCCCGGATTCTCACCGGCGATGCGCAGCGCCAGGCTGCGCACGCTGATGGCGCCGGCCACTTCCGGATTGACCGCCGCGGTGGCGCTCCAGGCGCTGCCCTCCTCCTTCATGATCTGGATGTCGGCGGTGGAAATGTCGGCGCTGTAGATCTTCACCTTCTTGCCCAGCCCGGCTTCGTCCACGGCGATCTTCACGCCCTTGGCGAACTCGTCGAAGGGCGCGAAGAACACGGTGATGTCCGGGTTGGCGCGCAGCACCGCGCTGGCCTGGTCGGCCACCGAGTTGGCGATGGGCGCGTTGAGCGTGCCGAAGCGCGCCTTCTCGACGATGCCGGGGTTCTCGGCCTTCACCTGACGCCAGATTTCGTCGCGGCGCTCCATGGGGGTGAAGCCGTCGATGTACACGTAGCCGGCCTCGAAGGCGGTGCCGTTGTCCTGCAGCACCTGCTTGAGCGCCAGGCGCGCCAGCTCGCGGTGATCCTGCTCGACGCGGGTGATGCGCGGGTCGTTCACGTCGACGTCGAAGGTCACGACCTTGATGCCCTTGGCCAACGCCTTGTCGATCGAATCCTTGAGGGTTTCGGCGAGACCGAGCTGGACGATGATGCCGTCCACGCCCAGGTCGATGGCCTGCTCCAGCATCTCGCGCTGGGTGGCGGCCTGCTGGCGCGCGTCGAAGACGCGCAGCTTCACGTCCAGCGCGCTGGCCTGCTTCTCCACGCCGCGCAGGTAGGCTTCGGGGAAGTCGCCGGAGAACAGGTAGCCGACCAGGGCGATCTGCACGCCGCCCTTGTCGAAGGGTGCTGGCGCGCCGGGCAGCCCGGCCGCTTCGGCCGAGATGGCGCCGGACAACAACAGCCCGGCGGCGAACAGTGCGCGCAGGGTTTTGGCGGGGGTGAATTTCATCCGTTGAATCTCCGAAAAGAGTGCGATCAGCGCCCGCGCCGGGCCAGACCGAAAGTGAACATCAGGGCCGAGACCAGTACCGCGCCCTTGACGAAATCCTGGGCGTAATACGGCGCGTTGAGCATGGTCAGGCCGTTGAGCAGGGTCGCCACCAGCACCGCGCCCACCAGCGTTCCAAAGGCGTTGGGCTTCTGCGCGCCGAGCACGGCGAAGCCGATCAGCGCGGCGCCGAGGGCGTCGAGAACCAGGCCGTTGCCGGAGCTGACGTCGCCACGACCGAGGCGCGCTGCCAGCAGCAGTCCACCCAGCGAAGCGAGCAGCGCCGAAAGCACGTAGGCGAGCAGCTTGTAGCGTTCCACCGCCGCGCCGGCGAGGCGCGCGGCCTGTTCGTTGCCGCCGATGGCGTAGAACAACCGCCCAGGCCGCGTGCGTTCGAGGAACAGCCAGACCAGCAGTGCGCAGCCGAGCATGATCACCACCGGCACCGGCACGCGGTCCCATAGCTGGGCGCGGCCGAGGGCGAGGAACCAACTGGCGAAGGCACCCGGCGCTTCATCGCCGTTGGGCAGGGTCATGCCAACGGCGATGGAGCGGCCGCCGGTGGGGATCAGTTGCACGCCGACCACCAGGAACATGCTGCCGAGGGTGGCGAGGATGTCCGGCACGCGCATGCGCACGATCAGCCAGCCATTGAGCAGCCCGACCAGGGTGCCGAGGCCGAGGCTGATGAGGATCGCCGCCAGCGGGCCCCAGTCCAGCACCACCATCACGTAGCTGGCGGTCATCAGGCTCAGCGCGGCGACCGCGCCGATGGACAGGTCCAGCCCGCCCACGGCCATGCTCAGGGTCACGCCCAGGGCGAGCAACGCGACGATGGACACCGACTGCAGCACCAGGAACAGGTTGCCGACCCGCAGGAAGGCCGGCTCCAGCAGCGCGAACACCAGCACCAGCAGGGCCAGCAGCAGGAGCAACGCGTAGTGGATGAGGAAGTCGAGCAGGCGTGCGACGGTTGTGGTCGCTCCGCTGCTCACGGCAGTTCTAGACACGCACGGCTCCTTGGCGTGAAGGGATATTCGGAGTGAGATGGGCGACGATCTCGCTGCGCCGCAGGTTCTGCCGAGGCAGTTCGGCGACCACCGCCCCGTCGCGTACGACGAGGATGCGGTCGGCGATTTCCAGGGCCTCGTCCGGATCGCTGCAGATCACAAGCGTCGCGCGGCCTGTAGCACTGGCGCGGATGCGCTGGCCGATGTCGCGGCGGGCGCGAACGTCGACGCCCTGGAAGGGTTCGTCGAGGATCAGCACGCGGCCCCGCCCCAGCAGCCAGCGGGCAAGAATGACTTTTTGCTGGTTGCCGCCGGAGAGCAGATCCAGCGGGTGTTCAGGACCAGGCCCCTTGATGTCGAGTGCGGCGATCTGCTCGGCGACCTTGGCGCGCTCCGCGTCACGGTCGATGAAGCCGAAACGGGTGAAGCTGCGCAGGAGCGGCAGCGTCATGCTGGCGCGCACCGAGAATCCCGGCACTCGCGAGTTGCGCGCGCGGTCCTCGGCGGCAAAGAACACGCCGGCGGAGATGGCTTCACGCGGGGTGCGCGGCAGCCAATCGCGCCCGTCGAGGCGGATCGATCCGGCGTGGTGCTTGCGCAGGCCGAACAGTACTTCGGCGATCTCGCTCTTGCCGGCACCGAGCAGGCCGGTCAGGGCAACCACTTCGCCTTCATGCAGGTCCAGGTCGAAGGCCGCGCTCTGTGCTTCGAGCTGCCAGCCGCGCAGGGAAAGCACGCTTTCGCCCCGCTCCAGAGGCTGCAATTCCACCTCGCCCAACGCAGCGCCGAGCATGGATTCCACGGCGGCAGCAAGGTCCAACGGCGCCGTGAATTCGCCCACCAGACGGCCGTCGCGCAGCACCAGCGCACGGTCCGCCACGCGTTGCAGATCGGACAGCCGGTGGGAGATGTAGAGGATCGCCACGCCGCGCTCGCGCAGCCGGTCGATCAGAGCGAACAGGCGCTCGGCTTCGTGGGTCGAGAGCGATGCGGTGGGTTCGTCGAGGATCAGCAGACGTGGCCTGAGCGCCAGCGCGCGGGACAGGATCACCAATTGCCGCTCGGCGGTCCCCAGTGTTTCGATGGGCGCCTCCAGCGGCAACTGGAGGTCAAGCCCGGCGGCAATTTCGGCGGCGCGTTGCAGGGCCGTACGCGGTCGAAACAGCAGCGAGCCGGATGCGCCGCAGAGCTCGTCGAGCAGGAGGTTCTCCGCCACGCTCAGCCCAGGCACCACGCCCTGCTCGACCTGCTGGTGCACCGCGACTATCCCGTGGCGCCTGGCGTCCTGAGGCGAGGTGAAGCGCACAACCTGGCCGTCGATGCACAGCTGCCCGGCGTCATGCGAATGGGAGCCGGCCAATACCTTCACCAGGGTCGACTTGCCCGCACCGTTGGCGCCCAGCAGCGCAAGCACCTCGCCTTGACGGATATCCAGGTTCACCTCGTCCAGTACCCGATTGCCCGCAAACGCCTTGCTCAGATTCTGAAGGCGGAAAAACACAGTGGAGTCGGGCTGGCCGGGCATGGAGATCTCGCTGCGACACACAAGAGCGAGAGCGCCGTTTCAGAGCTTCGCCGTGGGAATTCCCGGCGATTCTTTTATTTCTAAATGAATCGAATCAACATATTTTTAATATTATTTATGCATATACTAAAAACCATCTGCTCGACATGGCAATGCACTGCCTGTCCAGCAACAGCGACTCAACCAGGCGGCAGATGAGTAGCACTCCACGCCAGTTGGAGCGGGAGACATCCGCTCCGGGTCGGTAGCAGCCACTGGTCGAGGGCAGCCAACGGCCAGAGGCGGACTTCTGTGAGAGGAAGGGTCGAAACCGTTCCTCGCTCCCGGCTCCGGCCTGGCATGTCCTCTAGATGCTGGGGAGAAGATGCCCATAACCGGCAGCGCGAGTGAAATCGGCCAGGCGCCAGAGACTTCCGTTCGCACCCCATGTGCCATCGGCGATGTCCGTCAGTTGTATCGACGTCATCAACATCCGCCCATCATCCGGCCCTGCGCATTGCTCGATGGCCTGGTGCAGGCCCAGCACGTATTCCTTGCGCATCTGCTCATCGAGGACGCCGGCAGGCACCTTGACCATGACGATGCAGGGAATGGCCTGAGCGTGCACGTTCGCGCCGCCGCATAGCCAATCGGCAGCCGGAACCTCCTCGATGAGCACCCAGCACAGGCTGCGCTGCCGTGGATCGCTGCCTATGCGCTCATGCGCGATGGCTGCCTCGCTGACGCGCTTCAACAGGCGCTCACGTTGCGGCTCGCTGAAAGCTCCGGTGGGTACCTTGATCAGGATGTTGGGCATGGCTGAAACCTTGGCGATGGATTGGATCACTATTGGGCCTGGCGTTCGCTTCCTGCAAAAGTGTCCGATTCGTCCTCTTTCGAGCATAATCAGCCAATGCATGATTTCACCATTCTGGTCATACCAGGAGCATTCGCCTCGAGCGTGGCCTCCACCCTGGACATCCTCGCCACTGCGGCAAACGTCGGCGAGCGACGCGGCCTGGCCACACCGCGCTGGCGGATTTGCGGTCCTCAACCGGGACCGGTGACGCTGGGTCATGGCTTGCTGCTGCACGTGGCCCCCATGGAGCCAGGCGTTGAGGACAGCTCCTGCTGGGTCATACCGGGCATTGGCGTCAGTGACTTCGACCAGCTCGAGCGACGCCTTGCGGAACCATGGGTAGCTCCCTTCCTCTCGGCACTGAGCAACCACATCGCGAACGGCAAGGAAGTTGCCGCGTCATGCTCGGCCGTCTTTCTTCTGCATGCAGCCGGGCTCCTGGATGGCAGGCGGGCGACAACCTCCTGGTGGCTGGCACCGCACCTGCAGACACTCGCACCGGGCTGCCGCGTAGACCCGGACTTCATGGTGCTGGCCGACCCACCACTGACTACGGCGGGTGCCGCCTTCGCTCAGACCGACCTCATGCTGCACCTGTTACGCCGGCGCCTTTCCCCTGAAATCGCCGACACGGTGAGCAAGGCCCTGCTGCTCGACCGTCGGCAACTGCAGTCGCCCTTCGTCATCCCCGCCATGCTGGTGCAAGGGAATGCCCTGATCTCGCGCCTGACCGCGCAGATCGAGGAATCGCTGCCGGAGCTTGCGGGAGTCAAGGCGCTCGCCGCGAGTGTCGGCATGTCCGAGCGGACCTTGTCGCGCCACGTCCACAAGGCGACGGGGCACTCCACTCGGCAGCTCATCCAACGGGTGCAGCTGAACAAGGCGCGAGCGCTTCTCGAATCCGGCCAGTACTCTGTCGAAGCGGTTGCGGCGCAGGTCGGCTATCAGGATCCAACGGCTCTCCGGCGTTTGCTGCGCCGCCTGCTGAACGCGACCCCACGACAATTGCGCCGTGGCTGAAGCGTAAAGGTAGAAGCCGGGGAAAGACTGGCACCACGCTTGAAGAGAACGCCCCTCTCCACTTCAGGGAGAGCGGCTGGGAGCGAGGGCCGCTTCCTGCAAAGCGCGCCAGTCCACTATGCGAGGAAAGGCCCCGGCCTCGGCCACGGGCAGCCCCGGCGCCACCAGGAAACCCTGCATGTAGGTGCAGCCATGCTCCAGCAGCCAGTCGCGCTGGGCTGCGGTTTCCACACCTTCGGCGATGACTTCCAGGCCCAGGTGGCGACTGAGGTCGATGATGGTGCTGACCACCGCGGCATCGCGCCGCGATTCCAGCATGTTGGAGATGAACAGGC
The DNA here is from genome assembly GCF_029203285.1 of Pseudomonas sp. PSE14. Classification (NCBI taxonomy): domain Bacteria; kingdom Pseudomonadati; phylum Pseudomonadota; class Gammaproteobacteria; order Pseudomonadales; family Pseudomonadaceae; genus Pseudomonas; species Pseudomonas sp. PSE14. The sequence continues at coordinate 3,403,219 of NZ_CP115669.1, forward strand.
GGTCGATCTTCAGGGTATCCAGCTCGAAATGGCGCAGGTAGGCCAGGGACGAATAGCCGGTGCCAAAGTCGTCGATGGCGATGCGCACGCCCAGGGCGCGCAGTTGCCGGAGTTGTTCGCGGGTCAGCTCCAGGTCCTGCATCAGTGCGCTTTCGGTAACCTCCACTTCCAGTTGCGAGGGCCGCAGGCTGAAGTTGTCCAGCACCCGCCGCAGGTCGTCCACCAGTTGCGGCATGCCGAACTGCAGCGGGCAGACATTGAGGCTGACCACCAGGTCGTCGCCGAAGCTCTGCCTCCAGGCACTGCACTGGCTAGCCCCCTCCCGCAGCACCCAGTCGCCCAGGCGGTTGATCAGGCGGGTTTCCTCCAGCAGCGGAATGAACACATTGGGCGCCACCGTGCCGGCCACCCGGTGTTCCCAGCGCAGCAGCGCCTCGAAGCCGCGCAGGCGGCCAGTCTCGAGGTGGATCTGGGGCTGGTAGACCAGATGAAAGTCGTTTTGCTCGATGGCATTGCGCAGGCTCTCTTCCAGCATCAATCGGGAGCGGGCGCGGCCGTTCATTTCCGGCGAGTAGAAGCGGTACTGCTGGCGGCCGGCGCGCTTGGCCTCATACATGGCGATATCCGCCGCACGCAACAGGCCGTCCACACTCTGCCCGCACTCGGGGAAGCTGGCGATGCCGACGCTGGCACCTATGGTGACATCGATGCCTTCGATGCGATGACGCACCGAAACCATCTCGATCAGCTTCTCCGCCACCCGCGCGGCGTCTTCGGGGTGGTCAAGGCTGTCGAGCAACGCAGTGAACTCGTCGCCGCCCATGCGCGCCAGGATGTCATAGGGGCGCAGGCAGCTCTTCAGCTGTTCCCCTACCCGCCGCAGCACACGGTCGCCGGCCTCGTGGCCGAGGGAATCGTTGATCAGCTTGAAGCCGTCCAGGTCCAGGTAGAGCACCGCCATGCGCTTGCCATTGCGCTCGACGCGAGCCAGGGACGCCTCCAGAGCATTGTGGAAGCCGCGGCGGTTGAGCAGCCCGGTGAGGGCATCGGTGATGGCCTGGGATTCCAGTTGCGCATGGAGGTGGTGCACCACCGACATATCCAGGGCAATGACCACCATCGAGCGTTGCAGCCGTGGCAGGGGCGACGCCGACAGCGCCACCGGCAGGCGCTCGCCGCTCATGGTCTTGAGACTGGCGTCGTGCAGGCGGTAGGTCTCGTTCCGCTTCCAGTGGCGGTAGAAATCCGACAGTTTCCACTCGCCGCTCATCTCCGGGTGGGCGATCAGGTTCAGCAGCGGCTTGCCCTCCAGATCCCCCACCGAGCCCTGGAACATTTGCGCCGAGGCCGGGTTGGCAAAGCTGATGAGGCCGTCCTCGCCGACCACCAGGATGCCTTCGGCGGCGTTCTCCAGCACCGAGGCGTTGAAGGCGCGGGCGCTGTCCAGTTGCTGGCTGAGCTGCAGCAGGTCGCGCCGGTTGCGCTCATGGGCCAGCAGGGACTGGATCTTGAGGCGCAGCACCTCAGGGTCGAAGGGCTTGAGGATGAAATCCACCGCCCCGGACGAATAGCCGTGCAGCACGGCTTCATGGGTGTGGGCGATGGCGGAAATGAAGATGATCGGCGTATAGCGGGTCAACGGACTGCTGCGCATCAGCCGCGCCACTTCGAAACCGTCCATGTGCGGCATCTGCACATCCAGCAGCACCAGGCCGACCTCCTCCTCCAGCAGGCATTTCAGCGCTGCCTCGCCGGAATCCACGGTAAGCACCTGCCATTCACCGTGGTCCAGCAACGCTTCCATGGCGGCGAGGTTTTCCCGGCGGTCATCCACCACCAGCAGGGTGTTGGCTGCGGGGACCTCCTTAAGCTGCAGGTGCGCCATGGCGTGCTCCCGGTTGTTCCAGCCAGCGGTAAAGCATGTCCAGCAATTCCTGGCGACTCACCGGCTTGGCCAGGTAATCGTCGGCGCCGGCGGTGATGCATTTCTCCCGGTCGCCCTTCATCGCATGGGCGGTCAGGGCGATGATCGGGATGCTGCAGCCGTGCTCCTGCTTGAGCACGCGGGTGGCGGTGTAGCCGTCCATGTTGGGCATGGCCATGTCCATCAGGATCAGGTCGAAGGGTTCGCGCTGGAAGCAGTCGATGGCCTCCAGCCCGTCGCGGGCGGCGGTGACCTTCAAGCCGGTTTCATCCAGCAGGGCGCTGAGGGCGTAGATGTTGCGCACGTCATCGTCCACCAGCAGCACGCGGCCGCCTTCCAGCGGGTCCGACCACGAGCTGGTCTGCGGTTCGCGCAGGCCGGCGAGGAATCCCTGGACCGCCGAGCTGAGGTTTTTGAGGTCCCCGCCCGCCTTGGGCACAACCACCGCCGAATAGCGGCGCAAGCGTTGCAGGTTCTGCTGGTTGACGTCGACACCGGTGTTGATGACCACCCGCGAACCATCCAGCGGGCGTTCGCGGTGAAGGCTGTCGAGCAGCTCGAAACCATCCTGGTCAGGCAGGTCGAGGTCGATCACCAGGGCGGAGAAATTGTCCTCCGCGTAGGCCTTGCGGGCACCCTCGCCATTGGCACTGGCCACCACCTTGAAGCCCAGTTGCTCCAGATGCTCGCGATAGTGCTCACGCTCCACGTCCACGTCCTCCACCAGCAACAGCTTGTGCTCCGCCGGCGGACGGCCGCCCTCCAGGTCCTGGAACACCTGCTCCAGGTCCTCGCGGGCGATGGGTTTGACCAGGTAGCGGGTAGCGTCCTCGTTCCAATCCTGGGGCTGGGGCACGCAGGAAATGATATTCACCGGGGTCGCGCGGTGGTTCGAATGGCTACGCACACGCCGGTAGATCTGCCAGCCACTGACGTCCGGCAGCAGGATGTCGAGGATGACGGCAGCGAAGCGCTCGTTCTGCAGCAACTCGATAGCCTGCTTACCGCTGCGGCAATGGACGCTGGAGAAGCCACGGGCCTGGGCTTCCTCGGCTATCACCGAGGCGAAGTTGACATCGTCTTCGACGATCAGCACCGCCGGCCCCTGGCCGCCACGCACCGGTTGTGCGGGGGGCTCATCGGCCTTCGGCTGGCTCGCACCCACCGCCACCGGCAGCCGGACGCTGAAGCTCGAACCCTGCCCCGGCACGCTTTCCAGGGTGATGGTGCCGTCCAGGGCAAGCACCAGCTGACGAGTGATGGCCAGGCCCAGGCCGGTGCCGCCGAAGCGCCGGCTGGTGGAACCATCGATCTGCTGGAAGGCCTGGAAGATGCGTTCGTGCTGGTCCTCGGGGATACCGACGCCCGTATCACGGACGACGAAGCACAACACTTCGCGCTCATCGACCGCCGCCGCCGGGTCCAGCTCCACGGACAGCTCTACCTCACCCTGCTCGGTGAACTTGAGGGCGTTGGACAGCAGGTTGCGCAGGATCTGGTGCATGCGCACCCGGTCGCTATGGATAACCCTTGGCACGCCGGCCTGGACATGGGTGGACAGGCGCAGGCCCTTGACCTCGGCCATGGGCCGCAGGCTGCCGTCCAGCTCGGCGAGCATGTCCTGCACATTGAGTGGCTCCAGCTTGAGCTGCATGCGCCCTGCCTCGACCTTGGCCAGGTCGAGCACGTCGTTGATCAATTGCAGCAGGTCACTACCGGCGCGGTGGACGATATCGGCGTGGCGGGTCTGCTTCTCGGTGAGGTTGCCAGCCATGTTCTGTCGCAGCTGATCGCTGAGGATCAGGATGCTGTTCAGCGGCGTGCGCAACTCATGGGACATGTTGGCGAGGAATTCCGACTTGTAGCGGTTGGCGAGCATCAGTTGCTCGGCCTGGTCACGCAGTCGCTGCTCGGCGGCCTTGCGCTCGCTGATGTCGATGATCACTGCCTGCACAAGCCGTTCGCGGCCGGCGCGGATCGGCGACAAGCCCACCTCCAGGGGGATCATGTGGCCGTCCTGATGCTGGCCGAACAGCTCCCGGTTGCTGCCCATGCGCCGCTGCTCGGGCTTGCGCTGGAAGCCTTCGCGCAATGCCACATGGGCCTCGCGAAGAGCCTCGGGAAGGAGCATTTCCACGGAGGATTCGAGCAGGTCATGACGGCTATAACCAAACAGTTGTTCGGTCTGGCGATTGACCATGGCGATCCGACCACTGGCATCCACCAGGACGATGGCGTTGGGCGAGGCTTCGACCACCAGGCGGAAACGCTCCTCGGCGCTCTTGCGCGCCTGCAGGTCCACAAGGCTGAGCAGGTAGCGCCGGTCATTGCCGTGGTTGAAGGTGCTCAGGCTGAAAGCCACGGCAACCCGCTCACCATCCTCCTGCAAGGCCTCGATCTCCGTCAGGTCGGTGGGAGCCTGCCTGGCCAATTGTTGCGGCAGGTCCGCCAGGCTCGGCACGAACCGGCGCAGGTTCTGCCCCACCAGGCTCTCCGCCGCGCAGGCGAACAGTTCTCCGGCGCGGGCATTGGCCATCTCGATGCGGCCATTCTCCCCGCAGGTCAGGGTGGCCACCGGCAGATGCTGCAGCAGCAGGCGGAAACGCTCCTCGCGCTCGGTCAGTTCGGCGGTCGCCGACAGGCTGAGCTGCAGACTCCGCTCTCGCTGGTAGAGATAGCCCCCGACCAACAGGGCCAGCAACAGCGCGGCAGACAGGCCGGTCCAGAGGCTGAAGGTGATGCGATTGTTGCTCAGCATGGCCTCGTACTCGGCCGTGCTGCCCACTCCCAGGGCCCAGGTGCGGCCGAACAGCTTCAGCTCCTCGACCTGGTGGAAGCGTGGCTGGTGACCTTTGTCGGACACCTGCAGCATGGACTCGGAACTGCCGACATCCCTGAGGTCGATGCTATAGAGGTTGCTCTGGGCCCCCAGGATGCCGGCCATCAGGTCGTTGATCCGAAAGGCACCGCAGACCATGCCAAGCAGCGCGGTGCGGCGCTCGTCGACCGAGGTGCTGGGCGCGTCCGGGCGGTACACCGGCATATAGAGGATCACACCGCTCTGCGCCTGCTGCTCGGTTTCCTGCCTGAGTTTCAGCGGCCCGGTGAGACTCACCTCGCCGCTTTCCCGGGCGAGGTCGAGAGCCGCCCGGCGCACCGGCTCGGTGAGCATGTCGAAACCCAGGGTGCGGCGGTTGCGCCAGTCCATGGGGCTGCTGTACTGCACCACGATGTACTCGTCCCGCGGCTCCGGAGGGATGATGCGGAAATCGCGGCGGCCCTGCTCCCAGATCTCGCTGACGAACTCGTTGGCTTCTTCGCGCTTCAGGTAGCGCGCCCACGCCAGCGCCTGGATGCCCGGATAGCGGTCCTGCAACTGCAACTGGTCAGTGGCCCGCGCCCAGTCCTCGGCCGACACCGCGTTAGTGCCGACGATCAGGCCGGACATACCGCGCAGAACCATCTCGTAGGAGCGCATCCGGTTGCTGACGCGATGGGCGATTTCCTCGGCCTCGAGCTTGAAACGCTGCTCGTACTCGGTACGGTTGCGCGCTTCCAGATCCAGCCACTGCCAGAGCACCAGCCCCCCGAAAACGAGCATCAGGGCGAGGGTTACCAGCAATGGCAGCAGGTATTGGCGGGATGGTGGGAATTGACGTCCGTCCATGTAGTCTCCTGTCCTTTCCCTGGCGGCCGCGCCTCTGGGGATGAGGGATGGCGGCTAAGGCGGGGCTCGATAAGGCCCTGCATCGCAGTCTAGACAGGAATGTAGGAACTGGCGTTGAGCCAGCATTCAAGCGACGAGCGGCAACAGCGCGACCAACGCCAGTCGTCTTCAGTCCCGTCTCGGATTCAGGATCGGAACTTCACAAAAACAAGTTCAGGATCGCCCTCATCCAGATTCTCTATCTGGCCACTCCTGATAAAGCCGAGCTTCCCAAGCAGCCCCTGCATCGGCTCATTCGAGCGGTTCGTCGAGGTGAACAGTTTCGGCCCCCTGCACTGCGACTCCAGTACGCGGAGAATGGCGGACCCGACACCATGACGCCGCGCCGAGTCCCTCACTACGACGAGCGGGATGAAGGGCTGCTCAAAGAAGGAGTCGTTCAGTACGCCGTACCCCATCAGTACTGTGGCGTCGCTTGCATCCGCTGCTACCCAGCATTGGCCATTGGCTACCGCGTGTGCAATGTATGTCCGTCGCCCCGGTTCGCGCCGGGCGATCGCGTCCAGTTCAAATAGAGCATCGAGGTCGTCGCCCTGGGCGAGCCGTACGCTTGATTGGGGAACCATTGCTGCATTCTGTAATGGATGGGAGACGGCCAGTGTAATCGCCTATCAGAAGACCAGCCCCCAATCGCCCCGCGACGGGACGGCAGAACACTGCATTGGGGCATCAGCGTGGGGATGACTCCAGGCCTTCATGACTGCCCGCCAACCGCCGCAATTCGCTCACATCGGCGAACCACTCATGGGATTGAAGCGTGCGGAATGCTTCATATGTCCCATATCCCCACGCAACCGCGCCAAACGCGATACCGGCCGTTGATGCCGCTTCCCCATCCGTCGGTTGGTCACCGATGTAGATGACCTCCTCTCGCGCCACGCCAAACTTCCGCATGACCCGGCGCAAGCGCGATGCCTTGCCGAAAATGGAAACCCCGCACTCGAGGGCACGGATATGCCGACAGCTGGAGCCCAGAATCTGCGTGACATTCTCTCTGGAGTTGGAGGACACCACCGCGAGAATCACGCCCTTCTCATCAAGATGGCTCAGGGTATCGGCAATGTCCTCGAAAAGCCGGATGGAGCTTCGATGCCTCTTCATCAGGCCCATGAAGGTTCGCGCCACCAGAGGCAGCTTCCAGCGCGGCATTCCGATATGGGACATGATCTCCCGGGCCCCTTGCTTGCGCAAAGAGTCCAACTCTTCCGGGGGAATCCGGCTGAACGCGTGCTTGTCAGCGACCTGGTTGAACACCGCGACAAAGAAAGGAAAGGAATCCGCGAGCGTGCCGTCGAAGTCGAAGATGGCAAGTCGGTATGACATAGGAGCGTTCCTTCCTGGAGTGCTGGCAGCCGTATCCGGACGGCTGCGGGTGCAGGGTGATCAACTCACCCGATTGAAGGCGGCATTATCCCCGCTTCGCAATCGACCCGCCACGAACCGCAAACACCTGCACCTCGACCAGGTACCCCTCCCCCAGGTCCGCTCCAACACAGGCGCGAACCGGTTTCGGGTAGCCCTGCAGCCAGGCGTCGTAAATCTCGTTGACCCGATCGAAGTGGCTGTAGTCCGCGATCCAGATCTGTACGCGGGTCAGTTGCTCCTTGCTGACGCCGGCCTCGGCCATCAGCGCGTCAATAGTCGCCAGTACCTGCCGCAGCTGCCCCTGGACATCCTCGCGCGTATCGTCCGCCGCCACCCCGGCAGTCTCGAACATGGCGCCGTAGCTGACCGCCATGGACATCCTGTTGCCCGACGCATAACGCGTGATCATCGACGACTCCCTTATCCATCAAGTAGCGGAAAAAAGCACCGGGCGGCGCGGCGAGCGACCCACCCGGTGAAAATGACGGCCGTGAAGGGTCGTCTCCCGAAACGTCAACCCAGCTGGTTGATGCACACCACCTTGGGCTGGGTCATGTCCTCGTAGGCGAAGCGCACGCCCTCGCGCCCCAGGCTGCCGTATTTGGAGCCGCCGAAGGGCATGGCGTCGAAGCGATAGTCCGACGAGTCGTTGACCATCACCCCGCCGGCCTCGATGCGCCGCGACAGGCTGAGCGCCTTCGACAGATCACGGGTGAACAGCCCTGCGTGCAGGCTGTACTCCGGCGCGTTGGCGAGGGAAATCGCCTGTTCCAGATCCTCGAACGGCGCCAGCATCACCACCGGCGCGAACACTTCCTCGCGCCACAGCTGACTACCGTGGTCGACACCTTCCAGCACCGTGGGGGCATAGGCGGCTCCCTGGCGCTGGTGGCCGCAGAGCAGGCGGGCACCCTCGCCCAGCGCCTGGTTCACCAGATGCTCGGCCCGGCGAGCGGAGGCTTCGGTGATCATCGGCCCCATATCGGTCTCGCGCCGGCCCGGATCACCCAGCACCATCGCGCGGGTCAGTTCGACGAAGCGCTCGCGGAAGGCCGCATAGATCGACGCATCGACCAGGATCCGCTGGGTCCCGATGCAGTTCTGCCCGGCGGCCCAGAAGGCGCCGGAAACGCAGGACTCCACGGTGGCCTCGAGGTCGCAATCCTCCAGCACCAGCACCGGCGCGTTGCCGCCCAGGTCCATGGCGAGTTTCTTAAGGCCGGCATTGCGGGCGATCTGCTCGCCCGTGGCGAAGCCGCCGGTGAAGGAAATCATGCGGATCTCGCGCACGGCGACCAGGGCCTTGCCCAGCTCCACGCCTCCAGTCGCCACCGTCACCACGGACTCGGGCAGACCGGCCTCGACCAGGTACTGCACCAGCTTGAGCGCAGACAGCGGCGCCAGCTCCGACGGCTTGAGGATCACCGCATTGCCGCCGGCAATGGCCGGCCCCAGCTTGTGAGCCACCAGGTTCAACGGGTCGTTGTACGGGGTGATCGCCAGGATCAGCCCCAGGGGTTCACGGGTGAACCAGCCCTGGCGCGATTCCGAGCCTTCGTAGGCATCGAAGGGCACCACCTCGCCGGCGTTGCGGCGGGCTTCTTCCGCGGAGAGCTTCAGCGTGTTGATGCAGCGCTTCACCTCCTTTTCCGCCTGGCGCAGCGTCTTGCCCGCTTCATCGACGATCAGGCCGGCGAAATCCGCAGCGTCTCGCTCGATGAGCTGTGCAGCCCGTTCGAGGATGCTGGCGCGGCGATGCCGGGGCTGCGCGGCGCTGTCACGCACGCCCTGGCGAGCGAGCGTGAGCAGTCGGGGGACGTCCTGGGCGCCCAGGTTCGGAACGCTGCCGACCAGCGTGCCGTCGAAGGGGCTGAACACGTCGATCTGAGTCGCCTCGGGAACAAGGGATACGGAAGTCAGGCTCATGCACTTCACTCCTCAGGCCTGACGGCCGGACGCATGGATGGCGACGATGTCCGACAGCAGGGCGAACGCCGTCTCGACACGGCCGGCACCGGGGCCGGAGACCGTCACCGCACCCAGCAACTCGGTGTCGAAGGCGACGGCGTTGGTGGCGCCGGAAATGCCCACCAGGGGATGCCAGCTCGGCAGCAGGCGGGCCTCCACGCTGGCACTCACCGCGCCATCGGCTTCGCGGCGGGCGGAGCCGATCAGCTTCCAGCGCGCCCCCGACTCGCGGACCTTCTCGATATCGCTGCTGCTGATGCCGCTGATTCCGCTGCAGGCGACATCGCTGACCTGCAGGTGCGCGCCGAGCAATTCGTTGGCGAGGATCACGACCTTCAGGCGCACGTCATGCCCTTCCACGTCGGCCGTCGGGTCCGCCTCGGCATAGCCCAGCTCTTGCGCCTTGGCCACGGCCTCGGCGAAACCGAGCCCTTCTTCCATGCGCGTCAGCACGTAGTTCGAGGTCCCGTTGAGGATGCCTTCGAAACCCTGGACGCCGGAGCCCGCCAGGGTCTGCCGTGCCAGGCGCAGCACAGGCGTGCCGCTCATCACCGAGCCTTCGTACTCGAACGACACACCATTGGCCTTGGCCAGGCGCTTGAGCTCCTCGCCGTGCAGCGCGATCGGGCCCTTGTTGGTGGTGACCACGTGCTTGCCCGCCTCCAGGGCCCAGCGGCAGAAGGTCGCCGCCGGCTCGCCGTCCTTCGGATTGGTGAAGGTGGCTTCGGCGATGATGTCGGCCCCGGACTGCTTGATCACCGACTCGTTGAAGGCTTGCGCGGTGCCTTCGGGCATCTGCGCGAAGGCGCCCTTGACGGCCGGCAGCGCGGCAAGACTGGCCGCATCCAGGCCATTGCGGTCGATCACCGAGCCCAGGAAGAGATCGGTGACGCCAACGATCTTCAGGCTGAAACCCAGCTCCTGCTGCCAACGAGCGTTGCGCTCGGCGATCAGTTGAGCCAGGGCGCGGTTCACACCGCCAAAGCCAACGAGGGCGATCTTGTATTCGGTCATGGTTTGCCTTCCTTCTCAGGCGTTGTTCGATGTCGCTCAGCCTAAGAGTCGTCCCATGCCAGTTGAATATGGCAAAGCGCTGTATTTATTGGGCAATCTGACCAGTGCCGGACCGACGCAATACCTGGGCGCAGAATGAAAAACGCCGCCCGGACGAAGGTCCGGGCGGCGCTGGTATTCCCGCTGGCTTTGGCAGCAGGGTACGGCCGGGTTGGGCGGTTCAGATCACGGTGGACAGCACGAACGAGGTCACCGTGTTCTCGACCCCCGGCATCGCCGCGATCTCCCGCCAGACGTGGTGCACGCGTTCCGGGCTGGCGGCCTCGACACGGAGCATCAGGTCGAACTCGCCACTGAGCACTTCGCACTGCACGATCTCCGGGATCGTTCGCAGCGCGGCCAGCACCTCCTCGCCGCGCATGCGGTCGTAGCGGTAGACGAAGATCACCGCATTGATCAGCGACGAGGGACGCCGCCCCTCGCCCACCCGCAGGGTGTAACCCTGGATGGCGCCGTCACGCTCCAGGCGCTCGATGCGCTGGCGCACCGCGTTGCGCGACAGGTTGACCTTGAGCCCCAGCTCCGCATGGGCGATGCGCGCGTTGGCGGTGAGTTCGGCGAGGATGCGCTCGTCCAGGGGGTCGAGGATGCGCTTCATCGGCCGGCCCGCATCTGCATCAGTACCTCGTGCAACCCCGCCAGGTCATCGCGCGCCAGCACGGGTCCAGTGGCCTCGCCGCCTGTGGGCGACGGCACTGCACCGTGCCAGGCCCCCAGCTCCGCCAGCAGCGCCGCCGACTTCTCCGGCGCGAACTGCCCCAGGGTCACGATGGGCGCGCCGATGTTGCGCCGGTGCAGCCGCCCGGCGTAGGCGCCCGTCGCGGTATGGGGGTCCACCGCACTGCCGGTCTCGCGGAACAGCGTGATGATCTCTTCGCGGATCAGCGCATCGTCCACGGCATAGGAGTCGAACAGCATGCGCGCCTGCAACCACTGGCGGTTACCGATGCTCAGCTCGCCACAGTCGTCGAAGTGCTCCATCAGCGTCCGCGTCGCTTCGCCGTCACGCTCATACAGCTCCCAGACGAAGCGTTCGAGGTTGGAGAACAGCGAGAAGTCCATCGCCGGCGACAAAGTGCGGCTGGCGGAACCCCGGCTGTAGCGATTGCAATGGATGAACCGGTGCAAGGCATCGTTGCGGTTGGTAGAGACGATGATCTGGTTGATCGGCAGCCCCATTTTCTGCGCGATGAAACCTGCGTAGATCTCGGCGAAGCTGGCCGCCGGAATGCTGAAGCCGACCGGGCGGATGCCGCCGCCCAACTGCAGGGCCGCATGGAAGTAGAAGACGATCTGCGCCAGCACGCCGATCCAGTTGGTCGAGTTGAAGCTGATCGGAATCAGCTCGGGACAGGGCCATTCGCGCAGCAATCGCGAAACCAGCGATTGGCAATCGTCGAAACTGCCCTCCACGGCGACGCTGTAAACACTATCGGAATCCGCCCTGCGCATGACCTCCGACCGATCCGCCGGCGTGCCGGCCAGCGGATAGAGCGCCAGCAGGCGAGCCGTGGGACAGTGCCCCAGGGCCTCGATGGCCGCCACGGCGGTATCGCCATTGCTGGCCCCGACCAATACCGCCCGCTCGCAATCCTGGCCCAGGAAGTGCCTGATCAGCCGGGCCTGCAATTGCGCGGCGAAATCCTTGGAGGAACGGGTCGGGCCGTGGAACAACTGCAGGACCCACTCGTTGTGGCCGATCTGCTGCAGCGGCGCAATCGCGCGATGGCGAAACCCCCGATAGCTGTCGCTGACCAGCGCCCTCAGGCTCGGCTCGTCGAGCGTGTCGCCGACGAAGGGAGCAATCACCCGCCAGGCCAGTTCGTCGAACGGCAGCCAGGACCAGCTGGCGATCTCCTGCGGACTGAACAGCGGCAGCGACGAAGGCACGTAGAGCCCGCCGTCCCCGGCGAGCCCGGAAAGCAGCGCCGTGCGGAAGTCCACGCTTGTCTCGGCGCCACGGGTGGTTGTGTACTGCATCGTCACTCCAGGTGGGTACTCATGATTGGCGGTGAACCAAGGTCACCAGCCAGTTGGAAAAGGCCTGGGCATCCGGGGACAGCGCCTGCCCCAGGCCGCGCACCAGGTAAAACGACTCGCTGGCCTCGATGCGCTGGGCAAAGGGCGCCACCAGGCGCCCTTCCCGCAGGAGGTCCTCGACCAGTGACGAGCGCGCCAGGGCAACGCCCAAGCCCAACTCCGCCATGCGCAGGGTGGAGACCAGGGTGTCGAACTGCAGGCCGCTCGAATAATCGACATCATCGGCGCCGGCCCGCTTCAGCCAGTAGCCCCAGCCCTCCTCGTAGCCCAGCACATGCAGCAGCGGCAGGTGCGCCAGGTCGCGCGCCTCGCGCAAGGGCCGGTCGGCGATCAGCGCGGGCGAGCAGACCGGAACCAGCAGGTCCCAGGTCAGGCGCTGCGCCTCGACACCCGGCCACTGCCCGCTGCCCCAACGAATCTCCAGATCGTCCTCGGCATCGAGCTCCTTGACCCACAGGTTGCTGATGTAGCGGATATCGACCTGCGGATGAGCACGACGGAACTCGGCCAGCCGGGGCGCCAGCCAGAAGTGCAGGAACGAGAGACTGCCGCGCACCTTCAATGGCCGCCGCTGGCGTTGCCCGAAGATTTCGTTGGTGCCTACCGCCAGCCGGCTGATGGCGTCCTGCACGACCGGCAAGTAGGACTGCCCCTCCTCCGTCAGCCCCAGCCCCCGGGGCAGACGCTTGAACAACGCCACCCCGAGCTGGCTCTCCAACTGGCGAATCTGCTGACTCACGGCCCCCTGCGTGAGGTGCAGCTCCTCCGCCGCGTGGGTGAAGTTCAGGTAACGCGCCGACACCTCGAAGGCTCGAAGCCAGTTCAGTGGGGGCAAGGCTTTCTGGCTCAACGGCGGATCCTCATGGCAACTGTTCAAGCGGCCTAGTATCACGCTGCTCAGGCGGCCTCGGAACCACGCGCCACGACTTCCAGCGACATCTGCCGACGCTCCCGGCCCTTGCGGGTCAGCCAGAACACGAAGTAGCACCAGGCGATGAAGGGCAAGCCGAAGTACAGGGCCACCCGCTGGGCCGGGTCGAAGGCGATGCCGACGCAGGACAGCACGCAGCAGAACAGCGCGGCCAGCGGTACGAAGGGATAGCCGCGTACGCGGAACTTCAGGTCCTCGACCTTGCCGCCGTTGGCCACATAGTGACGTCGGAAGGCGATCTGGCTGGCGGCGATGCTCATCCACACCACCACCACGGCCAGTCCGGAAATGGAGACCAGGGCGAGGTAGATGGTGTCCGGCGCGAAGACGCTGCTCAGCAGCGACGCCATGCCGCCGGCCATGCTCAGGACGATGGCGTTGAACGGCGTGCCCCGGCGCGACAGCGACGCGTAGCTGCGCGGCATGTTGCCCTGGTCGCTGAGCGTCCAGAGCATGCGCGCGGCGGCGTAAAGCCCGGAGTTGGCGGCGGACAGCAGCGCGGTGATGATGACGAAGTTCATGATGTCCGCGGCGTAGGGAATGCCGATCATCTCGAAGACCATCACGAACGGGCTCTCCACCACGCCAGCCTGCTCACGCGGCAGCAGGGTCGCCAGCACGAAGATGGTGCCGATGAAGAACAGCGCCAGGCGCAGCACCGTGGTCCGGATGGCCTTGGGCACGTTCTTCTCCGGATCGCGGGTCTCGCCGGCGGCGATACCGATCAGCTCGGTCCCGGAGAAGGCGAAGGACACCGCCAGCAGGGTCATGGCGATCGACCAGAAGCCCGTCGGGAACAGCCCCTCACGGGTGAAGTTGCCCAGCCCGATGCTGTGTGCCTGCTTGATCTCGAAGACGCCGAGAATGGCGCCACCGCCGACGATCAGGAAGGCGATCACCGCGAGAACCTTGACCAGCGACAGCCAGAACTCGGTCTCAGCGAAGGTCCGCACCGACACGATGTTGCTGATGAACACGGCCGCTCCGAACAGCGCACTCCAGATCCACACCGGCGTATCCGGGAACCAGCGCACCATGAGCATGCCGGCGGCGGTGAATTCCGAGCCGATGGCAACCGTCCAGGTCAGCCAGTACATCCACGCCACCGTGTAGCCGGTGCCCGGCCCCAGGTAACGGGTCGCATAGCTGCTGAAGGAACCGACCTCCGGCATCTGCACGGCCAGTTCGCCCAGGCACATCATGACTAGGTAGACCATGACCGCGCCGATGATGTAGGCGATAACCGCACCCAGCGGACCGGCCTGGTTGACGGTGTAGCCCGAGGTCAGGAACAGGCCGGTACCGATGACACCGCCCAGCGCCAGCATGACGATGTGGCGGGTCTGCATATCCTGCTTGAAGGAATGCGCCGAAGCATTTTTGCTTGTTGTTGTCTGCACGGACATGGTTGGACTCTCATGAAAGTTGGCGGGCAAGGGCGTAGCTACGACCTCGTCTGGGCAGAGCGAATCGAGTTGCCTTGCGTCTTGTTGTTGTTCGATTTCATGAAGTGGCACCCGCCGCGACCGGCGGGCGCCACGCGGCAGGTCTCAGACCTGCAGCTCGATCGACCGGTTGGCCACGTCGCCGTGCCCTTCCGGTTCGCCGTCCCTGGCCTGTTCCCGGCGAACCGCGGCGCACGCCTGTGCGAGGTCCGCCAGCAGGTCATCGGTGTCCTCGATGCCCACGGAGATGCGTACCAGTCCTTCGGAAATGCCCAGGGCCAGGCGCTCCTCCAGGGTGTTCTCGACGTGACTGGTGGTACGCGCCGGACCGTAGATGGTTTCCACGGCGCCCAGGTTGCCGGCGCGGTGGGCGTACTTCAGGCGCGGCAGCAGGCGGGCCACGGTCTCCATGCCGCCCTTGAGCACGAAACTGACGATGGCGCCGAAGCCGCGCATCTGCGACCGGGCTATCGCGTGGCTCGGATGTTGAGGCAAACCGGGGTAGTTGACCGCCTCCACCAGGGGCTCGGTGCACAGGTATTCGGCCAGCGCCCGCGCACTGGCCTGCTGCTGGCGCAGCCGGACGGCCAGGGTCTTGATGCCGCGGATGATCAGGTAGGCGGAAAACGGGTCCAGCGACGCCCCGTTGATTTCCCGGTAATGGCGAACCTGCGACATCAGCGACTCCGCACCGCAGACCACGCCACCCAGCACGTCACCATGCCCGGAGAGGAACTTGGTCGCGCTGTGCACCACGACATCGACGCCCATGGTCAGCGGGTTCTGGTTCAGCGGCGTGGCGAAGGTGTTATCGGCCACCACCAGGGCGCCGACCTTCCGCGCCGCCGCGACCAGGCGGCGGATGTCCAGCACCTTGAGCGTGGGATTGGTGGGGGTTTCCAGGTAGAGCAGATCGCAGCCGGCGGCGATCTCGCGCTCGATGGCCTCGGTATCCAGGGTGTCGCACAGGCACACCTGCACGCCCATGCGCGGCAGGAACTCCTCGAAGATCTTGTTGGTGCCGCCGTAGCTGTCACGGGTAGAGACCACCCGCTTGCCGCTCGACAGGAAGGTATGCAGCACCGCGCTGATGGCGGCCATCCCGCTGCTGAAGGCAACCGCCGACTCCGACTGCTCCAGCTCGCAGAGTTTGGCTTCCAGCGTGGCGACGGTCGGGTTGCTCATGCGGCTGTAGATGTAGCCGGGAAGCTTGCCCAGGGCGACGTCGTACCAGGCATCGATGTCCTGGTAGCCGTAGGCGGCGCTTACCACGATCGGGGTCTGAGTCGCATTGTAGGGGTGCTGGACCTGCTCTCCACTCCAGACCACCCGGGTACCGACTCCGGCACCGCTGCTGCGCTCGACATCTTCGTTCTTGTTCATATCCAGTTCCCGCACGACTGAGTTGACTACACCGATCCGGGATCGGTCTGCGGGGACTATAGGGACGCGCTCCGGATCTGAAAAACGATGGAATCCGGGTCTGAGAGGCGTTTTTTTTAATGGCTCCGGGTCAAGCCGTGCGAAGTCGGACAGGACCTTGTACGCCCTCGCATGGCAAGGATCGGGACACCTCTGCCAATCGAGTCCTCCACTGCGCTCACAACGGAGAGATATAGCTCGAACGGAGCAATAAATTCCACAAAGATATTAGAAAAATAATTTTTATGTCGTTTTAATCTTTACCGATTCCCCGCCCATCCTGGAGCCCGTTTTGAAACTGTCCCTCCCCGTTCTCGGCCTTGCTCTGGCCGCCAGCTGCGCATCCGCCTTCGCCGGCACTACCCTCGATCGCGTCCAGCACCAGGGCGAACTGGTGGGCGTGCTGATGGAGAACTACCCGCCGTTTTCCTTCCTCAATGCCCAGAACCAGCTCGATGGCTTCGACGTCG
Organism: Pseudomonas sp. PSE14; assembly: GCF_029203285.1. Classification (NCBI taxonomy): domain Bacteria; kingdom Pseudomonadati; phylum Pseudomonadota; class Gammaproteobacteria; order Pseudomonadales; family Pseudomonadaceae; genus Pseudomonas; species Pseudomonas sp. PSE14. Next base: position 3,419,585 of record NZ_CP115669.1, read on the forward strand.
ACATCGCCAGGGCCGTGGCGGAGCGCCTGGGCGTCAAGCTGCGCCTGGAAACGCCATCCTGGGACGTGATCGCCGCCGGCCACTGGAGCGGCCGATACGACGTCTGCGTCTGCTCCATGACGCCCAGCCAGGCGCGCGCCCAGGTCTTCGATTTCCCGGTGAAGTACTACGAGTCGCCGGCGGTGATCGTGGTCAATGCCAAGGACTCGCGCATTGCCTCGGCCAAGGATCTGGACGGCAGGAAAGTCGGTGTGATCAGCGCTTCGACCTACGAGAGCTACCTGCGCAAGGACCTGGTCATCGAGGGCGCGGAAGACAAGCCGCTGAGCTACCCCTTCGAGCAGGTCGAGATCGCGCCCTACGACAACGAGACCGTCGCCTTCCAGGACCTCGCTCTGGGTAGCGGCGTGCGCCTGGACGCCATGGTCACCAACCTGGTGACGGCACGCGAACGGATCGCCCAGGACCCACGCTTCAAGATCGTCGGCCAGCCGCTCTATGGTGAGCCCAACGTGGTGGCCATCGAGAAAGGCGACCCGCAGTGGAACGCCAAGGTCACCGAGATCATCGGCCAGCTGCGCCAGGACGGCACGCTCGCCCGCATCTCGAATAAGTGGATCGGTTCAGACATCACCCAATGAGCGCGTTCCAGAATCCTCCCTCCAGACTGCGCGACGCGCCGGCAGAGCCGCTGCTGGCGCGCCTGTTCGGCTTCCGTGTCCGGCTGTACCTGACCTGGGCGGTCATGCTCCTCCTGTGCGTGGCGTTTTTCCTCAGCTTCGACCTGAAGTTGGCGATCATCCTCGACAAGTGGCGCAACCTGGTGGGCGTCAACCTCGCGCCCAACGGTTTCCTGCAGGGGGCGGCGCTGACCCTGTTCCTCAGCTTCTGCTCGATCTGGGTCTCGTTGCTGCTGGGTTTCGTCACGGCGCTGGCCCGGTTGTCGAGCAGCGCCGTCGCCTTCGGCGTGGCCAGCTTCTACGCGTCCTTCTTCCGCGGGACGCCGCTGCTGATCCAGATCCTGCTGATCTACCTGGGCCTCCCGCAGCTGGGTGTGGTTCCGGGTGCCATCAGCGCAGGCATCCTGGCGCTGTCGCTCAACTACGGCGCCTACCTGAGCGAAATATTCCGCGCAGGCATCATCGGCGTGCCCCATGGGCAACGTGAAGCCGCGGCAGCCCTGGGCATGAACCGCACCCTGACCTTCTGGCGCATCGTCCTGCCGCAGGCCATGCGCACCATCATTCCGCCGACGACCAACCAGTTCATCTCGATGCTCAAGGATTCGTCGCTGGTCTCGGTGATGGGTGTCTGGGAGGTGATGTTCCTCGCCCAGTCCTACGGCCGCGCCTCCTACCGCTACATCGAAATGCTCAGTGCCGCCGCCCTGCTCTACTGGCTGATGTCCATCGGGCTGGAGCTGATCCAGGCCCGGCTGGAGCGCCATTACGGCCGGGCCTACGACACACGCCGCTGAATCCACGCGCGCACCTCCGACCATCGTTCTTCAGGAAATCCGGATGTCCGACCCCAAACCCCTGCTCTTCGCCCTCTATGAACAAGCCAGCGTCGGCTGCGGCGGCGCGCCCAGCCTCTGGACCCACCCGGCCGATGAGCGCCTGCGCATCAACACCCTCGGCTACTGGACCGACCTGGCCCGCAGTGCCGAACAGGCCAACCTCGACATGCTGTTCTTCGCCGACGTGCTCGGCCTGTATGACGTCTATGGCGGCTCCCACGAGGCCGCGCTGAAGTGGGCAGTCGAGGCGCCCGCCAACGACCCGCTGCTGCATCTGCCCGCGCTTGCTGCGGTGACCGAACGCCTGGCCTTCGGCGTGACCATCAGCACCACTTACGAACACCCGTTCAGCCACGCCCGGCGCTTGAGCACCCTCGACCATCTGAGTAACGGCCGCGTTGGCTGGAACGTCGTCACCTCCTACCTGAGCAGCGCGGCGCGCAACTTCGGCCTCGATGAGATGATCCGCCATGGCGACCGCTACGCCCGTGCCGAGGAGTTCCTCGATGTGGTGTACAAGCTCTGGGAAGGAAGCTGGGCGGATGACGCGCTGGTGGCCGACAAGCGCGGGCAGACCTATGCCCGCGGCGACCGCGTTCGCGCCATCGAACACCACGGCGAGCACTATCGGGTGCAGGGCGCGCATCTCTGCGCACCCTCCCCCCAGCGCACGCCGGTGCTGATCCAGGCCGGCTGGTCCGAGCGCGGCCGCGCCTTCGCGGCCAAGCATGCCGAACTGATCTTCATCGCCAAGTCGCGTCCGGAAGAAATCCGCGCCGGCCTGGAAGACATCTGGTCCCAGGCCGAGGCACGTGGCCGTGCCCAGGATGACATCAAATCGCTGACCGTGCTGCGCATTGTCACTGCCCGCACAGCCATCGAGGCGCAGAAGAAGTACGACCAGTTGCAGAGCAACTATCACCTGCAGGCGCAGTTGGTGAGCTATGCCGGGGACACGGGCATCGATCTCGACCGCTACGCCGACAACGAGCCGCTGACCACCGAGACCCAGGGGCTGACGTCCTACGTCATGCGCCCCGACGGCAGCGGCCAGCCGCTCACCGCCGGCGATGTGCGCAAGCGCTTCGCCCAGGTGACCCGGGGCAGCGACCTGATCCTGGTTGGTACCCCGGAGCAGGTGGCCGACCGCATCGAAGAGCACGCCCGCCTCTCCGGCACCAGCGGCTACATGCTCAATCCGCTGATCAGTCCCGGCACCTTCGATGACTTCGCCGAGTTGGTGATCCCCGAACTGCAGAAGCGCGGTCTCTATCGCACCAACGCGCAAAGCGGGACCTTCCGTTCACGCCTGCGTGCCGATCGCAGTGATCGCCTGCCACAGAGCGCTTACGGCGCGTCCTTCCGCTTCGAATGAAAAAGCGCGCCCAGAATGGGCGCGCTCCTTTACATCGTTGCAGACATCGATCCGGCACAGCCCGGCAAACACCCGTCAGTCAGGCGTGACGTCAGCTGGCGAGAAACTCCCGGCGCTGCGCCTCGTCCTGCTCGACCTGGCGCTCCAGGCCGATGAAGCGCATCACCCGCTCGCCGCATTCGCCATTGCGGATGCTTGCCGGTGCGGCATCGACCTGCACCTGGCCGTGCTCCATGAACAGCACCCGGTCGGAAATCGACATGGCGAAGTCCATCTCGTGGGTGACGATCACCATGGTCATGCCTTCCTTTGCCAGGTCGCGGATCACGTTGAGCACATCGCCCACCAGTTCCGGGTCCAGCGCCGAGGTCGGCTCATCGAATAGCATGATCGCCGGCGCCATGGCCAGCGCGCGGGCGATGGCCACACGCTGTTGCTGACCGCCGGAGAGCTGGTGCGGGTACTTGTTGGCATGGGCCAGCAAGCCGACCTTGTCCAGTAGCGCCAGGGCCTTCTGCTCGCAGATGTCGCGCCCGGCCAGGCCGTGGAAGCGCGGCGCCAGGGTGACGTTGTCGAGGATGGTACGGTGCGGGAACAGGTTGAAGTTCTGGAACACCATGCCGATGTGCTGCACGCCTTCACGCAGGCGCGCCGGGTTCGGCCTGCCGGCTTCGATGTAGGGCTTGCCGAAGAGCTGGGTGGCGCCGCCGTCGATGCCTTCCAGGCCGTTGACGGTGCGAATCAGCGAGGTCTTGCCGGAGCCGGACGGGCCGATGATCGACACCACCTCGCCGTTGCCGACGCTCAGGTCGACGCCCTTGAGGACTTCGTGGGTGCCGTAGCTCTTGCGGATGCCCTTGAGCTGCAACGCGGGCGGTGCACCGGCCGGGGCGGCCTCGCGGCTGGCCACGGGAGTTGCCGGGAGGTTCTTGCGCAGGCTTTCCAGGCGCTCGCCGGCCAGGGTTTCCGGCTTGCGGGCGTTGAGGTCCAGGCGGTGCTCCAGGTACTGCAGGCCCCAGCCGAACAGGGTCACGATCAGCACGTAGTAGATGGCGACCGCCGACAGGGTTTCCATCACCAGGAAGTTCTGCGCATAGAGGCGCTCACCGACCTGCAGCAGCTCGGTGAGGGAGATCACCGAGACCAGCGAGGTCAGCTTGACCACGGTGACGTACTCGTTGATCAGCGTCGGCAGCGAGATGCGGAACGCCTGCGGAATGACGATCAGGCGCTGGATGCCAATGCCGCCCATGGCCAGGGCGCGACCGGCTTCCTTCTGGCCCTTGGCCACGGAGATCAGGCCGCCGCGATGGATCTCGGCCATGTAAGCCGCTTCGGTCAGCACCAGGGCAAGCAGGCCGGAAATGAACGGATTGGACAGCAGCGCGCCGCTGGCCGGGAAGAGCTGCGGCAGGTTGTAGACGAACACCACCAGCACCAGCAGCGGCACGCTGCGGAAGAACCAGATGTACAAGGCCGTGGGCATGCGCAGCCAGCGCGAGCCGGAGAGCTTGGCACAGGCGAGGAGGAAACCCAGGACCATGCCGATCAGCCAGGTCAGGGCGCTCAGTTCGATCACCGTGACGCAGGCCTTCCAGAAATCCGGCAAGGAGAAAAGGGAGAAGAAGTAGGACCAGTCGAATTGCATGGAGACCTCGGCGAACGAGGCTGGCGCGAGGCCAGCCCCGTCTTTCATGTTGCGTTAAAGCGGAATCACTCGGTTGCCGGAGCGTCTTCGAGAGCGTACTTCTTCAGCAGGGCAGCGAATTCGCCGCTGTCCTTGGTCTTCTGGAAGGCGGTCTTGAGTGCGTCGTACAGCTCCTGGTTGCCCTTCTTCACGTACATGCCCAGGGTCTGCTTGTAGATCAGCTCGGTGGAGCTGACCACCACGCGGCCCTTGGAGCGCTCGGCGATCATGTGCGCGGCGCCGGAAATCTCCACCTGAGCCTGGACGTTCTTCGACAGCAACGCCTGGGTCACTTCCGGCGCGGACGGGTATTCGCTCACGCTGATGGCACCCTTGCCGTTGGGTACGCAGTAGGTCTTGGACAACTCCTCGAATTTCGGCACCCAGGTGGTGCCCTTCTCCAGGCCGATCTTCTTGCCGCAGAGGTCTTCAGGCTTCGCCGGGCGCTCCTTGCTGTCGGCCGGGACCATGATGGCTGCGCCGGTCTGCGCGTAGGGGATCGCCATGGCCTGGGTGGCACGCTCGGGGGTGACGTACATGCCGGAGATCACCGCGTCGAAGTGGCCGGCATTCAGGCCCAGGATCAGCCCGGAGAACTTGGTGTTCACGAAGCTCGTCTTGAGGTCCATGTGCTTGGCCAGCAGTTCGGCCAGCTCGGGGTCGGAACCCACCACCTTGTCGCCGTCATAGGACTCGAAGGGCGGATAGGTGATTTCCATGCCGACCTTGAACTGCCCCGGCGTGGCAGTCAGGGCGGCGCTGGCGGATTGCAGGGTGCACAACAGGGTGGCGCCGACAACGGCTGCGGCCAGGAGGGTGCGGGTGGTTTTCAGCATGGTGATTGCTCCAGTCTAGGGTTGCGCGCGGCTCAGTAAGGCTGCGTCTGTTTTTTCAGGTGGCCGAAGCTGGACGGTTTGCGCGCCCGCTCCGGCAGTGCCAGTTCGCCGTCGGCGACCTTGCGGCGCAGGTAGCTGTATGTCTGCAGCGCCTGGCTCCACATGTGCTCGCCGATGGCGATGGTTTCGTACTCCCGGCTGCCGTTGTCGAACTGCGGCAGCGGACGGATCTGAGTGTGGTAGTCACAGGCGTAGAACAGCGGGAACGAGTAGCGCTCCTCGCGCACTGTGCGTACGCGGTGCGCGGTGGCCACGAAGGCGCCGTTGGTCATCACCTCCAGCATGTCGCCGATGTTCACCACGAAGGCACCCGGTACCGGCGGTGCGTCGATCCACTCGCCCTCCTCGTTCATCACTTCCAGGCCCGGCTGGGTGGCATGCAGGATGGTGAAGCACTCGTAGTCGGTATGTGCCCCGATGCCCGGTGCGTCCTGCGCTTCGCCATCGAAGGGGTAATGGATCAGGCGCAACTTCGACGGCGGCCGACTTACCAGCGGGTCGAAGTAGCCCTCCTCCAGGCCCAGGGCCAGGGCGAAGCCGTCGAACAGCTTGCGGCCGAGGGCGAACACAGCCTGGTAGTAGGCACTCACCTGCTGCTGGAAGCCGGGCACTTCCGGCCAGCGGTTCGGCCCCAGCAGCGGCGTGCCGGCCAGCACCAGCGGATCCTCGGCGGCCACTTCGAAGCCGACGTCGAAGGCTTCCTTGTGATCCGGCTTGCCCTTGGCGTAGACCTCCTCGCCCTCCGGGACGAAGCCCTTGTGGCTTTCCGAGACGCCGATGTAATGGCGCATCTTGGCTTCCAGCGGCTGGGCGAAGTAGGCCCGCGCGGCCGCTTGCAGGCCCTCGATCAGCTTCGGATCGAGGCCGTGGTTGCGGATATAGAGGAAGCCCACTTCACGGGCCGCCTTGCCCAGTTCGGCCGCCACCGCCTGGCGCTCTTCCAGGCGTGCGCTGAACAGCCCGCCGATGTCGATGACGGGTATGGAGGTGAAGGCCCTGCTCGCGTGCTCCTGCATATTCGATGGCTCCATCAGTTCAGAATCCGGATTGGAGGAACCGCTGGAAGTGGCGACGCTCTTCGTCGGCCATCCAGCGGTTCAGCGCCCACAGATCGGCGATCGGGGCATTGGTGAAAGGCAGGTGATGCAAGTAGCCGTCCGGACCGAATTCCGGGGTCAGGGTGGTGATCTGCTGGCCGCGAGCCTGCTGGGCGCGCCATACGGCTTCCCAGTGCTTCTGGTGGAAGGCCAGTGCGTTGCTGTATTCCGGCGCGCCGGGGTGCGGCACTTGCGGCCCCTGGTCGTAGCCGACGCGGGCCTGGATGTGCTGCACGCGCTCGACGAAGGGCGTGAGGTCGTCGGCGGGGTCGTCGAGCAGGCGCTCGCAGACCACCACCCAGTGGCTGATGTCGGTGGTGAAGCGCAGCTCGGGAACCTGGCGGATCAGCTCGAGGGTCACCCAGGGGCTGTACAGCGAGCGCGCACGGTGAATCTCGAAGAGACAGGTCAGCTCCTGCGCGGCGGCCAGCTCCAGGGCGCGGCCGAAGAAGTCGACCTGCGCAGCCAACGGCCAACGATCGTTGCCGGCCAGGGTGTTGACCAGGCGCGGCGACAGCTCGGCGGCATAGCCCAGCTTGCGCTGCAGGTCGTCCAGATGCACCTGCGGGCTGGCCGACTGGTCGGGCAGCACGTCGTGGGCGGTGAACAGGGTCGCGATGTAGGGCACCCCTTCCGCGGCCAGCAGCCGTGCGTACTCGGCACGAAGGGCGGGATCCAGCGGCAGGCGCGCTTCCAGGCCGTCGAAGCCGGCCTCGCGCAGTTCGGCGATGGCCTGCGGCCAGCCATGGGTGTAGCCCCACAGGGTGCGGAAGATCTCGAGTCGCATGAACGAACTCCGGGCAGGGTGAGCCGCGCCGTCAGGCACGGCGAAGCATTCGGCGGGAAGTTCAGCGCACGGGCGCGACGGCTGAGAGCGTCAGGCGGCGAAACGAATCAGCGGACGTTGGGGAGGATGTCGAACGGGAGAACTGCGCAAGGATGGGCATGGTGATATTCCTCTGACAGACCGCAGCTTCGCGGGCCTGTACTCGCCGATTGTTGTTGTGTGCCCTGGCGTGTCGCCATCGGGCTTTGGCAGTAAGGAACAGCAGCACGGCCGGAGATTTTCAGACCCTCCGGTCCGCGTAAACCAAGACCTCTGCGGCTTGGTGTGGGTGCAGTTTTCGCAGCTTGGTGCGATAGGAAAAATAGCGCGATGCAAATAATTACTTCAGATTTTTCAAAAGTAATTTCCCTTATATGACGTGGAAAATTCGCTCAGTCGAAAGCAACGACGAACAGGCTCTCTAAGTCGCGGCTCGTCATGGTGGCGAGCCGCACAAGGTGAGGCGGAAAGCGCCTGACGCCGAAGCGACATCAGGCAGCCGGCTGCTCCTGTGGCTCGGCCGCTTGCAGCAACAGCCAGTCGATCAGCTCGCGCAATTGCGGCGACGTCTCGCGGCGTTCGGGATAAACCAGGTAGTACGCCGCACCGGTATGCACCTTCAGCTCGAAAGGCGTGACCAGGCGCCCGGCGCGAAGGTCGTCACCGATCAGCGCCCAGTCGCCCATGGCCACGCCGGCTCCCTGGGCGGCCACCGAAACGGCCAGGTCCAGGGTGTCGAAATGCTGGCCCTTGCCCATGTTGCTGACCCGCGTGCCGGCCACACGCAACCAGGCCTCCCAGTCGCGCTGGTCGCGAGTGGGGTGCAGCAGCATATGCCGCTCCAGGTCCGCCAGCGCGCTCAGCGGCAGCGGACCGTCGAGCAGTTGCGGCGCGCAAACCGGGGTCAGTTGTTCGTAGAACAGACGGTGGCAAGCCGGGCCCTCCTCCTCCTTCTGCAGGCTGTAGACCACCGCGGCGTCGAACTCCTCGCTACGGAAATCCACGGAGTGCTGCATGGTGGTGGTCAGCTCCACCGGCACGTCCGGGCGCTCGGTCTGCCACTGCAACAGACGCGGCAACAGCCAACGCATGATGCAGGTAGGTGCCTTGAGCTGCAGCGCCTCACGCTTGCCGCCGACTTCTTCCACTGCTTCCTCGATCAGCGCGAACACCTGCTGGATACGCGGCAGCAGATCGCGGCCCTGGGGCGTGAGGGTCAAGCCTCGCGCCTGACGCTGGAACAACGAATAGCCCAGATGGCTTTCCAGACCGGCGATCTGCCGGCTCACCGCCCCCTGGGTGATGTGCAGCAGACCGGCCGCGCGGGTGAAGTTGCAGCATTGCGCGGTGACCAGAAAAGTGTGCAGGGCAGGCAAAGGAGGTAAGCGCTTCATCGTGGCTCAGGCATGAGGTGAAGACATACCTAGTATGACAAATTTTGGTTTGTCAGCGCCCTCCGCCGACAGGTCCAATGCCGTCTCCCAGCGCGCACCTCGCCTGTACATGCTCGGCCCCGGTTTCCCTGGCGGATACACCGGGATGGCGCGCCAGACCGACGACCAACAATAAGGATGAAGTCCATGGCCACATGCGGCGAAGTACTGGTGAAATTGCTCGAAGGCTACGGTGTCGAGCAGGTGTTCGGCATCCCCGGCGTGCATACCGTGGAACTCTATCGCGGGCTCGCCCGCTCGAAGATCCGCCACGTCACGCCGCGCCACGAACAGGGCGCCGGCTTCATGGCCGACGGCTATGCGCGCACCAGTGGAAAGCCCGGCGTGTGCTTCATCATCACCGGCCCGGGCATGACCAATATCGCCACGGCCATGGCCCAGGCCTATGCAGACTCCATTCCCATGCTGGTGATCTCCAGCGTGCAGGCGCGCAGCCAGCTCGGCGGCGGGCGCGGCAAGCTGCACGAACTGCCGTCGCAGAGTGGCCTGGTCGCCGGTTGCAGCGCCTTCTCCCACACGCTGATGTCAGCCGCCGAACTGCCGGCGGTGCTGGCCCGCGCCTTTGCCCTGTTCCAGGCCGGCCGACCGCGTCCGGTGCATATCGAGATTCCCCTCGACGTGCTGGTGGAAAATGCCGACGCGCTGCTGTCGAGCCAGCCAGTCAAGGTAGCCCGCGCTGGCGCAGCGCCCGAGGCTGCGGCCGAAATGGCCGACCTGCTCACAGGCGCACGGCGCCCGCTGATCCTCGCCGGCGGCGGCGCCGTCGATGCAGGGCCAGCCCTGCAGCAACTGGCCGAGCGCCTGCAGGCGCCGGTGGCGCTGACGATCAACGCCAAGGGCCTGCTGCCCGCGCAACATCCTCTGCTGATCGGCTCGACGCAGTCCACCGACGCCACCCGCGAACTGGTCAACGAGGCCGACGTGGTGCTTGCGGTTGGCACCGAGCTGGGCGAAACCGATTACGACGTGACCTTCGCCGGCGGCTTCAAGATTCCGGGCGCCCTGCTGCGCATCGATATCGACCCGGATCAGACGGTACGCAACTATCCGCCCCGAGCCGCACTGGTGGCCGATGCCGGGCTGGCCCTGGAAGCCCTGCTGGGCGCCCTGGAAGGCCGGAGCCTGGCCGTCGAAACGCCGCACTGGGGCAGTAGCCGCGCCGCCAGACTGCGCGAGAAAGTGCTCTCCACCCTGGATGACACGCTGCGCGGCCAGACCCGCTTCCTGCATGTTGCGCTGGAGGAGCTGCCCGAAGCGGTACTGGTCGGCGATTCGACCCAACCGGTGTACACCGGCAACCTGACCCTCGACCTTGAGAAGCCGCGACGCTGGTTCAACTCCTCGACCGGCTACGGCACCCTCGGTTATGCATTGCCGGCCGCCATCGGTGCCTGGCTGGGTGACGCCACGCGACGCCCGGTGCTGTGCCTGATCGGCGACGGAGGATTGCAGTTCACCTTGCCGGAACTGGCCAGTGCGGTAGAAGCGCACGTACCGCTGATCGTCCTGCTGTGGAACAACCACGGCTACGAGGAAATCAAGCGCTACATGGTCAACCGCGACATCGAGCCGGTCGGCGTCGACATCTACACCCCCGACTTTGTCGGCGCGGCCAAGGCGCTGGGTTGCAAGGCGCATCGCGCCAGCGACGAAGCGGCACTGCGCGCCGCGTTGCGCGAAGCCAGCGCCAGCTCGTTGCCGACCCTGATCGAGATCGACCAGGCGACCTGGATGAGCAGCCAGGGCTGACACGTCCCTCTCCCTGCCGCACCCGGGCGGCAGGGATCTTTCCGGGGAACTTTCCCCGCCACGCGCCGGCTTCACGGCGCGTCTTTTTTTGTTGAACCGCTCTGTTGCGGGCCTTTCAGGGAAGGTCTGCGGCCCGCGCATGGGCGCACGCCAGCCATGCATGCAGAACATGGCTTCGATGACATTTTTTCGATTGTTGGCACCACGCCGAGGTCGCAGGATGACCCCGCCGAACAGCCTGCGCCCCCCGGATTCCGGGACCGCCAGACATATCCGGCAGGCGGGGGGCGACAGCCCCGACCTCCCGCCGCACACCCGCGACCTTCCTAAACAAAAGCGATAAGAGCAAAGGAGTCCCCGATGGGCGAGCGTGATTTCAGCAGAAGGCAATTCATCAAAACGGTAGGCGCTGCCTCGGTGGCCGCGGCTGCCCTGACCATGCCTTTCATCCGGGCCAGCGCCAGCGATAACCGCTTCCAGGGCAAGACCCTGCGCCTGCTCACCTGGTCCGACGACACCGGCCTTGCGGCGCTGCGCAACATCGCCGCGACCTTCGAGGCCAAGACCGGCGCCAAGGTGATCGCCGACCGTACCGGCAGCACCTCGGAGATGGTCGCCAAGCTCAAGGCCGGCGGCGACCGCCCGCAGTACGACGTCATCACCCTGGCCGGCGTCGGCGCCGAAGGCCTGGCCAGCGCCGGGCTGCTGGAAAAACCCGACCTCAACCGCATCCCCAACCTCAAGGACGTTCCAGCCAAATACCAGACCGGCGCCGACGGCCACGGCATCGGCTACCTGCTGTGGTGCAACAGCCTGGTCTACAGCACCCGCACGGTGAAGGACGTACCCGACAGCTACGCGGCCTTGTGGGATGAGAACTACGCCGGCCGCCTGTTCCTGCCGCCGCCGAACTGGACCGAGGCCATGGATCTGATCATCATCGCCGCCAAGCTGGCCGGTGGTGACGAGCACAACATCGAACCCGGTTTCAAGAAGCTCGAAGAGCTCAAGGACCGCGTCATGACCCTGGGCGAAAACCCCAACCAGGTCGCCGAACTGTTCCGCACCGGCTCGCTGGATATCGGCGGCCTCTACGCGCCGGCGTTCTTCCCCAAGCAGATCCGCGACCCCAACTACGGCCTGGGCGCCACCTTCGGCATGAAGGAAGGCTTCTACACCGACCTGATGCTTTCGGTGCTGCCGAAGAACCGACCGGGCGACAGCGACCTGGCCCACGCCTTCATCGACCACTCCCTCGACCCCTACGTGCAGGGCAAGATGGCCGAGGACATCTTCAACGGCCCGGTCAACGCCAAGGCGATCATTTCCGCCGAAGCGCGCAAGAGCCCCTACATCCTCACCCCCGAGCAGATCGCAGAGAAGGCGATCATGCACGACAACGCCTTCCTCTCCACCGTCCACGAACAGTGGATCCGCCGCTACACGGAAATCTTCTCTTCCTGATGCAGCCATGGCCGCCACGGCGGCCATGAATCGTCGCGCGCAAGTGGCCGGAACCACCTGCGCTCGATGCGGACATTCTCCGTTCTGACGAGAGACGCGATATGCAATCGAGCAATCCGACCCGCCCGGTCGGCGTGGCGCTGCTGCGCCCGGCCCGGGCGTTTTCACCGACGGCGCGTGCCTGGATGTTCCTCACGCCGTCCCTGTGTTTCCTCATCGTACTCATCGCCGCCAGCCTGCTGGTGGTACGCATGAGCGTCGGCGAGAAAGGCGCCGAATGGACCGGTTTCAGCCTGGCCAGCTATGCCCAGTTGCTGCAGCCGTACTACCTCAAATCGCTGTTGCTGACGCTGCGCCTGGCCTTCTTCAGTGCGTTGATCGCCGTGCTGCTGGCGATCCCGGTCGGCTACAGCATGTCGCGCCTGCAATCGCCCCTGCTGCGGCGGATATTCCTCGCCGCCGTGCTGCTGCCGCTGCTGGTCAACCTGCTGTTGCAGAGCTACGGCTGGCTGGTGATCCTCGGCCCGGCGGGCATGCTCAACAAAGCCTTGCTGGCCCTGGGCCTGATCAAGCGTCCGGTGATGCTGCTGTACAACCAGAACGGCGTGCTCATGGGGCTGGTGCAGACCGCGTTCCCGCTCGCCGTGCTGCCCATTGCCAGCGCCATGCGCGGCATCTCGCGCAGCTACGAAGAAGCGGCCGCGACCCTCGGCGCCAGCCGTTTCCAGGTGTTCCGCCAGGTGGTGTTGCCCATGAGCCTGCCCGGCATTCTCACCGGCGCCACCCTGGTGTTCGCCTACAACGCCAGCAGCTTCGTGGTTCCGCTGCTGCTGGGCGGGCGGCGCGTGCCGATGCTCGCGGTGATGGTCCACGACCAGATCGCCCCGCTGATGAACTGGCCGGCCGCCTCCGCCGCCGGCGTGGTGCTGATCGTCACCACCCTGGCGATCATGACCCTGTCGGAAGTCGTCACCGGCCGTCGCCGACGCATCCTGGAGGCCTCGCAATGAGCAACCTGTCCCGTCGCCAACCGACCCTGCCGGGCGACACCGGCCGCTTCGCCCTGGTGCTCTCCGGCATCATCCTGCTGCTCGCCGTGCTGCCGATCCTGACCATGATCGTGATGTCCTTCAGCGGCGCGGCGAATCTCGACTTCCCACCCAGCAGCTACAGCCTGCAGTGGTATCAGGCCGCCTGGCACACCTTCGTCTCGCCCGACGCCAGCGACGTGCTCAGCCTCGGCAAGGCGCTTAGCACGAGCCTGCTGGTGTCCTGCCTGACGATGGTCCTCGCCACCCTGGTTGCCGTCCCCGCGGCCTACGCACTGACCCGCTGCGAGTTCCGTGGCAAGGCCGTCGCCCTGCAACTGATGTCGCTGCCGCTGGTGTTCCCCATGGTCGTACTGGGCCTGGCGCTGCTGCTGGTGTTCGACAGCCTGCCGCTGCACCTGGACACCTCGCGCCTGGTCATCGCCCACGTGATCCTCGCCCTACCCTTCGTGGTGAAGAACTGCACGGCGGCCATGGTCGCCATCGGCAGCGAGGTCGAGGAAGCCGCGCAGATGCTCGGCGCCCCGCCGCTGCGCGCCATCGTCGATGTGGTCGTGCCGCTGATGCGCTCGGGCATCCTCGCCGGGATGCTGCTGGCCTTCATCGTCTCGTTCAACGAATTCACCGTGACCTACTTCCTCTACAACATCGACGTGATGACCGTGCCGATCTGGATGTACAGCCGCACCGTGTCCTCGCTTGACCCCACCGTTTTCTCGTTCGCCGTGCTGATCGTGCTGATCGACTTCGTCCTCATCTGGGCGCTGGAGAAGCTGGTTGGCGAAGGTGGCGTGTCGTTCTGATTCGAGGTGAAAAAATGAATGGATTGAATCTGCAAAACGTCGAGAAACACTACGGCACCGCCTGCGCCGTGAAGGACGTGAACCTGCACCTGCCACAGGGCAAGCTGGTCTGCTTCCTCGGCCCCTCCGGCTGCGGCAAGACCACGCTGCTGCGCATGATCGCCGGCCTGGAAAGCCTCAGCGGCGGCGAGATCCTGCTGGACGGCGAAGACATCAGCCTCGTCCCGGCGCACCAGCGCAACTTCGGCATGGTGTTCCAGTCGCTGGCGCTGTTCCCGCACATGACCGTCGGCGAGAACATCGCCTATCCGCTGAAGCTGCGCGGTGTCGGCAAGGCCGAGCAGCAGGCGCGCGTCGCCGAGCTGCTGCAGATGATCCAGTTGCAGCAGATGGTCGACCGACCGGTGGCCAAGCTGTCCGGCGGCCAGCGCCAGCGCGTAGCGATCGCCCGCGCCATCGCCTCGCACCCCAAACTGCTGCTGCTCGACGAGCCGCTGTCGGCGCTTGACGCCAAGCTGCGCGAGTCGATGCAGGTGGAGATCCGCCAACTACAGCAACGCCTGAACATCACCACCATCATGGTCACCCACGACCAGCGCGAGGCCATGACCATGGCCGATGTCGTGGTGGTGCTGGGCGAGCACCGCATCCAGCAGGTCGGCACTCCGATCGAGATCTACCGCAACCCGGCCAACGCCTTCGTCGCCGACTTCATCGGCTCGGGCAACATCTTCCCGGCGACCGTGCTGGGCCATGGCCGGGTCGAATTGCCGGGCGGCGCGGCACTGCATGCCGCCCATTGCCCCAGCATCCAACCGGGCGCCAGCGTGCGCATGCTGGTGCGCCCGGAGGACCTGCAACTGTCGACGGCACAGGCACCGGCGGCCAATCGCCTGGACGCTACCGTGACCTTCATCCGCGACATCGGCGCGACCATCGAGACCACTGTCGAGTGTTCCGGCGTCTCCCTGACCGCCCTCAGCACGCCCTGCCAGGACATTGGTCTGCGTGTAGGTCAGGCCGTGTCGGTGACCATTCCGGAACATGCCTGCCGCGTACTCAGCGCTTGACGCCACCGCGCCGGCGGCCAGAGGACCGCCGGCGCGGATGGCCACGGAAGGCCCCACTTCATGCAACGCCTGCTCGAAAATTGCGGCGCCCTGATCCGGGGAGGCTGCTCCGGACCTGGCTTCGGCGTCGTGCAGGCGCTGACTTGCGAAAGCATGCGCATCTGCCTGTTCGCGCGACGCTACGCCTGGTTGGCCGATAGCGGCTTTTTGTGAACGGCCGCTATGGGTCGGTAGCTGGCGCTCTCCAGAGGCTGCAATCGGCCACAAGCGGACCTTGCAAGAGGCGAACAAGCAAGGAGCGAGCATCGCCAGCTTTCGAGGTCAGCTGCAACGCGAAAGGCTGTTCTTTCAGGAATTCAAGGATGAGGTGCGCCGCAGTGTCGCCTTTGAATGGCTCATGGGCGCACCTAGCCCGTCGTCGAGTTCGACTCAAGGGGAGAAAGAGCATTGATCACCGCGGCCGCGCAGGAAAGCAGGATGCCAACAGCGGCAAGGCCGAGCCAGCCTGCCCGGTGCACGCCGTAGTTTCCCAATGCAGCGCCGATCGCTCCACCCAGGAAATACGATCCCATGAATACGGTATTGAGCCGGCTCCGGGCCTCCGGATGCAGGGTGAATACGCGTGCCTGGTTGGCAACCAGTCCGGCACGATTGCCCAAGTCGAGCAGCACCATACCCAAGATCAGCCAGCCAAGACTTTGCCCGCCCGCAGCGATGCAGGCGAAACCTGCGGCGAGGGCCATCGCGCCGGCGAGGACCATGGTGCGGACGCCCAGGCGATCGCTCAGTGCGCCGATATGTGGTGACGCGACGATGCCCAACAGGGCGACCAGGCCAAACAGGCCGATGGTGGCGGAATCGAACCCGTAGGGTGGTTGTGCCAGCAGCGCGGCCAGCGAGGCCCACAGCGCACTGAACGCGGCGAACATCAAGAGGCCGCTCGCCGCGCAGTAACGCAACACTCTTTCCTCCCGGACCAGGCTGCCCAGCGAACGCAAAAGCCGGTCATAGCTTATCGCTGGCATGCTCGTGGCGGCGGGCAGGCTCCTGGCAACAAGGACCAGCAGCACGACATCGATGAGCGAGGCCAGTACGAACACGGCTCGCCATCCCGTGTGCGCACCGGCGAACCCTCCGACCGTACGCGCCAGCAACAGGCCTGCCGAGAGGCCACCGAGCAGGCTGCCGACGATGCGACCGCGCTCAGCCGGAGCAACCAGTCCCGACAGGGTGGGGATGATGATCTGCGCGGTGATCGCGGTCACGCCGACCAGGAGGCTGCTCACGCACAACACGGTGAAACTCGGCGCCACGGCGCAAAGGATCAAGGCGACGGCATTCGCCGCGATGGCCATCAGTGCGAGCTGGCGTGGCTGTCGGCAGTCGGCGAGCGGCACGATGAACAGCAGGCCCGCCGCATAGCCAAGCTGCGTCAAGGAGGCGACCAGGCCGGCCTGTGTCGGCGCCAGGCCAAACGACGCGGCCATCTGCGGCAGAAGCGGCTGGTGGTAATAGATGGTCGATACGGCCAGTGAGCAGCACAGGGCCATGAGGGTGACAAGGCGATCGGAAACTCCCATCGGCGCTGCGGGAGAGACAGGCATGACGCTCTTCACTGCTGCAGGGCCTGCACCAGCTCGCGGGTCTCCACGATGCTGTGCGCAAACGTCGGCCCGTTCAGTTCGTGCGCCGCATGCATCATTTCCTTGCTGAAGGCGGCTGTCGCATCGCGTACCAGCGTGACGTGATAACCAAGTTCCATGGCGAAGCGTGCGGTGGATTCGATACAGGTGTTCGCCAGCAGACCAACGACGATCACATGGGTGATGCCTCGCTGCTTGAGCTGGAAGTCGAGGTCGGTATTGGCGAACCCGCTTTGCCCCCAGTGCTCCTGGATGATGATGTCGCCTACCTGTGGCACGAAGTCGGGATGCCATTCGCCACCCCAGGAGCCCTTGGCAAAGGTATGGCGCTGCTGGATCAGGCGTTGGGTCGGGTTGGGGTGATCCCAGTGGTCGTAGTCGCCGGGCTGCCAGCGCCGATGCGGTACGTAGTAGACCTGGATGGCCTTTCCTCGCGCGGCAGCAAGGGTCGTGCGCAGGTTGTCGAGCAGACGAACCTCGTCTGCGACGCTTCTGAGCATGGGAAACAGCTTGCCGCCATCGGACAGGAAGTCGTTGTAGGGGTCGACCAGCAGCAGGCCGGTCCGCTCCGGGGAATACACGGGATGGGTCATGGACGGTGCTCCAGTTGCGGGGAGAGGGTTAGGAAGCTTCTGCTGTACAGGCGATGGCTTGCTGCGATGAGGCAAGCCTCGACAGGTACAATATCAACTATGAAATTCATAGTGTCAACAAATACGGGGCTTTGAGAGGTACTGCTCGGGGCATTGCGACATCGGCCGTGTTACTATGAAAAAAATAGTTTGTGCGGAGTAGATGACGTGACGCCAAGACTGGACGAGACAAGCGATACGGTGTGCCCGGTGGCGCGCTCGGTGGACTTGGTGGGCGACAAGTGGACCATCCTGGTTCTGCGTGAGTTGTACATGGGCGCGACACGCTTCGAGGAAATGCAGATCCAGACCGCGGCGACGCCGCAGATGCTGACCTCGCGCCTGAAAGCGCTGGAAACCAACGGCCTGGTCGAGCGCCGGCCCTACAACGCAAAGCCGCTGCGCTACGAATACCATCTGACCGACAAGGGATGGGACTTCTACCCCGTCATCTACGCGCTGCGCGCCTGGGGCGAGACGTGGTGCAAGAGCGAGGATGAGGGGCTGGCCGTGCATTTCGTGCACCGCGCGTGCGGCTATGATGTGGGCGTGGCCAGCGTTTGTCCCCACTGCGGCACCCCGGTGGAACGCAAGGACCTGGAGGCGTCGATCAGCAATCGTTTCCTTGGCGAACGCGAGTCTCGCCGGGAGGCCTTCAAGCGGAAGTAGCTGATTCTGAGCGTCCGCTAATGGCCGGTAGCTGCCGCTCACGGACGATCGCTATCGGCGATACCTGCCGGTTAGAACTGGCAGAAGTTGGTATCGGCAGTCTCAAGCGTATCTAGCTACACCTCCATACACCTATAGCGCGCTGCGCTTGCCCCCTGAAGGGCAAGGCTTCGCCCTGCCAGAGCCAGAGCCGCAGAGCTCGACTGCGGAGCCTGGTGTCCTACCCAATGCCGGGCTGCTGATGTGCAACGGTGACTGGCCAGGCGGCTAATGCAAGCAAGGCTTTCGCGCCATATCCTCGTCGGTGGAGCTGGCTCCGGTATTCCACTGTCCTTTGCTAGCGTCACTAGGTTTCGTGGTGGGGGGATTTCATCGTTAGTGCATAGATTAACGCTCCACCAAGCTCTCATTCACATACTGCTTTAATGGGGTCAGGAAGTATTCGATCACTTTCCGTTTATCAGTCTTAACCTCCGCACTCACCGCCATCCCAGGCGTCAACGGAATATCCCGATCGCCCACGCGAATATGGTTCTGCCCCAACTGGATACGCATGCTGTAAAGCAACCCGCGCTTTTCATCCTCAATGGCATCATCGGAAATACTGATCACCCGACCATGCACCACGCCGTATTTGGTGAAAGTGAAAGTCTCCACCTTGATCTCCACTTCCTGGCCAGGCCGAACAAAGCCGATGTCCTTGTTTTCCAGCATCGCCTCGACCTCTACCGGCTGATCCTTGGGGACGATGACCATGAGTGGCTGTGCCTCGGTGACGACGCCACCGTTGGTATGGATGGCCAATTGCTGGACGGTGCCATCGACCGGTGCGGTCAGACGGGTCAGGCGGTCCCGTTGTTCAGCTTTAAGCAGCTCTTGGGCGAAACCGGCGGCCTTCTGCTCGGACTCATGCTGCAGGTCGAGCATGGCGCGCCGGGTCTGGGCGATGACGCTTTCACGGCGCTGCTCGGCTTCACGCTGGGAGGCATCCATTTCAAGGACGCGCGCCTGTTGTACGGCCAGTTCGCGCTGCTGATCCAAGAGCGCCTGCTCCTTTTCCAGCCAGGCGTGCTTGGCAACGAAGTTACGATCCAGCAGGCGTTTGTAGTCCCCGGCCAATTGCTCGGCGATGGGCAGCGTCTTACGCAGGGACTCAACAGTGGCTTGGGCCGCGCGAATTTCCGCGGCCCGCTGATCGATCATCGCCTGGGCCTGGTCGACATTACTGCGCAGCTCGAGGTACTGGCCTTGCAGCCAGAGCTGGGCGGCCTGACGCTCCTCCTCGCTGACACCAAGCAATCGAGAACCCAGCGACTGTGGCGGCTGGCCACTGCGAATGGACTCCAGCAATGCAGCCGCGCGGGCAGCGTCGATACGCGCCGCCTGCAAGTCGGTCTTCAGACGCTCGACATCGGCGCCAGTCTGGCTGGCGTCCAGTTCCACCAGCAAGTCGCCGGCCTTGACCTGTTGGCCATCGTAGACGTGGATATCCTTCACCACCGCAACTTCGCTGGGCTGGATGACCTTGGTCTTGCCGCTGGGAACGATCTTGCCCTGGGCCGTGGCGACGACGTCGATCTTGCCCAGGCAGGCCCAGAGCAGCGCCAGTGCCGAGAACGCCATGATCGCCCACTTGATATAGCGCGCCGCAGGGTGCACCGGCTGCTCCTGCAGCGACAGCGCGGCCGGCAGGAACTGCACCTCATGGGGCAGCCTTGGAGGTGCATCCATCTGCTTGCGGTTACGCCAAGCGTGGCTCCAGGTGCGCCGGTAGCGCTTGAGCAACTCGGGTCGGGCGCTCATACCTGGCCTCCTTGCTGCAAACGATGCAGGCGTGAGTAATGGCCTGCCTGGAGGGTGAGCAGTTCCCCATGAGTACCCTGCTCGACGATCTGCCCACGGTCCATGACGATGATTCGGTTCGCATCCCGAACGGCACTCAGTCGATGGGCGATGATCAGCACGGTGCGGCCCTGGCAGATGGCTTTCATGTTCTGCTGGATGACCCGCTCAGACTCGTAGTCCAGAGCGCTGGTCGCTTCATCGAAGATCAGAATGCGCGGATTGCCGATTAGCGCTCTCGCAATGGCAATGCGCTGTCGCTGTCCACCGGAAAGCGAGGAACCGTGTTCGCCAACCAGAGTGTCATAGCCTTCGGGCAGTTCGAGGATGAACTCGTGGGCGCCGGCCAGGCGGGCCGCCTGGATCACCGCCTCCATGGGCGCGCCAGGGTCAGTCAGGGCGATGTTCTCGCGAATGCTGCGGTTGAACAGCAGATTGTCCTGCAGGACCACACCGATCTGTCGGCGCAACGAGCTGACATCGGCCAGCGCCAGGTCCATGCCGTCCACCAGTACGCGCCCGCGCTCAGGCACGTAGAGGCGCTGGAGCAGCCGAGTCAGCGTGCTCTTGCCAGAGCCGGAGCGACCCACGATGCCGATCACTTCTCCAGGACGGATCGCAAGGCTGATTCCGCGTAGCACTTCGGAGCCATCCGGACGATAACGGAAATGCACCTGGTCGAACTCCACCTGGCCGCGAAGTGCCGGCAGCGAGCTGCGGGTGGCCTGGGTCAGTTCGGTCTGGCTGTTGAGAATGTCGCCTAGGCGCTGCACGGAAACCCCGGTCTGCTGGAAATTGGTCCAGAGTTGCGCCAGGCGCATGATCGGCTGAGCCACCCGCCCGGCGAGCATGTTGAAGGCCACCAGCTGGCCAACGGTGAGTTGCCCGTCGATCACCAACCGCGCACCGAGCCAGAGCGTGGCGACGGTCACCAGCTTGCCGATCAGCGACACGCCTTCGTTGGCAAAAGTGGAGAGGGTCTGGGTCTTGAAGCTGGCTGACACGTAGGCCGCCAGTTGGTTATCCCATTTACGGGTGACTTGCGGCTCAACTGCCATGGATTTGAGGGTATCGATGCCGTTAATCGACTCGACCAGGAACGACTGGTTTTCCGCTCCTCGGCTGAAGCTCTCCTGTACCCGGGCACGCAGCAGCGGCGTTATGCATAGCGAGAGCACGAAGTACAACGGCAGCGAGAGGATCACCACCAGGGTCAGCCAGCCGCTGTAGAAGAACATCACCGCCACAAACACCACCGAGAACAGCACGTCGAGCAGCAGGGTGATGGCATTACCGGTAAGGAAGCTGCGGATGTTTTCCAGCTCGCGTACCCGCGCCACCGAATCCCCGACCCGGCGCGCCTGGAAGTATGCGAGCGGTAGACTGATCAGGTGACGGAACAGCCGTGCTCCGAGTTCCACATCGATTCGGCTGGCGGTATGGGCGAATACGTAGCTTCGCAGTCCACTGAGCAGCGTCTCGAAGAGCATGATGCCGAGCAGGCCGACCGCCAGGACGTCCAGGGTGGAAAGACCGCGGTGCACCAGCACCTTGTCCATCACCACCTGGAAGAACAACGGGGTCAGTAGGGCGAATATCTGCAGGACGAAAGAAGCGACTAGCACCTCGCCCAGCAACTTGCGGTACTTGACGACGACCGGAATAAACCAGGTGAAATCAAAGCGAGATGTTCCCCTCAAACTGAATTCTGTGGATCGGCACAATATCAGTTCGCCGCTCCAGAAAATTAAAAGGTAATCTAAGTCAATAATTTGCGGCGGCAATCCACTTGTCGTTTGCACCAATACCTTTCGGTCAGAAACTTTGGCAATTATAAAGAATTCACCATTGGTATTGCGAGCGATAGCAGGAAGAGGTGTATGGGGCAGGCGATCAGGAGTTATTCGCACATACTTGGCATCTAAGTTTAATTTTTGGGCTGCTAGAATGATTTCTGCAGTTCCGCTGCGTTGGCTTGGTGTGGCGAACTCATGTATTAATTGGTCCAGCGAAGCTGGAATCCCATGAAATCTAGCAAGAATTACGAGAGCTGACAGTCCAGTATCGGTATTAGCGATATCTATTTGCGATGAGGGGGTTGTATCTTGCATTTCGAACGTCCGGATTGTTCTGTCAGGTATGGAGGTCAGGATGGGAGCTAATTGGAGCAGTTTAGTGAAGATCCATAAGTGACCTTCACTAATGTTGGAATTAAGCCGTCCCATCCACTCCTATCAGCAATGAGGGCGCAAGGTTGGGTGTATTGACTCCAAGATCACTCGATGATACTTCAGGCGAGAAAGCTGCCATTGCATCGATCAATGCGATCGTACTTTGAGCGACAGAGCCGTCCGTATTTCTTAGCGTAATCCCAAGAGCACCATTGAAAAAGTTTTGGATGGTCAGGCCGCCATCAATTACTAATACGCTGTCAGACCATTGATAAGTGTGGCCATTGGCATCCTTATAGAGTTTTCCAGAGGGGCTGGCCGCATCAATAGTACCGCCCTGAATAATCTGACCACCAAGGAGAACTAGCCCATCTCCAGTTGGTCCGTCATTTATGGTATCCTGAATATCCACCCTATACTGATCGATTCCTTTCCCTCCATAGAGAAAGTCAGCGCCTGCGCCGCCATTTAGATTGTCAACTTTGTCGCCGCCAACCAAAATATCACTTCCGGCGCCACCTGTAAGGTAGCTAATCCTGTCAGATCTTCCGATCAAAATGTTATTAGAAATGGTGCCTAGCTTGCTGTCGTAAAATGCTCCATCCAAAAGGTCGGCTGAGGTTATTGCGTCGTTGCGAAGCATAAGCGAAGCAGGGTTGTAGTTCTCAGCTATTAAGAGAGGAGCTCCAGGCGGAAGACGAGTGTTAAGGTCTGCGATGATGGCGTTGCGTGCAGGGGTTAAGATATCTTTTAATGTGGATACAGTGATTCCTGAATCGCTATAATCTACATTTGCAAGGGAGATCAAGTTTAGCTGAGATGTGCTTCCGTCAGCAGGCTGTCCATATCGGGCTTCATAGGTAAAAATTTTATCCCTGTTGATGGTCAATTTGGTATAAATATTCTCTGCTTGAGTGAGGGCGGGGCTGCTGTCGTAGAGTCCAAATAGCTCGGACTCGAGAAAGCGTCGCTTTGCAATGCCCTCTTTGAATTGTTCATTGCTTCCACCGTTAGTGTTGTAGCGAATCTGAAACCAAGCCTCTACACGATTTCCGCCGTTTATAGCGTTAACTAAAGATGGCATGTTAGATAAAGAATTTTTCCCTAGGTTGTAGAGAATTGAAAGAAGCGCAGCTCGTTCATTCGATTCTGGAATTCCTAGAGTGTCGAGCTTGGTGTCATATTCTTGATAGGTAAATTCGAGAAGTCGAGTAGCCTGCTCTTTGGTGATGGTGACTTGAAATTCAGACGCAAGAAGGTTTTTAGTGTTCTTGTCAGGCGCACTGTCGATAGTCTTGAGTGTGCTGGTCTGCTCTGTGGTTAATTGAATGTCAGCTTGAGTCCAAAGACTAAGGTTGTTGTTGCGGGCGAATGTGTATCCATATCCTATGGTTATTTCTCCGTCGCCAAGATCCTTAGGCTGAGAGATCAGTCCCTCAAGCGTTGGAATGATATTCATTATAAGAGCTATATACTGCTGATGAGTGAGGTTTTGAGTCAGCATGTCACAATCCTTCGCAGTAAAGGGTCACATCTTGGTCGGTAACCTTTAGGATGTTTCTTCTCCCTTTCTTCTCTGGGAGATTGGTAGTCATTGGGTTGTTGGTTATTATGAAATAGCTGTTTTTGTATGAAAACATGTAAAAGCGATCTTGGCTCTGGTAGATGTACTGTTTCTTGGATTTGGATGGAGTGACATACAAGGAACATGGTGAGTCCGCACTGGCTCCGCAAGACTGAACAACTTCGTCTGCCACACCGTCGCCATCTAGGTCAACATCTTGATAGTCTTGGTCCTTGCCGTTGATGTAGTTTAGCTTGCAAAATAACCTTGAATCTTCGCAGGTATTTTTGCTCTTGGAGAGCTCCTGGCTGAAATATTCGCATTCAAGATTCTTGGTTTCCGTTGCAATGCAGGTGGCTGAGAGAATGCTAGACGCCATAAATATGGCTGTGGAGGTATTAAACTTCATTGCGAATTCCATTTCATGGGATTGAAAATAACTCCACTGGGTGTGGAGTTTGTTTATTTGGGTGTATAAGGGTCTCAGTTACTTGCTGATAGAAAGTATGAAGCCACGGGTGCGAGTGGTGCTTTGAAGATGAATTGCAAGCGGATAGTGCAGGCTTCATTATTTATCCTTAAATAATATAAGCTGACGAAGAAGGGCTCATCCTGAACCAATTTAAATATATATCAAACTAGGCCTTGCTCATGCAAGCGAAAGATTGAATTCGGTGCCGTTTAAGCAATGACAATGGGCGTCGTCCATAGTGTTATAGTCGCGGATGTGGTGATGCCAATGCTGCAGGGCTTCCTGCTGGGGGCTCGCAAAGCATCAGCGAAGCAGAATATGAGCGATTGAGCCGTGAACTGCCGGACTGCTGATGCGTAAACATGCCTTCAGCCCTTATGCCTACTATCTCTTGCATGATGCGAACGGGAATGGCGTGATTCGCTCATATTAGATGAACGGGTGAAGGAGCTCGATGACAATATATCCGTGATCGCCGCCAATGAGCCGAGGCGCTCAGAGCCTGCAACAACTGCGCGGCGTCGGCCCGATGATCGCCACCGCATTCATTGCGGCCATCGGTGACGCCCGCCAGTTTGCCAACGGTCGACAGTTTGCTGCCTCGCTAGGGTTGACGCCGAGGCAGTACAGCTCCGGTGGCAAAGATCGACTGCTTGGCATCAGCAAGAGAAAGGGGGCAGACTTATTTTCTCTACTCTAAACGTCTGCTTCTGGCCGGATTCTGCAACTCCCGAATGGCTGAAAAGGGTCGGTAGCAGCTTCATTGGAGAAGCGCGTTTAACGGGTTGAGATCGGCTTCGATGCAGGACGGGTCGGCACTATGCAGTGTCGCCACCGCGTCCCGATTCAAGCAACACATATTCGAAATCGTCTGCCATGCCGCTTCCGATGGGTCTAAAACCATTGTGATAGTAAAACTCTAGAGCAGCAGTGTTGAGAGAGACGCACTTCAACCGATAAGGCTTCATGGGCCAGCCTGGCAGCGCTTGAAGGAGTGCCCGTCCAATGCCCCGGCGCAAGAACTGCGGATGGACGTGTAGATGATGAATGAAGTCGTCGGCACCCCAAACAGAAACAAATCCGATCACGCGCGTCCCATCGAGAGCCACCATCTGCCATTCACCATCGGTCTCTCTGTCGAAATCAAGAAGCGTATGCGCTGATGGTAGTTTCCAACTGAACGCTGCCTGCCGCGATTGAAGGAACAGTTCGCGAAGAGCTGGGATATCAATGCGTGTGGAAGGTCGAATTAGCATGAATGAGATTTCAGCGGTTCGGGCACCTGACTTTCCCTGCTCAAAAGTGATGCGTCAATCCAGGCGACCCCTGCCTTGATCAATTGCCGAGCATCACGCTCCGACATCCCATGCTCTCGTCCGATATGGTTCGCCGGCCACTTCGCCCCGAAGTAGAACCACACGAACTCCCCCAAGGGAGAATAGCTCCATCGTGAAAGTTTTTGAGCGAAACCTGTACCTGTATGGTTTCTGTAATTCTCGTTCTGGGTGGGCTAATCGGAGCTGCGCTAATTGAATGGACAACAGCCTCCGCGAATGACCTGGATAAGATTCTGCCTCCCTTCAATGCCTCCTATGTGGCGGTCTCAGCGGAACTGTTGTGGGTTGGCTAGACCGCCTTTTGCCAGCGCCGATTGGCTCGTGGCGAAGACCAAGTTGTAGGCACGACGCCCAAAGAACGGCCAATCAAGCGCTAAGTTACCCAGGCTGAACGTCCGCTATGGGTCGGTATCGGCCTCTCATCAGGGGCAGAAACCGGCCAGTGGCGGACATCGGCCGGCGAACGCGAAGGGTGCTTCGCGTCTCCCGTCCCGTTGCCGCCCAATGCGAAGCGCGCTTCGCCCTCCGCCCCATCGCCAATGCGCGAACCCCCTGCCCCGCCGGCCTGCGCGCCGTAGCGCACGCCTGGCACGCTCTCTGCACTTTCTCCTTCGCGGGACCAATCTCGCCAACCTGATTCAAGGAGAAGGACATGCACGACATCGGCACATCCAGACCGGGCGGTTGGGGGCCTGGCTACAACGAGTTCGAACAGGAGCTGGCTGGCGAGTTCGGCCAGGAATTGGCAGGCGAATTCGAGTTCGAGTCGCAACTCGGATACGCCGAAACCGAGTTCGAGAACGAGTTTGAAAACGAATTCGAGACCGAGGTCTCGGGCGAGATGCAGGAGCTCGAACTCGCCGCCGAGCTGCTCTCGGTCAACAACGAGCAGCAGATGGAACAGTTCCTCGGCGGCCTCATCAAGTCCGTGGGCCGGGTCGCGACCAACTTCGCAAAATCCTCGGCGGGCAAGGCGCTCGGCGGCATCCTGCGCTCGGCGGTGAAGTCGGCGCTGCCGGTGGTCGGCGGTGCCCTGGGCAACCTCATCGTGCCCGGCGCGGGCGGCGTGATCGGCGGCAAGCTGGCCAGCATGGCCGGCAGCGCGGTCGGGCTCGAACTGGAAGGGCTCAGCAACGAGGACCGCGAATTCGAGGTGGCGCGCCGTCTCGTACGTATCGGCCAGCACGCGGCCAATCACCTGGTGAGCATGCCGCCGAACGTCCCACCATCGCGGGCCGCACGCATCGCCTTCCTGCGCGGGGCCAACCAGGTCGCACCGGGCCTCCTGCCCGTCATGCGACAGATCGCACGCACCGGCATTGCCGCGGCACGCCAGAGCGCCACGCCGATCTTCGGCCCGGCCGGCGCGTCCGTGGGTACGCCGGTGCCCGCCTATGGAGTGCCCAGACCCAATGCCCAGGGGATGACGGACGCCTCGGCGAGCTGCCCAAATTGCGGGAGTGCGCAGAGCCAGGCTGCGAACGTACCGAGCAGCGGCGTCTGGCGCCGTTCACGCAGCGGCCGCACGATCATCCTGTATCTCGTCGCGCCTCGACCTGGTTATTGAGACCCCTCGGGAGGTGAGCGCGATGAACGCGTGCACCATGGCCTTGCGGCTGATCGAACAGGAAGTGCTCGGCATACGCGCACGTCTCGATGCGCAGTTGCCCTATGCCCTGCAGATGCCGATGGTTCCGGCGGCCAATGTGAGTGACGAAGCCATGTCGGCGATCGAGCGCCACATGCAGGCGGCGCGCCAGCAGTTGCGCGTGCGTATCGCGAGCTTCCTGCAGCGGTTGCGCAGTCTGCGCTCGACGCCGCAGAACATCGCACTCGCGCAGCGCCACTACGCGCTCCTGAAGCTGTACTTCCACGCGTCGCTCACGCACTTCGAGATCTTCGCCGAAGTGCTCACGCAGCGCAGTCAGCACGGCACGGGAATCTGGCTGTCGGGACTGGACGTCGCCGCCCAGGATGGCCTCAAGCAGCCGGGCGTGAACCTGCAGGCGCCGCCGGTGATCTGCTACGTGGAACGCGGACACGGCGGCGCAATCAGGCGCGCACGCACGCGTTTGCCGGGAGGCGGGGCCAACCCGGTGGCCGTGATCCGCATTCCGCGCGAACGCATGGTCGGCACCGGCATCGCCGCGTCGCTGTTCCATGAAGTCGGGCACCAGGCGTCGGCGCTGCTCGATCTTGCCAACAGCTATCGCCGGGCGACGGCAGCCAACGTCTCCCAGGGGCCACCCTGGTGGCGCGCATGGGATCGCTGGATCAGCGAGATCGTCGCGGATCTCTGGGCCGTTTCGAGGGTGGGCATCAGCGCAACCTGCGGGCTGATCAGCGTGGTGAGCCTGCCGCGCGCCTTCGTCCTGCGCATCAACCTGGACGACCCGCATCCGGCACCCTGGATTCGCGTCAAGTTGTCCGTCGCCATGGGCCGGGCGCTCTACCCGGACCCGCAGTGGGCGGACCTGGAGCAGATGTGGGAACGGCTCTACCCGCGTACGCAGATGAGCGCCAGCCAGCGCGGCGCGTTCGAGATGCTCGACCAGGCCATTCCGCAGTTCGTTGCCGCATTGCTCGCACTGCGCCCAGCGAGCCTGGGCGGGCGCAGCGTAGGCCGGGCGCTCAGCCTGCCGGGACGGCATCCACGACAACTGCTTGCCCTGTGGGAGCGAGTGAAGGCACGGCCGCAGCAGCTTCTCGCCGACACCCCGACGCTCGCCTTCGCGGTACTGGGCCAGGCGCGCTTCAGCGGACTGTTGCCGGCCAGCCAGGAGCTGAAGGTCATCGCCGAACTGCTGCAACGCTGGGCGCTGGCCGGCTACCTGCCATGGAGCGCCGGCAGTGCCCAGTTGAGCGTGGTGCTGAACCAGCGCAAGGCGGGGTCGATTCCGTTTGCATCCAATGTCTGACCCGTAAGGAGACGAACGATGAGCAACAAATTCAACGTCAGCTTCAAGCTGACCAGCATCCCGATGACCGACCACGGGAAGTCCTTCGCGATTTTTCCCAACATAGAGGCGTATGAAGCTCCCGGAATCACGGTGACGGCGAACCCGAACGTCTTCGGCGGCGAATTCAGCCCGGAAGACGCGGGCTCGGAGCTCGAGATCACCCTGAGCCTCGGCAGGAACAAGAAGGAGATCCGGTGGCCCACACTGGCAAAGAATCTCGACCAGATACTGGAAGATCTCGTCGACTTCAGTCAGTCCACGCGCGAAGTCAAAACCACCATCCTCCTGCAATTGGCCGGCGCGAGCAGCGTCACCCTCGTCGGCAGGATCCCCGAACCCTCGTCTGCCGAGACCGCGAGCCCTGGCACGGGCGACGGGGACGGTGACGACAACCCTCCCCCGTCCGACAACACCCTCTACGAACCGAACTCAGCCCCGCTGCCGTCAGGCAGCTACAAGGTCAGGAACCCGATCACGCTGCAAAGGACGACTCGCCCGCTGACCGGTGACGTGGCGCTGTGGCTGATGATCAAGATGAACGCCGACAACCTCAGTTGGGAAAACTACACGGCCCAACTGGAGCTGCTGTTCGGCTCCGACA
Source organism: Pseudomonas sp. PSE14 (assembly GCF_029203285.1). Lineage (NCBI taxonomy): Bacteria > Pseudomonadati > Pseudomonadota > Gammaproteobacteria > Pseudomonadales > Pseudomonadaceae > Pseudomonas > Pseudomonas sp. PSE14. The sequence continues at coordinate 3,448,465 of NZ_CP115669.1, forward strand.
GCGGAGCAGGCCGTGAAATGCTCGAAAGCGCTCAGCATCTGAGCCGCCGCCGCTTCCTGCCCTTCACCGACACCGATGCCTACCGCACGCTCAAGGTCGCCACCGAGGCATTCGTGGTTACCTGGGGCGGCGTGGTCCCGGACAAGCGCAACATCCATTCGGTCGCCGAACTGATCCGCAAGGACACGACCGCCATCAGGCTCGCATCGGAGCGGCTCGGCATCGACATCAGCCAGGACGCGCTCGTCGAGACCATGGCCAGCCAGTACTTCGGCACGTCATCGCCACCGACCATTCCCTATCTCACCCGCGTGGTCGAGGGCTTGCGGGGTACGGACGCGGAGCCGCCCGTCCAGGCCGCCCTGGACGAGGCCTGGAACTCCCCGGACAGGAGGGAAAACCTGTTTTGCGGGGAAACCTGCCTGTGGCTGGCCCACCTGAACCAGGACTACTCGGCGAAGCTGACCAGGCCTCCGCTCGTCGAGCTGATCTGGAGCTATTGGATGGAGGAAATGCAGCTCGTGCAGACGATGAATGCGATTTCCCGCCGTTTCCAGAATGTGTCCAGCGGTCCCCGCGATCCGCTGGCCCAGTTCGAGCTCGATGCCGTGCGCCCGCTCAACAACGTCATCTGGGGCTGGGTCCAGGACGAACAGCACCGCCTGCCGATCGAGCGCCGCGCCGCCGAATACCAGCATGAATATGGCTTCCGCCTGTTCGGCCGCGCCGTACCGAGCACCCAGGCGGCGGACGTGCGCAGCAAGTTCCTCGCGGCCTTCCATACCCTGCTGAACCAGTGCGTGCCGTTCTTCCGCCAGACCGACGACACCACCGTGGTGCCGGACGGTTTCCCGCTCCTCAACGCACTGCGCGAAGTCCACCTGATCCTTTCGGAAGGCGCCCACAACCAGTTCCGCGACCTGCCGAGCACCTCGCGCATCGAGATGATGATGCAGCAGTGGATTCTCGCCCGGCCGGAAATGCGCGAGTTCCTGCCGCGCCGCGCGATGATCGCCTACCCCGAGCCGTGGATGCATTCGGTGGAAAGCATGCGCAAGCTGCAAGGCTGGGGCGACTCGAACACCTACCAGTTCTGGCAACTGGCAACGACCGGCGAGCAGATCGTCTCGTCCATACGCTGGGGCAACTGGAACGCGATCAACGACCCGACCAACGCGGCGAACTGGGCCATGTTCTTCCGCCCCGAGATCCAGACGTATATCCACTCCTATCGCGCCGTCACCGGCATAGACGTGAGCGCCGAACCGGTCGACGTGCAGGTGCCCGGCATTCACCTGTTGCGCCGCCTCCACGCGCGGCAGGGGATGAAGGTCGAGCGCCAGGGCATGGCGCCATGATCGACTTCGCCTCCACGCTCTACCTGGGGATGCAGCATCCGTCCTCGGAGACCGGCGGCTACGACGCACTCACGACGGGCACGCCAGCCTCGCTCGCGGTGTCGCCGCTCTCGGGCGAGGTGGCGGCACAGGCGGCTGTGCTCCAGGGCTGCGAGGCGGGCATGGTGGCGCCGTCGACGCTGCACCTGTCGATCGACCTGTTCGACCGGCTGGGGCGCAGCCACGCGATCATCGCCGACGAAGCGCTCTATCCGGTGATGCGTTGGGGGCTGGAGCGCATCAGGGGGCTCGGCGTTCCGGTCGCCTGGTTCCGCCACGGCGACCCCGCCGATCTCGCGCGGCAGATGCGGCAATTACCACGCGCACGGCCGCCGGCGGTCATAGTCGACGCCACCGGCATCGAAGGCTCGCCGACGCCGATCGGTCGTTACCTGGCAATCGTCCAGCGTCATCGTGGATTGCTGGCCATCGATCAAAGCCAGACGCTCGGCCTGCTGGGCGCGCGCCCTAGCGCATCGCATCCGTGGGGACGCGGTGGCGGCGGCCTGCTGTGCTACGCGGACATCGTGCCGGCGGCACCGGTGTTGTTGCTCGCCTCGTGGGCGAAGGCATTTGGCGCGCCACTCGCCACGCTCTGTGGCCCCGCCGCCCTGGTGAACGAAATCGCACGCGCTGGCCCGACGCAATCGCACTGCAGCACCGCAAGCCAGAGCGCACTGCTCGCCGCGATGAGTGCACTGGCGATCAACCAGCGTGACGGCGAGCGTCTGCGCGCAGCGTTGTCGCGCCGGATTGCAAGACTCGACGACGGCCTGCGCTGGCTCATGCATCACCGCTTGCCCGACCTGCAGATACTGCGGCGCTTTCATCCGTTGCAGCAGATCCGCCTCGACTGCGCCGAACGAACCCTGGGTCTGCACGCGACCTTGCGCGCACGCGGCTTTCGCACCGCCCTGCTGCGCCAGTACGGGCCTCACTATGCGCTGGCGTTGGTGGTGCGGGCCAACCATCGCACGGCGGACATCGACGCGCTGACCGCGGCCATGGATGCGTTGGCCCCCGGACTGCCGCAACGCCGGGGACATCCGGCCCGCCCCGTACCGAAGGAGGAAACCAGCCATGTTCAGAACCTTGGAGGGTGAAACACTGGAGCTCGCGCCCTGGCGCATGCGTCGCTTCATGCGGCTGCTCGCCGACACGCGCCGCTACCCTGCCGGTACGCCGCCCCACGTGCTGCTCCAGGACCTGCGCCAGATCATCGCCCGCGCGCGGCGCGTGAATACCCAACCGCACATCGGCACGGCGCGCTTCCAGAGTACCGGTGCGTGCTGCAAGGCCTGTCTGCTCGCGCAGCAGAGGGAGGGTGTGCTGACGTTGTTGGGCCTTTCCGTCGAGTCCCTGCCCCAGGCCGCTTACCCACGGACAGGGGGCATGCCGGAGCTGGAGTTCGAGACGGCCACCCGGTCCGCAACCATCGACCTCAGCTGGGTGCGCTATCCGACCCTCGCCGCGGCGGTGAAGGAGGCGAGCGGGTCCGGCATCTACATCCTGCGGCGCGGCGATACGCCGGTCTACGTCGGGCAGGCGGTGAACCTGAAACGGCGCCTGGCACAGCACCTGTGGTGCTCGCAGCGGCATCGCGATTCAGGGCTCGCCGCCTGGGTGACCAACGTTCCCACGAAGGACCTCTCGGCCGTCGAACATACGCTCGCGCGGGCGCTCAGGGGGCGCGTGACCAACGAACTGCTGCAGAACAATCCGCTGGTTGTCGGCCCCGGCAAGCTGGCGATCACCCATCTCCTGCCCGCCGGCCTGACCTCTCGTCACATCAGCGACAACCAATTGATCCTGCGCAGCGGCGATCAATTCGAGTGGGAATCATGATCCTCGACTTCCATGTCCATGCTGGCGAGGGTGATGGCATGACCGGGCCCTGGGACACCTGCGCGCCGCTCGATGCCTATGTGCGACGCGCGCAGGCGGCGGGCATCACCCGTTCGGTGCTGCTGCCGGTGTTCCAGTCCGACTATGCGCGAGGCAACCGTGAGATCGCCGCCATCGTGCGTGCCAATCCACGTCGCTGGATCGGTTTCGCCATGGTGCACGCGGACCGCGACCGTGATCGCGTGCAGCGCATGATCGAAGAGGCCGTGGTACGGCTCGGCCTGCGCGGCATCAAAGTCCATCGCCACGATGCGCGCCTACATCGCCAGGTCTGCGACGCCGCCAGGCACTGGCGCCTGCCCGTGCTCTACGACCCCGGCGGTGAAACGGGCGCGCTGAGCCTGCTGGCCCAGACACATCCGGATGTCGCCTTCGTGTTCGCCCATCTGGGCAGTTTCGCCGACGACTGGGCTGCGCAACGACAGGTGATCGACCTGATCGCCCGCCACCCCAATCTTTTCGCGGACACCGCCGGTGTGCGGCGCTTCGATCTGCTCGAAGAGGCGTTCGCCCGGGCCGGCCCCGGCAAGCTGCTGTTCGGCTCCGATGGGCCGTGGCTGCATCCCGGGCTCGAGCTGGCGAAAATCCGCGCGCTACGGCCTACGCCCGCCGGGTTCGCGGACATCGCCGGCGGTAACGCCATCCGCTTGATCAATCGGGCACGCGTACCGGTCGCCCCGGCGGCCTTGCGCCGAAGCCCTTACTGACCCGTCGTCTCCGGACCGCGCATCTGCCGGCGCAGCTGCAAGGCGCGCGGCGTGATCTGCAACAGTTCGGCGGCCCGACCGGTCGACCCGGCACGCCGCTCGGCGACCTGGACCGCCAGCGCCTCGGCGATCTGCCCGATCTGCTTCAGGCCCAGCCCGGCATCGAGCGCACGCTCCACGGCGCGCTCGAAGGTCTTCTCCCAGCAGGGGTCCTGATTCGCTCGCTCGGCTTCGACCATGAGGCCATCGAGGCAGCCGGTGCTCAGCACGCAGAAGCCGCGCTGGCGCTCCGCCATGCGCCGCACGACGTTGCGCAGCTCGCGCACGTTGCCGCGATACTCGGCATTCACCAGTTTGCGCATCACTTCCGGCATGACCTCGGGCACGGCATCGCCCTGCTCGGCGAGAAAGTGCGTGACGAGCAACGGAATGTCTTCGCGTCGCTCGGCAAGGCTGGGCGCACGTATCGTCCATTGGGTGATGCGGAAGTACAGGTCGCTGCGAAAGCGCCCCGCGCCCACTTCCGCCTCGAGATCGCGGTTGGTCGCACAGACGAGGCGGAAATCCGACTGCCGCCAGTTGTCCTCCCCGACCCGCTTGTAGGCGTGCTCCTGGATCACGCGAAGCAGTCGCGCCTGCAACGGCAGTTCGAGTTCGCCGACCTCATCGAGAAACAGCGTACCGTGGTCAGCCAGACCGACCGCGCCTTCGCGCGCCGCGACGGCGTTGGTGAACGCGCCCTTGGCATGGCCGAACAATTCGCTGCCCGCCAACTCGGGGCTCAGGATGGTGCAATCCACCACGATGAAGGGCCCGCGTCGGCGCTCCCGATCCAGATCGTGGATGAGCCGCGCCAGCAGCTCCTTGCCGCATCCGCTTTCGCCGAGCAGCAGGCAGGTGCCGTGTCCGAAGCGCCCCACTTCCGTCAGTGCGCGCAGGGTGCTGCGCCAGACGGGTGAGTCACCGACCGCTCGTCTCCTGAGCCAGTTGGAGGTCAGCACCTCCTCCATTTCCGCGAGGCGGGCCAGGCGCATCGCGACCTCACCCAGCAGCACCTCGTGGTCGGACGCCGTGACCAGGTCGCACACCGCTGCAGGCCACCAGGGCTCCGGGCAGCAGAAGTTGCGGGTAGCCCGGGTGCAGCCAACGATGAATGCATCCGGCAACGAAACGCCTCGCAGCCACTGGTTCGCCGCCGTGCGCACACGATCGGCGTGCGAGAACACCACCACCACCTGCAGGCCTTCGCCGCTGCCAGACAAATCGACATGCTCCGGCAAGCCGTGCTCGCGTAACGACTGGCCAAGGCGCTGCGAATCCTCTCCGTACAGAACGACGCGCATCTTGCACCTCACTCTGCGGTGTCTGAGGTGGCAACGCGCCAGGGTGTTGTCCTCAGGCTGCAACGCGGCACTGCTACGGTACTGTCGCCGCACCGTCATCTGTCGTTCATCGGCGGCATTGGGAAAAGCCGATCAATGCAGTCAGCCGGTCCGTTTTGTGCATTGCGCAAAACTCGAAATCAACCGCCTTCCAGTGGGTCGACTCGGTCCGGCTGTCTCACTAATGAAACGACAAAGCCCATGAAAGCTAGTACACGGCGTCGATTAAATAAAGGTCATCCGGGGGATCACCGGAGTGCGCTTGTATCCCTGCAGGAGCCACCCCTGCACGTAGGGCGTACAACCGTTCGCGGTTGTACGCCGCCACCCCCATCCCATCGTCAACTTCGTGATCGAACCTGGGGCAATCACCAGCCAGGCCCAACTCCGAGCAGACCGGCAACCAGGGTCAATCGGCGTATAACGCGGAGCGTTATACGCCCTACGTTTCCGGCGACCATGCGGCTCCGACAAATGCCATGGAATCGTTCCGGCGACGCCGGTGCTAGAGTGACGCTCCTGTTTTCCCAGCCTGTGAGAGTCCGATGACGACCGCCGCCTTCTATCCCGTGGGAACCCCTGGCCAACCCTGGGGCGAAACCGAGCGCACCCAGTGGCGCGCACTCCAGTCGCGCCAGCGCCGTTATGACGAAGACGTGCTGCCGCGCATCGAGGCACTCTCCGAGCGCTTCGAGAAGGTGGCCTATGGCCGGCTCGACTATGCCGGCGAGCGCTACACCCTGTACGCCCTGCGCAACCGTGACTGGAACGCCGCGCTGCCCGCGGCCCTGGTTACCGGTGGTGTGCACGGCTACGAAACCAGCGGCGTGACGGGCGCGCTGGGGTTCCTGGAAGAACGCGCCGCCGAGTACGCCGGCAAGGTCAACCTGCTGGTGGCGCCCTGCGTGAGCCCCTGGGGCTACGAGCGCATCAACCGCTGGAACCACGACGCCATCGACCCGAACAGAAACTTCCGCGCCGATGGTCCTGCGCATGAGTCGACCACATTGATCGAACTGGTGGCCCCGCTGCGCGGCCAGTTCCTGCTGCACATCGACCTGCATGAGACCACCGACAGCGATGCCAGCGAGTTCAGCCCGGCACTGGCCGCACGCGATGGCAAGGTGTACGAACCGGAGTTGGTTCCGGATGGTTTCTACCTGGTCGATGACCGCGAGAACCCGCAACCGGCGTTTCAGCAGGCGATCATCGCCGCGGTCGAGCGGGTGACCCACATCGCGCCGCCGGACGACAAGGGCGAGATCATCGGCTCGCCGGTGGTCGCGCGTGGCGTGATCGAATACCCGCTGGCGGAGTACGGACTGTGCGCCGGCGTCACCGGTGCGCGTTACACCACCACCACCGAGGTCTACCCGGACAGCCCGCGCACCAGCCCCCAACAGTGCAATGAGGCGCAGATCGCCGCCGTCTGCGCGGCGCTGGATTACGCCCTGGCGCACGCCTGACGCCGTCGGCGGAAACGTAGGGCGTACAACCGTTCGCGGTTGTACGCCGATCCCCCCTCCCATCGCCAACTTCGCCGTCGGACCTGGGGCAATCCCGGTGCCAGGCTCGACTCCGAGCAAATCGGAGTCGAAGGCCAATCGGCGTATAACGCGGAGCGTTATACGCCCTACGTTCAACTCTCCCCCGAGCCAGCCCGCCTCACCGGGACGCATAACACTTCCACCATAATGTAGTGAACACTACAAAAATAACGTATTGCCAATTTATGAAGTGCATTATACAAATAGAGCACACCAAGGGACGTCGCCATGCTCACACTCAAAGACCGCCTGAACTCCCCCGAAGTCGACCTCACCAAAGCCGAGCGCAAGGTGCTGCGCGCCCTGCTCGACGACTACCCGCGCCTGGGCCTGGGGCCGATGTCGCGCCTGGCCCGCCAGGCCGGCGTGAGCGACCCGACGATCCTGCGGCTGGTGAAGAAACTGGGCTTCGCCGGCTACAGCGATTTCCAGAATGCGCTGATGGCGGAAGTGGATGACCGCCTGCGCTCGCCACGCACCCTGCTCGCCGGACGCCGCGAGGGGATGAGCAACAACGACGCCTGGTCGAACTTCCTCAGCGACGCCAGCGAAGGCATCCAGCGCACCCTGGCGCTGACCCAGGCCGATGACATCCGCCTGCTCGGCGACTGGCTGCTCGATACGCGCACCCGCGTGTTCTGCCATGGCGGCCGCTTCAGCCGCTTCCTCGCCGGTTACCTGGTGGCGCACCTGCGCATGCTGCGCAGCGGCTGCCTGCTGCTGGACGATGGCGCCGCGCTGCCCGATCAACTCAACGACATCGACCGCCAGGTACTGGTGGTGGTGTTCGACTACCGCCGCTACCAGGCCCAGGCACTGGGCGTGGCCAAGGCCGCGAAGGCGCGCGGCGCACGTGTGGTGCTGTTCACCGACGTGTACGACTCGCCGCTGCGCGAGTTCGCCGACCTGATCGTCAGCGCACCGGTGGAGTCGCCCTCGCCCTTCGACACCCTGGTGCCCGCCATGGCCCAGGTCGAAGCACTGATTGCCAGCCTGGTGGCGCGCATGGACGGCCACCTCGATGAACGCCTCGAAGGCATCGATCACCTGCGTGCTGCCTTCGGCAGCCACATCCTGGAGGAATAACCGTGTTCAGCCTGCCCCACCAATCGCCCCGCGACCTGCCGTACACACCGGGCCAGACCGCCATTCTGTTCGTCGATATGCAGAACGCCTGGGTAATCCCCGGCCGCGACGCTCATGTCGATCCGCAGACACACCGCTACTTCTACGATCGCGTCGAGGCGACCGTGGTGCCGAACCAGCAGCGCCTGCTGGCCGCGATGCGCGAGGTGGGCGGCGAAGTCCTGCACACCATCATCGAAAGCCTCACCGCCGATGGGCGTGACCGCTCGCTGGACCACAAGCTGTCCGACATGCACCTGCCCAAGGGCAGCCCCGACGCCCAGGTCATCGACGCCCTGGCGCCTGCAGAAAACGAAATCGTCCTGCCCAAGACGTCCTCGGGCGTCTTCAACTCCACCGCGATCGACTACGTGCTGCGCAACCTGAACACCCGCCACCTGATCGTCTGCGGCGTAGTCACCGACCAGTGCGTCGACATGGCCGTGCGCGATGCCGCCGACCGCGGCTATCTGGTCACCCTGGTGGAAGACGCTTGCGCCACCCATACCCCCGAGCGCCACCAGGCCTGCCTGGATGCGATCAAGGGCTATTGCTGGATCGCCGACACCGACACCGTGCTCGCACGAATCGCCGCGCTGGCCTGAAGCCAGGAGAACGCCATGAGCCACAACAATAAGAATCCCGGCACGCCGATGCGTCTGACCAGTTTCGTTACCACCGACCTCTGCGGCATCACCCGCGGCCGCTCGCTTCCCGAATCCGACGTCGCCGATCAGCTGGCCACCGGCTGCGGCTGGGTGCCCGCCAACAGCGCGCTGACGCCCCAGGACATCATCGCCGAGGACAACCCCTGGGGCAGCCACGGCGACCTGCGCCTGCTTCCCGACCCGGATAGCCGGGTGCGCCTGGAAAGCGGCCCCGATCAACAGGCGGCGCCGCTGGACTACCTGCATGGCGACCTGGTGCTGACCGACGGTTCGCCCTGGTCGGTGTGCCCGCGCACTCTGCTGCGCAATGAGATCGCGCGCTATCGCCAACTCGATCTGCAGGTCACTGCGGCCTTCGAGCATGAGTTCAACCTGCTCGGCCTGCCGGACGAGCACGCCGCTGCCTTCTCCCTGCAGGCCCAGCGCCAGACCGGCAACTTCGGCGGCTGGCTGATGAGGGCGCTGGAGCAGATCGGCGCGGAGCCGGAAATGTTCCTGCCCGAGTACGGCCGCAACCAGTATGAAGTCACCTGCCGCCCCACCCAGGGTGTCGCGGCGGCGGACCGCGCCGTGAACGTGCGCGAAGTGACCCGCGAGATCGCCCGGCAGTTCGGCTGGCGCAGCACTTTCACTCCCCTGCTCGCCCCCGGCGCGGTGACCAATGGCGTGCACCTGCACCTGAGCCTGCAACGCCTGGATGGCACCCCGGTGTTCTATGACGAGGCCAGCGCCACCAACCTGTCCAGGCTCGCCGAACACTGGGCGGCCGGTGTGCTGCGCCACCTGCCCGCACTCTGCGCCCTCACCGCGCCGACGGCCGTCTCCTATCTGCGGCTGAAACCGCACCACTGGAGCGCCGCCTACGCCTGCCTGGGCCTGCGCAACCGCGAAGCGGCGCTGCGCATCTGCCCGGTCGTGGACATCGGCGGCAAGCCGAAAGCGCGCCAGTTCAACCTCGAATTCCGCCCGATGGATGCCACCGCGAGCCCGCACCTGGCCATGGCCGCCGTACTGATCGCCGGGCGCCTGGGCATCGAGCAGGAGTTGCCGCTGTCGGCGGTGACCGATGTGGACCCGCACGGCCTCAGCGCTACGGACCGCGAAAAACTGGGCATAAAGGCCCTGCCGGGTTCGCTCGGCGAAGCCCAGCGACTGCTGATGGAGGATGGCGAGCTGTGCAACGAGCTGCCTCCGGCCCTGCTGGAAACCTACTTCTCCATGAAGCGGCAGGAGCTGACCCTGACCTGCGACCTCAGCGAAGAACAACTCTGTGAATCCTATGCAAAGTTCTACTGAATCCGGCCTCTACCAGCACCCGCCGTTCCGGATCGTCAATCCGCAGGGCAGGAGCCCCGTGCTGCTGGTTTGCGAACACGCGAGCCGCTACATCCCCGAGGCGCTGGGCCAGTTGGGCCTGGACGACGCGGCGGCCCACGAGCACATCGCCTGGGACATCGGCGCACTGGCCCTGGCCGAGGCGCTCTCGGCGCGCCTCGACGCCACGCTGCTGGTGGCCAATTACTCGCGCCTGCTGATCGACCTGAACCGGCCGCTGGCCGCGCCCGACGCCATCCCCGAGCACAGCGAGATCTACCCGATCCCCGGCAACCGCGGCCTCACGGCCGCGGCCCGGCAGGAACGGGTGTCGAGCATCTTCGAGCCCTTCCACCGGCAGCTCAGCGAGCTGATCGACGGGCGTATCAAGGCGCAACGTGCGCCGAGGCTGGTCGGGGTGCACAGCTTCACACCGAGCTACCGCGGCGAGACCCGCCCCTGGGTCGCCGGCGTGCTCTTCGGCAAGGCCGACGCCTACGCCAACCGCATCATCGGCGGGCTGCGCCAGAGCGGCGAGGAAATCGGCTCCAACCAACCCTATGTCATCGACCCACTGGAGGACATGACCGTCCCGGTACATGGCGACGAACGCGGCCTGGACGCCGTGCTGATCGAAATCCGCAATGACGGACTGCGGACCCCGCAAGGGGTGGAGACCTGGGCGGAACGCCTGGCTCCCTGGCTCTGAGGACCCTACCCGGCCGGCCATGTTCGACCGGCCGGGCAGGTTCTGAAAACAACAACAATTCAGCGCATACAGCGCCGAAACCTTAAAGCTGCCGTTCCCAGAGGAAGTGCCCCGTGGCTATCGAACAGTTCGGATACAAGCAACAACTCCGTCGTAGTCTCACCCTCAGCGACCTGGTGATCTACGGGATGATCTTCATGATCCCCATCGCGCCCTTCGGCGTTTACGGCTGGGTCCACGCGGACGCCCATGGCATGGTCCCCATGGCCTACCTGGTGGGCATGGTGGCGATGCTCTTCACCGCGCTCAGCTATGGCGCCATGGCCCGCGCCTTCCCCATCGCCGGTTCCGTGTACTCCTACGCCCAGCGCGGCATCCACCCCAACGTCGGCTTCATCGCCGGCTGGGTGCTGCTGCTCGACTACCTGCTGATCCCACCACTGCTCTACGTGTTCAGCGCCCTGGCGTTGAACCACCTGTTCCCGGCGATCCCCAAGCTGGTGTTCATGCTGATCTTCCTGGTGTCCGCCACCCTCATCAACCTGCGCGGCATCACCCTGGCGGCGCGCTTCAACCTGCTGTTCTTGATCGCCGAGCTGGTGGTGCTGGCCATCTTCCTGATCGTGGGTTACCAGGCACTGCAAGGCGGGTTGGGCAACGGTCGCCTGACGATGGAGCCACTGCTGCAACCGGAGCATTTCAACCTCGGGCTGGTGATGAAGGCGGTGTCCATCGCGGTGCTGTCCTTCTTGGGCTTCGACGCGATCTCCACCCTCGCCGAAGAGGTCAAGGGCGACCCGGCGAAGCAGATCGGCCGCGCCTCGCTGATCGCGCTGTTCGTCATGGGCGGCATCTTCATCGTGCAGACCTGGCTGGCCACCGACCTGGCCGCCGGCATGACGTTCAAGTCGGCGGATACCGCCTTCTATGAAATCGCCGAAGCGGCCGGCGGCAGCTGGCTGTCCACCCTGACCGCCGTATCCACCGCGCTGGCCTGGGGCGTGACCGTGTCGATCACCTCCCAGGCCGCCGTCTCCCGCCTGCTCTACTCGATGGCCCGTGACGGCAAGCTGCCGCGCGTGCTGGCCAAGGTCCACCCGAAATACCAGACCCCGCACATCAGCCTCTACCTGGTCGGCGTGCTGTCCCTGGGCATCGGCATCTACTTCCTCGACAGCCCCGATGTGCTCACCTCCCTGGTCAACTTCGGCGCGCTGACCGGCTTCTGCCTGCTGCATGTCGCGGTGATCAACCACTACTTCATCCGCCAGAAGTCCGGGCAGGTGCTCAAGCACCTGGTCTTCCCGCTGATCGGCCTGGTGATCATCGCCTACGTGCTGGTGAGCATGAGCTTCGAAGCCCAGTCCCTGGGGATCGGCTGGATCGCACTCGGCCTGGTGTATCTGGTCGTCCTGAACCGGCGCGGCAACGGCACCGAGCTGGCCCGGGGGATCTGATCGCGCCTGTGCCGCCGTGAAGTTGATGGCGGTCTTTGACAGACGACGGAGCGTTACCCCATAAAGGCAAGGGCTGCCGGGCGCCATTCGATGAAGCGCGTCCGGCGGCCCTTTCCGCTTAGTCAGAACAGAAACCATGAGCACGAAGGAACAGGACACCTCGTCGTCATTCACCCTGGATCGCATCGACGAAGAGATCATCAGGATCCTCCGCCACCAGGGCCGCATCACCTACGGCAAGCTCTCGTCCCTGGTCCACCTCACGCCGCGTCCCTGCCAGGAGCGCGTGCGCAAGCTGGAGAAGCACGGGATCATCCGCGGCTACGGCGCCGTCATCGATGAACAGAAAATCGCCTCGGGCCTGTCGCTGCTGGTGCTGGTCGCCCTGTCGAACCAGAGCGGGCGCACCGCGCAGAAGGCCTTCGAGGCCTGTGTCATCGCCTGCCCGGAAGTGCTGCACTGCCAACTGATCAGCGGCACCTTCGACTACAGCGTACGCATGCGCTGCCGGGACATGGAGCACTACCGCGCGCTCACCGAGACCTGGCTGAACGACGAAAGCTTGCACATCGACAAGCTCGTCGCCCACCCCGAACTGACCACCATCAAAGAGTCGGCCAGCTAAGCGCCACACCTCCTCGCTCCGCCCTGCTCCCGGCCGAAAAAACGCCCGCCTGCAGGGCGTTTCCTTCACAGCAGAATCGGCTGTCCAAAGGACTCAATACAGCCGGATCGGTCGGCGCACCCCGGCATTACAGCCGGGATTTCTCCAGGCCGGGTGGGAGAATGGCGCTATCCCACACGAACAATGGCCCTCTCCGGCCGACCGCAAAACACCTGTCGAATGGACCTGGCGAGCATTGGCGTTCGGGATATCAAGCTGAAATTCCAATACCAATCAAATTAGCTGGAGGTCCCGCCATGACTCGCTTCGTCGACGTCCCCACGATGTCTCAACTGGTGCAGGAAATCGGAGTCGCACGCTTCATCGGCGAGCTGGCCGACACCATCCAGCAGGATTTCGTACGGTGGGAATCCTTCGATAAATCGGCGCGGGTCGCCAACCACTCCGACATCGGCGTCATCGAACTGATGCCAGTGTCCGACCCCGTGCGCTACGCCTTCAAGTACGTCAACGGCCACCCGCAGAACACCCAGCGCGGGCTCTACACCGTCATGGCCTTCGGCGTGCTGGCCGACGTCGAGACCGGCTACCCGGTGCTGCTCTCCGAGCTGACCGTGGCCACCGCCCTGCGCACCTGCGCCACCTCGCTGATGGCCGCCCGCGCACTGGCGCGGCCGAACTCGCGGCGCATGGCATTGATCGGCAACGGCGCGCAGAGCGAGTTCCAGGCGCTGGCCTTCCATTTCCACCTGGGCATCGAGGAAATCGCCGTCTATGACATCGACCCGCTGGCGACCGAAAAGCTGATCCGCAACCTGGCCGAATTCCCGAACCTGAAGATCATCCGCGCCAGCTCCACCGCCGAAGCCGTGCGTGGCGCCGACATCGTCACCACGGTGACCGCGGACAAGACCTACGCGACCATCCTGACTCCGGAGATGATCGAGCCCGGCATGCACATCAATGGCGTGGGCGGCGACTGCCCGGGCAAGACCGAGCTGCATGCCGACGTGCTGCGGGCCGGCAAGGTGTTCGTCGAGTACGAGCCGCAGTCGCGGGTCGAGGGCGAGATCCAGCAGATGCCGGCGGACTTCCCAGTGGTGGACCTCTGGCGCGTGCTGGCCGGCCAGGTGGCGGGGCGCGACAGCGCCGAGCAGGTCACCATCTTCGACTCGGTCGGCTTCGCCCTGGAGGACTACTCCGCGCTGCGCTACGTGAACGAACAGGCGAGCCGGCTCAACCTCGGGCAGAAGATCGATCTGGTGCCCTGGGGCGAGGATGACCAGGAAAACGATCCCAAGGACTTGTTCCGCCACACCCGCACCGGCAAGGGACGCAAGGCACTGCGCCGCATCGCCTGAATCTGCCTCATGAAAAAAAACGGACCCGATCATCGGGTCCGGTTCTTGTCGTGCTTCATGGAAAGCACTGGTCGGCCAGCAACGGAGAAGGTGACGGGATTACCTTCTGCGCCGCACCGGCTCACATCACCCGTGCCGGATGCTGCACGCGCGGGCTGCCGAGCTGCTCGCGCCAGGACGGCGGCTGGCGGTCGTCGCTGTCCTTGATGCCATAGCGCAGCGCCAGTTCCGCGCTGACCAGGGTCTGCCCGGAGAGCTCAGTCAGCTTGGGGTCCTCCAGCATCGCGCGGATGATCCGGCCGTTGAACTGCGGCGTCTCGGCCATCGCCAGGAAGGCCTCGTACTGCTCGGCCTTGGCCTGGCCGGCGATGGCGGTGCGTTCGGTCAGCTGCGGGCCGAGCCAAAGGGAAACCGCCGCGACCGCGCTGTTCTCGAAGTCGATGGCCATGTCTGCCGCCAGCTTGTCCACCCCGGCCTTCTGCGCCCCGTAGGCCGGGCCGTGCATGTAGCAGCCGGCGCCGAACGAGGAGACAAAGGCCACCAGCGCCTTCGGTGCGCGCAGCAGCAGCGGCGCGGCGTAATAGCTGGCGACGTAGGACGAGCGCAGGCCGACGTCGAGGATGTCCACCATCTCCAGCGGCTTCTCCCAGAACGGGCCGGGCTCGATCAACTGCTCGTGGATGAAGGTGACGTTGTTCACCAGCAGGTCCAGGCGCCCCTGCTCCGTCTCGATACGCTGGAACAGCGCGCGCACCTGCTCGTCGTCGCTGTGGTCGCACTGCACGGCGATGCCCTTGCCGCCGGCGGCGTCGATGGCCGCGGCGGTTTCATGGATGGAGCCGTGCATCACCTGGCCATGCAGCGTGGCGGCACCGGACTGCAGCGAGCGACCGCTGACGTAGACGGTCATGCCGGCGGCGCCCAGCGCCTGGGCGATGCCCTTGCCGACGCCACGGCTGGCGCCGGTGACCAGGGCGATACGGGGAGTCTGTTCAGACATTGTTCGAAGCCTCCTGGCTGGCGCGAGCGCGGGTCTGCTCGGCCTGTTGCTGGATGTGCTCGGCGGCGAGGAAACCGAAGGTCATCGCCGGGCCGATGGTGGAGCCCGCGCCGGGATAGGTGGTACCCATCATCGAGGCGGCGGAGTTGCCGATGGCGTAGAGGCCGTCGATGGCACTGCCGTCCTCGCGCAGCACGCGGGCGTTCACGTCGGTGAGCAGGCCGCCCTTGGTGCCGATGTCGCCGGCATTGATCTGCACCGCATAGAACGGCGCCTTGAGCAGCGGCGCCAGGCACGGGTTGGGCAGTACGGTGGGGTCACCGTAGTAGCGGTCGAAGGCCGACTCGCCCTTGTGGAAGTCCGGGTCCTGGCCCAGTGCCGCATGGCGGTTGAAACGCTCCAGGGTGCGGGCGAGACCGGCGCCGTCGACGCCAATGGCGGTGGCCAGTTCGGCGATGCTGTCGGCCTTGTGGTAGTAGCCGTGCAGATGTTTGGGCAGGCGGCTGTCGGGCATCGCATAGCCGGGCAGCAAGGCGCCGCAGGGGTATTTGCGGCGGAACTCGGCGTCGAACACCATCCAGCAGGGCACACTGCGCGCCTGTTCGGTGTTGTGCCCGTACATGGCATAGACGATGTCGGTGTAGGGCGCGGCTTCGTTGACGAAGCGCTGGCCGGCGGAGTCCACCAGCACGCAACCCGGCAGGGTGCGCTCGACGAACAGCGCGCGCTGTTTTTCCTCACCCTCGACATGGGTGGTCGGCGCCCACCAGGCGTGTTCCATCAGCGCGGTGGCCGCGCCCAGTGCCTGGCCGGCGCAGATGCCGTCGCCGCTGTTGTAGGGCGGCGTCGCGCTCCACTGGCTTTGCGATGGCTGCGGATGGTACTGGCTGCGCATCGCCTGGTTACGCTCGAAACCGCCGGCGGCGATGACCACCCCACGTCGAGCATGCACCCGCAGCGGACGGCCCTTGTGCAGCAGTTCGGCGCCCACTACCCGGCCGTCCTCGTCCACCAGGCCCTGCAGTGGCGCTTCCAGCCACAGCGGTACCTGGCGATCGAGCAGCGAACGGCGCAGCGCGGCGACCAGGGCGTTGCCCAGGGTGAGGAAGCGGTCGCGCTTCGAGCTCAGGCGTCCGCCCAGGTCGCGCCAGTAGCGCCACAGGATGCGCATCGTCAGCCCGACCCAGCCGGGCCCGCGGCAGAGCAGCACGCGCGCTTCCTTCATGGTCATGGCGACGCGCCCCATCATCAGGGTGCCCGGCGACGGCTCGCGCATCCGCGCGAATTCATCGCCCAGTTCGCGGGCGTCGAACGGCAGCGGGTCCATGGAGCGGAAGCCCAGCTTGCCCCCCGGGACTTCCGGGTAATAGTCGGCGTACTCGGGCTGCGCCTCGAAGCGCACCCGGCTGTTGGCCTCCAGGTATTCGACCATGCGCCGGCCGTGTTCGACGTAGGTCTCGATGCGGCCGTCGGTCACCAGGTCCCGGGTCACGGTACGGATGTAACGAATCGCTTCCTGTGCCGAATCCTGGCCACCGAGGGCGGCGATCCGATGGTTGCAGGGAATCCAGATGCCGCCGCCGGACACCGCCGAGGTGCCGCCGTAGCGGTCGCTCTTTTCCACCACCAATACGTCCATGCCCAGGTCGCGGGCACGCAAGGCGGCGGTCATGCCACCAGCGCCGCTGCCCACCACCAGTACGTCACATTCATGGTCCCACTCGCGGCTCCGCTGGCCGCTCGCCCTTGCGTTCATGCGCTGTTTTCTCCGGGAGCTGGCGTGGGTCCGACCCACGCATCCTCGGCGATTTTTCGCGCAGCCCATGAGCCCGAACATCGTCCGATGGGACTAGCCCGGAAGGGCCTCGGCACCGTCTCGCTGGCGTAGTCCCTTCGGACGATGTTGGCGAATCCGGGTGACCACATAGTCAGCCCCGCCACATTCCCGCCAACACAGTTCCGGGTCTGGACAACCGTGCCTGCCCGAGCAGAGGACGAAATGACAAGAATAAGAATCGCCTTCCAGCCGATGCCCCTTGCCGTTGCGATCAGCGCCTCCAGCCTGTTCCTGGCCAGCCAGGCCCAGGCACTGTCGTTCGACGTAAACGACGACCTCAAGATCAACTGGAACACCACCGTCAGCTACGGCCTCGCCTGGCGTACCGAGAAGCGCGCCCACGCGCTCTCCAACGGTGGCAGCAACCCGGCGATCGCCAACATCGATGACGGCAACAACGCCTTCGATCGCGGCAGCTTGATCAACAACCGCGCCAGCTTCCTCACCGAGGCCGACTTCAAGTTCCGCGAGGACTTCGGCCTGTTCGCGCGCGCCTCCGGCTTCTACGACGACGTCTACCATCACAGCAACGACAACACGACCGGCACCTCCAACTGCCTGGCGTCCGGTCATTGCTCCAAGGCCGACGAATTCCCCGAAGACACCGTCGACCAGCACGGCGACCGCGTGCGCATGCTCGACACCTACGGCTATGGCAACTGGGACCTGAACGGACACGCCCTCAACGCGCGCGTCGGCAACCAGGTGGTGAGCTGGGGTGAAAGCCTGTTCAACGGCTTCGGCATCTCCGGCGCGATGAGCCCGGTGGACGCGACCAAGGCCAACGTCCCGGGCATCGAGATCAAGGAACTGTTCCTGCCGGTCGGCCAGGCGTTCGTCCAGTACAGCCTCACCGACGCGCTCGGCGTGCAGGCCTACTACCAGTACGACTGGAAAAAGACCGAGATCGACGGCGTCGGCAGCTATTTCTCGATCACCGACCAGATGGACCGCGGCGGCTACAGCGACGCCTTCGGCATGACCCGCCGCATCGGCGACGACAAGCCCAGCGACTCCGGCCAGTTCGGCGTGGCGCTGACCTACAGCGCCGAGCAACTGAACAACACCGAGTTCGGCCTGTACTACGTGCGCTTCCACGACAAGACGCCGCAGCTGGACTTCCTCAGCCACTGGAACCAGGCCGAGTACAACGTACGTTACTTCGACAACATCGACCTGTACGGCGCCAGCTTCTCCACCGTGCTGGGCGAGACCAACGTCAGCGGCGAACTGAGCTACCGCGACGGCCAGCCGGTGCTGGTGGATACCGGCCTGGTACCGCACCCGGTGCGCGCCAAGACCATGGAAGCGTTGATGTCCTTCATCCACTCCTATGGCAACCAGCCCTTCGCCGACAACGTCACCCTGACCGGCGAAGTGGGCTACAACCGCGTGCTGAGCAACGACAAGGCACCGAGCTTCGACGTGTTCGTGCCCACCGGCGCCGGCTACGCGCTGATCAATACCCCCAACACCGGCGAGCTGTACTACGACAAGTCCGCCTGGGGTTACACCCTCAACGTCACCCTTGATTACAACAACATCTTCAACGGCTGGGACCTCAGCGTTCCGCTCATCTACAGCCAGGCCGTCAACGGCAGCTCGTCGATGCCCGGCAGCTTCGGCCTGGGTGAAGGCGACGACCGCCTCGGCGTCGGCACCACCTGGCGCTACCTGAACAACTTCAGCATCGAGGCCCGCTACAACGTGTTCCTCGGCAATCCGAGCGAAACCGCCCTGTCCGACCGCGACAACGTTTCGCTGACCGCGAAATACAGCTTCTGACCCAGCAGGAGGAGCCCTCCCATGAACCGCAAACCCCACTTTTCAGCTCTACTGCTGTCCGCCGGACTCGCTTGCCTGATCGGCCAGGCGCAGGCCAAGGTCAGCCCTGAAGAGGCCGCCCGCCTCGGCACGGAACTGACCCCCATGGGCGCCGAGAAAGCCGGCAACGCAGATGGCACCATCCCGGCCTGGTCGGGCAAATGGCGCGGAGCGCCGCCCCATGTGAACTACGCAGGGCCGGGCAACCGTTACCCCGATCCCTACGCCGACGAGAAGCCGCTGTTCGTCATCACCGCGCAGAACATGGAGCAGTATTCCAAGTACCTGACCGACGGCCAGCGCGCGCTGTTCAAGCGCTACCCCACCACCTTCAAGATGCCCGTCTACCCGTCGCACCGTGACTTCCGCTACAGCGAGAAGGCGGAAGAGCGGATCAAGGCCAACGCCGTCAGCGCGGAACTGACCCAGGAAGGAAACGCGGTGGCCGGTGCCTTCGGCGCCTCCCCTTTCCCGATTCCGAAGAACGGCAATGAGCTGATCTGGAACCACGCCCTGCAGACCCGCGCCTGGAGCGAGGAAGCGGTGTACGACCAGTCGGTGATCTACTCCAACGGCAACACCGCGCCGCAGACCGTCCACTACCAGATCTCCTGCCCCTGGTCGGACCCCAATGGCTCGGTCGAACAGTCCGCGGCCAGCGGCATCATGAGCCACTTCATGCTCACCACCCTCAAGCCCGTGCGCTCCAAGGGCGAGATCATCGGCGGCAACGAGTTCATCGACCCCATGGCCAATCCGCGCCAGAGCTGGCAGTACCTGCCCGGTACCCGCCGCGTTCGCCGCGCGCCCACCGTCGGCTACGACACCCCCACCGGCGCTGGCGGCTTCCGCGTCATCGACGAAGACCGCCTGTTCAACGGCGCGACCGACCGTTACAACTGGAAGATGATCGGCAAGAAAGAGATCTACATCCCCTACAACAACTACAAGCTCGACGATCCGAACGTGAAGTATTCGGATCTGCTCACGCCCAACCACATCAACCCGGACTACATGCGCTACGAGCTGCACCGCGTATGGGTGGTGGAAGCGACCCTCAAGCCCGGCGCACGGCACATCTACGGCAAGCGTACCCTCTACCTCGACGAGGACAGCTGGTCCGCCGCCCTGGCCGACAACTACGACAACCGCGGCCAGCTGTGGCGCACCAACATGCAGACCACCACCTATGCCTATGACATCCAGGTCAACCAGGCACGTGTCGCCCTGTTCCACGACCTGATCGCCGGCTCCTACCTGGCCGACCGCCTGTCCAACGAACAGCCGCAACCACAACTGAACACCGTCAAGTACGACAGCAACTACTTCACCGCTGCGAACATGCGCAAGCTCGGCCAGTAAGGCCACAGGGCCGGCCGCTCCTCCTTTGGGGGCGGCCGGTTTTTTTTCGCCCCGAATTCCTTTTTTGGCGCGGCGTTCTGCGTGCCAGTAACGATGACGCTCCCGTGCAGGACCCGCCCGGGCTCATCGCACCTGCGTCATGACTACCACCCCTCGATAAGGAACATCCCTCGTGGCCAAGCGACTGCTCATCCCTGCTGCCCTGCTCTGCCTGCCGCACACCACCGCCCTTGCCCTTGACCTCTCGCTGGATACCCCGCGCCTCGTCGGTGCGGACAACTTCCGCGACGTTGCCGGCACCACCCAGGCCGACGTCACCGCCAATGGCGGCGTCATGCGCTCCGGCGTGTTCTACCGTTCCAACGCACTGACCCTGAAGGGCAATGACAAGGCGATCCTCGAAGGACTGGGGATCGGCGAAATCTTCGACCTGCGCACCCCCGGCGAAATCGCCCAGGCGCCGGATGTCCTCCCCGCCGGAGCCCGCTACCAGAACATCAACATCATCGGCGGCGAACAGGTGAACCCGCCCCTCACCAGCCCCGAGGCGGCGCGTGAGTGGATGCGCGACCTGAACCGCGACTTCGTCACCGACGCCGGCCAACGTGCGCGCTACCATGACCTCTTCATGGAGCTGGCCAGCGCCGAAGACCCGGTGATCTTCCACTGCACCTCCGGCAAGGACCGCACCGGCTGGACCGCCGCCATGCTGCAATCCATTGCCGGCGTCGACTCGGCCACCATCATGCAGGACTACCTGGCCACCAACAGCTACAGCGCCGGCAGCATCAGCGCCACCCTGGCCAAGCTCAGCGCCCATGCACCGGCACTGGCCTCCGTCTATGCACCGCTGCTGGGCGTGGAAGAAAGTTTCCTGCAGGCCGGTCTCGACCAGATCACCCAGGACTACGGCACGGTCGACAACTACCTGAAAGAGGGCCTGGGCCTGGACCAGGAGACCATTTACGTACTGCGCGGCAAGATGGTCCGCTTTGGCAGCCTGCCCGGCCAGGCGGGGCTCGCGGGCAACGCCGCGGCCGGCGCCGGCCTGCTGGCCGCCTTGCAGGACAGCGACCTCTCCGGCCGCTACAGCGCCTACAACTACTACCTGCAATCGGCCATCGATGCCGGCAGCCTGGGCGGCCTGGAGCAACGCGTCGGCGGGCAGATCCACGCCGACTCGGCCAGCTACCTGCTGCGCCAGACCCAGTTGATTGACAACGCCATCGCGCCCTACGCCAGCGGCCGCGACCTGCGCGAGGGCGAAAGCCAGCTGTGGATGAGCGCGCTGGCCAGCTACGTCGGCACCGATGGATCGTCCCATGCCTCCAGCAGCAACGAGCACAGCCAGGGCGCCCTGGTCGGCCTGACCCACCGCTTCGACAGCCAGACCAGCGCCCGCGCCGGCTTCGGCTACTCCAACGGCGACGTGGCCAGCTCCGGCGCCTCCGCCGACGCCGACCTCACCTTCATCACTCTGGGCGGCCGCTACGCCTTCGACAGCCTCGAACAGGGCGCCTACGCAGACCTGCGCCTGGACGCCGGCTACATCGACTACGACAGCCGCCGCGACCTCGGCTACGGCCTGGGCCGCGCCAAGGGCGACACCCAGGGCAGCCTGTACAGCGCCCTGGCCAACCTCGGCTATCGCACCCACAACGGCGACCTGACCCTGGAGCCGACCCTCGGCGTACGCGTCAGCCAGGTCCGCCTCGACGGCTTCACCGAAAAAGGCAGCGAGCTGGCGCTGGACGTCGACACCGTCGACAAGACCGTCACCAGCCTGGTCGGCGGCCTGAACCTGGGCTTCGGCCAGTCCCACGTCGGCGACTGGAGCCTGCAGCCGGGGCTGAACCTGGGTTACGAGCACGCCTTCGGCAATCCCGAGGTGAAGAGCCACGGGGCAGTCCAGGGCTTCGGCGTGGAGCAGGTCTCGGCCTTCAACGACCGCGACCTGTTCAAGGTCGGCGCCGGCCTCACCGCCCGCGCGGGCGCCGTCAGCGTCAGCGCCGACGTGCAGGGGCTGCAAGGCTCCGACAGCCATGGACTGAGCGGCAACCTCAGCCTGGGTATCGCCTTCTAAGCGCAACACCCCCGAGGAGCCGAACCGGCTCCTCGGGGGAAGGCAAAAGAAAACGGCCTGCACCGGAAAGTGCAGGCCGTTTTTCTTGACGCTTTGACGACGGCTTAGCGTACCCCCGCAAAGCTCTCCGGCCGGTTCAGCACGCAACGAATACCACCGGGCAACCCCATGCTCGCCACGCACTGGTTGCAGTGCGTGCAGCCGTTGGCGTAGCGCTCGCCCTGCTGCTGGATATTGCGTACCAGGTCCGGGTCGCGCAGCAGTGCGCGGCCCATGGCGACGAAGTCGAAGCCCTCGCTCATGGCGCGCTGCAGGCTGTCGCGGCTGCTCACGCCGCCCAGGTACACCAGCGGCATGTCGGTGGCCTGGCGCACCCGTCGGGCCTGTTCGAGGAAGTACATCTCGGTATAGGGCGAGTCGGCAAACAGGCGGCCGCCGAACCATTTCATCGCGGTGCGCTGCAACGGGTTGGTCTCCAGCGGGATCATCTGCTGCAGCGGGCTTTCGCCACGGAACAGGTACATCGGCGAACGGCTGGTGAAGCCGCCGCTCATGACCAGGGCGTTGAGGCCATGCTCGGCCAGGCGCTGCGCGGCACGGCACGACTCGTCGATCTCCAGGCCCCCGGCGAAGCCGTCGCTGAGATTGAGCTTGGCCAGGATCGGGAAGTCGTCGCCCACCGCGTCGCGCACCGCCGCCAGCACTTGCAGCGGCAGGCGCAGACGGTTGTCCAGGCTGCCGCCGTAGGCATCGCTGCGCTTGTTGGTGGCCGGCGAGATGAACTGGCTGAGCAGGTAGCCGTGGCCCATGTGGATTTCGATGGCGTCGAAACCGGCGCGCTTCACGAAGGCCGCGGCGTCGCGGTATTCGTTCAGGGTCTTGCGGATGTCCGCATCGCCCATGGCGCCGGCGAAGGGTACGCCGGAGAACAGCCCGTACTGGTTGATGCAGGCGCTGGGGCCGCGCGGACGCGGGATGTTCTGCGGGCGGTTGCGGCTGAAGAAGCCGCAGTGCGCCAGTTGTGCCGACACCGCCCCGCCCTCCCGGTGCACCGCGCCGGCCAGTTCGCTGAGCTTGGCGAAGACACCTTCGTGCATCCACATCTGGTCGGGGAAGGTCAGGCCGTCGGGCGATACCCCGCAGTAGGCCACGGTGCTCAGGGCGACGCCGCCACGGGCCATGCGCGCATGGTGCGCGACCAGGTCGTCACTGGGCACGCCGCCCTGGCACATGCCCTCGAAGGTGGCGGTCTTGATCACGCGGTTACGCAAGGCCAGGCCGGCCAGGTGGGCGGGGGCGAAAACCTTGTCCAGCGCGTCTTGCGGGGTCATCTCAAGCCTCCTGGGCCGGGGTGAAGGGGACGAACTCGACGACCTCCAGATCGAAGCCGGACACGGCCTTGTAGGGCGCCGGGAAGCTCATCAGGCGCATCTGGTGCACGCCCAGGTCGCGCAGGATCTGCGCGCCGACGCCGAGTGTACGCTGAGGGAAGTTCGGCGCCTGCAGGCGCGGCCCGTGGGCCAGCTGGTCGAGGATGGCGGCGGCGCTTTCCTGCTGCGCCAGCAGGACCAGCACGCCGCTGCCTTCGGCGGCGATCCGCGCCAGGGAACGGTCCAGGCTCCATTGCTGCGGCCCGCGCGGCGGCTCGCCGGCCAGCAGGTCGCGGAAGGTTTCCACCGCCTGCACGCGCACCAGCACCGGCTGCGCCGGATTCACCTCGCCGCGCACCAGCGCCAGGTGCACCACATCCTTGAAGGCGTCGTGGTAGGCGCATACGCGGAACGGGCCATGGCGGGTGTCGATGCGGTATTCGCCGCTGCGGGCGATGGTGCCCTCGTGGAGAATGCGGTGGTGGATCAGCTCGGCGATGCCGCCGATGCGCAGGTCATGCTGCCGGGCAAAGGCGCGCAGGGTTTCGCCACGGGCGTTCTCGCCCTCCTCGTCGAGGATCCCGGCGAGCAGCGCCGCCGGTTGCAAGCCGGCCAGGCGGGCCAGGTCACAGGCCGCCTCGGCATGGCCAGCACGGCTCATCACCCCACCGGGCAGCGCGCGCAACGGGAAGACGTGGCCAGGGCTGACCAGGTCCGCCGGGCCGCTGGCCGGGTCCACCGCGACCTGCACGGTGCGTGCGCGATCGGCGGCGGAGATGCCGGTGGTGATGCCTTGCGTGGCCTCGATGGAGACCATGAACCCCTTGCCTTCGCCACGCGGGTTGTCGGTCATCGGCTTCAGACCGAGTTCCTGGCAGCGCTCGTCGGTCAGCGCCAGGCAGATCAGCCCGCGCGCCTCGCGGGCGAAGAAGTTCAGCGCTGCGTCGTCGATGAACTCGGCGGCCTGCAGCAGCATGCCGTCGCCGCCATCATCCTCGCCGTCGACCAGCACGACCGGCTGGCCACGACGCAGGGCTTCGATCAGGTGCAGTGGACTGTCCAGCGTCATGTTCGTCTCCTCAGGCCAGGTTGCCGCGTAGCCAGGCCGCCGCTTCCGCAAGGTAGGCGGCGGCGCGCGGGGCAAAGGGCGCGAAGCTGGCGAAACCGTGGATCATGCCCTCGGCGCGCACCAGGGCGACTTCGGCGCCAGCGGCGCGGGCGCGCTCGGCGAAGGCTTCGCCCTCGTCGCGCAGCGGGTCGTATTCGGCGCTCATCAGCAGGGTCGGCGGCAGGCTGCCGAGATCGGCGGCGTGCAGCGGCGAGGCCAGGACGTCCAGCGGCGCGGGCCACTGGCCCAGGTACTGGCGCCAGAACCAATGCATCATCGAGGCTTCGAGGAAGTAACCTTTAGCGAATTCGCGGTAGGAGGCGCTGCCGCAGCTCTGGTCGGTCACCGGGTAGAACAGGCACAGCGCGCTCGGGCGCGGCCCGCCGCGCTGGTTGAGCAGGCGCGCGGCGGCAATGGAGAGGTTGCCGCCGGCGCTGTCGCCGGCCAGGGCCAGGCGCGAGGCATCGACGCCCAGTTCGGCGGCGCGCTCCACCAGCTCGCAGGTGGCGCGGTAGCAGTCTTCCGCCGGCCCCGGGAAGCGGGTTTCCGGCGCCAGCCGGTAGCTCACCGAGGCGACCGCCGCGCCCGTGGCCAGGGCCAGGCGACGGCACAGGTCGTCATGGGTATCGATGGTGCCGGCGACGAAGCCACCGCCGTGGAAGAACACCAGCAGCGGCAGGCCGGCCTCGCCGCTCGGGCGGTACAGCCGCGCCGGCAGGTCATCGGCCAGGCGCAGTTCGCGCACGTCGGCCAGGGCAACGGGTTCGCCGGCCAGACCCTGGTCGGCGAAGCTGCGGTAG
Source organism: Pseudomonas sp. PSE14 (assembly GCF_029203285.1). Classification (NCBI taxonomy): domain Bacteria; kingdom Pseudomonadati; phylum Pseudomonadota; class Gammaproteobacteria; order Pseudomonadales; family Pseudomonadaceae; genus Pseudomonas; species Pseudomonas sp. PSE14. Next base: position 3,474,046 of record NZ_CP115669.1, read on the forward strand.
GTGGTGGCATCGAGGGTGTCGAAGTCCAGGGCGAAGGCGCCGGCGAACTGGTCGAGCAGAGCCTGCATATGGGGATCGAGGGCCATGGTCACTCCTTTTAAACGTCGGCCATCAGGAAGACCGGATTGGTCTCGTCGAGAATGCTTTGCGTGCGTGCCTGCAGCGCAGGCTTGAAGTCGGGGTGCGGCAGGATCCAGAAGCGCTTCTCGTCGATCGCCTGGAACACGATCTGCGCCAGCTCATCCGCCGGCATGCCCTGGCGGATGCTCTGTTCCAGCACGGCGCCCAGCGCGGCGCCGGCGCCCTCTCCTCCCTGGTCGGAGGCCATGATGCGGCTGGCCACCGGCCCCGGGCAGAGCACCGAGACACCGACCGGGGAGCCGAGGGCGACCATTTCGTGATGCAGCACTTCGGAGAGCGCCACCAGGGCCTGCTTGGTCACCGTATAGGCGGCCAGGAACGGGCTGGTGAGCAGGCCGGCGAGCGATGCGGTATTGATCACGTGGGCCGGACGGCCCTGGGCCAGCAGGGTCGGCATGAAGACCCGCAGGCCGTTGATCACGCCCACCAGATTGATGTCGAGCATGCGCTGCCATTGCGCCGCACTCAGCTCCCAGCTGGCGCCGGTCTGCATCACGCCGGCGTTGTTGAACAGCAGGTCGACACCGCCGAACTGCGCCAGCGCGGCGTCGCGCAGGGCCGCAAGGTCAGCCTCGCTGGCCACGTCGGTTACCCGCGCGAGCACCTCGCAGCCACTGGCGCGCAGCTCGCCGGCCAGGTCGTCCAGGCCGGCCTGGTCGCGGTCGGCCAGCACCAGGCGCAGGCCCAGTTTCGCCGCGTGTTCCGCCATCCCCCGGCCGATGCCACTGGCGGCACCGGTGATCACGGCCACTTGGCCTTGTCGAACGCTCATGGTCATTCCTCTTGGGTCAGTCCGTCGTTACCCGCAGGACCTGCTTGGTCCGGGCCAGGCACTGCTGCAGGCGTGTATGGGCCAAGGCCACGTCGGCCAGCGGCAACTGTTCCAGGCGCGGCGGCAGCAGCGCGCCGCTGGCCAGCAGGTCGGCTACCCGTTGCAGGGTGGCGCCGCTGGGCATGCGGCTGTAGGCCACTGCGATGCGTACACCCAGGCGCTCGGCCACGGCCGGGTCCGGCGCGGCATCGCCCGGCGCCAGGGTGAGAATCGAGACGAGGATGCCGTTCCTGCGCAGCAGTCCCAGCGGATCGGGCAGACTTCCGCCGCCGATGCAGTCGAGCACCAGGTCGACGCCTTCGGCGGACCAGTCCCGCAGTACCGCGCCGATATCGTCTCGGCGGTAGTCGATGGCGCACTCGGCGCCCAGCGCGGCGACGTAGTCACGGTTGTCGGCGCTGCAGGTGGTGGCGACCCGCGCGCCGGCGTGCCGGGCGAGCTGGATGGCGAAACCGCCCACCGCACTGCCGCCGCCGTGCACCAGCACGTGCTGGCCGGCTTGCAGACCACCCTCGTCGAACAGTCCAGCCCAGGCGGCCAGGGCCGGGGTCGGGACCGCGGCGGCGGCGGCGAAGTCCAGCGCCTGCGGCATGCGCACCACGGAGGCGCGGGAGACGCAGGCGTATTCCGCGTAGGAGCCCCACTTGCCGGCGCCAATGTCGCTCTGGGCGAACACCGGGGTGCCGACCGGCAGGTCGTCCACGCCCTCGCCCACCTCGGCGACCGTGCCGGACAGGTCGAAGCCCAGCACCAACGGGAAGCGGTATTCGAAGAAACCGGCGAGATAGCCCTCGCGGCATTTCCAGTCGGCCGGGTTGACCCCGGCATAGCGCACCCGCACCAGCACTTCGCCGGGGCCAGGGCGTGGCGTGTCGACCTCGGCCAGTTGCAGAACTTCGGCGCCGCCGACACGTTGAATGATCACTGCGCGCATCAACGGGCACTCCGTTGGGCCAGGCCCAGGCCACGCTCGGCGTCGGACGGCAGGTAGAGCCCCGCCAGGGCCTGTATCACCGTATCGATGGGCTCGGCATCGAGGGTGATCTCATCGGGTATGCGGATCATCGCGAAATCCCGCGTCTTGTTGTTGTGCGGGCAGTAAATCGATCCCCTGTTTCCCGGCCATCGTCCATTCAGACGATGCCGTTACCGCCCTGGCTTGCAGAATCCCAACCAGGCCCTTGCCGCCACCCACCCCCTGCCTGCGGCATCTGATGGGAGAACAATAAGATGAGCACGCTGCACCGAATCGAAGCCCGCCCAGTGGAAGACCGCTACGCGCGCGGCTGGCACTGCCTGGGGCTGGCCAGCCAGTACCGCGACGGCAAGGCCCACCGCCTGGATGTCTTCGGCACCCGCCTGGTGGCCTTCCAGGGCGAGGATGGCCAACTGAACATCCTCGACGGCTACTGCCCGCACATGGGCGCTGATCTCAGCGAAGGCTGCGTGGAAGGCAACAGCCTGCGCTGCCCGTTCCACGAATGGCGCTGGGGCGCCGACGGTGTGTGCGACGACATCCCCTACGCCAAGCGCATCCCGCCGCGGGCGAAGATCAAGTCATGGCCGGTGATGGAGCAGAACCACCTGCTGTTCGTCTGGAACGACCCCGAAGGCAATCCGCCCATCGCCAGCCAGGCGATCCCGCGCATCGACGCCTGCTACGACGACGCATGGGCCGAATGGGAAGTGGCTGACATCAAGATCGACACCAACTGCCGCGAACTGGTGGACAACGTCTCCGACATGGCGCACTTCAAGAGCGTCCACGGCGCGCCCATCGACGAGTTCAGCAACCACTTCGAAGCGCACACCGCCACCCAGGTGATGCGCGGCCGCAGCGCCCGCCTGTCCGGCGACAGCGAACTGACCACCGTGGCCACCTATTACGGCCCGGCCTACCAGATCACCGAGATGACCGGTGCCATGGGCGGCCAGCCGATCCATTCGATCCTGCTCAACTGCCACGTACCGATCGACCAGAACAGCTTCACCCTGCGCTACGGCGTGCTGGTGAAGAAGGTGCCGGGGCTGTCCGCCGAGGAAAACCGCGCCATGGCCCAGGCCTATGTCGAGCAGGCGCGCCTGGCGTTCTACGAGGACGTGGCGATCTGGCACACCAAGACCCGCGTCGACAACCCGCTGCTGTGCGACGGCGACGGCCCGGTGTACCAGTTGCGCAAGTGGTACGAGCAGTTCTATACCAACGTTGCCGAACTGCCCGCGAACCTGGATGAGCGCAAGGACTTCATCGTGCGCGCGGCGCAGGCCGAGCCGGCCTGATCCACCCGTCCCCTGCCTTGCAGGACGGATTGCCTTCTGCGGAAAACGCCGACTCAATGTTGCCGGCGTTTTCCTACTACAAAAATAAGAAATGGTTCACCAATGGCACACTCGCTTTCGCTCGACCAGTTCAGCGGGATGCTCGGCAATCTCTACCAGGGCCCGATGGAGTCCACGCCGTGGCAATCCTTTCTCAACCAGCTCAACCAGTTCCTCGACGCCAAGTACGTCACCTTCATCCTGCGTCCGCCCAGTGACCAGAACGAAGGGCTGATGGTCAACACCAACGGCAGTTCGGCCGAAGTGGTGGCGTCGTACAACCAGTACTATTTCAACCTCGATCCCTTCGTCGATCTGCCCAGCGGCCAGGTGGTGATCCTGGATGAATTCGTCTCCCGCGAAGAGTGGTTGACCTCGGAGTTCTACCGCAATTTCCTCGAGCCGGTGGGGGTGTTCCACATTCTCGGCGCCGACATCCGCACCAGCGATGGCGCCCTGTGCCGCATCCGCGTCAGCCGTGGTGTCGAGTCCCCCGGTTTCACCGAGAACGACAAGGCCCTGCTGGCGTATTTCGTACCGCACCTGGAACGCTCGGTGATGCTGCACACGCAGATCAACCGCATCGAAACCGAACGCAACCTCTACGCCGGCGCGGTGGACCAGTTCGCCGTCGGCACCATCATCCTCGACGAGACCGGCAAGATCCTGCAGACCAACCAGGTGGCCGAGAACCTGCTGCGCGAAAAGGACGGGCTGAAGATCAGCGGCGACAACCTGCAGGTCGGCACCCCGCGCGACTGCCAGGAGTTCCGCCGGCTGGTGAAGCAGGCCCTGCAGTCGCAGAAAGGCTCGCAGCCCTCGGTGGTCGAGGCCATGCGCGTGCAGCGTCCGTCCGGACGCTCGGACCTGGGCATCATCGTGCGCTCGGTCCCCCTGAGCGAGTGGAACGAAGGCAAGCACTGCCCCTCGGTGGTGATCTTCGTCAGCGACCCGGAACAGGAATCCCGCGCGCCCCAGGAGATCGTCAAGGCACTGTTCGACCTGACCCCGGCCGAGGCGCAACTGGCGATGCTGCTGGCCAACGGCCTGACCCTGGACGAAGCCTCCGACGAGCTGGGCATCAGCCGCAACACCGCGCGTGCCCACCTGCGATCGACCTTCTCCAAGACCGGGGTGACCCGGCAGACCATGCTGGTGCGCCTGATCCTGCGCAGCGTGGCCACCCTTGGTTAGTCCGAGCGGACGATTTGGCGGCCGGCCTTCCGAGACTAACGTGAGCAGCATGGGGTTAGTCGACGAGGCCGATGCCATGTCCCGATTCATTCCTCTGCTGATCGCGCTGGTCATCTGTTCCAGCCTGCTGACCGCGCACCTCATGCTCTGCCACTACGAGGACTCGAAACTGCAGGCCACCCGCAGCGCCCTCCAGCTGCCAACCCCGCCCTGCATTCTCGGCAGTTGCCTGCGCCAGTTACCCTGATTCGCTAACGCAGGGCGTACAACCGTTCGCGGTTGTACGCCGATACACCGAGCTCATTACCGGCTCCACGATCAAGCCTGGAGCGCCCGAAATCGCGGCTCCATACTTGGCTTCCAAGTGCTCGGCGACCACGGTGAAACGGCGTATAACGTCGAACGTTATACGCCCTGCGCACCGACAGCTGCGGGGCGGCCCGGCACAGCATGGAGATGCAGCATGGAATGGCTCGAACACCGTATACCCCCGCCCCTGGTGGCGGTAATCCTCGGCATATTGATGTGGCTACCGGCCCGCCCACTGCCGCCATTCGGCGGCCGGGTGTGGCTGGCACTACTGGTGCTGCTGGGCGGAATCGCGGTATGCCTGGCCGGCGTACTGTCCTTTCGCCGCGCACGCACCACCGTCAATCCGCTGAAACCGGAAACCGCATCCTCGCTGGTAGTCGCCGGCATCTACCGCCACACGCGCAACCCCATGTACCTGGGCTTCGCCATCGTGCTGCTGGCCTGGAGCATCGCCCTCGCCTCCCTGCCTGCCTTGCTGGGAGTGGTTGCCTTCGTGCTGTACATGAACCGCTTCCAGATCGGTCCTGAAGAACACGCGCTGCGGCACCGCTTCGGAGCGAACTTCGACGCCTATTGCCGCCGGGTGCGGCGTTGGGTCTGAACACAGCGCAAGGTCCGTTACAGACCGTAGGGCGTACAACCGTTCGCGGTTGTACACCGATACACCACGCGTATCGGCAGCTTCACGGTCAAGCCCGGAGTGCCCGGCCACCATGGTCAAACGCCGGGGCGAAGCCTTTCAGGCAGGAGCCAACTTGCTCGCAAACCGCCCAACCGCAGACCTTCCTCAGGGCTTGATCCAAGGCTCGGCCTCGAAGGCGCGGTGCAGCAATTCGACGAAACCAGGCGCCGCAGGAAACTCGACATCGCCGATGCGGTTCACCGGCACTCCCGGCGTCCAGGAGTTCATCACCACGGCGCCGGTCAGGCCCGGCAGGTCCTGAAGGTCGATGCCGCGTGTGACCTGGCGGACGCCCAGGCGCTCCAGTTGCCGCTGGAGAATGCCCATGGTGGTGCCGGTAAGCATCTTCGCCTTCGGCCAGATCACCGTCTCGCCGTCCCAGAACGCCAGGTTCCAGATGGTTGCTTCACTGAATCGGCCGCGATGGTCGACGAATGCCGCGTCGTCGAAGCCCGCGGAGACCGCCTCGCGCAGGTACCAGGTCTTGGCGATCTCGCCGACGTGCTTGAGTTCCGGCAGTACCCGCTCATGGCTGGCGATGGCCAGGGCCAGCGGACCCTGCGGGCCGTCCGAGGGCGGCGCGGTACGCACCAGCAACTCGGGCCGGTGCTCGGGGCCGGCGACGGTGAATTCGCCAGCGGGCGAGTACACCGTCGCCATCAGCGAAACATCCGCCGGTGCTTGCTCCAGCGCAGCGCGCAGGGCGGCACGGACCTCCTCGTCGGAGTGGCTCTGACCGAACAGACGCTGGGACGCGTTGCGCAGTCGTTGCAGGTGCAAGTCCAGGCCGCGAACACCACCGTCGCGCACCTGCATGGCGGTGAAGTGGGCGTAACCGGCGAAGGCCAGCGGTGCAAGGTCGTCGGCGCTGGCCGGCTGGGCGTTGCGTTGGGTGATGTAGGGATGGATGGCGGCTGACATGACGTGGGCTTCCTCTGCTCGATGATTTTCAAGTTGGCTTACTATCGAACTTTGACGAAGCCAGGAGAAACGAGTATTTCTCGACGGATCATCAAACAGGATTTGAAGATCGATGAGCCGCCCCTTTCCCGGCATCCGCTCCCTGCGCACCTTCGAGGCAGCCGGTCGCCACCTGAACTTCACCCGCGCCGCCAAAGAGGTCGGCCTGACGCCGGCCGCGGTCAGCTACCAGATCAAGGAACTGGAAGACCAGCTCGGCCTCGGCCTGTTCGTGCGCACCAGCCGCAGCATCCAACTGACCCCGGCGGGCGCGCTGTTGCTGGAAGCGGCGGCGGAATCCCTTGGCCTGCTGCACCGCGCCACCGTGCGTGCGCGGCGGCTGGCGCGAACGTCCAGGCAGTTGCGGGTCTCGCTGACCCCGCGTTTCGCCACCCACTGGCTGCTGCCGCGCCTGCCCAAATTCCGCGCGCTGCATCCGGAGCTCAAGCTCAGCTTCGACGTCAGCGACGAGCTGCGCGACTTTGCCGTGGACGACATCGACCTGGCCATCCGTTTCGGTAGCGGACGCTATCCCGGCCTGCTGGCCGAGCGCCTGTTCGATACCCAGATAGTGCCGGTGTGCTGCCCTAGCCTGCTGAGCGAGGGGCCGCCCTTGCGCGAGCCGCGCGACCTGCAGGCCCACACCCTGTGCCATGTGGTGTGCGAGACCGAGGGCGCAACCTGGCCGGACTGGTCGCGCTGGATGGCGGCGGCCGGCGTGGCGGATTTCGACGCCAGCGGCTGCGTCACCTTCGAGGACACCAGCCACGTGGTGCAGGCGGTGCTGGAAGGCGGCGCGGTCGGGCTGGTCGATCACGCCATGGTCGCCCGCGAGCTGGAGCAGGGCCAGCTGGTACAGCCGTTCGAGTTGGGTGTGCAGGTTGCCGAGGGCTACGCATACAACCTGGTCTATCCGCAGGCCAGCGCGGACGACCCGCGAGTCAGAGCCTTCCGCGAATGGATTCTCGAGGAAATGGCCATCGGCTGATCACCTCGGTCGGCTTGCAAATACCGGGTTTTCCTGCGAAAACCCACGCCCTCGCGGCGGTCATGCCGCAGCCGCATCACCGGAGAACGCCATGAGCAGCGAACTGCAGATCGAAGATATCGTCGTCGGCGACGGCAAGGCCGTGGTCAAGGGCGCCCTGATCACCACCCAGTACAAGGGCACCCTGGAGGACGGCACCGTCTTCGACTCGTCGTACGACAAGGGCCGCCCCTTCCAGTGCGTGATCGGCACCGGCCGGGTGATCAAGGGCTGGGACATCGGCCTGATGGGGATGAAAGTCGGCGGCAAGCGCAAGCTGTTCGTGCCCGCGCACCTGGCCTACGGCGAGCGCCAGGTGGGCGCGCACATCCAGCCCAATTCCAACCTGCTGTTCGAGATCGAACTGCTGGAAGTCCTCACCCGCGACGACTGATCCTCATGCCGGGACCGGCGCGCTTTCCACGCTGCGCCGCAGGGCCAGAATCGCCGTCGGCCCCTGGGCCTTGCGGGTGAACCAGAGCACGCGGCTGACGCCTCGGGTGATCGCCACGTAGGCCAGGCGCAGTTGTTCGTCCTGCTGGGCCTGGTCGTAGCTGCTGGCGAAGAAGCCCGACGCCGCGTACAACGCGCTGCGCAGCGGGTGTTTCTCCGGCGGCGCGCAATCGTCGACGATGATCGCCACTTCCGCCTGCAAACCCTTGGCGCGGTGAATGGTCATGCCCTTCACCGGCAGCTTGCGATCCAGCTCGCCGAGAATGCTTTGCAGGGTCTCGTTGCGCCGGCTGAGTAGCAGTACGGCGGTTTTCTCCTTCGATCCACGCGCGGCAACGTGCTCGCACTGCTGGCGGATTTCCGCAAGCAGGATCGGCAGGTTGTTGCGCGCATCGAAGCGCTGCACCAGCTTCACCCCGTGATCGCCCGCCTCCGCTGACTTGAAGGCGCGGCAGGTCCTGGCCTGCTTGTTCGCCACCCCCACCAGCACCCGCTCGCCATCGCGGATCACCGGGTCGATGCTGCGGTAGTTGGTCTCCAGCAGCAGCACGCGGCTCTTGCGCCGGCCCTTGCTGGGGAAGTGCCGGTCGAAGTCCATGAACAGCTCCGGCGAGCTGCCGCGCCAGGCGTAGATGGACTGCCAGTCGTCGCCGATGGCCATCAGGCTGACCGCCTCGCCACGCTTGGCCAGGTCACGGTGCAGCGCCTGCAGCCACTGGACGATCTGCGGCGAGACATCCTGGAACTCGTCGATCAGCAGGTGCTGGAACGGCGCCAGGGCCTCGGCCGGCAGCTTGCCGTCGCCGAGCTGGTCGGTGAGGTGTTGGAAGGCCAGGTTGAAGGTCAGCAGGCCCTGCTCCTGCAGTACCTTTTCGAACCCCGCCCAGAACAGTTGCAGGGCCTCGACGAAGTGCCGCTCGCGCGCCGGGCAACCGAGCCTCGATGGCTGCAACCGAGCGATGCGCAGGCCGATGCTCTCGATGAAACCGGCCTGGGCGTAGAAGGCTTCGAACAGCGGCAACGCGATGAACTCGCCGGCCAGCTTGAAGGCATCCAAAGGCGCCTTGCCGATGCGTGGCGGCTTGCCGTCTTCCCCGGCTTCGGGTGGTGCCGGCAGGTCGAGCAGTTGATGCACCCGCACGCGGAATTCGTGCTGCTCGGCATAGCACTGCTGGTAGACCTGCTTGAGCAGGCGCTGCTGCGCGGGACGCAGGCGGCCGGCGAGCAGCGGGTTATCCAGCTCATCGGCCGGGGTGCGCTCGTCCAGTTGCTCGAACCAGCGCGGGCTCTTCAGCGCCACCTTGGCCAGGGTGCCCATGGCCGAGTGGAAGGTGCGCACGCACTGGCGGGCCTGTGCCGCGTCGAACGGATGGCCCCAGTAGCCGAGCACCTTCACCAGTTGCTCGCGCAGCTGGGCGCAGGACGCATTGGTGAAGGAAATCACCGTCACCCGCTCAGCCTCGACACCCAGGTGGCAGAGCATGTAGACGACGCGCAGCACCAGCGTCGTCGACTTGCCGGAACCGGCGCCGGCGAAGATGCGGGTCAGTGGATCGGGCGCGAGGATCATCGCCCACTGCTCGTCCGACGGCAGGCTGATGACACCGTGGGCGGCGGCCTGGGCCACGCGCTGGCGCATGTCGAGTGCGTGCTGTTCATCCGGCGTCTTGGCGGTTCCGTAGATGCCGGCGACAGCGGGGGCTCGTGGGCGCTTGGGCGGCTGCGCGTCGCCCTCCTTTTTGGCCTTCGCGGCACGCCTGGCCGGCGCCTTGGCTTTGCCCTTGGCCTTGCCGCGCCCACGGGGCTGCGGCTGCGCCGCTTCGCGTTCGGCGCGCAGGTATTCGGTGGTACGGGGAAAATAACGCGCCAGGGCCTCGGCAAGCAGGCGTTTGTAGCGTTCGACAGCAGACTCCATGGGCCCTACTCGATCAATTACAGCGTTGAATCATAAGCGCTTTGCGACAAGGACAGGCAATCGGATCAGCGGTTCCACAAGGCGATCAAAATTGATAACCATTAGCGATTGAATTAGAGTCGGACTCCCGCTTTTTCCGGCCCAGCCGCCCTGATGGATGACCTCATGTTCGAACTGGAAAATGTCAGTTTCAGCGTCCCCGGCCGTACCCTCCTGCAACCGCTGAGTCTGAAGCTGGCCGACGGCAACATGATCGGCCTGATCGGCCACAACGGCTCGGGCAAATCCACCCTGCTCAAGCTGCTGGCCCGCCAGCAACAGGCCAGCGGCGGAAGCATCCGCCTGGACGGCAAGCCGCTGCAGGACTGGGGCAACCGCGATTTCGCGCGCCAGGTGGCCTACCTGCCGCAGCAACTGCCGCAGACCGACGGCCTGACCGTGCGCGAACTGGTCGCCTTCGGCCGCTACCCGTGGCACGGCGCGCTGGGCCGTATCACCGGCGAAGACCGCCAGCAGATCGACCGCGCGCTGGACCTGACCGATACCCTTGCCTTCGCCGAGCGCCCGGCGGACCTGCTCTCCGGCGGCGAACGCCAGCGCGTCTGGCTGGCCATGCTGCTGGCTCAGAACAGCCGCTACCTGCTGCTCGACGAACCGACCTCGGCGCTGGACATCGCCCACCAGGTGGAAGTGCTCTCCCGCGTCCACGAACTCAGCCGCGAGCTGGGCCTGGGCGTGCTGGTGGTGCTGCACGACATCAACATGGCGGCGCGCTATTGCGATCACCTGATCGCCCTGCATGGCGGGCGCTTGCTGGCCCAGGGTACGCCGGCGGAGCTGATGCGCGGGGAAATGCTGGAAGACATCTACGGCATTCCCATGGGCGTGCTGAGCAACCCGGTGGACGGGTCGCCGATCAGTTATCTGCGTTGAGTTGACCGAGTCGTTTTTCGTCGGAGCGGACCTTGTCCGCTGAATCACCTGCGGCGTATTCCGGGCCCATCGCTTACAGCGTCGTTCCAACGCAGCGCCTGCGGCTACACCATTGCGTCGGTGCCGTACGGTTCGCGAGCAAGCTCGCTCCTACAGTCCAGCCCTGGCTTTGGAGCGATTTTCGTAGGAGCGAGCTTGCTCGCGAACAGAGCGCCCGCAGACGCTGGCCTCATAGGTCGCTCGCTTCCGGCAGCGGCTCATCGATCAGCGGGCAGTTGTCGCAGTTTCCGATACTGCCCAGCCGGTAGCGAATGCAGCACGTCCGCCGCTGCCGCCACAGCCCATTCGGCCGCTGCGCGCAGGACACCTCGACATACTGGATCGGCTTGAACAGTGGATTGCGCGTGCCATCCGGGCGGCGCTCGGTCTCCAGCAGTTCGCGACCATGCCCCAGCATCGGCGCCAACGGCGGCAGCTTGGCCATCTCGCCGATGAACCATTCGAAATAGTTGCCGGCGTTGCTCCACAACACCCTGGGAGAAAGACGGACTTCGGCGGCGAGCGTGTGCACGAAGGGTCGCAGGTGATCTTCCAGCAGATGGGCAAAGCGCTGGAACGGATCGTCCGGCGGCGCGGCGAATGGCCCGCCCTCCCCCGGCAATTTGAAGGCCTGTGGAATCCCCTGGGCGTCGAGCACCACGTCCACGTCATCGAAGGCCAGCGGCAGCGTGCGGCCCAATACCAGCGCGGCGGCCACCACCGGAGGAATGAGCCGCACCAGGTACCACTTGGACCACTGCGAGGCCAGCGCGCGACGGTCGCCATCAGCGTGCGGCGGGTCGAAGCGGCGCAGCACGCTGTCGAGCATCTCCCGCTCCAGCAATGCGCGGGCGGGAATCGAGGGTCGCGGATCGTCGCGGGTCACCAGCACCTCGCGGTAGCTGGCGAACTCGCCGAAATACAGGGGCGCCAGGGCTGCGATCACCGGCAGCCCTCAGTCACGCCGAGAATCGCCGTCAGCACAGGCCGCAACGCTCGAAGAAGGTTTCCCGGCTCTGCACCATCAGCGCGGCGCGCTTGTGCGGGAAATCGAATTCCTTCTCGCGCCAGAAGCCCAGGCGCTGCATGTGGCCGATCATCCTGGCGTTGTCGGCGCGCGGCTCGGCGACGATGCGCTGGGTGCGCGGGTCGTCCAGCAGCAGGTAGTGCACCAGGGCGGTCATCCAGCTTTCCACCTTGTGCGGGCCGCGATGGCTTTCCTCGCCCACCAGCATGTGGATGCCACGGTCGTGATCGCCCACCTCGTAGAACGGCGCGATGCGGTCTTCCTTGGCCCAGTAGGCTTCGTAGTAGGCGAAGGGCTGGTCGTCGATGCAGCCGATCAGGGTGGTGGTGTGCGGGTCCGCAGCGGCCTTTTCCAGGTAGGCGCGGTGCTGCTCCAGGGTGCCGCCTTCCTGCCAGAACTCCAGCACGCGCGGGCTGTTCTGCCAGCGGTTGAAGCGCTCCAGGTCCAGGTCGATATCCAGGGTGCGCAGGGATATCCATTGCCCCAGCTTCGCATCGAAGCGTCGATAGACCTCGCCCTGCGGCTTGGGCGCACGCAGTGGATGGCGACGGCCGCTGCTCATGCGATAGACCTGCGGGTAGCCCGCGCTGGCCACGCCCTTGTGCCATGCAGCAGGCAGTTGCCAGAACGCCGCGCGCTCGATCTGCAGACACCCGCCGACTTCATCGCGATTGACCAGCCCTTGTGCGAAAGCCTCGGCCGGAACGTCGGCAGCGGCGAACTGCACGCGCTCGCACTGCGCATCGCTGGCGAAGGTCCAGTACGCCAGCGCCCAGAGTGCCTCCTCGGCCGGCGCGGAAGTCAGCTGCCAGCACTCGCCGTCACGTTGCGCGGTGAGCAGCGACTGGCCGTCCAGCAGCAGGGTCAGGCTTTGGGTGCCGTGGTCGGCGGTGAGTCTGCGGCCATCGGGCAGCGGCAGGGAAAAATCGGGCGTCATGGTGGGTTCCCATTCGTGAATGCAACGACCCCGCTCGTATGACGAGCAGGGTCGGCCGGAATTTAGTCGGCCCGGAAGAAATCTCTTCCGGGCCGCGTGGCTCAAGCGCTTTCCGCGGTCAGCGGGCGTGACGGTTTGTGCGCGGCTTCATGCGGCGGCAGGCGTTCGAACATCGACGCGGCGATCTCCTGGGCGCGGATCGGCAGCACCGACAGCAGCGTATCGCTCAGGCCGTGGCTGTCCTGGGTGAAGCCCTGCAGGTAGATGCCGGCGTGCAGGCGCTCATCGGCCAGCACGCGGTAGTCGCGGCCCACTTCGAAGTCGCCCAGGTACTCCTGCAACGGCGCGAGCAGCTCACGGTGGGACTTGCGCTCATAGCCGGTGGCGAGGATCACCGCGTCGTAGCGATGGGTTTCCACGGCGCCGGTGGCGCTGTCGCGCAGGGTCAGCTCGATGCCGCCGGCATCGGCGCGGGCCACTTCCACGTTGCGCCGGCAGAGGAAGGCGTGGCGGTCCACCCCGGCCACTTTCTGGCGATAGAAGATGCCGTAGATGCGCTCGATCAGGTCCAGGTCCACCACCGAGTAGTTGGTGTTATGGAACTCCTGGATGAGCTTCTCGCGCTCGGCCTTGGGTTCGTTGAACACCAGGTCGGTGTAGCGTGGGGCGAAGATTTCGTTGACGAAGGGGCTGTCGTCGGCCGGCTTGAGCACCGCCGCGCGCAGGACCATGTCGACCTGCACCGAGGGGTAGCTGTCGTTCAGGTCGATGAACGCCTCAGCGGCGCTCTGGCCGCCGCCGATCACGGCAATGCGCATCGGCTCGTTCTGGTTGCAGCGTTGCTGGGCCATGCATTCCAGGTAGCGGGCGTGGTGGAACACGCGCGGGTCGTCACGCAGGTGGCTGAAGGCGGAGGGGAAGCGCGGCGTGCCGCCGGTGCTCACCACCACGCTGCGGGCCAGGCGGAAGCGTTCGTGGCCGTGGGCATCTGCCGAGATCACTTTCACCAGCTCGATGCCGTCGGGGCCCTGCACCGGCTCGACGCGTCTGACCGTCTCGCCGCAGACGCGCTGCTCGGCGAACTGCTCGCTGACCCAGCGCAGGTAGTCGTTGTACTCCATGCGGCACGGGTAGAAGGTGCCCAGGTTGGTGAAGTCGATCAACCGGCCCATGGCGTGCAGGTAGTTGACGAAGCTGTAGGGGCTGGTGGGATTGCGCAGCGTTACCAGGTCCTTGAGGAAGGAAATCTGCAGCTCGCTCTGCGCCACCAGGGTGTTGCCGTGCCAGCGGTAGTCGGCCTGCCTGTCGAGGAACAGCGCGTGGTAGTGGCGACCCTCGCGCCGCGCCTGCTCCTGCAGGGCGATCGCCAGCGCCAGGTTGGAGGGGCCGAAACCGACGCCGAGCACGTCATAGGTCGGGGTGATCATCTGGGTCATGGTGCCAATGTCCTGTGTCGCGATGGCCGTGGGGCATGACGACGCGGAGTCGGCGGCTTACTGCTTTGCCCTGCCTGGGGTGCGTGTCCGGCACCCGTTCCTGCGTGTTGCCCATGATTTGCGCTGTCGATAGCGCGTTATCTGGAGAGACGAGGCAGCCTTGGCGAAATTTAGAATGATTCTCACTAAGTCATTAAAATTTCAGAATGACGAGCGGGTGCCAGAGATAGAAATTCGTGCGCAGGCCGCGTGGGACTAAATCCTGGCGCATGCCATGCGTCTGTGTATGTAAATGCGGTTCGCGAGCAAGCTCGCTCCTACAAAGAGCGGCCAGGCTCTCCCTGTAGGAGCGAGCTTGCTCGCGAACCAGAGACGACACGCAGTCGCCGGCGAACAACAACCGCTGTCAGTCCTGTCCGCCCCAGGCCTTCAGGCGCGCCCGACAATGCTTCATCGCGTTGACGATGTGCTTTTCCACCATGTCGCGGGAAATGCCCATGAGCTCGGCAATCTCGGCATGGCTGCAACCCTCGACCTTGCGCAGGACGAAGGCGCGGCGACAGGCTTCGGGCAGCTCCGCGAGGGCGCGCTGGAGCATCTGCAACTGCTGCTGCCGGCAGGCCTCCTCCTGCGGGCAGCGCTCGTCCAGGCCGCCTTCGTGGTCGAGGGTCTCCAGGTCCTGGTTGCGCCGCACGCGGCTGCGCCGGTGCAGATCGATACTGAGGTTCACCGCTGTGCGATAGAGAAACGCCCGCGGTTGCTCGATATTCTCCTCGCCCTTGCGGTCGAGCAGGCGCAGGAAGGCCTCCTGGCTGACATCGGCAGCCGCCTGGCGATCACCGAGGCTGCGATTCAGGTACAGGAACAGTTCCTTGTAGTAACGGATGAACGCGCTTTCCACCCCGTGGGCATCCTATGAAAAACCGTCGAGGCTGTAGGCGCCTGCTGACAGTCCGAGTCAGGCTTATTTATAATCACTCGCATCAACACGAAAGAAAAGTGTGATATTGGCCGCACCGCGGCCTGAACCGAGCCCCTGATGACCAACTCCCCC
The DNA here is from genome assembly GCF_029203285.1 of Pseudomonas sp. PSE14. NCBI lineage: Bacteria > Pseudomonadati > Pseudomonadota > Gammaproteobacteria > Pseudomonadales > Pseudomonadaceae > Pseudomonas > Pseudomonas sp. PSE14. Next base: position 3,489,307 of record NZ_CP115669.1, read on the forward strand.
GCCCCGTTCGACGAGGACCGTATCAGCGACGAAGCTGCGCACTGGTGCGCGCGCCTGCACGATGCCGAGTGCAGCGACGCGGAACGCGCCGCCTTCGGACGCTGGCGCGCGGCTGATCCTCGGCACGAGGCGGAGTACCAGGCGATGCTGGAAATCTGGCAGCTCTCGGAACGACTGCCACCGACCCCGCACATCCAGCCGAATCTCGCTATCAGCCCCACGCCTGGTCGCGCTCGCAGCCAGCGCCGCCCACGCAGCGGCAAGCGCATCGCCGCCGTGGCCGCCGGCGTGCTGGTCGGCATCGGCGCGGCATGGTCGGCCGGATGGTCGGCCGGTCTGCTGCCATCGCGCGTCGGCTACTACGCGGCACAGCCCACGCCGCGGATGGTCGAACTGGCCGATGGCTCGAAGGTGGAGCTCAACAGCAACTCGCAACTGATCTTCGCTGACTTCCGCGACCGCCGCAGCGCCTGGCTCAAGAGCGGTGGCGAAGCCTACTTCCGCGTCACCCACGACACCTTGCAGCCCTTCTCGGTCTGGACCGACAACGGCAGCGTGCGAGTCACCGGCACGCGCTTCAACGTCTGGACCGACCAGAACCAGACGCTGGTCACCCTGCTGGAAGGTTCGGTCGTGGTCAGCCCGCCCGACAGCATCGACGGCAACAGCGCCCAGCTCACCCCAGGGATGCAGGCGCGCTACCTGAAGGGCAGCGCGCGCATCGAACTGGCCCAGGTCGCACCAACCGGCGCCATCGCCTGGACCGAGGGCAAGCTGGTGATCGACGACCTGCCCCTGCAGGCCGCCATCCCGCTGATCAACCGCTACCTCAGGCAACCGGTACTCCTCGACGACGCTGCCGTCGCCGCCATGCGCATCGGCGGTATCTACCGTACCGACGATCTGCAGGCACTGGTGGATTCGCTGCCCAAGGTCCTGCCGGTGGACCTGCGCAAGGACAACCAGGGTCGCATGGTTCTCGCCAGCCGCTACGTGCAGCTCTGATACTCGCCATGCGGGCATGTCGGGTAGCGGTGTGCCGTGCGGGTTCGCGAGCAAGCTCGCTCCTACAAGGAGCACCCGGGTCCCGAACTCCAATGCGACGGAATCTGCCTTTCCCGACCGCACCAAGGATCAGCGCCCGCGCCCACTGAGCTCGATACTGGAGCGCCCCACTCGGATACACCTTCTTATTTGCGAACTTTTCGCAAATTCTCTTCAGTTTTCGCCGGGCTCATTCGTCTTGATAGCAACGATTCGGATTTGCCGATGATTTCCTGATTCGCGCCGCCGTCTCGCCCCGTTTTACGGCCCGCCTCGCCGGCAGGCCGAGCCCAGGAAAAGACGATGCAAACTCCCGCTCCAAGCGCCTTCCGCGAAATGCTCAACCTGCTGCGGCCCTATTGGCTACCGCTGACCATCGCCACCCTGCTGGGGATTCTCGGTGGCGCCGCCATCACCGCCCTGCTCGCTACCATCAACTACGGCCTGCATACCGAAGGCGGCATGCCCGCCGCGCTCCTGCTCGGTTTCGCTGGGCTGTGCGTCCTCGCCCTGCTCGGCTCGATCGTCTCGGACCGTGGCACCAACTATGTCGGCCAGCACGTCATCGCCAACCTGCGCAAGGACCTGGGCAGCAAGATCATCGCCGCGCCCATCGAGCAGATCGAGCGTTACCGCAGCCACCGCCTGATCCCGGTGCTGACCCACGACATCGACACCATCAGCGACTTCGCCTTCGCCTTCGCGCCCCTGGCCATCGCCCTGACCACCACCCTGGGCTGCCTGGGCTACCTGGCCTGGCTGTCGCCCCCCATGTTCCTCGCCACGGCCGTCGCCATCGTCGTCGGCAGTGCCGTCCAGTACGTGGCACGGGCCAAGGGCATCAAGGGCTTCTTCGAGGCGCGGGACAAGGAAGACGAACTGCAGAAGCACTACCGCGCCATCGCCGAGGGCGCCAAGGAACTGCGCATCAGCCGCCCGCGCCGCTTCCAGCACTACAGCGAGCGCCTGCAAGGCACCGCCGACGAGATCTGCGACATCCAGCTGCGCTCGATCAACCTGTTCAACGTCGCCAAGGGCTTCGGCTCGACGCTGTTCTTCATCGTCATCGGCGTGGTGCTGGCCTACCAGTCGCTGTGGCCGAGCACCGACCAGGCGACGCTGTCGGGCTTCATCCTGGTGCTGCTGTACATGAAGGGACCGCTGGAGGGTCTGATCGGCCAACTGCCGGTGGTGACCCGCGCACAGGTCGCGTTCCGCCGCATCGCCGAGCTGTCGGTGCGCTTCTCCTCGCCGGAACCGAACCTGCTGCTGGCCGACGATGGCCGCGCAACGCCGGACTTCCAGTCCCTGGAACTGCGCGACCTGGCCTACCGTTACCCCACCGACGACGGCACGCGCGGCTTCGGCGTAGGGCCACTGAACCTCAAGGTGAATCGCGGCGAAATCCTCTTCATCGCCGGCGAGAACGGCTGCGGCAAGACCACCCTGATCAAGCTGCTGCTCGGCCTCTATGTCCCGCGTGAAGGCGAATTGCTGCTCAACGGCGAGCCGGTGAGCGACGGCAACCGCGACGATTACCGGCAACTCTTCACCACCATCTTCGCCGACTACTTCCTCTTCGAGGACCTGCTCAAGGGCAGTCAGGACATTCCCGCGCAAGCGGCGCGCTATCTGGAGCGGCTGGAGATCGCCCACAAGGTCAGCCTGCAGGGCCAGGAATTCTCCACCACCGACCTGTCCACCGGCCAGCGCAAGCGCCTGGCATTGGTGCAGGCCTGGCTGGAGAAGCGCCCGGTACTGGTGTTCGACGAATGGGCGGCGGACCAGGACCCGGAATTCCGCCGCATCTTCTACACCGAGCTGCTGCCCGAGCTGCGCGCCCAGGGCAAGACGCTGATCGTGATCTCCCACGACGACCGCTATTTCGACGTCGCCGACCGGCTGTTGCGCATGGGCGCCGGACGCATCACGGAGATCGAGGAGTACCGCGCAACCTCCCCCAGTGGCAGCTCGGGCGTGGCAGTGCCTTGAGCGGCCAGCCCGGTCTCGGCCGGGAAAGCGCCAGGTGGAAAAAATAATTCAACGAAGTCTTCCGGTTTTTTCCAACCGATGCGTCATATGAAGCTTAATCATTCTTATTAGAAATTCCATTACAAGAATTCCTGCTTACACGATCATAGGAGTCTTCAAGTGAGTCGCACCCGCTCCACGCTTCAAACCCGGCACCCAGTGAAGCCCCTGGCCCGCCGGGTCCGCGCCGCCGCCCTGGGCATGCTCCTGACCGCCGGCGCGGTGGAGGCCGCACCGGTTCGTATCGACATCCCGGCGCAATCCCTGGCCTCTGCCCTCACCAGCCTGGGCACGCAGTCGAACCTGCAGATCGTCTTCAACCAGACCCAGGTACGAAACCTGCGCGCCCCCAGCGTGCGCGGCGAGATGGAGCCGACCCAGGCACTGGAGCACCTGCTGCAAGGCACCGGCATCAAATACCAGGTCGAAGGCAGCCGCGTGACCCTGCTCGGCGCCAACGCGAGCGCGAGCGACACCCTGAGCCTGGCCGCGCAGACCATCACCGGCAGCGTCGAAGGCGAGGACAGCTACGTGCCACGCACCTCCACCAGCGGCAGCAAGACCGATACGCCGCTGCTGGAAATCCCCCAGTCGATCTCAGTGGTCACCCGCAAGCAGATGGACGCCCAGGGCGCCCAGACGGTAACCGAAGCGCTGCGCTACGTGCCCGGCGTGAAGGTCGAGGCCTACGGCCTGGACCCCAAGGGCTTCGACTGGATGTACATCCGCGGTTTCAACGCCCAGGCCACCAGCGACTACCTCAACGGCCTGCGCCAGCAGAACAACAACTATGCCTTCTTTCGCAGCGAGCCTTACGCCTTCGAGCGCATCGACGTGGTCCGTGGCCCCTCCTCCAGCCTGTTCGGCCTGGGCGATGCGGGCGGTATCGTCAACCGCGTGAGCAAGAAGCCCACCGCCAACCACATCAACGAAGTCCAGCTCACCGGCGGCAACCATGACCGCAAGCAGGGCCAGTTCGACCTCGGCGGCGCGCTGGACGACCAGAACCAGTTCCTCTACCGCGTCGTGGGCCTGGCGCGCGACGCCAACACCCAGGCCGAGTACGACGACGGCCACGAGATCGAGGACGACCGCTACTACATCGCCCCGTCCTTCACCTGGGCGCCGGACGAAGACACCAGCCTGACCGTGCTCACCGACTTCCTGCGCGACCGCAACTCCGGCTCGATCTTCGACTACAGCGTGAACGGCCATCCCACCGGGACCCTGCTGGGCGACCACAGCTTCAACCACTTCGACCAGGACCAGTACACCCTGGGTTACGAATTCCGTCATCGCATCGATGACATCTGGGAATTTCGCCAGAACGCCCGCTACGGCCAGGTCGACCTGATCTTCAACAACCTGCTGCCGCAACTGCAGGTCGGACGGAACATCATCCGTACCGCCGACCGCTTCGACCAGCACATGGACACCCTCAACCTCGACAACCAGTTGCAGGCGGACTTCAACACTGGCGCCATCAAACACACCCTGCTGATGGGCGCGGACTACAGCTGGCAGGACGCCAATATTGCCCGCTGGCGCACCCTGGGCCCTCCGTTGAACCTGGATAAACCGGTGTACGGCCAGGACGTGCCGCGTCCGAACAAGAGCACCAGTCTCCAGTCCATCGACTACGACCAGAACATCGAGCAGATCGGCGCCTACCTGCAGGACCAGGTCAAGTTCGACGACCACTGGATCCTCACCGCCGGCGGCCGCTACGACTACGTGCGCAACGACCTGGACAACCACGTCGGCGCCCACAGCATGCAGAAGGACAACGCCTTCACCGGCCGCGTCGGCCTGACCTACCTGACCGACTTCGGCCTCGCACCCTACGTCAGCTACTCCGAGTCCTTCGTGCCCAACACCGGCATCAGTTCCGACGGCAGCGCCTTCAAGGCCAGCGAAGCCCACCAGTACGAAGCGGGCGTGAAGTTCCAGCCCGACGACGCCCTGCTGATCACCCTGGCGGCTTACGAGCTCACCAAGGAAAACATCCTGACTCCGCAGCTCAACGCCAACGGCGTGCCCACCGGCTTCAGCGAACCTACCGGCGAGCAACGCTCGCGCGGCATCGAGGCGGAGCTGAAAGCCAAGCTGGATCAGAACTGGGACCTGCTCGCCTCCTACACCTACACCAAGGCCAAGATCACCCAGAGCAACGACGGCAACGAGGGCAACCGCCCGGCCAACGTGCCCGAGCACATGGCCAACGGCTGGCTGAATTACACCTTCCACGAGGGTGTGGTGGACGGTCTCTCCGTCGGTGGCGGCGTGCGCTACACCGGTTCGCTGTACGGCAACAACGCCAACACCTACCACGTCGACAACTACACCCTGTTCGACGCCGGCGTGAGCTACCCGCTGAACAGGAACGTGACCCTGTCGGTGAATGCCCAGAATCTGCTGGACGAGGAATATGCCGCGACCTGCGACAGCCCGATCTCCTGCTACCCGGGCCTGCGCCGCACCGTCATGACCAGCGTGAAGTACAGCTGGTAAACCGGGCGCTGGAAGCGGCTCCGGCCGTCTCCCAACGCCCCGATCGGGCTCCCTGTTCACAGGGGGCCCGTTGTCGTTTCAGCAGATCGCCGTTTCAACCGCGAGGAGAAATGCATGTCCCTCACCCGCCGCCACCTGTTGCAGGGGCTCGCCATTGGTGGGCTGGCCTGCGCCGCCGGGCTGCCCGTTCTGGCGGGAGAACCCCTGACGCGGATCGTCGCGCTCAACTGGGTCGCCGCCGAGACGCTGCTGACCCTGGGCGTCACACCGCTGGCGATCTCCGATGACCGCTACTACCGGGTGCGCATGCCCACCCTGGCGCTACCCGAGAGCGTGCGCGACGTGGGCCCGTACTGGGAGCCGAACCTCGAACTGATCCAGCAATTGCGCCCACAGTTGATCCTCAGTGACCCGATGACCCCAACCCTGGAGCGACGCCTGAACGGCATCGCCCCCACCGAGCGCGTGGCCATCTATCCCGCGCCCCAGGGCGCCTGGCGCGCAACGACCGGGTTCATGATCGAACTGGCACGCCGGCTGGGCGTCGAGCAGGTCGCCGCCGATTACATCGCCGCCGGCGAACAGCGCCTCGCCGAACTGAAGGCGAAGCTGGCGGGTCGTCCGCAGCCACCGGTGTGCGTCGCCGTGCTCAACCAGGACGGCCGCCACGCAGCCGTCTACGGCAAGAACAGCATGGTGCAGGACGTGCTGGATCGCCTCGGCGTCGAGAACGCCTGGCAAGGCCCGGTCGGCCCGGTGGGGCTGGCCATGGTCAGCATCGAACGCCTGGCCGAACGGCCGGATGCGCATCTGGTCTACGTCGACATCCCGACCACCTCGGCGCGCCTGCAGAGCCTGCGCCAGCCCAACGACCTGTGGGCCAACCTGCCCGCCGTGCGCCGGGGCCACACCCTGACACTGGAGCGCTTCTACCCCTACGCCGGCGCCGCCTCGGTACTGGACCTTGCCGAGCGCATCGCCGCCTATCTCGACAGCACCACGGAGGCTGTGCATGCCTGAATCGACCCTCGGCCTCACCCTCCCCCGTAGCGGCCTGCCGCTGGGCCCGGCGATCTGCACACTGCTGTTGACGGTGCTCGCCGCGCTGCTGGTGCTCCATGGCCTGCAGGGCGCCCTGCCCCGCGAGCTCTGGTGGCAGGCGCTGTGGTCGCCGAACCTCGACGACGTGCGCCAGGTGCTGATGCACTTCAGCTTCTACCCGCGCCTGGCCGTCAGCCTGATGGCAGGTGCTGCACTGGCCCTGGCCGGCACGCTGTTCCAGCAGATCCTGCGCAACCCGCTGGCCGAACCGGTGACGCTGGGTGTATCCGCCGGGGCCAATCTGGCGTTGTCCGCCGCCACCATCTTCGCCCCGGCGTTGCTGGTGCATGGCATGGAGGCGGTCACCCTGAGCGGTGCGGCGCTGGCGGCCTGTCTGCTGTTCGCCTTCGCCTGGGGCCGCACCCTGTCGCCGCTGCGCTTCATCCTCGCCGGCATGGTGATCAGCCTCTATTGCGTATCGCTCAACGCACTGCTGGTGCTGTTCAACCACGACTACCTGATCGACCTGCTGCTCTGGCAGGCCGGCTCGCTGAACCAGAGCGGCTGGGACGGCGTTTTGTACCTGGCGCCGCGTCTGGCGATGGCCATGGTCGTCGCGCTGCTGATGGCGCGTCCGCTGGCCGCGCTGGGACTGGAGGACGAAGGCGCCGCCGCGGTGGGCGTGAATCTGCGCCGTACCCGCGTGCTCGGTCTCGCCGTGGCGGTGTCACTGAGCGCCTTCGTAACCAGTGCCGTGGGCATGCTCGCCTTCGTCGGCCTCGCGGCGCCCACCATCGCCCGGCTGTGCGGTGCGCGCACGCTCAAGCAACGGCTGATCTGGGCGCCACTGCTGGGCGCCGCGCTGCTTTGCGTGGTGGACCAGATCGCCCGCGAACTGTCGCGTTTCGCCGGGGAGATTCCCGCCGGCATCCTCACCGGCATCTTCAGCGTGCCGCTGCTACTGTGGCTGCTCAGCCGCCAGCGCAGCGGCGGCATCGTCCCGCGCCCGGCACCGGCCAAGCCGCAACGCGAACATCCCTGGCGACTGATCATCGGCGCCGCCATCGTGCTCGCCCTGTTGACGCTGCCGGCGATCTACTTCGCGGTGGACGCCAACGGCTGGCACTGGGGCGATGCCGGCCTTGCCGACGCCATCGTCCAATGGCGCCTGCCACGCGTGCTCGGTTCGCTGGCCGCCGGCGCCATGCTCGCCGTCGCCGGCCTGCTGGTGCAGCGCCTGACCGGCAACCCCATGGCCAGCCCGGAAGTGCTCGGCGCCACCTCCGGCTCGGCCATCGCCGTACTGGTGCTGTTCCTGGTGCTGCCGCAGCCGCAGGCCTACATGGTCCCCGCCGCCAGCATCGGCGCCCTGCTCACCCTCGGCCTGCTGCTCTGGTTCGCCTGGCGCAGGACATTCAACGCCGAGCGCCTGCTGCTCACCGGCGTCTGCCTGACCACCCTGTTGCACTCGCTGAGTACCCTGCTGCTGGCCAGCGGCGACCCGCGCATGACGGCGATGATGAGCTGGATGACCGGCTCGACCTACCAGGTCGACGTGGCGTCGGCGGGTACCGGAGTGGTCGTCGCTACCGTGATGATCGGCGTGAGCCTGCTGCTGGCCCGTCCGCTGGACCTGCTGTCCCTCGGCAACGGCACCGCGACGGCCCTGGGCCTGAAGCTGCGCCTGAGCCATCTGGCGATCCTGCTCAGCGCCGCGGTGCTCACGGCAACCGCCACCATCATCGTCGGGCCGCTGAGCTTCGTCGGCCTGATCGGCCCGCATATCGCCCGTCACCTGGGCGTACGCCGCGCCGCTCCGCAGTTGCTGCTGAGTGCGCTGGCCGGCGCGCTGATCATGGTGGTGGCCGACTGGCTGGGAAGGAACATCGCCTACCCCTGGCCAGTGTCGGCGGGACTGCTGGCGGCGTTCATCGGCTGCCCGTATTTCCTCTGGCTGATGCGCCGGGAGCGCAAGGGCTGATTCAGCGTAAGGCGTATAACCGTTCCCGGTTGTACGCCGCTTCATTTCAGCTCATCACTGACGCCGGCATCAGATCGGAGCGCCTTGATCCATCGGCAGAGTGCGGTTCGCGAGCAAGCTCGCTCCTACAGGTGGCACCGCGTGCTCTTCGTAGGAGCGAGCTTGCTCGCGAACCAGCTTGACGCCGGGCTCGCCGGCTTACCAGCGCGCCGCGAGGAACTCCGCCACCCGGCGATAATATCCCTCCACCTCCGGCACCAGGTTGCCCATGCGCAGGAAGTCGTGGGTCATGCCGCAGCAGCGCTCCGCCTCGACTTCCACGCCCTGCTGCACCAGTGCCTGGGCATAGGCCAGGCCTTCGTCCAGCAGCGGATCGAACTCGGCGGCGAACAGCAGGGCCGGCGCACTGCCTTGCAGGGCCGCGCCGGCACGGAGCGGCGAGCAACGCCAATCGCCACGCCGGGCAACCTCCGGCATGTACTGGTCGTAGAACCAGTCCAGGCTGGCCGTTTCCAGCAGGTAGCCCTCGGCGAACAGTTCCTGGGACTCGCTGCGCGCGCTGGCATCCGCCGTCGGGTAGAACAGCAGTTGGGCGCAGGGCTGTTCGGCGCCCTCCCCCGCAAGTTCAGCACTGAGGACGGTAGCCAGCGTGGCACCCGCGCTGTCGCCTCCGACGGCAATGCGCCGTGGATTCAGCCCGAGGCTGGCCGCTGAACTCAGCAGCCAGTCCCAGGCGTCGCGGGCATCGTGGATCGCCGCCGGGAAGGGTGCCTCCGGCGCCAGGCGGTAGCCCAGCGAAATCACGGCGCACTCGCAGTGCTTCGCCAGCAGCCGGCACAGGCCGTCGTGGGAATCCAGGCTGCCGACCGTGTAGCCGCCGCCGTGGAAGTACAGGATCGCGCCCTCGCCCGCGCCTAGCGGCCGGTACAGGCGAGCCGGCAGTTGCCGGCCCTCCCGCGCCGGGATCAGCAGTTCTTCCACCGGCATCGACGGTGCGCCGGCCTTGAGCGACTCGGACGAGGCATCGAACTCCTCTCGCGCCTGCTCCACCGGCAGTTCGTGCAGCGCCGGTCGACCATTGCGGCGGCCTTCGTCGACCATGTCCAGGAAGGCGGAAATCTCCGGGTGCAGCATGCCGACCTCTTTCATCAATGCGTTCATACCGTGGCCTTTTCCTTGGCGGTTTCTACCTGCGCACAGCAGTGATCGATCACACCGTCCAGCTCTTCGCGCAGCCTGGCCATCAGCGCCTCGATGCGCGACGGCCGAAACACCCGGCGGCTGAACATGCAGCGCAGGGTCAGCTCGCCGTCGTAGACCTGGCCGACGATCTCCAGCCAATTGTTCATCGGCGTGCTGGCGGCGTAGGTGTCGCCGGGTTTCTCCTGCAACGGCACGAACAGCGCCTGGTCATCGAAGCTCTGGTCGAACTGGCCGAGGTAGTTGAAGGTGACGCGCGGCTCGGCGCGTGCGGCGAGCTGGCGGCGCAGCGCGCTGTCGCCCAGGTAGCGCAGCGCGCCGTAGCCGATGCCCTTGTCCGGCACCGCGCGCAGCTGCTGGCGGATCGCCGGGATGGCCTGGGCGTAGTCGCCCTGCCCCGGCGTCAGGCGCAGCGGGAACAGGCTGGTGAACCAGCCCAGGGTGCGGCTGTGATCGACCGCGTCGAGGATGTCCTCGCGGCCATGGCCTTCCAGGGCGATCAGCACCGACTCACTTTCGCACCATTGGCACAGCGTGCGGCCCAGCGCCGTCAGCAGCAGGTCGTTGATCTGCGTGCGATAAGCCTCCGGCGCTACCTTCAGCAGCCGTTGGGTCTGCTCGCGGTCCAGGCGCAGGAACAATTGCTCCAGGTGCGCCATGCGCTCGGCGCCGCGCGGGTTGTCGCGCTGCGGCTCACCCAGGCCCTCGATCTCGGTCTGCTCCAGCCAGTACGGCAGGTCGCCCTGCGCCAGTTGGCTGTCGGCGTACTCGCGCAGGCCCTCGGCCCAGGCGCGGTAGGCGCTGGTGCGTTCGAAGCGCGGCGCAGGTTCGCCAGCGAGCTGCGCGGTGTAGCGCTGTTGCAGCTCCTCCAGCAGGATGCGCCAGGACACGCCGTCCACGCCCAGGTGGTGGATCACCAGCAGCAGGCGCTGGGTGCCGTCAGGCATGTCGGTGAGCACGCCGCGTAGCAGCCGGCCTTCGGCAAGATCGAGGCTGCGCTGCGCCTGGTTGGCGATCAACAGTGCCTCCTCAGCATTCGCCGCCTGGCGCTGCCAGAGCAGCGCGCCGGTGACCTCGCTGGCCTCAAGAGTGCGCTGGCGCCACACGCCGTCCGCGCCACGGGCGAAGGACAGACGCAGGCTGCCGTGTTCGGCCAGCAGGCCTTGCAAGGATGCCTCCAGCGCATCAGCGTCGAGACGCTGGCGGCACTCCAGCAGCACCGCCTGGTTGAAGTGGTTGGGCTCCTCCAGCTGCTGCTCGAACATCCATTGCTGGATCGGCACCAGGCCGAAGGATTCGCCATCGTCCGCGACCTCAACCGCAGCGGTCGGCGCCGCTTCGTCCGCCCCCTCGGCACGCTCCAGCAGGCCGGCGATGGTCTGGTACTGCAGCAGGTCGCGCAGGCGGATTTCCACGCCCTCGCCGAGCGCCTGGCGGGCGCGGGAGACGATCTGCAGGCTGAGGATGGAGTCGCCGCCGAGGTCGAAGAAGTTGTCGCGGATACCGACGCGCTCCACTTGCAGCACGTCCTGCCAGATGTCGGCCAGGGCGCGCTCGCGCTCGTTACGCGGCGCCTCGTAGGCTTCGCCCTGCCAGGTCGGTTCGGGCAGCGCCTTGCGGTCGATCTTGCCGTTGGGCGACAGCGGGAAGCGTTCAAGCTTGAGAATCTGCGCCGGCACCATGTAGTCCGGTACCTGCTCGCGGAGGAAGCTGCGCAGCGCGTCACCTTCCGCTTCACCCACCACGTAGCCGACCAGTTGCTTGCCGCTGATGCCGTCGCGGGCGACCACCAGCGCCTCGCTGACCTGCGGGTGATCCTGCAGGCGCGCCTCGATCTCACCCAGCTCGATGCGGAAGCCGCGAATCTTCACCTGGTGGTCGATCCGTCCGACGTAGTCGATCACGCCATCGGCGCGGCCGCGCACCAGGTCGCCGGAGCGGTAAAGGCGGCCACCGCTCGCATCGAACGGATCGGCGACAAAGCGCTCGGCGGTCAGGCCTGCGCGCTCGTGGTAACCGCGCGCCAGGCCGTCGCCGCCGATGTACAGCTCACCGGCCACGCCCAGCGGAACCTGCCGCAGTTGCTCGTCGAGGATGTACAGCTTGCGCGCGCCGACGCCCTTGCCGATGGGTGCATAGGCGGCATCGCAGGCCGTCGCGCGGTCGGCCTTCCACAGCAACGGCGTGACCACGGTCTCCGTGGGGCCGTAGCCATTGATCAGGTGTTCGGCGCGCAGCGCGCGTTTGGCCAGTTCGAAGCTGGCATTGGGCACCGCGTCGCCACCGAAGCAGTAGATGCGCACCGGCGGCGGGTTGCCGTCACGCAGGGCATGCTCGGCCAGTTGTTGCAGGTAGACCGGCGGGAAGGCCGCCACGCTGACCTGCTTGTCGTGCAGCACGCGGTAGGTCTGCTCCGGAGTCCACAGCTCATCGCCACGCAGTACCAGGCTGCCGCCGTGGACCAGAGTGGTCAGCCAGCGCTCGTGGGCACCGTCGAAGGCGAAGGACATGAAGTGCAGCTCGCGGGTCGCTGCGTCCATCCGGTACAGCTCGCCGATGGCCGTGCAGTGCATGGCCAGCGGGCCGTGGCTCACCGCCACGCCCTTGGGCTTGCCGGTGGAGCCGGAGGTGTAGATCAGGTAGGCGAGGTTTTCCGGCTCCAGGGCCACCACGGGCAGGTCGCTGTCTTCTCCGCTCAGATCGAGCGCGTCCAGCTCCAGGCACTGCACGCCCGCCGGCAGAGGCAGTCGCTCGCGCAGGCGGCTGTCGGTGATCAGCAGCGCGATGCCGGCATCACTCATCTGGAACTCCAGGCGCTCGCGCGGGTACTCGGCGTCCAGCGGCACGTAGGCACCGCCGGCCTTGAGCACCGCCAGCAGCGCCAACGGAATGCGCACGCTGCGCGGCAGGGCCACGCCGACGCGGACTTCCGGACCAATACCCAGCGCCATCAGGCGATGGGCCAGGCGGTTGGAGTCGCGCTCCAGCATCGCGTAGTCGATCTCCTCGTTGCCGCAGATCAGCGCCACCTCATCGCCGCGCAGAGCGGCCTGACGCGCAATCGCCAGGTGCACCGGCTCGGCCGGCGGCAGCGACTGATGCGGACCACGGCAGGCGGCCAGGGCCGCGCGATCGTTGGCCGACAGGCATTGCAGCTCGCCGACGCGCTTGCCGGCGCCGTGCAGCAGGCTGTCCAGCACCTGCTCCATATTGCCGCGCAGGCGTGCCACGGTGGGGGCGCTGAAATGCGCGTGCAGGTACTGGTATTCGATCTCCAGCGTCTCGCCGACGCGCACGGCGAGGTCCATCGGAATGCTGGTCTCATCCTTGGATTTCAGCTCGCCGAAGCGCAGCCCCCGGGCGCTGCGCAGCACCTCGTCCACCGGGTAGTTCTCGAACACGATGATGCTGTCGAACAGTGCCTGCCCGGCCTGGCCGGCCCAGCGCTGGATGTCGTACAGCGGCGTGTGCTCGAACTCGCGCACGTCCAGGTTGTAGGCCTGCAGCTCGCGCAGCCAGTCGCCGAGGTCGGCGTCCTCGCTCGGCGCCTGAACGATGGGCAGGGTGTTGATGAACAGGCCCAGCAGGCTGTCGGCGCCGGCCAGTTGCGCGGGCCGCCCGGCCACGGTGGCGCCGAAGGCGACGCGCTGCTGCCCGGTGTAGCGTTGCAGCAGGAGAATCCACGCCGCCTGCACCAGGGTATTGAGCGTCACCCGCTGGCTGCGGGCGAAGGCTTTCAGGCGTTCGGTGGCCGCCGCGTCGTAGCGGCTGTACTCCAGGCCGTGGCCACTGCCTTCGGCCGGGCGCGCCAGGCTGTCAGCCAGCACGGTGGGCTGGGCGAAGCCTTCCAGCCGCGCGTTCCAGAAATCCTGGGCCTGCTGCTGGTCCTGAGCTTGCAGCCAGTGGATGTAGTCACGGTAGCGGCCCTGCTGAGGGATGCTCTCGCCGTTGTAGCGGCGCAACACTTCAGCGAACAGCTGGGCGTTGCTCCAGCCGTCGAGCAGGATGTGGTGATGGGTGTAGACCAACTGGTGACTGGCCTCGGCGCTGCGCACCAGCACCAGGCGCAGCAGCGGCGGACGCGCAAGATCGAAGCTGCGGCTGCGTTCGGCGGCGGCCAGTTCGTCCAGCGCCGCGTCCAGGTTTTCGCGGCCACGCCAGTCGAGGACTTCCAGCGGCAGCTCGACCTGTTTGTGCACGGCCTGAACCGGCTTGTCGAGCCCCTGCCAGTGCACACCGGCACGCAGGTTGTCGTGGGCATCCAGCGCCGCCTGCCAGGCAACGCGGAAACGCTCGACGTCCAGCCCCTGCACTTCCACGCGCAACTGGTTGACATAGACGCCGCCCTCGCTGCCGTCCACGCCGTGGAACAGCATGCCCTGCTGCATGGGCGACAGCGGATAGAGGTCTTCGATCTCGGCCGGATTCAGATCGAGCGCGGCCAGCTGTGCGGCGTCCGGCGCCTCGATGGCGGAGACCACGACGGCCGCATCGGTTGTGACGAAGTCACCGGCCACACAGGCCAGCGCCTGCAGGGTCTGGTGCTGGAACAGGTCCTTGGGACTGAGTTGCAGACCGGCGGCCCGTGCTCGGCTGACCACCTGGATGGAGACGATGGAATCGCCGCCGAGTTCGAAGAAGTTGTCGTCCAGCCCCACGCGTTCCAGGCCCAGCACGGCGCACCAGATGCCCGCCAGGGTCTGCTCGCGTTCGCTTTCCGGCGCGCGGTAGGTCTTCTGCAGCAGGCTGAAGTCCAGCTCCGGCAGTGCCTTGCGGTCCAGCTTGCCGTTGGGTGTCAGCGGCATGCGTTCGAGCGGGACGATCTGCGCGGGGACCATGTAGTCCGGCAGCTCTTCCAGCAGCGTAGCGCGCAGGTCGCTTTCGATCTGCCCCGTCACGTAGCCGACCAGTTGCTTCACCGCTCCCGCGTCGCGGGCGATCACCACCGCCTCGCGCACGCCGGGCTGGCCAAGCAGGCGCGACTCGATCTCGCCCAGCTCGATACGGAAGCCGCGAATCTTCACCTGATGGTCGAGGCGGCCGAGGTACTCCAGCACGCCATCGGCACGCCAGCGCGCCAGATCACCGGTGCGGTACATGCGCGCGCCCATTTCCCTACCGTAGGGATCGGCGACGAAGCGCTCGGCGGTCAGATCGGGGCGGCCATGGTAGCCGCGCGCCAGGCCGTCGCCGGCAATGTACAGCTCGCCAGCCACACCGATGGGCGCCGGTTGCAGCTCGCCATCGAGGATGTACAGCCGGGTGTTGGCGATGGGCTTGCCGAGCAGAGCACGGGCGCCCTTGTCGATCTTCCAGGCCGCCGACCAGATGGTGGTTTCGGTGGGCCCGTAGAGATTCCACAGTGCTTGGGTCTGAGCCGTCAGCTTGTCCGCCAGCTCGGCGGACAGCGCCTCGCCGCCGCAGAAGAAGCGGCAGCCGCTCAGGCGCGGGAAGTCCTCGTGACCACTGAGCAGCGTCCAGGTGCTCGGGGTCGCCTGGATCACCGTCACGCCCTGCTCCAGCGCCACGCCGAGCAGGCGTGACGGATCGCGAGCGACGTCGCGGTCCACCAGCACCACCCGGCCGCCCACCAGCAGCGGCAGGTACAGCTCCAGCGCGGAGATGTCGAAGGACAGCGAAGTCAGCGCGAGGACGCGGTCCCGCGCCTCCAGGCCCGGCTCGCGGGCCATGCTGAGCATGAAGTTGACCACCCCGCCATGGCGCACCGCGACGCCCTTGGGCTTGCCAGTGGAGCCGGAGGTGTAGATGACATAGGCCAGATCATCCGGCGTGGCGAGGTTGTGCAGGTCGCTGTCGGCGTGGCCATCCAGCTGCGCCCAGTCGCGGTCCAGGCAGAACGCGCGGGCGCCTGTCTGCAGCAGCTCGCCGAGCAGGTGCTGCTGGGTCAGCAGCAGGCGTACATCGCCGTCTTCGAGCATGTGCGCCAGGCGTTCGGCGGGGAATTCCGGGTCCAGCGGCACGTAGGCGCCGCCCGCCTTGAGCACGGCCAGCAGCGCCACCGGCAGTTCGACGGAGCGCTCCAGGGCGACGCCGACGCGACTGTCCGGGCCGACGCCCTGCTCGCGCAGCCAGTGCGCCAGGCGGTTGGCGCGGCGGTTGAGTTCCGTGTAGCTGAAGCTGCGCTGGCCGTCGGTGACGGCAATATCGTTCGGCGTGCGCGCCGCCTGTTGCTCGATCAGTTGATGCAGGCAGGCATCGCGCGGGTAATCGAAGTCGCTGGCATTCCAGCCGTAGAGCAGTTGCTCGCGTTCGCTACCGTCCAGCAGCGGCAGGCGCGCCACCGGGCAGTGCGGGTCGGTGACGATGCCGCGCAGCAGGTTGAGGAAATGCCCGGCAAGACGCTGGATGGTCGCCGCGTCGAACTGGTCGGTGGCGTACATGAACTGCCCGCGCACCTGGCCGTCGCGGCTTTCCTCGGTGTTCAGGGTCAGGTCGAACTTGGCGATGCCGCTCTCCAGTTCCAGGCTCTCCAGCTGCAGGCCGCCGGGCAGCTCGCGCAGGGCGTCGCGGCGGCTCGGCTGGTGATTGCAGGCCACCTGGAACAGCGGGTTGTAGCTCAGGCTGCGCTCGGGCTGCAGTGCGTCCACCAGTTGCTCGAACGGCAGGTCCGGATGGGCCTGGGCGCCCAGCACCGCTTCGCGGGTGCGGGCCAGGAACGCGCTGAAGGATTCGTCGCCGTCGATGCGCGCGGGCAGCACCTGGGTATTGACGAAGAAGCCGATCAGCCGTTCGCTCTCGGCACGGCCACGGCCGGCGATGGGCACGCCGACGCGCAGCTCGCGCTGGCCGCTGTAGCGCGACAGCAGCAGCTGGTAGGCCGCGAGGATCAGCATGAACAGCGTGGCACCCTGCCCCCGCGCCAGGTCGCGCAAGGCATCGCTGAGCGCACGGGGCAGCTCGAAGTCCAGTGTCGCGCCGCTATAGCTCTGCACCAGGGGACGCTGCCGGTCGCCCGGCAGCGTCAACAGCAGGGATTCGTCGCCCAGTTGTGCCTTCCAGTAGACCAGTTGCCGCTCACCTTCGCCGGCCGCCAGCCACAGGCGCTGCCAACGGGCCATGTCGCTGTACTGGATCGGCAGCGGCTCCAGATCGGCCTGCGCACCGCTCACTTCAGCGCTGTAGAGCGCGGCGAATTCATCGATGAGCACGCCGATGGACCAGCCATCGGCAATGATGTGGTGCAGGTTCACCAGCAGCAGCGCTTCACCCGGCAGGCGCGCCAGATGCAGGCGCAGCAGCGGGCCTTCGGCGAGGTCGAAGGGGCGTTGCGCGCAGTGGTTCAGCCAATGGCGGGCTTCGTCTTCGCTACCGAAGTCCTTCGCCTCCAGATGCGCCGGCCCCGGCGGCAGGATGCACTGCATCACCTCGCCATCCGCCGCACCCTGTCCTGCCTGCGGCGGATGACGCTGCGCGTCATTCGCCCTACCAGAGCAGTCCTCTGCCGTGCGCAGTACCTCGCCAGCCGGCTCCCGTAGGGCGCATAACGCGCCAGCGTTATCCGCCGAGGCATCATGACCGGACTCTGCCGAGCGGAAAACCGTGCGCAGGCTTTCATGGCGCTCGATCAGCGCGGTGAAGGCACGCATAAGCGCGCCCTCGTCCAGCGCGCCACGCAGCCGCACGGCGGCCGGGATGTTGTAGGCGGCGCTGTTCGGCTCCATCTGCCAGAGGAACCACAGGCGCGCCTGGGCCGCCGAAAGCGGCGCGTGCTCGCGCCCCTCGCGGAGGATCGGCAGGCGCGAAAGGCTCACGCCCTTCTCACGAAGCTGACGCAGGAAGACGATCTGCTTGTCCTCGGACAGCGCGCCAAGGCGCTCCGCGACCTGTTTCAGCTGGGCGTCCATCGGTTGACTCATTACAGGTTCTCCAGCTCGCCGAGCAGTTCGTCCATCAGGTCCAGTTCCTCTTCCGTGCTGGCAGAGCTTGCCCGCTGCGACTCGATCCAGGCGGCCAGCGCCTCGATGTTGCTCAGCTCGAACAGGCGATGCAGCGGCAGTTCCAGGCCCAGGCGCTGACGCAGGGTCAGACCGACCTGGGTGAGCAGCAGCGAATGCCCGCCCAGTTCGAAGAAGTCGTCGTGCAGGCCGACGCGATCCACTTGCAGCACGTGCTGCCAGATGCCGGCCAGCTCGACTTCCAGGTCGCTGCGCGGCGCCACGTACTCGCGCAGGCGCTCGCCCAGTTGCGGGTCCGGCAGGGCCTTGCGATCCAGCTTGCCGTTGGGCGACAGCGGCATGGCATCGAGGGCGATGATCCGCGACGGCACCATGTAGTCCGGCAGCTCGCCTTGCAGCGCCTGGCGCAGGGCTTCGGGCTTGGCGCTGGCGACCACGTAGGCCAGCAGCACGCCGTCCCTGGCTACTACCACCGCCTCGCTGACCTGTGGGTGGGCCTGCAGGTGCGACTCGATCTCGCCCAGTTCGATACGCAGGCCGCGAATCTTCACCTGGTGGTCGAGACGACCGAGGTATTCGATGGCGCCGTCTTCGCGCTGGCGAGCCAGGTCGCCAGTGCGGTACAGCCGCTCACCGCTGCCGAAGGGGTCGGCGACGAAACGCTCGGAAGTCAGCCCGGGACGCGCGTGGTAACCGCGCGCCAGGCCCACGCCGCCGATGTACAGTTCACCCGCCACACCCTGCGGCACCGGCTCCAGGCGTTCGTCCAGCAGCACCAGGCGCAGGTTGTCGATGGGCCGACCGATGGGCACGACGTGCCGCGCGTTGTCTTCATCGCAGGCCCAGAAGCTGACGTCGATCGCCGCCTCCGTCGGGCCATAGAGGTTGTGCAGCTTCGCGCTGCTGCGCTGGCGGAACTGCTGTTGCAGCTCATAGGGCAGCGCCTCGCCAGAGCACATCACCTGCCGCAGCGACGGGCTGCGTTCCAGCTCGCCGGACGCCACGAAGGCCTGAAGCATCGAGGGCACGAAGTGCAGCGTGGTGACCTGCCCCGCCTCGATCACCTGGCGCAGCGCTGCCGGATCGCGGTGCGCGCCGGGCGCGGCCACCACCAGGGCGGCGCCGGTCATGAGCGGCCAGAAGAACTCCCACACCGAGACGTCGAAGCTGAACGGGGTCTTCTGCAACACGCGGTCGGAGGCATCCAGCGCGTAGGCTTTCTGCATCCAGTGCAAGCGGTTGACCAGTGCGCGATGGCTGTTGCCGGCGCCCTTGGGTTTGCCGGTGGAACCGGAGGTGTAGATCAGGTACGCCAGGTTCTGCGGGCTGCCGAGAGTGGCCGGGTTCCGCTCGGACGCCGTGGCGATCTCGCGCCACTGGCTGTCCAGGCAAACCGTCCGTGCCTGGGTCGGCGGCAGGCGATCCCGCAGGTGCTGCTGGGTCAGCAGCAGGCTCACGCCGCTGTCGGCGAGCATGTGCTGCAGGCGATCCTGCGGGTAATCCGGGTCCATCGGCACGTAGGCGCCGCCGGCCTTGACGATGCCCAGCAACGCCACCACCAACTCAACCGAACGCTCGGCGGCCACGCCGACCAGCACATCCGGGCCGACACCCTGACCGCGCAGCCAATGCGCGAGCTGGTTGGCGCGGGCGTTGAGCTGGGCGTAGCTCAGGTGCTCCTTACCGCATTGCAGGGCCAGCGCATCCGGAGTCGCGGCAACCTGGCGCTCGATCAGCTCCTGCAGCTGCACATCAGCCGGGAACGTCGCCGCGGTGTCGTTGAAGCGTTGCAGCAAAGAGTGGCGCTCGCCGTCGGCCAGTTGGCTGACCCGGCCCAGCGGGCGTTCGGCGTCTTCCACCAGCGCCATCAGCAGGTGCTCGAAGTGGCCACGCAGTTGCTCGACCTGGCTCGCGCTCAGGCGGTCGGCGCGGTAGGTGTAGCGCACGTCCAACTGATCGTCGGTACTGGCCACCAGGGCCAGGGCGTAGTTGGTGCCGTCCACCGGGCGGTGGCCGAGGATGCGCAGGTCATCGTCGCCCGAAGACGCCAGCGCCGCGTCCATGGGGAAGTTCTCGAACACGATGAGGCTGTCGAACAGCGCCTGCCCGCCGCGACCGGCCCAGCGCTGGATGTCGTACAGCGGGGTGTGCTCGAACTCGCGCACGTCGAGGTTGAACGCCTGCAGCTCGCGCAGCCAGTCGCCGACGCGCTGGGCGTCATCCGGGCTTTGCAGGATCGGCAGGGTGTTGATGAACAGGCCGAGGCTCTCCTCCGCCCCCGGCAAGCTGGCCGGGCGGCCGGCCACGGTGGCGCCGAAGGTGACGCTGCGCTGGCCGCAATAGCGTTGCAGCAGCAGCGCCCAGGCGCCCTGTACCAGGGTGTTGAGGGTGATGCGCTGAGCCTGGGCGAAGCGTTGCAGCGGTGCGCTGTCGAGGCGGCTGTGCAGCTCGCGCAGCGGCTCATCGCGGAACCCGGCGTCGCAGGCGGTGGCCAGCAGGGTCGGCTCATCGAAGTCTTTCAGGCGTTCGCGCCAGAAGCTCTCGCCCGCCGCGCCGTCCTGGGTGTGCAGCCAGGCGATGTAATCGCCGTACTGCGCGGCGGGCGCCGGCAGCGACTCGCCGCGGTAGAGGGCGAGTACTTCGCCGATCAGCCGCGCGCTGCTCCAGCCGTCCAGCAGCAGATGGTGGCAGGTCCAGATCAGCTGGTAGCGGCGCTCGCCCAGGCACACTAGCGCCAGGCGCTGCAGCGGTGGCTTGGCCAGGTCGAAGCCGAGGTTGCGTTGCGCATCGGCGACGTTGTCGAGCTGTTGCTCACTGACGGACTGATCGCGCCAGTCGAAGGACTGCACCGGCAGCTGCACATCGCACAGGACGAACTGCAGCGGCGCCGAATCGGCGCTGGCAAGGAAGCCGGTGCGCAGGTTCGCATGGCGGGCGATGACCGCGCGCCAGGCGTCGAGGAAGCGGGCCTCGTCGAGGCCGTCGAGGTCGACGCGCAACTGGTTGACGTAGAGCGAGGAGCCCGGCACGTCGAGCGCATGGAAGAGCATGCCCTGTTGCATCGGCGACAGCGGATAGAGATCTTCCACGCCGGCCGGCAGCGGCAGTGCATCGAGCTGCTGGTCGAGGCCGAGCAGCGGCAGCTCGCTGGCTTGCAGCTTGCGCGGCGTGGCCAGGCAGTAAGCCACCAACGCCTGCAATTCGGCGCGCAGCAGCGCTTGCAGCTCATCGATGTCGGCAGCATCAAACATGAAGCGGCTGTAGGTGACTTCCAGGCTCAGCTCGCCGCCCAGCACACGGCCGACGTACACCAGCGCATTGCCCAGCGCAGCATTCAGCGGCTGGCTGCGGCCAACGCCTTCGAAGGCCGGCAGGAAGTCGGCGTCGGCGAAGGCCTGGTCGAGCTGGCCAAGGTAGTTGAAGGTCACCTGCGGCGCCGGCAGGTCACGCAGTTTGGCCGCGTGCTGGCTGAGGTAGCGCAGTTGGCCGTAACCGATACCGCCGCGCGGCAGGTTGTGCAGGTGCTCGCGAGTGGCGCGCAGGTCTTCGCCCGGCTCGCCGCCGGCTTGCAGACGAACCGGATACAGGGCGGTGAACCAACCGACGCTGCGGCTCAGGTCCAGCGCGCCGTCGCCGTCCCGGCCGTGGCCTTCCATTTCCACCAGCGCGGAGGACTCGCCTGTCCAGGCGCACAGCGCGCGGGCCAGGGCAGTCAACAGCAGGTCGTTGATCTGGATGCGCTGCGCCTTGAGCGCGGGACCGAGCAGTTGGCGGGTGGTTTCGGCGTCGAGGCTGAAGCGCGCGTTGGCGGCCTCCTTCCAGGTTGCCGGAGCGTCGTTGCGGCCACGGGTCAGACGCGGCGCATCGCGCAGCTGGGCCTGCCAGTAGTCGAGCTCGGCCGCCACTTCGGCGCTGAGGGCGGCCGCCTGTTGGCGGGCGCTCCAGGCCTGGTAACCATCGGTGCGCGGCAATGCGGCGGGCGTGCGGCCGGCACGCAGTTCGCGGTAAGCGTATTGCAGGTCTTCCAGCAGGATGCGCCAGGACACGCCATCCACCGCCAGATGGTGGATGACCAGCAACAGGCGTTCACCGCCCGCCTCCAAAGTCACGTGCATGGCGCGCAGCAGCGGACCGTTGGCGATATCCAGGCTGGCCTGGGCGTCGTCGCATAGACGCTCCAGGGTGCGGGCGTCGGCGGCACGGCGCCGCCACAGGAGGGTCATGTCCAGCGGCCCCTGTTCCGCGTAACGCTGGCGGCTGCCGTCGAAGCGCAGGCGCAGCGCGTCGTGCTGGCCGACCAGCCAGTGCAGGGCACGGGCCAGGGCATCACCATCCAGCGCCTCGCGCGGTTGCAGCAGCAGCGCCTGGTTCCAGTGGTGACGCTGGGCGCTCGGTACGCGTTCGAAGAAGCGCGCCTGCACCGGCGACAAGGCCACCTCACCGCTGACAGCAACCACCGGCGCGGGGGCAGCCGGCGCGCGGCTTTCCAGCCACTGCGCGAGCTGGCGGACGCTCTGCCGCTCGAACAGCTGTTTCGGGCTGAGCTTGTAACCCAGTTTGCGGATGCGCGCGATGATCTGCAGGCTGAGGATGGAGTCGCCGCCCAGATCGAAGAAATTGTCCTCGGCACCGACGCGCTCGACCTTCAGCACCGCCTGCCAGATGTCGGCGATACGCTGTTCCAGCTCGGAGAGCGGTGCGCTATCCAACGGCTTGGCCGCCGTCTCGACACGCGGCAGGGCCTTGCGGTCGACCTTGCCATTGGCGTTCAGCGGCAGGCACTCCAGCAGCATCAACTGGGCCGGCAGCAGGTATTCGGGGACTTCGGCGGCGAGGCTTTCACGCAGACTTTCAACGCTCTGCCCTTCTGCAACGGCCCAGGCCAGCAGCCTCATCGGGCCGTCGCCCTCGCGCTCGGCCAGCGCCACGGCATCGCGCACGCCCGGCAGGCGCTTGAGCGCTTGCGCCAGTTCGCCCGGCTCGACGCGGTAGCCACGGATCTTCACCTGGTCATCCACGCGGCCGAGGAATTCCACGGCGCCGCGACGGTTCAGGCGCACACGGTCGCCGCTGCGGTACAGGCGCTCGCCTTCGATCTTCACAAAGCGCTCCGCCGTCATTTCCGGCAGACCGAGGTAGCCCAGTGCCAGGCCGGCTCCGCCGATGTACAGCTCGCCCGGTACGCCCGGTAACAGGTCACGACCGTTCTCGTCGAGCACGCGGATGGCGGTGTTGGCCAGGGGCGTGCCGATGGGCAGGCTGGCGGCCGGCAGATCATCCAGCAGCGACCATTCGTGGGTCAGCACGCCCACGGTGGACTCGCTGGGACCGTAGTGGTTGACGATGCGCAGTCGCGGGGCCAGTTCACGAATCGGTTGCAGCAGCGCACGGTCACAGGCTTCACCACCCACCACCAGCAGACGGCGCGGCAGCACGGCAGCGGCATTGGGCGCGGCGGCCAGCAGGCCGGCGAGGTGGCTGGGGACGATCTTCAGCACATCCACTTCGCGCATGAACTGCGAGAAGCGTTCGGCATCGGCCACCGCCTGGGCATCGGCCAGATGCAGACGACCACCGCCGCACAGCGTGCCGAACAGCGTGGTGTGACCGAGGTCTGCAGCTACCGAGGAAACCATCGCCATGCCCAGGCCATGGGCGCGGCCCTGGTCCAGTTGCAGGCGTTCGAGCACGGCCTGCACATAGTTGGCCAGCGCCGCGTGGCTGACGCGCACGCCCTTGGGCTGGCCGGTGGAGCCGGAGGTGAAGATGACGTAGGCAACCTGCTGCGGCTCGATGCTCAGCGACGGCGCCTTGTCGCTGCCCTGCTCCGGGCCACCGGCCGGGATCAGCGTGGCGGCGGCGCCGAAGGTATCCTGCAGCACGGCATCGCTGACCAGCACGCGGCCAATACCGTTGTCCTTGATCAACTGGCGCAGACGCTCGGCCGGCTGCGCCGGGTCCAGCGGGACGTAGGTGGCGCCGGCTTTCAGCACGCCCAGCAGCAGGAGCACCCATTGCGCGCTGCGCTCCTGGCAGATCGCTACGCACTCAACCGGCTCCACGCCGCTGTCGATCAGCGCGTTGGCCAGGCGGTTGGTGCGGGCATCCAGTTCGGCGTAGCTGTAACGCACCTTGTCGTCCTGCACGGCGATGGCGTCCGGTTGCGCGGCGACTTGCGTGGCGAACAGAGCGAGCACGTCCTGCTGCGGCCATTGGCGCGCCTCGCCACGACGACGCGAAGCCACTGGGCGCGGCAACTCGCCGAGAGCACGCTGCGGCTCGGCACACAGCTGGCGCAGCAACGCTTCGAACTGGCCGGCGATAGCCACGACGCTGTCCTCGTCGAACAGGTCGCGGGCATAGACGAAGCTGCCGCGTAGCTCATCGCCAGGTTGGCCGCTGGCATCCAGCGCCTCAGCCATGTCCAGGGCGAGGTCGAAACGCGCGCCGTACTGCTCCTCGCTGAACAGCGCAAGCTTCAGCGCGCCGGCATCGGGCAGGCGGCTGACGTCGAAGCCGAAGTTGAACTTCACCTGCACCAGCGGGTTGTAGGCCAGGCTGCGCTCGGGTTGCAACGCTTCCACCAGTTGCTCGAACGGCAGGTCCTGATGCGCTTGTGCGCCTAGGGCCAGCGGCTTGATGCGGGCCAGCAACGCGGCGAAGGATTCGTCATCGGCGAGTTGGAATGGCATGACCTGGGTGTTGACGAAGAAGCCGATCAACCCTTCGGTTTCCAGCTGCTGGCGGTTGGCAATCGGCACGGCGATACGCAGGTCGCGCTGGCCGCTGTAGCGCTGCATCAGCACGGCGTAAGCGCCGAGCAGCAACATGAACAGGGTGACGTCCTGCTCGCGGGCCAGTTGTTTGAGACGCGCGCCAAGACCGGTGTCCAGGCTGAAGCCGAGGCTGCCGCCCCGGTAGCTCTGTACCGCCGGGCGTGGACGGTCGGCGGCCAATTCGAGAACGGGCGTATCGCGGCCCAGCTGCTCGGTCCACCAGCTCAGCTGACGCTGGCCCTCCTCGCCCGCCAGCAACTCGCGCTGCCACTGGGCGTAGTCGGCGTACTGCACCGGCAACGCTGGCAGTTCCAGCTTCTCGCTCGCAGCGAAGGCGCCGTAGAGACGGCTGAACTCGTCCACCAGCACGCGGATCGACCAGCCGTCGGAGACGATGTGGTGCATGGTCAGCAGCAGCACATGGTCGCTGTCGGCCAGCTTGATCAGGGTCAGGCGCAGCAGCGGTCCATGGCGCAGATCGAACGGACGCTGCGCTTCTTCCTCGGCCAGCCGGCGCGCGGCGCCTTCGGCATCGTTTTCGGCGGACAGGTCAACACGCGCCAGGTCCAGGGGCTGGGCCGGCTGGATGCGCTGGAAGGCCTGGCCATCCACTTCATCGAAGGTGGTGCGCAGGGTTTCATGGCGCGCCACCAGGGCATCGAAGGAGCGGCGCAGCGCAGATTCGTCCAACTCGCCGCGCAGGCGCAGGGCGCCCGGCACGTTGTAGGCGGCGCTGGCCGGTTCCATCTGCCAGAAGAACCACAGGCGGCTCTGGGCGGCGGACAGCGGCAGATCGCCGTCGCGAGCCAGGGCGCGCAGTGGCGGAGGTCCGCTGGGCGTCGATGCACTCAGCCGCGCCGCGAATTCATCCAGGCGGCTGGCTTCGAACAGGTCGCGCAGCGGGACTTCGCAACCCAGGTCACGGCGCAGGCGGGAGATGACCTGCGTGGCCAGCAGCGAGTGGCCGCCCAGCTCGAAGAAGTCGTCCTCGCGACCTACAGCCGGCACGCCAAGCACTTCAGCCCAGACGGCGGCGACGCGGTTTTCCAGGCCATCGCGCGGGGCCTCGGCAGCGCTGGCGGTTTCCTCAGGTTCAGGCAGCGCCTTGCGGTCGATCTTGCCGTTGGCGTTGAGCGGCATCTGCGCCAGCACGAGGATGCGCGACGGCACCATGTAGTCCGGCAGTTGTGCGCGCAGAGCGGCTTTCAGGGTGTCTTCGGCGACACCTTCGCCCGTGACGTAACCCAGCAGGCGCTTGCCGCGCTCGTTGTCGCGTGCGATCACCGCCGCTTCGCGCACGCCGGGCAGCGCGCGCAGGCGGGCTTCGATCTCGCCCGGCTCGATGCGGAAGCCACGGATCTTCACCTGCTGGTCGACGCGGCCGAGGTAGTCCAGCGCGCCGTCTTCACGCCAGCGCACGCGGTCGCCGCTGCGGTACAGGCGAAGGCCGTCAGCATAGGGATCGGCCACGAAGCGCTCGGCGGTCATGGCGGCGCGCTGGTGGTAGCCGCGAGCCAGGCCATGCCCGCCGATGTACAGCTCGCCGGCCACGCCGCGCGGCAGCGGTTGCAGGCGGTCATCAAGGATGTACAGGCTGCGTTCGCCCACCACTTCGCCAATGGGGGCGTAGGCAGCGCCGCAAGTGGTGCGGGCGTCGGCCTTCCAGAGCATCGGGGTGACCACGGTTTCAGTCGGGCCGTAGCCGTTGATCAGGTGCTGTGGCTTCAGCGCCTGGTGCGCCAACTGGTAGGCCGCTTCGGGCACCGCGTCACCGCCGAAGCAGTAGATGCGCATGCTCGGCGCGTGGCCGTGGATCATGGCCTGCTCGGCCAACTGTTGCAGGTAGGCCGGCGGGAAGGCTGCCACCGTGACTTCGTGGCGGCGCAACTGGTCGAGAGTTTGTTCGGCGGTCCACAGCGCATCATTGCGGATCAGCAGGCTGCCGCCGTGGGACAGCGCGGTAAGCCAGCGCTCGTGGGCGCCGTCGAAGGCGAAGGACATGAAGATCAGCTCGCGGTCGGCGGCGCTCATGGCGTAGCGCTGGCCGATGGCGCGGCAGTGCGCGGCAATCTCGCCGTGGGCGACGGCAACGCCCTTGGGCTGGCCCGTGGAGCCGGAGGTGTAGATCAGGTAGGCGAGGTTCTGCGCCTGGATGCGCACCAGCGGACGCACCGCCAGCGCATTGCCGAGGTCGGCCTCTTCCAGTAACAGGCGCTCGACGCCTTCGGGCAACGGCAGGCGTTCGGCCAACTCGGCAGTGGTCAGCAGCAGGTCGACGCCGGCATCCTGCATCAGCCAGGCCAGTCGCTCCTCGGGGTAGTCGACGTCCAGCGGCAGGTAGGCTCCGCCGGCCTTCATGACGGCCAGCAGGGCCAACGGGATGTCCACGCCACGCGGCAGCGCCACGGCAACCCGGCGCTCCGGGCCGATGCCGCGCTGGATCAGGCGCTGCGCCAGGCGGTTGGAGCGGTCTTCCAGCTCGGCGAAGTTCACTTCGCGCTGAGCGTCGATCAGCGCGACCTTGGCCGGATGCCGCCGGGCCTGGGCGGCGATGGTCTCGCTCAGCGCCTCGAACGCAGGCGCGTCACCGGCCACGGCGATGCTCCAGTCGCTGGCGGGCAGCCAGTCGCGGGCGTCCAGGGGAGCGTCGGCGTTGAGCTCCGGCAGCGCGCGCAGCAGGTCGAGGAAGTGCCCGACCAGCCGCTGCATGCCGGCAGCGACGTAGCACTCGCGGGCATAGCAGAAGCTCAGGCGCAACGTCTGTTCGCCTTCGCGAACGCGCAGCACCAGGTCGAACGGGGTTTCCAGGTCGATCTGCTCCAGCGCATCCACCGTCAGGCCCGGCAGGCCATTGCCGGCGCGCGGTTGCCACTGGTGGTCGAAGGCCACCTGGCACAGCGGATGGCGGCCGTGGCCGCGCTCGGGTTGCAGGGCTTCCACCAGTTGCTCGAACGGCAGGCCCTGGTGCGCCTGGGCTTGCAGCAGGTCGTCGCGCAGTTGGCGGAGCACGCCACGCAGGGTCGCGCCTTCGGGCAGCTCACTGCGCAGCACCAGCAGGTTGACGAAGAAACCGACCAGACGCTCGCTGTCCAACTGTTCGCGGCCAGCCTGGGTCAGGCCGATGCGCAGGTCGTGCTGACCGCTGTAGCGTTGCAGCAACAGGTTGTAGGCGCTGAGCAGGAGCATCGGCAGCGTCGCGCCGTGGGCCTGGGCCAGACCGCGCAGCCGGCGGGTCAGGTCGGCGTCGACTTCGCGTTCGATCAGTGCGGCACTCTGGCCTTTCCCTCCCGTCGCGAAAGGCAGCTCCAGCGGCGAATGCTGAGTGCCCAGGCGCTCGCTCCACCAATCCAGCAGGCGCGCGCCCTCGCCCGCCTCCAGCCGGGATTGCTGGGCGGCGGCCAGGTCGAGGTATTGGCGCGGCAGCACCGGCAGCACCGGCTCGCGTTGTTCGACGACGGCGCGGTAGCACTCGGCGAACTCGTCCAGCAGCAGGCTCAGCGACCAACCATCGGCGATGATGTGGTGCACGCACAGCAGCAGCGCCTGGCGGCCGCCGCCGAGGTTCTGCAGGCGCAGGCGCAGCAGCGGGCCGGCGGCCAGGTCGAAAGGTTCGGCGGCGAAGGCATCGGCGTCCTCGCGGGCGGCGATGTCGCGGCGGGCATTGCCGAGGGAGCTGAAATCGCTCTCGGTCAGTTCTACCCGATTGTCGTCGGACAGGCTCAGCGTGACTTCGCCATCCGCCTGTTCGATGAAGCGGCTGCGCAGGGTTTCATGGCGGCCCAGCAGCACGGCAAAGGCCTGCTCCACCGCCGGACGACGCAGCTCACCGCGCAGGTTCATGCGCCCGGCGATGTGGTAGACGGCGCTTTCCGGCTCCAGCTTCCAGAGGAACCACAGGCGACGCTGAGCCGGCGACAGCGGCAGCAGGCCGTCACGCGGGACCTGCGCAATGGTTTCTGCTTCAGTCGTCGGCAGTGCCGCCAGCGCGGCGGCGAAGGCGCCCAGTTCCGGCGCTTCGAACAGCAGGCGCAGCTCCACGGGACGCCCCAGGCGCTCGCGCAGGCGCGCCATCAGTTGAGTGGCCTTGATGGAGTTGCCGCCCAGGGCGAAGAAGTTGTCGTCGCGGCGGATCGCCGGCAGCTCCAGCACCTCGCTCCACAGTGCGGCGATGGATTCTTCCTCGGCGTTCAATGCGGCGACCGGCCTGGCGCTCGCGCCATCGCTGATCGGCTCGCCGGCACGCTGGATGGCGTAGGCCTGCAGGCTACCGTCGAGCAGTTGTGCCCGGCAGGCCGAGCGTTGCAGCTTGCCGCTGGAGGTCTTGGGCAGCGCACCCGGTTCCAGCAGCGCCACCACCAGCGGCGCCTCCTGGAAGGTTTCCGCCACGGCGGCGGAAATGGCCTTGGCCAGGGCTTCGGCGGAAATCAGCTTGCGCACGCTGCGCCCGACTTCGGCGGCGATGCCGATGCCGTCGCGGCCCTGGTGTTCGATGGCGAAGGCGGAGACGCGGCCCTTGCGCACCAGGTCCACCTCTTCCTCGACGCAGCGCTCCAGGTCCTGCGGGTAGAGGTTCTGCCCACGGACGATGAGCATGTCCTTGAGGCGGCCGGTGACGAAAAGCTCGCCGTTGTGCAGGAAGCCCAGGTCGCCGGTACGCAGCCAGGTGCGGCCGTCCTTCTCGACGAAGGTGCGTGCGCTGGCCTCCGGGTTGCGCCAGTAGCCCAGCGCCACGCTGGGACCGCTGCTCCAGATTTCACCGACGCGATCCGGGCCGAGGGCTTCGCCGCTCAGCGGGTCAACCAGTTGCACGTCGTGGTCCGGCTGGGTGCGCCCGCAGTTGATCAGCGAAGTGCCGCGGCCCGGTCGGGCGACGTTCTCGCCCAGGGCGTTGAGGTCGACTTCCAGTTGGCCGATGCCGTCACCGCGCACACCGCCGGTGACGAACAGGGTCGCCTCGGCGAGGCCGTAGCAGGCGTAGAAGGACGAGGCGTCGAACCGGGCCGGGGCGAACCAGGCGGCGAAGCGTTCCAGGGTGTCCGGGCGGATCGGCTCGGAGCCGGAGAAGGCCACGCGCCAGGTGCTCAGGTCGAGGCCTTCCAGCGCGGCTTCGTTGACCCGCTCGCAGCACAGGCGGTAGGCGAAGTCCGGGCCGCCGCTGACGGTACCGCCGAAGCGCGCGATTGCCTCCAGCCAGCGACGCGGACGTTCGAGGAAGTAACGCGGAGACATCAGCACACATTCGATGCCGCTGTAGATCGGCTGCAGCAGCCCGCCGATCAGACCCATGTCGTGGAACAGCGGCAGCCAACTGACCATCACGTCGTCGTCGCCGATACCAAGGCCGTGGCGGATCAGGCGTTCGTTGGCGATCAGGTTGCCATGGCTGACCTGTACGCCCTTGGGCGTCGAGGTGGAGCCGGAGGTGTACTGCAGGAACGCAATGTCGTCGTCGGCCAGCTCGGGCATCTGCCATTCGACGGCCAGCGCCGGGTTGGCCTGGTCCACCGCGAGCAGCAGCGGGCTGTCGCCGATCTCGCGCACGCAGGCCGGGCGCAGTGCTTCGATCAGCGTGGAATCGGTGAGCACCAGGCTGGGCTGCGCGTCATCGAGGATCGAACGCAGGCGCGCCAGGTGCTGCGGGCGCACGGACTCCGGCGGATAGGCCGGCACGGCGATGATCCCCGAATAGAGGCAGGCGAAGAACGCGGTGACGTAGTCCGGCCCGCTGGGCAGCAGGAGCACGGCGCGGTCGCCGCACCGGCCATGGCGCAGCATCCAGGCGGCCATGGCGCGGGCGCGCTCGTCCAGCTCACGGAAGCTGATGGGCACCTCGATGTTCTCGGCGATGAATCGCAGGGCAGTCTTGCGCGGCATTTCGCAGGCGCGTTGCAGCAGGGCCTCGACCAGGTTTCCTGCGGCTTCGTAGCGGTCGTTCATGACATCACCTGTTCTGGCGGCGGGCGCGTGGGGCCCGCCGGAGGAAATTCGTTGGTTTCGGGGCGCCGAGGCAGGTCGCGCGCGCCGATCAGTCCCCTCTCCGTCCGGGAGAGAGAGTTATCCGTGCGGACTTCAACGCTCGGCGTCAGCCCCATGCCCCTCAGCCATCGCGACCACGACTTTTCGCGGCCCGCTGAACGGCGAGCGCGCGTGGGCGGCGAGCATGTTGTCGAGCATCAGGACGTCGCCGCTGTACCAGGGGAAGCTCACCTTCGCCTCCTCCAGCACGCCGCGGATTTCGTCGAGCACCGAGGGTTCGATGGGGCTGCCGTCGCCGTAGTAGACGTTGCGCGGCAGGTCTTCCTCGTCGACGATTTCCAGCAGGCTCTCGCGCACGTCCGGCGGCAGGTTGGAGACGTGGAACAGGTGCGCCTGGTTGAACCACACCCAGTCGCGGGTGCGCGGGTGGCGGGCCACTGCCTGGCAGACCTGGCGGGTGCGCAGTTCGCCGTCCTCCTTCCATTCCCAGCCGATCCGGTGGGCCTTGCAGTAGGCCTCGACCACCGCCGGGTCATCGCTGTTGAACACCTGCTCCCAGGCCACGTCCAGGCCGTTGCCGAAGTTGCGCGTGTACATCAGCCCGCGTTCGCTGAAGCGGCGGCGGATGCCCTCGTCCACCCGGAGGTAGATCTCGCGGCTGTCGGCGATGGGCGTCTCGCCGCCGCTCTGCGCCGCCTGCACGCAGTAGAACCAGATCTTCATCGGCCATTCGCGGGTGTAGGCCTGCTCGTTGTGCAGCGGGATGTGCTGGTGCGGCGGGTACTCGGTGGAGGTGTACACGCCGCTGGTGACGTTGCTGCGCGGCGTCGAACCGAACTCGTAGTTGAGCAGCGGATGACCGAAGCCGGCGGCAAACTCGCGAAAGCGCTCCGGCGCGCCGACCTGGAAGCCACGGAAGAGGATGCCGGCGCAAACCGGCAGGCGTTCAGCCACCAGCGGGCGCAGGTCGGCCAGGGCGTCGAGCAGGTCGATGCCGTCGCCGCGAGCCTGTACCAGCAGCGGCAGGCCGCCACGGGCCTGGGCCAAAGGAGCAACGTCGAACAGGGTGGAACTGGACATCGGGGTTCTCCGCAAGATCGCTCAGGCCAGCGCCGCGCTGGTCGCCTGGCCCGGCTGCTGCAGGCGGGCACGCAGCAGTTCGAGCAGGCGCGCCTCGCTGGAATTGAGGAAGAAGTGGCCGCCGTCGAGCATCTCCAGGGAGAAGCCAGCGCAGGTCTCGTCCTGCCAGGCGGACAACGACTCCACCGAAAGCCGGTCGGCCTTGCCGCCGAACACGTGGATCGGACAGGACAGCGGCGGGCGGCGGCGGTAGTCGTAGAGACCGCAGAGAAGGAAGTCGGCGCGCATCACCGGCAGGCTCAGGGCGAGCATCTCCACATCGGCGAAGACCGCCTCGGCGGTGCCGCCCAGGCGGCGCATGCGCTCGATCAGCTGTTCGTCGCTCTGCTCCTGCGCCAGCTCGCGATGGCTGTCGCGGCGCGACGGCGCGGAGGCCGCCGAGGCTAAGAGCGCCTGGGGCATCGGCAGGCCGCGCTCCCGCAGGGCATGGGCCAGTTCGAAGGCCAGCAGGCCACCAAGGCTGTGGCCGAACAGCGCGTAGGGCTGGTCCAGGCGCGCGGCGATTTCGTCGGCCAACTGGCCGGCCAACGCGCGCAGGTCGGTCTGCAGGTTTTCGGCAAAGCGTCGGCCACGACCGGGCAACTCCACCGGGCAGACCTCGATCCAGGCCGGCAACTGGCGCTTCCAGCGGGCGTAGAGCATGGCGCTGGCGCCGGAGTACGGCAGGCAGAACAGGCGCAGCATGGGTTACTGCCCCTCGGCCATCTTCTGCCGCAGGCTGAGCGGGCGCATGTCGGTCCAGTTGGCCTCGACGAAAGCCAGGCAGTCGGCCTTGCTCCCCTGCTTGCCGGCTTCGCGCCAGCCGGAGGGGACTTCCTTGTAGCCCGGCCACAGCGAGTACTGCTCTTCACCGTTGACCAGCACCTTGTAAACCGCATCTTCGCGATCGAACGCCATCGCTCTTCTCCTTCAGACATATGGGATGCCGGCCACCGGCCATTACCGATGTTTTCCGGCTCTGCCATGAAGACGAAGGAGGCAGGGAAATAGTTAGCTATCGCATATGCGATTAATTCTCATAGGATATGCGCCGGCGAAAATGCCTGATCTGTGCTGGGCACCCGGGAAGAACTTTCAAGGAAGGATACGAATGAAAAATCTTCGAACCGCTGTGGGAACCCTATTCCAGAGCGATTGCCGAAGTCTCTCGAATTAATTGATAATAATTATCATTTGATCTAGATTGACCGCCTCAACCCATGTGGACGTCCCCGCCTCCGCCGCCGCATAGGAACACCTTGCATGTCCAAGCCAATGCCCGCCGAGTCGCGCCCCGCTCTCCATGAGCTGTTCGCCACCCACCGGCAGACCTTCATCAATGCGGCCGCACGCATCCTCGGCTGCCGCAGCCATGCCGAAGACGTGGTCCACGATGCGTACATCAAGCTCAACGCCACCGACCTGACCTCCGGCATCCAGTCGCAGAGCGGCTACCTGATGCGCGTGGTACGCAACCTGGCCATCGATCTCTACCGGCGCCAGGCGCTGGAGAAGCGCTATTCGGGGAACGAGGAGGAAGGCATGCACGTCGCGACGCCGGCTGCCTCGCCGGAGACCGAGCATGAGGGTCGGCAGACGCTCGAAGCCATTTCCAACGCCCTGCTCGCGTTGCCCGAGCGCACGCGCTATGCCTTCGAGATGTACCGCCTGCACGGTCGCACGCAGAAGGAGATCGCCGAGGAACTGGGGGTTTCCCCGACGCTGGTGAACTTCATGGTGCGCGACGCGCTGGTGCACTGCCGCAAGACCCTCAAGGGCCTGGAAGAAGGTCGCTGCTGAGGGGATCGCAGCCTTGGGTCAGGGCGCGAAAGATCGCTCCGGTGTAGTGCTCGCCAGTCGCCAGCGCATGGCAATGAACGCCGCAGGGCTGCAGCAGCCGGGTTGAAGGCAATCTGCTGCAGCCCCCGTGAAACGCCCGTCAGCCTTCGACCAGTTCCACCTGCTCCGGCTCGCGCTTCATCAGCACGCGGCCATTGCGGATCGAGTACAGCGCCTTGGTCTGCTGGCGCACCGCCTCGTAATCGCTGTCCACGCCGAGCACCAGCAGGTTGGCCGGACGGCCGGCGGCGATGCCGTAGCGCGCGCCCAGGTTCAGCGCGCGGGCGCTGTTGTCGGTGACCAGGTCCAGCGCGCGCTGCAGGTCTTCGAAGCCCATCATGTGGCAGATGTGCAGGCCGGCATCCAGCACGCGCAGGATGTTGCCGTTGCCCAGCGGGTACCACGGGTCCTTGATCGAGTCCTGGCCGAAGCAGACGTTCATGCCGGCACGGTCGATCTCGGCCACGCGGGTCACGCCACGGCGTTTCGGGAAGGTGTCGAAGCGACCCTGCAGGTGGATGCTCTCGGTCGGGCAGGAGACGAAGTTGATGCCCGAACGCTTGAGCAGGCGGAACAGCTTGGAGCAGTAGGCGTTGTCGTAGGAGCCCATGGCCGTGGTGTGGCTGGCGGTGACGCGGCCGCCCATGCCGCGCACGCGGGCTTCCTCGGCGAGCACTTCGAGGAAGCGCGAGTTCGGGTCGTCAGTCTCGTCGCAGTGCACGTCCACCAGGCAGCCGGTGCGCTCGGCCAGGTCCATCAGGAACTTGATCGAGCTGACGCCCTGCTCGCGGGTGTTCTCGAAGTGCGGGATGCCACCAACGACGTCAGCGCCCAGGCGGATCGCCTCCTCCATCAGCTCGCGGCCGCCCTCGTAGGACTCGATGCCCTCCTGCGGGAAGGCGACGATCTGCAGGTCGACCAGGTGCTTGGCCTCTTCCTTCACTTCCAGCATCGCCTTGAGCGCGGCCAGGGTCGGATCGGTCACGTCGACGTGGGTGCGCACGTGCTGGATGCCATGGGCGGCCAGCATGCGGATGGTGGTGTGAGCGCGGGACTTGGTGTCCTCGTGCGTAATGGTTTCCTTGCGCTGAGCCCAGCGCTCGATGCCCTCGAACAGGGTGCCGCTCATGTTCCACTCCGGCTCGCCGGCGGTCAGGGTGGCGTCGAGGTGGATGTGCGGCTCCACCAGCGGGGCGATCGCCAGGTTGCCACGGGCGTCGATGTCGTCGCCGCTGGCGGCCAGGGTGCCGGCTTGCTGGATGACTTCGGCGATGACGTCGCCTTCGCAGCGGATGGTGAACAGGCCGGTCTGCTTGCGCAGCGAGGCGTTGATGATCTTCATGGGCTCTTGTTCCTCTTCAGGCTATTCGTGGCGCGGCGCGCTGGACATGCGCCAGATGAGCAGCGCCACGGAGGTATTCAGGCGGAATTGCGCGTCGTCCAGGGACTGGCCGCTCAGGGCCTCGATGCGCGCGATCCGCTGGTTCAGGGTGTTGCGATGGATGCCCAGGCGCTGTGCCGCCTTGAGCGCGTTGCCGTTCTCCTGGACGAGCGCGTCGAGCGTCTCGATCAGCAGGTGCGGCTGTTTGCGGCCCGGCTCCGAGAGCGGGCCGAGGGTGTCTTTCATGAACTGCTCGACCACCGCCCGATCGGGAATCGCCCGCAGCAGGCGCAGCACGCCCAGCTCACGGTAGTCGCAGAATCCGCTGGGCGCCTGCATGCCTTCGGCAACGTCCAGCGCCTGGCGCGCTTCGAGCAACGCACGGGGGAATTCCGCGCAGGAATCGGCGCGGGCGGACAGCCCGAGGTACGCACGCAACGGCGCCAGTTCCTGCTGCAGTTCGGCGGCCAGGGTGTGCAGCTCGGCGCGCTCCACGTCAGCCAGCAGGAGAACGAACAGGTCGCCCTGGATCACCACCGGCAGGCGCTCGGGGCGCGCCTGTTGCCAGTTCTCCAGATGGTCGAGCAGGCGCTGGCGGGTGAGTTGCAACGCGCGCTCGGCCTCTTCCGGCTCCTGTTGCTGGAACAGCGTGTCGATGCCGGACAGTCGCAGCGCCACCAGGCGGCGCGGAGTTTCCAGCGGCAACTCCAGGTGTTGCGCGCGGCGGCGGACGATCTCCAGGCTCGGGAAATCACCACTGAGCAACTGGCCAAGGATGTCGCGGCGCGAGGTCTTCACCTGGGTCATCTGCACCAGTGCCGTGCCGATCAGGTGGGTGACGATGACCATCTTCAGCGCATAGGGCTGCTCAATCAGCGGCAGGCCCTCCACTTCGGCTAAATGAACCACGGAATCGGGGATGCGCTGGATGAACTCGTCGCCGGTGAGGATGACGATGCCGGCGATGCCGCTGGCGACGCCTTCGCGCACCAGCTGCAGCAGGTTGGCCTCGTCACGGCTGTGGTTGATGCCAGTGACGAACACCAGCTCGCCCCCCATCACCCAGTCGGCAATGCCGACGTTCTCCGCCACGTAGGACCAGCGCACGCTGCGATGCAGGTTGCGCGAGCCGGCCCGCAGCGCGAGGCTTTCCAGCCCCGGCAGGCGGAGGATTTCCTCGACGCTCAGGCTCAAGCGCGCGGCTCGCTCAGCGGCGCGCGGGCGCGGGTGACTTCGGTGAGGACGATGTAGCAGACCGCCGAGGCGGCGATGCCCACCAGCGGCGCGATCCACGGCGAGGCGTAGGCCAGGCCCGCGCCGACCGCGTAGGAGACCAGGCCGGAAAGGTTGAACGCCGGGATGTGGGTGCCCACCAGCGCCGGATATTCGCCGCGGTTGCGGTACCAGAAGTCGGCCATGATCACGCCACCCAGCGGCGGAATGATCGAGCCCAGCAGCACCAGGAACGGGATCAGCCATTCGTACATGCCGCCAATGGCGAGGATGATGCCCACGCCGGCAGCCAGCAGCGTCATGCTGCGGCGGCGCTCACTACGCACCAGGTGGCAGGCGGCGGCGGAGACGTTGTAGATGGTCGGGCCCTGGATGGTCCACAGGTTCAGGCAGAGCATGATCACCGCGGCGAAGGACAGGCCCTGCAGCACCATCACTTCAACGATGTCGGCGTTCTGGTAGACGATGGCGCACCAGGCGCCGGCGACGATCATCAGGCCGTTGCCGATGAGGAAGGCGACCACGCTGGCGATCACCGCGATGCGCCCGCTGCGGGCCATGCGCGTCCAGTTGGTGGCCTGGGTCGCACCGCTGGCGAAGGTGCCGAAGACCATGGTCACGGCGGCGGAGAAGGTCAGCGTCTGGCTCGGCTCTTTCGCCAGCAGGCCGCTCCAGCCGCCCGCCGCGCCGGTAGCAATGACCATGGAGGCCACCAGCAGGATGAACATCAGCGGCACC
Organism: Pseudomonas sp. PSE14; assembly: GCF_029203285.1. Taxonomy (NCBI): domain Bacteria; kingdom Pseudomonadati; phylum Pseudomonadota; class Gammaproteobacteria; order Pseudomonadales; family Pseudomonadaceae; genus Pseudomonas; species Pseudomonas sp. PSE14. The sequence goes on from NZ_CP115669.1 coordinate 3,526,093, forward strand.
GACACGCGGGACATGATGTCCAGGCCCTTGAAGCCGATGATCGCGGTGACCGAGAACAGCAGGCCGAACACCACCATCAGCGGGATGTTCAACCACTCGGGGAGGCCCAGCATCTTAACCAGCACGATGGCCACGGTGGCGGTGCCCCAGGCGTACCAGCCCAGTTCCGCGAAGCCGAGGAGGAAGTCGGACAGCTTGCTGCCGCGCTCGCCGAAGCAGAAGCGTCCCATCAGCACGGTGTTCAAGCCGCTGCGCGAGGCGATCAGGCCCAGGGCGGCGGCATAGATGGCCAGCAGCACGTTGCCGATGAAGGCGACCCAGAGCATGTCGACGAAGTCGAAGGCCATGCCGATCTTGCCGCCGGCGAACATGGTCCCGGTGAAGAAAGTGAAGCTGAACAGGACCATGGCGATGGGCAGCAGGCCTTTGCGCCCTTCCCTGGGCGTCGCGCTCAGGGGGAACTCACTGGGGGAACTCATCAGGTGTCTCCGCGAGGATTGGTGAATGTCTCCCGGCCCTACGCAAATAGCGGGCCGGAAAAGCCAATCAGGAACGACGCGGAAATTTTGAGCATGTGGAACATTGTGAACTGTTCACAATGCACACTTCCGGTGGGTGTAACGGCGTTTCAAGATAGCTCAAATGTGCATTGTGCGGATTTTCGGGGCACGATGCAGCTTTTTCGCACCAAATCTGACGAAACCCTGACTTGAGTTCCTACCGTTCAGCGGACTTCGCCAAGCCGTTCACCCTCTGCGCGAACGTCTGGAATCGGCTCAGGCGTCGCTGCACCGCTCGGTCTGGCGCAGGTAGCGCAGGGTATGGACCTGCCCCTGGGAGTCCAGGTAGGTCATGGTGGCCAGGCTGACTTCGCAGCGTTCGTTGGGCTGCTCGATGCGCAGCACCTTCGCCACGTCCAGCGGCATGCCGTATTGATAGACAGGGGCGTCGGCGGCGAAAGCAGGGACGGAAAGAAGCACGGCCGGGACGGAGAACAGAAGGAAAAGAGTGGATTTCATGGCGGGAACCTCGAGTATCACGCGGGTCGCGTTGATCGTGGCCCACAGCCATTAAATCTAGTCGAGCCGCCGTTCTGGACACAGTGCGACTTCGGCAAAGAATTCATGCAGATCGCGCAACAATAATGCCTTGTAAGGATGCTGTACGTGCGATTGTGACCCTGGTTGTCGCCTGATTGGCAGTATTCGCACTCCTGATGCGTTTACAGCCAGACCGATCCGCCGCAAGAATGAACGCCATCGATCGGATCGGGAGTCGTCATGAAACGCGTGGCCATGCTGCTGTTCCCCGGCGTGCAGGCGCTGGACGTTTCCGGGCCGCTGGATGTGTTCGCCGAGGCCAACGCCTTCGTGCCGCCTGGGCAGGGTTACCGGGTCGTCACCCTTGCCGCGCCGCCCCTGCCCTTGCGCGCATCCAATGGGCAACTGCTGGGCGCCGACTTCAACCTCGAACCGGGCTTTGCCACTGCCGACATCCTGCTGGTGCCCGGCGGACCGAAGCTGCCGGAGGAAATGCCCAGCGCCGAACTGATCGACTGGCTGCACGCGGCCTGTGCCCAGGCGCCGCGCTACGGTTCGATCTGTACCGGCGCCTTTCTCCTCGGCCATGCCGGGCTGCTGGATGGCAAGCGCGTCACCACCCACTGGAGCGACGCGCGGCGCCTGGCGGAGCTGTTCCCGCAGGCGCGGGTGGAGCCCGATCGCATCCATGTGCGCGATGGCGCGCTGGTGACGTCGGCGGGTGTCACGGCCGGCATCGACCTGGCGCTGGCCCTGGTCGCCGAAGACCACGGCGCGGCGGTTGCCCTGGCCGTCGCCAAACGCCTGCTGGTGGTGGCGCAGCGCCAGGGCGGGCAGTCACAGTTCAGCCCCTTCCTGCAGGCGCCGGCAGATGAAGCGTCGCCCGTGGCGCGCATCCAGCGCCACGTACAGGAAAACCTCGACCAGCCGCTGGGCGTGCCAGAACTGGCTGCTGAGGTAGCCATGAGTCCGCGCAGCTTTGCCCGCGTTTTCGTTCGTGAGGCCGGGGTGACGCCGGCGGAGTTCGTCCAGCGCGCCCGCATCGATGCGGCGCGTGGATTGCTGGAGGGCGGCGACCTGGCGCTGAAAGTGATCGCCTGGCGCTGCGGCTTCGGCAGCGCGGCACGGATGCGGCGGGTGTTCGTGCAGCGGTTGGGAGTGACGCCGACGCAGTATCGGGAACAGTTTCGGCGCGACGCCTGAACCCGTTTTTGCAGGAGCGAGCTTGATCGCGAACCGATCCCCCCGCTTTGGACTTGAGGATTTCGCGGACAAGGTCCGCCCCTACGGTCAGGATCGGCGCCCGCTCTCGCAGGAGCGGATCTTATCCGCGAAGGAATCGACGGCGCGCCATGGATTCCCGGCTAGATCGGCGGCGCCGAGCGCAGCATCACCGACTTCAACGCAAACGCCGACTTGATCCCCGCCACCCCTGGAATCTGCGTCAGCGTATTGGTCAGGAACAGCTGGTACGCCGACAGGTCCTTCACCACCACCCGCAGCACGTAATCCGCATCCCCGGTCATCTGGAAGCAGCTCATCACCTGCGGCGCCTGCACGATACGTTCCTCGAACCGCGCGAGGTAGTCGCCGGTCTGTTTTTCCAGGGACACCGAAACGAACACGCTCATGCCGCCGGACAGGCGTTCCTCGTCGAGCCGGGCGAAGTAGCCCTGGATGTAGTGCTCCTCCTCCAGGCGGCGCACCCGGCGCAGGGTCGGGGTCAGCGACAGGCCGATCTTCTGCGCGAGGTCGCGCCAGGAAAGACGGCCATCGTCGGCCAGGGCGCGGAGGATTTTCAGGTCGGTGCGGTCGAGATCAGCCATTTTCTCTCAGTACTACAAGTGGTTGTTTTTATAGTTCAAACACACTAATCGCTAAGCTCGGATCTAGTCAATTTGGAGCAAAAAACCAATCGGTCACACCTATACTGAAACCACAACTACAACAACCGAGGACCTCACCATGAGTGATGTCACCACCCGCCGCGCGACCCTGCGCGACACCCGCACCGTAGCCCTACCCGGCCGGGTGCGCCCGCCAGGCATGGCCTCTTCCGTTCGCTGATCCACACCCACGATCACAACTGGAGACCCGCCATGACCGACTACGCTCCGCTCCGCCTGCACGTCCCCGAACCCACCGGACGCCCAGGCTGCAAGACCGACTTCTCCTACCTGCACCTCTCGCCCGCCGGCGAGGTGCGCAAGCCCGCCATCGACGTCGAACCCGCCCAGACCACCGACCTGGCCTTCAGCCTGGTGCGCGTGCTCGACGACCAGGGCAACGCCCTCGGCCCCTGGGCCCCGGACCTGAGCCACGAGCAACTGCTGCGCGGCATGCGCCTGATGCTCAAGACGCGCATCTTCGACGCGCGCATGCTCACCGCCCAGCGCCAGAAGAAGATGTCCTTCTACATGCAGTGCCTGGGTGAAGAGGCCATCGCCACCGCCCACACCATGGCCCTGCGCGACGGCGACATGACCTTCCCCACCTACCGTCAGCAAGGCATCCTGATCACCCGCGACTACCCGCTCAAGGACATGATCTGCCAGCTGCTCTCCAACGAGCAGGACCCGCTCAAGGGCCGTCAGCTGCCGATCATGTACTCCAGCCGCGAGAAGGGTTTCTTCTCGATTTCCGGCAACCTCGCCACCCAGTTCATCCAGGCCGTCGGCTGGGGCATGGCCTCGGCGATCAAGGGCGACACCAAGATCTCGTCCGCCTGGATCGGCGACGGCGCCACCGCCGAGTCCGACTTCCACACCGCCCTCACCTTCGCCCACGTCTACCGCGCGCCGGTGATCCTCAACGTGGTCAACAACCAGTGGGCGATCTCCACCTTCCAGGCCATCGCCGGCGGTGAAGGCACCACCTTCGCCAACCGTGGCGTGGGTTGCGGCATCGCTTCGCTGCGGGTGGACGGCAACGATTTCCTGGCCGTCTACGCCGCCTCGCAATGGGCCGCCGAGCGCGCCCGCCGCGGCCATGGCCCAAGCCTGATCGAGTGGGTCACTTATCGCGCGGGCCCGCACTCCACCTCGGATGACCCGTCCAAGTACCGCCCCGCCGACGACTGGACCAACTTCCCCCTGGGCGACCCGATCGCCCGCCTGAAGCAACACCTGATCGCGCTCGGCATCTGGTCCGACGAGCAGCAGGAAGCGCTGCAGAAGGAGCTGGAAGCCGAAGTGATCGCCGCGCAGAAAGAGGCCGAACGCCACGGCTCGCTGGTGGATGGCCACGTGTTCAGCGCCGCCAACCTGTTCGATGACGTCTACAAGGACCTGCCGGAACACCTGCGCCGGCAGCGCCAGGAGCTCGGGGTATGAATGCCGTGAACCAGCAACACGAGAACGCCCAGGCGGTCACCAGCATGACCATGATCCAGGCCCTGCGCTCGGCCATGGACGTGATGCTCGAACGCGACGACAACGTCGTGGTGTTTGGTCAGGACGTGGGCTACTTCGGCGGCGTATTCCGCTGCACCGAGGGCCTGCAGAAAAAATACGGCACCTCGCGGGTGTTCGACGCACCGATCTCCGAAAGCGGCATCATCGGCGCCGCCGTCGGCATGGGCGCCTACGGCCTGCGCCCGGTGGTGGAAATCCAGTTCGCCGACTACGTCTACCCGGCCACCGACCAGTTGGTCTCGGAAGCCGCGCGCATCCGCTACCGCTCGGTGAACGACTTCACCGTGCCCATGGTGGTGCGCATGCCCTGCGGCGGCGGCATCTACGGCGGGCAGACGCACAGCCAGAGCCCGGAGGCGATGTTCACCCAGGTCTGCGGCCTGCGTACCGTCATGCCGTCCAACCCCTACGACGCCAAGGGCCTGCTGATCGCCTGCATCGAGAACGACGACCCGGTGATCTTCCTCGAGCCCAAGCGCCTGTATAACGGCCCGTTCGACGGACACCACGACCGCCCGGTGACCCCCTGGTCCAAGCACCCGGCCAGTCAGGTGCCCGAGGGTTACTACAGCGTGCCGCTGGACAAGGCCGCCATCGCCCGCCCCGGTTCCGAGCTCACCGTGCTGACCTACGGCACCACCGTCTACGTGGCCCAGACCGCCGCCGAGGAAACCGGCATCGACGCCGAGATCATCGACCTGCGCAGCCTCTGGCCGCTGGACCTGGACACCATCGTCGAGTCGGTGAAGAAGACCGGCCGCTGCGTCATCGTCCATGAGGCCACCCGCACCTGCGGCTACGGCGCCGAGCTGATGTCGCTGGTACAGGAGCACTGCTTCCACCACCTCGAAGCGCCGATTGCCCGCGTCACCGGCTGGGACACGCCCTACCCGCACGCCCAGGAATGGGATTACTTCCCCGGCCCCGCCCGCGTCGGCGCGGCCTTCAAACGCGCCATGGAGGTCTGAATGGGCACTCACATCATCAAGATGCCGGACATCGGCGAAGGCATCGCCGAAGTCGAGCTGGTGGAGTGGCACGTCCAGGTGGGCGACGAGGTCCATGAGGACCAACTGCTGGCCGAGGTCATGACCGACAAGGCCACGGTGGAGATTCCCTCGCCCGTGGCCGGAAAGATCCTCGCCCTCGGCGGTGTGCCGGGCCAGGTGATGGCCGTGGGCGGCGAGCTGATCCGCCTGGAAGTGGAAGGCCAGGGCAACCTCAAGGAAGCCGCGCAACCCAAGGCTCATGAAGAGGCGCCGGCTAAACCGGAAGCCAAGCCCGCACCGGCGGCCGAAGCGCCCAAGCCGGCACCGCGCGCCGAGAACAAGCCGGTCGCCCCGGCCGCCCGCCCTGCCCCGACACCGGCCCCGCGCCGCGCACCGGGCGAGAAGCCGCTGGCCTCACCGGCCGTGCGCCAGCGCGCCCGCGACCTGGGCGTGGAACTGCAATTTGTGCAAGGCAGCGGCCCGGCCGGGCGCATCCTCCACGACGATCTGGAGCACTACCTGGAACATGGCGGAGCGACCATCGCCTCCGGCTATGCCGCGCGCCACGACGAGCACCAGATCCCGGTGATCGGCCTGCGCCGCATGATTGCGAAGAAGATGGCCGAGGCCAAGCGGCGCATCCCGCACTTCAGCTATGTCGAGGAAATCGACGTTACCGATCTGGAAGCCCTGCGCGTCCACCTCAACGCCAAGCACAGCGCGGCACGCGGCAAGCTCACCCTGCTGCCCTTCATCGCCCGCGCCATGGTCGTCGCCCTGCGCGACTTCCCACAGCTCAACGCACGCTATGACGACGAGGCCGACGTGATCACCCGCTACGGCGCGGTGCACCTGGGCGTCGCCACCCAGAGCGACAACGGCCTGATGGTACCGGTGCTGCGCAACGCCGAGTCCCGCGACCTGTGGGGCAACGCCGCGGAAGTGGCGCGCCTGGCCGAAGCCGCACGCCACGGCAAGGCCAGCCGCGAGGAGCTGTCCGGCTCGACCATCACCCTGAGCAGCCTCGGCGCGCTCGGCGGCATCGTCAGCACGCCGGTGATCAACCATCCGGAAGTCGCCATCGTCGGCGTCAACCGCATGGTCGAGCGGCCCATGGTGATCAACGGCCAGATCGTGGTGCGCAAGATGATGAACCTGTCCTCGTCCTTCGATCACCGGGTGGTCGACGGCATGGATGCGGCGGCCTTCATCCAGGCCGTGCGCGCCCTGCTCGAACATCCCGCCACCCTGTTCATCGACTGAGGGAGAGCCGACTCGTGAAACAGAACCAGACTCTCGAAACCACCCTGCTGGTGATCGGCGGCGGCCCCGGCGGCTACGTTGCGGCGATCCGCGCCGGCCAGCTGGGCATCCGTACCGTGCTGGTGGAAGGCGCCTCCCTCGGCGGCACCTGCCTGAACATCGGCTGCATCCCCTCCAAGGCGCTGATCCACGCCGCCGAGGAATACCTCAAGGCCCGCGAGTTCGCCGGTACCTCACCGCTGGGCATCAGCGTGCAGGCGCCGAGCATCGACATCCAGCGCACCGTGGAGTGGAAAGACGGCATCGTCGACCGCCTCACCACCGGCGTCGCCGCACTGCTGAAGAAGCATGGCGTCACCGTGGTGAACGGCTGGGCGAAGATTGTCGATGGCAAGACCGTGGAAGTGGATCTGGCCGAAGGCGGCACCCAGCACATCCACACCGAACACCTTCTGCTGGCGGCCGGTTCGAAATCCGTGGAGCTGCCCTTCCTGCCGGTGGGCGGCAATGTGATCTCCTCTACCGAGGCCCTGGCGCCCAAGGTGCTGCCCAAGCGCCTGGCGGTGGTCGGCGGCGGCTACATCGGCCTGGAACTGGGCATCGCCTACCGCAAGCTGGGCGTCGAGGTGACGGTGGTGGAAGCGCAGCCGCGCATTCTCCCAACCTATGACGAGGAGCTGACCAAACCCGTGGCGAATTCGCTGCGCAAGCTGGGCATCGAGTTGTACCTGGGCCACAGCGTCATGGGCCTGGAGCCGGACGGCAAAGGCCTGCGTGTGCAGGATGGCGCCGGCTCGCAACGGGTGATCGAGACCGACCAGGTGCTGGTCGCCGTCGGCCGCCACCCCAATGCCACGGGCTGGAACCTGGAGAGCCTGAGCCTGGACATGAACGGTCGCGCCGTGAAGATCGACGAGCAGTGCCGCACCTCCATGCGCAATGTCTGGGCCATCGGCGACATCGCCGGCGAGCCCATGCTGGCCCACCGCGCCATGGCCCAGGGCGAGATGGTCGCCGAGATCATCGGCGGCAGGCGCCGCGCCTTCACCCCCACGGCGATCCCGGCGGTGTGCTTCACCGATCCGGAAGTGGTGGTGGTCGGCCTTTCGCCCGACCAGGCGAAAGCCGCGGGCCATGAAGTGCTGACAGCGAACTTCCCGTTCGCCGCCAATGGCCGCGCCATGACCCTGGAGTCCAACGACGGCTTCGTCCGCGTGGTGGCCCGCAAGGACAACCACCTGATCCTCGGCTGGCAGGCGGTAGGCAAGGCAGTCTCCGAGTTGTCCACGGCCTTCGTGCAGTCCCTGGAAATGGGCGCCTGTCTGGAAGACATCGCCGGCACCATCCACGCCCACCCGACCCTGGGCGAGGCCGTGCAGGAAGCGGCGCTGCGCGCGCTGGGGCACGCCCTGCACATCTGATCCGACTTCCCCCTCGCTTGACCCGCCGATTGGCGGGTCTTTTTTTTGCCTGGTGTTTTTTTGGTGCTCATGCAGCGTCAGGGCGGGCCATGCCCGCCATTCGCGGACAAGGTCCTACGAGAGCGCTCCAGGCCACCTGTAGGAGCAACTGTCTTTTTCCTGAAAGTCTGTGCCTGTGTTTCCCCCTCACCCCAGCCCTCTCCCAGAGGGAGAGGGGGCAGATTGTTCCGGCTGACGCCGTAGTTTCATCCTGCACCGAACGGTTCCCTCTCCCGCTTGCGGGAGAGGGTTAGGGTGAGGGGCTTTGATCTCGTAGGAGCGGACCTTGTACGCGAATAGCCGATAACCGCACAAAACCTGATCCGTCGCACCCGATGCCCACGTCGACATTCCCAAACAATCACCGAACTTAGCAGCCAAATCGAGTCTTTAAGCAACGAAATCCCCCACACCCGATCTACGCACGCCTCCATTGACCAAATTAACCATTTGGTACATTTTGCTCCCACAGGCTTTTTTATCGCGGCCATATAACAACGGAGCTCCTCACCCTCATGCCTCACACCCTCCTCGTGCTCAACGGCCCCAACCTCAACCTGCTCGGCACCCGCGAGCCGGCCACCTACGGCCACGAGGCCCTCGACGACATCGCCGCGATCTGCGAGCGCACCGGCGCCGAGCACGGCCTGGAGATCGACTTCCGCCAGACCAACCACGAAGGCCAGTTGATCGACTGGATTCACCAGGCACGCGGTCGCTGCGCGGGCATCCTGATCAACCCGGCGGCCTGGACCCACACCTCGGTGGCCATCCGCGACGCGCTGGCCGCCGTGGAGCTGCCGGTCATCGAGGTGCACCTGTCAAACGTGCACGCGCGCGAGGAATTCCGGCAGCACTCCTTCGTCTCCGGCATCGCCGTCGGCGTCATCGCCGGTCTGGGCAGCGACGGTTATCGCGCCGGCATCCGGCACTTCTCCAAACTGCTGAAAGGGTGAGCGCCATGAAAGAACAACGCACCGTACTGGCCGGCCTGATCGGCGCCGGCATCCAGGCTTCGCGCACCCCGGCCATGCACGAACGCGAAGGCGACGCCCAGGGCCTGCGCTACCTGTACCGGCTGATCGACCTGGACATGCTGGGCGTCGATGCCGGCGCCCTGCCCGACCTGCTGGCTGCCGCCGAGCGCATGGGCTACACCGGGCTGAACATCACCTTCCCCTGCAAGCAGGCGGTCATTCCGCTGCTCGATGAGCTGTCCGACGAGGCGCGCGGCATCGGCGCGGTGAATACCGTGGTCCTGCGCGACGGCAAACGCATCGGCCACAACACCGACTGTCTGGGCTTCGCCGAAGGCTTCCGGCGCAACCTCAGCGATGCGCCACGCGAGCGCGTGGTGCAGCTGGGTGCCGGCGGCGCGGGCGCTGCGGTGGCCCACGCGCTGCTCAGCGAAGGCGTGCGGCAGCTGACGATCTTCGAAGTGGACCCGGCCCGCTCCCAGGCACTGGTGGACAACCTCAACGCGCACTTCGGCGGCCAGCGTGCCCGCGTCGGTCATGATCTTGCCGGCGCAGTTACCGAGGCCGACGGGCTGGTCAACACCACCCCGGTGGGCATGGCCAAGCTGCCCGGCGCGCCGCTGCCGCTGGAGCTGCTGCACCCGCACCTGTGGGTGGCGGAGATCATCTATTTCCCGCTGGAAACCGAACTGCTGAAACACGCCCGCAGCCTCGGCTGCCGCACGCTGGATGGCGGCAACATGGCAGTGTTCCAGGCGGTGAAGGCGTTCGAGCTGTTCAGTGGCGTCGCGGCAGATGCCCAGCGGATGTTGGCGCATTTCAGCGCGATGTAACTGGCGTCAGGGGGCGATACCCTGCGATGGGTATCGCTTCGCTCCACGCCATCCTACCCTGGTATTCGCCAGGAACATCGATGTGCGCTGAAGGATTTCGCGGACAAGGTCCGCTCCTATGAGGTACATCTGCGCTTGGGTCGGCCCTCACCCTAACCCTCTCCCAGGGGGAGAGGGGACCGTTCGGTGCAGGATGAAACCTTCGCGTCAGCCGGGTCGGACTGCCCCCTCTCCCTGAGGGAGAGGGCTGGGGTGAGGGGAATGCGCAGGCACGGACTCCCAGGAAGGAGACAGTTGCTCCTACAGTTGCCATCGGTGCGCACTCTCGTAGGAGCGGATCTTATCCGCGATCCGCCGGCAGGGCCGGCGCAAATCCTGGTCCGCGAACAATCCCCGATCCGGCCTACGGCCGCACGTACCGCAACACCGCCTCGATGATCATTTCCTTGTGCCGCGCCTTCACCGCCGCATCTTCCAGCTCGATCTGGAACAACGAACCGACGGTGTGCCGGTTGGACACCCGATAGAAGCAGAACGAGCTGATCAGCATATGCACGTCGATGGCCTGCAGCCCCTCGCGGATAACGCCGCTGGCAGCGCCGCGACGGAGGATGTCCTCGATGGTGCGCAGGATGTTGCTGCTCATCGAACGGATGGTTTCCGAGCCCGAGGCGAACTGGCCGTAGTGGATGTTCTCGATGCAGACGATGCGTACGAAGTCGACGTTGCGGTCGTGGTGGTCGAAGGTGAAGTCCACCAGCCGGCGCATGGCCTCCAGCGGTTCCAGTTCGGCCAGGTGCAAGGTCTGCTCGGTGCCGCGGATGTCCCCGTAGAGCTTCTCCAGCACCGCCTGGTACAGCTGCTCTTTGCTGCCGAAGTAGTAGTAGATCATCCGCTTGGAGGTGTTCATCCGCTCGGCGATGGCGTCGACCCGCGCGCCGGAAAGGCCCTGCTGGACGAACTCGACGATGGCCGCCTGGAGGATGTCTTCGCGGGTCTTCTCCGGGTTGTTCTTGCGCCCCCGGCGCGCGGTGTCGGCGGGGGTCGGCTGGGTGGCGCTGTCGGTCATGGGCTCGGCTTTCGTTCGGCAGGCGCCAGGGCGCCTGCTATGCACTGGTAGGTGCGCGGATTATGCGACCCGAGTGCACCCGAGGCCAAGCACGGTACCGACCTAACCGCGCGGCCGGCGCGTGGTGCCGTTGCGTGCCTGGGCCATGGCCGCCAGGCGCACGGCAACGTTGGCCGCGCCGTAGCCGGCGTAACCACCGCGACGCTGGATGATCTCGAAGAAGAAGCGCTCCTCGAAGGGCTCGGTGTAGACGTGGAACAGTTCGCCGCCACTAGCGTCGCGGTCGTACAACACGTTGAAGTAGGCCAGCTCGCTCAAGAACTCGTCGTCGAAGTCGAAGCGCGCGGCCAGGTCGTCGTAGTAGTTGAGGGGGATTTCCAGCAGCGGCACCCCGGCATCCTTCGCCCGCTCCACCTCGGCGAAGATGTCGTCGCAGGCGAAGGCGATATGGTGAACGCCGGAGCCGCGATAGCTGGACAACGCGTGAGAGATCGCGGTGTTGCGGTTCTCCGAGATGTTCAGCGGCAAGCGCACGCTGCCGTTGGCGCTGCGCAGGGCGCGGCTTTTTACCAGGCCATAGGGGTCGGGCAGCACCACTTCGTCGTCAGCCTCGAAATCGAACAGACCCTTGTAGAACAGCACCCAGTTGTCCAGACCGTCCGCCGGCAGCGCCATGGCCATGTGGTCGATGCGCTGCAGCTTACCGCTGGGCTGGACATCGGGGTCAAGGCGGAAGTCCACGTCATAGATGGTCTGTCCGGCGGCGCGCTCTTCCACCAGGTAGATCAGGCTGCCGTCCGGCGCGCGCACGGCAGGAATCTCCCGCTCGTTGGGGCCGACCAACCCGCGATACGGCTGACCTTTGTAGGCCTGCGCCCGCTCCAGGGCGCTGCCGGCATCACGCACGCGCAACGCGGTGGCGCACAGCGACGGGCCGTGAGCCTCGAAGAAACTGTGGCCAAAGGAATACGGCTCGGCATTGAGCACGATGTTGATGTCGCCCTGGCGCAGCAAGCTCACCGCCTTGGAGCGGTGTTCGCCGGCGCGGGCGAAACCCAGGCGCTCCAGCCAGTTGCCCAGGCGCGCACCCAGGGCTTCGTCCACGGCGAATTCGAGGAACTCCACGCCCTCCAACTGACTGGCCGACGGCGGCGCGAACAGGCAGTCCAGCTGTTCCGGGGGCATGCCTTCGGCGTGCAGGCGTTCGCGGGTCTTCTCTTCTAGATAGAGCAACGAGCGCAGGCCATCGGCGGCATTGGCGCGCGGCGGCGCGGCACGGAAACCGTCGTTGAAGACCTCCAGCGACAGCGGGCCGCGATAGCCGCTCCTGAGGATTGGCGCGAGGAAGCCCGGCAGGTCGAACTCGCCCTGGCCGGGGAAATTGCGAAAGTGCCGGCTCCACTCCAGCACGTCCATGGCCAGGATCGGCGCATCGGCCATCTGCACGAAGAAGATCTTCTCCCCCGGAATCTGCGCGATGCCGCTGGGGTCGCCCTTGAGCGAGAGGGTGTGGAAGCTGTCGAGGATCACGCCCAGGGCCGGATGGTTCACTTCCCGCACCAGGTCCCAGACCTGTTGCCAGGTGTTCACATGGCGGCCCCAGGCCAGGGCTTCGTAGCCCACGCGCAGGCCACGGGCGCCGGCGCGTTCGGCGGCGAGCCCGAGGTCTTCGAGGAGGAATTCACGCTCGCCCAGGGAATCGGCGGCGACGTTACTGCACATCAGCACCAGGTCCGTACCCAGCTCCTGCATCAGGTCGAACTTGCGCTCCAGGCGGTCGAGGTTGCGCGGCAGGCGGTCGCGGCGGCAACCCTCGAAGTCGCGGAACGGCTGGAACAGGGTGATCGCCAGGCCCAGGTCGGCGCAGAGCCGGCGTACGTCACGCGGGCTGCCGCCATAGTAGAGGAGATCGTTCTCGAAGATTTCCACGCCGTCGAACCCGGCGGCGGCGATGGCTTCGAGCTTGTCCGGCAGGGTTCCGCTGAGGGAAACGGTGGCGATTGAACGCTGCATCTCATGACTCCTGCCGGGACTGGTTAGGGGTCTTGTCGGAAGGCTCCCCGGCTTGGCTCGATTATTCTGGCGGCCGGGGCTCGCAGCAATTTAAAGTGTACTAACTGGTTAGTTTTGTGTTCGATTACCGAACGGAAGGCCGTTTATCGAATTGACGCTGTTCCGGCCGCTGCTCAAGATTTAGCCACGTCGACGCATTCCGGCAGCCTCCCCAGGCACCTGCCTCTGCCCTGGAGAAGCCCCTGAGCCGCTGCGAGATGGCCTGCGTGTCATCCATAACAATTTCAAGAACGGGTAACTGCTCATGTACGTACCTCACCTTCGCCCCGCCGCTTCCATTCCCTCTCCGCAAACCCGCCCGGCCCGCCTGATGCCAGGTCTGTGCCCGTTGCTCGGCCGCCGCCGCACGCACTGATTTCCGCCAGCCAACGCAAGCCTTTTCGCCCTCCCCGCCGCCCGGCGGCGACGCACACGGCTTGCGACACAACAATAATTCCCAAGGCTGCTCGCCAGCCTCAAACGGATGGCCCCGATCATGATCCATACGCAATCCGCTCCCCTCGCCGCCGTCGCTCCGCACGGCTCCTCCTTCTTCGGCAAGGTGCGTGGCGCCATGGCCGTCGGCAAGGTGCGCTGGGGCATGCTCGCCCTGGTGTTCTTCGCCACCACCCTGAACTACATCGACCGCGCCGCCCTCGGCGTGATGCAGCCGCTGCTCGCCGAGAAAATGGCCTGGACGGCCATGGACTACGCCAACATCAACTTCTGGTTCCAGGTCGGCTACGCCATCGGCTTCGTGCTGCAGGGCCGGCTGATCGACCGCATCGGGGTGAAGCGTGCGTTCTTCTTCGCCGTGCTGCTGTGGAGCTTCGCCACCGGCGCCCATGGCCTGGCCAGTTCGGCGGCGGGCTTCATGGTCTGCCGCTTCATCCTCGGCCTGACCGAGGCGGCCAACTACCCGGCCTGCGTGAAGACCACGCGCCTGTGGTTCCCGGCCGGCGAGCGGGCCATGGCCACCGGCATCTTCAACGCCGGCACCAATGTCGGCGCCATGCTCACCCCGGCCCTGCTGCCGCTGATCCTCGCAGCCTGGGGCTGGCAGGCGGCGTTCCTCTGCATGAGCGCGCTGGGCTTCGTCTGGGTGGTGCTGTGGGGCCTGAAGTACTTCAATCCCGAAGAGCACCCGACGGTGAAGCAGAGCGAGCTGGACTACATCCAGGCAGCCGACGAGCCGCCAGCCGAGCGCGTGCCCTTCTCCGCCATCCTGCGCATGCGCGGCACCTGGGCCTTCGCCGTGGCCCTTTCGCTGACCGCACCGGTGTTCTGGTTCTACCTGTACTGGCTGCCGCCCTTCCTCAACCAGCAGTACGGCCTGGGGATCAGCGTCACCCAGATGGGCATCCCGCTGATGCTGATCTGGCTGACCGCAGACTTCGGCAGCATCGGTGGCGGCATCCTGTCGTCCTGGCTGATCGGCCGCGGCATGAACGCCATCCATGCGCGCCTGCTGTCGATGTTCATCTGTGCCTGCGCAATAATCGGCGTGGTCTTCGCCGCCAAGGCCAGCGGCATGTGGATCGCCGTGGCCGCCATCGCCCTGGGCGTGGGTGCGCACCAGGCGTGGACGGCGAACATCTGGAGCCTGGTGATGGACTACACGCCCAAGCACATGATGAGCACGGTGTTCGGCTTCGGCGGCATGTGCGCGGCGATTGGTGGCATGTTCATGACCCAGATCGTCGGCTACATCCTCACCGTCACCCACAACAACTATGCGGTGCTGTTCACCATCATCCCGACCATGTACTTCCTGGCGCTGACCTGGATGTTCTTCATGGCCCCGCGCAAGGTACCCGGCGCGACGGAGTGAGCTTGAAGCCGTAACGACGAACCCCGCGAATACGCGGGGTTCTTTTTTCTACGCTCACTTCTTCAGCGGTGTGAGCACCGGGGCGTTCTCGTCCAACAACATCCACACCAGCAACTTGGCCGGCTTCTGGTTGCTGGCGTTGCGCGAGACCAGGTGCGGCGTGTTGGGCGCCTCGTACCAGGACTGGCCGGCCTGGTAGGTCACCGGTTTCTGCCCCTCCAGCTGGGAGATCACCGCACCTTCGAGCACGTAGGCGAACACCGAGCCACTGTGCACATGGGGGCCGGAGGACTGCCCCGGCTCGTAGGCAACGGTGATTACCAGGCCCTTCTTGCCCGCGGCGTCGGGGAGCTTGTGCTCCTGCTGGGTGGTGACCGTCTCTTCGCCGGTGCCATGGGCGAAGACCGGCAGGCTCAGGGCCAGGCCAAGACCAACGAACAGGCGTTTCAGGGAAGTGACTGCGGGCATGGCGCTTTCCTCGGGCAGTGGGGAGATGAGCCCACGCTACGCCCCGAGGTGGTGAGGGCCAACAGCCAATTCGGTGGAAGATCGGGGGGCCATTGGCGAAGTCTGTGCCGTGCGGTTCGCGAGCAGCGCCCACAAAAAAGCCCCGCTCAGTGGCGGGGCTTCCGGCGGGCGGCGACAGATCAGCCGAGCAGCGCGCGCAGGTCCAGCACACCATCCTTGCGCGGCGGGCACCAGTAGTAGCCGCCGGTCAGCGGGCGGCTGAAGCGGTACAGGGCGTCGGTGATGCCGTCTTCCAGGCCGCTCATGCGCCGCAGTTGCACTTCGAAGGCGTCGAGGGTGCGGCCGAAGGCGAGGAACATCAGTCCGGCGTCCTGGTCGTGGGTCCAGGGCATGGAGCGGCGCACGATGAAGGCCTCGGGGTCGAAGCTCTCCTGGGCGGTGCGCTTGACGTGGGCGGACACCGGCGCGTCCTCCAGTTCCTCGTTGTCGCTCAGGCGGCGGCCCATGATGTCGTCGCGCTCGGCCTGGGGCAGCGCGGCGAAATCCTGCAACTGGTGACGCCACTGCTGGATGGCGGCGAAGCTGCCACCCGCCAGGCCTTCCACGCCATTGTCAACGATGGCGGCGGCGATCGCGTCGTCATCCTGCGGGTTCTCGGTGCCGTCCTCGTAACCGGTCAGGTCATGGCCATCGCCGTGGCGGAAGGCTTCGGTCAGCGTGGCCAGCTCCAGCGCCGGCGCCAGCAGCGCCTGCACCTGCTGGGTGCGCAGCAGCAGTTCGCCACGCTCCTCGCCGCGCAGCCAGACCCACAGGGCATGCGGGGTGGACGGGTTGTCCACGCCAACGCCGGCGATTGCCGGAAACTCGCGCAAACCCTCGATACCGCGACCCAGCGCGCGCACCAGCGACTCGCCGAAACCGACGACGGCCGCCTCGCCATCGGCGAACTGCACCAGGCGGTCCAGGGCGGCCGGCAGGTCCTGCAGCGAGGTCAGGTCGAAGAAAAGGTGGCGGGCGTGGGCGGGAACCGGGGTGGCGAGAATGCCGGGCTGGTAGAGGCTCATGGCTGCATCCTTGAACAAAAGAGCGGCAATTCTAATCGCCACGGGCGCGAATCCAAACCGCTCTACATCAAGGCACGGCTCACTGCCTGGGTTTACCGGCGGAAGACGGCGCGCGACGGCCGCGCCGACGCCGCCAGAGCTCGAAGCCACCGCCCAGCAGCACGACGCCGACCAGGATCGGCAGCCGGTAGGGTTTCAGATCGCCCAGCCAGCTCTCCAGCATCTGCCCGGCCCAGTAGCCGGCGCTGGCGAACACCAGCGCCCAGCAGAACGCACCGAACAGGTTGATCAGCAAGAAGCGCAGCGGCGCCACCCGGCTGGCGCCGATCAGCAGCGGCCCGGCCAGGCGCATGCCGTAGAGGAAGCGCACGGCGAAGATCGCCAGCAGCGGATGACGCTCGATCAGCCCGGTCACCCGCTCCACCGCCAGGCCGCGCCGCTGCAGCCAGGGCAGCGCCCGCCCTCCTGCGCGGCGGCCGGCCCAGTACAGCAACTGGTCGCCGCAGGTGCCGCCGACACAGCCCCAGAACAGCACCGGCGCGAAGCCCATCAGCCCCTGGTGCGCCGCGAGGCCGGCCAGCAGGAGCATGGTCTCGCCCTCCAGCAGGCAGCCGACGAAAAGCGCCAGATAGCCGTAGCTGGAAAGCAATTGCGCGAGGTCGGGGTGATCGAACATGAGTGTCCTTCGGCAATGCCCTGAGCCAAGAGCCTAGCGCCTTGGAAGATGTTCTGCTTATCAAACAGGGGTCGTAAAAAATAATCGACTATTGGGTCATCCAGAATCGTTAGCAGCCAATCAAATCAATCCTTTAAGAGCACCATCCGTCCGGAGATGTAATTTTTTTTACTCATGAGCGATTCAAGTGTTTGACATATTTGACGGATTTGGCAGACTGCGGCCCGTTGACGCAACTGGTTACGTTTCTCCGGCTCCCCCTGCCTGGTGCACCGGATAACCGCTGCCGCGCAACCCAACAAAAACAACTTGTCAGTCGCGGCACCTCGGCCCGAGTTCCAACTCGGCAGTAGGTTCCCGGCGAGCCAACGGAACGAAAGAATGCTGATCTGGTTTGTAGCGGGTTACCTGCTGATCACGGTAGGTGTCGGTTTCTACGCGTCCACTCGCGTGAAAAACTCCAAGGACTTCGCGGCTGGCGGCCGCAGCATGTCCTTCCCCTTGGTCGCAGCGATGGTGTTCGCTACCTGGTTCGGCTCCGAAGCCGTGCTGGGCATTCCCGCGACCTTCATCGAAGAGGGCTTTGCCGGGATCATCGAAGATCCGTTCGGCTCCTTCGGTTGCCTGATGCTGGTAGGCCTGGTCTTTGCCCGTCCGCTGTACCGCATGAACCTCCTGACCATCGGCGACTTCTTCAAGCAACGCTTCGGTCCGAACGTCGAAATGATCACCAGCCTGGTGATCATCGCGTCCTACCTGGGCTGGATCGCCGCGCAGCTCACCGCGCTGGGCGTGGTCTTCAACGTGCTGTCCGATGGCGCCATCACCACCACCCAGGGAATGTTGATCGGCACCGTCATCGTGCTGCTCTATACCCTGTTCGGCGGCATGTGGTCGGTCGCGCTGACTGACTTCATGCAGATGCTCATCATCGTCGCCGGCCTGGTCTACCTGACCTGGCTGATCGGCGACATGGCCGGCGGCCCCGCCAAAGTGATCAGCCAGGCTGCCAGCGAAGGCAAGTTCAGCTTCATGCACAGCTTCGAGCCCAAGGATATCGTCGCCTTCATTGGCGCCGCGGTGACCATGATGTTCGGCTCGATTCCGCAGCAGGACGTCTACGCCCGGGTGATGTCGGCCAAGACCGAGAACATCGCCGCCCGTGCGTCCATGGCCGGCGCCTGCTTCTACCTGAGCTTCTGCATGCTGCCGATCTTCCTGACCTATGCCGCATCGATGATCGATCCGGAAATGGTCAAGCACTGGCTTGCCGAAGACTCGCAGATGATCCTTCCGCACCTGATCCTGGAACGCACCCCGCTGTTCGCCCAGGTCATGTTCTTCGGCGCGCTGCTGTCGGCGATCATGTCGACCGCTTCCGGTACCCTGCTGGCGCCGTCGGTGACCTTCACCGAGAACATTCTCAAGCGCTTCCTGCCGGACATGAGCGACAAGCAGTTCCTGCTGGCCATGCGTCTGACCGTGGTCGGCTGCGCCATCGCCACCTGCCTGTTCGCGCTGCTGTCCAACGCCAGCATCTACGAAATGGTCGGCAACGCCTACAAGGTGACCCTGGTCGCCGCCGTGGTGCCGCTGTTCTTCGGCCTGTTCTGGAAGCGCGCCACCACCCAGGGCGCCCTGATCGCCATCGCCTGCGGCCTGGTCAGCTGGGTATCTCTGGAACTGGGCTACCAGGAAGGCGATTTCTGGCCGCCGCAACTGGTCGGCCTGATCTGCAGCGCCCTCGGCATGATCGTCGGCTCCCTGACTCCGCAGTTCAGCCGGCAACGTGGCGAGAGCGTGTCGGACATGACCGCCGCCGCTGCTGCGGGCAACTGATAGCCCGGTAGCTCGGTAGATAAGGAAGAAGCCCCGCCCAGCGCGGGGCTTTTTCTTGCCCGCGATTTCCCGCCTCCCAAACCGTCGCTGCAGCCTGGTGCCCGGCGCACCGGCGAGCTGCGGAGACAAATTGATACAGTAACCCTCTGATTCGTAGGACTTTTCCTATACAAATAGAACGTCCGTCCTCCTAAACTGGCCTGTCACCCTGCGGGAGCACCCGCAGGTCGTTGACACCGGATATATGGAGCAACACATGCCCGGTTGGTATGAAATCAAGGAACTCAGCAGCGGCAACCGCCGTTTTCTTCTCAAGAACAGCGCCCACGGCACCCTGCTGGAAAGTCTTGCCTACCCGACACAGGAGGCAGCCGAGCAGGCCATCGGCAGCCTCCGCAGCTGCTGCGGCAGCGTCGATCGCTTCAAGCGGCAGATGTCGCCGGGTGGCAAGAATTTCTTCGTGATCCGCGATAACACCGGTGCAGAACTGCTGAAGAGCAAGCTGTACGACTCCGAGGCCGCCCGTGAGCAGGCGATTGCAACGATCGCCCAGGCCGGCCTGAGCACCGAGCTGCGTCCGCATGCTTGAGTGACGAGTGAATGAAAGAGCCCCGCGCAATGCGGGGCTTTTTTGTGGGCGCGGAATCTCCCGCGCAGGCGATGCCAGCGGACAACGGTGCGCAATGCCGATCGCGGACGGAGTCCGCTCCTACGCGGGCGGATCATTTGGGCATTTCCCGATAAGGGCGGATTCATCCGCGACGGATTTCGCGGACAAGGTCCGCTCCTACGGGAGCGCACGCACCATACAGGCCCTGGCTCCTGAAGACTTCCAGAGAAATTTCCGAGCGCTCCGGACTGCCCCTTTCAGGAGGCCTCGTTGAATTGGAGTTTCAGGGGTTGAGCGGCATGGATGCCGCGAGAGCCGCGATGGGCCAGGGATGGCCCTTCGTGGCGTGCCCCTGAAACTCCGATTCAGCGAGGGAATTTTTCGCCCCAAGCGAAAAACCGGATGGAGGGGCAAGACCTTTTGGTTCCTTTTGTGTCGTTTGACAAAAGGGACTCGCCGAGAGGCGAAACCAAATCTCACAACGCACGCCGAGGCGGCGCAGAAACACTCAGAGCAAAAAGCATCGCGGACAAAGTCCGCTCCTACGCAAGAGCAATGCACTGATGTTCACCTGTAGGAGCGAGCTTGCTCGCGAACGCTCTTCCTGGCGGCTTCTACGCTGGGGCGGTTCGCGAGCAAGCTCGCTCCTACACCGTCGGCTCCGCAACGGTGCTCATGCTCCTGCCATCCACCCGCCGCAACGGCAACGACTCCGGATCGAACCCATCGATGCAGCAGGCATTCACACTCAGCAGCCCCGGATTACTGCGCCGCTGGTGATAGACGTAGACCCCGCACGTCCCGCAGAAGTAATGCATCGCCACCCCACTGTTCCAGCGATACAGGCACAACGCCTGCTCGCCGCGAGTAATGCGGAACAGGCCTTTCGGCACAGTCGCCATCAACGCATTGCGTTTCGCGCACAGCGAACAGTCGCAGCGCACCAGTTCATCCAGTTCCGCCTCGAAGGCGAAGGCCACCGCGCCGCAGTGACAGGTGCCGGTGTAATGCATGGCTGAATCCTCGTCATGGATCGTTCCAGCTTAGACGGACGATCAATTCGTGACTTGAGATCAACTATCCTTTGCCGTTCGCCGCGTTTTTCTCAAGGGACCGAATCGGGAGAATGCCCTCCATCGCATTCCACTATCCGGAGTCCCACCCCATGCCCCTCGCACTCCTGGCGCTGACCCTGAGCGCCTTCGCCATCGGCACGACGGAGTTCGTCATCGTCGGCCTGATCCCCACCATCGCCGGCGACCTGGGCGTCACCCTACCCTCCGCCGGCCTGCTGGTCAGCCTTTACGCCCTCAGCGTGGCCATCGGCGCCCCGCTGCTCACCGCCCTCACCGGCCGCATCCCGCGCAAGGCGCTGCTGGTCGGCCTGATGGCGCTGTTCACCGTTGGCAACCTGGTGGCCTGGCAGGCGCCGAGTTATGAATCGCTGATCATCGCCCGCATCCTCACCGGCCTCGCCCACGGCGTGTTCTTCTCGGTCGGCTCGATCATCGCCACCAACCTGGTGAGCAAGGACAAGGCCGCCAGCGCCATCGCCACCATGTTCAGCGGCATGACCGTGGCCTTCGTCACCGGCATCCCGCTGGGCACCTTCATCGGCCAGCACCTGGGCTGGCGCGTGACCTTCCTCGCGGTCGCCGCCTTCGGCGTGATCGCCCTGCTCGGCAGCCTGCTGTTCGTGCCGAAGAACATCCAGCACACCCCACCGGCCCCGCTGCTGCGCCAGGCCCGCGTACTGCTGCAGCCGCGCCTGCTGCTGGTCTACGCGATGACCGCCGTGGGTTACGGCGGCTCGTTGATCGCCTTCACCTTCCTCGCGCCGATCCTCCAGGACCTGGCCGGTTTCAGCCCGAACATGGTCGGCGCCGTACTCCTGGCCTACGGTGTCTCGGTGGCCATCGGCAATATCTGGGGCGGTCGCCTGGCCGACAAACGCGGTCCGGTGAGCGCGCTGAAGATCATCTTCGGCCTGCTGGCGGCGGTGCTGCTGGTACTGACCTTCACTGCCGGCAACCCGTGGCTGGTGGTACTGACCGTACTGGCGTGGGGCGCCGTGGCCTTCGGCAACGTACCCGGCCTGCAGGTCTACGTGGTGCAGCAGGCCGAGCGTGTGGCGCCGGAAGCGGTAGACGTGGCCGCCGGCTTCAACATCGCCGCGTTCAACCTCGGCGTGGCCGGCGGTTCCTGGGCCGGCGGACTGGTGGTGAGCCACCTGGGCCTGGGCCATACGCCCTGGATCGCCGCCGTGGTAACGCTCGCCGCCTTCGGCCTGACCGCCCTGAGCGGCCGTCTGGACCGTCGCACATCCATGGAACCGACCGCCCCTGGCGCGGTTCCCACTCACTGATCGACCACAAGGAGTTCCTCCATGAGCGTCCCCGCCTTCGGCCTCGGCACCTTCCGCCTCAAGGGCCAGACCGTCATCGACTCGATCCGCACCGCCATCGACCTGGGCTACCGCGCCATCGACACCGCGCAGATCTACGGCAACGAAGCCGACGTCGGCGAAGCCATCGCAGGCGCCAGGGTCAAGCGTGACGAGCTGTACCTGACCACCAAGATCTGGACCGAGAACTACGCCGCCGACAAGCTGATCCCCAGCCTCAAGGAAAGCCTGCACAAGCTGCGCACCGACCGCGTCGAGCTGACCCTGATCCACTGGCCCTCGCCCAAGGGGCAAGTGCCGGTCGCCGAGTTCATGAGCGCCCTGGCAGAAGCCAAGGCCCAGGGCCTGACCGGCGAGATCGGCGTGTCCAACTTCACCATCGCGCTGATGCAGGAAGCCATCGCCGCCGTCGGCGCCGGGCAGATCGCCACCAACCAGGTGGAACTGCACCCCTACCTGCAGAACCGCAAGGTGGCGGAGTTCGCCCGGAGCCAGGGCATCCACCTCACCTCCTACATGACCCTGGGCTACGGCAAGGTGCTAAGCGACCCGGTGATCGACGAAATCGCCGGACGCCACGGCGCCACACCGGCGCAGGTGACCCTGGCCTGGGCGATGCAGCTCGGCTACTCGGTGATCCCGTCGTCCACCAAGCGTGAAAACCTGGAAAGCAATCTGCGCTCCGTCGACCTGCGCCTGACCAACGCCGACATGGCCGCCATCGCCGCGCTGGATCGCAACGAGCGCATCACCAGCCCGGAAAGCCTGGCCCCGGCCTGGGACTGATCGATCACCCGCAGTCAGCCGCCCCTTCCGGGCGGCTTTCCCGTTCCCAAGGAATCTTCATGAGTGCAACCAGCTATCTCAATGACTATGCCCTCAACGACTATGCCGCCTGGACCTGGACGCCCGGCGCCAGCCTCGACGGCCTGAAGCTGGCGCGTCTGCCGCTGCCCATCCCCGGCCCGGACGAGGTGCTGCTGGCCAACACCGCCATCGCGCTGAACCCGGTGGACTGGAAGATGATCGACTGGGGTCGTGACGACTGGCAGCAAGGCCAGGTGCCTGGCGTGGATGGCGTTGGCCGGGTCGTAGCTGCCGGCAGCGCGGTGAACCTGCGGGTCGGCACCCGTGTTGCCTACCACCAGGCGCTGCCCCGTGGCGGCAGCTTCGCCGAATACACCCTGCTGCGCGCCCACGCGGTGTACCCGGTGCCGGACGCCCTGGACGACGCCACCGCCGCCAGCCTGCCCTGCCCCGGCCTCACCGCCTGGCAGGCGCTGGACAAGCTGCCGGCCTGCGGCAACCGTGACGTATTGGTGACCGGCGCCGGTGGCGCTGTCGGCTATCTGCTCGCACAACTGGCCGTGCAGCGCGGCTTGCGCGTGTGGGTGACGGCCGCGCCGAAGCACCGTGAGCACCTGCTGCAACTGGGCATCGCCGGCGTCTTCGACTACCGCGACGCGCAATGGTCCGCACGCCTGCGCGAAGCCCTCGGCCCGCGCCGCCTGCACGGGGTGTTCGACACCGTCAGCGGCAGCCACGCCGCCAGCCTCGCTCCGCTGCTGGGCTACAACGGCCACCTGGTGTGCATCCAGGACCGCCAGGAACATGCCCCGCTGCCGGCCTTCAGTAGCGCCATCTCGCTACATGAAGTGGCGCTCAACAGCATCCATGCCCACGGCGATGCGCTGGACTGGCGGGAGCTGCGCCGCGCCGCCGCCAGCCTGATGCAGGGCGTCGCCGACGGGCGCTTGCAGCCGCCGGCGAAGCAGTTCTTCGAGTTCGCCGAGTTGCCCGAAGCACTGCGCCGCTTGAAGTCCGGCGAAGGCGGCGGTAAATGGATCAGTCTGCTGCCGGCCCCGGCGGTCACGTCGTAGGGCGTACAACCGTTCGCGGTTGTACGCCGATACACCCTGCGTATCGCCGGTGCCTTGGCCAAGCCAGGAGAGTCCTGAAAGTGCGGCTCCGTGGCCAGCCCTGCAGCGCTCGGCGGCCATGGTCAAACGGCGTATAACGTCGAACGTTATACGCCCTACATCTCAGCCCCGCCGCGCGTGGAATTGACCGATAACCTGACGCTCCGGCCACTCACACCGAACAGGAGAACCTCATGGATCTAGGCATCAAGGGCCGCTGGGCCGTGGTCTGCGCCGCCAGCAAGGGCCTGGGCAAGGGCTGCGCCCTGGCGCTGGCCCGCGAGGGCGTGAACCTGGCGATCAACGCCCGCGACGTCGATACCCTCGCAGCCACCGCCGCCGAACTGCGCCAGCTGGGCGTGGAAGTGCGCGAAGTGGCCGGCGACATCAGCGACCCGGATGTACGCGCCGCGCTGCTGGCCGCCTGTCCGCAGGTGGACATCCTGGTCAACAACGCCGGCGGCCCGCCACCCGGTGACTTCCGCAACTGGGAGCGCGAGGACTGGCTGCGCGCCCTGGACCTGAACATGCTCACCCCCATCGAGCTGATCAAGGCCACGGTGGACGGCATGGCCGCGCGCGGCTTCGGGCGCATCGTTAACATCACCTCCGGCGCAGTGAAGGCACCGATCGACACGCTCGGCCTGTCCAACGGCGCACGCAGCGGCCTGACCGGTTTCGTCGCCGGCCTCGCCCGTCAGCCTCGGGTGGCCGGCTGCAACGTGACCATCAACGGCCTGCTGCCCGGCTCCTTCGATACCGACCGTTTGCGCAGCGGCCTCCAGCGCGCCGCCAAGCTCAGCGGGCGTGACGAGGGGGAACTGGTGGATGCCGAGCGCAAGGCGATTCCCGCCGGTCGCTTCGGCACCGCCGAGGAATTCGGTTCGTTCTGCGCCTTCCTGTGCAGCGCGCAGGCGGGCTATCTGACCGGGCAGAACCTGTTGCTCGATGGCGGGGCTTATCCGGGGACGTTCTGATTGCTGAAGGGCACGGCTGGCGCCGAGCGCACTTGCGCGGGCGCTGGACGGCTCTTCGTAGGAGCGGGCCATGACCGTGATCGCGGACAAGGTCCGCTCCTACAAGGGACATCAAATCTTCAATCCAACGCACCGATCACACTCTTACAATCCACCCCGCCGCTCCCCAACAGGCCCGCCGATGAAAGCCCACTCCGACGAACTCAAGACCTTCGCCACGGTGATCGACTGCGGCTCCATCACTGCCGCCGCCGAGCAACTGGGGCTGACCCCCTCGGCGGTCAGCCGTGCGCTGTCGAAGCTGGAGGAAAAGCTCGGCACCACCCTGCTCAACCGCACCACGCGGCGGATGAAACTCACCGAAGAAGGCGAGTTCTTCCTCGAGCACGCGCGGCACATCCTCGAACAGATGGATGCCCTCGAAGAACGCCTCGCCCTGCGCCAGCAATCCCCCGCCGGGCGCCTGCGGATCAACGCCGCCTCGCCCTTCATGCTGCACGCCGTGGTGCCGCACATCGGCGCCTTCCGCGAGCGCTACCCGGACATCGAACTGCAGCTCAACACCAACGACCTGAACATCGACCTGCTGGAACAGAGCACCGACATCGCCATCCGCATCGGCCAGCTCGCCGACTCCAGCCTGCACGCCCGTCCCCTGGGCAGCAGCCGGCTGAACCTGCTGGCCTCGCCGGAGTACCTGGAACGCCACGGCATGCCGGCCGACCTGGACGACCTGCTGGGCCGCACGCTGCTCGGCTTCACCCAGCCGGAGGCGCTGAACATCTGGCCGCTGCGGCATGCCGGCGGCGACACCCTGGCGATCACCCCGCGGCTCTCCGCCTCCAGTGGCGAGACCCTGCGCCAGCTGGCCCTGAGCGGCCAGGGCATCGCCTGCCTGGCAAGTTTCATGACCTGCGCCGACATCCAGTCCGGGCGCCTGGTGCGCGTGCTGCCGGAGCTGACCAGCGAACGCCGCCAGCCAATCCACGCGGTGTACTACCGCAACTCGCAGCTGGCTCTGCGCATCCAGTGCTTCCTCGACTTCATCCAGGAGCGCCTGGCGCAATCGCTGGACAGCGTCGGCTGAAGCGCGAAGAAATCCCGCAACCTCGGCAATCCTCGACCACACTATTTTGACCAGCCCCGGCCCTGCGCCGGGGCTTTCGTCACATCGACACGAGGGGGCCGGCATGCCATCGCTGCTGCTGTATCTGCGCGCTGTCATTCATCCGGGCAGGGACACCCTGTTGTTCGCCCTGCGCACCGTGCTGGCCGGGCTGCTGACCCTGTACCTGGCGTTCCTGCTGGACCTGGAGCAGCCCAAGTGGGCAACCATGACGGTGGTGATCATCAGCACCCCGCTGGCCGGCATGACCTTGCAGAAGAGTTTCTCCCAGGTGATCGGCACCACCATCGGCGCCATCGTCGCCGTGGCGATCATGGCGCTCTTCCCACAGGCGCCGTTGCCCTTCATCGTCACCCTGGCCGCCTGGCTGGCGATCTGCACCGCCGGCGGCACCCTGTTGCGCTTCACCCACTCCCACGCCTTCGTCCTCAGCGGCTTCACCGCGGTGATCGTCGCCCTGCTGGCCCAGCCCGCCCCCGATTCCACCTACACCCTGGCCATCACACGGGTCACCGAGACCTTGCTCGGGGTGGCCTGTGTGACCTTGGTCAGTCTGTTCTTCGCCCGTCCGCAGAGCGTGGCGCGGGGCTATTTCGCCAAGGTCGACCAGTTGATCCGGCTGATCGCCGTGCATGCCGCGGCGGTGATCCGCGGCGAGGAAGCCGAGGAGGACTTCCAGCAGCGGCAGATCCAGTTGCTGGGCGAAATCTCCGCGCTGGAGATGCTGCGCCGCCACCTCTACTTCGATGCGCCGCGCCTGCGCGGCGCCGACGAACTGGTGCAGCTGCTGGCCAACCAGCTGGTGCTGATGACCTCGCGGCTGGCCATCCTGCGCCGGCAGCGCAAGCTGATCCAGGCCCGCCTCACGGGGCCGATCCCGGAGTCGGTGCAGCGTCTGCGCGAGGATGAACTGGCCTGCCTGGAAGAACTGGCCGAGTACGGCCGTGCCCTGCCCACCCCGGTGCGCAAGCGCATCACCCGCCTGCGCCAGCGTTTCGACGCCGCCGCCCGCCAGGCCGAGGAACTGGCCGACGGTCTGCCGACCTCGCTGCGCTCCCTGGCCTGGGCGCTGCGCATCGAGCAGGCGCGGCTGATGCAGCAGTTGGACGAGATGATCGAGCTGAGCGATGCAATCCAGGACGGTCGGCCAGGTAACCGCATCTCCCACCGCAGCCAGGCCCATTCCCTGCACCTGGACTTCCACCTCGCGGCGATGAACGCCAGCCGCGCCTTCATCGCCCTGTGCTGCGCCGGCTGGATCTGGGTGGAGACCGCCTGGGACGGCGCCCGCGCCGGGATGATCCTGGTGGGCATCCTCTGTTCCATGCTGGCGACTTTCCCGCGCCCCCTGCTGGCCAGCCAGGCGTACCTGCGCGGGCTGGCCCTGGCGCTGGTGGCGGCGGCGCTGCTGCAGTTCCTGCTGCTACCCAGCGTCGGCGACTTCGAGATGCTCGCGCTGTTCCTCACCCCGTTGCTCTACGTGATCGCCGTCGGCCTGGCCAACCCACAGACCGCCGGGATCGGCATCGGCCTGGGGCTGTCCACCTTCCTGTTAGTGGGCCCGCAGAACCAGGGCGCCTGGATCAACACCTCGTTGCAATGGTTCGAGTTCGCCGGCGGTTATGTCTGCGCGGGCGTACTGGCGTTGCTGGTGTACGCCTGGGTCTTCCCGTTCGACGCCGACGCGCGCCTGCGCCGCCAGTCGCGGCGCACCCGTGCCGAGGTGCGCGCGGTGCTGCTGTCAAAGCCCAGCGAGTCGCGCCGCTTCCTGTTCGAGAGCCGCATGGTCGACCGCCTGGCGATCATGCTCGGGCTGCTGCCGGCGGCCCGCGACAGCCAGTCCGGCGAGCGTTTCCAGTGCAGCCTGGCGAGCATGACCCTGGGCGTGGTGCTGCACCAACTGCGGCGCGAAAGCCTCAACCCCGACGGCCTGCCGGAAGCGCTGCGCGAACGCCTGTCACTGGTGCTCGACGAACTCGCCGCCTGCCTCGACCAGCCCCCCGCGGCGCCCCTGCAACGGGTCTTGCAGGCCATGCGTGAGCTGGGCACGGAGCTGGACGAGCTGCAAGGCCAGGACTCTCATTCCGGCGGCGAGGCCATGCGCCCACTGTTCGTCAGCGGCGTGGCGCTCCTGGTAGCCGCCGCCCTGCTGGAGCGCTTCCGCGACCTCTACAGCGAAGCCGCGCGCTTCCACGACGACCACGGGGAACAACCGCTCCATGCCCGTTGATATCGAACTGGGCGGCGTCTATCTACCGCCACTGGCCCAGGCCCTGCTCCTCGCCCTGCCGATCTTCCTGCTGCTGGACTGGGCGCTGCGTCGCCTCGGCGTGCTGCGCCTGGTCTGGCACGAAGCGCTGTTCGAGGGCGCACTCTACAGCTGCATCTGCGCCAGCCTGATCCTGCTCATGGGAGCACTGCACTGACATGCTCGACATCCGCAAGGCGATCCCGCCGCTGATCACCCTCGCCGTGGTGGCGCTCGCCCTGGTGCTGGGCAGCTATGCCTGGGTCTACTACACCCGCGCGCCCTGGACCCGCGACGCCCGCGTGCGGGCCGACGTGGTGTCGCTGTCGGCGGATGTCACCGGGCGCATCGTCGATCTGCGCGTGCAGGACAACCAGCACGTGAACAAGGGCGACCTGCTGCTGCAGATCGACCCCGCCCGCTACGAGCTGGCGGTGCAGCACGCCGAGCGCGCGGTGGAAGTGGCGCGGGCGGCGCTGGGCCAGTCGCAGGCGTCCATCGTCGCCAACCAGGCGCTGCTGCGTCAGCGCAGGAGCGAGGAAGTCCGCCGGCGGGAGCTGAAGGCACGCTCGGCGATCTCCAACGAGGAATGGGAAAAGGCCAGCACCGATGTGTCCGTGGCCGAGGCGCAGCTGCTGCGCGAACAGGCCAACCTGGGCCTGGCCCAGGCCAACGTCAGCCTGGCGGAGGCGGCGCTGCGCCAGGCACGCCTGGACCTGGAGCGCACCCGCGTGCTGGCGCCGGTGAACGGCTACGTGACCAACCTGCTGACCCGCGCCGGCGACTACGCCACCGCTGGCAGCGCGCTGGTCGCGGTGGTGGACAGCGACTCCTTCCACGTCAGCGGCTACTTCGAGGAAACCAAGCTGCCGCGCATTCACGAAGGCGACCGGGTCCGCATCGAACTGATGAGCGGCGAGCGCTTCGACGGCACCGTGCAAAGCATCGCCTTCGCCATCACCGACCGCGAGAACCTGCCCGGCAGCCGCCTGCTGGCCAACATCAACCCGACCTACACCTGGGTCAAGCTCGCCCAGCGCATCCCGGTGCGCATCGCCATCGACCCCGCCTACGCCGGGCGCGACCGCCTGCGCGCCGGGACCACGGCCACGGTCAGCGTAGTGGAAGCCGAGCCCTAGAAAATTGTGGAATCATCGACTCCGTAGCACGTTTGTCATTCCCGCCGGTCAACATGGGTCCATTCGCACTCTGACCCGGGATCGCTGTGAACCCCACACACGCCGTACGATCCATCGCCAGAAACCCCTACCTGGCCCTCCTGTTGCTGACCGGCATCACCCTGGCGCTGTGCGCCTGGCGCTCGGTCCTCCCCGAATCATTGGACAACCCCAGCGGCAGCGCCTTTCAGCAACGCTGGATGCAAGGCCGGGTGATCCTGCTGGTCCGCCACCTGGAACGCTGCGACCGGACCAGCGCCCCCTGCCTGGGCGCGGCCGATGGCATCACCGTCCGCGCCGCGGAAATGGCCAAGGGGCTGGGCCGGGCCATCGCCCACTACGGCCTGGCGGCCACCGATATCTACAGCAGCCCGCTGACCCGCACCGCACAGACGGCGGACCTGATGTTCGACCACACCGTCGCCCGCCAGGACTGGCTCTTCACCTGCAAGAACGACGACCTGCTGGGCCAGATCCGCCAGCACAAGGCCGCCCACCGCAACCTGGTGATGGTGACCCACAGCGAGTGCTTCGACCGCCTGATGCACAACCTCGACAAGCCCGAAGGCGAAACGCCCGAGTACGGCGAGACCCTGGTGCTGTTCGACAACGGCAGTCGCTCGCCATGGATCGCCGGCGAAATCGAAGTGCCTGACTGGGCGGAGCTGAGGCATCGGCCGAACGCCGGTTGAGACGGCTGCCAGAAGCGTTTTTCTGTGCCATCTTTTGCGCATCGTCCCACGGAGAGGCGCGATGCCCGCCCTGCTCAGCCAACACCCCCTGTTCGCCGCCCCGGCGCTGCTGCTGATCGACCTGCTGCTCTGGCGCCTGCTCGGCATGGCCCATCCGCATTGGCGTCTGACCGCCCGCGTGCTCTGCTTCCTGCTGTTCAGCCTGCTGCTGTTCAACGCCGGGATGAACCCGCTGCGCGCCGCGCCCTGGCCCGACGACCTGCCCAGCCACCTGGTCGCCACCGGCGTGCAGATCATCTGGTGGCTGTTCGCCGCGCGCTGCCTGACCGTGGTGCTCGGCTTCCTCCTGGTGCAACGCGTCGGCCACGCCGGGCGGCTGCTGCAGGATGTGGTCGGCGCGCTGATCTTCCTGATCGCCAGCATCGCCGCCGCCGGCTACGTGCTGGAGCTGCCGGTGAAGGGCCTCCTGGCCACTTCCGGGGTGGTCGCCATCGTCCTCGGCCTTGCGTTGCAGAGCACGCTGAGCGACGTGTTCTCCGGCATCGTGCTCAACACCACCAAGCCGTACCAGCTGGACGACTGGATCTCCATCGACGGCATCGAGGGCCGGGTTACCGAGATCGACTGGCGCTCCACCTACCTGCAGACCGCCCAGGGTACCCTGGCGGTTGTGCCCAACTCCCTGGCGGCCAAGGCCAAGCTGCTCAACCTCAGCCGGCCGGCGAACCTCTACGGCTTGAGCCTGAGCCTGACGCTCAGCCCGCGGGTCCGCCCGCGCAAGGCCATCGAGGCGCTGGAACGCGCCCTGGGCGGCTGCCGCACGTTGCTGGCCAGCCCGGCGCCGACGGTGAGCGTACGCAAGTCATCGCCCGAGGGCGTGGAATACGAACTCAGCGGCTTCGTCGCCGCCATGGGCGAGAAGCGCGAGGCGCGCAACCAGCTTTACGACCTGGCCTTCCGCCACTTGCAGGCCGCCGGCATCGAGCTGCTCAGCGATGTCGATATCCCGGCCCGCGAGCACGCCTCCCGCGCCCGCGCGCTGCTGGTGCGCTCCGGCCTGTTCGATGCCCTGGCCGATACCGAACGGGACGAACTGGCGGCCACCATGCAGCGCCGGCCGTTCAAGGCCGGCGACGTGCTGCTGGCGGCCGGCGATGTCAGCGACCAGTTGCTGATCATCGACACCGGAGTGGTCAGCGTGACCCTGCCCCACGACGGGCAAACCCTCGAAGCCGGCCGCATGGGGCCGGGCGAGGTGATCGGCGAAGCCGGCGTGCTCACCGGCTCCGCCTGGCAGGCGCAGTTCACCGCCTTGAGCGATGGCGCGGTCTATCGCCTTGACAAGGCCGTGCTGGGGCCTTGCCTGGAAGCGCGCCAGGAAATCGCCGAAGCCATGACCCGGCTGCTCGACTTCCGCCAGAAGGCCAGCGCCGCCCTGCTGGTGGAACAACCGGTGATAGCGCCGCAGCGTGGCCTGATGGCCTGGCTGAAGCAGTACGCCGGGCGCCGCTACAAGGTATGAGTCGCACTGGCCTCGGCGCGCAGGGCGGAGCAAGATGGAGCCCCGCCCACCGCGCCGAGGCCCGCCATGCCGACCTGCACCGACACGCGCTCGCTGTTCACCGCCCAGTCCGACGCCTACCGCGCCAACCGCCCGACCTACGACCCGGCCTTCTTCGCCTGGCTGGCCCAGGCCGCGCCCGGCACGGCGCGCGCCTGGGACTGCGGCTGCGGTTCGGGCCAGGCCACCGAAGACCTGGCGAAGCACTTCGGCGAAGTCATCGCCACCGACATCAACGCCGCGCAGCTGGACAAGGCGCCGCGCCTGCCCAACGTCGACTACCGCTGCGAACCGGCGGAAAGCACCTCGCTGGAACCCGCCAGCGTCGACCTCACCCTGGTCGCCCAGGCCCTGCACTGGTTCGACGTGCCGCGCTTCTACGAGGAGGTGCACCGCGTCTCCCAGCCCGATGCACTGCTGGCAGTGATCTCCTACAACATGCTGAACATCACCCCGGAACTGGACGCCCTGGTGAGCCACCTCTACCACGACGTCGTCGGCTCCTACTGGGCGCCCGAGCGCAAGCACGTGGAAACCGGCTACGAAACCATTGCCTTCCCCTTCGAGAGGGTGCCGACGCCGGCCTTCGCCCTGGAAGCGACCTGGGACCTGGCGCGCCTGCTGGGCTACTTCGAAAGCTGGTCCGCCGTCGCCAGCTACCGCGCCGCAACCGGGCTGGACCCGGTGGAGCCGCTGCGCGAGCAGTTCGCCCAGGCCTGGGGCGACGCACCGGAGCGCGCCGTGAGCTGGCCACTGACCATCAAGCTCGGCCGGGTCAGCTGAAACCGACTTCGCACAGGCACGCCAGCGGCACCCAGCCAGACTCGCCGCTGGCCCGGCTGCACCAGCGCCAGCCGCCCAGTTCGCGGCCGCCTTCCAGCCGCTCGCCGACCTCGACATCGAGTTCGCGGGCGGTGTAGTCCTCCGTTGCGATTCCGGCGCCCGGAGCCGTCAACTGGAAGACCTGCGCCGGCACCCAGCCATCCTTCTGCCCGGCCGTCGAACAGAAGTACCAGTCCTGCCAGTCTTCCTCACCTTCATAGCGCTCACCCACCGTCAGTGCCGTCCCCTTGCTGAAGGTGATCGGCTCGGGATATTCGCTGCGGTGGGGCCGGATCACGTCGTACTGCATGCCGCATTCCTGATTCCATGGAAAGCACCGATGGTAACGCTCAGAGCGCGTCATGGAAGATCACCCCGAGGGTATAGCGCTCTCCGCTGTGCAGGCGGCTGACGCCATGGCGCAGGTTCACCCGGTGATAGCCGCGCACACCCCGCACCGGCCGCTGTGCCACGGCAAACACCACGGCATCGCCCTGCCTGAGCGGCACCACTTCCACCCGCGACTGCATGCGCGGCCGCTGTTCGGTGAGGACGAACTCGCCGCCCTCGAACTCCTCTCCGGGCCGGGACAGCAGGATCGCCACCTGCAGCGGGAAGGCCAGTTCGCCATAGAGGTCCTGGTGCAGGCAGTTGTAGTCGCCGGCGCGGTAGCGCAGCAGCAAGGGCGTCGGGCGCAATTGGCCTGCCGCGTGGCATTGGGCGAGGAAGTCGGCGTGCGCTCCCGGATAGCTGATCCCGGTGTCCATGCGTTCGTGCCAGGTATTGGCGATGCTGCGCAACGGCGGGTAGAAGGCCTCGCGAAGCGCCTGAACCAATGCGGGCAAGGGATAGGCGAAGTAGCGGTACTCGCCCAGGCCGAAATTGTGCCGGGCCATCACTACGCGGCTGCGGAACGGCTTGTCCTGCGCGTAGAGCGCACGCAATGCCTCGCACTGGGCTGCGCCGAGCAGGCCGGGAATCAGCGCCTGGCCGCTGGCATCTAGCCGCGCGGCGAGGGCCGGCCAGTCCAGTTCGGCGATCTGTCGTGCGAGGGTGGGCATAGCGGTGCTCCGGTCTGTCACGCCGCCAGTCTAGGCCTGCACAGGGGTCGCCGTTTGCCGCGGCTGACTTTCAAAGTCGCGTTAAGATGACAGCTCCGATGAATCACCCGATGCCCGCCATGAGCCTCGACGACCAGACCCTGCGCGATATTTCCCGGCTGACCCTGGAGCACTACCAGGCCACCGCCGACGCCTTCCGCGAAGGCACCTGGGAGCACGATGTCAGCCAGAACATCGCCGCCCTGCTGCGCCATATCCAGGCCGAACCGCCTTTCGCCCTGCTCGACTTCGGCTGCGGCCCCGGCCGCGACCTGTGCGTGTTCCGCTCCATGGGGCACCAGCCGGTCGGGCTGGACGGCTGCCCGAACTTCGTCGCCATGGCCCGAGAGGCCAGCGATTGCGAGGTGTGGCAGCAGGACTTCCTCGCCCTCGACCTGCCCGCCGAACGCTTCGACGGCATCTACGCCAACGCCAGCCTGTTCCATGTGCCGCGCCAGGAACTGTCGCGCGTGCTCGGCCAGTTGCGCGCCGCGCTGAAACCGGGCGGCGTGCTGTTCGCCTCCAATCCACGCGGCGAAAACGCCGAGGGCTGGAACGGCCCGCGCTACGGTTCCTATCACGATTGGGAGAGCTGGAAGCAGCTGCTGGAGGCGGCAGGCTTCGTGGAGCTGGAGCACTACTACCGGCCGGCGGGGCTGCCGCGGGAGCAGCAGCCGTGGTTGGCGAGTGTGTGGCGGCGGGTGTAGCGGCGATTTTTGTGCAATGCGGTTCGCGAGCAAGCTCGCTCCTACAGGATGGGCGCCGGCGTTTACCTGCAGGAGCGAGCTTGCTCGCGAACCCGCCTCAAACTGCACCTACCGGCTGATCGACGACCGAGCGTAGGGCGCATAACGTTCGACGTTATACGCCGCTTGACCATGGCTCCCGAGCGTTCCATTTCCAACCTGGAAACCTGCTACAAAGCGCTTCGAGCCCGGCCATAGCGCCAGCCAGCAATCACGGTGTAACGGCGTACAACCGCGAACGGTTGTACGCCCTACCGATAGAGCTCCGTGTGCCTCAAGGCGCCTTCGCCGCCCAGGCATTGAAGCGCTGTTCCAGATCTTCCCCATGATCCACCCAGAACGCGAAGTTCACCGGCACCGCCTGCTCCAGGTTCGCCGGCGCCGTGTTCAGGCGCTCGACCAGTTTCGGATCGAGTAACGCGGTGGTGCCCAGGTTGACCGAGCCGTAGCCCAGCTTCACGGTGTGGATCTTCTGCTGCTCGGGCTGGAGCGAGAAGGCGATGAAGTCCTCGGCGGCCTTCTTGTTCGGGCTGCCCTTGGGAATCGCCCAGGAGTCGATGGCGTACAGGCTGCCGTTCCACACCACTTTCATTGGCGCGCCCTCCTCCTGGGCGGCGAACACGCGGCCGTTGTAGGCGGTGCTCATCACCACGTCACCGCTGGCAAGGAACTGCATCGGCTGCGCGCCGGATTCCCACCACTGGATCGACGGCTTGATCTGATCGAGCTTCCTGAACGCGCGGTCCACGCCCTCTTTCGTCGCCAGCACCTGGTACAGGTCTTCCTTCTTCACCCCATCGGCCAGCAGGGCAATCTCCAGGGTGTACTTGGCGCCCTTGCGCAGCGAGCGCTTGCCGGGGAACTTCCGGGTGTCCCAGAAATCCGCCCAGCCGGTCGGGCCGTTGGGCAGGCGCTTGGCGTCGTACGCCATGGCCATCGACCACACCAGCAGGCCGGCGCCGCAGTCGGAGACGGTGCCGGGCACGTAGTCCTCGGTCTTGCCCAACAGCGCCGGGTCGAGGGGTTCGAACAGGCCTTCGTCGCAGCCGCGCAGCAGCTCGGGACCCTCGACCTGCACCACGTCCCAGTTGACGCTGCCGGTGTCGACCATGGCCTTGATCTTGCCCATCTCGCCGTTGTACTCGCCGGCGATGACTTTCATCCCTTCCTTCTTCTCGAAGGGCTTGTAGAAGGCTTCGGTCTGCACGTCCTTGCTGGTGCCGCCGAAGGAGATCACGGTCAGGTCTGCGGCCATGGCGCCGGACGCCACACCCATGAGCAGGGCTCCCAGAATCGGGTTCTTCATTTCCACCTCTTGGCTTTGTTGTTGGCAGATGGTTAAAGCACGCAGGCGCCCGGCCTCTGCGGGCCGGAGCACGGTGATAGCGGGTCAGTTGCGATCAGCTGCGGTAGTCGGCCTCGCCGTCTGCGATCAGGCGCAGCGCCGATTCCCAGGCGAGCAGGTGCAGGCCGTCGGCCAGGGCCTCCTCTTCCTGCACGGCGACGCGTTCGCACACGGCCTCCGGCGGGTAGCGCAGCTGGCGGCCGCCGGCCATGGCCTGGATCTGCGCCTGGCAAGCGCGTTCGAGGAAGTAGATCTGGTTGAAGGCTTCGGCGATGCAACGTCCGGTGGCCAGCAGGCCGTGATTGCGCAGGATCATCACCATGTGGCTGCCCAGGTCGCGCACCAGACGGGAGCGCTCGTCCGGGTCCAGGGCGATACCCTCGTAGTCGTGGTAGCCCAGGCGGTTGTAGAACTTCAGCGCGTGCTGGCTGATCGGCAGCAGGCCTTCTTCCTGGGCGGACACGGCAATGCCGGCGGCGGTGTGGGTATGGATCACGCAGGCCACGTCCTCGCGGGCGGCATGCACGGCCGAGTGGATGTTGAAGCCGGCGCGGTTGACGCTCTTCGGGCCGAAGCGCGGGTCGATGACGTCGCCGGCGTGGTCGACCTTCACCAGGTCCGAGGCGCGCATTTCGTGGAACAGCACGCCGTAGCGGTTGATCAGGTAATGCCCCGGCTCGCCCGGCACCCGCGCGGAGATGTGGGTGTCGATGTGGTCGGTCCAGCGGAAGTGGGCGATCAGCCGATACAGTGCGGCGAGGTCGCAACGCGCCTGCCACTCTTCGGCGGAAATACTGGACGGATCGATGTTGTAAGCTGTGTCACGCATGGCGGTTCCTTGTTATCAGGCCGGTGCGGCGCGCTGCCGCATCACCGGGCCGATAGTGCTGGCCGGCGCCGCGGCGCACCATGCACAGGAACAAGGCCCCCTCTGCAGTGCTGTTATGGTCGGCGGACCTGTACAGATTTCCCCTTACCTGAACGGACCTTCGGATGCTGTTGCTCGACCCCACCTCGGACATTCCCCTGGTCACCCAGATCGTCGACGGCATCGCCCAGGCCATCGACGAGCAGCGCCTGCGCCCCGGCGCCAAGCTGCCCTCGATCCGCAAGTTCGCCCAGGCCAATGGCGTCAGCCACTTCACCGTGGTCGAGGCCTATGACCGGCTGGTGGCGCGCGGCTGCCTGAACGCCGTGCCCAACGCCGGTTTCTACGTGCGCGGCCCGGTGGTCGAAGACAGCGTCGGCAGCGAGGCACCGCCGGAATTCGACTTCGACGCCCACCTGCTGCTGCACAAGGTCTTCCAGCCGCTGGGCATGGAGATCCGCCCCGGCGTCGGCCTGCTGCCCGAGCACTGGC
Organism: Pseudomonas sp. PSE14; assembly: GCF_029203285.1. NCBI lineage: Bacteria > Pseudomonadati > Pseudomonadota > Gammaproteobacteria > Pseudomonadales > Pseudomonadaceae > Pseudomonas > Pseudomonas sp. PSE14. The sequence continues at coordinate 3,563,155 of NZ_CP115669.1, forward strand.
TCGACGGTGAAGGCCTGCTGCGCGGGCTGCGCAGCCTGGCGCGGGAGGAGCCGACCCAGTTCGGCAACTACGGCCACAGCAAGGGCAACCCGAAGCTGCGCGGCAAGCTGGCCGACCGCCTTGCCGATGCCGGCGTTGCCGCCAGTCCCGAGCAGATTCTGCTGACCGCCGGCGCCAGCCAGGCGCTGGACCTGACGGTGCGCTACCTGGTGCAGCGCGGCGACCCGGTGCTGGTGGACGAGCCCGGTTACCACAACCTGTTCCTCAACCTGCGCCTGCAGGGCGCGCAGCTCCTGGGCGTGCCGCGCAGCGCCGACGGCCTGGACCTGGACCGCCTGGAACAGCTGGCCCGCGAGCACCGGCCGAAGGTCTATTTCACCCAGGCGCGGTTGCAGAGCCCCACCGGCGGCAGTCTGTCCCTGGCGGCCAGCCACCGCCTGCTGCAACTGGCGGAGAAGTACGATTTCCTCATCGTCGAGAACGACATCTACGCCGACCTCGATCCCGCCGGGCAGATGCTGCTGGCCAACCTCGACCAACTGGCGCGGGTGATCTATATCGGCAGCCTGTCGAAAGTCATCGCCCCGGCGCTGCGCACCGGCTTCATCGCCGCCCACCCGGAGCTGATCGAGGAGCTGGTGCCGCTGAAGATGGTCAGCGGCCTGACCAGCTCGGAACTCACCGAGACCCTGGCACTGGACATCCTCCTGCAGGGGCGTCACCGCAAGCATGTGAAGCAGTTGCGCGACCAGCTCAGCGAAGCCCACGACAGCGTGGCGCGGCGGCTGGAGGCGGCCGGCCTGGAAATCTTCCACGAGCCCCGCGCCGGGCTGTTCCTCTGGGCCCGCCACCGCGCGGTGGACGACGCCACCCTGCTCGCCGGCCGCGCCAAGGAGGCGAAGATCCTGCTGTTCCCCGGCCAGCTGTTCATGCCCGACGGGCGCAGCGTGCCGTGGATGCGCTTCAACGTCGCGCATTCGCTGGATGAGCGGCTGTATGACTTCCTCTCCGCCCAGGGCGATCTACCCCTGTAGGAGCGAGCTTGCTCGCGAACGGACCTCCCGGCGACTCCATCCCTGGACGGTTCGCGAGCAAGCTCGCTCCTACCAAAAGCCTCGCCGGTCCGCCAGATATCGCCAGCGGCCGCGCCAGCCCTTAGACTTGCCGCCTATCAGTCACCGCCAGCTAGAGATCACTATGGGCGCCCAGTGGAAAGCCAAACACAAAGAAGCCGCAGCTAACGCCAAGGGCCGCATCTTCGGCAAACTGTCCAAGGAAATCATGATCGCCGCGCGTAACGGCGCCGATCCGGACATGAACCCGAAACTGCGTCTGGTCGTCGAGCAGGCCAAGAAAGCCTCGATGCCCCGCGACACCCTGGAGCGCGCCATCAAGAAAGGCGCCGGCCTGCTGGACGGCGGCGCCAGCTTCGAGCGCGTGGTCTACGAAGGCTTCGCCCCGCACCGCGTGCCGGTGATCGTCGAGTGCCTGACCGACAACGTGAACCGCACCGTCGCGGAAATCCGCGTGCTGTTCCGCAAGGGCCAGCTGGGCGCTTCCGGCTCGGTAGCCTGGGACTTCGATTACCTGGGCATGGTCGAGGCCACCCCGGCCAGCGCCGATGCCGATCCGGAACTGGCCGCCATCGAAGCCGGCGCCCAGGACTTCGAACCGGGCGAGGAAGACGGCGACACCCTGTTCCTCACCGACTCCACCGACCTGGATGCCGTCTGCCGCGCCCTGCCGGAGCACGGTTTCACCGTCGCCTCGGCCAAGCTGGGCTACAAGGCGAAGAACCCGGTCAGCCTGTCCGGCACGGAGCTGGAAGAGGTCGAAGCCTTCCTCGATGCCCTGGATGGCAACGACGACGTGCAGAACCTCTACGTCGGCCTGGCGTAACGCAAACGGGCGGCCAATGGGCCGCCCGTTTTCTTTTGAGGCATGCATCGCATGCTCGATACGTCCGCATTAGCCACTGCGCCCCATCAGTGCATCCTGGCTTCCCTCCGCCTTCTCCCGCAGGAAATCCCAGGTCGTACGCATCCGCGCGATGTCCTTGAGTTCGGTCGGCATCAGCATCCAGAAGGTCCGCACGAATTCGATTTCCCCCGCCAGCACCGGCTGCAATGACGGGTCCTCGGCTGCCGCGAACGCCGGCAGGATCGCCAGCCCGGCGCCTTCCGCCACCGCCCGCTGCTGGGCGAGGATGCTGGTGCACCGCAGCGCCATGTGCAGCGGCCGGCCGATCTCGTCGAGGTATTGCAGCTCCTTGCTGTACAGCAGGTCGTCGACGTAGCCCACCAGCGCGTGATCGCGCAGGTCATCGCGGTTGCGGATCGGTCCGCGTTCGGCCAGATAGTCCTTCGAGGCGTAGAGCCGTAGCACATAGTCGGTCAGCCGGGTGATCAGGTAGGGGCCGCGTCCCGGCCGTTCCAGGGTGATCACGATGTCCGCCTCGTGGCGCGACAGCTGCAACGCCCGTGGCACCGCCAGCAGGTCCACTCCCAGGTGCGGGTGGCGGCGGTTCAGCTCCACCAGTTGCGAGGTCAGCAGGGTCGATCCGTAGCCTTCGGTGGCGCCGATGCGCACCTTGCCGGAGAGGTTGTCCTCGGCCCCCGCCAGGCGCTTCTCGATCACCTTGCAGGCGCTTTCCATCGCCTCGGCCTGGGGCAGCAGGCCGTGGCCGGCCTCGGTCAGCCGGTAGCCGCCCGGCTCGCGCACCAGCAGTTGCGCACCGATACTCTTCTCCAGCGCCTGCAGGCGGCGCGCGACCGTGGTGTGGTCCACGCCCAGGCGGCGGGCCGCGACGGTGAGCTTGCCGGCGCGGGAGAGTTCGAGGAAGAAACGCAGGTTATCCCAATCCATGAATCGCCCCACTTTGCGGCAATTGTGCAAAAACGCAGACCATACTTGCACATCACCGCATTGAGAACATCAAAAATGCACTGTTAGGATCGGTTCAGACAACAAGAAAGCCTCAGGCTGGGAGAATCCCGATGACCGCAACTGCCGTCCCTACCGTCAAACTGTTCCTCGACGGCAAGCCCGTCGAGTCCACCACCTCCGAATGGCGCGATGTGATCAACCCCGCCACCCAGGAAGTCCTCGCCCGTGTGCCCTTCGCCACGCAAGAGGAAGTCGACCGCGCCGTCGCCAGCGCCAAGGCCGCGTTCAAGACCTGGAAGAAAACCCCCATCGGCGCCCGCGCGCGCATCTTCCTCAAGTACCAGCAGCTGATTCGCGAGAACATGAAGGAGCTGGCGGCGATCCTCACCGCCGAACAGGGCAAAACCCTGCCCGACGCTGAAGGCGACGTATTCCGCGGCCTGGAAGTGGTCGAGCACGCTGCCGGCATCGGCAACCTGCAACTGGGCGAGCTGGCCAACAACGTGGCCGGCGGCGTGGATACCTTCACCCTGCTGCAGCCCATCGGCGTCTGCGCCGGCATCACCCCCTTCAACTTCCCGGCGATGATCCCGCTGTGGATGTTCCCGATGGCGATCGCCACCGGCAACACCTTCGTCCTCAAGCCCTCCGAGCAGGACCCGATGGTGACCATGCGCCTGGTCGAACTGGCCCATGAAGCCGGCGTGCCGCCGGGCGTGCTCAACGTCATCCATGGTGGCCCGGACGTGGTGAACGCGATCTGCGACCATCCGGACATCAAGGCCGTTTCCTTCGTCGGCTCGACCCGTGTCGGCACCCACGTCTACAACCGCGCCTCGCAGGCCGGCAAGCGCGTGCAGTGCATGATGGGTGCGAAGAACCACGCCATCGTGCTGCCCGACGCCAACAAGGAGCAGACCCTGAATGCCATCGCCGGCGCCGCCTTCGGTGCCGCCGGGCAGCGCTGCATGGCCCTGTCGGTGGCGATTCTCGTCGGCGAGGCCAACGAATGGATTCCCGACCTGGTGGCCAAGGCCAAGAGCCTCAAGGTCAGCGGCGGTACCGAAGCCAATACCGATGTCGGCCCGCTGGTTTCCTGCGCAGCGCTGGACCGTGTCAGCGGCCTGATCGAACGCGGCGCCCAGGAAGGCGCCAAGCTGGAGCTGGACGGCCGCAACCCGCAGGTCGCCGGCTACGCCAAGGGCAACTTCGTCGGCCCGACCGTCTTCTCCGGCGTCACCCCGCAGATGACCATCTACCGCGAAGAAATCTTCGGCCCGGTACTTTGCGTGGTGTCGGCGAAGACCTTCGACGAGGCCATCGAGCTGATCAACGCCAACCCCAACGGTAACGGCACCGCCCTGTTCACCCGCTCCGGCGCCGCCGCACGGCACTTCAAGGAAGAGATCGACGTGGGCCAGGTCGGCATCAACGTGCCGATCCCGGTGCCGGTGCCGATGTTCTCCTTCACCGGCTCGCGCGGCTCCAAACTGGGCGACCTCGGCCCGTACGGCAAGCAGGTGGTGCAGTTCTACACCCAGACCAAGACCGTCACCGAACGCTGGTTCGACGAGAACGAAGTCGGTGGCGCGGTGAATACCACCATCCACCTCAAGTAAGCCCTTCCCGCCCCAACCGCCCCGGACGCCAGCCAGGATGCTGGCGGGCCGGGGCCTGTTTCCTGTCCGACCATCAGAACAAGAGGACAACCCCATGCGCATCGGCTTCATCGGACTCGGCAACATGGGCGGCCCCATGGCCGCCAACCTGCTCAAGGCCGGCTTCGACCTGAGCGTCTTCGACCTCTCCGCCAAGGCCGTGGAAGCGGCCGTCGCCCTCGGCGCCCGCGCGCTTGCCTCGCCCGCCGAAGTGGCCCGCGACGACGTCGAGGTGATCATCACCATGCTGCCCGCCGCTGCCCACGTGAAGCAGGTCTTCCTCGGCGACGACGGCCTGCTGGCCAACGTGCAGCCCGGCGTGCTGCTGATCGACTCGTCGACCATCGACCCGCTGAACGCCCGCGAGGTCTCCGCCGCCGCCCAGGCTCACGGCAACCCGATGCTGGATGCGCCGGTCTCCGGCGGCACCGCCGGTGCCACAGCGGGCACCCTGACCTTCATGGTTGGCGGCGAGCCGGCCGACTTCGAACGCGCGCGCCCGGTGCTGGCGGCCATGGGCAAGAACATCGTGCACTGCGGCGGCGCCGGCAACGGCCAGGTGGCCAAGGTGGCGAACAACCTGCTGCTGGGTATTTCCATGATCGGCGTGGCGGAAGCCATGTCCCTGGGCGTGAAGCTGGGGATGAACGCGGAAGTGCTGGCCGGCATCATCAACACCTCAAGCGGCCGCTGCTGGAGCTCGGAGGTGAACAACCCGCTCACCGGCGCCCCGGCGGCGCGCGGCTACAGTGGCGGCTTCGGCACCGACCTGATGCTCAAGGACCTGGGGCTGGCCAGCGAGGCCGCACGCCAGGTGCGCCAACCGGTACTGCTCGGCGCACTGGCCCAGCAGCTGTTCCAGACCTTCAGCAACCAGGGCAACGGCCAGTTGGACTTCTCGGCGATCGTGAAGCTTTACCAGCAAGGCTGAACCTTACCGTAGGGCGTACAACCGTTCGCGGTTGTACGCCGATTCACCGCGTCCATCGTCCGCTCCAAGGTCAACCCTGGAGAGCCCGGAGGCCAAGGTCAAACGGCGTATAACGCGGAGCGTTATACGCCCTACGCTCGAGCCCTCCTGACCGCTCGTCTCAGCTATCATGCCCGCTCCACCGCTTCCGGACGCCGCCGCATGATCCTCCGCCCGCAAACCCCGACACTCTGGGTCCTGCTGTTCTCGCTGAAGGGCTCGATCATCCCGGCCATCTGGCGCAAGGTGCTCTACACGGTGCTGCTCAGTTCGCTGGTGGTGGCCACCCACGGCACGCTCTACCACTACAAGGTGGTCATCACCTCTACGCCCTTTACCCTCTGGGGCCTGACGCTGGCCATCTTCCTGGGCTTTCGCAACAACGTGGCCTACCAGCGCTTCTGGGAGGCACGCACCCTGTGGGGCGAGCTGCTGATCGTGACGCGTAACCTGGCCCGCCAGACCCGCTCGCTGTTGCCGGACCTAGACCCGGAAGCCCGCCGCAGCCTGTGCAACCCGCTGATCGCCTTTGCCTATGTGCTACGCGACCAACTGCGCGGCAACCCGCAGAGCGAGGACGTGCGCCGCCTGCTCGGCACCGAAGAAGCGACCGCGCTGGACACCACCGCCTCCCCGACCAACGCCTTGCTGGCCAGCCTCGGCCAGCGCTTTGCCGAGCGCGCCCGGCAGGCCGGTGCCGGCGACATCACCCTGGCCGCCATCGACCAGCAGATGACCCGGCTCTCCTACGTACTCGGCGGCTGCGAGCGCATCCGCAACACCCCGATTCCCTACCCCTACATCCTGATGCTGCACCGCATCGTGCACGTCTACTGCTTCCTGCTGCCATTCTGCCTGGTCGACAGCATTGGCTGGTTCACCCCACTGGCGGTGTGCGTGCTGGCCTACACCTTCTTCGGGCTGGACGCCCTGGGTGACCAGATCGCCGACCCGTTCGACACCCAACCCAACGACCTGCCGCTGGACGCCATGAGCCGCAACCTGGAAATCGCCGTGCTGGAAATCCTCGGCGAGACGCCCCTGCCCGAACCGCTGAAGCCGGTGGACGGCCTGCTGCTCTGAGCCCAGCCCCGAGGAACACTCAATGAGTCACCTGAAAGACGTGCCGCTGGCCAAGGCCTACCTGCTGCTCAACCACGGCCCGAGCACCCTGGTCACTAGCGAACACAACGGCGTTGCCAATGTAATGGCCGCCGCCTGGGTCATGCCGCTGGACTTCGACCCACCCAAGCTGCTGCTGGTGCTCGACCGCAACACCTGGTCACGTCACCTGGTGGAAAACTCCGGAGCCTTCGTCATCCAGCTGCCCTCGCGCCAGCAGGCGGAACTGACCCTGGCGGTCGGCTCCAGCAATGGCGGCGAGATGAACAAGTTCGAGCAACTGGATATCCGCACCACGCGGGCACGCCACATCGAAGCGCCGATCGTCGAGGGCTGCGTGGCCTATCTGGAATGCAAGGTGATCAGCGAGCCGAACAACCAGGAAAAATACGACCTGTTCATCGCCGAGGTGGTGGCCGCCTACGCGGACGAGCGCGCCTTCTCCAACGGTCGCTGGCACTTCCCCAACGATGAGTTGCGCACCATCCACTACCAGGCCGGCGGCGCCTTCTTCGCCACCGGCGAGGCCTTCCAGGTCACGCGCAATTGACCGTTCGCGGCCATCGCTGGCGACTGCGCCCGGCCAGATGACAGGCATAAAAAAGCCCGCTCGTATGCGGGCTTTTTCATGGGGAGCTAATCCTTTAGCTGAAAGCCATACTCCCCTCACTCTCGTGAAAAAAACGTGAAGGCTTCATCAGTATTTGCAACAAATTTCGTCGCCCGACGAGACGCCGTCAGCTCGAATAATCCAGGGCCGTCCAGGCCCGGCTGAGGCCGCCGCTGATCCGGCAGGCGGACAGGTCCTGCTCATCATCGCCAGGCGTCAAGCGCACCACGGAATCACCTTCCGTCTCGGTCAGCCACTGCAGCCGGCCGCAGTTGGGAGTGTCGATCACATAACTGGCGGCGATGCTGGAGCGCGCCTTCGGCAGGCGGATGGCGTCATGCACCGTGCCGCGCTCTTCGATGCGCTTGCCGTCGGCGATCAGCACCGCCCAGGCCTCGCGCCCCTCGATGATCAGATAGGCGCCATTGGCCCTGGGCACGTCCATCGGCGGTTCCGCGCAGCCAGCCAGTACCGCCAGCATCCCGCACGCCATCAGTTTCCCCAGCATCGCTACACCCTCCTCATTCGTCGACGGGCCCCGGACGCCATTCGGGCGCCTGCGGGCTTCCATGGATTCGGTCAGACAGCGAGGCAATAGTAATCACAAAATACTGTTCATGCATACAGTATTTTGAGAACATTCGCTCAACGACGACAAAGGCGCGACGAACCGACATCACGGAGCGCCGCATTACGAGGGTCGGTCCCTCTCAAGGAGCGAGCGATGGTGAGCATCCATCAGCTGAAGTACACCGTGAATCACATGGCCATCGACGAAGTGCGCGAAGCCGTCGAGGAACTGCTCCTCGAGGGGCTGGTCACCGAAGGCAAGACCCCCTTCAGCCGCACGCACTTCAACGCCTGCTTCGCCGAGATCGAGGCGCTGCTGCAACGCGCCGGCTACCACCGCCCGCTGGACGTGGTCGGCTACCAGGGACAGGCCTATGCAATGTTCGACCCCAGCCGCTGGGACGCCGTGGAGGTGCTGCGCTGGCTCAAGGAATACGTCGAGGAGGCGGCGGCCAGCTGACCGCCGAACTGTGCGCGGGAGCGGAGACTTGCGCAGGCCCGTCCTGCGCACTAACGTCCTTGTACTTCCGCTTTTCGAATCAAGGACGATTCCATGGGCGACTCCTCGAATGCCGACAGCTGGCACTGGGCCTACCGCAAACTGCGCAGCTGGGACGTCGGCCGTATCAGCTCCGCCTTCCTTGCCACACTCTTCCACTGGCGCGGCGATACCGGGCTGTTCTACAGCCACGGCGGCCTGCGCAAATCCCGCCTGACCCGCGACGACCAGCGCGACTGACGTCAGGGCCGCGTCACCGGGTACACCGCGCCATTGGGGTATTCGATGCTTTGCCGGATACCCCCTCCGGACTGATTGATGATCACCGTGCTCGAACGCGACTCACCATAGCCGCGCGGCACCTGCACGCCGCCGTATCCGTCATTGCGTTGCCACCTCGACGAGCTGTCCACACTGCCGCTGGCCCCCGGACTGACATAAATGCGCTGGATCACCGGCGGCGATTGCTGCCACTGCGACGGGGACGAGGATTGCCGCTGGTATTGGGGCTGGGGCTCTACGTGACCGGAGAACCTCTGCTGCGCCAGCACCGGTGTCGCCAGAGCGCAGCAGGCAATGAGCGCCAGGCTTCCGAGACTCTTCATGGGATGCTCCGGGATATCTGGAAAGGCTTCAGGATACCAATCCATCCCAGGGTTGTGCAGGCCAGATCCCGAATAGCGACAAACCATATAAATCATTAAATTTCATATAGTTATAGAAAAAACATAATCCTAAATATAAAGAAAATCCACTGATCGCCACCCCCGCTACGGCAAAACCCTATTCCAACCTGCTCCAGCAGGCTCCAGGCAGCCTTGCCATTCGATTGCCACGATTGGCAATTCTTTCTTAATCAGTAAGATGCAGCGACTTTCGTAAGGAATACCTCATGTTCCGACGCTGCCTGTCCCTGCTGCTGATTCTCGCCATTCCCGCCGTTGCCTCCGCCGCCGCACCGCGCACCTTCGAGGAAGCCAAGAAGGTCGGCCGCAAGCTCTATGCCCGGCAGTCGGTGGAGTTCTATTGCGGCTGCCGCTACAGCGGCAACACGGTGGACCTCAAGAGTTGCGGCTACACCCCGCGCAAGAACGCCAAGCGCGCCTCGCGCATCGAGTGGGAGCACATCGTCCCGGCCTGGGTGATCGGCCACCAGCGCCAGTGCTGGCAGAGCGGCGGACGCAGCAACTGTTCGCGGCACGACCGCGTCTACCAGAAGGCGGAGGCCGACCTGTTCAACCTGGTACCGAGCATCGGCGAGGTCAACGGCGACCGAAGCAACTTCAGCTATAGCTGGCTGCCGAAGCAGCCCCCGCAGTACGGCGCCTGCCCGATGGTCATCGACTTCAAGGCAAAGAAGGCCATGCCCCGCCCGCAGATCCGCGGGATGATCGCCCGCACTTACTTCTACATGAGCGACCGCTATGGCCTGAAGTTGTCCAAGCAGGACCGCCAGCTGTTCACCGCCTGGAGCAAGCAGTACCCGGTGGAAACCTGGGAGCGTCAGCGCAACCAGATGGTCGGCTGCGTGATGGGCTGGGGCAATCCCTATGTCGGCGAGGTAGATTCCAGCCGCTGTCCATCACCCCGTGTCGCCGGGCGTTGAAGCCAGGCGACAGCACGCCGGCCCGGCAGTAGACTCCGACAGCCGTCCCCGCGACGAGCGCCCTTTTCCCTGTCTGGAGTACGCAGCATGTCCTTCTCGATCTACCAGGCCTCCGTTCCCGTCTTCATCCGCATGCTCGGCAACCTCTCGGCGATCCTCGCCAAGGCCCAAGCCCATGCCGAAGCCAAGTCCATCGACCCATCCGTCCTGATCAACGCCCGCCTCGCCCCGGACATGTTCCCGCTGGCGCGCCAGGTACAGATCGCCAGTGACTCCGCCAAGGGCGCCGGCGCGCGCCTGGCCGGCGTCGAGGTGCCGAGCTTCGCCGACGATGAAACCACCTTTGCCGAGCTGCAGGCGCGGATCAGCAAGACCGTCGATTTCCTCAAGACCCTGAAGCCCGAGCAGTTCGAAGGCGCGGAGAACCGCACCATCGAGCTGAAGCTGCGTACCCGCGAAATCAGCTTCACGGGCGCCGACTTCCTGCTCGGCTTCGTCAACCCGAACTTCTATTTCCATATCACCACCGCCTACGACATCCTGCGCCACAACGGCGTGGAAGTCGGCAAGATGGATTACCTCGGCGGCGTGTGAGCGCCCGGGCGCCGGCCACACCGGCGCCCTTCAGCCGCGCGGCAACGGCAGGCTGGTGGTGGATTTGATCTCGGACAGGGCGACGATGGAGTTGATCTCCTGCACGCCCGGTACCTGGGACAGCCGCTCGAAGAAGAAGCGCTCATACGCATCCACATCCTCCGTGACGATGCGCAGCATGAAGTCCACCGCCCCCATCAGCACATGGCACTCGAGCACCTCGGGGAACTCACCGATGGCCTGGGCGAAATCCGTCAGGTGGTTGCGCCCATGGGCATTGAGCTTCACCTGGGCGAATATCTGGGTGTTCAGGCCGATCTTCTTGCGATCCAGCAGGGTCACCTGCTTGCGGATCACGCCCTCGTCCTTCAAGCGCTGAATCCGACGCCAGCACGGCGACTGCGACAGACCGATGCGTTCGGCGATCTCGGCGGTGGAGAGCGTCGCCTCCTCCTGCAACAGGGCGAGGATCTTCTTGTCTTGGGCATCCAGAGAAACCGGCATTAATCATTCTCGAAGTTAGTCCATAGAGAATCATTAATGCACAAATTCATCCAGCCATGCAGGAAACAGGCAAATAAATCCTCCCGGCAGCCCGCACAATCTCCTTAACTCCCCTCCCGAACGGCCGGCTGCCATGACCCTTCTCGCGCTCACCCTCCCCGACTTCTCCCTGGATCAACAGGATCGCCCGGTTCCGGCCGAAACCGCTGCCGACGTTCGCTACCTGATTCGCGCCGAGATCGACGCCGATATCCTCTGCCGGCTGCTGAACCAGTTCGCCTTGCAGGGCCATGTACCGATGGAGGTCGAGGCCTCGCGGCGGGAGGACTGGCTGGACATCGCCTTGCGGGTGAACACCTTGCCCCGGTACCGCGCCGAAGTGATCGCCCAGCGCATGCGCGGGATGGTCAGCGTCTGCTCGGTCGATCTGCATGTCGATGAGCCAAGGACTGTCCGTTCAGCGACATAATCTGGCTCTCTGGCGTTAGCCGGCAAATTCCGTCGTGACTAGAGTGCAAGCTACCGCCCGCTTCCGCCGGGCGCGGTCACTTACACAACAACACGAGAGATGTGCCCATGGCTCGCCCACGCCTGCTTCCCGACAACTTCACCCTGGCGCTGATCGCCACCGTGACAGTCGCCAGCCTGCTGCCCTGCGAAGGCACGGCGGCGGTGATCTTCGGCTGGATCACCAACCTGGGCATCGCGCTGCTGTTCTTCCTCCACGGCGCCAAGCTGTCGCGCCAGGCGATCATCGCCGGTGCCACCCACTGGCGCCTGCACCTGCTGATATTCGCCTGCACCTTCATTCTCTTCCCGATCCTCGGTGTTGCACTCAAGCCGGTGCTGTCGCCGCTGGTCACTCCGGAGCTGTACCTGGGCATGCTCTACCTGTGCGCCCTACCCGCCACCGTGCAATCGGCGATCGCCTTCACCTCGCTGGCGCGCGGCAACATTCCGGCGGCGATCTGCAGCGCTTCCGCCTCCAGCCTGCTGGGCGTTTTCGTCACTCCGCTGCTGGTGCAGTTGCTGCTTGGCACCCAGGGCGAGACCGGCATGTCGACCCTCGACGCCATCGGCAAGATCACCCTGCAACTGCTGGTGCCCTTCATGGCCGGCCAGCTGCTGCGCCCCTGGATCGGCGCCTGGGTCGACCGCCACAAGCCGGTGCTGCGCTACGTCGACCAGGGATCGATCCTGCTGGTGGTCTACACCGCCTTCAGCGCCGCGGTGATCCAGGGGCTCTGGCACCAGATCCCGCTGCCCGCCCTGGCCGGCCTGACGGTTGCCTGCTGCGTGCTGCTGGCCCTGGTGCTCATCGCCACCAACCTGCTCGGTCGCTACCTCGGTTTCTCCGTGGAAGACCGAATCACCATCGTCTTCTGCGGCTCGAAGAAGAGCCTGGCGACCGGCGTGCCCATGGCCTCGGTGCTGTTCGCCAGCAGCAGCGTGGGCGTGATCCTGCTGCCGCTGATGCTGTTCCACCAGATCCAGCTGATGGTCTGCGCGGTGCTCGCCCAGCGCTACTCCCAGCGCCAGGAGGCCACCCATGCGCCGCTGGAGCGCGCCAACTGAGGGGCGTCTCAGACCCACAAAAAAGCCGGTGCAATGCACCGGCTTTTTCGTTTCCGCCGTGACGATCTGGGTCAGGCGCCGACCGGCGTACGCAGGGTAACGAACTCTTCCGCGGCAGTCGGGTGGATGCCGATGGTTTCGTCGAATATCCGCTTGGTCGCCCCGGCCTTCAGCGCAATGGCGATCCCCTGGAGGATTTCCCCGGCATCCGGACCGACCATATGGCAGCCCAGCACCTTGTCGCTCTCAGCATCGACGATCAGCTTCATCAGGGTCCGTTCCTGGCACTCGGTCAGGGTCAGCTTCATCGGACGGAAGCGGCTCTCGAAGAGCTTGACCTTGTGGCCGGCAGCGCGCGCTTCATCCTCGGTCAGCCCGACGGTGCCGATGGTGGGCAGGCTGAACACGGCCGTCGGGATCAGCTTGTAGTCCACCGGGCGGTACTCCTCCGGGCGGAACAGGTGCCGCGCCACCGCCATGCCTTCGGCCAGTGCGACCGGAGTCAGCTGCACCTTGCCGATCACATCGCCGATGGCGTGGATGGACGGCTCGCTGGTGCGATACGCCTCGTCCACCTTGATGAAGCCACGCTCATCCAGCTCGACCGCAACGTTCTCCAGCCCCAGGTTGTCCAGCATCGGACGGCGGCCGGTGGCGTAGAACACGCAATCCGCCTCCAGCACACGGCCATCCTTGAGGGTGGCCAGCAGCGTGCCGTCGGCCTGCTTGTCGATGCGGGCGATATCGGCATTGAACTGCAGGTCGACGCCCTTCTTGCTCAGCTCGTCGCGCAGGTGTTCGCGCACGCTGCGGTCGAAGCCGCGCAGGAACAGCTCACGGCGGTACAGCAAGGTGGTCTGGGCACCCAGGCCATGGAAGATCGAAGCGAACTCCACCGAGATATAACCGCCCCCCACTACCAGCACGCGACGCGGCAGTTGCTCGAGGAAGAACGCCTCGTTGGAGGTGATGGCGTGCTCCTTGCCGGGGATATCCGGTAGCTGCGGCCAGCCGCCGGTTGCAAGCAGGATGTGCTTGGCCGTGAAGCGCTGGCCGTCGACCTCGACGGAATGTGCGTCGCGCAGTTGCGCATGGCCTTCGAGCAGCGTTACACCGCTGTTGACCAGGAGATTGCGGTAAATGCCATTGAGACGATGGATCTCGCGGTTCTTGTTGGCGATCAGGGTCGGCCAGTCGAATTTCGCGCCCTCGGTTGTCCAGCCGAAACCGGCGGCCTGCTCGAAGTCTTCATGGTAATGAGCGCCATAGACCAGCAGCTTCTTGGGCACGCAGCCGACGTTCACGCAGGTGCCGCCCAGGTAGCGGCTCTCCGCGACGCCGACCCGCGCACCGAAGCCCGCCGCGAAACGCGCGGCGCGCACACCGCCGGAACCGGCGCCGATGACGAACAGGTCAAAATCGAAAGACATCATGCTTCTCCGCGTGGATATGCCAGGCAGCATACCTTATACGCCCTGACCTATCCTGCGAGGAACCGAAGGAGGTATTCCCATGCGACCGAGCCTGACCCACCTCGCCCTGCACGTTCCCGACCTGGACGCCTGCATCGCCTTCTACGAGCGCTTCTGCGGCATGCGCATCATCCATCAGCGCGAGGGCAAGGGCTCGCGGATCGTCTGGATGGCCGAACCGGGCAAGGAACACAGCTTCATCTTCGTCATCATGCCCGGCGGCGAGGCACGCCACCTGGCCAGCGACGACTACAGCCACTTCGGTTTTGCCGTCGACAGCCACGCGGAAGTGGACCGGATCGCCCAGGAAGCACAGGACGCGGGCTGCCTGATCTGGGCGCCACGGGAGGAACCCTATCCGGTGGGCTATTACTGCGGCCTGCGCGACCCGGCCGGCAACTATGTCGAATTCAGCTACGGGCAGCCGCTGGGGCCCGGCTCGGAGGCCATGCCAATCCCGCCCTCGATGTGACGGCTCCAGCCCCAAAGCCAGGGAACGAAAAAGCCACCCGAAGGTGGTTTTTTCGACGAACCGGGAAGGACGCTGGACTTACCAGGCCTTGCCGGTCTTGTAGAGGTTCTCGTAACAGAAGTTGGTCGCCTCGATGTAACCCTCGGCGCTACCGCAGTCGAAACGCTTGCCCTTGAACTTGTACGCCAGCACGCAACCGTCCTGGGCCTGCTTCATCAGGGCGTCGGTGATCTGGATTTCACCGCCCTTGCCCGGCTCGGTCTGTTCGATCAGGTCAAAGATGTCCGGAGTCAGGATGTAGCGGCCAATGATCGCCAGGTTCGACGGCGCCTCTTCCGGCTTCGGCTTCTCGACCATGGTGTTCACGCGGTAGATGTCGTCACGGATCATCTCGCCGGCGATCACGCCGTACTTGTTGGTCTCTTCCGGCGGCACTTCCTGGATCGCCACGATGGAGCAGCGGAACTGGTTGTACAGCTTGACCATCTGCTTGAGGACGCTGTCGCCTTCCAGGTTCAGGCACAGGTCGTCCGCCAGGACGACGGCGAACGGCTCATCGCCGATCAGCGGGCGGCCGGTCAGGATGGCGTGGCCCAGGCCCTTCATTTCGATCTGACGGGTGTAGGAGAAGGTGCACTCGTCGATCAGGCGACGGATGCCGACCAGGTACTTTTCCTTGTCGGTGTTGCGAATCTGGTGCTCCAGCTCATAGCTGATGTCGAAGTGGTCTTCGAGGGAGCGCTTGCCACGGCCGGTCACGATGCCGATTTCGCCGAGGCCGGCTTCCAGGGCCTCTTCCACCGCGTACTGGATCAGCGGCTTGTTCACCACCGGCAGCATTTCCTTGGGCATGGCCTTGGTGGCCGGGAGGAAGCGGGTACCGTAGCCAGCGGCCGGGAACAGACATTTCTTGATCATGGGAGTCCTTCGAGGGGGACAGGGGTGCGAGTTGCGCGCAGTCTAATCAGGCTGCAGCCACCTTACAATGCCCCGGCATGCGGCGAACCGTGCTCTCATGAGCAGTTGCGATCCGTTTCTGAAACCGGTGGCAGCGCATCTGACCATAACCCAGGCGTCGAGTTCTCCACTAATGGCAAAAAGTCAGCATCGCTACCACTCCTTCAGACTGCCACACCCTGCCCCGACAGACGCCGCCGCACCACACCCCAGATCGTCAGCTCATCGCCGTCGCCAACCCTGATGGACGGAAAGCGATCGCTCGCCGGCAACAGAGCGAAAGCACCTTCGATGATCGCCAGTCGCCGAATCAAGGCTTCTCCGTTGAGCTCCGCAACGACGATCTCACCCTCCACCGCCAACTCGGAGCGGTCGACCAACAGCAGGTCGTCGTGGTGAATCCCCGCCTCCGTCATGCCATCGCCATGTGCGCGCACTATGTATGTGTGAGACGGCATCCACTGCGGGTGCGCGAGTGCGGCATTGTGGACGGATTCCGATGACTGATGCATGGCTCACCTCATATACTGTATGCATATACAGATACCAGGTAGACACCCAGCTTTCAAGCCTTTATCGGAACCTCGAACGCCACGGCCACTCCATTGAGAAGGCGCGACGTGATCCGAGGTGGTCTACCCTTAACGAGGGGCGAGGACTATCGATATGAATCCGGGCACGTTCGTGACTCTCATGATTCTGGGGTGGCTGCTGCTGGCTGTGGTGACCCTGTGGGCGATCCTGCGAGTCCCCATGCGGCGGGCCCGGCTGCAGAAGCCCAAGGCAAAACCCGCCACTACAAGAGGGCGGAACCCGCTTCCTCATTGATGCCGGGGATCGTGCAAATTGCCTTGTGATTGCGGCTGCCTCCTGCAAGCTGCACGACGCATTTTCCAATGAAGCCTTGTAAATCCATGATCTGAAAGGCTCTTTTCCAGCCTGAACGCTGGTACGCCCCCTGCAATGGTCCTTGCAAAGAGTACGGAAGGATTTCTCCATTCTTTGCCGAGGACAGCGACATGAAGATCGAACGACTTCCTGCCACACAATATCTCTGCCGCCAGTTTCCGGAGTTCGAGGTGGAGTTCGCCTCACGGCCCGATGGCAACCTGGTCATGACACTCAGTGATAGGGAGGGCGCAATGGTGGCCTGCCGGGTGGTCCAGTTGGACGAACAGCAGGATGCGCATCTGCTCGACAGCCTGGTAAGCCGCATCCGCAGGGATCTGGCAACCGAAGAAGGCCCACTGCAGCCGGAAGACGTGGATCATTTCAAGGAGCCGGTTCAACTGCAGAACTTCCATGAGTCCTCCGAACCGCTACGCAAACGTCGCATCGTGAACGCTGGGCAAAAACTGCGAGCCTTGGCGCATCTGAGTGCGTGAGCCAGTCTGCGGCCCCCTCTTCCGAGTTTCTGCAGCCGCAGGCCGACCGCTCTCATCGACCTGTGATCGACGGTAGCGAACGAATAGCTCAAAGAAGAGAGGGAAGATGGTGCCCGGAGCCGGGGTCGAACCGGCACGCCCTTGCGGACGAGGGATTTTAAGTCCCTTGCGTCTACCGATTTCGCCATCCGGGCGGTAGCGCTATTCAGCGGTGAGAGGCTCTGGCGAGCCGGAAGCGGGCTGGACTGTGCGTTAGCCCCTTCGATAATTGCAACCTGCGGAATCTAATTGCAGGCGCAATTGTCTGCTAAAGAAAAAGCCCTGTAAATCTTGGATTTACAGGGCTTTTCTATTGGAGGCTGAGGTCGGAATCGAACCGGCGTTCACGGATTTGCAATCCGGTGCATAACCACTCTGCTACTCAGCCATGAAACAAACGGCCTGCATCGCAAACCGTCAAAATTTGGAGCGGGAAACGAGACTCGAACTCGCGACCCCGACCTTGGCAAGGTCGTGCTCTACCAACTGAGCTATTCCCGCGTCGTGTTGACGGGCGCCATTCTATCGTTTCGAAAAGCCCTGTCAACTCCTTGATTCAAAAAAACTTATTTCTCTTTCGGGGTGGTATTGAGATGGGGCCAGGCGGCGAGCAGATAGTGCAGCATCGACCAAAGGGTCAACACGGCGGCAACGATCAGCAGCACGTAACCCACCACTACCCAGAAACTTATCATCGGCGAATTGGCCAGCAGGATGATCAGCGCCAGCATCTGGGCCGCGGTCTTCCATTTGCCGAGGTTGGAAACGGCCACATGCGCCCTCGCCCCCAGTTCGGCCATCCATTCGCGCAACGCCGAGACCACGATTTCACGACCGATGATGATCACCGCCGGCAGGGTCAGCCACAGGTTCGCGTGTTCCTCCACCAGCAGCACTAGTGCGGTGGCTACCATCAGCTTGTCCGCCACCGGATCGAGGAATGCCCCGAACGGCGTGCTCTGCCCCAGGCGACGTGCCAGGTAGCCATCCAGCCAGTCGGTGGCCGCCGCCAGGGCGAACACGGCGCTGGCTACCAGATGGCTGGCAGGGAACGAGGAATAGAACAGCAGGATGAAGATCGGGATGAGAACGACGCGAAGCAGGGTGAGCAGGTTCGGAATATTCATCGGGTCAGGAGGTCTGCGAGTTGAGCCGGCATTCTACTCGCTGTGAAGAATCGCATAAATCTGCTCAGCCAGCTTTTTACTGATACCGGGGGACTTGGCAATCTCTTCGATACTGGCCCGCGACAGTTCCTGCAACCCACCGAAATGCTTGAGCAGGTCTCGACGGCGCTTGGGCCCTACGCCTGGCACATCCTCGAGCGTGGAGGTACGCCGCGCTTTTCCTCGGCGAGCACGGTGGCCAGTGATTGCGAAACGGTGCGCTTCGTCACGGATCTGCTGGATCAGGTGCAGCGCCGGGGAATCCGCCGGCAGCGTGAATTCATGTTCGGCGTCGTTCAGGTAAAGGGTTTCCAGCCCCGGCTTGCGCGTCACGCCCTTGGCCACACCGAGCAGCGTCAGGCCAACCACCGCCAGCTCCTGAAGCACCTCCTGCGCCATCGCCAACTGCCCCTTGCCACCGTCGACCAGAAGGATGTCCGGCATCTTGCCCTCGCCTTCCTTCAGGCGACTGAAGCGCCGGGTCAACGCCTGATGCATCGCCGCATAGTCATCGCCCGCGGTGATGCCCTCGATATTGAAGCGGCGGTAGTCCGACTTCAGCGCCCCCTCCGGCCCGAACACCACACAGGAGGCAACGGTCGCCTCGCCACTGGAATGGCTGATGTCGAAGCACTCGAGGCGTTGCGGCGGCTCGGCGAGATCCAGCGCCTCACCCAGTGCATCGAATCGGGCGGCCATGTGCTGTCGATTGGCCAGGCGCGCCGCCAGGGCCTGTTCGGCGTTGGTCACGGCCAGTTGTTGCCAGCGTGCACGGGTGCCGCGCACGCGATGAGTGATTTCCAGCGATTTGCCTCGGGACTCTTCGATGGCCGACACCAGCACCGGAAAATCCTCATGCACGGCGTTGACGATCAGTTCCGTGGGAAGGTCGCGCTCGTGATGGCTGAGGTAGTACTGCCCGAGGAAAGCCAGCATCACGTCGCCCACCTCCTCCTCGATCGCCACCTGCGGGAAGAAGTTCTTGCTGCCCAGCACGCGGCCACCGCGCACGCTGATCAGGTGCACACAGGCGCCGCCCGGTGTGACGATGGCGGCGACCACATCGACGTTGCCGCTGCCACCCTCCATGCTCTGCTGGTCCTGCACGCGACGCAGGATGGCCACCTGGTCGCGCAGCTCGGCGGCCTTCTCGAAGTCCAGGCGCATGGCAGCCTGTTCCATGCTGGTGGTGAGCTCATCCGCCAGCACATTGCTGCGTCCTTCGAGGAACATGATCGAGTGGCGTACGTCTTCGGCGTATTCCTCTTCGCTGACCAGCCCGACGCAGGGCGCCTTGCAGCGCTTGATCTGGTATTGCAGGCAGGGCCGCGTGCGATTGCGGAAGTAGCTGTCCTCGCACTGCCGCACGAAGAAGGCCTTCTGCAGCAGCGCCAGGCTTTCGCGGATAGCGCCCGCGCTGGGGTACGGGCCGAAGTAGCGCCCCTTCTGCTTCTTCGCGCCGCGATGGATGGTCAGCCGGGGATACTTGTCCTCGTTGGAGAGGAACACATAGGGATAGGACTTATCGTCCCGCAGCAGGATGTTGTAGGGCGGCCGCCACTCTTTGATCAGCGTCTGCTCCAGCAGCAGCGCCTCGGTTTCGTTGGCGGTGATGGTGGTTTCGACCTGAGCGATCCGCGCCACAAGCGCAGCAGTCTTCGGCGCAAGGCCGGACTTGCGGAAATAGCTGGAAAGCCGCTTCTTGAGGTCCTTCGCCTTGCCGACATAGAGCAGCTTGGCGTCCGCATCGAACATGCGGTAGACGCCCGGCCGCCCGCTGCAGGTGGCCAGGAATGCCGCCGAATCGAATACTGCGGCCATCGTCAGTTGCTGGTATCGACCATGCCGTGCCGAACGGCCAGCAACGCCAGTTCCACGTCGCTGGTGATCGAGAGCTTCTCGAAGATGCGGTAACGGTAGGTGTTGACGGTCTTGGGTGACAGGCAGAGCTTGTCCGAGATGCTCTGCACCTTGTGGCAGTTGGCGATCATCAGGGCGATCTGGATCTCCCGCTCGGACAGGGTGTCGAAGGGAGACGCGTTCTTCTCGGGCTCGAAGGACTTCAGCGCCAGGCTCTGGGCGATCTGCGGACTGATATAGCGCTGGCCGGCGAATACCTGGCGGATCGCCTGGACCATCTCCTCCAGCGCCGCGCCCTTGGTGAGGTAGCCGGCAGCGCCGGCCTGCATCAACCGCGTCGGGAAGGGGTCTTCCTCGCACACGGTCACCACCACCACACGTACATCGGGCTGGCTGCGCAGCAGCTTGCGGGTTGCCTCCAGCCCGCCGATGCCGGGCATCTTCACATCCATCAGCACCACATCGGGCTTGAGTTCCCTGGCCAGCTGCAACCCCCGCTCGCCAGAGTCCGCCTGACCGACGACCTGCAGGCCGTCGATATCGGCCAGCATGCGGGTAATTCCGGTGCGCACCAGATCGTGGTCATCGACCACCAGCACCTTGATCACGCAGCACCCCTTTGCACATAAATGGAATTGTGAAGACCCAGCGAGAGCTTCGTGGAATTCACGAACCTTAACAGAAAGCACCGTCTCGACCTAGCTTGGTGCAGGCTCGTCAAAATGCAAACGCCAGAGAACCGCCCCAGCGAGCCCGCAAATGCTGACAGACCGGCATCGGAACGTCTAGGACGGGCTTTCCACGCAGAAAGACAGAGGAAGAAAGATGCATCCCAGCTCAGGGCCCGAACCTTCCATTCACGTCTGATCGCCCCGCGCCCAGGCTCACGTCCCGCCTCGGTTTCGACGACGTCGAAACGCTCGCCCTGGCCGCCATGCGTGGCGCGGGGCTGATCCATGTGCCGCGCTGGCTGGTCCGTGAATCCTTGCGTACCGGGGCCCTGGTGCAGGTCCTGGAAACCGCTTCCGTGGTGAACACACCGCTCCACGTCCTATGGCCGCACACCCGTTTCCTGCCCTACAAGCTGCGGGTGACCATCGATGCGCTGCTGGAGGCCATCCCGCCGCTGCTGGCTCCGGACTGAGCGGACGCCCGCTCCGTCAGCGTCGGCCAACCGGCTGGAGAATGGCCATCTGCGTGCGGATCGCCGCCTCATCGGTGGGCACCAGGCAGTACGCGAGCCCGATACGGCTGATCAGCGCAATCAGGTCGTCCAGAGCCACGACAGCCGGGCCGTGGCGCTCGACATAGCGCAGATAGGGCTCTTCCAGCACACCACGCCACATCGGCGCGATGTTCTCGAGGATGTAGCTGAAGACGTCCGAGGTCGAACTCTTCGCCAGATAGCTGTGGTGAAAGCCCCCGTTGTGCCGATCCAGGTAGCGCACGGAGAAGCACACGCACTCCTCCAGATAACGCTCGAAGTCATCCTCGAACGGCTGCACGCTGCGCTGCATTTCCTCGAAGAACGCGCCGTTCTCCGCACTGATGACCGCCTGGATCAACTCCTTCTTGTTGCTGAAATAGCGGTACAGGGTGCGTCGCGAGATGTTCGCCCGCTGCGCCACATCATCGATCGAAAAACTCTCGGCGCCCTCCTCGATCATGACCTCCAGTGCCGCCCGCAGGATCAGCGAGCGGCCATCACTGGCATTTCCCATCCGGCTGGCGTCACCCCAGCGTAGCTGTCGACTCATGTGCACCTTCGTCCGCTCAGGGGCCGCCGTCTTGGTCCGGCCCGGGGTACTTCCGAGCCCCATTCTCGCATGCAATGGCACAAAAAAATAATTTGCGCCGCAGATGTCACAACTTGTAGTTTGTGTGACATTGCTACGCATAGCCCAGTCATTTACCCCAAGGCGACGCACTCGGGCGCCTCCACACAGTGCAAGCCACCGGAAACCTGTTCCAGGGAGAGATGCCGCCATGACCAGCCATCAGCATGATGCGAAGTGGGACCATGAGTACGACGTGGTGGTCGTCGGATCAGGCGCAGGCGCGCTGACGGCGGCATTGCGCGCCCACGACAACGGCCTCTCGGTTCTGGTGATCGAGAAGAGCGACGTCTACGGCGGTACGACCGCCGTCTCCGGTGGCGGCGTCTGGATTCCCTGCAACAGCCAGATCGCCGCCCTCGGCGGCAGCGACTCTTATGAAGAGGCGATCACCTACCTTCGCGACGTGGTCGGCGAGGAGTTCGATCAGCCCCGCATCGACGCCTATCTGGCCAATGGCCCCGAGATGATCGAGTACCTGGCCCGGCAGGCGCAGACGCATTTCCAGGCGGTTCCGCGCTACCCCGACTACTACCCTGACCGCAAGGGCGGCAAGCCGGGCTACCGCACCATGGAGCCCGCGCCCTTCGATGCGGCGCGCCTGGGCGAGTCCTTCGCGCAACTGCGCCCATCATCGCCGGCCACGCTTATCGGCGGGCGTATCGCCATGACCCAGGTGGAAGCGCACACCATCCTCGCCAAGGAGTCTGGCTGGCTGCTGCTCACCGCCCGCCTGGCGCTGCGCTACCTGGGCGACTTCCGCTGGCGTCGACACAGCCGTCGCGACCGCCGCCTGACCCTAGGCAATGCATTGATCGCCAGCCTGCGTGCAGCCCTTGCCCAGCGCGGCATCCCCCTATGGCTGGAAACGTCCATGCAGTCGCTGCGCCAGGAAGGCGACCGGGTGGTAGGCGTGGAGGTGCTTCGGCAAGGCCGTCCCCACGCTCTGCGCGCACGCCGCGGCGTCGTGCTTGCCTGCGGCGGGTTCGAGTCGAACCAGTCCATGCGCGAGCTCTACCTGCCCAAACCTACCCGCGCGGAATGGACCGCCGCGCCGCCGATCAATACCGGCGACGGCATTCGCGCCGGCATGGCGGCCGGAGGATCGGTGGCGTTGATGGAACACACCTGGGGAGCGCCGACGGTGGGCGTGCCCGGCGAGGCGAGCCAACGTGCGCTCTTCGTCGAACGCGCCTTCCCGCGCTGCGTCATGGTCAACCGGCTGGGACAGCGCTTCGTCAATGAAGCCGCGCCCTACACCGACATCATCTACGCCATGTACGCGGACCACCAACGCACCCAGGCCAACGCACCGGCCTGGCTGGTGTTCGACGCCGAGTACCGCAAGCGCTACCCGTGCGGCGTGCTGCTGCCGGGCAGCGTACAGCCGGACGCGAAGATCCCCGATGGCTGGCTGGACAGGGTGATCTATCGCGCCGAGACACTCCCCGCGCTGGCGCAGAAGATCGGCGTGGATGCCGCCGGACTGGCCGCCACCGTCGAGCAGATGAACCAGCTCGCCGCCGACGGCATCGACCCCCAGTTCGGCAAGGGCGGCAACCTGTTCGACCGCTACTACGGCGACTCCAACTGCAAGCCGAACCCCTGCCTCGGCCCCATCGAACGAGCGCCCTTCTATGCCCTGCGCATCGATCCGGGCGAGCTTGGCACCAAGGGCGGCTTGCGGACCGACGCCTTCGCCCGGGTCCTGCGTGCCGACGGATCGGTAGTGGCCGGCTGCTACGCGGTGGGCAATACCTCGGCCGCACTCATGGGCAAGACCTACCCCGGCCCCGGCTCGACCATCGGCCCGGCCATGACCTTCGCCTACATCGCCGCCAACCACCTGGCGCAGGCCGAACCGGCGCAGCCAAGCGATTCGATCCAGAGTGCTGCCGGGCACCCGGCGTGACACGCCCACACACCAGATCCTGGCCAAGCGCCAGTGCAACCCAACGAGGATATCGATGAGCAGTTCAGACCTTGCCGGAAAAGTCGGCGTTGTAACGGGTGGCCGCCAGGGGATAGGCCGGGCCTGCGTCGACGCCCTTGTCGCAGCGGGCGCCACCGTCGTGGTGCTCGATCGTGGAACCGGGGAAGCGGTGCCGGGCGCAGCGCTGACCCTGGCGGTCGACGTGACCGACGCGGACGCCATCGCGGCCGCGTTCGCTCGCATCGATTCGGCCTTCGGCCGCCTGGATTTCGCCGTCAACAACGCCGGCATCGACATCGAGACGGAACCCGCCGTGGAATGGCGCGCCGAGCCGCTTGACCTGACCCTCGACGTGAACCTGAAGGGCGTTTACCACTGCATGAGACAGGAACTCTCCCTCATGCGGCGCCAGGGCGGCGGCTCCATCGTCAATATCGGCTCGGTGGCCGCGATCGTCGGCACGCCCACCCGGGCAGCCTACGCGGCGAGCAAGCACGGCGTCGTCGGGCTCACGCGCAGCGCGGCGCTGGAGTTCGGCAAGGACAACGTCCGCACCAACATCGTCTGTCCGGGCGGCACCCGGACCCAACTGCTGGAAAAGGTCATGACGGACAACCCCATGCTGCGCGAGCACATTGCCGCGACCTGCCCGCTGGGTCGCCTGGCCGAACCTTCGGAGATCGCCGAAGCCGTGCTGTGGCTGGCCTCGCCGAAATCGAGCTACGTCAACGGTGCCGTGCTCCCTGTCGATGGTGGATATACCGCCGGCTGATCCGTCTCCAGGTGCTCTTCACGCGCCTGGAGGTTTGCTGCTGGCTGATACGCAGCCCGCGCGCCCCTCGCTGAATCGACACACTCCCCGCCCACCGACCCTCGTCGACAAGGAAAGGCTCCCCTGGAAACGCCAGCGGCCGGCAATGCCGGCCACTGGTTTCAGGTTGTCGCTTCAGTGCGTCCCGGCAGCCCCCGTGGCAGCGGCATAGACCTCGGCGAGCGACGGGTTGCGCCGCAGCGTCTGGCCACCGCTGACATGGATGACCTGGCCGGTAACGAAGCTGGACTCATCGCTCGCCAGCCAGAGGGCGGCATCGGCGACCTCTGCCGCAACACCGCTGCGCCCCAGCGGAATCTCGCGGTGGTAAAGCGCGGCGATGCCAGGATGCATCAGCCCGCCTCCCGACATCGGCGCATCCGCCACGCCCCCCGGCGCAATGGAATTGGCGCGGATGCCCTGGTGACCGAACTCATGGGCAATGCAGCGGATGACATGGTCGATACCCGCCTTGGTGCCCATGTAGGCGGCATGGTTGTCGAACATGATGCTGGCGGTCACCGACGAAACCTGGATGATCGAGCCACCCTTCGGCATGTGCCGCAACAACGCCTGGAAATACTGGAAAGGCCCGGTGAACTGGACCGCATTCATCGTATCCAGGTCCTCCTGGCTGTGCTCCAGGAAAGGCTTCAGCAGCCCCCAGCCCGTCGCATTGACCCCGATATCGAGCCCGCCCAGGCGCTTCACACTCTGGGCAACCAGCTCCGCCACCTCGCTCTGCGACCTGATATCGCAAGCCAGCCAGGCTACGCCCAGGTTGTCGGCAACGGCCGCCAGCGCATCGGGACGGCGCCCGGCCACCAGCACCCGCGCGCCCTGCTCGACATAACGCCGGGCGATGGCTTCGCCGATATTCCCCGGCGCGACGCCGAGCACCAGTGCCGCCTTATCTTGCAATCGATTCGACATGCCGAACTCTCACGCAGAAACGTCAATGACGTGAATGGGAGTGGCGCCGTCCCAGGCCCTGGCGGCTTCGATGCCCTGCGCGATCATCTCGCGCATGCCAATACCGTGGATGACCTCGTAGAGCACTCCGGGCTCCGCCTCGTTCTCGAAATAGGCAACGCGGGTCGAAGGGTTGCTCGCTTCGAACACTACCCGTAGTCCCGTGGACGTCAGCCGCGCAATCGCCTGGTCAATGTCATCGACCACCCAGGCGATATGGTGCATACCCCGGAGCGCACGGCCCTGATCGTCCCGATAGGGCGATTTCGACGCATTGGTCGCCTGGATCAATTCGATCTGCATCCCGCCCTGATAACCGAGGCCGACATCCATGGTGACAGTCACGGGTTCACCGCGGTATTTCCCCTCCAGGGTCACGTTCCGAAAGACCGTCCATGGCCCCACACCGAAGTGCCGTTGCCAACGCCCGATGCTCTGTTCCAGGTCATCAACGAGATAGCCGATCTGGTCCATGGGACCGAGCCAAGCAGTACTCATGACAATTCCTTGCGAAGGTTCTCAGTGGGAAAAGAATCGCCGGCAGTTCATGGCGATCGCTATGACACAAATAGAAATATTTGCGACACAGAGTTTGGCACATAATTTATATTTTGTGCCAATTCTTACAGAAGCGACTCAAGGCGGAAGAAAGCGGTTTGTCCGAGGGGAAAATGAAATCTGCACACCATGAAAAAGGCCCGCACGGATGCGGGCCTTTTCGTGACTGACCGAAGATCAGCTGCTCTGCGGCATTTCGCCCCGAGCCAGGCGGGCGTTGATGTCAGTGATCACCGCCGGCAGATCGGCGATGGTGTCGATCAGGTAGTGCGGGCGCGAGCCTTCGAATATCTGGCCGATGCGGCGGCGTTCCTGCTCCAGCTTGTCCGCCGGCAGCGCCTTGTACTGCTCATAGGTCAGACCCAGGGCGTTGCCCGAGCAGGTCAGCGCCACGGTCCACATTCCGGCGCTGCGGCCTTCGAGGATGCCCGGCCAGGTGTCGTCGACCTTCACGCAAGCCGCCACATCGTTGATGCCCAGGGCGATCACGTTGGCCAGTGCCTGTGCCGGGTGCGGGCGGCCGTTGGGCACTTCGTCGGTGGCGACCACGTGGTCGGCGACGTAGCCGTTGGTCTTGGCCAGGGCCACCACCTTCTCCATCACCACCGCCGGGTAGCCGGAGCAGGAGCCGACCTTCAGGCCCTGCTTGCGCAGCGCGGCGATGGCGTCCAGCGCGCCGGGGATCAGCGCGGAATGCTCGGCGATCTTCTCGATCTGCAGCGGCATGAAGCGCTCGTAGATGGCGGTGACGTCGTCGTCGGTCGGCGCGCGGCCGAACTTGACCTTGTAGCGCTCGGCGATGGCGGGGATGTCGCACAGGGTGCGGATGTGGTCCCACTTGCCCATGCCCATCGGGCCGCGCGCTTCTTCCAGGCTGACCTGGACGCCGAACTCGGCGAAGGCTTCGACGAAGATCTGGGTCGGGGCGAAGGAGCCGAAGTCGACCACGGTGCCGGCCCAATCGAGGATGACTGCTTGCAGTTGCTTGGGTTGTTCGTAGTTCATGAGATTCAATCCTGTGGCAATCGGCCGGGGTCAGATTTCGAAGACTTCCATCTCTTTCAGGGTCTCGGCGATGGCCGCGACCGCTGCACGCATGCCGCTGCCATCGACCTGGCCGATGCAGCCGACACGGAAGGTTTCCACCTGGGTCAGCTTGCCCGGATAGAGGATGAAGCCCTTCTCGCGCACCCGGTTGTAGAACTCGGTGAAGCTGTAGCGGGGATCACGCGGGGCATGGAAGGTGACAATGATCGGCGCCTGGATCTGCGCCGGCAGGAAGCTGCGGAAGCCCAGCTTGCCCATCTCCGCCAGCAGAGTCTGGCAGTTGTTTGCGTAGCGCTGATGACGGGCCGCGAGACCACCCTCCTCCTCGTACTGGCTCAGCGCTTCGTGCAGCGCGGCCACCACGTGGGTCGGCGGGGTGAAGCGCCACTGGCCGGTCTTGGCCATGTAGGCCTGCTGGTCCTGCAGGTCCATGGACAGCGAATGGCAGTTGCCGGCGCTGGCGTTCAGCGCGGTGGTGCGGGCGAAGACGAAGCCCATGCCCGGCACACCTTCCAGGCACTTGCCGGAGGCGGCGATCAGCGCGTCGAACGGGACGTTGCGGGCGTCAATATCCAGCGCCCCGAAGGAGCTCATGGCGTCGATAATCAGCCGCTTGCCGTGGGACTCGATGACCTTGGCGATGTCCTGCAACGGGTTGAGGATGCCGGTGCTGGTCTCGCAGTGGATCAGTGCGACGTGGGTGACGCTGGGGTCCGCGCTGAGCAGACGATCGACGTCGGCGGCGGTGGTCGGCACATCTTCTTCGGTTTCGAAGGTGCTGAACTCGCGGCCGATCACCTGGCAGATCTTCGCCAGGCGCTTGCCGTAGGCGCCGTTGATCAGCACCAGCACCTTGCCGTCGCGCGGCACCAGGGTGCCAACGGCGGCCTCCACGGAGAAGGTGCCGCTGCCCTGCAGGGGCACGCAGGTGTGAGTCGCCTCACCGTGGATGATCGCCAGCAGGCGCTTGCAGACATCGGCGGTCAGGGCGTTGAAGTCGCTGTCCCAGGAGCCCCAGTCGACCATCATGGCGCGACGGGTGCGGGGGGACGTGGTCAGCGGACCGGGAGTCAGCAGGATGGGGGCTCGCTCGGCAGTGCTCATGCTCGATTCCTCTTTCTTGGGAACGTCGTCAGGGCGTAATTCGGTTGGGCCGAGCGTCATCGCTGCGGCCTGGGCATAACTTGCCGACACCCCTGATATCGTTCAAATTGTTTATCACGATGCACCACATAAGCCGGACATATACCTCATGAACCTCTTCCAGCTCCGCGCCTTCGACGCGGTCGCCCGCGAACGCAGTTTCACCCGCGCCGCAGAACGCCTGTTCATCAGCCAGCCCGCGGTGACCGGGCACGTCAAAGCCCTGGAGGAGCACTACCAGGTCAACCTGTTCCGCCGCACCGCACGAGGCGTGGAGCTGACCGAGGACGGCGTACGCCTGTCGGCCATCAGCCGCACCCTGTTCGCCCTGGAGGAAGAAGCCGAGGCCATGCTCGACGCCAGCCGCGAACTGGTGACCGGACGCATCGAAGTGGCCGCCGACGGCCCACACCTGGTGATGCCGATGCTCGCTCGGCTGCGCGCACGCTACCCCGGCATCACCGTCAACCTGCGCCTGGGCAACGCCCAGGAGACTCTGGCTGCGCTGCTCGACGAGCACGTCGACATTGCCGTCCTCACCGAGGTCGAGGCGCGCACTGGCCTGTATCTGCGGGAGCTGGTGGAGTCGCATATCTGCGCACTGGTGCCGGCAAGCCATCCCTGGAGCACCGGCATGGAAGAGCTGGCCCTGAGCGAGCTGGACCAGCAGATCATGGTGCTGCGCGAACCCGATTCCATCACCCGCCGGACCTTCGATACGGCCTGTGCGGCGCGCTCGGTGCAACCGCGCGTCCTGCTCGAACTGGACAGTCGCGAAGCGGTTACCGAGGCGGTGGCGGCAGAGCTGGGGATCGGAATCGTATCGTCGATGGAGGTGAGCCCGGACCCACGGGTGAAAGCCATCCCCCTGGTCGGTGACGGACTACAGAACCGCCACGCCATCGGCTGCCTGGAACGGCGCCGCGGGTTACGGGTGGTGAGTGCGTTTCTGGAGCTGGCGGAAGGTTGAGGCACGGCTGACCGTACGGCGTATGACGCTCCGCGTTATACGCCGTTTGACCTTGGTCCCCGCGCGCTCCGAGTTCAACCCCGGAGCCGCCAACTACGCACGGTGAGCCGGCGTACAACCGCGAACGGTTGTACGCCCTACGCTGGCAAATCCTCACGCACCAGGTCGAGAAAGGTCGCCACGATCCGCCGGGAGCTCTGCTCGCGCAGGCACACCAGGGTCTCGCTCATGTGTCGCTCGCAATCGATGATGGGCAGGGCGTGCACGCGGTTGTCCGAGCCGAACTCGGCGGCCGACACCACTCCGACGCCGATTCCCGCGACCACTGCCTCGCGCGCCGCCTCGCGTCCCTCCACCTCGATAGCGGCACGAATCCGCAGGCCGGCACTGCGCATCTCCTCTTCCAGGGTCTGGCGCGTGACGGAACCATGCTCGCGCAACACCAGCGGCGCATCGTCCAGATCAGCCAGGCGAATCGACTCGCGCCCCGCCCAGGGATGACTGTTGGCGACGAAAGCGACGATGGGATCGCGGCGCAGGGTGAAGGACACCAGGCGCTCGTCTTCCACGGCCCGCCCCAGCAATGCCAGGTCAGCGCGGTAGGCGAACAGTGCCTGCAGGGACTCGTCGGTGTTGCCGGTTTCTATGCGCACGCGGATGCCGGGATGCCGCTGGCAGAACGACGCCACCTGGGGCAGCAGGTGTACCGCCGCGTCCACCGCCAGCACCAGACTGCCAGTCTGCAGGGCGCGGGACTCCTGTAGCAGCTCCTGCGCCTCGGCCTCGATGACGAACAGCCGCTGGGTCACCGCCAGCAGGCGCTCGCCCAGTTCCGTCAGGCGCACCGAGCGTTTGTTGCGATGGAACAGCAGCACCCCGTAGCGCTCTTCCAGCTTGCGGACCTGGTCGGACACCGCCGGCTGGGTCAGGAACAGACGCTCGGCGGCACGGGTGAAACTGCCGTGCACGGCGACCGCATGGAACGCCTTGAGCTGGGCATGGGACACGGACATCGCGGTGATCCTCGCAGGCGATTCTGACTGTTGCGCTCCACTCCGACAGAAAGCGACTTCCCGGTCACAGGGGAGGTTCGCCACCCTCTCACGCAGACTTACTACAAGGAAAACTTATTTTCGAAATTTGATAAATCGATTTCAGTTATTTGTTCGGAATTGTTTCCATCCCTCCACCGTCACCCCATGGCAACGGCACCACGACAATTCCTGCGCTTCTGACCCGCACCGCAAGGACGGTGCGACGTGCTCCTTCTCTTGAAACAAGAACGACAAGAACAAGAAAGGCGTTACCTCACTGACTGCCGGCACAGCACAACTACAACAACGAGGTCGGAACATGCTTACCCCACAAGGCAACGCAACACCCCGCTCACCTCTGGCGTCGATCCAGCGCTGGCGCTGGCAGATCTTCGCCATCACCTGGCTGGCCTACGCGGCCTTCTACTTCACCCGCAAAGCCTTTTCGGTAGCCAAGCTCGGCATTGCCGAAGACCCCAGTTTCCATCTCGACAAGGCCATGATGGCCAACCTCGACGCGACCTATCTCGCCGCCTATGCCGTCGGCCAGTTCACCTGGGGCGTGCTGGCCGATCGTTTCGGCCCGCGGGTGGTCGTGCTCGGCGGGCTGCTGATCTCAGCCGGCGCGGCAATCGTCATGGGCACCTGGGCGACGCTGCCGGTGTTCGCCACCTGCATGGTCGTCCAGGGCCTGGCGCAGTCCACCGGCTGGTCAGGGTTGTGCAAGAACATCGGGAGCTTCTTCGCCACCCATGAACGCGGCCGCATCCTCGGCCTGTGGAGCACCTGCTATGCCTTCGGCGGGCTGGTGGCCTCGCCGTTCGCCGGCTGGTGGGCCTACTCCATCTTCGGCACCTGGCACGCGGCGTTCTACTCCAGTGCCGCCGTGGTGGGCGGCGTGGCGTTGCTGTTCCTCCTGCTGCAACGCAATCGCCCGCAGGATGTCGGTCTGCCGCCCGTGGAAGACGAACCCGAAGCGGTTCGCTACGCCGGTTTCAAACCCGAGGGGCAGAACCCCGGCGTCGGCGAAACCCTGCGCCTTGTGCTGGGCAACCGTACCGTACTGACCCTCGGGCTGGCCTACTTCCTGCTCAAGCCGGCGCGCTACGCCATCCTCCTCTGGGGACCGGTGATCGTGTACGAACGCATGCCCGGCCTGGGCAAGGTTGGCGCGGCCATCCTGCCGACCTCCTTCGAGATCGCCGGCCTGCTCGGTCCGATCCTGATCGGCCTGGCCTCGGACAAGCTCTTCGGCGCGCGGCGCATGCCGGCCTGCGTGATCAGCCTGATCGGCCTGACCGCCTGCCTCGCACTGTTCGTCCCGGCCATGCAGACCGGCAGCAGCCTGCTGGTGTTCGGCCTGCTGTTCATGATGGGCCTGACCCTCTACGGACCGGATTCGATGATCAGCGGCGCCGCCGCCATCGACTTCGGCACCGGCAAGGCCGCTGCCACCGCCGCTGGCTTCGTCAACGGTTGCGGCTCGGTCGGCGCGATCCTCGGCGGGCTGCTGCCGGGCTACTTCGATACCTACTCGGTGTTCATCGGCTTCACCGTTGCCGCCCTGGTGTCGGCCGGCATCCTGCTGCCGCACTGGAACAGCCTGCCCGAAGGTACGGCGACCAACGCGCGCGTACCCAACCGCTCCGTCAAGGTGCGCATGGCGCGCTCCTGATTCCCCGGCACAGGGAAGTGCCCCAGCCCTACAAGGTCACCCCATGAACATAGAACGCTTTGGTGTGGTACAGCGCCGCGCCGAAATGGTCCTGCACGCCCACACCCTCTACATCGGTGGGCAGGTCGCCAGCGACACCAGCGCCGATATCGAAGGCCAGACCCTCGAGGTACTGCTCGGGATTGAACGACTGCTGGAAAGTGTCGGCGGCGACCGCACGCATCTGCTGACGGTGCGCATCCTGCTGGCCCGCCGCGAGGACTACGCCGGGCTCAATCGCGTGTGGGACGCCTTCTTCCCCTTCGGCCACGCCCCGGCCCGCGCCTGCACCCTGGCAGAACTGATCGATCCGGCATGGCGCGTCGAGATGATCGCCACCGCCGCCCTGCCCAATCGCTGAACACGGAGAATCCCATGCGTCCCTTCTGGCTTGAACAGGCCCTGCAGCACGATCAGGAGCGCGCCGCGCCGCTCCAGGAGAACACCCGCGCCGATGTCTGCATCGTCGGCGGCGGCTACACCGGTCTGTGGACTGCGATCATGCTCAAGGAGCAAAACCCGGAGCTCGACGTGGTGATCGTCGAGGCCGACATCTGCGGCGCCGGCGCCAGCGGTCGCAACGGTGGCTGCGCGCTGTCCTGGTCGGCCAAGTTCTTCACCCTCGAACGATTGTTCGGCCTGGCGGAAGCGATTCGCCTGGTGCAAGCGTCCGAACGCAGCATCCACGCCATCGGTGAGTTCTGCCAGCGCTACGGCGTGGATGCCGACTACCGCCTCGACGGCACGCTGTATACCGCCACCAACGCCGCCCAGGTCGGCGCCACCGACGGCGTGATCGCGGCGCTGGAAAAGCATGGCATCAACTCCTTCAGCAAGCGTCCGCTGGAAGATGTGCAGCGTATGGCCGGTTCGCGCAAGCATCTGGAGGGCTGGTTCTCCCCTGCCGCCGCCAGCGTGCAGCCGGGCAAGCTGGTGCGCGGCCTGCGGCGCGTAGCGCTGCAACTGGGCGTGCGGCTGTA
Organism: Pseudomonas sp. PSE14; assembly: GCF_029203285.1. NCBI lineage: Bacteria > Pseudomonadati > Pseudomonadota > Gammaproteobacteria > Pseudomonadales > Pseudomonadaceae > Pseudomonas > Pseudomonas sp. PSE14. Next base: position 3,596,097 of record NZ_CP115669.1, read on the forward strand.
CGAGGGCAGCCCGATGATCGGCCTGGACCACGGCCGGCCTGCCACCGTGCGGACCACCCTGGGAGCGGTGAGCGCCGACCGCGTGGTGCTGGCGATCAATGCCTGGATGGCGCGCGCCTTCCCGCAATTCGAACGCAGTGTGGCGATCGTCTCCAGCGACATGGTGATTACCGAGCCGAGGCCGGACCTGCTGGCAGAGATCGGCCTGACCTCCGGCGTCACCGTGCTGGATTCGCGCATTTTCGTGCACTACTACCACAACACCCCGGACGGCCGGATCATGCTTGGCAAGGGCGGCAATACCTTCGCCTACGGCGGACGCATGCTGCCGGTGTTCGATCGGCCGTCGCCCTATCTGGGGCTGCTCAGGGAAAGCCTCAATGAATTCTTCCCGGCCTTCGCCGACGTTCCCATCGCCGCCAGCTGGAACGGGCCGTCCGACCGCTCGGTGACCGGCCTGCCGTTCTTCGGCCGGTTGGGCGAACCAGGCAACGTGTTCTACGGATTCGGCTACTCGGGCAGCGGTGTCGGGCCCTGCCACATGGGCGGGCAGATACTCAGCTCGCTGGTGCTGGGGCAGGACAACGACTGGACGCGCTCGCCACTGACCCAGGGCCCGCTGGGGCATTTCCCGCCGGAACCGATTCGCTACGTTGGCTCGCTGATGGTGCGCAACGCGATCCGCCGCAAGGAGCATGCGGAGGATCGCGGCCACCGGCCGCGCCGCCTGGACGTAAGGCTGGCACGCTTCGCCGCGGCGGCTGGCAAGGCCGACAAGGCCTGACGCGTTGCCCTCACCTGCCGGCTGAGGGAATGGGCGGGGCACGCTGCGTGCCTCGCCCTTTTTTCAGAGCCGCCCGCAGCGCACAGGGCGCACGGCGGTCTTGTGCCCTTCGCTCCGTACGAATAATAATAATTATCATTTGTAAATTATTCCTGCTGGACGCCCCTGTGAGCACTTCCAACCTCGACGCGGTCTTCCTGGCCCAGCGCCTGCCACTGCTGCGCACGCTGGTGCGGATGGTGAACAACCCGAGCATTGCCGAAGACCTGGTGCAGGAAACCTACCTGCGCGTCGCCCGCACCCTGCTCGAACGCCGCATCGACCACCTCGAACCCTTCCTCTTCCAGACCGGCCGCAACCTCGCGCTGGACCACCTGCGTCACCTGCGCATGCAATCGCGGACCCTGCTCGACGACGTTCCCACCGAGGTGCTTCAAGCCGTGCCGGCGCCCAGCTCCAGCGCCGAAGACCAGCTCCACGCGGAGAAACTGCTGGAGCGCCTGGGCGCCACCCTCGGCCAGCTCAGCGAGCGCCAGCAGCGCATCTTCATCCTCAGCCGCCTGCATGGCTGCGGCTATGCGGAAATCGCCGAGCAGCTCGGCGTTTCGCCCAGCACGGTGCAGAAGGAGCTGAAGCTGATCATGGCGATCTGCGTCGGCCTGGTCAGCCGCCTCGAGGAGACGGTATGACGGACTATCGTTCGCCTGCCGATTCGACAAGAATACGCGGCCCTCAATCCCAGGATCATGCCGAGGAACGCCCCGTGTCCCACGCCACGCCGCCCGATGACCCGCAGATGGCCGAAGCCCTCGACTGGTTGATGCTCGAGGACGACATGGACGCCGCGACGCGCCAGCGCTTCGAGGCCTGGCTTGCCGCCAGCGAAGGCAACGCGCGGGCCTACCAGCGGGTACGCGATGCCTGGCAGTCACCGCTGCTGACCACCGCGGCGGCGCGCCTGGAGCAACGACTCGCGGCGCCGCCGCGCCGACGGCCGCTGTGGAAGCCGATAGCGACCGCCGCGGTGCTGGTCCTGGCGGTCGGCGCCGCCCTGCAGAGCGACCTGCTGCTGCGCTTGCGCGCCGATCACCTGACCGCCGTGGGCGAACGGCAGAACCTCAATCTGGCGGACGGCTCCCGGGTCCTGCTCAACACCGACACCGCCCTCTCCAGCCGCATCGACGAGCAACAGCGCGTCGCTCACCTGTACCGCGGCGAGGCGTACTTCGACGTCGCCCATGACCGCAACCGCCCCTTCGAGGTGGAAGCCGGGCCGGTGCAGGTGACGGTGCGCGGCACCGCCTTCGCCGTGCGCTACCTGGGCAACGAGGCGGAAGTCAGCGTGCAGCGCGGCGAAGTGGACCTGCGCACGCCGCTGGACGACGCCCGCATCAGCCTCGGCGCCGGCGACAGCATCCGCGTCGGTCCGCAGGGCTTCGGCGAGCGCCAGCACAGCGCCGAGGGGCAGGCACAGCTGGCCTGGGTCAAGGGCCGCATGGTGTTCGAGAACTGCCCGCTCAGCCAGGTGCTGGCCGAGCTGCGGCGCTACTACCCCGGCTGGATCGTCAATACCAACGAGCGCCTGGCGAACGTCAGCGTCACCGGCAACTGGCGCCTGGACGACCCGCTGGGCGTGGCGCGCTCACTGGCCCGGATCGCCTCCGCGCAATTGCACGAATACCCGAAACTGCTGATCCTCGACTGATCGTCCCCTCCTGAACAGAAAGTATTTTTACGCCGTCGCGCCGGCTCGTTCGTTTAGTCAGAAGCCAATGCAATAGATTCGCATTTACGAATGCGAACAAAGACTGACTAAGAGAGCCCTTCGATGCCCATCGCTTCTTCGCGTGCCCCTCTGCGCCACCCCGCCCGCACCTCCCTGCTGGCCCTTTCCATCGGTCTGGCCAGTCTGCCGGCAACCTCCGTCCTCGCGGCGGACACGGCAGGCAGCCAGGCCCAGGCCGGCTACCGTTTCGACATCCCCCGCCAACCACTGGCCCAGGCGCTGAACGCCTTCAGCGCGGTGACCGGCTGGCAGGTGGGCGTCGCCGGCGAGCTGGCCGATGGCATCGAGTCACCCGGCATCAACGGCCGCCTGCCGGCCGCCCAGGCATTGAAGGGCCTGCTCGCCGGTACCGGCCTGGGCGCCCGCACCCTGGGCCCGCGCAACGTGGTGCTGGAGCGCAACCTGTCGAGCGTGGCGGAAATGCAGCCGCTGACCATCACCGCCACCCGTCAGGCGCAGAGCGTGACCCTGGTGCCGAGCACGGTGAACGTGGTCGACCGCAGCGAACTGGACCGCAAGAACGTCAACACCATCAAGGAACTGGTGCGCGACATGCCTGGCGTCTCCGTCGGCGGCACCGGCAACCGCGCCGGCACCACCGGCTACAACATCCGCGGTATCGATGGCGACCGCGTGCTGACACAGATCGACGGCGTCGAGATTCCCGGCGGCTTCTTCAACGGCCCCTACGCGCAGACCGAGCGCAACTACGTCGACCCGGAAATCGTCAAGCGCGTCGAAGTGCTGCGCGGCCCGGCCTCGGCGCTCTACGGCAGCAACGCCATCGGCGGCGCGGTCAGCTACTTCACCCTGGATGCGGACGACATCATCAAGGACGGCCAGGATGCGGGGGCGCGCCTGAAGACCGGCTACAGCTCCGCCGACGACAGCTGGCTGACCTCCGGCACCGTGGCCGCTCGCTCCGACAGCTTCGACGGCCTGCTGCACCTGAGCCAGCGCAATGGCCACGAGACCGAATCCTACGGCAGCACCGGCGGCACCGGCCTGTCGCGCACCGAGGCCAACCCGCAGGACGTGCGCACCACCAACGTGCTGGCCAAGCTGGGCTGGAAGTACGCCGAGGGCGAGCGCTTCGGCCTGGTCTACGAGAAGTACAAGGACGACCGCGACACCGACCAGAAGAGCGCCTATGGCGGCCCCTACTACGGCGGCAAGCCGACCATCCCGGACAGCATGCTGCCCGGCGGCATGTACCAGTGGCGCACCGGCAACGACACCATCACCCGCGAGCGCTTCGGCCTGGAACACCGGCTGCTGCCGGGCAGCGCAGTGGCCGACCACGCCCGCTGGACCTTCAACTACCAGACCGCCAAGACCGACCAGAGCACCGAAGAGTTCTACTACCCCATCACCCGCCAGGTACTGCGCACCCGCGACACGCTGTACAAGGATCGCCAGTGGGTGTTCGACCTGCAGCTGGACAAGGCCTTCCTCGTCGGCGAGACCGATCACCTGCTGACCTACGGCACCACCCTGAAGCGGCAGAAGGTCACCGGCTACCGCGAGGGTGACGCCACGTGCCTGGCGATCGGCCGCGGCTGCACCGCCGTTGGCGCGCCCAGCTCCATCGCCAGCGACAGCCTGGCGCGCAGCAGCGACTTCCCCGACCCCACCATCGATACCTACGGCCTGTTCGCCCAGGACGAGATCCGCTGGAACGCCTGGACCTTCCTGCCCGGCCTGCGCTACGACTACACACGCCTGAAGCCGCACATCACCGAGGAATTCCTCAACACCGTGGACCAGAGCGGCGAAGGCGAAGTCAGCAGCGAGGACAAGACCTGGCACCAGCTCTCGCCCAAGCTCGGCGTGACCTACGCCTTCAACGACAACTATCTGTGGTATGGCCAGTACGCCCAGGGCTTCCGCACCCCGACCGCGAAGGCGCTGTACGGCCGCTTCGACAACCCCGGCACCGGCTACCGCGTCGAGCCCAACCCCGACCTCGATCCGGAACGCAGCCAGAGCTACGAGACCGGCCTGCGCGGCAACTTCGAGGAAGGCTCCTTCGACGTCGCGGTGTTCTACAACAAGTACCGCGACTTCATTAACGAGGACGCCATCACCCCCGGCTACAGCGAGCCGACCTTCCAGAGCAACAACATCAAGAACGCCATCATCAAGGGCGTGGAGCTCAAGGGCCGCCTGGAACTGGGCGCCTTCGGCGCACCGCAAGGCCTCTACACCAAGGGCGCGGTGGCCTACGCCTACGGCCGCAACAAGGACACCGGCGAGCCGATCAACAGCGTCAACCCGCTCACCGGCGTGTTCGGCCTGGGCTACGACGAACAGGCCGGCCGCTACGGCGCCCTGCTCGACTGGACCCTGGTCAAGCGCAAGAACCGCGTCGACGACAGCAACTTCAAGGCCCCCGACGGCACCAGCAGCCAGTTCAAGACCCCGGGCTTCGGCGTCCTCGACCTGACCGGCTACTACAAGCTGACCGACGACCTGACCGTCAACGCCGGTCTCTACAACCTCACCGACAAGAAGTACTGGCTGTGGGACGACGTGCGCGGCTACGACAGCGTCGGCGAAGCCTCTGTGCTGGCCCCGGCCAACCTCGACCGCCTGACCCAGCCGGGCCGCAACTTCGCGGTCAACCTGGTGTGGGATATCTGAGGGCTGATTCACGGACGCGGGGTTCACCCCGCTGTCTGCGATGTTCGCGAGCAAGCTCGCTCCTACGAAGAGCGTGACGCCAACCTGTAGGAGCGAGCTTGCTCGCGAACCCGCCCGACTCCAGAAGCATCCGGTAATGACAACCTTTACGCGATCCCCAAGCTGATTCGTCTCGTCAATAAAGCCCAGAAATTTCAAGGAATTGGACATGACCACCATGGAACTCCCCGCCCTGCGCTCGCAGCGCCTGAACGCGCTGACCCATGCCCCGCACGAGCGCCTCGACCATGCCGTGAAGGCCCGCGAGCCCTTCTCCAGCCGCGAGCGTTTCGCCCACTTCGTGGTCGCCCAGTACCTGTTCCAGTCCGAGCTCCAGGCGCTCTACCAGGACGCCGAGCTCGGCACGATCTTCCCCGACCTGCCGCAGCGCTGCCGCGCCGAACAGGCCCGCCTGGACCTGGCCGACCTGGACACCGAGGTACCCGCCCCCGTAGCCGGCGCGCTGGCAAAACCCAGCCGGGCCCACGCCCTGGGCTGGCTGTTCGTTTCCGAAGGCTCCAAGCTCGGCGCCGCCTTCCTGATCAAGCGCGTGGCCGCCCTGGGCCTGGACGAGAACATCGGCGCCCGTCACCTGGGCGAGCCAGAAGGCGGCCGCGCCGAGGGATGGAAGCGCTTCACTCGCACCCTCGACGCCCTGGAGCTCAGCGAGGCCGAAGAACGTGAAGCCGAGGCCGGCGCCATCGCCGCTTTCGAGCGCTTCGCCCACCTGCTGCAGCACAGCTACGACCGTGCTCCCGCCACCGTCTGACGCGGCCCCGCGCGTGCCCGCCGAAGCGGCGCACGCCACCACGCCCGGCCCTGCCCGCTCGCGTCTGGCGCGCATCGCGTTCGCGCTGCTCGCCTACACCAGCCTGGGCGTGGGCATGGTCGGTCTGGTGGTGCCGGGGTTGCCGACCACCGAGTTCGTCCTGCTGGCCGCCTGGGCCGCCGCGAAAAGCTCGCCGCGCCTCGCCGCCTGGCTGGAGAATCACCGGCTGTTCGGCCCGATCCTGCACAACTGGCGCAATGGCCGCGCCGTCGCCCGCCGCGCCAAGATCAGCGCCAGCGTCGCGATGCTCGCGGCCCTGGCGATCATGCTGGTCACCCTGCCCCACGGCCTGTGGCTGTACGCGGTGATCCTCGGCATGGCTATTGGCAATCTGTGGATCTGGTCGCGTCCGGACATGCCCAAGCCGTAGTCAGCGCACGGGCGCGGGCCTATGCTGGAAGTCCGATCCACACTGCCAGCCAGAGCCATGAGCCAACCCACCAGCAAAGTCGACGCCGTCCTCGCCGAAGCGCAACGCCGCCGCGAAAGCAGCTACCGCGAAAAGGCCCTGAAGATGTATCCCTGGATCTGCGGCCGCTGCGGCCGCGAGTTCAGCGGCAAGCGCCTGAGCGAACTGACCGTCCACCACCGCGACCACAACCACGACAACAACCCCGAGGACGGCTCCAACTGGGAGCTGCTGTGCCTCTATTGCCACGATAACGAGCACCAGCGGCAGGTGGACTTGCACTACCAGAACAGCAACGACGCCGGCGCCAAGGGCCCGAAGGTCACCCACAAGGGGCTGGCCGGGCTGGCGGACCTGCTGAAGAAGAAGGAAGACGGGCAGGCCTGACGGCCGCCCAGTCCCTCGTAGGAGCGGATTTATCCGCGATCCGGCTGCAAGGCCGGCCACGTCAATCGCGGACGGAGTCCACTCCTACGGGTGCCCTGTCATTACGCCGAAGGTCGGTTTGCCTGTAGGAGCGAGCAAGCTCGCGAACGAGCCCCGCTGCGGAGTCAGCGGAGTCATTCGCGAGCAAGCTCGCTCCTACAAAAGGCCGATCAGGCGCTTCGAACTCAACCGCGAACGGTTGTACGCCCTACGACGAAGATCAGCGAAGGCCAGCGACGATCTCCAGCGAACGCAGCCGCAGCTCGTGGTCGTAGATGTCGCTGGTGAAGATGATCTCGTCCACCCCGGTCTGCTCCAGCAGGATTTCCAGGCGGCTGCGCACCTTCTCCGGACCGCCGATCACCGCCAGGCCGAAGAAGTTGCCCACCGCATCCTGCTCGTGAGGCAACCACAGCCCGGCCATGCTCTTCACCGGTGGTTTCTGCTTCAGGCTGTCGCCACGGATCAACGCCAGCACGCGCTGGAAGGCGGTGGTCGCCAGGTACTCGGCTTCCTCGTCGGTGGGCGCGGCGATCAGCGGCACGCCGATCATGGCGTAAGGCTTGTCGAGCACCGCCGAGGGCTGGAAGTTCTCGCGGTAGATGCGCAGCGCATCGTGCAGGTAACGCGGCGCGAAGTGCGAGGCGAAGGCGTAGGGCAAGCCCTTCTGTGCGGCCAGGTGGGCGCTGAACAGGCTGGAGCCCAGCAGCCAGATCGGCACGTTGGTGCCCTCCCCCGGAATCGCCAGCAGCGACTGCTGCGAGCGACGCGGGCCGAGGAGCATTTCCAGCTCGGCGACCTGCTCGGGGAAGTCGGCTCCGTCGCCCAGGCGGTCGCGGCGCAGTGCACGCATGGTGGCCTGGTCGGCGCCCGGCGCGCGGCCCAGGCCGAGGTCGATGCGGCCCGGATACAGGGTTTCCAGGGTGCCGAAGTTCTCCGCCACCACCAGCGGCGGATGGTTCGGCAGCATCACCCCGCCGGAGCCGACGCGGATACGCTCGGTCTTGCCGGCGATGTGGCCGATCAGCACGGCGGTGGCCGAGCTGGCGATGCCGTCCATGTTGTGGTGCTCCGCCAGCCAGTAGCGGGTAAAGCCCAGGCGCTCGACGTGGCGGGCGACCTCGACCGCGTTGTGCAACGCCTCGGCAGCGCTGCCCTGGTCGCGCACGGGCACCAGGTCGAGCATGGAGAAAGCGATATCGGACAGGGACTTCATAGGCACTCCGCTTCGGGTCACGCAGACGCCGTAGATGGGCGTCGCGGACATGACTTTGAGCGTGACTCTATCGACCACCTCCCCCGCTGACCACTCGTCGGGATCGATAGTGCTCATGAAGGCCAGTGATAAAGGAAATAGCGGGATGCCATCATCGCTTCACGCAACCGTCACCCCGTTGTCATGCGCAGCCCACAGAATGCCTCCCAGCTGAAGGACCAGCGCCCATCCAACAGAAAGCCCGCGATCAGCGGGCTTTTTGCTTTATGGCACGGGCCTCAACGGTTCTTCACCATCTCGAACAGCTTCAGGCGATCGCTCAGTTCCTGCAGGGTATGGCGGAACGGGTCGTGCTGCTCGCTGGTGGTCGGGTCGGCGAAATTCCATACGATCACCTCGCTGGAGCTGGGCAGCTCCTCGCCTTCGCTGCTGGACTTGTCGCACAGGTCGATCAGGTAATCGAAGTGCTGGCCGCTGAACTCGTCGATGGATTTGCTGCGCAGCCCCTCGGTGGAAATGCCGGCGTGCTCCAGCACCTCGCGGGCGCGCGGATCGATGGCGCTGGGGCGGATACCGGCGCTGAAGGCTTCGAAGTGCTCGGCATCGGAATGCCGCAGCAGCGCTTCGGCCATCGGCGAACGGGCATCGTTGGCGACGCAGACGAACAGGACTCGGCGTTTCTCGGTCATCACTACCTCGGCACGGGACGCGGGTTCGGCCCCCTTATACGCCAGGTTTTGTGACAACGCCGTGTCGAATCGATGAAGGCGTCCGGAATCAACCCAGCACGATGTAGTCGCTGCGTTGCACCACCCCGCGATGCTCGCCGGCCAGCAGGTGGACGTAACGGCCACCGGCCCGGTCGATGGGCAGGCAATCGTCGACGTCCAGCAGGGCATCGGTATGCGGCTTGTCCCAGCCGCGCGGCAGGCGATGCTTGCCCAGCGCCTTGGCCTGCGCCGCATCGCGGGCGACCACCAGCAGGTAATGGTGCGCCTCGCCGAACTGGCCGGGCTCGTAGCCGCCCAGGTTGATGAAGAACAGCCGTGGCTCGCCCGGCGCCGGCTGCTGGTCGCTGAAGGCCACGCGATAGCCGTCGATGCCATCGACCTCCAGCCAGGAGTCGATGTGCAGGCCCTGCGGGCTGCCGAACCAGGCGTCGCGCAATTGCGGATAGCTGGCCTCCAGGCTGTCCGCCACGGCGAACACCACGTCGTGCACTTCGATCTTCGCGCGCGGATGACGTCCGCCCAGCATTACCACCAACAGCATCGCACCCACTCCTTTCGACTGCGGCCGCTCTGCAACGGCCATTTCCCGATAACGGAACGCATCCTAAGAAAAAAACACCCCAATCGCTATATAGGCTTGTATATTTTGATTCCCCGTATCCGCCCCGCCCGATCCATGAACACAAGCACTGCCTCCCAGCGCTCCCGCAATGCACGTCCCAGCCTCAGCATTCGTGACCGCAATCGCCAGCGCATTCTCCTCGCCGCAGGCGAGGAGTTCGCCGACAAGGGCTTCAGCGCCGCCAAGACCCAGGACATCGCCCTCCGCGCCGAGGTGCCCAAGTCCAACGTCTACTACTACTTCCAGACCAAGGAAAACCTCTACCTGCGCCTGCTGGAAAACGTGGTGGACGCGGTGCTGGAAGCCTCCGCCCTGCTGCGCGAATGCGACGATCCGGCCTGGGCGCTGCCCGCGCATATCCGCGCACGCCTGCACATCGCCCGCCAGTGGCCGCAGGCGTACAAGGTCTTCGCCAGCGAAATGCTCCACGGCGCTGCGCACCTGCCACGGGAATGGCTGCAGCGCCTGCGCGCGGAATCCGCCCGCAGCCTGGAATGCATCGCCGCCTGGATCGACCGTGGCCTGCTCGCCCCGGTGGACCCGCAACACCTGCTGCTGAGCATTTCCGCGGCCACCCGCACCTACGTGGATTTCGACTGGCAGATCGCGATGATCACCGGCAAGCCACAGCCGGAAGCCGGCGACTTCGAAGCGGCGGCGGCGACCATCATCCGCCTGGTCCTGCGCGGCACCGAGCCCGAGCCGGCGACCCGGCTGCGCCCCTTGCCGCTGTAACACTCGGCGGAGGCTGCACTACGCTTGGGATGTCTGCACGGCCACGCGCCGTGCCCACATCCGCCTGGGAGACGCCATGAAATCGCTAACGACCGCCGCCTCGCTGCTGATTTTCACCTCGCTCGGCGTGGTGCAGCCTGCTGCCGCCGCCATCCCCATGCTCAATTACGACTGCCCGAACGACATCCAGGTCCACACCGACGAGGGCGGGCCGGTCTACATCAACGGCAAGGAAGCCAAGATCAAGCAGAGCAACGACAAGTACATCGAGGCCAAGGGCGAAGGCGTGACCGTCTCCATCAGCCTCAACGACGACGGCACCGCCACCGTGTCCTACACCGGGCCCAAAGGCGCCAACGGGGTCTGCGAGCCCGCCGAAGGCGACTGAGTCCGGCTCAGGGCTTTTTCGGCGCCCGCGCCAGGCAGCGCTTGTAGCGCTCATCCACGCGCTGGGCGAACCAGGCGGTGGTCAGCTGGCGGGTGATCTTCGGGCTGTGCAGCGTGATGCCCGGCAGTATCGCCCGTGGCAATGGCTTGCCGGCAGCGCGCTCGCCCAGCGCGAAGACCTTGGTGTAAAGCGTCGACTTGGCGAACTCCGGCGTATCGCCCTTCTCCAGATCGCGACGGATGTCCCGCTCGCTCATCCCCAGGCGCGGCGCCAGGGTGCGCACGGCCTTCTCGGTACTGCCGGCGTCGTAGCTGCCCGGCAGGATCAGGTCGCCGTCCAGTGCCAGGGTGATGCCGCTGGCCTCGCTCACCGCGCGCTGGAAGGCGGCGTTGCGGCTGGCGTACCAACCGGCATTGAAGTCGGCAAAGCGATACAGCGGCTGCGAATAGTCCACCGGGTAACCGAGCAGATGGGCGATGCCGAAGTACATGCCGCCACGCCGGCTGAACACCTCGCGACGGATACTGCCATCCACCGGGTACGGGTAATTCTCGGCGTGAGCCTGGGCGAAGGCGATGCTGACCTGCATCGGCCCGCCGGTATGTACCGGGTTGAAGCGGCCGAAGAGCTGCTGGCCCAGCGGTACGCCGCCGATGAAGTCATCGAAGATCGCGCTCAGCTCCTTCTCCGTACGCACCGCCGCCAGGCGCTGGCTGTAGCTGCGCCCGTTGGGCGACTTCAGGCTCAGTGCGGCGTCGATCAGGAGGCCCGGCACATGCAGCTTGCCGGCGCGCCGGTCGATCTCGCCACGGGCGATCTTGCCCAGCCCGGGCACGGCGGGGTCGGCCGTGTAGTTGGATTCCTGCTCGGTCACCGCCAGCACCGAGCAGAGGTTCTGGGTGGTTGGCGCGATGCGCTGGGCGCTGAACGCAACCTGGATGTCCCGCGCCCAGCCGGGGCGGTCGGCGACGCTGGCCGGCATCAGCTTCGCCACCGTCGCGCGCACTTCTTCCGGGGTCGCCTCCGGCGCGCTCGGCCGGGTGCCGCAACCGGCCAGCGCCATCAATGCGGCCAGGCCCACCAGATGTAGAGACTTGATTCGAGGGAGAGGCCAGTCCAGGCCGGGGGTATCTGCCGTCGGGGCAGCCGCATTCATAGTCCGTTCCTTGCTTGGAGACCGCCTACAGGACCTTCGCCGGGCGGCGCAGGTTCCCGAGCATTGTCAGCCAAGCAGGGATTTCAGCGCCAGGCCAGCCGCCGCAGGTCGAAGCTCCAGCCCCGCTGCATGCCGGCGGCGGCCAGCAGGATAGCGACCACGCCAAGCCATTGCAGCGCCGTCAGGCGGTGGCCGAAGGCGAACCAGTCGACGAAGATCGCCGCGATCGGATAGATGAACGACAGCGCGCCGGTCAGCGCCGTCGGCAGCCTCTGAATGGCACCGTAGAGCAGCACGTACATGATGCCGGTATGGACGATGCCCAGGGTCGCAAGGCTCGCCCAGGCGGTGCTGGCCTGCGGCAGCGGCGAGAGGTTCGCCCAGGGCGCCAGCAGTAGCACGCCGGTCACCGCCTGGATCAGCGCGATCAGGTGCGGCGGCACCCCGCTCAGACGCTTGATGATCAAGGCCGCCAGCGCATACAGCGCCGCCGCGCCAAGCGCCAGGGCAATGCCGCCGAGGTAATCGCTGCCCGCCTGCCCCGCCTCGCCGTGCGCACTGACGATGGCCAGCATGCCGAGGAAGGAAACGCCCAACCAGGCCATCTTCTGTGCACTCAACCGCTCGCCGAGGAACAGCGCACCCAGCAGCACCAGCAGGAACGGTTGTACGTTGTACACCGCCGTACCGATGGCGATGGACGCCCGCGAATAGGAACCGAACAACAGCACCCAGTTACCGACGATGGCCACGCCGCTGAGCAACGCCAGGCCGAAGGTGGCGCGGGTGAGGATACCCGGCCGCAGGAAGCCCATCAGGCCGCAGACCAGCAGCAGGGTCGCGGCGCCGAACACGCACCGCCAGAACACCACATCCAGCACCGGTTGCCCGGAGATCACCACCAGCCAGCCGATGGTGCCGCAGATCAGCATGGCGCTGACCATTTCCAGGGTGCCGCGTCGAATCTGCTCGTTCATGGTTCACCTCCTTTCGTTGGTGCTCAGTATGAACGGGTGATTCGGCGCACTCCATCGCCTGACAGAGGCAAAACCCAAGGTTCACCTTTACTATCAAGGCAACTTCCGCCATTTACCTTTCGAGGCCGCCATGACCGACGAAATCGACCAATTACTGATCGCCGCGCTGATGGAGGACTCCCGCCTCTCGCTCAAGGCCCTGGCCCAGGTCAGCAGCCTGAGCGCTCCCAGCGTGGCCGAACGGCTGCGCAAGCTGGAGGAACGCCAGGTGATCACCGGCTACACGGTGAACGTCGACCCGCGCGCCTTCGGCTACCAGTTGCAGGCCATCGTCCGCGTGCGGCCGTTGCCGGGGCGGCTGCAGGAGGTGGAGAAGCAGATCATGGCGATTCCCGAGTTCACCGAATGCGACAAGGTGACCGGGGAGGACTGTTTCTATGCGCGGCTGTGCGTGCGTTCGATGGAGCAGCTCGATGAGTTGCTGGATCACCTGAACGGCTTCGCCGAAACCAATACGGCGATCGTCAAGAAGACCCCGGTAAAGCGGCGGTTGCCGCCGATGGCGTAGGGCATAAATCGGAACTCTTTATCCGCCGGTCACATCCATGGCGGATTATGTTCCATGCGCCGAGTTGCTGTTTGTAGGAGCGAGCTTGCTCGCGAACAGAATTCCCGGTTGCATCGGCGCTAAGCGGTTCGCGAGCAAGCTCGCTCCTACAGGGGGCGGCGCGCGGCTCTTCGTAGGACCTAGGGGGACGCCCAGTCATTTCTCGCGAACGAATCTCCAGGCGGCCTCAGAACAACCCCATCTGCCGATCGATCAGCGAACTGAAGTCATCCTCCACGAACGGCAGGATGGCATCGGCGATCGGCTGCAATTGCCGGCTGACGTAGTGGTCGTAGTCGATGGGCGAGCTGCGGGTCTCCAGCGGCTCCGGGCCGTTGACCGTGATCACGTAGCTGATCCAGCCGCCGTTCTGGTACTGGCGCGGGCGGCCCTGGCGCTGGTTGTACTCGTCGGCGATCCGCGCAGCGCGCACATGGGGCGGGACGTTGCGCTCGTAGTCACCCAGCTGCCGGCGCAGGCGCTTGCGGAAGATCAGCAATTCGTCCTGTTCGCCCGCCAGGGTACGGTTCACGTAGTCGCGGACGAACTCGCGGTACGGCTGGCGCTGGAAGATGCGCAGGTACAGCTCCTGCTGGAACTGCTGGGCCAGCGGCGACCAGTCGGTACGCACGGTTTCCAGGCCCTTGAAGACCATCTCGTCGCTGCCGTCGGCGCGCCGCACCAGGCCGGCGTAGCGCTTCTTGCTGCCCTCCTCCGCCCCCCGGATCGTGGGCATGAGGAAACGTCGGAAGTGTCGCTCGAACTGAATCTCCAGCGCGCTTTCCAGTCCGTACGCCTCGCGCAGATGCTCGCCCCACCACTGGTTGACGTGGCGCACCAGCGCGCGGCCGATCTCCGCCGCCTCGTCCTCGCCATGGGCGCGGCCGAGCCAGACGAAGGTGGAGTCGGTGTCGCCGTAGATCACCCGATGCCCCTGCGCCTCGATCAGCTCGCGGGTGCGGCGCATGATCTCGTGGCCGCGCAGGGTGATCGACGACGCCAGGCGCGGGTCGAAGAAGCGGCAGCCGCTGGAACCCAGTACGCCGTAGAAGGCGTTCATGATGATCTTCAGCGCTTGAGACAGCGGCGCGTTACCCTCGCGCTTGGCGGCGTCGCGGCCCTGCCAGACGCGCTCGACGATGGCCGGCAGGCAGTGTTGGGTGCGAGAGAAGCGCCCGCCACGGAAGCCGGGAATCGAGGCTTCATCGGAGGGATCGCTCAAGCCCTCCACCAGCCCCACCGGGTCGATCAGGAAGGTGCGGATGATAGAGGGGTACAGGCTCTTGTAGTCCAGCACCAGCACCGACTCGTAGAGCCCCGGCCGCGAGTCCATGACGAAGCCGCCGGGGCTGGCCTCCGGCGCCTTGCCGCCGAGGTTCGGTGCCACGTAGCCCAGGCGGTGCATCGGCGGCAGGTACAGGTGGGTGAAGGCCGCCACCGAGCCGCCGCTGCGGTCCGCCGGCAGGCCGGTGACGCTGGCGCGTTCGAGCAGGAAGTCGAGGATGCGGGTCTTGTCGAAGATGCGCGTGACCAGTTCGCAGTCCTTGAGGTTGTATTTCGCCAGCGCCGGCTTGTCCTCGGCGAAGCGGCGGTCGATCTCGGCCATGCGGTCGTAGGGGTTGTCGATCGACTTGCCTTCGCCCAGCAGATTCTGCGCGACGCTTTCCAGGCTGAACGAGGGAAAGCTCCAGAACGCCGAACGCAGCGCCTCGATGCCGTCGATGATCAGCCGCCCGGCCGCCGCGGCGAAGTAGTGGTTGCCGGAGGCATGCTGCCGCCAGCCCATCTCGTCGCCGCCCCGCCCCAGGCGCAGCGGGACGTCCAGGCGCTTGGCGTGTTCCTGCAGCACACGCAGGTCGAACTGCACCAGGTTCCAGCCGATGATGGCGTCCGGGTCGTGCTCGGCCAGCCACTGGTTCAGGCGCTCCAGAATTTCCGCCCGGCTGTCGCAGTACTCCAGCTCGAAGTCACGTTC
This sequence comes from Pseudomonas sp. PSE14, assembly GCF_029203285.1. Classification (NCBI taxonomy): domain Bacteria; kingdom Pseudomonadati; phylum Pseudomonadota; class Gammaproteobacteria; order Pseudomonadales; family Pseudomonadaceae; genus Pseudomonas; species Pseudomonas sp. PSE14. The sequence continues at coordinate 3,611,420 of NZ_CP115669.1, forward strand.
GCCATCGACGCCATTGGCCGGTCCGAGCATGTAGACCTGACGCTGGCCGCAGCCTTCCAGGGCGATGGAATAGAGGTCGCCACGGATATTGGTTTCGATGTCCAGCGAGACCAGTTTCAGTTTCGGCCGATAGTCCGGCGCCGGGCGCAGTTGCGCTTCGGTGACGCTGCCGGTGTCGCCCGCCTTGCCGCTGAAGGTCACGGGCGCGGTGATGAAGCGCTCCATCAGGTAGCGCTCGGGCGGGCGGATGTCCGCCTCGAACACCTCGACGCCGGCCTCGCGCAGGCGCTTCTCCAGGTTCATCAGCTGGCGATGCTGCTGGCAATAAAGGCCCAGCACCGGGCGCTGCTGGAAGTCGCGCAGACCCAGCGGACGCAGCTCGGCGCCGCGCTCGCCGGCCAGCAGCTTCTCGGCGCGGGCGCGCTGCTCGGCTGGCACGAAGGCCACCGACGTCTGTGGCGGCAGCAGCACGTGCCGGGGGCCTTCGTCGGTGGCCAGCCAGAAGCCCACCTCGGTGCCTTCGGGCGTATCCCGCCAATGTCGGGTCAGGACGAAACCCTGCCTTGCCTCCACGCTCTAACCATCCGTCTGTCGAATCACGCCCCATTCTACCGGTCCGCCCAAGGATTCGTTGCAAGGCGTGTAAATCCGACCGATGCGTTTGACGCACGCCCCGCGTCTGCCCAAGCTAGCGGGCTTTCGTTTGCCTGCCAGGACTCGCCTGTGACCGTTTCGCCCCGCCACTGGACCCGCCCTCTCCTCGCTTCCCTCTGCATCGCCACCCTGCTTTCGGGCTGCGGCCTGTTCGGCAAAAAGCCCGAAGAAGCCAAGGCGCCGACTTATTCCAAGGCCGACTGGTCGGACCTACCGAAAACCGCCGACAACGACATCGTGGAGGGCTTCAACGCCTGGCGCTCGGCCTGCGCGGTGCGCCTGAAGAAGGATGAAATCTGGGCTGCCACCTGCACCCAGGCGCTGGGTGTGCCCGCCTCGCCGGCCGCGATCCGCCAGTTCATGCAGGACCACCTGCAGCCCTACCAGCTGCGTGCCGGCAGTGGCAGCGAGACCGGCCTGATCACCGGCTACTACGAACCGGTCTACCGCGGCAGCCTGGAGCGCAGCGCACAGCACGGCGTGCCGGTGTACGGCGTGCCGTCCGACCTGGTGGTGGTGGCGCTGGACAGCGTCTACCCCGAACTCAAGGGCAAGCGCCTGCGCGGCAAGCTCGACGGCAATACCGTCAAGCCTTACGCCGACGCCGCCGGCATCCGCCGCGATGGCGTCGATGCGCCAGTGCTGGCCTGGCTGGGCGACCCGATGGACCTGCAGTTCCTGCAGATCCAGGGCTCGGGCCGCGTGCAACTGGACTCCGGGCGCCAGCTGCGCCTGGGCTACGCCGAGCAGAACGGACGCCCCTACAAACCGGTGGGCCGCTGGCTGGTGGAGCAGGGCGAGCTGAGCAAGGACGAAGTGAGCATGCCGCGCATCCGCGACTGGGCCCGCGCCCACCCGCAGCGGGTCGACGAACTGCTGGCGAGCAACCCCAGCTACGTGTTCTTCAGCCAGCGCCCGGACAGCAACGAAGGCCCTCGCGGCTCGCTGAACGTGCCGCTGACCCCCGGCTACAGCGTGGCCATCGACCGCAAGGTGATCCCCCTGGGCAGCCTGATGTGGCTCTCCACCACCCGCCCCGACGGCGCGCCGGTGATACGCCCGGTGGCCGCCCAGGACACCGGCGGCGCCATCGTCGGCGAGGTACGCGCGGACCTGTTCTGGGGCACCGGCGATGCCGCCGGCGACCTGGCCGGGCACATGAAACAGGACGGCCAGCTATGGTTGCTCTGGCCCAAAGGCGCGAAGCTGCCGGGGGCGTCCTGATCACCGGAGTCTGCTTTCTATAGGCCAGTCTGGCCCTGGCGGAACTGCCCCGGCGTCATCCCGCTCCAGCGGCGGAAGGCCTTGGCGAATGCGCTCTCATCGGAGAAGCCGAGCTTTTCTGCGACTTCGGCCAGGCGCGGCGACTCACGCAGCAACTGCTCGGCCATGCCGTGCAACACCTGCTCGCGCAGCAGCTTGAAGCTGGTGCCTTCGTCGGCCAGTTTGCGGTTGAGATGACGGCCACTGAGCGCCAGTTGTTCGGCGACCCGTTCCTTGCCCCAGCGCGGCTGCTGGCGCAGCAGGTGCTGCACCTGGGCCGCCAGGCTCTGCGCGCCCAGGCGCTGGAGTTGTGCGTCGGCCAGCGCGCGCAGGTGCTCACGCATCAGGGCGTTGGCCTGGATCAGCGGCACGTCGAGGTCCGCCAGGGTAAAGCCCAGGGCGTTCTCCGCTGCGGCAAATTCAACGGGGCAACCCAGCGCCTGATCGTAACGGGAACGCTCCGCCCGCGCCCGGTGCCCCAGCGTCAGGCGCGCCGGGGTCACCCGCTCGCCAGTGATCCAGCGGGTCAGGTGCACCAGGCTGGCCAGTGCTGCTTCCACCCGCTCCTCCCGCCGCACCTCGTAGCTGGGCCGATAGAGCAGAAGCACCCCAGCGCCATCGCGCTCAAGCTGGAATTCGCTGCCCTCGGCGATGATCGGGTAGTACTCCAGCAAGGCCTCCAGCGCTTCGCCGAAATGCTCGCAACTCATCAGCAGCGCGCCGACCATGTCCAGGTGGCCGACCTGCAGGGCACTGCCCAGGCGCAGCCCCACCAAGGGGTCGTCGGAGGCCGCGCACAGGCCCTCCCAGATCCGGTCCTGCACGGCCAGCGGGATACGCGCTTCCACGGGCAGTTCGGTGGGCACCGGCAGGCCCAGACGCTGCGCGGCCTGGAGGATACCCTGGGCATAATGGACAGTGATCGAAGGGTTGTGGGGCATGGTCCCGAATTAACCGCGCGAAGTCTCGAAAGAGCCATTACCCAAGGGCAATGGTTCCCTATGCTTGCCAATTACAACGATAAATACAAACAAGAGTCGCCTTGCATGCACGCCAACAATGAAGCCGCGCCCCGAGCGCCGGCCACTACTTCGTCCGCCCCTGCTCGACAGGAGGCCGGCGATGCCTGACGTCCACCTCGAGTTCTCCGGCGGTTCGATGATCGCGCTGAACGCCATCATCGCCCTGATGATGTTCGGCGTATCGCTGGAACTGCGCCGCGACGACTTCACTCGCATCCTGCGCCAACCCAAGGCTCCGGTGATCGGCATGCTGGTGCAGTTCCTGCTGCTGCCCGCCGCCACCTGCCTGCTGACCATCGTTCTGCCTATCGATCCGGAACTGGCACTGGGCATGATCCTTGTCGCCACCTGCCCCAGCGGCACCTTCTCCAACATCATGACCTGGATGGCCCGCGGCAACGTCGCGGTGTCGGCCAGCGTCACCGCGGTATCCGGCCTCAGCGCCGGGATCTTCACGCCGCTGAACTTTGCCCTCTATGCCGGCCTCAACCCGGCCACCCGCGAGCGCCTCACGCAAATCCACCTCGACCCGGTGGAGCTGGTCGGCATGGTGCTGCTGGTGCTGATCCTGCCGATGCTCGCCGGCATGGCCCTGGGCCGGCAGAAGCCACAACTGGCGCGCAGGCTGGAGAAACCCCTGCGGCAGCTGTCGTTGCTGGTGATGCTCGGCTTCGTCGGCATGGCCTTCGCCAAGAACTTCCAGCAGTTCATCGGCTACTTCCACCTGTTCTTCTGGCTGGTGCTGCTGCTCAACGGCATGGCCCTGCTGCTCGGCTACACCTGCGCACGCCTGTGGAAGCTGCCGGACGCCGACGTGCGCGCCGTAACCCTGGAAAGCGGCATCCACAACTCGGCGCTGGGCATGGCGCTGATCCTCACCTTCTTCCCGCAGGCCGGCGGCATGCTGCTGATTGCGGCGTTCTGGGGCTGCTGGCAGTTGTTTTCCGGCCTCGTGCTGGCGCAGTGGTGGGCACGCCGCGAGCCGCGGGATGCGGCCCTCATCGCCGCCAGCGAGGGCAACCGGTGAACGCGCCCGCCATCGCCCTGGGCGGTTTCATCCTGCTGGCCTACACCCTGGAAGCCATCACCGGCTTCGGCAGCGTGGTAATCGCCCTCTCCCTCGGCGCGCTGCTGATGCCCATCGAGACGCTGCTGCCGATCCTGGTGCCGCTGAACATCGGCATGACCGGCTACCTGTGCTGGCGGCATCGGCGGCTGATCGACATGGGCCTGCTGCTACGCACCGTGCTGCCGGGCATGCTGGTGGGCATGCTGGTCGGCTACCTGCTGCTGCCGCACCTGGACCCGCAGCCGCTCAAGCGCGGCCTGGGCGTGCTGATCCTCTGGTTCGCCGGCCGTGAACTGTGGCGTCTGCGTGCCAGCGCACCGGAGCGCGGCCGTACGCCGAACTGGGTGGTGCGCCTGGCCACCGGAGCGGCGGGCGTCTGCCATGGCCTGTTCGCCTCGGGCGGGCCGCTGCTGGTCTACGCCCTGGCCACCCGCCCGCTGGACAAGACCCGCCTGCGCGCCACCCTGGTCTGCGTCTGGTTCACCCTGAACGGGCTGCTGACCATCGCCTTCCTCCTCGACGGCCGCCTGCGCCCGGCGCTGCCCCAGGTGCTCGCCTACGCGCCCTTGCTGCTGCTCGGCGTATGGCTGGGTGAGCGCCTGCACCACCGCTTCGAGGAACGCCACTTCCGTCTCGCCATCCACTGCCTGCTGCTGGTCAGCGGCGTCCTGCTGCTGTCGCCCTGGAGTTTCCTGTGAGCTACGACATCATCATCAAGAACGGCCTGTACTTCGACGGCAGCGATGCCCCCGGCAGCCTGCGCCACGTCGGCATCAAGGATGGCCGCATCGACACCCTGAGCCTCAGCCCGCTGGACGAACGCGGCTGCCCGGAAGTGATCGACGCCGCCGGCAAGTGGGTCACCCCCGGCTTCCTGGAAATCCACTCGCACTATGACGCCGAGGTGATCGCCGCGCCGGCGCTGAAGGAGTCGGTACGGCATGGCGTGACCACCGTGTCGGTGGGCTCCTGCTCCATCAGCATGGTGCTGGGCGAGGCGGAAGACTGCTCCGACCTGTTCACCCGTGTCGAAGCGGTGCCACGCGAGCAGGTGCTGCCGATCCTGCGCGAAAAGCGCACCTGGAAGGACGCCCATGGCTATCGTGCCTTCTACGAGCAGCAGCCGTTGGGGCCGAACCTGTGTTCGTTCCTCGGCCACTCCGAACTGCGCGTGGCGGTAATGGGCCTGGAGCGTGCCATCAGCGGCGCCAAGCCGACCGAAGCCGAACTGCAGCGTATGGAGGAATTGCTGGAACAGGCGCTGGATGCCGGCTGCTTCGGCCTGTCGGTGATGACGACACGGCTGGACAAGATGGACGGCGACCGCGCCTGGTCCAGCCCGCTACCCTCCACCTTCGCCAGCTGGAAGGAATTCTCCCGGCTGTTCGCCGTGCTGCGCCGGCGCAACGCGCTGATGCAGGGCGCGCCCAATGCGGTCACCAAGATCAACGTGTTCGCCTTCCTCTACCAGGCCCACGGCTGGTTCCGCCGCCCGCTCAAGTGCTCGATGCTCACGGCGCTGGACCTGAAATCCCAGCCTTTCATGCACCGCATCACCCGCGCCTCCGGCTGGGTCGCCAACCGCGTGCTGCGCGGCCGGTATCGCTGGCAGACCCTGCCCGCGCCCTTCGTGGTGCGCATCGAGGGGCTGAACATGAACGGCTTCGAGGAGTTCGGCGCGGGTGAAGTGCTGCGCGACATCAAGGAGCCGGACGAGCTCTACACGCGCATCCAGGACCCGGCCTTCCGCGAGCGCTTCAAGAAGGACATCAAGGCCACCCTCAGCCTCGGCCTTTGGCACCGCAACCTGTCCGACTGCTGGGTGCGCGAATGCCCGGACGCGTCGCTGGTCGGGCGCAACTTCGAGGACATCGGTCGCGAGCACGGCATGGATGCGGTGGACGCCTTCTTCGAGCTGGCCGGCCAGTACCGCAACGCGCTGAAATGGACCACCTGCTACGGCAACCACCGCCCGCAGATCATGCGCAAGCTGCTGGCCAGCCCCTGGACCCAGCCGGGCTTCGCCGATTCCGGCGCGCACCTGGCCTCCCACGCGCAGTACAACTTCCCGCTGCGCTTCCTCAAGTACGTGCGCGACGCCGAGCTGGCCGGCGAAGGCTTCATGGAGACCGGCCGCGCGGTGCACCGGCTGACCGGGGAACTGGCGGATTTCGCCGGAATCGACGCGGGTTACATCCGCGTGGGCGACCGCGCGGATCTGGTAGTGGTCAATCCCGCCGGCCTGACCGATGAGCTGGACGAGGTCAGCGAGGCGCCCATGGAAGGCCTTGGCCTGACGCGGCTGGTGAAGCGCAATGACGCTGCGGTGGACGCTACGCTGATCAATGGGCGTGTGGCCTATCGGCGCGAAAACGGCTTCCCGGAAGCGCTGGGCAAGGAGCGTGGTTTCGGGTGCTTCCTGCCGGGGCGGGATGTACTGAGCCGGCCGCAGGAGGTTTCGGCAGGAGCGCCGGAATTCAGCCGATAGTGTCGGCGTGTTCGGTGGTTCGCGAGCAAGCTCGCTCCTACAAAGAGCGCGCATGCTCTGCCTGTAGGAGCGAGCTTGCTTGCGAACCTGATCGACGCCAGCCATGCCAGCGTTCAACGCAATACCACGCGGCCGGTCGAGATTGACGCCCCGGCGCGCACTCACTAGAGTGCGCGCTTTCCTACGATCTCCGCTGTACCCGTACCATGTCCCCGATTCACCGTTGCGCCGACCCATTCTTCGCCCTGCTGCGAGAGCCCCCGCGCGTACGCAAAGTTGATACCGTGCTGCGCCGTCGCCGCAGTGTGCTGTTCGCCTTCACCTTCTCCCCTCCCGCCGGCTTCTGAGCCGGACGCCGCGCGCTTTCGCGCAGGCTTTTCCGCATTCCGATTCCGCTCACCGGCACCGGCCGGCGGGCTCGTTCGCATGTGTTGGCCCCGCCGCTGGAACGCCGGGGCCGGAGAAGGTTTCCATGAACAATCCATCCCTGAACAAGCCGCTGCTGGCGGTGCTGCTGTTCGCCGTCTCCATCGTCGGCCTGAGCCTGGGCGCCACCCTGCCGCTGGTGGCGCTGCGCCTGCTGGACGAGGGCGCCAGCGCGCTGCAGATCGGCATTCTTTCGGCCGTGCCGGCGGCCGGCATGATCCTCGCCGCCACCCTGGTCGACCGCCTCTGCCAGCGGATGAGCCGGCGCCGCCTGTACCTGCTGTGCTTCGTGCTCTGCACCGCGAGCACTGCCGCCATCGAGTTCAGCGGCCACTCGCTGTGGCTGCTGGGCGCCGCACGCCTGGCCCTGGGCGTCGGCATGGGCATCGCGATCATCCTTGGCGAAGCCTGGGTCAACGAGCTGTGCGGCGAGAACAATCGCGGCACCATAGTCGCGCTGTACGCCACCAGCTTCACCGCCTTCCAGTTGCTCGGCCCGACGCTGGTGGCGGTGCTCGGCGCGCAGACGCCCTGGGTGGTGCTGCTGGTCAGCGCAGGACACCTGATCGCGCTCGCCACCGTGGCCTCGGCGATGCCCGAGGAAGGCATCCACGAGCACGTCGAGGAGCCGCGTAGTTTCTCCCTTGCCGGCTTCCTGCGGGTGGCGCCGGCGTTGTGCATGGGCGTGCTGTTCTTCTCCTTCTTCGACAGCGTGGTGCTGTCGCTCTTCCCGGTCTACGCCTCCAGCCACGGCTACGCGGTGGGCATCGCCGCCTTCATGGCCACGGTGATCCTGCTCGGCGACATGATCTGCCAGTTGCCGCTGGGCTGGCTCTCCGACCGCCTGGATCGTCCCACCCTGCACCTGGCCTGCGGAGTGGCCGCCACGCTGATCGGCCTCGCCCTGCCCTGGCTGATCACCCAGCCTTCGTTGCTGTGGCCGGCGCTGATGCTGCTGGGCGCAGTGGCCGGCGGTGTCTACACCCTGGCCCTGGTGCTGATCGGCCAGCGTTTCCGTGGCCGCGACCTGGTCACCGCCAACGCCGCCGCCGGCATGCTCTGGGGCGTCGGCAGCCTGCTCGGCCCGCTGCTCAGCGGCAGCCTGATGGACCTCGGTCCGCAAGGCGTCCCGGTGGCTCTGGCGCTGGCGGCCGGGCTGTTCGTGGCCACCGCGGCGGCCTCGCTGCGGCGCACGGCGGCGCGGCACGCCTGACGGCAGGGCTTCCCTCAGGCCTGCGGCAACACAGGCAAAATGGCAAGATTTGTGCGATGACTGGCATTGCAGCCAAGGTCAGCCACCGCCACACTCGTTCCATTACCTGAACGAGGCCCAGCATGGAATCGACGCGCCAGATCGCTTGCCTGATCTACCCCGAGGTCATGAGCCTGGACGTCACCGGGCCGCTGCAAGTGTTCGCCTCCGCCAATGTCGAGCGGCAGCGCCAGGGCCTGGCGCCCGCCTACGAATTGCTGGTGCTGGGCGAACAGCCCGGTCCCGTGGCGACCTCCGCCGGGCTGCGCATCTGCGCTGATGTGGCGTGGCGCGAGGTCGATCCCTCTACCCTCGATACCCTGCTGGTGCCCGGTGGACTTGGCGTGGAGGCCCAGTGCCGGAACACCGACCTGCTGCATTGGCTGGCTGCTGCCGAACCTCGGGTGCGCCGGCTCGGTTCGGTGTGCTCGGGCGCGCTGATCCTCGCCGCCGCCGGTGTGCTCGACGGGCGTCCAGCCACCACCCACTGGGCCGACGTCGATACGCTGTGTGCAGGCTTCCCCGAAGTCCTGGTCCAGGGCGACCGCCTGCACACCTACGATCCGCAGCGGCGCGACGGTGACGATCACGTCTTCACCTCCGCCGGTGTTACCGCCGGCATCGACCTCGCCCTGGCGCTGGTGGAAGCCGACCTTGGCCGTGCCCTGGCGCTGGCGGTGGCGCGGCGGCTGGTGATGTTCCTCAAGCGTCCCGGCGGGCAGGCGCAGTTCAGCCACTGGCTGACCCCGGAGCCGAGCCGCACGCCACGCCTGGCGGCGCTGCTGGAGTGGATTCCGGCCAACCTCGGAGCCGACCTGTCACTGGAAGCCCTGGCCGAACAGGCCTGCATGAGCCCGCGCACGCTGTCGCGGGTGTTCATCAACGAACTGGGCATCGGCCCCGGCCGTTACGTCGAACGGGTACGCCTGGAAGCGGCGCGCGCGCTGCTGCAGGACGCCCAGGCGTCGATCAGTACGGTGTCGCGACTCTGTGGTTTCGGCCATCCGGAGAACCTCCGCCGCACCTTCCACAAGCACCTGGCGATCAGCCCCCAGGAATACGCCGAGCGCTTCGGCCAACTGCACTGACTCCAACCCCTGCAAAGGACTTTGCCATGCTCGAACTTCGCCCCAGCTGCGAATGCTGTGACCGCGATCTGCCCGGCGACAGCGCCGATGCACGGATCTGCAGCTTCGAATGCACCTTCTGCACCGACTGCGCCGAGCAGGTGCTGCACGGCCGCTGCCCGAACTGCGGCGGCGAACTGGTGCCGCGCCCACGCCGCCCGGTGGAGAAACTAGCGGCCAATCCGGCGTCCACCCAGCGGGTGCTCAAGCCCGCTGGCTGCCAGGGCTGAGGGCGCGCCATGCTGCTGCGCATCCCGGCGATCCGCCTGCTGTTCGCCAGCCAGGCGCTGTACTGGTCCTGCTCGCTGATCGGCATCACCCTCACCTCGCTGGTCGGCGCCCAGCTCACGCCGCTCAACAGCCTGGCCACCCTGCCCCTGGCGATCCTGGTGCTGGGCAACCTGCTGGCGGTGCAACCGCTGTCGCTGTTCATGCAACGCCATGGCCGTCGTCGCGGCCTCCTGCTGGGAGCTGCCTGCGGCGTGCTCGGTGGGCTGCTTTGTGCGCTGGGCGTCTGGCTGGCGGACTTCCTGCTGTTCTGCCTCGGCGCGCTGCCGATTGGTGCTTATCAGGCGTCGGCCATGTATTACCGCTTCGCCGCGCTGGAAGCGGTGGACGAGACGCACAAGGGCCGCGCCACGGCCTATGTGATCGGCGGCGGCGTGCTGGCCGCGCTGCTCGCGCCGAGTCTGGCGCTGTGGTCACGCAATGCGCTGCCGGCGCCCTTCGTGGGCTCCTACCTGGCGATTGCCGGGCTGGCGTTGCTGGCCATCACCGTGCTCAGCCGCTTGCCGGAAGGCGCAGCGCCCGCACCGTCCACCGGAGGCTGGAAGGTGATGCGCGAGCTACTGTCGCGACCGGCGATCCGCGCGGCCATGGCCTGTACCGCCGCCGGCCACGGGCTGATGATCCTGATCATGAACGCCACGCCACTGGCCATGAGCTTCTGCGGATTGCCGCTGGAACGCTCGGTCAGCGTGATCCAGTGGCACGTGCTGGGCATGTTCCTCCCCGCCTTCGTCGCCGGCCCGTTGGTGGATCGGCTTGGCGGGCGCCGCGTGGCCTGGCTGGGCATGGCGCTGCTGGCAGTGAGCGCGGCGGTGGCCCTGAGCGGGCAGTCGGTGGCGCAGTTCCTGGTCAGCTCGCTGCTGTTGGGCATGGGGTGGAACCTGATGCTGATCGCCGGCACCACCCTGCTCGCCTTCGGCCATTCCCCCCAGGAGCGCGGCCACGCGCAGGGCCTGATGGAGCTGGGCAACGGCAGCCTGGCGGCGCTGATGTCCTTCAGTTCCGGCGCGCTGATCACCAGCATCGGCTGGAACGCGGTGAACCTGCTGGTGTGGCCGGTGCTGCTGGTGGCGCTGGTGATGCTCTGGTCGGGGCGCAAGGCGTTGGCGGTCAACCTGTGAGCACGGTACGGCCGGGTGGATTTCGCGGATAAGATCCGGCCGCCAGGCCGCCCCCGAGCGCCCAAACGAAAAAGGCGACCCGAAGGTCGCCTTTTCGCTGCTCGATCGCCGACTCAGTAGTAGGCGTTCTCGCGGTTGCTGTGATCGGTGACGTCACGCACGCCCTTCAGCTCCGGAATGCGCTCGATCAGAGTCTTCTCGACACCGTCCTTCAGCGTCATCTCGACCGCGCCGCAGCCCTGGCAACCACCGCCGAAACGCAGCACGGCGATGTTGTCCTCGACCACGTCCACCAGGCTCACCTGGCCGCCGTGGCTGGCCAGCCCTGGGTTGATCTCGGTCTGCAGGTAGTAGTTGATGCGCTCGGTGAGCGGGCTGTCCTCGTTGACCATCGGCACCTTGGCGTTGGGCGCTTTGATGGTCAGCTGGCCGCCCATGCGGTCGGTGGCGTAATCGACGATGGCGTCTTCCAGGAAGGGCTCGCTGATGGCATCGATGTAGGCGGTGAAGTCCTTCAGGCCGACCGGGGTGTCTTCCGGCTTCTGCTCACCCGGCTTGCAGTAGGCGATGCAGGTTTCGGCGTAGGTGGTTCCCGGCTGGGTGATGAAGATGCGAATGCCGATGCCGGGGGTGTCCTGCTTGGACAGCAGTTCGGCCAGGTAATCCTGTGCGGCTTCGGTGATGGTAATAGCGCTCATGGCAACTCCTCGCAAACGTGGCGCCAGTTTACGCCATTCGGGGGTGAGGTAGAAAGCCCTACTGATTTAGTAGGAATAATTCGCAGCTGGGACAGTGCGCCTTTGTAGGAGCGAGCTTGCTCGCGAACCAGACTCCGCTGCGAAGCCGTTCGCGAGCAAGCTCGCTCCTACAAGGGATGGCGTCACAGGTTCTCGTAGCGGTTCATGTCGAGAATCCCCGCCTCCACCGGCTCAGTCTCGCGAATGTAGGCGTCCAGGTCGTGGAAGTAGAACCAGAACTGCGGATGGCTGCGGCGGATGCCCCAGCGGTCCACGACCTTGTCGAATCCGGCCTGGTCCCTGACCTGCTCCAGCGCACTGACGAAATCCCCCACGTCGCCCGACTTCAGGTCGAACATGAAGTTCGGGTAGCTGGAGAGCACGCCCGGGTAGATGGTCAGGGTGTCCAGCCCCGGCTGGTAGCGCAGCGACTCGCCCGCGATGAAGGCGACGTTGCTGTGGGCGCGGTTGCGCAGCACGGTGTAGATCTCGCGCTGACCATCGGGCAGTTCTACCCGCAGCATGGTCGCCTCGGGGAAATAGTCGATCACCGGGAGCCCCGCCGCCGGACGGCTGACCAGACGGCTGAAGGCCTGCTCGGCGTCCTGCAGCGGCGCGGCGACATTGTTGCGGTAGCAGGCGCCGTCCTCGCACATGTTGATAGGGTCGGGCCGCGCGTTGAGTGCCACGTATCGCTTGAGCAGTTGCTGGGCGAAGGCGTTCTTGGCGCCCTTTTCCGGCAGGAACAGCCCGGTCGGCGCGTCGCTGTCGTTGCTGTAGTAGTCGGCCCACATCTTGAGCCTGCCGCTGTTCTGGTACCAGTCGTCCAGCAGCGGCTTGCGCGCGGCCACCGGCATCAGGCGCAGGAAGTTCTGCTCGGCGCCGTTGCGGATCAGGTCGAAGTACAGCCGCGTCTGCGCCTGGTGCGCGACGTTGCCGTAGACGTCGAAGTTGACCACCAGCCCGTAGTAGGTGCGCTCGAACAACGGGTAGTCCAGCCACCAGATGGTCTGCGGAATGCCACCGATCAGGCCCTTGCGCACCGAAGCGCTGTCGTACTGGCGGAAGATGCTCAGCACGGCGTTGTCATTGCCGGCCCAGATATCGGCCCAGGTCGGCGCCGGCGAATCGTCATAGACGTCCTGGCGCAGCTCCTCGTAGGCGTTGCGCTTGTCGCGATAGGCACGCCATTGCGACAGCATCGCGCCCATCTCGTCGATCTGTCCCGGCAGCGCCAGCAGCGGCGAGGCCTGGGCGCGGAAATCCGGATCGGTGACGTAGAGGTCGTGCTGCGGGTCCTGGAACAGCGCCCAGAAGTTGTCGCGGATCACGTCGGTGGCGATCTGCCCACGGCACACCGGCCCACGGATGAAGGTCCGGACGAAGTACTCGGCGTTGTCCAGCATGAACTGGTAGCGCGCCTGCGGCGGGATCGCGGCGAATGTCTCAAACGGATTGGCGCGGTGCTGCAGGCCGTATCCCGGCACCCTGTCGGTGTCCCAATCGCTGCCATAGAACAGCTCCTGGGTGCGCGCCAGCTTGGCGGGATTGAGTGGGTAGGTGATGTGCGTCTTGTGCACGATCACACCCTGGATCGGCCAGAGGCGGTAGTAGAAGTTGTTACCCGGATCGTCGTTCGGCCGACGGGTGGCGATCGGATCGATCGGCTGGCCACTGGGCGTGCGCGAGCGCACCAGCTGGAAGAAATGTCCGTCCTGGCCGTTCTCGGTGAAGTACAGGTGGGCCAGGAACAGGTGCTCGTAGAGCCAGCGCGAGACCAGACTCTGGCGCGCGCCCGGCTGGTTCAGGAAGCGCTCCCAGTCGGCGATCTGCCCCGTCTCAGCGGGGCTCGGCTGCCAGGCCTGTTCGTCCACCGGCGCGCCCTGGGCCAGCCAGGTCTTGATGGTCGAGAGCTGCTTGTCGGTCAGGCCGGTGACGGCGAACGGCATGCCGCTGCGCGGGTTCTTGCGCACGAAGTCGTCGATGCTGTCGGGGGTCGGGCACTGGTTGGTGCGGTTGATCGAGAGGTCCAGCCCGTCGGGAATCTTCGCGTTGGGCACCAGCGGGTGCGCATGGCCCAGGTCGATCATCCGCGCCATCAATGCGGCCTGGTCGCCACGGCCATCGAGCACGGACCAGAAGTCCTTGCGCCGCCAGGCATCCGCGCCGTGGGCATCGAGGAACAAGCGGGTGGTGTCCTGCGCCTTCGTCCGCGCGCCATCGTACACCGGCAGCTTGTTGGCGCCGCGCTGGGCGCCTTCGGCAGCGCTCAGGTTGAGCTGGCACGGCGAGTCATAGCAGGCGTGGCAGGCCACGCACTTCTCGGTGAAGATCGGCTGGATGTCCTTGGTGTAGGACAGGCCCGCGGCCTGGGAAAACGCTGAAAGCATCAGGGATGCGATGAACAACGTGAAGCGTGCTCGCCGGGACATGTAGGGCTCCAGACCTTCGGAATGGGCGGATTCTAGCGGGAACGCCGCCGCGGCGCTGCCTATCCGAAGGCAGAACATGAGCAATTTTCATGTAAATCTCCGCAAGCTCAAATTTTCTACAGCTTTGTTATCATCAGCGACCCATTGTCACGCCTCCTTTCTAGGTACCTCCGATGTCCGATCGCGCCGCTCGCCTGCAAGCCCTCCAGCAAGCCCTCAAGGAGCGCATCCTGATCCTCGACGGCGGCATGGGCACCATGATCCAGAGCTACAAGCTGCAGGAAGAGGATTACCGTGGCACCCGCTTCGCCGACTGGCCGAGCGACGTGAAGGGCAACAACGACCTGCTGCTGCTCAGCCGCCCGGACGTGATCCAGGCCATCGAGAAGGCCTACCTGGACGCCGGCGCGGACATCCTCGAGACCAACACCTTCAACGCCACCCGCGTCTCCCAGGCCGACTACGGCATGGAGGAGCTGGCCTACGAGATGAACGTCGAGGGCGCACGCGTGGCCCGCCAGGTCGCCGACGCCAAGACCGCCGAGAACCCGGCCAAGCCGCGTTTCGTTGCCGGCGTACTCGGCCCAACCAGTCGAACCTGCTCCATCTCCCCGGACGTCAACGACCCTGGTTTCCGCAACGTCACCTTCGACGAACTGGTGGAGAACTACAGCGAAGCCACCCGTGGCCTGATCGAGGGCGGCGCCGACCTGATCCTGATCGAGACCATCTTCGATACCCTGAACGCCAAGGCCGCGATCTTCGCCGTGCAGGGCGTCTATGAAGAACTGGGCGTCGAGCTGCCGATCATGATCTCCGGCACCATCACCGACGCCTCCGGCCGCACCCTGTCCGGCCAGACCACCGAAGCCTTCTGGAACTCGGTGCGCCACGCCAACCCGATCTCCGTCGGCCTGAACTGCGCCCTGGGCGCGAAAGAGCTGCGCCCCTACCTGGAAGAGCTGGCGACCAAGGCCGGGACCCACGTCTCCGCCCACCCCAACGCCGGCCTGCCCAACGCCTTCGGCGAATACGACGAGTCCCCGGCGCAGATGGCCGAAGTGGTCGAAGAGTTCGCCGCCTCCGGCTTCCTCAACATCATCGGCGGTTGCTGCGGTACCACCCCGCCGCACATCGAGGCCATCGCCAAGGCCGTGGCCAAGTATGCGCCGCGCGTGATCCCCGAGATTCCGCGCGCCTGCCGCCTGTCCGGCCTGGAACCCTTCACCATCGACCGCAGTTCGCTGTTCGTGAACGTCGGCGAGCGCACCAACATCACCGGCTCCGCCAAGTTCGCCCGGCTGATCCGTGAAGAGAACTACGCCGAAGCGCTGGAAGTGGCGCAGCAGCAGGTGGAAGCCGGCGCCCAGGTGATCGACATCAACATGGACGAAGGCATGCTGGATTCGAAGGCGGCCATGGTCACCTTCCTCAACCTGATCGCCTCCGAGCCGGACATCTCCCGCGTGCCGATCATGATCGACTCCTCCAAGTGGGAAGTGATCGAAGCGGGCCTGAAATGCATCCAGGGCAAGGGCATCGTCAACTCCATCTCCATGAAGGAAGGCGTCGAGCAATTCAAGCACCACGCCCGCCTGTGCAAGCGCTACGGTGCCGCCGTGGTGGTGATGGCCTTCGACGAAGCCGGCCAGGCCGACACCCAGGCGCGCAAGGAAGAAATCTGCCAGCGCTCCTACGACATCCTGGTCAACGAAGTGGGCTTCCCGCCGGAAGACATCATCTTCGACCCGAACATCTTCGCGGTCGCCACCGGCATCGAGGAGCACAACAACTACGCGGTCGACTTCATCAACGCCTGCGCCTACATCCGCGACAACCTCCCCTACGCGCTGAGCTCGGGCGGTGTGTCCAACGTGTCCTTCTCGTTCCGCGGCAACAACCCGGTGCGCGAGGCGATCCACTCGGTGTTCCTCTACTACGCGATCCAGAACGGCCTGACCATGGGCATCGTCAACGCCGGCCAGCTGGAGATCTACGACGAGATCCCGCAGGAGCTGCGCGACAAGGTCGAGGACGTGGTGCTCAACCGCAGCCCGGATGCTACCGAGGCACTGCTGGCCATCGCCGACAACTACAAGGGCGGCGGTGCTACCAAGGAAGTGGAAGACGAGGAATGGCGCAGCCATAGCGTCGAGAAGCGTCTGGAGCACGCGCTGGTCAAAGGCATCACCACTTACATCGTCGAAGACACCGAGGAATGCCGGCAGAAGTGCGCGCGCCCCATCGAGGTCATCGAAGGCCCGCTGATGTCCGGCATGAACGTGGTCGGCGACCTGTTCGGCGCCGGCAAGATGTTCCTCCCGCAGGTGGTGAAATCCGCCCGCGTGATGAAGCAGGCCGTAGCCCACCTGATCCCCTTCATCGAAGCGGAGAAAGGCGACAAGCCCGAGGCCAAGGGCAAGATCCTCATGGCCACGGTGAAGGGCGACGTGCACGACATCGGCAAGAACATCGTCGGCGTGGTGCTGGGCTGCAACGGCTACGACATCGTCGACCTGGGCGTGATGGTCCCGGCCGAGAAGATCCTGCAGACCGCCCGCGAGCAGAAGTGCGACATCATCGGCCTGTCCGGCCTGATCACCCCGTCGCTGGACGAGATGGTCCACGTCGCCAAGGAAATGCAGCGGCAGAACTTCAGCTTGCCTTTGCTGATCGGCGGTGCCACTACCTCCAAGGCGCACACCGCGGTGAAGATCGACCCGCAGTACAGCAACGACGCGGTGGTCTATGTCACCGACGCCTCCCGCGCGGTGGGCGTGGCGACCACCCTGCTGTCCAAGGAAATGAAGCCCGAGTATGCCCGCAAGCTGCGCGAGGAATACGCGGAAGTGCGCGAGCGCACTGCCAACCGCAGCGCGCGTACCGAGCGCCTGAGTTACGAACAGGCCATCGCCGCCAAGCCGCAGTTCGACTGGGCCGGCTACCAGCCGCCGGTGCCGAGCTTCACCGGCGTGAAGGTGCTGGATGACATCGACCTCAACGTGCTGGCCGAGTACATCGACTGGACGCCCTTCTTCATCTCCTGGGACCTGGCCGGCAAGTACCCGCGCATCCTCACCGACGAAGTCGTGGGCGAAGCAGCCACCAGCCTGTTCAACGACGCCCAGGCCATGCTGAAGAAGCTGATCGACGAGAAGCTGATCAAGTCCCGCGCAGTGCTGGGCTTCTGGCCGGCCAACCAGGTGCACCATGACGACCTGGAAGTCTACGGCGACGACGGCCACAAGCTGGCCACCCTGCACCACCTGCGCCAGCAGACCATCAAGCCCGACGGCAAGCCGAACTTCAGCCTGGCCGACTTCGTTGCGCCGAAGGAAAGCGGCGTGAAGGACTATGTCGGCGGTTTCATCACCACCGCCGGCATCGGCGCCGAGGAAGTGGCCAAGGCCTACGAGGCCAAGGGCGACGACTACAGCGCGATCATGGTCAAGGCCCTCGCCGACCGTCTCGCCGAAGCCTGCGCCGAGTGGCTGCACGAGCGCGTGCGCAAGGAATACTGGGGCTACCAGCCGGACGAGCACCTCAGCAACGAGGCGCTGATCAAGGAACAGTACGTCGGCATCCGCCCGGCGCCCGGCTACCCGGCCTGCCCGGACCACACCGAGAAAGGCACGCTGTTCAAGCTGCTCGACCCGAAGGGCCTGTCCGGTGTGACCCTGACCGAGCACTTCGCCATGTTCCCCGCCGCCGCCGTCAGCGGCTGGTACTTCGCCCACCCACAGGCGCAGTACTTCGCCGTGGGCAAGGTCGACAAGGACCAGATCGAACGCTACAGCGCGCGCAAGAACCAGGAAGTCAGCACCAGCGAGCGCTGGCTGTCGCCGAACCTGGGGTACGACAACTAAGACGCACACTCCACAATGCAAGGGGCACGTGTCGGGATACCAGACATCCTGCCGTGCAACCCTTGCTGCGTTGATGCACAACTGAATCGGCCCTTCCTGCGAACGAGAGCCACGCTCGCATTCTCCCGCCAAACTCCGCAGCTCCCCTCATCGCCTACCTACCCTCGCCCCAGCCCCCTCGCACCAGCTATCTGCCCAGCATCGAGCAGTCCTGATGGACTCGCTGGCATCAGTCCATTCTGAAAAGTCTGCAAGCAATCTCAATTGCATGAGCGACAGCCAGAAACTTACAGGCATACGATCTACATACAACTTCCTACGATAAATTCATAAACTTAAATTCAGCCATATCCTAATAATTTAGAAAAATCCCACAAAAATAGAGAGCTGGATTAGTCATAAGAACCTTCCCACAGAATTAGAAATATCTTCGCCATTGCTACCACCCCTCTAAAAAAAGATCATTTCCGGCAAATTAATTCGCCAGCGAAGTTCCTGCTGCATTTCTCTCCATGCCGCCCAGAAGAACTCATCGAGCCTGAACTCGCCAATCTCCCTCTTCCACTCAAGTAAATCTGATAACCACCTGACAACTGACACGACATCGGAT
The DNA here is from genome assembly GCF_029203285.1 of Pseudomonas sp. PSE14. Classification (NCBI taxonomy): domain Bacteria; kingdom Pseudomonadati; phylum Pseudomonadota; class Gammaproteobacteria; order Pseudomonadales; family Pseudomonadaceae; genus Pseudomonas; species Pseudomonas sp. PSE14. Next base: position 3,629,775 of record NZ_CP115669.1, read on the forward strand.
TAGTCATTATGAGAACTCTTAATATTTCCATGGAGTACTCCCGAGCAACACCGCAATACGTCGTTTCACGTTTCACCTTAAAACCATCTAATTCAGGAAACTGAGAATGAAGAAAGTAGATCGCGAAGAACTGACCAAGTCCGAACTCGCAGGCGGCTGCTGCAAGGCCAAGAAGAAGCCTGCCCCGTGCCCGGCTCCGGTACCGCCTAGTGGTGGTAATACCGGCGGTACAAACGTCGTCCGGTAAGCCGGTGCTCAACCGGGGGCAATAGCGCATTGACGAGGTTGATTTCGATCAGCCTCCGATGCCAATCCCGGTAACTCTGGCTACATGGCGCTGCCCAGCCCCCATCGGGCAGCGCTTTCAATTTCAGTGGCCATGAGCGAGCTGCAGCGGCGGCATTCTCTTGGCCCCGCATCCTCCGCCCTATTCAGCAAGGTCAAACATTGAGTATCCAAGCAGAAAAGCTGCCGCGCTTCTCCGATGTGCCTTGGCGCTGGATAGCCTATTTCACTTCCACTGCAGTGGCATTGGGCATCACCTTCGCCTTCTTTCAGGAAATAGAACTGAAACGCGATGTGCCCTGCGAAGTCATCTCTCCCTCGGAGGTCAAGGTCAAGGGCGTTGCCGGCCTGGTGACCTCCGTCCAGGTTCTCTCCGGCGAACGAGTCCAGCAAGGGCAACCCCTGTTCCAGCTCGCTCGTGACTTCAGTCTGTCGAGTGACGGGATACCCCGCCCCAAGTTCGACGAACAGCTGCGCGACGAACAGCTCGCTTCCGCCAGGGCCCAGCATGACGGGCGGCTCGCCGGCCTCATGGCGCGCCTGCAGGCCAGCGAGCGCAGCGGCGCCGCCCGTGAACTGGAACTCAGTGCACTGGGCCAGCAGCAGGTACAGGCCCGGCGTATCGCAGCCGACGCCCTGCGTACCCTTCAGCGGCTGGAAGGCATGGCCAGCTACATAACCGCCGACCGCCTCGAACAGGCACGCCTCCAAGCCAATCAGGGCGCGGCCGAAGTCGCCCAGGGCGAGGTGCGCCGCCAATCGCTGCTGAGTGAAATCGAGTCTCTGCGGGGTACTCAAAAGGAACTGGAGGTCCAGCAGCGCGAACTGGCGGCACAACTTGCGCGCGAGCAGCAGGACATCAACCTGCGTTACGAGGCGGCTCGACAGAACTCCACCATCTTCGCGCCGCACGCGGGTCTGGTGACCTTCTCGAGCCTCGTCGTCGGCCAAACGCTGGAAGCCGAGGACGTCGCCCTGGTCATCGACACCGAAGCCGGCACCCCACTGGTAGCAGCGCTGGATATTCCCTCGCGACAACGCGGCTTCATCAAACCGGGACAATCTGTTCGCCTCAAGCTGGACGCATTTCCCTATGCCCGCTTCGGCGCCGTGCAGGCCCGTATCGACTCGATCTCCGACACAGCAATGAACAGAACCGAGAGCACCGCGGGCCCGACAGCCGCTGCCGGCAAAGCCACCGAGATCAATAACTACATGGCCTGGGCCAGCCTTTCCGACACGACCTTCGGACCGGCAGGCGAGCCGCTGCGCATCCTTCCCGGCATGCGCGGCACCGCCAGCGTGGTCATCGAGCGCAGAACCATCGCCGAATGGGTGCTGGAACCGCTATTCCAGATGATCCGGGGTTGATCGTGCGGGTCATCTATCAGAATGAAGTAGCCGACTGCGGCTATGCCTGCCTTGCCATGGTGCTGACGCATTTGGGACGCGCCACCGAGGTACGGGAAATCACCGCACACCGCGCCCTCTCCTCCCATGGCCTGACCCTGATGGACCTGTACGACGTGGCCACCGACTTCGGGCTCGCCGTCCAGGCCTTCCAGTTCGACGCCAGTGATCTCGCCAACATCAAGGCGGGTTCCATCCTGCACTTCGGTGGAGCCCACTTCGTGGTCTTCGAGAAGTACCGGCGTGGCCACGTGGTCGTCATCGACCCCGCCTCGGGACGGCGCCGGATGGGCCTGGCGATGTTTCTGGCAAACGTCTCCGGCTATCTGCTCGAATGTTCACCCACTCCGGAACTGCCACGCATCCGCCACCGATCGAAGGTGCCCGGCGCCCTGGCCCGGGTGCGCGCCCTGAATCCGCAGTTGCGCGGCCAGATCGCCAAGCTGATGTTCGTCGCCATTGGCAGCCAGTTCGCCATCCTGGCCATGCCCTACTTCGGCAACCTGGTCCTTGACCACGTGGTGACCAGCGACAACCGGAACCTGCTGCACATTCTCGCGATCACCTTCGCGAGCATCTTTGCCATCAGCGCTTTCAGCCGTTTCGTTCAGAGCTACCTGACCGCCCTGGCCAACACCCTGGTCAGCGTCAACGTGACCCAGGGCCTGGTGGGACAGTTGCTGCGCAATGCCATTTCCTACTTCGAGAAGCGCAACGTCGGCGACCTGTTCGCTCGCCTGAAATCCCAGGAGGAAATCAACGACTATACGGTGCGCACCAGCATCACCCTGCGCATCGATATCGTCGTGGCCCTCCTGGCAATTGCACTGATGCTGATGCAAAGCGTCCTGCTGGCCAGCAGCGCGCTTGCGATCTTTGCCCTGTACCTGGGTACCGCGTTCGCCCTGTACGTGCCGATGCGCGATGCGCACATGCTGGTACTGGAGCGCTCGGCCCAATGTGACGACACGCTGATCGAGACGATTCGGGGTGCCTCGCTGATCAAACTGGCCTGTGGCGAAACCCGTCGCACGGCGATTTTCATGGCGAAATTCCGCGCCCACGCCGCAGCGGCGTTGCACAGCGCCAAGTTGACCGCCTGCCGCGATGCCGTGCTGAAACTGGTGGAGTACGCCGATGTCATCGTCATTACCTGGCTGGCGGCCGGCCTGATGCTCGATGGCAAGATCTCCGTGGGTGTCTTCTACTCCTTCATGATCTACAAGTCCCTGGCCTCCGAACGTCTCGCCCAGTCCATCAATGCGTTGTTCGGTCGCTTCATGCTGAGCGTGCCGGTGCAACGTGTCGCCGACATCGTGGAGCATGAGCCGGAGCGCTATACGCAGCCCGAGCAGATCGGCAGGACGACCGAACTCAGGCGCTTCGACTCGATCCAGGTGCGCGACCTGAGCTTCAGCTACGGCATTTCCGACCGCAATGTCCTGTCAGGCGTGTCGCTGGACATAAACCGTGGCGACAAGATCGTCGTGGTCGGCCCATCGGGCGTGGGCAAATCGACGCTGTTCAAGTTGCTGTGCGCCGCCGAACCGGTGCAACTCGGCGAGATACGGCTGAATGGCGTGAGCTTCACCAACCTGGCCGTGGACGAAGTGCGGCAGCACATGACCCAGATGCGCCAGGGCGATCTGATCCTCAACGGCAGCATCGCCGACAACATTTCCCTGTTCAGCGCCAACCCCGATCACAATCGCATCAACCAGTTGCTCAAGGATGTCGGCCTGCTGAACGACGTCATGCAATTGCCCATGCGCACCCAGACCGTCATCAGCGACTCGATCGCGAACATCTCCGCCGGCCAGCGCCAGCGACTGCTGCTGGCGCGAGCGCTGTACCAGGATGCAGAGCTTCTGCTGCTGGACGAGCCGACCTCCAACCTCGATCCGGTCTCGGTTGCCGGGATCGCCAGCCTGCTTCAGCAACTGGACCGCACACTCATCGTCATCACCCACGACCTTTCGCTGGCGTCCCGCTTCGAGCGCAGCTACCTGCTGATCGACGGCAAGCTCATACGACGCACCGAGCATGAAGGCTCATCCGCATGAGCTTCGGGAAATCCCTGGCACTTCTCGGAATGAGCCTTGCCCTCATCGTCCAGACGGCCTGGTCCGGAGAGCTGTTGTCTGTCGTCAACGATGCACTGGCCCATGATGCCGAGCTTTCCGCAGCCAACTCCGAGGTCGCGATCGGCCGCGAGGAAGTCCCCCTGGCGAGGGCGGCCCTCCTGCCAAGGCTCGACGGCGGCTGGGGGCGAACCTACAACCAGATCAAGACCGAAAACCAGCCGACAGCCAAGTACTGGCAGAACGGCTGGATGGTGACGCTGACCCAACCGGTCTTCGACTGGCAACTCTGGGTGGGGCTGCGGCAGGCGAGCATCGCCAGCGCCAAGGCAGAACTCGAATATGCCAGCGCCTGGCAGGCGCTGGTGCTGCGCTCCGCGAATGAATACCTGGATCTGCTGGCGGCGTCGCAGGAACTGTCTCGGGCCAACGATTACCTGCGTGCCGTCACCGAACAGCATACGTTGACCGAACACCTGCGCGCCGGCGGTGAAGCGACAGTCATCGATGTACAGGAAGCGCTATCGCGCCTGAGCGAAGCGCAGTTGCGCCAACAGGAAGCCATGCGCACGCTGGACTCCCGTCGCCGAGCCCTGGAAGCTTTGACCGGACGCGATGTCCCGCCACCCGCCCCCGCCTACACGGAGCGCACCCGCCCCTGGCTGAAGTCCAGAAGCCTGCAACAGTGGGTCCACCAAGCCGAGACGCGCAGCTACCCGGTACAGCTGGGCCAGCTCGCAGTACGCAACGCCGGCGAAGACGCCGAGAAGGCAAGAGCCCAGCGCTATCCGGTCGTCAGTCTTAGCGCCAGCCACTCCCCGTCCGGCGCGGCCGCCGGATATTCCGATCCGACCACCACCAACAGCGCCATGCTGACCATATCCGCCCCACTATTCACCGGTGGCGCCAATCGGGCCCGCATCCGTCAGAGCCTGGCCAGCGAAGAAAAGGCCCGGAACACACTGTTGGCGGCGACTCGAAAGTCAGCCGCGGACACCCGCGAGTGGTTCCAGCGCCTTGATTGGGCGCAGGAGCGAAGCAATACGCTACGGGAAATCGTTCGTCTCAACGAATCGTCCCTGCAAGCGACCCGCATGGGATACCGGGCCGGCAGCCGCTCCAATCTGGATGTACTGCGCGCCCAGGAATTGCTGTTCACCAGCCGTGGCGAACAGGTAAAGGCCCAATTTGAAGCCTTGTCGGCCTTCCTCGCACTCAAGGCCGAAGTTGCGTCGCTGAGCCTGGGGGATATTCAGCTCCTCGATGCCTGGCTGAGTTCCGATGCCAGCGAAAACTGACTTGGCCGGTCTGCGCTGGCGCGACCGCCTCCTCCTGAGACTCCCCGCTTCGTGGATCGAACGCGCGGGCTTGCTTTCCTGGGGACTCAAAAGCCTGTTCAGCGCAACCACCCGCTGGAATGGCCGACTGCGCTACGAGTGGGGAAGCGATAGAGTCTCACTCGACCCTGGCGATGCCTGGCGCACCATGGCCAGCGAAGAGATCGAGCACCTGATCGACCGACGTATGCATCTGGGCAGGCTCTACGGAATTGGCAATCACTGGCCGGAACTGGAATCGACAGCGCAGGAACTGGCCTCAGTCATCGCCAGAATTCATCGGGACAGTCCGGGCCGGCCGGTCATTGTTTCGCCGTTCCACTATGTGTCCGAGTACGCCAACATTTATGTCGTCGATGCGCTGCGCGCGGCACTGAACCTGACGGAGCTTGCCGTCGTATCCGGTAGCCCTCGGGAAGGCTACGGCCACCAGGAAGACGTCCTGATTCCCGGCCTGCGCATACTGCATACCCTCGATGAGAACAACCGGTCTGCCCTCGGGTTACGCCTGCTTCGCGCGCTGAAACAGGCCGGCGCTGCCGTGCTGTTCAGCGATGTGCCGCCCCACATGATGCAGCGCTTCCCCATGGAAACCGTCGAAGTCTCGATGCTGGGCCGCCCCGCACGCATTCACCGCGGGGTATTCAGCATCGGCGGTCACGTCGATGCGGTACTGCTGTGCTTTCACCTCACCTTCAAGCAGGGGCGATTCGGCCACCGGAGCTTCGCTCCCATCGAACTGCGTTCGCACGACGCCCCTCAGCAGGTTGCGAACTACATCGAGCAGGCATACCAGACCGCCTATCCGAACTGGATCCTTGCCGATCACCCTTCCCGCTATGGCTTCGCCCCTGTCAAGTAAGCCCGACTCAAGGCAACACGCCCCCTATGCGCTCCCGCGCAAGGCCAACGAACAGGACTACAGCCGGTTCCACGACATGCGCCCATGTCCATTCCCCTATCTCCGCGGGAACAAGAAATTTCCTAATAGGCAGGATTTTTTCTCGGACAGACCCGACACGGACAAGCCGGTCAAACTCTTGAGGCCTATTCACCTCGGCGTTCTTCCCACGCTACCGAGTTTCCCAAGCCTGCATCAGTCGAGGCGGCATCAGCCCAGCCAAGTTCATGCGCATCGGCCGTCACGCTGTTTACCCTTAAGGAGCACCATCATGACAACAAGGAACATCAAAGGCCGCAGAGCAATTCGTAGCGTCCGGGTCGCCGCGATCGGCACTATGCTCGTGGCATTGTCAGGTAGCTGGAGCCTCGAATCCCACGCTGCAGTGACCTGCACCTTCAATGGTCCTGCTTCCGAGAGTTTTACCTTTCCGGGCCCCATTTCCGTGCCCCGTGACAATGCCACGCCTGTTCCCTTGACCAGTTGGGTGATCGGGCAAGCCCAAACGAATATCTACACCTGCACTATAAGCAACAGTGAGGATGGAGGAGGGATCGGAATTAAGTTCCCAACTCAAGAACAAGCGGGTACTTATTCGGAAGGTGGCATTGCCTACAAGGTCTTCAAGACTGGCTTGGACGGCGTTGGAGTCATTTATGGATTCCGCATTTATTCGGCAGGTAATAACTGCGACAAGAATGGATTCATCAATGGTTGGAACCCATATGCCACCGGCTCAGGTACCGTTTCATACAGTGATCGGTACTGCGGAGATCTATCGCCTGAGGGCAGCACTTACAATTTCGGTGCTCAATTACAGTTCCGACTGATCAAGACGGGAAAAATCGCTGCCGGTAATACTCCCCTCCTGACTCTCACTTACACGGCACAGGGAACCAATAGGGTTTATTCCACCGCGGTCGGCAGCAAGAGCTACATCATCAATCCCGTGAACTTCCAGACGCTGGCCTGCACCGCCGAAGGAGGGGACGTCATGCTGGACGACGTGCACAAGGGCGCATTCGCCTCGGCCATCACCCTCAAGACCAAACCCTTCCAGTTCACCTTGCGGAACTGCCCGGCCGGGATGAATACCATCCAGTATCAACTCGACCCGATCGGCAGCATCATCAGCGCCACCAACGGCACCTTCCAGAACGCCTCAGGCGCCGACATGGCCCAGGGCGTTGGGTTGCGCATCACCGACGAGTCCAATACCTCGCCAATCCGCTTCGGCGACTCCAGTTACGTGGTGCAGAACTATGACCCGAGCGCGGGAAACCAGACACTTCCCATCAAAATGAACGTTTCCTACTACCGCACCGGCACGGCCGAACAAGTCACTGGCGGCCTGGTCAGGGGCATCGCGCAGTTGACCCTGTTCTATCTGTGATCCTCGCTGCTTTACCACAGGGAAGAGGCATCTCTGATCTCTGAATGCCCGTTCATGGCAGAACAGCCCTCTCTGATTTCGGCGACGACTTCCCGCGGCGGCATACCGTCCTACAAGCCAGGGTTAGCGGTGGACAAGCTACGCTGCACGAATCGCCCGGATACGGGATAATCCCGCCACCCTGGACGTGCATCACCCGGCGTTGCCGGCGTCCTTGCTGACGTACAAGCGCAAGGTGCACTGACAATGCCCCGGACTCGCGCCCCAGGACACCACGGATCGAGGCCCGGCCAACCGCCGAGCCGCCCCTGACGAGAGAAAGACAGATGAAATACCTCACCCCCGAACAAATGGCCAAACCGCGCAAGCGCCGCCTGCAGAAGAAGCTGCGTCTGGGCGAGTTCCAGGAGTTCGGTTTCAGCCTTGAAGTGAACTACAGCGGCGACCTGGATGATGTGCTCGACCAGTGGATCTCCTTCGTTGAATCCGAGGGCTGGGTCTTCGTCGGTGGCGCCACTGAAGAGGGCGAGTTCACCGGCTACCTGTGCCTGAACGCTGTCGGCAGCCTGACCGAAGCCGACCGCGAAACCACCCGCCTGTGGCTGGAAAAGCAGTCCTGGGCCAAGTCCTTCGAACTGGGCGAACTGAGCGACTGCTGGCACGGACTGTTCGAGTAAGCGTCGCGCCAGGGATGGCGCGGGCGGGCCTCCCCAGCCCACCCGCGCCCACCTTGATCCCTCAGATCACCACCTGCCCCTCGACTTCCTGCAGCTTGCGCCGCGCCAGCGCCAGGTTGGCCTTCACCTTGTCCAGCACGTAGTACATGAACACGCCCTCGTGTTTCACCATCGGGCGGATGATGTGGTACTGCTTGCCAAGGGTGATCAGGATGTCCTCGATCACGTCATTGAGCGCCAAAGACTTCATGGTCTTGAGCTTGGCGCGCACCACCTCGGTATTGCCCGCCGCCGCCAGTTCCAGGTCCACCCCGCTGCCCGCCTGCCCCAGCAGCATGCCACTCTTGGCGTCCACCACCGCCGAAGCCAGGGCCCCATCGAGATTCAGCAGTTCGTCCAATGATTGTTGCAGTGCAGCCATAGTGATTGCTCCTTGAGTGCGCGTCATGTTGTAGAGCCCCTCGGCCGCGCATGCCGAAAGGCGGTTCGTATCAACTCGCCAATGAGAGGTCCGAAAGCCGCATGGCCGTGCGCTTGGCCTGGTAGAGCACCTGGCCGAGCATCTCTTCGCGGTCAGCCACCAGGTTGAGGATCATCGGGTAGCGCGGGTGCGGAATGTCGACGATGACGATGTAGCCTTCGCTCGCCTCGACGATCACGTTCTGGTGCGGCCCCACCTCGCTTTCCTGGCCGACCATCGCCCCCAGGGCGGAGATCGAGCAGGCCATGGCCGCCAGCTTGGAGACCTCCATCCCATTGGCGGCGCGGGAAGCCACTTCGAAGCCATCCGTGGTGGCAATTACCACGGCATTCAGCCGTCCCAGACTGGCGGTGAGCTCGTCCAGTGCCTGATCGGCAACCAGGCGCAACTGCTCCGGCAAATTCATCAATACGCTTTCCATGGTCACTCCCTCAGGCCACCGTGCATTCCAGTTGCAGCAACAGCAAATCGAGCAACATGCGCACCTGCCCCGCCTCGCGGACGTCCACTTCCACCACTGGGCAGGGATGACCGGCCTGCGCCAGGAGCGCTGCGTAGTCATCCAGCCCAGGACTGGGATGCCCGACCAGGCGGCCCACTCCGACCACGCAGGCGGTAGTGCCGATACAATCGGCGAAACCTTTGAGATAGACGCGCAAGTCGCCCAGCGGATCGGGCCGAGAGTTGTCGATCAGGATCACCAGCCCCAACGCGCCACGGGCAAGAATGCTCCACATGAAGGCGAAGCGTGCCTGGCCCGGCGTGCCGTACAAACGCAGGCGCTCGTCCGGGCCCAGCGCCACCTCGCCGTAGTCCAGGCCGACCGTGGTGTGTGATTTGTCCAGGCTCGGGTCGTTGTTCTGCACATCGGTGCTGATCGGCTCGATGTCGCTGATGGCAGCAATGGCGGTGGTCTTGCCGGCTCCCATGGTGCCGGTGAAGAGAATCTTGTACTCCTTCATCGGCTGGCCTCCCCGGAGCCACCCAGACCCAGGTGCCGACGAATCCGCGCCAGCAGCCCCAGGGGGGCGGTAGCAGGCTTGCTGGCAGGCGGCGATGGGCTTTCGCTGCGCAACAGTACCCCTTGTTCGGCCATCAGGCGGATGAATACTTCGGCCACGCCTCTCGCGACTCCGGAGCGCTCGCACAGCTCCTCCAGGTTCATGCTCCGCGCGCACAGCAAGGTCGCCAGGCGAACATAACGGACATCGCTCTGGAGCACCGCAGCGGCAGGCCATTGCTTGAGTCGCAAGGCCTCGCCGCCGACCTCCGCCGGCCGGTGTGCAATGGCACGGGCGGCGCGCTCCAGGCACTCGAACACCTCGCTGGCACGCAGGGGCCAGTGCACCCACAACGCTTCGCCAACGACGGTGCGAAACTGGACCCGTGACTCGCGCTCATCGCTCTCGATCAGCAGGTCGGCCTGACCGCCCTCGACGTGCAACCAGCTTGCCAGCGTGCGGCCGCTGAGCAGGCCGACGATGGACTTGAAGACCACCTGATCACGCAATGCCATACGGGCGAACCCGTAGGTGTATTGAATTGGCTGATTCATCGGCGGCGCACTCCCTGAGGCCTACAGCACCATCAACCCAGCACAACACTGAACAGGGCACCGGGACGTGGGGAGTTTGCCGAGCGCACGGCTCGCAGAAGGCACGGACGAACGTCCGGCCAGCTTGGCAACCCCGCGGTCATGGCTCTTTCGAGCTTTAGATCGGTGGCTTTGCGTCCCTGGCTTTCGCACAGGTTTGCCCTGGTCAATTGGTTCTCAGCGTAGTACGCATGTCCCAATCGCCAAGCCCAAAAAACGTGATACCCATCACACTAATTTCGGAAATATCTCTAACTTGATTTCTTGACGGATGAAGAAAATCCATGAGTCAGAAGTGGTCCGGCACAGGCACGGCCACGAGGGTTACGCTAGGCTTTCCCTCAGCACACCCTACCGGCACGGGTGCACTCGATTCCCAAAACAGGCCGGAAGCTCACTGCCTCCAAGGACGCCATGCTAGAGCGCCAGCGCCTCCAGAACATTCTCAGTCTGGGCCTGCCGATCATCGGCGGAATGCTCAGCCAGAGCCTGCTCAACCTGGTGGATGCCGCGATGGTCGGTCATCTGGGCGAAAAGTCCCTGGCCGGCGTCGGCATCGGTAGCTACGCCAATTTCGTCGCGATCTCCCTGGTGATGGGCCTCGGCGCCGGCGTGCAGGCGCTGGTGGCGCGGCGCCGAGGTGAAGGTCGCACCGACGAGCAGGCGGCGCCACTCAATTGCGGCCTGCTGGTGGCGCTGGGGCTGTCGCTGCCGATCACCCTGATCTGCCTGCTGTTCGCCGAACCCATCGTTCGCGCCCTGTCCAACGATCCCGACGTGCTGACGGTCGGCATCCCCTATTTCGAGTGGCGCGCGCTGTCGGTGCTCGCGGTGGGGCTGAACTTCTCCTTCCGCGGCTACTGGAACGGCACGCGCCGCTCAGGCATGTACATGCGCACGCTGGTGGTGATGCACCTGGCCAACGCGGCGATCAGCTACAGCCTGATCCACGGTCTGTTCGGCCTGCCACGCATGGGCGCCATGGGTAGCGGGCTGGGCACCACCCTGGCGCTCTACCTGGGCTCATCGATCTACGCCTGGATCACCTGGCGCGACGCCCACTCCCAAGGCTTCCGCCCACGTCTGCCGAGCGAGCGCGACATCCGCGTGATGCTACGTCTGTCACTGCCCAACTCGCTGCAGCAGTTCTTCTTCGCCGCCGGCATCACCCTACTGTTCTGGATCATCGCCCAGGTCGGCACCCGCGAGCTGGCGGTGGCCCACGTGCTGATCAACCTGGCGCTGTTCCTGATCCTCCCCGGTATCGGGCTGGGCATGGCCGCCACCACCCTGGTCAGCCAGAGCATGGGCGAACGCGACTTCGACAGCGCCCACCGCTGGGGCTGGGACGTGGTGAAGGTCGCCGCCTGCGGCTTGGCGCTGCTCGGCTCGCCATTCTGGCTGTTCCCCGAAGCCATCCTGCGGCTGTTCGTCAGCGACCCCGCGCTGATCGAGCTGGGCCGCCTGCCGCTGACCCTGACCGGGCTGGGTATGGTGATCGACGCCACCGCGCTGGTGCTCACCCAGGCCCTGCTCGGCGCCGGCGCCACCCGCACGGTGATGGCAGTCAGCCTGGGCAACCAGTGGCTGTTCTTCCTGCCGCTGGCCTATCTGGTAGGCCCGGTCCTCGGCGGCGGCCTGCTGGCGATCTGGAGCATGCAAATTCTCCAACGCGGGCTGGCTTCGGTGATCTTCGCGATGATGTGGCAGAAGCGCGAATGGACCCAGATCGAACTCTAGCGGCTATTTTTCCAGGAGCAGGTTTCCTGGAGCCAGGCTCTGAGATAGGAGGTGCGAACGATGGACGATCAACAGAACAAGCCGCCAAGCTTCTGGCAGATGCTGCACAGCGTGCTGGCCGCCGCCTTCGGCGTGCAGAGCGGGAAGAATCGCGCGCGCGATTTCACCCAGGGCAAACCCAGCCATTTCATCGCCATGGGCATCCTGTTCACGCTGATCTTCGTATTGCTGCTCTATGCCTTGGTGCAGGTGGTGCTGCATTTCGCCGGGGTCTAGGAAGGCAGGCTGAAAAAGGCAAGGCACCAGGCGGGCCGCAGCGCGACCCGCCGGCACCGCTGTCACTGATGGCTGACCCAGTACACCGCCGTGGCAACCACCAGCAGGATCAGGACGAACGCGGCACGCGCATCGACGACGCTGTCGCTGGTCTTGTTGGACGACTCTTCGCTCATGCTTCCCCCATGTTCTCGTTATTGGCTGAAGGACCACACCCGAGAGTTAAGACCAGCTCCGCCCTCCCCTCAAGCGACCGCCCCTTTCCGCGATGCCGCCAAAGCCGTTAGGCTGCGGCTTCGACAAGAACAAGCGAAAAGAAACAAAGGAAGGGCCATGCACCTGGATTCACTGCAAGACACCGTTGCGCCGGAAGGCGTCTGCTACGGCTGCGGGGGCAGCAACCCGCACGGGCTGCACATCAAGAGCCACTGGCACGAGGACGGTATCCACGTCGTCGCCGAGCACCTGCCCGAAGCCAAGTACTGCGGCTGGCCGGAGCTGGTCTACGGTGGTCTGATCGCCATGCTGGTGGACTGCCACTCCAACTGGACCGCCATGGCCTACCACTACCGCGCCGAAGGCCGCGAGCCGGGCAGCCTGCCGCGCATCGACTGCGTCACCGGGAACCTGGGCATCAAGTACATCAAGCCGACGCCCATGGGCGTACCGCTGACGCTCAGGGCCCACGTCGAGGGCGAGGTCGGACGCAAGAGCCGGGTCATCTGCGAGGTCTACGCCGGCGACGTGCTGACCTGCGTCGGCGACTCGATCTTCGTGCGGGTCGACACTGCGCAACTGCGTGACGCCGCCCACGGCCGCGAGGCCTGAACCACGCTTGCTGCGCCGGTGAAATACACCGGCGCATCACGGCCCCCCGCTCCCTGCCCGAGGCACCAGTCCGCCTATCTTTCAGGCCCGGCGCGGCATAGATCCAAAAGTTCTCGCCATATACTCAAACATCACTTTTACGCATATTCCCTAACTGGTATCGTGCGCCCACTCCGCGTGGAGCGCGTTGCCGTGCGCGCTGGGATACGCAGTACGCCTGAGCGCTATAGCCTGACAGCAGGATGATTCATGTACGTATATGACGAATACGATCAAAGGATCGTAGAAGATCGCGTCAAGCAGTTTCGCGATCAGACCCGCCGGTACCTGGCAGGTGAACTGACCGGCGAGGAATTCCGCCCGCTGCGTCTGCAGAATGGCCTGTACATCCAGCGCTATGCACCCATGCTGCGAGTGGCCGTGCCCTACGGCCTGCTGTCCTCCCGGCAGGTTCGCAAGCTGGCGCAGATCGCCCGCGACTACGACAAGGGCTACGCACACATCAGCACCCGCCAGAACGTCCAGTACAACTGGCCGGAACTGGAAGACGTGCCGGAAATCCTCGCCGAGCTGGCCACCGTGCAGATGCACGCGATCCAGACCAGCGGCAACTGCATCCGCAACACCACCACCGACCAGTTCGCCGGCGTCGCCCGTGACGAACTCGTGGACCCGCGCCCCTGGTGCGAGATCATCCGCCAGTGGTCGACCTTCCACCCCGAATTCGCCCACCTGCCGCGCAAGTTCAAGATCGCCGTCAACGGCGCCGTGAGCGACCGCGCCGCCATCGAGGTGCACGACATCGGCCTGGAAGCGGTGAAGAACGAAGCCGGCGAGCTGGGCTTCCGTGTCTCCGTCGGCGGCGGCCTGGGCCGTACCCCGATCGTTGGCAGCTTCATCAACGAATTCCTGCCCTGGCAGCACCTGTTGTCCTACCTGGACGCCATCCTGCGCGTGTACAACCGCTATGGCCGCCGGGACAACAAGTACAAGGCGCGCATCAAGATCCTGGTCAAGGCACTGACGCCGGAAGTCTTCGCCCAGAAGGTCGACGCCGAATGGGCGAACCTGAAGGACGGCCCGAGCACCCTGACCGACGCCGAACTGCAGCGCGTGGCCGCCCACTTCGTCGATCCGGCCTACCAGGCCCTGGAAGACCAGGACGCCGCCCTCGCCCAGCTGGACGCCGAACACCCCGGCTTTGCCCGCTGGCGCCAGCGCAACACCTTCGCCCACAAGAAGCCTGGCTACGTCGCCGTGACCCTGTCGCTCAAACCCACCGGCGTGGCGCCTGGCGACATCACCGACAAGCAGCTGGACGTGGTCGCCGACCTCGCCGACCGCTACAGCTTCGGCGAAGTGCGCAACAGCCATAACCAGAACATCATCCTCGCCGACGTCGAGCAGGCGCAGCTGTTCACCCTCTGGGGCGAACTGCGCGAGAACGGTTTCGCTACCCCCAACGTGGGCCTGCTGACCGACCTCATCTGCTGCCCGGGCGGCGACTTCTGCTCCCTGGCCAACGCCAAGTCGATCCCGGTGGCCGAAGCCATCCAGCGTCGCTTCGATGACCTGGACTACCTGTTCGACATCGGCGACATCGACCTGAACATCTCCGGCTGCATGAATGCCTGCGGCCACCACCACGTGGGCCACATCGGCATCCTCGGCGTGGACAAGAAGGGCGAGGAGTTCTACCAGGTCTCCCTCGGCGGCAGTGCCAGCCGTGAAGCGAGCCTTGCGCAGATCCTCGGCCCGTCCTTCGCCCAAGAGCAGATGGCCGACGTGATCGAGAAGATCATCAAGGTCTACGTGGAACAGCGCACCGAAGAGGAACGCTTCCTCGATACCTACCGTCGCATCGGCATCGACCCCTTCAAGGAGCGCGTATATGCAGCGAATCATTAAGCACCGCGAGGTCGTCGACGACCGTTGGCACCTGCTGCCCAAGGACGCGACCCTGGAGACCGTGCCCAACTGCGACGACGTGATCATCCCGCTGAACCTGTGGCTGGAACACGGCCCGGCCCTGCGCGGCCGTGACGGCGGCCTGGGCGTGTGGCTGGATGCGGACGAAGAGCCGGAAGCCATCGCCGAAGACCTGGACAAGTTCCAGGTGATCGCCGTGAACTTCCCGGCCTTCACCGACGGCCGCGGCTTCAGCACCGCGCGCCTGCTGCGCGAGCGTTTCGGCTACAAGGGCGAAGTACGCGCCATCGGCGACGTACTGCGTGACCAGCTGTTCTTCATGCAGAGCTGCGGTTTCGACGCCTACGCCATCCGCGCCGACCGCGATCCGCATGACGCGCTGGCCAGCCTGGAGGACTTCTCCGAGGTCTACCAGACTTCGGTGACCCAGCCGCAACCGCTGTTCCGTCGCCGCCAGCTCGCCTGAGCCGGTTGACATGAAAAAGCCCCGCAATGCGGGGCTTTTTCTTTTTCTCTTCGTAGGAGCGAGCTTGCTCGCGAACCCGCCCAGCTTCAGCGCCGCCGGTAAATCTGTTCGCGAGCAAGCTCGCTCCTACAGGGAGGCCACGCTTAAGCGCGCACGCTCTCCCAGGCAATCTGCGCCAACTGATCCCGGCACTCGATCAGGTCCACCTTTGTGCGCCCGGCCAGCCAGTTGCGCGCATAGTCCTGGCTCGGACCGATCACCACCGAATTGAACAGCTCCGGCGCAAGCTCCTTGAAGGCACCGGCCTTGCGGTGTTCGGAGAGCACTCCGGCAATGCGCCGGCCCTGCTGGCGGTTGGCCTCACGCAACGCCTCGCCGACCTCCCCCGCCTCAACGCGGCCACGGCTGTGCAGGATGAAACGCGCCCAGTCCGGATTGGCCGCCACCCAGTCGACGTAGCAGGTGACGAACAGCTTCACGCAGGCCTCCGCGCTCATGCCCTCCTCCAATCCGGCGTCGAGCAGTGCCGCATATTGGCCAACGCCCGTGAGGTACAGCGCGCCGATGATCCGCTCCTTGTTGCCGTAATGGTGGTAGAGACTGCCGATACTGGCGCCGGAGCGATCGCGGATCATCTCGATGGTGGTGGCGTCCACGCCGAATTCGCTGAAGCAGGCCAGCGCAGCCTGGAGAATCTCATCTTTGCGGGAAGGTCGGGCCATGGGGTTCCTGTGGAGAAAAACCGCTCGAACAGAATTCTAGAATATTTTTCTAGAATTAATTTCTAGTCTTCGTATACTGCCTGGGCGCGCATCCATCTTCAATCCGCTTTGCCCCGGAGTTGCCATGAGTCAGATGATGCAAATGTACCAGCAGGCCGGCCCCGCGCAGTTCAGCGCCATGATTGGCCAGGTCGCCCCCTACTTCGCCAGCATTGCCCCGCAGTTCGTCGAACTGCGCCCCGGCTACGCGGAAGTGACCTTCCCCAAGCGCCGCGAAGTGCTCAACCACATCGGCACCGTGCACGCCATAGCCCTGTGCAACGCTGCTGAACTGGCCGCCGGGACCATGACCGACGTGTCGATCCCCAAGGGCCGGCGCTGGATTCCCCGCGGCATGACCGTGGAATACCTGGCCAAGGCGGACGGCGACGTTCGCGCCGTGGCCGACGGCCGCGCAGTCGACTGGAACCAGGAAGGTGACATCATCGTTCCGGTGCTCGCCTACGTCGGCGACAAGAAGGTCTTCCGCGCCGACATCACCATGTACGTCAGCCAGGCCTGAGGACCGAACCATGATCACCCCGCTCCCGCGTTCCCTGGATAATGGCAACGGCCACAACCTTTCCAGCCACTGGTACTACCCGACCGGCCAAGCCCGGGGCGCGGTGCTGATCGTCCCCGCCATGGGCGTCGAGCAGCGCTTCTACACCGCTTTCGCCAACTGGCTGGCCGAGCGCGGCTACCTCACCGTGACCTTTGACTATGTCGGCATGGGCAAGTCCCGCGCTGGACACCTGCGCGACCTGGACGTAGACGTGCTGGCCTGGGGCAACCACGACTGCAGCGCCATGCTCGACGCCGTAGTGGAGGCCGCCGGCAACCTGCCCGTGTACTGGATCGGCCACAGCCTCGGCGGGCAGATCCTGCCCTTCGTGCGCGGCACCGAACGTATCCACCGCGCCTTCACCATCGCCACCGGCAGCGGCTACTGGCGCGAAAACACCAAGGGGCTGCGGCACAAGGCCTGGCTGCTCTGGTACTGCCTCGCGCCGACCATCACGCCGCTGCTGGGCTACTTCCCAGGCAAGCGCCTGGGCGTGGTCGGCGACCTGCCGCGCGGGGTGATCGAGCAATGGCGGCGCTGGTGCCTGAATCCGGAATATGCGGTGGGCGCGGAAGGTGGCGCAGTGCGCGAGGCGTATTCGTCGGTGCGTACACCGATCACCTCGATTTCCTTCACCGACGACGAGATGATGTCCGGGCGCAATACCGAATCGCTGCACGGTTTCTACCGTGGTGCGCCAAAGACGGTGAAACGCATCGCCCCGCAGGACATCGGCGTGAAACGCATCGGCCACTTCGGCTTCTTCCGCAGCCAGTTCGCCGATTCGCTGTGGGCGGGTTACCTGCTGCCGGACCTGGGCTGACACCCAGGCCCGGCGCGGGCCTCAGTCGAGGTTCACCAGCACCCGCCCAACCAGCTTGCCGGCGAGAATCTGGTGGATGGCAGCGGGCAGGTCATCGAGCTTGACCTCCCGGACCGCCGCTTCGAGGTTATCGAGCTTCCATTGCAGGGACAGCTTGTCCCACATGGAAGCCTTGACCACCAGTGGCAGTTCAACCGAGTCCACGCCCAGCAGGTTCACGCCGCGCAGGATGAACGGCAGCACGGTGGCCTTGAAGGCGGCGCCGGCGGTCAGACCGCAGCAGGCGACGCTGCCGCCGTACTGCAGCGACTTGACCACGTTGAACAGGATGTCGCCGCCCACGGTGTCCACGGCGCCAGCCCACTGTTCGCGCAGCAGCGGCTTGTCGACGCCATCGGAGACGGTGGCGCGGTCGAGAATCTGCCGCGCGCCCAGGCGGTTAAGCAGCTCGGCCTGCTCCAGCTTGCCGGTGGCGGCGGCCACGGTGTAGCCCAGTTTCGCCAGCAGCATCACCGCGATACTGCCCACGCCACCGGTGGCGCCAGTGACCAGGATGGGGCCGGAGGACGGCGTCACACCGGCACGTTCGAGCTTGTCGACGCACAGCGCAGCGGTCAGGCCGGCAGTGCCGAGGATCATGGCTTCGCGCAGCGACAGGCCCTGCGGGCGCTTGATCAGCCAGGCGGCGGGCACGCGGATGTACTGGCCGAAGCCGCCCGGCGTGTTCATGCCCAGGTCGTAGCCGGTGACGATCACCTCGTCGCCGACGGCGAACTCACCTACCGAGGACTCTTCCACCACGCCGGCGGCATCGATGCCGGGGGTGTGCGGGTACTTGCGGGTGACGCCACGGTTGCCGCTGGCGGACAGCGCATCCTTGTAGTTCAGCGAGGAATACTTCACCCGCACCAGCACTTCACCTGCCGGCAAATCGGAAACCTGCCGCTCGGCCACCTGCAGGTCATACACACCATGTGCGCTTTCCGTGACCCACAACGCCTTGAATGCACTCATCTCGACCCTCCTCTTTCGAAATCAAGCCCGGCGCAGTCCCGCGCCAGGCGGAATCATTGCCAGAAACGGCTGCGCCCCAGACGGTCCCACCAGGTCACCAGCACGCGGTCGATCACGCCGCTGACGCCGACACCGAAGCGTTCCTGGATGGACTTCTTCTGCACATAGCTGAGCTGATAGACATCCGCGTCGCGGGCGCGTTCGGCCAGGTATTCGTCACTGGTCTTGAGCTCGTCCACCAGTTTCTTGCCCAGCGCCGCCTGGCCCAGCCAGACCTCGCCAGTGGCGATCTCATCGATGGCCAGCTGCGGGCGGTAGTGGACGACGAAGCGCTTGAACAGCTCGTGGGTGGTTTCCAGGTCTTCCTGGAACTTCTCGCGGCCCTTTTCCGTGTTCTCGCCAAACACGGTCAGGGTGCGCTTGTATTCGCCGGCGGTGAGCACCTCGAAATCGACGTCGTGCTTCTTCAACAGGCGGTGCACGTTGGGCAATTGCGCCACGACGCCGATGGAGCCGAGGATGGCGAAGGGCGCGGAAAGGATGCGCTCGCCGATGCAGGCCATCATGTAGCCGCCACTGGCCGCGACCTTGTCGACGCAGACGGTCAGCGGCACGCCGGCCTGGCGGATGCGCGCCAGTTGCGAGGCGGCCAGGCCGTAGCCGTGGACCATGCCGCCGCCGCTTTCCAGGCGCAGCACCACTTCATCACGCGGGGTGGCCAGGGTCAGCAGCGCGGTCACTTCATGGCGCAGGTGCTCGGTGGCCGAGGCCTTGATGTCGCCGTCGAAGTCCAGCACGTAGACGCGGCTCTTCTCGCCGCCCTTCTTCTTTTTCGCTTCCTTCGCCGATTTCGCCTCGGATTTGCGCAGGGACTTCAGCTTGGCCTTCTCCAGCACGCTATGCTGCAAGCGCTCGCGCAGTTCCTTGTAGAAGTCGTTGAGCTTGTGCACCTCCAGGTGTCCGCCGCTGCCACGGCGGCCACGGCCGCGCAGCGCGGCGATCACCACCAGGACGATGACGATGGCCACCACCACGGTGAAGGTCTTGGCCAGGAAACCCGCGTAATCCGCTAGAAACTCCACTCACTTCCCCTTTTACGAAACTGGTCTCGCCCGCAGGACGAGCGATGTGAATCCCGCAAGCATACCCACGCCGCAGGCGCGCCACCAGCGCTGGCAAGACGCTGCATCAGTCCAGCGAATGGCATTCAAACAAGCGTATGTTTTTTCGTTGACAGCCCCAGGTGATCCTCATAACCTCGCCGGAACTTTCAGCCCTGCCGAGATACTGCGCGTGGGAAGCATCTATCTGATTCGACATGGCCAGGCTTCGTTCGGCGCCGACGACTACGACGTGCTCTCGCCCACCGGCGTGCGCCAAGCCGAAGTCCTCGGCGAGCACCTGGCGAGCCTGGGTCTGCACTTCAACCGCTGCGTCAGTGGTGACCTGCGTCGCCAGCGCCATACCGCCGAAGCGGTGATGGGTCGGTTGAACGATGCCGGCATCGCCATCCCCACGCTGGAAATCGACTCCGCCTTCAACGAATTCGAAGCTGACGCGGTGATCCGCGCGCACCTGCCGGACTTGCTGGAAATCGAGCCGCAGGCGCTACACATCATGCGCAACGCCGCCGACCACCGCGCCGAATTCCAGCGCCTGTTTTCCCTGGTGATCAACCGCTGGCTCTCCGGCGAGCACGACAAGGAAGGCCTGGTGAGCTGGGCCGAATTCGTCGACACCGTGCATGGCGGCCTCAAGCGCCTGCTGGAATCGGCCAGCGGCAAGGACAGCATCGGCGTGTTCACCTCCGGCGGCACCATCACCGCGATACTGCAACTGGTGACCGGCATCCCGCCGCTGAACGCCTTCGAACTCAACTGGCAGATCGTCAACACTTCGCTCAACCGCCTGAAGTTCCGCGGCAGCGAAGTGGCCCTGGCTTCCTTCAACAGTCACGTGCATCTGGAATTGTTGAAGGCGCCGGAACTCATCACCTATCGCTGAGTACCGGCCCATTGCGACCTCGACCGTCGCGCGAGAAAACCTAGAAAAGGAATAGAACCATGAGCGTTGCTGACATCGTTTCCACCATGAAGAGCAAGTTCAACGCCAGCGCGGCCGCCGGCCTGGACCTGGTGTTCCAGTTCAACATCGAAGACGGTGACAACCACTACCTGGTGGTCAAGGACGGTACCTGCGAAGTGGTACAGGGCGATGCCGAGAACCCCAACGTCACCCTGATCATGGACAGCGAAACCCTCAAGGGCATCACCAGCGGCGAAACCGACGGCATGCAGGCCTTCATGGCCGGCAAGCTGCGCGCCGAAGGCGACATGATGCTGGCGATGAAGCTGGGCGAACTGTTCCCGGTCTGATCCGCGAGAACCTGCCTGCGCAGCATGAAAAACCGGAGCCCAAGGCTCCGGTTTTTTTATGCCCGCACCCTGCTACGGCCTGCGAATCAGGCAGCCTGATCGGGGTGCAACACGAACGCCAATAACGGCTACCGGCGCTTGTGACGGGTAGAGGCGGACATTAGATTAGCCAATGATCATCCGGCGCCATCATTGCTCTGTCTGATCCAGATGGAACATGACGCCGGCTTGCGCGCCACCTCGCGCGGTGCCTTGGGCCCCGCGGGGAAGACCAGTAGAAGAAGGGACCAGCATGTCGTTGACCGACCAGACCATCCGCTCCCGCGAAGGCGAAGAACTCGATGCCGCCGTGATCGACGGCTACCTCAAGGACCACATTCCGGGTCTGCAGGGCGCGCCGCGTGTCAGCCAGTTCCCCGGCGGCGCGTCGAACCTGACCTACCTGATCCAGTACGACAACCAGGAACTGGTCCTGCGTCGTCCGCCCTTCGGCAAGAAGGCCAAGTCGGCCCACGACATGGGCCGCGAGTACCGCATCCTCAACCAGCTCAAGGACGGTTTCCCCTACTGCCCCAAGGCATACGTCTACTGCACCGACGAATCAGTGATCGGCGCCGAGTTCTACGTCATGGAGCGGGTCAACGGCATCATCCTGCGCAGCGATCTGCCCAAGGAGCTGAACCTCGACGCCGACAAGACCACCGCGCTGTGCAAGAGCTTCATCGACAAGTTCGTCGACCTGCACAACGTCGATTACAACGCCTGCGGCCTGGGCGACCTAGGCAAGCCCGAGGGCTATGTGCAGCGTCAGATCGGCGGCTGGATCGATCGCTACGAGAAATCCCTGACCCCAGACGCGCCGGCCTGGGAACAGGTGAAGGTGTGGCTGCGCGAGAAGATGCCGGCCGACCACCACAAGCCGGGCATCGTGCACAACGACTACCGCTTCGACAACGTCATCCTCGACCCGAACAACCCGATGCAGATCATCGGCGTGCTCGACTGGGAAATGACCACCATCGGCGACCCGCTGATGGACCTGGGCAACACCCTCGCCTACTGGATCCAGGCCGACGATCCGCAGCCAATGCAGATGCTGCGCCGCCAGCCCAGCCACGAGCCGGGCATGCTGACCCGCCAGCAGTTCGCCGACTACTACGCCGAGCGCGCCGGCATCCAGATCGACAACCTCGACTACTACTACACCTACGGCCTGTTCCGCCTGGCCGGCATCATGCAGCAGATCTACTACCGCTTCTTCCACGGCCAGACCCAGGACAAGCGCTTCGCCACCTTCATCCACGCCAACAAGCTGCTGGAGCAGGTGAGCCTGCAGGTCATCGGCAAGTCCCGCCTGTAACACGGCGCCATAGAACAAGGAGAACCCCATGTCCAAGACCCAACTGTTCGACCTCGACGGCAAGATCGCCTTCGTTTCCGGCGCCAGCCGCGGCATCGGCGAGGCCATCGCCAAGCTGCTGGCCCAGCAGGGTGCCCACGTGATCGTCTCCAGCCGCAAGATCGATGGCTGCCAGGCCGTGGCCGACGAGATCATCGCCGCGGGCGGCAAGGCCACCGCGATTGCCTGCCACATCGGCGAGATGGAGCAGATCCAGAGCGTCTTCGCGCAGATCCGCGAGCAGTTCGGCCGCCTGGATATCCTGGTCAACAACGCCGCCACCAACCCGCAGTTCTGCAACGTGCTGGACACCGACCTGTCGGCCTTCCAGAAGACCGTCGACGTGAACATCCGCGGCTACTACTTCATGTCCATCGAAGGCGGCAAGCTGATGAAGGCCAACGGCGGCGGCAGCATCATCAACGTCGCCTCCGTCAACGGCGTCACTCCGGGCGAGTTCCAGGGCATCTACTCGGTGACCAAGGCCGCGGTGATCAGCATGACCAAGGTCTTCGCCAAGGAGTGCGCGCAGTTCGGCATCCGCTGCAACGCCCTGCTGCCGGGCCTGACCGACACCAAGTTCGCCTCGGCACTGGTGAGCAACGACGCCATCCGCAACGTCGCCCTGCAGCGCATCCCGCTCAAGCGCGTGGCCGACCCGAGCGAAATGGCCGGCGCCGTGCTCTACCTCGCCAGCGATGCGTCCAGCTACACCACCGGTGTGACGCTGAACGTGGACGGCGGTTTCCTTGCTTAAGCGTTAGCGCGGACACGAAAAAAGGGAGCCGATCGGCTCCCTTTTTTGCTCTTTGTAGGAGCGAGCTTGCTCGCGAACCGCACCTGAGGGCTTCAGTGTGAAGCGGGCTCGCGAGCAAGCTCGCTCCTACAGAAAAGCAGTCACTGCCAATCCTTCAGCGCTTGGTTCGCCGCCGGGTTCATCGGCTCGGCGGTCAGCCCGCCCGGTCCGTAGCGCACCGCGAACACCGCCTGGTCGGCCATCGGCAGGTAGTTCACCCGCCCTGCCCTGGGCACGAACGTCAGCAGGTCATGCTGGCCGTCGCGCAGCCAGCGCCAGAGATCGATGCCAAACGCGTCCGCAACCAGCGATACCTTGCGCCCCTGCGCCTGCTGTTCGACCGCCAGGAAGCGACCGCTGAGGTCCTGCAGGCGATACCCCGGCGCCAGGCCGATCAGCCGCGCCAGCCCTTTCCACTCCAGCACGCGCGCATCCAGCTGCCAGAGATCGCCGGCCAGCTCCACGCGGCGCTCCTGGGCGCCTTCCAGCACCGTCACCTCGAAATGCTGCGGGCTCAACTGCTTGAAGCCGAGGGTGGCCAACGGACGCTCCGGCGGCAGCGGGTCGTAGCTGCGCAAGTCCCAGGCCACCAGCCCTACCAGTGCGGCGAGCGCAATGAACGCAAGGCCCGCCATGCCGCGCAGCCAGCCGAGAAACCAGTGACGGTCGAACAGAATGCGAGCCGCCACCAGCAGGGCCAACAGCGCCACGAAGGCAATGACCCAGGCCAGACCGTCGTACTGCATCGAATGATTTCCTTACACGTGGAATTGCCGGCATTATGCGCACCGCGTACCTGCGCGGCCAGCCAGACCGTCGCAGCTTTCGGGCCCGTTAACGTTTCCCTGCCCCCACTCCTCACAAGGGAGTGGCGCCACGAGCCCCCCCCGATCAAGGCCGATCCCATGCCCTTCGAACTCGTCGTAGACCCCACTACCCTCGTCATCCTCGCCGGCGTCGCCTTCCTCGCTGGCTTCATCGATGCCATCGCCGGCGGCGGTGGTCTGCTGACCATCCCCGCCCTGCTCACCGCCGGCGTACCGCCACACCTGGCGCTGGGCACCAACAAGCTGAGTTCGACCTTCGGCGCCGCCGTCGCCAGCTACACCTTCTACCGCCGCAAGCTGTTCCACCCGCGCCAATGGCGCAACGGCATCATCGGCACCGCCATCGGCGCCGCGCTGGGCGCCTGGGCCGCGCACCTGATGCCGGCGGAATGGCTGAACCGCATGCTGCCGGTGGTGGTGTTCGGTTGCGGCCTGTACCTGCTGTTCGGCAAGACGCCGGAAGCACCGCTGGACGCCGACCCGAAGATCGCCCAGGGCCGCCAGTGGCCGCAAGGCCTGGGCCTGGGCTTCTACGACGGCGTCGCCGGCCCCGGCACCGGCGCCTTCTGGACCGTCAGCACCCTGCTGATGTACCCGTTGGACCTGGTGCGCGCCAGCGGTGTGGCGCGCAGCATGAACTTCGTCAGCAACGTCCTCGCCCTGGCGGTGTTCGTCGCCTCCGGCCAGGTGATCTGGGTGATGGGCCTGTGCATGGGCAGCGCCCTGATGATCGGCGCCTACTTCGGCGCGCGCACGGCGATTGGCGGCGGCGCCAGGTTCATTCGCCCGGTATTCATCCTGGTGGTGTTGGCATTGACCGTGCGCCTGGCCTGGCAGCACTGGTTCAACGCCGCGTGACGCGGCGCCTGAAACCTCAGGCGCCGGGCAGGACGGGATCGGGCCGACCGGCGCGGCGCGCCAGGTACAGCTCGATCAGGTAGCGTGCGATGGAACGCCCGGCCGGCAGACGCGGCAGGTCATCGATATGGAACCAGCGCGCGTCCTCGATCTCGTCCGGTTGCATGACGATCTCGCCACTGGCGTACTCGGCGTGGTAGCCGAACATCAGTGAATGAGGGAACGGCCAGGGCTGGCTGCCGATGTAGCGGATGTTGGTGACCTCCACCCCGACCTCTTCGCGCACCTCGCGGGCAACGCAATGCTCGACCGACTCGCCGGGCTCGACGAAGCCGGCCAGGGTGCTGTACACGCCGGGCACGAAACGCGGCGAACGCGCCAGCAGCAGCTCATCGCCACGGGTCACCAGCACGATCATGCTCGGCGACAGCAGCGGGTAACGCTGGATGCCGCAGGCCTCGCACTGCATCGCGCGATCGCGGGGCATGCGCAGATTGGGCTGGCCGCAGCTGCCGCAGAAGCGATTCTGCCGCCACCAGATACCGATCTGGCTGGCGAAGCCGAGCATGGCGAAGATGTCTTCCTCGCCTTCCAGCATGAACTGGCGCAGGCCGATCCAGCTGGCGCCCTCCAGCGGGTCGGGACGGTCGATTTCCAGAAGGTAAACCGGCTCGCCATCGAAGTGGCCGACAGCATGCTCGGACAGCACCGACAGGTCCTGACGTTTGAGCCAGTCACGGGGGAACAGCACGCCATTGCTGTCGCCGAGGAATTGCTGCTGGCAATGGGCAACCGCCCAGCCACCTTGCGCTGTCGCCTCGAACAGCGCCGACTCCCAACGTCCGGTACGCATCAGGCGGCCACCGTCAGGCCGAGCGCCTTGACGCTCTCGCTGGCAACGTCCAGCACGTCGGGTTGTCCTTCCGGCCGCATCATGGCCCCACCCTCCAGGTAATACTCAAGGCCGGTCAGTGCGTCGGCCAGGGTTTCCAGCATCTGTTCGGACGGCATCTGCGTCGTCTCGATCATCTGCTGTTGAATATAGTCGGCACAGGCGCCGACCAGCAGCGCCGCGCGCTCCTGGCCGAGGAACCAGAGCCCGCCGCGCACCGCCTGCAGGCTGACGGGCACGTTGGCCAAGTGCAGCTTGTCGCCATTGGATTCGAGGTAGGCGGTAATCGCCCGCTTGGCCAAGGCAAGGCCGGCCTGGGCCTCGTCGATCACCACGATGCGGGCCTCGGCCAGCTGGTGTACGGCAAAGGACTCATCCTCGCCCAGCGGCACCGCACGCGCGCTCGGGCGCTCGCCGCGCTCCAGGTTCCCCGCCATGCTCTCGACATAGAGCAAGGTGTCGGCCAGCGCGTTGAGGGCGCCCGCGTCATCGGCCGCGGCCTTGCTCACCCACCCCGCCACCACCGTGTGCTGGTGCTGCAGGGCGATGGACGCCGAGTTCAGGCCGACCATGCCCAGGGTCTTGGCCAGCTTGCCCAGCTGGGTATGCAGGATGCCCAGCGCATCGGCCTGGGACACGCCGCGCTCGATCAGGTCGAGCTGGTCCTTGACCGCGGTGAGTTCCTCGCGGATCGCCGCCGACAGCGAACGCATCACCGACTGGCCGGGACCGGACAGGCGCTGCGACTCATCTTCGAGCAGATGATCGGTGAACGGCAGCGGCGTCAGGCCGAATACCTGGCGCAGCTCGCTGGCACGCGGGCCGCGGGTGTCGGCCAGTGCGGTGAGATAGAGCAGTTCCTTGAGCATCTGGCGCGGCGTTTCGTATTGCGGATTGCCGATCAGTTGCTTTAGCTCGCGGTCCAAGCGGGCGAAGACCTGCTTGCGCGTCTTGCGCGGCAGCATCTGCGCATCCACCAGCGCCTCCAGCGCACCGGCGCCAACCCAGCACAGGCGGGTGCGCGAGGCACTGCCCAGCAGCAGGTCGAGCTTGGCCAGGGCGCGGCTCATCAGCTTCAGGCTGGGGTAGAGATTCTGTTCGCGGATCAGCCCGAGCAGGCCGACCTGGTACATCTGCCGCAGCCGGCGAACCTCGCGCTCCGAATCCTCCACCTGCGGCACGGTCACCGCGCGCAGCGGGCGCGGCAGGTCCAGTCGCGCACTGAAGAAGAAGCTTTCCGGCAAGGTCGGCTGGCCGGCGGCCTGGCGCACGTCGTTGATCGCCGGCAGCAGCAGCTCGGGGATTTCCTGGCGGTGCGCCTCGAGGTTCTCCAGGTAGCGGCGCAGCACGTAGAGCGCGTTGCCCAGCGCCGCCAACTGGCCGTCACGATCCTCGCCGACCCCGGCGGGAATGTCGTGGGCGAGGTTCAGCGCTTCCTGGGCCAGCAGCTCGGCGCCGGCCAGTTCGATCAGATTGAGGGTGCCGCGAATCTGGCTCAGACACTCGACCGAGTGTTGCAGCAGGTTGCCGTTCTGACGCTCGGCGATGAAGTGCTCGAGATTCTGCTCGGCCTCCTCCATCGTGGCGAACAATTCGTCGCGAACCAGACTGAGGGACGTGGCTCCGGTAACCATCGGCCTAGTGCGCCTCCTGCGCGCAAGAAGAGTGGATGGGCATCAATCGGCGAACTCGGGGGTCTTCTTGCTCATGTGCGCCATCATGGCGGCCTGCAGGTCGGCGGACTGCAGCATGGCGGCGTTCCAGGTGGCGATGTATTCCAGGCCGTCCTCGACGCTATGGTCACGGGCGTAGCTGATCATTTCCTTGGTGCCGCGAATGGCGATCGGCGACTTGGCGGCGATCTGCCGGGCGATCTCCATCACCCCGTCCATCAGCGCGGAGTGGTCGGCGTAGACCTTGTTGACCAGGCCGATCTGCCGGGCTTCCTCAGCGTCGGCGTTGCGGCCGGTGTAGGCCAGCTCGCGCATGATGCCGTCGCCGATCAGGCGCGGCAGGCGTTGCAGGGTGCCGACATCGGCGGCCATACCCATGTCGATTTCCTTGATGGAGAACTGCGCATCGCTGCTGCAATAGCGCATGTCGCAGGCCGAAACCAGATCGATGGCGCCGCCGATGCAGTAGCCCTGGATCGCGGCGAGCACCGGCTTGCTGCACTTGTCCACGGCGGTGAACGAGCCTTGCAGCTGAAGGATGGTCTTGCGCAATGCGCGGGCATTGCGGCCTACGTCCTTGCCCAGGTGGCTGGCAGCCTGGGCAAGCAGGGCGAGGTCGATGCCGGCGGAGAAGTGCTTGCCGGCGCCGCTCAGGACCACCACGCGAACTTCATCGGTGTCGTCCGCCCACTGGAAGATTTCGATGATCTCCTTCCAGAAGTCGGCGTTCATGGCATTGAGTTTTTCCGGACGATTGATCTGCACATGGGCGATCTTGTCCGCCAGTTCGACGCGGAATGCTTTGTACTCGGTCACGGGATGTCCTCGGGATGCCCTGCTTCACGTCCGGGGCGGCTGGCCGCCGCAAGAGCCCGGGCCAACTGTTCTTGTAAGTGTCGGAAACAGATGTCGGAAATCGCGTCACTATAACAAGGCAAGACCAAAAGTCGATGCCGTGGTCTGTGACACAGGCCACGGCATCGGGCTCGAGTTGGCTTGCAAAACCGCCATCAAGTACTTGATCTGACGGGATCGTGCCGGAGGCGACTATTCAGTCGCCAACCGCCAGCGGCAACCCCTGGGCGCGGTTGCGGTACTGCCGCCAGGTGTACATCGGGATACCGGCCATGAACACCAGGAAGCCCCAGAAGATCGCCTGCTCGCCGGTGCCGTACAGCGCCCACAGCGAGTAGAGGAAGCCCAGGCAACCGATCGCCAGCACCTGCGGACGCGAGCGCGGCGAGAAGGACTCCGGCTTCACCGCCAGCAGTTGCAGCAGCGCCGCGGTGCAGAAGGCATAGGGCACGACGCCGGTCATGGTGCCGAGCAGGATGATGACGTTGAACACCTCCACCAGCTCGCCGTGACCGTCGACCATCACCAGCGCGGTGACCAGCAGGCCCGAGGCCAGCAGGCCGTTGGCCGGAGCGCCATTCTTGTTGAGCTTGCCGAGGGACTCCGGGAACAGGCCGTCGCGGGCCGGCGCCACCGGGATCTGCCCCTGCAGCAGCACCCAGCCGTTGAGCGCGCCAAGGCAGGCGATCACCGCACCCGCCGCCACCAGGTAGTAACCCCAGTCGCCCAGCAGAATGCGCGCGGCATCGGCGAACGGCGAGGTGGACTTGGCCAGCACTTCCGGCGGCATCAGCCCCTGCACGGCGGTGATCGACAGGATGTACACCGCCGCAGCCGCCAACGTGCCGAACAGCGTGGCGCGGGGAATGGTCTTCTTCGGGTCGCGCACGTCGTCCGCCGGCACGGTGGCCGACTCCAGGCCGATGAACGACCAGAGCGTCAGCGCCGCCGTGGTGGCGATGGCCTGGGCGTAGCCCATGTTCGGCAGCTCGCTGGGCGCGGGAATGGTCAGGTAATCGGGATTGAAGTGGAACCAGCCGAGAATGCCCACCAGCAGCAGCGGAATCAGCTTGAGCGCGGTGAGCAGGTTCTGCACCACCGCGAACGCGGTGATCCCGCGCAGGTTGATCAGCGTGCACAGCCAGATGGCGCCAATGGCGGTGGCGACCATCAGCAGCGGGTCGGCCAGCACCGGGATGAACACCCGCAGGTAGCCCACCAGTGTCACGGCGATGGCCGCGTTGCCGATCCAGGCGGCCTTCCAGTAGGTCCAGGCGCACAGATAGCCGGCGAAACTGCCGAAGCCGTCGCGGGTATAGGCATAGGGACCGCCGGCCCCGGGATTCAGGCGCGCCAGCCGGGCAAAGGTGAAGGCCAGCAGGACCGCCCCGGTGGTCGACACCAGCCAGCCGAACAGGCTGAGCCCACCATACGCCGCGAGGCTCGACGGCAGCAGGAACACCCCTGAGCCGACCATGTTGCCCACCACCAGCGCGGTGCAACTCCAGAACCCCATGCTGCCCTTGTTCGCTCCCGCCATCTGCACTCCTTAAAGTCTGCGGCTCTGTTCTATTGCTTCCAACCTGCCGTGCCGCTCATGGCGATGGCCTCCGGATTCGGACTCGAAGTTCCGATCTGCCCTACAGGGTAGACAGCACAGGGCCAAGGAGGAAACAGTTTCCGCCGCGAATGTGCAAGCTTCGAGCGTTTTCCCGGAGCGAGATCAATCCACGCTGCGAAAATTCACCTCAGGTCGCTAGGCGGAGCCTGACTGGCGAGCACCGATGCCGAAGACCTGCTCGAACAGGTTGGCCGGCATCGGCTTGGCGAACAGGTAGCCCTGCCCCTCCGCACAGTGCTCGGCGCGCAGACGATCCCGCTGGGCCGACGTTTCAATGCCTTCGGCAATGGTCTCGAGGTCGAAGCTGCGGGCCATGTCGAGGATCGCCCGGATCACCGAGAGGTCCTGCTGGGATTCCAGCATGCCGATCACGAAGGAGCGGTCGATCTTGATCCGGCTCAGCGGATAGGTTTTGAGCAGGCTCAGCGAGGCGTAGCCAGTGCCGAAGTCGTCGAAGGCGAGCCCCACGCCATGGCTGCGCAGCGTACGCAGGGTATTGAGCACCACGTCGTCGTGGTTGAGCACGATGTTCTCGGTGATCTCCAGCTCCAGCGCGTCGGCCGGCAGGCCGTGACGCTCCAGCACGTCGAGCACCTGGGAGACCAGGTTGCCCATGCGGAACTGCGCACCGAACAGGTTCACCCCGATGCGTATCTGCGGCATGCCGTTGCGGCGCCAGTAGGCGACCCGGGCGCAGGCTTCGTCGAGAATCCAGGCGCCAACGATGGCCGCCAGCGGTCCACCTTCCAGGGACGGCAGGAAGGCCGCCGGGGACAACAGTCCGCGCTGCGGGTGCTGCCAGCGAATCAGCGCTTCCGCCCCGCGCAGGGAACCGTCGCGCAGGCTCACCTGGGGCTGGTAGTACAGCAGGAATTCCCCGTTGGCCACGGCACGGTGCAATTCCATGCCATACAGGTGCCGCGCCGCCGCTTCCATCTTGAGGGCCGGAACGAAGACGAAGGCGTGGCCACGGCCGCTGCTCTTGGCCTTGAACAGCGCCAGGTCCGCATCGCCGACCAGCTCCAGCGCTTCCTGGGCGTGCAGCGGCGCCAACGCCACACCACAACTGGCGGCCACCCGCACTTCGTGGGCATCGATGACGATGGGCTCGGCGATACGGGTAATGGCTGCCTGGGCCAGGCGCATGGCCTGCTCCGGCGAGATCAGGTTCGGTTCGAGGATGGCGAACTCGTCACCACCGATGCGCGCCACCGTGGCGCCGACGCTGGCCAATCGCTCCAGGCGCGCAGCGACCTCGCGCAGGATGCCATCGCCCACCGCATGTCCCAGCGAGTCGTTGACGTCCTTGAAGCCATCCAGATCGATCATCAGTACCGCCGCCGGGCGCGACTGCACCAGGATGTCTTCCGTAACCCGGTAGAACCGGCCCCGGTTGGCCAGCCCGGTGAGCACGTCGACACTGGCCAACTGGCGCAGCGCCTCCTCTTCCTGATGCAACGCCGTCAGGTCCTTGAGCACCGCCTCGAACTTGAGCTTGCCCTTTTCCGTCCAGCAGAACAGCGTCAGCCCCAGGGCCAGCTCGGTGCCGTCCTGGCGCACGCCGGTGACTTCCGCCGGCACGTCCATGCCGTCCAGCGAGGTAGCGTCGCTGGCGCGGTTGATCAGGCTACGGAACGCCGCGCGACCGCGCTCCGCCAGCAGCAGCTCGAATGCCTGCCCCGCCCCTTCATCCAGCGCGTAGCCGTAGAGATCGGCGGCCGCCTCGTTCCAGGCCACGATCTCGCCCCAGCAGTCGAACCAGACAACCGGCGTGGGCGAACTGCCGGCGTATTCCTCGAACAGCGGCCGGGTGCGCGCCGACATCACTTCGATACGGCGCAGCTCCAGGCGGTCAGCCGCCATGCGTGCCAGTTCGCGCAGGCGCTCCCGGTCGTCACCGGAGAAGTCCTCATGGGGCTGGCTGTCGATGATGCACAGGGCGCCCAGCGCATGGCCTTCCACCGACAGCAGCGGCACACCCGCGTAGAAGCGGATGCCCGAAGGCTGGGTCACCAGCGGGTTGTCGTGGAAACGCTCGTCAGTGCGGGCATCGGGCACCACCATCACCTCGTTCTGGGTAATGGCGTGGGCGCAGAAGGACACGTCGCGCCCCATGTCCACCTCGCCGATGCCCGTGGCCGCGGCAAAGAACACGTGATCGCTGCCGATCATGTTCACTGCGGCCACCGGCATGCCGAACATGCGCACGGCAATCTGCACCACCGGGTCCAGGCTGGGCAGCAGGGCTTCATCGTC
Source organism: Pseudomonas sp. PSE14 (assembly GCF_029203285.1). Classification (NCBI taxonomy): domain Bacteria; kingdom Pseudomonadati; phylum Pseudomonadota; class Gammaproteobacteria; order Pseudomonadales; family Pseudomonadaceae; genus Pseudomonas; species Pseudomonas sp. PSE14. The sequence continues at coordinate 3,661,888 of NZ_CP115669.1, forward strand.
GAACCCGTAGTCGGAAAGTGCGCTCAGGCGTTCGCTTTCGTTCGGCAGTGCCGAGGGACAGCGCATGGGGAAACCTCCCTTTTTCCTCGTTTCTCCCTGTACCGATCCCGACAAGAATAGTTGGTCTTTTGAAAAGCGGCGGGCCCCGCGCGTCAGGGCCCTCCCGTCACTTGCAGCACTCCACGGTGTAGCGCCGCTCACCGTTCACCTCGTGGACCTGCAGGCCGTGCACGTCCGAGTCGAAGCCGGGGAAATTACGCTCGAAGCTCTGCGCGAAGGCCAGGTAGTCTAGGATCGAGCGGGTGGACTCGGTGAACCGCTCGCCCGGCATGATCAGCGGGATACCCGGCGGATAAGGCACCAGCATCACCGCCGCGATACGCCCCAGCAACTGATCGATGGGCACCGCCTCCACTTCCCCGCGCACCAGCTGCGCGTAGGCATCGGCCGGGCGCATGGCGATTTCCGGCAGCACGGTGTACATGCGTTTCATCGCCTTGGCGGTGGCGTGGTCGCGGTAGCAGTGGTGGAGCTCGTCGCACAGATCGCGCAAGCCCATGCCGGCATAGCGCGCCCCGCCTGCCTGGGCGACGCTGGGCAGTGCATCGGCCAGCGGCTGGTTGGCGTCGTAGCTGCGCTTGAACTCCAGCAACTCGGTCACCAGGGTGCTCCACTTGCCCTTGGTCACGCCCATGGAGAACAGCACCAGGAAGGAGTACAGGCCGGTCTTCTCCACCACCAGCCCGCGCTCCCAGAGGAAGCGACTGACCACCGCAGCGGGAATACCCCGCGCGTCCAGCCGCCCGCCGGCGGTGAGGCCGGGCGTGGCCAGGGTGACCTTGATCGGATCGAGCAGTACGTAGTCCTCGACCGCGTCGCCGAAGCCATGCCAGTCGGCATTGGGCTCCAGCACCCAGTCGCGGGTCCTCACCTCGTCGGTGCCCTCCACGCCCGGCGGCTGCCAGACACAGAACCACCAGTCGTCCTCGGCAAGGTTCTGCTGCACGTTGGCCAGGGCGCGGCGGAAGCTCAGCGCCTCGTCGAAGGTTTCCTGGATCAGCGAGCTCCCCGCCGGGCCTTCCATCATCGCCGAGGCCACATCCAGCGAGGCGATGATGCCGTACTGCGGCGAGGTGGAGATGTGCATCATGAAGGCTTCGTTGAAGCGCGCCCGGTCAAAGCGCCGAGCGCCGCCGTCCTGCACGTGGATCATCGAGGCCTGGCTGAAGGCGGCGAGCATCTTGTGGGTGGAATGGGTGGTGAATACCAGCGGGCCGCTGTCCTGGCGGCTCGTCCCCATGCCGTAGCGTCCATCGTAGAAATCATGGAAGGCCGCATAGGCGTACCAGGCTTCGTCGAAATGCAGCACCTCGACACTGTCCCCCAGCGCCTGCTTGATCATCTCGGCGTTGTAGCAGAGGCCGTCGTAGGTGGAGTTGGTCACCACCGCCAGCCGGACCTTGGGTTCGCGCCCCCGCGCCAGCGGGCTGGCGGCGATCTTCGCGGCAATCGACTCGCGGCTGAACTCGGACAGCGGGATCGGCCCGATGATGCCCAGTTCATTGCGTTCCGGCATCAGGTAGAGCGGAATCGCGCCGGTCATGATGATCGCGTGCAGGATCGACTTGTGGCAGTTGCGATCCACCAGCACCAGGTCGTCGCGGCAAACCATGGAGTGCCAGACGATCTTGTTCGCCGTCGAGGTGCCATTGATCACGAAGAAGGTGTGGTCGGCGCCGAAATTGCGCGCCGCACGGGCCTCCGCCTCGGCCAGAGGGCCGGTGTGGTCGAGCAGCGAGCCGAGCTCCGGCACCGAGACCGAGAGGTCCGAGCGCAGGGTGTTCTCCCCGAAGAACTGGTGGAACGCCTGCCCCACCGGGCTCTTGCGATAGGCCACGCCACCGCCGTGGCCGGGCGTGTGCCAGGAATAGTTGGACTGCGCGGTATGCTCCACCAGGGCACGGAAGAACGGCGGCAACAGGCCTTCCAGGTACTTGCGCGCGGCGCGGCTGACCTGGCGGGCGAGGAAGGGCACGGTGTCTTCGAACAGGTAGAGGATGCCGCGAAGCTGGTGCAGGTCGGCCATGGACTCGGCCGGCGCGTTCTCGATGGTCATCTGCTCGCCGAGGGCGAAGATCGGCAGTTGCGGCGCCCTCACCCGCGCCATGCGGATCAGCTCCACCACATCCTGCAACAAGCGCTGGTTCTCCCCCGCCCCCTCGGCGGCAACCAGAATGCAGGCCAACCCATGGTGGGTCGAGGCGACGATGCGTCCCTCGGCGGAGCTGGCGGTAGAAAGAATGGTGAAGCCGTCCTGCTCCAGCTCGCGGGCGATGTCGCGGACGCGATCGCCGGCGACGGTGTCGGCCTTGATGTCGCGGTGAACGATGAGGATGGGGAACTTGAGGTCTTTATACATTGTGAGCCCCTGAGGCGGACGCTCTGCTGGCGTCGATCCTCACTAGAGTATGGACTCACGAAATGTAGGGGAATGCGGTCGGCTGACGGCTGTAATAAAACGTCGCGTGGGTGACAGGTGCAGCCCGTTAATTCCGAGCGCTACGCTCTGGCTCTGGCTCTGGCTCTGGCTCTGGCTCTGGCTCTGGCTCTGGCTCTGGCTCTGGCTCTGGCTCTGGCTCTGGCTCTGGCTCTGGCAATTGAAGACTTCCAGAGAAACTTCCGCACACTCCAGACCGTCCCGTTCAGGAGGCCGAGTGGAATCGGAGTTTCAGGGGATGAGCGACATGGATGTCGCGAGAGCCACGATGGGCCAGGGATGGCCCGTCGTGGCGTGCCCCTGAAACTTCGATGGAGCGAGGGAATTTTTCGCCTGAGCGAAAAACCGGATGTCCGGGGCATGACCTTTTGGTTCCTTTTGTGTCGTTTGACAAAAGGGACTCGCCCGAGGGGGCGAAACAAAATCTCTCAGCGCACGCCGAAGCGGCGCAGACCACCTAAACCAGAAGCATCGCGGACGAAGTACGCCCCTACGCGAACGCAAGACATCCCCAACTCTCGGATAGAACGGATTCATCCGCGCAGGATTTCGCGGACAAGCTCCGCTCCTACGAAGACAGCCCGTCGAAACGAAAAAGGCCCCTGTCAGGGGCCTTTTCTCATGCAACGCGAAGGATCACTCCTTCGGCGCTTCCATCTGTACCCACAGCGGCGGAGCGCCGGCGGACTTCTCGATCACCGCCAGGCGTGCAATATGGGCCTCCAGCTCTGCGTCGGTCGCCCGGATCACCCGGGTCAGGCCGCGCTCGGCCGCCAGACGACGAATCGCCGTAGCCGTGGCGCGACCACTGCCGTCCCCCTCTGCACCATTGCCGGCCAGCGACAGGCTGGTCTGCCCACCGGTCATCGCCAGGTAGACGTCGGCAAGGATCTCGGCGTCAAGCAGTGCGCCGTGCAGGTCGCGGCCGGAGTTGTCGACACCGTAGCGCTTGCACAGGGCGTCGAGGTTGTTGCGCTGGCCCGGATGGCGCTCACGGGCCATCAGCAGGGTGTCGAGAATCGAACAGTAGTCGGCGACTTCCGCACGCTCGGACTGCCCCAGCAGGGCGAATTCGTTGTTGATGAAGCCAACGTCGAACGCCGCGTTGTGGATGATCAGTTGCGCGCCGTTGATGAATTCGAAGAAGTCGTCGGCCACTTCGCGGAAGCGCGGCTTGTCCTTCAGGTATTCGTTGGTGATGCCGTGTACCGCGATGGCGCCTTCGTCCACTTCGCGGTCGGGCTGCAGGTAGACGTGGAAATGCCGGCCAGTGAGGCGGCGGCCTTCGAGCTCGACGCAACCGATCTCGATGATCCGGTGACCGTCGGTGACCGGCATACCGGTCGTTTCAGTATCGAGTACGACGCTGCGCATTCTGTGAGAAACCTTCTTTGCGGAGATGGCCCGAAACACTCCGGGCGACCTTGATCTTGATACCTGGATACCTAGAATCTGTTTACGATCTTGCGAGCTAGAGCAGAACAAGGCAAAAACAGGCGAGGAAGCGGAGTTTACGAGCTGTAAATGAGCATTCCGAGCCTGTTTTTAACGCAGTTCTGCCGACGCGCAGCAGATCGTAAACAGGTTCTTAGCGCGGCAGTTCGCTCACCCCACGGTTGGCGAGCATGTCGGCGCGCTCGTTGCCGGGGTGGCCGGTATGGCCGCGCACCCAGCGCCACTCGACATTATGCCGGTTCACCTGCTCGTCCAGCGCCTGCCACAGGTCGGCGTTCTTCACCGGCTGCTTGGCGGCGGTCTTCCAGCCGCGCTTCTTCCAGTTGGCCATCCACTCGGTGATGCCCTGCATGACGTACTGCGAGTCGGTGACGATGCGCACATCGCAATGCCGCTTGAGGGCGGCCAGGGCCATGATGGCGGCCATCAGTTCCATGCGGTTATTGGTGGTTTCCGGCTCGCCGCCCCACAGCTCGCGCTCGGCGCCCTTGTAGAACAGCACGGCGCCCCAACCTCCCGGACCCGGGTTACCCTTGCAGGCGCCGTCGGTGTAGATCTCGACTTTCTCTTCGCTCATATCGCTCGTGTTCAGGACTCGGAATCGCGGCGGCTGACCTTGGCCACCGGCAGCGGCACCAGTTGCCCGCGTGGCTCGCGGCGAGGTTGGCGCAGGGGTCTCAAACCGACCACCAGCTTGCGCGCCACCAATAGATAGAAGCCGGCGCCAGAGCCCTGCAGGACGGGGCCCCAGGTCTCCATGCGGGCCAAGCGGCCCTGCCATTTCGCCGATGCAAGCGGCGGACGATAACACCCGAAGCGGCGTTTCTCCAGCGCGAATCCCAGCAGGTTGAGCCAGTCGCAGACCCGCGTTGGCGAGATGCAGCGGGCACGGCGCAAGGCATCGCGGGCGAAGTAGTGGCGGATGCCCCAGGCGCTCCAGGGATTGACCCCGACCACCAGCAGGTGCCCGCCCGGTCGTACGCTGCGCGCGGCTTCGCGCAGCAGCCGGTGCGGCGACAGGCAGAAGTCCAGGCCATGCTGCAGCAGCACCACGTCGGCGGCATGTTCGCCCAACGGCCAGGCCGCCTCGTCACAGGCGATCTCCACCCCCGGCAGCGGCGGCCCCAGCCGCACGCCACGCTGGATGTTGCCGGTGCTGGCCGGCAACTCGGCGTGCGGGCCGTAATGCACCAGGTAACCACCGAAATAGCGTTCCAGCTCGTCGGTCAGCAGTTGCTGCTCTTCGGCGAGCATCATTCCGCCGATCGGACCGGCCAGCCAGTCACGCGCCTGGGCGATCAGCTCCAGCCAGTCGGCATCGGCCTGGGCGAAGGGTTCGGGTTCGATCATCACTACCCCCTGTGGGAGTGCGCGACACAAAAGTGCGTATCCGCACTACTATGCGCCAATGCCCACTACTTAGCGACTTTCCGGCCATGATACAGATAGACGCGCTACCCGCCTTTTCCGACAACTACCTCTGGCTGTTGCAGGATGTAACCCGCCGCCAGTGCGCGGTGGTCGACCCGGGCGACGCCGGCCCGGTACTGGCCTGGCTGGACACCCACCCCGGCTGGACCCTGACCGACATCCTGGTCACCCACCACCACGCCGACCACGTCGGCGGCGTCGCCGAGCTCAAGGCCAGGACTGGCGCCCGCGTGCTCGGCCCGGCCAGCGAGAAGATCCCCGCGCGCGACGAAGCGCTCAAGGACGGCGACCGCGTCGAAGTGCTCGGCCTCAGCTTCGAAGTCATCCATGTTCCCGGCCACACGCTCGGCCATATCGCTTACTTCAATCAGGACCACGAGCCGCCGCTGCTGTTCTGTGGCGACACCCTGTTCGCCGCCGGCTGCGGCCGCCTGTTCGAAGGTACCCCGGCGCAGATGCACACCTCGCTGAGCCGCCTGGCCGCGCTGCCGGGTCAGACCCAGGTCTACTGCACCCACGAATACACCCTGAGCAACCTGCGCTTCGCCTGTGCGGTGGAGCCGGAGAATCCCGAGGTCCGCGAGCGCTTCGAAGAGGTCAGCCACTGGCGCGAGCAGGGGAAGATCAGCCTGCCCTCCTCCATTGCCCTGGAACGGGCGACGAATCCCTTCCTTCGTGTGTCGGAAACATCCGTTAAGAAAATCGCCGACGAGCGGAATGGCCAGGAAATCCGCACGCCGGACGAGGTCTTTGCGACCCTTCGCCGCTGGAAGGACCAGTTCTGAGGGGTGGCGAAATCTTGACCAGGGCAACCACGGTTCCTAGAATCCCCGAAATTTTTGCCCCGGACATAGTCATCAGCCAATGCCGCCAAAGACCAGCAAGACCTTCGATCTAGACGCATTGACTCGTGCTATCCGAGTTTCCGTGGTGCTGCTCGCCGCGGGCCTGGCCGGCTGTCAGTCGACCCAGCACGTCGCCACCGACAGCCAGGCCCGCAATGCCACCCGCGCCGTCGACGTGAAGTTCAATCCGGCCTGGTCGGACGCCCAGAACGATATCTGGGAGCGCATGCGCGTCGGCTTCCAGCTGCAGGACCAGATCGACACCAACCCGCGCATCGAACGCCAGCGCCTGTGGTTCATGAGCAACCCGTCGTTCCTGGAAAACGCCAGCGAACGCGGCAGCCCGTACATGCACTACGTCGTGGAGCGCCTGGAAGAGCGCGACATGCCGCTGGAACTGGCCCTGCTGCCGGTCATCGAAAGCTCCTACAACCCGATGGCGGTGTCCCGCGCCCAGGCCGTCGGCCTGTGGCAGTTCATCCCCAGCACCGGCACCCACTTCAACCTGCGCCAGACCAACTTCTATGACGGTCGCCGCGACATCCAGGCGTCGACCAACGCCGCGCTGACCTACCTGACCCGCCTGCACGACATGTTCAACGGTGACTGGCTGCTCGCGCTGGCCGCCTACAACGCCGGCGAGGGCACCGTCAGCCGCGCCATCGAACGCAACGAGCGCCTCGGCCTGCCGACCGACTACTGGAACCTGCCGCTACCGCAGGAAACCCAGGATTACGTGCCCAAGTTGCTGGCGCTCTCGCAACTGGTGAACGCGCCGACCATCTACGGCATCAACCTCAACCCGATTGCCAACGAGCCCTACTTCACCTCGATTCGCATCAAGCCAGGCCTCGACCTGTCGCGGGTCGCCGCCCTCGCCGACCTCGACGAGGATGAGCTGTACCAGCTCAACCCCGCCTTCAAGCGCAAGGTGACCCTCGACGGCCCGCACCATCTGCTGGTGCCCAAGGACAAGGCCGACACCCTGAAGGCCGGCATCGACACGCTGACACCGCAGCCGATCAGCGCCTACGCCTCGATCGCCTCCTCCGCATCGACGACCAGCAAAGGCCTGAAGCAGTACCGCGTGCGCAAGGGTGACAGCCTGCACAGCATCGCCCAGCGCTACCGCCTGACCGTCGCCGAACTGAAGTCCGCCAACCGCCTGAGCGCCAACCGCCTGCGCAATGGCCAGGTCCTGGTGATCCCCGGCCAACCGGGCCGCCCGGTCGTCGAACCGGAGAGCCCGCGTCAACTGGCACAGGTCGAGCGCACCTCCACTCGCGGCGCAGCCCGCACCTACACCGTGAAGAACGGCGACACCCTCTGGCAGATCGCCAAGAAGAACGACGTCGATGTCGCCGACATCAAGCGCTGGAACAACCTGGACAGCCATGGCGTCAAGCCGGGCCAGACCCTCAAGCTGCAAGGCGGATCCAGCGCCGCAACCCAGCAGGTGGCCTCGCGCAGCAAGAGCAAGCAGGACAACGTGACCTACTACAAGGTCCAGCAAGGCGACTCGATGTACCTGATCGCCAAGCGTTTCAACGTCGAAATGCAGCACATCAAGCGCTGGAACCCGCGCAGCGGCAAGGCCCTGAAGCCGGGCCAGACCCTCACGCTCTACCTCGATACCGCCAGCCGCTGACCATCGTCACGCGCCGTGACGCAAATGTCCCGGCGCGCGGCTTCTGGCGGCACGGACAAGCTGCTACTGTACGGAGCCATTCGCCCAGCCAAGGATCGGACCCTACGCCCGATGCGTCGCCTGCCCCTCCTGCTCCTCGGCCTGCTGCTCAGTCTGCCCGCTTCAGCCCAGATCACTGAAAGCCACGGCTACGCACAGTTCGGCGACCTGAAATATCCCGCCAGCTTCGACCATTTCGACTGGGTCAATCCCAAGGCTCCCAAGGGCGGCACCCTGCGTCTGATGGGCCTGGGGACCTTCGACACGCTCAATCCCTATACCTTCAAGGGCAGCCCGCCGATCAGCACGGCCGACTTCCTGCAGTACGGCGTCAGCGAGCTGAACGAGCCACTGATGGTCGGTACCGGCCTCTATGACCCGTCGGGCGACGAGCCCGCCTCCAGTTACGGCCTGATCGCCGGCAGCGTGGAGTACGCCGAAGACCGCAGCTGGGTGGTATTCAACCTGCGTCCGCAGGCACACTTCCACGACGGCAAGCCGATCACCGCCTACGACGTGGCGTTCTCCTATCGCACCCTGCTCAAGCACGGGCATCCGATGTACCGCACCGCGCTGCAGGAGGTGCAGCGGGTCGATATCCTCTCGGCCCAGCGCATCCGCTTCGTCTTCAAGCGCCACGACAACCCGCTGCTGATCCTGCGCCTGGGCGAAATGCCGGTGCTGCCGCAGCATTACTGGAAGAATCGCAACTTCCAGGCCACCACCTTCGAGCCGCCCCTGGGCAGCGGTCCCTACCGGATCAGCGAAGTCAGCCCTGGCCGGCGACTGGTGTTCGAGCGGGTGAAGGACTGGTGGGGCGCGGACCTGCCGGTCAATCGCGGCAAGTACAACTTCGACCGCGTCGAGGTGGAGTTCTACCGCGATGCCGGTATCGCCTTCGAAGCCTTCAAGGCCGGCGAATTCGACTTCTACATCGAGCACCAGGCGAAGAACTGGCGCAGTGCCTATCACTTCCCGGCGCTGCGCCGGGGCGATGTGATTCGCGCGGAAATCCCGCACAAGATTCCCACCCAGACCCAGGCGCTGTTCATGAATACGCGCCGTCCGACCTTCGCCGATCGCCGCCTGCGCGAAGCCCTCGGCATGATGTTCGACTTCGAGTGGACCAACCGCGCGCTGTTCAACGACGCCTACGTGCGCGCCAGCAGCTACTACCCCAACAGCAACTTCACCGCCACCGGTGTGCCCCAGGGCCAGGAGTGGCTGCTGCTCTCCCCCTACCGCAAGCAATTGCCGGAGGAGCTGTTCACCCGTCCCTTCACCGTACCGGTCACCCAAGGCCATGGCATTCCAAGGGAAACCCTGCGCCAAGCATTGGGTCTATTGGCCGACGCCGGCTGGAAACTCTCCGGCGACCGCCTGCTGGACGCCAGCGGCAAGCCCTTGCGTTTCGAAATCCTGCTGGTCAACCCAAGCCTGGAACGGATTCTCCAGCCATACCGCGAGAATCTCGCCAGCATTGGTATCGATGCGCGCTTGCGTACCGTGGACCGAGCCCAGTACAAACAGCGTCTGGACCAGTTCGACTACGACATGATTCTGATGACCCTGCCCCAGACCCTGAGCCCCGGCCTCGAACAATGGCAGTACTTCCACTCCAGCCAGGTGACGGTGAAGGGCAGCAAGAACTATGCGGGCATCGCCAACCCCGTGGTGGACGCGATGCTCGACAAACTCCTCGGCGCCACCGACCGCGACCAGCAGGAAGCCGCCGCCCGCGCCCTGGACCGAGTGCTGCTCTGGCAGCACTACAGCATTCCCAATTGGTACCTGAACAAGCATCGACTGGCGTACCGCAACCGCTTCGCCTTCGTCACCACGCCGCCCTACACCCTGGGCCTGCGCGCCTGGTGGCAGAAAAATCAGGAGAACACCCTATGAAGAGCCCCTGCCGCGCCGCGCTGTTCGCCGGCCTGTTGCTGGGACTGCTGGGCAGTGCGCAGGCCGCGCCGCAGCACGCCATCACCCTCTATGACGAAGCGCCGAAGTACCCGGCCGACTTCAAGCACTTCGACTTCGTCAATCCGGACGCACCCAAGGGCGGCACCCTGCGTCTCTCCGACTTCGGCGGGTTCGACAGCCTCAACCCCTTCATCGCCAAGGGCAACTCCGCGCCGCAGATCAACCTGATCTACGACACCCTCACCTTCCACTCCCTCGACGAGCCCTTCACCGAATACGGCCTGCTTGCGGAAAAGATCGAGAAGGACCCGGAGCACCGCTTCGTGCGCTACTTCCTGCGCCCCGAGGCGAAATTCCAGGACGGCACGCCCGTCACCGCCGAGGACGTGGTGTTCACCTTCGAAACCCTGATGAAGGACGGCGACCCGATGTACCGCAACTACTACGCGGACGTCGACAAGGTGGTGGCCGAAGACAAGCTACGGGTGCGCTTCGACTTCAAGCACGGCAACAACCGTGAGCTGCCGCTGATCCTCGGCCAGCTGTCGATCCTGCCCAAGCACTGGTGGGCCACCCGCGACTTCAACAAGACCGGCATGGAGCCGCCGCTGGGCAGCGGTCCGTACCGCATCGCCAAGGTCGACGCCGGCCGCTCGATCCGCTACGAGAAGGTGAAGGACTGGTGGGGCGAGAAGCTGCCGGTGAACCGCGGCTTCAACAACTTCGACGCAGTGGTGGTGGACTCCTACCGCGACCTCACGGTCGCCCTGGAGGCGTTCAAGGCCGGGCAGTTCGACTTCAACGACGAGCGCATCGCCAAGAACTGGGCCACCGCCTACGACTCCCCGGCGGTGCGCGACGGCCGCATCGTTCGCGAGGAGCCGGTCAACGGCAACCCCTGGGGTATGCAGGGCTATGCCTTCAACCTGCGCCGTCCGGTGTTCCAGGACCCGCGCGTGCGCGAAGCGATCACCCAGTTGTTCGACTTCGAGTGGACCAACAAGCAGCTGTTCTTCGGCTCCTACCTGCGTGACGGCAGCTACTTCGAGAACTCCGAAATGGCCGCGCACCAACTGCCCGACGCCGAGGAGTTGAAGATCCTCGAACCCCTGCGCGACAAGCTGCCGCCGCAGGTCTTCACCCAGGTCTACGTGCCGCCCACCAGCGACGGCAGCGGCATCATCCGCGATCAGAAGCGCAAGGCCTACCAGTTGCTGCTCGATGCCGGCTACAAGATCGAGAACGACAAGATGGTCGGCCCCGACGGCAAGCAGCTGAGCTTCGAGTTCATGCTCGCCCAGGCCGACTTCGAGCGCGTGCTGCTGCCCTTCAAGCGCAACCTCGCCGAGCTGGGCATCGACATGCAGCTGCGCCGGGTCGACGTCTCGCAGTACGTCAACCGCCTGCGCTCGCGGGACTACGACATGATTGTCAGCAGTTGGCCGCAGTCCAACTCTCCGGGCAACGAGCAACGCGAGTTCTGGCACTCCAGCAGCGCCGACAAGCCAGGCAGCCGCAACTTCATCGGCCTGCGCGATCCGGGCATCGACGCCCTGGTGGACCAGTTGATCAACGCCGACTCCCGCGAGAGCCTGGTACGCCACGCCCGCGCCCTCGACCGCGCGCTGCTCTGGGGCCACTACGTGGTGCCCAACTGGTACCTGGGCACCTGGCGCATCGCCTACTGGAACCGCATCGCCCACCCGGAGAAATTGCCGCCCTACGGCTATGCGCTGATGACCTGGTGGCAGGCCCGTGACCAGGCAGTGCCGACCAAGACCGACGCCACCGCACAAGCCCCGGCGAATGACGCCCAGGCAGAGGACGCGCACTGATGCTCGCCTACATCCTGCGGCGCCTGCTGCTGATCATCCCCACCCTGTTTGGCATCCTGCTGATCAACTTCATCATCATCCAGGCCGCCCCCGGCGGTCCGGTGGAACAGATGATCGCCAAGCTGGAGGGCTTCGACGCCGCCAGCGGCGGCGCCACCGGGCGCATTTCCGGCGGTGGCGGCGAAGTCGCCTCGGCCGGCTCGCACTACCGCGGCGCCCAGGGCCTGGACCCTGAGCTGGTGAAGGAAATCGAGCGCATGTACGGCTTCGACAAGCCGGCGCCCGAACGCTTCTGGATCATGCTCAAGAACTACCTGCACCTGGACTTCGGCCAGAGCTTCTTCCGCGACGCCAAGGTCACCGACCTGATCGTCGAGAAGCTCCCCGTCTCCGTCTCCCTCGGGCTATGGAGCACGCTGATCATGTACCTGGTGTCGATCCCACTGGGCATCGCCAAGGCGGTTCGTCATGGCAGCCACTTCGACGTCTGGACCAGCTCGGCGATCATCATCGGCTACGCGATTCCGGCCTTCCTCTTCGCCATCCTGCTGGTGGTGCTGTTCGCCGGAGGCAGCTACTGGGACTGGTTCCCCTTGCGCGGATTGACCTCGAACAACTTCGACGAGCTGAGCCTGGGCGGCAAGATCCGCGATTACTTCTGGCACCTGGCATTGCCCATCACCGCGCTGGTGATCGGCAACTTCGCCACCATCACCCTCCTGACCAAGAACAGTTTCCTTGACGAGATCGGCAAGCAGTACGTGGTCACCGCCCGCGCCAAGGGCCTCACCGAGCGCCGCGTGCTCTATGGCCACGTGTTCCGCAATGCCATGCTGCTGGTCATCGCCGGCCTGCCCTCGGCGCTGCTGGGCATCTTCTTCACCGGCGCGCTGCTGATCGAGGTGATCTTCTCCCTCGACGGCCTCGGCCTGCTCAGCTTCGAAGCGGCGCTGAACCGCGACTACCCGGTGGTGTTCGGCACGCTGTTCATCTTCACCCTGTTCGGTCTGATCATGAAGCTGGTCAGCGACGTCCTCTACACGCTGGTCGATCCGCGCATCGACTTCGAGAACCGGGAGTAAACCGATGCGCCTGTCTCCCATCAACCAGCGCCGCTGGGCGCGCTTCAAGGCCAACAAGCGCGGCTGGTGGTCGCTGTGGCTGTTCCTCGTGCTGTTCATCGCAAGCCTGGGCGCCGAGCTGATCGCCAACGACAAGCCGCTGGCCATCCGCTACGACGGCAACTGGTACTTCCCGGTGGTCAAGCGCTATCCGGAAACCGCCTTCGGCGGCGAGTTCCCCATGGAGGCGAACTACAAGAGCCCCTACATGCGCGAACAGATCGCACAGAAGGACGGCTGGATTCTCTGGCCGCCGATTGCCTACAGCTACGACACCATCAACTACGACCTGCGCGTCCCCGCCCCCTCCCCGCCCACCCGCGAGAACTGGCTGGGTACCGACGACCAGGCGCGCGACGTGCTCGCGCGGGTGATCTACGGCTTCCGCATCTCGGTGCTCTTCGCCCTCACTCTCACCGTGCTCAGCTCGATCATCGGCGTCACCGTGGGCGCCCTGCAGGGTTTCTACGGCGGCTGGATCGACCTGCTCGGCCAACGCTTCCTGGAAATCTGGTCGGGCCTGCCAGTGCTCTACCTGCTGATCATCCTCGCCAGCTTCGTGCAGCCTGGCTTCTGGTGGCTACTGGGGATCATGCTGCTGTTCTCCTGGATGAGCCTGGTGGACGTGGTGCGCGCCGAGTTCCTTCGCGGCCGCAACCTGGAGTACGTGCGCGCCGCACGGGCGCTGGGCATGCGCAACGGGGCGATCATGTTCCGCCACATCCTGCCCAACGCGATGATCTCCACCCTGACCTTCATGCCGTTCATTCTCACCGGCGCCATCGGCACCCTGACCTCGCTGGACTTCCTCGGCTTCGGCCTGCCCGCCGGCGCCCCCTCGCTGGGCGAGCTGGTGGCCCAGGGCAAGTCCAACCTGCAGGCGCCCTGGCTCGGCATCAGCGCCTTCGTGGTGCTGGCGGTGATGCTCAGCCTGCTGGTGTTCATCGGCGAAGCCGCCCGTGATGCCTTCGACCCGAGGAAGTGAGATGACCCACAGCGAAAACCTCATCGAAATCCGCGACCTCTCGGTGGACTTCCTCTGCGGCAACGAGACGGTCCATGCGGTCGAGAAGATCAGCTTCGACATCCGCAAGGGAGAGACCCTGGCGCTGGTGGGCGAAAGCGGCTCCGGCAAGTCGGTGAGCGCCCACTCCATCCTGCGCCTCTTGCCCTACCCCACGGCCAGCCATCCCAGCGGCAGCATTCACTACGCCGGCAAGGACCTGTTGAAGCTGCCCGAAAGCAAGCTGCGCGGCATTCGCGGCAACCGCATCGCCATGGTGTTCCAGGAACCCATGACCTCACTCAACCCGCTGCACACCATCGAGAAGCAGATCGGCGAAGTCCTGGCCCTGCACAAGGGCATGAACACGACCCAGGCGCGGGCGCGCACCCTGGAGCTGCTCGATCTGGTCGGCATCCCCAACCCGGCCAGCCGCCTGAAGGCCTACCCGCACGAGCTCTCCGGCGGCCAGCGGCAACGGGTGATGATCGCCATGGCACTGGCCTGCGAACCGGAGCTGCTGATCGCCGACGAGCCAACCACCGCGCTGGACGTCACCGTGCAGCTGAAGATCCTCGACTTGCTGCGTGACCTCCAGAAGCGTCTGGGCATGGCCTTGCTGCTGATCACCCATGACCTCAACCTGGTACGCCGCATCGCCCACCGCGTGTGCGTCATGCAGCACGGCTGCATCGTCGAGCAGGCGCCCTGCGAAACCCTGTTCGAGTCGCCCCAGCACCCCTACACCCGGGAACTGCTGGGCGCGGAGCCCAGCGGCAATCCGGCCGACAACCCGCCTGGCCCGGTGCTGCTGGACGTGAACGATCTGCGGGTCTGGTTCCCGATCAAGAAAGGCGTGTTCCGCCGCACCGTAGATCACGTCAAGGCGGTGGACGGCATCGATTTCAGCCTGCCCCGTGGGCAGACCCTGGGCATTGTCGGCGAGAGCGGTTCAGGCAAGTCCACCCTGGGCCTGGCCATCCTGCGCCTGATCAACAGTCGTGGCGGCATCCGCTTCGAGGGCAACGACCTGGAGGACATGAACCAGAGCCAGGTACGCCCCTTGCGGCGCGAAATGCAGGTGGTCTTCCAGGACCCCTTCGGCAGCCTCAGTCCACGCATGTCCGTGGGCCAGATCGTTGGCGAAGGCCTGGACATCCACGACATTGGCACGCCTGAAGAGCGCGAACAGGCCATCATCGATGCGCTGAAGGAAGTCGGCCTCGATCCGGATACCCGACACCGCTACCCCCACGAATTCTCCGGCGGACAGCGGCAACGCATCGCCATCGCCCGCGCGCTGGTGCTCAAGCCGGCGCTGATACTGCTGGACGAGCCAACCTCGGCACTCGACCGCACCGTGCAACGCCAGGTGGTGGAACTGTTGCGCCGGCTGCAGGCCAAGTACAACCTGACCTACCTGTTCATCAGCCACGACCTGGCGGTGGTCAAGGCGCTGAGCCATCAGCTGATGGTGATCCGCCATGGCAAGGTGGTCGAACAAGGCTCGGCGCAGCAGGTCTTCTCCGCGCCGCAGCACGCCTACACGCAGCAACTGCTGGAAGCCGCCTTCATGGTTCCGGCGCAACCCCACTGAGACCGGAAGGAGGACCACCCGTGGGATTTCTTGCAGGTAAACGCGCGCTGATCGTCGGCGTCGCCAGCAAACTCTCCATCGCCTCCGGCATCGCCGCCGCGATGCACCGTGAAGGCGCGGAGCTGGCATTCACCTACCAGAACGACAAGCTCAAGGGGCGCGTCGAGGAATTCGCCTCCGGCTGGGGCTCCCGCGCCGAGCTGTGCTTCCCCTGTGACGTCGCCAGCGACGCCGATATCGAAGCGGTGTTCACCGAATTGGGCAAGCACTGGGACGGTCTGGACATCATCGTCCACTCCGTGGGCTTCGCCCCCAGCGACCAGCTCGACGGCGACTTCACCGAAGTCACCACTCGCGACGGCTTCAAGATTGCCCACGATATCAGCGCCTACAGTTTCATCGCCCTGGCCAAGGCTGGCCGCGGCATGATGAAAGGCCGCAACGGCAGCCTGCTGACCCTCTCCTACCTCGGTGCCGAACGCACCCTGCCCAACTACAACGTGATGGGCATGGCCAAGGCCAGCCTGGAGGCCGGCGTCCGCTACCTGGCCAGCAGCCTCGGCCCGGAAGGCACCCGCGTCAACGCCGTTTCTGCCGGCCCCATCCGCACCCTGGCCGCCTCGGGGATCAAGAGCTTCCGCAGGATGCTCGCCGCCAGTGAACGGCAGACACCCCTGCGCCGCAACGTCACCATCGAGGAGGTCGGCAACGCCGGCGCGTTCCTCTGTTCCGACCTGGCCAGTGGCATCAGCGGTGAAATCCTCTATGTCGACGGTGGCTTCAACACCACAGCCATGGGACCTCTGGAAGACGAGTAACCCACGAAAAAGCCGCCCGATGGGCGGCTTTTTGTAGGCCTTGTTGTAGGAGCGAGCTTGCTCGCGAACCCGCTTGGCGCTGGTGCCACCGGGAATTTGTTTGCGAGCAAGCTCGCTCCTACGAAAAACCACCTGCCCATGAAAAAAGGCCGCATCTGCGGCCTTTTTTCTTTTCCAACACCAGGCTGCGGAAGGCAGCCCGGGTCGATCATCACTTGGCGTTGTCGAACTTCTCGACTTTCGCCTGCGCCTCCAGTTGGCGGCGGAAGGCAGCGAAGTCTTCCTGGCCGCTGCGCGACGCGAGGAAGCGCTGGTACATGGCCTTCTCTTCGTCGGTCATCTTGGCTTCCGGCTCGCTGACACCGGAGAGACGCACCAGCACGAAGTCGCCATTGGGCAGCGCCACGCCGGACAGGCTCGGCTTGTCGGCCGAAGCCGGATGGGCCATGCGGAATACGCTCTGCAGCACGACCGGCTCGACGCCTTCCTGGCTGCGGGAAGCGGCTTCCACCACTTTCCAGCTCTGGCCTTCCTGATCCTGGTTCAGCGGAGTCTTGCCATCGCGCAGACTGGCAAGCAGCGCTTCACCGCGCGTTTTGGCATCGGCAGCGGCATGTTCCTGCTGCAGACGGGTGCGGATGGTCGCGCTCACCTGCTCCAGGGTTTCCTGCTCAGGCTTGTGATGCTCCTTGACCCGCAGCACGACCACGGTGTCCGGATCCAGCTCGATGGCGCCGCTGTTGGCACCGTCTTCCATTACCTCGGGGCTGAACGCCGACTGGATGACCTGACGGTTCGCGGTCACGCCCTCGCCGCCTTCGCGACCGAACGGTTTGCTGGTCTGTACCTTCAGCCCCATGTCCTGGGCCGGCTGGGACAGATCGGACGCCTCGTAGGCGGCGCTTTCCAGCTGCTTGGTAGCATCGACGAAGCGCTGCTCGACGAGCTGGGTCTTCACTTCCTGCTCCAGCTTCGGCTTCAGGCTGTCGAAGCTCGGAACGTCCGGCGCCTCGACGCCCAACAGCTTGATCAGGTGCCAACCGTAGGGGGTTTTCACCGGGGCCGAAACCTCGTCCTTCTTCAACGCATACAGTGCGTCTTCGAAGGCCGGGTCATACACACCACGGCCGGCGTAGCCCAGATCGCCACCATTGGCAGCGGAACCGACATCGTTGGACAGCTCTTTCGCCAGCTTGGCAAAGTCCTCGCCCTTGTCCAGGCGGGCCTTGATCTCGTCAATCTTGGCCTTGGCCTGCTGGTCGTTCTGCTTGTCGTTCACCTCGATCAGGATATGCGCGGCGTCACGCTGCTCGGCGAGACCGGCGATTTCCTTCTGGTACAGGGCATCGAGGTCTTCCTTCTTCACCGAGACCTGATCGAAGAAAGCGGACTTCTTCAGCTCGACGTAGTCGATGGTGACCTGCTCGGGGGTCATGAACTCGGTGCTGTGGGCGTCGTAGTACGCCTTGATCTCGCTGTCCTCGACCTTGCTCTTGGACGGATCGGCCTTGAGGGTCAGGGTCGCGAAGTCACGGGTTTGCTTCTCCAGGCGGGCGAAGGCCTTCAGCTCGTCGTCGGTGACGAAGCCGGTGCCCGCGATGCCCGCACGCAGTTGGCCGATCAGCATTTCCTCGCCGAACATCTGGCGGAACTGCATGCGGCTGTAGCCCATCTGGCGAATGACCTGGTCGAAGCGGTCAGCGTTGAACTTGCCGTCCACCTGGAACTCCGGGGTCTGCAGGATCAGTTGATCCAGCGCCTGCTGCGAGAAGGCGAACTTGTCCTTCTGGGCGGCCTGCAGGACCAGCTTGCGCTCGATGAGCGACTTCAGTGCGGAGTCCTTGAGCAACTTGTCGTCGAGCATGGAGGCATCGAAGTCCTTGCCCAGACGCTGCATCAGCTGGCGACGCTGCATGTCCACGGCCTGCTGCACCTCAGGCAGACCGATGTCGTCACCATTGACCTGAGCGGCGACGTTCTCGTGGTGGGTTGCGCGAATGATCTGATCGAACCCGGTCAAAGCCATGAGGACAACGATCACCCCCAGGATGGTCTTGGTGATCCAACCCTGAGAATTGTCCCTGATGTTTTGCAGCATGCGGCCCCCGAACGCGGCCACGGCCTGCCGTCAATGGCGGCGCGGCGTGGAAAAGGCGGATATAAGAAAGGCGCATCCGAGGATGCGCCTTCTCGTAACTGGTGGAGCTTGCGGGCATTTGCCCGTGACCCCTGACGATTCCTACCAGCCAAAGCCCGTAGGGTCGTCGCTCCGTGATCGACTCAACCGAAGCTGAGCCGATCCAGGTCTAGTCCAAAAAGACGCTTAGTTTACAGCATCCTTGAGGGCTTTACCGGCCTTGAAGCCCGGGATCTTAGCAGCAGCGATCTTGATCGGCTTGCCGGTTTGCGGGTTACGACCGGTGCGAGCAGCACGCTCTTTCACGGCGAAGGTGCCGAAGCCGACCAGTACGACGGAGTCACCAGCCTTCAGGGCGCCAGTTACAGACTCGATCACCGCGTCCAGAGCGCGACCGGCAACAGCTTTCGGGATATCAGCAGATGCGGCGATAGCATCGATCAGTTCCGACTTGTTCACTCTAAGTCCCCTTATTTCTGTTGAGTATGTTTCTATGTGTTAGGTGTAAGCAAAAGCAGGTGCTGGTTTGCCAACTGACAAAGCAAGTGCCGCTTTATAACAAGGGCTCAAAAACAGTGTCAAGAAAGCCCCCCAACTAATGCGTGCTGATTCGCTCCTTGGAATCAGACTCGCGTTTCTCATCCTTTGCAACCATCTCGGGAGCCGCATCGGGCAAGGGCTCCGGCGCGTATTGCAGCGCAATTTGCAGGACCTCGTCAATCCATTTAACCGGTTTAATAACGAGATCGGCCTTAATATTATCCGGAATTTCCCTAAGATCTCGGACATTTTCCTCAGGGATGATCACGGTCTTGATTCCACCCCGGTGCGCAGCCAGAAGTTTTTCCTTCAGGCCACCAATGGCCAGCACCTGACCCCGCAGGGTGATTTCACCCGTCATGGCAACATCGGCCCGAACCGGAATCTGGGTAATGGCAGAAACCAGCGCGGTGCACATACCGATACCGGCGCTCGGACCATCCTTCGGCGTAGCGCCTTCGGGCACGTGAATATGGATATCGTGCTTTTCGTGGAAGTCCGCCGGAATCCCCAGGCTCTTCGCCCGGCTGCGCACAACGGTCAGCGCGGCAGTGATGGATTCGGCCATCACGTCGCCCAGCGAGCCGGTCTTGGTCAGCGCGCCCTTGCCGGGAACGATGGCCGACTCGATGGTCAGTAGCTCGCCGCCCACCTGGGTCCAGGCCAGGCCGGTCACCTGACCGATCTGATCCTGCTGCTCAGCCAGACCATAGCGGAACTTGCGCACACCCAGGTAGTTTTCCAGGTTTTCCGGAGTCACCTTGGCGTCGATACGCTTGGCCTTGATGCCCTCCTTCACCGCCTTGCGGCAGACCTTGGCGATCTGGCGTTCCAGGCTCCGCACACCGGCTTCACGGGTGTAGTAGCGAATGATGTCGCGGGTCGCCGCCTCTTCGAAGGTCAGCTCGCCCTTCTTCAGACCATTGGCCGCAGTCTGTTTTGGCACAAGATATTTCGAAGCGATGTTGACCTTCTCGTCTTCGGTGTAGCCCGGCAGACGAATCACTTCCATGCGGTCCAGCAGCGGCGCCGGAATGTTCATGGAGTTCGCCGTGCAAAGGAACATCACGTCGGACAGGTCGTAGTCGACTTCAAGATAGTGATCGTTGAAGTTGTGATTCTGTTCCGGGTCGAGGACCTCCAGCAGCGCCGAAGCCGGATCACCGCGCATGTCGCTGCCCATCTTGTCGATCTCGTCGAGCAGGAACAGCGGGTTGCGCACGCCCACCTTGGTCATCTTCTGGATCAGGCGACCGGGCATGGAGCCGATATAGGTACGGCGGTGACCGCGGATTTCAGCCTCGTCACGCACGCCACCCAGGGCCATGCGCACGAACTTGCGGTTGGTGGCGCGAGCGATGGATTCCGCCAGCGAGGTCTTGCCCACGCCGGGCGGACCAACCAGGCAAAGCACCGGCCCCTTGAGCTTCTTCACGCGCTTCTGCACGGCGAGATACTCGAGAATGCGTTCCTTGACCTCTTCCAGGCCGTAGTGGTCCGCATCGAGGATGTCCTCGGCCTTCTCCAGGTCGTGGCGCACCTTGCTCTCGGCCTTCCACGGCACATTCACCAGCCAGTCGATGTAGGAGCGCACGACGGTGGCTTCGGCCGACATCGGCGACATCTGCTTGAGCTTGTTCAGTTCGGCAGTGGCCTTGGCCATGGCCTCCTTGGTCAGGCCGGCGGCGTCGATGCGCTTCTTCAGCTCCTCGACTTCGTTGTGGCCTTCGTCGATGTCACCCAGCTCCTTCTGGATGGCCTTCATCTGCTCGTTCAGGTAGTACTCGCGCTGGCTGCGCTCCATCTGCTTCTTCACGCGGCCGCGGATGCGCTTCTCGACCTGCAGGAGGTCGATTTCGGCATCCAGCATGGCGAGCACGTGTTCGACACGGGCGGACAGCTCGGTAATCTCGAGGATTTCCTGCTTTTGCTCGATCTTCAGCGCCATGTGAGCAGCCATGGTATCTACCAGGCGGCCGGGTTCATCGATGCTGTTGAGCGAGGACAGAACCTCCGCCGGGACCTTCTTGCCCAGTTGTACGTACTGCTCGAACTGGCTCAGCAGGCTGCGGGTGAAGACTTCGGACTCGCGCTCGCCAATGGAAGCCTCGTCAATGATCGAAACTTCCGCGCGGCAGTAGGCTTCCTCATCGATGAAGCGCTCTACCTGGCCGCGCTGCTCACCCTCGACCAGCACCTTGACGGTGCCGTCGGGCAGCTTAAGCAGTTGCAGGACAGTGGCCACGGTACCCATGCGATACAGGCCGTCTGCACCCGGGTCGTCGTCGGCCGGGTTCTTCTGCGCCAGCAACAGGATCTGCTTGTCGCCGGTCATGGCGGCCTCGAGGGCCTCGATAGATTTCTCACGGCCCACGAACAGCGGGATGACCATGTGCGGATACACCACTACGTCACGCAGGGGGAGCAGGGGCAACTCGACGAGTGTTTTCATGATATTCGGCTCTACAGCGGCACTTGGCCAAAACGATGGGATTGGACCCTTCGGCCTAAGATGGGGTTAGGACTGGGAAAAAACAAGCGCGGTAGATGGGAAGAAAAAAGGGGCCCTAGGGCCCCTTCTGGTTTCAGGCGTCAGGTGCAGCCTTGGCCGGCTGCTCGCTGTTCTCGTAGATCAGCAGCGGTTGGGAGGAGCCATCGATGACGCTTTCATCGATAACCACCTTGCTGACCTCGGTCTGCGAGGGGATCTCGTACATGGTATCCAGCAGGATGCCTTCGAGGATCGAACGCAGGCCACGGGCTCCAGTCTTGCGGTCCAGCGCCTTGCGGGCCACGGCCTTGAGCGCGTCCGGACGGAACTCGAGGTCCACGCCTTCCATTTCGAAGAGCTTGGCGTACTGCTTGGTCAGCGCATTCTTCGGCTCGGTCAGAATCTGCATCAGTGCAGCCTCGTCGAGCTCGTCGAGAGTCGCGATGATCGGCAGACGACCGACGAATTCCGGAATAAGACCGAACTTCACCAGATCTTCCGGCTCGACCTCACGCAGCGCCTCACCCACCTTCTTGCCTGCTTCCTGACTGCGAACTTCGGCGTTGAAGCCGATGCCGCCCTTGGTGGAACGGTTCTGGATGACCTTTTCCAGGCCAGCGAACGCGCCACCGCAGATGAACAGGATGTTGCGGGTGTCGACCTGCAGGAACTCCTGCTGCGGGTGCTTGCGGCCACCCTGGGGCGGCACGGAGGCCACGGTGCCTTCGATCAGCTTCAGCAGGGCCTGCTGTACGCCTTCGCCGGAAACGTCACGGGTGATCGAGGGGTTGTCCGATTTGCGCGAGATCTTATCGATTTCGTCGATGTAGACGATACCCATCTGGGCCTTCTCGACATCGTAATCGCACTTCTGCAGCAGCTTCTGGATGATGTTCTCGACATCCTCGCCCACGTAACCCGCCTCGGTGAGGGTGGTCGCATCGGCGATGGTGAACGGAACATTGAGCAGGCGCGCCAGGGTCTCGGCCAGCAGCGTCTTGCCCGAGCCGGTCGGCCCGATCAGCAGGATGTTGCTCTTGCCCAGCTCGACGTCGTCCTTGCGCTCACGCTGATTCAGACGCTTGTAGTGGTTGTAGACCGCTACCGCCAGCACTTTCTTCGCACGTTCCTGGCCGATCACGTACTGATCGAGGATGGTGCGGATCTCTTTCGGCGCCGGAAGCTTGTGCGCACTGCTCTCTGCCTGTGCCTCCTGCACCTCCTCGCGGATGATGTCATTGCACAGGTCGACGCACTCGTCGCAGATAAAGACCGAGGGGCCGGCAATCAACTTGCGCACTTCGTGCTGGCTCTTGCCGCAGAAGGAGCAATACAGCAGCTTGCCGTTGTCCTCGCCGTTGCGGGTGTCAGTCATTCGATCGTTCCAATCGGGGATATACGTGAAGGACAAGATGAAGGCATTCGCAGGCATTTTCAAGCCCGCGAAGCGGCCGGATTACCGGCCGCGGTATTGCGGAGAAACTCAGCTGGCGGAAGGACGCTGAGTGAAGACCTGGTCGATCAGGCCATAGCTGACCGCCTCTTCGCCGCTCATGAAGCGGTCGCGATCGGTGTCACGGGCGATGACGTCCAGCGGCTGGCCAGTGTGGTGCGCCAGCACCTGGTTCAGGCGCTCCTTGATGAAGAGGATTTCCTTGGCGTGAATCTCGATGTCCGAGGCTTGGCCCTGGAAGCCGCCCAGAGGCTGGTGGATCATCATGCGCGAATGCGGCAGGCAGTAGCGCTTGCCAGCGGCGCCGCCGGCCAGCAGCAGGGCGCCCATGCTGCACGCCTGACCCACGCAGATGGTGGACACGTCGGGCTTGATGAACTGCATGGTGTCGTAGATCGACATGCCAGCAGTCACGGAGCCGCCCGGGGAGTTGATGTAGAGGTGGATGTCCTTGTCCGGGTTCTCGGCCTCGAGGAACAGCAGCTGGGCAACCACCAGGTTGGCCATGTAGTCCTCGACCTGGCCGACCAGGAAGATGATCCGCTCCTTCAACAGGCGCGAATAGATGTCGTAGGAACGCTCACCGCGGGCGGATTGCTCCACCACCATCGGCACCAGACCACCAGCAGCCTGGATGTTCGGAACTTGCGGCATATAAGGATTATGCATGTCCGACGATCACTCCCTAATAAAAAGTCATGTCTCTATAGACGCACAAGCCAGCCCGAAGGCTGGCTTGTGACAATCGAACGAAGCGATGGATCAGGCCGCTTGCGGAGCTTCAGCAGGCTTGACCGCGTCTTCGTAGGATACCTGCTTGTCGGTCACATTGGCCTTCTGCAGGACAGTATCTACAACTTGTTCTTCCAGTACAACCGAGCGAACTTCGTTCAGTTGCTGGTCATTTTTGTAATACCAGGCAACAACTTGTTCCGGCTCCTGGTAAGCGGAAGCCATTTCTTCGATCATTTCGCGAACGCGGGCTTCGTCAGCCTTCAGTTCGTGCTGCTTGACCAGCTCGGCGACGATCAGACCCAGCACAACGCGGCGCTTGGCCTGCTCTTCGAATAGTTCAGCCGGCAGTTGGTCAGGCTTGATGTTGCCACCGAACTGCTGGACAGCCTGCACGCGCAGACGGTTGACTTCGTTGCCGATCAGGGCCTTCGGAACTTCGATCGGGTTGGTCTCGACCAGACCTTCCATCACCTGGTTCTTCACCTTGGATTTGATGGCCTGACGCAGTTCACGCTCCATGTTCTTGCGAACTTCGGTGCGGAAACCTTCCAGAGTGCTTTCCTTCACGCCGAACAGAGCGAAGAACTCTTCGTTCAGTTCCGGCAGCTTCGGCTCGGCGACGCTGTTGACGGTAACGGCGAACTCGGCGGCTTTGCCAGCCAGGTCCAGGTTCTGGTAGTCCTCGGGGAAGGTCACGTTCAGAACGCGCTCTTCACCAGCCGTGGCGCCGACCAGGCCTTCTTCGAAGCCCGGGATCATGCGGCCGGAGCCCAGCACCAGCAGGGTGCCCTTGGCGGAACCACCAGCGAAGGCTTCGCCGTCGATCTTGCCGACGAAGTCGATGTTCACCTGGTCGTCGTTCTGAGCGGCGCGGTCAACGGCTTCGAAACGGGTGTTCTGCTTGCGCAGGATGTCCAGCATGTTGTCGAGGTCAGCATCGGCCACTTCGGCCTGCAGGCGCTCGACCTTGATGCCGTCGAAACCGGCAACCTGGAACTCGGGGAAGACTTCGAAGGTAGCCACGTACTCGAGGCCCTTCTCCTTTTCGAACACTTTCGGCTCGACGGACGGAGCACCGGCCGGGTTCAGCTTCTGCTCGACCACGGCTTCGTAGAAGGTTTCCTGGATCAGGTCACCGAGAGCTTCCTGACGAGCGGAGGCTTCGTAGCGCTGACGGATGACGCTCATCGGCACCTTGCCGGGACGGAAGCCGGGAACCTTGGCGCGACGAGCGGTCTGCTGCAGACGCTTGTTGACTTCGGTCTCGATGCGCTCGGCCGGCACGCCAACGGTCATGCGGCGCTCAAGAGCGGAGGTGCTTTCAACGGAAACTTGCATGGATATTCCTCGTGGCACAGACGTAAGCCGGTCCTCCCGGCTCCCAGAATCAAGGGCAAGCATTCTAGTAGCTAGAAATGCAGAAGTCACCAAGACCGGAAGCTGCGGGAATTCACGGATGCGAGAGCTAATGGAGAGAAGATGGTGCGGACGGAGAGACTCGAACTCACCAGAAGGAGCTGGCTCTCGCTGGGGGGCGCATTCTGCCTGAGCCCGAGAGCGGGTGCCAGCGTGTTTTTGTTCCCAGAGTGTTCCCAGCGCCAAAGAGTGTGGCGGTGAGGAAGCCCCTCAAACCCCCCCCTCCCAGCTGAAACCCCGGATTTATGTTGACCCCTAAAAATTGGGTAATTTTGGTAATTTAATTTTCAAACCACTATTTTTACCTTTATTTTCAATGGCTTACGTGACTTTCTTAAGGGTAATTTTACGGTAATTTTGTGGTAATCGAATTACCTTTCCCAAGGGTAATCTCTCGGTTTTCTGAACCCCTTGTAAATCAAGGACTTACGGAAAAATTACCTTTTCAATTACCTCAAATTACCTTTCAAGGTAATCGCTGAAACCCAGTAACGACGCGGCTTCCAGGGGCGTTCAGACACCGAATTACCAAAATTACCTTTTTCTGAGGGGTCAACCGAAAACACAGCCTCGGGAGGGCCTCTGCCGCGCCCAGGAAAAGGGGCTCAGGCGCAGGGATTCGCAGGTGTTTCCCGCCACCGAAACACGCGGCCAGCGCCCAGCCTGGGCCGCCTGGAAGGCTCCGCAGGCGCGAAGAAAAAGAGCCCCCTTTAGCCCGCAGGCGTGGCGGGGGGACGACCGCGCGCGCCAAGGGCGAACGGTCGCCGTCAGCTTGACCTGGTCGGGTAGAATCCCCGCCCTCGTAGAACGGGAGACACCTGATGAGCTGGAACCTTGCAAACCGCCCCGCAGACGAACGCCAGGCGATGGAAGACGAGAAGGCACGGCTATTCGACTTCTGGCAACAGAACTTGGATCGCGCCAAGGCAGAGGCTGGCAAATTGTTCGGCGAAAGGTCGAAGCGAAAGGGGAAATGGTCGGAATGGGTACAAGATGAGCTGAGTGCCCTCACCCCGCCCGAATTCCAGGCGATGGTCAAGCGTGAAGTCGAGCGCCTCGTTGGCGTCGAGAAGTAACTACTCCAGCCGCCGAATCAACTGCGGCCCCTTATGAGCCGAGCTGTTCACCTCGGTGCTCACGCGGTACCACTCGAATGCCTCCGCCGGCTCGCCTTGGTGCAGTAGCATCTGCTCTGCCCGCTCAGCCGGCGTGGACGGATCCAACCATTCGGCAACCAGATCCGGCGGCAGCACTACTGGCCGCCTGTCATGCACGTCCACCAGCCCTCCCAGGGCCTCGTCCGTGACGATCGCGCAGCCATCGTGTTCACGCGCATCCTGTGTGCCTGATGGGTACTGCCCGATGGTTGCAGCCAGGCAAGGCTGTCCATCCGCCCGCCTTATATAGAAAGGAAGTTTCTTCTTCGGATCGGCCTCATCCTTCACCCACTCAAACCACCCATCAATGGGTGCAATGGCCCGGTGTGGCCAGATCGCCCGCCAGTAGGAGCTATGCGCCACCCCCTCCAGTCGGGCATTCGACGGCAGACGGTTATCTTTCGCCCAGTGCGGCTTCCATCCCCACCGCACCAGGTCTTGCACCAGAGAATCGCCTTCGACGTGCAGAAGACGAAGCGGTGACTGCGGCGGAATGTTGTACCGCGCCTCCGCTTGCTGCCGTTCTTCTGCCGGCCCGGGCCAGCGCAATAGCTCCACGATCTCCCGGAACGTCCCGAACTGCGCTACCCGTCCACACATCGTGATGCCCTCCGCCCGTCACTCTCCCCATTGTAGGAGGCACTGACAGTCTATTACTGTATTTATATACAGTAATTAGGACGAATCCCATGCTCCATGACGTCGTTGCACGCCTGCTGGCCCGTAGTCGCCCCCTTCCTCTTTTCGCTTTCCGGGTCCCTGCCGGCTTCCCGTCCCCCGCTCAGGACCACCTTGAGCGCGAAATCTCGCTTGACGAAATCCTGCAGATTCGCGCACCTCACACCTACCTGGTGCGCTCCGGCGGCGACAGCATGATCGGCGCGGGCATCCACGACGGCGACCTGCTCGTCGTCGATCGCTCCCGCGAAGCAGAGCCTGGCGACATCATCATCGCCGCCGTGAATGGCGAACCCACCGTCAAGCGCCTGGCCAGGGAAGGCCGCCAGGTCGTCCTGCGCGCCGAGAATCCCAAGTATCCGCCCCGCTACATCCTTGAAGGCGACGAGATGCTCGTCTGGGGCGTCGTCGGCTACAGCATCCGGTGCCACGACCATGGCTGAGCGCGCCATTGCCCTCATCGATTGCAATTCGTTCTACGCAAGCTGTGAGCGCGTCTTCCGCCCTGATCTGGCACGCACCCCCATCGTCGTTCTTTCCAACAACGACGGTTGCGTCATCGCCCGCAGCGCCGACGCCAAGCCACACATCGCCATGGGCGAGCCCTACTTCAAGATCAAACACAGGCTGCAGAAGCTCGGCATCCTCGCCTTCTCCAGCAACTACGCGCTCTACGGCGACATGAGCGCGAGAGTGATGACCATCCTTGAGGAGATGGCTCCGGCAGTTGAGGTCTACAGCATCGACGAATGCTTCGCTGACCTCACCGGCATACCCGGCGACCTGGTCCGCATCGGCCGCGAGATGCGCGCCCGCGTCCTCCAGCGCACCGGCATTCCCGTCGGAGTTGGTATCGGAACATCAAAGACCCTTGCCAAGCTCGCCAATCACGGCGCCAAGAAATGGCAGTCCCAGACTGGTGGCGTGCTCGATGTGCGCGCCCCATCCCGGCGTGACCGACTGCTGAAGGCCTGCGATGTCAGCGACGTCTGGGGTGTCGGCCGGCGCATGACCGAACATCTCAACGCGCAGGGAATCAGAACCGCCTGGGACCTTGCCCAGGCAGACGCCTGGACACTGCGCAAACAGTTCAACGTTGTCATCGAGAAGACCGCCCGTGAACTGCGCGGCATCGCGTGCCTGGAGCTGGAAGAAGCCGCCCCACCCAAGCAGGAAATCTGCTGCAGCCGCATGTTCGGAAAGCGGCTGCATGACCTACCTCCGATCCGTGAAGCGGTTGCCACCTACGCCGCCCGTGCCTGCGAAAAGCTCCGCGCCCAGGGGTCCTACTGCAAACGTGTGCAGGTCAGCATCCGCACCGGAATGTTCAACCCCGACGAACCCAAGTTTTCCAAGGGCATGAGCGTCGAGCTCCCCTACCCGACCGACGATACCCGGCTCATCACCAAGGCAGCCACAGACGGCCTCGAGCTGGTCTTCCGGGAAGGTTTCGCGTTCAGCAAAGCCGAGGTCCTACTGCTCGACCTGCGGCAACCTGGCGAGTTCACCGATGACCTGTTCTCGCCCGTTCAGCCCGAGCGTGCCACCCAGACCATGGCGGTGATGGACGCTATCAATGCGCGCTGGGGCAAAGGCACCGTCCGCCCTGGCGGGGTACCCGCTGAACCAGATTGGGGGATGCGCCGCGATCTCATGAGCCAAAGCTTCACCACCCGATTGGAGCAACTCTGGCGCGTCAAATGATTACAATATGCCACCAACCCAAAAGGAGCTCCGATGAAACTGACCGTTAAGCGTTCTCGCTTGAGGGAACTGGTAGCCAGGTGTCTTCGAGAGTTGTGCGTGTCATTTGTTGTTGGAGGCCTTCCCCTGCTGCTCCAGTCGAGGAATCCCAAGCAGGTCGACGAGGCTGTAAACGCCCTGCTCGCTCCTGAGTTTCTGATGTCCTACTACCTCTATCTAGTGATTGCGTTCGGGTTCATCAGCATCGTGTACCTCTACCTCCGGTCAGCCTCGGAGGAGGCTCAGCATTGGATCACAGCGACACACAAATTCATGACCGAGGTCGGCTGCGGTTTCCTGACTGCTATTCGCATGGGACTCGGGGCTACGATCGGCTTTCTTATCTGGGTCTTTGCAACACAGCAGGCATACCTGGGAAAGGATGTTGCGGCAT
This sequence comes from Pseudomonas sp. PSE14, assembly GCF_029203285.1. Classification (NCBI taxonomy): domain Bacteria; kingdom Pseudomonadati; phylum Pseudomonadota; class Gammaproteobacteria; order Pseudomonadales; family Pseudomonadaceae; genus Pseudomonas; species Pseudomonas sp. PSE14. The sequence goes on from NZ_CP115669.1 coordinate 3,690,844, forward strand.
TAACCGCCTGGGTTTGCTTCGGAATTGCAGCATCGGTCTGCCTTGCATACATCGACGAAAAGCTCCGCAACCCGAAGGAAGCAGTGGCCGAAGCAAGACGTCGAGCATGAGCTACTGCACCATCACCATCCGCTCTATCGCGACCAAGGAACGAGGTATTTCATGAGCAATGAGCGAGGATTAGCGATCCATCTCGCCTACCTGGACAGCATGCATAAGTTTGACCACTTCTTGCTGGGGGCGAGCCTCGCAGCATGCGCCTATCTTGCACAGACGAATCCGTTCGGGAAGGTCGGATGCAACGTGGAGACTATGTACCTCATCGCCCTTGCTGCCCTCGCTTTTAGTTCCTACGCGGGATTTCGCCGGCTGGAGGCAGTAACGGCTGTCCTTAGAATGAACTCCGAATATCTCGAAGCTCCTCTCACCCCTGCAGGCAGGAAACATGCCGCCAAGCTGATAGACAAGGTGAGCGAGAGGACCAACCGGTGGTACAAAATCAGAAACGGTTTTCTCTATGCAGGTTTTCTCGCTTACATAGGCACCAAGGTCATTGCCACCTACCTCCAACCATAGAAAGCCGCCTCGCACGCGGCTTTGATTTGGAAGATCAGCGCTTGTCCGGCAGCGGCGGCGCGACTTCCTTGAATCGAATAACCTCCTCCCCTGCCCATTCGTTCACCTGGCGCAGCCGCGCCTGCATGGGCTCCAGTTCGTTGGTGGTCCACACCTCCGCCGCCTCCTTGATCGACCCGAACCCGCCGGCGTTCTGCGGTACCACCCCCAACAGTTGCGGGTAGACACGCAACGCCGCGAGCTGGTCATCACGGCTGATGTTCTTGATCGCCCCGAAGTCATCCTTGGCCGCCACTTCGCTGACTGGAATCAGCTGGATGCCCTCCTTCTTGCCGTTGGGCGCGTAGACGAACAGGTTGCGGAAGTTGCCCGGGCCCTTCGCGTTCTTCAGCGCGGTCCGCAGGTTGTCGATGTCCGCTTGATCCTGGGCGGCATCGGTCATGTAGAGGATGAAGCCGGCGTGACTGCCGTTGTTGTAGTACTTCCGCCGGAACAGCGTGGCCGACTCGTTGAGCAGCGCGCTCTGCAGGGCGCAGAACCACTCCGGGATGCCATAGAGCTCCTGGTTGACGTCCGCCTCTCGGAGCTGGAATACGCTACCGGCCTCGAATTCGTGCTCATCCTTCCAGCCCAGCACCTGGAAGTAGACGCCGTCCTCGACGCCGCGGCGCATGTACTTGGCCAGCGGTGGCTGCAGTGACAGGGTGTTCATCATCCGCGCGCGGCGCTTCTCGAGGTAGCTATTGCCGAAGGTCAGCCAGTCAAGGCTGAACTGCTCGAATGCCGCCAAGCTCAGCAGGCGGTGCGGGATGAAGGTCTTGGCCAGCATGTTCCGCTTGAACATCAGCGCCGACTGGACGTAGGGGCTCGAGCGCATGCCCTTGGCCAGGCCGTACATCGACAGGGGCGGCTCGTACCAACGTCCGTTGGACCAGCATTCGACGTAGTCGAGGATGCCGCGGCTATCCAGTACCGGAGTCGGCTCCCCGAAGGTGAAGGCATCCATCGACGCCTGACGCGGAAGTAATTCGCCCTGGGCGGTGTTCGAATTGGTGGCCATGTCCTGGCGGGTGGCGGTGCTCATCAGTAGCTCTCCATGAATCCGGTGTTGGCCTTGGTCTGGCCCTCGAGCGGTTCGTTGTGCAGGGCGTGGAACAATGCCCACGCCAGGTCGGCGTGGCCGGTGTTGTCGTTGCGGCCGGCGGTGTAAGTGAACTGCCGCCCGCCAGCGGTCATGGTCTTGCGGATGGCCATCAGCGACGACGCCAGATCCGTCCAGCCGGCGTCGAACTCCAGCCGTCCGTTCTTGATCACGTCCCAGGCCTTCATCACCAGGCGCACTTTCACTTCGGGCGAGTAGCTGAAGGTGGTCAGGCCTGGGAAGAAGTTGCGCACCAGCTGGGCTACACCGGTCCCCATGCCGGTGGTGTCGATGCCGATGTAGGTTACCCAGTAGCGCTCGGTGACCTTGCGAATGAACTCGGCCTGGGCGGCGAAATCCATCCCGCGGAACTGGTGGCGCTCGAGGACGCGGAACTTTCCGCCTGGTACCAGCGGTGGCGCCACCACCACCAGGCCAGCGCTGTCGCCATTCTCCGCAGGGTCATAGCCGACCCAGACCTGCCGGTCGCCAAAGGGGCGCAGCGCGAAGGGTTTGTAGTCCTCAGCCCACTCGACCCAGCTGTCGACCATCCCAGGCTGCAGCATGGACAGCGGGAAGATGCTCGCGCCATCGTCGACGAACTGGCACATGAGCAGGTTCTGGAACGCCTCGGCGTCGTACTCACGCCGAAGCTCCTCAATGTCGAACAGGTCGCAGCCGCGACCCTCGGCGTCGAGGATCGTGACGATCTGCCGCCAGATGCTGTCCTCGCACAGCCGGCCAGGGCCCAGAGCATCGTGCGAGACATCGATCTTGACGTGCTGTGCAGTCGGTTTGCCCTTGTTGAACCGTTCGCCGGTCCAGAAGGTGTAGGCCTCATGGGCCATGCTCGAGGGCGTCGAGAAGTAGGTCCGGCGGTACTGCTTCTGCATCGCCATACCGGACGCGACCTTGTTCAGCTCGTTGAACTTGTAGGTCCAGAAGAACTCGTCGAAGTAGAAGTTGCCGTGGTAGCCCTGGGCGGTGCGGGCGTTCGTGCCGAGGAAGTACAGGTTGGCGCCGTTGGGCAAGGTGATCGGGTCGCCGGTCAGCTCCACTCCCACCACTTCGCGGGCGAAGGCCTGGATATAGGCCTTGAAGATGTGTGCCTGATTTTTGCTGGCAGACAGGAAAATCTGGTTGCGCCCGGTGACCAGGGCGTCGATCAGCGCCTCACGGGCGAAGTAGAAGGTGGCGCCGATCTGCCGGGACTTCAGGATGACCCGCGTACGCATCTCGCCAGCGCGGTACCAGTCCTTCTGGTAATCGAAACTCTGGTCGAGGAACGCCTCGATCAGCTTCTCGACCAGATCCTCGTCGATATCGTTACGCTTGGGCTTCCGCTTGGGCGCCGCGTTGCGCTTGGCCAGTTCGGGGTTGAGATCCGTCTCGGTTCCGCCATCCTGGTAGCGCTGGATGCGCGCCTGGCGCTCCAGCTGGCGGTGCAGCAGATCGATTTCCTTGAAGTCTCCGCTGGTCTTGCCGTCCTTCAGGATCAACTGGACGAGACGGGCTTCCAGCGCGCCGCCAATCCGTTCTACGCTGTCGGCCCGATCCCAGCTGTCGCGATCCTTCCAGCTGTGAAGGGTCTTCTCCTTCTCGCTCAGGAAGTCGGCGATATCGCAGACACGCCAGCCCATCCAGTACAGGAATTTGGCCTGGCGGCGGTTGTCTCGGACAGGGATTTCGGCGGTCACATTCATGGCGCCGATGCTGCCGCCCGCGCGCGAGGCCCCCTAGCGCCACACCCTGTAAGGCTGCCCGCTACAGGGTCGAGTCGTTGCCCGCCCTGCCCCACCTACCGACCATGCCCTCAACGCCACGGCATCCGCCGCAACGCATTGAGGACAGCACATGTCGACCCCCGCCAAGAAATTCCGCTCCAACTGGTTCCGCGTCGCCGTAGAAGGTGCGACCTCGGACAAACGCATCATCAAGCGCAGCTGGCTGGAGCAAGCCGCCAAGAACTTCGACCGTAGTGTCTACGGCGCCCGCATCTGGATGGAGCACTTCCGCAGCCTGCTGCCGGACAGCCCGTTCCGTGCCTACGGCGACGTCCTGGCGGTAAAGGTTGAAGAGGTCGACATCGCCGGCCAGAAGAAGCTGGCCCTGTTCGCCCAGGTCGAACCGACCCCCGACCTGATCGCCATGAACAAGGCGAAGCAGAAGATCTACACCTCCATCGAAATCGACGACTCCTTCGCGGACACCGGCGAGGCCTACATCGTGGGCCTCGCCGTGACCGACTCGCCCGCGAGCCTGGGCACCGACGTGCTGGCGTTCTCGGCGCAGAAACCGGAGTCCAGCCCCTTCAAGGACCGGCACTACTCCGAAACCTCCATGTTCACCGAGTCCATCGAAGTCGAGGGCCTCGCCTTCGAGGAAGTGGAAGACCCGAAAACCGGGGTCGGCGCCAAGCTGCTCAGCAGCGTGAAAGCCCTGCTCAGTGGCAAGCAGGCTCAGACCGACGAGCAGTTCAGCCAGGTCGCCGAAGCCGTTGAGGCAGTGGCCGATCACGTCAAGGACCTGCCGGAGAAGTTCGCCAGCCTGGAAGGCAAGCAAGGAGAGCAGGACGGCAAACTCGTCCAGCTCAGCAAGGACCTGGACGAGTTGAAACAGAAACTCAGCCACACCCCCGATCCGAAGCAGATCCAGCGCCCCGTGGCAACCGGCGGCGACAACTCGGTCGAGAAGACCGACTGCTGACCCACCACGACCGCCCTATCGCTACGGAGTAGCCCCATGCACAACGATACCCGCCGCTTGTTCAACGAATACCTCGGCCAGCTCGCCGCGCTGAACGGTGTAGACGACGTCACCACGAAATTCTCGGTCGACCCGACTGTCGCCCAGACGCTGGAAACCCGCATTCAGGAGTCGAGCGGCTTCCTGCAGCAGATCAACATCCTCGGCGTCACCGAGCAGTCGGGCGAAAAAGTCGGCCTTGGCGTTTCCGGCCCGATTGCCAGCACCACCGACACCACCGCGCAAGACCGTCAGACCCGTGACGTGACCGTCCTCGACAACCTGGGCTACCTCTGCACCCAGACCAACTTCGACAGCCACATCACCTACAAAAAGCTCGACGCCTGGCGCAAGTTCAAGGACTTCCAGGCTCGCATCCGTGACGCGATCCTGCGCCGCCAAGCCCTCGACCGCATCATGATCGGCTGGAACGGCACCAGCCGTGCCGCCACCTCGAACATCGCCACCAATCCGCTACTGCAAGACGTCAACGTCGGCTGGCTGGAGAAGATGCGCCTCACCAACGCGGCACGCGTGATGTCCGAGGGTGACAAGGAGGCCGGCAAGATCCTGATCGGCGCTACCGGCGACTTCAAGAACATCGACGCCCTGGTCTACGCGATGGTCAACGAGCTCATCGAGCCCTGGTACCAGGAAGACTCCGAGCTGGTGGTCGTGTGTGGCCGCGAGCTGCTGGCCGACAAGTACTTCCCGCTGGTCAACAAGGATCAGGCCCCGAGCGAGCAACTGGCCGCCGACGTCGTCATGAGCCAGAAACGCATTGGCGGCCTGCCGGCCGCACGGGTTCCTTTCTTCCCGGCCAAGGGCCTGATGATCACCCGCCTCGACAACCTGTCCATCTACTGGCAGGAAGAGAGCCGCCGCCGTCAGATCGTGGACAACGCCAAGCGCGACCGCATCGAGAACTACGAGTCGTCCAACGACTCCTACGTGATCGAGGACAACGGCTGCGCCGCGATGGCCGAGAACATCGAACTGCAGGTCGCGTGAGGTAGATCGCCATGAACCTCTGCCGTCGCCATTACCAGCGCGTCACCGCCGCCCAAGCGGCGGCGGAGGCCGCTGGCCCCACCCAGACCATGGCCGGTCTGACCGCTTACGAACTACAGCTCGCCCAGCTCATCCAGGACAAGGCTCGCTTAAAGGGCATCCAGTCCACCGAGGGGAAGATCGAGCTCAAGCGTGTGCTGTTGCCTGCCTACGCCCCCTACGTCGAGGGCGTGCTGTCGGCTGGCAAAGGTGCGCAGGATGAGGTCCTGGTCACCGTGATGCTCTGGCGGATTGACACTGCCGACTATGCCGGCGGCTTGGACGCTGCGGCCTACGTTTTCCAGCATGGCCTGCTGATGCCGGATAGCTTCAATCGCTCCATCGGTTGCGTGGTAGCAGAGGAAGTAGCCGAAGGCGCGCTCAAAGCCCTGAAAGCCGACCAACCCTTCGACATCGATGTGCTGCTGCGCACTGCCGAACTCACCGCTGAGCAAGACATGCCGGACCAGGCTCGGGCCAAGCTGTTCCTCGCTCTCGGCCGCGCCACCTTGTATGGCCTGGACGTCGAGGCCCCTGGCAAGCCTGGCCAAGTCGCAGAGGGCATTGCGCTCCTGAGGCGCGCCATTGAGCTGCACGACAAATGTGGCGGCAAGAAGGACCTGGAATCCGCCGATCGGCTGCACAAGAAACTGGCCGACGCTGCTACGGCAGCTGCTCCGACTTCGACGGGGCTGCCACCGACACCCCCGCCGCCTTCGACCGCCCCGGCTGACGAAAAGCCTTCTGTGCCTCCGAAACCGTACGGCAAGGGAAGCCGGAAGAACCGAAAGAATCCGCCCAGCAAGGGCTGACCGAGCGCCCCGCGCACCCACGCCGGCTCGGGGCCGATCTGCCTGGTGACTCCTTCCAGCGCAGTGACGCCCCGACCACCGGCGACCTATTCAAGGCAGGACCATGAGTGCATTCGTAGCCAGCGGCGACGTGGCCGCCGGCGTGACCATCAACAGCGACGAATTCTGGCCGGGCATCGACGTCGACGACCTGCGCGACGACATGCGCATCGGCGCCGACGTCAGCCCGGCCAAGCTGGAGACAGCAGTGGTTGCCGCCCTGCTGAACGTCAACCGCCAGCTCGGCGAATGGCAGTCCCTGCAGGAAGACCAGGGCTACACCACCCTCAGCCAGGTACCAGCCAAGCAGGTGGCGGGAAAATCCGCCCTGGTCCAGCACTACCAGCGCGCAGTGTGCTGCGCCACGGCCGCCGAGCTGCTCGAGCGCTACCGCGGCTACGACACCACCAACATCGGCAGCCAGAACGCCGAAGAACGCACCCCGACCATCGACGAGTACCGCCGCGACCTGTCCTGGGCGCTCAGCGACCTGGTCGGCCGTCCGCGCTCCACCATCGAGCTGATCTGATGGCCGCTCTCCTCCGCACTCAGCAGTACGACACCGTCGAGGCCCTGTGCTGGAGGTACTACGGCCGGACCGGAAGTGTCACCGAGGCCGTGCTCGAGGCGAACCCAGGACTGGCCGACCACGGCCCGATTCTGCCGCAAGGCATCGAGGTAACCATGCCCGATGCCCAGAACACCGCACCCACACAACAGGTAGTGAACCTGTGGGATTGACCAACAAGGGAAGTAGTAGCCATGGCTGATCCAACCACCACCGCGGCCGGCGGTCTTCTGATGGGGCTCGGGCTGGGCGCGACCCTCCCGGTAGACGGCGGCGTGCTGTTCGGCGCGCTGCTGGGCGCCTGGCTGGCCACCAGCACCAAGCACGACCTGAAGGCCTGGGCGCGCCTGCTGGCACTGATCCCGCCGACTTGTGTGGGATACCTGTCGTCTGGGCCGGCACTAGCCCAGTTCCCCTGGCTCACCACTCGCGAATTCGCCGCTATTCCCTGCGCCCTGCTGGTCATCCCGGTCAGCCTCAAGGCCGCCGCCTGGATCGACGGTGTCGATTTCGCCGAGCTCGTCCGCCGAATCCGGCAGGTACTGGGAGGTAGCTGACATGCTTGCGCTCATCGTCCCCCTCATCACCGCCGTCGCCTACCTGATGGCCGCCCTTCGCCTGGCCTGCTTCAAGCGCGATGGCGCCCGCTATCGCCGGGGGATGTCCCTGCTGGCGAGCCTGCTGGGCGCATCCATGGCCATCAGCGGCCTGGAAATCCTGCTCTATCGCCCACCGGTCAGCATCTGGCACGGCGTCACTGCCTGCCTGTTGTGCCTGCTGATCTTCCGTTCCCGCGGCAACGTCGCCGCTCTGCTGAGGCCTTCCACATGACCATCCTTCGCCACGGCGACCGCGGACAGGATGTCCGCACCCTGCAGAACCGGCTCAACGACCGCCTCAAGGCTGGCCTGGACGCCACCGGATTGTTCGACGACGCCACCGAGGCTGCCGTCCGCACCTTCCAGCGCGGCGCCGGCCTGGTCGACGACGGCATCGTCGGGACCAAGACACAAGCCGCCCTCACGGGTGTGGGTACCACCCTGCTGCTGGGTGCCGGCAACCTCGCTGCAGCCGCCCAACGCCTTGGCCTTCCGTTGGCCACCGTCTATGCCGTCAATGAGGTGGAATCGGCCGGCGCCGGCTTCCTGGCCAACGGCAAGCCCAAGATCCTCTTCGAGCGGCACCAGATGTATCGCCAGCTCTGCACACCCCGGAGCCCCGACGACGATGCGGCGGAGCTGAAGCGCCACGCCGATGAGCTGGTCGCCCTGTCCCCGTCCCTGATCAACCCCACACCGGGTGGCTATGCCGGCGGTACTGCCGAGCATCAGCGGCTGGCACAGGCCCGCATGATCGACGACACCGCCGCCCTGGAGTCCACCAGCTGGGGCGCCTTCCAGATCATGGGCTACCACGCCACGCGCCTGGGCTATGAGAGCGTGCAGGACTTCGCCGCCGCCATGGCCAGCGGCGAGCCAGCCCAGTTCGACGCCTTCGTCCGCTTCATCGAGGCCGACCCGGCCCTGCTCAAGGCCCTGAAGGCCCGCAAGTGGGCCGATTTCGCCAAGAGCTACAACGGCCCGGCCTACGCCCGGAACCTCTACGACGTGAAGCTCGAACGGGCCTACGCCCGCCACACCGAAGCCATGGGAGAGAAAGCGGCATGAGCCAGGCCACCGAAACCGAAGGCAGATTCCCCTACAAGGAACTCTTCGAGCGCATGGTTGCGCTTCGCGCCACCCCTTCCACTGTCATCGTGCTCCCAGAAGGAACGCCCACCCACGAGGCGGAGAAAGTTGCCAACGCGCTGAAGATGCTTTTGCCCGTGCCCCCGCTGGTAGTTGTTGGGGACGTGCGCTGCCTGGACGTCGGGCAGATGAACGACGCCGGCTGGTACCGGGCGTGAGCACGCTGCGCCAGGCGCTTTACAGTATTGCGCTGCTGGGCGCCTTGGGCCTGCTGCTATGGGGCTACCACCAGCGCGATCAGGCCGCTGCCGCCACCCTGGCCCTGACCGACCAGCAACGGCAGGATGCCGAAGCCCGCACCGAACGGCAGGCGAAAAGTATCACCGCGCTGAGCGACAGCCTGAAGGCCGAACGCGAGGCGCAGGCCACCCTACGCACCACGCAAAACCAGCTCCGCCAGGGGCTGGCCGACCGACAACGTCAGATCGAGGACTTGAAGCGTGAGAACCAGGAACTACGCGAATGGGCTGATCAGTTGCTGCCTGATGCTGCTCGCCGCCTGCGGCAGCGCCCCGCCCTCACCGGAGCAGACGCCTATCGCGACTGGCTGTCCGGTCGTGGTGCCCTGCCAACTGCCGGCGACCGCTCCCAGCCGTAACGGCGAACTGCTCGACGACGCCGACCGCGCCGAGGCCGCCTGGGCGGACTGCGCCGCCCAGGTCGACACGATCTACCGCTACCAGCAGGATCATCCCCAGCATGTACAAGCCCGATAGCCTCCGCGCCACCTTGTTGGCCTCGGTACCGCAGCTCAAGCACGACCATGAGCGACTGCTGATGTTCATCGACCAGGGTAGCGTCCGCTGCACCGCTGCCGCGTCCCTGTCGTATGAGTACGCCTACAGCCTGCAGATCATCCTCACCGACTTCCCTGGCTCGCCAGACGCCGTGATGCTGCCCCTGCTCGGCTGGCTGCGCGAGCATCAGAGTGAGCTGCTGGCCAACCTCGACAAGGTGGACAAAGGCATTGAGTTCGAGGTCGACATCCTCGACAAATCCAAGGTCGACATGGCCATCACCCTGCAGCTCACTGAGCGGGTGGTCGTCAAGCGCCTTGAGGACGGCACCTACAGCGTCACTCACGCCCCTGAGCCGCAGTACGAGGCCTACGAGAACTACGGCCCCATGCAGTTCATCGCCAACGGCGAGCTGCTGACAGAGTGGACGCCACCGCCGGCGCCAGACGCCATGGCGCTTGTCACTCCGAACCCGCGCCGCCCGAGCGATGGCTGATCCGCTCGACACCCTGGAAGACTGGGCCGGCCCCATTCTGCGAGCCCTGGAGCCGGCACAGCGCAAGAACCTGGCTGCCGACCTGGCGCGCCGCCTGCGCCGCAGCCAGCAGAAGCGCATCGCCGAACAGAAGAACCCAGACGGCAGCCCCTACACCCCTCGAAAGCCGCGCAACCTGCGGGGAAAGGTCGGGCGCATCAAGCGCCGCGCCGCGATGTTCACCAAGCTACGCACCGCCCGCTACCTCAAGGCCAAGGGCAACGCCGAAGCTATCGTCCTCAGCTTCGCCGGCCGCATCTCGCGCATCGCTCGCGTCCACCAGTTCGGTCTGAAGGACCGCGCCGAACGAGGCGCACCGGACGTCCGCTACCCCGAGCGGAAGCTGTTCGGCTTCACCGACACCGACCTCGACCTGATCCGCGACGGCCTGCTCGAGCACGTCGAGCTGTAAGCGCCGCCGCTACAGGGTCGGGCGGCTGCGTCGCGCGCGCGTGGGCGCCATGCTCGGCGCCATGACTGACTTCGCCGAACTCTCCCGCCTCATCGAAAACCTGGTCCGTGTCGGCACCATCGCCGAAATCGACCTGGTGAAAGCCCGCGTGCGCGTGCGGACCGGCGAACTGCTCACCGGCTGGCTGCCCTGGACGGCGGCGCGTGCCGGCGCAGACCGAGACTGGGACCCGCCTACCGTCGATGAGCAGGTGCTACTGCTGAGCCCCTCTGGCCAATTGGCGAACGGTGTGGCCATCACCGGCCTGTTCAGCACCCAGCACCCCGCCAACGGCGACCGCGCAAGCCTACACCGCCGCACCTACTCCGACAGCGCCGTAATCGAGTACGACAGCAAGGCCCACCACCTGCGCGCCCATCTGCCGGCCGGCGGCACCACCGAGCTGATCAGCGACGGTGGCGTCCACATCGTCGGAGACGTCACCCTCGAAGGCGACCTCATCCAGACCGGCAACCAACAGGTCACAGGGAACGTCCAGGTGAGCATCGACGTGGTCGCCGCGGGTATCAGCCTGGTGCACCACGTTCACGGTGGGGTGCAGGGCGGTGGTTCCAATACGGGGGTGCCGAAGTGAACCGCACCACTGGAAGCACCATCGGCACCCTCGCCCACATCCGCCAATCCATTGCGGACATCCTCACCACCCGCATCGGTACTCGCTGTATGCGCCGTGAGTACGGCAGCCAGTTGCCGGAGCTGGTCGACCAGCCCTTCAACGACGCCACCCGCCTGCGTGCCTACTCCGCCACCGTCATCGCCCTGATGCGCTGGGAGCCCCGCATCCGCATCAGCCGGGTGCAGTTCAACGGCATCTCCCTGCAGGGCTCCGTGGTGCTGGAGCTGGAGGCAACGCTGGTGGACAGCAACGAACAGCAGAACATCAGCATCCCGCTGAGCATGGGCGCCTCGGTATGAGCATCACCTTCTCCGCTATCGATCTGAGCCAACTGCCCATCCCGGAGGTGGTCGAGCAGATCGACTTCGAAACCATCCTCGCCGAGCGCAAGGCCTACCTGGTCAGCTTGTACCCAGCGGACCAGCAGGAGGAAATCGCCGCGCGGCTGGAGCTGGAATCCGAGCCGCTCACCAAGCTGCTGCAGGAAAACGCCTACCGCGAATTGGTCTGGCGGCAACGGGTCAACGAGGCTGCGCTGGCCAACTTGCTGGCCTACGCAGCCGGCAGCGACCTCGAGCAGCTCGCCGCGAACTACAACGTCAAGCGCCTGGTGGTCACCCCAGGTGATCCCTCTGCTGTGCCACTGGTCGCGGAGGTCCTCGAGGACGACGACAGTCTGCGCGAGCGCGCCCAGATGGCGTGGGAGGGACTGAGTACCGCGGGCCCACGCAACAGCTACATCTTCCACGCCCGCGCAGCTGACGGCCGGGTCGCCGACGCTACGGCGACCAGCCCGTCACCTGCTGTGGCCGTGGTCACCATCCAGGCGATGGCCGGGGATGGGACCGCGCCACCCGATCTTATTGCCGCCGTTCAGGCCTACCTCAGCGATGAAGATCGCCGCCCCGTGGCCGACCGGCTGACAGTCCAGGGTGCGCAAGTGCTGCCGTACAGCGTCACCGCCACGCTCTACCTGAACACCGCAGGCCCTGAGTCAGAGCCAATCATGGAGGCAGCCGAAGCCGCCCTGCTGGCCTTCGTTCATCAGCGCCGCCGACTCGGATTGGAAGTCTCCGAGTCGGCCATCCACGCCGCCCTGCACGTCGAAGGTGTGCGCAAAGTCGTGCTGACCGGATGGGTCGATGTCACTGCCACCGAGGCCCAGGCCCCCTACTGCACCGGCGTGACCCTTTCTCTGGGGAGCGAGTGATGCCAGCCACGCCGCTGCTCCCGGGAAATGCAACGCTGCTGGAACGGCTCGCCGCGCAGGCGTTGGCCGATATCCAGCGCGTGCCGATTCCGCTCCGACAACTGGTCGACCCCGATACCTGCCCAGCCACGCTACTGCCGTACCTGGCCTGGGCCTTCTCCGTCGACCGCTGGGATAGTGCCTGGCCGGAAGCCGCGAAGCGCGCCGCCATCCGCGCTGCCTACTTCATCCACTCGCGCAAGGGGACCATTGGCGCCCTACGCCGGGTGGTCGAGCCGCTGGGCTACCTGATCGAGGTCCGCGAGTGGTGGCAAATGGCGCCGGCCGGCGTGCCTGGAACCTTCGCCCTGGTGGTCGGCGTGCTCGATTCCGGCATCACCGATGAGATGTATACCGAACTCAGCTGGCTGATCGACGACGCCAAGCCGTTGACCCGCCACCTGGTAGGGCTCGACATCAGCCTCGAAGTACAAGGCCACGTCCCTGTATCCGCAGCGCACTACGACGGCGACACCCTCACCGTCTACCCGTACATCCCCGAAACAATCGAGGTCATCGGCAGCGTGAGCATGCCAGGCCGCGAACACACCATTGACACTGTGAGCGTCTACCCATGGCAGTGACCTACTACGCGATTCTCACCGCCGTCGGCGCGGCAAAGCTGGCCAATGCCGCCGCCCTCGGCACCTCCCTGCAGATTAGCCAGATGGCTGTTGGCGACGGGGGCGGCAACGTGCCGGTGCCCGATGCGAACCGAACCACCTTGGTCAATGAAGTGCGCCGGGCACCGCTGAACCAACTGAGCATCGATCCGGGAAACGCTTCGCAAATCATCGCCGAGCAGGTCATTCCCGAATCGGTGGGCGGCTGGTGGATTCGAGAAATGGGTCTACTGGACAATACCGGCGCGCTGATTGCCATCGCGAACTGCGCGCCGTCCTACAAGCCCCAGCTCGCCGAGGGCAGCGGCCGCACCCAGACCGTCCGCATGGTACTGATCGTCAACAACACCGGGTCCGTCGAGCTGAAGATCGACCCCAGTGTCGTGCTGGCCACTCGCGAATATGTCGACACCGCCATTGTCACCGCGATCAATCGCCAGGACGCGAAGGCGTCGGTGCGCGTGGGCACCACCGCGAACATCGCCTTGAACGGCCTGCTGACTGTCGATGGGGTGGTGCTGGCGGCGGGTAACCGGGTGTTGGTGAAGAACCAGAACACCGGCAGTCAGAACGGCATTTATGTGGTGTCGGCCGGAGCCTGGACACGCAGCGCGGACGCCGACGAGAACGCCGAGGTAACCCCGAACCTCACCGTCGCGGTCGAAAGCGGCACCACGCAAGCAGACACCGTCTGGCAGCTGATCACCGACGCGCCTATCGTTGTGGGCACCACTGCTCTGGTCTTCCAGGACATCACCAACGGCCTGGCGCGTCTGGCATCGCCAGCATTCACCGGCAACCCAACCGCGCCGACTCCCGCCCCTGGTGACAACGACACGTCCATCGCGACGACGGAGTTCGTGCAGCAGGCCATCGCCCCGAAGGCGCCACTGGCCAGCCCGGCCTTTACCGGGAACCCAACCGCGCCGACCCCGGTAGATGGGGATAACGACACGTCTATCGCGACGACGGCGTTCGTGCAGCAAGCCATAGCCCCGAAGGCACCGCTGGCCAGCCCCGTCTTTACCGGAAACCCTACTGCGCCAACGCCGGCAGGTGGGGACAACGATACATCCATCGCGACGACAGCGTTCGTACAGGGTGAGATCGCGGCCAAAGCCCCATTGGCCAGCCCGGTATTCACTGGTAACCCCACCGCGCCCACGCCAGCCCAGTTCGATAACGACACGTCGTTGGTCACGAGCGCCTTTGTGCAGCGAGCGCTGGGCAACATCCAAGGTGTGAAGACGATCAATGCCAGCCAGGCGCTATCGATGGCCGATGCCGGCATGCTGATCAACGTCAACACCGGCGGCGGCGACGTTACCCTGACCATGCCGGAGAACGCCCCGCCTGGCGTGGTGTTCCGTATCACCAAGCTGTCCAGCAACGCAAACCGCGTCATTATCACCAGCGCGCAGAACTTCATCGGTCAGGGGTCGTACAACTCAGGCACCCCGTCCGGCACCATCGTTCTGCGCAATTTTGACTCGGTGGAGCTGACCTCGTTTGGTCCGGGCTCGTCGTGGATTGCCGGTGGTGGCGTTGGCACCGGATTCCTCGCGGCGAACGGCTACAAGCGCGACGCATCCGGAATGATGATCCAGTGGGGTGTAGGCAACGGCTCCACCAGCGGTCCGGCCACGATCACATTTCCTATCGCTTTCCCCAACTATTGCGCGGCGGTTGTCCCATGCCCAGGGAACCCCTCCGCTTATGTAGCGACCCTGGCTCAAAGCGCTTCGCTGAGCTTGACCGACTTTCAAGTTAACTGCTGGTCCATCGGCAGCACTCCCGCCAGGTCGACCGCTGGTTTCTCCTACATCGCGATTGGTTACTGAGGTCCAACACATGCCTTATGCATCTGCATCTACTCGGGGTTTCTATGTCGAGGAAATCCATGGCTCCAGCATCCCAGACGACGCGATTGAGATTTCCGAAGAGCTGCACTCGGAGCTATTGAATGGGCAAGATAGGGGCTTGCTGATCGATTGGAGCAGCGGCATTCCTACTCTTGCCGCTGCGCCGGAAACTCCGCCGACATTGCGCATCGCTGAACGCCGCTACCAAGCCGAAACCGCCGGCATCACCGTCAACGGTATGGCCTTGCCCACCGACCGCGACAGCCAGGCCCTGGTGACAGGCGCCGCCCTCGCGGCCGTGATCGATCCGAACTACACCTGCCAGTGGAAGACTGCCGAGGGCTTCGTCGACATGAGCGCTCAGCAGATCATCGCCCTGGCCAGCGCCATGCGCGCACACGTTCAGGCCTGTTTCGACCGCGAGGCTGCACTGCTGGCCGCCGTGGATGCCGGTACCTACTCTGGCGAACAACTCGACCAGGGCTGGCCAGCATGAGTCGCTTCCTGACCGCCCTGCAGGTTGAGCTGCAGGGTGATCGCACAACCTGGAAGCTGCTGAGCGAGTTCGTCTATGAGGACGCCGAGCACGGGCGCATTGCGGTCGCCCGCGGCTTCGAGACGGACTTCGCCAGCGTGCCGCGCATCCCGGTCGTCTTCGACCTGGTCGGCGCCTACGGCCACGCCGCCGCCACCTTGCACGACTGGCTGTACTCTAGCGGCCTGGTGCCGCGCGCGAGCGCTGACAGGATCTTCCGCGAAGCCCTGCGCGCCACGGGTATTGCCCGCTGGCGGGCCTGGCTGATGTGGGCAGGCGTCCGTCTCGGTGGTTCGTCGCACTACCGTCACCCCGCGTCCTTCTGAGCTGACCCTGTAGCGCCCGCCGCTACAGGGCGCGGCGCTCGCTCCGATCACGCGCGCGCGGCAGCCTGTGCAGTGTCATCCACCCGCACAGGCACCTACCATGGCAGGCGAATACCATCACGGCGTGCGCGTCGTCGAAATCAACGAAGGCACTCGGCCGATCCGCACCATCAGCACCGCCATCATCGGCCTGGTAGCGGTTGCCGAGGACGCCGACGCCACCCTCTTCCCCCTCGATACCCCTGTACTGCTCACCAACGTGCAGTCCGCCATCGGCAAGGCCGGCACCAACGGCACCCTGGCGCCCAGCCTGCAGGCCATCGCCGACCAGACCAACGCCGTCACCGTCGTGGTGCGCGTGGCCAAGGGCGCAGACGATGCCGCCACCACCAGCAACCTCATCGGCACCACCACCGTCGACGGCAAATACACCGGGATGAAAGCGCTGAAGACCGCCAAGACCAAGTTCGGCGTTACCCCGCGCATCCTGGGCGTGCCAGGGCTGGACAGCGAGCCCGTGGCCACCGCCCTGGTCGCCCTGGCCCAGCAGATGCGCGCCTTCGCCTACGTCTCCGCCGCCGAGGCGAAAACCAAGGAAGAGGCCACCGCCTACCGCGAGGGCTTTGGCGCCCGTGAAGTGATGGTGATCTGGCCAGACTTCCAGCGCTGGGACACCGTCGCCAACGGCACCGTTGTGGCGCCGGCGGTGGCCCGTGCCCTGGGACTGCGCGCGAAGATCGACCAGGAAGTGGGCTGGCACAAAACCCTGTCCAACGTCGCCGTCAACGGCGTGACCGGCATCAGCGCCGACGTGTACTGGGACCTGCAGAGCACCGCCACCGACAGCGACTACCTCAACGAGGCGGACGTCACCACCCTCATCAACGCCAACGGCTACCGCTTCTGGGGCTCGCGCACCTGCTCGGACGATCCGCTGTTCGCCTTCGAGAACTACACCCGCACCGCCCAGGTGCTGGCCGATACCGTCGCCGAAGCGCACCTGTGGGCGATGGACAAGCCCATGCACCCGACCCTGATCCGCGACATCATCGAGGGCCTCAAGGCCAAGGGCCGCGAGCTGGTCGCCAACGGGTACCTGATCGGCTTCGACGCCTGGTACGACGAGACCCTCAACGACAAGGACACCCTCAAGGCCGGCAAGCTGAAGATCGTCTACGAGTACACCCCGGTGCCGCCGCTCGAGGACCTGACCTTCAACCAGAAGATCACCGACACCTACCTGGCCGACTTCGCCAACCGTATCAACGCTTGATCCCGCGCCCTCCCTGCGCGGGAGGGTTTGCGCTGAACCCCGGAGAGCCCAGCCATGGCCATGCCGCGCAAACTCAAGAACATGAACCTCTTCAACGACGCCAACAGCTTCCTGGGCGTCTCCAAGTCCGTCACCCCGCCCAAGCTGGCCCGCAAGATGGAGGCCTACCGTGGCGGCGGTATGAACGGCCCGGTAGAGGTCGACCTTGGCTTCAGTGACGACGGCCTGGTGGTCGAGTTCTCCCAGGGCGGTCTCGACGTGATCACCATCAAGCAGTTCGCCGCCGCCACCGCCACGGCGGTCCCTCTGCGCTGGACCGGCGCCTACCAGCAGGATGACACCGGCGAAACCGTACCCGTGGAGATCGTCGCCCGTGGCCGTGTGAAGGAAATCGACATGGGCGAAGCCAAGCCCGGCGAGGACACCGAGCACAAGTTCACCGTCACCTGCAGCTACTACAAGCTGATCGTCGACGGCGAAGAGATCCTCGAAATCGACCACCTGAACTTCATCGAGAAGGTCAACGGCGTTGACCGCCTCGCCGAGCAGCGCAAAGCCATCGGCATCTGACCCCATAACCCCCACCGCACCCTGCGGCCGTTCCGACGCTCATGGCGCCCACGGCCGCCCCCTTTCGCAACCAAGGAGCCCCCATGGACGATCTCGAACCCCAAGCTGAAAACCAGTCTGTAGCCCCGCAGGAAGAAGCTATCCCCGACAACGTCGTCGTGCTCGATACCCCGCTCAAGCGTGGTACCAGCCAGATCGACCGCCTCACCCTGCGCAAGCCGGCCGCCGGCGAGCTGCGCGGCCTGCAGATGGCCAGCCTGCTGCAGATGGACGTGGCCAGCACCATGAAGCTGCTGCCGCGCATCAGCTCCCCCGGCATCACCGAGCCCGAGGCAGCCGCGATGGACCCGGCCGACCTGCAGGCCTGCGCCGCGAAGATCTGCGGTTTTTTGCTGCAGAAGCGCGAGAAGGCGGCATACCTGCTCGCGTAGAGGACGCCATGGCCGACCTGGCCGTGGTCTTTCACTGGGCGCCGGCCGACATGGACCGGCTGTCCCTCTCGGAACTGATGGAGTGGCGCGAGCGCGCCCGGGTAAGGAGCTCCGCCGATGGCGAATGACCTGCAGCTGCGAGTGTTGCTCGGCGTGATCGACAAGGCCCTCGGCCCGTTGAAGAAGATCACCCAGGGCAGCGGCGACACGGCCAAGGCCCTGAAGGCTGCTCGCGAGCGGCTCAAGGAACTCAACGCCACGCAGGCCGACACCAGCGCCTGGCGTACCCAGCGCGCCGCGCTCGAGCAGACCAGCCGCGCCATGGCGGCCAATCAGGCGAAAATCTCCGAGCTGGCCCGTTCCATGGCTGCCGCCGGGCCGCCCACTCGGGCGATGACCCGCGACTACCAGCGGGCCATCCGCCAATCCCAACGCCTCAAGCAACAGCATGACAGCCAGAGCCAGGCCGTGCAGGCGCTGCGCACGCGCTTGGCAGCGGCAGGCATCGATACCCGCAACTTCCGCGAAGGTGAGCGCGCGCTACGCCAGCAGATCGAGGCCACCAACGCCAGCATCAGCGAGCAGGGGCGGCGCCTGCAGGACGTCAATCGCAAGCAGCAGGCGATGGCCAAGGCCCGTGGCGAGCTGGATCGCGCCCAGCGCGTAGCAGGTGGCATGGCCGCATCCGGCGCCGCTGCTCTGGGCGTCGGCTACGCCGCCAGCCGCCCCCTGAATGCTGCGGTTCAGGCCTTCGCCCCCAACGAGGACGCCGCCACCCAGCTGAAGGCATCCATGATGGTCGCTGATGGCAGCGTCCCGGCCGAGTTCCAGAAGATCACCGACCTCGCCACCCGATTGGGCGACAAGCTGCCGGGCACCACGGCCGACTTCCAGAACATGATGACCATGCTGCGCCGGCAAGGCCTGAGCGCGCAGTCGATCCTTGGCGGTACCGGCGAAGCGGCGGCCTACCTGGGCGTACAGCTGAAGATGCCGGTGGAAGCTGCGGCGGAGTTCGCGGCCAAGATGCAGGACGCCACCCGCACGCCCGAGAAGGACATGATGAAGCTCATGGACAGCATTCAGCGGGCGTTCTACCTGGGCGTGGACCCCACCAACATGCTGCAGGGCTTCAGCAAGATTTCCCCGGCGATGGACATTCTCAGGAAGCAGGGCCTGGAAGCCACTGAGGCCTTCACCCCGCTGCTGGTGATGATGGATCAGGCAGGCCTGGAGGGCAGCGCCGCCGGCAACGCCTTCCGCAAAATCTTCCAGGGCTCGCTGAACGTCGACAAGATCAAGGACGTCAACGAGATGTTCCAACTGCGCGGCTCGAAGATCCGTTTCGACTTCAGCAACGGCAAGGGCGAGTTTGGCGGCATGGAGAAGATGTTCGCCCAGCTCGATCAGTTGAAATCACTGACTACCGAAGACCGCCTGATGGTGGTCAAGGACCTGTTCGGCGATGACAGTGAAACCCTCACCACCCTCAACACCCTGATGAATAAGGGCCTGGCCGGCTACCGTGAGGTCGCGGACAAGGTCAAGACGCAAGCCGACCTGCGCACCCGCGTCGATTCGCAGCTCAAGACCCTGACCAACGTCATGGAGGCCGCCCAGGGTAGCTGGACCAACGCCATGGCCGAACTCGGCGCCACCATCGCCCCAGAACTCAAAAGCCTCATCAACTGGCTGGGCGAAGTGGCTAACGGTGTCGGTGCGTGGACCAGGGCGAACCCTGGTCTGGCCAAGGGCGTGATGCTCACCGTTGCGGCGGTTGCTGCCTTGTTCACCGTCTTCGGCACTCTGACCGTCGCGCTCGCGGGCTTCCTCGGGCCGCTCGCGGTGGCGCGCTACGGCCTGGCACTGTTCGGTATCCAGGGCGGTTCCCTATTCGGGCTTCTGCGCGGCATGGTCGGCGTACTGACCGGCCCTCTGGTCGCGGGAATCCGTACCGTCAGCATTGCGCTCTGGGGACTGGCCGCCAACCCGGTGGTGCTGGCCATCGCCGCTGTCGTGGCCGTGCTGGCCGGCGCTGCCTACCTCATCTACACCCACTGGGACCAGGTGAAGAGCTACCTGCTGGGCATGTGGGCAGAGATCAAGGCGGGGTTCGACGGCGGCATCAGCGGCATCGTTCGCCTGATGCTCGACTTCTCTCCACTGGGCCTGTTCTACCGCGCGTTCGCGGGCGTCATGAGCTACTTCGGCGTCGAGCTGCCCGGCAAATTCACCGAGTTCGGCAACATGATCCTCGATGGCCTGATCAACGGGATCACGTCGAAGCTCGGCGCCGTCAAGGACGCCATCAGCCAGGTCGGCGACAGCACCATCACCTGGTTCAAGGAGAAGCTCGACATCCACTCGCCGAGCCGCGTCTTCGCCGAGCTGGGCGGCTTCACCATGGCTGGCCTCGCTCAGGGGCTGCTCGCGGGTCAAGGTGGCCCCTTGGCAGCTATCACCGACATTGCAGCGCGCCTTGCTGCGGCCGGCTCCGCGGCCATCGGCATTTCCGTACCGGTAACGGCGGTCGGTAATCGCCCCACCACGCTGCCGGACAACTCGGCCCAGGCGTCACCGCAACGGGCCCTTGCTGCGAAACAGGACGGTCTGCTCGGAGCCCTCGCTGACTTTGCCGCACGCCTGACTGCGGCCGGCGCCCTGGTGGTCGGTACCAGCACTCCAGCGGTGGCCATCGACAACCGCCCTCCGATCAGCGCTGTCAGCCCGGCGCCGGTGATCCAGGGCGACACCTACCAGATCACCATCCAGGCCGGCCCCGGCACTGACACGGCATCGCTGCGCCGCATGCTCGAGCAGATGCTCGACGAGCGCGAGCGCGCCAAGGCGGTGCGGGTACGTTCACGCCTGGCCGACAGGGAGTAACCCACCATGATGATGGCCCTCGGCATGTTCGTCTTCAGCCTGCACACCCTGGCGTATCAGGAGCTGCAGCAGGAAACCGAATGGCGCCACCCCAGTACCAACCGTGTCGGCGCCGCACCGGCACGGCAGTTTGTCGGCCGTGGAGACGACACCATCACCCTCCCCGGCGTGCTGCTGCCGGAGCTGGCGGGCACGATGCTCAGTCTGGATACCCTTCGGCAGATGGCCGACACCGGCAAGGCCTGGCCCCTGGTTGAGGGTAACGGGCGCATCCGGGGTCTGTGGGTGATCGACAAGATCAGCGAGACCCGCACCCTGTTCTTCGCCGACGGTGCGCCCCGCCGCATCGAATTCAGCCTCTCGCTCAAGCGCATCGACGACGGCCGCGTCGACCTGCTCGGCGCGCTGACCGGCAGCGCCGGCAGCATCCTGCAGGCCGTCCTGTGAGCCTGCTCGACAGCGTCACCGGGTACGTCCGGGATGTCGCCGGCCAGTACCAGCAGGAAGCGGACTACCCGGTACCGGCCTTCCGCATCAGCGTCGACGGCAACGACATCGCCCAGTTGATCAGCCCGAGGCTCATCAACCTGGACCTCACCGACAACCGCGGCATCGAGGCCGACCAGCTCAACATCACGTTGAGCGACCACGACGGCCTGCTCGCCATCCCGCGTAAGGGTGCGGTTCTGAGGCTGTGGCTGGGCTGGAGCAATACCGGACTGGTGGACAAGGGCACCTATACCGTCGACGAGATCGAGCACAGCGGCGCGCCCGATCTGCTCAGCATCCGTGCCCGTAGTGCGGACCTGCGCAAGGCGCTGAAGGTGAAGCGCGAGCGCAGCTGGAGCGAAACGACCCTCGGCCAGGTGCTGGCCGACGTGGCCCAGCGCAACCAGCTGCAGTTGCGCATAGCCGACACGTTGAAGGATCAGGTTATTCCCCAGCTGGACCAGGCCAACGAATCCGACGCCAACCTGCTGACCCGCCTGGGCGAAGACTTCGACGCCGTGGCCAGCGTCAAGGCTGGATGCCTGGTCTGCATGCCCGCCGGCGGCGGTCGCAGCGTGAGTGGCTTGGCCTTGCCGCACATCACCTTGGTGCGCGCCGACGGCGATGGCCACCGCTACCTGCTGGCCGATCGCGACAGCTACGACGGGGTCAGGGCGTATTACTACGACATCAACAGCGCCAAGAAGCAGGAAGCGATCGCAGGCGGCGGCGAGAACCTCAAGAACCTGCGCCACACCTACAGCGACCAGCAAAGCGCCTTGCGCGCCGCTCGCTCCGAATGGCGGCGGTTGCAGCGCGGCACCGCCACCCTGACCTACAACCTCGCGCGCGGCCGGGCAGACCTTATCCCTGAACTCACCTACACCCTGCAGGGGGTGAAGGCGGACATCGACGCCATCATCTGGTACGGCGGCAATATCCAGCACCGGCTCAGCGCCGACGAGGGCTTCGTCACCAGCCTGGAGCTGGAGAGCAAGTTGCCCGAAGACCTGGTCGAGGACCTGGCCACCGACAACCCGGGCAACTACACCGGCATCGTCGCCTTCTACCGCGACAAAAAGACCGGCACCGAGAAGAAGGTCACCGCCGGTGATCAGACCCACCCACGGCGCCTGCGCCACCTGTATGTGAGCCAGAAGAACGCGCAGCGGGCGGCAGATCGAGAGTGGAAGCGGCTGCAGCGCAGTGCCAGCGATTAAAGGTTCGCTGGCTGCTCCCTGGGACGCGGGCCGCCAACGGCAGTGTAATAGCTAGCCATTTGCGTCAGCATGGACAGTAGCTTGTGAAAAGATAAAAATTAGCCCTGCGAAAAAGATTTCAGTGGAGTGAAAATGGAATACGCAAAGGACTTTCTAGACATTCTCAGCGCGCTCAGGACATATATAGTCGACAGTATCGGAGTACTATTCACTCTATTTGGTGGCGCAATTGAATTTCTTAAGTCCCATGACGGCTTTGGAAATTTCCTGACAGGCTTGATAGGCGCCGCCATCGGTGGATTCTTTACGCTAAAGGGTGCTGAAAAGGCCCATATTCTTGAGCAAGAAAACGCTAGAGCGGATGAGGACAAGCTGCTCGACAACACATTGGCGATGCTCAAGGTCGAGATAAATAGTGCATGGGAAATTTACTGGATCGAGTACGGAAAAGATTTGGTAGAGCTTGATGATACAGAGCCACTTCTATCAACCTTCCCGATTGGCGAAGACCCATTTACAATATTCAACTCAGCGCCAGAAGCCCTCGCAATGGCACCCCGCGAGATTGCAAAGGATATTGTTTATTTCTACATGCGGGCCAAGGGGCTGGTTGCCATGGTGAAGGAGAATAGCTCTGACACAGAAGAATGCCGGCGCTACGCATTCGATTCAATGATGCAAAAACGCCATGATCCAGCCTTCCTAGAACTTACTAATGATGCCTTTGCAAAAAAGCTTGAGGAACATTATGTAGCTTGCATAGACGAAATGTCCGCTCGCCTATTGATGGTATCAACAGCTACTGGAATGAAAATACTGACTCAGGAACTTAAAGAAGTTGTCGAGAGGCTGAATAACTCCATCGACAAGTACCTGATTGATCGCGCTCGCGCCTGAGGTATAAAGCCCCCCGGCACAACACAGGGGCCCGCTCAGCTTTCCAGTTCCGTGAGTGCTGCCAGACACCTATCAACTTGAATATCATCGCCTGATCCTGGGGCCTCGAGGGCCGGAAGCGGCGCAGAGACGACCATGCTGCTGCCTAGCGACACCAGTGGAGCAAGAACGCCACCCACAGCGACTGCGTCACCTGTAGGTGAGCCAGAGGAACGCGAAATCGCAAATAACGAATCATTTCATGCGTAGCAATGAATGCAGGCGCTTAACTATCATCACGATAGTCAACAGCAAATTAACACAAACCACTACGGCAATCGGCGTAAAGAACAGTTTTGACAAAACAAGGGAAAAAGACGTTTTGGTTTTATCGACTATAAAACTGTCTGCAACAGAGAACGCAAAGCAAATAGCAATAAGGACAAGAGAGGAAAGAATAGAAAAACTGATATTGTAATAGAGCTCATCCAAAAGTTTTTTCTTTGCTGGATACAGACTATCCACAGGCCTTTTCAGATCTATATCTCTCTGGCGCCTTTCATCAAGCTTACTTTCTTGATCATAAACAAGTACCAAAACAGAAAGTAGCAAAGCTGTAAAAATTGCACCAAAGTTAACGAGCAGCGACGAAATATCCTTTGTCAGCAAAAAACCGGAAGCAATACTGAGAAAGCCAAAGAGCACGGGAACACAACAAAAAGTCACGAAGTCCAACCATGACCACCCGCCATCAACATCACCCAGCGTTCCGAAGTGCCCCAGCACGATTTCCTTTATGTTAATCTTGCTGCTCATACCTTTATGCCCATCCCAGGATATATAGTTGAGAGAAACTCATTCAAAAGAACCTTACACCAACTATCAAATTCCTTCATATTAGGATTTCCGGCAGTAATTGTAACCTTATCTTCATCAACATCAATCTCGCAAACTTGATTACTTGGATTTGCACCAAGCCTAAAAGTTCGCTTCCTGCCGTTCATTTCCACAACCGTCTTCACCTGAGTACACAATTGCGTGAGCATTTCGATAGTCGCGCTCTGCTCCGTGCCGGCTTTTAAATAGTCAGCAAATACACCAAGATTTTTACGACGCGGCGCTTTGATTATATAGGTGTGCTCCGCCTCATTATGACCAAGATTTTTTATTTGATCCTCAATAGCATTCATCCCGCTGAACCGAACCAACTTAATTTCTTTTGCAGTAGCCTTTTTCCATTCCTCGAAAGCCTTCTCATACGACAGAGGATTCATTTGCAGAACGCGACCACCAGTTACGCGTGACAACTCCGCACGCAACAACTCATGAAGCAATGTCTTAATACCGATATTTCGCTGATTATGCAGAAGAGCTACACCTTCATCGAGCTTCTCGGGAATGTAGAAGCGCACATAGTGCTTAAGCACTTCCGCATTCTTTTCAAGACGCTGAAAATCCACATTCCCAGTTTCAATATTTACAATATCGGTTCTTGAACCATAGCTGCCTGCCTTCATGATCCCTCGAAACTCACGCTTGACATCATCAAACTTGAAAGAGGAAAAGGCATAAATCTGCTTACTATCTTCTACAATTTGATATTTATCACCCTTAGAGGCGATGAAATCTTTAAAAACCTTGTACATGTCAAACTGACCAATACCCCCAAGCGGGGAATACGAGTTCTTGACCTGTTTGCCTTTCATCACCGGATCAAAGCATCGAATTGTATATGGCGAGACGGTATTCAAATTTAAGCACCCTAAATTATATTGTTCTGCAAATCCTTGAAATTTCAAAACCCCCGACTAATAAGTCGGGGGTCGGCTCAGTTTTCCAGTTCCGTGAGCGCTACCAGGCCCTCCATCAACTTGAACACCGTCTCCCGATCCTGGGGCCTCAGGCATCGGAAGCGGCGTAGAAGCACGGATTCCAGTGCACTGAGTCGTTCAACAGGCTGCCACTTCTCGGCAATAAGAGTGGCTACCACCAGTTTGCATTGCTCCATGGGTCGTACTCCCTCACATCCTCGGGCGCCCGTCAGCACCTTGCCGACGTCCAACCGCCCGGGGGGAGTGGCCCATTCTCAGCACAAAGACGCGTGCCACTAGCCTGCCTTCGCTATAGCGACGGGTATGCCCCTTTTATGTTCAGCAAGGCACCTCGCCGGTTTTCAGCAAGTGCAAAAGCTGTTCTTCGGTAACGATGAAAGCGCCCGCCTCCCGTGCATCCTCCACCTTGGAGGGGCCAGCGTTGTAGCCGATGCACAGCACTGCAAGGGATCTGCCGGCAGTCTTCATCACGCGAAAACCACTTTCGGCTGAGAGTGTTTCAAGGCGTTGTCTATCAGCCGCCTTGAAACCCGTGAAAAGAACCTGGGGGCGAGTATCAGGCTGCACCTTGGGTGCAGGTTCTGGAGCCGGTGGAGCGTTATCGAAGAGGAGCTGATCCGCGCCCACCAGGTACTCGATTACCCGGTCTTTGCGGAAGGTCCTCGGAAGGCTATCGGCATCGCCGCGGCCCTGGATGTAGCGGGAGTTTTCTTTCCAGCGAGTCAACAGCCAAGTGGCGATATTGCCGCTGGCATCTCGGTATACGAATTGGATTGGATTCATCGCTATCTCCTTGCGACCAATCGACTACATCAGTCCGTTCCGTATGATTTAGATGGCCCGACACCAGCCGGGCGGAACAGAAGTCAGTCGGCGGCGGACTGGGCCACCAGGAACATGCCCTTGGCGACGCGTAGGAACGACACCTGATCGTCCGGCGCCATGCCCTTGAAGAAGCGCAGCAGGTCCAGTTCGGCAGAGCTCAGAGCCTCCAACTCCGCTGGAAGCCGGCGCCCGGTCACTACATACAGGACGTCCACGCCAAGGCCTGCAGCAGCGCCTAAGACAGTTGCGCCAACGTCACCACTCCCACCTTCGTAGCCAGCAAGAGTTCGCTTGGCGACCCCAATGTGCTGCGCAAACTCATCCTGATTGAGGCCGAGACGCTTGCGCTCTTCTTGCAGCCGCGCGCCAGTTGCCTCACGTGTTAAATGCAAAATTTTTCATCTCCAGCCTTGACTGGTGCAGTTATGTGCATCATTCTGCGCTTGTCATCACACGAAATTGCACGAATTTGCACTATGCCGAACGCCTACCCCACGGAGCAAGCCCGCGAGGCTGCCCGACAACGCATATACGAGCAGGGCCTCACCGTCAGGGAGTGGGCCGACAAGAACGACCTGGGCGAAAGCACCGTCTACGCGGTGCTCAACGGACAGAAGAAATGTCTTCGCGGTGAAGCTCGCCGCGTTGCTGTCTTGCTTGGCCTCAAGGTCGGCGTGATCCCACAGTAGTGGCAGCGGTTCCAGGGGGGAACCAGAAGATGAAACGCAACTTCCTAGACAGCCGCCGCAAGGTCGTCCAAGCCATCATCGGGGCCTTCCCCGGCGGTCGTGAGTGCGCCGCAGCCCGCCTGGGCATGGACCTCAAGAAATTCGACAACCACGCCTACGAGTCCGCCGGAAGCCGCCCGCTCACCGACGAACAACTGCGGGTGCTCGAGCAGGATGCCGGCAGCACCTTCCTGCCGGAATACCTCGCCAACCTCTACGGCGGCATGTTCGTGCAACTGCCGGACCCTGAGTCGCTCGACAACATCGACCTCTACAGCCGGTCGGTGCGCGCCTCGGTGAAGCGCGGCGCCGTCGACCTCATCATCGAGAAGGCCCTGGAAGACGGGGTGATCGAACCCGCCGAAGCCAAGCTGATCCTCAAGGCCCACGCCGACTACATGGCCGAGCGCCACGGCGAGGTGCTCTCGGTGATCGCCGTTCACAGCGACGGGGGCAAGGCATGAGCGTCTACAAGCTGGTGTGCCCCGCCTGCGGCGGCAAGCTGCGTATCCGAAACAGCGAGGGCGAAAGCCCGATCTTCCGCAGCATCTACGGCCAGTGCATGAACGTCGCCTGTGGCGCCACGTTCGCAGGCTCCCAGTCCTGGGAATACGAACTCAGCCCCTCCGGCCTGGACAAACCGCGTGTGCAGCTACCTGTCGCGCCCTCGGTTACACGGATGAAGGCCCTGCGCGACTCCCGCGCCGAGACCGACCAGCTCGACCTGCTCGACGACCTGCCCATGGAGGCGCTGGCATGACCACTCACACCATCAACGCTGATGACTACCGCACGTCCATGCAGCGCGCGGCGCTGGACTACCTGAAGCGCCACAAGGACCAGCACCTGGCCGAGTCGGATCTGCTGTTCAACGCCTGCGTACACCACCTGGTGAATGCCCTCGGCGTCCCGGTCTTTCTGTCGCAATCCCTGGTGCAGCGCGCCTGGGATGACCTCTTCCCCGAGCCAAAGCCAGACGTCGTCTGGATCGGCGTCGACATGGCGGCCGGTGAAGCACCCTGCTTTGTCTCCGATCGCCTGATCAGCAAGCACCCGAAACACCCCTGATTCCCTGATCCCAAGCCCTCCTCCCGTGGGTTTGGGCGAGTTACGCCCTGAATTCGAGGTATCCGCCATGAGTGGCGAAATTTCCATCAACGTGACTGTCGATCGAGAGCAGGCAGAGAGCTACCTGCAATGGCTGGTCAGTCAGTACGAGCTGGCCATGACGGAGTTCTGGTTCGACGACCGCTACCGCTTCACACCCCAGGGCTTCCGGGCAAAACGCATCATCGCGGACCACCCGCACATGGTCGGCCTGGTGCGCAGCATGCGCGAACTGCGCACCCAACTTCGGGGGCTGCCGGCATGAGGGACATGGATAACGACCTGCGCCAGGACGTCCTGAGCAAGCTGCAGCTGCAGTTCGGCCTCAAGCCCATGAAGGGCACGAAGTACATGCGCAAGGGTGAGTGCCCGGCCTGCCTGAAGAAGGAGCTGTTCACCCTGGTCGACAACCCCTGGTTTATCCGCTGCGGTCGGGAGAGCAAGTGCGGCGAGAGCTGGCACATCAAGGAAATCTACCCCGAGCTGTTCGACGACTGGAGCAAACGCGCGCCGTCCAGCGACAAGGAGCCGACCGCTTCGGCCAAGGCCTACCTCAGCCATGCCCGTGGCTTCGATCTGAAGCTCGTCGAAGGCTGGTACACCCAGGAACAGTACTGGGACCGCGACCTCGGCATCGGCAGCGCCACCGTGCGCTTCGCCCTGGCCAAAGGCGGCTACTGGGAACGCCTGATCGACCAGCCCGCGCGCTTCGGCAAGAAGAAGGCGCGCTTCAAGCCAGGCGAATCCTACAAGGGCGTCTGGTGGTGCCCGCCCTGCGTCGACCTGCTCGAGGTGAAAGACCTGTGGATCGTCGAGGGCATCTTCGACGCCATCGCCCTGCTGCACCACGGCATCGCCGCCGTCTCCGCGATGTCGTCCAACGCCTTCCCCGAGGAGTCCCTGCGCGACTTGGCACGCGCCCGTGGCGGCAAGCTGCCGAAACTGGTCTGGGCCCTGGACAACGAGCCGGGCGCGCACCACTACACCCGCCGCTGGGTCAAGGAAGCCCGCGCCCTGGGCTACAACTGCGAGGCCGCACAGATCGGCCAGCGCGGCAACCGTAAAACCGACTGGAACGACCTGCACCAGCGCTGGATGTTCATCGACGACGCCGGGCAGCGTGAGGACCAGATCGAGAAGGACCTCAAGGCCGCCCGCCACGAAGGCGCCCTGCTGATCGCCGAGAGCGCGGCCGAGAAGGCCCTGCTGATGTACGACTGGGGCAAGCGCGGCGAATTCCACTTCCGGTTCGGCAACCGCCTGTACTGGTTCAAGCTGGACATCGAGAAGTTCAACAAGGCGATGCAGAGCCTGGAAGACAGCGAGGACCACGACGACCAGCTGCTCAACCAGAAGCAGATGCGCGACAAGGCCCTCCAGCAGGCCGGCGGCGTGGTGGAAATCGCCAACTGCTTCCCGCAGGCCCTGTACTTCCAGCGCAACGAGGTGACCGACGAGAGCTGGTACTACTTCCGCGTCGACCGCCCCGACGACGAGCCGGTGAAGAACACCTTCACCAGCGCCCAGGTGGCGGCCGCCAGCGAGTTCAAGAAACGCCTGCTCGGCGTGGCCGCCGGCGCCATCTACACCGGCAGCGGCGTGCAGCTCGACCAGATCATGAAGCTGCAGCTCACCGGCCTGAAGACGGTGGCCACCATCGACTACCTGGGCTACAGCCGGGAGCACGCCTGCTACGTCCTGGGCGACGTGGCGGTACGTGGCGGCGTGCTGGAGAAGGCCAACGCCGAGGACTACTTCGAATTCCAGAAGCTGCGCCTGAAGACCCTGCAGCGCTCGATCAAGCTGCAGATCGGTACCGACGACAACACCTACCGGGCGGAGTGGCTCGACTGGCTGTGGACCTGTTTCGGCGCCAAGGGCCTGGTCGCCCTGGCGTTCTGGTTCGGCTCGCTGTTCGCGGAGCAGATCCGGGCGGAGTACCAGTCCTTCCCGTTCCTGGAAGCCACAGGCGAGGCCGGCGCGGGTAAGTCGACGCTGATCACCTTTCTCTGGAAGCTACTCGGCCGTGCCGATGAGGAAGGCCAGGACCCGTCGAAGATGACCAAGGCGGGCCTGCGCCGCTGGCTCACCCAGCTGTCGAACATGCCCATGGTGCTGCTCGAGGCCGACCGCAGCGACAACAGCCGGGCCGGCGGCGCCGCCAAGGCCTTCGACTGGGACGAGTTCAAGCCGCTGTTCAACGGCCGCTCCCTGGGCGTCACCGGTCAGAAGACCGCCGGCAACGAGACCTATGAACCGCCCTTCCGCGGCACCCTGGTGATCAGCCAGAACGCCACGGTGCTGGCCTCCGAAGCGATCATGACCCGCATCGTGAAGTTGCACTTCATGCGCCCGGAGATCACCCGCGACAGCCAGGCCGCGGCGGACAACCTCAACCATCTGGGCGTGATGGACGTCAGCCACTTCCTGCTGAAGGCGATCCGCGCCGAAGGCCAGGTGCTGGAGTGCTTCCGCGAACGCATCAAGGTCCACACCGCCACCCTGCGCGGCCTGAAGCAGGTCCGCATCGAGCGCCTGATCCTCAACCACGCCATGTTGATGGCCCTGGTGGACGGCCTGCGCCTGGTGGTGCCGCTCACCGACACCCAGCACGCCTGCGCGCAGCAGGCCCTGCTGACCATGGCCCTGGAGCGCCAGTCCGCCGTCAACGCCGACGCGCAAGAGGTGGCGGAATTCTGGGAGGTCTACGAGTACCTCGAGAACACCCAGGACGGGCCGGTGCTGAACCACAGCAAGAAGCCGGAAACCATCGCCATCAACCTCAACGAGTTCGTAAAGCTGGCCGCCGAGCACCGCCAGAAGGTGGCCGACGCCACGACCCTGCGCGAGCTGCTGAAAGAGTCCCGGCGCCACAAGTACCTCGACTACAAGGCCGTCGACAGCGCGGTGCGCGCCGCACAGGCCGTCAACAACACCATGTTCGCGAAGCCCAGCACGGTGAAGTGCTGGATTTTCGAAGCCTGACCAGGGCGCGGCAACGCCCGGTCATCAACCCCAAGGAGAAGCACCATGCATAAGCACTCCAGTACTCCCCCTGCTCTGCGAGAGGAAGGTGTAGACCAGCTCACCTGCACGACCACCTACCGCGGCTTCCCCATGATCTGCTTCAAGGATCAGTACGGGGCGGTTTGCTCCCTGCAGATCAGCAGCCTAGCGGAGCCAACCTGCTGCTGGTTCGGCGTCGACAACCCATCCATCCAGGTCATGGAGCCGGGCAAAGGCTGGCAGCCGGTGAAGCTGCCTGCGGGAGCCGTGGTAAGCAACCGGATGCACCTGAGCCAGGAACAGGTGCTCGCCCTCCTCCCCCACTTGGTGACGTTCGCCCAGTCCGGCGAGTTCGCCTTCAACCCGATCAGCGAATAGCCCGGAAGCAAATCGGCCCCGGTGAGCGGCAACTCGCCAGAGCCGGTCTCAAGGAGAAGCACCATGCAACAACTTCAGCAGCACCGCTGGGCCCTACTGGCTATGGTCACAGCCCTGGCAGGCGTGTCCGCCACTTCCGTAGCGCTGGCGATCGCCGCGCTCATCGAGAACACCCTGCTGGCGGTCCTGTTCGCCTCGGCAGCGGTCGTCCTGGACCTGTTCAAGTACATCGCCTGGCCCTTCGCCCTCGGCCTGCTGGAAATGCGCCGTACCGTGTGCGCGCTGCTGATGATGGCCAGCGCGCTGGCATTGGGCGGCGTGTCCGCCTGGGCCAGCTACGACCGCCTCATGACCTCGATCGTCACCAGCCGCGCGGAGCTACAGGCGCGCCAGACACAACGCAAGGCAGATCTGATCGAGCAGCGCGGCGCCGACGCCGCCCGTATCCAGCAGCTGGACGCCGAAGCTGTCACCACTCGCGAGCAAGCGAACGCACTGCGTGATCGAGGCATGGTCACCCGCGCGCTGGAGCTGGAAGGGGCCGCCATGGCCCGAATCGACTCGGAGCGCGGCCAAGCTCAGGTTCGCAGAGATAACGCCTCTCAGGAGCTGACAGCCCTACTCGCGAAGCCAGCCAAGGCAGCGGGCCACCCTCCTCTGCCTCGGCTTCGCCGCAGCGCTGGAAGTGGTCCCCGCCCTGATTCTCTCCGCGCTCCGACCAGGAACAACGGCGGAACGCGCTCCGGTAGCAGTAGCCGAGAAACGGAAACAGCCCGAAGAACGCAACGAGGAACGCTCGGAAACAGGGCCGGAAACGGCCGCAGATGAAGGCCTGCCGGCTCTGCTGCAGCAGCTCATCGCCGGAACAGAGAGCGGCGCCAAGGTGGCGGTAAGGCAAGTGGCGAAGGAACTGCGGATCGGCAGCAGCAAGGCCACCAAGCTCCTACAGCAGGCCGCCGAACTCGGAGTACTGCACAAGACCCCCGGCGGCTATGTCGCCGCCTAAAAGAAGGCCCCGGTGAGCGGCAGTACCACCGGGTTAGTGAAAACAGCGCTAGAAATGGCGCACCGCAGTTCTAGGCCCGCTTGCGGGCCTTTCTTTTGCCAGCTTGATAGCGTGGCCATTCGTTGTAGACCAGGGAAAGAAGATGGCAGATGGCGTGGAGGTCCGGGGCAACCGGATCAGGGTTTACTTCCGTTACCAGGGCGAGCTGTGCCGGGAGGCTGTAGCGGGTGATGCAACACCCGAAAACGTGGCCAACGCCGAGCGGCTGGCCGGCATCATCAACTACGAAATCAAGCACGGAACATTCAGCTACAGCCGACACTTCCCGAACTCTCCCAGGGTGCAGACCAACACCCTGGGGCACTACCTGGACCTCTGGCTCGAGATAAAGCGCAACGAGCTGGCTCCGTCCGGCTTCCGCACTCACAAGAGCAAGGTGGAGACGCACATTCGCCCGCGCTGGGGCTCCTACCAGGCCGACCAGATCGACCACCTGGATCTGCAGGCCTGGGTTCAG
Source organism: Pseudomonas sp. PSE14 (assembly GCF_029203285.1). NCBI lineage: Bacteria > Pseudomonadati > Pseudomonadota > Gammaproteobacteria > Pseudomonadales > Pseudomonadaceae > Pseudomonas > Pseudomonas sp. PSE14. The sequence continues at coordinate 3,723,622 of NZ_CP115669.1, forward strand.
GCCGACCTCATGGTGAGGCTGCACAACAAGACGGTACGCGAAATCATCAGCATCCTTGGCCAAGTATTCACGCTCTACCGCACCCGGAACCGCTCGTCGCACGATCCGACCGAGGGCATCACGGTCAGATTGCCGGACCCAGATGAAGCAGACCCATTCGACCGCAAGGAAATCGCGGCCATCTTGGGCGTCGAGACTGATCGCCGACAGGAGGTAGCCCTCGCACAGTTCATGATCTGGGCCGGGCCGCGCGTGTCAGAGGCCATTGCCCTTGCTTGGGAGGACGTAAACCTCGAGGCCGGTACGGTGCGCTTCCGGCGATCACAGGTGCGCAGCCACTACAAGGTAACCAAGACCCGCCGCTCGACTCGGGAGATTCGGCTTTTGAAGCCAGCCCTGGAGGCGCTGCGGGAACAGAAGGCGCGGACGGCGAATCTGCCGCCCGTCGAAATAGAAGTCACCGATCGGGACAACAAGACGAAAAAGCGACAGATGGTCCGGTTTGTCTTCCACAACTCGGCCACACGGGCGGCCCACACCAGCTCTGACATCCTGCTGCAGCGCTGGTGGAAGCCACACCTGGAGAAAGCGGGTGTTCGGTACCGCGGCCCGAACAACTGCCGGCATACGTATGCCAGCCAGCTACTGACGTCCGGCGTAGTGCCGCTGGACTGGATCGCTGACCAGATGGGCCACACGTCTACCGCCATGATCTGGCGCCACTACGGCAAGTGGATCAACCAAGATGGGCCGGACATGATAGGGATGCTTGAGAGAGCGCTGAACCTGTTGCCACCAACAATAGATGTCAATTGAGTACTTGATAGGGCATTCATTCCGCGATGCCCATGTGGTCGACCGCATACATGGCGTGACATCATTAATGTGCGATCTTGATAGGGATATAGATCATGAGCAGCCTGTTTCATCAGACCGAAGTGTTGCGTGCAAAACATCATAGAGAGCCCGCTTTCAATCTTTTCTCTGTTCTGCGAAAGGAAAGCGATGAGAAGTTTCTGCACTCTCGCTTTCTGGCATTTTTGCTAAACCCCCAAAGCAACCACACTTGCGGCAGCGCCTTACTTCAAAGTTTTCTAGATGTCATGAATATTGATGACTTCGATGTGAAAACCGCGAGGGTGCAGACGGAATACAAGAGCATTGACATTTTCATCAGTAATGCAGAAGGCAAGGCCATCATTCTGGAAAATAAAATCTATGCTAGCGATGCTCGAGAGCAGTTAGTGCGCTATGAGCAAACGGCAAGGCGAGAGGGCTATCAGAGCGTAATCAACCTCTATCTGACCCTGACCGGCTCTGAACCAGCTGAGCACAGCAAAGGTAACCTGGAAGTGGAGCAGATCAGCTACCAGACTGACATCCTAGCTTGGCTGGACCAATGCATAGCCTTGGTTGCTCGTGAACCAGGCTTACGCGAAGCAATTTTCCAATACATTGAACTGCTGAAACGACTTACGTCTACCGACCAAGGAGGAGCGTACATGGATGCCCTTAAGAGCGAGCTATTGAAAGGCGAAAACCTTCTCTTGGTAAACGACATTCAGCAAGCCTTTACTGAAGTGTTGATTGACCTTCAAGAAGACATCTGGGAAAAGATGCGCGCTTATCAGCTGGAGGCATACCCGAACATGCCACCTCCCGAGGACAACGCGGAACGCCAAGCGATCCGTAACTACTACATGAAGTCGAAAAGCAATCGATATTACGGCCTTTACTATTCGCTTGCTCCCTTGCCCGGATACGCCTACGTCGAAGTGGACCACTACCTCTACTGTGGCTTTATGGAAGCCGACACAACCAAAAACACCGGCCGTCAGCACTTGCTGAGGATCACTCGCGGATTATCAGGGGGAGCTCAAGAGGCTGATGGTCTTTATTGGCGGCACTCATCCCCTAAAGCGCGCCTTCACAACCCGACTCGCGCCGACCTCGATCTATTGCGCGACCCAGAACAACGTCAAGCTATTGCTCGGAATCTAATCGATGGTGTGCACGAGCTTTGGCAAGCAGCTACGAGCTCATGAGGCCACTCGTCGAATCTGACGGACGGTTCGCAAACGAAAAAAGGCAGCCCTGATAAGGCTGCCTTTTTCGTTACCTGTTCCCAATCTGTTCCCAAGACGCTCCCATTTCAAGGCTCGCTCAGAAATTTCCTTTGTAGAACAAGTGCTTACATGGTGCGGACGGAGAGACTCGAACTCTCACAGCTTGCGCCACTGGAACCTAAATCCAGCGTGTCTACCAATTTCACCACGTCCGCAGGGAACCGCAGAAACGAAAACGCCAGGCTTTAGGCCTGGCGCTTCGGAATATGGGGTGGACGATGGGAATCGAACCCACGACACCAGGAGCCACAATCCTGTGCTCTACCAACTGAGCTACGCCCACCATATTACATGCTTGTACCGAACGCCACATGGCGCACCCGGCAGGACTCGAACCTGCGACCATCCGCTTAGAAGGCGGATGCTCTATCCAGCTGAGCTACGGGCGCTTTAGTGGCTGCAACCCTTGCTTAGCAGATCAGTGGAAACCACTGAACCGGTTTGCACCACCTTCTGCTTTCGCTTCGGGCTGTGCTCGGCAAGCGGGGCGCATGTTATCGATGCGCCCATACCTCGTCAACAACTTTTTTAAAAAAAATTCAAAGAGATAAAGGAGTTACGGCAAATCGAGGGTGCCCGCCTTTGCCTTATGAAGGCAGCGTGCGAAAATGCGCGCCATCTTTTCACCCGCCTTAATGGTTATCCCCCCGACATGACTGCAAAACTGATCGACGGCAAAGCGATCGCCGCCAGCCTCCGCCAGCAGATTGCCCAACGCGTCAATGAACGCCGCCAGCAAGGACTGCGCATCCCCGGCCTGGCTGTGATCCTGGTCGGCAGCGACCCCGCATCTCAGGTCTATGTCGCGCACAAGCGCAAGGACTGTGAAGAGGTAGGCTTCCTCTCCCAGGCGTACGACCTCCCCGCCAGCACCACCCAGCAAGAGCTGCTGGCCCTGATCGACCGCCTGAACGCTGATCCGGCCATCGACGGCATTCTGGTCCAGCTCCCCCTCCCCGCCCATCTCGATGCCTCCCAGCTGCTGGAGCGAATCAGCCCGGACAAGGACGTGGACGGTTTCCACCCCTTCAACATCGGCCGCCTGGCCCAGCGCATCCCGCTGCTGCGCCCCTGCACCCCGAAGGGCATCATGACCCTGCTGGAAAGCACCGGCGTCGACCTGTACGGCATGGATGCAGTCGTAGTGGGCGCTTCCAACATCGTCGGTCGCCCCATGGCGCTGGAACTGCTGCTGGGTGGCTGCACCGTCACCGTGACCCACCGCTTCACCCGCGACCTGGCCGACCACGTGCGCCGTGCCGACCTGGTGGTCGTGGCCGCCGGCAAGCCGGGCCTGGTCAAGGGCGAGTGGATCAAGGAAGGCGCCATCGTCATCGACGTGGGCATCAACCGCCAGGCTGACGGCAAGCTGGTGGGCGACGTGGAATATGAGGTGGCCGCCGAGCGCGCCAGCTGGATCACCCCGGTTCCGGGCGGTGTCGGCCCGATGACCCGCGCCTGCCTGCTGGAAAACACCCTGTACGCTGCCGAACACCTGCACACCTGAGTTCGTCGCGCACAAGAAAAAGGCCGCTGATCAGCGGCCTTTTTCATTTCCGAAGGAGCGCTTACTCGGCGAGACGCCAGGTAGTACCGCCCTTGCCGTCTTCCAGCACCACGCCCAGCGCGGTCAGCTCGTCGCGGATGCGGTCGGACTCGGCCCAGTTCTTCGCCGCGCGGGCATCCAGGCGCGCCTGGATCAGCGCTTCGACCTGCGCAGCATCGACCTTGCCTGCCGCGCCAGCCTGGAGGAACTCGTCCGCATCCAGCTGCAACACACCCAGCAGACCGGCCAGTTCGCGCAGACGCGCCGCCAGAGCAGCTGCCGCTGTCGGCTCGCTATCACGCAGACGGTTGATTTCACGCGCCATCTCGAACAGCACGGCAACCGCTTCCGGCGTACCGAAGTCGTCGTCCATCGCCGCGGCGAAACGCTCGACGAAGGCTTCGCCACCCTCGGCGGCCACCTGCGGCAAGCCACGCAACGCGGTGTAGAAACGCTCCAGCGCGCCCTTGGCTTCCTTCAGGTTGTCTTCGGAATAGTTGATCGGGCTGCGGTAGTGGCTGGAGACCAGCAGGAAGCGCACGACTTCCGGATGGTACTTTTCCAGCACTTCGCGGATGGTGAAGAAGTTGCCCAGGGACTTGGACATCTTCTCGCCGTCCACGCGCACCGCGCCGGCATGCATCCAGCTGGCCGCGTAGAGCTTGCCGGTGGCCGCCTCGCTCTGGGCGATCTCGTTCTCGTGGTGCGGGAACACCAGGTCCGGACCGCCGCCGTGGATGTCGAAGGTCTCGCCCAGGCAGCAGGTGGACATCACCGAGCACTCGATGTGCCAGCCCGGACGACCGGCGCCCCAGGGCGATTCCCAGCTCGGCTCGCCGGGCTTGGCGCCTTTCCAGAGCACGAAGTCCAACGGGTCTTCCTTGGATTCGTCGACCTCGATCCGCGCACCGATGCGCAGGTCCTCGATCTTCTTGCGCGACAGCTTGCCGTAGCCGGCGAACTTGCCGACCCGGTAGTAGACGTCACCGTTGCCCGGCGCGTAGGCGTAGCCCTTGTCAATCAGGGTCTGGATCATCTCGTGCATACCTGCGATGTGGCCGGTGGCGCGCGGCTCGATGTCCGGACGCAGGACCGACAGGCGCGCCTCGTCTTCATGCATCGCGGCGATCATGCGGGCGGTCAGGTCTTCGAACGATTCGCCGTTCTCCTGGGCGCGACGGATGATCTTGTCGTCGATGTCAGTGATGTTGCGCACGTAGGTCAGGTCATAGCCGCGATGGCGCAACCAGCGAGCGATCACGTCGAACGCCACCATCACACGGGCATGGCCGATGTGGCAGAAGTCGTAGACGGTCATACCGCACACGTACATGCGCACCTGGTTGCCCACCAGCGGCTTGAAGGCGTCCTTGGTCTTGGACAGCGTGCTGTAGATCTGCAAGTCAGCCATGCCTTACTGCCCCCAGGAGTCGCGTAGGGTCACGGTGCGGTTGAACACCAGGGCGCCGTGCTTGGAATCCTTCGAGTCGGCGCAGAAGTAACCCTCGCGCTCGAACTGGAAGCGATCGTGCGGGGTGGCTCCAGCCAGCGATGGCTCTGCGCGGCAACCCTTGAGCACCACCAGGGAGTCCGGGTTGATGTTGTCGAGGAAGCTGCCGCCCTCTTCCGATTTCTCCGGGTTGGCGGAGCGGAACAGGCGGTCGTACAGGCGCACTTCGCACTCGATGCTCTCGGCAGCCGGCACCCAGTGGATCACGCCCTTGACCTTGCGGCCTTCGGGATTCTTGCCCAGGGTGTTCTCGTCATAGCTGCAGCGCAGTTCGACAATGTTGCCGTCGGCATCCTTGATGGCTTCGTCGGCACGGATCACGTAGCTGCCGCGCAGGCGCACTTCGCCACCCGGGATCAGGCGCTTGTAGCCGGCCGGCGGCACTTCTTCGAAGTCGCTGGCGTCGATGTAGATCTCGCGGCTGAACGGCAGCACGCGCATGCCCATGTCCTGCTTCGGATGGCACGGCAGCTCGAGACTCTCGACCTGGCCTTCCGGGTAGTTGGTGATCACCACCTTCAGCGGCTTGAGCACACACATGGCGCGGCCGGCGTTGGCATCCAGGTCGTCACGGATGGCGAATTCCAACATACCGATGTCCACCACGCCGCCGGCGCGGTTTACACCAATCATGTCGCAGAAGGTGCGGATCGAGGCCGGGGTATAACCGCGGCGGCGATAGCCGGAGAGGGTCGACATGCGCGGGTCATCCCAGCCGTCGACGTGCTTCTCGTCCACCAGTTGTTTGAGCTTGCGCTTGCTGGTGATGGTGTAGTTCAGGTTCAGGCGCGCGAATTCGTACTGGCGCGGCTGGGCCGGGACCGGCAGGTTGGCCAGGAACCACTCGTACAGCGGGCGGTGATCCTCGAACTCCAGGGTGCAGATGGAGTGGGTGATGCCCTCGATGGCGTCCGACTGACCGTGGGTGAAGTCGTAGCTGGGGTAGATGCACCACTTGTCGCCGGTCTGGTGGTGATGGGCGTGGCGGATGCGGTAGAGGATCGGGTCGCGCAGGTTGATGTTCGGCGAGGCCATGTCGATCTTCGCACGCAGCGAACGTGCTCCGTCCGGGAACTCGCCGGCCTTCATGCGGGCGAACAGGTCCAGGTTCTCTTCCACCGAACGATCACGGAACGGGCTGTTCTTGCCCGGCTCAGTCAGGGAGCCACGGTAGGCGCGCATTTCCTCGGCATTGAGGTCGCAGACGAAGGCCTTGCCGGCCTTGATCAGCTCCACCGCCCAGGCGTGCAGCTGGTCGAAGTAGTTGGATGCATAGCGCACCGGACCGACCCAGTCGAAGCCCAGCCACTTCACATCGGCTTCGATGGCGTCGATGTATTCCTGGTCTTCCTTCGCCGGGTTGGTGTCGTCGAAGCGCAGGTGGCAGTCACCGCCGAACTCCTTGGCCAGGCCGAAGTTCAGACAGATGGACTTGGCGTGGCCGATGTGCAGGTAGCCGTTGGGCTCCGGCGGGAAGCGGGTGACGATCTTCTGGTGCTTGCCACTTTCCAGATCGGCCTGGACGACCGGGCGCAGGAAGTTGGCGGCAACAGTGGCTTCTTTCGTATCGGCGGTAGGCTTGCTCATGGTGTCCTTGATCATGCTGGTGTTCGGCCAGGGTAGGCCAGCCAAACCAAAGCGCTTATCATAGCCGAAGCTGTCAACCCCCTGACAGGCCTTCGATTTTTCCAACCAGCGGAATTCCCTGATGACTACCACCGTCAAACTGCAGACCAACTTCGGCGATATCACCCTCGAACTCTTCGACGACAAGGCGCCGGAAACCGTGGCCAACTTCAAGGAGTACGTGAAGGCCGGCCATTACGACAACACCGTTTTCCACCGCGTGATCAACAACTTCATGATCCAGGGCGGCGGTTTCGAGCCGGGCATGAAGCAGAAGAGCACCAACAAGCCGATCAAGAACGAAGCCAACAACGGCGTCGGCAACAAGATCGGCACCGTCGCCATGGCCCGCACCATGGAGCCGCACTCGGCCAGCGCTCAGTTCTTCATCAACGTGGCTGACAACGACTTCCTCAACCACAGCGCACCGACCGTTCAGGGCTGGGGCTACTGCGTATTCGGCCAGGTGAAGGACGGCATGGACGTGGTCAACAAGATCAAGGGCGTGGCCACCACCATGCGCTCTGGCCACCAGGACGTGCCGGCCGACGACGTGATCATCGAGAAAGCCGAAATCCTCGGCGAGTGAGTCGATGAGCGTCCTGTTCATCTCGGACCTGCATCTCGAAGCGGAACGCCCGGACATTACCCGGGCGTTCTTGCATTTCCTGTCTACCCGCGCCCGCACGGCCAAAGCGCTGTACATCCTCGGAGACTTCTTCGAAGCCTGGATCGGCGACGACGGCATGGACGAGTTCCAGCACTCCATCGCCCGTGCCCTGCGTGAACTGTCTGACAGCGGCACACGCATCTACCTGATGCACGGTAATCGCGACTTTCTGATCGGCAAGGCGTTCTGCCGCGAGGCCGGCTGCACCCTGCTGCGCGACCCGAGCCTGATCGACCTGGGCGGCGAAAAGGTCCTGCTGATGCACGGCGACAGTCTGTGCACCCTCGACGAGGCATACATGAAGCTGCGCCGCTGGCTGCGCAATCCGCTCACGCTGTTCATCCTGCGCAACCTGCCGTTGGCCACCCGCCACAAGCTGGCGCGCAAGCTGCGCAAGGAAAGCCGCGCGCAGACGAGCATGAAAGCCAGCGAGATCGTCGACGTCACCCCGGCGGAAGTGGAGCGCATCATGCGCGACAAGGGCGTACGCATCCTGATCCACGGCCACACCCATCGCCCTGCGGTACACGAGCTGGAGATCGACGGACGCCCTGCCCGGCGCATCGTCCTCGGCGACTGGGACCGTCAGGGCTGGGCCCTGGAAGCGGACGACCAGGGGTTGCAGCAGGCGCCCTTCCCGCTCTGAGAGCGCCGGCCACCGCCATGGTGGCCTTCCGACGCCAACCTACACGCACTGTCAGAGGTTTCCTCTTGACCGGCACTGGCGGCCTTGCGCAGCATCGCCGCTTTGCTCACTCAAGGAAGAACCATGCTGGTATCCAAGGAAAGCCTCATCAAATATGCCGCCGCGCCGCTGGCGGTGGCCGCGGTCGGTTTCGTCCTGTTCAACGGGGTGTTCTTCTATAACGAAGCCGGCTACATGACCCACGTGCGCACCATCTTCGGCGAAGAGAAGATCGTCGACGACGTGGGCTACGCCACCAAGTGGTTCGGCCGCGCCACCACCTGGAAGAAGGCGATCAGCGTGCAGTCCGTGCTGGTCATGGACGAGAACGACAACAACCCCGACAACGACGCCCTCGGCGCCACCATCGAAGCCTTCCCCATCGTGTTCCTCGGCAACGTCGACGCCAAGGTCGAGTCCTCGGCGCGCTTCCGCCTTCCCGGTGGCGACTCCTTCCTGAAGATGGCCCAGGAATACCGCAACCCGGACAACTTCATCCGCACCGCGCTGGTGCCGGCGATCAAGGAAACCCTGCAGGCCACCGCCTCGCTGATGAGCGCCGACGATTACTACGCCGGCGCCCGCAGCGAATTCGCCGCCGAGTTCGAGAACCAGCTCAACGACGGCCTGTACCTGATCAAGCGCAAGGAAGTCCGCGGCCCGCGCGGCCCCCTGCCCCACCAGACCGCCATCCTTCAGGCCGGCACCGAGCAAGGCAGCTTCGGCGACAACAACGCCAGTCAGTTCGTCACCGAGAAGGTCACCGATGCCAAGGGCATCCCGGTGCGCAAACAGCAGCAGTTCCGCAAGTTCGGCGTGGAAGTGGTGGAAGCGCGCATCACCAACGTCGATCCGAACCCCCAGTACAAGCAGCGCATGGTCAAGGTACAGCAGGCCCTGGCCGAGCTGGCCGTGGCCCGCCAGAACCGTCTGAAGGAAGAGGAAGAGAAGCTGCTGGTCACCGCCCGCGGCGAGAAGGAAGTGGAAGCCAAGCGCCAGGAAACCCTGCGCGACCAGATCGAGCGCACCACCCAGGCGGAAACCGACAAGCAACTGGCGGTGATCAACGCCGAGCGCGAGAAGCAGCGCGCCGAGATCGAGAAACAGACCGCCGAACTGCTGCGCGACAAGGCCGCCGTGACCGCCCAGGCCACCAAGATCACCGCCGACGCCGATGCCTACGCCCGTGAAGCGGTGATCAAGGCGGACGGCGCGCTGCAGCCCAAACTCGACGCACTGATCGCCATCAACAAGGTATGGGCCGAGGCCGCCGCCCAGGCGCCGGTGCCCAGCGTGATGATGGCCGGCGGCCCGACCAGCGCCAGCAGCCGCCAGGACGAGATCGGCCAACTGATGGGGGTGCTGGCCACCAAGGCCGCGCGCGATCTGGCGCTGGATCTGAAGGTGAAGGACTGAGTTCGACTCTTTTGTAGGAGCGAGCTTGCTCGCGAACGGATTTCCCGGCAGCTCCGATGGCTGGGCTGGTTCGCGAGCAAGCTCGCTCCTACGAAGAGCCAAAGGAAAGCGCCCGACTGGGCGCTTTTTTCATTCCGGCTCGCGGATCAGGCTGCCAGCTCGACCGGCACGCCGCTGTGGAAGCGGAACTCGCTGTCCGGCGACTGGATCAGGCCAGCCTCCACCTCACGAATCTCCACCACGCGGCGATCGATGTCCGCATCATCGCCATAACGACGCGCCAGGCTCAGGTAACCCTGGAAGTGCCGCGCCTCGGACTTGAGCAACGAGCCGTAGAACTTGGCCAGGTCAACATCCAGATGATCCACCAGCGCAGCAAAACGCTCGCAACTGCGGCACTCGATGAAAGCGCCGACGATCAGGGTATCCACCAGTTTGTGCGGCTCGTGGTTGCGCACCACGGCGCGCAGGCCGGAGGCATAGCGGCTGGCGGAAATCGGCCGCAGCGGGATGCCACGCTTCTTCAGGATCGCCAGCACCTGCTCGTGGTGGCGCAATTCCTCGCGGGCCAGGCGCGACATGAAGTTCACCAGCTCCTCGTGGGCACTGTACTTGGCGATCAGGGCCAGGGCCGTGCTGGCGGCCTTGAACTCGTTGTTCTTGTGGTCGATCAGCATCACCGCCTGATCCCGCAGTGCGGCTTCCACCCACGCATCCGGCGTGGCACAACCGAGGAATTCCCTGATTTCAGACAGCATGCTCAACTCCAACGAAGCGTTCCACCGGCTGGCCGGTGTCATAAATGCGGGGCATTATACGAATGCAGCCGCGCGGAACCAGCGTCCGCCCTTGATATGCCTCAACGTCATGACGGCGATATCCCGACTACAGTTGTTCCACATAAACAACGCGCACGAAGGGAGACGATCATGCAAGCCATCCGTAGCATCCTCGTAGTCGTGGACCCCGACCAGCCGGACGGTCTCGCCCTGAAACGGGCGCGCCTGATCGCCAGCGTCACCCAGTCCCACCTGCATCTGCTGGCCTGCGAGAAGCGCGGCGACTGCACTGCCGCACTCGAAGAGCTCACCCAGGGGCTGCGCGAAGAAGGCTTCAGCGCCTCCAGCCGGCAGGCCTGGAAGGACGGTCTGCACCAGACCATCATCGCCGAGCAGCAGGCCGAAGGCTGCGGCCTGGTAATCAAGCAGCACACCCCCGACAACCCGCTGAAGAAGGCGCTGCTGACCCCGGACGACTGGAAGCTGCTGCGCCACTGCCCCGCCCCCGTGCTGCTGGTGAAAACCAACCAGCCCTGGGCCGGACGCAACATCCTTGCGGCGGTGGACGTGGGCAACAGCGACACCGAGCACCGCACCCTGCACGCCGGCATCGTCAGCCATGCCTATGACATCGCCGGACTGGCCCATGGCGAGCTGCACGTGATCAGCGCCCACCCCTCGCCGATGCTGTCGGCCGCCGACCCGACCTTCCAGCTCAGCGAAACCATCGAGGCGAAGTACCGCGAGGCCTGCCGGGCGTTCCAGGCCGAGTACGGCGTTGACAACGACCACCTGCATATCGAGGAAGGCCCGGCCGATGTACTCATCCCGCGCGCGGCGCACAGCCTGACGGCTGCCGTCACGGTGATCGGCAGTGTGGCGCGCACCGGCTTCTCCGGCGCGCTGATCGGCAATACCGCCGAGGTGGTGCTCGATGCGCTGGAGAGCGACGTCCTGGTGCTCAAGCCGGACGACATCATCGCCCACCTGGAAGAGCTGGCTGCCCAACCCTGACGGGACAAATGCGGAGCGACATCCTGTAGGAGCGAGCTTGCTCGCGAAGCGCCCAGCACCGGAGCTGCCGGGAAATGGTTCGCGAGCAAGCTCACTCCTACATAGAGCATGAAAAAGCCGCCCGTCGGGCGGCTTTTTCATGTAGGCATCGTTCGCCTCAGACCCGCGACTCCATGCCCTCGGCCAGGAAGCGCGGGGCGATATAGCGCTCGTAGTGCGCCTCGGAGAGGATGAAGAATTCCTTGTCGATGGCATCGCGCAGGTCCGGCAACGACCAGTCGCGGAATTCCGGCAGCAGCGCCAGGCCATAGGCCTCAACCTGGTTGATCATCCGCGAGCCGCGGGCGATCAGTTGGTAGGCCCAGCAATAAGGCGACTGCTCGGGGACGAAGCGGATCTGCCGCTGCTCCAGTTGCGCACGCAGGCGCTGCGGGTCGAAGACTTCCAGCTTGGCCATCATCACCTGGGTCAGCAAAACCTCCAGGCGGCTCAGCACCGAGCGTTTCTCCTCGTCGCTGTAGCCGTTCCAGTGCACCACTTCATGGTGGAAACGCTTGCAGCCACGACAGACCAGGTCGCCGTAAACCGTCGAGCAGAGCCCGACACAGGGAGTTTTGATGCGCGAAGAAGACATGACGGAAGGAGTAGCGGGCAAAGCGGCATATTAGTGTCCGAGGGGGCATCCTCGCAAACCGGGTTGCCCTGTGGTCGGACACGACCATTGTCTAGGCAATATCACCCTTGCGGGGGTAGCAAATCGGCTTACCAACACCGGCTTTTTGCATTAGAATCCCCTCGCCTTTTTGGCGTCATTGTCCGAAAGAAGCTGTTTTCAAAGCGTCACGAAGCACAGATTCCGGCAGCCGCGCGGCCTGGGCGCTCCCCTCAAGCGTTCAGGCCCCTACGTCCCAGGCCACACCGGCGTAAAACTTTGAAAACAGCTTCTGCCCGGAGATCGCCGGTGCCGTCGTAGGTCAGTGGATTACCGTCCACCATGCCTGACGAATGGATCGGAAGGGTCTCCTGGATACGCGTCCTCCGGGACCACTGATGAGGGAAAAACTGTGCTTGAAGCCTACCGCAAACACGTAGAAGAGCGTGCCGCCCAGGGCGTCGTGCCCCAGCCGCTGAACGCCGAGCAGACCGCTGGTCTGGTCGAACTCCTGAAGAACCCGCCGGCCGGCGAAGAAGAATTCCTCCTCGATCTGATCACCAACCGCGTGCCGCCGGGCGTCGACGAAGCCGCCTACGTCAAGGCCGGTTTCCTCTCCGCTGTCGCCAAGGGCGAAGCCACTTCCCCGCTGCTGACCAAGGCCCGCGCCGTTGAGCTGCTGGGCACCATGCAGGGCGGCTACAACATCGCCACCATGGTTGAGCTGCTGGACAGCGCCGAGCTGGCCGAAGTCGCCGCCGAGCAACTCAAGCACACCCTGCTGATGTTCGACGCCTTCCACGACGTCGCCGAGCGCGCCAAGAAAGGCAACGCCGCCGCCAAGGCCGTGCTGCAATCCTGGGCCGAAGGCGAGTGGTTCAAGGCCAAGCCGGCCGTCGCCGAGAAGCTGACCCTGACCGTGTTCAAGGTCCCCGGCGAAACCAACACCGACGACCTGTCCCCCGCTCCGGACGCCTGGTCGCGCCCCGACATCCCGCTGCACGCCCTGGCCATGCTGAAAATGGCCCGTGACGGCATCGAACCGGTCCAGCCGGGCGCGGTCGGTCCGCTGAAGCAGATCGAAGCCGTCAAGGCCAAGGGTTTCCCGGTTGCCTACGTCGGTGACGTGGTCGGCACCGGTTCGTCCCGTAAGTCCGCCACCAACTCGGTGCTGTGGTTCTTCGGCGACGACATCCCCTACGTTCCGAACAAGCGTGCTGGCGGCTTCTGCTTCGGCACCAAGATCGCCCCGATCTTCTACAACACCATGGAAGACGCCGGCGCCCTGCCGATCGAATTCGACTGCACCAACCTGGCCATGGGCGACGTCATCGACGTGTACCCGTACGAAGGCAAGGTCGTGCGTCATGACAGCGGCGAAGTGGTCACCACCTTCGAGCTGAAGACCCCGGTTCTGCTGGACGAAGTCCGCGCCGGCGGCCGTATCCCGCTGATCGTTGGCCGTGGCCTGACCGAGAAGGCCCGCGCCGAGCTGGGTCTGGCTCCGTCCGACCTGTTCAAGAAGCCGGAAGCGCCGGCCGACAGTGGCAAGGGCTTCACCCTCGCCCAGAAGATGGTTGGCCGCGCCTGCGGTCTGGCCGAAGGCCAGGGCGTACGTCCGGGCACCTACTGCGAACCGAAGATGACCACCGTCGGTTCCCAGGACACCACCGGCCCGATGACCCGCGACGAGCTGAAAGACCTGGCTTGCCTGGGCTTCTCCGCCGACCTGGTGATGCAGTCCTTCTGCCACACCGCTGCCTATCCGAAGCCGATCGACGTCAAGACCCACCACACCCTGCCGGACTTCATCATGACCCGCGGCGGTGTCTCCCTGCGTCCGGGCGACGGCATCATCCACAGCTGGCTGAATCGCATGCTGCTGCCTGACACCGTCGGCACCGGCGGCGACTCGCACACCCGCTTCCCGATCGGCATCAGCTTCCCGGCCGGTTCCGGCCTGGTGGCCTTCGCCGCTGCCACCGGCGTCATGCCGCTGGACATGCCGGAATCGGTTCTGGTGCGCTTCAAGGGCAAGCTGCAGCCGGGCATCACCCTGCGTGACCTGGTCCATGCCATCCCCTACTACGCGATCCAGGCTGGCCTGCTGACCGTCGAGAAGAAAGGCAAGAAGAACATCTTCTCCGGCCGCATCCTCGAGATCGAAGGTCTGAACGACCTGACCGTCGAACAAGCCTTCGAGCTGTCCGACGCCTCCGCCGAGCGTTCGGCTGCCGGTTGCACCATCAAGCTGCCGGAAGAGGCCATCGCCGAGTACCTGAAGTCCAACATCACCCTGCTGCGCTGGATGATCGGCGAAGGCTACGGCGACGCCCGCACCCTGGAGCGCCGCGCGCAAGCGATGGAAGCCTGGCTGGCCAACCCGCAACTGCTGGAAGCCGACAAGGACGCCGAGTACGCCGCGGTCATCGAGATCGACCTGGCCGACGTCAAGGAGCCGGTACTCTGCGCTCCGAACGACCCGGACGACGCTCGCCTGCTGTCCAGCGTCGAAGGCCGCAAGATCGATGAAGTCTTCATCGGTTCCTGCATGACCAACATCGGTCACTTCCGCGCTGCCGGCAAACTGCTGGACAAGGTCAAGGGTGGCATTCCGACCCGTCTGTGGCTGGCTCCGCCGACCAAGATGGACGCCCACCAGCTGACCGAGGAAGGCTACTACGGCATCTACGGCAAGGCTGGCGCGCGCATGGAAATGCCGGGCTGCTCGCTGTGCATGGGCAACCAGGCTCGCGTACAGACCGGTTCGACCGTGGTCTCCACTTCGACCCGTAACTTCCCGAACCGTCTGGGCGACGCCACCGACGTGTTCCTGGCATCCGCCGAGCTGGCCGCCGTCGCTTCGATCATCGGCAAGCTGCCGACCGTCGAGGAGTACATGGCCTACGCGAAGGACATCGACAGCATGTCTGCCGATATCTACCGCTACCTGAGCTTCGACCAGATCGCCGAGTTCCGCGAAGCTGCAGCCAACGCGAAGATCCCGGCCGTTCAGGTCTGAGTGATCCCAGCGTGACGAAAAGCCCCGCCCCGTGCGGGGCTTTTCTTTTGTGGCGCCCGAAATAGAGCGGCCTGAACCGCTACTCACGATGGGGCTAATACTTATTGACCGTTGCGCCAGTCGCCCGCGTGTCTAAGGTGTCAGCAGGCCCTGCCGATATCCGTGCTCAGGTGCCCTTGATGGAACCCTCCAGAGGTGCGCTCCCTTCCTCTGAGCCCCGCCCTTGTGGCGGGGCTTATTTTTTCCGCCGTACCTGGCACATCCCTTGCTGAATGCCCTGTAGCAGGCAGCCCAACGGCGGGCCCTGAAAGACGATGACGTCGCCTCCCCGCCCATCGATGGTCGGCGGAGCGACGCCCTTTGCCTTCAGAGGTGGAAATGATCGACAGCACCAGAGGCCGTCCGGACAGCCTGGCCTGGGTCGCCGGCTCCGACGCACCGGAGAAGAGCGCCCTGAATCTGGGCTTCATGGCCCTCACCGACTCCGCATCCCTGGTGGTCGCCGCCACCCAGGGCTTCGCCCAGCCCTACGGCCTGACCCTCAACCTGCAGCGGCAAAGTTCCTGGGCCGGCCTGCGCGATCGCCTGCTCAGCGGCGAGCTGGATGCGGCCCAGGGGCTCTACGGCCTGATCTACGGCATGCAACTCGGCCTGGGCGGCACGCCCGCCACCGAGATGGCCGTGCTCATGGGGCTGTGCCAGAACGGCCAGGCGATCAATCTTTCCGCTCCGCTGATGCGCGACGGCGTGACCTGTGCTGAAGCACTCCGCCAACATGCGCTCCACAACGGTGCGCCGCTGACCCTGGCGCACACCTTCCCCACCGGCACCCATGCCCTGTGGCTGTATTACTGGCTGGCCAGTCACGGCATCCACCCGCTACGTGACGTGCGCTCGCTGGTGGTGCCGCCGGCGCAGATGGTGGAGCACCTGAAGGCCGGACGCATCGACGGCTTCTGCGCCGGAGGTCCCTGGGGCGCGCTCGCGGTGGACGAAGGACTGGGCTTCACCCTGGCGACCAGTCAGCAGATCTGGCCGGACCACCCGGAAAAGGTGCTGGGCACCACCCGCGCCTTCGTCGAGCAATACCCCAACACCGCCCGCGCCCTGGTGATGAGCCTGCTCGATGCCAGCCGCTTCATCGAGGCCAGCGAGGACAACCTGCGCAGCGCTGCGCAATTGATCAGCGGGCGCGACTACATCGACGCACCGGTCTCCAGCATCGAGCCACGCCTGCTCGGTCGCTATCAGGACGGCCTCGGCCACGCCTGGCAGGATGCCCATCCGCTGCGTTTCCACGACGGCGGACAGGCCAACTTCCCGTGGCTGTCCGACGGCATGTGGTTCATGACCCAGTTCCGCCGCTGGGGCCTGCTGCGCGAGGACGTCGACTACCTGGGCATTGCCCGCCGGGTCCAACGGCTCGAGCTGTACCGCGAAGCCGCCGAAGCCATTGGCGTAGCGGTGCCGAACGTCGACATGCGGAGCTCGACGCTGATCGATGGGCGAATCTGGGATGGCAGCGATCCGACCAGCTATGCCCACGGCTTCGAATTGAATGCCCTGACGGAGCGAGACTGAGCATGTTGCGCGTCCTGCTGATCAATGACACCCCGAAGAAGGTCGGGCGCCTCAAGGCAGCGCTGGTGGAATCCGGTTTCGAGGTGGTCGACGAATCAGGCCTCACCGTCGACCTGGCGCAACGCGTAGAAGCCCTGCGCCCGGATGTGATCCTGATCGATACCGAATCCCCCGGCCGCGATGTACTGGAACAGGTGGTGCTGGTCAGCCGCGACCAGCCGCGCCCCATCGTCATGTTCACCGACGAACACGACCCGCAAGTGATGCGCCAGGCCATCCGTTCCGGGGTCAGCGCCTACATCGTCGAGGGCATCCAGGCCCAGCGCCTGCAGCCGATCCTCGACGTTGCCATGGCGCGCTTCGAGAGCGACCAGGCACTGCGCGCACAACTGCAGGCCCGCGAGCAGCAACTGGCCGAGCGCAAGCGCATCGAACTGGCCAAGGGGCTGCTGATGAAGATGAAGGGCTGCGCCGAGGAAGAGGCCTATACCCTGATGCGCCGCCAGGCCATGGGGCGCCAGCAGAAGCTGGTGCAGGTGGCCGAGCAGATCATTGCGATGCACGAAATGCTGGGGCACTGACAGGCCATCTGCCAGCGGCGGCACCCCGCGATCAGAACGCCAGCCCGCCTGCTGGCCCCCGCCGGTGCGGCCACTGCGTATCCTCCGCGCGCCGCGCTAAACCTCGCGCGGTGCCCTCGCTTCCATTGCATGACCATGGAAGTCCGTAGTGCGACCCGTCGGCTAGGTACCTGCCGGTCGCATCCGCCCCCTAGTGAGCGAGACAGCATGATCGACCTTTCCACCTGGAACCTCAGCGTTCCCAGCGACCCCCGCCCCACCGAAATCACCACCCAGCAACTGCTCGACGGCTACCAGAGCAGTTACTTCAAGCGCGATGGCGACACCATCGTGTTCTGGGTGCCGGTCAACGGCTCCCACAGCGAAGACAGCACCTACCCACGTACCGAGCTGCGCGAGACCAAACGCGACGGCAGCATCTACAACTGGTACTACACCGGCGGCGACAACGAGTTGCGCGCCACAGTCAGCGTCGGTCGCGTTCCCTCGCAGAACAAGATCATCATCGGCCAGATCCACAGCAAATCGCCTACCAGCGGCGACGGCGAACCGCTGGTGAAGCTGCAGTACCACTACTACCCCAAGACCCAGACCGGCAGTATCGAAGCCCTGGTGCGCAACCACCCGGACGACAGCGAAAGCAAGAATATCCCGCTGCTCACCGATGTGCGCCTGAACGAGCGAGTCACCTACAGCCTGCGTGTGACGTCCACCGGCCAGTTAGGCCTGCGCGCCGAAACCTCCGATGGCGAGCAGCAGTATTACCGCCAGGCCCTGAGCACCACCTGGAGCAAGCAACTGCTCTACTTCAAGGCCGGCGCCTACATCAACGACAACTACGGTCCCACTGACGAAGGCGGCCGCGTAACCTTCTACCACGTCAACCTGGCGCACTGACGCGCCCATTCAGCCCGCCTATGGCACTGCGAAACCGGCGGCGGGCTTCGTACAATGGCGCATCCTCCTCGATCCGAGAGCGCCCCATGGCCCGCCTGAAACTGGAATTCCCCGAAGAACTCTTCATCTACAGCACCAAGCTGACCGTACGCGTCACCGACATCAACGGCGCCAAGCACCTGGGCAACGACTCGATGATCTCGATGATCTCCGAGGCCCGCGCGCGCTTCCTGTTCGATTACGGCATCCGCGAGAGCGGCATCATCGTCACCGACCTGGCCACCACCTACCGCGCCGAAGCCCACGCCCGCGACCAACTGCTGTTCGAAGTCGGTGTCATGGACTTCAACAAGTACGGCGGCGACATCATCTTCCGCATCACCCGCCCAGCGGACGGAATCCTGGTCGCCATGGCCAAGTCCGGCTTCGTGTTCTTCGACTACCAGGCCGGTAAGGTCACCCCCATTCCTCAGGCGTTTCGTGACGCATTCCCCAATGTGAACTGGATCGCCTGATCCTCGCCGGGCGGCGATGCTGGCAACGCGCTATACCTCTGGAGCCGTCTATCAAACCGACATCAGAGGAGAACTTCCAATGCCGTCCTTCCTTCGGGTGGGCGCGCTGTCCGGCTGTCTGTGCCTGCCTATCCTGACCCTGTCCACGCCGAGCCCGGCGGCGGACACCAATCCCCTGCAACGCGGCCGCTATCTGGTGCAGATCGCCGGCTGCAACGACTGCCACACCCCCGGCTACGCCATGGCCCCCGAGAAAGTTCCGGAAAGCGCCTGGCTTACCGGCGACCAGTTGGGCTGGAACGGCCCCTGGGGCACCACCTACCCCGCCAATCTGCGCCTGTACATGCAGGGCCGCAGCGAGGAGCAGTGGCTGGCCACGGCGCGACAGGCGAATTTCCGGCCGCCGATGCCATCCTATGTGCTGCGTGTGATGAACGAGGACGATCTGCGCAGCATTTACCGCTTCGTCCGCCAACTGGGACCGGCAGGAAATGTCGCCCCTGCCTACCTACCGCCGGGCAGCGCCCCCAAGGGTCCAGCGGTGGTTTTCCCTTCCCCGCCCACCCAATGACCCGCCGCCCCAACGGGGAGCACGCCCTGACCGCGAGCGCCCCGTTGTGGCACACCCAAGGCTTCACGCTCTCTCCTAACCCATTGGTTCACCTGAGATTTGCGGTCTTGGCCCGCGCCTTGCTCTACGCAAGGTGATGGTAATCAACGGCGATTACCCGACTTCGACAAAGGCGTCGCATCCACACCCGCGCAGTGCGGTGGGTGGAGCGACGCCTTTTTCGTTTGCCCCGGCGTAGGGGCTCAGGGGTCTGATGACGTTTTGCCGCGACCGCGACGGCGCCGCATTTTGCGCAGGGCAAGGCGCGAGGAGAGTGATTTGGTCATTCCAAGCGAACGACGAGTAACGCAGCACTGCGCAAAATGCGGCCCGTCCCTTCGGGTTGCGCGGCAAATCACGCCATGCGTCGTTGCGCGACTTGAAAAGGGAATGACCATTTCCTGCATCCCGCGCCTCGCCTG
This sequence comes from Pseudomonas sp. PSE14, assembly GCF_029203285.1. Classification (NCBI taxonomy): domain Bacteria; kingdom Pseudomonadati; phylum Pseudomonadota; class Gammaproteobacteria; order Pseudomonadales; family Pseudomonadaceae; genus Pseudomonas; species Pseudomonas sp. PSE14. The sequence continues at coordinate 3,743,274 of NZ_CP115669.1, forward strand.
GCGTGATTTGTCGCGGCAACGCGGCCTGCGTCAAAACGTCATCAGACCCCTCCGACCTTTCTCGACCCCGGCGGCTGCCTTGTGGCGCACGACCGGGGTTCTCAACCGTTGCTGATGAGGTGTTCGATGAACACGAGTTTCTGGAAAGCCGGCCACGCGCCGACCCTGTTTGCCGCCTTCCTGTATTTCGACCTGAGCTTCATGGTCTGGTACGTCCTCGGCCCATTGGCAGTGCAGATCGCCACCGACCTGCAACTGACCACCCAGCAGCGCGCGCTGATGGTCGCCACGCCGATCCTCTCCGGCGCCATCCTGCGCTTTCTCATGGGCCTGCTGGCCGATCGCTGGTCGCCGAAGGCCGCCGGCATCCTCGGCCAGGTGATCGTCATCTGCGCGCTGTTGGGCGCCTGGCAGCTGGGCATCCACAGCCTGGAACAGGCGATGATCCTCGGTGTGCTGCTGGGCATGGCCGGCGCCTCCTTCGCCGTGGCGCTGCCACTGGCCTCGCAGTGGTACCCGCCGCAGCACCAGGGCAAGGCCATGGGCATCGCCGGCGCCGGCAACTCCGGCACCGTGTTGACCGCGCTGTTCGCCCCGGCCATCGCCGCCGCCTTCGGCTGGCAGAACGTCTTCGGCTTCGCGCTGATCCCGCTGCTGGCGACCCTGGTGGTATTTGCTCTGCTCGCCCGCAACGCTCCGGAGCGACCGCCGGCAAAATCCCTGGGGGATTACCTGAAGGCCCTGGGCGACCGTGATAGCTGGTGGTTCATGTTCTTCTACAGCGTCACCTTCGGCGGCTTCCTCGGCCTTGCCAGCACCCTGCCCGGCTACTTCCACGACCAATACGGCCTCGACCCGGTGAAAGCCGGCTACTACACCGCCGCCTGCGTCTTCGCCGGCAGCCTGATGCGTCCACTGGGCGGTGCCCTGGCCGACCGCATTGGGGGCATCCGCAGCCTGTTAGTGATGTACACCGTTGCCGCCATCTGCATCGCCGCCGTGGGCTTCCACCTGCCCAGCGCAGTGGCGGCACTGAGTCTCTTCGTGGTCGCCATGCTCAGCCTCGGTGCGGGCAACGGAGCGGTGTTCCAGCTGGTGCCGCAGCGCTTCCGCCAGACCATCGGCGTGATGACCGGCCTGATCGGCATGGCCGGCGGTATCGGCGGCTTCTGCCTGACAGCGGGCCTGGGTGCGATCAAGCAGGCCACCGGCGACTACCAGCTCGGTCTCTGGCTGTTCGCCAGCCTCGGCGTGCTCGCCTGGTTCGGGTTGCATGGGGTGAAGCTACGCTGGCGCACCACCTGGGGCAGCGCAGCCGTCACCGCCGCGCGGGTGTAGCCATGACCTGTAGGAGCGAGCTTGCTCGCGAACCGCTTAACGCGGCAGTCACCGGGAAAGGCGTTCGCGAGGCCGATTGTGTTCCCGACAATAGTCGGCATTCTCCACATCCCTATGGATCACAAGCTCGCTCCTACAATGAGCTGCGCCTGAGCTTCGCCCAGGCCAGCGCCACCGGCCCGCGCGACGAGAACCAGGATGCCCTGCGGGTGGTCACTCCACCCGCAGGGCTGGCCGCCAGCAAGGGGCACCTGTTCGCCATCGCCGACGGCGTCAGCCATTGCGCTGACGGCGGCCTGGCCGCGCGCCTGACGCTGCAAGCACTGGCCGCCGATTATTACGCCACCCCCGAGACCTGGGCCGTCGCCCAGGCCCTCGACCGCCTGCTGATCTCGCAGAACCGCTGGTTACAGGCCAATGGCGGCGGCCAGCCGCTGCTCACCACGCTGACCGCCCTGGTATTACGCGGGCGGCGCTTCACCCTCGCCCACGTCGGCGACTGCCGCCTCTACCGCTGGCACGCAGGACAACTGGAATGCCTGACCCAGGACCACGTCTGGGAGCAGCCCGGCATGCAGCACGTGCTCAAGCGCGCCCTGGGCCTCGACCAGCACCTGGTGGTGGACTACTGCGACGGAGAGCTGGAAGCCGGGCAATCTTTCCTGCTGGTCAGCGACGGTGTCTGGGCCGCGCTGGGCGATAACGCCATCCAGCGTTTGCTGGAAGACGCGCAATCCCTCGAAGCCTGCACCGATGCCTTGGTCAACGCCGCGCATCTGGCCGGCAGCCAGGACAACGCCAGTGCGCTGCTCCTGCGCGTGGACGAATTGCCGCCGGCCAGCCTCGGCGATGCCCTCGCCCAGCTCGACCACTGGCCGGCGCCACCGGCATTGCGGGACGAACAGGAGTTCGAGGGCTGGCAGGTAGAAGGCCGACTCGCACAGTCGCGTCAGTCGCTGATCTACCGCGTGCGCGACCGCCAGGGTCGCCCCTGGCTGCTCAAGACCCTGCCACCGGCATTGAGCGATGCAGCGGACGCCGGCCAGTCGCTGCTGCTGGAGGAATGGTTCCTGCGCCGCGTACAGGGCCGCTACTTTCCCGAGCTGCACAGCCTGCCGCAACGCCAGCACCTCTACTACGTAATGCGCGAATACCCCGGGCAGCCCCTGGACGAGCACCTCAAGCTGAACGGCCCGCTGAACCTGCCGGATTGGCTGGATATCGCCCAACGCCTGCTGCGCGGCCTGGGCCAACTGCACCGGCGCAACATCCTGCACCGCGACATCAAGCCGGAGAACTTGCACTGGGCCAACGACGGCGAGCTGCGCCTGCTGGACTTCGGCTTGGCGTATTGCCCGGGCCTGTCCCGCGAGGACCCGCACGACCTGCCCGGCACCCCGAGCTACCTCGCACCCGAAGCCTTCCAGGGCGCAGCGCCGGACGCCCGCCAGGACCTCTACGCCGCCGGCGTCACGCTGTACCGCCTGCTCTGCGGCCATTATCCCTACGGCGAGATCGAAGCCTTCCAGCATCCGCGCTTCGGCACGCCCGCCCCGGCCAGTCGTTATCGACCTGACGTCCCGGCCTGGCTGGACGACTGGCTGGGTCGACTGATCACAGCGCAGCCGCAGCAACGTTTCGAAACCGCCGAGCAATGCCTGCTCACCCTGGAACAAGGCGAACGCCAGGCTCCAGCACGACCACGCCCCTTGCTGGAGCGCGAGCCGCTGCGGGTCTGGCGCGGGATTGCCCTCGCCTCCCTGGCCGTCAACCTGGGGCTGATTCTCTGGCTGATGCATCGCGGCTGAGGGCGCACCAGTTCGGTTCAAAACGCTTCAGCGCAGTGCACACGCCCCGGAAAAATCACCGGCCAATGCAGTGCAAGGCACGAAAATACTGGCACAGCACAAGTTGGCACGTGCCCTGCAGTACCCACAGCAACAATCTACAAAAGCGCGTCCCTCAACGAAGAGGCTCGCACTTCTCGATCCCTTGGACAAAGGCGTCCTCGCTGGGTAACCGGCGGGACGCCTTTTTTGTTTTCCGCGATTGCGTGACGGAGCCCTGACATGAAAAAGCTCAAGCTCGTACTGATCGGCAACGGCATGGCCGGTGTGCGCACCCTCGAAGAACTGCTGAAGATCGCGCCCGACCTCTACGACATCACCGTGTTCGGCGCCGAGCCCCACCCCAACTACAACCGTATCCTGCTCTCCCCCGTGCTGGCCGGCGAACAGGCCTTCGAGGACATCGTCCTCAACGACCTCAACTGGTACAGCGAGAATGGCATCCGCCTGCTGCTCAACCGCAAGGTCACCCGCATCGACCGCCACCGCCGCAAGGTCTACGCCGCGGACGGCAGCGAAGCTGAATACGACCGCCTGCTGATCGCCACCGGCTCCAACCCCTTCATCCTGCCGGTGCCGGGCAACCGCCTGGAGGGCGTGATCGGCTACCGCGACATCGCCGACACCCAAACCATGATCGACACCGCCGGCAGCCATAGCCACGCGGTGGTCATCGGCGGCGGCCTGCTCGGCCTGGAGGCCGCCAATGGTCTCAAGCAGCGCGGCATGGACGTGACCGTGGTGCACCTCTCCGACTGGCTGCTGGAGCGCCAGCTGGACCGCACTGCTGGCAAACTGCTGCAAAGTGCGTTGGAATCACGCGGCATTCATTTCCGCCTCAACACCCAGACTGAGGAGCTGATCGACGACGGCAGCGGCCGCGTCTGCGCCGTGCGCTTCAAGGACGGCGAGGTGATCGCCGCCGACCTGGTGGTGATGGCCGCCGGCATACGCCCCAATACGGAACTCGCCGAGAAGACCGGCCTGCCCTGCAACCGCGGCATCCTGGTCAACGACACCCTGCAAACCTACGATCCGCGCATCTACGCCCTGGGCGAATGCGCCAGCCACCGTGGCATCGCCTACGGCCTGGTGGCGCCGCTGTTCGAGCAGGCCAAGGTCTGCGCCAACCACCTGGCCATGCTCGGCTTCGCCCGCTACCAGGGCTCGGTGACCTCCACCAAGCTCAAGGTCACCGGCATCGACCTGTTCTCCGCTGGCGAATTCATGGCCGGCGAAGGCACCGAGACCATCACCCTCTCCGACCCCATCGGCGGCGTGTACAAGAAGCTGGTGATCAAGGACGACGTGCTGGTTGGCGCCTGCCTCTACGGCGACACCGCCGACGGTGGCTGGTACTTCCGGCAGATCCGAGAGAACCACAACGTCGCCGAGATCCGCGACCATCTGATGTTCGGCGAGAGCAGCATTGGCGACGTCGGCCATCAGGGCCAGAACAGCGCGGCGAACATGCCTGACAGCGCCGAAGTCTGCGGCTGCAACGGCGTGTGCAAGGGCACCATCGTCAAGGCGATCCAGGAGAACGGCCTGTTCAGCGTCGACGAGGTGAAGAAGCACACCAAGGCCGCCAGCTCCTGCGGTTCCTGCGCAGGGCTCGTGGAACAGATCCTGATCAGCACCGTGGGCGGCGCGGCGGACGTGAAGCCCAAGAGTGAGAAAGCCATCTGCGGCTGCAGCGACCTCAACCACGGCCAGATACGCCAAGCGATCCGCGAGCATCACCTGACCTCGCTGAGCTCCGCCATGCGCTTCATGGACTGGCGCACCCCGGACGGCTGCGCCACCTGCCGCCCGGCACTGAACTACTACCTGATCTCCACTTGGCCGGGCGAGGCCAAGGACGACCCGCAGTCGCGTCTGATCAACGAACGCGCCCACGCCAACATCCAGAAGGACGGCACCTACTCGGTGGTCCCGCGCATGTGGGGCGGCGTGACCAATGCAGCCGAACTGCGGCGCATCGCCGACGTGGCCGACAAGTACCAGGTGCCCATGGTCAAGGTCACCGGCGGCCAGCGCATCGACCTCTTGGGCATCAGGAAGGACGATCTGCCGGCGATCTGGAAGGAGCTGGACATGCCCTCCGGCCATGCCTACGGCAAGTCCATTCGTACGGTGAAGACCTGCGTGGGCAGCGAGTTCTGCCGCTTCGGCACGCAGAACTCGACCCAGTTGGGCATCGACCTGGAGCACGACCTGTTCAACATGTGGTCACCGCACAAGGTCAAGCTGGCGGTCTCCGGCTGCCCGCGCAACTGCGCCGAAGCCGGCATCAAGGACATCGGCATCATCGGCGTGGATTCGGGCTGGGAGCTGTACATCGGCGGCAACGGCGGGATCAAGACCGAGGTGGCGGAGTTCTTCGTCAAGCTCAAGACCGCCGAGGAAGTGCGCGAGTACAGCGGCGCCTTCCTGCAGCTCTACCGCGAGGAAGCCTTCTACCTCGAACGCACCGTGCATTACCTGCAACGCGTGGGCATGGAGCGCATCAAGAAGGCCGTGCTGGAGGACGCGGAGAACCGCCAGGCGCTCAATGCGCGCCTGCAATTCTCCCTGTCGCTGGAGCAGGACCCGTGGCAGGAGCGCATCGCCCAGCAACCGCTGAAGAAGGAATTCGAACGGATTCCGCTCAAGCAACTGGAAACCGCCTGAGTGCACGCCGGGCCCCGTCACCGGGGCCCCAACCACCGCATCGCTGGAGACATCCCATGAACTGGCTCGACATCTGCGCCCTGGACGACATCAACCCGCTCGGCTCGCGCGTCATCGCCGGCCCCAAGGGCGACATCGCGATCTTCCGCACGGCTGGCGACGAAGTCTTCGCCCTCGACGACCGCTGCCCGCACAAGGGCGGTCCGCTGTCCCAGGGGCTCATCTACGGTAAGCGCGTGGCCTGCCCGCTGCACAACTGGCAGATCGAACTGGCCAGCGGCGAAGCCGTCGCCCCCGACCAGGGCTGCGCCCATCGCCACGACGTGAAGGTCGAGGACGGCCGGGTGCTGCTGGCCCTGCGCGGTCCTGCTGTTCTGGATCAGGCCCACTGCGCCTGATCCCCACTTTGCCGAAACACTGCAGCGAGGCCGCGCCATGAACCCGAACCGTCGCACCACCGCATCCACCTGCTGCTACTGCGGCGTGGGCTGCGGCGTACTGATCGAACACGACGACGAGCGCATCCTGGGCGTACAGGGCGACCCACAGCATCCGGCCAACTTCGGCCGCCTGTGCAGCAAGGGCTCGACCCTGCACCTCACCGGCGATGCCGCCGCCCGCGCGCAGTTCCCGGAGCTGCGCCTGGGCAAGGGCCTGTCGCGCACCCGGACCGACTGGGACACCGCGCTGGAGCATGCGGCAGGCGTCTTCGCCGAGACCATTCGCGAGCACGGACCGGACAGCGTGGCCTTCTACGTATCCGGCCAACTGCTCACCGAGGACTACTACGCCTTCAACAAGCTCGCCCGCGCCCTGGTCGGCACCAACAACATCGACAGCAACTCGCGGCTGTGCATGTCTTCTGCGGTAGTCGGCTACAAGCGCAGCCTTGGCGCCGACGCCCCGCCCTGCAGCTACGAGGACATCGAGCGGGCCGACTGCGTGATGATCGCCGGCAGCAACATGGCCTACGCCCACCCGGTACTGTTCCGTCGCCTGGAAGAGGCCCGCGCGCGGCGCCCGGAGATGAAGCTGATCGTCATCGACCCGCGCGTCACTGACACCGCCGAACAGGCCGACCTGCACCTGGCCATCCTGCCCGGCACCGACGTTGCGCTGTTCCACGGCATCCTGCACATCCTGCTCTGGGAAGGCTGGATAGACCGCGCCTTCATCGACGCCCACACCGAGGGCCTGGAAGAACTCAAGGCACTGGTACGCGACTACGGCCCGCTGGCCGTGGCGGAAATCTGCGGCATCGCCGTGGATGACCTGCAGCGCGCCGCCCGGTGGATCGGCCAGGCGCCCTCCTTTCTCTCGCTCTGGTGCATGGGCCTGAACCAATCCACCGCCGGCAGCGCGAAGAACAGTGCGCTGATCAACCTGCACCTGGCCACCGGGCAGATCGGCCGTCCCGGCGCCGGCCCCTTCTCCCTCACCGGCCAGCCCAATGCCATGGGCGGCCGCGAGACCGGCAGCCTGTCCAACCTGCTACCCGGCCACCGCGAAGCCGGCAATGCCGAACACCGCGCGGAAGTCGCCGCCTACTGGGGCGTCGAGCACCTGCCGGAGAATCCCGGCCTGAGCGCCATCGAGCTGTTCGACGGCGTGCGGGACAGACGCATCAAGGCCCTGTGGATCGCCTGCACCAACCCGGCGCAGTCCCTGCCAGACCAGACCCGCGTGCGCGAAGCCTTGGCCGCCTGCCCCTTCGTCATCGTCCAGGAAGCCTTCAGCACCAGCGAAACCTGCCAGTACGCCGACCTGCTGCTGCCGGCCGCCAGCTGGGGCGAAAAGGAAGGTACGGTGACCAACTCCGAACGCCGCATCAGTCATGTGCGCCCGGCCATAACCGCCATCGGCGAGGCGCGCGCGGACTGGAGCATCGTCTGCGATTTCGCCCGCCGCCTGGAGCAGCGCCTGCGCCCCGGCGAGACCAGCCTGTTCGACTTCGACTCGCCGGCAGCACTGTTCGATGAGTACAAATTGCTGACCCGCGAGCGCGATCTCGACCTGTCCGGCATCAGTTACGCCCTGCTGGACACTCGCGGCCCGCAGCAATGGCCCTTCCCTTTGCACGCAACCCAAGGCACCGAGCGCCTCTACAGCGACGGGCAATTCCCCACCGCCAATGGCCGCGCCCGGCTCATCGCCGAGCCCTATCGCGCACCGAAGGAAAAACGCGATGCGCGCTATCCGCTGATCCTCAACACCGGGCGCCTGCGTGATCAGTGGCACGGCATGACCCGCACCGGCACCGCGCCGCAGCTGTTCGGTCACGTCGAGGAAGCCGTGCTTGGCCTGCACCCGGACGAACTGCGCCGCCGACGCATCAGCGACGGCCAACTGGTCCGCCTGCACAGTCGTCGTGGCGAGCTGGTGCTGCCGGTGCAGGCCGACGATCGCCTGCGGCCCGGCCAGGCTTTCCTGCCGATGCACTGGGGTGACCGCTTCCTCAAAGGTTTGGGCGTCAACGTACTCACATTGCCGGCCGTGGACCCGCTGTCACGTCAGCCCGAGCTGAAACACGCCACGGTGGAAGTCAGCCGTATCGAGCTGCCCTGGCAGTTCTTCGCCCTGGTGGAAGGCGATGTACAGAAACGTTTCGATGCCCTGCGCCTGCTGTTCGAAGGCCTGCGTTACGCCAGCTTCAGCCCCACTGGCCGCGAGCGCCCGGCCCTGGTGATCCGGGCCGCGCACCATAAGGCGCCGAGCGCGGAATGGCTGGCCGCCATCGATGTGCTGCTCGATCTCAACGATGGGCCAGTCATGGCGTACGACGACCCCCGTATCTCGGTCGGCAAACGCGTACGCATCGAGCAATCGCGCATCGTCTCGCTGCGCCTGGCAGGCGAAACGGCAGCGCGCGCCTGGCTGCGCGAACTGTGGAAGGAAGGCCGCGCCGATCAGGAACTGCGCCGCTGGCTGCTCGCCCCCCTCAGTGCCGCGCCGGGCAAAGTCGGCGCTACGGCCGACAAGACCCTGTGCAACTGCCTGGACGTCAGCCAGAGCCGCATCCAGGCCGGCATCGACCAGGGCCTGGACCTGGACGGCCTCAAGTGCGAACTCAAGTGCGGGACCGCCTGCGGTTCCTGCGTACCGGAAATCAAGCGCCTGCTGGTCCAGCGTCCGCTGGCCGCAACGGCCTGAATCACGCCGCGTAGACGGCAGCCCGAGGAGATGGATCATGAGTGGAAAAGTCTGGCTGATCGGCGCGGGCCCGGGTGATCCGGAACTGCTGACCCTGAAGGCAGTACGCGCCCTGGCACAGGCCGAGGTGGTCCTGATCGATGATCTGGTGAACCCGGCGGTGCTGGAACACTGCCCGACGGCGCGGGTGATTTCCGTCGGCAAGCGCGGCGGCTGCCGCTCCACGCCGCAGGATTTCATCCACCGGCTGATGCTGCGCCATGCCCGCCAAGGACGGCGTGTGGCGCGCCTCAAAGGTGGCGATCCGTGCATCTTCGGGCGTGGCGGCGAGGAGGCCGAGTGGCTTGGTGTGCGGGGTATCGAGTGCGAACTGGTGAACGGCATCACTGCCGGACTGGCAGCTGCGACTCAGTGTCGCATCCCGCTGACCCTGCGCGGCGTGAGTCGAGGTGTGACCCTTGTAACCGCGCACACCCAGGACGACAGCCCCTTGAACTGGCGCGGCCTGGCCGAGGGCGGCACGACGCTGGTGGTGTACATGGGCGTGGCGAAACTGGCGGAAATCCGCGACGGCCTGCTGGACGGCGGAATGCCCGCCGAGATGCCGGTGGCGATGATCGAGAATGCCTCCCTGCCCAGCCAGCGCGAGTACCGCAGCCGGATCAAGGACATGCTCGAAGATGCCCGGCGTTTTGCCCTGAAAAGCCCGGCAATCCTGGTGATCGGCGAGGTGGCCGCCGCCGCGCAACAGCTCGCTCTGGAACGTACCGCCTGATCCGAAAACTTTCTCGCAGGCAAAGAAAAACCCGGCCTAGGCCGGGTTTTTCTCAGCAGCTCAGACCAATTACTTGGCTTGGGCTTCTACTTGGGCTTCTACGCGGCGGTTAACAGCGCGGCCTTCGGCAGTTGCGTTGTCAGCAACCGGACGGCTCTCACCATAACCAACAGCGTTTACGCGGCCGCCTTCAACACCGTACTCGTTGACCAGTACGTCACGAACGGCGTTGGCACGACGCTCGGACAGCTTCTGGTTGTAGGCGTCGGTGCCGACGGAGTCGGTGTGGCCTTCAACGGTGGTGGAGGTGGACGGGTACTGCTTCATGAAGTCAGCCAGGTTCTTGATGTCAGCGTAGCTGTTCTCTTTAACCTTGGACTTGTCGAAGTCGAACTTCACGTCCAGCTGAACGCGAACGACTTCAGCAACAGCCGGGCAGCCGTTGGCGTCAACGGTGACGTTGGCCGGGGTGTTCGGGCACTTGTCGACGTTGTCGCAGACGCCGTCGTTGTCGGAGTCGGAGCAGACTTCAGCAACCGGCTCCGGAGCCGGGGCGGCTTTGCCACCACCGAAGTTCATACCAACACCCAGACCAGCCATCCACTCGCCCTGGTGACCGTTGTCACGCTGCTCCAGGCCGTACTGACCGTCGAGGCTCGCCTTGGCGTAGAAGTTCTCGGTGAAGTAGTACTTCAGACCGGTACCGATCATGGCCATGGTCAGGTTCTGACGACCGCCGTTGTCGGAATTGATGTTGGTCAGGCTCTGGTGACCGATACCTGCCGACACGTACGGACGCAGGTTACCAGCACCCGGGGTGCCGAAGTGGTAGATGGCATCCAGAGTGCTCAGGTTGCCGTGAACCTTCTTGTTGCCGGTCTCGTAGGTGCCACGAACGTCGTGGTACTCACCGTAGGACAGAGCCAGCTCGACGTCGTCGGTCAGGAAGTAGCCGACGGAGCCGCCGTACAGATCCGCGTTCTTCATGTTGCGGGTGCTGTCGGTGAAGTAGCGCTTGCCGAAGGCCTCGACCTCGACCGCGCCCTGGCCTTGAGCGAAGGCGTTTACAGCGGTGGCGGCGATTACAGAGCCGACAACGACGCCAAGGGTGTTCTTCAGTTTCATCCGTTAAATCCCCATCTTGGTGGTCAATAAGTTGTCAAACCATAGGCCGTACAACTTGGGTGGCAAGTTTATCAGAACTTCCCGGCCAAAGAGACAATATTTACTAAACTATGATTCCGTCACACCGGAAAACTTTTCGCGCAATCGATCGAGTGCACGCTTGTAGCGCATTTTGGTAGCGCTCAACCCCATGTGCATGATATCGGCGATTTCCTGGAACTCGAGCTCGGCCACGAATCGCAATACCAGAATTTCCCGATCAATGGGATTGACATGAACTAGCCATCGGTCTAGTCCACCGCGCTCTTCCACTTTCGGAGCCTTCTCTTCGGAAGCCTCCTCCACCGGGTCCAGACTCAGCGCATCGAGCAATCGCCGTTTGCGCCGCTCCTTCCGATATTGGGTAATGCACTCGTTGTAAGTGATGCTGTACAGCCAGGTCTTGAACTTCGATTTACCCTCGAAGTTCTTCAAACCATACAGAACCTTCAACATCACTTCTTGACACACATCATCGGCGTCCCGGTCATTGCCCAGATATCGGGCACAGACATTGAACAGCGTGCGCTGGTAGCGGCGCATCAGCTCTTCATAGGCTCGGGTCACGTGGAACAGTTCCGCATGAGAACGCTCCACCAGCTCCTCATCGGTAAGCTGGCGCGGGTCGTAGCGCAAGGGAAGTGATTGCGGCGTGTTCAAGTCGGGTCGGGCCAGGTCATGTCAGCGGCCGACGCGGCTCGCGTGGAGCGGCATCGGCGATCGGTCATCATCTCAGCGACTGGTCACTCGCTGATCGAGCAGGATGCGGTTGGCAATGGACACCAGCTCGCCCTCTTCCGTCAGCAGGATAGTCTTGATGGTACCAATTTCCTCGATGATGCCTTCGACATCCGCGACTTTCACTTGTTGCCCGACGTGGTACAGCTCACGCACATAAATGCCCGCGATGATCTGGCCGGCGACTTCGCGGCTGCCAAGGCCCAGGGCCAGCGCTGCCGCCAGGCCGATGGTGATCAGCACGATGGCAATGATGTAGTTCAGCAGGTCGGTCTTGACCTCGAGCTGGCCGATGGCCACCGAGATGCTGATGATGATGACCAGCCACTGGGCGACACGCCCCAGGCCATTGGCGTATTCGAGACCGACACCGTCCGCGGCGCCGCGCACCAGGCTGTTGGCCAGCTGGGCGAGGAGAATACCGACGATCAGCACCAGCGCCGCGCCGAAGACCTTCGGCAGGTACAGCGCGAGCATGTCGAGGGTGGCGGATACGCGCTGCAGGCCCAGCGACTCCGCAGCGGAGACCAGGAACACCAGCAGCACGAACCAGTAGATGATCTTGCCGATCAGGGTCGAGACCGGCACCTGGATCCCGGCACGGGACATCAGCTTGGTCAGGCCGGTGCCCGCCATCAGGCGATCCAGGCCCAGCTTGGCCAGCAGCTTGGACAGCAGCGCGTCGAGCAGCTTGGCGACGATGAAGCCGAGCAGCACGATCACCAGCGCGGCGAGCAGGTTCGGAATGAACCCGGCCAGCTTGCCCCACAGGGTGTTCATGGCGGTGAGCAGGCTTTGCGTCCAGATGTCGAATTGCATGTTCAATCGGCCTTGTCAGCGGAAGGGGCGGAATTCTGCACGTGGCGCGATACGGGTGCAAGGTGCGCGGCGCCACGGGTGACCCCAATGGACAGCGCCTCCAGCCAGTGGCCCATGAGGCTGAACAGGTCGCCCGCGCCGACCTGGCGGTTGGCGGTCTTGAGCACGCGATCCAGGCGCGAGTCGTCGCCCGGCTGCTCCGGCGGCATCTTCAGCAGATCACGCAAGGATTCTTCAAATGGGTCGTGCATACGCACCTCGCCTGTGTGAGGTGCTTGACGCCCTCACCACCTCAAAAGTCACAACCTAGAGCCAACGCAGGCGGCGGAAGATCCACCACTGGAAGGTGGCAATCCCAAGGATCAGCAGGCAGGCCACGGCGAAGCCGTAGGGTGCGCTGGAGCCGGGAATGCCGCCGACGTTGATACCCAGAAGCCCCGTCACGAAGCTCATGGGCAGGAAAAAGCCGGTAATTATACCCAGCAGATACATGGTGCGGTTCATTCGCTCGGTAATTCGACGATGTTCGGCCTCCTGGATCAGGCTGATGCGCTCGCGAACCAGCTCCAGCTCCTCCAGGTTCCGGGTCAGGCGGTTGTACAGCTCGTTCCAGTAGTCGGCGTCATCGGCGACCGTCCAGGACAGCTTGAACTTGATCATCTGCGCGTAGATATCGCGCTGCGGCGAGAGATAGCGCCGCAACCCGGCAGCCCGCCGGCGCAGCGTCCGCAGTTGGTGCTGATCGGGAATGCTGCGCTCGTCCTCCTCGATGGCTTCCTCCATGGCGTCGAGCTGGTCGGCCAGACCACCGATCAGCGTATCGACCCGGTCGGTGAGGTAATGCGCTAGATACAGCACCACTTCCGACGCCGTCTTCGGGCCGCGCCCGGCCGCGAGGTCGGTGCGCAGGTCGGCCACCGCCTTGAGCGGGCGCAAACGCAGGGAAATCACCCGTTGCGACTCGGCGTAGACGCGCAGCGACACCATGTCCTCGGGCACCGCTCCGGGGTTCAGGTTCACGCCCCGCAGGAACAGCAGCAGGCGCTCGCCACCCAGATCGACCAGTCGCGGACGGGTCGCCTCCTCCAGCAGCAGGTCGCAGGCGAACTCGTTGAGCCCGCTGGACTCACGCAGCCAGGCTTGCGCCTCCGGCACACCGCGGTCCCAGTGCACCCAGAGACTTTCCTCGGGCTTGAGGTCCAGCAACGGCAATTCGTTGCGGGATATCTCCCGGGCACCGCCACGCCCATCAAGCACGAAGCCGTCGATCAAGCCACGCTCGGTGCCACTTTCGTATGCCTGCATGCCCTCTCCCGCGTTCGCCCTTGGGGGCGCTCCATGAAAAATGCCGGAAGCCTTCGCTTCCGGCATTGACTCGAACCGCGCTCGGAGGTTCGATTTACTCCGGCATTTTCAACGCTTTAGGCGAAACGATGATGCCGTTGTTGTCGGCATAGACGAACTCGCCCGGGCGGAAGGTGATGCCACCGAAGGTCACTGCGACGTTCAGGTCGCCGATGCCGCGCTTGTCGGTCTTCATCGGGTGACTGGCCAGCGCCTGCACGCCCAGGTCGGTCTGGGCGATCACGTCGACGTCACGGATGCAGCCATACACCACGATGCCTTCCCAGCCGTTCTTCGCCGCCTTCTCGGCCAGCATGTCGCCCAGCAGCGCGCGGCGCAGGGAGCCGCCGCCGTCCACCACCATGACCTTGCCCTTGCCGTCCTTCTCGACCTGCTCCTTGACCAGCGAGTTGTCCTCGAAGCACTTGATGGTGACGATCTCGCCACCGAAGGAGTCCCGCCCGCCGAAGTTGCTGAACATCGGCTCGACGACCTGGACCAGCTCCGGGTAGGCATCGCACAGATCGGGGGTGACGTAATGCATGGAGACGCTCCTCTTGATGAAAACGGATACGGCAATCCGGCCCTGACGTGACCGAAAGGCTCACTGGCGTCACAGTCTAACCGCTACGGCGCCAGCGAGGAACGCTCAAGCCTGCGCCAGAGCGCCCTGCCCGGCCGGCAACGCACCGTGCTCCAGCCAGTGCTGCAACAGAGGCCAGACTTCACGCTGCGCGCCCTTGCTGATCAGCATCTCGACATGACCATAGTCTTCGGAGAATCCATGGCGCTTGCCCAGGCGCAGGTATTCCCGAGCCTCGGAGCCAAACTGCTCCAGCAGTTGGCGACAGGCCCAGGCAGGGTCCTGGTAGTCACCGTCGGAGGCCACCGCCAGCACCGGCACCTTGACGTTCTGCAGACCGCCCCACCAGTCATTGTCCTTCTCGCCGAAGCGACCGAACAGGCTGTACCAGCGCAGGGTTTCCAGAGCCAGGCCGAGCGGCTCGTCTTCCGGACCGCGCTTGAGCCTGGAGCCGGACAGCCCGCCCATGCGCTTGAGCAGGAAGCGCCCGCTCCAGGCCACCGGCGGCAGCTTGAGCGGCCAGTAGGTACGGCTGATCTGGCTGCCACACAGCGCCACGCTGGCCGCCTGCCCGTCTTCCAGATAGCCGCCACCGAGCGCCGCCGCGAGGGTGATACCGCCCAGGGAATGGCCGATCCAGTGCGGCGCCTGACCACTCTGCTCGACGACGAAGCTGGCGATGGCCGGCAGGTCGAAGCGCGCATAGTCGGCCACGCGGTTGCGGTCATAGTCCTGGTTGCGCGGAGAAAGCCCGTGCCCGCGCATCTCCGGAATCCAGACGTCGAAGCCGGCACGCGCCAGATACGGGCCGAAGCCGATGCACCTGGGTGAATACCAGAAGCGGCGGTTGGAAAAGCTGCCGTGCAGAAGGATCACCGGCACGCCACGGGAGCCATCGCGCTGCCCGAGACGGGTCAGCACCAGCTCGACACTGGAATCGGGGCTGTTGCCCGGTTTCAAGCGGTATACATCCTCGGTGAGGTCACCGCGGAACTCTGCGCTCATCAGCGCGACGGGAAAGAGTTGACTGCTGCTTTGCATGGAATCGGCTGGCACAAAAAAGGGCGGGTGAAATCACCCGCCCTTCTCATGGATGGTGAAGGAACTGTCAGGAGTGGCCTTCGGCGAGGAAGAACCAGGTGTCGAGAACCGAGTCGGGGTTCAGCGACACGCTCTCGATGCCCTGTTCCATCAGCCACTTGGCGAGGTCCGGGTGGTCCGACGGGCCCTGGCCGCAAATGCCGATGTACTTGCCAGCACGGTTGCACGCCTGGATGGCGTTGGACAGGAGCTTCTTCACCGCCGGGTTACGTTCGTCGAACAGGTGCGCGACGATGCCCGAGTCACGATCCAGGCCCAGGGTCAGCTGGGTCAGGTCGTTGGAACCAATGGAGAAGCCGTCGAAGAACTCGAGGAACTCGTCAGCCAGCAGGGCGTTGGACGGCAGTTCGCACATCATGATGACGCGCAGGCCGTTCTCGCCACGCTTGAGACCATTGGTGGCCAGCAGGTCGACGACCTGGGAGGCTTCGCCCAGGGTACGTACGAAGGGCACCATCAGCTCGACGTTGGTCAGGCCCATTTCGTTGCGGACCTTCTTCATCGCGCGGCATTCGAGCTCGAAGCAATCGCGGAAGGACTCACTGATGTAGCGCGAGGCACCACGGAAGCCGAGCATCGGGTTCTCTTCTTCCGGCTCGTAGAGCTTACCGCCGATCAGGTTGGCGTATTCGTTGGACTTGAAGTCCGACAGACGCACGATGACCTTCTTCGGCCAGAAGGCAGCGGCCAGGGTGCTGACGCCCTCGACCAGCTTCTCGACGTAGAAGCCGACCGGATCGTCGTAACCGGCAATGCGCTTCTCGACGCTCTCCTTGATGTCCGCCGGCAGGCTGGCGAAGTTCAGCAGCGCCTTGGGGTGCACGCCGATCATGCGGTTGATGATGAATTCCAGGCGAGCCAGGCCCACGCCTTCGTTCGGCAGCTGGGCGAAGTCGAAGGCGCGGTCGGGGTTGCCGACGTTCATCATGATCTTGAACGGCAGCTCCGGCATGGCATCGACCGAGTTCTGGCGGATGTCGAAGCCCAGTTCGCCTTCGTAGATCAGACCGGTGTCGCCTTCGGCGCAGGATACGGTCACACGCTGGCCATCCTTCAGCGCCGCGGTGGCGTTGCCACAGCCGACGACAGCGGGGATGCCCAGTTCACGGGCGATGATCGCCGCGTGGCAGGTACGGCCGCCACGGTTGGTGACGATGGCGCTGGCACGCTTCATCACCGGCTCCCAATCCGGGTCGGTCATGTCGGAGACCAGTACGTCGCCCGGCTGGACCTTGTCCATCTCGGAAACGTCGTGGATCACCTTCACCGGGCCTGCGCCGATGCGCTGGCCGATGGCGCGGCCTTCCACCAGGACCTTGCCCTTTTCCTTGAGCAGGTAGCGCTCCATCACGGTGGCGCTGACGCGGCTCTTCACGGTCTCGGGGCGGGCCTGGACGATGTACAGCTTGCCGTCGTCACCATCTTTGGCCCACTCGATGTCCATCGGACGCTCGTAGTGCTTCTCGATGATCAGGGCCTGCTTGGCCAGCTCGGTCACTTCGGCGTCGGACAGGGCGAAGCGGGCGCGATCGGCCTTCTCCACGTCGACCACCTTGACCGACTTGCCGGCCTTGGCTTCTTCGCCGTAGACCATCTTGATGGCCTTGCTGCCCAGGTTGCGACGCAGGATCGCCGGGCGGCCGGCTTCCAGGGTCGGCTTGTGGACGTAGAACTCGTCGGGGTTCACCGCACCCTGCACCACGGTCTCGCCGAGGCCATAGGCGCCGGTGATGAACACCACGTCACGGAAACCGGATTCGGTGTCCAGGGTGAACATCACGCCGGCGGTGCCGGTTTCGGAGCGGACCATGCGCTGCACACCGGCGGACAGGGCGACCAGCTTGTGGTCGAAGCCCTGGTGCACGCGGTAGGCGATGGCACGGTCGTTGAAGAGGGAGGCGAAGACTTCCTTGGCCGCGCGGATCACGTTGTCCACGCCGCGGATGTTCAGGAAGGTCTCCTGCTGGCCGGCGAAGGAGGCGTCCGGCAGGTCTTCGGCGGTTGCCGAAGAGCGTACGGCAACGGCCATATTGTCGTTGCCGGCGGCCATCTCGGTGAAGGCCTTGCGGATATCGGCGTCGAGCTGGGCCGGGAATTCGGCATCCATCACCCATTGGCGGATCTGCGCACCGGTCTTGGCCAGGGCATTCACGTCATCCACATCGAGAGCGTCCAGCGCAGCATGGATGCGATCGTTAAGGCCGCTCTGCTCGAGGAAGTCACGGTAGGCCTGGGCGGTGGTGGCGAAACCACCTGGTACGGAAACACCAGCACCGGCGAGGTTGCTGATCATTTCGCCCAGGGATGCGTTCTTGCCCCCCACACGTTCGACATCATGGACGCCGAGCTTATCGAGGGAAACTACGTACTCTACCAAGGTGATCTCTCCACTAAGGTGTTGGAAAAGGTCGTACGGGCCGGTGCGGCGCCACTCTTCTGGCCCGGGCCAGAAAAATGAGTAAGAATGCCCCGGCAAAGGGCCTTGCAAACGCGCGGCCTATCATAGCCAAGAAACGTTCCTACCTTAAGGCCCGCAGCGCATATGAAACGAACTGCATTCTTCATTTCCGATGGCACCGGCATTACTGCCGAAACCCTCGGCCAGAGCCTTCTTGCGCAGTTCGAGAACATCAATTTCGTCAAACTGACGCGACCTTACATCGATACCGAAGAAAAAGCGCGCGTCATGGTACAGCAAATCAACAACGCTGCCGAGGCGGACGGGGCACGCCCGATCATCTTCGATACCATCGTAAACCGCGAGATCCGTTCGGTCCTTGCGCAATCCAACGGTTTCATGATTGACATCTTCTCGACGTTTTTGTCCCCGCTCGAGCAGGAATTATCCGCCGACTCGTCGTATTCCGTCGGAAAATCCCACAGCATTGGCCACAACTCCAATTACATGGAGCGTATCGACGCGGTCAACTTCGCGCTCGACAACGACGACGGCGCCCGCACCCACTACTACGACAAGGCCGACCTGATCCTGGTGGGCGTGTCGCGCTCCGGCAAGACCCCGACCTGCCTTTATATGGCGTTGCAGTACGGCATCCGCGCGGCGAACTACCCGCTGACCGAGGAAGACATGGAGCGCCTGCAATTGCCCAACGCGCTCAAGCCCTACAAGCACAAGCTGTTCGGCCTGACCATCGATCCCGACCGGCTGACTTCCATCCGCAACGAGCGCAAACCCAACAGCCGCTACGCCAGCTTCGCCCAGTGCGAGTTCGAGGTCCGCGAGGTGGAGAACCTGTTCCGCCGCGAGAACATCGCCTACATCAACTCGACGCATTTCTCGGTGGAAGAGATCTCCGCCAAGATCCTCGTCGAGAAAGGCGTGGAACGCCGGCTCAAGTAGCCGCCCAACTCTCGAAGTACCCTCAATCGACGGCCGGTATCCCCGGCCGTTAGTCTTTCGGCAGCCTCTCGCCAACCCGCCTATCATTCTGTAGACCCGAGATTTGCCCGTGGCGTTTTCGACGGGTCGGGCATTCCCCGGCACAGGCAAAGGAGAGCGCCATGCGCGAATGTCAGCACCTGATTCTGGCTGCCCTGCTGGCGTTGGCCGGCTGCGACAAGAGCGAGCCGCCCAACGCCAAGGTCACCACACCCACGCCCCCAGCCGCCGGCCAACCCGCTGCCGCACCCCCTGCAGCGCCTGCCCCTGCACCGGCAGCCGCGCCAGCGCCACCCGCTGCTGCGGCGACAGCAGCGCCTCCGGCCGCACCGGCAAATCCGTCTCAGGCTGTATTCAGCACCGAAGAACTCGACCAGATGCTCGCGCCGCTGGCGCTGTACCCGGACTCCCTGCTGGCCCAAGTGCTGATGGCAACCACTTACCCGGGCAATGTGGCCGATGCAGCCGCCTGGTCCAAGGCCCACCCCGGCGTAAGCGGCGACGAGGCCGTGAAGCAGGTTGCCAATCAGCCGTGGGACCCGAGCGTCCAGTCGCTGGTGGCGTTCCCTGTCGTATTGGCCACACTGGAACAGGACCCCGCCTGGGTTCAACGCGTCGGCGACGCCTTCCTGGCGCAGCCCGACGCCGTGATGGATTCCGTCCAGCGCCTGCGCCGCCAGGCCCAGGCTGCCGGCAACCTGAAATCCAACGAACAGCAGACCATCAGCATCAAGCCGGCGGCCCCGCCTCCCGCGCAACCAGCTCCCGGCGGCGACACGGTGGTCGTGCAGCAGCCCGCCCCCTCGCAGACGATCGTCATCGAGCCGACCAACCCGCAGGTGGTCTACGTTCCCAGCTATAACCCCAATCAGGTCTACGGCACCTGGGCCTATCCCTCCAGCCCGCCGACCTACTACCCGCCTCCGCCCCAATACCAGTACCCCGTCGCTACCGCGCTGGCCACCGGCCTGGCGTTCGGCGCGGGCATCGCCATCGTCAATTCGCTCTGGGGCGATTGCGACTGGGACGACCATGAGATCGACGTGGATGTAGAGCACTACAACAACTTCAACAGCAACCGGAACGTCAATCGCAACGTGAACCGCGAGTTCAACGGCAACCGCGCCACCTGGCGCCATGACCCCACCTACCGCAATGGCGTGCCCTACCGTGACGCGGCCAGCCGCGAGCAGTACAACCGCCGGCTGGCAGGCGGCGAGCAGCGCGAGGCATTGCGCGGCTTCGACTCCGCACGCACCCAGGAGCGTGCCCGGGCCCGCGAGAGCCTTGCCCAGCGCGGCATCACCCCACCGGCGGTGAACAATGAGCAGGCCCGCGAACGCGCCCAGGCTGCCACCCGCGACCTGAGAGACAACCCGCAAGCCCGCGAGCGCGCGCAGGCCGCCACCCGGGAACTGCGCAACAACCCCGACGCCCGGCAGCGTGCGCAAAGCGTTGCGCAAAACCGCAGCGCCCAGGCACAGCAACGGCCACGTGCGCAGAACAACTCGCAAATCCGCGAGCAGGCCCGCCAGCAGCGCGCCAGGACCCAGGCGCCGCGGAACAATGCCTTCGTCGGAGCCAACAACCCAAGGCAATCCCGAGCGTTCTCCGAGCGCGGACAAGCCAGCCGCGCCGTCGCCAGCCGGCCTCAGGCCGCACGCGCCGGGCACACCGTACAACGTCCCGCCCGCGCATTTTCCGGCGGCGGACGGCGCCGATAGGAGACGAATCATGCATTTCGCATCGCGCCTACTGGCGCTCGCCCTCCTGGGCGCACTGCCCTGCAGCCTGCTGGCGCAGGAAACCTTTCCCACACCGGAAGCCGCCGCCGATGCCTTCGTCGCCGCGCTCGGCACCGAGAAGGCCGACCCGGAGCGCCTGACCGCCCTACTCGGCAAGGACTGGCGCAGCTACATCCCGCCCGAAGGCATCGACCGGGATGAAGTGGATGCCTTCCTCGCGCATTACAAGGACAAGCACCAGATCGAGAAAGACGGCCCCGACCGTGCCCACCTGGTAGTCGGCAATGATCCATGGACACTGCCCCTGCCGATCCTGCACCAGAAGCAGGGCTGGGCATTCAACGCCAAGGCGGGCGGGGAGGAAATTCGCGTCCGCCGCATCGGCCGCAACGAAGAAGCAGCGATAAACGCGGTGCAGGCCTATCACGATGCGCAGATGGACTTTGCCGAAGTCGACCGCAATGGCGACGGCGTACTGGAATACGCCCAGAAATTTGTCAGCAGCGATGGCCGCCACGACGGCCTGTACTGGCCGCAAGAGGAAGACGGCGAGGAAAGCCCGCTCGGCCCCCTGTTCGGCGACGAACTCCCGGACGGCGGCTGGCACGGCTACCACTACCGCATACTCACCGCCCAGGGTCCCTCGGCCCCCGGCGGCGCCTATGACTACCTGATCGGCGGCAAGATGACCCGAGGCTTCGCCCTGATCGCCTGGCCGGTCCGTTATGGCGACACGGGCGTGATGAGCTTCATGATCAGCCACGACGGGGAGGTCTTCTCCAAGAACCTGGGCCCCAATGGCGACAAGATCGCCCTGAAGATGACCCGCTTCGACCCCGACAGCAGCTGGAGCGAAGTCAAGGTCCCGGAAAGTCCCTGAGCCTCAACGCCCGCCCGCGGCAGCCAGGCTGTCGAGAGCGGGTGCAGCGACTGCCCCTGCGTCTACTGTGCACGGGGCAGTCGCTGACAAATACCCTGCCAAGAGACCAACCGACTGTCGCCACGTAAAAACCACATGGTAGAATTCGCCGCGCTATTGCCTGGCGTCCCTGGGCCCAGCCCGGTGGCAATCCGGCCATGTCCGAGCGAGGGTGACGACCGGGACACCCACTTTTCCAAGGCTTTGCGGCCACCCACTCATCAAGACCCATGAGAATCAAGCCCACTGCCCTGCTGCTCCTGAGCATCGTCCTGTTTTCCGGCGTCAGCGCCGCTGCCGGCAAGACCGTCTACGGTCTGAACGAATACGCCCGCATCGACGATCTGAGCCTGGAGCTGGCCGCCAAGCTCGACACCGGCGCCAAGACCGCCTCGCTCAGCGCCCGCGACATCAAGCGCTTCAAGCGCGACGGCGAGACCTGGGTACGCTTCTACCTGGCCACCGACACCGCCGACAGCCAGCCGATCGAAAAGCCCCTGGCCCGCATCAGCAAGATCAAGCGCCGTCATGGCGACTACGACCCTGACGAAGGCAAGGACTATACCGCCCGCCCGGTGATCGAGCTGGACGTCTGCATGGGCAAGGTCCGACGCACCATCGAAGTGAACCTTACCGACCGCAGCGCCTTCCAATACCCGCTTCTGATCGGCTCCGACGCGCTCAAGCGCTTCGGCGCCCTGGTCGACCCGAGCCTGAAATACGCTGCCGGCAAGCCCGGCTGCCAACCCGTAGCGAAACCTGCCGAGTAATCCCATGCGCTCTCTTACCCTGCATCTGAAGGTCCTGATCGCCATCCTGCTGACGCTGGGCGTCGCGATCACCGCCTACCAGATCTTCATCCTCGGCATCCCGATGACCGAGGCCGAGACCGACGACTTGTGGAACATCGATGCCAAGGTCGAATTCGTCGCCACGCCGAAGACACCGGTGAAGGTGCAGATGTTCGTCCCGCCGCTGAGCCAGAACTACGTCAGCCTCAACGAGAGCTTCGTCTCCAACAACTACGGCGTGGGCATCAACCGCGCCGACGGCAACCGCAAGGTGACCTGGTCCTCGCGCCGCGCCAGCGGCCAGCAGACCCTCTACTATCGCCTGGTGCTGACCAAGCGCTACACCGGCGCCGCCGGCGAGAAGCCCAAGGAAAAAGGCCCGATCTTCCGTGACAGCCTGCCCCTGGAAGGCCCGGAGAAGATCGCCGCCGAAGCCCTGATCGCCCCCATCCGCCAGCATTCGGCGGACGTCGAGACCTTCGTCAGCGAAGCCATCAAGCGCGCCAACAACCTCAACGACGACAACGTCAAGCTGCTGCTGGCCGGCGACACCAGCCTGGAAAAACGCTCCCATGTGGTCGAGACCCTGCTGGCGGTGGCCCACGTGCCGCTGGAGCGCGTGCACACCATTCGCCTGGTGGCCAACCAGCCGCAGCAGCCCGAGCTCTGGCTACGCAGCTTCAACGGCAAGGAGTGGCTGTACTTCAACCCGGAAACCGGCGAGCGCGGCCTGCCCGCCGACCGCCTGATCTGGTGGCTGGGCGATGAAAGCCTGCTGTCCATCGAAGGCGGCAAGAAGGCCCAGGTCAACTTCAGCCTCAACAGCAGCGAGATGAACGCCATCCGCCTGGCCAAGCTGTCCGACGAGAACACCGACGCGGCCTTCCTCGAGTACTCGCTGTACGGCCTGCCACTGTCCACCCAGCAGACCTTCCAGATCATGATCATGATCCCGTTCGGCGTGCTGGTGATCCTGGTGCTGCGCAACCTGATCGGCATCCAGACCCTGGGTACCTTCACCCCCGTGCTGATCGCCCTCGCCTTCCGCGAAACCGGCCTGCAATGGGGTATCGGCCTGTTCACCGTGATCACCGCGCTGGGCCTGTCGCTGCGCTCCTATCTCGAACACCTGAAGTTGCAGATGCTGCCGCGCCTGTCGGTGGTGCTGACCTTCGTGGTGGTGATGATCGCCGCCATCAGCCTGCTCAGCCACAAGCTGGGCTTCGAGAGCGGCCTGTCGGTGGCCTTGTTCCCGATGGTGATCCTGACCATGAGCATCGAGCGCCTGTCGATCACTTGGGAAGAGCGCGGCGCCGCGCACGCCATGAAGGCCGCCATCGGCACCCTGGTCGCCGCTGCCCTGGCGCACATCCTGATGCGCATTCCGGAGCTGGTGTACTTCGTGTTCACCTTCCCGGCCGTGCTGCTGATCCTGGTGGCGTTCATGCTGGCGATGGGTCGCTACCGCGGGTACCGCCTGACCGAACTGTTCCGCTTCAAAGCCTTCCTCAAGGACTAAGCCATGTTCGGCCTGATCAAGCGATGGAAAGCCCTGAGCGCCCTCGGCATCATGGGTATCAACCGGCGCAACGCGGACTACGTGCTCAAGTACAACCAGCGGCACCTGTACCCGATCGTCGACGACAAGATCATCACCAAGCAGCGGGCGATCGAGGCGGGCATCCACGTACCGGAAATGTACGGGATCATCTCCACCGAGAAAGAGATCGAGCGCCTGCCGGAAATCATCGGTGACCGTAACGACTTCGTGATCAAGCCGGCGCAGGGCGCCGGCGGCGACGGCATCCTGGTGATCGCCGATCGCTTCGAGGGCCGCTACAAGACGGTCTCCGGGCGGATCATCAGCCACGAGGAAATCGAGCACCAGTTGTCGAGCATCCTTACCGGCCTGTACTCCCTGGGTGGCCACCGCGACCGCGCGCTGATCGAATACCGCGTCACTCCGGACCCGATCTTCAAGAGCATCAGCTACGAAGGCGTACCGGACATCCGCATCATCGTGCTGATGGGCTACCCGGTGATGGCGATGCTGCGCCTGCCGACCCGCCAGTCCAACGGCAAGGCCAACCTGCACCAGGGCGCCATCGGCGTGGGTGTGGACCTGGCCACTGGGCAGACCTTGCGCGGCACCTGGCTGAACAACAAGATCAGCAAACACCCGGACACCACCAACGCGGTGGACGGTGTGCAACTGCCCAACTGGGACGGTTTCATGAAGCTCGCCGCCGGCTGCTACGAGCTCTGCGGACTGGGCTACATTGGCGTGGACATGGTACTGGACCAGGACAAGGGCCCGCTGATCCTCGAACTGAACGCCCGCCCCGGCCTGAACATCCAGATCGCCAACGACTGCGGCCTGACCCTGCGCACCCATGCCGTCGAGGCACACATTGCCGAGATGGAAGCCAAGGGCGTGAAGGAGACAGTGGAAGAACGCGTGCGCTTCGCCCAGGAGCTGTTCGGACACGTGCAGCCAAAGGAAGTCTGAGGCGCCCTGCCCCATGAAAAAGCCCGGCGATTGCCGGGCTTTTTCATGGGTGCGAGGTGTAGCCCCCCGGCTCAGCACACCACAGCCGCGAATGTAGGGCGTATAACGTTCGACGTTATACGCCGTTTGCCCCTGGTTCCCGCCTACACGGAGATCCACTCGGACGCCCGTCGCCGAGCGCTTCGAGATCAGCCACAGCTCCTGCCGGCGCTTCGGGTGTATCGGCGTACAACCGCGAACGGTTGTACGCCCTACGTGCTGCCCCATGAAAAGGTCCGGCGATTGCCGAGCTTGTTGCGGCCACGAAACGCAGGGTGGCACCTGTAGGAGCGAGCTTGCTCGCGAACGAATTCCCTGACCACTTCGATGTTGGACGGTTCGCGAACAAGCTCGCTCCTACGAAAGGCGTCAGATCAGCGCACCACGGCCAGCTCGAACCCGCCCTGGTCGCCATGCTCGCGCACCTTCATCCCCGCCTCGTTCACCGCCAGGTTTTCCAGCGGGCGCTTGTAGGGTTTGTTGTCGAGTGTCTGCAAGCTGCGATCTTCATCCGTGGTGAGCAGCAGCACGTAACGCTCGCCCTGGTTGGCACGCACCGGCACCGTCCCCTCGATGAAGGCATAGCGGTACCAGGTTTCCGGATTGAGCTTGTACACCGCATCGCTCACCAAGCGGGTCGGGCGCTTGCGTTCGTCGAGGAACAGCAGCGACGGGTACACCACCTGGTGGTTGGCGAAGCTGCGCACGCGCAGGCCGTAGACCCGCTGCGAGCTGGGCAGCTTCATCGCCACGAAGTAGCTCTTGCCCATGGGGAAGTCGAAGCTCGGGGAGAACTTGTTCAGCTCTTCATAGCGCGGCTCTTCGGCGCTCAACTCGGTGAAGTCGCCATCGGCCATCTGCTCGCAACAGCGGCGCTGCAGGTCCTGGTAGAGATCGTCGAGGGTCTTGCCGCTGCCCTTGAGCAGCGCCTTCATGGCGTCGGTCTGCTCGCCGCTGCCATCCAGGCCGGGCAGGTCCGCCGGACGCGACTTGAAATCGATCTGTCGCCCTTCGGTATAGGCGACCTTGCCACCACCCTGCTCGCCCCGGCGGAACGCTTCGGCCCGCTGCTCGGCGCTGATCGGCGAGTTGTGCATGCGCCCCTGCTCGTCGACCCAAGTGTAGTACGGGTTGCCGTTCTCGCTGCGAACGAAGCCCTTGTCCTCATACGCCTCGGCGTCGATGTACTCGGAAGAGTGGTCGCCGTTGGGCAGCACGTAGTCGGCGCGCCCCGGCGGTACCTGGCCAGCGGCATAGAAGCTGTTCTGGATGTTGCCCTGGGCATCGACCCAGGTGAAGTAGCGGCGCTTGCTCTCCCCGGCCGGCTGTGCGCCCGGCCACTGGGTACCGGATGCGTCGAGCTGGCGCGCCCGGTCGCTCTGGTCAATGCGCTTGTCGGCCTGGCGTTGTTGCTGGCTGAAGCTGGCGTCGACGAAGGTGTTGTGCACCTGGCCGTTGTCGTCCACCCAGGACAGGTAGCGCCCGCTGGCGGCCTGCATCGCCGGGGCGGCCAGTCCGGCGGCGATCAGGCAGCCCGTCAGCAAAGTCCGCTTGCCCATGTCCGATGCCCTCAGAAAGTCGTCCGATACGTCATGGCGAAGATATAGGCCTTCACCGTGGTGCTGACGTCAAGCCCCGCATAGGGGTTGTAGACCAGGTTGTCGATGCCGGTGCAGTTCAGGTTGCAGCTGCTGCCGGACTTGATGCTCTGCTTCGACACGAAGTAGTTGAAGCCCAGATCGATCACCGTGTCCTTGTCCCACTGGTAGCCCAGGCCCAGGCCGTAGAGATCGGCGTCGCCGATCGGCACCAGGGCGTCGGCCTTGTCCTTGGGGATTGCCGAAGGACGGTACTCGTAGCCGGCGCGCAGTTGCAGGCGATCGTTGACGTCGTACTGCATGCCCATGGCGTAGCTCCAGGTGTCCTGGTAGCCGCGGTCGAGGATGATGCTGTGGTCGGTGGCGCCGTTGGGCGCGAAGTTCTTGGCGATGCGCAACAGGTCGAGCTCCTTGTCGAACTCGATCTCCAGCTTGTTCCAGTCGCTGTAGTCGGTCCACTTCAGGTCGAAGTTGAACTGCCACTTGTCGAACGGGCGCACCTTGATGCCGGTGGAAAAGCTGTCCGGGTTGACCATGTTCAGCGTCGCCACGCCGTGTTCCTCGTCGGTGTTGCCGTAGGGGAACAGGGGGCTCAGGAAGGCGCCGAAGATCGAGCTCTGCAGGCCGGACCAGAAGCCCTGCCAGTCCTGGCTGTAGTCGACCCGGTACTTGCCCTTGAGGTGCATGCGCGACTCGCTCTGGTAGGTCGCGCCCCAGGCGAACCAGTCGCGGGGCTCCCAGAGGATGCCGAGGTTGAAGCTCGGCGACAGGCTCTGCTGCATGTCCAGCTTCAGGTTGGCCAGCGAGTCGTAGGGACCGATGCGGCCGCCGCAGACGTTGAACACCAGCTCGACGATTTCCTGCGCGCCCGGCACGCAGGTGGTGTCGTGCAGGGTCTGCAGCAGGCCGGTGAGCAGGCCGGGGTTGCGGAAGTCGGTATCCAGGGCCATCGCCTGGTGCGAAAAGCCGATCGACAGGCCCGCCGAAAGCGTGTCGTTGATCTCGTAGCCCACCGAGGGCGAGAAGTAGGTGATGCGCTGCAGCGATACCCGGCGCCCTTCGTAGCGCGCCGGATCGCTGTCGGAGTCGCGCGAGTAGCCCAGTGCCTGGGGCGCATAGACGTTGGTGGCGAAGGTGAATTTCGAGCCCGGCGGGTTGATCGAAAGCCCCGCCAGCGGCGCCACCAGCAACGGCATGTCGGTCATCCCGCCCAGGCCCGGCAGGTACATGGTCGGTGTCAGGGTACGGCTGCTGCTGTTGGCCACCGGATCGTCATCCAGGCCGAAGGCGGCATCGCCATAGTTGGGCGGTGCCTTGAAGTCGGCGCGGATGTCCATCACCCCGGTGACCAGCTTGAGCTGGGTCTGCCGGCCCTTGAGCTTGGTCAGCGCGGCGGGGTTGTAGTGCACCGCGTCGATGCCGGTGGAATCGGCGGTGACGGCGTTGGCCATGGCCATGGCCTTGGGGTTGCCGATGGTCAGATCGTTTGCCAGTTGGGCCCCGGCCAGCGACGACCAGCCAAGGCTCACCCCTGCCATCGCCAACGCGAGTGGCGAAATGCGCATTGTCATGTGGAGTTCGCTCGTCGGTTACTGGGCCTTGAGGCCTTGGATATCCAGGGGAAGGGACAGCCCCAGCAGTACATCCGGCGAGTCTTCGGTCAGACCGAAACCGGCGTTCACGTTGACGATGTAGTCGGGTGACGTTCGAAGGCCGAGCGAGAAGTTCATGATCGCGCTGGTCTGCTCGGGTGCCTCCACCGTCCGGTCGTTGAAGTAGTACTTGTTCTTCATCGAGTAGGCCATCTGGTAGGAGGTGGCGAGCGAGACGTCGTAGGACAGCGCGTAGGCCATGCCCATGGCGAAGTTAATGGTATCGCCGGGCACCACCTTCTCCAGTTCTTCGCCGTACTGGGCCTGGTGGATGTCGTCGACCTGCATGTTGTAGGTGTAACCGAGCGAGCCGTAGAGCACGACCGGATCGATCACGTAGGAAGTGTTGGCGCCCACGCCCAGGCTGTAATAGCCGTTGCCGGTGGAGACGTCCTTCTCGACGTCCATGTCGTAGGGGCTGTCGCCGGTGGGCAGACCGAGGGTGGCGTAGAGGGTGGTGACCGGGCGTCCGCGGCGCGACTCCCAGGGCTGCCAGCGCAGGGTCGCGGAAATGTCGCCCAGGCTGTAGGCATGGATGTCGCGTTCGGTGTCGTACTTGGCCACGAACGGCAGGCGCATGCTGAAGGTCAGGTTGTCCCAGATGCCGTAGTCGAAGGTGAAGGAGTTGGTGAAGGTGTGCTGCGCCTCGCTCTGCGCCAGCACGCTGTAGACGTTCTGACCGGAGCGCACGGCCTGGATGCGGGTATCGCGCATCAGCGAGTAATCGAAACCATAGGTGAGCTGGCGCTCGCCCTTCTTGAGCAGGGTGTAGCTCTTCTCGGTGGCCTGGAACACCTGCTCCAGCGCCTTGGCGCTGTCGGCATCGCTGTCCTTCTTGGCCAGCGCATCGCGCGCGTCCTCGGACGTCGCCTCTTCCGCCACGGCGGCGGTACTGACCAGCAAAGCCAGAGCGGCAACGCACGCAAACCCCTTCAAATTCATGTTGCTATCCCCTGGTCTTGTTCTTATTCGTACGGGCCGATCAGGCAATCATTTGCGGCGGATGTACTGGACATCCCCGCCGGAGGCGGCCTCCCCGATCTGGTTCTGGGTGAACTTGCTCATCTCCGGGAACTCCCGGAACGCCAGCAGGCTGACGGTGCGGTCATCCACCAGACGCAGGTCGGTGTCCTGCAACGCCAGGGCATTCCTGGGTTCCTGGCCGCTGGGGTAGATGACGAACAGGACGTTCTGGTCCCAGATATCCTCGAAACGGGCGCGGGTGAAACTGATGTTGCCCAAGGCAGGATCGGCAACGAAGACGTGGTCGTTATAGACATCGCGGACCACGACGAAATGCTTGAAGCCGGCATAGTGGATCGGCACCAGCGCCGGGTGTTCGAGCGAGTCCAGGTCGGAGAACTCGGCACGGAAGCCGCCACTCTTGTAGCCGAGTGCGGCGGCATAGCGCTTCATGTCCAGAAGCGAGAAGCCACGGCGCTGGACGATCTTGTCGGCCTCGCCGTACTTGATCAGGCCTTCCATGACCTGACGCTCTTCCAGGTTGCGCCCCAGGTAGTAGTCCAGCAGCGTGGTCAGCGCCGCCGAGCCGCAACTGTAGTCATAGGCCTGGTGGATGACGTTGCGGAACTGCACCTGGCTCATCGGCTCAAGCTGCACCGACTCGCGGAACGGGCCATTGGGCGTGAGCGGCTGCGAGATGTTCACTGTGCCCTGCTGTTGTGGCTTGGTGTCCACGGCCTGGGTGAAACCGAACAGCCCCAGCAGGCTTCCCAGCAGAATCTCGAACATTCCACCCCCCTACTACTCAACACCCGGAAGAACCTTGCCGGCAGATGCCGGCAAGGGTTACTGCGCTTGCAACCTCGGGGATCAGTGACCCCAGACTTTGACGGTCGAACCGGCCAGGTTCAGGTTGGAAATGGTCAGGGAGCCAATGCTGGCGCCGGAACCGACCTTGACGGCGTCGACGGTCACGTCGCCAGTCACGGAAGGCAGGCCGATGGCGAGCTGCTGGGTGGCAACAGCGGTGCCGCCACCAGCCGGGGTGATATTGGTGGTCACCACGTCGATGGTCATCGGAGCGTTGTCGGCGATGGTCAGGCTGGGCAGGTGGATGCCTTCCAGGGACAGGGTGCCGTTGGTGGTGTCGGAGTCCTTGTAGGTAACGGCACCGATGGATGCGTTGAAGGTACCGGCGATGCTGATGCCGTCCTGGCCGGTCACACCGGACAGAGCAGCGTCATCCATGGATTGCATGTCGGCATGTGCCAGGAACGGAGTAGCCAGAACTGCGCTTGCAAGAACCAGTTGCTTGATTTTTTTCATTGTTATTTCTCTCCAGTGTTCAGGTGGGTTGCCCCAGGCACTGCAAGGGGCGTCCTGCCCCGCTGCAGGTCGGCCGGCTACGCCGGCCCTCCAGACCCACGACTACTTCCCTAGGCGCCGTGGGCATGGATTCGTGAAGCACCATGCTTCGCGTCCTGATCTCCAAGCTACTGACCCGCCCCCCACCTGCCAGCCCATCCAAGGGATGGCGCAAAATCCACCGCCCGACTCAGGCTTCGCTGAGCAACCCCAGGCTCTTGCCCTTGAGTACCGCCTGGGTCCGACTGCGCACACCGAGCTTGGCGAACAGGTTGTGCAGATGCCACTTGATGGTGGCCTCCGACAGATGCACCGCCTGGGCAATGTCGCGGTTCGACAAGCCCGCCGCCACGAGCCGCAGGATCTCCCGCTCGCGGTGACTAACATCTTGATTTTCATCGAAACTTTCAGGGTCGACGGAGAGACGCCGGCACTGCTCGCGGAGCATTTCCGCCACCCCTTGCCAGGCGGCGGCACGCTTGGGTTCGGCCGCCTTCCAGGCTTCCCACAGCGGCAGCAGCCACAGGGCATCGTCCTGGAACAGCCGGCGGTAGCCCAGATTCCATGCCTCTTCCAGCGTCGGCGCGAACAAGGCGAAGGCTTTTTCGCTGTTACCTTTCTGCCAAAACGCCACAGAAAGTAACAACGACAAACGCAACCGCCGGTCGCGTTGGTAGGGCGAGGTGAAGCCCGCCAGACAGCCTTCCAGACGCTGCTGCGCGCGTTCGGCATGACGCTCGGACAACGCCAGGCGAGCCTCGGCCATCACCAGCGCGGCCTGGGCGTCGGCGTAGCGCTCGGCGGAGAGTCCGGAGAGGTGCCGCGCCAATTGCAGGCACACCCGCTCCGCCTCGTTCGGCCGGCGCATCCACAACAGCAGCTGCACCTTGCAACCCATGGACAGCGCGTAGACCCGCTCATAGCCCGGCGACTGCAGGTCGACCAGCCATTCGTCGAGCTGGGCCAATCCCTGTTCGGACTCGCCGGCGAAGAAGCGCGCCTTGGCCATCACCAACTGGCCACGGCTGAGCAGCTCCACGGGTGTGGCGACATCGCGCCAAGTGGTCGCCAAGGGCAGTTCGGCGAGGATCGCGGCATGCCGGTCCTGCTCGTAGAGAATGTCGGCATAGGCCAGCGACAGCGGCCCGCCGACCCGGCTGCGGCGGCCGAACACGCGCTCCACCCGGCCGCGCGCGCTCTCGGCGATGGTGCGGCCGCGCTCCAGTTCGCCGCGCTCCTTGCAGATCAGCGCCTCGATCATGCTCGCCACCACCTGCAGGTATTCGCTATCGGCCATGCGCAGGCACTCCCGGGCGACACCGATGGCGCTCGCCGCCTCGGCATAATCCCCCAGCAGCGCATAGGCCGCCGCCTGGATGCACGACAGGCTGGCGCGGAACACCGGCTGATTGCCCGGCACCAGCGCCAGCCACTGACGGGCCACCTTCAGGCACCCCTCCAGCTTGTCCTGGTAGAGCAGCACCAGCGCCTTGAGCACCTGGGCCACCGCCAGCAACTCGGCCAGGCCGAAGTTGCGCACCTTGCCCTGCCCCTGCAGCAGCCGGACGCTGAGCTCTTCGATCAACGCCTCGGCCTCGGCGAACTTCTGTTCGAAGGCCAACTGCCAGGCATAGAAAATCTGGAACACCGGATGTTCGCGAATCACCTCGGCGGGAATGTTGCCGAGCATGCCGAGGATGCCGTAGACGCGGTTGCCGGCGATCAGCTTGGCGCCCTGGCGCTCCAGCAGGTCGGCGGCGAATCCATAGTCGCGGGCGCGCAGCGCGTACTTGATCGCGCGGTCGGCCAGGTCGTGGCTCTCGCACCAGCGCGCGGCGGCGTGCAGCAACGGCGTCGGGTCCGCGTGCCGGGCCAGCCGGCCCTGGAGGAACTCGGCGAACAGGTGGTGATAGCGGAACCACTCGCGCTGGTCGTCCAGCGGGATGATGAACAGCTGCTCGTTCTGCAGCCGCATCAGCATGTCCAGGCCATCGCGGCGGCCAGTCAGGGCGTTGCACAGCTCGGCGCAGAACTCGTCCAGCACCGAGGTCTGATCAAGGAACTGCTGCAGCGATTCGGGCAGGCTGCGTAACACATCCTCGGCCAGGTAATCGGCGAGGTCGCGCTCGGAGCCGGACAAGCCCTTGAGGAACGCCGCGCGATCCGGATGCCGCGCCAGCGCCAGCGCCGCCAGGTGCAGCGCGGTAATCCAGCCCTCGGTGCGCTTGTGCAGCAACTTGAGCTCGGCGTCGCTGAGCGACAGCCCCTTGAGCTCGATGAGGTAGGTGTCAGTCTCTTCGCGGGTCAGGCGCAGGTCGTCGCCGCTCAGGCAGAAGGTCAGCGGCGCGAGCGCCGGTTCATCGACAAGGAAGCGCGGACGATAACGGGTGCTGGTGACCAGCCGCACATTCTCCGGCAGGTGCTCGATCAGGTAGCGCGCACCGTGGGCCAGGGCTGGATGGCGGATCTGGTGGAAGTCGTCGAGGATCAGGTACAGCGGGCCGTCGAGCCGCCGCAGGTCGGACAGGAAGGCATCGATGATGCCCTCCAGCGGCAGGGTCATATCCGACTGCAACAGGTTCGAGGTGTTGACGCCGAAGCCTTCCTCGACACTGCAGATGCTCGCCACCAGGTATTGCACGAGGCGCTGTGGCTCGCTGTCACCCTCGTCGCAGGACAGCCAGGCCACCCGCGCCCCGCTCTGCTGCAGGCGCTGGCGGAACAGGCTGAGCGCGGTGCTCTTGCCGAACCCCGCCGGCGCGCTGAGCACCAGCACCCGCTGCTGGCGGGCGGCGAACAGGCGATCGATCAGTGCGCGGCGCGGCAGCAGCACGCTGCTGTCGGTGCGCGGCGGGAACAGCTTGGTACGCAGCAGCGGCATCGGCGGCTGCGGCAGGGAGGTCAGGGTCGTCATTCAGAGCAGACTCAGCTCGCGGGCACGGCGGATCGCCTGGGTACGATTGCGTACCTTGAGCTTCTCGTAGATGTTGTGCAGGTGCCATTTGACGGTACCGAGCGCCAGCGACAGCTGTCGGCCGATCTCCTCGTTGGAGAGCCCCTGCGCGGCCAGGCACACCACCTCGCGTTCGCGGTCGGTCAGACCTTCCTCGAGCGCCTCGGGCGACCTGCGTGCTTCCTGCCCCGGCCAGACGGTCAGCAGACCGCGAATGAACGCCTGCAGGGCCGGTTGTCGCTCAGTGGACTCGAGCTGCTGCAAC
Organism: Pseudomonas sp. PSE14; assembly: GCF_029203285.1. Lineage (NCBI taxonomy): Bacteria > Pseudomonadati > Pseudomonadota > Gammaproteobacteria > Pseudomonadales > Pseudomonadaceae > Pseudomonas > Pseudomonas sp. PSE14. The sequence continues at coordinate 3,777,005 of NZ_CP115669.1, forward strand.
AGCTGGCGAATCCCCTCACCTTCTTCGATGAAAATGCTCCGCACCCCTTCCCGCTCGGCGCCCACCAGGCATTGCCCGAGCAGGCTGTGGGAGCGCTCCTGGTACCCCAGGCGCTGGTAGCTCAGCGCCGCCAGCAGGTCCAGGCGCAGGCGCTGCAAGCCATGCCAGCCCGGCTGCAGCATGCCGCGCAGCTGGGTGATCTCGTGCAGCGCCTCGCTGAAATGCCCGCGCGCCTGCAACAGGCGCACGCGGCTGATGCCCAGCACCCAGAGCACCGGATTGAACGGCATCTGCTTGTAATGGCTGGCGAGCTTCTGCCAGTCGATGGCCTTCAGGCGCTGCTCGGCGCGCTTGCAGCGGTCGGTGGCCGGTTCCTGCAGGATCAGGTTGATCTCCTCGCCCACCGCCATGGCGAAGAAACGCCAGGAGTGGTTGCGCGAGGCCAGGGTCTGCATCAGCCCGAGGGTGCCCAACGCCTCCTTGCCGCGCCCCTGCAGGCGCTGGATGCGCGCCAGGCATTGCATGCCCTGGGCGTAGAGGTCGATCGGGTTGACCACGTCGACCCGGCCCAACGCCCAGCGCAGGCGCTCTTCGAGGCCGTCGATGTCGGTGCGGTAGTAGGCGGTCAGCGCCTCGGCGATGGTCGGCAGCGCCAGGGCCTGGGAGCGTTTGTCGAACAGCGGCATGGCCTGCTGGCGAAGGCGCTCGATGAGCAATTGCGCCTGCTTGACCTGGCCCTGCTCCAGCGCCAGCACCACCTCGATGGTGGAGAGCTGCATGTGCAGGTAGCGGCCATCGAGGAAATGGTTGCGCTGCTGCGCCAGCCCCATCAGCCGCCGGGCCTGGTCGGCCTGGCCGCGCACCACCTGGGCGAAGGCGGCGATCAGCAGCACCGCTCCTTCGAGGAAGGCGGAATTGCGCCCCAGTTGGCTCTCGACCTTCCTGGCCAGGGTGATGCACTGCTCCAGGTCGTCCTTCTGCAGCGCCAGCACCGCCTTGACCGCCAGCGCCGAGAGGTACTGGTCGCCCATCGGACCACTGCCCTTGTGGTCGCCCCAGCGCGCCAGCAGCTCATCGATCATGCGATTGGCTTCTGGCAGGCTGAGCTCCGAGGCGCGGGTCCAGACATCGCTGAGCACCAGGATCGGGTAGCGCTCGGCGATTTCGTTCGGCACATGGCGGCGCCAGCGCGAGATCAGGTACAGCTGGCCGCGGTTGATCAATTCCAGGCCGCAGCCATCCACCAATGCTGCAAGCATCTCCGGGTCTTCGGCGAGGCACGCGTGCTCGATGGCCAGGGTCGGCATGTGGTGGTTGGTAAACCACAGGCTGGCGTTGAAGTGCAGTTGCTTGAAGCGTTCCGGGTCGCGCTCGCGCAGGCGCGCCCGGAGGAAATCGGCGAACAGTTGGTGAAAGCGGTACCAGTGGCGATCACGGTCCAGCGGCAGGAGGAACAGCTGCATGCTGTCCAGGCGCTCCAGCAGGGCCTGGCCGTCCTGGCGGCCGGTCAGGGTGTTGGCCAGGTCGCCGCTCAGCCGGTTGGCAATGCTCAGAGCCAGCAGCGCGTCCTGGATATCGCCCGGCAGGCGCTCGAACACCACCCGCAGCAGGTAATCGCCCACGGCAGCCTTGTCGCTGCTCAGCGCCTTGAGGTCCTCGGGCGTTCCCGCCTGCTGGCGCAGCCACAGGCTGACCAGGTGCACTCCGGCTACCCAGCCTTCGGTCTGGCTGTGCAGGCTCTGCAGGCAGGTGTCGTCAAGTTGCAGACCGTCGCGGGCGAGGTATTCGCGGGTTTCGTCTTCGCTCAGGCGCAGCTCGTCCTGGCCGATCTCCAGCAGCAGGCCCTTGGCGCGCCAGGTGGCAAGGTTCAGCGGGGGCTGCGAGCGGCTGCCGATGGCCAGGGTCAATCCGGGCGGCGCGTACTGCACCAGGCGGTTGAGGCCGGTGAACACGTCGGCGTGGCTGATCGCATGGAGATCGTCCAGCACCAGCAGCACCTTGTGTTCATGGCGCGACAGGTCGATCAGCAGGCTTTCCATCACCGCCACCACCGGCACGCGCATGGTGTTCTGCAAGTAACCCTGCGCATCCTCGCCGATGCCCGGCAAGGCGCCGGACAACGCCTGGATGAGCTTCAGGCAGAAGCGGCCGGGGTCGTCGTCCTGTTCTTCGAGCGAAATCCAGGCGACGGCTTCGCCGGTCAGTTCACGCGACCTGGCCAGCGCCGCGAGGGCGGTGGTCTTGCCAAAACCGACCGGTGCGCTGAACGAAAGCACGGAGGCGTATGGATGACGATCCAGAGCATTCTGGAGTCGGGGACGAATCAAATAGTCAGCAGGCACCTGAGGGGGTGTTAATCTGGAGCGCGAAAGGCTGCCGGCTGCGGGCTCAAGTACTACATCCACGGCCTGTATCCCTGTGTCATTATCGTTGTGGTACGGAGCATAATCCCCGCGGGATAATTCAATTCTTAACAGAATGCGTTTCCTACGTAAACTGAAGAAATGGCTCTAGGATCGACGCTTCAGACGATCTGAAACCTCCCATTCGCCTTGCACGCTTTCACTCATGCCTCACTGTTTCATACACCCTCTTCCCTATCAGGAAGACCCTGGTGATCGCTTCGCCTTGATCCATCGCGCACCTGGCGCCGTTCTGCTGGACGCCGGCCGCCCTTTTGCCACCCGTGGACGCTATGACCTTCTGAGCGCCTGGCCATTGGCAGAACTGGCACCGACCGCCGACGAATCGGCCAAGCGCTTTTTCGCCCGGGTAAGAAGCGCACTGCAGAGCCTGGGCGAAGCCCGGCTGCCGGACGACCGGAAGTTGCCATTCGTCGGCGGAATCATCGGCTATCTGAGTTACGACTTCGGCCGCCGCATCGAACGCCTGGCCGCTCCCGCACTCGACGACCTCGACCTGCCCGACGCCCGCCTCGGTCTCTATGCCTGGGCGCAGGTCACCGACCATCAGGAGCGCACCAGCCAGCTGGTGTTCCACCCGACCCTGGAGCCGAGCGAGCGCGAGCGGTTGATTGCGCTGTTCGAGAACGAAGCCCAGGCAGACACACTGCCGCCCTTCCGCCTCGGCTCGCCATTCAGACCAGACCTCACACGCGAGCAGTACCGCGACGCCCTGGACCAGGTGCACCGCTACATCCTCGACGGCGACTGCTACCAGGTGAACTACACCCAGCGCTTCCGCGCGCCCTGCAGCGGCTCGCCGTGGCTGGCCTACCGGGCGCTGCGCGAAGCCTGCCCGACGCCGTTCGCCGGCTACCTGGAACTGCCCGAAGGCGCAGTGCTGAGCCTGTCGCCGGAGCGCTTCATCCAGCTCCACGGCCGCCAGGTGGAAACCCGCCCGATCAAGGGCACCCGTCCGCGCGGCGCCACGCCTGCGGCGGATCAGGCCAACGCCGACGCGCTGCTGGCCAGCGAGAAGGACCGCGCCGAGAACCTGATGATCGTCGACCTGCTGCGCAACGACCTGGGCCGCAGTTGCCGCCCCGGCAGCGTGCGGGTGCCGGAACTGTTCGCGCTGGAGACCTACCCCAACGTCCACCACCTGGTCAGCAGCGTCACGGGCGAACTGGCAGACGGCAAGGACGCCCTGGACCTGCTCGAAGGCAGCTTCCCCGGCGGCTCCATCACCGGCGCGCCGAAGGTGCGCGCCATGCAGATCATCGACGAACTGGAGCCAACCCGGCGCAGCATCTACTGCGGCAGCCTGCTCTACCTCGACGTGCGCGGCGAGATGGACAGCTCCATCGCCATCCGCACCCTGCTGGTGAAGGACGACCAGGTCAGTTGCTGGGGCGGCGGCGGCATCGTCGCCGACTCGGACTGGCAGGAGGAGTACGAGGAGTCGCTGACCAAGGTCGGCGTGCTGCTGCGGACCCTGGAGAGCCTGTAAACCCCGCGAGGGTTCATGGGGCGTCTGTAGGAGCGAGCTTGCTCGCGAACAGACTCTCCGGCAGCTGCGGAGTTAAGCGGTTCGCGAGCAAGCTCGCTCCTACGAAAAGCCGCCGTAAAGCCCCGTAGGGCGTACAACCGTTCGCGGTTGTACGCCGTTTCGCCAGACCTGCCACCAACTGCGCTGCACGTCTGAAAATCCCCGCTGGAGCGGATTTCATCCGCGATCCGACCAACAGGCCGGTCCGAAAGGCATCGCGGACAAAGTCCGCTCCTACGAAAGCCACCCTCCCGGGAAAGAAAAAGCCCCGCATTCGCGGGGCTTTTTCGTCACAGCCGCTCTTACAGGCTGAGCTGACGGTTCGACGCCTTGAGGAACTCCTTCTTCAGGTCCTCATAGGTGTGCACCGCCGGGAACTGCGGGAACTCGCGGATCACGTTGTCCGGCGCATGGAACAGGATGCCGGCATGGGCTTCGCTGAGCATGGTGGTGTCGTTGTAGGAGTCGCCGGCGGCGATCACGCGGTAGTACAGGCTCTTGAAGGCGATGACCGACTGGCGCTTCGGGTCCTTCTGGCGCAGCTGGTAGCCGACTACGCGGTCGGTCTCGTCGGTGATCAGCTTGTGGCACAGCAGGGTCGGGAAGCCGAGCTGGCGCATCAGCGGCTGGGAGAACTCATAGAAGGTGTCGGAGAGAATCACCACCTGGAAGCGCTCGCGCAGCCAGTCGACGAACTCCACCGCGCCTTCCAGCGGCTTGAGGGTAGCGATCACTTCCTGGATGTCGGACAGCTTCAGGCCGTGCTCGTCGAGGATGCGCAGACGCTGCTTCATCAGCACGTCGTAGTCCGGAATATCGCGAGTCGTCGCCTTGAGCGCATCGATACCGGTTTTTTCAGCGAAGGCGATCCAGATTTCCGGAACCAGAACCCCTTCCAGGTCGAGACAGGCGATTTCCACGAACGATTTCCCCGCAGGTTTGACTTGAGAGGCGGCACTCTAGCCGCTCGCTCGGAGCGGCGCAACGCGGCACTTATACCCAAACACCACAGTGCCCCTTCCTGAAGGTTATTTAGGGGCATATCCACCTCTTTGCTACCATCCCGGCAAAGAGCGCCCCGCGCCACCAAAACTAGGAATACCGCCTGATGAGCCATCCGTTCGACATCGCGGAAATCGCCGCGAGCTATGCCAGCAAATCCCCCCAGGACGTCCTGAAGTTCGCCTTCGAGCACTTCGGCGACGACCTGTGGATCTCCTTCAGCGGCGCCGAGGATGTGGTGCTGGTGGACATGGCCTGGAAGCTCAACAAGAACGTGAAGGTCTTCAGTCTGGATACCGGGCGCCTGCACCCCGAGACCTACCGCTTCATCGAGCAGGTGCGCGAGCACTACGGCATCGCCATCGAAGTGATGTCGCCCGATCCGCGCCTGCTGGAGGCCTTCGTCAAGGAAAAGGGCCTGTTCAGCTTCTACAAGGACGGCCACGGCGAGTGCTGCGGCATCCGCAAGATCGAGCCGCTCAAGCGCAAGCTGTCCACCGTCACCGCCTGGGCCACCGGCCAGCGCAAGGACCAGAGCCCCGGCACCCGCAGCCAGGTCGCGGTGGTGGAACTCGACGGCGCCTTCTCCACCCCGGAAAAGCCGCTGTTCAAATTCAACCCGCTGGCCAACATGAGCAGCGAGGAAGTCTGGGCCTACATCCGCATGCTGGAAATTCCCTACAACAGCCTGCACGAGCGCGGCTTCATCAGCATCGGCTGCGAGCCCTGCACCCGCCCGGTACTGCCCAACCAGCACGAGCGCGAAGGCCGCTGGTGGTGGGAGGAAGCCACGCAGAAGGAATGCGGTCTGCACGCTGGCAATTTGATCAGCAAGGCCTGAGGCCTTACCCTCGGCTGACGGAAATTTCTACGTCAGCCCGCAGCCAGGATCGGACGCCTGCATGCCTGCGGCGGAGCCGATCCCATGCGCATCACCCTGGTGAAGAAAGTCCTGGCCAACGGCCAGGACTGCCGCAAGTGCCGCGAAGTCCACGAACGTCTGGAGAAAGGCGGTTATCTGGACCGCATCGACCGCACCCTGGTCGCCGACGAGCGCAACCCCGGCAGTGCCGGCTGGATGGTTGCCGCGCAGTACGGCGTGGACACCGCCCCCTTCTTCGTGGTCCGCCACGATGACGGCCGCGAGGTCGTCTACACCGTGTTCATGAGCTTCCTCCATGAAGTGCTGGAAGGCCGTGGCGAGCTGCCGCTGGACTCCCGCGAGGCGCTGGCGGAGCTGGCCAGCCGGGACGATCTCGACCGTCTCTGAAGCGGCATACTTGACGCTTTCTTGATCCCCTCCGGGCAATACTGAGCGCCCCTGTAGCGCACAAGGATGTCGGCCATGCCCGACGGTTCGGAACCTTCCCGCCCCCGCATCCCCGGCACCGTCTGGGCGCTGGGCTTCGTCAGCCTGTTCATGGACGTCTCCTCGGAGCTGCTGCACAGCCTGCTGCCGCTGTTCCTGGTCGGCAGCCTGGGGCTGAGCATGGTCACCGTCGGCCTGATCGAAGGCATCGCCGAGGCCAGTGCGCTGATCGTCAAGGTGTTCTCCGGCGCCATCAGCGACTTCCTAGGCCGGCGCAAGGGTCTGGTGCTGTTCGGCTATGGCCTGGCTGCGCTGTCCAAGCCTCTGTTTCCGCTGGCCACCTCCGGCGAAGCCATCTTCACCGCGCGCCTGCTCGACCGCATCGGCAAAGGCATTCGCGGCGCCCCACGCGATGCGCTGATCGCCGATGTGGCACCGCCTTCCATCCGCGGCGCCTGCTTCGGCCTGCGTCAATCGATGGATACCGTCGGCGCCTTCGCAGGCCCCTTGCTGGCGATCGCCCTGATGCTCTGGCTGGGCAACAACCTGCCGCTGGTGTTCTGGTTCGCCTGCATCCCGGCGGGCCTCGCGGTGTTGGCGATCATCTTCTTCGTCAAAGAGCCGGAGCATGCCGCCGGCCGTCACCGCTTCCGCTCACCGATCCATCGCGATGCGCTGCGCAGCTTCCCGGCGCGCTACTGGTGGGTGGTCGGGATCGGCGCGGTGTTCACCCTCGCCCGCTTCAGCGAGGCCTTCCTGGTGCTGCGCGCGCAGAACCTGGGCCTGCCGATGGCCTGGACGCCGGTGGTGATGGTGGTGATGTCGCTGCTGTTCATGCTCTCGGCCTACCCGGTGGGATGGTGGTCGGACCGCACCGACCGCACCGGTCTGCTGGCCATCGGCATGCTTCTGCTGGTGGCGGCGGACCTGCTGCTGGCCTGGGCAGACTCCACTCCCTTGATGCTGCTTGGCGTGGCTGTCTGGGGTTTGCACATGGGCTTCACCCAGGGCCTGCTGGCCACCCTGATCGCCGACACCACACCGGCCGATCTGAAAGGTACCGCCTTCGGCGTGTTCAACCTCGCCAGTGGCCTCGCCATGCTGCTGGCCAGTGTGCTGGCTGGTTGGCTCTGGCAGAGTTTCGGTGCCAGCTCCACGTTCCTCACAGGGGCGGGCCTGGCTTTCGTCGCGTTGCTGCTGTTGCGCTGGCGTATTCGCTGAGACGAAAAGCCCGGCATCTACCGGGCTTCTTCATTGGTGCGCATGTGATCCAACGTAGGGCGCATAACGCCTCAAGCGTTATCCGCCATCCGCGCTTTGGCTTCAGGTGTCTACGCGTCGCTTCGGCGTGTGCGAGGACTTCTTGTTTCGCCCCCTCGGGCGAGTCACTTCTTCCAAACGTCGGAAGGCCGCCCCCAAAGAAGTAACCAAGAAGGCTTGCCCCTGCATCCGGGTCCGGCTTCGCCGGACTGATTCGCTTCGCTCACCCTTCGGGCCAGCCTTCGGCTGTTACTTCGCTGCGCTTCGTTTCCCTCGCTCCATCGAAATTTCAGGGGCACGCGTCGACGGGCCATCCATGGCCCAACGACGCTCTCGCGGCATCCATGCCGCTCAACCCCTGAAACTCCGACTCCACTCTGCCTCCTGAAGGGGCGCTCCGGCGTGTGCGGATGTTTCTCTGGAAGCCTTTGAGGGCCAAAGCCAAAGCAGAAGCTGCGCTCCCGTAGGAGCAACTGTCTTCTTCCAGGAAGTCCGTGCCGATGCATCCCCCTCACCCCAGCCCTCTCCCGTTGGGAGAGGGTTAGGGTGAGGGCCGTCCGGAGTGCAGATGTATGTCGTAGGAGCGGACCTTGTCCGCGAAATCCATCGCGGCAAAATCCGCGCTGATAGGGAAACGCCTGGGTTTGTCGCCAAACTGTAGGAGCGAGCTTGCTCGCGAACCATGGTCAATAACGCGCAGCGATATCCGCCGGCTCCACACCTGGAAAACATCCCAATAAGAAACGCCGCGACTCTCTTGAGAATCGCGGCGTTTTGGGGACGAGCAGACGACAGCAAATGCCAGACGCGAACCTGATCAGTAAACCGGCAACTCAATCCCTTCGAACAGCTCGTCGAGCTCGGTCTTGTTGTGGCACTGCACGGCCTTGGAGAGCAGGTCGCGGGTCAGGTGCGGGGCGAACTTCTCGATGAAGTCGCACATGAAACCGCGCAGGAAGGTGCCGCGACGGAAACCGATCTTGGTCACGCTGGATTCGAACAGGTGGCTGGCGTCGAGCATCACCAGGTCGCTGTCGAGCTTCGGATCAACCGCCATGTGAGCCACGATGCCCACGCCCAGGCCCAGGCGCACGTAGGTCTTGATCACGTCGGCGTCGGCGGCGGTGAACACCACCTTCGGCACCAGACCACGCTGGTTGAAGGCTTCGTCCAGCTTGGAACGACCGGTGAAACCGAACACGTAGGTGACGATGGGCTGTTCGGCCAGCAGTTCCAGGGTCAGCTTCGGCACCTTGGTCAGCGGGTGGCCCTGGGGCACGATCACGCAACGGTTCCAGCGGTAGCATGGCATCATGATCAGGTCACCGAACAGCTCCAGTGCCTCGGTGGCGATGGCGAAGTCGACGGTGCCGTCGGCGGCCATCTCGGCGATCTGCATCGGCGTGCCCTGGTGCATGTGCAGGGAGACGTCCGGATATTGCTTGATGAAGCCGCTGATCACACCCGGCAGTGCATAGCGCGCCTGGGTGTGGGTGGTGGCGATGGACAGGGTGCCCTTCTTCTCGTTGGAGAATTCCTGGGCGATCTGCTTGATGCTTTCGACCTTGCGCAGGATCTCGCCGGCGGTGTTGATGATGCGCTCGCCGGCCGGGGTGACGCGGGTGAGGTGCTTGCCGCTGCGGGCGAAGACTTCGACGCCCAGCTCGTCTTCCAGCAGGCGGATCTGCTTGCTGATGCCGGGCTGGGAGGTATACAGGCTTTGAGCAGTGGCCGAAACGTTCAGGTCGTGGTGCGCGACTTCCCAGATATAGCGCAGTTGCTGAAGCTTCATGGAATTTCCTCGGAAAGAATGTCGCGACCCGCGATCAGGGGCTTATGTTTTATAACCATATTAATGGTTTAAGGAATAAAACTAGACGTTTTTTTTAGCTCTGCATGCCATTCGTCTAAAGCCATACGGAAATTCCGGTCTTATCCGACGCATTGTCACACTGCGTTCAACGGTGCAGCAGCATCGGTACCAGGTACACCGGCACCTCCGCCAATTGCACCAGACGCCCCGCGGTGCGCCCCAGCGGCGTGTTCAGCCCCTCCCCGTGGCTGTGGCTGCCGGCGACGATCAGGTCCACCCCCAGACGCCGCGCCTCGTCGAGGATCACCATCGGCGGGTCCCCCTGGATGACCCGTACGGAGTGGATCAGCTCGGCATCCTGACGCAGCTCCCCCAGCTCGTCGCGGAACCCTTCCATCACGCGCTGCTCGATGCTGCCCATGACGTTGTGCAGGCCATTGGCGCGCATTTCGTTGAGGGTGTTCTCGTCCAGGTAGGTCTGCAGCACCGACTCGGCGAACAGTCCGAGCGGCTCCACGGCGTGCACCACGTACAACTGGACCCCATAGGCACGGGCCAGCGAGAGAGCATGCTGGAGGACATAAGGCGCGTAGAGGCCAAGGTCGGTAGCGTAAAGAATCGATCGGATCATGCGGCCTCCTCGACTGCCTGCGCGGCGGGCCTATCAGCAGCGTAGCAGCAGAACGCGCGGCGCTCCGCAGGGACCGACTGTCGCGGCCTGGCGGCTATCCGGCGGTCTGCTTTTCGTTGCTTACGCCGTGCGGCACATGCCCGGTGGCGACCACCTCGCGAGCCTTCTCGCAATGCCCCGCCTGGTCGTCGAAGAACACGTCGGCGGCGAAGGCTTCGAGGAACGCGGCCTTGTCCAGGCCACCGAGGAACAGCGACTCGTCGAGGCGGATATCCCATTCGCGCAGCGTGCGGATCACCCGCTCATGCGCCGGCGCCGAACGGGCGGTGACCAGCGCGGTGCGAATCGGGCAGGACTCCTGCGGGAACGCCTGCTGCACCCGGTTGAGCGCGGCGAGGAAGGGCTTGAACGGACCGCCGCCCAGGGGCTCGCGGGCGGACTCGCGCTCATGGGTCTGGAACGCCTCCAGCCCGCCCTGCTGGTAGACGCGCTCGGAAGCGTCGGAGAACAGCACCGCATCGCCATCGAAGGCGAAGCGCAGCTCCCCATTGCTCTCGCGCCGGGTCCCACCGGAAAGGATGGTGGCAGCAGCAAAACCGGCATCCAAGGCACTGCGTACGTCGTCGATATGGGTGGAGAGGAACAGGTGGCAGTTGAATGCTTTCAGGTAGGGATAGGGGCTGCGGCCACCGACGAAGGCGGCGCGGGAAATGCCCAGGCCGTAGTGCTGGATCGAGTTGAACACCCGCAGGCCGGTATCGGCGCTGTTGCGCGAAACCAGGATGACCTCCACCGGTGCGCTGTCCGAGTCGCCGTTGAGCGCCAGCAGCTTCTGCACCAGGGCGAAGGCATCGCCGGGCGGCAGCACTTCGTCCTCTCGGGCGATCTGGTACTGGCGATAGGCTTCAACGCCCTCGCGCTCATACACCTGGTGGCTCTCGCGCAGGTCGAACAGCGCCCGCGAGGAAATCGCCACCACCAGCTTATCGCCCAGTCCCTTCGCCATGTCGCTCTCCGAGGTATTGGCTCAATGAGCCTGGTTGCGCGCGTCGATGAAACGCAGGGCGCGGTAGAGCGCCTCGATTTTCGGCAGCTCGCGCCCGGCCTTGCGTGCAGCCTCCAGGGGCGCGGCGTAGATCGCGCCCAGCTCCAGCGGTCGATGCTGCGCGAAGTCGTGATACATGCTCGGCAGGTAATCCGGCATGGCGTCGGTCGAGGCCAGCATCGCGCCGACGATGTTCGGCGGCAGCGAATGCCCGCAAGCCTTCGCGCCGGCCACTACCTCCTCCATCAGCTCGGCCACCAGGGCGCGGCTGTCGGGGTTGTCCATGATCGCCCGGGTGCCGCTGTCGAGCAGTACCGAAAGACCGTTGTAGGGGATGTTCCACACCAGTTTCTGCCAGCGTGCATGTTCGAGGCTGGGCATGGCGTTGGAGCCCAGTTCGGCGCTGCGGAACAGCTCGACGCCCTCCTCGACGATGGCCAGGCGCTCCGGCTCACCCACTGCGGGGCCCGAGTGGTAACCGATGTTCACCGCGCCGAAAGCCTGGTGCTCGATGACACCCGGCGCGCTGCGGTGCACGCAGATGAAGCAGAGGCCACCCAGCAGATGCAGGTGGTCGGGCAGCAGCGCCCGCAGCTCGTCCTCGACCGCCAGGCCGTTCTGCAGCAGCAGGACCCTGGCGCCACGGGCGGCCGCCTGGGCGATCAGGGGCGCCAGGCTGGCATTGCTGGTGGTCTTGGCGCCGACCAGCAGCCAGTCGCAAGGCGGCATGCGCGCGGCGTCGTCATAGGCATTCACCGGTGCCAGGCTCAGCTCGCCGTAAACCTGGCTGTTCAGGCGCAGACCGTTCTCCACCACCGCCGGGTACTCGCTGCGCAGCAGGAAATGCACGTCGTGGCCGGCGCGGGCCAGCATCAGGCCATAGAAACCGCCGATGGCGCCGGTTCCAATGATGCCGATTCGCAGATTCATCAAGGCAACTCCTCAGCCGGGCGCGACAGGCCAGCGCGCAAGGCGTCGATCAGCGATTCTGGACGCAGGGCGGCATGGACCGGGCCGAGAAAATGACCGTCGCGCACCAGGAACATCGCCGGCAGGTGGAACACGCCATAGCGCGCCACCAACCCGCCGCTGCGACCGGCGTCGATCCAGCACAGGCGATCCACCGGGAGGCCGAACTCCGGCAGCTTCGCCCGCGCCCAGCGGCAGGAGGAGCAGCCCTCGCTGGTGAACACCAGCAGCGACACGCCCGGCAGGGAAAGCAGCCGGCGGTCGGCGTCCAGGTCGGTCAGCTCAAGGGCCGGCACTATACTCAAGTGGCCAATACTAGAAAGATTGCGGTCGGAGCATTCCGTCATGCGGCAGTTCCTGCGTCACCCCTGTGACCTTCCGGTTGAACTGGTCATTCGCAAGCAGACCTTCCTGCCGCGCCAGCGACTGCACAATATCAGCCTCGGCGGTGTGGCGTGCAACTCGCCACGGGGCTTTCGTCGCGGCACGTCCATCGAGCTGCGCATTCCCCTGCTGGGCGACTCGGCGCGCTACCCGGGCGTAGTGGCCTGGAGCCGCAAGCAGAACAGCGACTACATCGTCGGCATTGCCTTCATCGACGAAGACACGCTGTTCCGCGCCCGCATGGTCGAGCAGGTATGCCAGATAGAGCGCTACCGGCGGCAGCGCGAACAGGAGACGGGCGCCGCGCTGTCGTTCGAGGAACTCGCCCTGGAATGGATCGCGCACAACGCCCAGGACTTCCCATTGTTTTGCGCAGTCTGACGCCGCTCGCGCAGAAAGTCGCGCAAATGCCCGTGGTCCGGGCATTTTCCTGCCAAAGGCCATTGTCGAGCCAGCGTCGGACCGGTTAAGGTTCGGGTTCCCCTTAGCGAATATCTGCCTGCGCCCCATCGCACGGGGATTTCTGGCGGCCGGCACCCGTGACCTGATTGAGTACCACGATGGCTGATTTACAGATCGACGACCTTAACGTTGCCTCCAACGAGACCCTGATCACGCCGGAGCAGCTCAAGCGCGAAATCCCCCTGACCGACGCCGCCCTGCGCACCGTCGCCAACGGCCGCCAGGTCGTCCGCGACATCCTCGATGGCAAGGACCACCGCCTGTTCGTGGTGATCGGCCCCTGCTCGATCCACGACATCAAGGCCGCCCACGAATACGCCGAGCGCCTGAAGGTACTGGCCGCGGAGGTCTCCGATACCCTGTTCCTGGTGATGCGCGTGTACTTCGAAAAGCCGCGCACCACCGTGGGCTGGAAGGGGCTGATCAACGACCCCTACCTGGATGACTCCTTCAAGATCCAGGACGGCCTGCATATCGGCCGCCAGCTGCTGCGCGACCTCGCCGAGATGGGCCTGCCCACCGCCACCGAAGCGCTCGACCCGATCTCCCCGCAGTACCTGCAGGACCTGATCAGCTGGTCGGCCATCGGCGCGCGCACCACCGAATCCCAGACCCACCGCGAGATGGCCTCGGGCCTGTCCTCGGCGGTCGGCTTCAAGAACGGCACCGACGGCAGCCTGACCGTGGCGATCAACGCCCTGCAGTCGGTTTCCAGCCCGCACCGCTTCCTGGGTATCAACCAGGAAGGCGGCGTCTCCATCGTCACCACCAAGGGCAATGCCTACGGCCACGTGGTGCTGCGCGGCGGCAACGGCAAGCCGAACTACGATTCGGTCAGCGTCGCCCTGTGCGAACAGGAACTGACCAAGGCGAAGATCCCGCTGAACGTGATGGTCGACTGCAGCCACGCCAACTCCAACAAGGACCCGGCGCTGCAGCCGCTGGTGATGGACAACGTCGCCAACCAGATCGCCGAAGGCAACAACTCCATCGTCGGCCTGATGGTGGAAAGCCACCTGGGCTGGGGCAGCCAGCCGATCCCGAAAGATCTCTGCCAGCTGCAGTACGGTGTTTCCATCACCGACGCCTGCATCGACTGGGACACCACCGAGAAGGCCGTGCGCAGCATGCATGCCAAGCTCAAGGACGTCCTGCCCAAGCGTCAGCGCGGCTGAGGTTTGCGGTAATGAAAAAGCCGGGCCGATGCCCGGCTTTTTCGTGCCCAGGCATCCGCGCCTGCCATGAGGTGTTTTTGTAGGATGGCGTGGAGCGAAGCGATACCCATGATGGCGGATAACGCTTGAGGCGTTATCCGCCCTACAAGTTGATGGGGCGGGCATATGGCAAAGAAAAAGCCGGGCAATGAGCCCGGCTTTTTCATTTCTGCGATCCGCGAATCAGAGCGCGGTATCGGTATGGCGCTGGCGGCGTTCCAGGTAGCGCTCCACATAGGAGCACGACGGGATCACGCTGTAGCCCTTGCGCTCGGCGTACTGCAGGGCGTGCTCGGTCAGAGCAGCGGCGATGCCGCGGCCGCGCAGGGTATCCGGGACGAAGGTGCGGTAGATGTCGAGCGTCTGCTTGCCCAGATCCATATAGGCCAGATAGGCGCGATGGCCGTCCACCGTCGTGACGAACTGGTGGCTGGTTTCATCGTGATGGATGGACAACGACTCACTCACTTGCTCTCTCCTTCTGGGGCCTCACAACATGACCCGCACCTGATTGATCTTGTTCAGGCGGAGGAACATTTCCGCCGAGCCGGTCCCGATCAGGACAGTGATATAGGCTCGACCGTTCTCCACCTTGTGCAGCACACCCTGGTAATAGGCACCATCAAACGTGATGAACTGCAGGCGCTTGCCGGTGTACTGGGCAAGGCTGTCAACATTAACGAACTCATATTGCTGCGTTCTAGCTTCCGACTCAACCGTTTCTTCAGCCGAAACCTTTTGAAGGTCGTTTTCCGGCGTGATTTTGTGTTTAAGCGGATCGACCCAGGTAAAACCCAATTGGGTCACAGCCTCCTGGTTGACCAGAACGCTCGGTCGCAGCATCCCGATGACATCCTTGGGCTCGAAGAACTGTAGACCATCCCAGGCCATCCCCTCGCTGGGGGTCAGTTCGATGCGCAGCGAACGGGGATCGCTCAGGTAGCGGCCGTAGGCCTCGAGCACCGGCTTGTCGAGGGCGATGCGCTGCTGGCGCAGGGACTTGTCGAACTGCTCCAGCGACAGCGCCAGATAAGCCTTCTGATCGAGGCCGAGCTTGCTGCGGCAGAACTCGGTGACCCGGCGCTGGTACTGGTTGTCGTCCATCTCCACGGTGACCTGCGCGACCCGTGGCGGGTTCACGCGCATGTCGCCCGGACGCTCGGACACGTTGATCAGCGACATGCTCAGGCGCAAGTCCAGCATGTCGCGGGCGTCGTTGCGCAGGTTGAAGGTGAGCTTCTGCGCGCCGGGCTCGAAGCGGTAGGAGAACTCCAGGTCCGATTGCAGGGAGCGATAGCCCATCTGCAACAGTTCATCGACGCCGATATTACGGACGTTGCCGCAGACCACTTCGCTCATCGCGGTGAAGGCGCTCTTCTCGGCGGGTACGGCATACAACTGCTGCACGAACGGGCCGGCCACCTCCAGCTCCACGCCTTGCAGCTCCAGGGCCATCTGCTCGGGCAGCTTGCGCTCGGCCAGGCGCTCCTTGAAGCTCAGCAGCTCGCGCAAGCCGTTGAACTTCAACTGGGCATGGGCCACCTTGAGGCTGTCATGGGCCATGGGCACCCTGATCACGACGTTCTTGAGCCCGACCCGACCGTCGAAGGACGAGGAAATACCGCCGTAGCTGATCTCCATCATCGGCGACAGCTGCGCAATCGCATCATCGACGATGCTGCGCACGGACAGCCACAGCGACGCCTTGATGATCACGGCGACGGCGACCAGGGCCAGGAAGATCCATTTGACGAGTTTCGACATGCAGCAGTCCTTGCGAGAGCGGGAGGCATCACGGGCAATAGTGGCAGCTTAACAGCACTGTCGAACGCCCTCCACGACGGCCTCCCGGAAATGCGTACGACTCCCCACAAGCCCCGGATTCCGGGTGACTCACCGGTCAGCCAAAGTGCTTTACGCCCGCCTCCCCCGTCAGTATGTTCTGGCCCACTTCCAACCAAGGACTACCGCCATGAGTGAGCTGATCACCTACCAACTCGAAGACGGCATCGCCACCCTGACCCTGAACAACGGCAAGGTGAACGCGATCTCCCCCGCCGTCATCGAGGCCTTCAATCAGGCGCTGGATCAGGCGGAACAGGATCGGGCAGTGGTCATCGTCACCGGTCAGCCGGGCATTCTCTCCGGCGGCTACGACCTGAAGGTGATGACCTCCGGCCCGGAGAACGCCGTGAACCTGGTGGCCGCCGGTTCCACCCTGGCGCGCCGCATGCTCTCCCACCCCTACCCGGTCATCGTCGCCTGCACCGGCCATGCGGTGGCCAAGGGCGCTTTCATCCTGCTCTCGGCGGATTACCGCATCGGCGTCGACGGCCCCTTCCAGATCGGCCTGAACGAAGTCGCCATCGGCATGACCATGCACCACGTGGGCATCGAACTGGCCCGCGACCGCCTGCGCCGCTCGGCCTTCACCCGCTCGGTGATCAACGCCGAGATGTTCAACCCGCGCGATGCCGTGGACGCCGGTTTCCTCGACAAGGTGGTACCGGCCGAGCAACTGCAGGAGGCAGCCCTGGAAGCGGCACGCCACCTGAAGAAGCTCAACATGACCGCTCACCGCAACACTAAGCTGAAAGTGCGCAAGCAACTGCTGGAGACCCTCGACCGCTCCATCGAGCAGGACAAGCAGCACCTCGCCTGACCCCAAGCGAGAAAGAGCCCGGCCCCACGCCGGGCTTTTTTATGCCCGGGACTTTCATTGCGCCAGCCAACTGTTGCGTTTTTGTAAAAACTCATTAAGCCGAACTGCTATTTTTCAAAAATTATTGCGTATTAACCTATGGATGAACCCAAAGCAACACCATCGGAGGTGTTCATCATGAAACTCAAGGTTATCGCCGCAACCCTCTTCGCCGCTGCCACTGCCATCGCCGCCCAGGCCAGCTTCGCCGAGGAATCCCCGCTGATGCAGAACCGCATGCTCAACCTGACCCAGAGCGCTCAGCAACAACCAGCCGAGCAGGCAGCCAGCCACACCGTGGAAGCCACTGCCAAACAAGGCTGATACCGACCTCGCCAGCAGCAGGTGACATCATGCCCTCCAGCCCGATGCGAAAAGCCCGGCTTGCGGCCGGGCTTTTCGAGGGCGACAGGGCGGCGTCACTCAGCGGCGGCCACTCCCTTGCGGTAGACCTCGTAGACCACCACTGCGATGCCCAGATCGCCCAGGTAACGCTCCACCAACGGTTTCACATCCTTCCAGTCGAGCCCGCCCACACCGGTAGCCAGACAAGGCAGCGCCAGGCTGCTCACCCGTTCGCTCTGCAGGTAGCGGGCAAGTTCCTTCAGGCAGTGCCCGACATTCTCCAGTGTCGCCTTCGCCGGTCGCGCGCCGCGTCCGGAACCCTGCATGTCCTGGGTCAGCAGATTGGCGATGCATCGGGTGCCACCGTCCGCATCGACGCCCGACCAGACCCAGATCGAACCCGGCTCCGGCGCATCCGAATGGGCGGCGTGGCGATAGTCGCGCACCATCGACGGCCAGCGCTCGCGCAGTGCCAGCGCCAGGCCGGAGTCGAAGTGGTCCTGGGGTGCAATGCCGTGCGCGATGACCTGGGCCTTGCTGAGCAGAATGTCGCCTTCAACGTATCGAATCATAAAGCGTTCCTTGTGTTCGGAATGTCCGTGGCAGCGTTGCGCTACCCCCTGATTTCCACGTTACGCCCGGCGGCCTCCCCATTTTTGACGCGGGTCAAACGCCCATGAACGCTGTCCAGCTCTCGGAAACTTCCGAGTACTCCGCCCGCACTCCACGGCGGCATGCACCCCGGCCCGCCATCAATTTCCCTGATACTCGAAAGCAACCGGCTTCGTTATTCAACGGGCAGGACGACGGCGACACTGAGCCATCGCTTCCCGCCACCCGAGCCATCACCATGAATCGCCAGGCCCATCGCTACGCTCGCAACGGCGCCCTCGCCGCCCTGGGGCTCTACACCATGGTGATCCTGGTGGTCATGGCGCTGGCTGCCGGCTACGACAGCGTCCGTCGCGCACCGGTGGACAATGTCGACAGGGCCGGGCTCTTCACCCGCATCAACCAGGCGCTGCCCGTGGCACTGCAAGGCCTGCAGAGCGCCCTGAATCCCCACTCCTGATGCCTTTTGGCTGGCGCAGCCGGCGAGCTTGTCCAACACTGTCCGCGTGAGAGTCTGCGTCGCGGGACGAACTGTCCCGCGCGCCAGCCAGTTGCGGGGGGTTCACCATGGGCCGTGTCATCGCATCCGCCGTCTACAGCAAAGGCCGCAAGGTCTCCGATATTCCCCTGGAGGACGGTTACCGCTGGGCTTGCCAGCCCGACCATTTTGTCTGGACGGGGTTACAGGAGCCGACACCGGAAGAAATGTTCAACCTGCAGCGGCAGTTCAACCTGCACGAACTGGCCGTCTCCGACGCCCTGGAAAAGCACAGCCGACCGAAGCTGGAGACCTTTGGCGACGCGCTGTTCATGGTGATCTATTCGCCAATCCGTGCTGACAGCCGATTGATGTTCGTGGAAACCCACCTGTTCGCCGGCGTCGGCTACATCATCAGCGCCCGCCACGGCTTCTCGCAGTCTTACTCTCAGGTGCGCCAGCGCTGCGAGGCTCGGCCGTTGCTGCTGGCCCACGGCACCGACTTCGTGCTCTATGCCCTGCTGGACTTCGTAGTCAGCAACTACGAGCCGGTGGTGGAAGCCATCCGCGGAGAAATCGAGGAAGTCGAGCAGCAGGTACTGCGCAAATCGCTGACCCAGGAGCAGATCGAGAAGATCTACGGCCTGCGCCGCGAGGTGCTCAAGCTCAAGCACTATGCCGCGCCCATGGTGGAGATCTGCCAGGAACTGCAGCGCCTGGACTTCCCCTTCATCGACAAACAGATGCGCCCCTATTTCCGAGACGTGGCGATCCATGTGAATCGCCTGCTGGAAGATCTCACCACCCTGCGCGACGTGGCCACCCAGACTATCGAGGTCGGGCTGGCGCTGGAGTCTTCACGGCAGAGCGTGGTGCAGCGCAAGTTCGCTGCCTGGGCGGCGATCCTCGCCTTTCCCACGGCGGTGGCCGGCATCTACGGGATGAATTTCGAATACATCCCGGAGCTGCATTGGCACTACGGCTACTTCCTGATCATGGGGCTGCTGGTGCTGGGGTGCGTCGGGCTGTACATCAGCTTCAAGCAGGCGGAGTGGCTCTAGCCGACGACGCATGGACGTTGTACGCCGTTTGCCCGTGATCTCAGGGCACTCCGCTCTCGATCCCGGCGCCGACCACGAACCAAGGTGTATCGGCGTACAACCGCGAGCGGTCGTACGCCCTACGCCCCGGGAAAACGAAAACGCCGCTCGAAGGAGCGGCGTTTTCATGGGGCACGGCGGGAATCAGGCGGCGTTCTGCTTCTTCTCGCGGCCCTGCTGCACGAAGCGCATCATCCACTCGCCCACCACAGTGCCCTGGTGCGGGCGCGCGAGGCTGTCGATACCGGACTGGAACACCGGCTCGCTGAAGACGTGCTTGCGCAGTTCCAGGATGGCCTGGGAGTAGTCGCTCTGGAACTCGGGGTGGCCCTGGAAGCACAGAACCTGGTCACCGATGGCGTAGGCCGCGTTCGGGCAGAAGTCACTGGAAGCGATACGGCGCGCGCCATGGGGCAGCTCGGTGACCTGGTCCTGGTGGCTGACCAGCAGGGTCAGGCCATCGCCCAGCGACGGGCTCATCCACTCCGGCTGTTCCTCGATGCGGTAGTCGTGGATGCCCACGCCCCAGCCCTGATCCGCACGCTCGGCCTTGCCGCCGAGGACCAGCGCCAGCAGCTGGTGGCCGAAGCACACGCCCAGCAGCTTGTCACCGCGCTCATAGAGCTTCAGCACGTAGTCCTTGAGGGTCTGGATCCAGGGATCAGTGCCAAACGAGTCCGCCTTGCTGCCTGTCACCAGGTACGCGTCGAACTTCTCATCTTCGGGCGGATAATGCCCTTCCACCACGTTGTAGACCTTGAACTCGGCCGGAACGGGTTGCTTGGCGAACAGTTGCTGGAACATCCAGCCATAGCCTTTGTACTGGTCGATCAGCTCGGGGCGGAGGATGTCGGTTTCCAGAATGCAGATGTGCAACGACATGCAGGGGTGATTCCTGGGGGGTTAGCGGCTGATAAGAATGGTTATCCTGGCACTGATGGAACGCGCGTGAAAATTACGCCCTATTTTTTCACCACGCAAGATACCGTGGCCGATTCTTGCGTAGGAATTTCAGGGGAAATACCGGAAAAACCGACTTCCTTCAATTGCACGGACGCACAGGGGTGACGGCCGGTTGGCAAGGATTCAGCTCAGGGACAGCGCTCGCAGGATCGAGTTCGCGTCCAGCACCTGGGCATATTCGCCTTGCAGGTTGGCCAGGGACATGGCGTGGACCTCCTCCGCGTTGCGCAGCACGCCGTTGAAATCGCGCTTGTCGAAGGCGAAGCAGGCGTCTGCCACGACCTGCGTGACGAAGCCCAGGTTGCCCGCCGAACGCGCCGTGGCCTCCACCGAGTTGTTGGTGCTGACGCCACAGATCACCACCGAGTCGATGCCGCGCACCCGCAGCCAACGCTCCAGGCCGCTATTGATGAAGGCATCAGGGACGTTCTTCTCCAGCACCTGTTCGTGGTCCAGCGGTGCCAGCTCCGGCTGGAACTCCGCCCCCGGTTGCCCCGGCCAGAATGGCGAGCCCGGTGTACGGGAGATGTGCCGCACGTGAACCACCGGCCAGCCGGCCTGGCGCCAGGCTGCCAGCAACTCACCGATACGCTGTTCGGCCTGCGGGTTGTTGCGCGGCTCAGGGCTTTCGCGCATGCCTTGCTGCTGGTCGATGATCAACAGGGCGGGAACGGTCATCGGTGCGGTCCTTGCGAGTCGGAAGGCCCCATCCTACGGCTTGCACCGGCAAGAAAAAACCGGCCACCAGGGCCGGTTTTGTGAAGTGACGACTTGTAGGAGCGAGCGTGCTCGGGAACGGCCCCGCAGCGGGGGTGGTTCGCGAGCAAGCTCGCTCCTACACGTACGCTCAGAACTGCTCGTTGCGCGCCGCCTTCTCCAATAGCAGCGCCGGCGGCAGGAAGCGCTCGCCGTACTGCTCGGCCAGGTACTCGGCGCGGGCGATGAAGTCCTTCAGGCCGTACTGGTTGATGAACTGCAGCGCGCCGCCGCTCCAGGCCGCGAAGCCGATGCCGAAGATCGAACCGATGTTGGCGTCAGCGGTGGAGGTCAGCACGCCCTCCTCCACGCAGCGTACCGTCTCGATGGCCTGCACGAAGAGGATGCGGTCGCGCACGTCCTCGGCGGAAATCTGTGCGTCAGCCTTCTCGAAGCGCTGCTTCAGCTCCGGCCACAAGTGCTTCTTGCCATTGGCGGGATAGTCGTAGAAACCGGCGCCAGCGGCTTTGCCCGGGCGTTTGTACTCGTTGACCATCAGATCCACCACGGCGAAGGCCGGGTGCTTGGGCAGTTGCTTGCCTTCGGCCTCCAGGTCCTTGCGGGTCTGCTCGCGGATGTGGCTCATCAGGCTCAAGGACACTTCGTCGCTGATCGCCAGCGGGCCTACCGGCATGCCAGCCTGGCGCGCCTGGTTCTCGATCATCGCCGCCGACACGCCCTCGCCCAGCATGGCCAGGCCTTCGTTGGTGAAGGTGCCGAACACACGGGAGGTGAAGAAGCCACGGCTGTCGTGGACGACGATCGGGGTCTTCTTGATCTGCAGGACGTAGTCGAAGGCGCGGGCCAGGGTGGCATCGTCAGTCTTCTCGCCACGGATGATCTCCACCAGCGGCATCTTGTCCACCGGGCTGAAGAAGTGCAGGCCGATGAATTTCTGCGGCTGCGCCACGGCTTCGGCCAGGCCGGTGATCGGCAGGGTCGAGGTGTTGGAGGCGATCACCGCGTCCGGCAGCGCGGCGGACTCCGCAGCGGCGCTGACCTTCGCTTTCAAGCCACGGTCCTCGAACACGGCTTCGATGATCAGGTCGCAACCTTCGAAGTCGGAATCATTGGCGGTGGGTTTGATCCGTGCGAGGAAGGCATCGCGCTTCTCGGCGGTCATCTGGCCCTTGCCCAATTTCTTGTCCAGCAGCCCGGCCGAGTAGGCCTTGCCCTTCTGGGCCGCTTCGAGGGAAACGTCCTTGAGCACCACCTCGATACCGGCGGCGGCCGAGACGTAGGCGATGCCCGCGCCCATCATGCCGGCGCCGATGACGCCGACCTTCTTCGTCAGGGTCACGGGATAGCCCTGCGGACGGGACTTGCCGGCGTTGATCTCGTTGAGCTGGAACCAGAAGGTACCAATCATGTTCTTCGCCACCTGGCCGGTGGTGAGCTCGGTGAAGTAGCGCGCCTCGATCAGTTGCGCGGTGTCGAAGTCCACCTGCGCGCCTTCGACGGCGGCGCACATGATCTTCTCAGGCGCCGGGAAGCAGCCCTTGGTCTTGTCGCGCAGCACGGACGGCGCAATCGCCAGCATCTGCGCCACGTTCGGACTTGCCGGCGTGCCGCCGGGGATCTTGTAGCCGGCGGTGTCCCACGGCTGCTTGGCGGCCGGGTTGGCGGCGATCCACTCGCGGGCCTTGGCCAGCATGTCTTCCCGGCTGGAGGCCAATTGGTGGATCAGGCCGGCCTTGAGCGCCTGTTCCGGGCGCACTTTCTTGCCTTCGGCCAGGTACGGCAGGGCCTTCTCCAGACCGAGCAGGCGCACCATGCGCACGACCCCGCCGCCGCCGGGCAGCAGGCCCAGGGTGACTTCCGGCAGACCGAGCTGGACGTGGCTTTCGTCCAGAGCGATGCGGTGGTGGCAGGCCAGGCAGATTTCCCAGCCGCCGCCCAGGGCCGCGCCGTTGATGGCGGCGACCACGGGTTTGCCGAGGGTTTCCAGGCGACGCAGCTGGCCCTTGAGGACCAGGATGCCGTCATAGAAAGCCTGGGCATCGAGCTGGGTGACTTTGATCAGTTCGTTGAGGTCGCCGCCGGCGAAGAAGGTCTTCTTCGCGGAGGTGA
Source organism: Pseudomonas sp. PSE14 (assembly GCF_029203285.1). Classification (NCBI taxonomy): domain Bacteria; kingdom Pseudomonadati; phylum Pseudomonadota; class Gammaproteobacteria; order Pseudomonadales; family Pseudomonadaceae; genus Pseudomonas; species Pseudomonas sp. PSE14. The sequence continues at coordinate 3,800,070 of NZ_CP115669.1, forward strand.
TCACCACGCCGGCGATCGAATCCTTCTCGGCTTCCAGGCGCGCCACGGTGGCGGCCATGGCCTCGCGGTACGCACCGTTCATGGTGTTGGCGCTCTGGCCGGGCATGTCCATGGTCAGGACGACGATGTTGTCCTGGCCTTTTTCAAAGCGGATGGCGTCGGTCATTTTTATTCTCCGGCCTCAAACCCTTTCGATAATCGTCGCGATGCCCATGCCGCCGCCCACGCAGAGGGTGGCCAGGCCGTAGCGCAGGTTGCGCCGCTCCAGCTCGTCCAGCAGTGTGCCGAGGATCATGCAGCCGGTGGCGCCCAGCGGGTGGCCCATGGCGATGGAGCCGCCGTTGACGTTGACCTTGCTCTCGGGCACGCCCATGTCCTTCATGAACTTCATCACTACCGAGGCGAAGGCTTCGTTCACCTCATAAAGGTCGATGTCCTCGGCCTTGAGGCCCGCCTTGGCCAGCGCCTTGCGGGTGGCCGGCGCAGGGCCGGTGAGCATGATGGTCGGGTCGGTGCTGGTCACCGCGGTGGCGACGATGCGCCCGCGCGCCTTCAGGCCCAGCTCGCGGCCCTTGGCTTCGGAGCCGATGAGCATGGCGGCGGCGCCGTCGACGATGCCGGAGCTGTTGCCCGGCGTGTGCACGTGCTCGATGCGCTCGACGAAGCTGTATTTGCGCAGCGCGGTAGCGTCGAAACCCATCTGCCCCATCATCTCGAAGCTGGGCTTGAGCGCACCAAGGCCTTCGAGGGTGGAGTCGCCGCGGATGAATTCATCGTGGTCGAGCAGAACGATGCCGTTCTGGTCGGTCACCGGCACCAGGGACCTGCCGAACAGTCCTTCGGCGCGGGCCTTGGCGGCCTTCTGCTGGGAGCGCAGGGCGAAGGCATCCACATCGGCGCGGCTGAAGCCCTCCAGGGTGGCGATCAGGTCGGCGCCGATGCCCTGGGGCACGAAGCTGGTGTGCAGGTTGGTTTCCGGGTCCAGCGCCCAGGGACCGCCGTCGGAGCCCATGGGCACGCGGGACATGGATTCCACGCCGCCGACCACCACCAGGTCCTCGAAGCCCGAGCGCACCTTCATGGCGCCCAGGTTGACCGCTTCCAGGCCCGAGGCGCAGAAGCGGTTGATCTGCACGCCGGCAACCTGCTCGTCCCAGTCGGCCACCAGCGCGGCGGTCTTGGCGATGTCCGCACCCTGGTCGCCCACCGGGGTCACGCAGCCCAGGACGATGTCGTCGACCTGGGCGGTATCGAGCTGGTTGCGCTGTTGCAACGCGCGCAGGACGCCGGCCATCAGGTTGACCGGCTTGACGCTGTGCAGCGCGCCGTCCTTCTTGCCTTTGCCGCGGGGAGTACGCACCGCGTCGTAAATGAATGCTTCGGTCATGGCGTTCTCTCTTAGAGTTGTCGTCACGCAGGCGTGGCGTGTCGGCCTACCTTAGCGGCGTGGCGGACACCGACAATGACCGCAGCGCTCAGGCGCATTGACCGTCACGCTCAACCTCCGACCGGCGGCCCTGGGGTCGGAGGCTCTGGAAAAGGCCTGCGCAAGAAGCCGGACAAACGGTCGATCTGCGGGCCAGAGCTGTCACACCGGGGTCATATAGATGGAATATGCCTGGAACTGCAGGATTTGTTGCCAGATGGTCTAAGCCCACGCCGCACTAGGCTTAGACTCCATTTTGCAGACACTGCGAAAAGTGCCGCTGCCGGGTTTTGCCGGGGCGGTCAGAAGCCAGGGCGCAGTCTCCACTGCCGACAGGCCGTGAGTGCGGATCGGAACCGCGCCAACAACAAGAAAGGCGGAAGGCCATGATGGATCATCAACAATCAAGAAAATGGCGTCAGGCTAGCCTGATCGTCTTTGCCACCACAGTGGTGCTGATCATCCCCAATCTGAGTCGTCTGGTCGGCTAGGGACAACAAACCGGCGATCCCGTTGCTGCGCACCGCGTGCCGCCACTCGCGAGCCACGGTCAACGCAGCGCGGGAGTCACCTCCTCTCTTCTGCTATGGTTCGGCGGCCCTCTCCGTTCACGGAACCGAACCTCCATGCGCCCACTGCTGCTGTCCTTGCTTCTGCTCTGCCCCACGACTTTCGCCGCCACCCTGACCCTGGAACTGCCCACTGGCCAGCACCGCCTGAGCACCGAACAGTTGCTGGCCAACCCCAAGGCGCAGGACATCGAGATTCCCGCTGACGTCTCCTACAACCGCACCATGCATTACCGCGCGGTGCCCCTGGCCGCGCTGCTGGAGGGCGTGAAGTCCAGCGACCACCTTCAAGCCGTGGCGCTGGATGGTTTCGCCGCCGAACTGCCGGCCGCGCCGCTGCTGGCGAGCCAGGGCTCGCGCGCCTGGCTGGCCATCGAGGAGCCGAACAAGCCCTGGCCGGAGCTGGCCGCCGGCAAGCCCTCGGCCGGCCCGTTCTACCTGGTCTGGACCGACCCCAAGGTCGCTGGCATCGGGCCCGAGCAGTGGCCCTTCCAGGTCGCCAGCATCCGCTACCTGAAGCCGCTGGCCGAACGCTTCCCCGCCCTGCTGCCGGCCAAGGACGCGTCGAAGCAGGTGCGCTCGGGCTTCGCCCAGTTCCAGAAGAACTGCCTGGCCTGCCACCGCCTCAATGGCGCCGGCGACTCGCAGTTCGGCCCGGACCTGAACGTGCCGCACAACCCGACCGAGTACTTCGCCAGCGGCTATCTGAAGCAGTACATCCGCGACCCGCAGAGCCTTCGGCACTGGCCGGAAGCGCGGATGAAAGGCTTCGCGCCGGAAGTGATCAGCGACCAGGAGCTGGATCAGATCGTGGCTTACCTCAAGCACATGGCAGGGCGGAAGGTGAAGGCCGGAGCTGATCGGCAAGGTCGGTGCGGCGACGGTTCGCGAGCAAGCTCACTCCTACCTGAAATATCGTGCCAGGGCTAACCCTCTCCCCCGCCCTGGCTGCGCGCCCCGCTCCGAAGGGAGAGGGAGCTATCCGTGCCGGCTGACGCTAAAGTTTCAGCCGGCGCCAAACCAGTCCCCTCTCCCTTCAGGGAGAGGGTTAGGGAGAGGGCAATCCAGGCACGGACTCTCAGAGAAAGACAGTTGCTCCTACGAAAGCACGCGGAGTGGCGGAGGTCCGCTCGCGCCCCCGCCCGAACACCGAGCGTCAGTGCCAGTAATCCCCCGGCGGCGCCGGCAGTTCGCCCAGCAACTGCCGCAACCCTGCGCCCCATTGCCCGCGGATGCCCTCGAAGTACGGGTCGCCCTCCTGGATGCGGTACCCCGCCGGCACCTGCAGGCTGCCCTCGCGGTACACCAGCAGGTCCAGCGGCATGCCCACCGAAAGGTTGCTGCGGATGGTCGAGTCGAAGCTGATCAGCGCACAGCGCAGGGCCTGCTCCAGCGGGGTGGCGTAGCTCATGGCGCGGTCGATGATCGGCTTGCCGTACTTGCTCTCGCCGATCTGGAAGTACGGCGTGTCGCGGGTGGATTCGATGAAGTTGCCCTGCGGGTAGACGTTGAACAGGCGCGGCACTTCTTCGCCGATCTGCCCGCCGACCAGGAAGGAGCTGCCCAGGTCGACCCCCTGGTTCTGCCCGATGTTCTCGTCGTGGTCGACCACCTCGCGCAGCGTCGAGCCCACCAGCCGGGCTGCCTCGAACAGATTCTCGACATTGCCCAGGTTCGCCTCGTCGCTGCCCATGCGCTGGCGCAGCACGCTGATCACCGACTGCGAGGTAGCCAGGTTGCCGGCGCTCTGCACCACGATCAGGCGCTCGCCGGGCGTGCCGAAGATATGCAGCTTGCGGAATACGGCGATGTTGTCGACGCCAGCGTTGGTGCGCGAATCGGAAACGAAGACCAGGCCCTGGGCAAGGTTCATGGCGACGCAATAGGTCATAGCGGTCTCATGACTGTCTTTTTGGCGGAGGGAACTGGCACCGATCTTATGCCGGTGCCGGTCCGCGCGCCACGCATCCTCACTGCTGCGCCTGCTGCATCTGTTGCAGGTGCCCCGGCGCCACGGTGACGCGGGCGTGCATCTGCTCGCCGCCGCCGCCCCGACGCATGCCGCGCACCGGGCAGGCGTCGAGGTAGTCCAGGCCGACGGCCAGTTTCAGGTGGCGCTCCGGGCGATCCAGCACGTTGGTCACGTCGAAGCTGTACCAGGCGTCATCCAACCAGGCTTCGGCCCAGGCGTGGCTGGCCAGGTGCTCCTCGGCGTCGGTGTAGAGGTAACCGGAGACATAGCGCGCCGGCACGCCCAGGTGACGCAGGCAGGCGAGGAAGGCGTGGGCATGGTCCTGGCAGACGCCCTGCCCCGCGGCGAAGGCTTCGGCGGCGGTGCTGTCGACCTGGGTCGAGCCGGGCACGTAGACGATGCGCTCGTGCAACGCCTGCATCAGCTTGATCATTGCCTTGCGGTCGCGCTGTTCCGCGCACTGGGCGCGGGCGAATTCCTGCAGCGCACCGTCGGCCAGGGTCAGGCGGGTGCTGCGCAGAAAGGGCAGCGGCGACAGGTGATCGTGCTCACGTTCGTTCTCCACGTCGATCTCCACGTGGCCATGGGCGGCGATGACGATGGCTTCGTGGGGCTCGTCCAGGGTCAGTACGTGGAGGATGTTGCCGTAGGCATCGCGCTGCGGATGTGCCGGGCGCGGCAGGTGCAACTGCCAGTCGAGCACGTGCTGGCGTTCACTTTCCTGCGGGGTCAGGCGCAGGTACTGGATGCTCGCGCGCACCTGGTCTTCGTAGCGGTAGGTGGTGTCATGGCGGATGGAGAGTTTCATGCGGCCTCCAGGTACGAGCTGTGAATGGCGTTGGCGAGCTGGCGTACCAGCCCAATGTGATCAGTGATCCAGGGATGCAGGCCGCTGCCCAGCACCTCGTCGATGCCGGTATAGCGCACCCGCGCCTCCAGCTCGGCGGCCAGGCGCTGGGCCGGGCGGCCGTTGGCGCCGGGCAGGCTGGCGAGGATCTGGCGCAGCTCCTCGGCGCAGGCCAGCAGCGAACGCGGCACGTCCTCGCGCAGCAGCAGGAGTTCGGCGATGTTCCGTACGTTGAGCGCATCGCGGTAAAGCTCGGTGTAACCCTCGAAGGCCGACAGCGCGCGCAGCAGCGCCGTCCATTGGTAGTAGCCGCGCGCCGAACCCTCGGCCGGGCCGGCGCCGCGCTCGCCCAGCACCTGCTGGCGCGCATCGAGCAGGCGCAGGGTGTTGTCGGCGCGCTCAATGTAGGTGCCCAGGCGGATGAAGTGAAAGGCGTCGTTGCGCATGCTGGTGCCGAGGGTGGCACCGCGGAACAGGTGGGAGCGGTCCTTCACCCATTCGCAGAAGTGACTGATGCCGTAGCGCAGCAGACCCTGTTGGGCGATGTCGCGCATCTCCAGCCAGGTAGCGTTGATGTTCTCCCACATGTCGGTGGTGATGCGCCCGCGCACCGCATGGGCGCCGGCGCGTGCGGCGCCGAAGCAGGAGTAGATGCTCGCCGGATTCTGCGCATCCAGGGCAAAGAAATTCAGCATGCGCTCGGCGTGCAGCTCGCCGTGTCGGGCGAGGTAGGCGTCGAGGTTGCCGGTGATCTGCAGCGGCATGGCCAGTTCCTCCAGGCCATTGCCACGGTCGTCCTGGGGCATCAGCGACAGCGAGTAGGACACGTCGAGCATGCGCGCGAGGTTCTCGGCACGCTCCAGGTAGCGCGACATCCAGTACAGGTCGGAAGCGGTACGGCTCAGCATGATGCGGTGTGTCCTTACAGTTAATGGCGAACCACGTTGGTGATGGGGGCCTGCCAGGCTAGACGCGGGACGCCGGTGATGGTCGTCCCCTCACCTAGTTCCGCAACGACGCATGGCAGGCTCACAGCGCCAACCCGCAGGGCTGTGCCCCAAAAGGCGCAAGCTGGCAAAACTCCTGTTTCATCGGTATTCACTGAAACCTCCTTCTCATCTGCGCCTTGCGTCTTTTGGGGCGCAGCGGGGTCGTCATTAACTGTGAGGACGCACCGCCTACTCCACCACCCAGGTGTCCTTGGTACCGCCGCCCTGCGACGAGTTGACCACCAGTGAGCCTTCGCGCAGCGCCACGCGGGTCAGGCCGCCGGGCACCAGGCGCACGTTGTCCGGCGCGGACAGCACGAAGGGCCGCAGATCGATGTGGCGCGGCGCAATGCCGTTCTCGACGAAGGTCGGACAGGTCGACAGGCTCAGCGTTGGCTGTGCGATGTAGGCCTCCGGACGCGCCATCAGCCGCGCACGGAAGGCTTCGATCTCGGCCGTGCTCGACGCCGGGCCGACCAGCATGCCGTAGCCGCCGGAACCCTGGGCTTCCTTGACCACCAGTTCGGGCAGGTGCGCCAGCACGTGGGACAGGTCCTGCGGGCGGCGGCATTGCCAGGTCGGCACGTTGTGCAGGATGGGTTCCTGGTCCAGGTAGAAACGGATCATCTCCGGCACGTAGGGGTAGATGGACTTGTCGTCGGCCACGCCGGTGCCGATGGCGTTGGCCAGCACCACGTTGCCGGCGCGGTAGGCGGCCAGCAGGCCGGGCACGCCGAGCATGGAGTCGGGGTTGAAGGCCAGCGGGTCGAGGAAGTCGTCGTCCACCCGGCGGTAGATCACATCCACCGGCATCGGGCCGGCGGTGGTACGCATGTAGACGCGCTCGTCGCGGACGAACAGGTCGGCGCCCTCCACCAGCTCCACGCCCATTTCGCGAGCGAGGAAGGCATGTTCGAAATAGGCGCTGTTGAAGCGGCCGGGCGTCAGCACCACCACACAGGGCTGCTCCACTTGGCTGGCCTGGCGCAGGGTGTCGAGCAACAGGTTCGGGTAGTGGTCGATGGGCGCGATGCGCTGGGCGCCGAACAGTTCGGGGAACAGGCGCATCATCATCTTGCGGTTCTCCAGCATGTAGGAGACGCCGCTGGGGGTACGCAGGTTGTCTTCGAGGACGTAGTAGGCGCCGTTGCCATCGCGCACCAGGTCGATGCCGGCGATGTGCGCGTAGACGTTGCCGGGCACGTCCAGGCCCTGCATGGCCAGTTGGTACTGGTCGTTGGCCAGGACCTGCTCGGGCGGGATCAGGCCTTCCTTGAGGATGCGCTGGTCGTGGTAAAGGTCGGCGAGGAACAGGTTGAGCGCCTGCACGCGCTGGATGCAGCCGGACTCGATGGTCTTCCACTCGCTGGCGGGGATGCTGCGCGGGATGGTGTCGAAGGGAATCAGGCGTTCGGTGCCCTGGTCGTCGCCGTAGAGGGTGAAGGTGATCCCGGCGCGATAGAACAGCAGGTCGGCCTCGCGACGACGCTGTTGCAGCTGTTCTCCGGGCATGTCCGCCAGCCAGCGGGCGAACTCCGTGTAGTGCGGTCGGCAGGCGCCAGCGGCGTCATGCATTTCGTCATAGAACACCCGAGCCATCTTCTACTCCTTGCTGCCGCTTGTCCTCGGTTGGGAAGACCATCGCAAGGCCCGTGCCAGAGGTCGATTTCCTTTTGATTCAACGGTTTGCAAAGACCAACCGAACGCCTCGCACCCCCTTGGTGCGCTTTGTCGGCCGGTGCGTCCCGGCACGCCCCGTTTGGGGCCGCAAAGGCCAACGGGCGGGGCTTTGCAGGGCGCAGGGGGCTTTCTTGTCAGTCTCTGGGGCCGGAACTACGCTGCAAGAGCCCCCTCCCGATAGGGCACATCGCTATCAACCAGATGCCGACCTTACGGCGCGGTTCGGCCGCAGAGGCTCCGACAACGAAGAACAACAGGAGTCGATTCATGTCATCAGTGCAATTGTCTTCAGGGAAACTCGCGGCGCTGGCCTTCGCCGGCATCAGCCTGCTCAGCAGCGCCTCCCTCCAGGCCGCCGAGGCGCTCAAGCAACTGGGCCAGCCCGAAGGCGCCCTCGACATCATCGCCTGGCCCGGCTATATCGAACGCGGCGAGAGTGACAAGAACTACGACTGGGTGACCCAGTTCGAGAAGGACACCGGCTGCAAGGTCAACGTGAAGACCGCCGCCACTTCCGACGAGATGGTCAGCCTGATGGCCAAGGGCGGCTACGATCTGGTCACCGCCTCGGGCGATGCCTCGCTGCGCCTGGTTTATGGCAAGCGCGTGCAGCCGATCAACATCGCCCTGGTCCCCAACTGGAAAAACGTCGATCCGCGCCTGCAGAACGCGCCGTGGCACACGGTGGACGGCACGCACTACGGCACGCCCTACCAGTGGGGCCCGAACGTGCTGATGTACAACACCAAGGTATTCCCCAAGGCGCCGCTGAGCTGGAGCGTGGTGTTCAGCGAGCAGAAGCTGCCCGACGGCAAGAGCAACAAGGGCCGCGTGCAGGCCTACGACGGACCGATCTACATCGCCGACGCCGCCCTGTACCTGAAGACCACCAACCCTGCCCTCGGCATCCAGGACCCCTACGAACTCAACGAGGAACAGTACGCCGCCACCCTCAAGCTGCTGCGCGACCAGCAGAAGCTGATCCACCGCTACTGGCATGACGCGACGGTGCAGATGAGCGACTTCAAGAACGAGGGCGTGGCCGCCTCCGGCTCCTGGCCGTACCAGGTCAACGCACTGGTGGGCGAGAAGCAGCCGATCGAATCGACCATCCCGGTCGAAGGGGTGACCGGCTGGGCCGACACCACCATGATGCACGTCGACGCCAAGCACCCGACCTGCGCCTACAAGTGGCTGAACTGGTCGCTGGAGCCCAAGGTGCAGGGCGACGTGGCCGCCTGGTTCGGCTCGGTACCCGCCTCCCCCGCCGGCTGCACCGGCAGCCAGTTGCTCGGCCCGCAGGGCTGCGCCACCAATGGCTACGACCAGTTCGACCGCATCGCCTTCTGGAAGACCCCGCAGGCCAAGTGCGCCCAGGGGCAGTGCGTGCCGTACAGTCGCTGGACGCAGGACTACATTGCGATCATGGGCGGGAGGTGACGCCCGCTCGCGCAGTTACCGACCTGTAGGAGCGAGCTTGCTCGCTCCTACGAAGAGCCCTCACCTTTCCCGCACGCCGCCAAGCACCCTCGCCCCCATGCGCTACCTTTTCTGATGCAGCCCCGCCACTCAGGTAGCCAGCAGCATGACCACAGCCGTCCAGTTCACCGAGGTGAGCCGTCACTACGGCGACGTGCGCGCCGTCGACCGGGTGTCCATCGAGATCCGTGACGGCGAGTTCTTCTCCATGCTCGGCCCGTCGGGCTCCGGCAAGACCACCTGCCTGCGCCTGATCGCCGGCTTCGAGCAGCCAACCTCAGGCTCCATCCGCATCCACGGCCAGGAAGCCGCCGGGCTGCCGCCCTATGAGCGCGATGTCAACACGGTGTTCCAGGACTATGCGCTGTTCCCGCACATGAACGTGCTGGACAACGTGGCCTACGGGCTCAAGGTCAAAGGCGTCGGCAAGGCCGAACGCCTGAAGCGTGCCGAAGAGGCCCTGGGCATGGTCGCCCTGGGTGGCTACGGCAGTCGCAAGCCGGCGCAGCTCTCCGGCGGCCAGCGCCAGCGCGTCGCGTTAGCCCGCGCCCTGGTCAATCGCCCCCGTGTGCTGCTGCTGGACGAACCCCTCGGCGCGCTGGACCTCAAGCTGCGCGAGCAAATGCAGGTGGAGCTGAAGAAACTGCAGCGCCAGCTGGGCATCACCTTCATCTTCGTCACCCACGACCAGGGCGAGGCGCTGTCCATGTCCGACCGCGTGGCGGTGTTCAACAAGGGCCGCATCGAGCAGGTCGACACCCCGCGCAACCTCTACATGAAACCGGCCACGCGCTTCGTCGCCGAATTCGTCGGCACCGCCAACGTGCTGCGCGGGGACCTGGCCCAGCGCCTGCTCGGCGAAACCCGGCCGCACTCGCTGCGCCCCGAACACGTACGCTTCGGCCGCGCCGGCGACGGCGAACTGGAAGTCAGCGGCACCCTGTTCGACGTGCAGTACATGGGCGCCAGCAGCCGCTACGAGATCGAGCTGGACAACGGCGGCCGCCTGGTCGCCGCGCTGCCCAACGGCGAGCGCGAGGAACGCCGGCCGCAACCGGGCGAGCCGGTCACCGCCTGCTGGGCGCGCAGCGCACTGGTGCCGCTACTGGAGGAACCGGCGCCATGAGCCCGATGCGCGGCGTCTCCAGCTTCCTCTACCGGCGCAGCACGCTGTATCTGCTGATGCTGCTGATACCGCCGCTGCTGTGGTTCGGGGTGATCTACATCGGCTCGCTGTTCGCCCTGCTCTGGCAGAGCTTCTACACCTTCGACGACTTCACCATGGCGGTGACGCCGGAGCTGACCTTCGCCAACTACAAGGCGCTGATCAACCCCGCCAACTACGACATCGTGCTGCGCACCCTGGGCATGGCCATCAGCGTCTCCATCGCCAGCGCCATCCTCGCCTTCCCCATCGCCTACTACATGGCGCGGTTCGCCGGGCCCAAGGAAAAAGCCTTCTTCTACATCGCGGTGATGCTGCCGATGTGGGCCAGCTACATCGTCAAGGCCTACGCCTGGACGGTGATCCTGGCCAAGGGTGGCATCCTCTACTGGGTGATCGAGCGCCTGCACCTGCTTGGCGCGCTGGGCCTGCTGCTGGATGTGCCCGGCGTGGGCGGCAACACCCTGTCCACCTCGCACATCGGGCGTTTCTGGGTGTTCACCTACATCTGGCTGCCGTTCATGATCCTGCCGATCCAGGCGTCGCTGGAGCGCCTGCCGCCGTCGCTGCTGCAGGCCTCGGCGGACCTCGGTGCGCACCCGCGGCAGACTTTCTTCCAGGTGGTCCTGCCGCTGGCCTTCCCCGGCGTGGTGGCCGGCTCGATCTTCACCTTCAGCCTGACCCTGGGCGACTTCATCATCCCGCAGCTGGTGGGCCCCAGCGGGTTGTTCATCGGCACCATGGTCTACGTGCAACAGGGCGCGATCGGCAACATGCCCCTGGCGGCCGCCTTCACCCTGGTGCCCATCGTGCTGATCGCCGTCTACCTGTCCATCGCCAAGCGGCTGGGGGCCTTCGATGCGCTCTGACGATCGGCCCTCCTGGTTCCTGCGCCTGGCCGCCTGGGGCGGGCTGGTGTTCCTGCATTTCCCGATCCTGGTGATCCTGCTCTACGCCTTCAACACCGAGGAGTCGGCCTACAGTTTCCCGCTGCAGGGCTTCACCCTGAAGTGGTTCAGCATCGCCTTCGCCCGCGGCGACGTGCTCGACGCCATCTGGCTGTCGGTGAAGATCGCCTGCGTGGCCACGCTGATCGCCATGGTCCTCGGCACCCTGGCCGCCGGCGCGCTGTACCGCCGCGACTTCTTCGGCAAGGAGAGCATCTCGCTGATGCTGATCCTGCCGATCGCCCTGCCCGGCATCATCACCGGTATCGCCCTGCTCTCGGCGTTCAAGACCCTCGGCATCGACCCCGGCTTCCTCACCATCGTCATCGGCCATGCCACCTTCTGCGTGGTGATCGTCTACAACAACGTGATCGCCCGCTTCCGCCGCACCTCCTTCAGCCTGATCGAGGCGAGCATGGACCTGGGCGCCGACGGCTGGCAGACCTTCCGCTACATCATCCTGCCGAACATCGCCACGGCGCTACTGGCCGGCGGCATGCTGGCCTTCGCCCTGTCCTTCGACGAGATCATCGTCACCACCTTCACCGCCGGCCACGAGCGCACCCTGCCACTGTGGCTGCTCAACCAGCTGACCCGCCCGCGCGACGTGCCGATCACCAACGTCGTCGCCATGCTGGTGATGCTCGCCACCATGCTGCCGATCCTCGGTGCCTACTACCTGACCCGGGGCACCAGCGACGTGGCGGGGAGCGGCAAGTAACCCGCGAATCCATCAACCGCACCTGCACGGAGGACGCGATGCAAACCAAACTCCTGATCAACGGCCAGTTCGTCGCCGGCGAAGGCGAGAAGCTGGACATCCTCAACCCCGCCACCGGCGAGGTGCTCGGCCAGATCGCCGAAGCCAGCGAAGCCCAGGTGGACACCGCCGTGCGCGCCGCCGACAAGGCCTTCGACAGCTGGTCGCAGAGCGCGCCGAAAGACCGCGCCATGCTCCTGCTGCGCCTGGCCGACCGCATCGAGGAACACGCCGAGGAACTGGCCCGCCTGGAATCCGACAACTGCGGCAAGCCCTACGCCGCCGCGCTGAACGACGAGATCCCGGCCATCGCCGACGTGTTCCGCTTCTTCGCCGGCGCCTGCCGCGTGATGCCCGGCTCCGCCGCCGGCGAATACCTGCCCGGCTTCACCTCGATGATCCGCCGCGACCCGGTGGGCGTGATCGCCTCCATTGCCCCCTGGAACTACCCGCTGATGATGGCCGCGTGGAAACTCGGCCCGGCCCTGGCCGCTGGCAACTGCGTGGTACTCAAGCCCTCGGAGCAGACCCCGCTGACCGCCCTGCGGGTGGCCGAATTCATTGCCGAACTGTTCCCCGCCGGGGTGGTGAACCTGGTCTTCGGCCGCGGCCCGACCGTGGGCTCTCCGCTGGTGAGCCACGACCTGGTGCGCATGGTTTCCCTCACCGGCTCCGTGGGCACCGGCAAGGCAATCATCCGGAGCGCCGCCGACAGCGTAAAGCGCCTGCACATGGAACTGGGCGGCAAGGCCCCGGTGATCGTCTTCGACGACGCGGACCTGGCGGACGTGGTGGCCGGCATCCGCACCTTCGGCTTCTACAACGCAGGCCAGGACTGCACCGCCGCCTGCCGCATCTACGCCGGCAAGAAGATCTACGACAACTTCGTCGCCGACCTGGCCAGCGCAGTCGGTAGCCTTAAGACCGGCCTGCAGAACGATCCGAACACCGAGCTCGGCCCGCTCATCACCGCGGCGCAGCGCGAGCGCGTCTCCGGCTTCGTCGAACGGGCCAAGGCGAGCCCGCACATCCGCATCGCTACCGGCGGCAATATCGTCAGCGGCAAGGGTTTCTTCTATGAGCCAACGGTGGTGGCCAATGCCGAGCAGGACGACGAGATCGTCCGCCGCGAGGTATTCGGTCCGGTGGTCTCGGTGACGCCCTTCAGCGATGCGGACGAGGCGATCCGCTGGGCCAACGACTCCGACTACGGCCTCGCCTCCTCGGTCTGGACCCGCGACGTCGGCCGCGCCTCACGGGTGGCCGCGCGCCTGCAGTATGGCTGCACCTGGGTGAATACCCACTTCATGTTGTGCAGCGAGATGCCCCACGGCGGCTTCAAGCAGTCGGGCTACGGCAAGGACCTGTCGATGTACGGCCTGGAGGACTACACGGTGGCGCGGCACATCATGATCAAGCATTGAAGCACTGGGGAACTGCCTGCGCATTCGTAGGGCGTACAACCGTTCGCGGTTGTACGCCGATACACCATGAACGTCGGCTGGCTCATGGTCGAGCTCGAAGCGCTGGGTGACAGGTGTTCCGATTGAAGTCCGTGCGACCGGAAGCCAAGGTCAAACGGCGTATAACGTCGAACGTTATACGCCCTACGTTTCTGGACAGTCTGTGCCGGTGCCTCCCCTCACCCCAGCCCTCTCCCTCAGGGAGAGGGGGCAGACCGTGTCGGCTGATGCCAAGGTTTCATCCTGCACCGAACGGTCCCCTCTCCCGCTTGCGGGAGAGGGTTAGGGTGAGGGGCTCTTGATCTCGTAGGAGCGGACTCCGTCCGCAACGCAACGACGCAGCGACGATCAAACCAACCCGGCCAGCTTCAACCAATGGCTGTAGAACCCTTCCGCCACGCGGTTCATCGCCGCGACCTTCTGCGGCAGTTCGGCCAGCATTACCTCCGCGCTTTCCTGGCTCGGCTGGCTGGGGTCAAGATATTCCGGCCAACCCTTGATCCAACCGCTCACCAGCTCCTCGGTCATCTCCGGGTGCCCCTGCAGGCCAAGGATGCGCTCGCCGAAGCTGAACGCCTGGTTCTCGCACCAGGGACTGGAGAGCAGGTGCGTCGCGCCCTCGGGCAGGTCGAAGGTGTCGCCATGCCACTGGTAGATCGGGAATTCGTCCGGCAGGTGCGCCAGCCACGGGCTCTGCGACTCCAGCCGACGCATCGGCTGCCAACCCATTTCGGTATAGGGCAGGCGGCGGATGTCCGCGCCCAGCGCCTTGGCCAGCAACTGGCCGCCCAGGCAGTGGCCGATCATCGGCACGTCGCGCTCGATGAACCGGCGGATCGCCGCGATCTCCGCGCGCAGCCACGGCGTATCGTCATTGACGCTCATCGGCCCGCCCATGATGGCGACCGCCTTCGGCCGCTCCAGGTCATAGCCCTGCAGCTCGTCGAGGTCGGCGCGGCGCACCTCGAACGACAGGCCGCAACGGTCCAGCACCGTGGCCAGGTGGCCCGGCGGGCAGAAATCGACGTGGGTCAGAATCAGAATATCGGTCATAAAACACCTACAAACCTATAAGCAGCGTAGCCACTGGGCCAGCAAGCCTCATAGTAGTACAATCGAGTAGTACAATTCGGTGTACCACCAGCAGGAACAGAGCCTTGGCAGACAACCTAGTCCAGAAGCGTAACGAATCGACGTGGTATGTGCGTCTCGCTGTACCCGCTGACGTACAGCGAGCCATTGGAAAGAAGATTCTGACCCAATCCTTGAAGACTGGCCTTCGCAGTGTGGCTATGGAGCGTCGATTGCCTGTGCTAGCCGAATGGAAAGCACTGATTGCCAAAGCTAGAGGCAACATCGCTGAAGGCCACTGGAAGGATGCAAGCCACACTGCTAGCAGGTTCATTGCCGGTGCCACTGATGAACGCCTGCTGCAAAGCATGGGGCGTACAAACGAAGCAGCAGACGTTCTAGCCGACTTCAACACTGTTCGGGAACTGGTGGGGCGGCATCTTAGCGATGGAAAGGCCACAGGCTTTTCAGCAGACATTGCAAGAAAGCTATCGGCACTCAAAGCCCTTGAGCCAACTGACACGTCCACGCTTGAGGCCAAGATGGCCTACGCCAATGCAGCAGACGAGACACTGAAGGCGCTGGGACTGGAAAGCATTGCCGCCATTGCCAAACTCAACCCAATACACACGCAAGAAGCATCGGAAATCATCGCTGACCACAAATCGTATCGACCGGCGAGCCCAATCACAGCGGCCAAGCTGAAGGCGTTCCGCACCTTCAAGGAGAATCAGGGAAGTCCGCTCCGCACCCTCGACAACCTTCAGGCCAAGCTGAAAAACCTGTCCGCTTTTCTCAAGGATCAAGCGCTACCGCTGACCTTCACCAGCGTGGAGGCATGGCTAGACTCGCTCAAGGTGAGCAGTCGCACCAAAGGGCAATACCTGTGGGCCGGGAGTGAATTCTGGAAATGGGCGATAAAGCACGACGATAGTTGGCGTAATCAGTACCAAGGACAGCCCAGCCCGTTCAAGGATCACGACATCCCCAAAGAAAGTAAGCTGAACAAAAGAGCCGAACGTATCGCCTTCACCATCGACGATGTGAAACAACTTCGAAACGCCGCCTCACCTACCCTCGCCAACGTCATCACCATTGCGGCTTACACCGGAGCACGCATTGAAGAACTGTGCAAACTGAAGATTGAAGATGTGGCAAAGGTGGATGGACTCGCCGCATTCAACATCACCGACAGCAAGACAGCAGCAGGAATCCGCAGCGTTCCGATACACCCCCACATCGCTGTACTGGTGGACCAGCTCAAGCAAGCATCAGAGGATGGGTATCTGATTAAATCCCCCAAAGGAGGAACATATGGACGCAAATCACAAGGCTTCGTGAACCAGTTCTCCACATTGAAGAAGAAAGAGGGATTCGGGCCACAACACACATTCCATAGCTTCCGCAAAACTTTCATTACCGAACTTTTACACAAGGATGTGGCAGGGCCAGTGATTGCATCTATAGTTGGGCATGAGACAGGCACCGTAACGTTTGATGTGTACACCCAAGGCGCAAGTATGAAGCAGAAGATGGCCGCAGTGGTGAAGCTGAGCTTCCAATAGAAACAAGGAGCGATACAAATGAGCAAATATGACAAGGTGCAGCTAAAGTATCTATTCGACATCCTTGCGAATGGATTGGATGTCGAAGTGATCAAGAAGCGATTAGAAGAAGGGAAAGGAGTTTGCAAACCTAGCGTTATTGAACTGGAGAAGCTCAAAGAGTTTGAAAAGCTCGGTTGGTGTACGCTGATTGAGGAAAGTGACGAAAGGGTGCGATGGACGATTAATGGAGAGCTTAGAAGGATATATGAACTGTGGTGATAGAATCGCCGTGAGTAACAGCCATAGGGATAAATTCTACAACTCCCAACTTTTTCCGGAAACAAAGTGCAACATTCAGTGAGAATGGATTCTCAAACCTGAAAATATTGGCTCCCTATCGAATGCATTTAACAGGGAACGACGGGGGCATCCCCAAAAGTGAATATTTATGGAAATATCTAGCGAGGGATTCAATACTAGATGGGGCCTAGAAGGCTTCTGCAAGCTCGATAGTGAAACGAAACACTATTAGGCAATACCTTTCCATACCCTCAAGCAATCATCGCTGCAATCGCACTGTAGACGCCTTATCCTCTCAATAGCAAATCAACAAATGCTTCAGTCATCCGATAGCGGGGAGTGTTGGCCGTGGTTACGTCAGTGATGAAGCCTAGCTCCTGTAAATGGTGAGTGGCTGCAATCAGATTGGGGTGCTTTACGGGGCAGTACTCAAAGCTAGGTTCGGTTGTAGCCGCAATTATCAAACCGTCTTTCACAACGAAGAACACTCGTACATGCTCATTGGTGGCTAAATCAGCTCGCATCTCAGCGATCAAAGCGGGGTAGCGGCGTTCTATGTCGGCCCACTGCTGAGCCTGAGCTTTCTTGGCCTGCTTGTCCCTGCGGATGTCAGTGTACTTGTCACCTAGATAGGTGCCGACAGCACCAGTGAAGCCACCAACGACAAAGCCCACTGTGGTTGAAAACCAATCAAGCTCCATTCCATCCTCTCCCTGCTCTGTCAGATGATGAACTCATGATAGGTGGCGTCAATCTCGGCTTGCGTCAGGCCGATGTAGGCCATCGTTACAGCCGGGCTGCTGTGATTCAACACCTTGGCAATCTTCTCGATTGATACACCAGCAGCGTGCATCAACCATCCACGAGTCTTACGCATCGAGTGCGTACCAAGCTGGATACCCAATTCATCCCCTACAGCCTTGAATGCACACGCTACGGCCACACGGGAAACAGGCTTGCCCTTCGCCCTGTTGCTATCCACTTCGAACAGATAGGTATGGTCGGGGTGAGCCTCCCGACGCTTCTGCACGATGGCTACAGCCTTCTCGTTCAGGTCAATATTCCGTGTCTTGCCCGTCTTGCTCTCCTTCACGATGAGGCGACCAGACAGCGCTTGTTCATATGTCACGTCAAGAAGGTCGCTGATCCTCAAAGCCACCTGCAAACCGAACATCCACAGATCGGCATACAAGGTGTTGCCCTTAGCATTCAAGGTGAGCTTATGGGCAATCGTCTCCACTTCACCCTTGGTTTTTACAGCTTCAACGATGTTCACCCTACACCCCCTGAATTTCCTGACATTCCTAATTAACACAAAATCTGTGTAGGTCGGATGATATCGTAAATGGACGTAGAGTCAATCAGCTCTATAGATTCCTAATTTACACAATTTAATTCTGTTAATTAGAAGCTAAGGGCACGAACCCTCCTGTTGGCGGGGATGGGGAAACCCAACTTCCAACTTCAGAAGCCGGGGTTGAGGTAGGGCTGGGGAAAATGAGAATGGCTTGCAAAAAGGCAGGATGGCACATGCTTATTTGAAGAATTGATCACTTTTTGATCAATAACAGACTAAGGATCGAATTGATCAAATAATAACCAAGCGCTCCCCTTGCAAACACTGGCCTTGCCCTAAACAATGCAGCAAACGGCCAGCACCAAACATGAGCTAAGTCAGCGCTTCTCGGTCTGTTAATCACCTGTTAGGGAGTGACTAAATGATTCTCTTAGCGACATCTTTTCAAGTAGATCGAGTGCCAACGACATGCCCTTGGTGTCAGCACGCAATACATCCTGAATTTAAGTCATATGTTCTATTGAAGAACGGGCTTGGTAAAACTGCCAATGTATTTTTCCAATGCGTTGCGGCTGATTGCCTGAAGGGATTCATTGGCGAATATTACCAAAACACTAATTATTACTGCTTGACTCAGGTATTCCCGCAGCTTCCAGTTCGCCCACACGTAGATGAAGAGGTTGCTGAAATCTCAAACGGGTTTGTTCAGATATACCAGCAAGCAGGCATAGCGGACTCGACAGGTCTCGATCAAATTTGCGGTGTAGGCTACAGAAAGGCACTTGAGTTTCTCATCAAAGATTATTGCTGCCACAAACAACCAGATAGAGAAGAGGAAATCAAAAACGCCACACTCTCACAGGTTATCAATAATTATGTTGATAATGGCAACATCAAAGCCTGTGCTGTTAGGGCCGTATGGCTTGGCAATGATGAAACCCACTACGTCAGGAAGTGGGAAGACAAAGATATCAATGATTTGAAGATGCTTATAAATCTGACATGTGCTTGGATTAAGACTGAGGCCTTAACGGAGAAGTACATGAAAGAGATGGAAAAGAGCTGATTAAGGAGAATGTCCCTTATGGAGTTCTTGCAAGCGTATGGGAAAGAAATAATCGCGGCAATATTGACTCTTGCGGCGCCGTTCATATCGCGCTGGCTTACGCCAAGCACTAAGCTTCAATACTACACGATGCATGAATATACGTATCTGATTCCCCAGCCATTACTAGATGAGCATGGAGAAGTGGTGCAGCAAACTCAAATGGCTCATGCTAAGACCATTGTAGTTAAAAACATAGGAAGCCAAGCTGCGAAAAACTTAGAAGTGGTATTCAATTGGAAGCCAATGTTCTTGAATACTTGGCCATCAAGAAAATACAGCATTCACGATTCTCCTGATGGCAGGCACTCTATTATTTATGAAAGTCTGGCGCCAAAAGACCTAGTAGGGTTTGAATTGCTAGCTGTAAATGTCCCGCTCCCCGGTGTTCTTTCCATTCGATGCGAGCAGGTCGCTGCGAAGGAGATACTTATTCAACACATTCAAAGATATGGGCAATGGACCAATTGGGCGATTTTAGCGCTAATGACATTTGGTGGCTTTACAATTGTCTACTTAATCCTGTGGGCGCTCCAAAAGCTGTTTCTTTAAAAGCCAGCCTTAAAGCTCTCTAGGATACGAGGCGATAAATGAAAGCTCACCACTCCGGCAAAATTAGAGATAAGTCAACGATGGTGGCAGCTAGTGTTGCCTTTCTCATAAGCACTGGGTGCGTCGTTGTCTGGCTCTATTATTTCCACTCTACTGAAATTAGTCGTGATCCGAATGCTTGGGGCGTGTTTGCAACATACTTTAGCGGAATCTTGACTCCAATATTGACATTTGGAAGTGTTCTTTGGGCAGTTAAATCACTTAAGGCTCAGATTCAGTCCAGTCAGCAAGATAGAGAAATAGCAGAAGACGAAGTAAGGTTTCGACATGCTGTTGAATGTCTGGAAAGGGGGTTCAACTCCATAAAAACTGTAGTAGGGCCAGATCAAAATCACTTCGTAAGGCTGGAGTGGCTTACGTCGGCACGGTGGCTAGAGGCTGGAGCGGCTACGGCTGAGCTTCTTGTTACTGATGTGTATAAAGAACTATACGAGAGTCATAAGGAGCTTTGGAAGAATAGTTTCAGAGAGCTAATAAACCCTTCGGCCAATCCTGTGCTAAATCAGCCGAGCATATATGGGCAGGTAGGTCTAGGAAGACATTCTATTTTAGGTTTAGAGCCTCACTCGGTGTATGTGGTCTTTGCATTCATGACTTGGAATCGAGATGATGAGATTGATGAGGTTGAAATAAATATTGATGACATCTCTCCGGCGTATATAGGCCCGAGACTCTATTTGCAAGGGTTTTCCAGGGATTAGCCTGCTGCCAGAGGAATAAGGCTGTATCGCACTAACAACCACTCTTCACACATCTCCTGTGTAAAGCCATGAACTAACCTTGATAGTAGCTCTGCGACAATCCAAGGCATCGACCATAGGACTGATTCCCCATAACGTTCATGAATGTATTGCCTTGCGGCCTCATTCATATCTTGGGCCTCTAATATATGCTCCATAAATTAAATCCTCTATTGGTCGGGCGTAGGCGATTGCCTTACTAACGCCCGATTGTTGCAAATAGTAACACCGTCATCAGACGGCAGATGAATACCAACACTGTTGGCAATATGTGTTGTTAGTGGAAACGGGGAATCGTGAGTAACGACCCCGAATCACTAACTTATTGATACGCCCGCTAGCGGGTTGATGATTGTACAAGCAGTGTAAAACGCTGGAAGCCTCTATATTACTGGCTTGTAGACTATTTACTCCAGCATAGCTGTAGCAGCGATATACATCAGAAAGGACATTCTTCAGGATCGAATGCGAATGTCTTTACTGGTAGTGGAATAGTATTAGCACCAACAACAGGGAGCGGAATGAAACTTTCAACCACTCTCGATTGTGCCTCTTCTTCCATAACCTTACGTTGCAAGGCGTCCAACTCAACAGACAATGCAGCAAGGGGAGTTTGCCAATTATCACTGCCGTGGAATGCATCGAAGGCAAGCTTAGAGAAACTATCACGGAAGTATTCCAGTTCTTCAGAAAGGTCATGATTGTTATATGACCACATGGTTTGCATCACATGACCATCAAGCCAATCAAGTTTGTTAGAGAACTCCAAAAACCCCACAAAGCCAAACCTAATTGCTTCGTGGACAGCAACGTACTCTTCACTATAGCCAGAAGTTCTGTATCTGTAATTGCTAACTTGTCGTTCACGAACATCAGCGTCAATCTCAGCCAATTCTTTATTGCCCATTTCAATCAACTGAGTTTCTGTGTGGTCATCAGAACGGTTCAGGATGAAAGCAATATACTTCTCTCGCTGACTTGGTTGAATCTTCTTCTGTTTAATCACACGAAGAACAACCTCTTCACCAATCTTGTTCAAGATGCGTTTAATTGCTTGAGCACGAGTGATGTTCGGTGGAATGTTCTTCACTACGTCGGAGCGAGGAATAAATACACCAGCGCTGTTGAAGTGGTTTACACCGTGTTTACGATTAAGGTCAGCAGATGCAACCACAATATTCTTTGGATGCAGAAGCCCAAGAACATCACCACCATTCACACTAGCAATGTGGCACTTTTCAAATTGACGACTATCGGGATTGTAACCGTTAGCAGCGTTACAGAATCGGAAGATGTCATAAAGTTCAGAGAGTTCTTTCTCTCCAACACCATTAAGAATCTGATCTGTTCCTGCTCTGATTAGCTCTAAAATGAGCCAACTAAAGAAAGCTCCACTATAAGCATCAGGCTTACGTTTTAGCGTGGAAACGGTTTTAGTTGGAGCACTACGGGCACGAGTGGAACAGTCTTCACTGCAATACTTGCGTGATAGGCCACGCTTCATTGCCCTCATATCTTTACGACAGAATTGGCAATAGCCGGCTTTGATTGTTTTAGGTTGCTTGCTTGGTTTCAGGCCCGACACGGTTGCCATCCTCCTGATAAGCACTTCTGCATTTGCCCGAACAGAACGGGCGATTCTTTGTTGCCATGAATGGCGAGTTGCAATATTTACAGTTGCAAAACTTCATTTCTGTTTTTCCTTTGGTAGTTGTTTAAAAGTTGCATTCCACAAATTCAGAATGCACGAAGCCCACCGTGACCAGTGACTTCCTTTGAAGTTTGGTCAAGTGAGCGAGTTGGAACTTGCGAAGTAGCGGAAGTTAATGCTACAACTTTAAAAAAGCAAGCATTATTTATTTTGGCTTTGAAAGATAATCTTGGACAGCAAGGCGACTCTCTCTAATTGCTGTTGCCGTGACAATCTTCTCAATCTGTTCCTGACGTGAGAGATTGTCTTGCAACATTTGTGAATAGAGATAGATGCCTTGTTCGTTGTACTTTTCTAATTGGTTGAGTTTGTGTTCAATGTGGACGCTGTGAATCAGAATGATGAAGCAAAGCAGCCCGAAGGCTGCTTGTTTCATTTCTTTCCCTCTGCGGCGTTAATCATTGCTCTACGGTAAATAGTCTGCATAGCATCTTCATGGTGCTGTCCAAAGTCATCTCTGATCTTATCGCCAATCACATTAGCAAGTTCTTCAGGTCCGCTAATGAAGTTAGGGACATTGACCACGACATCACCAAACGTTACAGATGCGTCAATGTGGTTTTCATTGTTATTGTTGAATGTCTGCTTTAAAGCCTGTATAGCCGCTGCTGGTGCTTGATCTTGATTAGCCATAAGCAATGCCTTCCCTTGTGGGGAAAACCTGTCAGCGAAGCTTAGAAGAGCCTTACCAAGCTCACCAAAAGCCGGGTTAGCTTCTTGTTGTGGAGCTTCCAAACTAATTGGACGATTGGCTAGCATCTCGTCGCGTTTGTTGCGTTCCAATGTTGCACCGGGATTCAATCGTGGATTGAGTCTGATACCAGATTGTTTGTTATTGAATCTGTCTGTATTAGGTGTGTCCCTACTACCGCTCAAGGCTTCATATAGCTTCACTGTCTGTTTGTTCAACCATGTATCAAAGCCCATCATAGAGCGCTTCAAATCTTCCGTAGCGACGACAAGTTCTTTCTCAGATTGAATACGTTGTCTAACAGCAGAGTTAATCTCTGTCTCACCGTACAAACGCAGTGTTTGAAGTGTTTTCTCGTTCTCCAAACGTTGGGATTCGGCTGCAATAGATTGCTTCTGTTTCTCCAAAGCAGGCATGTTGGCTTTTAGGAAGTTTTCCAAACCTTTTTCGAAGTCAGCAGCAACTACTTTCTTCTTACTAACATCCTCTTTGAATCGTGCAGCCAGCTTACCGGCTGGCAGCTTTAGCTTTACACGGTCGGCGTATGCCTGACGAATGTAAGGAGCAATCACCGGAGCACTATCGAACAAGTCGTTAACGTCAGCCCCTTCCGGCATTCCCTTAGCTCTAATCTGGTTTAGCTGGTAGTTAGCACGTTCGGATTGCTGAGCAGTCATGCCAGCAGCGGTAAAGGCTCCTACTTGTGTTTCGAACACCTGCACAGCTTTGGTTAGCGTTGCACCGATGGATGTTTGAGCAAGAATAAACTTACGGAATTCTTGTGCCGCAGGTAGATCAATGGCACTACCGTATTCTTGTCCAATACGTAGGAACTGATCCTTAATAAACTTGCGGTTATCGGGATTTTGGCCCCCTGCTTGATCTAATACGTTCTGAAACTGTTCAGCATCACTGGCACGTGTTTGGGATTGTTCCAGACGATCACCAAGACGATTGATGACAGCTTGCAGGCTGTATACAGCAGCACCAATGCCAGCAATAGGCCCCAATCCAGAAAGGGCGAAGATGCCCATCCCGTTATTGTTGTTCTGGCGTTCCTCTTGTCTACGTTCCCACGCTTGCTGACGTTGCAAGGCCCAGCGATGACGTTCTGTACGTTGTTGGTCTACAACATCCTTACGACGTTCAGCAGCAGCACGCGAAGCCTGACGGGCTTGGAATTCAATTGCCTGACGTTGACCACGTTCACGCAATTGTTGAATCTGATGCTCAATCTTTTGAGCCCCAGTCATTAGATTAACTCTACGTTGTTCCAACAACACTGTACGGGCTTGTTGTTGCTTCAACATCTCTGTTAGTCGAAGCTGTTTAATACGTGCTGTTTCAGCAGACATATCAGCTTTGCGTTGCTGCTTTGCCAACTGGGCAAACAACAATTGTTGATCACGAATCCCAGCAGTGGCAACGTTAGAGGCTTCTTTATTACCTGTGTACGTCAGCTTCGATTGTTTCAACGTTGCTGCAAACTGAGCACGCTTAACATTAGTGAGTGCGGTTTCAAGCTGTAGTTCACGATTGAGCGAATGACGTTTACGACCATCAAGTTTCTCTCTTTGGGCGGCTGCTGCCTTCCCAACTCCATTAAGCTTTGATTCTGCTTTAGCTACTGCATCTTGAAGCGGCTTTAGAGAATTCTGGACTCTATCCAATGCTCTCTGAAACTGCTTCAATCCACTGTTATTTACATGCCACTCTAGAGTGCCGTAGAGCTTGGCGATTTGCTCGGTATACATTAACTCACCTCAATAGTCTTTCTGCTTCTATTAGCACTATGTTTACCTTGTACAGCTCCAAGGGGGATAACATTCTTCATCACTTTAATAATATCCCTTTGAAGTCGGGCAACTACGGTGGCGCCTCTTTCTTCAAGTTTGGAAATGCTCAATCGTAGAATAATGTCACGACTGGCTTTGAGTGATACAAAAGTGCTTCCATCTTGCGACTTGATCCATTTGTATTCAGGATTGCCAAGATTGTTATAACGTAGATAGTCACGCAAGTGATGAAGTGCTTTGCATACATCAACACCAGCAGGCATTTGCAAACATGCTCTGTATGCGTCCATCATTGTTTCCCTGCTGCTGCTTTATAAATCACATACAACTCTTCCAAGCTTGCTAATGGGAGATTGTCTACATCGATCCCCGGTAGCCAAGCTTTCAAAGCTTTCTCCATTTCTTGCTCTTTCTGAAGCTGCACAGGATTGTGTGCTTTCAGGATGATTTTACGTGTTGCGTCCACTGTATTTACTCCGAACGTTCTGCTTTGTATTTATCGTCAAATGCAGCCAAATACGCTTCTTCGGCTGCTAGTTCCGCTGCTAGCTTCTCAGCACGGTATTGCATCAAGGCTTCTTCACGAAGACGCTGATAATTAGCCTGTTCGGCTTCAGCTAGTTCCTTTGTGTATTCATCAAGAACTTTCGCATAAATCTTCTTCAGCTCACGCTCTTGGGTCTTCAGAGGTTTGCGGAATGTGCAATTGAATTCCGGCCAGATTCCGGCAAGGATGTTTCCAGCGATGAATACACCGCTACCATCTACAAATGTGTAGCCTGCTTCAGTCCATGCTTGAAGTTCGCTAAGAAGGTTTGCGATGGCGTCGTTTTCAACACTCACGCGAACTAGAGCCCCGCCATTAAGGCTAAGTGCAGCAATGCTGTTTTCATATTCTTCTTTAGCGACCTCACAGCGGAAGTCGTATTCATCTTTATTATATTGAAATGGCTTTGCGGTTAATGTCATATTTAGTTTTCCTTTATTTAACAAGAGATAGTCGAGTTGGTTGTTTCTTTGGTGGAAGTGGCAATAGATTTCTTGGCACAGCATATTCAGGATGTCTGATTTGAATGTCACGGAAGATGAACACTGTTCGTGCGTTAACACGTTCCCATGCAAGAGGGAAGACAGTTCCATCAATAGTGGTTGATGTTGGCAAACCAGATGCACAATTAGGGGGAATGGCAACTGAATAAACAAAGCCATTAAGTGTTGACGTATAAGCGAGGTATACGGCGTTCCCTTGAGTCGTAAGCCAAGCATCCAGACTGGCGAAACTTACGGGTTCATTTCTAATCATTATCTGTCTCTTGTCGTAGTTGTCGCTTTAGACGGCGGTGATGAATTAATCTGCAAGCAGAGCTACAGAACTTTTTAGGTTTGTTATTGCTGCGTGTGGTTTTCCCACAGCAAAGGCATACACCTTCACGCATAAGAAAGAATCTCCTATGTGAATTAATTGAAACGTTATTAATGACGAACAACAAAAACCCCCTGTTCGGGGGCCTTTGACTTCGTAGTATGAGAATTAAGCTAGCCGGTTTTATCGCAGACGCCGGCTTCGTATCTAAAGGATGAACTTTTCTGCTATCAGTTCCAGCCACATTACTGATGGAATGTGTAGGAGGATGGATAACCCTTGGCTTAATGACGTAATGAAGGGATTACGTTTGATATGAAGGAGTGTTCAGAAGAGGTATTGCAGGAGAGGAATGAAGCGCAACTCAGGAAGAACTACCAATCTAATAATATTATACACCATTATTACCAAAAGTCAAGTATGTCAAGCTCTTTATTTAAACTTTCAGCGTAACTACTGGGCTGTAGCGATATCAAGTAAGCGCATTATTCATAATCACCGGAAGTGCAACTAACAATACACTTGGAATGGTTCTTGATCGTGCTGTAAGAATGACTGAACCGGCATCGTGCCTGTAGTCTGCCTCAGAGAAGGGATGCACCTACAGTCTCCGTCGCTCCCCTACCCCACTGCCGGCTCCAGCGCCCCAGCTTAATGACGGTCTTGAGTGGTACAATTGAGTAGTACAATCAAGACAGAAGACAATTCATAAGTCGTTGTAATTTAAAGACTTTTCAATTTAACGTCAGAATCAGAATATCGGTCATGGTCACCTCCGCACGGCAGTCTGCCGCATCGGGGAGGTGTCATAAACCCCAGCGTACCCGCGCGGAAACCGCGCCGTCATGGTGGGTGACGGCGCGTATGCGGTTGCGGGTAGACAATCACAGCCGTCAGTCGACGGCTCGGAACGCGTTGCTGCTAGGGACGCAGGGAGTTCACT
This sequence comes from Pseudomonas sp. PSE14, assembly GCF_029203285.1. Taxonomy (NCBI): domain Bacteria; kingdom Pseudomonadati; phylum Pseudomonadota; class Gammaproteobacteria; order Pseudomonadales; family Pseudomonadaceae; genus Pseudomonas; species Pseudomonas sp. PSE14. The sequence continues at coordinate 3,826,543 of NZ_CP115669.1, forward strand.
TCCTGGGTCACGCCCCAGCCGTCCAGAACACCTCCCAGCGGCGCCACGACTTCCTCCAGGTCGTGCTCGAAAGCGCCGATGCCCGCATGGGTCGCGAACATCACCTTGCTGATCTGCAGGCTCCAGCCGCCATCGTCGCGGGCTTCGACCTGCGCCCTCAGCGACTCGCCCCGGAATTGCCGGGCGGCCTTACGGGCGTTCTGTTCATCGGGAAAGATGGCGAAAAAGTCGATGGGATGTATACGAGCGAAATCGAAACCACCTTCCTTCATCCGGCGCAGCACGTTGACGCTGATATCCTCCGAGAGGGGCTTTTCCATGGTACGCACCTCCTTTCGAGACGTTCAGAGTTTATTCCCCGCCAACGAACGCACCCCGACCTGGGGCAAGGATGCGTTCCGGGCACCTCTATGTGCCACGGGAAACGCCAAGCGAATCAACGTCCCCCAATTGCAGCCAAATCCGCCGAACACGCTGAAAGGCACTTTCCCTTGGCGGATTCCCAAGGCCACTTCACCAGCGTAGCGCCTCTACCGGCGAGTTGCCGCTACTTCACCGCGTCGGCCCCGGCAACGGCGACAGGCGGCAATTCGGCACGACGGGTGCCCAGCACCAGCGCGGCGAGCACCAGCAGCATGCCCAGAGCGTGGCCGACACTGAAATGCTCGCCCAGCAGCGACACCCCGACCAGCGCGGAGCTGACCGGCATCAGGCCGGTGAACAGCCCGGCGACATTGGCCGGCACCTGTGCGATACCGCGGTACCAGAGCAGGAAGGACAGCACGCTGGCGCTCAGCGCGTAGAACAGCAGCCAACCCCAGGTCGCCGCACCAGGCAGGCTCCAATCGAATTCCAGCGCCTGCGGCACGGCCAGCGGCAGGAATAGCAGCAGCCCGGCCAGGTTGACGCCGAAAGCCATGGCCCAGGGCCGCACACTGAGCGACAGCCGGCGCGAGAACACCGCGAACAGCGCTTCGGCCAGCACCGCGCCGAGCACCAGCAGGTTGCCGGCGACACTGCCGCTGCCGGTTTCCGGGTGTTCCAGCAGGTTCAGCGCGGCGATGCCCGACACCGCCAGCACGATCGCCAACAACTGCGGTGCACTGATCCGCTCGCGCAGCCAGAGCCAGGCCAGCAGCGCGATCACGCTCGGCGTGGCGCTGGTGATGATTCCGGCGCTGGTCGCCGAGGTCAGCAGCACGCCGTGCAACATGCACAGGCTGAACAGGAAGCAACCGAAGAACGCCTGCAGGAACAGCCCGCCGCAGGCCCGGCGATCCAGCCCCCGGCGGGCGTCGCGGAGGAACATGCCCGGCAGCAGCACCAGGCTGGCGATGAGGAAGCGCAAGGCCGCGAACAGGTAGAGCGGGACTTCGGCGAGGATCAGCTTGCCGATGGCGATATTGCCCCCGACGAGCAGCATCGACAGGGCCAGGCAGGCATAGGCGAATGGCATGACGGCATCCTTGCATCGGGTGGTGGACCGTCCCGGCGGGACGACGTTCCAGCATCCGGGCCGGCACCTCTGCGCGCAAGAACGGAAACAACCTGAAACACTATCCCCCCAGGGCAATGCACAGCCCGGTCATCGCCACGCCCAGCGCGGTGAAACCCAGCGCCCCCGGCCAGGGCGAATCGCCGGCCCAACGCGCCAGCAGCCAGCCGAGCATGAACAGCATGACCACGCCGATAGCCTGGGCCAGCCGCAGCGCCAGCAGGTCGTCCGGCACCAACCAGAGCGGCAGGATCATCGGCAGGGTGATTCCTGTGACCAGCAGCACGATCAGCAGGGCCGCCAACCACACCTCGGCGCCGCCGCGCGGCGGCTCGCCAGTCCCCAGAGACGACCCCATCAGGCGCTGGCGCAGGCGCCAGACCTCGTCCGGTTGCAGGACGGCCACCAGCCGGGGCGGCAGGAAGTCGTCGAGTCCGTCGCGGAAATCCGTGTCGTTCGAGATGCCACGCAAGGCCCGCAGGCGGCCATGTCGGTGAGTCCTCTCCACCCGCAGGCGCACCAGCAGCATCAGCGCGTCCACCAGGCCCCAGGCCAGGTTGCAGCCCAGCGCGGCGACGATCAGGTCCTGCCGGCTCGCCCCGCCACTGGCGGCGGAAATCACCGAGATGATGGTCAGGGTCATGATCACCCCGTAGGTCATCTCGCTGACCCGGTCGAAGGGTGTGGTGATGTCCTGCAGCACACGCTGCCAGGCGCTGTCGTGGTGTTCCTGCATGGGTCGGCCTCCTTCGCCGCCCGTGCAGTCTACTCAGGCGCGGCTGAGCCAGGCCATCACCCAGCGGTTAAGCGATGGCGGCGACAACTGGCCGGACCAGTACATCGCCCGGAACAGCGCGCCGATGGGACGGTGCACCGCCCTGCTCCCGGCCTGGCGCCAGGCCGCTTCGGCGATGTCCTCGGCACTCAGGGTCACGCCCAGGCGGCGTAGCACCGGCGGCTCGACGATCTGGCTGGCGACCATCGGCGTGCGCACGAAGGGCGGCATCAGGTCGGCGACGCGGATGCCATGTTCGCGCCATTCCAGCTCCAGCGCCTCGGTCAGCCCGCGCACGGCGAACTTCGACGCCGAGTAGCTGGCCATCTGCGGCACGCCATACAGCCCGGAGGCAGAGCCCATGTTCAGCACCTGCGCGCCCGGCGTGCGCTTGAGGTACGGCAGCGCGGCGTAGCAGCAGTTGAGCACGCCCTGCACGTTGATCGCGATGATGCGCTGGTGATCGGCCAGGCTGATGTCCTCGAAGCGGCCGAAACGCAGGATGCCCGCGCAGTTGAACAGCAGGCGCAGACCGCCGTCGCAGTCTTCGGCGTACTCACGCACCGCGGCAGCCACCGCCTCGGCATCGGTGACATCCAGCGCTCGCCGCCAGGCGCCACCCAGCTCCATGGCAAGCGCCGCCAGCGGCTCGGGGCTCAGGTCGATCAGGCCCACGCGCCAGCCACGCTGGTGGAACAGTTTCGCGGTGGCGGCGCCAATGCCCGAGGCGGCGCCGCTGATCAGGATGTTGTTCATCGACGCACTCCCTGCAGATGTTGGGCAACGAAATCGGCGGCGTCCTGCAGCGCGCGGTCGGCCACCTTCAGCACCCCGGCATGGGCCTGGAACACATGCCAGCAGTTGGCAAAGCGCTGCAGTTTCACCACGGCACCATAGCGCCGCGCGGCATCGACGAAACGCAGGCTGTCATTGCGCAGCACTTCATCCTCGCCAACCTGGATCAGCAACGGCGGCAGGCCGCTGAGATCGGCGTACAGCGGCGACAGCTGCGCGTCGGTCCGGGGCACTCCAGGCGGGCAGAACATCGCCATGGCGCTGTCCATCCAGGCGCGGGTGATCAAGGGGTCGCCCGCCGCCGGCACATGCAGATGCTCGGCGGTGAGGTCGGTCACCGGCGAGAAGGTCACCAGCGCGCCGGGCATTGACAGGCCGAGCGCTTTGGCTTGCAGCGCGAGCTGCAGGGTCAGGTGGCCGCCGGCGGAATCCCCGGCAATGGCGATGGCCGCCGCCGGGATACCCTTGTCCAGCAGCGCGCGGTAGGCCGCCACGGCGTCGTCGCGCTGGGCCGGAAACGGATGCTCCGGCGCCAGGCGGTAATCCAGCACCCAGACCTCCGCCCGGCAGCGCCGCGCCAGGTTGGCGGTGATGGCGCGGTGGGTGGCCGGCGACCCCACCAGGTAGGCGCCGCCATGCAGGTAGAGGATCACCCTTCCCTCCCCACCCTCGCGGGGCCGCCAGACCTCGCAGGGCAGCCCGCCCAGGGTCGTCTGCTCGCGCAGCAGGCCACGGGGCGTCAGGGTCGCGGCGGTCAGCCCGCGCAGCAATGCGCGCTGCGCCTTCACCGGCAGCTGCGGGCCCATCAGGCCACGGAACAGCAGGTTGAGCAGGCCGCGCAAGACGGCGGTCAGGACTTTCTGGCCAAGGGACAGCGGCATCACGGGCTCAACGGATGCAGTCATAGTCGGCGAACTCCGGCTGACGGGTCAGTTGACGGTAGCGGAAGGTGAAACCCGGCCAGTTGACGGTATTGCGGCCGCTGGCGGTCTTGTACCAGCTGTTGCAACCGCGCTCCCAGATGGTGTGGCCCAGCTCATGTTGCAGGTGCTGGTTGAAACGCTGCTGCACCTGGGGTTTCACGTCCAGGTACTTCAGGCCCTCGCGGCGGATGCGCTGCAGGCAGGCCAGCACGTAGGGGAACTGGCTTTCCAGCATGTAGATGATCGAGCTGTGCCCCAGGTTGGTGTTCGGCCCGTAGAGGATGAACAGGTTGGGGAAGCCGCTGACGCTGATGCCCTTGTAGGCTTCCGCGCCATCCTTCCAGGCCTGATTCAGCTCGCGCCCGCCCAGGCCCTGGACACGCATCGGCGCCAGGAACTCGGTGGCGGCGAAACCGGTGCCGTAGATGAGGGTATCCACCGGATGGCGCTGGCCGTCGCGGGTGACGATGGCGTCCTCGGTGACTTCGCGAATGCCCGTATCGACCAGCTTCACATTGCTGCGCGCCAGCGCCGGGTAGTAGTCGTTGCTGATCAGGATGCGCTTGCAGCCCAGCGGGTAATCCGGCTCCAACCGCGCGCGCAGGCCCGCGTCGGGAATGCCGCGCCGCAGGTGGCGATGGAAGCTCAGGCGCATCACCTTCATCAGCGGCGGGAACACGGTGAAGGCCAACGCCCGCGCTTCGTGCTGGACATACTTGAGCCCCCGGTCCAGGCGTTGCAGCCACGGCAGGCGCGCCTTCAGGTGGCGCTCCCAGTCGGCGTAGGGGCGGTCCGGCTTGGGAATCACGTAGGCCGCGCTGCGCTGGAACAGCAGCAGCTCGGCGACCTTCGGCGCGATCTGTGGCACGAACTGGATGGCGCTGGCACCGGTGCCAACCACCGCTACACGACTGCCTTCCAGCGGCGCCTCGGCGTCCCATTGCGCGGAATGGAAGGCCCTGCCTTTGAAGCGTTCGATACCCGGCAAGTGCGGAATCAGCGGACGGCTCAGTTGGCCGAGCGCGCAGACCAGCGACTGGGCGCGCAACTCCTCGCCATTGGCGCAGGTCACCCGCCACTCCCCGGCCGCTTCGTCGAAGCCCGCCGCGCTGACCTCGCAGTGGAAGCGGATACGTTCGCGCAGGCCGTACTTGTCCGCGCAGTGCCGGGCGTAGTCGAGGATTTCCGCCTGCGGCGCGAACTTGCGCGACCAGTCGGCCTTGGGTTCGAAGGAGAAGGAATACAGGTGCGAAGGCACGTCGCAGGCGGCGCCCGGATAGCGGTTCTCGCGCCAACAACCGCCAACGTCGCCGGCCTTCTCGAGGATCAGGAAGTCGTCGATACCCGCCTGTTTCAGACGGATCGCCAGGCCCAGGCCGGCGAAGCCGGCACCGATGATCAGCACGCGCACGGCAGCCGACCCGGGGGAAGTGTTTGTCATTGTTGTGCTCCCGGTGGTGTTTCCCGCCCGATGGCGGATGGGAACATCCTAGGGCTTCATTCGTCACTGGGTTATGGCATAGTCGGACATAAAATTGTGACTTTCGGTCACTTTGTCCGACGAGGATTCTCATGCCTGCCTCTCCTCCCTGGTCGCCCCGCCGCAGCGCCGTCAGCGTGCAACTGCTGACGCAGTTCGCCCTGGACCACGGCCTGAACCTGGAACAGTGCCTGGGCGGCACCGGCCTGGACATCGGCGTGCTCGCCGATCCCGGCGCGGACGTGGACGCGGAGCAGGAGCTGAGCCTGGTGCGCAACCTGGCCCGGCACCTGGGGCACATCCCCGGCATCGGCCTCAAAGCCGGGCTGCGCTACCACCTCAACACCTATGGTATCTGGGGCTTCGCCCTGCTCAGCAGCGCCACCTTCCTCAGCGCCGCGCGCCTGGGGCTGCGCTACCTCGACCTGACCTACGCCTTCCACCGCATGCGCCTGGAGGAGCACGACGGCGAGGCGCACCTGCTGCTGGACGACACCGCCATCCCGGAGGACCTGCGTGACTTCCTGATCGAGCGCGACGGCGGCGGCGTGCTGCGCATCCAGCGCGACCTGACCAACCAGCCGGCGCCCGTGCGCCAGGTCAGCTTCCGCCGCGAAGCCCCCAGCGACGTGCAGCCCTACATCGATGAGTTGGGCGTACGGCCGCTGTTCGGCCAGGCGGAGAACCGCATCGTCTTCGACAGCCGCATCCTCGAACTGCCACTACCGGGCGCCAACCCGGAGGTGGCGCTGCGCTGCGAGGAGCAATGCCGCGCCCTGCTCGCCCGCCGCCAGGTGCGCACCGGGCTGTCCGGGCAGATCCGCGACCGCTTGCTGGCCACGCCAGGCCGGCTGCCGGACATGGAACAGATGGCCGAGGCCATGCACATGACCTCGCGTACCCTGCGCCGTCGCCTGGAGGCCGAAGGCAGCAGCTTCCGCGCGCTGGTGGACGAGGTGCGCCAGGCGCTGGCCGAGGAACTGCTGGCCACGGGCGTGATTCGTCTGGAGGAGATCGCCGAGCGGCTCGGCTATGGGGAGGTGTCGAACTTCATTCACGCCTTCCGCCGCTGGAAAGGTGTGACGCCGGGGCGTTTCCGCCGCGGCTAGCGAAGAGCAGTCGACGATCCTGCGAGCCAAGGCCGCAGCAGATCGTCGAGAGGTTTCAGAAGACCAGCTTGTAGCCGATCGATGCCAGCATCACCGCCAGGCACGGACGCAGCACGCCATCCGGAATGCGGCCGGCCAGGTGGCTGCCGACGTAGATGCCCGGCAGCGAGCCGATCAGCAGGTAGCCGAGCAGGCCCCAGTCCATGTTGCCCATGCTGGCATGGCCGAGGCCGGCGACCAGGGTGAGCGGTACGGCGTGGGCGATCTCGGTGCCCACCAGACGGCGGGTGGCGAGGAAGGGATAGAGCATGAACAGCGCCACGGTACCCAGCGCGCCGGCGCCGATGGAAGTCAGCGCGACCATGGCGCCGAGGATGGCACCGGTGACGACGGTCAGGGTGTTCAGCTTCGGGCCGCTGAAGTGGAAGCTGTCGCCGGCATGGCGCTGGGCGAAGGCCAGCACCTGCTTCTTGAACAGCACCGCCAGCGCAGTGAGCAGCAGGACGATGCCCAGGGCATGCTTGATGATGCTGTTCATCGCCGCGGTATCGGCATTCAGGCTGTGCAGGAACAGCAGGGTCAGCGCCGCTGCCGGCACGCTGCCGAGGGCGAGCCAGCCGGTGATGCGCCAGTCGATGTTGTCGTTCTTGCGGTGAACCAGGACGCCGCCGGACTTGGTGATGGCGGCATACAGCAGGTCGGTGCCGACCGCCGCGGCGGGATTGATGCCGAACCAGAGCAGGATGGGGGTCATCAGCGAGCCACCGCCAACGCCGGTCATACCGACGATGAAACCCACAACAAGACCCGCGATTACGAAACCGATATTGCCAACATCCATCTGCGAGTCCTGACTGGCGTAACTGATCACCTCGTGGTGTGGGCGGCAGGATAACGACTTTTCTTATAATCCATTAGACCGTTGTGGTCTTAATTTATAACCGGTTTATACGGAAGCTTCTGCAGGAAAATCCCCGCCCCGAGAGTCTGGCACGAGGTTTTCCACGTAGGAGCGAACAGCACCGGCGCCGGGTCCCAAAGGTTCGCGAGCAAGCTCGCTCCTGCAGGAAATCAGCAGGCATGAAAAAGGGGCCCAAAGGCCCCCTTTTCCTCTCACCCGGCGATCACTTGGTGCCCGACTTGGGATCCACCACGCCAGCGGTGTTGTCCAGCAGGCTCTTGGTCGCGGTCTGGATGAAGGACTCCAGGCGCAGGCGCAGGGACTCCTGGTCCGGCGCGTTTTCCACGCGGGTCACGCCGAAGTCCTTGCCGACCTTGTAGTCGTAGACGCGGATATCGCCTTCCTTGGGTTTGATCAGGATGCGGTTGCCGTTGATGATCGCCACCACCTGCTCGCTGCCGGAGGGCTTGATCACGCCGATTCCCTTGTCGCCTTCGGGCAGGTTCAGCAGGTCGCGGCCCCAGCACTGGTTGCGAGTCTCGCCGCCCAGGCGGCCCATGATGGTCGGCACGATGTCGATCTGGGTGCCGACGGTGTCGCGGGTGGCGCCGAACTTCTCCTGGATGCCCGGAGCGATCATCAGGAAGGGCACGTTGAAGCGGAACAGGTCCATTTCGGTCAGCTGGTCCGGCGCGCCGAAGCCGTGGTCACCCACCACGATGAACAGGGTGTCCTTGTAGTACGGCGACTTCTTGGCCTTCTCGAAGAACTGCCCCAGCGACCAGTCGGAATAGCGCATGGCGGTCAGGTGCTCGTCGAGGCTGCCGTGGCCGGTCACGCGCTCCACCGGCAGGTCCTTCGGCAGTGCGTAGGGCACGTGGTTGGAGAGGCTCTGCAGCAGGGCGTAGAACGGCTTGCCGGTGGACTCGAGCTTGTCCAACTCCTCGTTGCCGCGGGCGAACATGTCCTGGTCGGACACACCCCAGGTCGGGTCGGAGAACACCGGGTTCACGAAGTCGTTACGGCCGATGAAGGTGGTCATGCCCTGGTTGGCGAAGAAGCCGGACTGGTTGTCCCAGGCGAAGTCGCCGTTGTAGACGTAGACATCTTCATACTTGCGCGCCGACAGCAGCTGCGGCAGGCCGGAGAACTTGTGGCCACCCTCGGGCGTCTGCATCAGGTATTCGAAGCCCGGCAGGTTGGGGAAGCACGCCATGGTGGCGAACATGCCCTGGTGGGTGTGGGTGCCGTTGGAGAAGAACTGGGTGAACAGCAGGCCTTCCTTCGACAGCTTGTCGAAGTACGGAGTGATGTTGCCCTCCCCGCCCAGCGCACCGACGAAGTGGCCGGCGAAGCTTTCCAGCAGGATCACCACCACGTTCTTGACCGGCAGGGTGCCACCGGCCGGCGGGGTGAAGTCGCGGCGAATGGCGGCGGTATCGGCATCGACCAGCTTGTCGTTCGCCGTGAGCAGCATCTGGCGCACGGTGTCGCGGGCTTGGTCATTGGGCAGCGTGGATTTCCAGATATTCGCGCGGTCCTCGCCGAAGCGGTCCTCGGCGGCCTTGATCAGCGTCATGGTGCCGTTGAGGCCCAGGTGGTTGGCGAACATCGAGTCGGTGGTGAAGGCATCGCCCCAGCGCAGCGGCGGGCCCTGGCGCAGGGTGCCACGGGCGGCGACGACGCACAGCACGACCACCACCAGCATCACGGCGATACGGATGTACCAGGCGGCAACGGCGGAGCCTGCGGCGCTCGGGCGGGTCGCACGGTCGATGCCGCGGAACAGCAGGTACAGCAGCCAGGTGGCGAAGGCCCAGGCCAGCAGGTAGCGGACCACCGGGTAGCCGTACCAGATCATGCTCATGACGGTCTTGGGGTCTTCGGCCATGTACTGGAACACCAGGCTGTTCAGGCGCTGGTGGAATTCACGGTAGAAGTCCATCTCCACCACGCCGAGGAACAGCGTGACGCTCGCGGTCAGGGTCAGCCAGGCCTTCCACAGCCAGCGCCAACCCATGGCGCGGGCACTGAGGAGGGCGAAGACCAGCGGGGCAACGATGTAGACCACCACGCGGATGTCGAAACGCATGCCGGTGATGAACGCTTCGACGAAGGTGGAGGCCGGCGTGGTGCCGATCAGCTCGCGGTTGTAGATGAACAGCGCAAGACGCGTCAGGGAGAACATCGCCATCAGCGCAAGGACGCTGAGCGCAGTGAACGCCAGATGGCTGGAGACGGTGGGCCGCGTGAGGCTCGCACCGTTCTGGCGATTGGTCAGGACTTCTGGTTGGCCCATTTCTAGGTTCCGTTTTGAACGTGTGGGTTCGAAGGCGCGCCGCCCGTGCGGGGCCCTGCGTAAGCGCGAAAAAACTGCGGCATTACACCGCAAAAGCAGCGGCGGCGCATTCTATTCGGCGCCGCTGAAGCCGACATTAAGGCGACGCGAACAATCGTTTCGGAATGATACGAGCGCCCGGCAACAGCGCTACGACCGCCGGATGGCGGGCACAGTGCCGGACGGCGGGTGAAGAAACTGTCATGACCGACCGCCGGCCTGCCGGTATGGCGCCGCAACCCGCTGGGGGAAACGGCGCATAGCCTTGCCGCCGGCTGCGCGGAAATCAGTCGTTGGCCGGCTTGCCGATGGCCTGCAGCACATACTGCGGCAGGGCAAAGGCGCCCTGGTGGATGGCCGGGTTGTAGTAGCGGGTCTGGATGCCGCTGGCGGCGAAGCGCTGGGCCAGGGTAGTAACATCGACGTGGCGCAGGGCCGGGTTGGTCGCGCCCCAGGCGAAGGTCATCGAACCACCGATATAGGTCGGCACGGCCGCCTGGTAGAAGTGCCAGTCGGCGAACAGGCCGTGCATGCGGCCGGCGGTGTTGCGCACGGTGTCCAGTTGCATGAAGGGCGTGCCGTTCTGGGTCACCAGCACGCCGCCTTCGTTCAGGCAGCGATGGCAGGCCTGGTAGAAGTTCTCCGAGAACAGTACCTCGCCCGGGCCGATCGGGTCGGTGGAGTCGGAGATGATCACGTCGAACTTCTCCGTGGTGGTGGCCACGAAGCGCATGCCGTCGTCGATCACCAGGTTCAGGCGCGCATCGTCGAAGGCGCCCTGAGAGTGGTTCGGCAGGAACTCCTTGCACATGTCGACCACGGTGCCGTCGATCTCGACCATGGTGATGTGCTCGACGCTGGCGTGCTTGGACACCTCGCGCAGCATGCCGCCGTCGCCGCCGCCGATGATCAGCACGCGCTTGGCCGCGCCATGGGCGAGGATCGGCACGTGGGTGAGCATCTCGTGGTAGATGAACTCGTCGGCCTCGGTGGTCTGGATCACCCCGTCCAGCGCCATCACCCGGCCCATGCGGGCATTCTCGAAGATCACCAGGTGCTGGTGCTCGGTGCGCACCTCGTGGAGCATCCTGTCGACGCTGAAACGCTGGCCATAGCCGTCGTAGAGGGTTTCCTGGTAATCGTGCATGGGCTGGGCTCCCGTCGGGACAAGACAATAGGAGGGGACGGCCGCGCCGCCCCGAAAGAGGCGCGCATTCTACGTGCCCGACGATGACAGGTCGAACCCCGTCGTCAGCCGAACTCATGACCGGCAGTTTGAAAGTCAGCGCCGGGAGGACAGCCATGCCCGCAACAGGTAAGGTCGCTGCATGAAAAACACATCCCCGACACCCCGGATCATCCACCTGCCCTACCGCGCCCCCTGGAGCTGGCAGCAGTTCCACGAGCACTTCGCCCTGCGCAGCCTGGGCGGCGTGGAGTGCCTGTCGCCCGAGCGCTACGCCCGTAGCGTGCGCATCGGCGATGAGGCCGGCTGGTTCAGCGTGCGCCCGCTGGAGGACCGCGCCGAGCTGGAACTGGAAATCCACCTCGCCCCACAGCATGCCGAAACACTGGCGGCACGGGTGCGCAAGATGTTCGACCTGGACAGCGACCCCGGCCATATCGCCCAGCACCTGGGCAACGACCCGCTGCTCAGCCCGCTCATCCGGCAAGCGCCGGGGTTACGCCTGCCCACCGCGTTCGACCCGTTCGAACAGGCAGTGCGCGCTATCGTCGGCCAACAGGTGACCGTGAAGGCGGCGGTGACCATCGTCGGCCGGCTTGTCCAGCGCCTGGGCGAGGTGCTGCCCGGTGAAACCGAGGGCCAGCCGAGCCGCCTGTTCCCCACGCCCCAAGCCCTGGCCGACGCCGATCTCGCCGGCATCGGCATGCCCGGCAAGCGCGTGGAAACCCTGCAACGCTTCGCCGCCGCCTGCGCCAACGGCACCCTGGCCCTGCATATCGACGACGGCGCCGACGACCTGGTGAAGCGTCTCTGCGCCCTGCCCGGTATCGGCCCCTGGACCGCCGAGTACGTCGCCCTGCGCGCCTTCGGCGATCCGGACGCCTTCCCCACGGCTGACCTGGGCCTGCTCAAGTCGCCGGTCTGGGGCGTGGAGGGCATCAACGCCCGCGACCTGCAACGCCGCGCCGAAGCCTGGCGGCCGTGGCGCGCCTACGCCGCCGTCTATCTGTGGCACGCTTACTCCCAGGGCGGCCGCACCGGAGGATGACCATGCACTACCGCTACCACGACAGCCCCACCGGCCGCCTGCTGCTGGCTGGCGACGAAAGCGGGCTAAGGATGCTCTACATGGACCTGGAGCAGCGGCATTACCCCGAGCCGGACTGGCAACAGGGCAGCCCGCTGCTGGACGAGGTGGCGCGCCAGCTCGACCAGTACTTCGCCGGCAAGCGCCAGCGCTTCGACGTGCGCCTGAACACCGGCGGCACCGAGTTCCAGCGCCAGGTCTGGCAGGCACTGCTGGAGATTCCCTACGGCTACACCACCGTCTATGCCGAACTGGCGCGGCGCATCGGCCGACCCAAGGCGATCCGTGCGGTGGGCGCGGCGAATGGCGCCAACCCCATCAGCATCATCGTGCCCTGCCACCGGGTGATCGGCAGCAACGGCAGTCTCACCGGCTATGCCGGCGGCCTGCCGCGCAAGGAGCTGCTGCTGCGTCTGGAGGGCGCAATCGAAAGGGGCTAGAAGTCGAAGGCGGTCTGTGCGGCCTGCGGGTCCTCGAAGCCCTCCAGCGCCAGCATGCGCAGCTTCGACGTGCTCCCGCCCGGCGCGGAGAAACCACCGGTCTTGCCGCCACTGGCCAGCACGCGGTGGCACGGGATGATCAACGGAATCGGATTGCTGCCCATCGCCTGCCCCACCGCGCGGGACAATCCGACATCGCCCAGGCGGCGGGCGATCTCGCCATAGGTGGTGGTCTCGCCACGTCCCAGCTGGAGGATGTCGTCATAGACGCGGCGATGGAAATCGCTGACGGCCGACAGGTCCAGCGGCAGGCCGTCGAAGGACACCGCCTCGCCCCGCGCATAGCCAAGGATCAACTGGCGCGCCTCGTCGATGAACGCCGGCCAGTGGGCGGTCTCGGTGCCGAGTCTGTCGAAGCGTTCGCGCATGGAATGCACGGAATCACCCGGCAGATAGGTGCGCACGATTCCCCGCGGGCTCCAGGCGAGCCCGAACCAGCCGAGTTCTGTTTCGATCAGGCAGTAATGCATCGCTCGAGTGTCCGCCCCCGGGTGCTATCCCGCAAGTCTTTCGCCGGCCAGCATGACCTCGCACCAGCGGCGCAGCTCGGCGCCGATGGCGTTGGCGGGGTCGCCCTTGCGCTCGAAGGCCCACCATAGCTGCGCGCCCTGCCACTGGCTGGCCATCAGGCGCCCGAGCAGCGGCTGTCGCGCCGGATCGCCACTCAAGCGCCGGCCCAGTGCCTTCGCCAGCGCCTCGCCCCACTGCGCACCGCGCTTGCGCAACAGCGGATCGCGCATGTCCTCACGCAGGATCAGCAGCCCTTCCGCGTAATCGGTCTCGCCCTCGCCCACCGGGAACATCGCCACCAGCATCCGCACCGCGCCTTCCGGGTTGAGCTCGGTTGTCTCATCGAGCCGCGCCGTCTGCGCATCCAGCTGGTCCCAGGCGCGCAGCAGCACGGCGCGGAGGAAGTCGGCCTTGGTAGCGTGGCGCTGCACCAGCGTCGCGGCGGACAGCCCCACTTCCCGCCCGACGGCGGCGAAGGTCACCGCCTCCGGCCCTTCACGCACCATCAGCGCCATGGCGGCGTCGAGTATCGCTTCGTCGCTGACCGTCTTGGTTCTGGCCATTCAATCCTCTTTTATAAATGAACATTCATTTATATATTGAGCGAATCTTACCGAAGGAGATTCAGCATGGCCAGGATTCTCGGCTACATCGCCAGCAGCCTCGACGGCTACATCGCCACCCCGGAGCACGGCCTGGACTGGTTGTTCCGGCACGACAAGCTGGAACTGGGCGAGCACCACTACGACCTGTTCATCCAGCGCATTCGCACCTTGGTCATGGGGCGTGGCACCTATGACTTCCTCGAAGCCGACCCCAGTCCCTGGCCGTACGGTGAGCAGCGGGTGCTGGTGATGACGTCACGGCCTATCGAAAACCCGAAGGGCCCGCTGGAAACCCGCAGCGATATCGACGCACTGGTGGCGGAACTGCGTGCGCTGGACGACGGGGACGTGTGGATGCTTGGCGGCGGCCAGTTGCAGATGGCCTTTCTGGAGCGCGGGGCGCTGGATGAGCTGGAGGTCTACGTGATACCGGAAATCATCGGGGGCGGCATTCCGCTCTTTCCGGCCACCGGCTTCCAGGCTTCACCGACATTGGTGTCGGCGAAGATGATCGAGCCAGGGTGCGTGCGGATGCATTACCGGTTTGGTTGAGGGGGATAGCCGGTTGTCATGGAGTAGGTGGAGGGATTTCGCGGACAGAGTCCGCTCCTACAAGATCAAGGGCCCCTCACCCTAACCCTCTCCCGCAAGCGGGAGAGGGGACTGTTCGGTGCAGGATGAAACCGTAGTGTCAGCCGGCACGGACGGCTCCCTCTCCCTGAGGGAGAGGGCTGGGGTGAGGGGGAAGCGCAGGCAGGGATTAACCCGGTAGAAGACAGTTGCTCCTACGGAAACTGCCAAGCTTGCAGGGGCAACCATCGTGCTCCCGTAGGGCCGGGAACCAAGATCAAACGGCGTATAACGTCGAACGTTATACGCCCTACGCGTTCGCTCTCAGGTGCGAACTTTGCTGCGCGGCCCGGCGAATGCCCAGACGATCAACCCCAGCACCGGCAGAACGGCGATCACCAGAACCCAGATGATCTTCTTCGGTATGTCGGCGTCGCTTCTCGCCACGTTGAGGATGGCCCAGATGTCCACGACGAAGATAACCAGGGCGATCAGTTCGCGCAGGAAACCCATATTCAAGATCCCTCTATAGAAAGTTGGTGCGCTGATGATAGCGTCCCGCGCCCCGACAGCGCGAGCGACGGCTCAGACCCGCGCGGGGTCGATCACCGCGAAACTGGCCACGGTGTCGTGCCCTTCCAGCACGCCACCTTCGCGGGCCAGGCCGATGGTCTGCAGGCCGGCCTGCTGTGCGGCGTCCAGTTCCTGCACTACGTCGGAGAGGAACAGGATCTCCTCGCCGGGCAGGCCGATGGCGGCGGCGATACGCTGGTAGGACTCGGCCTCTCGTTTGGGCCCGCTAGTGGTGTCGAAATAGCCGGAGAACAGCGGCGTCAGGTCGCCCGCCTCGGAACAGCCGAAGATCAGTTTCTGCGCCTGGATCGAACCGGAGGAATAGACGTAGAGCTTGAAGCCCTCGGCATGCCAGTGGCGCAGCGCGTCCACGGCGTCCGGGTAGACGTGCCCCTTGAGCTGGCCGGCGCGGTAGCCCTGCTCCCAGACCATGCCCTGCAGCGCCTTGAGCGGCGTGGCCTTGCGGTCTTCGGCGATCCAGCCCAGGAGAATCTCGATGCAGCGCTCGGTGTCGGCGCTGACTTCACCGCTGTCGGCGCGTACGGCGGCCAGTTGCTCGGCCACGGCCGGTTCGCTGGCGTGCTCGCGGACGAAGTCCGGCAGGTGCGCGGCGGCATAGGGGAAGAGCACGTCGAAGACGAAGCTGACCGCGCTGGTGGTGCCTTCGATGTCGGTGAGGATGGCTTTGATCGGCATGGAAAACTCCAAAGGTCCGCCTCTGGCGTAGGCGGGAAGATATGTAGGAGCGAGCTTGCTCGCGAACCGCATGCCGCTGAACTGACCGGCGAGATTGTTCGCGAGCAAGCTCGCTCCTACGAAGAGCAAATAACGCCCCGCCTGCCAGTGGCGACTAGGGCAAATTCCCCATTGGATCAGTCTTCCAGCAACGGGAAGCGCTTGGCGATGTCGTCGCCGGTGAACTTGGCGACCCATCCCTCGGCATTGTTGAACAGGCGGATGGACACGAAGTGCGGACGCTCGCCCATGTCGAACCAATGGCGGGTGCCTGCCGGCACCGAGATCAGGTCGTTCTTCTCGCACAGCACGGCGTAGACGTGATCCTCGATGTGCAGAGTGAACAACCCGCGACCGGCGACGAAGAAGCGCACCTCGTCCTCGCCGTGGCGGTGTTCGTCGAGGAACTTGGCGCGAAGTTCGTCCTTCTGCGGGTGATCGGCGGTCAGGCTGACCACGTCCACGGTGACGTAGCCCTCCTCCTCCTGCAGGCGGCGGATCTCGTGCTGGTAGGCGGCGAGCACCTCCTCCTGGCTGGCGCCGGGGGCGATGGGTGCGTTGGCCTGCCAGCGCTGGAAGCGCACGCCGACGGCGTTCAGGGTCGAGGCGATGTCCTCGGCATGAGTCAGCAGCTTCAGCGGCTGCTCGGGGCTCGATTCGTGGTAGACGGTCAGGCTGCTCATGGTCGGGCTACTCGATTCTCAAGGTTGTTCAGCGGGCGCCACGCAGGCTCAGCACCTTCAGCTCGCACTCGAAGAGGAACTCGAAGGCTTCGATCTGGCGCAGCGCGTCGCTCATGCGCGGTCCCCAAGTGTACAGGCCGTGGCCACGGATCAGATAACCGGGGCAGTCGGGATGGGCGTCGAGCCAGGGCTGCACCTTGACAGCCAGGCGGGCGATGTCCTGGTCGTTGTCGAAGATCGGCACGGTGACGCGGCCTTCGTGGGTGGTGACGCCGGCGAAGGCCTTCTGCAGCTCGTAGTCTTCCAGCTCCAGGCGGTCGCCAGGCGTGAGACGCGAAAGCACGGTGGCATTCACCGAATGGGTGTGCAGCACCGCGCCGATCTCCGGGCGCCAGGCGTAGAGCTGGGTGTGCAGGAGGGTTTCCGCAGAGGGCTTCTTGCCCGGCTCCAGGCTGTTGCCGGCCAGATCGGTTTCCAGCACGTCGTCGATACCGAGCTGGCCCTTGTGCTTGCCCGAGACGGTGAGCAGCGCGCGGTCAGCCGCCAGGCGCGCCGAGTAGTTGCTGCTGGTGGCCGGCGACCAACCGCGGCCGTAGAGGAAGCGCCCGGCTTCGATGATCTGCTGGGTCAGCTGTTCACGGGTGTCGTTCATGCGGGTCCTCGTTCAGACGGGTCCAGATGATGAAGGCGGCGGCCAGCGCGGCCACGCTCGCAATGGCGAAGGTCCAGGCCGGGCCAAGGCTACCCCAGCTGTAGCCGGAGTAAAGCGCACCCAGCGCACCGCCCGTCCCCGCCAGCGCGGCGTAGAGCGCCTGGCCCTGTCCCTGCTGGCGGGCCTGGAAGCTGCGCTGGACGAAATGAATCGCGGCGGCATGGAAGCTGCCGAAGGTGGCAGCATGCAGCAACTGGGCGAACAGCAGCACCGGCAGGTGCCCGGCCAGCGTGCCCAACAGTAGCCAGCGCAAGGCCGCCAGCAGGAAACTTGCCGCCAGCACCTGGCGTAGGGAAAAGCGCTTGAGCAGGCGCGGCATGACCAGGAACAGCAACACCTCGGCCACCACGCCCAGCGCCCAGAGCTGGCCGATCAGGCCACGGGCGTAGCCGAGCGCTTCCAGGTGCAGGGTCAGGAAGGTGTAGTACGGGCCGTGGGACAGCTGCATCAGGCATACGCACAGGTAGAACGCCAATACGCCGGGGCTGCGCAGTTGCTTGAGGAAGCCGCCGGCATCGGCCTCGTCATGGCGCGCCGGCGGTTGCGCATTGGGCACCCACCAACTGGCGCCGATTATGCCCAGCATGATTGCCAGCAGCGCCAACGGGTAGGCATCCAGGCTGGCGCGCTCGAACAGCCAGCCCAGGCCGACCACGGTGCAGATGAAACCAATGGAGCCCCACAGGCGGATGCGGCTGTAGCTCTCGGTGCGCCCGCTCAGGTGCGCGAGGGTGATCACCTCGAACTGCGGCAGCACGGCATGCCAGAAGAACGCATGCCCGGCCATCACCAGCGCCAGCCAGGCGTAGCTGTGATCCAGGAAGATGCCGGCGAAGCACAGCGCCGTGCACACCGCGCCGAAGCGCACGATGGCCAGCCGCTGGCCGCTGCGGTCGCCCAGCCAGCCCCACAGGTTCGGCGCCACGCAGCGCATCAGCATGGGGATGGCGACCAACTCGCCGATGCGCGGCGCCGGGAAGCCCAGGTGATGGAAATACAGCGCGAGGAACGGCGCCGTCCCACCCAGCAGGCAGAAGTAGAAGAAGTAGAAACTGGACAGCCGCCAGTAGGGAACCTGAGCCATCAGCGGCGGGAGGCACGTGACGCTCCCGCGAACCGGGCGGCTCGCGGGAGGTTCAGGTCACTCAAAGCTGGCCGAGGACCGGGGTACCGACCTTCACGTCGGCATTCTGCGCACGATGGCGCAGCAGGTGGTCGAGCAGCACGATGGCCATCATCGCCTCGGCGATGGGGGTGGCGCGGATGCCCACGCACGGGTCGTGGCGGCCCTTGGTGATCACGTCCACCGGGTTGCCGTTCACGTCGATGGAGCGGCCAGGGGTGGTGATGCTGGAAGTCGGCTTGAGTGCCAGGTGGGCAACGATCGGCTGGCCGCTGGAGATGCCGCCGAGGATGCCGCCGGCATTGTTCGACAGGAAGCCTTCCGGGGTCAGCTCGTCGCGATGCTCGGTGCCGCGCTGGGCGACGCTGGCGAAGCCGGCGCCGATTTCCACGCCTTTCACCGCGTTGATGCTCATCAGCGCATGGGCCAGTTCCGCGTCCAGGCGGTCGAAGATCGGCTCGCCCAGGCCCGGCGGCACGCCTTCGGCGACCACGGTGATCTTCGCGCCGACCGAATCCTGGTCGCGGCGCAGTTGGTCCATGTAGGCCTCCAGCTCCGGCACCTTGTCCGGGTCGGGGCTGAAGAAGGCGTTGTCTTCGACGCTGTCCCAGGTCTTGAAGGGGATTTCGATCGGGCCGAGCTGGCTCATGTAGCCGCGCACGCTGATGCCCATGCCCGCCAGCACCTTCTTGGCGATGGCCCCGGCGGCCACGCGCATGGCGGTCTCGCGCGCCGAGGAACGGCCGCCGCCACGGTAGTCGCGGATGCCGTACTTGTGGTGGTAGGTGTAGTCGGCGTGGGCCGGGCGGAACAGGTCCTTGATCGCCGAGTAGTCCTTGGACTTCTGGTCGGTGTTGCGGATCAACAGGCCGATCGGGGTGCCGGTGGTCTTGCCCTCGAACACGCCGGAGAGGATTTCCACCTCGTCGGCTTCCTGGCGCTGGGTGGTGTGGCGGCTGGTGCCGGGCTTGCGGCGGTCCAGGTCGCGCTGCAGGTCTTCCAGGGAAATCTCCAGGCCGGGCGGGCAGCCGTCGACGATGGCGACCAGCGCCGGGCCGTGGCTTTCGCCAGCGGTAGTGACGGTGAACAGCTTGCCGTAGGTGTTGCCGGACATGCGAGGCTCCGCGGAAGACAGGGATCGAAAAGGCCGAGCAGTATACCTGCGTCAATCCGCCCTGCGAACCTTCCGCGACGGGGAGAGTCAAAGCGCCATCACCCCGTCTGAAGTCTTCGATGCGCCGTCTCGTCCTCCTCTGTCTCTGCCTGTTCGCCGGCCTGCTCGGCTCGACCGCGCAAGCCGCTCCCAGCAGCATCCTGCAACGCCCGTATGACCTGGACACCGGCCACGGCGTGCTGCGCGGCACCCTGCTGCTGCCGCAAAGCGCCACCCCGCCGCCGGTCGCCCTGCTGATCGCCGGCTCCGGCCCCACCGACCGCGACGGCAACAACCCCGAGGGCGGCAACAACGGCTACCTGCGCAAACTGGCCGAGGCGCTGGCGGAGAACGGCATCGCCAGCGTGCGCTACGACAAGCGTGGCGTGGCCCGCAGCCTGCCGGCGGCGCCACGGGAAGAGGAACTCAGCGTCGACGGTTATGTCGCCGACGTGATCGCCTGGAGCGACCGGCTGGCGCGCGACCCGCGCTTCGGCCGCCAGGTGCTGATCGGCCACAGCGAGGGAGCGCTGATCGCGAGCCTGGCGGCGCCCAAATCCCACGCCGACGAGCTGGTATCGATCTCCGGCAGCTCCCGCCCCATCGGCGAGGTGCTGCGCGAGCAACTGCAAGGCCGCCTGCCGCCGCCCCTGCAGGCGGAGGTCAACCAGTTGATCGACGGTCTCAATGCCGGCCAACTCCAGCCAAGGGTGCCGCAGCCGCTGCTGGCGCTGTTCCGCCCCAGCGTGCAGCCCTACCTGATCTCGCTGTTCCGCCAGGACCCGGCCCGCGCCTTCGCCGCGCTGAAGATGCCGACGCTGATCCTCCAGGGGCGCCACGACATCCAGGTGGGCGAGGAAGACGCCCTGGCGCTCAAGCAGGCCAAGCCCGACAGCGAGCTGTACCTGATCGACGGCATGAACCACATCCTGCGCATCGTCCCGGCCGGCGGCCCGCAGCAGTTGGCCTCCTACAACAACCCCAACCTGCCCCTGGCGCGGGAACTGGTGCAGCGCATCGTGGCCTTCGTGAAGACCGCCCGCACCCTGCCCGACTCCACCCTTGCGCTATCTGGAGCGAACGTCTCAAGAAACGCCGCGATCCGTCGATAACCTTCGGGACTGCCCCGGTTACGCCCGCCGGGCCCGAGGACCGCTCCATGAACCAAGCCGAACCCACTGCCCTCGACGCGAGTGCCGCCCAGAGCCCTGCCCGCCCCCATCCCTGGGCGGAACTGGCTCCGGAGCACTATCGCCTGCTGCGCCTGGCGCCGCTGCCCACCGACCGCACGACCGGCGCGCGGCCGCTGCGCTTCGTCCAGCTCGGCCGGGTGGAACGCCACAGCAGCGAACAGAGCCTGCTGCGCCTGACCATCCAGTTGCCGGGGCAGGTGCTGCGCAAGGAAGTGAACCTGCTGGAGGTCTGGGCGGACCACCGCAACAAGGAAATCCGCTTCGGCGCCGACTCGGGCTTCGCCACCGAACCGCTGAACCGCGGCCTGGGCCGCTTCCTGCTGGCGCAAGGGGTGGGCTGGGCAAAGAAGAAGTGGGCGCACTACCGCGTCGAAGGTGGTGCGCTGGCGATGAAGGACGCGGTCAGCGAAGAGGCCCGCCAGCGCCGGGACCACTTCCTGCGCGCCCAGGGCTTCGATGTGATCTACGAGGACTCGGGGCTGCTCAAGGCGCGCTACAGCGCCGGCCGGGTCAGCGAGCTCTACGATGACTGGCACAAGGAAAAGGTGCAGATCCTGCCGCTGCTGGACGCCGCCGCCATGCTCGAACAGGCCGACCTCAACCTCGCCACCCAGGCCAACGAAATCCGCCGCCTGGAGCAGCGTATCGAGACCTTCCGCCGCGACGACACCAGCCTGCGCTTCACCATCGCCTGCCTGACCGTGTTCGCGGTGTTCCAGGCGGGGTTGTTGATCTGGATCGCCACGCGCTGAGGCGTTGCGACACACGGCCCTGTAGGAGCGAGCTTGCTCGCGAACGGGTGTGATCCTGTACCGAAATACCAGGAACGTAGGGCGTACAACCGTTCGCGGTTGTACGCCGTTACACCCCGGCCGCCGGCCACTGCATGGTCCAGCCGGACCTCGAACACGCTGCGACGCAGGCCAATCGGCGTATAACGCGGAGCGTTATACGCCCTACCTCAATTCCCCTTCACCCGCGCCTTGAACAGGTCCTGGTGCTGCCGGCACTGCGCTGCCGAGAGCAGGAACACGCCATGGCCGCCGTACTCGAACTCAAGCCAGGTGAAGTCCACTTCCGGATAGAGCGCCGCCACATGCACCTGGCTGTTGCCCACCTCGACGATGAGGCTGCCGCGCTCGGTCAGGTGGTCCGCCGCCTCGGCCAACATGCGTCGCACCAGGTCCAGGCCATCGTCGCCGCAGGCCAGGCCCAGCGCCGGCTCATGGTGATACTCGGCCGGCATGTCGGCGAAGTCTTCGGCGTCGACATAGGGCGGGTTGGAGACGATCAGGTCGAAGCGCTGCCCCGGCAGGCCGGCGAAGCCGTCGCCCTGCACGGTGTAGACGCGCTCGCCCAGTTCGTGACGCTCGATGTTGATGTTGGCCACTTCCAGGGCATCGAAGGACAGGTCGCCCAGCACTACCTCGGCATCGGGGAAGGCGCTGGCGCAGGCGATGCCAATGCAGCCCGAGCCGGTACAGAGGTCCAGAATGCGTGCCGGATCGACCGCCAGCCATGGCTCGAAACGGCGTTCGATCAGCTCGGCGATGGGCGAGCGCGGCACCAGCACGCGCTCGTCGATCACGAACGGCAGCCCGCAGAACCAGGCCTCGCCCAGCAAGTAGGCAGTGGGCACGCGCTCTTCGATGCGCCGGCGCAGCAGGTGCATCAGGTACTCGCGTTCCTCGTCTTCGAGGCGGCAATCCAGGTAGGCATCGGCCATCTCCCACGGCAGATGCAGCGCGCCCAGCACGAGTTGACGGGCCTCGTCCCAGGCGTTGTCGGTACCATGACCGAAGAACAGCTCCTCGGCGTGGAAACGGCTGACCGCCCAGCGGATGTGGTCACGCAGGGTCAGCAAACGGGATTGAGTCACGGCGCAGTCCTCGCAGCTCGCAAAAAGGGGCGCATTCTACCGGAACAGCGACCCACTGGCGCGCCTCCGACCAGCTATCGTTGATCTTGCCAATACCACTTTGGAGCGCGTTCGCAAAGATTCACAGGGGGCGCGTTACAGCCCACAATGGTGGCACGTGGATTATCAGGAGTTGAGACATGTCCCATCCGCTCAGCATGCTGCAGATCAGTGGACGCGGGTATCCGCCGGCCACGCTGCGCCAGAGCACTCTGTTGATCATCGATGCCCAGGAGGAGTACCGCAGCGGCGTGCTGGCCCTGCCGGACCTGGATGCGGCGGTGGCGCAGATCCGCCTGCTGCTGGAGTCGGCCCGCGCCATGGGCACCCCGATTGTCCATGTGCACCATCTGGGCGTGCGTGGCGGCGTGCTCGACCCGCAGGGCCCGCGTGGCCAGTTCCTCCCCGAACTCGCCCCGCTGCCGGGTGAGGTGGTGGTGGACAAGCGCCTGCCCAACGCCTTCGCCGGCACCGACCTGCACGACCGCCTGCAGGCCAATGGTCGTCTGGATGTGATCGTCTGCGGCTTCATGACCCATTCGAGCATCAGCACCACCGTGCGTGCCGCCAAGGACTACGGCTACCGCTGCACCCTGGTGGACGCTGCCTGCGCCACCCGCGACATCCCCACCCCGGAAGGCGGCGTGCTCGCCGCACGCGACCTGCACCGGGCGGAAATCGCCGCCCTGGGCGACAACTTCGCCGCGGTGGTCGCCCAGGCCCAGGCCCTGGTCTGACACCGTCCGTCCCGACGGGCGGCAGCCACAACCGTCAGCGGTTAGGCTCAGCTTAGGCGCAGAGCCCATGGCCCTGCTGGAGCCGAGCCAACCGCGCTCCCGACCCCGGGGTTGGAACCCCTTCCGGCCCTGACCGGTCATAGCCTCGTTCATCAGATGAGGAAGTCGGGATGAAGTTGTCCGATAGTTTCGATCCACGGTCCCTGCGTCCCAAGCGTCCGGGACGCTGGCGCTGGCGCTTCGCCGCTGCCCTGGCCGCGGTGATCGCCACCTTCGGCATTCTGTCCGCAATGGCCGGCGTCGCCGCGCTGTTGCGGCGCCAGCCCGCCGTGGGTGTGCTGCACATCGAACCGGGCGCCGGCGCCGTCCTGCTGGTCATCGGCCTGTTCTGCCTCTGGCTGGGCGTGATGTTCTGGCGCGCCGCCCGCCGCCGCGCACGCGGCCGCGAAGGTCTGAGCCTGTCGCCGAGACTGATGAAGAAGCGCGACTAAGCCGCCTGCGGATTTCCGCAAATTCCGCTTGATCCGTTAAACTGCGCGGCTCTTCGTGGAGGTGCGCATGCAAGACGACGACTTTTCCCTGTTCAGCCGCGAGATGCGCGGCGTCAAGCGCATCACCGTGGACCAGGCCGATACCGGCAAGCCCAAGGCCGACCGCCAGCAGCTCAAGGAGCTGCGGCAGAATGCGAGCGTGCGCACCGAGAACGTCCGGGTGGACGGCCTCTCCGACCAGTTCGTCATCGATGTCGGCCCGGAAGACGAACTCTACTGGGCCCGTGACGGCGTCCAGGAAGGCCAGATGCGCAAGCTCAAGGCCGGCCAGATCGGCTTCGAGGGCAGCCTCGACCTGCATGGCATGAAGATCGAGAAGGCCCGCGAGACCCTCTGGGACTTCATCGCCGAAGCCACCCGCTTCGAGGTCCGCTGCGTGCGCGTCACCCACGGCAAGGCCGCGCGCATCGACGGCAAGAGCCCGATGATGAAGAGCCACGTGAACACCTGGCTGCGCCAGCACCCGCAGGTACTGGGCTTCGCCTCCTGCCTGCCGCGCCACGGCGGCGCCGGCGCCATCTACGTGATGCTGCGGCGGACCATGCTCGAAGGCCGGGACGAGTAACAGACTTCAAGGCCGGGACGAACGATAGGCGCCAGCTCGCCCGCCATAATGCGCCAACCGGCACGCCGCCCTTGCCAGCCAAGGCCGCGCGCCCTACCCTGCGCCACGGTTCTCATATTTGTCATTGCCACAGGTAGATCCATGTCCCTGGAACAAAACTACTCCGCGATCCTCAGCCAGCTCGGTGAGGACGTCACCCGCGAAGGTCTGGTCGACACGCCCAAGCGTGCCGCCAAAGCCATGCAGTACCTCTGCCGCGGCTACCAGCAGACGCTGGAGGAGATCGTCAACGGCGCCCTGTTCAGCTCCGACAACAGTGAAATGGTGCTGGTCAAGGACATCGAGCTCTACTCGCTGTGCGAACACCACCTGCTACCCTTCATCGGCAAGGCCCACGTCGCCTACATCCCCAATGGCAAGGTGCTGGGGTTGTCGAAGGTCGCGCGCATCGTCGACATGTACGCCCGTCGCCTGCAGATCCAGGAAAACATGTCGCGGCAGATCGCCGAGGCCGTGCAACAGGTCACCGGCGCGCTAGGCGTGGCCGTGGTGATCGAGGCCAAGCACATGTGCATGATGATGCGCGGCGTGGAGAAGCAGAACTCCTCGATGGTCACCTCGGTGATGCTCGGCGAATTCCGCGAGAACGCCGCCACCCGCAGCGAGTTCCTCAGCCTGATCCGCTGAGCCGAACCGTCGCCATGAAAAAACCGGCCCTCGGGCCGGTTTTTTCTGTCTGCTGTTTTATCCCCGCGATCAGCGCGTGTAGTAGCCGACCGCGACCATGTAGTGGCCGACCTTGCGCAGGAAGGCGTGCTTGTTCTCCACCTGGGTGGTCACCGGGTTGCGCCACTGGTAGGCGAACTCCCCTTCGCCCTTGCCACGGGCGAGTTCCAGCATGGCATGGCCGACCGGGTTGCCGCCCGGATCCTTCAGCGTTGCGAAGTCGGTGCCGACCATGCGGCTGTTGAAGCCGTGGGCGACGAACTTCGAGGTATCGAGATCGACGGCGAACACGTAGAGATCGTCTTCGATGAAGCTGCTATCGAGCGCATTGATCTTGCGGAAAGTGCCAGCCGGATCGGTCTCGATGGCCTTCGCCGCCTTGTCCAGCATCGCCATCGCCCGCTCCGGCGTGGCGCGCGGCAGGTAGTAGCCGGTGGCGATGAAGCGGTCGCCGACCCGCTCGTAGTACACGTGCTTGCGTTCGGTGCGGCCGTCGGCCCAGTTCTTCCAGCGGTAGTCCGCCTGTTGCACCTTGCCGGTGGCGGGCTGGGCGAGCGTCTTGGCGAACTGTTCGCGCAGGGAGGGATCGAGCGTCGTCGACACGTCGCGGCCGATCAGCACCACCGACGGCCCGCCGCTGGCCAGCATGGTGCCCTTGCTGTCCACCACGAAGACGTAGAGATCACCATCGATGAATTCGCCCTGGCGGCTGAACGCCGCAAAGGCCTTGTCGCCCTCCTTCTTGTAGTAGGTCACCGCTTTGGTCAGCAGCGCCTGGGCGCGCGTGGCCTCGGTCGGCGTGGTGGCCTGGGCGGCGAACAGGGAGAAGGAAGAAGTCAGCAGGGAAACCAGCAACAGCGATTTCAACAGCGTTTTCATACCGATGAACCCCCAATGGCATGTCTCGTTATGTAGCACTGAGCATAGATAGCCTTGGGGGTTTCGCGTCGCGACTAGGCCGATTTCCCTGATGATTCAGCCGAAGAAGCGTTTCATCGAGCGCGACAGCCAGCCGCCCTGGCTCTGGTCGCGGGTCAGCTCCTGCATGCTGGACTTCACCGCCTCCACGTAGTTGGCGTCGTCGTTGCGGATGTGATTGAACAGCCAGCGACCCAGCAGCCCCTTGAGCTCATCGGCCACGTCCTCGCCGGACTCGAAGCGCAGGCGGTAGTCGGAAACCCGCTTGATGAACAGTTCGTGCACCTTCTTGTGGGCGCGGGTGAACTGGTAGCCGGAGTCCTCCAGCAGGGTCTCCTCGAAGGCGAAATGCGACAGGGTGTAGTCGACCAGTTCCTCGATCACGTTGCCCAGCAGCGCCCGGTCATGCTGCGCCTGCGCGTCGTGCAGCTGATTGATCATCTCGACGATGCGCTTGTGCTGCGTGTCGATTACCTGAATCCCGGTATTGAGATCCTCCTGCCAGACCAGATAGGCCATCTTCCCCCCTCACCTGCCGGGCGACGACACTGCCTGCGACTCGCACCCGGCCACATCGGAACGACCGCATGCAGCCGGGCAAGGTTAGGGATGACGGCGAGTCGTCGCCATGATGCGGGTCAAGTGGAATTAGCCTAAACCTATGATATTTTGAGCTTTTTAGACGAAAGTCGCATGGGAAGCATTGAGTAGAAACCCGGCACGAAGAAAGATCTCTTCGTAGGAGCGAGCTTGCTCGCGAACTGCCCGGCGCCGTAGTGACCGGGTAATTTGTTCGCGAGCAAGCTCGCTCCTACAAAAAACAAAACGCCGCTTCAGGGAAGCGGCGTTTTCAGGTGCGGAGCGTGACGTTCAGTCCTGCATGGTGACATGCCGGGGATGATCAGCCACCCGCGCCAGCCAGGCATTGATCGCCGGGAAATTCGACAGATCGAAGCCGCCCTGGTGCGCCACGTGGGTGTAGGCGTACAAGGTGATGTCGGCGATCGAGTAGCGGTCACCGACCAGATAGGGCGTCTGCTCCAGCTGTTTCTCCATCACCTTCAACGCCTTGTAGCCGCCCTTGTGGCAACTGGCGTACTCCTCGCGACGCTCCTCGGGCAGGCCGAGGTAGAACTCGATGAAGCGCGCCACCGCCACGTAGGGCTCATGGCTGTACTGCTCGAAGAACTGCCATTGCAGCACCTGGGTGCGCAGGCGCGGCTCGCTGGGCAGCAGCTCGCTGCCGTCGGCGAGGAAGTTGAGGATGGCGTTGGACTCCCACAGGCAGGTGCCGTCCTCCAGCTCCAGCACCGGCACCTTGCCGTTGGGGTTCTTCGCGAGGAATTCGGGGGTCTGGGTCTCGCCCTTGAGGATATCGATATCGCGCCACTGGTAAGGCAGGCCGAGCAGGTGCAGAGCCAGCTTGACCTTGTAGCAGTTGCCGGAGAGTTGATCGCCGTAGACGGTGTACATGGTCGCTCCTCAGCTGGATTTGGCGGCTTGCGCGTCGCGGATCACGGCAGCCAGGCGGCGCAGACCTTCGCCCGCGCGCTCCGGCGCCACATGGCTGAAGTTCAGCCGCAGGTAGCCGGGGTTGGCATCCGGTTGGGTGAAGAAGGGTTCGCCGGGCATGAAGGCTACGTTCTGCGCCAGGGCCGCGTCCAGCAGCGTACGGGTGTCCAGCGGCTGCCTGAGTTTCAGCCAGTAGAACAGGCCGCCCTGCGGCACGTTCCACTCGGCCAGCTCGGCGAAGTGCTCCTCCAGCTGCGCCTGCATGGCGTCGCGGCGGATGCGGTAGAAATCGCGCAGCTCGGCCAGGTGGCCACGATAAGCCTCGGTGCCGAACCACTGCAGCGCCTGCCACTGGCCGACGCGGTTGGTATGCAGGTCGGCGGACTGTTTCAGGCGCAGCAGGTGCGGGAACAGGTCCGGGGTGGCGATCAGGAAGCCCACGCGCAGACCCGGCAGCAGCGTCTTGGAGACGGTGCCGGTGTAGATCCAGCTGGCCTTCTTCAGGCGGCTGACCAGCGGGGTGGCGGCGCCGTCGTCGAACACCAGCTCGCGGTAGGGTTCGTCTTCGATCAGGGTCACGCCGAACTCGTCGAGCACGGCGGCAACCTCATCGCGGCGCTGTTCGCTGTAGCGCACGCCGGACGGATTCTGGAAAGTCGGGATCAGGTAGGCGAAGGACGGCTTGCTGGTCTCCAGGCGCTGGCGCAGGGCCGCGACGTCCGGGCCTTCGGCGCCCAGCGGCACGGTCAGGCAGTTGGCGCCGAACAGCTGGAAGGCCTGCAGCGCGGCCAGGTAGGTCGGCGCTTCGAGCAGCACCTCGGTGCCCGGATCGATGAACAGCTTGCTGGCCAGGTCCAGGGTCTGCTGCGAGCCACTGACGATCAGCACCTGGCTCGCCTCGCAGGGCACGCCCAGGCGTCGGGCTTCGGTGGCGATGGCCTCGCGCAGCGCAGGCTCGCCCTCGCTCATGCCGTACTGCCCCATGCTCACCGGCATCTCGGCCCACTCGACCTTCGGCAGCATCGGCTCGGCGGGCAGGCCACCGGCGAAGGACATCACTTCCGGACGCTGCGCCGCGGCAAGGATTTCACGGATCAAGGAGCTTTTCAGACGGGCAATGCGTTCGGAGAAGGCCATGGGGGTCACCGGTAGCGTGAGCACGGAAGAATGAGTCAAACTGCTTGACCGAAGCTACGACGCCCACGACGGATACGTCAATATGCCTGACCTAATAAAAAACGCGCTTCAACTCCAGGCCATCGAAGCCTTCTTCTACAGCTACCGGGCCTTCACCGCGAAACCGGATGAAATGCTCGCCCGCCGCGGGCTCAGCCGCGTCCACCACCGCATCCTGTTCTTCATCGCGCGCAATCCGGGCCTGAGCGTCAGCCAGCTGCTGGCCGCCCTGGGCGTGACCAAGCAGGCCCTGAACACCCCGCTGCGCCAGCTGCTGGAAATGCACCTGATCCGCAGCGAGGCGGCCGACAGCGACAAGCGCAAGCGCCTGCTGGAACTGACGCCGGAAGGCAGCAAGCTGGAGAAAGCCCTGCGCCGCGAGCAGGACCGGCTGTTGCAGCGCGCCTTCAGCGAGGCCGGCGAGGATGCGGTCAGGGGCTGGATGGCGGTGAACCAGGCCATCGCCCATCCGCAGGAGCGGGATTAACCCGCTGCGCTATCCAGCTCCCGCGCCCCGCGCAGGAACATCAGCGCCAGGGGAATGGTGCTGGCCATCGCCAGCAGGGTGCCGGGCACGAACAGGACGACCGTCGCCAGGCACCCGCCAACCACCACGTCGAACCAGCCCATCACCTTCACCGTTGGATAAGGCAGCGCGATCTTCAGCACGCGGATGCCATACCAGAGCTGGGCGATGCCACTGGGCAGGAACATCAGCAGGAACGCCAGCGTCGCCCCGCCATGGATCTCGTTGAACTCGACGTCGAACACCATGCTGTGGAGCTGCATCAGTACCGCCATCGCGATCGAGATCGCCATCGGCCAGCGCAGGCCATGGGCGCTGAAGCGATCCTCGAGGAAGCGGGTGCAGCGCCAGGTCAGGAAGCAGCCGAGCAACACGCTGAGCACGCTCAACCACACTTCCAGCTGCCCAATGGCGGCCGCGCCCGGCAGGCGATTGATGATCGACATCCCCAGCAGGGCCAACTCGGTCAGCAGCATGGCCAGGCTCAACCCCGCGAGCAGCCGCAATCCACCGGCGCTCCAGCGCCCATGCAGGAAAGGCTCCGGCGCCCGGGCGTCCACCAGTTCCACCTTCGGGGCGGCGTAAGGGTTCTGGTCCATGGACCGTTGGCTCCAGACTGACGATGCAGGTGCAACATACTTCGCGCAGGCGCTGCTTGCCACCGCGACTGTACGGCCCACTCGGCCACTGGCTGTTACGGGACAGCTGCGCGCTGGCGGGATTAGTCTGGCCCTACAACAAGACCGGTACCCCGCCATGCCCATCGAACTCCTCGGCGCCTTCGTGCTGTTCGCCTTCGTCACTTCCATCACCCCCGGTCCAAACAACATGATGTTGCTGGCCTCGGGCGTGAACTTCGGCATTCGCCGGACCATCCCGCACATGCTCGGCATCAGCATCGGCTTCCTGCTGCTGGTGGTGGCCGTCGGTACCGGCCTGCACCAGCTGTTCGAACGCTTCCCGGCGAGCTACCAGGCGCTGCGCTATGCCGGCGGCGCCTACCTGGTCTACCTCGCGTGGAAGATCGCCCGCGCCGGCGCCCCCGAAGCGGCCGGCGAGAACAACGCAAGGCCGATGAGCTTCCTCCAGGCCGCCGCCTTCCAGTGGGTCAACCCCAAGGCCTGGGTCATGGCGGTGGGCGCCATCGCCACCTACCTGCCGCCCGACGCCTTCATCAGCAACGTGATCCTCCTGGCCACCCTGTTCGCCGTGGTCAACCTGCCCAGCGTGGGCGTCTGGACTATCCTCGGTAGCCTGTTGCGGCGCTGGCTGGAGGACCCCGTGCGCCTGCGCCTGTTCAACCTGAGCATGGCCACCCTGCTGGTCGCCTCGCTCTACCCGCTGCTCACCAGCGCCTGATGGAATCCGTGCATGACTGAAACCACCCCCGCCTCCGCCCCCCTGCGTCCGCTGGCCGACTCATCCCCCGCCGCCGTGGTGGCCGGCTTCGTCGCCATGCTCACCGGCTACACCAGCTCGCTGGTGCTGATGTTCCAGGCCGGCCAGGCGGCGGGGCTCTCCACCGCGCAGATTTCCTCGTGGATCTGGGCGCTGTCCATCGGCATGGCACTGACCACCATCGGCCTGACCCTGCGCTACCGCACCCCCATCGTCATCGCCTGGTCCACTCCCGGCGCGGCGCTGCTGATCAGCAGCCTGCCCGGCGTGCCCTATGGCGAGGCCATCGGCGCCTTCATCGTCTGCGCAGCCTTGATCACCCTGTGCGGCGTCACCGGCAGCTTCGACCGCCTGATGCGCCAGGTGCCCGGCTCGCTGGCCGCCGCCCTGCTGGCTGGCGTGCTGTTCCGCATCTGCGTGGAAATCCTCCACGCCGCCGAACAGCAAACCCTGCTGGTGGTGGCGATGTTCCTCAGCTACCTCGTCGCCAAGCGCCTGTCGCCGCGCTACGCGGTGTTCGCCGCGCTGCTGGTGGGCATCGCCCTGGCCGGCGTCCTCGGTCTGCTCGACTTCAGCCACTTCCAGCTGGAAATCGCACGCCCGGTGTGGACCACCCCAAGCTTCTCCCTGGCCGCCACCATCAGCATCGGCATCCCGCTGTTCATCGTCGCCATGGCCTCGCAGAACATGCCGGGCCTCGCCGTGTTGCGCGCGGACGGCTACCAGGTGCCCGCCTCGCCGCTAATATCCACCACCGGCATCGCCTCGCTGCTGCTGGCGCCCTTCGGTTCCCACGGCATCAACCTGGCGGCGATCAGCGCAGCCATCTGCACCGGCCCGGAAGCCCACGAGAACCCGCACAAGCGCTACACCGCCGCGCTCTGGTGCGGGCTGTTCTACGGCGTCGCCGGCATCTTCGGCGCCACCCTGGCGGCACTCTTCGTCGCGCTGCCCAAGGCGCTGGTGCTGTCCATCGCGGCGCTGGCCCTGCTCGGCTCGATCACCAACGGCCTGACCAACGCCATGGCCGAAGCCCGGCAGCGCGAAGCGGCGATGGTCACCTTCCTGGTCACCGCCTCGGGCTTCACCCTGTTCTCCGTGGGCTCGGCCTTCTGGGGACTGGTGGCGGGCCTGCTGACGCAGCTGGTACTGAACTGGCGCCGCGCCCCGTAAGGGGACACCCCTTCTGCTAGCATGCGGGCGATTGCCTGAACCGGATCGCCCGCATGCTGCACACCCTGGCCGTCGCCAACTACCGCTCGATCAACTCGCTGGTGCTGCCGCTGGGCCGGCTGAACCTGATCACCGGCGCCAACGGCAGCGGCAAGTCCAACCTCTATCGCGCCCTGCGCCTGCTCGCCGAGACGGCACAAGGCGGCGTGGTCAATGCGCTGGCCCGCGAAGGCGGACTGGAATCCACCTTCTGGGCCGGGCCGGAAACCCATTCACGGCGCATGCGCACGGGCGAGGTGGAAGTCCAGGGCGGCCCACGCAACGACGTAAAGCGCCTGCGCCTGGGCTTTGCTGGCGAAGACTTCGGTTACGCCATCGCCCTCGGCCTGCCACCGCCGCCGGTGGTCAGCGCCTTCGGCCTGGACCCGGAGATCAAGCACGAAAGCATCTGGGCTGGCCCCTGGTATCGCCCCGCGTCACAACTGGTGGAACGCAACGGCCCGATGCTGCGCGCCCGCGAAGGCCGCAGCTGGCAAGTGCTGGAACAGCACATCCCGACCTTCGACAGCCTGTTCACCCAGATCGGCAGCGGCTCCGACTGCCCCGAAGCGCTACTACTGCGCGACCAGATTCGCGGCTGGCGCTTCTATGACCACTTCCGCACCGACGCCGACGCTCCCGCGCGCCAGCCGCAACTGGGCACGCGCACGCCGGTGCTGCACCACGACGGCCGCGACCTCGCCGCCGCGCTGCAAACCATTCGTGAAATCGGCGATGCCCGCGCCCTGGAAACCGCCATCAGCGACGCCTTCCCCGGCGCCGAGCTACAGATCGACTGCCAACCGGGCGGGCGCTTCGCCGTCGCCTTGAAGCAATACGGCCTGCTGCGGCCACTGAGCGCAGCGGAACTGTCGGACGGCACCCTGCGCTACCTGCTGCTGGTAGCCGCCCTGCTCACCCCACGCCCGCCGTCGCTGATGGTGCTCAACGAACCGGAAACCAGCCTGCACCCGGACCTGTTGCCGGCGCTGGGGCGGCTGATCATCCAGGCGTCGAAGCACACCCAGGTGTGGGTCGTCTCCCACGCCAGCCGGTTGATCGCCACGCTGGAGGAACACCCGGACTGCAATTGCCTGCACCTGGACAAGGAACTGGGCCAGACACGCATCCGCGACCAGGGCATGTTCGACGCGCCGGCGTGGCATTGGGCGGATTGAGCGAATCGCTTAACCCAGAAACGCGCCGCCCCGCAGGAGCGAGCCTGCTCGCGAAGCGCCCAGCACCGGAACCACCGGGAAGCGAAACACCTGCGACTCAGGCAGCCACCTGATCCGCTGCGGCCTTGGTCACGCCCCGGCTCACCCACCAGCCGAAGATGGCGGCGGTGAAGAACATCAATACGCCGTAGATCGCCGCCGGGATCGCCATGGTCTTGTTGTTCAGCAGCATGGGACTGAGCGCCAGGGCGATGGCGAGGGTGCCGTTGTGGATGCCGATCTCCATGCCAATGGCCACCGCCTGCGGCTTGGGCAATTTGAGCAGGCGCGGCACCCAGTAGCCGACGGCGAGGCTGAGCAGGTTGAAGCACAGCGCCGCCGCGCCGACGACCGGGGCATAGGCGACGAAGGTCGGCCAGTCCTTGGCCACCGCCAGGACGATGATCACCAGCAGCAACAGCGCGGAGAGGATCTTCACCGGCTTCTGCAACGCGGCCGCCAGTCTCGGCAACTGGCGGCGGATGAGCATGCCGATGGCCACCGGCCCCAGGACGATGATGAACACCTGCACCACCTTGCCGAACTGCAGCGGGATGGTCTGGCCGTCGTTCATGAAGTAGAGCAGCGACAGGTTGACGATCAGCGGCATGGTGAGGATGGCGATCACCGAGTTCACCGCGGTCAGCGTGATGTTCAGCGCCACGTCACCATGGGCCAGGTGGCTGTAGAGGTTGGCGGTAGTGCCGCCGGGCGCCGAGGCGAGCAGCATCATGCCCACCGCCAGCGCCGCCTCCAGGGCGAAGCCGAGGGTGATCAGGAAACAGGCCAGCGGCAGCAGGATGATCTGGCAGACCAGCCCGATGATGACCGGTTTGGGATAGCGCACGACGCGGACGAAATCGGCGATCGTCAGGGACAGACCGAGGCCGAGCATGATGATGCCCAGGGAAATGGGCAAGAAGAGGGTCAGCAAGGGGCTGTCGGTCATTGTCGTTATTCTCCAGCTGAAGTCGGCCGATTCCTTCGACCGTTACTGCGTTTGTAGCCGGCCTTGAGGGCGATAACCATTTCTTCCTGTAACAGAATGCGGAGATTTGTGACGAACGGAGCGGAATCGTGTGGGTGATGTTGTAGGAGGAGCTTGCTCGCGAACGAAATCTCCAGGCCGCTCCGGCGCTGGGCGGGTTCGCGAGCAAGCTCGCTCCTACGGGTGTCTCATGGCAATAGTGGCGCGGGGGGTTTATCCCATCACCCCAACCCTCTCCCCGAGGAGAGGGAGTCGTCCGAAGTGACGGCAAACCTGAGTGCCGGATGGAAGCTCCAGACTTTCCGAGCCTGCCGAACGGTCCCCTCTCCCACTGGGAGAGGGTTAGGGTGAGGGCAGCCCGAGCGCCGGACCACCCAGCCCGAAACATCAGATCGCCGTCGCCCCGCCATCCACCGGCAGCGCGATACCGGTGGTGAAGCCGGCATTGTCGCTGCACAGGTACAGCACGGCAGCGGCAATCTCCTCGACACGGCCGACACGTCCCACCGGGTGCATGGCGGCGGCGAACTCGGCCTTCTTCGGATCGGCCTCGTAGGCGCGGCGGAACATGTCGGTATCGATCACCGCCGGGCACACGGCGTTGATCCGCACCTTCTTCTTCGCGTATTCGATGGCGGCGGACTTGGTCAGGCCGATCACCGCATGCTTGGAGGCAGCGTAGATGCTCATCTTCGGCGCGGCGCCCAGGCCGGCCACCGAGGCGGTGTTGACGATGGCGCCGCCACCCTGGGCGAGCATCACCGGAATCTGGTGCTTCATGCACAGCCAGACACCCTTCACGTTGACCCCCATGATGGCGTCGAACTCGCTTTCCTCGCCCTCGGCCAGCCGGCCCTTCTCGATCTCGATACCGGCATTGTTGAAGGCGTAGTCCAGGCGACCGTATGCGGCTACTGTACCTTCCACCAGCGCCTTGACCTCGGCATCGCGGGTCACGTCGCAACGGATGAAGGTGGCGTCGCCGCCCGCCGCGCGGATCAGCTCGACGGTGGCCTCGCCGCCCTTGGCGTCGACGTCGGAAACCACGACCTTCACGCCCTGCTGGGCAAAGGCCTGGGCGGTGGCGCGGCCGATGCCGTTGCCGGCGCCGGTGACCAGGGCGACCTGGCCGGAAAGCAGCTGACTCATGAGCGAACCTCGAAGCGGTGTGGGAATAACCGTCGCAGTCTAGCCAGCCACCCGAGTAGGCGAAGCACTATCAGGCGGCGCATGGGCGATGCATCCATATCAATGATGATGCCTTCGATGCCAGATCACTCAGACCGATAAGTGATCATTCCTCCGGCGGACGGAGCTTGCCGCCACCGGCTGCGAGGACTATCACCTATGGCTTTCCCCTCATGAGTTCACTGCCATGACCGCCCAGATCAATCGCCAGTTCCAGCTCGCCCAGCGCCCGGTCGGCGCCGCCACCCGCGACACCTTCGCCTACGTGGAAACCGCGGTCGGCGAGCCCGGCCCCGGCCAGATCCTGGTACAGAACCAGTACCTCTCGCTGGACCCGGCCATGCGCGGCTGGATGAACGACGCCAAGTCCTACATCGCCCCGGTGGCCATCGGCGACGTGATGCGCGCCCTGGGCGTGGGCAAGGTGATCGCCTCGCAGCACCCGGACTTCAAGGTCGGCGACGAAGTGAACGGCGCCCTCGGCGTGCAGGACTACTTCCTCGGCGAGCCCAAGGGCTTCTACAAGGTCGACAGCCAGCGCGCACCGCTGCCGCTGTACCTCTCGGCACTGGGCATGACCGGCATGACCGCCTACTTCGGCTTCCTCGACGTGGGTCAGCCGCAGGCAGGCGATACCGTGGTGGTCTCCGGCGCCGCCGGGGCGGTGGGCAGCGTGGTCGGGCAGATTGCGAAGATCAAGGGCTGCCGGGTGGTGGGCATCGCCGGTGGCGCGGACAAATGCCGCTACCTGGTGGAGGAGCTGGGCTTCGACGGCGCCATCGACTACAAGGCCGAGGACGTCAACGCCGGCCTCAAGCGCGAGTGCCCCAAGGGCGTGAACGTGTTCTTCGACAACGTCGGTGGCGACATCCTCGACGCCGTGCTGGCCCGCCTGGCGCCCAAGGCGCGGGTGGTGATCTGCGGCGCCATCAGCCAGTACAACAACAAGGAAGCGGTGCGCGGCCCGGCCAACTACCTGTCGCTGCTGGTCAACCGCGCGCGTATGGAAGGCATGGTGGTAATGGACTACGCCAACCGCTTCCCGGAAGGCTTCAAGGACATGGCGACCTGGATCGCCGAGGGCAAGCTCAAGTCGAAGGAAGACATCGTCGAGGGACTGGAAACCTTCCCCGAGACCCTGGCGAAACTCTTCAGTGGGGAGAACTTCGGCAAGCTGGTCTTGAAGGTCTGACGGACAGGAATGCAGGGCGAATAACGTTGGACGTTATCCGCCGACTCACCTTGGTTTCACCGCGCTCCGGGTTCAGCCACGAAGCCCATGTCCATGCCCGGCGTATCGGCGTACAACCGCGAACGGTTGTACGCCCTACGACGAGCCCCGATCCCTCTATCTCACTGATTTTCGACAAGCCCCGCCCCCCTATTCCATCTAAGCTTGCTCCTTGGTCGTCCCCAAGGAAGATTCACCGATGCCCCTCGCCCAATGGCTGCCCGGTCTGCACAGCCTGTTGCACTATCGCCGTGACTGGCTGACCCGCGATATCCAGGCCGGCCTCTCGGTCGCCGCTGTGCAGATTCCCACCGCCATCGCCTACGCGCAGATCATTGGTTTCCCCGCCCAGGTCGGGCTCTACGCCTGCATCCTGCCGATGCTGATCTACGCCCTGGTGGGCAGCTCGCGGCAGTTGATGGTCGGCCCGGACGCCGCGACCGCCGCCATGGTCGCCGCTGCGATCACTCCGCTGGCGGCCGGTGACCCGCAACGCCTGTTGCAGTTGTCGATGATCGTCGCGGTGATGGTCGGCGCGCTGTCCATCGCCGCCGGTTTCGCCCGCGCCGGCTTCGTCGCCAGTTTCCTCTCGCGGCCCACGCTGGTCGGCTATCTCAACGGCATCGGCCTGAGCCTGATCGCCGGCCAGCTCGGCAAGCTGCTGGGCTACCACAGCGAAACCAGCGGTTTCATCCGCGGCCTGGTCGCCCTGCTGCGCAACCTGGAGGCCACCCACCTGCCGACGCTCGCCCTGGGCTCGTCCACGCTGCTGCTGATGATCGTCCTGCCGCGCTTCTACCCGAAGATCCCCGGTGCCCTGGTCGGCGTGCTGTTCGCCACCCTGGCGGCGGCACTGCTGGGGCTCGACCAGTACGGCATCAAGCTGCTCGGCGAAGTGCCCCAGGGCCTGCCCACGCTGACCCTGCCGCACACCACTATCGAGGAGATGGGCAGCCTGTTCCGCGATGCCATGGGCATTACCATCATCAGTTTCTGCAGCGCCATGCTCACCGCGCGCAGTTTCGCCGCCCGCCACGGCTACAGCATCGATGCCAACCATGAGTTCATGGCGCTGGGCATGGCCAATATCGGCGCCGGGATTTCCCAAGGCTTCGTGATCAGCGGTGCCGACTCTCGCACCGCGGTGAACGACATGCTCGGCGGCAAGAGCCAGATGGTCGGGGTCGTCGCCGCCCTGGTGATCGGCCTGATCCTGCTGCTGTTCAGCAAGCCGCTGGGCTGGGTGCCGGTGCCGGCGCTGGGCGCAGTGCTGCTGATGGCCGGCTGGGGCCTGATCGATTTCCGCGCCCTGCGCGGTTTCTGGAACCTGAGCCGGTTCGAGCTGGCCCTGTGCGTGCTGACCACGGTGGGCGTGCTCAGTGTCGGCGTACTGCCGGGCATCTTCGTCGCCATCATGCTCGCCCTGCTGCGCCTGCTCTATCTCACCTATCGGCCCCACGACGCGGTGATGGGCTGGGTGCACGGCATCGACGGCCAGGTGGAGCTGGAGCAGTACCCCAACGCACACACCCTGCCGGGGCTGGTGATCTACCGCTTCGATGCGCCGCTGCTGTTCTTCAACGCCGATTACTTCAAGCAGCGCCTGCTGGAAGTGGTGGCCCAGGCGCACCAGCCACGTGCGGTGCTGCTCAACGCCGAGGGCATCCTCAACCTGGACATCAGCGGCCTGACGACCTTGCGCGAAGTGCAGCAGACCCTCGATGCCCAGGGCGTGCACCTGTCCCTGGCGCGGGTCACCGGCGAGACGCTGGCGATGCTCAAGCGCTCCGGGGCGCTGGGCGAGGTGAAGCCGCCGCTGGTGTTCAGCTCGGTGCGCGCCGGGGTCAACGCCTACAAGCGCTGGCACCGCCAGCGCAAGGCGCAGGACACCTGGAATCAGCCCTCAGAGCCGAAACTGCCCGACCAGCCCCTGTAGTTCGCGGCTGAGCTGCGCCAGCTCGACGCTGGAGGAAGCGGTGGACTCCATGGCCTGAGCCGATTCGTCGGCGATGCCTCGGATGCTGGTGACGCTGCGACTGATCTCCTCGGCCACCGCGCTCTGCTGCTCGGACGCGGCGGCGATCTGCTGGTTCATCTGGTGGATCACCGCTACCGCCGAAGCGATGGTGCCCAGCGCCGCCTCGGTCTGCACCGCATCGCCAACGGTCATTTCCACCAGCGCATGGCTGCGCTGCATGCGCTGCACCGAGGTGGCGGCGTCGCTCTGCAAGGACGTGATCAGGCTTTCGATCTCGGCGGTGGATTGCTGGGTTCGCCGCGCCAGGGCTCGCACCTCATCGGCGACCACGGCGAAGCCGCGCCCCTGCTCGCCCGCCCGCGCTGCCTCGATGGCGGCATTGAGGGCCAACAGGTTGGTCTGCTCGGCGACGCTCTTGATCACATCGAGCACGCTGCCGATATTCTGGCTCTCGCGGCCGAGTTGTTCGATGCTCTGGGTGGCGGTACGCACCGCATCGGCCAGTTGTTCAATGCGGCCGAGAGTCTGGCGTACCACTTCCTGCCCGCTGGCCACCTTGCCATCGGCCTGCTCGGCGGAGCTGGCGGCCTCTTCGGCGTTGCGCGCCACGTCGTGCACCGTGGCCGCCATCTGGTTCATCGCGGTGGCCACCTGGTCGGTCTCGGCCTTCTGCGTGTTCACCCCGAGCTGGGTGCGCTCGGTAACGCCGGACAGCGCCTGCGCCGACGCAGTGATCTGCCCGACGCCGTCGCGCAGACGGCTGACGATACCGCGCAGGCTGTCGGCCATGCTCGCCACGGCCAGCATCAGTTGCCCCACCTCATCCTTGCGCCGCACCTCGATGGTCGCGCTCAGGTCGCCCTCGGCGATGCGACTGGCCATGCCGATCACCTGGCGCAGCGGGCGCACGATCATCCAGGTGATCAGCAGCGCTGCCAGCGCCCCCACCAGCAGCGCCAGCGCCGCCGAACCGAGGATCAACCCGGCGTTGGTGCGCAGCCCGGCAAGCATGGCCGACTGCTGCGCAGCGTAGGCGTCGTCCACGCGCTGCATGACCTGGTCCGCGCGCTCACGCATCTGCGCGTGCACCTGTTTTTCCTGCTCCAGGGCGGCGGTGTACTCGTCGAGTTTCTCGACGAAGGCGTTGATATTGGTGACCACGTCCTTGAGCACCGTCACATAGGTCGGATCGGTGATGCTCGCCTGCAATTTGCTGGAAAGCTCCAGAGCCTCGGCGGCGGACTTGATACGACCATCCGTGGGTTTCTCCTCGCCACCCGATTCCAGGCGCGAGCGGGCTTCGTTGAGCCCCTGCAACACCAGGCGGGACAACTGGCTGACCTGGCCGGCCTGCTGCAACAGTTCTTCGCCTTTCTGCCCCTGGGATTCCTTCAGCTCATAGGCGCCATCATCGGCGAGGCTCGATTGCAGGATATCCAGGCTGTTGGACGCACCGCTCACCGACCAGCTCGCGGCATCCAGCGACAGGCGCCGGCTCTTGCTGGACTGCTCGAAGCGATCGAAGGCCGCCAGGTAGTCCGCGATGCCCTGCTCCACCTGCGTCATGGTCGCCGCCTGCTCGGGCAGCGTCTTGAGCCGTGCCACCCGTTCGCCCAGCTGCGCCGCGTGCTTGCGCAGGTCATCCGCGGCCGTGGGGTTGCCATCGAGCACGAAGTCCTTCTCGCGCAGGCGCATCTCCAGTACCGAGCGATTGATCGTCGACAGGTCGTTGAGCAGCTCGAAGCGCTGGGAGATCGAGCGCAGCGAGGCGACGCCGATCACCGCCACCAGCGCCGTCAACAACAGCACCAGGCCGAATCCGATGGCCAGTTTCTTCGCCGTTCCCATATCGGCCAGACGTCGCTGCACGAACGCAACCATGGCATCTCCCCCCAGCATGCAGGCGATCCTTCGGGACGAAGGTCTCCTGTTCGTTGTCGTCGTTTTTTCGGGGAACATTAGGAGCGTCGTCGGACGCTGGATAGAGTCCGAGACGGTGATGGCACCGTGATGCTGCTGATGGATACGTGCAGGTCGTATCCAGAACATTGATAGGAGTTTTCAGACCCAACCTGCAGATAACGCCGACAGCGCCAGCCTTGGACCCCGGGCAAATTCCGACACCTCTGTCTTAAACCGGGGTGCGCGAATGAATGCCAGCTATCGACTGATCCTGCAGCGTCCGCTTGCCGGATTCGCCGCCGAGCTGCAAATGCCGGAGCTGTACCGCGAACAGCAGCGGATCGATCCCTGGCTGAAAAAGCGCAGATTGCCGTCGATCGCACGCTTTCTCTGCCCCTTCGAGTACGACGAGACCGCAGGCGAGTTGCTCGACTGCTGGTTCGACGCCGACAGCGGCCGGCGCCTGGTACAGGCCATCCTCGATCTGCTCCGGCAACAGACGCTGGAATTCGCCGACCGCCCCGCCCTGTTGCGGGAGCTGTTCGCCCTGGGCGAGCGGCTGGACGCGGCGAGGCTCAGCGACAACCGCTGGCGCCTGGGCCTTTCATTGGATTTCGCCTGACGGCTTACTTGGGGCGAATCATGCTGAAGGTGTCGCGGGTGTAGCTGTACTGGGTTCCACCCAGGCGTCCCACCAGGTCCAGCTTCGCCGGGTCGACATGGCGCTCGTCGCGCATCACGCCGTCATCGACATGCGCCAGCAGCACGCGGGCGAAGATCAGGTAGGCGCTGGGCTTGTCCGCCGGATAGGGAATGATCTCGGCCAACTGGCACTCGAAAGCCACCGGCGCGCCGAGCACACGCGGCGGCGCAACGCGCTCGCTGGGAACGGTCGCGATGCCGGCATTCTCGATTTCGCTGACGCCGTGGGGCAGCCAGGCGGCGGTGGCGTTCATCATCTCGGCCTGGGCGGCGCTGACCAGATGGATCACCAGTTCGCCGGTTTCGCGAACATTGTGCAGGGTGTCCTTCACGCTGCCATCGCCGCGCACGCTGGTGTTGACCATCAGGGTCGGCGGCTCGTCACTGATGACCTGGAAGAAGCTGAACGGCGCGAGGTTGCTCTTGCCCTCCGCGGACAGCGTGGAAACCCAGGCGATCGGGCGCGGAGTGACGGTGGAGGCCAGCCAACGGTAGGCGTCGGCGGGCGCGAGGGTGGTGAAATCGAGTTGCATGCAAGGGTCCCCTGACTGCCGGACGGATCGGTACGTCCGTCCGCCCGGCGATTATGCCCGCGCCAGAGGCTCCCTACACGCCAGCGTTAACGTCCGGCGCGCGACTCCTTGATGTAGAAACGCGCCTTGCTGGCCTTGTCGAGGCAACCACCGTAGGACTCGACCTGTTGCTCGGTCTTGGCGGCGGTGATCAGGGTCAGCGCCTTGGAATAGCTGACGGTTCCAGCGAAACCCTCGGCCTTGGCCAGGTCCAGCTCCTTCCAGGCCGCGTTGAGTTCGCTGGCGCAGCTGTCGCGGTCGACCGTGGTGCCCGAGCAGCCGACCAGCAGCAGGCTGGCGGCGAGTGCAGCATAAAGTGCCTTCATGACGACCTCCTTGGTTGTGCAGGCGCCTTCCAGCTTAGACGGCCCTGGCCGCTCGCGCCGGACTACACTGGCTGTTCGTCCATTCCACGAGGAGCATGATCATGCTGTATCACGGAAGCTGCCACTGCGGCGGCATCGCCTTTGACGTCGAAGGCGATATCGGCGAAGTCACCCAGTGCAACTGTTCGATCTGCAGTCGGCGCGGTTCGCTGCTGTGGTTCGTGCCCCGGGACAAGCTGC
This sequence comes from Pseudomonas sp. PSE14, assembly GCF_029203285.1. Classification (NCBI taxonomy): domain Bacteria; kingdom Pseudomonadati; phylum Pseudomonadota; class Gammaproteobacteria; order Pseudomonadales; family Pseudomonadaceae; genus Pseudomonas; species Pseudomonas sp. PSE14. The sequence continues at coordinate 3,868,572 of NZ_CP115669.1, forward strand.
GCCTGACCACGCCGGAAAGCGCCATGAGCACCTACACCTTCAACACCCACCGTATCAAGCATCATTTCTGCCCCACCTGCGGCTGCGCGCCGCTGGCGTTCGGAGCGATGCCCGACGGCAGCCCGATCGCGGCGGTCAACGTGCGTTGCCTGCCGGACGTGGATGTGAGTGGGCTGAAGGTTCGCGAGTACGATGGCAAGAGTGTGTAGCGGGCAGGACATGAGGAGCGCCTTGCAGGCGCTTATCGCGGAGAAGCTCCGCTCCTACGGGAGCAGAGCTAGCGCGCACAGAGACGCTTTGTTTTTGCCCTTGCCTTTGAGGACTTCCAGAGAAGTATCCGCACGCGCCGGAATGCCCCTTCAGGAGGCCGAGTGGAATCGGAGTTTCAGGGGTTGAGCGGCATGGATGCCGCGAGAGCGTCGTTGGGCCATGGATGGCCCATCGACGCGTGCCCCTGAAACTTCGATGGAGCGAGGGAACCCCGGCGAAGCCGGGGCCGGATGATGGGGCAAGACCTTTTGGTTCCTTTTGTGTCGTTTGACAAAAGGGACTCGCCCGAGGGGGCGAAACAAAATCTCTCAGCACACGCCGAAGCGGCGCAGAAACACCCAACCCCAATATCGGCGGATAACGCCTTAGGCGTTATTAACCCTACGGAAAGCAAGAGCATCGCGGACGGAGTCCGCTCCTACGGTTTGCCGGTTAGCACCGAGGCAGTTCTCGTAGGAGCGGATCTTATCCGCGGTCACGGGCGCAAGCCCGTCGCCCTCGCCGCAGAAAAGCAACAGGCACAAAAAAGCCACTCCGAAGAGTGGCTTTTTTCAGCGACCGATGACAGATCACTCCGGCATCTTCATCACCACACGGCCGCCGCCCGGGCAGGTTTCCATGTAGTAGTTGGCGTCGCGGTACTGGGCGAAGTCGAACACCCGGTCGATGCTCGGCTTGAGCAGCTGGTCAGCGGTCATCTGGTTGATCGCGGTCAGCGCCCGCTGCACGGCGTCGTCGTTGCGGGTCAGGCCGATCTCCGGCTGGCCGGTGAAGTCCAGCACGCAGTGACGGTAGAACTGCAGGTGCTTCTTGAAGGCCGCGCAGGCCGGGAAGGCCGCGTCGTTGCCGCCGTTGATGCCGTACAGGATCAGCTTGCCGCGCTGCGCGGCCACGTCACCCAGCAGCTTCATCTGCGGGCCGGCGCACTGGTCGAGGACGATCTCCACGCCCTCGCCCTTGGTGAAGCGCTCGACTTCCAGCACCAGGTCCTGCTCCTCGGTGTAGATGACCTTGTCCGCACCCAGCTCCTTGAGGAACGCACGGCTGTCCTCGTGGCTGGTGGTGGCGATCACCTGGGCGCCGAGCGCCTTGGCCAGTTGCACGGCCTGCGGAGCCAGGCAGTGGCCAGCCTCGGTGATCAGCACGCGCTGGCCGGGCTTGATCTGCGCCAGTTCCACCAGCGCGAAGTAGGAATACAGCAGGCCGGTGTAGTGCACGGCGGCTTCGACCGGGCTCAGTACCTCGGGATAGCGCGTCAGCGAAGTGCGCGGCAGGACGACGTGGTCGCCCCAGGCCGGGTAGAGGTTCGGCGAGTTGGCCGGGAAGCTGGCCACCGGGGTGCCGGGTTCGAGGTCGTCGACCCCTTCGCCCACGGCCTCGACGATACCGGAGAGTTCATAACCGATGCCCGCCGGCAGCTTGGCCTGATCCGGGGCGAGGTTCTGCCGCCAGAGCACATCGCGCCAACTGACGCCCAGTGCCTGGGTACGGATCAGCACTTCACCCGGCCCCGGTTGCGGGGTCGGCATTTCCTCGATCTTCAGGACCGAGGCGTCACCGAACTGGTGGAAACGGATCATGCGGGACATCACATACCTCGCCTTTTAATATCTCTATAGCCACGGACTCTATCCGGGCTTTGGGGGCGACACCACCGTTCACCGTTGATAATTGACATAAACAGCGATGATTCGGCACCGTCGCAAACCCTGACCCGACGCGGCCCGGAGGCTCTGCGACGGGTGTTTGCCGGGATACACCGGGCACTTTTGCGGCTCGATCGGGACTACACCACCGGTGTACGATTCTCGATAAAAAAGTGGAAATTGATCAAGGACTTATCTGTCAGACTTGACGCAGGTCGCTTCGGGCTTCACTTTTCCCCCATCGTAGAGGGTCTGTTGACGTTTGGACGCGGCCGCGACGGTGCCGCATTTTGCGCAGGGCAAGGCGCGAGGAGAGTGGTTTGGTCATTCCAAATGAACGACGAGTAACGCAGCGCTGCGCAAAATGCGGCCCGTCCCTTCGGGTTGCGCGGCAAATCACGCCATGCGTCGTTGCGGGACTTGGAAAGGGAATGACCATTTCCTGCGTCCCGCGCCTAGCCTGGCGTGATTTGACGCAGCAACGCGGCTCGCGTCAAAACGTCAACAGACCCTAGGTGTCCCCATGAATCGCAACGACCTTCGCAAGGTTGACCTCAACCTGTTGATCGTTTTCGAGACGTTGATGCACGAGCGCAGCGTGACCCGCGCGGCCGAGAAGCTGTTCCTCGGCCAGCCAGCGATCAGCGCGGCCCTGGCACGCCTGCGCAGTCTGTTCGACGACCCGCTGTTCGTCCGCACCGGACGCAGCATGGAGCCCACCGCGCGGGCCCAGGAAATCTTCGGCCACCTCTCCCCGGCGCTGGACTCCATTTCCACCGCCCTGAGCCGCGCCGCCGACTTCGATCCGGCCACCAGCAAGGCGGTGTTCCGCATCGGCCTGTCCGATGACGTGGAATTCGGCCTGCTGCCGCCGCTGCTGCGCCGCCTGCGCTCCGAAGCGCCGGGCATCACCCTGGTGGTGCGCCGCGCCAACTACCTGCTGATGCCGCAGCTGCTGGCCTCCGGGGAAATCTCCGTGGGCGTGAGCTACACCGATGAGCTGCCGGCCAACGCCAAGCGCAAGACCCTGCGCCGCAGCACCTGGAAGGTCCTGCGCGCCGACTCGATCCCCGGCGCCCTGACCCTCGACGATTACTGCGCGCGCCCGCACGCGCTGGTGTCCTATGCAGGCGACCTGGACGGCTTCGTCGACCAGACCCTGGCCGAGATGGACCGCAAGCGCCAGGTGGTGCTGGCGGTGCCGCAGTTCGTCGGTCTCGCCCAGCTGCTGGCCGGCACCGACATCATTGCCACCGTGCCCGAGTACGTGGCGCAGGCACTGACCGCCAGCGGCGGCCTGCGCGCCGACGAACCGCCCTTCCCCACCCGCCTGGCCGATCTGTCGATGGTCTGGCGCGGCGCCCAGGACAACGACCCGGCTGAACGCTGGCTGCGCTCGCGCATCACCATGTTCGTGGGCGACCCTGACAGCCTCTGACTTCCAGAACGCGTAACTCTCCCTGTAGGAGCGAGCTTGCTCGCGAACCCTCATCGCATGGCGCGTCCGGTGAAAAGAGCTTCGCGAGCAAGCTCGCTCCTACGAAGAGCCCCCTCCGGGCAAATCCCGTGCCCGCTTCTTCTATCTATTCGTGCGCATAGTGCAAAGGCATTTATCACTCCACGTGATAATCAAAATTTGCTCGTTCGATTAGTTCCCAGGCGTCCCCGAACGCAGACTCCGCTCCATCAGAAGTCCCAAAACCAATTAGAACGCCGGAGTCCTTTCCATGGAGCGAAATCTCAAAACCTTGCGTATTCCGTTGGCGCTCGCCGCCGCGCTGGTGCTCAGCGCATGCGGTAAAGGCCAGGATGCGGCGCAGAACATGCCCGCGCCCAAGGTCAGCGTGGCGGAAGTCATCGAACAGTCGATCAACGAATGGGACGAGTTCACCGGCCGCCTGGAGGCTCCGGAATCCGTCGAACTGCGTCCGCGCGTCTCCGGCTACATCGACCGCGTGGCCTTCCGCGAAGGCGCGCTGGTGAAGAAAGGCGACCTGCTGTTCCAGATCGACCCGCGCCCGTTCGAGGCCGAGGTCCATCGCCTGGAAGCGCAGCTGCAACAGGCCCGTGCCAACCAGACCCGCACCGTCAACGAAGCCGCCCGTGGCGAGCGCCTGCGCGCCACCAACGCCATTTCCGCGGAGCTGGCCGACGCCCGCAGCGCCGCCGCCACCGAGGCCAAGGCCGTGGTCGCGGCGACTCAGGCGGAACTGGACAACGCCCGCCTGAACCTGTCGTTCACCCAGGTCACCGCGCCCATCGACGGCCGCGTCTCCCGCGCCGAAGTGACCGCCGGCAACCTGGTGAACAGCGGCCAGACCCTGCTTACCACCCTGGTCTCCACCGACAAGGTCTACGCCTACTTCGACGCCGACGAGCGCGTCTACCTGAAGTACATGGACCTGGCCCGCAAGGGTGGCCCCGACGCCCGTGGCAGCAGCCCGGTGTACCTGGGCCTGACCGGCGAGGACGGCTTCCCCCACGAAGGCAAGCTGGACTTCCTGGACAACCAGGTGAACCCCAAGACCGGCACCATCCGTGGCCGCGCCGTGTTCGACAACGACGGCAACCAGTTCACCCCCGGCCTGTACGCCCGCATCAAGCTGGTCGGCAGCGGCACCTACCCCGCCGCGCTGATCAAGGACGACGCGGTCGGCACCGACCTTGGCAAGAAGTTCGTGCTGGTGATCGACAAGGACAGCAAGGTGCAGTACCGCAGCATCGAACTGGGCCCGAAGCTGGAAGGCCTGCGCATCGTCCGCAACGGCCTGGCCAAGGGCGACCGCATCGTGGTCAACGGCCTGCAGCGGGTCCGCCCCGGCGCCCAGGTCGACGCGCAGAGTGTCGAGATGGCCAGCCAGGCCACCCTCGCCACCCTCGCCCGCCAGCGCCAGGCCCTGGCCCAGAGCGAAGCGCCGAAGGTCGCCGAGAAATCCGCCAGGCCGAGCGCCCCGCGCGGCTGATCACAACCCGCAATCCATGAACTGACGTACCAGGCCCTGTCCCACCAGGGCCTCGGGTGACCTTTGTCCCGGGTTTGGCGAACCATGCGTTCGCGACAGGAACCAGCCATGAACTTTTCGCAATTCTTCATCCAGCGGCCGATCTTCGCCGCCGTGCTTTCGCTGATCATCCTGATCGGCGGAGCCATCTCGCTGTTCCAGCTACCGATCAGCGAATACCCCGAAGTGGTGCCGCCCACCGTGGTGGTCCGCGCCAACTTCCCCGGCGCCAACCCCAAGGTGATCGGCGAGACCGTCGCCGCGCCCCTGGAACAGGCCATCACCGGCGTCGAGAACATGCTCTACATGTCCTCGCAGTCCACCGCCGACGGCAAGATGACCCTGACCATCACCTTCGCCCTGGGCACCAACCTGGACAACGCGCAGGTGCAGGTGCAGAACCGCGTGACCCGCACCGAGCCCAAGCTGCCGGAGGAAGTCACCCGCATCGGCATCACCGTCGACAAGGCCTCGCCCGACCTGACCATGGTCGTGCACCTGACCTCGCCGGATAACCGCTACGACATGCTCTACCTGTCCAACTACGCCATCCTCAACATCAAGGACGAGCTGGCGCGCCTGGACGGTGTGGGTGACGTGCAGCTGTTCGGCATGGGCGACTACTCCCTGCGCGTGTGGCTGGACCCGAACAAGGTGGCCTCGCGCAACCTCACCGCCAGCGACGTGGTGCAGGCCATCCGCGAACAGAACCGCCAGGTCGCCGCCGGCTCCCTCGGCGCGCCGCCCGCGCCCAGCGCCACCAGCTTCCAGTTGTCGATCAACACCCAGGGCCGCCTGGTCAACGAAGAAGAGTTCGAGAACATCATCATCCGCAGCGGCCCGGACGGCGAAATCACTCGCCTGAAGGACATCGCCCGCGTCGAGCTCGGTTCCAACCAGTACGCACTGCGCTCGCTGCTGAACAACCAGCCGGCCGTGGCCCTGCCGATCTTCCAGCGTCCCGGTTCCAACGCCATCGCCATCTCCAACGAGGTGCGCGAGAAGATGGCCGAGCTGAAGAAGAACTTCCCCCAGGGCGTGGACTACTCCATCGTCTATGACCCGACCATCTTCGTTCGCGGCTCCATCGAAGCGGTGGTGCACACCCTGTTCGAAGCCCTGATCCTGGTGGTGCTGGTGGTCGTGCTGTTCCTGCAGACCTGGCGCGCCTCGATCATCCCGCTGGCCGCCGTACCGGTGTCGCTGATCGGCACCTTCGCGGTGATGCACGCCTTCGGCTTCTCGCTCAACGCGCTGTCGCTGTTCGGCCTGGTGCTGGCCATCGGCATCGTGGTGGACGACGCCATCGTGGTGGTGGAGAACGTCGAGCGGAACATCGGGCTGGGGCTCACCCCCATCGAGGCGACCAAGCGCGCCATGCGCGAGGTGACCGGGCCGATCATCGCCACCGCCCTGGTGCTGTGCGCCGTGTTCGTGCCGACCGCCTTCATCTCCGGCCTCACCGGGCAGTTCTACCGGCAGTTCGCGCTGACCATCGCGATCTCCACGGTGATCTCCGCATTCAACTCGCTGACCCTGTCGCCGGCGCTGGCCGCCGTCCTGCTCAAGGGGCACCACGAGCCGAAGGACCGTTTCTCGGTCCTCCTCGACACGCTGCTGGGCAGCTGGCTGTTCCGTCCGTTCAACCGCTTCTTCGACCGCGCCAGCCACGGCTATGTCGGCACCGTCACCCGCGTGCTGCGCGGCAGCTCCATCGCGCTGATCCTCTATGCGGGGCTGATCGGCCTGACCTACCTGGGCTTCTCCAGCACGCCGACCGGCTTCGTGCCGCAACAGGACAAGCAGTACCTGGTGGCCTTCGCGCAACTGCCCGACGCCGCCACGCTGGACCGCACCGAGGACGTGATCAAGCGCATGTCCGACATCGCCGGCAAGCATCCGGGCATCCAGAGCACCGTGGCCTTCCCGGGCCTGTCGATCAACGGCTTCACCAACAGCCCCAACAGCGGCATCGTCTTCACCACCCTGAAGGACTTCGACGAGCGCAAGGGACCGGGCATGTCGGCCAACGAGATCGCCGCCGAGCTTAACAAGCAGTTCGCCGACATCCAGGACGCCTACATCGCCATCTTCCCGCCGCCGCCGGTACAGGGGCTGGGCACCATCGGCGGCTTCCGCCTGCAGGTGGAGGACCGTGGCAACCTGGGCTACGAGGAGCTCTACAGCCAGACCCAGAACATCCTCAACAAGGCCCGCGCGCTGCCGGAGCTCAACCCCATGTCGGTGTTCACCAGCTACCAGGTGAACGTGCCGCAGGTGGATGCCGCCATCGACCGCGAGAAGGCCAAGACCCACGGGGTTGCGATCAGCGACATCTTCGACACCCTGCAGGTCTACCTGGGCTCGCTGTACACCAACGACTTCAACCGCTTCGGCCGCACCTACCAGGTGAACGTCCAGGCGGACCAGAAGTTCCGCCTGGAGCCCGAGCAGATCGGTCAGCTGAAGGTGCGCAACAACCTGGGCGAGATGGTCCCGCTGGCCACCTTCATCAAGATCAGCGACACCTCCGGCCCCGACCGGGTGATGCACTACAACGGCTTCATCACCGCCGAGATCAACGGCGCCGCCGCACCGGGCTACAGCTCCGGCCAGGCGGAGGCGGCGATCGAGCGGCTGCTGAAGCAGGAACTGCCCAACGGCATGACCTACGAGTGGACCGACCTGACCTACCAGCAGATCCTCGCCGGTAATACCGCGGTGTTCGTCTTCCCGCTCTGCGTGCTGCTCGCCTTCCTGGTGCTGGCCGCGCTGTACGAGAGCTGGGGCCTGCCGCTGGCGGTGATCCTGATCGTGCCGATGACCCTGCTGTCGGCCATCACGGGGGTGATCCTGTCCGGTGGCGACAACAACATCTTCACCCAGATCGGCCTGATCGTACTGGTGGGCCTGGCGTGCAAGAACGCGATCCTGATCGTCGAGTTCGCCAAGGACAAGCAGGACGAAGGCATGGACCGCCTGAGCGCGGTACTGGAAGCCTGCCGCCTGCGTCTGCGCCCGATCCTGATGACCTCCATCGCCTTCATCATGGGCGTGGTGCCCCTGGTGCTGTCGTCCGGCGCCGGCGCCGAAATGCGCCATGCCATGGGTGTCGCAGTGTTCTCCGGGATGCTCGGCGTGACCTTCTTCGGCCTGCTGCTGACCCCGGTCTTCTATGTGCTGATCCGCCGCGTCATGGAAGCCCGTGAAGCGAAGAAACAAGCGCGTGCCACCCTGAACCACGAGGCGCATTCGGTATGAACGTGAAACTCTTCGCCCCCGCCCTGCTCGCGCTGGCCTTAAGCGCCTGCATGGTCGGCCCCGACTACCAGAAGCCGGACACCGCGCCGGCTCAACTGGACAGCAACGCCCAGGCCAAGGACTACGACCGTACGCGTTACGAAGACGCCTGGTGGAAGCAGTTCGACGACCCGGTGCTGAGCCAGCTGGTGGACCAGGCCCTGAAGGAAAACCGCGAGCTGCGCGTGGCCTATGCCCGCGTGCTGGCCTCGCGGGCGATCCGCGACGACGTTGCCAACGACCGCTTCCCCACCGTCACCAGCCGCGCCTCCGCGCAGATCGGCAAGGGCCAGGTGCCGGGGCAGACCGAGGACCGGGTCAACCAGGAGCGTTACGACCTGGGCCTGGACATGATCTGGGAAGTCGACCTGTTCGGCCGCGTGCGCCGCGAGCTGGAATCCAGCGATGCCCTGAGCGAAGCCACGGTGGCCGACCTGCAGCAACTGCAGGTCAGCCTGATCGCCGAGCTGGCCGATGCCTACGGGCAACTGCGCGGCGCGCAGCTGCGCGAAAGCATCGCCCGGAGCAACCTGGAGAACCAGCGCGAATCCCGCGACCTGACCATCCAGCTGCGTGATGCCGGCGTGGGCAATGAACTGGACGTGCAGCGCGCCGAAGCGCGCCTGGCCGCCACCGAAGCCAGCGTGCCGCAATTGCAGGCCGAGGAAGTCCGGCAGCAGAACCGCATCGCCACCCTCCTCGGCCAACGTCCGGACACCCTCTCCGTGGACCTGTCGCCGAAGAAACTGCCGGCCATCGCCAAGGCCCTGCCGATCGGCGATCCGGGCGAGCTCCTGCGTCGCCGCCCGGACATCGCCGCCGCCGAACGCCGCCTGGCCTCCGCCACCGCGGACGTGGGCGTGGCCACCGCCGACCTGTTCCCGAAAGTCAGCCTTGGCGGCTTCCTCGGGTTCACCGCCGGCCGTGGCTCACAGATCGGCTCGTCTGCCGCCAATGCCTGGGGCGTCGCCCCGAGCATCACCTGGGCAGCCTTCGACCTGGGCAGCGTGCGGGCTCGCCTGCGGGCCTCCAAGGCCGACGCCGACGCGGCCCTGGCGACCTACGAGCAGCAGGTCCTGCTGGCACTGGAAGAGTCGTCCAACGCTTTCAGCGACTACGGCAAGCGCCAGCAGCGCCTGGTCTCCCTGGTGCGCCAGTCCGAGGCCAGCCGCAACGCGGCGCAGCAGGCCGGCCAGCAGTACCGCGAAGGCACCGTGGACTTCCTCAACCTGCTGGACGCCGAACGCGAGCAACTGGCCGCCGAGGACGCCCAGGCGTTGGCGGAAGTGGACGTCTATCGCGGCATCGTCGCCATCTACAAGGCCTTGGGCGGCGGCTGGCAGCCCTCGGCCTGATAGTTCCTCTCCCGGTCGAGACGACCTCGACCCTTCCTGCCCTGCGGTCTGCGCTCCTGACCGTGGGGCTTTTTTATGGGCGCTCCCACAAACAGGACATGCCGAGGTTCCGGAATCTGTCAGATGCCGGTGCGTTGATCAGTGTTTTCCAATGGCAATAGAAAAAGCGCCGACCAGTCCTTGGCCGCAGACTGCTGAAAAGAGGAACAGAGAACAGGCCTCCATGAGCAACGAAAGAGGAAGAGGCAGAAAAGGCCCGCCCTCCCATTCCGATGCCGCGTTACGCAAGGTCCTTGCGGATGTACGCCGTGGCGCAGCGATCCATCCGCGCCTGAGTGACCTGCTCATCCACCTGGGCTATCTCGAACGCGGCTCCTGCAGCCTGCACCTGACACTCAAGGCCTATCGGCTGCTCCGCAGCATACCCAGGCAGGCCTGAGCGGCATTACGGCTTGGGCAATCGATCCCAGGCGGCTATCATCCGCCCGCCCGGCTTTCACGGATCAAGGCAATTCGAGCAGCCGCTGGCCTAAACTTCATCTATCGGAACACTGCGACAAGGACATGCCATGGACTCCATCCTCGTCACCATCGCCATCATCGTCTTCGGCATGTTCATGCTGGGGATCGGCTTCACCATCCGCGAGCGGGGCGTTGGCGTACTGCTGATGTGGATCGGCGTGCTGAGCATGCTGTCGGTCATCACCTATCGGATCTACCTGGCGACATCGGTGTAGCAGCGGGCAGCGGCCCGCTCCGCGATGTGCGCATGGACCGACCGTGGTTGGTCCAGTTCGAGCGAATGCAGCCCATACCGTAGGAGCGGACTCCGTCCGCGATGCTTTCGCTCTTCGTAGGGCGCATAACGCCTGACGCGTTATCCGCCGTTTCTGAGGTTTGGGTGTTTCTGCGCCGCTTCGGCGTGCTCGGATGTCTCTTGTTTCGCCCCCTCGGGCGACCTCCTTTGGCAAACTACGGATGGCCGCCCCACCCAAAGGAGGCAAAGGTCTTGCCCCATCATCCGGCCCCGGCTTCGCCGGGGTGCCCTCGCTCCATCGAAGTTTCAGGGGCACGCGTCGACGGGCCATCCATGGCCCAACGACGCTCTCGCGGCATCCATGCCGCTCAACCCCTGAAACTCCGATTCCACTCGACCTCCTGAAGGGGCGCTCCGAGTGCGCGGATATTTCGCTGGAAGTCTTCAAGAGCTAGTGCAGAGCATCTTGTTCCGCGCTGCTTTTGCTCCCGTAGGAGCGGACCTTGTCCGCGAAGGTTTGCCACCGTCCCCAACGCAACCGGCTGAACACCTTGATCTGTAACGCCGGCCTTGCCGTCGAATCGCGGAGAAGCTCCGCTCCTACAAGAGCATCGCCCTACAGATGGGTATCGCTTCGCTCCACGCCATCCTACGAAAAGCAATCCAGCATGAAGCAGCCAAAGTCGCAGGCGCGCGCAGAGTCCCGTCAGGAGGCCGAGTGGAGGTATTGCGCAGAGGGGCGAGCGGCATGGATGCCGCGAGAGGACTAGGCGTCCCCGCTAAGAGGGCCATGAATGGCCCTTCTACGCCGACCCTCGGAGCAATACCGGAAGGAGGGAAGTCTTCGCGAAGCGAAGACCCGGATGCCGGGACGAGCCCTTTTGGTTCCTTTTGTGTCGTTTGACAAAAGGGACTCGCCCGAGGGGGCGAAACAAGAAGTATCCGAAGACGCTGAAGCGGCGCAGAAACACAAAGCAAAAAGCATCGCGGACAAAGTCCGCTCCTACAAGAGCCACACAGAAGCCAACCCGTAGGAGCGGGACATGTCCGCGAATGGCGCCCGTCGGGCGCCCTTGGCGATCCGCCGCTGCCCTACCGGCCCATCGCCCGCGCATAGCCCTTCGGCGAGAAGCGCAGCGTCACCCCCAGCATCGCCACCACCGACACCGCCAGCAGTATCCAGGATGCCTGGAAGGTGCCGGTGCTGTCGCGCAGCGCGCCCGTCACGTAGGGAATGATCCCGGTGACGATGAAGCCGATGCCCTGCACGAAAGCCGCCAGGCGCCCCGCCGCGCCCGGGTCGGACAGGTGATCCAGGGTCAGCGTCAGGCTCAAGGCGAAGCAGGAGCCCAGGCCGTAGCCGATCAGCGCCACCCAGAGGCCGGAGAGGTGCAGGGGCGATGCGATCAGCCCGACGAAGCCGGCGAGCTGGATCAGCAGGCACAGGCTCAGCCAGCCGCGACGATCCGACGAACCACGGCTCAGCAGCGGAATGGTCAGCGCGGCGATCACCTGGAAGATGGTCATCAGGCCGATCAGCCCGCCGCTGGCCTGGGCGCTCCAGCCCAGTTGACGGTAATACACCGGCAGCCAGGCGACCATGCTGGTGTAGCCGCCGTTGATCACCCCGAAGTACAGCGCCAGCAACCAGGCACGGCGGCTGCCGAAATAGTGCTGCACCGCCTGCCGTGGCGGCGTGGCCAGCGGCGTCTCGCGTGGGCGGGCGACCGCCCACAGCAGCAGCCCGACGATCGCCAGCAGCAGCCAGGCGCCGAGACCGTCCTGCCAGCGGTGGAAATGCTCCGACACCACCGGCGCCAGCACCGCGGCACTGCCGCCACCGGCCATCAGGGAGGCCGAATACAGTCCCATGGCCGAGGGCACCTTGTGCGGGAACCAGCGCTTGATCACCCCCGGCACGAACGCCTGGATGATCGCCACCCCGGTGCCGGCCAGTACGGCACTGGCAATCAGGGCCATGCCGCTGTCCAGCAGCAGGCGCCAGAAGCAGGCGGCGCCAATGGCCAGCAGGCCGGCGACCACGCCACGGCTTTCCCCCAGGCGCGGGCCGACCCAGGGCAAGGCCAGGGCGAACAGGCCCATGCACAGCACCGGCAACACGGTGAGCATCGAGGCGCCCTGGAAGCCCAGGCCGGTGGCGTCACGGATGTCGGTGAGCAAGGGGCCGATGGAAGTGAGGATCGGTCGCAGGTTGATGCCCAACGCGACGATCACCAGCAGGCCGATCCAGCTGGCGCGGGCCGTTTCTGCCGCCGGCACGGCGATGCTGCGACTCATTTGCCGTGCGCCTGCCAGCGCACGTAGAGCCCCTCTTCCCCGACCGGCCGCAATGGCCGCAGCGGCAGCGCCTGCTGCTGCGGCGGCAGGGTCATCTGCTGGTAGACCCTGGCGGTGGACAGGCCGAACGGCTCGCCGTCGTCGTTCGAATAGGCGAAGTACGCCGCCTCGACGCCGCACAGGTGCATGGCCGCCAGGCACATCGGGCACGGGTGGCCGCTGGCGTAGATCACGCAGCCCTCCAGGCGCGGCGTACCAAGTACGGAAGCCGCGCGGCGGATGGTCAGCAGTTCGGCATGGGCGGTCGGATCGCAGTCCAGGTGAATGGAATTGGCGGCGCGGGCGATCACCTGGCCGTCCTTGACCAGCACGGCGCCGAATGGGCGGCCGCCGGCGTCGATATTGTCACGGGCCAGTTGCAGGGCTTCGCGCATGAAGTCTTCGTGTTGCATGGCAGTTCTCTTCAAAATCGGCATGGGCTCAATGCGCGCCGGCGGCTTCCAGCATCCTGGCGATGGTGGTCTGGTTGCGCTGGCGGGCGTGTTGCAGCGGCGTGATGCCGTCGTTGTCGGCCAGGTTCAGGTTCGCCCCGGCGTTTATCAGTCGTTGCACGATGGCCTGGTGTCGCGGGCCGCCATCGCTGAGCAGGATGGCTTCGAGCAGCCCGGTCCAGCCGAGCTTGTTCACATGGTCCGGGTCGACGCCTGCGCGCAGCAGGGTGTCCACCACGTCGACATGACCGCGCTCGCACGCCGGGATCAGCGCGGTGCCGCCGTAGCGGTTGGTGCTGCGCAGGTCCGCCCCGTTGGCCAGGGTCAGCTTGAGAATCTCCAGGCGCCCCGCTGCCCCGGCCAGCAGGTAAGCGCTGTCGTGGATGCGGTTCTTCCGGTTGACGTCGGCGCCGGCGGCGATCAGCAGGCGGGCGACGGCGACACGGTCCTGGGCGGTGGCCAGGAGCAGCGGCGTGTTGCCCTGGCTGTCGGTGACGTCCACCGGCACGCCACGCCCCAGCAACGCGGCCACGTCCTCGTCGCGCCCTGCGCTGGCGGCGGCCAGCAGGGCCTCTGCCGCCGCGCGGCTGTGCACGTCCTCGGTCTGAACGGTCGGCGTGTCCATTGGCGCTCCTCTGTCATCACCAGAGGCTGTCGGGAGTAATGACACCCGTAGCGTCGCCAGACGCGGTGCAGCCCGTGGCAGGCGCGGCGAAGCGGCAACAGCCTCGAAAAGAATGTCGCTAGTATGACGAAGGGGCATTCTATGTTGAAATTAAATAGAAACATGCCATTCAGTGGGAATCGTGATGCTAGACCCCAACCTCCTACGCAGCTTCGTGATGGTGGTGGACGCCGGCAACTTCACCCGTGCCGCCGAACTGCTGCACCTGACCCAGTCCACCGTCAGCCAGCAGATCCTGCGGCTGGAGCAGAGCCTGGACTGCCGCCTGCTGGACCGCAGCCAGCGCCAGGTGCTGCCCACCGAACAGGGTGAACGCCTGCTCGGCTACGCCCGGCGCATCCTCCAGCTGGGCGGCGAGGCGCGCGAGGCGCTGAGCAGCGAGCACAGCGAAGGCGTGCTACGCCTGGGGATGCCCGAGGACTTCGCCGGCGAACGCATGATGCCGCTGCTGGCGGCCTTCAGCGTGGAGCGTCCGCGCCTGCGCCTGGAGGTCTCCAGCGGTCTCAGCCAGGAGCTGTTGCGCCAGTACCGCAGCGGCGAGCTGGATCTGGCGCTGGTCAAGCAATGGGGCGCCGACAGCGACTGCCTGGCGCACTGGCCGGAGCCGCTGGCCTGGCTGGACAGCGCCGACAACCCCGCCGCCGCCCGCGATCCGCTGCCGCTGGTGGTGTTCCCGCTCGGCGCGCTGTACCGCCAGGAGATGATCCACGCCCTGGAAGCCAGCGGGCGGCGCTGGCGCATCAGCTACAGCAGCGGCAGCCTGGCCAGCCTGTCGGCGGCGGTGGCGGCGGGGATGGGCGTCAGCCTGTTGCCGTTGCGCGGCCGTCACGCCGGACATCGACTGCTGGACGCCGCGCAAGGCTTCGCCCCGATCGACGGGCTGGAACTGGCGCTCTACGCCCGCCCCGAGCTGGACAGCGTCGGGCGTAGCCTGTGCGAACAGCTGCGCAACCTGTGCGCGCAGCTCGCCGAGGTCACGCCGTCGCGCTGATGTGGTCGATGAACTGTTCGGCGGGCACCGGCTTGCCGAACAGGAAGCCCTGCAGCGAATCGCAGCCCAGACGGGTGAGGAAGTCCTGCTGGCGCGGCGTTTCCACCCCTTCGGCGACGATCCGCAGCTCCAGCGCCTGGCCCAGGGCAACAATGGCCGAGACGATCGCTGCGTCGTCGCTGTCCTGCTCCAGGTCGCGGACGAAGCCACCGTCGATCTTCAGCTCGTTGGCCGGCAGGCGCTTCAAGTACAGCAGGCTGGAATAGCCAGTGCCGAAGTCGTCGATGGACAGGTCCACCCCCATCTCCGCCAGGCGGCCGAGGATTTCCAGGCTCGCATCGGCGTCGCGCATCGCCGTGGTCTCGGTGATTTCCAGGGTCAGGCAGTTGGCCGGCAACTGGTAGCGGCGCAGCGCGCCGGCCACCGAGTCCACCAGCCCGGCGTGGCAGAACTGCAGCGCCGAGAGGTTCACCGCCACGCGCCAGTCGCGGTAGCCCTGCGCATACCACAGGCTCATCTGCCGGCAGGCCTCGTCCAGCACCCAGTCGCCAATACCGATGATCAGGCCGGTGCGTTCGGCCAGGCTGATGAAGGTGTCGGGCATCAGCAGGCCGCGCTGCGGATGCAGCCAGCGCAGCAGCGCCTCGGCGCCCATCGGCTCGCCGCTGGCGGAGAACTTGGGCTGGTAATGCAGGACGAACTCGCGCCGCGCCAGGGCCGCGCGCAGGTCGTGGAGCAGTTGCAGGTGGTTGCGGGCGTTGGTGTTCATCGACTGCTCGAAGAAGCTGTAGCCGTTCTTGCCATTGCCCTTGGCGTGGTACATCGCGGCGTCGGCATTGCGCAGCAGCTCCTGCTGGTTGGCGCCATCGCCGGGATAGAGCGCGATGCCGAGGCTGGCGGCGATGCGCAACTCCTGGCCACTGACCTGGAACGGCTGCGCCAGCAGGCCGACCTGCTGGCTGGCGATGGTCACGGCGTCTTCCGGCTCGGCGAGCGACACCAGCAGGACGAACTCGTCGCCGCCGATGCGCGCCACCGTATCCTCGCTGCGCAGGTTGTCGCGCAGGCGGCGGGCGACATCCTTGAGCAGCAGGTCGCCGACATGATGGCCGAAGGCATCGTTGACTGGCTTGAAGCCATCCAGGTCGAGAAACATCAGTGCGAAATGCCCGCCGTTGCGCTGCACCTTGCTGATCATTTGCTCGATGCGGTCCTCCAGCAACACACGGTTGGGCAGGCGCGTCAGGTTGTCGTGCAGGGCCAGTTGGGTGAGTTCCTGGTTGGCCCGCGCCAGCGACGAGCTGAGCAGCGCGGTGCGCGACTCCAGGCGCGCATCGAGCACCGAGGTCAGCAGGGCGATACCGATCACCGCCAAGGTGACGACGATGATCAACACCGCCATCCAGTCATTGCCCAACCCACTGGGCGCCGCGCCACAGAAACTGCCCTCGGGGAAACGCGCCGCGGCCATGCCGGTGTAGTGCATGCCGACGATGGCCACGCCCATCACCAGCGCCGCGCCGCCACGCACCAGGCGCACATAGGGCGTGTTGCGACGAAGGCGGAAGGCGATGTACAGCGCCGCGCCCGAGGCGAGCACGGCGATCAGCAGGGACAGGCCAAACAGCAGTGGGTCGTAGTCGATGCCCGGCTGCATGAGCATCGCGTACATCCCCAGGTAGTGCATGCAGCTGATCCCCGCACCCATTGCCAGGGCGCCGAGCACCAGTTGCCAGGGCGGCAGGCGCTCCTGGCTGACCAGCGCCAGGGCGAATCCGGAACTGAGTACGGCGGTGGCCAGCGACAGCAGCGTGAGCGGTATGTCATAGCCCAGAGCAATGGGCAGGCTGAAGGCAAGCATGCCGATGAAGTGCATCGACCAGATACCGATGCCCATCGCCACCCCGCCGCCGCCAATCCACAGCAGCGTCGGCCAGCCCCTGGCGGTGGCGATCCGGCCGGCCAGGTCGAGGGCGGTGTAGGACGCCAGGATCGCTACACAGAGCGATATCAGGACCAGGGAGGGATCATAACTGCCAGTCAGCATGGGGACTCTCGAGGCGCGCGGTTAAGGATCGCGCAAAAGGCCCGAATTTTAGCGAAAACCCTGGTGGCAAAACACTGGCAAAGATGTCAGTTCGTCGCTATCTGCGATGGGTCGTACCGGTGCAGGCACCCCTGCGCCATCCACGGACAGGCCCGCGCCCAGAGGAAGCCCTGCTCCTGGCGCCCATCCGCGTTGTAGTAGGCCAGTTGCAGCCGTTCCGGCGTGAAAGCCAGTCGGGCGAACCCCGGACTGGCCAAGGCGAACGGCACGTCATCGGTCGGCGCTGCGGGTTTGAAGGTATCGATGGTCTGCCCACCGCCGCCGGAAATCAGCCAAGCCGGCTCACCGGGGTGTACCAGTACCTGCTGGTTGTGCTCATGGCCCGACAGGTAGATGTCCACCCCGCTGCGCTGCATGGCCGGCAGCAGCTGCGCCAGCAACTCCTGGTCTTCGCCATGCTTGCCACCACCGCTGCGAATCGCATGGTGCGCCACCACCATCTTCCACATCGGTGCGGGGCCGCTGCTGGCGAAGGCCGCTTGCAGGAAGTCCGCCTGGCGCTGGCGGCCGGCGGCATCCTGGGAGGTATCGAGGAATACGACGCGCAGCAGCGGACGGCCCTCGACCTCGCCGAAATCGCGCACATAGAAGGGATCGGGCATCTGGAAACGGCCGGAGCCCGCGCCCTTGCGCCCATAGTCCAGCTCGACGGCGGCGGACTTCGGGTAATCATGGTTGCCCAGCACCGCATAGAAGGGCACATGGCTCAGCCAGTCGCCGTGATAGACACGCTCGAACTTCAGTTGCCAGGCGGGATCGTCGATCCCCGTGAGCGGCTTGCCGTAGAAGTTGTCTCCCAGCAGCAGCACCATGTTCAGCCCGCCCTCGCGCTCGGCGACCTGCTCCATGCCCCGCGCCACGCGCCATTGCTGGAGATCGCCGCTACCCTGGTCGCCCAGCGCCAGCAGGGTAACCTGCGAGGCCGGCTGGCCGGATAACGGGGTGTAGTGCGGCGGCGGAACCATCACCATGAAGCCCGCCAGGCTCCCGGCGACCGCCAACAGTGTGACGAGGATCAGCAACAGGGTGCGCCGACGACGCCGGCGCGGCGAAGAGGAGGCAGCGGGACTCGGAGAGCGGGTGGACATGGCGGGCCCCTGGGACTTAGCGGTTGTGGGTCGCCGCAGTGGAGCACGCTGCAAGTTAATTCTGAGTTAAGGCGTCATCGCCTATACCTGCGGCCATCGCGCACCACGCCGGACACGCCGCCATGCCCTCCTGCCGCCACCTCGCCCTGCTGCTCCTGCTGGGCGGCCTGCTGTTTTTCACCGCACTGGGCAATCACCAGTTGCAGGGTTCCACCGAACCACGGGTGGCCGGCATCGCGATGGAGATGTACCTCGACCATGACTGGGTGACGCCACGCCTGAACGGCCTGCCCTTCCTGGAAAAACCGCCGCTCAGCCTATGGCTGGACGTCACCGCCATGCGCCTGTTCGGACCGACCGCGCTGGCCGCGCGCCTGGCCTCGGCGTTCGCCGCGCTGTTCTGCGCCCTGCTGCTCTACGGCACGCTCAAGCGCCTCGGGCGGCCGCCGCTGCTGGCGCTGTGTACCGCGCTGATGCTGATGACCATGGCCAGCTTCTGGGGCAATGCCCGCCAGGTCGGTGAAGACGCCCTGCTCACCCTGGGCGTAACGCTGGCGCTGCTGTCCTTCCTGCGGGCCTGGCTCGCCTCGCCCGGTCGGCCCGGCCACTGGCTGGCCTTCACCCTCGGCATCACCCTCGCCACCCTGAGCAAAGGCGTGCTGGGCCTGGCGCTGCCGGGGGTGGTGATCTTCGCCTGCCTGCTCTGGGACAGTATCACCCGGCGGCGCCTGGAGATTGCCGCCTGGGTCCGTCCGGCGCTCTGGACAGTGCTGGGCCTGGTCCCGCTGCTCATCTGGCTGATGTTCCTGTACCGCGACGGCGGCGTCCCGGCCCTGCAGGAAATCCTCTGGACCAACAGCGTCGGGCGCTTCAGCGGCTCGTTCAGCGAGGCCGGCCACTTCGAGCCCTTCTACTACTACCTGATCCGCCTGCCGCAGGCCTTCCTGCCGTGGAACCTGCTGCTCTACCTGGGGCTCTGGCACTTCCGCAAACGCCTGGCGAGCGACCGCTACCTGCTGTTCTTCTGCCTCTGGCTGGCGGCGCAGTTCACCCTGCTGACGTTCGCCTCCAGCAAGCGCATGGTCTACCTGATGTCGCTCGCCCCGGCAGCAGCGGTGATCGGCTCCGAGTACGGCCGTGAGCTGCTGCAGCGCTGGCAGGTCCGGGATTCCGGATGGGTCCGCAGCGCGCTGATCGCCCTGATTCTGTTGGTGCCCGGCTTCTACCTGGGCTACGCGCTGTGGATCGAACCGCGCGCGGACCAGAAGGAATCCTTCCTGCCGCTGACCCGGGAGATTCGCCAGCAGGAGTTGGCGGGCCGGCAGGTCACGTTGTTCCAGCCCAGCGAGCGTCTGGCCGGTGCTGCGGTGTTCTACAGCCGCAGCCGTCTGCCGGCGCTGGACACCCACGAACAACTGATGGCGCAACTGAACCAGCCCGGCGGCCGCGTGGCCGTGCTGGAAAGCCTGGAGACGCCACAGCCGCCGCTGAGCGTGCTACGGCATTTCCGGGTCGGCCAGCGCGACTACTACTTCGTCGGGCACGAATGAGGCGGCGTTGACCTGCCAGGCTACCGACGCCAGCGGGAGCGGCTAACCTTGCCCTATCGCCACCGCCCGCACAGGAGCCGCTTCCCTTGGCGAAGCACCCGTCGATCCTCAGCCTGCCCTTCCGCCGCCTGGCCAACCCCTACACCCGCTACCGCTACGCCGCCTGGATCCACTGCATCCGGGTCGGCCTGGCGCTGCTGGCCTCAATGCTGCTGACCAGCGCACTCAAGCTGCCCCATGGTCTCTGGTCCTCGGTGACGGTACTGGTGGTGATGGGCGGACTGGTGCACCAGGGCACCATTCGCGGCAAGTCCTACGAACGGATAGTCGGCACCCTGGTCGGTGCAGCGCTGGGCCTGTGCGTGATCGCCGTCTACGACCAGACCCGCTCCCAACTCCTGGCCTACGTGTTGATGTCGGTATTCGGCGCCGCCTCGGCCTTCTTCGCCATCCGCCGCCCCGGCTACGTGGCGCTACTCGCGGGGATCACCCTGTGCATCGTCGCGGGGCCGGGGGAGACCGGCTTCACCGAGGGTCTGTGGCGCTCGGCCAACGTATTGATCGGGGTCGCCATCGCCCTGCTCTTCTCGCAGATCTACCCGCTGCGAGCGGTCTACGTCTGGCGCTACCTGCTCTCGGACAACCTGCGGGCCTGCGCGCGGATGTATGGGCAGTTGTCGTCCAACCACGATTTCACCCCGGAGCATTTCGCCCGCCAGCTGGAAGAACTGGATCATCGCCTGGTGGCCTCGCGTGCCCACCTGGGGCCGGTGGCGCGGGAGACCGGGATGCCGCTGCGCGACCTGGAGATCATCCAGCGCATCCACCGCGCCGTGATGGGCACCCTCGAATCGCTGATCGCCTCGCGCCAGTTCGCCGCCCAGGCCGGTGAGATCGAACCGGTGCCGTCGAGCCTCGACCATCACCGGCAACTGATCGGCCGCCTGCTGCTGCAATCGGCCCACGCCCTGAAGTTCAGCCGCACCAGCAAGCTGGTGCAGGCCTGCCAGGGCCTGGAGCACCTCCCCGCACGCCCGCAGAACCTCACCGACTCCTTCGAGAAGCAAGGCTTCTACTGGCTGACGCTGCGCCTGTACGAACAGGTGGAGATGCTCTCGGAGAAACTCGCCGCCACGGCGCCGCACTGGAACATCCAGAGCCGCGACCGCACTTGATCCAGCAATGAAACCGGCCCGGCAGCTTGCGCTCCGGGCCGGTGTTCAACGCCTGGTCAACCGATCAGGCCGCAAAGCCGCCGTCGATGGTCAGGCTGGCGCCGGTGATATAGCCGGCTTCCGGGCCCGCCAGGTAGGCGACGAAAGCGGCGATTTCTTCCGCACGGCCGTAACGGCCGACCGCCATCAGGTCCATCAGGGATGCCGCGAAGTCGCTGTCAGCCGGGTTCATGTCGGTGTCCACCGGGCCGGGCTGCACGTTGTTCACAGTGATGCCGCGCGGACCGAGGTCACGGGCGAGGCCCTTGGTCAGGCCGACAATGGCCGACTTGCTCATGGCATACACGGCGCCACCGCCGAAGGGCATCCGATCGGCGTTGGTGCTGCCGATGGTGATGATCCGGCCGCCCTCGCCCATGTGCCGCGCGGCGGCTTGGGTGGCGACGAAAACGCTACGCACGTTCACCGCCAGGGTGCGGTCGAAGTCGTCCAGGTTGAAGTCTTCCAGCGGGGCGATGGCCAGCACGCCGGCGTTGTTCACCAGGATGTCGATACGGCCGAAACGCTGGGCGGCACTGTCGATGGCGGCCTGCACGGACGCGGCGTCGGCGCTGTCGGCCTTGATCGCCAGGGCGCGACCGCCGCTGGCTTCGATGCTGGCGGCGAGGTCTTCGGCCTTCTGCGCCGAGCTGACGTAGGTGAAGGCGACGCTGGCGCCTTCATTGGCCAGGCGTTGCACGATGGCGGCGCCGATGCCACGGGAACCGCCTTGAACGAAAGCGACTTTGCCGGCGAGGGGTTGGTTAGTGCTCATGTGGGACTCCGTTTGCTGGGGTGGGAGAAATTCGACAGGGCCAGTCTCCTCCCTCAGACACTTCCGCAGTAGCCAGTAATCGCTATATTCAGTCGATACAGAATGTCCGGAATCGCTTCATGGAAAGCCTGATCAGTATCGAATGCTTCGTGCGCAGCGCCGAGGCCGGCAGCTTCGCCGCCGCCGCGCGGCGCATGGGCCTGACGCCGGCGGGGGTGAGCAAGAGCGTCGCCCGGCTGGAAACCAACCTGGGGGTGCGGCTGTTCCAGCGCAGCACCCGCAGCCTGACGCTGACCGAAGCCGGCGAGCGCTTCCTCCTCGAGGCCAGCGGCGGCCTGGCGAGCCTGCAGAGCGCCATCGCCAACCTGGCCAGCGCCGATGGCCAGCCCAGCGGCGTGTTGAAAGTGAGCATGGGGCTGGTGTTCGGCCGCGACTACATCCTGCCGCTGCTACCGGACTTCCTCGGGCGCTACCCGGCGATCCGCCCGGACTGGCACTTCGACAACCGCCAGGTGGACCTGATCGCCGAGGGCTTCGACGCGGCCATCGGCGGCGGCTTTGAACTGCCGCCCGGCGTCGTGGCGCGCAAGCTGTCGCCGGCGCACCTGGTGCTGCTGGCCTCACCGGCCTATCTCGACGCCCATCCGCCAATCCGCTATCCGAGCGACCTGCCCAGCCATGACGGCATTCGCATCCGCTCGCCGCAGACCGGTCGGGTGCGCCCCTGGCCGCTGGTCAACCGCCAGCACGCCCAGGCGCCCATCGCCCTGAAAGAGCGCATGACCCTGAGCGATCCGGAAGCGGCCTGCTTCGCCGCCCTCAAGGGGCTGGGCATCACCCTGGTCAGCATGCAGCATGCGCTGCCCTATCTGGACGATGGCCGGCTGCTCCGGGTGCTGCCGGAGTGGTACGTGGATGCCGGCAACACTGCCATCTACTACGCCGCGCAAAAGCTGCTGCCGGCCAAGACGCGGGTATTCGTCGAGTACGTGGTGGAGCATTTCCGCGAGAGCGGGCTGGGGCAGCGGTTCTCGGCGGTCTGAAGCGGCAGAGTTCCCCGTTGGCGTAGGGCGCATAACGCCTAAGGCGTTATCCGCCGCTTTGGCTTTGGGTGTTTCAGCGCCGCTTCGGCGTGTGCTGAAAGATTTTGTTTCGCCCCCTCGGGCGACCTCCTTTGGCAAACGACCCAAAGGAGGCAAAGGTCTTGCCCCTGCATCCGGGTCCCGCTTCGCGTGACTTCCCTCGCTCCATCGGAGTTTCAGGGGCACGCGTCGACGGGCCATCCTTGGCCCAACGACGCTCTCGCGGCATCCATGCCGCTCAACCCCTGAAACTCCGATTCCACTCGGCCTCCTGAAGGGGCGCTCCGGTGCGCACGGATATTTCTCTGGAAACCGCTTTTCGTATGAGCGGACCTTGTCCGCGAAATCCATCGCGGCGAAATCCGCGCTGACAGGGAAACGCTTGAGCTTGTCGCCAACCTGTAGGAGCGCGCTTGCTCGCGAACACAATCCCAACAAAAAAGCCCCGCCAGTGCGGGGCTTTTCTCAAGAACAGCGGATCAGCCGCAGTTCACCTGCTGCACCACCTGATGATCGTCCACGTCGATATTCAGGCGCTGGGAGTTGTACTCCATGGTGACCGGCTGGTGCGGGCGCAGCACACGCGCCACGCTGGCGCCGGCGTCGCGGCGGGCCTGCTCGGTCAGGGTCGGGTCGATAGTCTTGCCGACCAGCGTCTGCACGGCCTTGGCGTCACAGCTCGCGGACGGCGTCGACGGCGTTTGCGCAGCCTGCGAGGCGGTGTCGGACGAGGTGTCCTTGGCGCTGCAACCAGCCAGCGCGGCCACGGCGAAAAGCGACAACAGGGTCACTCGGTTCAAGGGCATGGAAAGCCTCCCTGAGGTTGAGTTTGAAAAATGCGTGAGGGCGATCACCTTACCAGCCTGAAACCCCGAATGGGGCATTGAAGTATTGCAACCTGCTGCACGAGAGTGCTCGCCACAGAGCGGCACGGCGCCTTTTACACAACCTTTACACTGGCTGGCCTTACCAATCTCCGCGGGCGGATGTCTCATGGATATCGGGCTCCATGCCGGGTCCCCCAGGAGGTACATCATGCTTCGCCGCCTTCCCCAGTTCGCCGTACTCTGCGGTTGCCTGGCCCTCGCCGGACAGGCAGCGGCCAACAGCAACAGCGATGCCGCCGCCATCGGCGCGGTAGTCGGCGCCGTGGTCGGCGGGGCGATCGTCGCCGGGTCGTCTCCAGCCCCCTACTACGCGCCACCTCCGGCGCCGTACTACGCACCGCCCCCAGTGGCCTACTATCCACCGCCACCGCCGCCGGTGTACTACCAGCCGGTGCCGGTCTACCGTCCCGTCGTGGTGGTGCCGGGGCCCCGCTACTACGGCCCACGCTACTATGCGCCCCGCTACTACGGGCCGGCTTACTACGGTCCGCCGGGGCACTATCGCCACTGGTAATTCGCACTGGCCCCGCTTCGAGCGGGGCCTTTCGTTTCAGCTACCTCGGCAAAGGTGCCGACAAAAACGCTAGCCCTGGCCGCCGCCCCCGGTCCGTGGAGTCATGGACAGATTGCCGGCCAACTCCTCAAACAGCGTCACCACCGCGCGCAGTGCGCGGCAGTCCGGACGAGTCAGCAGCCACAGGTGGGTGCTACACCCCGGCAACTCGCCCTCCAGTACCCGCAGGCCGTCGCCGGGGCGCAGCAGGAAGGCGGGCAGCGCCGCCAGCCCCAGGCCCGCGCGGCACAGGTCGAGCACCGAGAGCATGCTGTTGCAGCGGTACGCTGGGACCACCGCCGGGAACGCCTGGCGGCGCCACGCGACGCTGGAGTGATCGGGCAGGAAGTCGTCCGGGGCGATCCAGCTCATGTCCTGCCAGGGCCGCTTGCCTTGCTCGGCGAGGTAGTCGCGGTGGGCGCAAAGGACGTAGTGCACATCGCCCAGGTTGCGCCCGACCAGGTGCTCCGGTGGCGAGCTGGTCAGGCGCAGGGCGATGTCGGCGTCACGGCGGCTGAGGTTGGCGAAGGCGTTGGAGGTGGTCAGTTCCAGGTTTAGTGCCGGGTAACGCTTCATGAAGCGCGCCAGCGCCGGCAGCAGCAGACCTTGCAGCACGGTGTCGGAGCAGGTCAGGCGCACGGTGCCGCTGAGCACGTCGTGCCCCTGTTCCAGGCTCAGCCGCGCAGCCTCCAGCGCCTGCTCGGCCAGCTCCGCCTGGCTGGCGACCTGTTGCGCGGTGGCGGTCGGCAGGTAGCCGTGGCGGCCCTTTTCGAACAACGCGGTGCCCAGCGCCTTCTCCAGGCGCCGCACGGCGCGGAATACCGTGGAGACATCCACGTCCAGCAACTCCGCCGCACGGGCCAGGCTACCGCCGCGCACCAGCGCCAGTACCAGGGCAAGATCGGCGTACTCGAGACGATATTGCATAGACGCACTCCGGCATTGCACAACCGCCAATTTTGGTTGCACCAGCGCAACTATAAATTGCTCCCATCGGCCCGCCAATGGGCCTCGGCGCAAAGGGGAGCGAAACATGAGGCGGCAACGCAAGGGTCTGCGCATCGGCTTGATCGGCGACCGTGACAGTCGCGTCATCGCGCACTGGGCGATTCCCCTGGCGCTGCAGCAGTCGCTGCTGCCCCACAGCGGCACCCTGCGCGTCGACTGGCTGGATACCCCGCGCCTGGCGGCCGGTTTGCCGCTGCACGCCTACTCCGGGTTCTGGTGCATCCCCGGCAGTCCCTATCTCGATACCGAGGGAGCGCTGCGCGCCATCACCTATGCCCGTACACACGACGTTCCGTTCCTCGGCACCTGCGGCGGCTTCCAGCACGCGCTGCTGGAGCGTGCCCGCCAGGTACTCGGCTGGCAGGATGCCGCCCACGGCGAGACCGCCCCGAACGCCGAGCGCCCGGTGATCCATGCCCTGCCCTGCTCGCTGGTGGAAGTCAGCGAAACCATCACGCTGCGTCCAGGCTCGCGCCTGGCGGCGATCTACGGCCTGCCGAGCATCCGCGAAGGCTATCGCTGTAGCTACGGGGTGAACCCCGAGTTCCAGGACGCTCTGTTCGGCGACTCGCTGCGGGCCAGCGCCCTCGGTGAGGACGGCAGCATCCGCGCGCTGGAAGCCACGGACCACCCGTTCTTCCTCGCCACCCTGTTCCAGCCCGAGCGCAAGGCGCTCGCCGGCGTCGGCGTACCGCTGGCGCAGGCCTTCCTGGCCGCCGCCTTCGAATACGCAGCCACCGCTGTCGGGAGCCCCGCATGATCGCCAAGACACCCCAACCGCCCTATTACGCCGTGGTCTTCACCTCCCTGCGCAGCGAGCAGGACGACGGCTACGCCGACACCGCCACACACATGCTGGAACTGGCCGCCGAGCAGGAGGGTTTCCTCGGCGTCGAATCCGCTCGGGGCAGCGATGGACTCGGCATCACGGTGTCCTACTGGCGCGATGAAGCCGCCATCGGCCGCTGGCGAAACCTATGCGAGCACCGCAGCGCCCAGCAGCGAGGGCGGCGGGACTGGTACGACGCCTTCCAGGTACGGGTCTGCCGGGTCGAGCGCGCCTATGGCTTCGAACGCTGAACGACCACTGGTCTCCCATGGAAAACGCCTTCACGGGCATTGGAGAAATCCTACATTCGATTTCCCTGCCCATTCCTAGGATGACGCCCGTCCTGATCACTCCCCGCGAGGAATCGACGTGCGTCCCGCTCACTGGCTTCCCGTACTCTTGTTATGCGCCACCTGCTCCCCCGGCCTTACGCTGGCCGATGACTTCGATGCGCCGTCCTGGCGACGCTATGAGCTCGATACGCTGGAGCAACAACTGATCCGTCCAGCCTTCCGCCGGAGCCCGCCGCGACCGGCGACCGGGCGTATCCCTGGCGACGTCCGGCGCACCGTCGACACACACCGCATCGTCGCCCGCGCCCATGAACTGATCGGCGAACCCTATCGCTGGGGTGGCAAGAGCCTGGAGGAAGGTTTCGATTGCAGCGGTCTGCTGGTCTACCTGTACGGCAGCATCGCCAACCGCAAGCTGCCGCGCACCACCGCGTCAATGATCGCCCAGCGCGGCAATGCAGTCGGTCGTGAGGAGCTGCGTCCAGGCGATGCGGTGTTCTTCAACCACAACGGCAGTGGGCGGACCAGCCACGTCGGCCTGTACATCGGCGACAACCGATTCATCCATGCGCCGAGCACTGGCAAGACCATTCGCATCGATTCGCTGGACAACGGTTACTGGCAGCGCAGCTACACCACGGCACGGCGGTTCAGCGGGTGAACCGGCAAAGAAATGAACCCGAGTCACTCGGGATTTTCAAATCAGAAAAGACCTACACGGACCAGGTATATCGCCTCATCCCCGTCCTCCGGGAGGTTCCTAAGATAGCGCTCCGTTTCAGCCCAGCCACACGATGTACGAACGATGCGCCCGCTCCTTCTCCTGAACATGACCTTGATGGTCGCCCTCGCCGCTCCGCTATGCGAAGCCAGGGAACCTGTAATAGCCCCCCATGGCTACAAGGCTGCCGCCAGCCTGTCGCGCACCTCCCACGCCAAGGTGGACAAGCGTAATGTCCCTCGCCTGCACCGTGCGACCGCACGCCCTCTTCAGGCCGGGGTGCACGACAGCCAGCGTACCAGCAATTCCCGCGTGGTCGCCCGTGCCCGGCAGTTGATCGGCGTGCCCTACCGCAGTGGCGGCACCTCGGTGGCGGGCGGTTTCGACTGCAGCGGGCTGCTGGTCTACCTGTTCCGTACCGAGGCCGGCACGAAGCTGCCGCGTACGACCGGAGAAATGATCCAGGCTGGCGGCACGCGCATCGGCCGTGACGAACTCAAGCCGGGCGATGCCGTCTTCTTCAATCGCAACGGTCGCGGCCGCACCAGCCACGTCGGGTTGTACATCGGTAACAACCAGTTCATCCACGCGCCCAGCTCCGGCGAACGCATCCGCCAGGACTCCCTGGACAACAGCTACTGGGAGCGCAGCTACACCACCGCTCGCCGCTTCCGCGGCTGAGCCATCGGGACACCCGTCGGGTGTCCCGCTGAGCGCGCTGATCGACGACTGATGACGGATCAGTCCCGTACCGCCTGGCCTTCCTCGGCAATCTTCGCCGCATCCCAGCCACCGCCCAGGGCGGCGATCAGTTGCACGCTGGCGGTCAGCCGGCTGCCCTGCAGGGTGAGCAGGGTGCGCTCGTTGGACAGCGCGCTGGTCTGGGTGGTGACCACGTTGCTGTAGTCGATGGTGCCGGCCTTGTACTGGTTGAAGGTCAGGCGCAGCGCCTCGCGGGCGGCGTCCAGCGCTTCCTGCTGCACGCCGCTCTCCTCTTCCAGCACCTTGAGCTGGACCATGTAGTCCTCCACTTCGCGGAAGCTGTCGAGCACGGTCTGCCGGTAGCTGGCCACGGTCTGGTCGTAGCTGGCCTCGGCCTGCTCCACCTGCGAGGCGATCAGGCCGCCGTCAAACAGGGTCATGGCGAACTGCGGGCCGATGGACCAGTAGCGGTTGGGCGTCTCGATCCAGTTCTGGAAGCTGCCGCTGCGGTAGCCGCCGGCGGCAGTGAGGGTCAGGTCGGGGAACCAGGCGGCCTTGGCCACGCCAATCTGCGCATTGGCGGCGATCACCTTGCGCTCGGCCGAGGCCACGTCCGGGCGACGCTGCAACAGCTCCGACGGCAGCAGCGCCGGTACCTGCGGCAGCGCAGGGACGGCGTCCACGGCGGCCAGGGAGAACTGCGCCGGCGGCACCCCGACCAGCACGGCGATGGCGTGCTCCAGCTGGGCGCGCTGGTATTTCAGGTCGATAGCCTGGGCCTCGGTGCTTTTCAGTTGGGTGCGCGCCTGGGCCACGTCGGCCTTGGTGACGATGCCGGCGTTGTACTGGTTCTCGGTGAGCTTCAGCGAGCGCTGGTAGGCGACCACGGTGTCGTTGAGCAGCTTGATCTGTCGGTCCATCACCCGCAGTTGCAGGTAGTCCTGGGTCAGCTCCGACTGCAAGGACAGGCGCGAGGCGGCCAGGTCCGCGGCGCTGGCGTCCATGCTCGCGGTGTCGGCTTCCAGCTGGCGGCGCAGCTTGCCCCACAGGTCCAGCTCCCAGCTCACGCCGAGGCTGGCGTCGTAGCTGTTGGAAATACCACCGCCGCCACCGCTGGCCACGGTGGAGCCGTCGGGCAGGCGCACGCTGCCGCCGCTGCCGGTGCCCTGGCCCGAACGCGTCTTGCCGGCATCGGCGCTGATGGTGGGGAAGAACGAGGCGCGCGCGCCCTTGGCCAGCGCGCGGGCCTGGCGGTAGGACGCCACCGACTGCGCCAGGGTCTGGTTGGCGGCGACCAGGCGGGTCTGCAGGTCGTTCAGCGTGGCGTCGCCATACAGTTCCCACCAGGCACCATGGTTGAAGCCGTCCTGGGGCTTGGCCAGTTGCCAGCCCTCACCCTCCTTGAAGCTGGCGGGGACCGTCAGCTCGGGGCGCTGGTAGTCCGGACCGATGGCGCAACCGGCCAGGGCCACGGCCAGCACCAAAGGAAGCAGGGAACGAGAGCGGATCATACGGGTGTCTCCAGGGCGCCGTCGGTACGCACGCCGCGCTTCTTGTTGACCCAATGGCGCAGGCGGTCGAGGTAGAGGTAGACGACGGGGGTGGTGTACAGGGTCAGCAACTGGCTGCCGATCAGGCCGCCGACGATGGTCATGCCCAACGGGCGGCGCAGCGCGGCATCGCCGCCGACGCCGAAGATCAGCGGCAGCGCGCCCAAGATGGCGGCCAGGGTGGTCATCATGATTGGCCGGAAGCGCTTCATGCAGGCTTCCAGGATCGCGTCGCGCGGCGACAGCCCGAGAGTACGTTCGGCGTCGAGGGCGAAGTCGATCATCATGATCGCGTTCTTCTTCACGATGCCGATCAGCAGGATTACCCCGATCAGCGCGATCAGCGACAGCTCGGTGCGGAACAGCATCAGCGTGAGCAGCGCGCCGACGCCGGCGGAAGGCAGCGTCGAGAGGATGGTCAGCGGGTGCACGTAGCTCTCGTAGAGGATGCCGAGCACGATGTACACCGACACCAGCGCCAGCAGGATCAGCCAGGGCATGTTGTTCTGGGTGTCCTGCACCGCGCCGGCGTTGCCTTCGAAGGTGGCCTGGATGTCGATGGGCAGGTGCAGCGGCTCCAGCGCCGCCATCACCGCGTCGCGGGCCGGGCCGATCAGCGCGCCGGGTGCCAGGTTGAAGGAGAAGGTGGTCGCGGCGAACTGTCCCTGGTGGTTGACCGTCAGCGGCGCGCGGCTCGGCTCCACATGAGCGAAGGCCGACAGCGGCACGCGCTGGCCATCGCTGCCGATCACGTAGACCTGGCGAAGCTCCTCGGGCGACTCCTGATAGGGCTGATCCACCTCCATCACCACGTGGTACTGGTTCAGCGGGTTGAAGATGGTCGAGACCTGGCGCTGGCCGTAGGAGTTGTTCAGCACCGCATCCACCTCGGCGACGTTCACCCCGAGGCTGGCGGCGCGGTCGCGGTCGATCACCAGGCGGCTCTGCACGCCCTTGTCCTGGGCGTCGCTGTTGACGTCCACCAACTGCGGCACCTTGTTCAGCACCGCCTCGACCTTGGGCCCCCACTCGCGCAGCAGGGCCAGGTCGTCGCTGCGCAGGGTGAATTCGTACTGGGCGTTGCTCTGCCGGCCGCCGATGCGCACGTCCTGGCCGGCCTGCAGGTAGAGCGTGGCGCCGGGAATCTTCGCCAGCTGCTTGCGCAGGCGGTTGACGATGACCTCCGCCGAGTCGCGCTCGCCGATGTCCTTCAGGGTGACGAAGAAGGAGCCGGTGTTGCTCGACTGCCACTTGCCGCCGCCGACGAAGCCCACCACGTTCTCCACCCCCGGATCGGCGGAGAGAATCTTGCGGAACTCGGCCATCTTCTGGTCCAGCGCCTGGAACGAGATGCTCTGGTCGGCCACTGCAAAGCCACGCAGCCGTCCGGAGTCCTGCTGCGGCAGGAAACCCTTGGGCACCACCACGAACAGGTAAACGTTCAGCGCGATGCAGCCGAGCATGATCACCACCATCAGCCGCGAATGCTCCAGCGCCCAGCTGAGGCTGGCGCGATAGCGCAGCATGAAGGCGACGAAGTAACGGTTGCTCTGGCGTGCCACCGAGGCCTTCTGCGGTCGTTCGATGGGCTTGAGCAGCCGCGCGCAGAGCATCGGCGTGAGGGTCAGGGACACCACCAGCGACACCAGGATCGCCGCCGCCAGGGTCACCGAGAACTCGCGGAACAGCCGCCCGGTGATGCCGCCCATCAGCAGCAGCGGGATGAACACCGCCACCAGCGACAGGGTCATCGACAGCACGGTGAAGCTCACCTCGCGGGCACCGCGAATGGCCGCCTTGAGCGGCGGGTCGCCCTCCTCGATGCGCCGGGCGATGTTCTCGACCACCACGATGGCATCGTCCACCACGAAGCCGGTGGCGATGATCAGCGCCATCAGCGACAGGTTGTTCAGCGAGAAGCCGCACAGGTACATGACCGCGAAGGTGCCCACCAGCGATACCGGCACCGCGAGGCTGGGGATGAGCGTGGCGCGGCCGTTGCGCAGGAACAGGTAGACCACCAGGATCACCAGCATCACCGAGATGATCAGGGTCAGTTCGGCCTCATCCAGCGAGGAGCGGATCGACGGGCTGCGGTCATCCATCACCGAGAGCTTCACCTGCGGGCCGAGCACATCCTGGATCACCGGCAACTGCTCATGGATGGCGTCGGTGGCCTCGATGATGTTGGCGCCCGGCTGGCGGGTGATGATCAGTAGCACCGCCGGCAGGTTGTCGGAGAAGCCGGCGTTACGCACGTCTTCCACCGAGTCGGACACCTTCGCCACGTCCTTCAGGCGCACCGCCGCGCCGGTCTCGGCGTTGTAGTGGACGATCAGCGGTGCATATTCGCTGGCCTTGCGCAGCTGGTCGTTGGAGTCCACCTGCCAGTGCCGCTCGCCGAATTCCAGCGCACCTTTCGGCCCGTCGGCATTGGTGTTGTCGATGGCGGTGCGCACGCTGTCCAGGGAAATGCCGTACTGGCTGAGCTGGTCCGGGTTGACGTCGACCCGCACCGCCGGCAGCGAGGAGCCGCCAATGCTCACCTGCCCCACGCCCTTCACCTGCGCCAGCTTGGGCGACACGATGGTCGAGGCCAGGTCATACATCTGCCCACGGGTATAGGTATCCGAGGTCAGGGTGAGGATCATGATCGGCATGTCCGACGGGTTCGCCTTGCGGTACGTCGGGTTGTTCGGCATGCCGGTGGGCAAAAGGCTCGCCGCCGCGTTGATCGCCGACTGCACCTCGCGCGCGGCGCCGTCGATGTCCTTGGACAGGTCGAACTGCACGATGATGGTGGTGTTGCCCAAGGAGCTGCTGGAGGTCATGTCGGTGACCCCGGCGATGCGTCCGAGCGCGCGTTCCAGCGGCGTTGCCACGGTGGAGGCCATGGTTTCCGGACTGGCGCCGGGCATCGCCGCCTGCACCAGGATGGTGGGGAAATCCACGTTGGGCAGCGGCGCCACCGGCAGCAGGCCGAAGGACAGGATGCCGGCCAGCATCAGCGCCAGGGTCAGCAGGCTGGTGGCGACCGGGCGCAGGATGAACGGGCGCGACAGATTCATCACCCGCGCTCCGCCGGGTCGATGCTGTTCACGTCAAGGCCATGGCGGCCGCGCCAGTCCGCCCAGCGCGCGGCGAGGCGGTCGAAGTACAGGTAGATCACCGGGGTGGTGAACAGGGTCAGCAACTGGCTCAGCAGCAGCCCGCCAACCATGGTTACACCCAGCGGCTGGCGCAGTTCGGCGCCGGCGCCGCCGGCGAGCATCAGCGGCAGCGCACCGAGCAGCGCGGCCATCGTGGTCATCAGGATCGGACGGAAGCGCAACAGGCAGGCCTGGTAGATGGCCTCATGGGGCGGCTTACCCTCGTTGCGTTCGGCGTCCAGGGCGAAGTCGATCATCATGATCGCGTTCTTCTTCACGATGCCGATCAGCAGGATGATGCCGATGATCGCCACGATGCCAATGTCCTGCCCCGCCAGCATCAGCGCCAGCAACGCGCCCACGCCCGCCGAGGGCAGCGTGGAAAGGATGGTCACCGGGTGGATGAAGCTCTCGTAGAGGATGCCCAGCACGATGTACATGGTGACGATGGACGCCAGCACCAGCAGCAGGGTGTTCGACAGCGACGACTCGAACGCCTGCGCCGCGCCACGGAAGCTGCCTTGCAGGCTCACCGGCAGCTCCATCTGCGCCTCGACGTCGCGGATCGCCTGCACCGCCTCGCCCAGGGCGACGCCCTTGGCCAGGTTGAAGGAGATGGTCGCGGCCGGGAACTGGGCGATGTGGTTGACCGCCAGCAGGGTGTGGCGCTCCTCGACCTTCGCCAGGCTCGACAGGCGCACCTGGGTGCCGTCGCTGGCGGGTACGTAGAGGTTGTCCAGCGACTGCGGGCCGATCTGGAATTGCGGCGCCACTTCCAGCACCACGCGGTACTGGGTGGCCTGGGTGAAAATGGTGGAGATCAGCCGCTGGCCGAAGGCGTTGTACAGCACGCTGTCGATGCTCGACAGGCTCACACCCAGGCGCGAGGCGGTGTCGCGGTCGATGTTGATGTAGGCCTGCAGGCCCTTGTCCTGCCAGTCGCTGGCGACGTCGGCCAGCTCTGGCAACTGCTCCAGGCGATCCACCAGTTTCGGCACCCACTCGGCGAGCACCTCGGGGTCGGCGTCCTGCAGGGTGAACTGGTACTGGGTGCGGGCGACACGGTCTTCGATGGTCAGGTCCTGCACCGGCTGCAGGTACAGGCGGATGCCGGGGACCTTGTCCAGCTCCGGCTGCAGACGCTGGATCACTTCGCTGGCGGTGACGTCACGCTCGGCATGAGGCTTGAGGTTGATCAGCAGGCGCCCGGTATTGAGGGTGGCGTTGCTGCCGTCGACACCGATGAAGGACGACAGGCTTTCCACGGCCGGGTCCTGCAGCACCACCTTGGCCAGGTCCTGCTGGCGGCCCGCCATGGCCTGGAAGGAAATCGACTGCGGCGCCTCGGCGATGCCCTGGATCACCCCGGTGTCCTGTACCGGGAAGAAGCCCTTGGGCATGACCACATAGAGCAGCGCGGTGAACGCCAGGGTGCCGACGGCCACCAGCAGGGTCAGTCCCTGATGGCGCAGGACCACGCGCAGGGCGGCCGCGTAGCGCTCGATCATGTGCTCGATGAAGCGCCCGGCGGCGCGGGCGAAACGCCCTTCCTTCTCCGGCTCGACGTGGCGCAGCAGCTTGGCGCTGAGCATCGGTGTCAGGGTCAGGGAAACGAAGCCGGAAATCAGGATGGCCACCGCCAGGGTGATGGCGAACTCGCGGAACAGTCGCCCCGCCACGTCGCCCATGAACAGCAGCGGGATCAGCACGGCGATCAGCGAGAAGGTCAGCGAGATGATGGTGAAGCCGATCTGTTTCGAGCCCTTGAGCGCAGCCTCCAGCGGCGGGTCGCCCTGCTCCAGGTAGCGCGCGATGTTCTCCACCATGACGATGGCGTCGTCCACCACGAAACCGGTTGCGATGGTCAGCGCCATCAGCGTCAGGTTGTTGATCGAGAAACCGGCCAGGTACATCACGCCGAAGGTGCCGATCAGCGACAGCGGTACGGCGAAGCTGGGGATCAGCGTCGCGGAAATGTTGCGCAGGAACAGGAAGGTGACCATCACCACCAGGCAGACGGCGAGCAGCAGTTCGAACTGCACGTCCGCCACCGAGGCGCGGATGGTCGTGGTGCGGTCGGTGAGCACCGTCACTTCGAGGCTGCCCGGCAGGGTCGCCTGCAGTTGCGGGAGCATCTTCTTGATGCTGTCCACCACCTCGATGACGTTGGCCCCCGGCTGGCGCTGGATGTTCAGCACCACCGCCGGCGAGGTATTGGCCCAGGCGGCCAGGCGCACGTTCTCGGCATCGTCCTCTACGCTCGCCACGTCACGCACGCGCAGCGGCGAGCCGTTCTTGTAGGCGATGATCAGGTCGCGGTAGGCGTCGGCGGACTTGAGCTGGTCGTTGGCGTCCAGGGTAGAGGAACGGGTCGGGCCGTCGAAGCTGCCCTTGGGGCCGTTGAGGTTGTTGTTGGTGACGGTGGTCTGCAGGTCCTGCAGGCTCAGGCCGGCCGACGCCAGGGCCGCGGGGTTGGCGCGGATGCGCACGGCCGGACGCTGACCGCCGCTGATGCTGACCAGGCCGACGCCGGAAATCTGCGAAATCTTCTGCGCAAGACGGGTGTCCACCAGGTCCTGGATCTGCGGCAGCGGCATGTCCGTGGACATCACAGCCAGGGTCAGGATCGGCGCATCCGCCGGGTTCACCTTGCTGTACACCGGCTGGTTCGGCAGGTCCTTGGGCAGCAGGCTCTGCGCGGTGTTGATCGCCGCCTGCACCTCCTGCTCGGCCACGTCCAGGTTCACCTGCAGGCTGAATTGCAGGGTGATCACCGAAGCCCCGCCGGAGCTGGTGGAAGACATCTCGTTGAGGCCGGGAATCTGCCCCAGCTGGTTCTCCAGCGGCGCGGTGACCGAGGAGGTCATGATGTCCGGGCTGGCGCCGGGGTAAAGGGTCACCACCTGGATGGTCGGGTAGTCCACCTCCGGCAGCGCCGAGATCGGCAGGAAGCGGTAGGCGATGATCCCCGACAGCAGGATCGCCACCATCAACAGCGTGGTGGCGACCGGCCGCAGGATGAACAGGCGGGACGGGTTCATTCGCTCTTACCGCTGTCCTGGACCGGATTGTCCGAGCCGAACGGCTTGGCGGTGCTCTTGTCGCCGGCCTGATCGGCAGCCTCCTGAGCCTTTTCGTCGGAGGCGACGATGTTCATGCGCATGCCGTCGCGCAGGCGGTCGGTGCCCTGGACGACCACGCGATCGCCCTCCTTCAGGCCCTCCGTCACCACCACGCGCTCGTTCTCGCTGGTGCCCAAGGTAACCAATTGGCGCTTGGCCTTGTCCTCCTCCCCGACCAGGTAGACGTAGGTGCCGTCGTTGCCGCGCTGCACGGCGTTGGCCGGGATGGTCAGCACGCCCTGCAGGGTCTCGGCGAGCAAACGTACGTTGACGAACTGGTTGGGGAACAGCTTGTGGTCGTCGTTATCGAAACCGGCCTTGAGCTTGACCGTGCCGGTGGTGGTGTCGATCTGGTTGTCCAGGGTCTTGAGCACGCCGCTGGCGAGGGTCTGGTTCTGGTTGCGGTCCAGCGCCTGCACCGGCACTGGCTTGCCGCTGTACAGCTCGCGGGCGATGGTGCCGAGCTGCTGCTGCGGCAGGCTGAACACCACGGAGATGGGCTTGACCTGGGTGATCACCACCAGCGGCGTGGTATCGCCGGAGGTGACCAGGTTGCCCACGTCCACCTGGCGCAGGCCGACGCGGCCGGAGATGGGCGCGCGCACCTGGGTGAATTCGAGGTTGAGCTTGGCGTCGCTGACCTGGCCCTGGTTGGTTTTCAGGGTGCCTTCATACTGGCGCACCAGCGCTTCCTGGGTGTCCAGGGTCTGCTTGGCGATGGAATCCTCGGCATACAGGCCCTTGTAGCGCGCGAGGTCGATCTGCGCGTTCTTCAATTGCGCCTGGTTCTGCAGCAGCGTGCCCTGGGCCTGATCCAGCGCGGCCTGGAACGGACGCGGGTCGATCACCGCGAGCACATCGCCGGCCTTCACTTCCTGACCTTCCTGGAACGGCACCTTGACCAGCTGGCCGCTGACCCGCGCGCGGACGTTGACCGTGTTGTAGGCCGTGACGGTGCCGAGGGCGTGGTAATGCACCGGCAGGTCACCCTTGACCGCGGGCGCAACGCTGACGGTCACCGCCGCGCCCTGCCCCGCCGCCATCTGCCCCGGGCCCGGCCGCCCGCCGCGTCCGCCGCCCTGGGCTGCCGGCGCCCCGCTGGACGTCGAGTGCAGCCACATGATCAGCCCCACCACACCGGCGAAGATGATCGCAGTGAAGAGCCAGGGGCGCAGGGTGCGGAGTTTGGAGGGCGTTCCATTGCTTGGGGTCATGGTCGTCGTCATGGCGAAAAGAAAAGAGGATAGCGAGGCTGAACGATAAGCACAGCAAGGCCGCAGGCAAAGTCTCTTTACCCGCTATTTACCTTTGATTTACCGGAGGTTACGAATTTTCCAGGACGTTGCGACCCGGATCGGCCGGAAGGGTTCCGACCAGCCGGACCGACCCTGCGGGGTCGGCCCGGTTGTGTCATCGGCGCCGGGGTATCAGTTCAGGGCGGCGATGGCGGCGGCGTAGTTCGGCTCGTCGGCGATTTCGCCAACCAGCTCGCTGTGCAGCACCTTGTTCTGCTCGTCCAGCACCACGACGGCGCGGGCAGCCAGGCCAACCAGCGGGCCGCTGGAGATGGCCACGCCGTAGTTGGCGAGGAACTCACGGCCACGCAGGGTGGACAGGTTGACCACGTTCTCCAGGCCTTCGGCGCCGCAGAAGCGCGCCTGGGCGAACGGCAGGTCGGCGGAAACGCACAGCACCACGGTGTTGGCCAGCTTGCTCGCCTCGGCGTTGAACTTGCGCACGGAGGTGGCGCAGGTCGGGGTGTCGACGCTGGGGAAGATGTTCAGCACCTTGCGCTTGCCGGCGTAGGTTTCCAGGGTGACGTCGGAGAGGTCGCCGGCGACCAGCTTGAGAGCCGGAGCCTGCTCGCCTTTCTGCGGCAGCTTGCCATCGACGGAAACCGGATTGCCCTTGAGGGTGACTTGAGCCATTGCTTGGGTCCTTCTGGTGAGGGGTGGCAGCGCTGGCGGAATGCCAACACCGCCCGAGGATTCGGGGCCGGGGGGCAAATCCTAGCACGACTTGTCTGAGTGGAATGCTCGGGATATCCGGGTGCGGCTTCCTGCGGCGGATTTCCTCGGATATATCGACAGCGAAACCTGGCCCCCTGTAGGAGCCCGCCGTGCCCGCGAAGTTCTTGCTCTTCGTAGGAACGGACTCCGTCCGCGATGCTCTTCGTAGGGCGAATAACGCCTAAGGCGTTATCCGCCGTCTTGTTCGGAGTTACTGCGCCGCATCGACGTGTGCTGAGAGATTTTGTTTCGCCCCCTCGGGCGAGTCCCTTTTGGGGCCCAAAAGGAACCAAAAGGCCTCGCCCCTGCATCCGGTTTTTCGCTTAGGCGAAAAATGCCCTCGCTCCATCGAAGTTTCAGGGGCACGAACTAGGCGTCCCCCTTGACGGGCCATCCATGGCCCAACGACGCTCTCGCGGCGTCCATGCCGCTCAACCCCTGAAACTCCGATTCCACTCGGCCTCCTGAAGGGGCGCTCCGGTGCGTGCGGATATTTCTCTGGAAACCCTTAAGAGCCAGAGCTGTGCGGTGCGAATGCTTTCGTAGGAGAGACGGGGGCGCCTAGCCCTTGTCCGCGAAATCTTGCCACTGCCCCACGCTTCAGGATGAACGCCTGTAGGACCGAAGCCCCCTCACCACCTCCGCTCCGCAAACAGCTGCGCGAGCCAGTCGGAAAACACCCGCAACCTCCGCGACATCTGCCGCCGCACCGGATAGAGCACGCTCAGCGCCAGCTGCGGTGGCCGCCATTGCTCCAGCACTTCCACCAGCTCGCCGCTGGCCAGCCCGTCGCACAGGTGATAACGCGGCGCCTGGATCATTCCGAAACCGGCACGGCAGGCCGCGATATAGGCATCGGCGTTGTTCACCGTGATCCGGCTCGGCAACCGGGTGGTAAGCAACTGGTCCCCGAGACGAAACTCCAGGTCGAAGATGCGTCCGCTGGAAGCCGACTGATAATTCACCGCCAGATGCCCGGTCAGCCGCTCCGGATGCTCCGGCAGGCCATATTCCTCCAGATACGAACGGCTCACGCAGGTGAGCTGCTCCAGTTCGGCAATGCGCCGGCCCACCAGGCTGGAATCGGGCAAATCACCAGCGCGCAGCACGCAGTCCACGCCCTCGCGCACCAGGTCGACTTGGCGGTCGTTGAGGCTCAGCTCCAGCTCGATCTGCGGATAGCGCCGGCAGAACGCCGGCAGCGCCGGAATCACCACCAGCCGCCCCAGCGAACTGGGCAGGTCGACCCGCAGCTTGCCGCGCGGATTGTCCGGCGACTCAGAGAAACAGCTTTCCGCCTCCTCCAGATCCTCCAGCAACCGCACGCAGCGCTCGTAATAGGCCTCGCCGTCAGCAGTGACACTGACCTGGCGGGTGGTGCGGCGCAGCAACTGCACGCCCAGGTGCGACTCCAGTTGCTGGATCAGCTGGGTCACGCTGGCGCGCGGCAGCTGCAGGCTGTCCGCCGCCTTGCCAAAGGCCTTGAGTTCGACGATGCGGATGAAGACCTGCATGGCCTGCAAGCGGTCCATGGCGACGCTCCTATTATTCATTCAAGACAAATAGTTAAACCGTAATCAGCCGGTTTATCCATGCAATCCAAACAACAAGAATGAATCCACTTCCCCACCTCCCGGAGAACTGAGCATGAAAACCCGCCGCCTCGGCCCGCAGGGCCCCAGCGTTTCCGCCATCGGCCTCGGCTGCATGGGCATGTCCGACTTCTACACCACCGGCATCGACGAGAAGGAGTCCATCGCTACCCTGCACCGCGCCCTGGAACTGGGCGTCAGCCTGTTCGACACCGCCGACGTCTACGGCCCGCACACCAACGAGGAACTGCTCGGCCGTGCGCTGAAAGGCAAGCGCGAGCAGATTTTCCTCGCCACCAAGTTCGGTCTGGTGCGCAACCCCGACCAACCCGCGAGCCGGGGCGCCAATGGGCGTCCGGAGTATGTGCGGCAGGCCGTGGAAGGCAGCCTCAAGCGCCTGGGCACCGACCATATCGACCTCTACTACCAGCACCGCGTCGACCCCACGGTGCCCATCGAGGAAACCGTCGGCGCCATGGCCGAGCTGGTGCGCGCCGGCAAGGTGCGCTACCTGGGCCTGAGCGAAGCTTCCGCCGAGACCCTGGAGCGCGCCCACAAGGTCCACCCGATCACCGCCCTGCAAAGCGAATACTCCCTGTGGACCCGCGATCCGGAGGAAAACGGCGTGCTGGAAACCTGCCGCCGCCTGGGCGTCGGCTTCGTTCCCTACAGCCCGCTGGGACGCGGCTTCCTCACCGGCGCGCTGCAAAGCCCCGACGACTTCGCCGAGGATGACTACCGCCGCGTCAGCCCGCGCTTCACCGGGGAAAACTTCGCGAAGAATCTGCAACTGGTGGAAAAAATCGGCGAACTGGCCGCCGCCCGTGGGGTGAAACCTTCGCAGCTGGCCCTGGCCTGGGTGCTGGCGCAGGGCGAGCACCTGGTGCCGATTCCGGGTACCAAGCAGCGCAAGTACCAGGAAGAGAACGTCGCCGCCGTGACGCTGGAACTCAGCGCGGCGGAGCTGGCCGAGATCGACGCCATCTTCCCCGTTGGCGCCGCCGCGGGCGGTCGCTACAGCGCAGAGGTGATGAGCCTGATCCAGTGAATGCGCGCCCCGCGAGCGAACGCCAGCGGTTATGCTGGTGTTCGCTTGACGGAGGCCCCATGCGACGGATTTCCACCCTGCTGTTGATGACCCTGGCCTGCACCGCCGTGGCGCAGGGAGAGTGTCGGGTCACCACCGTTCACAGCGGCGACCGGCTCAGTTGCCAGAGCCGTGATGGCACATCCCAGGGCATTCGCCTGCGCGGCATCGACGCCCCCACGGCCAATCAACCCTTCGGCGAGCGCGCTCGGGAAGCCCTGCAACGACTCACGCTGGGCAAGACCACCAGCCTGCGCGCAGTACAACCTGAAACGGATGGTTCAGTGCGTGCAGCGGTCTGGGTGGAGCCGGCCGATTGCCCCGGCTGCGGCCAGACGCTGGACGCCGGCCGCGCGCTGTTGAGCGTAGGCCTGGCGCGCTGGCGACAGACGGATGAGCAGACGGCCGAAGAGAAAGGCCAGTACGAATTCGAAGAACAGGAAGCACGGGCGCGCCGGATCGGCCTGTGGCGCGCCCCTTGAGAGCCTGTTCAGTGTCTGCCTGCACTCGGCGAGCACCTTGATCGAACGCTGAGCGCTCAGCGCTCCGCGCGGAAACGCAGGTACTCGACCACCTCGGCCTGGGTGCCGCGAAACTCGATGCGCGATTCCTTGCTCTCGCGCTGGAAGGCGTACATCGGGTCGTAGTATTCGCTCAGCAGCCCTTCGATCCAGCCCCGGTGCAGGTCCACCGCGCCGCTGCGCTTCTGCTCGTCCAGCGCCGCGTCCATGATCGCGGCCAGGCGCTGGTAGCGCTCGCCGCCCAGGCGCTTGACGATGCCCGACAGGCTCTTGCGCAGGTAGGCCGCGAAGGCGTCGAAACCACCCTCCTCACCCACTACCTGGACATGGTCGGCGCACAGGTCGATCACGTAGTCCTTGAGGATGCGCTCCACGCGCTGCTCGAAGCTGTCGTCCAGCCACACCAGCGGGTAGTGCTGCATGCCCTGGTACAGCTCCAGCGGCACCGAGCAGCTGCCGACGATGCGCCCTTCGTCTTCCAGCACGAACTGCTCCATGCCGGCGTGGCGCTTCTTCAGGATGTCGATGGCCAGGCGGTTCTCGAAATCGATCTGCGCCGGCTGCGGCGTGGCGCGGCGACCGAAGGCGGAGCCGCGGTGGTTGGCGTGCCCCTCGAGGTCGAGGCTGTTGGCCAGCTGGGCAATCACTTCAGTCTTGCCGGTACCGGTCAGGCCGCCGACTAGCACGAACTGGCACTCTTCGGCCGCCGCCTGGGTGGTATCGAAGAGGAAGGCGCGCATCGCCTTGTACCCCCCGACCACGCGGGGGTAATCGATACCAGCCTCGCTCTTGAGCCACTGCTGGGTGATCTGCGAGCGCAGGCCGCCACGGAAGCAGTACAGGTAGCCTTCGGGATTTTCCTTGGCGAAGGCCGCCCAGGCTTCGATGCGCGCGGCCTTGACCTTGCCGTTGACCAGCTCATGGCCCAGGGCGATGGCCGCCTGCTGGCCGTTCTGCTTGTAGCAGGTGCCGACCTTCTGCCGCTCGATGTCATTCATCAGCGGTAGGTTCACGGTGTGCGGGAAGGCGCCCTTGTCGAACTCGACCGGGGCGCGCACGTCCATCATTTTCACATCACCGAGGAACAGCTCGCGGTAGTGGCGGGTGTTGTCGCGCATCACGCCACCTCGACCGCGTGACGCTGTCGGCCAACCAGTTCGCCGATGGGCGCCAGGTCGAGGCCGAGTTCCTTCGCGGTGGCGAGGAACTGCGCCTCGCCTTCCGGCTCCACCGCCACCAGCAGGCCGCCGCTGGTCTGCGGGTCGCACAGCAGCAGCTTGTGCAACTCCGGCAGCGGCGCGATGCGCTCGCCGTAGCTGTCGAAGTTGCGCAGGGTGCCGCCGGGCACGCAGCCGGCCTCCAGGTAGTACTCGACACTGGAAAGGCGCGGCACGGCGTCGTAGCGGATGCGCGCGGTCAGGCCGCTTCCGTCGGCCATTTCCACCAGGTGGCCGAGCAGGCCGAAGCCGGTGACATCAGTCATCGCCTTCACGCCTTCCAGCTTGCCGAAGCGCGAACCGGGCTTGTTCAGGGTGCACATCCAGTCGCGGGCGACGCCGACGTCTTCGGCGCGCAGCTTGGCCTTCTTCTCGGCGGTGGTGAGGATGCCGATACCCAGAGGCTTGGTCAGGTAAAGCTTGCAGCCTTCAGTGGCGGTGTCGTTGCGCTTCATGAAGCGCTTCTCGACCATGCCGGTGACCGCCAGGCCGAAGATCGGCTCGGGCGCATCGATGGAGTGGCCGCCGGCCAGCGGGATGCCCGCGTCATCGCAGACCTTGCGACCGCCGGCGATCACCTCGCGGGCGATTTCCGGCGCCAGCACGTTCACCGGCCAGCCGAGGATGGCGATCGCCATCAGCGGGTCGCCACCCATCGCATAGATGTCGCTGATGGCGTTGGTGGCGGCGATGCGACCGAAGTCGAAGGGATCGTCGACGATCGGCATGAAAAAGTCGGTGGTGGACACCACGCCACGCTCGGCGTCGATAGCATAGACAGCGGCGTCATCGCGCGAGGCGTTGCCGACCCACAGGTTCGGGTCGAGGTTCTGCGCGCCGCTGCCGGCGAGGATGACCTCCAGGACCTTGGGAGAAATCTTGCAACCACAGCCGGCACCATGGCTGTACTGGGTCAGGCGGATCGGTTCGCTCATCGCGGACTCCGGCGAAAGAAAAACAGACGACGATTCTAGCAAAGCCGACCTTGGCGGCGCTTGCCCCCGGGCGTATCGTCGAAAGGTTTCGCAAGGGGGAATTCCCGATGTCCAAACAGATTGCGCTGGTGCTCGGTTCCGGTGGCGCGCGCGGCTACGCGCATATCGGCGTGATCGAGGAGATCGAACGGCGCGGCTACGAGATCGTCTGCATCGCCGGCTGCTCGATGGGCTCGGTGATCGGCGGCATCTACGCCGCCGGCAAGCTGGAAGAGTACCGCGAGTGGGTGGAAAGCCTGGATTACCTGGACGTGCTGCGCCTGCTCGACGTGAGCTTCCGCCTCGGCGCCATCCGTGGCGAACGGGTGTTCGGCAAGATCCATGAAATGCTCGGCGAGATCGACATCGAAGACCTGCCGATTCCCTACACCGCCGTGGCCACCGACCTCACCAACCAGCAGGAAATCTGGTTCCAGGAAGGTTGCCTGCACCAAGCCATGCGCGCTTCGGCGGCGATCCCCAGTCTGTTCACCCCGGTCATGCAGGGCAGCCGCATGCTGGTGGACGGCGGCCTGCTCAACCCGCTGCCGATCGTCCCGGTGGTCTCGACCCACGCCGACCTGATCGTCGCAGTCAACCTCAACGCCACCAACCAGCGCCAGTATTCGCTGCCGGTGATCGAGCGGCCGGCCGCCATCATGGGCCGTTTCGACGCGGTGATTTCCGGCCTGTCCAACAAGCTGAGTTTCTTCCGGCGCGGCGACAGCGAGGCACCACCGGAACTGCTGCCCGACGCCCTGCTCAACCCGATACCGGCCACCGCGGAGGAACCCGCCGAACCGGAGATGCAGCAGCCCGCCGCGGCCCCACGGGGCAAGGGCTCGCCGCGCTCGGCCACCGGCAGCCGGGTGATCGAGAGCAGCAGCCCGGCGTCCCTGCTGGAACTGGTGAACCAGAGCTTCGAAGTGATGCAGACGTCGCTGGCGCAGTACAAGATCGCCGGCTACCCGCCGGACATCCTGATCAACGTACCCAAGCGCGTGTGCCGCTTCTTCGAGTTCTACAAGGCCCCGGAACTCATCGCCCTCGGCCGGCAGATCGCCAGCGATACGCTGGATCGGTATGAGGAAGAGAATCGGTATTGACCGCC
This sequence comes from Pseudomonas sp. PSE14, assembly GCF_029203285.1. Lineage (NCBI taxonomy): Bacteria > Pseudomonadati > Pseudomonadota > Gammaproteobacteria > Pseudomonadales > Pseudomonadaceae > Pseudomonas > Pseudomonas sp. PSE14. Next base: position 3,912,508 of record NZ_CP115669.1, read on the forward strand.
GGTGTTGTGTGGTTCGCGAGCAAGGACTGGGCGTCCCCCTCGGTCCTACAGATCGGCGACATACCCAGGCGTATCCCTGTTAGCGCGGATTTCGTCGCGATGGATTTCGCGGACAAGGTCCGCTACGGAAGGGTGCTCCGCTCTGGCTCTTAAAGACTTCCAGAGAAATATCGGCACACTCCGAACCGCCCCGTTCAGGAGGCCTCGTTGAAGCGGAGTTTCAGGGGTTGAGCGACATGGATGTCGCGAGAGCCGCGATGGGCCAAGGATGGCCCTTCGTGGGGGGACGCCTAGTTCGTGCCCCTGAAACTTCGATGGAGCGAGGGGAGTCCCGCGAAGCGGGACCCGGATGATGGGGCAAGACCTTTGGTTACTTTGCGTCGCTTGGCAAAGTAACTCGCCCGAGGGGGCGAAACAAAATCTCTCAGCACATGCCGTAGCGGCGCAGAAACACCCAACTCCAAAGCAACAGCATCGCGGACGGAGTCCGCTCCTACGTTGTTTTCTGGGTCCCCGCGTTCGCGGGGATGACGCAGAGGAATGCGAATCTCCCCGTCACTCCCGCGAACGCGGGAGACCAAAAGACAGTTGCTCCTACGCAGGGCGCGGTGCCGGAGTCAGCCTGCAGGAGCGCCGTGCCATCAACTCTCGCGCAAGCGATAGCCAACACCCGCTTCGGTAACGATGAAGCGCGGGCTGGCCGGGTCATCGGCGAGCTTCTGCCGCAGGTGGCCTACGACGACACGCAGGTAGTGGGTGTCCTCGGTATGCGTCGGCCCCCAGATATCCTTGAGCAACTGCTGCTGGGTCACCACCCGCCCAAGGTGCCGCGCCAGGGTCGAGAGCACCGCATATTCCTTGCGGGTCAGCGAGACTTCGGCGCCGTCCAGCAGCACCCGGCGGTAGGAAAAATCCACACTCAGCGGCCCCACCGCGACCACCGCTTCCTGCGTCTCGCCGCCAGCGCCCTGACGCAGCAGCACACGGATGCGGGCGAGGAACTCCTGGATGCCGAAGGGCTTGGTCACGTAGTCGTTGGCGCCGCCGTCCAGCGCCAGCACCTTTTCGCTCTCGCTGGCGCGCACCGACAGCACCAGCACCGGCACCTGCGACCACTCGCGCAGTTCCCGCAGCACGTCCTGGCCGTCCTTGTCCGGCAGGCCGAGGTCGAGCACCACCAGGTCCGGGCGGCCCAGCGCGGCCTGGGCCAGGCCTTCCTCGCCGGTACCGGCCTCCAGCACCTTGTAGCCACCAGCGCTGAGGCTGATGCGGAGGAACTTGCGGATCTGCGGTTCGTCGTCGACGACCAGGATGGTGGCGGCGCTGGCGTTCATCGGGGAACTGGGCTGGCTGGCGGGGCCGTCCAGCTTGAGCCTTTCAGACAGCGGCATCAAGCTGCTCCATGTCCGGCTGCTGCTGCAACGGCAGGTGCAATACCAGGGTCGTGCCGCGCCCATCGATGCCGTCCTCGACGGTGATCCGTCCGCCATGGGCGCCGACCATGCCCTGGCAGATCGCCAGCCCCAGCCCGGTACCCTGCCCTCCGCGATCGCCACGAGCGGCGGTGTAGAACATGTCGAAAATCTTCTCCCGCTCGGCTTGCGGAATGCCCGGCCCTTCGTCGCTGACCAGGAAGCGCAGCTCCTCTTCACCCTGCTCCACCGCCACGCGCAGGCGGCCTTGCGGCGGCGAGAAGCGCGCGGCGTTCTCCAGCACGTTGACCAGCGCCTGCTCGATCAGCGCGGCGTGCACGTAAAGCAGCGGCAACTCGGGCGGCACGCGGGTTTCCACACGATACGGGGCGACCACCGCACGCAGGCGGTTGAGCGTGCTGCCGACGATGTCGCCAGGCGAGACCCAGTCGCGCGACAGCTTCAGGCCGCCGTGACCCAGACGGGTCATGTCCAGCAGGTTCTGGATGTAGCGGTCCAGGCGCTCGGCCTCGTCGCGGGTACTTTCCAGCAGTTCGCGACGGTCGTCGGGTGGAATCGCATCGCCGAGGGCCAGCAGGCTGTCGATGGCGCCGCGCATGGAGGTCAGCGGCGTACGCAAATCGTGGCTGACCGAGGCCAGCAGCGCACTGCGCAGCTGTTCGGTTTCGCCGTGCAGGCGCGCGGCTTCCAGGTCTTCGGCCAGACGCGCGCGGGCCAGCGCCTGGCCCAGCGGCTGGCCGAGGGCGGCGAGCAGGCGGCGGCGCGAACCCGGCAACGGCTGGCCATCGCGCGGGCTGACGCCCAGCAGCGCCAGCGGGCCGTCCTCGCCGGACAGCGGCCACCACCACCAGCGCCCCCCCGGCAAGGTGCCGGTGCCCAGGCCGGCGGGCTGGTCGTGTTGCCAGGCCCAATCGGCGGCGGCGCGCTCCTGATCGTCGAAGGGACGGTTCAGGCCGCCTTCGACCTTCCACTCGCGGTTCCGCTGGCCGAGCAGGCAGATATCCAGCCCCTCCCAGCCACCCAGCTGCTGCGCGGCGGCGGCCATCACCGCCTGGCGGTCGGTGGCGGCGGTGAGCTTGCGCGACAGGTCGAGCATCTGGCTGGTTTCCTCCTGGGTGTCGCTCAGGGCCTGCAATTGCCGGCGCTGGCGCGCGGCGAGGTTACCGGTGAGGCCGGCCATGAGCAGGAAGAACAGCAGGGTCAGCACGTCCTCTTCGCGCTGGATGGCGAAGGAGAAATGCGGCGGAATGAACAGGAAGTCGTAGGCCAGGAACGACAGCACCGCGCAGGCCAGCGCCGGCCCCAGGCTGCTGCGCACCGCGACCAGCAATACGGCGGCGAGGAACACCAGGGAGATGTTGGGCAGCTCCAGCACGCTGGCGACCCCCCAGGCCACAGCGCTGGCCACTGCCGCCGCGACTGCCGACAGCAGGTAGTCGCCCCACGGCCAAGGGCTTTGCGGACGCCCCTTCGGCGGCGCCAGGTCAGCCTCGCTGTCGAGTACGCTGATCTCCAGCCCGTCGCCCAGGCGCAGCAGGCGCGCCGCCAGGCCGCCGCCGAACAGCCGGCGATACCAGCGCTGCCGCGAGCGGCCCACCAGCACGAGGCTGGCGCGGCGCTCCTTGGCGTGCTCGATCAGGGTCATCGCCACTTCACCGCCGCGCAGCTCGACCACGTCGCCGCCCAGGCGCTCGGCCAGTTGCTGGGCACTCTGCAGTTGCATGCGCGACTCTTCACTGCGCGGCTCCGCCGTATCGACGTGCACCAGGCTCCAGGGCAGATGACGCCGCTCGGCCACGCGGCTGGCGTGGCGCACCAGGCGTTCAGCGTTCCGCTCGCCGTCCACCCCGACCAGCAGGCGCCCGCGCAACGCCGGCGCTTCGCTGCCCTGCTGCCGGTAGCGATGGGCCAGGTCGGCGTCGACCCGCGCCGCTGCCGTCTGCATGGCCAGCTCGCGCAAGGCGGTCAGGTTGGTCTGGCTGAAGAAGGCGTCGATGGCGGCCCGCGCCTGCTCGGGCACGTAGACCTTGCCTTCGCGCAGGCGCTCCAGCAGTTCGCGCGGCGGCAGGTCCACCAGCAGCAGTTCATAGGCTTCCTGCAGCACCCAGTCGGGCACGGTTTCGCGCACCTGCACGCCGGTGATGTCGCGCACCTGGTCATTGAGGCTTTCCAGGTGCTGCACGTTGACCGTGGTGTAGACGTCGATGCCGGCCGACAGCAGCTCCTCGATGTCCTGCCAGCGCTTGGCGTGGCGGCTGCCGGGGGCGTTGCTGTGGGCCAGTTCATCCACCAGGGCGAGCTGCGGCGGATCGGCCAGCAGGCCGTCGAGATCCATTTCCACCAGCTTGATGCCACGGTATTCGGTGCGCTTGAGTGCCTGCTGCGGCAGGCCCGCGAGCAGCGCTTCGGTTTCGGCGCGGCCGTGAGTCTCGACGATGCCCACGCGCAGGTTCACGCCCTGACGCAGCTGGCTCTGCGCGGCCAGCAGCATGGCGTAGGTCTTGCCGACCCCCGGCGCGGCACCGAGGAAGACCTTCAGGCGGCCACGGCCCATGCGTGGCAATTCGGCAAGCAGGGCGTCGGCGCGGTTGGAGTCGGTCATGGCGTTATCCTCGGAGCGCTCGCGGCGCTCGTTTCAACACGAGAGCGAGGCCAAAGGCCCCTCTCCCCAGCCCTCTCCCTGAAGGGAGAGGGAGCCGTCCTCTGCCAATGGACGACACGGCATCTTTTCCTCATACCGTGGCAGACCCCGGTACTGGCGCTGGAGTCTAACGAGGCAGACTGGCCAGGGCCATGTTCAGCGCCAGTACGTTGACCACCGCGGGGCCGATCAGCGGGCGCTCGGTGTTGGCCTCCACCAGTCGTTCCAGGCTGGCCGTCGGCACACCGCGTTCCAGAGCGATGCGCGGCACCTGGTATAGCGCGGCGGCCGGCGGCAGTTGCGGGTCGAGGCCGCTGCCGGAGGTGGTGACCAGCGCCAGCGGCACCGGCTGGCCGCCAACCTGCTGGGCGGCAGCGTCCTTGGCGATGCGTTCGGCCAACGCCGGGTTGCCGGGCGCGAGGTTGCTGGCGCTGCTGGAGACGGTAGCGAAGTCACCGGCCGAAGGGCGCGACTGGAACCACTGGGCGCCGTCGAACTTCTGCGCGATCAGGGCAGAGCCGCGCACATTGCCCTGGTCGTCACGCACCAGGCTGCCGTTGGCCTGGTCGTGGAACGCGACCTGGGCGACGGCGGTGACGGCCAGCGGATAGGCAACGCCGGTGACGACGCTGAGCAGGGCCAGCGAGGCGATGGCGGGGCGGAGTTGGTTGAGCATGTTCGTGTTCCTCTGTTGGGTTAGGAGCGGGGCTGTCTACCCTCTCCCCCGCCCTCTCCCTGAAGGGAGAGGGAGTTGTTCGGAGCATCCGGCGAGCTCCACATTTCCCGATACCACCGGACGGTCCCCTCTCCCTTCAGGGAGAGGGTTAGGGAGAGGGCGCACGGCACCAACGCCTCCCGTCAGTCGATCAAAGAAGCCCGTCAAGCCAGGCCCACGGCGACCAAAACCATATCGATCACCTTGATTCCCACGAACGGCGCGACCAGCCCGCCCACGCCGTAGATCAGCAGGTTGCGCCGCAGCAGGTGCGAGGCGTCGCTGGCCTGTACGCGCACGCCGCGCAGGGCCAGGGGAATCAGCGCGACGATGATCAGCGCGTTGAACACGATGGCCGAGAGGATGGCGCTTTGCGGGCTGGCCAGCTTCATCACATTAAGCACGCCCAGTTGCGGGTAGATGCCGGCGAACAGCGCTGGGAGGATGGCGAAGTACTTGGCCACGTCGTTGGCCACCGAGAAGGTGGTCAGCGCGCCGCGGGTCACCAGCAGTTCCTTGCCCACCTGCACCACATCCAGCAGCTTGGTCGGGTCGCTGTCCAGGTCCACCAGGTTGGCGGCTTCGCGAGCGGCCTGGGTGCCGTCGTTCATGGCCATGCCGACGTCCGCCTGGGCCAGCGCGGGGGCGTCGTTGGCGCCGTCGCCGCACATGGCGACCATGCGGCCCTCGCCCTGCTCCTGGCGGATGCGCGCCAGCTTCTTCTCCGGCGTGGCTTCGGCGATCACGTCGTCCACCCCCGCCTCGGCGGCGATGGCGGCGGCGGTCAGCGGGTTGTCGCCGGTTACCATCACGGTGCGGATGCCCATGCGACGCAGCTCGGCGAAGCGCTCGCGGATGCCCGGCTTGACCACGTCCTTCAGGTGGATCGCCCCCAGCAGCTTGCCGTCGGCCACCACCAGCAGGGGCGTGCCGCCGCTCTGGGCAATGCGCTCGATTTCCTTGGCCAGGCTTTCCGGCATCTGCGCTCGGTCCAGGCCGATGAAGGCCAGCGCGGCGTCCACCGCGCCCTTGCGGTACACGTGGCCGTCGAAGTCGATGCCCGACAGGCGCGTCTCGGCGCTAAAAGCAATCGGCGTCACGCGGCTGCGCTCGGGCTCCGGCAGGATGACCTGCGCGCGGAGGAACTCGATGATGGACTTGCCCTCGGGCGTGTCATCCGCCAGCGAGGCGAGGAACGCGCCCTCGGCCAGCTCCAGCTGCTGTACGCCAGGCGCGGCATGCAGGGCGCTGCAGCGACGGTTGCCGAAGGTGATGGTGCCGGTCTTGTCGAGCATCAGCACATGCACGTCACCGGCGGCTTCCACGGCGCGGCCGGACTTGGCGATGACGTTCAGGCGCACCAGGCGATCCATGCCGGCGATGCCGATGGCCGAGAGCAGGCCGCCGATGGTGGTGGGGATCAGGGTCACCAGCAGCGCCACCAGGAACACCAGCGGCAGGTTGCCGCCGGCGAACAGGGCGAAGGGTTTCAGGGTCACGACCACCAGCAGGAAGATCAGGGTCAGGCCGATCAGCAGGATGTCCAGCGCCACTTCGTTGGGGGTCTTCTGGCGCTTGGCGCCTTCCACCAGGGCGATCATGCGGTCAAGGGTGGATTCGCCGGGGTTGGCGGTGATCTTCACCAGCAGCCAGTCGGACACCAGCCGGGTGTTGCCGGTCACCGCCGAGCGATCGCCGCCGGATTCGCGGATCACCGGCGCGGATTCGCCGGTGATGGCGGCCTCGTTGACCGCTGCCACGCCTTCGATCACCTCGCCATCGCCGGGGATCAGCTCGCCGGCTTCGACGCGTACCACGTCACCTTTGCGCAGGGTGCTGGCGGTCACTTTCTCGAAGTGGCCACTGGCGCTGCGACGCATCGCCTGCAGGCCCTGGGTGCCGGCCTTGAGGCTGTCGGCGCGGGCCTTGCCGCGGCCCTCGGCGAGGGCTTCGGCGAAGTTGGCGAAGAGCACGGTGAACCACAGCCATACGGCAATCTGCACGGCCACGAAGGTCGGCACCGCCTCGCCGCCGACCACGCAGAGCACGGTGGTCAGCACGGCCGTCAGGGCCACCACCAGCATCACCGGCGAGCGTTGCAGCTGGCGCGGGTCGAGCTTGAAGAAGGACTGCACCAGGGCCGGCTTCCACAGCGCGGCGAAGGTGGTGGTCGGGCGTTTGTCAGCGGCTCTCGACGAGTTCTTCAGGGCGAGATCCTGGGTTTGCGCATTCATTGCGAAAGCTCCTCAGAAACCGAGCGTCAGGTGATCGGCCACCGGGCCAAGCACCAGGGTCGGCAGGAAGTTCAGGCCGCCGACCAGCAGGATGGTCGCGGTCAGCAGGCTGACGAACAGCAGGCCGTGGGTCGGGAAGCTGTTGGGGCCGACCGGGGTGGCCTTCTTCGCCGCCAGGCTGCCGGCGATCGCCAGCACCGGCAGGATGTAGCCGAAGCGGCCGATCAGCATGGCCAGGGCAATCATCAGGTTGTGGAACGGCGTGTTGGCGCCAAAGCCGGCGAAGGCCGAGCCGTTGTTCGCGGTGCCCGAGGTATAGGCGTAGAGCAGCTGGCTGAAGCCGTGCGGCCCCGGGTTGGTCACCGCGGCAGCCGGCCCCGGCAGGCTGGCAGCGATGGCGCCGAGCACCAGCACGCCCACCGGCATCACCAGCAGAGTTGCCACCAGCAGGCGGACTTCGCGGGCTTCGAGCTTCTTGCCCAGGTATTCCGGCGTGCGGCCGACCATCAGCCCGGCAAGGAACACCGCGATCAGGACGAACAGCAGCATGCCGTAGAGGCCCGCGCCGACACCGCCGAAGATCACTTCGCCAAGCATCATGTTGATCATCGCCATCATGCCCGACAGCGGGTTGAGGCTGTCATGCATGGCGTTCACCGAGCCGTTGGAGGCCGAGGTGGTGGTGACCGCCCAGAGCACGCTGGCGGTGGTGCCGAAGCGGCTTTCCTTGCCTTCCAGCGGAGCAACCTGCTCCACCGGCAGCGCGCTGAGCGCCGGGTTGGGCTGGTACTCGGCCCACAGCGACACCCCCAGGCTCAGGGTGAACAGCACCAGCATGCAGGCGAGGATGGCGCGGCTCTGGCGCAGGTCCTTCACGTAGTGGCCGAAGGTGAACACCAGCGCCGCCGGGATCAGGATGATCGAGGCGACCTCGAACAGGTTGCTCCAGATGGTCGGGTTCTCGAACGGGTGCGCCGAGTTCACGCCGAAAAAGCCGCCGCCGTTGGTGCCCAGCTGCTTGATGGCGATCTGGCTGGCCGCCGGGCCCAGAGGGATGGACTGGTCGCTGCCCTGCAGGGTCAGGGCGTGGGCGTAATCCAGGAAAGTCTGCGGCACGCCCTGCCAGACCAGCAGCAGCGCCAGCAGCAGGCACAGCGGGATCAGCCCGTAGAGGGTGGCGCGGGTGAGGTCGACCCAGAAGTTGCCCAGGTTGTTCGTCGACTTGCGCGCGATGCCACGGGCCAACGCCACCAGCACGGCCAGACCGACGGCGGCGCTGACGAAGTTCTGCACGGTCAGGCCGAGCATCTGGCTCAGGTAGCTGAGCGACGCTTCGCCGCTGTAGGCCTGCCAGTTGGTGTTGGTAACGAAGCTCACGGCGGTGTTGAACGCCAGGGTCCACTCCAGGCCCGGCAGGTGCTGCGGATTGAGCGGCAGCGTGCCCTGCAGCATGAGGATGGCGAATAGCAGCGCCAGCCCGGCCAGGTTGAACGCCAGCAGCGCGACGGTGTAGCTCTTCCAGTCCTGCTCGTCCTCGGGATGGATGCCGCAAGCGCGATAAATAGCCCGCTCCACCGGCAGGAAGACGGGGCTCAGGAAGGTACGCTGCCCTTCCATCACCGTGTAGTAGAAACGCCCGAGGAAGGGTGCCGGCACCAGCACCAGCGCCAGGAAGGCGACAATCAGCAGAATGTCATGACTGTTCATGACGTCTCCTAGGAACGGTCGGCGCGCAACAGCGCCACCAGCAGATAAATGAACAGTGCCGTGGCCAGGACCAGGGACACACCGTCGAGCACGCTCATGATTTCTCTCTCCTCACGCGGGCGACTCCATCGCTTTGCGCGGCTTTTGCCGCTTGACGGAAATTTTCCGCACGGAAGGCGTAAAGGAGCGATTCCCGAGGTGCCGGCGGGGCATAAAGAAACCGTAAAAACTGCTGGAGAGGCCCTTTGTGGTGAACATCGCCGCCTGATCCGCGCGGCGAAACCGGCCGCCGGGGCACACATCCCAGCGGTCTCCCCAGGTTTGCAAGCCGCCCCGCTCATGCCCTAGGCTTGGCACTTGTAAATTCATCCGATGATTGGATGTTTCCGTGCCCAGCCCCATTCAGAAGCGCTCGCTGGTGGATATCGCCCTCGAGCAGATCCGCCTGCGTATCGATGACGGCACCTGGCCCCTGGGCCAGCGCCTGCCGCCGGAACCCGAACTGGCCGAATCCCTCGGCATCAGCCGCAACACCGTGCGCGAAGCGGTGCGGGTGCTGACCTTCTCCGGCGTGCTGGAAGTGCGCCAGGGCGACGGCACCTACGTGCGCGCCTGCGCCAATCCGCTGGACACCATGCTGGTGCTGGCACGCAGCTCGGTGGAGCAGGCCCTGGAAGCACGCGGCATCATCGAGGTGGAAGCCAGCCGGCTGGCCGCCGAGCGCCGCACCGAGACGGACATCCTGGCCCTGCGCGAGGCCCTGGAGGCCTCCGCCATTCGCCATGGCGGCGCCCTGGACGACTACATCGCCCATGACCTGATCTTCCACCAGCGCGTGGTGGACAGCGCCCACAACCCGGTGCTCAGCGAGCTGTACCGCTACTTCTCACAGGTGATCCGCGCCGGCCTGGAACGCACCATCAGCGACCCCAGCCGACCGCAGCCGAGCTTCGAACTGCACCGCGAGCTGCTCGACGCCATCGAGCGCGGCGATGCCGAGGCCGCCGCCCGCGCCAATCGCGCCCTGCTGATCTGACTTTTTGTCTTTTGCCGGAATGCCCACCATGTCCCTGCCCCACGATCCACGCGACGCCGAACACAAGCGCTCCTGCCCCCCGGAGGAGTTGCTGGTCGACGCCGAAGCCAATGACGAACCGACGCCCCCGGCACACCCAGCGCGCCCCTGGCTGCTGCTCCTGGGCCTGGTGCTGGTGGCGCTGAACCTGCGTCCGGCGCTGTCCAGCCTCGCCCCGCTGCTCAACACCGTACGCGACGGCACCGGCCTGTCGGCGGCCTCCGCCGGCCTGCTGACCACCCTGCCGGTGCTCTGCCTGGGCCTGTTCGCGCCGCTGGCGCCAATGCTCGCCCGCCGCCTCGGCGCCGAGCGTACGGTGCTGCTGATCCTGCTCAGCCTGGCCGCCGGCATCGTGCTGCGCAGCCTGTTTCCGGTGGCCGGGCTGTTCCTCGGCAGCCTGGTGGCCGGCGCCAGCATCGGCATCATCGGCGTGCTGTTGCCGGGCATCGTCAAACGCGACTTCCCACACATCGCCGGGACCATGACCGGCGTCTACACCATGGCGCTGTGCCTGGGCGCCGCCACCGCCGCCGGCGCCACCGTTCCGCTGGCCGGACTGATGGGCGACAGCTGGCAACTGGCGCTGGCCTTCTGGGCGCTGCCGGCGATCCTTGCCGCGTTGGTGTGGCTGCCGCAGACCCGGCAGAACCACCACGCCCACCGTGCGGTGTACAAGGTGAAAGGCCTGTGGCGCGATCCGCTGGCCTGGCAAGTCACCCTGTACATGGGGCTGCAGTCGTCCCTGGCCTACATCGTCTTCGGCTGGGTGCCGTCGATCCTCATCGACCGCGGCCTGAGCCCCACGGAAGCCGGTCTGGTGCTGTCCGGCTCGGTGATGGTGCAACTGTTCAGCGCCCTGGCCGGCCCCTGGCTTGCCACCCGTGGCAAGGACCAGCGCCTGGCGGTGGTGATCGTCATGAGCCTGACCCTGGCGGGCCTGCTCGGCCTGCTCTACGCGCCGCTGTCGGGCATCTGGGGCTGGGCGGTGGTGCTCGGCCTCGGCCAGGGCGCCACCTTCGCCATCGCCCTGGCGCTGATCGTACTGCGCTCGCCGGACTCCCACGTCGCCTCCAACCTCTCGGGCATGGCCCAGGGCGTGGGCTACACCCTGGCGGCCTGCGGGCCCTTCCTGGTCGGCGTGGTGCATGACGTCACCGGCGGCTGGAGTGCGTCCGGGGTGATCTTCGTGGTGGTCTCGGTCGGGGCGATCGCCTTCGGCCTCGGGGCCGGGCGGGATCGGTTGGTGCGGGTGAAGAGCGAGCATGTCTGAGGTGGCTGGCGCTTCGCTCGTGAACCTTGGCTGATCGCGCCGGAGTCTGCTCATACGCGCGGAGTTTCCCTGGAGGAGCGGGCTTTGTCCGCCCCTCCGAGGTAGCACTGCAAGACAGCGCCCCGCACAGGGCGCCGCACCGCCCCTCAAGCCGCCGGCGGCAACCGACTCGAACTGTCGATCCAGGCACTGATCAGGTTGTACATCACCGCCAACAGCACCGGCCCGAGGAACAGTCCGATGAAGCCGAAGCTGAGCAACCCACCCAGCACCCCCAGCAGCACCACCACCAGCGGCAGGTTGCCGCCACGGCTGATGAGGTACGGCTTGAGAATGTTGTCCACCCCGCTGATCACGAAGAACCCCCAGATCGCCATGAACAGGGCGTAGCCGTAGCTCTCCTGGTAGAACAGCCAGATCGTCGCCGGCCCCCAGATCAGCGGCGGGACCATCAGCAGGCTGCAGACGAAGGTCAACAGCCCCAGTACGAAGGCCCCCGGCACGCCGGCGATAAGGAAGCCGATGGTAGCCAGCACCGCCTGCGCGGCGGCGGTACCGATGACGCCGTTGACCACGCGCTGCACTGTGCCGGCGATGATCTCCATGTACTGCGAAGCCGTATTGCCGATCAGGCGTTGCAGCATGGCGTGGGCAAAGGCTTGCAGGCGCAGGCCGTCGCGGTAGAAGAAGAAGATCAGCACCAGGCTCAGCACCAGCTCGAAGATCCCCGTGCCGAGCTTGGCGCTGCGCGCCAGCACCCAGTTGCCCACCTCGCCCATGTACGGCTTGAGCGCGGAGAACATCGCCACGCCCTGCTGGTCGGCCTGGTACCACCAGCCGATCAGGCGATCGCCGACCAGGGGAACGCGCGCCATCCAGGCCGGCGGCGGCGGCAGGCCGGAAACCTGTAGGTTCTTCACCAGTTCGACGCCCTCGCGCACCCGGTCCACCAGGCCGAAGCCCAGCCACACCAGCGGCAGCGCCACCAGCACGATCCAGCAGAAGGTGAGCAGGCCGGCGGCGGCGGCTTCCCGGCCGCGCAGCAACTGGGTGAGCAGACGCATCAGCGGCCAACTGGCGAAGGCCAGCACGGCCGCCCAGACCAGCGCCGACCAGAACGGCAGCAGCACCCAGACGCTGGCGGCGAGCAGGACCAGGAGCAGCAGGCGCAGCAGCAGGCGATCATTGTCGAACATCGAGACTCCGGGATATCGGGAACGGTGAGACGCCCTTTCCAGAGCGCCAGAATTCAGCGTAGGCGAATCAGCGCAGCCAGGTCAGGTGCAGGCCGTCGCTGTCGTCCTTGCCCTGCTCCAGGCGCGCATCGAGCACGCCCTGGGCGGTCAGCGCGGTGCGCCAGTCGCCGGCGTGCTTGCCGGCCAGCTCGACGCGCACGCCGGTGTCCAGGCGCAAGGTGCGCACCAGCAGGTCGAGCCAGGCGCCGCCGGGTTGCTCGGGGACATGGCTCAGGGTCAGCTCGCCGTTGGCCTTGAGCAGGCGCATCAAGGTGGACGGGCTGGGCAGCAGTTCGCCGAGGGCGACGCCGCTGTCCAGCTGTTCGGCGTGCAGGTAGGCGCGGCGGTTGCCGCGGGTAATGGTGTAGACGGCCAGCAGGCTGTTCTCGTGGGGCGCCGCGAGGCGCACCAGCAGGTAGGCCTGCTGGTCGTCCGGGCCGTAGAGCTTGGAGTTGCCGAATACCGCGTTGGCCAGCAGGTTGCTGGAGCCGCAGTCACGGCTTTCGCACCAGAACAGCGGCGTGGCGTCGGCCTTGAGCAGGTCCTTGCGCGCGGCGGCGAAAGCGCTCTGGCTAGAGTCCTCGTCGGGCAGGCGATAGGTCACGGAGGTCAGGCTGCCGATGGCGCGCACCTCCCCTTCCATGCGCAGGCGTCCGCTGATGCGGCTGATCGAACCCTGTGGGTAGGTCCGTTCCTGGCTGGCCGCCTGGTTGAAATCGACGATTTCCGAGCGCGGGAAGCGCGGCAGGATTTCAAGGTCATGGCTGTCAGGCAGGTCGGCGGCGAAACCGCCAGTGCTGGCGGCGAGCAGACCGCCAAACAACAGGGAGTACAACAGCCGTGGCATCCGGGTGCTCTGCGCGTCGGCCTGGAAAGTCCCTTTGCAGCACGGGCGCGCGGCGGTTTGGATGTCGAGCATGCACAATCTCCCTGAAGCGATCCGTGCAGACTCGCGGCAGGCCCCGGTTTAGTCAAGCCAAAGGGCACTACGGGGTGTTTCCCTCAGCATCGGCTCAATGCCTGCGCTGCGCACGGCAAGACCTTGAGCAGACGCTTACCCCAGCAGGAACGGCCGGAACAGAGCCGCCACCGCCTCCGCGCCGGCCTCGTCGTCCAGGTGCAGGTGGTGCTGACCGGGCAGTGCGTGGACCTCGATGGGGCGATCCTTGAGCAGCTCGTGGGTCGCCGGCTCCGCCATCAGCAACCCCTGTTGCGCCAGCACCAGGCTGGTCGGGCACTGGATAGCCTGGACGAACTGCCGTGCATGGGCACGCGTCAGGCGCAGCGGCGATGGCAGGGTCAGGCGCGCATCGCTGCGCCAGGTGTAACCACCGGGCACAGGCATCAGGCCACGGGAGGCCAGCAATTCCGCCGCCTCGCGGCTGACCGCGCCAACCCCCTTCATGCGCGCTTCCACGGCGCGGTCGATCGCCTCGTACACCGGCTTGCGCTTGTTCGACAACGCGATTTGCGCGCGCAGCGCCTCGCCCAGTTTCTGCGGCGAGGTTTCCGCCTCGCCGGTGTAGGGCACCAGGCCGTCGATCAGCGCCAGACGCTCGATGCGCTCGGGCATGGCGCCGGCCAACAGCACCGAGACGATGGCGCCCATGGAGTGCCCGAGCAGGGTGAAGCGCTCCCAGCCCATCTGGTCGGCCACCATCAGCACGTCCAAGGCGTAGTCCCACAACAGGTAGCTGGCGCCCGGCGCGCGGTGCGCCGAGAGTCCATGGCCGGCAAAGTCCAGGGCGAGGATGCGCAGGCCGGGCAGTTTCGGCGCCAGGCGGGCGAAGCTCATGGCGTTGTCCAGCCAGCCGTGCAGCGCGATCACCGGGCGGCCGTCTTCCGGGCCGAACAGGTGCGCCGCCAGTTCGATGTGCGGCAGGTTCAGGCGGATTTCCTGGACGTGGGCGGTCATGGCGATTCCTTATGATTTTCGCGCTGTTGCCAGCGGGCGAATACAGTCTTGAGCAATGCGGCGGTGTCCTGTGGGCGCTCCAGCGGGAACATGTGCCCGCCCGGCAGCGACAGGCTCTCCCCCTGCGGAATGTGGCTCACCAACCGTGCATGATGCGGAAGCACCACGCGGCTGTGGCGGCCGCGCACCAGGGTCAGCGGCACGGCCAGTTGCTTCGGCCGGCCGGGGCTGGTGTGCGGGACGTTGCGGTAAATACTGATCTCGGTGGCCGGGTCGAACTTCAGCCGCAGCCCTTGCGCCGCCGACTGCGCCAACCCGTGGCGCACGTAGGCTTCCAGGCAGTCGCGGTCGAAGCGCTTGAACAGTGGCTTGCCGGCGAAATACTCCAGGGCCTCGGCGAAATCGTTGAAGTCCTCGCGCCGGCCCAGGGTGCGCCCGGCGGGTGTCAGTCGGTCGATGAAGCCGAAACGCTTGGCGACGCGGATCACCAGTTGATCGGCGACGGTCAGCAACGGCGAATCGAGCATCACCACGCCCCGGTACAGCTCCGGACGGCGCAGCGCGGCATGGTAATGCAGCACGCCGCCCAGGGAGTGGCCAACGCCCCAGACCGGCTCGTCCAGAGTGTCCAGGTGATGCAGCAACTCCTCCACCAGGTTTTCCCAGTTGGCGTTCACCGGGAAGCGCGGGTCGTGGCCGTGCATGTCCAGCCGATGAACCCGGTAGTCCGGCTCCAAGGCGTCGAACAGCTTGCTGTAGGTGCCCGATGGAAACCCGTTGGCGTGGGCGAAGAAGACCGATTGCGACATGCCGGCGAACTCTGGCGAATAACAGTCTGAATTTTCCGACAGCACAGAAAGCGCGGCAATGACCCGCGCTGCCGCGAATGACGGCACTACGGCCAAAGTCCATGGCGCTCCGGCGGATTTGCCCTGCTCTGCGCCTCGTGCAGCACGACTTCGGCGGATAACTGTCAACGGTTATCCGCCCTACATGGAGCTTTTCGCAGGGCGCATAACGCGGAACACGTTATCCGCCGTTCCACCTCAAACCCACTGCACCGCGTGATTGACCACGCTGAACAGAATCCCTCCTGCCACCAACAGGAACACCAGCGCGCAGGCGCCATCGATCACCGGCACGGCGCGCAGCAGTCGCTGCTGCCACAGCGGCTGGGTGAGGAGCACACTGAGCAGGCTGAACCAGGCGAAACCGGTGCCGAACAGCATCACCGCCACCGCAACCTTGCCCGCTGCCGACATATCCGCCGGGATCAGACTGCTGAGCAGCGCCAGGAAGAACACCAGCGCCTTGGGATTGAACAGGTTGGTAGCCAGCCCGCGCAGCCAGGGCCCGAGTTTCGAATCCGCCAGTTCGCCATCGATCCGCCCTGCCCCGCCGGGTTGGCGCAAGGCGCGCAGCGCGCCGATCCCCAACCAACCGAGATAGGCCGCGCCCACCAGTTGCAGCGCACTGAACAGCAGCGGCGAACGGCTGAGCAGCAGTGACACGCCGGTCAACACCAGCGTGCCGTGAACCAGGATGCCGCAGGCCAGCCCCAACGCGCTGAGCACGCCGGCGCGGCGGCCCTGGTGGAGGGCAGTGCGTACCACCAGCGCGACGTCCGGCCCGGGGCTGACGAGGGCGACGGCGAACACGGCGGTGAGCATGAGCAAGACGTGAACCTCCTGCATGGCGGGATTCTCCAGTGGGAAAGGAAGCGGGAGTGGAATCGATCAGCGCTGGCGTAGTCGCGCGGGCGGCAATCCGTAGGTGCGGCGGAACAAGCGGCTGAAGTGGGCCTGGTCGTAGAAGCCCAGGTCCAAGGCGATTTCCGATAACGGCTGGCCCTTGATCACCCGTGGCAAGGCGCGCTCAAGGCGCAGTTGGGTCAGCCACTGGTGCGGCGGCAATCCGCACTGGTGGCGGAAGCGACGCAGCACCTGCCAGGGGCTGAGGTCGCAGAACCCGGCAATCTCCTCCAGCGTCGGCGGCGTCTCCAGACGCGACTCCAGCCATTCGCGAATGCGCGCCCAGGTCAGGGCATCGAAGCCCTGCCCCGGCTCGCGGATGCGCAAACTGGAAGCACGCTCCAGCAGCGCGGCGAGCGCCTGCCAGAGCTGTCCTTCCTGCGCCAGGCGCTCGCCGCCCAGCATCAGGGAGTGGGCGCGCTGCAGTTCGGCCTGCAACGACGGATCACGCAGCTGCGCGGCGGTCAGGCGCGGCGCGCCCTGGCGGCCATCGCTGAAGGCGCGGCAGGCGTCATCCAGCCATTGCGGGTCGATGGAGAGCACGCGGATGCGATAGCCGTCGTCACCCTCGCTGGCGCCGTCATGAATGCTCTCGGGAGTCATCAACAGGATGTCGCCGTTCCCGGCCAGCGAGCGCTCACCGCGATGGGTGTAGCGCTGGCAACCGTCCAGCATCAGCCCGACGTGATAGTCGAGATGAAAATGCCGGGGAAAGGCAAAACGGCGGTACTCGGCGTCGATGAAGCGGACGCCGGGCAAGCCGCTGCTGTGATGTTCGATGCGTTCCATGGGCCCACTTTACCGACGCGGGAACCCTGGGTCTTGGACAAAATTGCGAGGGGTGCCAAGCGGCGCCGGACCTGTAGGAGCGAGCTTGCTCGCGAACCGCCTGATGCCTTGGTGCCCGGCATTGTTCGCGAGCAAGCTCGCTCCTACAAAAAGCAAACCACTCAGCGCTCCAGCGGCACGATGGCCATGGTCAATCGCGAAATGCAGCTCGGCTTGCCGTCATCCCCGTGCAGGCGGATTTCCCAGACATGGGTCGAGCGACCGATGTGCACTGCCTTCGCCACCGCCGTCACCCGCCCGCTGCGCAGGCCGCGCAGATGGTTGGCGTTCACCTCCAGGCCAACGCAGTAGTACTGGCTGGTATCCAGGCACTGGTAGCTGGCAGTGGAGCCGACGGTCTCCGCCAGCACCACCGAAGCGCCGCCATGCAGCAGGCCGTAGGGCTGATGGGTGCGCGAATCCACCACCATGCTGGCGGTGATCGAGTCGTCGTCGAAGGCCTCGAAACGGATGTCGAGCACTTCACCGATGGTGTTCTTCAGGTTCGCATTGAGCTTTTCCAGATTGGGCGTGTTACGCCAGATCATTGCTGTCCCCCTTGTTCAGTCATGCCACTGCACCGCCTCGCGGCGCTCCGCCCATTCATTGAAGCGCTGGCCGTAGGTGCCTTCCACCACATTGCGCTTGATCTTCAGGGTTGGCGTGAGGAAGCCGTTGTCCACCGTCCAGACATCCTTGACCAGCACCAGCCCGGCCAACCGCTCGTGCTTGTCCAAGGCGTCGTTCACCTCATCCAACAGCGCCTTCAGGCTCTGCTCCAGCTCGCCACGGGCGCCATTGGCCGCCTCCTGCCGGCCGATCTCCGACAGCACGCAGAGCCCCAGGGGCGCGATCAGGCCATCACCGACCACGCAGATCTGCTCGATGCGCGAGTGCACCGCCAGACGATTCTCGATGGGCGCCGGCGCCACGTACTTGCCCTTGGCGGTCTTGAAGATTTCCTTGATCCGCCCGGTCAGGCGCAGGTTGCCCTCAGCGTCCTGTTCGCCCTTGTCACCGGTGCGCAGGAAGCCGTCCCGGGTGATCGCCTCGTCAGTGCGTTCCGGGTCCTTGTAGTAGCCGAGCATGGTCGCGCCGCTGCGCACCTGCACCTCGCCCTCATCGCTGATGCGGACTTCCACGCCGGGGCTGTTACGGCCGATCCAGCCCTTCTTCTGCTCGCCGGGGCGGCAGACGTGGGAATAACCGCAGTTCTCGGTCATGCCATAGACCTCCAGCACGTTCAGGCCAAGGCGCTTGTACCAGTCGAGCAGGGCTTCAGGCACCGGCGCGGCACCGCACAGGGCGTAGCGCACGGCATCCAGGCCAAGGCCGGCGAGCACCTTACGGCCGACCAGACGACCGACGATGGGCAGGCGCAGCAGGCGGTCCAGCTTCTGCGCCGGCATCTGCGCATAAACGCCCATCTGGAACTTGGTCCAGATACGCGGTACGCCGAAGAACACCGTGGGCCGCGCACGGCGCATGTCGGCGACGAAGGTGTCCAGGCTCTCGGCGAAGAAGATCGTCTGGCCGGCGTAGATCGACGCCATTTCCACGAACATGCGCTCGGCCACGTGGCACAGCGGCAGGTAAGACAGCAGGCGGTCCTGCTCCCCCACGCCGAACAGCTCGATGGCGTGGCTGGCGGCGAAGGCAAAGTTGCCGAAGGTGTGCATCACACCCTTGGGCGTGCCCGTGGTGCCGGAGGTGTAGATGAGGGTCGCCAGAGTGGCGGCGTCCGGACGCGAATCGTCGCGCAGCGGCGGCTGCTTCAGAAGGTCGGCCCACTGATGGTCGAAGCGCCCTGGCGGATGCAGCGGCAGTGCCACGGTCGGCACGCTCGGCGGAATGCCATCGACCATCGACGGCCAGTCGTCCAGCTTGCCGACGAAGGCCACCGCCGCCTCGGAATGGGTCATCACCTGGCGCACGGAGTCGGCGGTAAGGTTGGGATACAGCGGCACGGACACGTGGCCGGCCATCCAGATAGCGATATCGGCGACGACCCAGTGCGCGCAGTTCTTGGAAATGATCGCCACCCGGCTCCCTGCGGGTAGCTGCAGACTGCGCAACCAGGCGGCGGCGCGGCGCGCCTGATCGCCCACTTCGCCCCAGGTGAGGGTTTCCACCTCGCCGCTGCCCAGCGGCTGGACGAGATAAGGCTTGTTCGGGTGACTGGCCTCGCGCTGATAGAACAGATCAAGCGGTAATCGGACTGCTTTAACCACGTGCCCCTCCTTTGTTGTTCTTTTTCAGAGGTGTAGCTCAGGGGTATAGCGATAGATCAACCAAGCACTTGCTTGGTCGAATATTCCATGCACGGACACGTCAGACAAGGCTGATCGTGTGAACTTTTGTAGGGGGCACCCTTCAGACTGCGCGCAGTCGCTCTATCACGGTGGTTTGCGGCGAAACATCCGGCGACGATTTGCCCGGCGACAGTACCTGGCGAGCGAAGGCGCACTACCCTTTCGGGAACACCCCGACGGATATCCGCCATGCCGGAAGCCTTCCAGATCCACCCAGGCCAGCTCGACCTACTGCTGAACCTGCTGATCGCCACCATCTGCGGCGGCCTGGTCGGCCTCAACCGCGAACTGCACAACCGCCCCGCCGGCCTGCGCACCCACGCCCTGACCTCTCTGGCCGCCGCGCTGGCGGTGGGCGTCATCCTGCAGCTGCACCCGACCAGTCCCGATGCCGCCAGCCGGGTGGTCCAGGGCGTGCTGACCGGTATCGGTTTCATCGGCGCCGGTGTCATCGTCCACCACGAACACCGCTACCGCGTGGAAGGCCTGACCACCGCCGCCACCATCTGGGTATCGTCCATGATCGGCATCGCCTGCGGCAGCGGCCATGCCCTCACCGCCGCTTTCGGCGTGGTACTGACGCTGGTGGTCCTCAGCCTCGGCAGCTGGCTGGAGCACCATATCGACGCCCGCTTCCGCAAACCGCCACCCACCCTGACCGACGACGATGATCCGCAGAAATGAACGAGGCCCCTTTCGGGGCCTTGTTCACGGAGCAGTCAGTGCGTTCAGTTGTGCCGTGGATGGTGCAGCGACACCAGTTCCATCAACCCCGCCACCGGGCACTCGCCCTCAAGTTCCGCCAGCGAGGCGGTGCTGAAGGGCACCGCGTCGTTGCGGCTGCCGTGGACCAGCAGACCGGCCAGGGAACCAATCAGCGGCTGGTGGCTGACCAGCAGCAGATTGCGCTCGGTGCGGCCGTCCAGGAAACGCAGGACGTCCTTGGGGTCGTCGTCCGGGGTCAGCCAGGGCGCGGTCCCGACAGAGCCATCGAAGCCCAGCGCCTCGCGAATCAGCTCGGCGGTTTCCTGGGCCCGCACATAGGGGCTGGCGAGGATGCCGTCGATCGGCTGGCCGGCGAGCTGGGCTGCACTCTTGAGCACTTCCTTGCGGCCGTGGGCGGTCAGGCGTCGTTCCGAGTCGCGGCGGGCTTGCGGTTCGGCCTCACCGTGGCGCAACAGCCAGAGCTTCACAGCTTCGGCTCTTCGTCGCGCGCCGGATGCTCGGCTGGCGGCACGCTGTGCGGCTGCTCGCCCTCGGGCCCGCGGGCGGCCGGCCAGTCGGCGAACGGCCAGGGCTTTTCCTCGGTCTGGAAGGTGCCGAAGCGGCCGATCTGCGCGAAGTACTGACTCAGGCTGTCGCCAAAGGCCATCAGGCTGCCGCTCGGGGCGCCGTAGATGATCCGATAGATCAGCTGGACCACGACCACGACGCCGAGAATGATCTCAGCGACGAACCAGACCAGGGCGAACACCAGCATCCAGACGACTCGCAGGACGAGGGACTCTTTTTCCATACGTTCAGCGGACATGGGTTGCCTCTCTCAGAAACCGGTGGTGGGAATGAAGTCGACGTCGGTCTTCGGTTCGCCATTCATCAGCGCCTCGATGACCTGCGCCAGGGTGCGGCCGCCGAACAGGATGGCGTTCAGGCCCGCCACCAGCGGCATGTAGACCTGCAGCTCGTCGGCCTTGGCCTTGAGTACCCGCAGCGTGTTCACGCCCTCGGCAGTCTCGCCCATGCGCGCCACTGCGTCCTCCAGGCTGAGGCCTTCGCCCAGGGCGAAGCCCACCTGATAGTTACGGCTCTTGGGTGACGAACAGGTGACGATCAGGTCGCCCACCCCGGCCAGGCCGAGGAAGGTCATGGGGTTGGCGCCCAGCTTGACGGCGAAACGAGTCATCTCCGCCAGGGCGCGGGTGATCAGCATGCCCTTGGTGTTCTCGCCCATGCCCAGCGCGGCGGCCATGCCGGCAATGATGGCGTAGACGTTCTTCAGCGCGCCGCCCAGCTCGACGCCGAAGCGGTCGCTACTGGCGTAGACACGGAAGGTGCGGCCGTGCAGCGCCTCCTGCACGCGCTCGCAGACCTCCTCGTCCTCGCTGGCGACCACGGTGGCGGTCAGTTCATGCTCGGCGATCTCGCGCGCCAGGTTCGGGCCGGAGATCACCGCGATACGGGATTTCGGCGCGATCTCCTCGAGGATCTGGCTCATCAGCTTGAAGGTCTGCGCCTCGATGCCCTTGGTCAGGCTGACCAGCATCTTGCCCGCCAGCTCCTCGCTGCGCCCTTCCAGCACCTTGCGCAGCGCGCTGGACGGCACGGCGACGAAGATCATTTCGCACGCGGCCAGAGTCGCCGGCAGGTCGGTGGTGGGTTCGACACCCGCGTGAATCTTCACGCCCTTCAGATAACGGGGGTTCTCCCGCAGGGTGCGGATCGCTTCGGCCTGTTCCTCATCGCGCATCCACTGGCGAACGCGCTGGCCGTTCTCCGCCAGCAGATTGGCGAACGCGGTACCGAAACTGCCACCGCCGAGAACGGCGATCGGTTGCTGCTCAGTCATGTCTTTTCCATCACGGGCCGCCTCGGGGCGGCGATTGAGGCATTATAAGGCCCTGTCGCCCTGCGGCCAGTCCGGATCGCAGGACTGGCAAACAACGGCGCCTCGTTTAACATCCGTCTATTGAAGTAGAAATCGAGAACAAGGCCGTTCCGTGCAGATTTCCCCCCGCGCTCCCCTGCCGCTCTCTCTGCTTGCCGCGCTACTGGCAGGTCAGGCAGTCGCCGGCGATCTCTTCGTCGACCGCGTGGAAGTGCCGGACGTACTCACCGCCAGCCGGCTGAAGCAGTCGCCCGCCGAGGTGCCGGGCAGCATGACGGTGCTCGACCGCGACCTGATCCGCGCCTCCGGCGCCCGCGACATCCCCGAGCTGATGCGCCTGGTGCCGGGCATGATGGTCGGCTACCTGTCCGGCAACCAGGCCACGGTCAACTACCACGGCACCAACGTCACCGAGGCGCGCCGCCTGCAGGTACTGGTGGATGGCCGCTCGGTGTACCGCCCGGGCCTGGCCACGGTGGACTGGAGCGACATACCGGTGGCCATCGAGGACATCGACCGCATCGAGGTCTTCCGTGGGCCGAACGCCGTGAGCTACGGCGCCAACGCGCTGATGGGCGTGATCAACATCCTCACCCGCCACCCCGCCGACAGCCAAGGCACACGCCTGAAGTACACCGCCGGGCAGAACGGCATCCGCGACTGGTACGCCAGCCAGGGGCTGCGGGGCGAGTCCAGCGACTATCGCCTGTCGCTCTCCGGCCAGGCGGACGATGGCTTCGACCACGACCAGTTCGGCCGCGACTACCGCGACGGCCGCCGCCTGTCCCGTTTCAACCTGGTGGCCAACCACAGCCTCGACCTGCGCAACAGCCTGGATTGGCAGATCGCCGCGAAGGAAGGCAGCAACCAGCGCCCCTACAACTACCGCCCGGTGTTCGACGGCATCCCCGCCGGCGACAGCGACTCCGACCTGACCGCCCGTGACTACGCAGGCTCCTTGCGCTGGACCTTCGACGCCAATCCGCAGCACAGCTTCTACGTCCAGGGTTATGCCGAGCACTGGGAGCGCCTTCAGGACTTCCGCGCCTGCGAGGCACAGATCGTGTTCAGCCCGCAGTTGGCGCAACTCTGGGCACTCAACCCGAGATATGTGAACAAGCTGGGCGATGCGTTGCCGCGTATCCCCAAGGGCACCGCCCAGGAGCAGGCCCTGGCGAACCAGGTGCTGCAGCAGATCGTCGGCGGAGCCGGTGCACCGGCCTGCGGCTGGGTGAACCAGAACATCCGGGAGACCCGCTACGATCTGGAAATACAGGACACGCTCAGCCTGACCGACGGCGTGCGGCTGCTCACCGGCATGAGCTACCGCCACGATCAAGCGACCTCCGAGACCTACTTCAACGGCACGGTGAACAACGAAATCTGGCGGCTGTTCAGCCAGCTGGAATGGCACCTGACGCCCCACTGGCTGCTGCAGGGCGGCGCCATGCTGGAAGACGACCAGACTTCCGGCAGCTCCGTCAGCCCGCGTATCGCCCTGAACTACCTGATCACGCCACGACACAGCCTGCGAGCGGTGTACTCCGAAGCCGTACGCTCGCCGGATATGTACGAGAACGACGTGAACTGGAGCTATCGCGCGCGCCGCCTCACCCCGGCCCCCTATGGCCAGAGCACAGGCTACTATTTCGCCCGCGCCCATGGGCCCGGGGACCTGGATCAGGAGCGCATGCGCTCGCGGGAAGTCGGCTACAACGGGCAGTTCGACGAGATCGGCCTGGCGCTGGACGTGAAGGCGTACCACGACGAGATCCACGACCTGATCAGCGATCCGCTGAAGCTGACCGACTTCGAGCCCACCAACGACAACGAAATCCGCTTCAGCGGCGCCGAGACCCAACTGGACTGGCGCGTCAGCCTCCGGGATCGCCTGCGCTTCACCTACGCCTATGTCGACTATGACGCCAGCAGCCGCTATGACCAGCGCCTTACCGCCCGCAACAGCGGCTCGGCGGGCTGGATGCGCGACTGGGGACGAGGCTGGTCGAGCGCGGTGTTCTATTACGGCGATGACGCGCTGAACGAACACCGCTTCGAACGCGTGGACCTGCGCGTAGCCAAGCGCATTCCCCTGGGCACCGCCGCATTGGAACTGGCGGGCGTGCTGCAGCAGCGCCTGGACGACGAACCGCTGACCTGGCCGGAAAACCGCTACGACGACCGTCATCTGCTGTATTTCAGCGCCGAGGTGGATTTCTAGCATGGTGGCCCGCCGCTCAGGGATGAGCCTCGGACATCAGGTCAGGTCCTTGCTGCTCAGCCTGATCTGCCTGCTGGCGCTACCAGCACAGGCACGCGAGCTGCTGCTGGTCAGCAGTGAACAGGGCGCGGCCGTGCAGGCATTCAGCCAGGCGCTCGCCGAACGCCGTCCGGAAGACCAGATCCGCCTGGAATCGCCCGCGCAACTGCCTCCTGCCTCGGCGCTCTCCCCTGAAACCCATTTGTTGCTGCTGGGGACCGCTGCGCTGAACTGGCGCCTGGCCAGCGACCAAGGCCCGCCGGCGCTGACGCTGCTGGTCAGCCGTGTGGAAGCACAGCAGCTACTCGACGGTCGCCATCCCGACGGCATCAGCCTGCTCTGGAGCGATCCACCGCCCGCCCGGCAACTGCAACTGGCTCTGCAACTGCGCCCCAAGCCACAGCGCATCGGCGTACTCTTCAGCCCCGCGAGCCAATTCCTTCTGAGCGAGTTGTCGGAACACGCACAGCGGCTCGGCGTCGAGCTGGTCCCCCAAGAGCAGGACCGCAGCGACGATCCCCGCCCACTGCGTGAATTGCTCGACAGCAGTGACCTGCTGCTCGGGTTGGACGACAAACTGCTTTACAACCCGCGTACCGTCAAAGGCATCCTGCTCAGCGCCTACGCCGAGAATCACGCCCTGATCGGCCCCACCGTGGCGTTCGTCAGGGCCGGCAGCCTGGCCAGCACTTACAGCGACCAGAGCGATTGGCTGGACACTCTCGATCCGCTGCTCGACCAACCGCCGTCGCAATGGCCGCAGAGCCTCTACCCTGAACGCTTCAAGGTGCAAAGCAACCGCCAGGTGGCGCGTTCGCTGGGCATCGATCTGCCGGACGACGCCTCGCTCGCGCATCGTCTTGCCGAAGGAGAATCCCCATGAGCGCCCGCAAGAGCTGGAATATCCAGACGCGCATGCTGGCCATCAGCCTCGGTCCGGCGTTATTGCTGACACTGCTGCTCACCGGCTATTTCACCTACTCGCGCCTGCAGGACCTGCGGCAGGAGTCCAACCACACCGGCCAGTTGATCGCCAACCAGCTGGCGCCGGCCGCCGAGTACGGCGTCATCTCCGGCAACCTGCCGGTGCTGCAAAGCCTGCTGCGGGCCACCCTGGGCACCGCCCACGTGCGCTTCATCGAAGTACGCGACCGCAGCGACAACATCCTGGTCTACGTCGAACATCCCGCCGATCCAGCCCAGGCAAGCACCAAGGTGGAAATCTTCCACGCCGCGATCCAGCGCGAGAACATCCAGCTCAACGACGGCAACCTAGGCGTTGCCCTCGATAACGCCGCAACCTCTGTCTCCAGCAACGACTACCTGGGCCGGGTAGTCGTCGGCATGGCCAGCGACGCCTTCAGCGAACGCCAACAGGAAATTCTCTTCAAGGCCAGCCTGCTGGCGCTCTTCGCGCTGGTACTGACCTATCTTCTCGCCCGGCGCCTGGCGCAACGACTGGCCGCGCCGATCAGCACCATGGGCCGCGCAGTCCAGGCGATCCAGAGCGGCGACTACCACACCACCCTGCCGGTCCCCGATGACGGCGAAGTCGGCGACCTCGCCCGGCACATCAACAACCTGGCCCGCGGCCTGCAGCAGGCAGCCCTGGAGCAGGAACGCAGCATCGCCCAACTGGTGGCCGCCCGCGAAGAGGCCGAAGAGGCAAACCGCGCGAAGTCCGACTTCCTGGCAATGATGAGCCACGAACTGCGGACGCCGATGAATGGCGTACTGGGCATGCTCCAGCTGTTGGAAACCACCGAGCTGAACCAGGAGCAGGCGGAGTACAGCGCGCTGGCGACCGAATCCACCGAGCACCTGCTCAAGGTGATCAACGACATCCTCGATTTCTCCCGCATCGAGCGCGGCGCGCTGGAGCTGGAGCGCATCCCGTTCAACCTGCTGGAGCTGATCCAGAGCTCCGTGCAGGTCTTCCAGCACAGCGCGCACCAGCGCGGCCTGACGCTGGACCTGGCGGTGCAGGACGGCCTGAATGCGCTCGAAGTACAGGGCGATCCGACCCGGATCCGACAGATTCTCGTGAACCTGCTGGGCAATGCCCTGAAGTTCACCGAAGAAGGCGGCGTGCGCCTAGAAGCCACCTGGCAGGCGCTGGACGATGAAGTCCTGTGGCTCAGCTGCTCGGTACAGGACAGCGGCATCGGTATCTCCCGCGAGCGCCTGGAACACATGTTCGATGCCTTCCAACAGGCCGACTCCTCCACCTCGCGCCGCTACGGCGGCACCGGCCTGGGCCTGACCATCGCCCGGACGCTGGCCGAGCGCATGGGCGGCACCCTCCGAGCCAGCAGCGAGGAAGGCTGCGGCTCGACCTTCACCCTGGAAATCCCCCTGCCCTTCCGCGAGCGCCAAGCCGCCTCGGAGGAAGACGAAGCGGGTACCGATTTGCTTGCCGCTGGTCAGTCCGTTCTGCTCGTCGAGGACAACCCGGTGAATCAAACGGTCATAGAAGCTATGTTGCGCAGCCTGGGGTATCGCGTCACGCTGGTGGGTGACGGCGTCCAGGCGGTCCGTACCTCCGAGCGCGGCGAGTTCGCGGTCATCCTCATGGATTGCCGGCTGCCGGTGCTCAACGGCTACGAGGCCACCCGGCAGATCCGCTCAAGACCCGGCGGCGAACAGGTGCCAATCATCGCGCTGACCGCCAACGCCCTGCAGGGCGACCGGGAAACCTGCCTGGAGGCAGGGATGAACGACTACCTGGCCAAGCCGTTCAAGCGGGCCGAACTGCAGCGGATTCTGCAGCGTTGGGTTGCTCCAGGCCGTTGATCCGCGCGCTGGCATGCACCAAACTGCGGACCGACCACGGGCATCTGCCCCTGACAAAAAACCGGCGCCGACGAAAAGTGAACAAGCGTTCGCCGGACGCTGTGACTTTCACTTAAAGGCAATAGTCTATGACTAGGC
Organism: Pseudomonas sp. PSE14; assembly: GCF_029203285.1. NCBI lineage: Bacteria > Pseudomonadati > Pseudomonadota > Gammaproteobacteria > Pseudomonadales > Pseudomonadaceae > Pseudomonas > Pseudomonas sp. PSE14. The sequence goes on from NZ_CP115669.1 coordinate 3,939,420, forward strand.
TGCCGCGTGAGTACCGTGACAATAACAACGGAACGCGGCGCCGCAGGCAGAAGCCAACACCGCCTGCCATCCAAGATTTTTGAGGAGCTCGCATGACCAAACAACACGCCTTCACCCGAGAAGACCTGCTGCGTTGCAGCCGCGGCGAGCTCTTCGGCCCGGGTAATGCGCAACTGCCCGCCCCCAACATGCTGATGATCGACCGCATCACTCACATCAGCGAAACCGGCGGCAAGTATGGCAAGGGCGAACTGGTCGCCGAGCTGGATATCAACCCCGACCTGTGGTTCTTCGCCTGCCACTTCGAAGGCGATCCGGTCATGCCGGGCTGCCTGGGCCTCGACGCCATGTGGCAGCTGGTCGGCTTCTACCTCGGCTGGCAGGGCAACCCCGGCCGTGGCCGCGCCCTGGGTTCGGGTGAAGTGAAGTTCTTCGGCCAGGTCCTGCCGACCGCCAAGAAAGTCACCTACAACATCCACATCAAGCGTACGATCAATCGATCGCTCGTTCTGGCTATCGCCGACGGCAGCGTCAGCGTCGATGGCCGCGAAATCTACAGCGCCGAAGGCCTCCGCGTCGGCCTGTTCACTTCCACTGACAGCTTCTAAGGGTATCCGCATGCGTCGCGTCGTGATCACCGGTCTGGGCATCGTTTCCTGCCTGGGCAATGACAAAGACACCGTCTCCGCCAACCTGCGTGCAGGCCGTGCTGGCATCCGCCACAACCCCAGCTACGCCGAGATGGGCCTGCGCAGCCACGTTTCCGGTTCGGTCAACCTGAACCTGGAAGAGCTGATCGACCGCAAGGTCTTCCGCTTCATGGGCGACGCCGCTGCCTACGCGTACCTCGCGATGGAACAGGCGATCAAGGACTCCGGCCTCAGCCCCGAGCAGATCTCCAACCCGCGCACCGGCCTGATCGCCGGTTCCGGTGGCGCTTCCACCCTGAACCAGATGGAAGCCATCGACACCCTGCGCGAGAAAGGCGTCAAGCGCATCGGCCCATACCGCGTCACCCGCACCATGGGCAGCACCGTTTCCGCCTGCCTGGCCACTCCCTTCCAGATCAAGGGCGTGAACTACTCCATCTCCTCGGCCTGCGCCACCAGCGCGCATTGCATCGGCCAGGCCATGGAACAGATCCAGATGGGCAAGCAGGACGTCGTCTTCGCCGGTGGCGGTGAAGAAGAGCACTGGAGCCAGAGCTGCCTGTTCGACGCCATGGGCGCCCTCTCCACCCAGTACAACGAGACCCCGGAAAAGGCCTCCCGCGCCTACGACGCCAAGCGTGACGGTTTCGTCATCGCCGGCGGCGGCGGCATGGTCGTTGTCGAAGAGCTGGAACACGCCCTGAAGCGCGGCGCCAAGATCTACGCCGAAATCGTCGGCTACGGCGCGACCTCCGATGGTTACGACATGGTCGCCCCGAGTGGCGAAGGCGCCATCCGCTGCATGCAGCAGGCCCTGTCGACCGTGAACACCCCGATCGACTACCTGAACACTCACGGCACCTCCACCCCGGTCGGCGACGTTGCTGAAATCCGTGGTATCCGCGAAGTGTTCGGCACCAACGCCCCGGCCATCAGCTCCACCAAGAGCCTGTCCGGCCACTCCCTGGGCGCCGCCGGCGTTCACGAGGCCATCTACTGCCTGCTGATGATGGAAGGCAACTTCATCGCCGGCTCGGCCAACATCGACGAGCTGGACCCGGAAGTCGCCGACATGCCGATCCTGCGCGAGACTCGCGAGAACGCGAAGCTCGACACCGTCATGAGCAACAGCTTCGGCTTCGGCGGCACCAACGCCACCCTGGTCCTGAAACGCCACAATGGCTGATCAGTGATCCAAACAAGAAAGGCGCCCCAGGGCGCCTTTTTTGTTGCCTGCAGTTCCTGGCCACCTGCCCTTCAGCTTTGCCTCGCATCCCCAATCAGGTCAGGATTGGGAAAGCTGGATAACAGGGAGCATGCAGATGGCGCTGATGATTCGAAAGGCCCGCAGCGAAGATGCTGCAGCCATCAGCCAGGTGATTGTGACGACTGTCAGGGAGAGCAATGGCCAGGACTACCCGGCGAATGTCATCGAGTCAGTAGCGGCGAACTTCTCGCCCGAACGTTTGATCGAGCTGCTGGAGCAGCGTCTGGTCTTCGTCGCCCTGCTGGGCGACGAGATCGTCGGCACAGGCGCCCTGGACGGCAACGTCGTGCGCAGCCTCTTCATAGCGCCGCGACAGCAGAACAAAGGCATCGGCCAGGCCCTGATGGCCCAAATCGAAGAAACCGCACTGGAGCGTGGCGTGGAGGCCTTGCTGATCCCCTCCTCCCTCACCGCCCAATCCTTCTACGCCCGCCTGGGCTACAGCGTCGTACGCGAACAGCTCTACGGAGAAGAACGCACGATCATCATGACCAAGTCACTCATGCTCTTGTAGGAGCGAGCTTGCTCGCGAACCGCGTCGCTCCGCCATGACCGCTTACAGCTCTCGTAGGAGCGGACCTTGTCCGCGAAAGCCTTGCACACGGCGCACGCCAGGATCTCCGGTTACCACCAATGCCCGTGCAGCAGCTTTTTTGCTCCCCAAAAAACAAAGCCCCCGACCAGCTCTCGCTGATCAGGGGCTTTGGAATTAGAAGCTTGACGATGACCTACTCTCACATGGGGAAACCCCACACTACCATCGGCGATGCATCGTTTCACTGCTGAGTTCGGGATGGGATCAGGTGGTTCCAATGCTCTATGGTCGTCAAGCAATTCGGCTGGATGATCGCCGTGGCGCTCATCCGAAATCGGGTTGCTTACACTAATAAGCAAAGCCCCCGGCCAGCTTTCGCTAACCAGGGGCTTTGGGATAGGAGCTTGACGATGACCTACTCTCACATGGGGAAACCCCACACTACCATCGGCGATGCGTCGTTTCACTGCTGAGTTCGGGATGGGATCAGGTGGTTCCAACGCTCTATGGTCGTCAAGCAATTCTTTAGGACGCTCGTGGCATTCGCACACGCTCATCCAGATTCGGGTATGTGACAGTCATTTGCGGTTCACACGAACTTTCGGTTCGTCGACTTCACCATCGAACACACAAATTGTTTGGGTGTTATATGGTCAAGCCTCACGGGCAATTAGTATCGGTTAGCTCAACGCCTCACAGCGCTTACACACCCGACCTATCAACGTCGTAGTCTTCGACGGCCCTTCAGGGGAATCAAGTTCCCAGTGAGATCTCATCTTGAGGCTAGTTTCCCGCTTAGATGCTTTCAGCGGTTATCTATTCCGAACATAGCTACCCGGCAATGCCACTGGCGTGACAACCGGAACACCAGAGGTTCGTCCACTCCGGTCCTCTCGTACTAGGAGCAGCCCCTCTCAAATCTCAAACGTCCACGGCAGATAGGGACCGAACTGTCTCACGACGTTCTAAACCCAGCTCGCGTACCACTTTAAATGGCGAACAGCCATACCCTTGGGACCGGCTTCAGCCCCAGGATGTGATGAGCCGACATCGAGGTGCCAAACACCGCCGTCGATATGAACTCTTGGGCGGTATCAGCCTGTTATCCCCGGAGTACCTTTTATCCGTTGAGCGATGGCCCTTCCATACAGAACCACCGGATCACTAAGACCTACTTTCGTACCTGCTCGACGTGTCTGTCTCGCAGTCAAGCGCGCTTTTGCCTTTATACTCTGCGACCGATTTCCGACCGGTCTGAGCGCACCTTCGTACTCCTCCGTTACTCTTTAGGAGGAGACCGCCCCAGTCAAACTGCCCACCATACACTGTCCTCGATCCGGATGACGGACCAGAGTTAGAACCTCAAGCATGCCAGGGTGGTATTTCAAGGTTGGCTCCACGCAGACTGGCGTCCACGCTTCAAAGCCTCCCACCTATCCTACACAAGCAGGCTCAAAGTCCAGTGCAAAGCTACAGTAAAGGTTCACGGGGTCTTTCCGTCTAGCCGCGGATACACTGCATCTTCACAGCGATTTCAATTTCACTGAGTCTCGGGTGGAGACAGCGCCGCCATCGTTACGCCATTCGTGCAGGTCGGAACTTACCCGACAAGGAATTTCGCTACCTTAGGACCGTTATAGTTACGGCCGCCGTTTACCGGGGCTTCGATCAAGAGCTTCGCTTTCGCTAACCCCATCAATTAACCTTCCGGCACCGGGCAGGCGTCACACCCTATACGTCCACTTTCGTGTTTGCAGAGTGCTGTGTTTTTAATAAACAGTCGCAGCGGCCTGGTATCTTCGACCGACATGGGCTTACGCAGTAAATGCTTCACCCTCATCGGCGCACCTTCTCCCGAAGTTACGGTGCCATTTTGCCTAGTTCCTTCACCCGAGTTCTCTCAAGCGCCTTGGTATTCTCTACCCGACCACCTGTGTCGGTTTGGGGTACGGTTCCTAGTTACCTGAAGCTTAGAAGCTTTTCCTGGAAGCATGGCATCAACCACTTCATCATCTAAAAGACGACTCGTCATCAGCTCTCGGCCTTGAACACCCGGATTTGCCTAAGTGTTCGGCCTACCACCTTAAACTTGGACAACCAACGCCAAGCTGGCCTAGCCTTCTCCGTCCCTCCATCGCAGTAACTAGAAGTACAGGAATATTAACCTGTTTCCCATCGACTACGCTCTTCAGCCTCGCCTTAGGGACCGACTAACCCTGCGTCGATTAACGTTGCGCAGGAACCCTTGGTCTTTCGGCGTGGATGTTTTTCACACCCATTGTCGTTACTCATGTCAGCATTCGCACTTCTGATACCTCCAGCAAGCTTCTCAACTCACCTTCACAGGCTTACAGAACGCTCCTCTACCGCGCATCTTACGATGCACCCGTAGCTTCGGTGTGTGGTTTGAGCCCCGTTACATCTTCCGCGCAGGCCGACTCGACTAGTGAGCTATTACGCTTTCTTTAAAGGGTGGCTGCTTCTAAGCCAACCTCCTAGCTGTCTAAGCCTTCCCACATCGTTTACCACTTAACCACAACTTTGGGACCTTAGCTGACGGTCTGGGTTGTTTCCCTTTTCACGACGGACGTTAGCACCCGCCGTGTGTCTCCCACGCTGACACTTCCAGGTATTCGGAGTTTGCATCGGTTTGGTAAGTCGGGATGACCCCCTAGCCGAAACAGTGCTCTACCCCCTGGAGTGATACGTGAGGCGCTACCTAAATAGCTTTCGAGGAGAACCAGCTATCTCCGAGCTTGATTAGCCTTTCACTCCGATCCACAAGTCATCCCCTACCTTTTCAACGGGAGTGGGTTCGGTCCTCCAGTCAGTGTTACCTAACCTTCAACCTGCTCATGGATAGATCGCCCGGTTTCGGGTCTATACCCAGCGACTAAATCGCCCTATTAAGACTCGCTTTCGCTACGCCTTCCCTATACGGTTAAGCTCGCCACTGAATATAAGTCGCTGACCCATTATACAAAAGGTACGCAGTCACCTAACAAGTAGGCTCCCACTGCTTGTACGCATACGGTTTCAGGTTCTATTTCACTCCCCTCTCCGGGGTTCTTTTCGCCTTTCCCTCACGGTACTGGTTCACTATCGGTCAGTCAGTAGTATTTAGCCTTGGAGGATGGTCCCCCCATATTCAGACAAAGTTTCTCGTGCTCCGTCCTACTCGATTTCACTTCAAAGAACCTTTCACATACGGGGCTATCACCCACTATGGCCGCACTTTCCAGAGCGTTCTGTTAGATTCAAAGAAGCTTAAGGGCTAGTCCCCGTTCGCTCGCCACTACTAAGGGAATCTCGGTTGATTTCTTTTCCTCAGGGTACTTAGATGTTTCAGTTCCCCTGGTTCGCCTCTTGCACCTATGGATTCAGTACAAGATACCTAGGTTATCCTAGGTGGGTTCCCCCATTCAGAGATCTCCGGATCAAAGTCTGTTTGCCGACTCCCCGAAGCTTATCGCAGGCTACCACGTCTTTCATCGCCTCTGACTGCCAAGGCATCCACCGTATGCGCTTCTTCACTTGACCATATAACCCCAAGCAATCTGGTTACAGTCTCGAACGTGAAGACGACATTCGCCGAAAATTCGCGCTTGAACTCGCAAATTTTACCTTGACTTGAATGATCACCAGTGAAAGAGATCATTCAGTCTACTTCTATCACATACCCAAATTTTTAAAGAACAGTTCTGGCACAAAGTCCAGACAGCAAGGTTCGTTACACCGAACATTCCTGTCTGAGCTTTCGACGATTTAGAGATGGTGGAGCCAAGGAGGATCGAACTCCTGACCTCCTGCGTGCAAAGCAGGCGCTCTCCCAGCTGAGCTATGGCCCCATCGGATCAGCAGCACACCACAACAATTGGTGGGTCTGGGCAGATTCGAACTGCCGACCTCACCCTTATCAGGGGTGCGCTCTAACCAACTGAGCTACAGACCCAATCGTTCGGGCTTTGGCAGCTTGTCGACCTCACCCGCTCTCTATCCAAGAGCCGGGGGCGCGCTCAAACCAACCGAGCAGCAAACCTATCGTCTAACCAGTGAATCAAGCAATTCGTGTGGGAGCTTATGAAGAAGCTGCGATCTTCGATTAAGGAGGTGATCCAGCCGCAGGTTCCCCTACGGCTACCTTGTTACGACTTCACCCCAGTCATGAATCACTCCGTGGTAACCGTCCCCCTTGCGGTTAGACTAGCTACTTCTGGAGCAACCCACTCCCATGGTGTGACGGGCGGTGTGTACAAGGCCCGGGAACGTATTCACCGTGACATTCTGATTCACGATTACTAGCGATTCCGACTTCACGCAGTCGAGTTGCAGACTGCGATCCGGACTACGATCGGTTTTGTGGGATTAGCTCCACCTCGCGGCTTGGCAACCCTCTGTACCGACCATTGTAGCACGTGTGTAGCCCTGGCCGTAAGGGCCATGATGACTTGACGTCATCCCCACCTTCCTCCGGTTTGTCACCGGCAGTCTCCTTAGAGTGCCCACCCGAGGTGCTGGTAACTAAGGACAAGGGTTGCGCTCGTTACGGGACTTAACCCAACATCTCACGACACGAGCTGACGACAGCCATGCAGCACCTGTGTTCCGATTCCCGAAGGCACCCTCGCATCTCTGCAAGGTTCCGGACATGTCAAGGCCAGGTAAGGTTCTTCGCGTTGCTTCGAATTAAACCACATGCTCCACCGCTTGTGCGGGCCCCCGTCAATTCATTTGAGTTTTAACCTTGCGGCCGTACTCCCCAGGCGGTCGACTTATCGCGTTAGCTGCGCCACTAAAATCTCAAGGATTCCAACGGCTAGTCGACATCGTTTACGGCGTGGACTACCAGGGTATCTAATCCTGTTTGCTCCCCACGCTTTCGCACCTCAGTGTCAGTATCAGTCCAGGTGGTCGCCTTCGCCACTGGTGTTCCTTCCTATATCTACGCATTTCACCGCTACACAGGAAATTCCACCACCCTCTACCGTACTCTAGTCAGGCAGTTATGGATGCAGTTCCCAGGTTGAGCCCGGGGATTTCACATCCATCTTACCAAACCACCTACGCGCGCTTTACGCCCAGTAATTCCGATTAACGCTTGCACCCTTCGTATTACCGCGGCTGCTGGCACGAAGTTAGCCGGTGCTTATTCTGTTGGTAACGTCAAAACAGCAAGGTATTAACTTACTGCCCTTCCTCCCAACTTAAAGTGCTTTACAATCCGAAGACCTTCTTCACACACGCGGCATGGCTGGATCAGGCTTTCGCCCATTGTCCAATATTCCCCACTGCTGCCTCCCGTAGGAGTCTGGACCGTGTCTCAGTTCCAGTGTGACTGATCATCCTCTCAGACCAGTTACGGATCGTCGCCTTGGTAGGCCTTTACCCCACCAACTAGCTAATCCGACCTAGGCTCATCTGATAGCGCAAGGCCCGAAGGTCCCCTGCTTTCTCCCGTAGGACGTATGCGGTATTAGCGTTCCTTTCGAAACGTTGTCCCCCACTACCAGGCAGATTCCTAGGCATTACTCACCCGTCCGCCGCTGAATCATGGAGCAAGCTCCACTCATCCGCTCGACTTGCATGTGTTAGGCCTGCCGCCAGCGTTCAATCTGAGCCATGATCAAACTCTTCAGTTCAATACTGCTTGGGTTTTGCGAAAACCCTAAACTTGGCTCAGCAATCGCATGCTCTATTTAAAGAGCTAAAACTCTCGAATTCACGAGTGTTACTTGCGCTGCTGATAATCAGTCGATCATCAGTCTTACATCACAAGCACCCACACGAATTGCTTGATTCGACTTGTTAAAGAGCAGTTGGTCAAGGCTTTCGTCTCAACCGAGGCGCGCATTCTACAGCAGCACCTCATCTTGTCAAGCGTTGTTTTCGAAAATTTTCTTTTCTACTCAACCGCTTGCGCTTCGGAGAAGGAAGCCTTCTCACCAGCGGGAGGCGCATTCTACAGCGATCAAACTCACTGTCAAGCACCTCGATGATCTTCTTTTCGACTCACTGCCGGAGCAGCGAATGAACAGTGGCAAGTGATTCACCTGCCGGACCACCACTCTCAGCTTCGAATCTTTGTAAGTTCTTGATTTTCAAGCCCTTTCAGCGCTTCATCGCTGGGAGTGGTGCGCATTATAGGGACTTAAAAAGACCCGTCAACGACTTTTTGCAGAAAGATGACAAATACCTGCCCCCTTCCCTCTCCTATATAGAAGAAAACCCTTCCTGCGACCGCACGCCGCCACGAGCATCGTCAGCGGACAGCCCCAAGCCGGCGTCCCTCTCAGTTACCTCTTCTATATAGAGACGACCCACCAGGACCTCGCACCTCAATGCGCGCCCTAGATTTCTACGAGCTTTGCAGGTTGCCGCCTCGGAAAGCCGCCCACCACCCTCCGATCGTCGCGATCAATCCCGTGGCCAGGCGAGGAAGGGGAAGTCATCAGCAAATCTGGCGCCTACAAAGCCCTCTACCGCTTCCGGCACCCCGAACACCACAGCATCACCCAATGGCTCAGCGACGAAGCCCCCTCCCACCAAGACTCCCAGCACATCCCAACCACCAATCCCCACCACGCCTTCATGATCTGAGCCAACCGATGCATCAGCGTCATCAAATAGCAAGGCAAAATCTGGATTGACGGGACCTGCCGATATTTCTGACGACGCAGGACGACCGGGAACCAAGGGATACGCCGAGCTGGCGGTCTATATAGGTATTTTTTTCGGGAAGAGAAATGCAAAAAGGCCGATTCATTGCTGAACCGGCCTTTTCAAATTTGGTCGGGACGGAGTGATTCGAACACTCGACCCCTTGCACCCCATGCAAGTGCGCTACCAGGCTGCGCTACGCCCCGACGTTGCGACCAGGTTGCCCTGGAAGCGGATCGCACTATACCCCAAGCGATTGCTTCGGAGAAGTACTTTTTTCATTTTTTTCAGTTACTTGCGCAGGACGTGCAGCACGTCCTCCAATTCGGCGATCATTTGCCGGATCAGTTGCTTGTACTGAGTGGCGTCCTCGCGTGCTTCGTCGCCGGTGAGGCGCTGGCGCGCGCCGCCGATGGTGAAGCCTTGGTCGTAGAGCAGCGCGCGGATCTGGCGAATCATGAGCACGTCCTGGCGCTGGTAGTAGCGCCGGTTGCCCCTTCGCTTGACCGGGTTGAGTTGCGGGAACTCCTGTTCCCAGTACCGCAGCACGTGCGGCTTCACCGCGCAGAGATCACTCACTTCACCGATGGTGAAGTAGCGCTTGCCCGGAATGGGGGGCAGCTCGTCGTTATGACTTGGTTCCAGCATAAGCCTCAACCCTGGCCTTCAGTTTCTGCCCTGGACGAAAGGTGACGACGCGCCGGGCTGTGATCGGGATTTCCTCTCCCGTCTTCGGGTTGCGTCCGGGACGCTGGCGCTTGTCGCGCAGGTCGAAGTTGCCGAAACCCGACAACTTCACCTGTTCGTTATGCTCCAGCGCCTGGCGGATCTCTTCGAAGAAGAGCTCCACCAGTTCCTTGGCTTCCCGCTTATTCAGGCCCAGCTCTTCGTACAGACGTTCAGCAATTTCAGCTTTCGTCAGAGCCCCCATACGCTACTTCCTTAACGTGGCGTTGAACCTTTGTTCCAGCGAGGCGACGATATTCTGCGTAGTCGCGTTCACCTCGTCATCGTTAAGAGTGCGTGATGGATGCTGCCAGGTCAAGCCAACGGCCAAGCTTTTTCTAAGCGGATCAATGCCTTTACCGTGGTAGACGTCAAACAACCTGAGATCCGTCAGCCATTCGCCCGCCGTTTCACGGATATTTGCCAGCACGAATTCGGCCGGAGTATCCAGATCGACGATCAGGGCCAGGTCACGACGCACTTCGGGGAAGCGCGACAGTTCGCTGAATTTCGGCAGGCGCCCCTTGGCCACTTCGGCCAGTACCAGCTCGAAGACGTAGACCGGGCGGTCCAGGTCCAGCGCCTTGGCCAGCTCCGGGTGCAGGGCGCCCAGGTAGCCGACCAGCACGCCGTCGCGCTCGATCTTGGCGGTCTGGCCTGGGTGCAGCGCCGGGTGCTCTGCCGGGGAGAAGGTGAAGGCATCTATGGCGCCGGCGTTACCCAGCAGCGCTTCGACGTCGGCTTTCACGTCGAAGAAGTCGACACTCTCGCGGCCATTGGCCCAACCTTCCGGCTGACGGGCACCGCAGACAACGCCGGCCAGCATGTTTTCCTGCACCAGCCCATCCAGCTGACCGACGAAGCGCAGGCCGCTTTCGAACAGGCGCACGCGGGTCTGCTGGCGGTTGAGGTTGTGCTGCAGGGACTTGACCAGACCCGGCCAGAGCGAGGCGCGCATGGCGGCCATGTCGGCGGAGATCGGGTTGGCCAGCATCAGCGGCTCGACACCGGGGTGGAACAGCTGGAACAGCTTGGGATCGATGAAGCTATAGGTGATGGCTTCCTGGTAGTCGCGGGCGACCAGCAGGCGGCGCAGCGCCGGCAGCTCGGCCTGGGACTCGGACTTGGTGTTCGGCGCCAGGCGTGCCTGCGGGTAGCGGACCGGCAGACGGTTGTAGCCGTACAGGCGGCCCAGCTCTTCGATCAGGTCGACTTCGATGGACACGTCGAAGCGATGGCTCGGCACCCCCACGGTCCAGGCATCGGCACCGGCTTTCTGGACATCGAATTCCAGGGCGGTGAGCAGACGCTCGATTTCGGCGTTTTCCAGCGTCATGCCCAGCATCTGGGTGACGCGCTCAGCGCGCAGGGTGACTGGAGCGACCTTGGGCAGATCGGCTTCGTTGACTGCTTCCATGATCGGGCCAGCTTCGCCGCCAACGATCTGCAGCAGCAGTTCGGTGGCGCGCTCCATGGCGCGACGGGCCAACTGCGAGTCCACGCCACGCTCGAAGCGGTGCGAGGCATCGGTGTGCAGGCCGTAGGAGCGGGCCTTGCCGGCGACGGCAATATTGTCGAAGAAGGCGCTTTCGAGGAACAGGTCGCGGGTCTTGGCGCTGACGCCGCTGTGCTCGCCGCCCATCACGCCGGCAATGGCCAGGGCGCGTTCGTGGTCGGCGATCACCAGGGTGTCGGCACGCAGGGTGACTTCCTGGCCGTCGAGCAGGACGAGCTTCTCGCCCTCCTCCGCCATGCGCACGCGTACGCCGCCCTTGATCTCGTCGAGATCGAAGGCGTGCATCGGCTGACCCAGTTCGATCATCACGTAGTTGGTGATGTCGACGGCGGCGTCGATGCTGCGGATGTCGGAACGGCGCAGGCGCTCGACCATCCACAGGGGAGTCGGCTTGCTCAGGTCGACGTTGCGAACGACGCGACCGAGGTAGCGCGGGCAAGACTTGGGCGCCAGCAGCTCAACGCTGCGCACTTCGTCGATCTGCGGGGCAACGGCGTTGACCACCACCGGCTTGACCTCGGCGCTGTACAGCGCGCCGACTTCGCGAGCGAGGCCGGTCAGGGACAGACAGTCGCCACGGTTCGGGGTCAGGCCGATTTCGATGGAGGCGTCATCCAGCTCGAGGTAGTCGCGGATGCTGGCGCCCACCGGCGCGTCCGCGGCGAGCTCCATCAGGCCGGCGTTCTCTTCGCTGATTTCCAGCTCTTTGGCCGAGCAGAGCATGCCGTTGGATTCAACGCCACGCAGCTTGGCCTTCTTGATCTTGAAGTCGCCCGGCAGTTCGGCGCCGATCATGGCGAAGGGGATCTTCAGACCCGGGCGCACGTTGGGCGCGCCGCAGACGACCTGGAAGGTCTCCGAACCGTTGCTGACCTGGCAGACGCGCAGCTTGTCGGCGTCCGGGTGCTGCTCGGTCGACAGCACTTCGCCCACGACCACACCGCTGAACTGGCCGGCGACCGGGATCACGGCGTCGACCTCGAGGCCCGCCATGGACAGACGAGCCACCAGCTCGTCACGGGATACCTGCGGATTTACCCAGCTCCGCAGCCATTGTTCACTGAATTTCATCCTGCTCTCCTAAATACGTTGACGGTCGTGCGGGCTAGCGGAACTGGCCGAGGAACCGCAGATCGTTGTCGAAGAACAGGCGCAAGTCGTTCACGCCGTAGCGCAGCATGGCCAGACGCTCGATACCCATGCCGAAGGCGAAGCCCTGGTACTTCTCGGGGTCGATGCCGGACATGCGCAGCACGTCGGGGTGGACCATGCCGCAACCCATGACTTCCAGCCAGCCGGTCTGCTTGCAGACGCGGCAACCCTTGCCGCTGCAGAGCACGCACTGGATGTCGACTTCCGCCGAAGGCTCGGTGAAGGGGAAGAAGGACGGACGGAAGCGGACGGAGAATTCTTTCTCGAAGAAGGCGCGGAGGAATTCTTCGATGGTGCCCTTGAGGTCGGCGAAGCTGACATCTTCATCGACCAGCAGACCTTCGACCTGGTGGAACATGGGCGAATGGGTCAGGTCGGAGTCGCAGCGATAGACGCGGCCCGGGCAGACAATGCGAATCGGCGGCTTCTGGCTTTCCATGGTGCGGACCTGTACCGGAGAGGTATGGGTGCGCAGCAGCATGTTCGCATTGAAGTAGAAGGTGTCGTGCATGGCACGAGCCGGGTGGTGCCCCGGAATGTTGAGCGCTTCGAAGTTGTGGTAGTCGTCTTCGACTTCAGGCCCCTCGGCAACTTCATAGCCGATGCGGGTGAAGCACTGCTCGATGCGTTCCTTGGTGCGGGTAACCGGATGCAGGCCGCCGGAAGACTGGCCACGGCCCGGCAGGGTCACGTCGATGCGCTCGGCAGCCAGCTTGGCGGCGAGGGCGGCGCCCTCCAGCTCGGCCTTGCGGGCGTTCAGCACATCCTGAACCTTTTCCTTGGCGACGTTGATCAGCGCGCCGACCTTGGGGCGCTCTTCGGCCGGCAGGTCGCCCAGGGTCTTCATGACCTGGGTCAGCTCGCCTTTCTTGCCGAGGTAGTGAACCCGGATCTGCTCCAGGGCGTTGACGTCTTCGGTGTTTCGCACGGCGTCCAGGGCCTGCGAAACCAGCGCGTCCAGGTTTTCCATGTACCAACTCCAGATACAAAATAGGGGAAGAGCGGTAAGGCTCTTCCCCTATCGGTGACGTTACGTCCGGACCGAGATCCGGTAACTGTCGTGGGGCTTAAGCCAGGCTGGCCTTCGCTTTCTCGACAATCGCGGTAAACGCCGCTTTTTCGTTCACAGCCAGATCGGCCAGTACCTTACGGTCGATCTCGATGGCCGCCTTCTTCAGGCCAGCGATCAGACGGCTGTAGGACAGACCGTTCTGACGAGCACCAGCGTTGATACGGGCGATCCACAGGGCGCGGAACTGACGCTTGCGCTGACGACGGTCACGGTAGGCGTATTGGCCAGCCTTGATTACCGCCTGCTTGGCAACGCGGAACACGCGCGAACGCGCGCCGTAGTAGCCTTTTGCGAGCTTCAGGATCTTCTTGTGACGACGACGGGCAATCACGCCACGCTTAACACGAGCCATTTATCTATCCTCTACCAGAAATCAACGCAGACGCAGGGAGCGTTCTACACGGCGAACGTCGGAAGCAGCGAGCAGCGAAGTGCCGCGCAGCTGACGCTTACGCTTGGTGGTCATTTTGGTCAGGATGTGGCTCTTGAAAGCGTGCTTGTGCTTGATGCCACCAGCAGTCACTTTGAAGCGCTTCTTGGCGCCACTCTTGGTTTTCATCTTTGGCATGTTTAGTACTCCGCATTCGTTAACAACTGATAACCATCAGGCCTGCCAGTGCCCGGGAGGTTATTTACGCTTCTTGGGAGCGATGACCATCATCAGCTGGCGTCCTTCCAGCTTGGGATGCTGTTCCACGGTGCCGAATTCGGCGAGGTCATTTTCGACCCGCTTCAACAGCTCCATGCCCAGTTCCTGGTGGGCCATCTCACGACCACGGAATCGAAGCGATACCTTGGCCTTGTCCCCTTCATTAAGGAAACGTACCAGGTTGCGTAGTTTTACCTGGTAATCCCCTTCTTCCGTCCCTGGACGAAACTTGATTTCTTTGATCTGTTGCTGGTGCTGGTTTTTCTTCGCAGCAGCGGCCTGCTTCTTCTTCTCGAAGAGGTGCTTGCCGTAGTCCATGATGCGGCAGACAGGGGGCACCGCATCAGCAGAAATTTCTACCAGGTCCAGCTTGGCCTCGTCGGCTTGACGGAGGGCCTCGTCGAGGGAGACCACACCAATCTGCTGACCGTCAGCACCAATCAGACGAACCTCACGGGCGGTGATGTTCTCGTTGATCGGCGGTTTCGGGAGAGCCCGCTTATCCTGTCTCATTTCACGCTTAATAATGATTACTCCGAGTCTTGGCGACCACGCCGGGAAACCGCCTGAGCCAGCAGCTCAGCGAACTGGGCGATCGGCATCGAGCCGAGATCTGCCCCTTCGCGCGTACGTACGGCGACGGCCTGCGATTCAACTTCCCTATCACCGATAACCAACAGATAGGGAACCTTGAGCAAAGTATGCTCGCGGATTTTAAAGCCAATTTTCTCGTTTCTCAAGTCAGACTTGGCACGGAATCCGCTTTGCTCGAGCTGACGCACCACTTCTTCAGCCCATTCGGCCTGCTTGTCAGTGATATTCATCACCACGGCCTGGGTCGGCGCGAGCCAGGCCGGGAACAAGCCGGCGTAATGCTCGATCAGCATGCCGATGAAGCGCTCGAAGGAGCCGAGGATGGCGCGGTGCAGCATGACCGGACGGGTACGGCTGTTATCTTCGGCGATATAGCTGGCATCCAGACGCTCCGGAAGGTTCGGATCGTACTGCAGGGTGCCGCACTGCCAGTTACGGCCGAGGCAGTCCTTGAGGGTAAACTCGATCTTCGGACCGTAGAAGGCGCCCTCACCCGGCTGGTATTCCCACTCCAGGCCGGACTCGTTCAGAGCATCGGCCAGCGCACTTTCGGCGCGATCCCACAGTTCTTCGGAACCGACGCGCTTGGCCGGACGAGTGGACAGCTTCATGGAAACGTCAGTGAAGCCGAAGTCCGAATAGACCTGCAGGGTCAGCTTGATGAAGTCGGCCGCTTCCTTCTTCACCTGTTCTTCGGTGCAGAAGATGTGGGCGTCGTCCTGGGTGAAGCCACGCACGCGCATGATGCCGTGCAGCGCGCCGGACGGCTCGTTGCGGTGGCAGGCGCCGAACTCGGCGAGGCGCAGCGGCAGGTCGCGGTAGGACTTCAGACCCTGGTTGAATATCTGCACGTGGCACGGGCAGTTCATCGGCTTGACCGCGAAATCGCGGCTTTCCGACGAAGTGGTGAACATGTTCTCGGCGTAGTTGGTCCAGTGACCGGAACGCTCCCAGAGGATGCGGTCGACGACCTGCGGGGTACGCACTTCCACGTAGCCGTGGTCGCGCTGCACCTTGCGCATGTACTGCTCGAGCACCTGGTAGACGGTCCAGCCGTTCGGGTGCCAGAAGACCATGCCCGGCGCTTCCTCCTGGAGGTGGAAGAGGTCGAGCTGCTTGCCGATGCGGCGGTGGTCGCGCTTCTCGGCTTCCTCGATGCGCTGGACGTAGGCCGCCAGCTGCTTCTTGTCCGCCCAGGCGGTGCCGTAGACGCGCTGCAGCTGCTCGTTCTTCGAGTCGCCGCGCCAGTAGGCGCCGGAGATCTTGGTCAGCTTGAAGGCCTTCAGGAAGCGAGTGTTCGGCACGTGCGGGCCGCGGCACATGTCCACGTACTCCTCGTGGAAGTACAAGCCCATGGCCTTCTCGTCCGGCATGTCGTCGATGAGGCGCAGCTTGTACTCCTCACCACGAGCCTTGAAGGTCTCGATGACTTCGGCACGCGGCGTCATCTTCTTGATAACGTCGTAGTCCTTGTCGATCAGTTCGGCCATGCGCTTTTCGATGGCAGCCATATCTTCAGGGGTGAAGGGGCGCTCGAAGGCGATGTCGTAATAGAAGCCTTCGTCGATCACCGGGCCGATGACCATCTTGGCGGTCGGGTACAGCTGCTTGACCGCATGGCCCACCAGGTGAGCGCAGGAGTGGCGGATGATTTCCAGCCCGTCCTCGTCCTTCGGGGTAATGATCTGCAGGGTCGCGTCGCTGTCGATTATGTCGCAGGCATCGACCAGGCGGCCGTTGACCTTGCCGGCCAGGGTGGCTTTCGCCAGGCCCGCGCCAATGGATTGCGCCACCTCGGTCACGCTGACCGGATGATCGAAGGAACGCTGACTACCGTCGGGAAGAGTAATGATGGGCATGGCGCCTCCTCTCCTAGTGGTGACCCCTACGAAAGGCCACATGGGTTGGGATGTGCCAGTAAGCGTCGCCCGCCGGGTCTGCCTGCCTCACAGTGGCAGGCGCCTTGTCGGCACCCTGCGCTTTCGCGCGCGGACGGAGATCACTGGAAGAAATCGGATAAAACCCGCCCGCAATCGATAGCGGGCAAGGCGTGCGATGTTACTGCAACTTTGGCTAACTGACGAGCGACCACCCTGACTGCGCTCAGTATTGCTCGACAAATTCCAGCACAGTGCGATTGAAGGACGCCGGACGGATCACATTCATGCCGTGGGATGCACCAGGGATCATCGAAGTTCGCACATCCGCCAACGCCGCCTGCAGCGCCTGGATAATGCGTGGGAAAGGCTCCGGACTCTTCGCCCCACCGATCAACATAACCGGCAAATGTAGTTGCTCGAGTTGAGCATGGGAAATCGGCTGCGGATGATCCGCCACCTGCCCCACCAATGTCATGGCATTGGCCGTGGCCATTTCTCGGAATTGCCGGGAAGAACGCTCCCACACCCCCACACCACTCACAGTATCGACGAAGAGTTGCAATCCCTCGCCGACCTGTCCCGCACGAATCATGGCCAGTGCCTGCTGGCGAAACTGATTGCGCTCAACTGGGGATACTGGCGAGACCAACCCCGCCATACGGAATACATCCTCCGTAAAATCCCCGCCAGGATCGGCCAGTATCAGGGAACGCAACTTCTGCGGCGCAGCCAATGCCACTCGCAGACAGAGATTGCCACCACGCGAATGACCGAGCAGATGCGCAGGGCCGGGCAATTGATCCAGCAACGCAAGCAGATCGCTCACATGTTGCTCCGTCGTGAATCCCGCACCCTCGCCATCCCATTGCTCAGGAAAATAGTGGCGCAGGCTGGGCGCCACCACATGGTAGTGAGCCGACAAGGCGGCGAACTGCCCCTGCCAATAGCGATAATCGCAGAGCGATCCATGAACCAGCACAAGCGGCACCCCCTGCCCCGCCGCCTGGCACGCAAGCTCATAATCATTGACCCGATACCGCACAATCTCACTATTCATCCAGCACTCACACTCAACGCACCACAATAAAGCACACAATATTCAGAGGGACTTGGCAGGAGCCGCCCCCTTTACTCCGTGCATTATCCCTCAAGAAACAACTAATCCGCGCCCCGGATAACCACTCGATGGATTTAAGCTGTACTTTCCGAATCGCAACAATTCATATCTACAGTTGACGCCGATAACGACAAGAACAGAAAATCGCCGCCACAATTCACCCCTGCCGACGGGAGCATATGATGTCCAAACTTGCGGAGTTCCGTGAAGCCGAACGCCAGCTCAAAGAACAACTCGCCCTGCTGGAAAAACTCAAGAATGACAGCAGCCTGAAAAAGGAACTGGAGTTCAAGGACCAACTGCAAGCCCTGATGGACCAGTACGGCATGAACCTGCGGAATGTGATCAACATTCTCGACCCGCAGACTACCGGCGAACCGGCACCGACCCAGCAGCGCCGCAGCCGCCAGCTGAAAGTCTACAAAAACCCCAACTCCGGCGAAGTCATCGAGACCAAGGGTGGCAATCACAAAACCCTGAAAGCCTGGAAACAACAGTTCGGCGCTGAAACCGTCGAATCCTGGCTGCAGAAGTAAGAAAAAAGCCGCAGCGCGCTCCCGCCCTGCGGCTTTCTTTACCGACTCGCAACGATTCTGACCAGCGGCACAGCATCAACTGGCTATTGCCGACAGAAATCCATATAATTCCGAACGCGAGTACCAAACCCAAGGTCGCCCCTCCCAGCACTCCCCTACCATGATCCAGGGTTGAAGCTGGGCACTACAGGGCCACGGCCAGCGCCCCTCCGCATCGATTCCAGAGCACGTCAAGCCGCGCCAGGAAAGTTTGCCCGAGCGATAGCGCCTACGTCAGTTCAACTGCCTTTACCCAGCACCGCAGACTGACGCGAACCGACCCTCAAGTTTCCATTCGCTGCCATATTCCGGTCACACGCTTTCTGCATCCTCAGATTGCACCCGGAGCTTTTTACGATTTCAACGGTCATAAGACCGTTACCTATTTGGAAAGACAAGACAATGAAAACCTCCCCGCATATCCAGGAGGCGATTCGCACCCTTTCGGTAGCCTTCGCCCCTCTGAACTGCGTCATCCAGGCCAAGCGCAAGCACGGCTTCAGCTTCACGCTGGTGAACGAGCATGGCATCGCCAAGCACACCGAGCGCCTCTACCCCCAGCAGTATCAGGCCGAAGCACCACTGCAAGCGGTCATCGAGCGCGTACAAGCCACCCTCGCCGCCTGAATCTGAAAAATGAAAAGCCCCGCCAAAGCGGGGCTTTCTGCTTCCTGCCCCCATATAAAGGCGGCAACCTGCATGAACGTCAGCGCAGGCTGATCCCCGCCTTCACCGATTCGATTTCTCCCGCCAGCGCCGCATAGCGCTCCGCCTGTGCCGCATAGGTCAGCGAGTAAGCCGCACCGTCACCCAGAGCCACTTGCAGGGTCTGCTTCAATACTTCGGTGCCGTTCCGACTGATGCCGCAACGCACCTCCAACCCATCCAGGCCGCCCAGCCTCGCCGCCCGAGGCTTGCTACAGGCAGCCTGGAAGCCCTGGCGGAGAAAGTCCTTCTGCAGCGCCTTGCGCATCTCGAGGATGACGTTCTCCACATTAACAGAGGCATCGGCACCCAGGCGGCTGCGCGTCACCTCCATGATCAATTCCTGGGAGCCATCCTCCGCCAGGCGCACGCCACGCTGGCGAATCAGCGGCGCATCAGCCACCGCATCTTCCGGCAAGCGCGAGACGCTCCAGCCCTCCGGCCAGACCACCCGCATATCCGCCAACGCCGGCACCGGCGCCAGCAGCATGCCGAGCACCAACCAGGATCGTAGACCGCTCATTACCACCTCCGACCACACCCCAGAGGACACCATAACAGGCGCACCGACTTTTCTGCGGACAAACAAAAAGGGCGACCCTTTCGGATCACCCTTTTTGCAGCCGCCGGAGCGGCTATGTTTGGTAGGCACAATTGGACTCGAACCAACGACCCCCACCATGTCAAGGTGGTGCTCTAACCAACTGAGCTATGTGCCTGTCGTGTGGGGCGCATTCTACGCGATGGTTTTGGAGCGTCAAGCACTTTTTTCTCTAACTCACTGAAAAAGTGAATTTTTTTATGTTCGACCGTCCGTAAATTATTTTGCACGGGCACTAGCCGGCCAGATTCGACTCAGGTAGCATCCACCCATCTCGTAAAAAATAACAAACACAGGTGCATTATGCCGCACACTCCCTACCCCTCTTCCTATTACGCAGCCTCGGCCAACCCGGTCCCGGCCCGCCCTGAACTGCAGGGCGAGGTGGAAACCGACGTCTGCGTGATCGGTGCAGGCTATACCGGCCTGTCCACCGCGCTGTTCCTGCTGGAAAACGGCTTCAAGGTCACCGTACTGGAAGCCGCCAAGGTCGGCTTCGGCGCTTCGGGCCGTAACGGCGGACAGATCGTCAACAGCTATAGCCGCGACATCGACGTCATCGAACGCACCGTCGGCGCCAAGCAGGCTCAACTGCTGGGCCAGATGGCCTTCGAAGGCGGCCGCATCATTCGCGAGCGCATCGCCAAGTACAACATCCAGTGCGACCTGAAGGACGGCGGCGTGTTCGCAGCCCTCAGCGCCAAGCAGATGGGCCACCTGGAATCCCAGAAGAAACTGTGGGAGCGCTTCGGCCACACCCAGCTGGAACTGATGGACGCCAAGCGCATCCGTGAAGTCGTGGCGACCGACAGCTACGTCGGCGGCATGCTCGACATGAGCGGCGGCCACATCCACCCGCTGAACCTCGCCCTGGGCGAAGCCGCGGCCGTGGAATCCCTGGGCGGCGTGATTCACGAGCAGTCCCCTGCCGTGAAGATCGACCGTGGCGCCAACCCGGTCGTGCATACCCCGAAGGGCCGCGTGAAGGCCAAGTTCATCGTGGTTGCCGGTAACGCCTACCTGGGCGGCCTGGTGCCGGAGCTGGCGTCCAAGTCGATGCCGTGCGGCACCCAGGTGATCACCACCGAACCGCTGAGCGCCGAGATGGCCAAGACCCTGCTGCCGCAGGACTACTGCGTCGAGGACTGCAACTACCTGCTCGACTACTACCGCCTGACCAGTGACAACCGCCTGATCTTTGGCGGCGGCGTGGTTTACGGTGCGCGCGATCCGTCGAACATCGAGGCGATCATTCGTCCGAAGATGCTGAAGGTGTTCCCGCAGCTGAAGAACGTGAAGATCGACTTCGCCTGGACCGGCAACTTCCTGCTGACCCTGTCCCGCCTGCCGCAGGTTGGCCGTATCGGCGACAACATTTACTACTCGCAAGGCTGCTCCGGCCACGGCGTGACCTACACCCACCTCGCCGGCAAGGTGCTGGCCGAGGCGCTGCGTGGCCAGGCCGAGCGCTTCGACGCTTTCGCCGACCTGCCGCACTACCCGTTCCCGGGCGGTCGCATGTTCCAGGTTCCGTTCTCCGCGATCGGCGCCTGGTACTACAACCTGCGCGACAAGCTGGGCGTCTGACGCTCCGCTCCGCACGAAGAAAAACGGCGCCTCACGGCGCCGTTTTCTTTTTCCGGGATAGCCAGTCAGCTCCCCGGGCAAGCCGGCAAAGCTTCACAGCGTGCCGCGGAATTCGCAGCGCCAGCGGGTACCACCGAGAAGCGCGAATCTGCCGGCGCCAAGCGAGCCGCACAGCTAACCGCTGCACGCGCCTGTTGCGGGCAGCCGCGCTCACCCAGCACATTGCCCAGGTTGAACCAGCCTGCGGCGAAATCGGGGCGTGCGCCCACGCTATGCCGCAAGGCCGACTCCGCCTCGGGCAGATGCCCACCCGCGTACTGCGCGTTGGCCAGGGCGAACCAGCCCAACGCATCCTGCGGCCACGCCTGCGTTGCCTTGAGGTATGCCCGCTCAGCCAAGGCCGGCTGGCCGGTTTCCTCCAGATCATGCCCGGCGCGCAGCCAGGCAGTGGGCTCTGCCGTGGCCGGCAGACGATCCGCCGGCACGGTCACGACCGCCCAGCGCTTGCTGCGAGCC
Organism: Pseudomonas sp. PSE14; assembly: GCF_029203285.1. Classification (NCBI taxonomy): domain Bacteria; kingdom Pseudomonadati; phylum Pseudomonadota; class Gammaproteobacteria; order Pseudomonadales; family Pseudomonadaceae; genus Pseudomonas; species Pseudomonas sp. PSE14. Next base: position 3,961,219 of record NZ_CP115669.1, read on the forward strand.
CAGGTGACATCGAAGGCGGTGAAGTCGATCACCAACCGCTCGGTGATCCCCGAACGCAGGATCAGCTCGTGGCGTTGCCGATCGAAGCCCACCACCACCGCGAAATGCCACACCGGCAACCAATCCAGCCCCTGGTTCTGCAGAATCAGCACCGGATTGCCCGCCGCCACCTCGCTCAAGACATCCTCCAGGCGCGGCTTCAGCGGATAGACCAGCATGCCCTTCTCCCGCGCCGCCGCGACCAGCTCCACCTGCAAGCTGCCCTGGCGCTCCGGAAGGAACACACGATCCTTCAGTTGCCGCGGCGTAACCCGCACGCCGCGCTGGTTGAGCATGGTTGCCAGGGCGGCAGGGCCGCACTGGAACTCCTGTTGCGGGAAGAACTGCACATCGCTCAACTCCACGCGTTCGGGCAGCGCCTCCACACTGGAAGGCAACTTCGGTGCCTGTGCACAGCCACTAAGCGCCATGGCCGCCGCCAACGCGGCAGCCATGACCGTGCGACTCAACGCTGGCACCTGACGAAGGTGAAGATGTGGGTGATGCAGAGCATGTCAGTGATGACGAAGATCAGCAGGAACAGCAGGATGATGCCGATGATGCCACCGGCGGGAGCCTGGTCCAGCTGCTGGTTGAACTGCGCCAGCTCCTCATTGGAGAGGCTCTTGATGCGTTGCTCGACCTTGCTTCGCTCAACGCCCATGGACTGCAGCTTCTTCTGCACACCCTGGTCATCGAGCATCTTCAGCAATTGCTCACGGTCGACCTGTTGTTGCTGCGCCTGCAGCACCTCACCGGTGGCAACCATGCTCGCCTGCGCGAGCGGCACCTCCGCCACCACGCCCAACTGCGCCAGCACCAGCATGGCTGCAAGGCTCTTCACCCGCTTTGTTATGGTCATTCTGGGTTTCCTCATCTCTGACTACTTGCACGAAGGCACGACGTGCTGCCGCCCGGCGCAAAAGCCGGCAAGCCGCAACGTTCCCGCCATGTCGGCGCCAACCGCTGGGCCGCTAACTATTAAGATGCTAGGTCAGGAAAAGAGTTCGAAGCGTAATGTGCGCCAGTTGGCGTTTAGATGCCCCAGATAGACGCAAGCGTGGCCACGGGGAAAGAGAATATGCTCCGGCCCGAAGCCACCACCTTCCACCCGCAGCAGCCGCCCCCACGGATGATGACTGATGCGCCCGCGCACATCGGCAACACCGCCGCGCCACCAGTGGATCGCACCCTCGGCATTGTCGATACCTTCAGGCTGCTCGATGCGCACTGGCTCGTCGCGCCAGTTGATCACCCGCAGCGGATCGAAGCCGGCCTGTCGCTTCAGTGGCAGCGGCGCAATCCACCAGGCGCCGTCACGCTCTTCCAGCTCTACGGCCAGGTCGCACCACTGCGGCTGCTCCAGCGCCCAGAGCAGGTCGCCGTCGATTTGCAGCGAGGGTTCGGGCTGCGCCTGAATACGGAAGCCGGGGCAGATCAGGATGCCCTCGCGCAGCGGAATGCGAATCTCGCTCACGCCCCCTCCTGCCGCAGGAAGGGACCGGCCTTGCGCTCCAACAGAAGCACCAGCTCCGGCTGCAGGTAGGCGTAATCGTCAGTGATATCCAGGCACACCAGCCGCTTGCCGCGCATCGCCTGCGGGAAACGACGCAGCAGTGACTGCCGCTGGCGGCGCTCCATGACGAAAACCAGGTCGGCCCACTCAAGCTGCTCGGCACTCAGCAATACATCCGCGTCCGGCGCCAATCCGGCGGAGTCGGTCTCGACCTCCGGCCAGTTGGCGAAGACGGTTTCAGCGGTGGGGCTGCGCAAGCGGTTGCGACTGCAGATGAACAAAGCGCGGCGCACTTCATCCTCCCTACGGCTGGCGCGCGAACGGCAGCGGCGATTCTAGGGAAGAACGGCGCTCAGGGCGAGGCCGCCGCTTTCTGCTTGGCCTTTTGCCGTTCGAGGAAGTCCACCTTCCACTGCTCGACGCCCAGGTGCTCGGAGTCCAGGCTCGCCTCGACCCCGTACTTCGCCTTGAGCGCGGCGACCTCCTTGGCATGGTCAGCAAGGAAGCGGTCGAAGCGGTCGATCAGTTCGCCGTGCTTCACCGTGGAGAGATGGAAGGTGCTGCGCGTGTGCGGCAGCGAGGGATCGAACACCAGGGCGCCAGGGCGGGCGCGGATATTGTCCAGGTAGTAGGTGGCGACCACCACGTTGAAGTAGGCGCCGTCGGCCTGCTTCTTCAGCGCGGTATGGATCATCTGGCGCAGATCGGCACTGGGCGTGATGCTGACCTGCCCGGACTGCACCTGTTGCTCGTAACCGCGCGGGGTCCAGCCCTCCACCAGCGCCAGGCGCTTCAACGCGCCCACGCCCTGCCCGAGGCGATCCGGTGCCACCAGCACACCGTCGACGTACTGGGTCACCGGCTGGCTGTAGCGCAGAGACTTGGCGGCCTTCTGTTCCGGCGCCCAGTTGGAATTGTCCGGGTACTTGAGATCGACTTCGCCATTGAGCAACGCCGGCAGCAGCGCATCCACCGGCAGCGGACGGTATTCCAGGGTGATGCCACTGGAGGTGGCGAAGAGGTCGAGCAGGTCGCGGGCGAATCCCTGGTAGCGCCCCTGCGCGTCGGTCACGTAGTGCGGTGCGAATGGCAGGTTCTCGACGCCGACCACATAGGTCTGCGCCATGGCCCCGGTGGAAACGATGCTGGCGAGCGCCCAGCAGAAAGCCTTGAGCTTCAAAGTACCCTCCTGGTGACATTGTTGTTCTGTCGGGCGAGCCGGGCAGCCCGCCGTGGCGGGCTCAGCCGCCGGTCATGCTCATGAACCGCAGCACCTGCACCTGCTGATCGGCTTCGAAGTGGTGACGCTCGGGCTTCAGGCGCAGTGCTTCCATCAGCGCGGCGCGCAGGCGCGCGACGTCACCGGGGTGTTCGCGCAGCAGGCGGCGCAGGTCCAGGGCACCTTCATGCCCCAGGCACAGCACCAGCTTGCCTTCGGCGGTCACCCGCACGCGATTGCAGTCGCCGCAGAAATTGTTGCTGTGCGGGGAGATGAAGCCGATGCGGCTGTCGTAGCCATCGATGCGGTAATAGCGAGAAGGTCCGCCGCTGCGCTCGGGCGTCGGCAACAGCTGCCAGCGTTCGGCCAGGTGCGCGCGCACCTCGTCGCTGCTGCACAGCGTGAGTTTGCGTTCGTGGCTGCTGACGGTGCCCAGCGGCATCTCTTCGATGAAGCTGATGTCGATGCCCTTGCTCAGGGCGAACGCCACCAGGTCGCAGACTTCATCGTCATTGCGCCCCTTCTGCACCACCGTGTTCAGCTTGATCCGCTCGAAGCCGGCCTCGCGCGCGGCATCGATGCCGTCGAGCACCTGCTCCAGCTTGTCGGCGCGGGTGAAGGCGGCGAAGCGCTCGCGGCGCAGGGAGTCGAGGCTGATGTTCAGGCGGCGCACGCCCACGGCTCGCAACTCGGCAGCGCGCTCGCGCAGTTGGGAACCATTGGTGGTAATCGCCAGATCGTCCAGTTCCTGGCGCGCGCCCAGCTTGGCCAGCAGGCCGGTCAGCCCCTTGCGCACCAGCGGCTCGCCGCCGGTGATGCGGATACGGCGCACGCCCAGGCCGATGAAGGCATCCGCCACCGCTTCCAGCTCTTCCAGGCTCAGCACCTGATCACGCGGCAGGAACTGCATGTCTTCACTCATGCAGTAGGTGCAACGGAAGTCGCAGCGGTCAGTGACCGACAGGCGCAGGTAGGTGATGCGTCGGCCGAAGGGGTCGACCAGTTGGGAGTCAGGCATGGGCAGTGAGGTTCCGGTTGGCAGGCTGGCCAGACGAAAGTGCGCTAGGAATACAGTAGTTGTGGGCCGATGTATACACGAATTCGACCCACAAGTCAGGAATTTGCCTCAAACCCTCGCCTTGAGAGGGTTACAAGGCCGGTGCTACCATGCCCGGCTCGGTTGGGCAACAACAGCAGCACAAGAAGACCAGCATCCATGACCAGCATTCGCGAGCGTAACCGGCGCCTCATCCTGCGCGCAGCCAGTGAGGAATTTGCCGAAAAGGGATTCGCGGCGACCAAGACCAGCGACATCGCCGCTCGCGCCGGCCTGCCCAAGCCTAACGTCTATTACTACTTCCAGACCAAGGAAAACCTCTACCGCTGCGTTCTGGAAAGCGTCGTCGAACCCCTGCTACAGGCCTCCGCGCCGTTCCGCGAGGACGACGAGCCGGGCGAGGCGCTCAAGGCCTACATTCGTTCCAAGGTCAGGATTTCCCAGGAGCTGCCCCACGCCTCCAAGGTGTTCGCCAGCGAACTGATGCACGGCGCGCCGCACCTGCCCAGGGAGTACCTCGACGAGCTGAACGCCCAGGCCCAGCGCAACATCGCCTGCCTGCAGAGCTGGATCGACCGCGGCCTGCTCGCCCCGGTGGACCCGCACCACCTGCTGTTCACCATCTGGGCGGCGACCCAGACCTACGCCGATTTCGACTGGCAGATCTCCATGGTCACCGGCAAGACCAGCCTCAGCGATGCCGACTTCGAGGCCGCCACCGAAACCATCACCCGCCTGGTGCTACGCGGCACCGCCCCGGACAACGATAACGAGCACAAGCCCCAGGGGCGCCTGCGGCCGTTGTCGATCTGAGCGCAGCGCGGCCATAACGTCCAGGTAAAGCATCTGGCGTGCGGAGTGCCGCGCGCCCTTTCGCCTGTCAAAACGCTTCGTCCGCCCGGCCCTGCGAAACGCATACCCCACAAACGCGTAGGAGCGAGCTTGCTCGCGAACCCGCTTCACGCCTGACACTTCCGGCGTAATCGAAGGTTCGCGAGCAAGCTCGCTCCTACAGGTAAAACATCTGGCGCGCGGAATACCGCGCGCCCTTCGCGCCTGTCAGCCCGCGTCGGCGACCAGGCCCAGTGCCTGTACGCCACGGATCGCGCATTGCTCGTCGATATCGGAGGCATCGCCGCTGATGCCGATGGCACCGATCACTTCATTGGCCGAGTTACGGATCAGCACGCCGCCCGGCGCAGGGACCACATTGCCTTGCGCCAGGGTATTCACCGCCGCAATGAAGGACGGGCGCTGCTGCGCGTCCGCCGCCAGCACGCGCGACGACTTGCCCAGCGCCACGGCGCCCCAGGCCTTGCCGATGGCGATCTGCGGGCGAAGCATGCTCGCGCCGTCTTCGCGCTGCAGGGTCACCAGGTGTCCGCCGGCATCCAGTACGGCAATGGTCAGCGGCGCGGTGGACAGCTCGCGGCTGGCGACCAGGGCCTGGCGGGTGATGTCCAGTGCGGTTTCCAGACTGATGGTGCTCATGAGGTTTTCCTCTTCAAGGTTGATAAGTCAGGGGCACGAACGGCACCGGCAATTCGCCTGCACACATCCGCATCAGAAATCTGTACGCAATCTAGTAGCCGAACGCCCCGATCAAAGCAACACAAAAGGACAATGAGCACCTATTTTTGTATACATTTTTTCAAACGATAGTTTGACCCAAAGATCAGCTTTTAATGCAAGTACATGATTTATATGTATTTTTATAAAAAATGACCCGTCAGTCCGACGTATACAACCCGTCTTGACCTTCTCACCAGAGCCTGCATAGAATCGCCTCAACTTTTGTACACAATCAGTATAAGAACCGAGGAACAAATTATGGCCAGAATGAGAGCAATCGAGGCTGCCGTACTGGTAATGCGTCGCGAAGGCGTCGATACCGCCTTCGGCGTGCCAGGCGCCGCCATCAACCCCATGTATGCGGCCATGAAGAAACTCGGCGGCATCGATCACGTCCTGGCTCGCCACGTCGAAGGCGCGTCGCACATGGCCGAGGGTTACACCCGCACCACCGCCGGCAACATCGGCGTGTGCATCGGCACCTCCGGCCCTGCCGGCACCGACATGGTCACCGGCCTGTACTCGGCCTCTGCCGACTCCATCCCGATTCTCTGCATCACCGGCCAGGCGCCTCGTGCTCGCATGCACAAGGAAGACTTCCAGGCCGTGGACATCACCAGCATCGTCAAGCCGGTCACCAAGTGGGCTACTACCGTTCTGGAGCCGGGCCAGGTGCCCTACGCCTTCCAGAAGGCCTTCTATGAAATGCGCAGCGGCCGTCCGGGCCCCGTGCTGATCGACCTGCCGTTCGACGTGCAGATGGCCGAAATCGAATTCGACATCGACGCCTACGAGCCGCTGCCGGTACAGAAGCCGAAAGCCACCCGCGCCCAGGCCGAGAAAGCCCTGGCCCTGCTCAACGACGCCGAGCGTCCGCTGATCTGCGCCGGCGGCGGCATCATCAACGCCGATGCCTCCGACAAACTGGTCGAGTTCGCCGAGCTGACCGGCGTACCGGTAGTCCCGACCCTGATGGGCTGGGGCACCATCCCAGACGATCACCCGCTGATGGCCGGCATGTGCGGTCTGCAGACCTCACACCGCTACGGCAACGCCACCGTACTGGAATCGGACATGGTGTTCGGCATCGGCAACCGCTGGGCCAACCGCCACACCGGTTCGGTCGACGTCTACACCGCGGGCCGCAAGTTCGTCCACGTGGACATCGAACCGACCCAGATCGGCCGCGTCTTCACCCCGGACCTGGGCATCGTTTCCGACGCCGGCTCCGCGCTGGAAGTCTTCCTGGAAGTCGCCCGCGAGTGGAAAGCCGCCGGCAAGCTGAAGGACCGCAGCGCCTGGGTGGAATCCTGCCGTGAGCGCAAGCGCACCATGCAGCGCAAGACCCACTTCGACAACGTGCCGGTCAAGCCGCAGCGCGTCTACGAAGAGATGAACGAGTTCTTCGGCAAGGAAACCTGCTACGTCAGCACCATCGGTCTGTCGCAGATCGCCGGCGCCCAGTTCCTGCACGTGTACAAGCCGCGTCACTGGATCAACTGCGGCCAGGCCGGCCCGCTGGGCTGGACCATTCCGGCTGCCCTGGGTGTGGTCAAGGCCGACCCGAGCCGTCAGGTTGTCGCACTGTCGGGCGACTATGACTTCCAGTTCATGATCGAAGAACTGGCGGCCGGTGCGCAGTTCAACCTGCCGTACATCCACGTGCTGGTGAACAACTCCTACCTGGGTCTGATCCGTCAGGCACAGCGCGGCTTCGAGATCGACTACTGCGTGCAGCTGGCGTTCGACAACGTCAACGCACCGGAACTCAACGGCTACGGCGTGGATCACGTTGCGGTGGTTGAAGGCCTGGGCTGTAAAGCCATCCGCGTCTTCGACCCGGAGCAGATCGGCGCTGCCTTCGCCCAGGCCCGCGAGCTGATGCAGAAGCACCGTGTGCCGGTTGTCGTGGAAGTCATCCTGGAGCGCGTCACCAACATCTCCATGGGTACCGAGATCAACGCGGTGAACGAGTTCGAGGAACTGGCGCTCAAGGGTGCCGACGCCCCGACCGCCATCTCGCTGCTGGATTGATCCCCCTGTGGGAGAGGCGTCGCAAGGCCCTCTCCCCTGACCCTCTCCTTGCCGAGAGGGGGCTGTTCGAGCAACACGCCATCAAGGAGTCACACAATGCCCCGTTTCTGCGCCAACCTGTCCATGCTGTTCACCGAGGTGGACTTCCTCGACCGCTTCGACGCCGCCGCCAAGGCCGGCTTCACCGGTGTCGAGTACCTCTTCCCCTATGACGTCGAGGCCGAGGTGATCAAGGCCCGCCTGGACGCCAACAAGCTGGAACAAGTGCTGTTCAACCTGCCCGCCGGCGACTGGGCCAAGGGCGAGCGCGGCATCGCCTGCCATCCGGATCGCGTCGAGGAATTCCGCGCCGGTGTGGACAAGGCCATCGCCTACGCCAAGGTGCTGGGCAACAAGCAGGTCAACTGCCTGGCCGGCATCCGTCCGCAGGGCTATGACTGCGCCACCATCGAGAACACCTTCCTGAACAACCTGGAGTACGCGGCGGACAAGCTCGAAGCCGCGGGCATCAAGCTGGTCATGGAAATGATCAACACGATCGACATTCCCGGCTTCTACCTGAAGAACACCCAGCAAGCCCTGGAGCTTCGCGAGAAGGTCGGCAGCGCCAACCTGTTCCTGCAGTACGACATCTACCACATGCAGATCATGGAAGGTGACCTGGCCCGCACCATGGAGAAGAACCTCCCGGCCATCAACCACATCCAGCTGGCCGACAACCCCGGCCGCAACGAACCGGGCACCGGCGAGATCAACTACCGCTTCCTGTTCGAGCACCTGGACCGCATCGGCTACCGCGGCTGGATCGGTTGCGAATACAAGCCCAAGACCACCACCGAAGCCGGCCTGGGCTGGCTGAAGAGCCACAACGTCATCTGATGTTTTTTGCCGGGTTCCCGCCTTTGCGGGAATGACGGGGAACCCCGTCACCCTCGCCAGCGCAGGGTCCCGATAACCCAACAAGAGAAACCAGGAGAACACCTCATGGCCAAAATCGGATTCATCGGCACCGGCATCATGGGCCTGCCCATGGCTCAGAACCTGCAGAAAGCCGGTCACCAGATCTTCGTTTCCACCCATCACGATGCAGCCCCGGCCTCCCTGGTAGAAGCCGGCGCCGTCGCCCTGGCCACCCCCAAGGAAGTCGCCCAGGAAGCCGAATTCATCATCGTGATGGTTCCGGACACCCCGCAGGTCGACGACGTTCTGTTCCGCAAGGACGGTATCGCCGAAGGCGTGGGCCCGAACAAGGTCGTGATCGACATGAGCTCGATCTCCCCCACCGCCACCAAGACCTTCGCCGAGAAGATCAAGGCCACCGGCGCCCAGTACCTGGACGCCCCGGTATCCGGCGGTGAAGTCGGCGCCAAGGCTGCCACCCTGAGCATCATGGTCGGCGGCTGCCCGAACACCTTCGAACGCGCCCTGCCGCTGTTCCAGGCCATGGGCAAGAACATCACCCGCGTCGGCGGCAACGGTGACGGCCAGACCGCCAAGGTCGCCAACCAGATCATCGTCGCCCTGAACATCCAGGCCGTCGCCGAAGCCCTGCTGTTCGCCGCCAAGAACGGCGCGGACCCGGCCAAGGTGCGTGAAGCGCTGATGGGCGGCTTCGCCTCCTCGCGCATCCTCGAAGTGCATGGCGAGCGCATGGTCAAGGGCACCTTCGATCCGGGCTTCCGCATCAGCCTGCACCAGAAGGACCTCAACCTGGCCCTGGCCGGCGCGCGCGAACTGGGCCTGAACCTGCCCAACACCGCCAACGCCCAGCAAGTGTTCAGCACCTGCGCGGCCATCGGCGGCAGCAACTGGGACCACTCCGGCCTGATCAAGGGCCTGGAGCACATGGCCAACTTCTCGATCCGCAAGGACTGAGAAGTGCGTTCGCAGGATGGCGTGGAGCGAAGCGATACCCATCCTACGAAGAGCAAGGCGTAGGGCGCATAACGCCAACGGCGTTATCCGCCAGCAAGAGCAAGGTGCCGGGCGAGGTTATGGGAGTGACGTCGCCCGTCACGCTGCAGAGCGATTCGAACACCCGGCCGTAGGGAATCACGGCCTCGCCGGCCGGGGCGTTCGATTCCATCGCTGAGTCTTCTGCAAGCAGAAGCCTGAGCCATGGAACACCACAACAAGAATCACGGGAGCCTGTCATGAGCCTGGACCCACGCGCCTTCCTGCGCGAGCTGTTCGACACCGCCATCGCCGCCGCGCATCCGGCCCAGGTACTGGCGCAGCACCTGCCCACCGACAAGGGCGGCCGCACCATCGTCATCGGCGCCGGCAAAGCCGCCGGAGCCATGGCGGAAGTCGCCGAGAAACACTGGAACGGTCAGGTCCAGGGCCTGGTCGTGGCGCCCTACGGCTACGGCGCCGAGTGCCGCAGCATCGAAGTGGTGGAAGCCTCGCACCCGGTGCCGGACGACGCCGGTGAGCGCGTCGCGCGTCGCGTGCTGGAACTGATCAGCGGCCTGACCGAGAACGACCGGGTGATCTTCCTGCTCTCCGGTGGCGGCTCCGCCCTGCTCGCCCTGCCGGCCGAAGGCATCAGCCTCGACGACAAGCGCAGCGTGAACAAGGCGCTGCTGAAATCGGGCGCAGCGATCAGCGAAATGAACTGCGTGCGCAAGCACCTCTCCGCCATCAAGGGCGGCCGCCTGGCCCGCGCCTGCTGGCCGGCCAGCGTGTATACCTACGCGATTTCCGACGTGCCCGGCGACGAAGCCACAGTGATCGCCTCCGGCCCCACCGTGGGCGACCCGACCACCTCTGCCGACGCCCTGGCCATCCTCAAGCGCTATGGCATCGAAGTCCCGGCGAATGTACGTGCCTGGCTGGAAGACCCGCGCTCGGAAACCGTCAAACCCGGCGACGAGTGCCTGTCGCGCAGCCACTTCACGCTGATCGCCACGCCCCAGCATGCCCTCGACGCGGTGGCCGCCAAGGCCGAAGCCGCCGGCATCCCGACCTTGATCCTGGGCGACCTGGAAGGCGAATCCCGCGAGGTGGCCAAGGTCCACGCCGGTATCGCCCGGCAGATCCGCAAGCATGGTCAGCCCATGAAGGCGCCCTGCCTGATCCTCTCCGGTGGCGAGACCACCGTGACCGTACGCGGCAACGGCCGTGGCGGACGCAACGCAGAATTCCTCCTCAGCCTCACCGCCGACCTCAAGGGTGAACCGAACATCTGGGCCCTGGCGGGGGACACCGACGGCATCGACGGCATGGAAAGCAACGCCGGTGCCCTGATGAGTCCGTGCAGCTACAAGCGCGCCGCCAAGGCCGGCCTCAACCCGCTGCACGAGCTCGACAACAACAACGGCTACGGCTTCTTCGCCGAACTGGGCGACCTGGTGATCACCAAGCCGACCCGTACCAACGTCAACGACTTCCGCGCCATCCTGGTCCTCGAGAACGACAAATGACTCCGGATAAAAAAGTAAAGATTCTGGCGACCCTGGGCCCGGCGATCAAAAGCCGTGACGACATCCGCGCCCTGGTGGAAGCCGGCGCCAACCTGTTCCGCCTGAACTTCAGCCACGGCGAGTACAGCGACCACGCCCAGCGTTTCGCCTGGGTCCGTGAAGTGGAAGCCGAGCTGGACTACCCCATCGGCATCCTCATGGACCTGCAGGGCCCGAAACTGCGTGTCGGCCGCTTCGCCAACGGCGCGGTGCAGTTGGAGAAGGGCCAGAGCTTCACCCTGGACCTCAGCGACGTACCGGGCGACGAGAAGCGCGTCAACCTGCCCCATCCGGAGATCATCCAGGCGCTGGAGCCGGGCATGAGCCTGCTGCTGGACGACGGCAAGATTCGTCTGCAGGTGGTCAACGCCCACGCCGACGCCATCGAGACCCGCGTAATGAACAGCGGCGAGCTGTCTGACCGCAAGGGCGTCAACGTGCCCGAAGCCGTGCTCAAGCTCAGCCCGCTGACCGCCAAGGACCGCCGTGACCTGGACTTCGGTCTGGAGCTGGGCGTGGACTGGGTCGCGCTGTCCTTCGTGCAGCGTCCCGAAGACATCGAGGAAGCCCGTGCGCTGATCGGCGACAAGGCCTTCCTCATGGCCAAGATCGAGAAGCCTTCGGCGGTGCAGTCCATCGAAGCCATCGCCCGCCTGTCCGACGCGATCATGGTCGCCCGTGGCGATCTCGGCGTGGAGATGCCGGCCGAGAGCGTACCGGGTATCCAGAAGCGCATCATCCAGGTCTGCCGCCAGCTCGGCCGTCCGGTGGTGGTGGCGACCCAGATGCTGGAGTCCATGCGCTTCTCCCCGGCGCCGACCCGCGCCGAGGTGACCGATGTGGCCACCGCCGTCAGCGAAGGCGCCGACTGCGTGATGCTCAGCGCCGAGAGTGCCTCGGGCCAGTACCCGCGTGAATCGGTGGAAATGATGGCGAAGATCATCCGCCAGGTAGAGGCCGAGCCGGACTACCAGGCCCAGCTCGAACTCAACCGCCCGGAACCGGACGCCACCGTCTCCGACGCCATCAGCTGCGCCATCCGCCGGATCAGCCGCATCCTGCCGGTAGCGGTGCTGGTGAACTACACCGAGTCCGGCGCCTCGACCCTGCGCGCCTCCCGCGAGCGTCCCAAAGCACCGATCCTGAGCCTGACGCCGCAGCTGAAGTCCGCCCGCCGCCTGACCGTGGCCTGGGGCGTGCACTCGGTGGTCAATGCGCAGCTCGCCCATGTCGACGAGATCTGCTCCACCGCCCTGGACATCGCCCTGGCCCAGCGCATGGCGCGCCGTGGCGACACCGTGGTGGTCACCGCCGGCGTGCCCTTCGGCCAGCCGGGCAGCACCAACATGCTGCGCATCGAGACGATCGCGCCGGCACTGGAAGGTTAAGCGTCAGAAGAGCGCCCTCACCCCAGCCCTCTCCCTCCGGGAGACGGCTGGGGTGAAGGATACGAAGAGTCACAGGAAACACCGAGTTCTGGAGCCACGCCCCATGGCGTGCCTCCGCACCGAGTCACTCCCGGACGGACGGGGCCGGGAATACGGGGCCGCGTCCCCGTCCGTCCGGGTTTGACCTTGACCAAATGCTTGTCGGTCCATGGCCCCCACGCGCAACTCCCATGCAGGCCATGGAATTTCGAGGTTGTTGGCGGTGATCCCGCCGACAGCCTCTTTTCTTTTTCCAACCCCGTGGCGCGGCTCCGTATGGCGGCGTCACACAATGCTCACGCAGCACCCGCCGATGGAGCCTTGAAGCTCCACACCCCACGAGGCGCTGCGGAATCACTTTCCACTGCCCAGAACCCCAATGCCCCTCAATCAGTTGCTCCGCACCCGCCTGGTCGGCTTCGGCCAGATCTACCTGCAGGCCGACGCCCGCTTCGGCCTGATCCTGCTGCTGACCATCGCCTGGTCCGCGCCGCAGCTGCTGCCCGGCGCGTTGCTGGGCGCCCTGCTCGGCCCGCTCACCGCGCGCTTCGTCCGCGAGCCGCAGGCGGATATCGACGCCGGCCTGCACGACTACAACCCGATCCTCATCGGCCTGCTGCTGCCCTTCCAGTTCCAGTGGTCGCTGGGCCTGGTGATGCTGACTGTCGCCGCCATCCTCACCAGCGTCGCGGTACAGGCCGTACTGCTGCGCCAGTCGCGCCGGCGCCTGGGCCTGCCGGCCTACACCTCGGCCTTCGTGCTGCTGGGCTGGATCTCGGTGGCGCTCGGCAATGCGATCGGCTTGGCCCCGGCGGACGGTCTCGCCTGCCTGTCCTGCGGCACGTTGAACCCGCTGCTGGACTCGACGGCGCTGGGCTTTGGCGAAGTGATCTTCCTCGGCGAGCCGCTGGCCGGCCTGACCATCGCCCTTGGCCTGCTGCTGGCCGATCGCCGTGCCGCCTTCTGGGCCCTGGCCGGCGCCGCCGGCGCGCTGGCCATCGCGCCCTTGTTCGGGCTGCCGGCCGCCTCGGCAGAAGCCGGCCTGCTCGGGCTGAACGGCGCCCTGGCCGGCATCGCCCTGTCGCTGCGCTACCGCAGCGCGCTGGCGCCGCTGTGCGGCATCCTGCTCGCCGTCCTGCTGCAGCCGTGCTTTGCGCTGATCGGCCTGCCGGCATTCACGGCGCCGTTCATCTTCGCCTGCTGGCTGGTGATCCTGGGCCAGCGCCTGCTGTCGACGCTGCTGCGCAACCTGCATTCGGAACGCGCCGGTCCCCGTGTATAGTCGAGGACTTCGTTCAGCGACGGATCGCGGCCATGCACTTCGTGAAATACCAGGCTCTGGGCAACGACTACCTGGTCCATGCGGGCGACGCGCCGCTCGCCCTGACGGCGGCGCAGATCGGCCGCGTCTGTGACCGCCACTTCGGCATAGGCTCCGACGGCATCCTGCTGGCGCAGCACACCGACAGCGCCTTCGGCCTGCGCATTCTCAACCCGGACGGCTCCGAGGCGGAGAAGAGCGGCAACGGTCTGCGCATCTTCTCCCGCTACCTGTGGGACTGCGGGTTGGTCGCCGACCAGCCGTTCGACATCGTCACCGCCGGCGGCACCGTCACCAGCCAGGTGTTCGACGAAGGGCGCACCGTAGAGGTTTCCATGGGCCGCGCCGAGTTCGCCAGCGCGGCCATACCGGTGCTGATCGATGCGCCGGAGGCCCTGGGCTACCCGCTGGAAATCGATGGCGAAGCGCTGAAGATCAATGCGGTGTCCATGGGCAACCCGCATTGCGTGGTGTTCGTCGAGCGGACCAGCCGCGAACTGGCCTGCCGCCTCGGCCCGCTGCTGGAACGTCATCCGCTGTTCCCGCGACGCACCAACGTGCAGTTCGTCGAGTGGCTGGGCTGCAACGCCCTGCGCGTGGAAATCTGGGAGCGCGGCGCCGGCTACACCCTGTCCTCCGGCACCAGCAGCTGCGCGGCCGCCGCCGTGGCACGGCGCCTGGGCCTGTGCGAGGAGCACATCGACCTGCACCTGGCCGGCGGACTGCTGAATATCCGTGTCGCGGACGACTTCCGGGTGACCATGCGTGGCGCGGTGCAACGGGTCGCCAGTATCGACCTCGACCCGGAATCGTTCAGCGACCTCAGCTGACCACTGCCGCTAATCCCGTTGTAACCGTCGTGGATCAATGCCGGTCAGCGCCCCCTCATTCAGACTGCCATCCGGCATGTACCAGAGCGGAACCTGGCGCTCAATCGACGGGTAACCGCGCAATTCCCCGACGCAGACGGCATAATCCGCCCCCTTCCGCGCCCGGCACCGGGTGCGTTCCCATTCCAACGCAGCGAAAGATGTCATGACTCTTCCAGCCCCCACCTTCCTGCAGCGACTCAAGCGCACCAGCCTGGTCATGCGGATTTTCATCGGCATGCTCCTGGGCATCGCCCTGGCCCTGGTCTGGCCCGATGCGGCACGCGCGGTCAGCCTGCTCGGCAACCTGTTCATTTCCGCCCTGAAGGCCGTCGCGCCGGTACTCGTCCTGGTATTGGTGATGTCCTCCATCGCCAACCACAAGCAGGGCCAGCGCACCCATATCCGGCCGATCCTGCTGCTGTACCTCCTGGGGACCTTCGCCGCCGCCCTGGTGGCGGTGGCCGCCAGCTTCGCCTTCCCCTCCACCCTGGTTCTCAAGGCTGCGGCAGCAGCGGACTCCACACCGCCCGGCGGCATTGGCGAGGTGCTCAACACCCTGCTGTTCAGCATCGCCACCAACCCGGTGAAAGCCCTGCTGGAAGCCAACTTCATCGGCATCCTCGGCTGGGCAGTCGGCCTGGGCATCGCCCTGCGCTATGCGCGCCAGACCACCCGCGATCTGGTGGATGACCTGGCCAACGGCGTAACGCTGATCGTGCGCGTCGTCATCGCCTTCGCCCCCCTGGGCATCTTCGGCCTGGTCGCCAGCACCCTGGCCGAATCCGGATTCGACGCCTTGCTGGGCTACCTGCGCCTGCTCACCGTTCTGCTGGGCTGCATGGTGTTCGTCGCGCTGGTGGTCAACCCGCTGATCGTCTTCGTCAAGCTGCGCCGAAACCCATACCCGCTGGTATTCACCTGCCTGCGCGAAAGCGGCGTCACCGCGTTCTTCACTCGCAGTTCGGCTGCCAACATCCCGGTCAACCTGCAGTTGTGCGAACGCCTGGGCCTGCATGAGGACACCTACTCGGTCTCCATTCCGCTGGGCGCCACCATCAACATGGCCGGTGCCGCCATTACCATCAGCGTGCTCAGCCTGGCGGCGGCCAATACCCTGGGCATCGTCGTCGACCTGCCCAGCGCCCTGCTGCTCTGCGTGGTGGCCTCGCTCTGCGCCTGTGGCGCTTCCGGCGTGGCCGGCGGCTCGCTGCTGCTGATCCCGCTGGCCTGCGGCCTGTTCGGCATCTCCAGCGAAGTCGCCATGCAAGTGGTGGCCGTCGGCTTCGTCATCAGCATCCTCCAGGACTCGGCGGAAACCGCGCTGAACTCCTCCACCGACGTGCTGTTCACCGCCGCGGCCTGCCTGGCCGAGGGCGACACCGACAGCGCCGAGGCCGGCGAACGCGCCTGACCCCGGCCGGGACGGCGGCCCACCCCGCCGTCCCACGACCTATTCCCCCGCCCAGCAGGCTGATCACGCTGCGATCTCCGGCTGCCCGCGTGCACGCGGTGAATAAGCAAATAGCCTTTAAGTATTTAAAGGCCATATAACCCGACGGCATAATCCCCCCAACAACACTGCCAAAAGGATCGGATCGTGAAACGACTGTTCAGCGCCTCGCTGCTGGCCGCGGGCCTCGCCCTGGCCTCCGCGGCCCAGGCCGCCCAGCCCCTGCTCAACGTCTCGTACGACGTGATGCGCGACTTCTACAAGGACTATAACGCCGCCTTCCAGAAGCACTGGCAGGCCGAGAAAGGCCAGAACATCGTCATCCAGATGTCCCACGGCGGTTCCAGCAAGCAGGCCCGCGCGGTGATCGACGGTCTGCCGGCCGACGTCATCACCATGAACCAGGCCACCGACATCGACGCCCTGGCCGACAACGGCGGCCTGGTGCCCAGGGACTGGGCCGCGCGCCTGCCCAACAACAGCGCGCCATTCACCTCCGCCACCGTGTTCATCGTGCGCAAGGGCAACCCGAAGGGCCTGAAGGACTGGCCGGATCTGCTCAAGGATGGCGTGCAGGTCGTGGTGCCGAACCCCAAGACCTCGGGCAACGGCCGCTACACCTATCTCTCCGCCTGGGGCTACACCCTGAAGAACGGTGGCGATGAAGCCAAGGCCAAGGAATTCGTCGGCCAGCTGTTCAAGCACGTGCCGGTGCTGGATACCGGCGGCCGCGCGGCGACCACCACCTTCATGCAGAACCAGATCGGCGACGTACTGGTGACCTTCGAGAACGAAGCCGAGATGATTGCCCGCGAGTTCGGCCGTGGCGGCTTCGAAGTGGTCTACCCGAGCGTCTCCGCCGAAGCCGAGCCGCCGGTGGCCGTGGTCGACAAGGTGGTCGACAAGAAAGGTACCCGCGCCGAGGCCGAGGCCTACCTGAAGTACCTGTGGTCCGACGAAGGCCAGACCATCGCCGCGAACAACTACCTGCGCCCGCGCAACCCGGAAATCCTCGCCAAGTTCTCCGACCGCTTCCCGAAAGTGGACTTCTTCTCCGTGGAGAAGACCTTCGGCGACTGGCGCACCGTGCAGAAGACCCACTTCGTCGACGGTGGCGTGTTCGACCAGATCTACACCCCGAACTGATTGGGGATATCTGCTGCCAACAACGAAGCCGGAGCTGCCCAGCAGCTCCGGCTTTTTTTCATGGCACGAAAGTGCTTTCCGTAGGAGCGAGCTTGCTCGCGAACCCACCCAACTCCGCTGCCGCCGGGAAATTCGTTCGCGAGCAAGCTCGCTCCTACAGGTTTTGCCAGCCCGCCGAGCGCTCGACAGGGCCTCAGCCGCGCCAGCCGGCTTCGCGCAAGGCCGCCAGCAACCGCTCGCCGCTCAACGCCGGCACCAGCACGCCGTCGTCGGTACGCATGTCGCACCCGGCCAGCAGCGCATTGATGATGGCCTCCTCCACCGCTTCGGCGGCGGCGGCGAACAGCGGCGAGATGTGGTCGTTGTTGACCATCTCCAGCGCCGTAGCGAAGGGCAGCTCCTTGCGCCCGTAATCCGCCGGCGGCAGGTCGCGGTTGCCGGTGGCGAAGGCGAGGAAGATATCGCCACTGGAATCATCCGTACCGCCACCCGTGCGGGCGATGCCCAGCGAGGCGCGCTGGGCCAGGCGCTGGCACTGGTGCGGCAGCAGCGGCGCATCGGTGGCAAGGATCACCACGATGGAGCCCATCCCCGGCGTGCCCTGTTCGGCGAAGGGCGAAGGCAGGTCAGCCAAGTGGCGGCCGACCGGGTAGCCATCCACCCGCAGCTCGCGACGCTGGCCGTGGTTGGCCTGCACCAGCGCGCCGACGGTCCAGCCGCCCTGCTCCGCCGGCAGCCGACGCGAGGAGGTGCCGATGCCGCCCTTGAACTCATGGCAGATCATCCCCGTACCACCGCCCACAGGGCCTTCCCGCACCGGGCCGGACTCGGCGGCGGCCAGGGCCTCACGCACCTGGTCCGGACCGACATGCTGCCCCCAGATGTCGTTCAGCAGGCCGTCGAAGGTCTCCATCACCACCGGCATGCACCAGTAGATGGACGGGTCCGCCAGTTCGGCATGCTCGGCGGCGATCAGCGCGTCGCGCACCGCGCCCACGCTGTGGGTGTTGGTGATGGCGATCGGCGTGGTCAGCAGCCCCGCCTCGCGAATCCATTCCAGGCCGGTGGCGTCGCCGTTGCCGTTGAGCACATGGCAGCCGGCGAAACAGGGTTGCCGCCGTGCCGCGCCGTCGCGCGGTTGGACCACCGTGACCCCGGTGCGCACGGCGCGGCCGTCGCGCTCGCCGATCAGGGTGCTGTGGCCGACCCGAATGCCGGGGACATCGGTGATGGCATTGAACGGGCCGGGGGTGCCCAGGCCCAGGGTGATGCCGAGTTGACGAGCGCGCATGCTGTCTCCTTCGATTTACAGCTTCTGGAAGGCCGGGCTGAGCTTGCCGTAGGTGCCGTAGAGAATCACCGACACGGCCAGTATCCCGACAATGATCATGACGTCCCGCGAGGAAGCGTCCAGTAGCAGGTTGAGCAACAGGTAGCCGGAGCCGATCACCGCCAGCATCGCCGGCAGCGGCCACAGCGGCATGTGGTAAGGGTGTTCGCGGTCGCGGCGCAGCACGCGGCTGAACAGCGCGCAGAGCGCCACCACCAGGTAGACCATGACCAGCAGCAGCACGGTGAAGGAGGTCAGCTCCTCCAGGTTCGAACTGAAGCTCAGGGCTGCCGATGGGATGCCGAGGAACAGTGTGGCCAGCCAGGGCGATTCCCAGCGCGGATGGATGCGGGTGAAGGCGCGGTTCATCAGCGGCGTCCACAGCTCGTCGCGACCGCTGCTGAAGATCACCCGGCCGACCTGAATGACGATGGCGACGATGGCGTTGAATACCGAGAGGAAGATGCCGGCGCTGACCAGCCGCGACAGCGTTTCGTTGCCGTGGGCAGTGAGCAGGTAACCGACCGGGTCGGGGCTGGCGATCATCTCCTGCAGCGAGGGTGCACCCAGCAGCAGGGCGATCAGCGGCACGATCTCGATGCCCACCACCAGCGCCAGCGACCAGATCACCGCGCGGTGCACGTTGCGCCCGCCGCACTTCATGTCCTCGGCCAGCAGCACCGCGCCGCCGAAACCGTTGTAGGAGAACAGTGCCGTACCCACGGCGCCGATCACCAACGCCCAGGGTGCGGCGGCCAGCACGCCGCCATCGATGTGCTGCGGCTGCAGCAGCACACTCACCGGCTGGCTGACGTGGCCGAAGCCCAGCACCACGATCACCAGCAGCGCAGCCACTTCGCAGAGCAGGAAGACACCGGTGATCCAGGCGTTGACGCGGATGTTGAGAATGCCCAGCACATAGCTGGCGGCAACGATCGCCAGGGCCACGGTCTGGGTGTCGAAGTTCGTACCCAGTGCGCTGTTGAGGTAGGTCGCGGCGCCGGTGGCCAGTACCGGCGGGATGAACAGCAGCGAGACCAGCACGGTGAGGAAGGTGGCGTAGCCGGCGAGGCCGCCGAACACGCGCTTGGCGTAGACGTACTCGCCGCCGGCGGAACTGTGGGCGCGGCCCAGTTCGGCATAGCACCAGGCGAACATCAGGGCCAGGAAGCCGGCGATGACGAAGGCCAGGAAGGCACCGCTGCCGGCCTGCTGGATGGCGAAGGGCGCGATGACAAAGACGGAGCTGGCGGGGGTGACCGCCGAGACGGTGATGGCGACTACATCGAGCACGCCCAGGCTGGGCTTGAGCGCGCTCTGTGGCGCAGGGGAAGCGCTCATATCGTTGTTTCCTCGTGTTGTTATTGGTGGTTGAGGCAGGAACGAAGACCTTGTCGCGCCCTCTCTCCGGGGCGCTGCGTGGGGTGCAGTCTGGGCACGGCGGCAGTGGCGGCCAATCACCATTTGGGGTTACGCCCCCTTGACGGCGGGCAGGTAAAAGGAGGAAACCGTGGGCCGAATCCACGGGGAGCCAACGCATGCACAGCCTGTTCCGCGAGGTCGGCATGCACGCCAACCTCGGCCGCACCGTCGAGCAGATCGGCCAGCCGCGCTTCTGGAAGCAACTGGTCCTACTGCTGCACCAATGGCTGCCGTTCGATAACGCCCTGGCGATGTTCTACCCCGCCAACGGCACGCCGGTGGCGCTGGAGGAGTACGACGCCGAGCCCACGGCCGGGCCCGCGGCGATGGCCATCTACCTCGACGGCCTGTACCAGCTCGACCCCTTCTATCAGGCCTGCCGCGAGGGCGTGCCCAATGGGTTGTACCGGCTCGAGGAAATCTCCCCGGACCAGTTCCGTCAGAGCGAATACTTCCTCAGCTACTTCCACGACAACGTGCTGGAGGATGAGGTGCAGTTCATCCTGCAACTGCCCGGCCAGGGCGCGCTGTCGCTGTCACTGGGCATGCGCCGGCTGTACGACGCCGAACAGACCGGCCTGCTGGCGATGCTCTGCCCCTGGGTACTGGCGCTGATGCAGCAGCACTGGCAACAGCGCAGCCAACGCCTGCTGCCGGCCACCAGCGACGGCGTGGCGACCCAGGTCCGCGACGCGCTGAGCCACTTCGGCGCCGGCGTGCTCTCCGAACGCGAGCTGGAGATCGCCCGGCTGATCCTGCGGGGTTACTCCTCCAAGGCGATGGCCGAGCGCCTGGCGATCTCCCCGGAGACCGTCAAGGTCCATCGCCGCCACCTGTACAACAAGCTCGACATCTCCTCCCAGCCGGAGCTGTTCTCGCTGTTCCTGCAGTCACTGGGACACGATCCGGAGAACCCCTGAGGCCATCATCGACGTCGCTGCTGACGAAGCATTCACGGGCTGCCGGGACACCCGGCTGGCGCGCCAGGCCACTAGCGCCATCACTCGCCGGTTCTAGACTCAGGGTCGTGCCATCCCCCTGACAATCACAAGAGCACAGCCCGATGAACGCACGCGCCAGCTTCACCCACATGGAAGACGGCAGCGCCGAAGACTGGGCGATCATCGCCAAGGACTTCGCCCAGTACGCCGCCCTGCTGCCCGACCGCATCCTCACCCACCTGCGCCTGCTCGACGGCGACTTCGGCGGCTTCCCGGTGGACCGCCTGACCCACTCGCTGCAGACCGCCACCCTGGCCCACCGCGACGGTCGCGACGAGGAGTACGTGGTCTGCGCCCTGCTCCACGACATCGGCGACACTCTGGGCTCGTTCAACCACGCCGACATTGCCGCGGCCATCCTCAAACCGTTCGTCAGCGAGGAGAACCTGTGGATGATCGAGAAGCACGCGATCTTCCAGGGTTACTACTTCTTCCATCACCTGGGCCTGGACCGGCACCTGCGCGAGCAGTTCAAGGACCACCCGCAGTACGCCCGGACCATCGAGTTCTGTGCCCGCTACGACGCCGCCGCCTTCGATCCGGACGGCGAAGTGCTGCCCCTGGAGTTCTTCGAACCCATGCTACGCCGGGTTTTCGCCCAGCCACGCCGCTCGATCTACCAGAAGCCCGACGGCAGCATGGTCTGATACGGCCGCGGCACGCGACGAGCCGTCGCGTGCCGCCGCTGGCCCAGCGGGCTGCGCATGGAATAAGATTCCTACACCCGCAATCGCGCGGGAGGCGCCAATGTGGATTGCGCCGACACTAACCAGGGACTTTTCCTGCGCATGAAGCCTATCGTCACCGAGCGCCCCGCCGGTCCGCTCTCCTCCGCCCCCCTGCGCGAATACCATTCCCGCGTGCTGGCCTATGTCGCAACGGCGGCGACCATCACCGCCGGCACCTTCAGCCAGTACTTCGGCTACGACATCCTCTGGATGGTCCCCTACGCCCTGCTCTACCCGCACCTCGCCCAGCAGTTGAGCCGCCGCTTCAAGCACGACCACCCGCAGCGCACGCGCCTGGTCCTGATGTTCGTCGACGCCCTGCACGCCGGCGCCGCCACGGCGCTGATGGGCTTCTCGGAAGTACCGAGCCTGATGCTGGTGCTGGTGCTGGCCTTCTCCTCGCTGATCATCGGCGGCCTGCGCTCCCTGGGCCTTGGCCTGCTGGTCATGCTCAGCGCCTCGGTCCTCACCGCGGCGCTGCTCTCCCCGGTCTACAAGGGCGCCACCCCGACCCTCATGGCGCTGGTCAGCGTGCTGTTCTCCACGCTGTACATCTGCATCACCGCCTTCTTCGTTCACCAGCAGGGCCTGCGCCTGGCCGTGGCCCGCGCGGAAATCACCCGGGAACAGGAGAAAGCCGCGCGGCTGGCCAGCAACCTGGCCAAGTACCTGTCGCCCCAGGTGTGGGAGTCGATCTTCAGCGGCAAGAAGAGCGTGCGCCTGGAAACCCAGCGCAAGAAGCTCACCGTGTTCTTCTCCGACATCAAGGGCTTCACCGAGCTGTCCGAAGAGCTGGAAGCCGAAGCCCTCACCGACATGCTCAACAACTATCTCAACGAAATGTCGAAGATCGCCCTCAAGTACGGCGGCACCATCGACAAGTTCGTCGGCGACTGCGTGATGGTGTTCTTCGGCGACCCCTCCACCCAGGGCGCGCGCAAGGACGCGGCAGCAGCGGTGTCCATGGCGGTCGCCATGCGCAAGCACATGAAGGTCATGCGCCAGCAATGGCGCGCCCAGGGCATCACCAAGCCCCTGGAAGTGCGCATGGGCCTGAACACCGGCTACTGCACCGTGGGCAACTTCGGCGCCGATACGCGCATGGACTACACCATCATCGGCCGCGAAGTGAACCTCGCCAGCCGCCTGGAAAACGCCGCCGAAGCGGGCGAAATCCTCATCAGCCACGAGACCTACTCGCTGGTGAAGGACATCCTGATGTGCCGCGACAAGGGCCAGATCACGGTGAAGGGTTTCAGCAAGCCGGTGCAGATCTACCAGGTGGTCGACTTCCGCCGCGACCTGGGCTCCAACCCCAGCTTCATCGAGCACGAAGTGCCGGGCTTCTCCATGTATCTGGACACCAACAACGTGCAGAACTACGACAAGGAGCGGGTCATCGAGGCGCTGCAGCAGGCCGCCGAGAAGCTCAAGGACAAGATCATTCTCTGATCCTGCCCCATCCCCGCAGGAGCGGACTCCGTCCGCGATGCTTTCGCTCTTCGTAGGGAGCATAACGCCTAAAGCGTTATCCGCCGTTTCTGGGGGTCGGGTGTTTCCGCGCCGCTTCGATGTGCACCGGGATTTTTTGTTTCGCCCTCTCGGGCGAGTCACTTTGCCAAACGACGCAAAGTAACCAAAGGTCTTGCCCCTGCATCCGGCCCCGGCTTCGCCGGGATTCCCTCCCTGCATCATTGCTCCAGGGGCACGCCGCGAAGGGCCATCCATGGCCCATCGCGGCTCTCGCGGCATCCATGCCGCTCACCCCCTGAAACCCCGATTCCACTCGGCCTCCTGAAGGGGCACTCCGGTGCGCGCGAATGCTTCTCTGGAAACCGCCTTTCGTAGGAGCGACGGGGGCGCCTAGCCCTTGTCCGCGAAATCCATCGCGGCGAAATCCGCGCTGACAGGAAAGCGCCTTGGTTTGTCGCCCACCTGTAGGAGCGAGCTTGCTCGCGAACCGCCCAGCTCAGGAGCTGCCGGAAAACTCGCCCCTGCAACCGCCCCCACAATCCACCTGCCCATAAAAAAGCCCGCTCAAGAGAGCGGGCTGGAAAGGCTCCGGTGCTTCACGTTCACCGGGCCGAATACACACATCAGGAAGGCTGCAGCTCCGTGGAGTTGCCGGGGCCGGCGGCCAGTTCGTCGTGCAGGGTCTTCTCGTTGAGCTGCTTGCACCACTTGGCGACCACCAGGGTGGCCACGCCGTTGCCCACCAGGTTGGTCAGGGCGCGAGCTTCGGACATGAAGCGGTCGATACCCAGGATCAGCGCAAGACCCGCAACCGGCAGGTGGCCCACGGCGGACAGGGTCGCGGCCAGCACGATGAAGCCCGAGCCGGTGACGCCGGCGGCGCCCTTGGAAGCAATCAGCAGCACCACCAGCAGGGTGATCTGATGGCTGATGTCCATCGGCGTGTCGGTAGCCTGGGCAATGAACACCGCCGCCATGGTCAGGTAGATCGAGGTGCCGTCCAGGTTGAACGAGTAGCCGGTGGGAATCACCAGGCCGACGACGCTCTTGTCGGCGCCCAGCTTCTCCATCTTGGCGATCATGCGCGGCAGCGCCGACTCGGAGGACGAGGTGCCCAGCACGATCAGCAGCTCCTCACGGATGTAGGAGATGAAACGCAGGATGCTAAAGCCGTGGTAGCGGGCAATGCCGCCGAGCACGATCAGCACGAAGAGGATGCAGGTGATGTAGAAGCACAGCATCAGTTGGCCGAGTTGCACCAGCGAACCCAGGCCATAGGCGCCGATGGTGAAGGCCATTGCGCCGAAGGCGCCGATCGGGGCGACCTTCATGATCACGTTGATGATGTTGAACATCACGTGGGTGATGCGATCGATGAACTGGAACACCGGCTGGCCGTAATCGCCCAGGCGGTGCAGCGCGTAGCCGAACAGCACCGAGAAGAACAGCACCTGCAGGATGTCGCCATTGGCGAAGGCGCCGACCACGGTGTTCGGGATCACGTTCATGAAGAACTCGATGGTGCTCTGCTTCTCGCCGGACGCCACGTAGGCTGTCAGGGTGGCGTTCTTGCTCATTTCGGCGGTGAGGCTGGCAACGTCGGCGTGCATGCCGGCACCCGGCTGCACGACGTTGACGACAAACAGGCCGATGAGCAGCGCGATGGTGGAAACGATTTCGAAGTACAGCAGCGCCATGCCGCCCGTCTTGCCCACGGCCTTCATGTTCTGCATGCCGGCGATGCCGGTGACCACGGTGCAGAAGATGATCGGCGCGATGGCCATCTTGATCAGTTTGACGAAGCCATCGCCCAGCGGCTTCATCAACTTGGCGGTGTCGGGGTAGAAGTGACCCAGTGCGATACCGATGGCGATGGCGATCAGCACCTGCACGTACAGGCTCTTGTAGAAGGGTTGCTTGGTCATGGCAGCTTTGTCCTCACGGGCGTGCATCCGCAGAGGGACGCAAGACCGAACGCGTTATCTCCCTGCATTGGGAGAATTTGTTTTCAGGGCTTGCCCACAGGCAGGCCTTGAACGCTTATGGCAAGTGCTGTGCCAGACCTTTAAAAATCAATTTAATCCTTTAATTTCAATAACTTGAACGCAAAGGCAAGGCACATTATCAACCAGAAATGGCGGAAACCCGCCTTCTGGCTGGCGGATTTCCCGCCCTCTGGCGGGTATCCGCCAGGACCTTCGTACCGTAGATTGTAGACCCCGGCCCCGTCGCCCCAACGCAGCCGGGCACACCGCGCGCACGAATGACGCCCGGACGGAACAACAAGGACTTCCCATGCGAGAACGCACCATCGCCAGCCATTTCGTCCGTGCCGCCGTACAAGGCGCACAGCGCCAGGGGCTGGATACAGCGGCGCTGCTGCGCGATGCCGGCATCGCCACGGCGGTACTCGACGAGCCCCGCGCACGCGTCGACCCCGACCAGTTCACACGGCTGCTGCAGCGCCTGTGGGAGGCGCTGGACGACGAGTACATGGGCTTTGGCAGCAGCCCCAGCAAGCGCGGCACCTTCGCCATGATGTGCAATGCCATCATCCATTGCCGCACGCTGGAAAAGGCGCTGAGCCGAGGCTCGCTGTTCTATGGCCTGTTTCCCGAGGCCCCGGCGATTCGACTGATGCGCGAGGGCGACCGGGCGCGCCTGACCCTGGACGAAAGCCACCTGCGCGACCCCGATCACTTCCTCGCCGAGAGCCTGCTGTTGATCTGGCATCGCCTGGCCAGCTGGCTGATCGGCCAGCGCATCCGCCTGGAGGAAGCCACCTTCAGCTATCCCACGCCAGAGCACCAGGCCGAGTACGACCTGCTGTTCCCCTGCCCGCGGCGCTTTGCCGCCGACAGCACCAGCCTGCTACTGCCGGCGCGCTACCTGGACATGCCGCTGCTGCAGGACGAACGCACCCTCAAGCACTTCCTCAAGGACTCCCCCGCCGACCTGCTCGCCCGCCCCGACGGTGGCGACAGCCTGACCAGCCAGATTCGCCGCCTGCTCGGCCGCGACTGCCGCAACTGGCCGGACCTGGAACAGGTCGCCGCGCAACTGCACATGAGCCCGCAGACCCTGCGCCGCCACCTGCGCGAGGAAGGGCCGAATTTCCAGGAGCTCAAGGACCAGTTGCGCCGCGACCTGGCGATCTACTACCTGGGACGCGACGAGCTGTCGATCCAGGACATCGCCGACCAACTCGGCTTTTCCGAGCCCTCGGCCTTCCACCGGGCGTTCAAGAAGTGGACGGGGCTGACGCCGGGGGCGTACCGGGCGCAGCAGGGAGAGTGACGCTGGCGAGAATGCTTTTGTAGGAGCGGACTTCGTCCGCGATGAGCCCTGCGCAGGGCTATCGCGGACGGAGTCCGCTCCTACGGGTAAGGCACGGCGCCAACCGGTAGGTCCGCCCCACGGGCGCGACCACACCTCCGACGCGAGGAATGTTCGCGAGCAAGCTCGCTACAGGGAGATGCTGTTGACGCGGATATTGGGCGACGCTCTCGTAGGAGCGGATCTTATCCGCGAAATCCCGCATAAGAGTTTCGCGGACAAAGTCCGCTCCTACGGATGCAGAAGCACTCCGGGCCGGGCCATGGGGCCGGAAATACGCAAAGGTTCATCGGCGTACAACCGCGAACGGTTGTACGCCCTACGCCAAACCGACCGACGTCACTACCCCGGCAGTCGAATCCGGAAACACGCCCCGCCCAGCCCGGAATCCTCCAGCGCCAGCTCGCCGTCGTAACTGTCGATGATGTCGTTCACCACCGCGGTGCCGATGCCCTGGCCGGGGTGCTGGGTGTCCAGGCGTTCGCCGCGCTTGAGGATGCGCTCGCGCTGGCTGGCCGGAACCCCGGGGCCGTCGTCCTCGACGACCAGTTCGACGAAGCGCCCCTGCCTGCTGGCGCTGACCTTCACCTTCGTCAGGCACAGGCGGTAGGCGTTCTCCAGCAGGTTGCCGAGCATTTCCAGCAGCGCCCCCCGCTCCAGCGGCAAGGCGAACCCCGGCGGGATATCGCGCTCAAGCACCACACGCTTGTCCCGGTAGACCTTGTCCAGCGCGCCGCTGAGCGTATCGAGCAGCGGTTCGAGGAGCGCCTGGTGGCGGATCAGGCCGCTCTTGCGCAGGCTGGCGCGCTGCAGCTGGTAGCCGATCTGCTGGCTCATGCGTTCGATCTGGGTCTGCAGCACCTGCACCTGCTCGCGGTTCTGCGGCTGCGCGGCGAGGTTCTCGCTGACGCCCTGCAGCACCGCCAGCGGCGTCTTCAGGCTGTGGGCGAGGTCCCCCAGGGAGTTGCGGTAGCGCTCGCGCTGGGCGCGCTCGCTGTCCAGCAGGCGGTTCAGCGAGCCGGTCAGGCGCAGCATTTCGTCCGGGTGCTCGTCGCTCAGGCGTTCGCGTTCGCCCGCCTCGATCTGATCGAGCTCGGCGCGCAGCCCGCGCATGGAGCGAAAACCCCAGCTCAGGCCGAGCCAGAGCATCCCCAGCAGCACCAGCAGCGCCCCGCCCAGCCACACGTAGAGCTGCTCGCGAAAGCCCCGCACCAGCTCGCGAAAGTCGCTCTCCGGCTGCATGGTGACGATGCTGTAGGCCGCCCGCTTGCCACCGAGCAGGTCGATTTCCACGTCGTAGACGAAGAATTCCTGGCCGGTGCGATCGCGGATGCGGGTGAATTCGTCGACCAGCCCATCGTACTTGGGCGAGTAGTCGATGCTCTCGTCCTGCGCCGAGGTGGAGCGCCAGACCAGTTGGCCGTGCTGGTCGTAGATGTAGCCCAGCAGCTTGGACTCGGGCAGGTTGAAGTCCTCCACCGGCAGGTGGTCCGGCATGCTCAACTGCCCGCCCTCGATGCGCGCGGCCGACACCAGCGTCGCCACATCGGCCGCCAGCCGCTGCTGGATGGCATCTTCCAGGGCGATGCTGAACGCCCGCTGCAACGCCGGCAGCAGGGCCGCCATGAACAGGATCGCCAGGGTCGCCGCGCCGATCATCAGGCGCAGGCGCAGCGAACGGATCATTTGCACAACTCGTTGAAGATGTAGCCCTGGCCGCGCACGGTATCGATGGGCTTGAAGCCGGAGGCCGCTTCCAGCTTGCGCCGCACACGGCCGACCAGCACTTCGATCACGTTCGGATCGCGCTCGTCGTCATCCGGGTAGAGCTGCTCGATCAGCCGCTCCTTGGCCACCACCTGCTGGTGATGACGCATGAGGTATTCGAGGATGCGGTACTCGAAGGCGGTCAGTTGCAGCGATTCACCACTGACCAGCGCCTGCTTGCGATGGGTGTCGAGCACCAGCGGGCCGGCCTCGATGGTCGACTGTGAGAAGCCGCTGGAGCGGCGCAGCAGCGCGTTCAGGCGCGCCTCCAACTCTTCGAACTGGAAGGGTTTGACCACGTAATCGTCGGCGCCGGCGGCCAGGCCTTCGACCTTGTCCTGCCAGTTGCCGCGCGCGGTGAGGATCAGGATCGGGAAGGTCTTGCCCTGGCTGCGGAATTCGCGGATCAGGTCCAGGCCGCTCATGCCCGGCAGGCCCAGGTCGATCATCGCCAGGTCATGGTGGTATTCGTTGGCGCGGTACAGCGCCTCTTCGGCATCGGCGACGGCGTCGACCACATGGCCCTGTTCGCCGAGCCGGGTGTACAGGTGATGGCGCAGCAGCGCCTCGTCTTCCACCACCAGCAGTTTCATGCACGTGCTCCCTGAATCAGGCAACCGGGCCAGCAGGGCCCGGTTGCAGTATCGGTCAGAACTTGTAGTTGGCCCCCAGGTAAACCTGCGAGCTGCTGTGCAGGTCCAGCGATCCGACCTTGCCGCCGCCATGCGGACTCATCTCGGTACTGGCGTTGGTACGCAGGTAACGGTAGCCGCCTTCGATGGAGGCGTTCCTGCCGATTTCCTGGAGGATACCGGCCTGGGCACCGATGGCGTAACCGACGTCGCTGTCGCGGCTGTAACCCTTGGAGTCCTGCTCCAGCTTGACCAGACCAAGGGTGCCACCGCCGAACAGCTTGGTGCCGCTGTCATTGATCGGCAGGAAGGCGTCGTAGCTGCCGAGCAGATTCTGCTGGCGCAGTTTCAGGCCACTGTCGGTGTCGGACACGTTTTCATAGGTGATGTAGTAGCGCCCCTGCTCCATCTGCTGGCCGGCGCGTACGCCCCAGGTGCTGCTGTTGTTGATCACGCTGTCGAACTTCGGGTTGTCCAGGTTGCGGTTCAGCGCCGCGGATTTCTGGATGTTGTTGCTGGTTTCGCCCCAGGTCATGCCGACGAAGGTGTCGGCTGCATTAGCGGCGGTGGCAACAAAACCGGCACCGAGAATGGCACTGGCGAGGGCGATTTTCTTCATGGTTTTCATGGGGATTCTCCCGTCAGGACTTCAGTGATTGGTTGACGGGGAGCAGGTTAAGGGCGGGCCACTGAACGCAACCTGTCCGCCTGCTGAACCAGGGCTGAACGAAAAGCGCTATAGGAAAAAAGAACAGCGCCTGTGCAACTTTGCCCACACACAAAGCAGGGTCTAGTCTGATTCTCAATTGTTGGCGGGAGGCTGACCCCCATGACCGAAAAGACCGGCGCCGATGCGGATAAAGGCAAAGAAACCCGGCTGTTCCTGTTCCTCGTGATCTGCCTGTTCCCCTTGCTGTCGGTGGCCATCGTCGGTGGCTACGGCTTCATCGTGTGGATGTTCCAGCTGCTGGCGGGGCCGCCCGGCCCGCCGTCGTAGGAGCGCCGCCGTGCTTGCCCGCCGCGCCCTGCTGCGACGCCTGGGTGGTGCGTCCGAAATTCGTCGCCCGCCATGGACCGCCAGCGATTTCCTTGAAGGCTGCACCCGCTGCAACGCCTGCATCGACGCCTGCCCGGAGCAGGTGCTGCGCGTGGGCGACGGCGGCTATCCGCAGCTGGATTTCAGCCACGCCGGCTGCAGCCTGTGCGGCGACTGCGCGCGCGCCTGCGAGGCCCCGGTATTCGACCTGGGCCGCGAAGCCCTGCCCTGGCGCGCGCGGATCGACGAGCACTGCCTGGCCCAGGCCGGCATCCATTGCCGCAGTTGCGACGACGCCTGCGAGCCGCGCGCCATCCGCTTCCGCCCACAGCTGGGCGGCCCGGCGCTGCCCACCCTCGACACCGAACTCTGCACCGGCTGCGGCGCCTGTCTCGCGCCCTGCCCCGGCAACGCCATTCACCTGACCCCTGAGGCCCTACATGCCTGAAAACACGCTGCCCGAGAGCATCCAGATCGCCAGCCTGATCGTGCACACGCGCCCGGAGCTGCTGGACGCGGTGAAGACCAACCTGCAGTGCCTGCCGCACCTGGAAGTGCACCAGCAGAGCCCCCAGGGAAAGCTGGTGGTGGTGCTCGAAGCCGAGCATGAGCAGAGCATCCTCGACAGCCTCAATGCCATTCAGAACCTGCCCGGTGTGCTCAACGCGGTGCTGATCTACCACGAGATCGTCGAGTCCCCCGAACACCCGCAGATCGAACCCGAACCCGTTCCCGCCCAGGCCGGAGGTGCCCGATGAACCTGACCCGCCGCCAGTTCGCCAAGGCCAACGCCGCCGCCATCGCCGCGGCCGCCGCTGGCCTGCCGATCCTGAGTTCCGCCAGCAACCTGGTCACCGAGGCGGACATGACCCGCCTGGACTGGAACAAGGCGCCCTGCCGCTTCTGCGGCACCGGCTGCAGCGTGATGGTCGCCACCCGCGACGGCAAGGTGGTCGCCACCCACGGCGACATCAAGGCCGAGGTCAACCGCGGCATCAACTGCGTGAAAGGCTACTTCCTGTCGAAGATCATGTACGGCAGCGACCGCCTGACCCGCCCGCTGCTGCGCATGAAGGACGGCAAGTTCGACAAGCAGGGCGAGTTCCAGCCGATCAGCTGGGATGCCGCCTTCGACATCATGGCCGAGAAGTTCAAGGCCGCGATCAAGGCCAAGGGCCCGGGCTCGGTGGGCATGTTCGGCTCCGGGCAGTGGACGGTGTGGGAAGGCTACGCCGCCAACAAACTGTTCAAGGCCGGCCTGCGCAGCAACAACATCGACCCCAATGCGCGACACTGCATGGCTTCGGCGGTGATGGGCTTCATGCGCACCTTCGGCATGGACGAGCCCATGGGCTGCTACGACGACATCGAGGCCACCGACACCTTCGTGCTCTGGGGCTCGAACATGGCCGAGATGCACCCGGTGCTCTGGTCGCGGGTCACCGACCGGCGCCTGAGCGCCCCGCAGGTGAAAGTCGCGGTGCTGTCCACCTTCGAACACCGCAGCTTCGACCTGGCCGACATCCCCATGGTGTTCAAGCCGCAGACCGACCTCTACATCCTCAACTACATCGCCAACCACATCATCGAAAGCGGCGCGGTGAACCGCGACTTCGTCGACAAGCATACCCGCTTCGCCCATGGCGCCGAGGACATCGGCTATGGCCTGCGGCCCACCGACCCGCTGGAGAAGAAGGCGAAGAACGCGGACAAGGCCAACACCTGGAGCGACATCGGCTTCGAGGAATTCGCCGCCTTCGTCAAACCCTACACCCTGGAGCGCACCGCCAAGGAAACCGGCGTGCCGGCCGAACGCCTCAAGGCCCTGGCCGAGATGTATGCCGACCCCAAGCGCAAGGTGATGTCCTTCTGGACCATGGGCTTCAACCAGCACACCCGCGGGGTCTGGGCGAACAACCTGATCTACAACATCCACCTGCTCACCGGGAAGATCAGCGAGCCGGGCAACAGCCCCTTCTCCCTCACCGGCCAGCCCTCGGCCTGCGGCACTGCGCGCGAAGTGGGCACCTTCGCCCATCGCCTGCCGGCCGACCTGGTGGTGACCAATCCGAAGCACCGCGAGACCGCCGAGAAGATCTGGAAAGTGCCCGCCGGCACCATCCAGGAAAAGATCGGCTTCCACGCCGTGCAGCAGAGCCGGATGCTCAAGGATGGCGTGCTCAACGTGTACTGGACCCAGGTCAGCAACAACATGCAGGCCGGGCCCAACGTCATGCAGGAAGTCCTGCCGGGCTGGCGCAACCCGGAAAACTTCGTGATCGTCTCCGACGTCTACCCCACCGTCTCGGCCCAGGCCGCCGACCTGATCCTGCCCAGCGCCATGTGGGTGGAAAAGGAAGGCGCCTACGGCAACGCCGAGCGCCGCACGCAGTTCTGGCATCAACTGGTGAAGGCGCCGGGCGAGGCGAAATCCGACCTCTGGCAACTGGTGGAATTCTCCAGGCGCTTCACCACCGACGAGGTCTGGCCCGCCGAGCTGCTGGCCAAGGCACCGCAGCTCAAGGGCAAGACGCTGTATGAGGTGCTCTTCAAGAACGGCCAGGTGGACGCCTTCGGCGCCGACCAGGTCGCCAAGGGCTTCGAGAACGACGAGGCCAAGGCCTTCGGCTTCTACATCCAGAAAGGCCTGTTCGAGGAATACGCCAGCTTCGGCCGTGGCCACGGTCACGACCTCGCGCCCTTCGACGACTACCACGAAGCCCGTGGCCTGCGCTGGCCGGTGGTGGACGGCAAGGAAACCCGCTGGCGCTACCGAGAAGGCTACGACCCCTACGTGGCCAAGGGCAGCGGCCTGCAGTTCTATGGCTACCCGGACAAGAAGGCGATCATCTTCGCCCTGCCCTACGAGCCGCCGGCGGAGGCGCCGGACAAGGAGTACCCGTTCTGGCTCGCCACTGGCCGCGTGCTCGAACACTGGCACACCGGCAGCATGACCCAGCGCGTGCCCGAGCTGTACAAGGCAGTGCCTGACGCCGTGGTGTACATGCACCCCGACGACGCCCGCGAGCTGAAGATGCGGCGCGGCAGCGAGGTGAAGGTAATCAGCCGGCGCGGCGAAATCCGTGCCCGCATCGAAACGCGCGGGCGCAACAAGCCGCCGCAAGGGTTGGTGTTCGTGCCCTTCTTCGATGCCAACAAGCTGATCAACAAGGTCACGCTGGACGCCACCGACCCGATCTCCAAGCAGACCGACTACAAGAAATGCGCGGTGCGCATCGAACTGGTCAGCCTGGCCTGAGGAGCGCGCGATGAACAAGACGATCTCTACCCTGGTGCTGATGCTGGTCACCCTGACCGCGCTGGCCGCCGACCTGAACTATCCGCTGGATGCCCCGGCCCCTGACGGCCGCCGCCCCGGCGGCACCATCAGCCAGGACCGTCCCGCGCCGCCGCTGGCCAACGACGAGAACAAGGACGTCCGCCGCGAGCGCAACTACCCCGAGCAACCGCCGACCATCCCGCACACCATCGTCGGCTACCGCATCGACAGCAACAGCAACAAGTGCCTGTCCTGCCACAGCCGCTCCAACAGCGCGCGGGTGCAGGCGCCGATGATCAGCATCACCCACTACATGGACCGCGACGGCCAGCCGCTGGCTGCCGTCGCGCCACGGCGCTACTTCTGCGTGCAGTGCCATGTCCCGCAGAAGGACGTGAAGCCGCTGGTGGGCAACACCTTCGAAGACATCGACACGATCCTCCAGCGCGACGCCGCTGCGAACGGCAAACCCTGAGGAGGCGCCCATGAAAGCTCTGTTCGCCTGGCTCATGGGGTACTGGACCGTCCTGCGCCGACCCAGCGTGCACTACAGCCTGGGCTTCCTGACCCTGGCCGGGTTCATCGCCGGGATCATCTTCTGGGGCGGCTTCAACACCGCACTGGAGGCGACCAACAGCGAGGCCTTCTGTACCTCCTGCCATGAGATGCGCGACAACGTCTTCGTCGAGCTCAAGGACACCATTCACTACAGCAACCGCTCCGGCGTGCGCGCCACCTGCCCGGACTGCCACGTGCCGCACAAGTGGACCGACAAGATCGCGCGCAAGATGCAGGCGTCCAAGGAGGTCTGGGGCAAGATCTTCGGCACCATCAACACGCGGGAGAAATTCCTCGACCACCGCCGCGAGCTGGCCGAACACGAATGGGCGCGGCTCAAGGCCAACGACTCGCTGGAATGCCGCAACTGCCACAACTTCGAATCCATGGACTTCACCCGCCAGAGCCAGCGCGCCCGGCAGATGCACTCCACGGCACTGGCCTCCGGAAGCGCCACCTGCATCGACTGCCACAAGGGCATCGCCCACCACCTGCCGGACATGAGCGGGGTGAAGGGCTGGGAGTGAGGCTGTCGGAAGGCTCTGCCCCTCACCCTCTCCCGCAGGACCGTTCGGTGCAGGATGAAACCACGGCATCAGCCGGCACGATCTGCCCCCTCTCCCTCCGGGAGAGGGTTGGGGTGAGGGGATGGACCGGCACAGGCTGTCCAGAAGAATACAGCTGCCCCTACAAAAACAGAGGCCCCGGCATATGCCGGGGCCTCTGCTGTCTGGGACGTAGAGACGACGCCAATTACCCGCCCTGCAACGCCTTGAGAATCTTCTGCCCTGCCCGCCCATCCGCCGGGCTGATGCCACGCTTGCGCTGCTCCTCCTGGATCGCCCGGCGTGTCACGTCGCCGATCATGCCGTCGGCCTTGCCGATGTCATAACCGCGCTGCTGCAACAGTTCCTGCAACTCCTTGCGCTGCACCCGGCTCAGACCCGGATCGTCGGTCGGCCACGCAGTGCGCAGCCCCGGTTCGCCGCGCAGGCGATCGGACAGCAGGGAAATGGCCAGCGCATAGCTCTCCGCCGCGTTGTAGGAGTAGATCGCGTCGTAGTTGCGCAGCACCAGGAAGGCCGGCCCCTGCGCCCCGGCCGGCAACAGGATGGCAGCCTTCGAATCCAGGCTCGGGATCGGCTTGCCATCGATGCGCCGCACACCGCGCGCGGTCCAGTCCGAAAGCGCCCGGCGCTTGGTGCGCCCGGCCAGCGCCGGGTCGAAGCCAGCTGGCAGTTTCACCTCGTAGCCCCACGGTTGGCCTTCGCGCCAGCCCGCCTTGCGCAGGTAGTTGGCGGTTGATGCCAGGGCGTCGGCGGTGCTGCCTACCAGGTCGCGATGGCCGTCGCCGTCGAAGTCTTCGGCAATGCGCGCGTAGGTGGACGGCATGAACTGCGTCTGGCCGAAGGCGCCGGCCCAGGAGCCGGTGATGCCGCTGTCGCGGATGTCGCCCGCCTGCAGCAGCTTGAGGGTGGCGATGAACTCGCCCTGGAAGAACGACTGCCGCCGCCCGTAGCAGGACAAGGTGGACAGCGACACCAGCAGCGGCCGCTTGCCGGTGATGCGCCCGTAATCGCTCTCCACGCCCCACACCGCGACCACGGCGGCCGGGTCGACCTGGTAACGCGCGGCAACCTTGCGCAGCAGCTCGGCGTGCTCGGTCATCATCGCCTTGCCGTCGGCCACGCGCTGCTCGTCCACCAGTCCCGCCAGGTAATCCCAGATCGGCGTGGTGAACTCCGGCTGCGCATCGAGCAGCGGCAGCACGCTCATGTCCGCCTGCAGGCCCTGGGTGAAGCGCGCGTAGCTGGCGGCGCTGACGCCACTGGCCCGGGCCTTGTCCTGCAGGCGATCCAGGCAGGCGCCGAAGTCGTCGCCGGGAACCGCCTGCGCCAGCGCGGCCGGCAACAGGAGGGAAAGGGCCAGGGAAGTGCGCAACGCCATGGAAAACATCCTCATTGGTGGTAAATGGTCAGGTTGCTGAAGGTGGCCCGGCCACCCTCGCTCGCGGGTCCGCGATTGTCCTGCAGATAGAGCCCGGCCTTGAAGTACAGCCCCTGGAAGGCCCACTGCGGGTCCAGTTGCTGGGTCACCTGGCCGTCCTTGACCTGGACGGTCAGCAGGCCGCTGCGCGATACGCCCAACCGGTAGCTGAACGCCTCGCCCAGGGGGATGCCTTCGTACACGGTATAGGTACGGGTGGAGACATCATCGGGATGCTCGCGCACCAGCGCCTGCACGCGGCCCAGGTTCAGGCGCTGCTGGTAGACCAGCTTCACCAGCGGCAGCGCTTCGGCACTGCCGCTGCCGTTGCTGTGGATCTGCCCGATCACCATGCGTCGGGACGACGGCACCATGTCGACTCGCAGGGTAGCCACCAGCAGGTTGTCGGCCTTCGGATAGCGCCAGAAAGACAGCGCACCGTTGCGCGCCGTCTCGCGCAGTTCGGTGCGCGGGTACTCGGTGCCGTTGGTGTGCGCGCCGTTGACCGGCACCCAGAGCTCCACGCCGTTGACGTTGCGCTGGAAGTACGGGCTCTGGTAATCGCGATTCAGCATTGCAGTGGAAATGGTCGCGGCCGGGCCGCGCTGGGGAATGGTCAGGTTCCAGGTACTGAGGTCCAGCATCGGCCAATCGCTTTCCGGGGTCGGGGAATGGCGCCAAGGGTAGTCGAGGCCGTCTTACATTTCATCCATCGCCGCGAGCTTGAGCGGGTCGTCGCCACGTCGGCGAGCACTCGCCGCAGAAGCGTCTATCTTCTCAAGGTTGCCTTCGGCCACCGCCACGGAGAGTCCCATGCGCCTGTTCACCGCCCTGTTGCTGTTCGCCTTCGCCGCCAGTGCCGGCGCCGCGATCAAGACCCAGGAAATCCCCTACCAGTCCGCCGATGGCACCAAGATGATCGGCTACTTCGCCTACGACGACGCCAAATCCGGCATCCGCCCTGGCGTACTGGTGGTGCACGAATGGTGGGGGCTCAACGACTACGCCAAGCGCCGCGCCCGCGACCTCGCCGCGCTGGGCTACAGCGCGCTGGCCATCGACATGTACGGCGGCGGCAAGCACACCGAGCACCCCAACGATGCCAAGACTTTCATGGCCGAAGCCCTGAAGAACCCCGACGCCGCCAAGGCGCGTTTCCAGGCCGGCCTCGACCTGCTGAAGAAGCAACCGCAGACCGACCCCAGCAAGATCGCCGCGATCGGCTACTGCTTCGGTGGTGCGGTGGTGCTGAACATGGCCCGCGCCGGCCTGCCGCTGGCCGGCGTGGCGAGCTTCCACGGCGTGCTGGCCACCGACACGCCGGCGCAACCGGGCGCGGTGAAGGCGAAGATACTGGTCGAGCACGGCGGCGCCGATACCCTGGTGACAGCCGAGAGCGTGACCGCCTTCAAGAGCGAGATGGACAACGCCAAGGCCGACTACAAGCTGGTGGTGCAGCCGGGCGCAAAGCACAGCTTCACCAACCCGGACGCCGACAAGCACAAGGGCCACGGCCTCGACGTGGGCTACGACAAGACCGCCGACCAGAAGTCCTGGGCGGACCTGCAGGCGTTCTTCAAGGACATCTTCGAGGAGAAGTCCTGAGCCTTCTCCGTCAACAAAAACGCAGCGCAAAAAAAACGGGAGCCCCTGGGGGCTCCCGCACTCAATCAAGTGTAAAGGCCGGAGCCCGCCTTGGCGGCGCCCCGACAACAACCTCACCTGCGTCCCCATTGGGAAACGCGGCCGGCAGTTTGGCAAAGCCGCGCCGGCGAATCCGTACGCCTTTGGTGAAGGTTTGCAAAGGAATGTAATCGCCGCGTGACTGGTGAGCCACGTTTCGGCGCGGCAGAATGTTCGCCATGACCACCCTGCCCGCCTTCTGCACCCCGCTCTCCGCCGACTGGCCGCTGCCCACTCCACTGGCCGGCTGCCAGCTGCGCAGCACTCACTTCGATCGCAACCGCCTGCTACCCGATGACTTCCAGGCCAGCCAGGTGCCGGCCCCGGCGAACATCCAGCGCGCCGTCGCCAAGCGTCAGGCCGAATACCTCGCCGGCCGCCTCTGCGCCCGCGCGGCGTTGCAGGCCAGCGGTGCCGACCCCACGGTGCCCGGCACCGACGACGAGCGCGCACCGATCTGGCCATCGGGCTTCTGCGGATCGATCACCCATGGCGATGGCTGGGCAGCCGCCGTGGTCGCCCAGAGCCATGCCTGGCGCGGCCTGGGGCTGGACGTGGAGAGCCGCCTCGACAGCACCCGCGCCCAGCGCCTGGCCGGTGAAATCCTCACCCCGGACGAGCTGTCCCGGCTCGCCCCCGAGCAGGCCGCCCTGCAGGTCACCCTCACCTTCTCGCTCAAGGAAAGCCTGTTCAAGGCGCTCTTCCCGCTGGTCCGCCAGCGCTTCTACTTCGAGCACGCCGAACTGGTCCAGTGGTCGGCCGGCGGCCATGCCCGCCTGCGTTTGCTCACCGACCTGTCGGCGGAGTGGCACCACGGCAAGGAAATCGATGGGCAATTCAGCCTGCTCGGTGATCGTCTGCTCAGCCTGGTGGCGATTCCCGCTGACATCTGACGGCCATGCCACAGCATCGGCGCCGGCTCCCGGCGCGACCAGGATGCTCGTCACGGGCGCAAGGCGTAATCTGAAAGAAAAAAGGGCGGCCCGTGTTGGTCGTCCTTTTTCTTTGCCCGTGTCCTTTGGGCACGGGGCCTATCCTGTAGGAGCGAGCTTGCTCGCGAAGCTCTTCCTATCAACCTGACACTGGGTCGCGGCCCCGTTCGCGAGCAAGCTCGCTCCTACGAAAAGCACGCAGCCTCAGGCCAGCAACGCCACCGACTTGATCTGCGCCCACACCACCTGCCCGGCATGCAGCCCGAGCTGGTCGAAGGAATAGCGGGTGATCCGCGCCAGCAGCGGCGTGCCGGCCACGTCCAGCTTCACCAGCAGGTGCGCGGGGTTGTCCGTGGGCACCATCTCCACCACCGTCGCCGGCAGCACGTTGAGGATGCTGCTGTGCGCCGCCGGCTCCAGGCTCAGGCTGACGTCCCGCGCCTGCACCTTGATGCGCAGCGCCCGGCCCTTTTCCATCGGCGCATGGGCCAGGCGAATGCGCTGCTCGCAGTGGGGTAGCGCCAGGCTCAGCAGACCGTACTCGGCGTTGTGCTCCAGCACTTGCCCATCGATGACCACGCCGGCGTCTTCCAGATGCGAAATCGGCAGGTCGGTGCGCGCCAGGGTCTGGACGACCGGCCCGCTGGCGATCGCCTTGCCCTGGTCGAGCAGCACCAGGTGGTCGGCCAGCCGCGCGACTTCGTCCGGCGAGTGGCTGACGTAGAGGATCGGTATATCCAGCTCGTCATGCAGGTGCTCCAGGTACGGCAGGATTTCCGCCTTGCGCTTGAGGTCCAGCGCCGCCAGCGGCTCGTCCATCAGCAGCAGGCGCGGGCTGGTCAGCAGCGCGCGGGCTATACCGACGCGCTGCCGCTCGCCGCCGGAGAGGTTCGCCGGCATGCGTTCCAGCAGATGGCCGATGCCCAGCAGCTCGTTGGCCT
Organism: Pseudomonas sp. PSE14; assembly: GCF_029203285.1. Lineage (NCBI taxonomy): Bacteria > Pseudomonadati > Pseudomonadota > Gammaproteobacteria > Pseudomonadales > Pseudomonadaceae > Pseudomonas > Pseudomonas sp. PSE14. The sequence goes on from NZ_CP115669.1 coordinate 4,000,441, forward strand.
GCTCCAGCGCCACGCGATGCTGGTCGCGCGGTACGCGCTTCATGCCGTAGGTGAGATTGCGCCGTACCGACAGGTGCTCGAACAGGTTGGCGTCCTGGAACACATAACCCAGCGCACGCCGGTGCGGCGGCAGGAACACGCCCGTGGCGCTGTCCTGCCAGACCTCCCCGTTTACCACCAGGCGACCGAGCGGCGCACGTTCGAGCCCCGCCACACAGCGCAGGCAGGTGCTCTTGCCGGAGCCGGAATGGCCGAACAGCGCGGTGACGCCGCGCCCCGGCAGTTGCAGGTCCACCTCCAGGCTGAAGCCTGGGTAGGCGATCTGGAACCGCGCTTCGATGGCTCGCCCGTCGATGGCTTCGTTCATGGCCACCTCAGGCCCAGGCCGAACGGCTGCGACGGCTCGCGTAGAGCGCCAGCAGGACGAGGAAGGAGAACACCACCATGCCACCGGACAGCCAGTGCGCCTGGGCGTACTCCATGGCCTCGACGTGATCGAAGATCTGTACCGACACCACGCGGGTCTTGCCCGGAATGTTGCCGCCGATCATCAGCACCACGCCGAATTCGCCGACCGTATGGGCGAAGCCGAGGATGCTGGCGGTGATGAAGCCCGGCCGCGCCAACGGCAGGACCACGGAGAAGAAGGTATCCAGGGGGCCCGCCCGCAGCGTCGCGGCGGCCTCCAGCGGTTTGTCGCCGATCGCCTCGAAGGCGTTCTGCAACGGCTGCACCACGAAGGGCAACGAATAGAACACCGAGCCCACCACGAGGCCTGCGAAGGTGAAGGGCAGCCGCCCCAGCCCCAGGCTCTCGGTGAGTTGCCCGATGGTGCCATTGGGCCCGAGGGCGATCAGCAGGTAGAAGCCGATCACCGTCGGCGGCAGCACCAGCGGCAGCGCCACCACCGCCCCCAGCGGGCCTTTCAGCCAGGAGCGGGTGCGTGCCAGCCACCAGGCGATGGGCGTGCCGATCAGCAGGAGAATCGCAGTGCTCAGGGCCGCCAGCTCGACGGTGAGCCAGATGGCCTGCAAATCCTCCTGTGTCAGGGGCATCGCTCTTCCTTGCCTGTTCGAGAATCAGATTTCGTAGCCGTAGGACTTGATCACCGCGGCGGCTTTCGGCCCCTTCAGGTACTCGACCAGCGCCCTGGCGGCGGCACTGTCCTTGCCCTTGTTGAGGATCACCGCGTCCTGGCGGATCGGGTCATGCAGCTCGGCCGGCACGATCCACGCGGAACCACTCGTCACCTTGCCATCCTTGCAGACCTGCGACAACGCCACGAAGCCCAGTTCGGCATTGCCAGTGGAAACGAACTGGAACGCCTGGGCGATGTTCTGGCCTTCGACGAGCTTGCCGGCGACCTTGTCCTTCAAGCCCATCTTGTCCAGCACCTGGGTGGCGGCCAGGCCGTAGGGCGCGGCTTTCGGGTTGGCGATGGACAGGTGCTTGAACCCGTCCTTCTTCAGCACCTCGCCTTTGGCGTCGACGTAGCCGTCCTTCGGCGACCACAGCGCCAGGGTGCCGATGGCGTAGGTGAAGCGCGAGCCGGGGACGATCTCCTTCTCCGCCTCCAGCTTCTTCGGCGTGCTGTCGTCGGCGGCGAGGAACACCTCGAACGGCGCGCCGTTCTTGATCTGGGTGTAGAACTGGCCGGTGGCGCCGTAAGCGGCGACCAGCTTGTGGCCGGTGTCCTTCTCGAAGTCCCTGGCGATCGCCTGGATCGGCGCGGTGAAGTTGGCGGCGACGGCAACCTGCACTTCATCTGCCAGCGCCGAGTGCAGGGCGAAGCAGGAAGCGACCAGCAGGGAGAAACGAGCGAAGCGGTGGTTCATCGTGAGGCTCCAGTGGATTGTTGTTATCAGGCTTCGAGGTCGAGACGGACGAACGCACCGGCTGCGCTGGCATGCTCGCTATAACTAAAATTACATAACGATAGCCGCGAAGCTGCAATACCCCTCATGGGGAACTCAAGCGAAAGGAAGAAAGCGGCTTAAAGCGGAACGCCCCGACCAGGTCGGCGACATCGGCAGCATTCTGCATTTTTTGACCTAAAGGTCAAATATCGCGAATATGCTGGCGGCAACTTACCCAGACCTGGGCGCCCGCCTCATTCGATCTTGGGCGCCTGCCGGCGCGGCCAGACCAACGTGAAGCAGGCGCCGCCCAGGCTCTCGCTGCGCGCGATCGACGCCCGCCCGCCATGCCAATGGACGATCCGCCGCACGATCGACAGCCCCAGCCCATGCCCGCCCGTGCCCCGCGCACGGCTGTCATCGGCCCGGAAGAACGGCTGGAACAGGCGCGGCCACTGCGATTCCGGCACCCCCGGACCATCGTCTTCGACATCCACCTGGCAGCGGTCCACGCTGACCCGGAAGCTGACCCGCACGCGGCCCTCGGCATAACGCAGGGCATTGGTCAGCAGGTTCTGCAGCGCGCGGTGCAGGTAGCGCGGCTCGGCCTCCACCCAGCTGCCCTGGTCGAACGGCACCAGCGGCCCCGGCGCGATGCTGACGGCGATCTCCCGCCGCAGCGGCGCGATTTCCGAAACCACCTGCTCCACCAAGGCCGCCAGCTCCAGACGCTGGTAGGTCAGCGCCGGCGAGCCCTGCTCCAGGCGCGCATAGGTGAGCATCTCGTCCACCAGTTGGTCGAGGTCCTGGATGTCGCCGTCCATGCCCTCCATGTACTTGCGCCGCGCCGCATCGGTCTCCGCCGACTCGATCATCTCCAGGCCGAAACGCAGGCGCGCCACCGGCGTGCGCAACTCATGGGACACCGCGCGCACCAGCTCGCGCTGCATCGCCAGCAGCAACTGCAACTGCTCCGCCATATGGTTGAACGCCCCCGCCAGGCGCCCCACCGAGTCGGCGCCGCGCGCCTCCACGCGGGTATCCAGGCTGCCACGGGCAATGCGCGTGGCAGCCGACTCCAGACTGCGCAGGCGCTGTTCCAGGCCGCTGATCAGCAGGTACAGGGTCAGGCCGATCAGGCTCAGGGCGACGATCACGATGATCGACAGCAACTGCGGCGGATAGGGGTTCATCTGGTAGATCGGCCCCAGCTCCAGCACCCAGGGCGTATCGAGGATGCCGGCCAGCACGCGGATGGAATCGCCGTCCTTGCCCAGCGCCATCACCGTGTCGCCCTCCTCCACGCGGCGGCTCTGGTCGTCGTCGAGGTCCACTTCCTTGATGCTGAGCAGGTGCACCTCGTAGCCGAAGCGCTTGTCGCGAACGATGCGCGCCAGATGGTAAGGCTGCTCGCTGGCCGGATAACGCTTGAGCTCATCCATCAGCAGGTAGATAGTCGCCCGCGCCAGCTGCTCGCTGACCTGCTCCACCTCGCCGGCAAGGATCAGTCCCTCCGCCGCGCTGACCTGGGTGAGCACCTCCACCCTGTGCGTATCGTCAACGGCCTGCACCAGCACCTGGTCGTTCATCAGCCGCGCCCGGCTGCGCCCTTCCATACCCAGGCCATCCAGGCTGACCAGCTTCAGCGGAATGCCCAGCAGGCGGCTCCACTGGGTCAGCGCGCGCTTGCGATCCACCTCTGCCATCGGCAACAGCTCATCGGCCATCAGACGGAAAGTACCGCGCGCCAGGTCCTCGCGATAACGCTCGCCGCGCACCTCGTTGACCAGGTGCAGGGTCAGCACGCCGAGGGCGGCCACCAGCACCAGGGTCAGCAGCATGCCGCCGTAGATGCGCAGGAAGATGGATTTCATGGCTGCGGCACAGCCGCCGGATCAAGCAAGCCGAAGTTATCCAGGCTGACGAACGCGCCATCCTTCACCTCGCACTCGCGCCGCCGTCCCTCATGGACGAAACCGTGCCGGAGCAGCAGGCGGCTGCTGGCGGTGTTCTCCGTCTCCACCTCGGCCTCGATGCGATGCACCTTCATCTCGACGAAGGCGTGCCGCAGGATCAGCGGCAGGCACTCGCTCATCACACCATGCCCCCAGTACTCCGGCATCAGCCAGTAACCCAGCTCCAGGCGACGATGTCCCTGCAGCCAGTTATTGAAGCCGCAACCACCGATGACCTCGGCACGCGTATCGGGCCGGCAGATCGCCCACCAGATGCCGCTGCCTTCTTCATGGATGCGCTCGAACCACTCCATCTGCTCGCGGGTGGCTTCGAGCGTCGCGTAGGAAACACCGTAGTAACGGATCACCTGCGGGTGCGACAGCGCGCGAAATACCGCCGGCTGATCCGCATCGGAAAACGCACGCAGCAAGAAGCGCTCGCCGTGCAGCTCAGGAAACCCCTGGCCGGCCAAGGCTCACAGCTCCCCGACAAACAGATAACCCTTGCTGCGCACCGTCTTGATCAGCCGCGGATGCATCGGGTCGTCGCCGATCTTCGGGCGGATGCGCGAAATGCGCACATCGATGGAACGGTCCTGGCCGTCGTATTCGATGCCGCGCAGCAGGTTGAAGATTTCCTCGCGGGAAAGAATGCGCCCGGCGTTCGACGCCAGCAGCCAGAGCAGGTCAAACTCGGCGCTGGTCAGCTCGATGGTCTGCTCGTCCAGCCAAGCCTCGCGCATGGCATTGTCGATCACCAGCTTGCCGAAGGTCAGGCGCTTGCCACCGGAAACCGGAGCAGCTTCGACCGGCTCGCTGCGCCGCAGCAAGGCGCGGATGCGCGCCAGCAACAGGCGCGGGCGTACCGGCTTGCACACATAGTCGTCGGCGCCCATTTCCAGGCCCTGAACCTGGTCCATGTCATCGGTGCGCGCGGTAAGCATCAGGATCGGGCCGTCATAGTCCGGGCGCAGGCGCTTGCAGATCGACAGGCCATCCTCGCCGGGCAGCATCAGGTCGAGCACCACCAGGTCCGGGCGTTCGGCCAGCACCCGCTCCACCGCCGCCGCGCCGTTGGACTCGATGGACACCGCCAGGCCATTGCTCTCCAGGTAATCCTGGGTCAGCTCGGCCAGTCGCTGGTCGTCCTCGACAATGAGAATGCGCGCTTCTTGTTCCACCTTGCCTCCTGATGCAGGGCGGGCCCTCCTGATTAACTGAAGCAGAAAGCCCGCGAAAGCGGCCGGCATTGTAGCCAGATTGCCCGCCGCGTCGCACGCCGGCGGCATGGACAGAGATTGCCCGGAAAGGTCAAGAGCTGCTGCGGCAAAAACACTACATATTGTGGTAGTGTTCTCCCCCTCACGACGCCACCCCACTGAGTGAAAAATCTGTCACCAACCACGACGAACGGTGAAAGGCGCTCAGCATGCGGGCTGGCGCGAGTTACCCCGCTTCACCCACATTTCACCCACATTTTATCCACAGCTTTTCCCAAGCCTCTCGCCTTGCAAACCCCCCACTAGCGCATTATCTTGTATCCCCGTTGTGGCTTACCCCTACATCTTGGGTTTGTCACAGTGAGCCGGACACAAGAAGAAAGTCGAAGTCGCGAGCCTGTTCCACGGCTCCTCCGGTTCAACCACAACGTATTCCAGCCGTACTGATGGACCAGGCGGGGCGACCCGCAAGGAGCGATTCATGTCGATGGAAACGCGGTACTGGTGTTGCAACGATAGCTTCAACACCACTAGGTATTGTGGTCCCGGCCCGTAAAGCCGGCACCCGATTTGGGCCAGGGAGGCGCTTCGGGTCTCTATCCCCCTGCTCCAAAAGAATTTTTCAGCTCGCGGTCCTGCCGCGGGCCACTGCTCTTTTCGCTCTTTATTTTCGGGCCGGCACCGACAGTGCCAGTAACACACCAATTACGAGAACGTGGAGAACACCACCCATGCAAATCGACACCACTCGCGAGAACCCGCAGGCCGCAGCGCCGCAGGCCGCCGAATCCTCCCAGGATCTGGCCGCCACCGCGCCGGGCCAGCTGCGCGTGATCAAGCGCAACGGCACCGTAGTCCCCTACACCGATGACAAGATCACCGTAGCCATCACCAAGGCGTTCCTCGCCGTGGAAGGCGGCACCGCTGCCGCCTCGTCGCGCATCCATGAGACCGTGCGCCGCCTGACCGAACAGGTCACCGCGACCTTCAAGCGCCGCATGCCCTCCGGTGGCACCATCCATATCGAAGAAATCCAGGACCAGGTCGAACTGTCCCTGATGCGTGCCGGCGAGCAGAAAGTCGCCCGCGACTACGTGATCTACCGCGAAGCCCGTGCCAACGAGCGCAAGAACGCCGGCACCGCCAGCGACATCGCCCAGCCGCACCCGAGCATCCGCATCACCAAGGCCGACGGCAGCACCCAGCCGCTGGACATGGGCCGCCTGCAGACCATCATCCGCGAAGCCTGCGAAGGCCTGGCCGAAGTCGATGGCGACCTGATCGAACGCGAAACCCTGAAGAACCTGTACGACGGCGTGGCCGAGAAGGACGTCAACACCGCCCTGGTGATGACCGCCCGTACCCTGGTCGAGCGCGAGCCGAACTACTCCTACGTCACCGCCCGCCTGCTGATGGACACCCTGCGCGCCGAAGCCCTGGGCTTCCTGGGCGTAGCCGAGAGCGCCACTCACCACGAGATGGCCGACCTCTACACCAAGGCCCTGGCCGCCTATGTCGAGAAAGGCGCCGAGTTCGAGCTGATCGACAGCAAGCTGAAAGAGTTCGACCTGGCCAAGCTGGGCGCCGCGCTGAACCACGAGCGCGACCAGCAGTTCACCTACCTCGGCCTGCAGACCCTGTACGACCGCTACTTCATCCACAAGGACGGCATCCGTTTCGAACTGCCGCAGGTCTTCTTCATGCGCGTGGCCATGGGCCTGGCCATCGAAGAGAAGGACCGTGAAGCTCGCGCCATCGAGTTCTACAACCTGCTCTCCTCGTTCGACTACATGTCGTCCACCCCGACCCTGTTCAACGCCGGCACCCTGCGTCCGCAGCTCTCCAGCTGCTACCTGACCACCGTTCCGGACGACCTGTCGGGCATCTACAACGCCATCCACGACAACGCCATGCTGTCGAAATTCGCCGGCGGCCTGGGCAACGACTGGACCCCGGTGCGCGCGCTGGGCTCCTACATCAAGGGCACCAACGGCAAATCCCAGGGCGTGGTTCCGTTCCTGAAAGTGGTGAACGACACCGCCGTCGCCGTAAACCAGGGTGGCAAGCGCAAGGGCGCCGTCTGCGCCTACCTGGAAACCTGGCACCTGGACATCGAGGAATTCCTCGAGCTGCGCAAGAACACCGGTGACGACCGTCGCCGTACCCACGACATGAACACCGCGAACTGGATTCCGGACCTGTTCATGAAGCGCGTCTTCGACGACGGCAAGTGGACCCTGTTCTCCCCGTCCGAAGTACCGGACCTGCACGATCTGACCGGCAAGGCCTTCGAAGAGCGCTACGAGTATTACGAAGCCCTGACCGAGTACAACAAGATCAAGGTGTTCAAGGTCGTCCAGGCCAAGGACCTGTGGCGCAAGATGCTCTCCATGCTCTTCGAGACCGGCCACCCGTGGCTGACCTTCAAGGACCCGTGCAACCTGCGCAGCCCGCAGCAGCATGTGGGCGTGGTCCACAGCTCGAACCTGTGCACCGAGATCACCCTGAACACCAATGCCGACGAAATCGCCGTCTGCAACCTGGGCTCGATCAACCTGGTCAACCACATCGTCGACGGCAAGCTGGACACCGCCAAGCTCGAGAAGACCGTGAAGACCGCCGTGCGCATGCTCGATAACGTTATCGACATCAACTACTACTCGGTCCCGCAGGCTCGCAACTCGAACCTCAAGCACCGTCCGGTCGGCCTGGGCATCATGGGCTTCCAGGATGCGCTGTACCTGCAGCACATCCCGTACGGCTCCGACGCTGCCATCGAGTTCGCCGACAAGTCCATGGAAGCGGTGAGCTACTTCGCCATCCAGGCTTCCTGTGACCTGGCCGACGAGCGTGGCGCCTACGAGACCTTCGACGGCTCCCTGTGGTCCAAGGGCATCCTGCCGCTGGACTCCCAGCAGATCCTCATCGAAGCCCGTGGCCAGAAGTACATCGACGTCGACCTGACCGAATCCCTCGACTGGGCTCCGGTACGTGCTCGCGTACAGAAAGGCATCCGTAACTCGAACATCATGGCCATCGCGCCGACCGCGACCATCGCCAACATCACCGGCGTATCGCAGTCCATCGAGCCGACCTACCAGAACCTGTACGTGAAATCGAACCTCTCCGGCGAGTTCACCGTGATCAACCCCTACCTGGTTCGCGACCTGAAAGTGCGTGGCCTGTGGGACCCGGTCATGGTCAACGACCTGAAGTACTACGACGGCTCCGTGCAGCAGATCGAGCGCATCCCGCAAGACCTGAAGGACCTGTACGCCACCGCCTTCGAAGTCGAGACCAAGTGGATCGTCGACGCCGCCAGCCGCCGCCAGAAGTGGATCGATCAGGCCCAGTCCCTGAACCTCTACATCGCCGGCGCCTCGGGCAAGAAGCTGGACGTGACCTACCGCATGGCCTGGTACCGTGGTCTGAAGACCACCTACTACCTCCGTGCCCTGGCCGCCACCAGCACCGAGAAGTCCACCATCAACACCGGCAAGCTCAACGCCGTGTCGGCCGGTGGCGACGAAGGCCTGCAAGCCGCTCCGGCCGCCGCGCCGCAGCCGGCCCCTGTACCCAAGGCCTGCAGCATCGACAACCCCGACTGCGAAGCCTGCCAGTAAGGGTGTAAGCGGCCCTCGGAACGGTCCGCGCGTCGTTGCCCGGCAGGTCGGCCCCCATCACGTACAGTCGTACGCTCAGGGGCTCCGACCTACCAGGCGCCTAGCGCGGCCTCGCTCCGAGGCACCGCCGAAACCACGGAGTTTCAAAGTCCCCTCTCCCTCTGGGAGAGGGCTAGGGTGAGGGGCTCTTCAGGGCCCCGTCGCCCTCAGAACAACAGCCTCCCCCGCCCGCGATGATTCGCCAGCGGAAGAAGCACAAGCTCTTAGCGTGCACTCACACACGCCACCAGACATCAGGCCGCCACAGAACGGCCATCCAGAACAGGAGAGGACCCATGCTGAGCTGGGACGAATTCGACAAAGAAGACGCCACCGAAACCAAGGCCGCCCCGGCAGTCGCCCAGGCCGCCGCGCAAAGCGCTGACAAGCTTGACTCCGAAGCCGCCGGCTCGGTTGAAGAAGCCCGCGCCGTTTCCGCCGCCGACTCCGACGCCGTCGCCCGTGCCAAGCAGGCCCTCGACGCCCTGGACATCCAGGAAGGCCTGGACGATCTCGAAGGCTCCGCCGCCCGCGTACAAGTCGGCGACAAGCAGATGATCAACGCCCGCGCCGACCTCAACCAGCTCGTACCTTTCAAGTACGACTGGGCCTGGCAGAAGTATCTGGATGGTTGCGCCAACCACTGGATGCCCCAGGAAGTGAACATGAACGCCGACATTGCCCTGTGGAAGAGCAAGGACGGCCTGTCCGAAGACGAGCGCCGCATCGTCATGCGCAACCTCGGCTTCTTCTCCACCGCCGACTCCCTGGTCGCCAACAACCTGGTGCTGGCCGTCTACCGCCTGATCACCAACCCCGAGTGCCGCCAGTACATCCTGCGCCAGGCCTTCGAGGAAGCGATCCACACCCACGCCTACCAGTACTGCATCGAGTCGCTGGGCATGGACGAGGGCGAAATCTTCAACATGTACCACGAGATCCCTTCGGTCGCGAAGAAAGCCTCCTGGGGCCTGAAGTACACCCGCTCGATCTCCGATCCCAAGTTCCAGACCGGTACCCCGGAGACCGACCGCCAGTTCCTGCGCAACCTGATTGCCTACTACTGCGTCCTGGAAGGCATCTTCTTCTACTGCGGTTTCACCCAGATCCTCTCCATGGGCCGCCGCAACAAGATGACCGGCACCGCCGAGCAGTTCCAGTACATCCTGCGCGACGAATCCATGCACCTGAACTTCGGCATCGACGTGATCAACCAGATCAAGATCGAAAACCCGCACCTGTGGGATGCCCAGATGAAGGACGAGGCCACCCAGATGATCCTCCAGGGCACCCAGCTGGAGATCGAATACGCTCGCGACACCATGCCGCGCGGCGTACTGGGCATGAATGCCGCGATGATGGAGGACTACCTCAAGTTCATCGCCAACCGCCGCCTGACCCAGATCGGCCTCAAAGAGGAATACCCGGGCACCAGCAACCCGTTCCCGTGGATGAGCGAAATCATGGACCTGAAGAAGGAGAAAAACTTCTTCGAGACCCGCGTGATCGAGTACCAGACCGGCGGCGCGCTGAGCTGGGACTGAATTAGGGGCAAGACCATAAAAGCCCACGGAAGGGCATTAGGAGTGTTTTGAAGCAAGACGTAGTCGATGTGTGGCACAAGGACGCGCCAGCTGTTTCTGAGAAATCAGAATGGACTAGAAACAAAAAACCCCGGCACCCGCTGTCACGGATGCCGGGGGTCTTTACCGCGCAGGTGAACGAAGCCCACCTACACGGGCCGTGATCAGGGGTTAACCAAAATCACGTAAGCATTTGGGGAAATGCGGGACGTGATTATGGACAACCCTGAGGCGGTGTCAACGGCTAGCCGTCGGAGCCAGCACCTCAGCTGACGAGGAAGCTCCGCCAGCACCCACTCAGAGCCCAACCAGTGGGCTCGTCCATAAACGTTCGATGAGGAAATTCTCATGAGTAAAAATCAACATGTTGTCCCACATGGCGACAACTGGGCCGTTAAAGGTGAGGGAAACTCCAAGGTAACCAAGGAGTTCGACACCCAGGCCGAAGCGATTGAGCATGCTCGCGGTATTGCGATCAACCAGAAGAGCGAGCTCTTTATCCACAATGAAAAGGGGCAGATCCGCGAGCGTAATAGCTACGGAAATGATCCCTACCCGCCCAAAGGCTGAAACCGCTGTGCCTGGCTCAAGGACGAGCCTTCCAACCTATTCACTGCACAGGAGTTATCGCTATGTTTTTTGGGATATTTGTTCTTATCTCTGGCGTTCTGTATTTGTGCGAAGTCTTCGGACTTATCGGTGCAGACGTTAAATGGGGGCTTCCGGTTGCACTGATTTGCTTCGGTGCATCAGAAGCTTGGAGAGCCTTCAGCTCTCGACAGTCCACTGCCAATAAATCTCCGACGGCCTAAAAAGGCTCAGCTGCGCATAACTGCTTGCCAGTTATGCGCAGCGCAGTTGACCCTCGCTATCCAACGCCCTACCCTCGCTCCCGGCGCCTAAGAAACGCCTTAAACCAGAGCGGTCCACCGCACCCGATAGCTTTTGCGGCTTTTTTGCGCCCGCGGCCTAGCCACGTCCGCAAGAAAGGTCACTCGCGCTGTCGGGAGTGGGCTAATACAAGACCCGCAAGGGGAATACGTCCGGCCCGTCTCTGGTGGGTTTCTTAGCTCCCGACTCCAATTACGCCCTAAGAAGCGACCAGAGGTAATGGATATGCCTTTCGCCCCCAGCCTTCGCCCCGAAGGCGCTTCGCTGTACCCAACCGCTTCCCCCTCCCTTCCGGAGGTGCGTCATGTCTGAAGAGGTCCTGATCCCCACCGTATTCACCCGCCACAAGCGCCAGCTGCGCGCCGTGCTGCTGGAAGACCAGTGCTGGTTCTGCGCCCACGACCTGGGCCGGCTGATCGGCTTTCCGCTGCTGGCCGAACGCGTGGAGCGCAACCTGGACGAGGACCAGTTCCGCCACGCCTGGATGCTCGACGGCAGCGGCGAGTACATCGATGAACTGCTGCTCAGCGAATCGGCGATGTACGCCACGCTGATCCATTACTTCCACCCGGAAAACCGCAGCATCCGCCAGTGGCTCTCGCTGCACGTCATCCCCGCCCTGCGTGACCAGCACGCCATCAGCCTTGGCGAGCCGCGCCGGGAAATACTCCAGGGGCCGACGAGCTTGTCGGTGTTGAAGTGGCAGGGGGTGGTCTGGGTGCCGTATCAGCAGTGGCCGGTATTGAGTCCGGGGCCGGAGGGGGCCTCGTAGGATGGTGTAGAGCGGAGCGAAACCCATCGTTTCGTGTGGTGACGGGTCGCGGGCCATGCCCGCGATTTTGTTTGCTTCGGGTTGGGTGTGTATGCGCCGCTTCGGTGTGTGCTGGGGGATTTTGTTTCGCCCCCTCGGGCGAGTCACTTCTTCCAAACGCCGAAGAAGTAACCAAGAAGGCTTGCCCCTGCATCCGGGTCCCGCTTCGCGGGACTTCCCTCGTTCCATCGAAGTTTCAGGGGCCCGCCGCGAAGGGCCATCCCTGGCCCATCGCGGCTCTCGCGGCATCCATGCCGCTCAACCCCTGAAACTCCGATTCCACTCGGCCTCCTGAAGGGGCGCTCCGGCGCGCTCGGATATTTCTCTGGAAATCTTTAAATCCAGAGCCAGAGCGGTGCGCATGCTTTCGTAGGAGCGGACCTTGTCCGCGAAGGCCCACCATTGCGCCCACGTTGCAGGACGAACACCTGTAGGAGCGAGCTTGCTCGCGAACAGAATTACCCGGCCGCACCGGCGTTAGGCGGTTCGCGAGCAAGCTCGCTCCTACGAAGAGCAATCCAGCATAAAGCAGCCAAAGTTGCCGGCGCGCGCAGAGTCCCGTCAGGAGGCCGAGTGGAGGTATTGCGCAGAGGGGCGAGCGGCATGGATGCCGCGAGAGGCGTAGAGGGCCATGGATGGCCCTTCTACGCCGACCCTCGGAGCGATGCCGGAAGGAGGGAACCCCGGCGAAGCCGGGGCCGGATGCCGGGACGAGCCCTTTTGGTTACTTTTCTGGCGTTTGAGAAAAGTGACTCGCCCGAGGGGGCGAAACAAAAACTCTCAGCACACACCGAAGCGGCGCAGACTCACTCGTTCCCCACGCGGGCGGTATCGCTCAGTGCATTGCAGTTGGTGGCATCAAGGCAATAGGTAAGGTAGGTCGCCTGCCGACCGCAGCCGCGAACGCCGATGGTGTATTCGGTGCGCTGGTAGCCAATGCGGTTCTGCGTGACCTTGCTCGACAGGATGCTGGACGTCACCTGCTGGCAATTGAGCTCGAACTTCGCCCGCGACTCGGTGGCGCCGATGGCGGCCTGCTGGTTGGAGGCGATGAATTCCTGATCGCTCATGCAACCGGACAGCGCGGCGGTAACTGCCAGCAGCGGCAGAAGTTTGGAAAGACCTTTCATGGTGACGCTCCTTGTGATTCCACGGGGTATGTCTTGGGCATGGAGAGTCTAGATGGCGGATTCGACATCGTTCTGCGCACTGGCCACATAAATATCCCCTGGTACTCCGAGATCGCCCCGGGAGCGGATGCTGACAAATGGCGCGAGTTCGCGAGCAGGCTCGCTCCTACAAATGTGCTGCCCTGATCTACGCTCAGTGCTGTGCGATGCACAGGAGTGACGCGATGAGCACCGATGGCAAACTGAACCTCGACGAACTCAGCCTGGTTCCCCTTGAACCGGACGAGGCGGCCCCGGCCGAGCCTGCTGCGCCTGCCAAACCGAAATTCATGGTCGATACCCGCCACGGCAAGGACCGCCGCAGCGGCACCGACCGGCGCCAGAGCATCCGTTTCGAGGCGGATCGCCGCAAGGGCGACCGGCGTGCGGGGTCGGCAGACCCTTGGTCGAAGTTCACCGACAGCTAACCGCCAGGGATGATTGCCGCATCGAGGTGGAGCTGTTAAAAGCGGAATCGACATTCAGAAAGTCGATACCGCCATGAGCGAAAGTGAAAAATCGAATACCCGCCTGTTCGACCTCGACCTGCTCCGGGCCATCGTCACGGTGGCCGACTGCGGCAGCTTCACCACGGCCGCCACGCGCCTGCACTCCACCCAGTCCACCATCAGCCAGAAGATCCGCCGCCTGGAAGAAATGGCCGGCCATCGCCTGCTGGAGCGCGGCAACCGCGATGTGCTGCCCACCGACGCCGGGGAGACGCTGCTGGGTTATGCGCGGCGCCTGCTGGCGCTGAACGACGAGATGGTCGAGGCGCTGTCCGGCGCCACGGTGGCGCTGACGGTGCGCATCGGCGTGCCGGATGACTTCGCCAGCGGCCGCACCACCGAGCAGTTGGCGGCCTTCAACCGGCGCTATCCACAGGTGAAGCTGGAGGTGACCAGCGGATTGAGCCGCGATATTTCCGCCAGCTACGACCGCGGCGAGCTGGACCTGGTGCTGCTCAAGCAACGGCAGAACGCCCGTGAGGCGGTGGCCTGCTGGCCGGAGAAGACGCGCTGGGTGGACAGCGCGAAGAACCCCTGCATCGAGCTGGACCCGCTGCCCATCGTCACCTTCCCGCCGCGCGGGGTGTACCGCGACGAGATGATCGCCGCGCTGGAGGCCGTGGGTCGACGCTGGCATATCAGCTTCACCAGTTCGAGCCTCTCCGGCATCCAGTCGGCCATTGCCGACGGCATGGGCATCGGTCTGCTGCCGCAACGGGCGGTGACGGCAGAGCACACGGTGCTGCCGAAGAACACCGGCCTGCCCTCGGTGGATGTGTTCGAAGTGGCGCTGCTGCATCGCCCGGCGGCGGACCCCAAGGTGAAGGAGCTCGCCCGTGTGCTGTCGCGGGTTCTGGCCCAGGACACGCAGGGCTGAGCGGCGCGCCCTCACATTCGATAAATGAATACGGCGGATTCCAACATTTAATTTGTGCATGAACACGCCGCTGGATATCGTGGCTCTCAGCGACGGCTAGCGCTCAGGCAGCGCGCCGCTCTGCACGAATTGTTCGCCCCGGCGCGATGCGACGGGCAGCAAGACAACAATGAGGAAATCCCCCATGGCCAAAACCAGCTATTACGCGCCGCACGGCGGGCACCCGGCACAGACCGAGCTGCTCACCGACCGCGCGATGTTCACCGAAGCCTATGCCGTGATCCCCAAGGGCGTGATGCGTGACATCGTCACCAGCCACCTGCCCTTCTGGGACAACATGCGCATGTGGGTCATCGCCCGCCCGCTGTCCGGCTTTGCCGAGACCTTCTCCCAGTACATCGTCGAGCTGGCCCCCAACGGCGGCAGCGACAAGCCGGAGCAGGACGTCAACGCAGAAGCGGTGCTGTTCATCGTCGAAGGCGAGCTGACCCTGACCCTGCAAGGCCAGGTCCACAACATGCAGCCGGGTGGCTACGCCTTCATTCCGCCGGGCGCGGACTACAAGGTGCGCAACACCTCCGGCCAGCACACCCGCTTCCACTGGATCCGCAAGCACTACCAGAAGGTCGACGGCGTACCGCTGCCGGAAGCCTTCGTCACCAACGAGCAGGACATTGAGCCGAAGGTGATGCCGGATACCGAAGGCCGCTGGAGCACCACCCGCTTCGTCGACATGAGCGACATGCGTCATGACATGCACGTCAACATCGTGAACTTCGAGCCGGGCGGCGTGATTCCCTTCGCTGAAACCCACGTGATGGAACACGGCCTGTACGTGCTGGAAGGCAAGGCGGTCTACCGCCTGAACCAGGACTGGGTCGAAGTGGAAGCCGGCGACTTCATGTGGCTGCGCGCCTTCTGCCCGCAGGCTTGCTACTCCGGTGGCCCTGGTCGCTTCCGCTACCTGCTGTACAAGGATGTGAACCGTCATATGCGCCTGACCCTGAACCAAGCGCACTGAGCGAAAGGTTCGGGCGGGAAGTCTCTCTGACTACCGCAGCGACACATGAAAAACCGGCGCCAAGGCGCCGGTTTTTCTTTGGGTGGCATTCGGGGTTGAGTGGCCGGGATTCGGTAGGGCGTACAACCGTTCGCGGTTGTACGCCGACTCACCTCGACCAGCACTGGCTCCGCAGCTGAACTCGAAGTCCCGCGAAGCCATGGTCAATCGGCGTATAACGCGGAACGGTATACGCCCTACGTCCCTGCGTACCGTGACGCGCCTCGCGTGGCAAGCGGCGCGCGGTCTGCTAAAAAAGTCTGGCTGATAGACATTTCGTACTCGCCGAGGAAGCATGCACATGGAAGTTCGGTTCTTGCCGCAGACCGAGTTCGACAACGTCCATTTCTACCGCGCCGTCACCCTGCTGATCCTGCTGGCAATGGTCGCCTTCACGCTGATCAAGCTGTTCAGCGGCGTAATCGCGCTGTTTTCCGCCCTGCCGCTGTGCCTGCTGGTGCTGGTCGGGCGCTTCACGGTGGAATGGCTGCGGGTCTCGCGAGCCGAGCCGGCCTTCATCGACAAGGGCGAGCTGGTGCTGTGCGGCAAGGACAGCCACCGGCAGATCCCCCTGGAAAAGATCAGCTCGGTACGCAGCCGCCACAGCCTGTTCATGGTGCGGCGCTATCGCTCCTGGTCGGAGCACCTGGCGTTCGTGGAGTTCACGCTGGACGGCGGCGAGCGCGTCTCCTCGCTCGCCGAGAGCCGCGTCTTCGAGCGGCCCCCCGCCTCGGGCACGCTGGCGGCGGTGGAGGCGGCCATCCTCGCGGCGAAGGTGAAGCGCCAGGCCGGCGAGCCAGGCTCTGTCAGCGGCGGTCGGTGACGGCTCAGGGCGATCCGAACATCGCCGTCCAGTAGATGCCGGCGTCGCTCTTCGGGTCGGCGGCGTAGGCCGCGCCCAGTTCGCGGAACTGCGGGTTCATCAGATTGGCGCAATGGCCGGGGCTGGACAGCCAGCTGTCCACCACCTTGCGCGCATTGCCCTGGCCGGCGGCGATGTTCTCGCCGATCTGCTGGAAGCTGTAGCCGCCCAGCTCCGCACGATCGCCGGGGGTACTGCCATCGCGGCCCTTGTGGTCGAAGTAGTTGTTGTTGGCCATGTCGCGGCTATGGCCTTCGGCGATGCTGCCGAGGGTGGCGTTCCAGGTCAGCGCGGGAGCGTTGCCGAAGTTCTGCCCGCCGCACTGGCGAGCCTGGCCGCGGGCGGCGTTGATCGCCTGCAGCAGTTGCTGGCCTTCGGCCTCCCAGGTGCCGAGCTTGCCTTGCAGCAGCGGACGGCCGAGGAGAATGCGCCAGTCGTCGCCCTCGCGGTTCACGCCAATGTCGACGAACTGCGGGTCGAGCAGCACCTGGCAGAAGCTTTCCTGCAGCGCCTTCATCGCCGCGTTCGCGTCGCGCGGACCGGTGAGGCTGAGCATGCGCACGCTGCTCATGGGATAGCCGGTCTGGTTCAGCGCGGTCTTCCAGTCGCCGACGCCGGCGGGGATCGCCAGGCGCTGCTCCACCGCCAGCGGCGGCAAGGCCTGCGAGGCGCTGCCGGCGCAGGACTGCACCTCGCCGCGATAGGCGTTGATGGCGTCAACCAGTTGCTCCTGGTCGGCGGCAATGGCGAAGGTGGCGGACAGCAGACCCAGCGAGAACAGAAGGCTACGCGGGATGAACGACGTGGCACCCATGCGGGATTCCCCTTGGCGAAATGGCGTACATGATGCGTGATTCTTTGGCGTTTGGCTGCGTTGGCGAGCAATCCGGGCCGCGTCAGGAGCCTTTGCGGCCTGCACGTGGGTTATTTCTCGGGGCGACCTGATTTGTGACAAGGCTTTGATTGACTTCGATTGCACGCCCTCCAGCCTGTCGGACAATGAAAATAACCGAGCGTTTTCCAAACAGGCTCCGAACAAGGCGGGAGGTGCTGTGTTCTACCCGCGCCGGATTTTCTTCATTACTTTCCTGCTGGCGGTGGCTGCGTCGCTGCTGGCCGGCTGGCACATGCTGCAGATGAGGCAGGATGCGCTGGCCTATGCCCAAGCCAGCGGCAAGAACACCCTGATACTGGTGGAGCGGGATCTCCACCGCGACCTGGATGTGCATCTGCAGACGCTGCAGACACTCTCCAACGTCATTGCCGGCTCGGCCACCCCCGAGCTGTCCCGGCAGGTGCTGCAGGAACTGGTGCAGGGGCACGCCGCCAGTTCCATGATGGCGGGCACGCTGGTGGTGACCGACGCGAACGGCCACTTGCTGGTGGACCTCAACCACGTCAGCGAGGCGCACAGGGACCTGTCCCGGCGCGAGTATTTCAAGGGCCCGCGTGCCAACCCTTCGCGCCTGTTCCTGAGTCACCCGTTCATGCCCTCCTATCCGACGCCCTCGCCCAGCACCGCGCTCAGCCGCGCCGTGCAGGACAAGGACGGCAAGGTTCTCGGCGTGGTCGCGGCGATCAAGGAACTGCGGCATCTGGAAACCTTCGTCCGCGAACTGGACCTGGGCAAGAACGAGGTGGTGTCGATCCGCCTGCTCGACGGCACCGCCCTGGCACAGTGGCCGGCGGCGCCAACGCGCAACCGCGAGGATGAGGCCAGGATGTTCCGCAGCTTCGTCGACAGCGGCGAGAAGGAGTTTTTCCGCCAGCAGTCCAATGGTTCGGATGCCTACTGGCGCGGCTATCGGCGCGTTGGCGACTACCCAGTGACGGTATCGGTCGAGTTGTACCGGGAGGAAATCTTCCAGACCTGGAGCGCACGCAACTGGATCACCAGCGGGCTGCTGCTGGCGATCAACAGCGCGACGATCTTCTTCGCCTTCCGCCTCAGTCGCCATCTGCGCCGCCGCGACGCCAAGGAAGACCGCCTGCGCGCCGAGGCCGACACCGATCCGCTGACCGGCCTGCACAACCGCCGCTGGTTCGACGAGAAGGCGCAATTCGAATGGCAGCGCCGCCGCGGCGGTGACGGCCACCTGGCGGTGCTGATGCTGGATATCGACCAGTTCAAGGCCTACAACGACCACTACGGCCACCCCCGCGGCGACCTGGCGCTGGTCAACGTGGCACACCTCATCCGCCAGGGCTGCCGCCGCGCGGAGGATGGCGTGGCGCGTTACGGCGGCGAGGAATTCGTGGTCATCCTGCCCGGCTGCGACCTCTCTGCCGCCGAGCGCGTGGCCGAATCGATCCGCCGCGCCGTGGAGGAAACCGCCCTGCCCCACGCCAAGGGCAAACTCGGCGTGGTGACCGTGAGCGTCGGCGTAGCGAGCACCTCGGCAACCCCGGCGGACAGCATCGAAACGCTGATCGCAGCGGCGGATGCGAACCTCTACAAGGCCAAGGCGGCGGGACGCAACCAGGTGGTGGCCTGAGTACGCCTCAGCCCGCGAGCGGCGCCATCACCTCGACTTCCTGAATGTCGAAATCGCGGCGCAGGTAGTCCATGCGCCGTTCATGGAATTCGCGCATGTGCGGCAGGGCGGTGTGCACGGCCAGATGCTCGCGGCTCTGCCAGACCTCGAAGAAGGTGAACAGGGTCGGATCATGGGCATCGCGCAGCATGTGGTACTGGACGCAGCCGTCTTCGGCGCGGCTCGGTGCGAGGTAGGCACGGAACAGGTTCTCGAAGGCGTCGGATTGTTCCGGACGAGTGTGGGCCTGGAGGATGAAGGCGTACATGAAGATTGGCTCCGGGATGGGCGGGAAAGATTGCCTATCCTGACGCAAATCAATGCTCAGCATTCGTGAGTCTCACGCACGTATCCTTTGTCCGGAAACGGGTTTTTCCGCTTCGTGCACGTCGATATCCTGCCGCCATCCAGAATTTGTCATTTTGAGACTCCCTTCGATGAAAAAGATCCTGCTGATCAATGGCGGCAAGCAGTTCGCCCATTCCGACGGCCGCTACAACGCCACCCTGCATGAGGCCGCCATCGCGTACCTCGACCGTGCCGGTTGCGACGTGAAGGAAACCTTCGTCGACGGCGGCTACGACATTGCCGAAGAAGTGCAGAAGATCCTCTGGGCCGACGTGGTGATCTACCAGATGCCAGGCTGGTGGATGGGCGCGCCCTGGACCGTGAAGCAGTACCTGGACGAGGTGTTCACCGCCGGCCACGGCAGCCTCTACGCCAACGACGGCCGCACCCGCTCCGACGCCTCGCAGAAGTACGGCAGCGGCGGCCTGCTGCAGGGCAAGCAGTACATGATCTCGGCCACCTGGAACGCGCCGCAGCAAGCCTTCGACGATCCGACCGATTTCTTCGAGGGCAAGGGCGTGGACGCGGTGTACTTCCCCTTCCACAAGGCCAACCAGTTCCTGGGCATGAGCCCGCTGCCGACCTTCCTCTGCGTGGACGTGATGAAGCGTCCGGATATCGAGGGCGATGTGGAGCGCTACCGGCGGCACTTGGCCGAGGTGTTTGGCACCCAGGCCTGACTGCGCTTCTCGCAGGTGCAACGGCCTGCGTCCGGGAAAGTCCGAGCCTGCGGTTTCCCCTCACCCCAGCCCTCTCCCTCAGGGAGAGGGAGCAGTCAGTGCCGGCTGACACCATGGCCTCATCCTGCACCGAACAGTCCCCTCTCCCGCTTGCGGGAGAGGGTTAGGGTGAGGGGCTCTTGATCTCCTGCACCACTGGACGCCCGGCATTGGGTTCCGCCCGCGAATCAGCTAGGCTTCGCCCTTTCCTACTGCCTGTTCAGGAGTTATCCCATGGCCCGTGCATCCGCCCGTCACATCCTGGTTTCCAGCGAAGCCAAGTGCAATGAACTCAAAGCTGCCATCGAAGGCGGCGCCGATTTCGCCCAGGTGGCCCGCGACAACTCCACCTGCCCGTCGGGCCGCAGCGGCGGTGACCTGGGCAGCTTCCGTCCGGGCCAGATGGTCCGCGAGTTCGACCAGGTCGTGTTCAGCGCCCCGCTGAACGTCGTCCAGGGTCCGGTGAAGACCCAGTTCGGCTACCACCTGGTGGAAGTGACCAGCCGCGAGGACTGATCCGCTTCGCCCGCGCCGTGCCCGTCGATGGGCGCGGCGCCTCCCCTCACACCGGTCCGCCCCGGGCCGCCAGCATCACCCCCAGCCCCACCAGTATCGAGCCGCACACACGCGGCATCAGGCGCTTGCCGCGCCCTTCACCCAGTACGCCCAGCAGCAGCGAGGCGAACAGCACGGCGAGCACGTCGGCGCTGGAGAACACCAGGTTGACGATCACCCCGAGGATGAAGAACTGCAGGCCCACCGGCAGGCTGGCGGCCGGGTCGACGAACTGTGGCAGGAAGGTCAGGAAGAACAGCGCGGTCTTGGGGTTGAGCATCTCCACCACGATGCTGTCGCGCAGCACCTGCGGATGCGCCTCGGCCGCTTCCTCAGCGCCTTCGAGCAGTCGGCGCTGGCCCAGGATCATCGAGCCGCCCAACCAGATCAGGTAGGCCGCACCGGCCAGCTTCAGCGCCAGGTACAGGGTGGGCGCATGGTGCAGCAACGCGGCGAGCCCGGCGCTGGCAGCGAGGATGTGCACGTAGCAGCCCAGGTGGATGCCCAGTGCCGCATGCAGGCCGGAGCGACGGCCGTGGGCGAGGGTCTGCGAGGTCATGTAGAGGATGGCGGGGCCTGGCATGCAGGCAAAGGCCAACGTCGCCAAGGCGAACGAGGCCCAGTAGGCAGATTGCAGCATGATCTGATCCTTCCCTTGATCGCGAGTGGGGTCTGGCGCCTCACAAGGGAGCGGCGAGCCAGTGACGGGAAGGTTAGGGACGTGATCCCGCTACGCACATACGGCGGTTGCCGTATTTTTTCCACGCCAGGGCGGCGCTAGGCTGTGTTCCCACAGGTTGCAAGGAATCGACGGCATGCGCCCTCGCACGCGTGGCACGCACAGGCAAGGATCAGGCGCTGGGGACACCCAGGCGCACGGCGTAGGCAGTCAGTTCCGCGGGGCTGTGCAGGTCGAGCTTGCGCATCAGGTTCTCGCGGTGCTTGCGCACGGTGAGCGGGCTGATGCTGAAGTGCTCGGCGATCTCCCGCGCGCTGCGGCCCTGGGCGGCCAGGGTGAGAATCTGCCGTTCACGCTTGGTCAGTTCCACCGCCGCCAGCAAGTCGGCTTCGTCGCGCGGGCGCACGTGGGGGCTATCGAGGATGAACCGCAGGCTACGCGCCAGGTACGTCTGCCCGGCACGCAGGGCGTCGATCGCTTCGAGCAGCTCGCCGGATTCCTCGCCCTTGCTCAGGTAGCCCTGCACACCGGCATCGAGCACCGAGCGCACGGTGGCCAGCTCGGTGTTGGCGGTGAGCACCAGGATCTTCAGGCGCGGGTGGCGCTGGCGCAGTTCGTGGATGACCTGCAGGCGATTGAGCCCCGGCATGTTCAGATCCAGCAGCAACAGGTCGGCCGGGCACTCCGCCAGCAGCGCCTGCAAGCGAATGCCGTCGCCGGCCTCACCGACCACCTCCACCTGTTCCAGGGTCGAGAGCAGCAGGCGCAGCCCGTCGCGCACGATGCCGTGGTCGTCGGCGATCAGCACCCGCAAGCGCTTCCCTTCCATCGTTCGTCTCCTTGAGGCCATCGAAATGCACAGCCGCCTTCATCAGCGCGAACTGGTCGATCTGTTGTTCCGCCAGTCCTATGCCGTGCTGTTCGCCAACCTGGTGATACCCCTGCCCGTGCTGTACATCTTCCGGGCCGCCCTGTCACCGACGATGATGGGCGTCTGGCTGGCCGCGCTCTATGTGCTGACGCTGGGGCGGATTGTCCTGGCACGCGCGTATTTCCGGCAAGCCCCCGCGGGCACGCCGGGCAAGTATTGGCCCTGGACGGCCACCCTGCTGTCATGGGCCAGCAGCCTGCTGTGGGGCTGGCTCGGCTGGGCCGGCTTCGCCCATGGCGACCCGCAACTGTTCGCCTTCACCTGCATCGTGCTGACGGGCCTGGTGTGCGGCGCGGTACCATCGCTGTCGGCCTATCCGCCGGCCTACATCGGCTCGCTCGCCGCCATGCTCCTGCCATTGCTGGTGCTGTGCCTGAGCCAGGCTGGCGAGCAGTTCACCACCTACAGCTTCTTCATCGCCTGCCTGGCCGGGGTGAACCTGTATTACAGCCGGGTGACCTACCGCAGCCTGTGCGAAACCATTCGCCTGCGCCAGCAGAACTCGGAACTGGTGCAGGACCTGCGCGAGCAGCGCGACCGCGCCCAGGCCGCCGATCGCGCCAAGACCCGCTTCCTCGCCGCCGCCAGCCATGACCTGCGCCAGCCGATTCACGCCCTGGGCCTGTTCGTCGGCGCCCTCGCCTCGCTGGCCGAGCGCGGGCCGGTGAATGCCGTGCAGGCACGGGATATCGCCACGCGCCTGCGCGCCATGCTCGGCAACCTGGGCAGCCTGCTCAACGGCCTGCTGGACATCTCCCGTCTCGACGCCGGCGTGGTGCCGCTGGCCCGCGAGCCCATCGCCCTGCAACGGCTGTTCACCGACCTGCAACTGGAGTTCGCCGGCACCGCCGCCGAGCGCGGCCTCCACTGGCGGGTGTGCAGCAGCCGGCTATGGGTGGACAGCGATCCGGTGCTGCTCAAGCGATTGCTGGACAACCTGCTGGCCAACGCCTTCCGCTACACCCGGAGCGGCGGCGTGCTGCTGGGGTGCCGCCGCCACGGCGAGGAGGTGGAAATCCAGGTGCTGGACACCGGCATCGGCATTCCTTCCGAGCAGCAGGAGATGGTCTTCGAGGAGTTCGTCCAGCTGCACAACGCCGAGCGCGACCGCAAGCAGGGCCTCGGCCTGGGATTGGCGATAGTCCGTCACACTGCCCGTCTGCTCGGCCACGGCCTGCGCCTGCAATCCCGGCCCGGACGCGGCTCGCTGTTCGCGGTCCGATTGCCGCTGGTATGCGCTCCGGCGCCCTGCCCGGTCATCCACGCCTGCGCCGAAGAGTTCGGTACCGACAGCCTGGGCATCATGGTGGTGGACGACGAGCGAGACGTGCTGCACGCCCTGGGCAACCTGCTGGAGGTCTGGGGTCATCGCGTCTATCCGGGCACCACGGCGCTGCAGGCCTGCCAGCGGCACATCGAGGCCAGTCATCGCGGCCCGGCCCCCGTCCATCTGATCCTCACCGACTACCGGCTGGGCGAAGGACAGACCGGCGAGGATGCGATCCGCCGCATCCGCAGCTACCTGTCGCGCCAGGTGCCGGCACTGATCATCACCGGCGACACTTCTCCGGAACGCCTTCGCGAGGCGACCGCTCACGGCTATCGCCTGCTGCACAAGCCGGTGGACACCGAGCAACTGCGCGAGGCGATCAACGCCTGCCGGCAACCGTCGGAAATGGCCTAGGGCCGACGCAGCTTCCCCACAACACCGGCACCGCAACACCGCCGGCGGGATGGCAGACGCCCCAGGCTGCCGGCCAGTTCATCCGCAGGCCCTGTACTCCGCATCCTCACGCGCCCCCTGCGGTGGGTCAAGGCGCGCTCTTCGTACCTTTCCTACGCTTGCGTCCTACAACCTGCACCTCCGGCTAGTCTGAGTACAGACGCGCCCTTCTTGCAGGGGCCCACCGCCGCCCGAAGGACGTTCCCATGAGCAATACCAGCACCAGCGACCTGCCCGATGTCTTCACCTACCTGAGCCAGCTGCCGCAGAACGCCGGCTCCGACATGTTCTTCAGCGTCGGCGCACCGCCGCACATCAAGGTCGAGGGGCACAGCCGGCCGGTCGGCGAGCGCGTGCTGGCCAGTGGCGAGGTGAAGACCCTGGCCTGGCAGCTGATGACGCCCGAGCAGGTGACGGAGTTCGAGCGTGACCTGGAGATGAACCTGGCGATCACCGTGCCGGAGCTCGGCCGTTTCCGCGCCAACATCTACTACCAGCGCGGCGAAGTGGCGATGGTGGTACGGCTGATCAAGCAGGTGATCCCGGACGTGGCCAGCCTCGGCCTGCCACCGGTCCTCGACAAGCTGGCGATGCAGGATCGCGGGCTGATCCTGGTGGTCGGCGCGGCCGGTTCGGGCAAGTCCACCACCCTGGCGAGCATGCTGGACTTCCGCAACCGCCACCGCTCCGGGCATATCGTCTGCATCGAAGACCCGATCGAATTCCTCCACTCACACCAGAAATCGATCATCGATCAGCGCGAGGTCGGCCTGGATACCCACAGCTACGCCGATGCCCTGCGCAACGTGCTGCGCGAGGCGCCGGACGTGATCATGCTCGGCGAAATCCGCGACGCGCCAACCATGCAGAACGCCCTGCACTACGCCGAAACCGGCCACCTGTGCGTGGCCACCCTGCACGGCACCAGTTGCCGCCATGCCATCGAGCGCATCACCCGTTTCTTCCCCGATGAAGCTCGGCCGCAGGTGCTGGCCGACCTGTCGCAGAACCTGCTGGCGCTGATCGGCCAGCGCCTGGTCCCCGGCACGCGCCAGCGCCGCGCGGTAGCAGTGGAGCTGATGCTGGGCACGCCGCACATCCGCGGCATCATCCAGCGCGACGAGCTGCCGGAGCTCAAGGGCGCAGTGGAGCGCGCCCTGGAAAGCGGCATGCAGAGCTTCGACCAGAGCCTCTACAGACTGCTGGAGGAAGGCCGCATCAGCGTCTCCGACGCGCTCAAGTTCGCCGACTCGCGCACGGACCTGGCGCTGAAGATCAAGCTGGAACGCGGGATGGACGACGACAGCGTGGGACCGGTGTTCGGCGCCTGAAGCGGGCGCGGACAAGAATCCGCTCCCTCGTGGAAACTGATGGCGCTTGCCCTCGGTTCAGCTTCGGCGCCGACGACGGAGCAGGGTGTAACGGCGTACAACCGCGAACGGTTGTACGCCCTACGGTGCTGTCTTTGGCGTCCCTGTAGGATGTCGTAGAGCGAAGCGAAACCCATCAATACCGTGCGCCGACAGCATGGGTATCGCTTCGCTCCACCCATCCTGCGAGCTACTTCGCCCTTCCCACCTCAATCCGCTAACCGGCCCCCACGCACGGATCTAGTCCCTCATCGGCCCTTCCGTAGCAGCCCACTTTCGAAGCTGCTTGAGAGGCAAGCGACTATGCTGATGGCCAATAGACAGAACCGGCGCACACAGACCGGTCGAACCCTGCCATTCGCCCCTGGGGGATTTACATGGGCTTGTCTCAACCGCCTTACCTGCCGGCCATTCTGAGCCTGTCGTTGCTGCTGGCCGGCTGTTCCAGCTCCACCACCACACCGTGCGACGCCTCCATGAGTGGGCAGCGCTGCCATGTCGAACGCCTGCTCTACCGGAACGACATGCTGCAGGCCAAGCTGTTGATCGCGTCCGGCGACCTGGACAACTACGAGCTGGCGAACGCCCTGCTCGATCGTGCCCAACCCTACGATGAACGCGGCGAGGTGAGCTTTTACAAGGCGCTGCTGAAGATCAAGGAAGGCCCGCAGGTAAACGAAGTGCTGCCGCTGCTGGAGCAGGCCGCCGATGCAGGCCAGCCCTACGCCGTTGCGCTGCTGTACAAGATCTGGTCCGAGCCCTACCTGGTGGACGCGGCCAACCCGGGCAAGGCCCAGCGCTACCAGCGGGCCTACTCGGGTCTGGACGTCGCCCGCAGCGGCTATCCCTCGTTCGAGCAGTCCCTGGCGGTGGTCGACAACCTGCTGGCCAAGCCTTCCGCCCTCGCCAGCCAGCAGGTCCGGCGCTAGCGCTCGTCCGGTTCCGGCGAGGCCTGCTCGAAGGTTCGCTCGCCGGGACTCTTGCCGTGGGGCAGATGGTGCTCGATCACCGCATTGAGCTCCGCGCCCAGCAGCAGTACCGCAGAGGAAATGTAGAAGTACAGCAGCAGGACGATGATGGCGCCGACGCTGCCGTACATGGCGTTGTAGTCGGCGAAGTTCTTCACGTAGAAACCAAAGCCCAGGGACGCGCAGATCCACAGCACCACCGCGAGCATCGAGCCGGGGGTGATGAAACGGAACTTCTGCTTCACATTGGGCGTGACGTAATAGATCACGGCCACCGCCATCATCATCAGCAGGACGATGACCGGCCAGCGCAGCACGCTCCACAGCAGCACCACGAAATCCTCCAGCCCCACTCGCGCGGCGATCCAGCCCATGACCTGCGGGCCGAGGATCATCAGCGCGGCGATGACCAGCAGCATGCCGACGATGCCGAAGGTGTAGAGCAGCGACAGCGGAATGCGCTTCCACGCCGGGCGCGCCTCGCGCACGTCATAGGCTGCATTCAGCGCGGTCATCAGCGAACGCACCGCCGCCGAGGACGACCACAGCGCCACGATGATACCGATCGACAGCAGGCCGCCCTGGCGCTGCTGCAACTGATCGATGACCGGGTTGACCTGCTCCAGCGCCTGCGCCGGCAGTACGTAGTCGGCCTGCCCCCGCAGCCAGTCGAAGAACTCCGGCAGGTGCAGGAAGCCCAGCAGGGCGATGAGGAACAGCAGGAAGGGGAACAGCGAGAACAACCCCTGGTAGGCCAGCGCGGCGGCGTAGGTGGGCATCTCATCGTCGAGAAACTCCTTCACCGTCAGGCTGATCAGTTTCCAGGGCCCCAGGCTGAGCCCCCGCATGTCCACGAATCGCATCCCGCTCCGTCCTTCTGCTGGCCGCCCGCCGACCGCTGGCTGCAGGGTGGACCTGCGCGGCGCGGGCAAAGTTGCAATGACAAGCGCGGCGCAGAGCGCCCGCCAGGACAGACCATAGCCGCTGGGCAGCCTTCGGTGCCAGACGGAAGTTGCGCGCGGACGACTCAGTCGGCCAGCCGATAGACCTTGGCGAAACGCTCCGCCTTCACCACACCGTAGTCGCCGGGCGCGTACTGCATGACCCAGTCGCCAGCCGCACCGGTGAGACGATCGCCGCCCGCCGAGCGCACGAGGGCGAACGGCTCGTCCATGCGCCGTGCGAGCACCACCGCCGGGCGATTGCGATAGGCACCGGGCCGGCCGTGCGCGAGCGCCGCGTCGACGGGCAGATATTTCGGGTCGAAACGTTCACGGGAGACCACCCAGCGCTCCCCCGTCGCGCTGGTGATGATTGCATCGCCCGGCGCGTAACGGTTCGGGCCTTCGAGGCTCATCAGCTCGCCCGGCGTTGCGGCGAATTCGACGGTGACGGTTTCATCCTTGACCACACGTTGCGCGGCGGAATCGGTGGAGAGGTCGAGTTGGGTCAGTTCGAGCATGGCAACGGCAGCGGGCCTGCCTCCGAAAATGCGTGACGGATGAAACCGGGCCGGCGCCCGGATCGTGCGGTCCGCCAGATTAACCGGAATGGCCAGGCTCCGCGAGCGGGCCCCCACGCAATGGTTGGCTCGCCAAACAGCCAGCAGAACGCCGCGTCATGGCCTATAAACTCCCTGGCGCTTGTGCGCCCCAATCCTAATTGCCGTACAGGAAAATCGCATGCCGATCCGTCTGATCCCCCGCCTCGCCCTGCCCCTCCTGCTGCTGAGCAGCCTGGCCGTACAGGCCGACGAAGCCGCCGACGAAGCCAAGTTCCTCCAGGACTCGGTGGCCTACTTCGACCAGGTCACCCGCACCAACCTGCCGCACCAGGTGGACAAGGTCACCACCCTCAACAGCGTGCAGCTCGACCCGGCGAAGAAGATGCTGTATTACCGCTACGCGATTTCCAGTCTGCGCATGGACCAGATGGACCTGGGCGCTCGGGCCAAGTTCGAGAACGGCCTGAAATCCCAGCTGGAAAGCACCACCTGCCAGCAGACCGAGCTGCTGCAGCGCTTCCGCGAACATCACCTGAGCGTGACCCACGAATACACCGGCAGCGACGGCAAGCCGCTGGCCAGCATCACCATCGACCCGCAGGCCCTGAGCTGCGCCAAGAGTTGAACACCCGCCCCATGAGCCGCGCCGACTACCACCAGGAACACGCCCAGCGCGCCGAGGCCGAAGCCCGGCGCCTGCTGGCCGAGCGCGAGGCCATGGGCGCGCGCTGGCTGCCCTGGGTGGCCACGGAGCTCTATCGCCTGACTCCGCCCCACTACGCGGCGATGGTCCGCCGCGAGCTGGAACGCCTCGCCACCGGCTGAACGGCGAAGCGGCACGCCGTGCGAAGGCTATGCTGTAGCTGTCCGCTCTCGGATCGAGGGCGTCCCGTCGGAGGACACGCCATGAAAGGTCTCGACGCGAAGAAGCAAAGCAAGAAGAAGCCGCTGAAAACCGCACACGAAAAGCGTATGGCCAAGCGGCAGAAGAAATCCGGCAAGACGCTGCTGGGCACCCCGCAGCAACCGTCCTGAGGGCTCGCCCCTCGTCACGCGGATAGCCTTGGGAGAGGCTATCCGCTTATCGAACTCCACCCCGCCCGTCATTGAAGCGTAGGGCGTATAACGTTCGACGTCTTACGCCGTTTGACCTTGGCCTCGGATCGTTCCGGGGCCATGCACGGAGCCGCAGACACGGCCCAATCGGCGGTCAACCTCAATCATCCGCCTTCGGATCGAGCCCCGGGAACAGCACTTCGGTAAAGCCGAACTTGCTGAAGTCGGTGATCCGCGACGGATACAGCCGGCCGATCAGGTGATCGCACTCGTGCTGCACCACGCGGGCGTGGAAACCCTCGACGCTGCGGTCGATCGGCTGCCCCTGCGGGTCGACGCCCTGGTAGCGGATCGAACGGTAGCGGTTCACCGCACCGCGCAGGCCTGCCACCGACAGGCAACCCTCCCACCCCTCCTCCAGTTCCTCGCTCAGCGGCGTGATCACCGGGTTGAGCAGGATGGTCGGTGGCACCGCCGGAGCATCCGGATAGCGCTCGCTGCGCTCGAAACCGAAGATCACCAGTTGCAGGTCCACGCCGATCTGCGGAGCGGCCAAGCCGACGCCGCCAACGTGGTGCATGGTCTCGAACATGTCGTCGATCAGCGTCTGCAGCTCCGCGCTGCCGAACATCGACGCGGGCACCGGCGGCGCCACGCGCAGCAGGCGTTCATCACCCATCTTGAGAATCTCGCGGATCATCTCGCCCTCGCCCTGAGTCTCGCTGGAAAGCGGCATCCTCGGCCATGCGCGGGCATCGCGCAAGCCAGGTGACCACTGGGCCCTCGCGCCACGGAGGGCACCCCGCCGGTGCTAGACTCAACTCTGACGAAATTCAGCAAATGGCGGCGATCTGCCGAAAATCACGGCAAATCGGTGTCAAACCCTGGGGGTATGACCGGTTGGGGGCGGAGGTTCGTCATGAACAGGCATTACTACATCAGTGACAACCTGGACGACCTGGAAACCGTCGAACAGGAACTCGCGCAAAGCGGTATCAGCATGGAGCAGATGCACGTGCTGAGCGACCAGGATGCCGAGTTGAAGGACCATCGATTGCACCAGGTGCCATCGATGATGAGGCGGGACGTGGTGCACTGGGGCAAGGTCGGCCTGCTGATCGGCGCCGCGCTGGCGGTGCTGGTGCTGCTGGTGGGCTACCTGAGCGGCTGGACGCAATCCGCCGCGGGCTGGATTCCGGTACTGTTCCTCGCCGCGGTGCTGCTGGGCTTCAGCCTGTGGGAAGGCAGCTTCGTCGGCCTGCAGCGCCCCAGCGGTGATGCGCGCCGCTTCGAGCCCAGCCTGCATGCGGGCCAGCATGTGTTCTTCGTCGACGTGAAACCCGACCAGGAGCCCCTGCTGGACATGGTGGTGCGCAGCCACCCGCGCCTGGAAATCGCCGGCTTCGGCTCGGCGATGCCGAGTTGGCTGGTCTCCGTCGAGCACGCCTGGAATCGCTTCCGTCACATGATGTGACGCTCGGGCGCCTCCCCTTCCGCGCCGCCCGTGCGCCGCGGAGAGGCCTCCTGCGGCCGGAATCGGCCCTCCTTGATGCATATCAGACCGACGAGCGCGCCCAACCTCGAAACTAGGTCGTAGACAACCCGTGTATCGAGCGTCACGTCAGGCCACGCTTTCACGCCGGCTTGCGGCGCCAGCA
Organism: Pseudomonas sp. PSE14; assembly: GCF_029203285.1. Classification (NCBI taxonomy): domain Bacteria; kingdom Pseudomonadati; phylum Pseudomonadota; class Gammaproteobacteria; order Pseudomonadales; family Pseudomonadaceae; genus Pseudomonas; species Pseudomonas sp. PSE14. The sequence continues at coordinate 4,030,941 of NZ_CP115669.1, forward strand.
CTCGTCAGGAGGCCCCTATGACCCGCCCCACCCAGGTCATCATTCAATCCATCCCGGGCATCGACCGCCAGCAGTACCTCATCCGCCTGAGCTACCAGGTGGAGAACCCGGCCAGCCGTGATGCGCGGGTGCGATTCCAGCTGGACGGCGAGATCGACGGCCAGCCGTTCAAGGATGACTTCGAGCTGCCCGGCGACCTCGCCTTCAACTTCGCCAGCAGCGCCACCCGCCTGCTGCGCCGCCACGGCCTGCGCCTGCGCCCAGGGCCGGTGATGCGCTTTCGCAAGGAACACGATCAGGTCTTCGACGACCTGCGCCGCCAGCTCAGAGCCGAACCCGGCAAACCGGTGGACCTGCAACGCATGGCGTCACTTGCGCCGGTGCAACAGCGTTGCGCAGTGGCCGAATCCATCGTGCGCGGGCGCGGCTAGACCGTTCAAACCAACTCGATGCCGTCGTCGAGGATGGTGATCAGCCCCTGTTTGTACAGGCCGCCGATGGCCTTCTTGAAGTTGCCCTTGCTGACGCCAAACTGCTGCGCGATCAGCTCCGGCGGGCTCTTGTCGCTGAGGGCGAGTTTGCCGCCGGCCTCGCGCAGAGCCTGGAGAATCTGCTCGCTCAGCGCGTCGGAAAGCCCCGCACCGGCCGGTTGCAGGCTCAGGCTGATCTTGCCGTCGGCGCGCATTTCCTTGATGTAGCCGGTCTCGCGCAGGCCGTTGCGCATGAACTTGAAGACTTCGTTCTTGTGGATCAGGCCCCAGTGCTTGCCGTCGATGATGGCCTTGTAGCCCAGGTCGGTGCGTTCCACGACGAGCAGGTCCACCTGCTGGCCAGCCTTGTAGCGGGCCGGGGTGTTGTCCAGGTAGCGGTCCAGGCGCGCGGTGGCGGTGATGCGGCGGGTGCGCTCGTCGAGGTAGACGTAGACCACGCAGTAGTCACCGACCTGCAGCGGGCGCTTCTCTTCCGAGTGCGGCAGCAGCAGGTCCTTGGGCAGGCCCCAGTCGAGGAACAGGCCGACGCGGTTGACCTCCACCACCTTGAGGCTGGCGAAGCCGCCGACCTGCACCTTGGGCTTCTGGGTGGTGGCGATCAGGCGGTCTTCGCTGTCCAGGTAGATGAACACGTTGAGCCAGTCGCCCACTTCGGTGGGTTCGTTCTTCGGCACGTAACGCTTGGGCAGCAGGATTTCGCCGTGGCTCTCCCCATCCAGGTAGAGACCGAAATCGGTGTGCTTGGCCACCTGCAACGAATTAAACCGACCTATGACTGCCATGACGCTTACCTCGTGAACGGGGCGGGCATTCTACGCGCAATGGCGCCAGGATGCGCCTTCAGCCGCCGAACGCCGCAGGATGGTAGGAGCGAGCTTGCTCGCGAACTCACACCGGCGGCTCCGGTATCAGACGGTTCGCGAGCAAGCTCGCGCCTACAGGTTCTGTTCCGCCTGACCGAACTGTAGCTCGGCCAGTCGCGCATACAGCGGGCTGCTGGTCACCAACTCGGCGTGCCGCCCCAGCGCCACCAGCCGGCCATGGTCGATCACCGCGATACGATCGGCGTTCAGCACCGTGGCCAGCCGGTGCGCGATCACCAGTGTGGTGCGGCCGCTCATCAGCCCCGGCAGGGCTTGCTGGATCAGGTGTTCGCTTTCCGCGTCGAGCGCGCTGGTGGCTTCGTCCAGCAGCAGGATCGGCGCGTCCACCAGCAGCGCGCGGGCGATCGCCAGGCGCTGGCGCTGGCCGCCGGAAAGCCCCTGGCCGCTCTCCCCCAGGTGGGTTTGGTAGCCCTGCGGCAAACGCAGGATGAATTCGTGTGCGTGGGCCGCGCGGGCGGCGGCTTCGACGTCGGCGTCGGAGGCATCGGGTCGACCGTAGCGGATGTTCTCCTCCACGCTGCCAAAGAACAGCGCCGGGTTCTGCGACACCAGGGCATAGTTGCGGCGCAAGTCGGCTGGGTCGAGCTGTGCGATGGGCTGGCCGTCGATGCGGATGCAGCCTTGCTGCGGATCGTAGAAGCGCAGCAACAGGTCGAACAGCGTGGACTTGCCGGCGCCGGAGGGCCCGACCAGCGCCAGGGTTTCCCCCGCCTCGACGCGCAGGTCGATGCTGTCGATGGCCCACTGTTCCGGGCGCGACGGATAGGCAAAGCGCACCCCTTCCAGCGAGAGGCTGCCGCTGACTCGCTGCGGCAGTTGCAGCACGTCGCTGGCTGGCCTGTGGATATCGCTGCGCGCCCGCAGCAGCTCGGCGATACGCTCGGCCGCACCGGCAGCACGCTGCAGTTCGCCGATAACCTCGCTCAAGGTGCCGAAGGCCATGCCGACGATCAGGCTGTAGAACACGAAGGCCGCCAGCTCGCCGGCGGTGATCCGCCCGGCGATCACATCCATGCCGCCGACCCAGAGCATCACGCCCACCGCGCCCAGCACCAGCAGGATCACCACGCTGACCAGCCAGGAGCGTTGCATGATGCGCCGCCGCGCGGTATCGAAAGCCTGCTCGACGGTGGCGCCGAAGCGCTGGCGATCCTGCGCCTGGTGGTTGTAGGCCTGCACCGTCTTGATCTGCCCGAGTGTCTCGCCGACGTAGCTGCCGACATCCGCGACGCGGTCCTGGCTCAGCCGCGACAGGCTGCGCACGCGGCGGCCGAACAGCAGGATCGGCGCGATCACCAGGGGCAGCGCGGCAACCACGATGCTGGTCAGCTTGGCGTTGGTGATGAACATCAGCGCCACGCCGCCGATCAGCATCAGCGTGTTGCGCAGAGCCATCGACAGCGACGAGCCGATCACCGTCTGCAGCAGCGTGGTATCGGCGGTCAGGCGCGACTGGATTTCCGAGGCGCGGTTGTTCTCGTAGAAGCCCGGATGCAGCTCGATCAGGTGGTCGAACACCCGCCGGCGGATGTCGGCGACGAAGCGCTCGCCGATCCACGACACCAGGTAGAAGCGCACGAAAGTGCCCACCGCGAGCCCCGCCACCAGGACGAAGAAGACCCCGATGGCCCGATTGAGCAGCGGCTCGGACTGGGTGACGAAGCCCTGGTCCACCAGCATGCGGATACCCTGGCCCAGCGACAGGGTGATCGCGGCGGTGAACAGCAGGGCGACCAGCGCCCCCAGGGCGCGCCAGCGATACGGGGCGAGGAACGAGCGGGCCAGGCGCAGGGCGTTGCGCTGGCGGGACGACAGCAGGGGCATGGACGACTCGATGCGCACATCAGGGCCCACGAGCGTAGCACCCTGGACGCCGCCCAGGCGACGATCGGCGCGGCTTGGAACCATTCATGCCATTAGCGCCCCGAAGGATGCTCATTTCGTGTACAATGGCCGGCCAATTTGCGAAGACAGGTATGGCAGACATGACCTCCAAGCCCTCCACCCGCCAGAAAGCCGCTCCCAAGGCCCCCGCAGCGACCGCCACCAGCGAGTCCCTGGACGCCCAGATTGCCGCCTTCCTGAAGTCCGGCGGCGAGATCCAGCAGATCGCCAAGGGCGTCACCGGTCAGAACTACGGCGCACCGAGCCGCCACATCAGCCTCGGCAAGAAGTAACCCCCTTTCGGCAAGCCTGCCGGTCCCCGGCAGGCTGCCCGTTTCCCCACGCAATTCCCGCCATCTTTTATTGCCTCCACACCTTGCTCTCGGGCAGAGTCCGCCACTAGTCAGGACCTGGCCACCCCGGCCACCGATGCAAGGAGCCCCTCGATGTTACCCCCGCCCCCGGAAAAGCTGCTGTCCCGCAATTTGCTGGATGTGCTCATCCGCGCCGGTCTGATTCTGCTGCTGGCCCTCTTCTGCTTCAGGATCTTCCACCCCTTCCTCGACCTGATGCTGTGGTCGGTGATCCTCGCCATCACCCTCTACCCGCTGCACCAGATGTGCAGCCGCGCCCTGGGCGAACGGCCGAACAGCGCGGCGACGCTGATCGTGCTGCTGGGCCTGGTGATCCTGCTGGTACCGGTGGTGGTGATCGGACTGTCCATGGCCGAGTCCGTACGCGACCTGGTGCAGGCGATCCAGAACCGCACCCTGCAGATTCCGCTGCCTCCGGACTCGGTACAGAACTGGCCAGTGATCGGGCAGTACGTCTTTCGCTTCTGGCATCGCGTGGCCACCGACTTCATGGGCGTGGCGCACCAACTGGCCCCGCATCTGCAAGGCGTGGCGAAGAAGATCGCCGGCCAGGCGGCGGGCGTCGGCATGGGGCTGATGCAGTTCCTCGCCGCCTTCGTCATCGCCGGCGTGATCATGGCCTACGGCGCGCTGGGTAGCCGCACTGCCTGCGACATCGCCATCCGTATCTCCGGCCCGGAGCGCGGCCCCGGCCTTGCCGAGTTGTGCACCGGAACCATCCGCGCGGTGGCCCAGGGCGTGGTGGGCGTGGCGTTCATCCAGACCATGATCCTCGGCCTCGGCTTCATCGTCATGGGCATCCCCGGCGCCGGCCTGCTGTCCCTGGGCGTACTGCTGCTGGGCATCACCCAGTTGCCGGTCGTGCTGATCACCCTGCCGGCGATCATCTACGTGTTCATGACCGGTGATTCGCTGCTGGTGAGCATCCTGTTCACCGTGTGGACTGTCATCGGCGGCCTCAGCGACAACGTGCTCAAGCCGCTGTTGTTCGGCCGCGGCGCCAAGGTGCCGATGGCCGTGATCCTCATCGGCGCCCTGGGCGGCATGCTCAGCAACGGCATCATCGGCCTGTTCGTCGGCCCGGTGGTCCTGGCCCTGGGCTACGAACTGTTCATGTCCTGGGTGCGCGAGCGCGAAACGCTGGCCGAGCCGCCCGCCAACCCGACACACTGAAGCGCCCTCGCCGGTCCTCAGGGCAGCGCGACCATTTCCTTCAGCGTCACCGCCCAGGTGCCTTTCGGATTGAGGTAGCGGTAGCCGAACCGCGAGCCGTTGGCGCGGGCCGTCAGCACCGCGTTCCAGGCCAGGCCGCGCTGCAGGTCATGGGCCGGATCGAGGAGGAAGAACGCCTCCTCGCTCATGCCCACCGCCAGCCCCCAGTGGCGGATGTCGCTGTCCTTGCGGCCGTGGAAGCCCAGCACCACCGGGACGTTCGCCTCCAGGTAACGGCGGGTCAGCTCGACCATGCGCCGACCGCTGCCCCTTACGACCTGGAACTCCTTGTCGCTGATCACCTTGAGCAGCTCCAACAGATCGTCGCCGGTGGTGCCGACGCGGATCAGCGTCTCGCGCTGCTCCAGTGCCTGCATCAGACGCCCGTAGCGCGTGCGCGAATCCACCGGCGCCAGCCCCTTGGCCTGGCGGCGGCCCAGCTGGTTGCGCGCCAGCATCGCCATCACCAGGCAATAGGGGCCGCAGGCGCCGTCCATGTCGCCCTGGCGCAGGTGCACCTTGTCACCGCGCTTGTTGATCAGGCCGCCACTGCCGCGCTCGTCCACATCCCAGTGCAGCCCGTCGATCAGGGTTATCCGCATCGTTCCGTCCCCGTCCGTTTGTAGGTCTGACCGGCAGGTGTGCGGATCATTCCAGTGGCTTGCGGTTACAATGGTGCCCCTTTTCCTGCTGCGGTCTTCCGTCATGTCCGAACCCATCCGCCTGTCCAAGCGCCTCGCCGAGCTGCTGCCCTGCTCGCGCCGCGAAGCCGAGCTGTACATCGAAGGCGGCTGGGTGACGGTGGATGGCGCGACGGTGGAAGAGCCACAGTTCAAGGTCGACGCCCAGCACATCGCACTGTTGCCCGGCGCCATGCCCGAGCCCCTGCCGCCGGTCACCCTGCTGCTGCACAAGCCCGCCGGCTACAGCGTCGAAGATGCGGTGGCGCTGCTGCGGGAAGAGCAACGCTGGAGCGAAGATCCCTCGTCGCAACGCCTGTTGCGCAAGCACTTCCGCCAGCAACGCCCGACCACCCCGCTGGAGGACGGCGCCAGTGGACTGCTGGTGTTCACCCAGAATTTCGGCGTCATTCGCAAACTGGTGGACGATGCCGCGCGGGTCGAGCATGAGTATGTGATCGAGGTCAGCGGCGAGCTGGATGCCCATGGCCTGAAGCAGATGGTCCAGGGCCTTCCGCTGAAGGCCAGCTGGCAGAGCGAGAAGCGTCTGCGCATCGCCGGCAAGCAAGTGCGCCCGGGGCTGATCGGCAAGCTGTGCCGGGAAGCCGGGCTGCGCGTCGAAGCGATCCGCCGAATCCGCCTGGGCGGCGTGGCCATGGCCAAGCTGCCGGTCGGCCACTGGCGCTACCTGCAGCCGGGCGAACGCTTCTAAGGGACGCTCCGGGCTCCCCGCGCAACGTGGGGAGCCGCCCTAGTACGCAGTTTTGCGCTGCTATCGATGGCATCGATAGTGAACAGCAGGCGCTTTCAGTTCTCTTCGCCGGGCCCAGGCGGCATCTTCACCCCATCAGCTCGCAGGACCCCGAAACCCGCGACATTCGCCCACGGCTCTAACGAGGATTGGATCATGCAAATCGTACTGGACTTCCTGCTGCTGGTTGGCTCCCTGGTGGAGCTGCTGCTCTACGTCGTCCTGGCCAGCGTGATCCTGGCCACCGTCGTGCTGGCCAGCGTGGTCGCGGTGCTGACCCTGCGTTCGCCGGGCCAACCGATCACCATTCCCGAACGTCGCCGGCCGCAGGTCCGCAAGCCGCGCCCGGCCCTCGTGCAACAACCGGCGCTGGCGAAGGCGGCCTGAGGCCGCCCCAACCACAAAGCCTGTCGGACGCAGTCGCGCCCCGCTTCAGGAATGGCCGATACCCTGGTCTTCCAGGTGGTCCGCCTCGAACAACGTCTCCAACTCCTTGCGCGCCTCGCGGGCGGTCTGGATCACCGCCTTCTCGTCGTCGTACACACGGTACTGGGCCATCAGCACCGCTTCGTCGTGGCGCTTGAAGCGGCGGATACGCGCCGCGACCTGCTCCTCGCTCAGCCCAAGTCCGGTCAGCAGCAGGCGGCTCATTTCCAGGCTGGAGTGGAAGGTCTCGCGCACCGGGTTGGCATCGGCATCGAGCAGGTGGTAGACGTGCTGGCGGTTGCGCGCGCGGCCGATGATCTTCATGTGCGGATAGAGCTTGCGCACCAGCCGTGCGGTCTCGATGTTGGTCTGCGGATCGTCGGTGGCGACCACGAAGAACTCGGCCTTTTCCACCTGGGCGGCGCGGAGGATTTCCGGGCGCAGCGGGTCGCCATAGAAGATCGGGATGTTGCCGTAGCTGCGGGTCAGCTCGATGGTGTCCACCGAGGTGTCCAGCGCGACGAAGGGCACGCCCTGGGCGCGCATGATACGGGCGACCACCTGGCCCATCCGGCCCATGCCTGCAATCACTACGCGGGGCGCGTCGTCGGGCAGCTGGCGGTACTCCGGCGGCGGCTCGCGCAGGGCAGCCGGCTTGGGCTTGATGTTGCGCGCCAGGGCCAGCACCAGCAGCGGTGTCATCGCCATCGACAGGGTGATGCCCAGCACCAGCAGCGCATGCAGGTCGGCATCCATCAGGCCCTGGGCCCGCGCCAGCTTGAACACCACGAAGGCGAACTCGCCGCCGGCCCCCAGCAGCACGCCCAGGCGTAGAGCCGAGACCTTGTCCAGGCCACCGGCAAGTCGGCCGATGAGGAACAGCAGCGGCAGCTTGATGCCCACCAGCAGCAGAGTCAGGCCGATGACCCGCAGCGGCTCGCTCTGGAACAGGCTGAGGTCGGCGCTCATGCCGACGCTGATGAAGAACAGCCCCAGCAGCAGCCCCTTGAATGGCTCGATCTGCGCTTCCAGCTCGTGACGGTATTCCGAGTCCGCCAGCAGCAGGCCGGCGAGGAACGCGCCCAGGCCCATGGAGACACCCGCCTCTTCCATCAGCCAGGCGGTGCCCACCACCACCAGCAGCGCGGTGGCGGTGGACAGGTCGGCCTGGCCGGTACGCGCCACCGAGCGGAACACCGGACGCAGCAGGAAGCGCCCGCCGATCACCACCACGGCGATGCTGCCGACCACTTCCATGACGTGAGCCAGATCGCCGCCGGCCGCCGCCGAATCGGCGCGCGCACCCAGCAGTGGGATCATGGCAATCAGCGGGATGGCCGCGATGTCCTGGAACAGCAGGATGGCGAAGGCCAGGCGGCCATAGGGACTGTTCAGTTCCTTGCGCTCGGCGAGGATCTGCAGGCCGAAAGCGGTGGACGACAGGGCCAGGCCGCCACCGATCACCACCGCGGCGTTCACCGGCAGATCGAACGCCAGCACACCAAGGCTGCCCAGCGCCAGCGCGGTGAGCAGCACCTGAGCCAGGCCCACGCCGAACACCTGCTTGCGCATCACCCACAGGCGCTTGGGCGAAAGCTCAAGACCGATGATGAACAGCAGCAGCACCACGCCCAGCTCGGACAGGCTGGCGACGCTTTCCGGGTTGTCGATCAACCCCAGCAGCGAAGGGCCGATGAACACGCCGGCCAACAGGTAGCCGAGCACGGCCCCCAGTTGCATGCGCTTGGCCAGCGGCACCATGAATACCGCAGCGAGCAGGAAGACCACTGCCGACTGCAGGTAATTCGTCCCATGTTCCATGTATCAAGACTCCTTGGAAGGGGTGGGGCTAAACGAAGCTCCACCCACGTCGTTCAAATCCGGCAGCTTTCGATTCAAGTGCCTTCAAATCCGGCATCGAGGGCCACGCCCTCGGCCAGCAGGTGGCGTTGGAACTGCCCGGCCAACGCTTCCACCTGGCCCCACGGCTGTGCGTGGCGCTCGTCCAGCGCCACATGGCTGGTGGCGCGGCAGCGCGCGTCGAGCCCGCAGTCCTGGTAGAAGGCGTTCACCACCTCGACCATCGGCTCGCGCTGGTTTTCCATCAGGATCGCGCCGTGGGCTAGCACCACGTAACGGCCGTCGCTGGGGCGACGGCGCCAGCGCTGGGCTGTGCCGACCAATTTTCGCCCCGTCAGGTTGACGTTGTAGCGGCCATCGCAGAAGGCCCCTTCCACCTCGCCCAGCCCCGGGTCCAGGCCAAGCGCGGCCAGCCAGTCACAGAGCGGCTGGCACAGGCGCTGATAGGCGGTTTCGATGCGCGTCTGCTCGTTGTCCGTCGGCGGAATCGCGTAGACCAGGGCGACGTTGAGCACGGCGGGCGATTGCGGCACGGGCTCACCGCCGGTGTCACGCAGTGCAATCGGCCAGCCCAGGCCGGCACAGGTCTGTTCCGCCGTGCTGAAACCGTCCAGCCGGCTGAGCCGGCGTGGCATCACCAGCGCCTGCTGGAGCGGGCGCCAGAACAGCAGTCCACTGTCCCGGCGGCCATGGAAGGCATCGTCCAGCAGGGCCCGCTCGGCATCCAGGCCCTCTTCCACCGGCAGGCATTGCACTCTGTTCATGACCGATTCCTTCAGCATCCAGGGGGGCGGACTATGCCCGCAGCAGGCGAATCCGACAATGATCAGAGACGGGTAGTTGCGGCCATAGCGACTTTTCGAAGGTAGCGTCAGTGTGCGGCAGTGAACAACCCGAGCACTTCTTCTCCCCCTTGCCACGACAGTGCCATCACCGCTGTCTATGCTCCAACTGCCCGAATGGGCCAGGGAGGGGCAGTAATCGTGTCCAGGACATGGCTCCAGCAGTTGCAGCACTCCATCGCCGTCAATAACGCGATGGCGTTGCCGGTTGCCCGGGAAAACCTGCGACGGCTGTATTTCGCCTCGGCGTTCGCCGTGGCTTTCGATCTCATCCACATCCTGGTGTTCTGGCTCAACCTGCAGGGCTCAAGTCCGGAGCACGACGGCTGGCGCCTGGACATCATCCGCATCCACGCCACCATCGCCATCCTGTTCAGCGCCCTGGGCCTGCTCGCCTGGCTCGCCTCGCGCCCCCAGCGCAATGCGCCGCTGTGGTACATGAAACTCCTGAGCCTGCTGGCCGCCACCGTCCTGCTCGGCTTCGGCATCGCCATCACCGGCGCGGACCAGCAGGTCACCAGCAGCATCACCCCCTTCCTGATGAGTTCCGTGGGCGCAGCCCTGATCATCCTGATGCGTCCGCGCCATGCCATCACCCTCTACATCCTCGCGCTCAGCGCCTTCGAAGTGACGATGATGCTGACCCAGGCAACTCCGGAGCTGCGCCTGTCCAACCAGATGGGTGGACTGACCATCTGCGGCATCGGCCTGATCCTGTCGCTGATCCTCTGGCATGGCCACGTACGCAACCTGCGCCAGCGCCAGTTCCTTCGCCAGCAGAGGCAGGAGCTGGAAGAAAAGAACCGCCAGCTGGAATACCTCGCCGGCCATGATCCGCTGACCGGGCTGTTCAACCGACGGCAGTTCGACCAGTTGGTGACCATGGAGCTGTCACGGGTATCCCGGCAGCCGGCGCCGGTCAGCCTGCTGATGGTGGACCTGGATCATTTCAAGTTCATCAATGACCGGTACGGCCACCCACTGGGCGACGAAGTGATCCGCCATGCCGCCAACCTGCTGCGCAACTACACCCGCAGTGGCGACAGCGTGGCGCGGCTGGGCGGGGAGGAGTTTCTGCTGCTGTTGCCCGACACGGGCCAGTCGCAGGCCCGCAGCATCGCCGAGAAGGTCCGCAAGCTGCTGGAGGAAACCCCGTTGCCGATGAAGGACGGCCTGCTCTACCTGACCGCCAGCTTCGGCATAGCCAGCCTGGAGGCTGGTATACCTGGCACCTATGAGCTGCTCTATGCTGCCGCGGACAAGGCGCTGTACCGGGCCAAGGCCAGTGGGCGCAATCGGGTGGAGTTGATCGAGGTGGGGGCGCAGATGGGGACGTTTGATTGAGGGCTGGGTAGCGTTACATCCTCCGGCCGTCCTTACGCCTGCTGCTCTGCGTAGGAGCGGGCGATGCTTTTCTTTGGGTGTTCAGCGTCGCTTCGGTGTGGGCTGGAAGATTTTGTTTCGCCCCCTCGGGCGAGTCACTTTCTCAAACGACGGATGGCCGCCCCAAGAAAGTAACCAAAGGGCTCGTCCCGACATCCGGGCCCGGCTTCGCCGGACTGATTCGCTTCGCTCCGTTTCCCTCGCTCCGGTATCGCTCCGAGGGTCGGCGTAGAAGGGCCATCCCTGGCCCTCTTAGCGGCGACGCCTAGTCCTCTCGCGGCATCCATGCCGCTCGCCCCTCTGCGCAATACCTCCACTCGGCCTCCTGACGGGACTCTGCGCGCGCCTGCAACGTTGGCTGCTTCGTGCATGGACTGCTTTTCGTAGGAGCGAGGGGGACGCCTAGTTCTTGCTCGCGAACAGAATTACCCGGCCACATCAGCGTCAGGCGGTTCGCGAGCAAGCTCGCTCCTACAGGTTGGCGATAAACCCAGACGCTTCCCTGTCAGCACGGATTCCGTCGCGATGGATTTCGCGGACAAGGTCCGCTCCTACGAAGAGCATGACCGCTCTGGCTCTTGAAGATTTCCAGAGAAATATCCGCACGCACCGGAGCGCCCCTTCAGGAGGCCGAGTGGAATCGGAGTTTCAGGGGTTGAGCGGCATGGATGCCGCGAGAGCGTCGTTGGGCCATGGATGGCCCGTCGACGCGGGCCCCTGAAACTTCGATGGAACGAGGGGAGTCTCGCGAAGCGAGACCCGGATGATGGGGCAAGACCTTTTGGTTCCTTTTGTGTCGTTTGACAAAAGGAACTCGCCCGAGGGGGCGAAACAAAATACATCCGAGCACGCCGAAGCGGCGCTGGACACCCAAACAAGAAACAAGAAACAAGAAACAAGAAACAAAAGCATCGCGGACAAAGTCCGCTCCTACGACAGCCATGCTCCCCTGCAGGAACAGAGCCTATCCGCAACCTGAGCGCCCCTCGGCACTACAGAGACTTACGGCGCGCTGTACTTGCGCGTCAGCCCCGGCGGCACGCCGGTGCTGTCGGTCTCGGTCCAGGGCCCTTGCGGCCCGACGCTCCAGTACCAGCCGTTATCCCAGTGGTAGTAGGTGCGCTGGCGGTAATAGGTGTCTTTCTGCCCCTGCATCACATAGACCCCCAGGCTGGCATCCCAGCGGCCCTTGCCGCCGGGCGGCGGGGCGAACTGGGGCGGGCGCTTGGAGGTCGGCTGTTGCTTGCTCGGCTGCGGGGTGATCGGCGAGGAAGACGACTTGACCGGCGGCTTGGTGGTCGTGGTACCCGGCTGCGTTGGTGCCGTTGTCGGCCCCGATGGCTGCTCCGGCTGCGGCGGTTGCACCACGCAGCCACCCAGTACCAGCAAGGCGCTCAGCGCCAGCAATCTAACCTTCATCACCCTACCCTCTTCTATCTGTTTCAGCGCTGGTCCGGGCTGTCGATGGTCACTGCCTGCTCGCCAGCCTGGGCAGTAGACAACGCTTCACTGCGTCCGATCCACTCCCCGGCCGTCGCATTGCCAGCACGGGAAATCCGCGCCACCAACTGCACCTGCGGGAAGGCCGAGAGCTTGAGCTGCGGCATCATCGCATCGGCGTCGCTGAGCGCCACTTCGCTGGGCAGGTCGGAGACCTTCAGGCGCTTCACCGCCAACGGCATCGGCGGACCGCTTACCGCGCGGGCGAAGACGAACACGCTATCGTCCGGCTTGACCTGGCCCTTCACGGCGGCGCTCAGGTCGACCTTCACCTTCAACGTCACGCCGGCAGTGGCCGGGGCGGCAGGTGCGGTGGGAGGCGTCTCGCCCTTCTCGACCATGCGCTGGCGGGCACGTTCGATGCCTCCGGCGATGGCTTCGCGGGACGGATCATCGGCCGGCAGTATCGCGACCAGGCGGCCCCAGTAATCGACCGCATCGGCGAACTTCTCGTCCTCGAAGGCGGCGATGCCGAGCAGGCCGAGGGTGGTGACTTCCTGCGGGTCCTTCTTCAACGCTTCATCCGCCAGCGCGCGCACTTCCGGGCTGAGCGACTTGTTGCCGGCGAAGTACAGCGCCTGGGCCCACTGGCCGAGCACTTCCGGCTGTCGGCCGGAAAGGCGCGCGGCCTGCTCGAAGGCCTTGGCGGCGTCGGCGGCGCGGTTCTGGGTCATGTAGGTTCGACCGAGGAAGTACCAGCCTTCGGCGGAGTCCGGCTGCGCCTGCACCGCGCGCTCCAGGCGGGCGGTCATTTCTTCCATGGAATGCGGCGCGGTGGCGAACTCGCGGGCCAGGGCCACCTTGTCGCTGGCGCCCCAGTGCAGGTACAGGCCCAGCGCGAGGAACGGCAGGAGCAGCACCACCAGCAGCGGCGCGGCGCGGCCGAGACGGCTGCGGCGGTCCTCGGAGGCACCTTCGGTATCGGCCAGCAGCTCGCGGGCAGCCTCGGCGCGGCCGGCTTCGAGCTGGGCATCGTCGAGGGTGCCGGCATCACGCTGGGCGGTCAGTTCGGCCAGACGCTCCTGGTACAGGGCGACGTTGAGGGCGGTGCGGTCTTCCTCGGCCTGGGCGCGACGGCCACGCAGCAGAGGGATCAGCAGGAATGCCAGGGCCACCAGCAACAGCAGGCCGGCGGCGAGCCAGAAGTCGATCATTTGTCTTGGTTATCCAGCAATTGGTCGAGACGTGCCTGCTCCTCGGCGGACAGCGTGGTGGAGGTGGCGGCGACCGGGCGGCGGCGACGGGCGACGATGACGCCGATCACGCCCACACCCAGCAGCAGGAAGGCCGCCGGGCCGAACCAGAGCAGCCAGGTGCGCTCGCTGACTTCAGGCTTGTAGCGCACGAACTCGCCGTAGCGGTCGACCATGTAGTCGACGATCTGCTGGTTGCTCTTGCCCTGCTGAAGCTGGGCGTAGATCTGCTTGCGCAGGTCAGCGGCGATCGGCGCGTTGGAGTCGGCGATGTCCTGGTTCTGGCACTTGGGGCAGCGCAGCTCGGTGGTCAGGTCGCGGAAGCGCTGGCGCTCGGCGTCGTTGGCGAACTCGTAGGTATCGATGGCCGCCTGGGCGATGCCGGTAAGGGCAAGGCCGAGCGCGGCGGCGGCGAGAAGACGTTTCATTTGCCCTGCGCCTCGTCCACCAGACCCTGGTAGATCGGCGCCAGCTGTTCGCGCCAGACCTTCTCGTCGACGGCACCGACCAGCTTGTGCCGGATGATGCCGTCCTTGTCGATGATGTAGGTCTCCGGCGCGCCGTATACGCCCAGGTCGACGCCCAGGGTGCCGGTGGCATCGGCGATGTTCAGCAGGTAGGGGTTGTGCAGTTCGTTCAGCCACTTCTGCGCGGCGACGGCATCGTCCTTGTAGTTGATGCCATAGATCACAACACCCTTGGCGGCCAGATCGGTCAGCACAGGGTGCTCGAAGCGGCAGGTCGGGCACCAGGTGCCCCAGACGTTGACCAGCGCCGGCTTGCCCTTGAGGTCGGCCTCGGTGTAGGTCTTGCCCGGTTCGGTGACGCTGGGCAGGGAGAACGCCGGGAACGGCTTGCCGATCAGCGCCGACGGCAGCTCGCTGGGGTCTTTCCACAAGGCGTTATAGAGGAATACCGCGACGACCAGGAAGATCGCCAGGGGCAACAGCAGGATCGCACGCTTCACACTCAGGCTCCCTGTCCGGCGAGGCCCAGGGCCTCGCGTACACGCGTTTTCACTTTCAGGCGATAGCGACGATCCAGCGCCGCCAGCACGCCGCCCAGGGCCATCAGCAGGCCGCCCAGCCAGATGAAGCGCACGAACGGCTTGATGTGCACCCGCACCGCCCAGGCGCCGTTGTCCAGCGGCTCACCCAGAGCAACGTAGAGGTCGCGGGTCAGGCTGCCGTGGATGCCGGCCTCGGTCATCATCGAGTTCTGCACGCTGTACAGGCGTTTTTCCGGGTGCAGCGTGGCGACTTCCGAGCCGTCGCGGGTCACGACGATGGTGCCCTTGTCGGAAGTGAAGTTCGGGCCTTCGAAGTGGTGAGTGCCCTCGAAGCGGAACTGGTAGCCAGCCAGCTCCACCGACTCGCCCGGCGCCATGCGCAGGTCGCGCTGGGCGCTGAACTGGCTGGTGAGCACCACACCGATGGCGCAGACGGCGATGCCGAGGTGCGCCAGTTGCATACCCCAGTAGCTGCGGTTCAGGCCCGCGGCACCGGCGATCACGCCCTTGTGGCGGACCTTGTCGAAGAAGTCGCGCACACCGGCCAGCACCACCCAGGCGGCCAGCATGAACACCGTCAGCACTTCCCAGTGCAGCTCGCCGTACAGGAAGCTACCGGCGGCGCCGAGCACCACGGTACCGATCAGGACGGGAGTGAGCATGTTGCGCAGCCAGCGGGTCGGGGTGTCCTTCCAGCGCACCAGCACGCCGACCGCCAGGGCCAGCATGAGGATGGCGATCAGCGGCACGAACAGCGCGTTGAAGTACGGCGGGCCGACCGACAGCTTGGCGCCGCTGATGGCATCGAGCACCAGCGGATAGAGGGTGCCCAGCAGGATCATCGAGGCGGTCACCACCAGCACCAGGTTGTTCAGCAGCAGCAGGGTCTCGCGGGACCACAGGGCGAAGCCGACCTGGCTCTTGACCACCGGCGCGCGCAGGGCGAACAGGGTAAGCGAGCCGCCGACCACCACCAGCAGGAAGGCCAGGATGAACACGCCACGCTCGGGGTCGGAGGCGAAGGCATGCACCGAAGTCAGTACGCCCGAGCGGACCAGGAAGGTGCCCAGCAGGCTAAGCGAGAAGGCCGCGATGGCCAGCAGCACTGTCCAGCTCTTGAACACGCCGCGCTTCTCGGTCACCGCCAGCGAATGGATCAGCGCGGTGCCCACCAGCCAGGGCATGAAGGAGGCGTTTTCCACCGGGTCCCAGAACCACCAGCCGCCCCAGCCCAGCTCGTAGTACGCCCACCAGGAGCCGAGCACGATGCCAATGCCGAGGAAGGTCCAGGCCACCAGGGTCCAGGGCCGCGACCAGCGCGCCCAGGCTGCGTCGAGGCGGCCGCCGAGCAAGGCGGCGATGGCGAAGGCGAAGGCCACCGAGAAGCCCACGTAGCCCATGTAGAGCATCGGCGGGTGAATGATCAGGCCGGGGTCCTGCAGCAACGGGTTGAGGTCGTTGCCGTCCGCCGGCATCTGCGGCAGCAGGCGGCTGAAGGGGTTGGAGGTGATGATCAGGAACAGCAGGAAGCCGGTGCTGATCATCCCCATCACCGCCAGCACGCGGGCCAGCATCACTTCCGGCAGCTGGCGGGAGAAGATCGACACGGCGAAGGTCCAGCCGCCGAGGATCAGCGCCCAGAGCAGCAGCGAGCCTTCGTGGGCCCCCCACACGGCGCTGAACTTGTAGAACCACGGCAGCGCGCTGTTGGAGTTGCTGGCGACGTAGGCCACCGAGAAATCATCGTGGAGGAACGCCCAGGCCAGGCAGCCGAAGGAGAACGCCAGGAAGGCGAACTGCCCCCAGGCGGCCGGGCGCGCCAGGCTCATCCACTGGCGGTCGCCGCGCCAGGCGCCGACCAGCGGGAAGAAGGACATCACCAGCGCCATGCACAGCGCCAGGATCAGCGAGAGGTGACCGAGTTCGGGAACCATGTTCAGTTGCTCCCCTGCGCGGCGCCGCTACCGGCCTGGCTGGCCTCGTAGTGTTCCAGCTTGCCGCTGTCCTTGAGCGCCTTGGTGACTTCCGGCGGCATATATTTCTCGTCGTGCTTGGCCAGCACTTCGTCGGCGGTCAGCACGCCATTGGCGTCGATCTTGCCCAGGGCGACGATGCCCTGCCCTTCGCGGAACAGGTCCGGAAGGATGCCGCGGTACTTCACCGTGACTTCCTTGGCGAAGTCGGTGACCACGAATTCCACGTCCAGCGAGTCCGCCGAGCGCTTGAGCGAGCCCTTCTCCACCATGCCGCCAGCGCGGATGCGGGTGTCGTGCGGCGCCTCACCGTTGGCGATCTGGGTCGGGGTGTAGAACAGGTTGATGTTCTGCTGCAGGGCCGACAGCGCGAGGCTGACGGCCACGCCCACGCCGGCGACGATGGCGAGGACGATGTACAGGCGCTTCTTGCGAACCGGATTCACTTGTTGGCCTCCCGGCGCAGACGACGCGCCTCTTCTTGCAGGTAACGACGGCGCGCCAGCATGGGCGAGGCGACATTGATCGCCAGCACCGCCAGGCTGATGGCGTAAGCCGACCACACATAGGGGCCATGGTGGCCCATGGCGAGGAAATCACCGAAGGACTGGAAACTCATAGCGCGCGCTCCACCTCAGCCTTGACCCAGCTCGCGCGGGCTTCGCGCTTGAGCACTTCCAGGCGCATGCGCATCAGCAGCACCACGGCGAAGAAGCAGTAGAACCCGGCGACCATCAGCAGCAGCGGAATCCACATCTCCGGCGGCATCGGCGGCTTCTCGGTGAGGGTGAAGGTCGCTGGCTGGTGCAGAGTGTTCCACCAGTCCACCGAGTACTTGATGATCGGGATGTTCACCACGCCGACGATGGCCAGCACTGCGCAGGCCTTGGCCGCGCTGTCGCGGTTGGTGATCGCCTGGCCGAGGGCGATGACGCCGAAATAGAGAAACAGCAGGATCAGCATCGAGGTCAGGCGCGCGTCCCACACCCACCAGGCACCCCAGGTCGGCTTGCCCCAGATGGCGCCGGTGACCAGCGCGACGAAGGTCATCCAGGCGCCGATGGGCGCGGCGCACTGCACGGCGACGTCGGCGATCTTCATCTTCCAGATCAGGCCAATGGCGCCGGCCACCGCCAGCATGACGTAGCAGGACTGGGCGAGGAACGCCGCCGGCACGTGGATATAGATGATGCGGAAGCTGTTGCCCTGCTGGTAATCCGGCGGCGCGAAGGCCAGGCCCCAGACGATGCCGACGCTCATCAACAGGATCGCGGCGACGGCGAACCAGGGCATCCAGCGTCCGCTGATCTCGTAGAACCACTTGGGCGACCCAAGCTTGTGAAACCAAGTCCAGTTCATCATCAGGCTCTGTAATTCAAAGCTCTCGTCTGCCGCCGGTCCTGCTTCCCAGGCCGGCGATCGTTCGTTCACTCGCCGACGCTGATCTTCAGCCCGGCGGCGATGGCAAAGGGCGTCAGCGTCAATGCTAACGCCGTCAGGCTGGCCAGCCACAACAGGTGCCCGGCGGTTGGCAGGCCTTGCAGGGAGGCCTGCAGCGCGCCGCTACCGAGGATCAACACCGGTATGTACAGCGGCAGGATCAGCAGCGCCAGCAGCAGGCCGCCGCGCTTGAGTCCCACCGTCAGCGCCGCGCCCACCGCACCCAGCAGGCTCAAAACCGGGGTGCCCAGGAGCAGCGACAACAGCAGGTCGGGCAGGCAGCGCGCCGGCAGCCCCAGCATGAGGGCGAACAGCGGCGACAGCAGCACCAGCGCCAGCCCGGAAATCAGCCAGTGTGCCAGCACCTTGGCCAGTACCAGAAGTGGCAGGGGGTGCGGCGAAAGGACCCACTGCTCCAGCGAACCATCCTCGAAATCGCTGCGGAACAGGCCGTCCAGCGACAGCAGAACCGCCAGCAGCGCCGCGACCCAGACCAGGCCCGGCGAGAGATTCTTGAGCATCTCCGATTCGGGGCCGACCGCCAATGGGAACAGCGCGATGACGATGGCAAAGAAGACCAAAGGATTAGCCAACTCCGCCGGACGGCGGAACAGCAGGCGGGTCTCGCGGGCCAGCAGCAGGGTGAAGACGTTGCTCATCGCGCCGTGACCTCCCGTGCGTGCTGGCCAAGATCGAGCGCCCGGTAGCCGGCGGGCATGCGTTCCAGGGTGTGGTGGGTGGTCAGCACCACCAGACCGCCGCGCTCGCAGTGGCCGGCCAAGTGTTCTTCCAGCTGCGCCACGCCCTGCTTGTCGAGGGCGGTGAAGGGCTCGTCGAGAATCCACAGCGGCGGCGCGTCCAGGTACAGGCGCGCCAGGGCCACACGGCGCTGCTGGCCAGCGGACAGGGTGTGGCAGGGAACATCCTCGAAGCCCCGCAGGCCGACGGCGGCCAGGGCCTCCCAGATGGCATCGTGGCTGGCCGGTTGGTGCAGGGCGCAGAGCCAGGCAAGGTTCTCTTCGGCGGTCAGCAGGCCCTTGATGCCGGCGGCGTGGCCGATCCACAGCAGCAGACGGGCCAGTTCGCCGCGCTGCTCGCCCAGCGGCTTGCCGTTGAGCAGCACCTCGCCGGCGGTGGGCTGCATCAGCCCGCTGAGCAGCCGCAGCAGGCTGGTCTTGCCGCTGCCGTTGGGGCCGACGATCTGTAGCATCTCGCCTGCGCCCAGTCGCAAATCGAGACGCTCGAACAGCATGCGCCAGTCCCGCTCGCAGGCGAGCGCCACGGTTTCGAGAAGTGGATGGGTCAAGGGCATCGGCAACCGTCGGGCAGAAAACAGTCAGTAGTGCAAAAAAGCGGCCATACCGCTCCGGGCCGCCAAGCGCGCCACGGGCGGCGCATTATACACAGGCGTTCCTACGCCCGACGTCAGGTTTTTCGACAGGGTGTAACGTCAAAACAGCGCACCCGGCGCTCGCCTGGCCGCCGGACGGTCTAAAGTGCCCGCAACACGCGCCGATACACTGGGCGTCAACCCGTCCCGCTGTCCAGGCAGGTCCCCGATGCCGAGCGAAATTGGCGCCTCCCGCCCGCTCCCGCCCACACCACCCTCACGCAGCGCCCCAAGCTCTGCGGAACTGACCCTCAAGCTCGCCCAGAGCCTGGGCGACCTGCTGCCGCCGGGCGAAAAGGCCCAGGCCGAGGTGGTCGCGGTACGCGACACCCAGGTCAGCTTCCAGCTCCTGCTGCGCCTGACGCTGGCCAGCGGGCAGCAGACCCTGGTCAGTGCGGAAAGCCCGCAGGCCCTGCCCCAGGGCAGCACGCTGCAATTGTCGGCGCTGTCGCAGACCAACCTCGCCGCCACCCTGCTGACCCAGGCCACGGCGAATCAGGCCATGACCGGCCAGGCGCCGCTGGAAAGCCTGGACCTCGACCTGTTGCCGGTAGGCACACTGCTGCAAGGCAAGGTCGAAGCCAGCCAACTGATCGCCCAGGGCAAGGCGGACCAGGTCATCTACAAGGTGCTGGTCAGCCTGTTGAACACGCCGTTGGCGGGACGCCAGCTCAGCCTTGAGTCGCCCCACCCGCTGCCGTTGGGCAGCCTGCTCAGCGCGCGGGTACAGGACCAGCAGGCCCTGCAGTTCCTGCCGCTGACCAGCCGCCTGGATCAGCTCGACCTCAGCCGACAACTGGCCAGCCAGCAGACCCGGCAAGGGTCGCTGGAAGGCTTGTTCCATGCACTCCAGGGCGCCGGACGCGGCCAATCGCTCAGCCCCGAGCTGCGCCAGGCGGTGGACAAGTTGCTCAGCGCCCTCCCCGACGCCCACCAGCTTGGCAGCGCCAAGGGCGTGGCCCAGGCCATCCAGCAGAGCGGCGTCTTCCTCGAAGCCCAGTTGCTGCGCGGCGCCGAAGGCCTGCCGCAGGACCTCAAGGCCAACCTGCTGCGCCTAATCGCCCAACTGTTGCCGGCGCAGAACGGCACCGCCGCCTCGGTGCTGGGGAATCTTTCGGGCAACGCCCTGGCCGGTGCCAGCAATCTGGCGCAATCGCTGCCGGCCTTCGTGCGCAACGCCCTCGGCGTGCTCGGCCAGACCGGTGGACGCACGCCGCCCGCCGTCAGCTTCCCGCTGCCCAGCCGCCTGGCTCACCAGCTGGAAGAGGACGGCGACCTGGAATCCCTGCTCAAGCTGGCCGCCGCCGCCGTAGCGCGCCTGCAAACCCATCAGCTGTCCAGCCTGTCGCAGAACGAAGTTCTGCCCGACGGCACCCTGCTCAACACCTGGCAGATGGAAATCCCCCTGCGCCAGCAACAGCAACTGGTACCGCTGCAGGTGCGCATCCAGCAGGAAGAACGGCAGGCCAGCGAGCGCGAGCAGCAGCGTGACACGCTCTGGCGCGTGGAACTGGCCTTCGACCTCGATCCGCTCGGCCCGCTGCAGGTTCAGGCCACCCTCGCCCACGGCAGCATCGCCAGCCAGCTGTGGGCCGAACACGCCAGCACCGCCAGCCTGATCGATCGAGAACTGGGCACTCTGCGCCAGCGCCTGAACGACGCCGGCCTCACGGTTGGCGAACTGTCCTGCAGCCAGGGCAAGCCGCCCCAGGGCAAGCGCACCGCCGTGGAACAACGCTGGGTGGATGAAACCGCATGAGCAAATCGAAGAAAGCCCCCCGCCAGGTCATCGCCCTCAACTACGACGGACAGACAGCCCCGACCCTCACCGCCAAGGGAGATGACGAGCTGGCCGAAACCATCCTCGCCATCGCCCGCCACCATGAAGTGCCGATCTACGAGAACGCCGACCTGGTGCGCCTGTTGGCGCGGCTGGAGCTGGGCGAGGCGATTCCCGAGGCGCTCTATCGCACCATCGCCGAGATCATCGCCTTCGCCTGGTACCTCAAGGGCAAGAGCCCGCTCAATGGAGCCGCGCCTGTGGGTGATGCTACCCCGCTGCTGGAAGGGCCCGACAGCTGGGCCGATTGAGTCCGCTCAGCGGCGACCAGCGCTGCGACGCGCCTCGGCCGGCGCCTGGTAATCGCGGATTTCGCCCACGGACGAGCGAATCGGCTGCTCGTCCTCGCTGTGGTAGAGCACCATGCTGCTGGTAACTTCGCGCAGCTGCGCCAGCGACAGCGGCTTGTCCAGCACCTGCAGCAACGGCACGCGATTGCGCCATGCCCACTGGTACAACCCGCTCTTCTGCTCAGGGCTGTAGCTCCCGACCAGGACGAACTGGCGGAAGGCGTTGCCCTGGCCAAGCGACTTCAGGCTCATCAGCTCGCTGGCGCCGGGCACGAAGTCATCGTGGATGAACAGGCTGTAGCGTTGCTGACTGGACAGCGCCTTGCGCACTTCATCCAGGTCCTGGCACAGGCTCAGGTGATAGAACTCCAGGCGATTGAGCAGCACGCTGTAGTCCAGCAGGCGGCCCGGATGCGAACACAGCACCATGGCCCGTCGCGAAATGGCGGCCATATCGGTGGCCCTCTCGGAAGTTTCGACGGGGCCAATCTAACGGCGCTCTGAAGGCTTTCTTATCAGACAAGTCCGAAACACGCGTAGCAAATGGACTACAACGAGCCAGCCGCCGACCCTCAGCGCCGCTTCAACACCAAGGCCACACCGCTCAGTGTCAGGGTCATGGCGAGGATTTCCCGCGCGCCGATGGCATCGCCCAGCATGACGGCGGCGGACAGCACGCCCAGCAGGGGCACCAGCAGCATGCCGGTTGCCGCCACGGAAGCCGGAAGGCGCTGCAGTGCCGCGAACCAGGTCAGGTAGCAGACGCCCATGGGGACGAACGTCATGTAGACCATGCAGGCAAGCGGACCGGGCCCGAGGGCATCCAGGCGTGGATGCTCGAAGGCAATGCCGAACACCAGCATCGGCAGGCACCCCAGCCCGACCTGCCACGCCGTCGAGACGATCGGTGCCAGCGGGAATGGTCCGCCATTGAGCACCGTCCCCAGCGCGAACAGCACGGCGGCGGCCAGCGCAAAGCCAACACCTAGCGCCTGCCCCGGAGCGATGGAGAGGCCGTGGGCACTCAGCAGCACTGTGACACCGGCCAACCCCAGCAGCAGCGCGGCAAAGCCGCTCGCCGTGGGGCGTATGCCGCGCAGCGGCCAGGCCAGCAGCGTGACCCAGATCGGCATCGTGTACACCAGCAGCACGCCTTCGCTGACGTTGATCCACTTCATGGCCAGCGTGGAAAAGCCCATCCAGGCGAAGACGTTGGTAAAGGCGGCCGCTGTGAGCCGGGGCAACGCCTGGCGTTCCGGGATCAGCCGCTGCCCTTGCAGCGCGGCGATGGCGACCAGTACGACGGCGGCGATCACCCCCGCCAGCCCGCGGGAGAACAACGGCGGCCAGACCTGCAGGAGCAGCTTCATGGCGGGCCAGTTGATCGCCCAGCCAGTTGCGGTGACCAGCAGACAGGCGATACCGGGAAGGCGCGAATCAAGATGCGGGCGGTGCATGCGGGTCAGCGCCTTTCCCTGAGCAGATCAACGACATGCGCACACCACGCAGACTCAGCCGCCAAGGGCATGGCGGCACACAGGGTTCATCGGTATTGGCGCGGACAAAGGGGGCTCACGTTGCACCGGCCCGGAGCCTTTGTCGAGCAGCGCGTCCCGGCGAGTCGCAGGCGCGCTCGCCAAGGTCGCAACGCTACTCGCGCTCTTTGCCCTGATGCAGGCGCGCGACCAGTTCGGCCTCGGCCTGGGACAGCCCGCAGCTCTGGGTCAGGTCGGAAGCGGAAGCGCCCATGCCGACCAGGCGCGCGGCCTGGCTGAAGGACAGGCTGGCGGGATCGCGCTGCTCCATGCGCGTCACCCGCTCGGGCAGCGGCGCGAGCTGCTTGCCCAGGTCGCGCAGTTCCTCGCCCATGCGGACGTTGACCTGCTGGTAGGACTCGATGCGCTTGCCCAGCTCCTTCAGGCGCTGTTCGAGCGCATCGACCTGCTGGGCCTGCGCCGCCGTCTGCGCCTGCTGGACGCGCTGCCGCCCCGCCAGCCAGACGCAGGTCCCGGCAAGGCCCACGCAGGCCAGGCCAAGGATCGCCAGTGCAATCAACAGCACGTCAGATGCTCTCCAGCTCCGACCACTCTTCCTCGGTCATCATCTTGTCCAGCTCGACCAGGATCAGCAGCTCGCCGTTCTTGTTGCACACGCCCTGGATGAACTTGGCCGACTCCTCGTTGCCAACGTTCGGCGCGGTCTCGATCTCGGACTGGCGCAGGTAGACCACCTCGGCGACGCTGTCGACCAGGATGCCCACCACCTGCTTGTCCGCCTCGATGATGACGATGCGGGTGTTGTCGGAAACCGGCGCCGGGTCCAGGCCGAAGCGCTGGCGGGTGTCAATCACGGTCACCACGTTGCCGCGCAGGTTGATGATGCCCAGCACGTAGCTCGGGGCACCGGGCACCGGCGCGATCTCGGTGTAGCGCAGCACTTCCTGGACCTGCATCACGTTGATGCCGTAGGTCTCGTTGTCCAGGCGGAAGGTGACCCACTGCAGAATCGGATCTTCGGCACCTTGCGCAGACGTTTTCTTCATATCCCCTCGCCTCTTCTGGTACCACGCCGGCGGCGGCGTGGTGGCTTTCGTTTAACGGATCGACGCACTCAGTGCTGAGGGCGCCGCGTTGCGCCGCTGGCGATCAGCTCGGCCAGTGCCGAGACATCCAGCAACGCGCACATCTGCTCGATCACCGTGCCGGCCAGCCACGGGCGCTGCTGGCGTTGGGTGCGCCACTTCACCTCGGACGGGTCCAGGCGGATCGAGCGGCTGACCTGGTGCACCGCCAGCCCCCACTCGTAGCCCTGCACGGAAATCACATACTGCAAGCCTTCGCGATAGTCGTCGCGGTAGCGCTCGGGCATCACCCAGCGCGCGGTATCCAGCACCTTCAGGTTGCCTCCCTGGTTGCCCGGCAGGATACCGAGGAACCAGTCAGGCTGACCGAACAGCGGGGTCAGCTCGTGGCCCGCCAGCGGGTAGATCGAGCCCAGGCAGACCAGCGGCACCGCCAGGGTCAGCCCGGCGACGTCGAACAGCAGGCATTCGAAGGGTTCGGCGGCCCACACCGGGCGACCGTTATCCAGCAGCGCCAGCGGCGCGGATGGCAGCTCGGCGCTGCCCGGCTGGCGCAGCTCGATGACCTGCGCGCCCTGCGCCGGCGGCACTACCTCGGCGGGCGGCGCCAGCATCGGTTCGGGCTCGGGCTCCAGCGTCCGCGCAACGGGTTCGCGGGCGAAGTTCAGGCGGGCATCGCGCACCTGCTCCTCGAACACCGCGGCTTCGAATTCATCCAGGCTGACGCTGTCGCGTTGCGGCTCCACCAGGGACGGCTGGGCCTCGACGACCTCCGGCGCGACGGGTTCGACGCTGGCCAGGGCGACCGGCGCCGGCGCTTCGGGCGCGGCAACGGGAGCCGGGGTGGGGTCGCCTGCGAACTCTTCGAAAGCATCCTGCAGCAGCGCATCCAGGTAAGACTGCAGCGCGAGCTGGGGACGGGTGGCGGTAGCGGAACGACTCATGATTGATGACCGCGCAAAAGAACATTCCAGCCTATCGGCCGCCGGATGACGGGACTTGAACCATCCCGTCGGAAATTCATGCTCGCCATGCTCAGGCCACCTGCGCCGCCGGCACCTGCGCCAGCAGATGCTTGAGCAGCGCGCGGTAGGCGATCACGCCCCGGCTGTTGGCATCGTTGCGCGACGGCACCAGGCCGTGGCGGCTGGCGTCGCGCAGCTTGGTGTCCACCGGGACGAACGCCTGCCAGAGCGTATCGGGATAGGTGTCGCGCAACACCCGCAGCGCGCCCAGCGAAGCCTGGGTGCGGCGGTCGAACAGGGTCGGCACGATGGTGAACGGCAGCGCCTGCTTGCGCGAGCGGTTGACCATCTTCAGGGTGTTGACCATGCGCTCCAGGCCCTTCAAGGCGAGGAACTCGGTCTGCACCGGGATCACCAGGTGCTGGCTGGCCGCCATCGCGTTGACCATCAGCACGCCGAGCAGCGGCGGGCTGTCGATGATCGCGTAATCGAATTGGTTCCACAGCTGCGCCAGGCTCTTGGCGATCACCAGGCCAAGACCGTTCTGCCCCGGCGACTGGCGCTCCAGGGTGGCCAGCGCAGTGCTCGACGGCAGCAGGCGCACGTTCTCGTGGCTGGTGGGCAGCAGCAGCGACTCCGGCAACCCCTCGGGGACGTTGCCCTGGTGCAGGAACAGGTCGAAGACGCTGTGCTCCAGGGAGTCCGGGTCGTGGCCGAAGTAACTGGTCATCGAGCCGTGCGGGTCGAGGTCGACGATCAGCACGCGCTTGCCGGCGTCGGCCAACAGGCCCGCCAGGGCGATGGAGGATGTGGTCTTGCCGACGCCACCTTTCTGGTTGGCTACCGCCCAGACTTTCATAGTGCTGGCTCCCCGCTGGCACAGGATCGGTTCAGGGGTGTCATGCCGCTCACTCCCCTGCCGCCGATGACGAAGATTTGACGGCGCCACTGCCGGGCGCCTCGCTGGCAACCACTGGTGCAGGTTGCGTGCCAGCATGTCGCAACGCCGGGTCCGGCTGCGCCTTGCCGCTGCCCACGCCGCTCACCGCGCGACGTACCTCGAGGTTGCGGGAGATCACCAGCACCACCCGGCGGTTGCGGGCGCGCCCTTCGGCCGTCGCATTGTCCGCTACCGGTTGGAATTCACCATAGCCCACCGCGGCCAATCGGCCGGCATCCAGCCCGTCCTGGGCGAGCATGCGCACGATGCTCGCGGCGCGGGCGGCCGACAGCTCCCAGTTGGTCGGGTACTGGCTGTTGTGGATCGGCACGTTGTCGGTAAAGCCTTCGACATGCACCGGGTTGCGGTAAGGCGCCAGAATCCTGGCGACCTTCTCGACGATGTTGAACGCGGTGTCGTTGGGAATCGCATCGCCGCTGGGGAACAGCAGGCTGGAATTGAGGGTGATCTCGATCCAGAACTCGTTGCCGCGCACGCTGACCTGGTCGCTCTTGATCAGCTCGCCGAACGCCTCGCGCATGCTGCTGGCGATCTGTTCCAGGGTATCCGGACTGCCCTGGGCCTGGCCGTCATCCATCGGTTCGTTGAGCGACTGGTCCGGCTGCTGGGTGCGCGGCCGTTCCTCGCCGATGGGGATCGGGCGGACCGCGCGATCCGGCTGGTTGAACACGCCGGTCAAGGTTTCCGAGAGGATCTTGTACTTGCCCTGGTTGATCGAGGAGATCGAGTACATCACCACGAAGAAGGCGAACAGCAGGGTGATGAAGTCCGCGTAGGACACCAGCCAGCGTTCGTGATTCTCGTGTTCCTCGTGACGTCTGCGGCGAGCCATCTGCGTGTGCTCCCTCAGCCGACGAAGCCTTGCAGCTTCAGTTCGATGGAGCGCGGGTTCTCGCCCTCGGCGATGGACAGCAGGCCCTCCATCAGCATCTCGCGGTAGCAGGACTGGCGGTGCACGATGCTCTTCAGCTTGTTGCCCACCGGCAGCAGCAGCAGGTTGGCCAGGCCCACGCCATAGATGGTGGCGACGAAGGCCACGGCAATGCCGCTGCCCAATTGGCTGGGGTCGGCGAGATTGCCCATCACGTGGATCAGGCCCATCACCGCGCCGATGATACCGATGGTCGGCGAGTAGCCGCCCATGGCTTCGAACACCTTGGCTGCCGCCAGGTCGCGGGTTTCCTGGTTGTACAGGTCGACTTCGAGGATGCTGCGGATGGCCTCCGGCTCGGCGCCATCCACCAGCAGTTGCAGGCCCTTGCGCGCATAAGGATCGTGTTCAGCGTCGGCGACGGTTTCCAGCCCCAGCAGGCCTTCCTTGCGCGCGGTCATGCTCCAGCCCACGACATGGTTGATGCCGCCGACCAGGTCCACCTTGGGCGGCAGGATGATCCAGCGCAGCATCTGCACCGAGCGCTTGAGCACCGCCACCGGGGTCTGCAGCAGTGCGGCGGCCAGGGTGCCGCCCATCACGATCAGCGCCGCCGGGCCGTTGGCCAGCGCGCCGACATGCCCGCCCTCGAGGAAGTTGCCACCGACGATGGCGACCAGCGCGAGGATCAGGCCGACAATGCTGAGGACATCCATCAGCCGCAGGCCTCGGTGAGATGGCGACCGATGTCGTCCAGGCTGTACACCGCATCCGCCAGGCCGGCCTTGGCGATCGCCATGGGCATGCCGTAGATCACGCAGCTGGCTTCATCCTGCGCCCACACCTGGCTGCCGCCCTGCTTGAGCATGCGCGCGCCTTCGCGGCCATCGGCGCCCATGCCGGTGAGGACCACCGCCAGCACCTTGTCGCCGTAGGCCTTGGACGCGGAACCGAAGGTCACGTCGACACAGGGCTTGTAGTTGAGGCGCTCATCGCCGGGCAGGATGCGCACGGCGCCACGGGCGTCGACCATCATCTGCTTGCCGCCGGGGGCCAGCAGGGCCACGCCGGGGCGCAGCAGGTCGCCGTCCTCGGCTTCCTTGACGGTGATCTTGCACAGCTTGTCCAGGCGCTCGGCGAAAGCCTTGGTGAAGGCCGCCGGCATGTGCTGGATCAGCACCAGCGGCGCGGGGAAGTTGGCAGGCAGCTGGGTCAGGACCCGCTGCAGCGCCACCGGCCCACCGGTGGAAGTACCGATGGCCACCAGCCGGTAGGGCTTACGCTTTGGGGCGGCGGAGGTCGCCGGGGCCGGGGCGGCCGGCGCATGGCCGCCACCCGACGAAGCGGGAGCGGTCTGGCGCAGCGCGCTGCCGGCAGGCGCCGGGGCGGAAGCCGGAGCGCTCGTGGAATACGAGGCGTAGGCGGCGAAGCGGCGGTTGCTCCTGGCGATGGTGTGGACCTTCTCGCACAGCAACTGGCGGACCTTGTCCGGGTTGCGCGAGATGTCCTCGAAGTTCTTCGGCAGGTAGTCGACCGCGCCGGCATCCAGCGCGTCCAGGGTCACCCGCGCGCCCTCATGGGTCAGCGAGGAGAACATCAGCACGGGGGTCGGGCAACGCTGCATGATGGTTCGCACGGCGGTGATGCCGTCCATCAACGGCATCTCGTAGTCCATGGTGATCACGTCGGGCTTGAGCGCCAGCACCTGGTCGA
The DNA here is from genome assembly GCF_029203285.1 of Pseudomonas sp. PSE14. Classification (NCBI taxonomy): domain Bacteria; kingdom Pseudomonadati; phylum Pseudomonadota; class Gammaproteobacteria; order Pseudomonadales; family Pseudomonadaceae; genus Pseudomonas; species Pseudomonas sp. PSE14. Next base: position 4,059,454 of record NZ_CP115669.1, read on the forward strand.
TCGCCTCGCGGCCATTGGTGGCCGTGCCGACCACCTGGATCTGCGGATCGGCGGAGAGAATCTCCGAGACACGACGGCGGAAGAATCCCGAATCGTCCACCACCAGGACTTTGACAGCCATAGACACTCCTGAATGAAGCCTTGCCACGCGCGCGGGCGTCCCCGCGCGCGCAAGAATCAGATACGCCGCGCGTAGCGCTTGAGCATGCTCGGCACATCGAGGATCAGGGCGATCCGCCCGTCACCGGTGATGGTTGCCCCGGCCATGCCCGGGGTGCCCTGCAGCATCTTGCCCAGCGGCTTGATCACCACCTCTTCCTGGCCCACCAACTGGTCGACCACGAAGCCGATGCGCTGGGTGCCCACCGAGAGGATCACCACATGCCCCTCGCCCGGCTCCTCGTACTGGGCGCCCGGCACCAGCCAGCGCTTGAGGTAGAACAGCGGCAGGGCCTTGTCGCGGACGATCACCACTTCCTGGCCGTCGACCACGTTGGTGTTCGACAGGTCGAGGTGGAAGATTTCGTTGACGTTCACCAGCGGGAAGGCGAAGGCCTGGTTGCCCAGCATCACCATCAGGGTCGGCATGATCGCCAAGGTCAACGGGACCTTGATGACGATCTTCGAGCCCTGGCCCTTGGTGGAATAGATATTGATGATGCCGTTGAGCTGGGAAATCTTGGTCTTCACCACGTCCATGCCGACACCGCGGCCGGAGACGTCGGAAATCTCGGTCTTGGTCGAGAAGCCCGGAGCGAAGATCAGGTTGTAGCAGTCGGACTCGGAGAGGCGGTCAGCCGCGTCCTTGTCCAGCAGGCCCTTCTCCACGGCCTTGGCGCGCAGCACGTCCGGGTCCATGCCTTTGCCGTCGTCGGAGATCGACAGCAGGATGTGGTCGCCTTCCTGTTCGGCGGACAGTACCACCCGGCCGGAGCGCGCCTTGCCGGCGGCTTCGCGCTCGTTCGGGCCTTCGATGCCGTGATCCACCGCGTTGCGCACCAGGTGCACCAGCGGGTCGGCCAGAGCCTCGACCAGGTTCTTGTCCAGGTCGGTCTCTTCGCCGATCAGCTCCAGGTTGATCTCTTTCTTCAGGTTGCGCGCGAGGTCGCGGACCTGACGGGGGAAGCGGCCGAAGACCTTCTTGATCGGCTGCATGCGGGTCTTCATGACCGCCGACTGCAGGTCGGCAGTGACCACGTCGAGGTTCGACACGGCCTTGGCCATCGCCTCATCACCGCTGTTGGCGCCCAGGCGCACCAGGCGGTTACGCACCAGCACCAGTTCGCCGACCATGTTCATGATTTCGTCGAGGCGCGCGGTGTCCACCCGCACGGTGGTTTCCGCTTCGCTGGCCGGCTTCTCGGCAGCGGCGACCGGGCGCGGCGCCTCGGCCGGCTTGGCGGCCTGGGCCTTCGCCGGTGCGGCAGGCTTGGCCGGCGGCGGCGCGGCGGCCGGTTTGGCGGCGGCGACCGGTTCTTCCTTCGCGCCGGTGAACTGGCCCTTGCCATGCAGCTCGTCGAGCAGCTTCTCGAATTCGTCGTCGGTGATGTTGTCGTTGCCGCCGGCAGTGGAAGCCTCGGTGGATTTCTCTGCTTTATCCACAGGCGCAGCAACGGCCGGCTCTTCCTTCGCGCCGGTGAACTGGCCCTTGCCATGCAGCTGGTCGAGCAGCGCTTCGAACTCGTCGTCGGTGATGTCGTCACCCGAACTGGCGGCCGGAGCGGCTTCGCTCGCGGCGGGCGCGGCGCTGGCGGGCGACTGGACGCCGCCGAACTGACCCTTGCCGTGCAACTGGTCGAGCAGCGCCTCGAATTCGTCGTCGGTGATGTCGTCGCCACCGGCACCCGCCGATGCCGCGGGGGCGTCGGCGGCGGGTTCGAGCGCATCCATCAGTTGCTCGAACTCGGCATCGGTGATGTCGCCGTAGGCCGCCGGAGCCGCCGGCGCTGGCTCGACTAAGGGCTCGGCGGCCGCCGGAGCTTCGGCCGGCGCGGCGTTCGGATCAGCCAGGCGCGACAGGGCAGCGAGCAGCTCCGGCGTAGCCGGGGTCGGCTCCTGCGCGTCACGCACCTGCTGGAACATGACGTTGACGGTATCCAGCGCCTGCAGCATCACGTCCATGAGTTCGGCATCCACGCGGCGTTCGCCCTTGCGCAGCATGTCGAAGACGTTTTCGGCGATGTGGCAGCACTCCACCAGCGCGTTCAGCTGGAGGAAGCCGGCTCCGCCCTTGACGGTATGGAACCCACGGAAAATCGCATTGAGCAGGTCCATGTCATCGGGTCGGCTTTCCAGCTCGACCAGTTGCTCGGACAGTTGCTCGAGGATCTCGCCGGCCTCCACCAGGAAGTCCTGGAGGATCTCGTCATCGGCGTCGAAGCTCATTCGGTGCTCCCTCTACAGCGTCAGGCGACGCTTAAAAACCCAGGCTGGACAACAGGTCATCAACGTCGTCCTGACCGGATACGACGTCTTTTCTTGTATCGGCAGCGATCTGCGGACCTTCACCCTTGGACGATCTTTCTTTTTCGACGGCCTCGCTCATGCCCTGGTAGTCATGCTCGATACCGGCGTAGCGGTCCACCTGGCCGGCCATCCAGACCAGCTTGACCAGGTTCGACTCGACCTCGGTGACCAGCTTGGTGACGCGCTTGATCACCTGCCCGGTGAGGTCCTGGAAGTCCTGCGCCAGGAGGATGTCATTGAGGTGCGCGGAGAGCTTGCGGCTGTCCTGGGCGCTGATGTAGAGGAACTGCTCGACGCGCTTGGCCAGGTCACGGAAGGCCTCGGGCCCCAGTTCGCGGCGCATGAAGCGCGCCCAGTCTTCCTGCAGCTCCTTGGCCTGGGTTTCGATGTGCATCACCACCGGGGTGCACTCTTCCACCAGGTCCATGGTGCGGTTGGCCGCCTTCTCGGTCATCTTCACCACGTAGGAAAGACGATCGGTGGCGTCGGCGATCTGCGACATTTCCTCGGCGTGGCGGGAATTGGGATCGATCTGGAAGTTGACGATGGCGTTGTGCAGCTCGCGGGTGAGCTTGCCGACTTCCTGGTAGAGCCCGCGATCGCGCGCCTGGTTGAGCTCGGAAATCAGCTGCACGGCGGTCTGGACTTCACCACGATCCAGGCAATCGACCAATTCGCGCGCGTGTTTTTTCAGGGTCGACTCGAAGTCACCCGCGGATTCGTTGACGAGATCCATGACGCCCTCTCTGCCAGCCTCAGCTGCCGACCCGCTCGAAAATCTTCTCGATCTTTTCTTTCAGCACCTGAGCGGTGAAAGGCTTGACCACATAACCGTTGACCCCGGCCTGGGCCGCTTCGATGATCTGGTCGCGCTTGGCCTCGGCGGTGACCATCAGCACCGGCAGGTGCTTGAGGCGCTCGTCGGCGCGGACCGCGCGCAGCAGGTCGATGCCGGTCATGCCGGGCATGTTCCAGTCGGTGACGAGGAAGTCGAAGTTGCCGCTGTGCAGCATCGGCAGCGCAGTGGTGCCGTCGTCGGCTTCTGCGGTGTTGGTGAACCCCAGGTCCCGCAGGAGGTTCTTGATGATGCGCCTCATCGTGGAGAAGTCGTCCACGATGAGAATTTTCATATTCTTGTCCAAACCGACCTCCATCGATACCAGGCACGTCCTGGCGGGCGTGCCGTCAATTCATCGAGCGCCGTGCGCTCATCCCGTGTGGGCGGCGTCAAAGGGACGTCGCCCGGAAGAATTCTGAAACCTGCGTCTGAAGCCTGAGAAAAATCCGACGCGAAACTACCCGAACCTCAGTGCGCGCGCCACTCCGCCAGACGTGCCCGCAGGCGCGCGGCGCATTGGCTGTGCAGCTGGCTGACCCGGGACTCGCTGACCCCCAGCACTTCGCCGATCTCCTTGAGGTTGAGTTCCTCGTCGTAGTACAGGGCCAGCACCAGCCGCTCACGCTCGGGCAGCTTGGTGATGGCGTCGGCCAGCGCCGCCTGGAAGCGTTCGTCTTCCAGGCCGTGGGAGGGCTCGTTGCCCTGGTGCGAAGCGTCTTCGGCCAGGCCACTGCCCTGCTCGCCGTCCTGCAGCAGATCGTCGAAGCTGTACAAGCGGCTGCCCTGGGTGTCGCTGAGAATGCCGTAATACTCTTCGAGACTCATATTGAGTTCGGCAGCGACTTCCTGATCTTTAGCGTCACGACCGGTTCTGGCCTCGACGGTGCGGATCGCGTCGCTGACCATGCGGGTATTGCGGTGCACCGAACGCGGGGCCCAATCGCCCTTGCGCACCTCGTCGAGCATGGCGCCGCGGATGCGGATGCCGGCGTAGGTCTCGAAGCTCGCGCCCTTGCCGGCGTCGTATTTCTTCGCCGCTTCCAGCAGGCCGATCATGCCGGCCTGCATCAGGTCCTCCACCTGCACGCTGGCCGGCAAGCGGCCCAGCAGGTGGTAGGCGATACGTTTGACCAGCGGCGCGTACCGCTGGATCAGTTGGTCCTGGGAGTTTTGCGCCTGCGCCTTGCTGTACATACGCGCTCCGGAGGCCGTCATCATACGGCCGAACCCGTGGTGGGATGCTGCACCAGGCGCTCGACGAAGAACTCCAGGTGCCCACGCGGGTTGGCCGGCAGCGGCCAGCTGTCGACTTTCTGCGCTATCGCACGGAAGGCCAGGGAAGCCTTGCTGCGCGGGAACGCCTCATACACCGAACGCTGCTTCTGCACCGCCTTGCGCACCGACTCGTCGTACGGAATGGCGCCCACGTATTGCAGCGCCACGTCGAGGAATCGGTCGGTGACCTTGGTCAGCTTGGCGAACAGGTTGCGGCCCTCCTGGGGGCTGTGGGCCATGTTCGCCAGCACGCGGAAGCGGGTCATGCCGTAGTCGCGGTTGAGCAGCTTGATCAAAGCGTAGGCGTCGGTGATCGAAGTGGGTTCATCGCAGACGACCAGCAGCACTTCCTGCGCGGCACGGACGAAGCTCACCACCGAGTCGCCGATGCCGGCGGCGGTGTCCACCACCAGCACGTCGATGTTGTCGCTGATGTCGCTGAAGGCCTGGATCAGGCCGGCGTGCTGCATGGGGGTGAGGTGCACCATGCTCTGCGTGCCGGAGGCCGCCGGAACGATGCGAACGCCGCCGGGGCCCTGGAGGATCACGTCGCGCAGGTCGCACTCGCCTTCGATGACATCGGCCAGGGTGCGCTTGGGGGTCAGGCCCAGCAGCACGTCGACGTTCGCCAGGCCCAGGTCGGCGTCCAGCAGCATGACGCGGCGGCCGAGGTCGGCCAGCGCCAGCGACAGGTTCACCGACACGTTGGTCTTGCCGACACCACCCTTGCCACCGGTGACTGCGATTACCTGTACAGGATGCATGCCCATATCAATACCTTGTCTCGTCATTCAGCCGCCGCGCCCCCTGGCGCTGCGGCCCTGCCGGCCGCGGTGCTCTACCGCTTCCGGCGTTCGCGGATCGTCTCCCAGAGCATCCGCCTCGCCGGGCAGCCCACCTGGCCGCCCGTCACCCCACCACGGGGCCGTTCAATTCGTTCAGCTGGCGCGGCGCACCGGCTGCTGGTACAGGCCGGCGAACAGGTCGGCCATGGCGTCCTCGCTCGGCTCTTCCGGCGCCTGCAGGCTCACCGCGCGACTGACCAGCTGGTGGCTGCGCGCAACCTGCAGATCATCCGGAATCTTCGGGCCGTCCGCCAGATAGGCTACCGGGAGACGCTGGCCAATTGCCAGAGCGAGCGCCTCGCCAAGGCTGCCAGCCTCGTCCAGCTTGGTCAGGATGCACCCGGTCAATCCGCACGAACGATAGTTCTGCCAGGCGGCCTTGAGTACCTGGCTCTGGCTGGTCGCGGCCAGCACCAGGTAGTTCTTCACATTCAGGCTCTGCGCCGCCAGGGCTTCGAGCTGCATGCGCAGCGCCGGATCGTTGGCGGGCAGGCCGGCGGTATCGATCAGCACCAGGCGCTTGCGCGCCAGCGGCGCCATGGCCTGGATCAGCGACTGACCCGGATCGACCAGGGTCACCGGAACGTTGAGGATGCGGCCAAGGGTCTTGATCTGCTCCTGGGCGCCGATGCGGAAGCTGTCCATGGACACCAGGGCAATGCTCTGCGCACCGTATTTCAGTACGTAGCGCGCCGCCAGCTTGGCCAGGGTGGTGGTCTTGCCCATGCCGGCCGGGCCGACCAGCGCAACCACCCCGCCCTGCTCCAGCAGGTCGATTTCCGGAGTGTTGATGGAGCGCGCCAGGTGCGCCAGCAGCATGCGCCAGGCCTGCTTCGGATCGGCGATGGAGGCCACCTTCTCCAGCAGGCTGCGCGACAGGTCCGCCGGCAGGCCCATGCGCTGCAGGCGGCGCCACAGGTTGGCCTGTTTCGGACGCTGGTTCTGCAGCTGGTTCCAGGCGATGGAGCCCAACTGCACTTCGATCAGTTCACGCAGACCGTTGAGCTCGAAGCGCATGGCTTCCAGCGCCTGCTGGCCGACGTTGGCGGCAGCCGGCGCAACCGGGGCGGCCATGGCTTCCGCCAGGGTCTCGGCAGCACTGCGGCGCGGCGCCGGCGCGTCGTACATTTGACGGTCCTTGCTCACGGCCTCGCTCATGCGGGTCGGCTCGCTCAGCTCGGCCCTGGCCTGGGCGATGCGCGCCTGGGTCTTGCGCAGCTCGGCTTCCAGCGCCGGGTTCGGCTTGCTGGCCGCCGCCGGGGCCTGGTAGTCCAGCGCCGCGGTCAGTTCCACGCCACCGGCGACACGGCGATTGCCGATGATCGCGGCGTCCGGGCCCAGCTCGTCACGGACCAGTTTCATGGCCTGACGCATATCGGCGGCGAAGAAGCGTTTTACCTGCATGGCCTGCGACCTCAATCAGTTCTGCCCAACGGTGGCGACGATCGTCACTTGTTTGTTGTCCGGGATTTCCTGGTAAGCCAGCACGTGCATGGTGGGGACCGCCATCCGCGCGAATCGGGACATCATCGCGCGGACGGGACCGGCCACCAGCAGGATTGCCGGCTTGCCGAGCATTTCCTGGCGCTGCGCCGCCTCGACCATCGAGCGTTGCAGCTTTTCCGCCATTCCGGGCTCCAGCAACATGCCGTCTTCGGAGCCCTGTCCGGCCTTCTGCAGACTGTTCAGCAATATCTGTTCCAACCTGGGTTCCAGAGTGATCACAGGCAGCTCCGGCTCTAGTCCCACAATGGTTTGCACGATTGCGCGGGACAGCGCGACGCGAACTGCCGCCACCATGGCGGCGGGATCTTGACTCTTGGCGGCAACGTTGGCGATGGCCTCGGCGATGGTGCGGATGTCGCGCACCGGCACCTGCTCCTGCAGCAGCGCCTGCAGGACCTTGAGCAGGGTCGACAGGGAAATCATCCCCGGCACCAGCTCTTCGGCGAGCTTGGGCGAGGTCTTGGCCAGCAGTTGCATCAGTTGCTGGACTTCCTCGTGGCCAAGCAGTTCGTGGGCGTGCTTGTGCAGCACCTGGTTGAGGTGGGTGGCAACCACGGTGCTGGCGTCGACCACGGTGTAGCCCAGGGACTGCGCCTGGTCGCGCTGCGAGGCCTCGATCCACACGGCTTCCAGACCGAAGGCCGGGTCCTTGCCGGCGATGCCGTTCAAGGTACCGAACACCTGGCCGGGGTTGATCGCCAGCTCGCGGTCCGGGTAGATCTCGGCTTCGGCCACGCTGACACCCATCAGCGTCAAACGATAGGCGTTGGGCAGCAGGTCGAGGTTGTCGCGGATGTGCACCGACGGCATCAGGAAGCCCAGGTCCTGGGACAGCTTCTTGCGCACGCCCTTGATCCGCGCCAGCAGTTGGCCACCCTGGTTGCGGTCCACCAGCGGAATCAGGCGGTAGCCGACTTCCAGGCCGACCATGTCCACCGGGGTCACGTCGTCCCAGCCCAGCTCCTTGGCTTCCTGGGCGCGCTGGGCCGGCAGCAGCTCCTGCTGGCGCTGGGTTTCCTGCTCGGCCTGCTGCGCCGCCTGGCGCTGGCGCTGCCAGATCAGGTAAGCGCCGCCAGCGGCCAGGCCGCCCAGGCCGACGAAGGAAATGTGCGGCATGCCCGGCACCAGGCCCATGGCGATCAGGATCGCGGCGGAGATGGCCAGCGCCTTGGGCGAGGCGAACATCTGCCGGTTGACCTGCTGGCCCATGTCCTCGGCGCTGGACACGCGGGTCACCATGATCGCCGCGGCGGTGGACAGCAGCAGCGACGGCAGCTGCGCCACCAGACCGTCGCCGATGGTCAGCAGGGCGTAGACCTTGCCGGCATCGCCGAAGCTCATCGAGTGCTGGAGCATGCCGATGGCCACGCCACCGATGAGGTTGATGAAGAGGATCAGCAGGCCGGCGACGGCGTCACCGCGAACGAACTTGCTGGCACCGTCCATGGAGCCATAGAAGTCGGCTTCCTGGGCCACTTCGGCGCGGCGCTTCTTGGCTTCCGCCTGCTCGATCAGTCCGGCGTTGAGGTCGGCGTCGATGGCCATCTGCTTGCCGGGCATGGCATCGAGGGTGAAGCGCGCGCTCACTTCGGAGATACGCCCGGCGCCCTTGGTGACCACCACGAAGTTGATGATCATGAGGATCGCGAAGACCACGATACCGACCACGTAGTTGCCGCCGATCACCACCTCGCCGAAGGCCTGGATCACCTTGCCGGCGGCGGCGTGGCCGTCATGCCCGTGGAGCAGCACCACGCGGGTGGAGGCGACGTTCAGCGCCAGGCGCAGCAGTGTCGCAACCAGCAGGATGGTCGGGAACACGGCGAAGTCCAGCGGCCGCAGCGCATACACGCAGACCAGCAGGACCACGATGGACAGGGCGATGTTGAAGGTGAACAGCACGTCCAGCAGGAACGGCGGAATCGGCAGGGTCATCATGCCCAGCATGGCCAGCAGCAGCAGCGGCACGCCGAGATTGCCCCGGCCCAGGCCCGCCAGATTGCTGCGAACGTTGCTGATCAGTTGCGTGCGGTCCACCCTTGACTCCCCTGCCCTGCGGCGGATCTTGCGCCCGCCGGATCAAACTTTTGACGCCCAGGAGGGCGTTTGCAGGGGATTTAGCAGGAAGCGTTCCAACTTTTTCGAAGCGGCGGAAATACCCGTTCCAGAGGCCCGTAGGGCGTACAACCGTTCGCGGTTGTACGCCGATACACCACGCATTCCGACGATGCCCCAGTCCGGCCCGGAGCACCCCGAAACCAAGGCCAATCGGCGTATAACGCGGAGCGTTATACGCCCTACCTCACCAGCTCCCTGAAGCGCCGCCTCCGCCACTGGAGCCACCGCCGCCGGAATAGCCGCTACCGCTACTGGATGACGAACTTCCGCCACCACTGGAACCGGAGCCCGAACTGGAGCCTCGGCCGATGATGAAGGCGAACAGCATCGGGAAGTACAGCATCGGCAACAGCGCCAGCGACTCCGGGAACTCGCCGAGGTGCTCGACGATACCGGTGATGGTCATGACGAACGCACCGATACCCGAAGCCAATGCCAGGCGAATGAGGAACTCCAGCCGGCTGCGCTTCCAGGCGGCATGGGCAAGGACGAAGGGCAAACACAGCAACGCCAGCCCAAGGGTCAGGCCGATGGGGCCTGCCAGGCCATACAGCAGCACCTCGGCGCCGTACCGGCTGGCACCCACCGACAGCGCCACGAGATAGCCGACGATGGCGCCGACGATCCAGGCGGACTTGCGCGAAGACGCCGCCAGGGCGCCGACGGCCCCGCCCAGCACCATGCAGAACGACACGACCATGAAGAACAATGGCGCGGTCTTGAGCCCGGCGCCGAACGCCAGCAGCACCATCAGCCCTGTCGACACGCCGACGACCACGCGGGCGGCCAGCAGTTTGCGGCGCAACGCCACGCCTGCCACCGCGCCACAGCCCAGGGCAATCAGCAGCATCCAGCCCTCGCGGGTCAGGCCGCTGTCATGACGCTCCTCCGGCAGCGTTTCGCCATCGATCAACCGCTCCAGGACGCCCACCGCGCGCTCGATGCCGCCGGCGAAGTCGCCCTGGCGAAACGCCGGGACCATCTCATCGCGAATGATGCGACCGGCCGTGACATCGGGAATGGCACCCTCCAGTCCGTAGCCCACCTCGATGCGCATCGTCCGGTCGTCCTTGGCCACCAGCACCAGCACGCCGTCGTCCACGCCCTGGCGCCCCAGGCGCCACTGTTCGAACACCCGCGTGGCGTATTGCTCGATACTGTCCTCACCGGTGCTGGGCACCATCAGCACGGCGATCTGCGAGCCCTTGCGCTGCTGCAGAGCGAGCAGGCGTTGCTCCATGGCCGCGATCCAGACCGCATCCAGGGTCATCGTCAGGTCGGTGACTGGACGCTCCAGCACGGGCACGGCCACCGTCTGCGCAAAAGGTTCCCGCGCGGCGTCGGCGGCGACTGACTCGGCCACCGGCTCTTCGCTGAATGCTCCGGCGTGGACCACGGGGGCGCTCAACAGCATGAGCAGGCAGAATACGAGGCGAATCCAGTCGTTCATTCCTTCCATCCCTGAAGGCAGTGAGGCCGACGCAATCGAGTCGGCCATGGGAAGCGTAATGCTGGAGACAGATAGTACGCTCGAACAGAAACCGCAGAACCGTTCGCCGGACCGATGCAGGCCTCACTCGTCCCGCCGCAGGTCCGGCGGAATCGGCAGGTCCGGCATCGGCCCCGGACGCTTGCCCTTGCCGGCGCGGAACTGCTTGAGCTGGTACACGTAGGCCAGCACCTGGGCAACCGCGAGGTAGAGACCGGCGGGAATCTCGTGGCCCAGTTCGGTGGAGTAGTACACCGCCCGCGCCAGCGCCGGGGACTCCAGCACCGTGACCTTGTGCTCCTGGGCCACCTCGCGGATCTTCAGCGCCATGAAGTCGTTGCCCTTGGCCAGCAGGCGCGGCGCGCCGGAGGCACCGGGGTCGTACTTGAGGGCGACGGCGAAGTGCGTCGGGTTGGTGATCACCACGTCGGCGTCCGGCACCGCCTGCATCATCCGCCGCTGCGCCATCTCGCGCTGCATCTGGCGGACCTTGGCCTTGACCTCCGGCTTGCCCTCGGAGTCCTTGTACTCGTCGCGCACTTCCTGCTTGGTCATCATCAGCTTCTGGCGGTTGTCCCAGAGCTGGTAGGGCACGTCCACGGCGGCAATCAGCAGCAGGCTGCAGGCCAGCCAGAAGGCGCTCCAGCCGACCACCCGGGCGCAATGCACCAGCGCCTGCTCGGTGGGCTCGTGGGCCATCGCCAGCAGGTCGTCCTTGTCCGACTGCAACACCAGGATCGCCACGGCGAGCACCACGGTGAACTTGATCAGCGCCTTGAACAGCTCCAGCAGGGACTTGGCCGAGAACATCCGCTTGAGCCCTTCCAGCGGGTTCAGGCGGCTGAACTTGGGCGCCAGCGCCTCGCTGGAGAACAGCCAGCCGCCCAGAGCCACCGGCCCGAGCAGCGCCGCCACCAGCAGCAGCGCGAGGATCGGCCACAGCCCCTCTCCGGCGATCTGCGCGGCATTGGCCAGCAGCCGGAGCATGTTGTCGCTGTTCATCACCGTCTCGCGGGACAGCTCGAAGCTGCCGCGCATCAGGCGCATCAGTGCGTCCGCCAGGCCCGCGCCATAGATCAGCAGGCCGCCGGCGCCGGCGACGAGCACAGCGAGGGTGTTCAGCTCCCGCGAACGCGGCAGCTGGCCTTTCTCGCGCGCCTCCCGGCGCCGTTTCTCTGTAGGTTCCTCTGTCTTGTCCTGACCGCTCTCGCTTTCCGCCATCGCTGGCTACCTCGCTCGAACCAGTTCACGGAGCAGTTGCAGGCCCTCGCTGGCGAGGGACTGGTACTGCGACAGAATGTCGGCGCTGCCGATCCAGACGATGATGAAGCCCATGATCAGAGTCAGCGGGAAGCCGATGGAGAAGATGTTCAGCTGTGGCGCGGCGCGGGTCATGGCGCCGAATGCCAGGTTGACCACCAGCAGCGCGGTGACCGCCGGCAGCGCCAGCAGCAACCCGGCGCCGATCACCCAGCCGAGCTTGCCGGCGACGGTGATCAGGTGGTTGCCCGACAACCCCTCGCCCACCGGCAGGGTGACGAAGCTTTCGGCCAGCACCTCGAACACCACCAGGTGGCCGTTCATGGCCAGGAAAAGCAGGGTCACCAGCATCGTGAAGAACTGCCCGAGCACCGGCACCGAGATGCCGTTGGTGGGGTCGATCATGGAGGCGAAGCCCAGGCCCATCTGCATGGAGATGATCTGCCCGGCGATGACGAAGGCATGGAACATCAGCTGCAGGGTGAAGCCGAGCATGGCGCCGATGAGGATCTGCTCGCCGATCAGCAGCATGGCCTTGACGCTCAGCGCATCCACCTGCGGCATGGGTGGCAGGTTCGGCACCAGCACCACGGCGATCGCCAGGGCCAGGTAGAGGCGCACGCGGGTCGGCACCAGCTGTGTGCCGAAGATCGGCATCACCATCAGCAGCGCGGCGATGCGGAACAGCGGGAACAGGAAGGCCCCGACCCAGCCGCCGATCTGCGCGTTGGTGAGTTCCAGCATCAGCCGATCAGCGTCGGGATGCTGCTGATCAGCGTCTGGGTGTACTCCATCAGCTGCCGTATCAGCCAGGGCCCCAGCACGATCAGGGTTAGCAGCACCACGATCAGGCGCGGCAGGAAGCTCAGGGTCTGCTCGTTGATCTGGGTGGCGGCCTGGAACATCGCCACCACCAGGCCCACCAGCAGGCTGGGCAGGATCAGGATGGCGACGATCATCGCCGTCAGCCAGAGCGCTTCGCGGAACAGGTCTACGGCAACTTCGGGAGTCATGGTTGCTCCTCTTGCACAGCGGCCCCAGTGGGAAGCCCATTCGTAGGATGGGTGGAGCTTGCGATATCCATCAGCGGAGTCGGCCCGGAGATCGATGGGTATCGCTTCGCTCCACGCCATCCTACGGTGCCACCGGATACCATTGCGCCGACGGGAATCGACATCGCTACACCGTCCCGAAACTGCCGGCGAGCGTGCCGATGATCAGCGCCCAGCCGTCCACCAGCACGAACAGCATGATCTTGAACGGTAACGAGATGATCAGCGGCGACAGCATCATCATGCCCATCGCCATCAGCACGCTGGACACCACCAGGTCGATGATCAGGAACGGGATGAAGATCATGAAGCCGATCTGGAACGCAGTCTTCAACTCCGAGGTGACGAACGCCGGGACCAGGATGGTCAGGGGCGTGGCGTCGGCGCTCTGGATGTCGGTGCGCTTGGACAGGCGCACGAACAGTTCCAGGTCCGACTGCCGGGTCTGCGCCAGCATGAACGCCTTGAGCGGCACTTCGGCGCGGCTGAGCGCCTCCTGGGCGGGAATCTGCTCGTTGAGGTAGGGCTGCAACGCGTTGGCGTTGATCTTGTCGAACACCGGCGCCATGACGAACAGGGTGAGGAACAGCGCAAGGCCGATCAGCACCTGGTTCGACGGCGTGCTCTGCAGGCCCAGCGCCTGGCGCAGGATGGAGAAGACGATGATGATCCGGGTGAAGCTGGTCATCAGCATGACGAACGCCGGGATGAAGCTCAGCGCCGTCATGATCAGCAGGATCTGCAGGCTGACCGAGTACTCCTGCTGCCCCTGCGCGTTGGTGGTCACGGTGATCGCCGAGATCTGCGTCGGATCGGCGGCGAAGGCCTGCGGCACGGCCAGCGCCAGCAGCCCCAGAAGCAGCGGTGCGCCGCGTTTGAGCGCGCCGAGCAGAGCGGAAATATTCGGCGAACGGGTCACTGCGGGCGGCCCTTGTCCTTGTTCAGCAACTCCAGCAGGCGCTGGGCGAATTCCGGCTGCACCGGCTCCGACTCGGCGGCATGCACCGGCTGGCGCAAGACGTGCAGCGGGGTGATGCGACCCGGCGTCAGGCCAAGCAGGATCTGCTCCTCGCCCACCTGCACCAGCACCAGCCGATCGCGCGGGCCGAGGGCCTGGCTGGAAACCAGGCGGATCGCCTGGTTACCGCGCGGGCCGACCTGCTGCACCCGGCGCACCAGCCAGGCAAGCAGGAAGATCAGGCCAACCACCAGCACCAGCCCCAGCAGCAGTTGCAGCAACTGCGCGCCGGCGCTGCCGGTGATCATGCTCGGGGCGGAGCTGGCGTGGACGATGGCCGGCGTCGACACCGGCGCCTTGGCGTCGTCGCCGAACGCCAGCATGGACAGCCCCGCCAGAGGCAATGCACTGAGGATCGCGGACAGGCGGGCCATGTCAGCGCAGCTTCTTGATGCGTTCGCTGGGACTGATCACGTCGGTGAGGCGGATGCCGAACTTCTCGTTCACCACCACCACCTCGCCGTGGGCGATCAGGGTGCCGTTGACCAGCACGTCCAGCGGCTCGCCGGCCAGGCGATCGAGTTCGATCACCGAGCCCTGGTTGAGCTGCAGCAGGTTGCGGATGCTGATGTCGGTGTTGCCGACCTCCATGGAAATGGTCACCGGGATATCCAGGATCACGTCCAGGTTCGGCCCTTCCAGGCCGGCGATGGTCGGCGCCTTGGGCGCCATGCCGAACTCTTCCATCGGCGCGCGCGGCGCGGCCGGTGCCACCGGGGTGGCGCCGCCCTGGGCCATCAGTGCGTCGATGTCGTCCTGGTTGGCGTCGCCCGATTCGGAGAGCGCGGCGGCCCACTCATCGGCCAGGGCCTGTTCTTCGGGAGTCACGTTGTCTTCGTCTGCCATGGTGGGTCCTCTTGCTCAGCGCGGGCGCTCGAGCGGATCGAGAATCTGCAAGGCCAGGTTGCCCTTGTGCGAACCCAGCTTGACCTTGAAGGAAGGCACGCCGTTGGCGCGCATGATCATGTGTTCGGGCAGCTCCACCGGGATCACGTCGCCGGGCTGCATGTGCAGGATGTCGCGCAGCTTGAGCTGGCGGCGCACGACGGTGGCGCCCAGCGGCACGCTGACGTCGAGGATGTCCTCGCGCAGGGCGTTGATCCAACGCTCGTCCTGGTCGTCCACGTCGGACTGGAAGCCGGCATCGAGCATCTCGCGGATCGGCTCGATCATCGAGTACGGCAGGGTGATGTGCAGGTCGCCGCCGCCGCCGTCCAGCTCGATGTGGAAGGTGGAGACCACCACCACTTCGCTGGGGCTGACGATGTTGGCCATCGCCGGGTTCACCTCGGAGTTCACGTACTCGAAGGTGATCGGCATCACCGCGTGCCAGGCTTCGGCGAGGTCGACGAAGGCCTGCTCGATGACCATGCGCACCACCCGCAGTTCGGTGGGGGTGAACTCGCGGCCCTCGATCTTGGCGTGACGACCGTCGCCGCCGAAGAAGTTGTCCACCAGCTTGAACACCAGCTTGGCGTCGAGGATGAACAGGCCGGTGCCGCGCAGCGGCTTCATCTTCACCAGATTGAGGCTGGTGGGCACGTACAGCGAGTGCACGTACTCGCCGAACTTCATCACCTGCACGCCGCCCACGGCGACATCCGCCGAGCGGCGCAGCAGGTTGAACATGCTGATGCGGGTGTAACGGGCGAAGCGCTCGTTGATCATCTCCAGGGTCGGCATGCGGCCCCGGACGATGCGGTCCTGGCTGGTCAGGTCGTAGGACTTGATCGCCCCCGGCTCGACGTCGGACTCGGTTTCCACGAGGCCGTCGTCGACGCCGTGGAGCAGCGCGTCGATCTCGTCCTGGGAAAGTAGATCCTGCATGGCCATGGCGGGTACCTACTGCAATACGAAGTTGGTGAAAAGCACTTGTTCCACGGTCAACTGACCGGTCGCCTTCTTCGCCAGTTCCTGAAGGCTGGAGGTCGCCTGCTGGCGCAGCATCTCCTTGCCCACCGGGGTCACCAGCGAGTCGAAATTCTGGCTGGAGAACAGCATCACCAGCTGGTTGCGCACCAGCGGCATCTGCTCGCGCAGCGCATCCATATGCGCCTGGTCGCGGCCCATGAGCGCCACCGCCACCTGCAGGTAACGCTGGCGGCCGTTCTGATTGAAGTTGACCACGAAGGACGGCGCGAGGATTTCGTAGATCGCCTGTTTCTTGCCCGGTGCGGCGCCTTCCTCGGCCTTCGCCTCCGCCTCGGCGGGCTTGGCGTGCTTGCTCAGGAAGAACCAGGTGCCGCCGACCGACAGCCCCACCGCCAGCAGGAATGCCAGGGCGATGAGAATGATGAGCTTCAGTTTGCCCTTGCCGGGGGCCTGTCCGTCTGGGAAGGGAGGCGTCTGATCTTTCTTGGCCATGCCAAATATCCGTCACTTTTCCGGCGCGATGCGCAGATACCGGGGTAGGAGCAAGGGCTGTGCCAGTTTGGAATTGTCGGACTGGCGCCGCCGCGGATATTACAGGCTAGACGGAGGAAGTCACGGGGCGGGGAGAGAAATTTCCGAGGCACATCGACGCGCGATCGCACACGCCACGCAAGAGTTGCCCTAGGCGTAGGGCGTATAACGCTCCGCGTTATACGCCGATTAACCGTGGCCGCCGGCCTGCTCGGGTATGAACTGGGCGTCCGGCTCGCCCCAGGGGCGGCAGACAGGCATGGTGTATCGGCGTACAACCGCGAACGGTTGTACGCCCTACGGCTTGAGCATCAGGCGTAGTAATCCACCAGCCCCCTGCCCTGCGCCGCCACCTGCGGGCGGATCTCGGACACGCCGCTGATCATCGGCTCGTCGTCGCCATCGGAGCC
This sequence comes from Pseudomonas sp. PSE14, assembly GCF_029203285.1. Lineage (NCBI taxonomy): Bacteria > Pseudomonadati > Pseudomonadota > Gammaproteobacteria > Pseudomonadales > Pseudomonadaceae > Pseudomonas > Pseudomonas sp. PSE14. The sequence goes on from NZ_CP115669.1 coordinate 4,076,134, forward strand.
GGCGACCCGGCGCGAGCCACCGCGATCATCGCCGCCCTGTTGCTGTTGCCAGCCTCGGGCGGACTGGTCGGAGACGTTGACGTCGAGCTGCCCCATGCCCTGCTGGCTGAACATCTCGCGCAGGCGGTGCTGCTGGCTGTCCAGCGCTTCGCGTACGTTGGCGTTGGCGCTGACGAAGTTCACCTGGGTCTGGTCGGCGCTCATGTGGATGCGCACTTCCAGGCGCCCGAGGTCGGCCGGGTCCATCTGGATCTCGGCGGACTTGAGGTTCTGCGACGACATCCACATCACCCGGTCCACCACCTGGTCGGTCCAGCCGTTCTGCTGCACCGACACCGGCTGCCCCGGCACCAGCGGGTTCACCGGACGGTTGGTCATGGCCTGCGGCGTATTCAGTGCCTGGGTCAGCGACTCCAGCCGCGCGGCGAAGGACTCGTTGCGTGGCGCCTCGGGCTTGGCCTGGGACTGGAGCTCCGGCAAGGCCTGGCCCAGGTCCGCGCTGGCCTGCAGTGCACCTTCGGCCAGCTTGCCGTCGGCAGCCTTCGCCGTCGTATCCGGGGTCAACGCCGAAAGCATTGCCGACAGGTCGGCCTTGCCGTTGCCTTCCACCGGCTTGTCAGCGCCCTTGGCAGCCACGTCACCGGCCACCTGCGTCTGCTGGAGCTGCTGCGCCTGGTCCTGCGCGCCCTGGTCGAGGGCCAGGGTCACGCCCGGCAGTGCGTTGAGCTTTTCCAGGTCGCCGTCCGTACTGGCCACGGTCTGCTGGCCCACGCCAGTGCTGATCACCAGGGGCGGCGCTTCGCTGGTCGGGGCCGGCAACTGGCCGGTCATGCCCAGCATCAGCAGCGGGTCGAGAGTGGCCTCGGGCTTCTCCTCGCTATCGGCCACCTTGGTCTCGCCGTCGGCCGGCAAGGCCTTGCCGTCATCGGCAACCGCTGGCTTGTCGGCGGCAGCGGCATCCTTGGAATCGCTGGTCTTGGCGTCCTTGTCGGAGGCGTCCTTGGGCTTCTCGGCCTTGGGCTTGGCCGCCTTGTCGGGGCGCTCGCTGGCCGCCGGGCGCTTCTCCTGCGCGTAGACGTCGGCAAAGCTGGAACCCCTGTCGTTGGCGGGGTCGGGCGAATTCTGCGCAGGCTTGGAGAGCGCCGCCTTGGGCCTGGGGTCCGGCGTGGGCGTCAATAAAATATCCGGGGCGACAGCCATCGGAGTTCTCCGTTGATGTGAATATCCATCACGGAGATAGCAAGGGGCGGGCCAATTCTCTGTTTGATCTGGCGGAGAGGATCAGGCGCGACCGGGCAGCAACAGCGTGCGAACGATGGTGAACTCGTGCTCGACCTTCGCGATCAGCCCCTGTGCGGCAGCCAGGTCGTTGTGCCGGGCGGCGTCTTCGAGCTGCTTGCACAGCCCGCTCAGCACGGTGGCGCCCATGTTCCCGCAGCTGCCCTTGAAGCTGTGCGCAGCATGGCGCAATGCGGCGCCGTCGGCGGCGGTGAAAGCCGCGCGAATGCTGCTCAGACGCTCCTCGGAATCACTCAGGAAAGTCTCCACCAGCAGCGGATACTCGTCTTCCATGATCTCCAGCAGGTTGCGCTGCACGGCGTCATCGAGATGCGGCACGGACATTCGGCACTCCCGGTAGGACTGCTCGCCACAGGGCTGGATGGCAAGCGAAGGCCGGATTATGCCTGAGCCGACCAGAAGAACTCCACGGACACCGATTTGCCATCACCCGACCATTGGCAGCGATCGGCCAGTTGCCGCACCAGCGTCAAGCCGCGCCCGCAGAGGCTGCCGGCGGCGCGTTGGGAAGCCAGCACCGCGCCGACGTCGAAGCCATCGCCGCTGTCCTCCACCCGCACCAGCAAGCGCCCGCCCTCGCCGTGGGGCGCGAGGTCGAGATGGAAGCGCACGAAGCCGTCGCGCAGCTGCGCCAGGCGCTGGCTGCGCTGCTGGTAGTAGCGGGCGAACCCGGAGGCATCGCACTTGAGCGAGGAATCCAGGCCCATCACGCCGTGCTCCAGGGCGTTGGAATACAGCTCGGCGAGCACGGTGTAGAGCGCGCCGCCCTTGGGCCGCAGGTCCTGCACCTCCATCAGCAGTTGCAGCAGGAACGGCAGCGGATTGAAGTGCCGCAGGGTCGGCGCACGGAACTCGAAGCTGGCGGACCAGTCCAGCGGGCTGCTCAGGCCGCTGTCGGAGAACGCCAGCGGCGGCCGCTGCAGCGAATGCTCCGGCACCAGCACAACCTCCAGCATGCTGACGTCGTCCTGCACCTCGCCACGGAAACGCGCCAGCGCCGTCTGGATGCTATCGAACAGGCGCGACGGCACAGCCTCCGCCTCATAGACCTCGCGCAGACGCTGCTCGCCGAACATCTCGCCGGCGGCGTTGCGCGCCTCGGTCACGCCATCGGAGAAGAGGAACACGCGGTCGCCCTCCTCCATGGCGTAGACCTCGTAGTGCTCGTTGAACGCAGCCGCATCGAGGATACCCAGCGGCAGATGGCGCGACACCAGCGGCAGCGCTTCGCGCTTGTCGTGGCGCAGCAGGTAGCCATTGGGCAATCCGCCGTTCCACACTTCCACCAGGCCGCGCTGGAAGCTCAGGTTGAGCATCGCCGCGCAGCAGAACACCCCCACCGGCAGGATGCGCTTGAGCTTGGCGTTCATCTCGCGAAGGATGTCCGCCATCGGGTAGCCCTTGGCGGTCATGCCGTAGAACACCTCGGCCAGCGGCATGGCGCCGATGGCCGCCGGCAAGCCGTGGCCGGTGAAGTCGCCGAGCAGCACGTGCATGCCGCCGGAGGGTTTGAACGCGGCCAGCAGCAGGTCGCCGTTGAACAGCGCGAAGGGCGATTGCAGGTAGCGGATGTTCGCCGCGTTGAGGCAGCCCGAGTGCGCCACCTTGTCGAACACCGCCTTGGCCACTCGCTGCTCGTTGAGCAGGTGCTCGTTGTGCCGGGCGATCAGGTCGCGCTGCTCCAGCACCATCCGCTGCAGGTGGTGCAGGCGGCCCATGGCGCGGATCTTGGCTTCGAGGATGACCCGGTTGTAGGGCTTGGAGAGGAAATCGTCGCCGCCCGCCTCCAGGCTCTGCACCAGCGCCTCGGTTTCGCTCAGCGAGGTGAGGAAGATGATCGGCACCAGCTCCTCACCGGCCTGCCGGCGAATCCGTCGCGCCGCTTCGAAGCCGTCCATCACCGGCATCAGCGCATCCATCAGCACCAGTTGCGGGCGCTCCTGGGCGAACAGCGCCAGGGCCTCCAGGCCATTGGACGCGGTGATCACCCGATGCCCCTGGCGGCTGACGATGGTGGACAGCAGCAGGCGATCGGCGGCGTTGTCGTCGGCGATCAGGACCGTGAGGAAATCAGCCATGGCCGCTCTCGGATGCAGGACAGTCGAGTTCAGCTGATCTTGAACAGCTGCTCGAAGTTGGAGATGGCGAGGATCTTGCGCACGTCGGCGTTGCAGTGTTCCAGGCTGATCTGTGCGTTCTCGCCGCCGGCGTGGTCGCGCAGCAGGAGCAGCATGCCCAGCGCCGAGCTGTCCAGGTAGGTGGCGCCCTTGAGATCGACCACATAGCGCTTGGGCGTGATGTCGACGCGTTCGTAGGCGTCGCGGAATTCCTGGTGCGCACCGAAATCGAAGCGACCCTGGACCACGATGGTCAGCTCCTGGCCGTCAGCGGAAGGAACGGAAGTGATGGCCATGGGATTCTCCTTATCGATGATCGGCACGCAGGAGTTTGAAGATGTAGCAGCAACTCATGACAGCGGCAACCTTGGCAGCCATTGGAACGCCATCACCCGGTCTTGCCGAACTCCGCTGAAATGGACCACCGGTCCCCACGGGCGTGGCAAATGCCGTTACCCTTCGAAGGTTCGGTCCACGGCGATGCGTCTACGTCGGGCCGCACCAGGCAATGGAGGGGGAGCATGTACAAGTCCATTCTCGTCGTGGCCTGCGCTGTCAGCACGCTGCCGGTTGCGCATGCCCAGGTGATGCAGCGCGAGCTGGGTGATTTCGAGTTGAAGTTCGCCAATGCGCCGACCCGCAGCATGGCCCAGGGGCTGGTCCGGCCCGGCCAGGCGAACAGCGCCCAGGGCGGCGTGGACGCCAGCCATGCCAGCGGCTGGTACGTCGGCAGCTGGACCTCGAACCTGGAGCAGGAAAAACCGCTGGAGATCGACAGCTACGCCGGCTTCAAGCATCCACTGGGGGATGGCCGGCTGGGCTATGAGCTGGGCACCCTGCGCTATACCCGCCCCGAGCAACCGGACTTCGACAGCCAGGCGCTGTATGGCGGCCTCTCGGTGTTCGGCAGCCGTCTCGGCGCGGCCTACAGTAGCCAGGGCGGCCGCAGCAGCGCCACCCTGTTCACCGACCTGGGGCTGGAGCCGGACCTGGGCTTCGATGTGTCGTTCAAGTACTCCACCTACAACCTCGCTGAACCGGTGAGCCTGAGCGGTGGCGGCAGCGTCAGCGGCTTCGGGGACTGGTCGGTGAACCTCAGCCGCCCCTGGCTGGGCCTCGACCTGAACTTCTCCTACAGCGGCAGCAGCCTGACCGGCAGCGATTGCAGCGCGTACTCCGGGCACAACACCTATTGCGACACGGCGGTGATGTTCAAGGCGTCGAAGCCACTGTTCTAACGTGGCGGCAAGCCCCCTACCCGATCAGCCCCGCGCCCAGGTTGATCGCCAGCCCGAGGATCGCCGTGTTGAACAGGAAGCCGATCACCGAGTGCGCCAGCACCACCTTGCGCATGGCCCGCGAGGCGACCGCCACGTCGGAAGTCTGCACCGCCACGCTCAGGGTGAAGGAGAAGTAGAGGAAGTCCCAGTAGTCCGGGCTCGTCTCCCCATCCGGAAAACGCAGCACCGGTTCGCCGTCCTCGGAGGAGTAAAACATCCGCGCATAGTGCATGGTGAACACCATGCCGATGAGGAACCAGGAACCCAGCACGGTGCTGGCAGTGAAGGCGTAGCGCCAGAGTTTTTCACCCCCCTCTGCATGACCGGCGGCAGCCAGTTCGAAGACGATCGCCACCAGGCTGGCCAGCGCGGCAACGCTGATCAGCACCAGCACCGCTTCGGCGTTCTCATCCTCGACTTCGGCCAGGCGCCGCACCTCCTGCGGTTCGGCACGCCAGGCCAGCCAGCCGATCAGCAGCACGTACAGCCAGGCCATGCTGTTCCATCCCACCAGCACCCGGACCATCGGTTCCAGGCGGTAGCAGGCCAGCGTCACCAGCAGGCCGCCGGCGAAGGCGGCGATCAAACGCGGGTGGGCGCTCAGGAAGGCGCGATTCAGGCGCAGCATGGCGTGCGCTCCAGCGGCATGGGCTCGCCGTCGAGCGCGAGGTGCCGCAGGCGCAGGCAACGGGAAAAATCGGGCTCGGACGGTGGGACAAGCATGGTGCGGGCATTCCAATCGAGAGACTGACTGGAGCCTAGCACGCGCCCCCGCTCACTCCGGCGAGGGTTTCAGGCGCTGGGCGAATTCGTCGAGCTGCTTCTGCTCGTACTTGTCGGCGGCCGCACGCGCTTCCTCGCGATAGCGCTCCACCAGTTTGCGCAGGCCTTCCAGGCGGGCGTACTTCTCCTGCCAGGCCGCGCGGGCCTTGTCGACGCTGCCCTGGTGCCACTCCACGGCACGGTTCTGCTGCTCGACGGCGGTTTCCAGTTGCGAGAGGAAGCGCTGGTAGTTGATCAGCCACTGCCCGGTGACGCCCTGCTGGCCATTGCGAATCCACTGCTGCTGGTAGTCCAGGCGATAGCGTTCGAGCTCGGCGAGCTTGCGCTGCGCCTGCAGCAGCTGGTTCTGCACCAGGCCGAGCTGGCGCGCGGCTTCCCGCTCGGCCTTGAGGGCCATGTCCACCACCGGGGCGAGGCGTTCGGCGCGGCGGTTCACAGGTTAGCCCTCTGCCGTGCGGCCCTCTCCCCAACCCTCTCCCTTAAGGAAGAGGGAGCGAAAAGCTCAGTGCCGGGGATCATGCGCATCAGCCGGCCTTGCCACTGACCACGGCATCGAGCAGCAATCGGCTGTCGTCGAGGTTCTGGCTCTCGTCCAGGCTCTGGCGGAGGAACTGGCGCATGATCGGGAAGCGCTGGATCGCCAGGTCCGTCTCGGCGTCGCCGCCGGCCACGTAGGCGCCGACGCTGATCAGGTCGCGGCTCTGCTGGTAGCGCGACCACAGCTGCTTGAAGCGCTGGGCGTCGCGCAGGTGTTCGGGGCTGGTGACCTGGGGCATCACCCGGCTGATCGAGGCTTCGATGTCGATGGCCGGGTAATGGCCTTCCTCGGCCAGCCGGCGCGACAGCACGAAGTGACCGTCGAGCACGCCCCGGGCGGCGTCGGCGATCGGGTCCTGCTGGTCGTCACCCTCGCTGAGCACGGTGTAGAAAGCGGTGATCGAGCCGCCGCCCTTCTCGCCGTTGCCGGCGCGCTCCACCAGGCGCGGCAGCTTGGCGAACACCGACGGCGGATAGCCCTTGGTCGCCGGCGGCTCGCCGATGGCCAGGGCGATCTCGCGCTGGGCCTGGGCGTAGCGGGTCAGGGAGTCCATCAGCAGCAGGACGTTCTTGCCCTTGTCTCGGAAGTATTCGGCGATGCGCGTGCAGTACTGCGCGGCACGCAGGCGCATCAGCGGCGCGTCGTCCGCGGGCGATGCGACCACCACGGAGCGCTTGAGGCCCTCTTCACCGAGGATGTGCTCGATGAATTCCTTCACCTCGCGGCCCCGTTCGCCGATCAGCCCGACCACGATGATGTCGGCCTTGGTGAACTTGGTCATCATGCCCAGCAGCACCGACTTGCCCACACCGGTACCGGCGAACAGACCCAGGCGCTGGCCGCGGCCGACGGTGAGCAGGGAGTTGATCGAACGGATGCCGACGTCCATCGGCTCGTGGATCGGGTCGCGCGCCAGGGGGTTGATGATCGGCCCTTCCATCGGCACCCAGTCCTCGGCACGCATGCCGCCCTTGCCGTCCAGCGCGCGGCCGACGCCATCGAGCACGCGGCCGAGCATGGACATGCCCATGGGCAGGCGGCCGGAGTCCGGCAGCGGCACCACACGAGCACCGGGGGCGATGCCGGCGAGGCTGCCCACCGGCATCAGGTAGATCTTGCTGCCGGAGAACCCCATCACCTCGGCTTCCACCTGCACCGGGTGATAGCCGCCGTCGTTGATCACCTGGCAGCGACTGCCGACCGAGGCCTGCAGGCCTTCGGCCTCCAGGGTCAGCCCGACCATGCGCAGCAGGCGGCCCTCCACCACCGGCTGCGCCGGCAGGTTCACCGCCTCGCTATAGCCTTGAAGGCGGCGGGCGAAGCTGACCCGGTCAAGGCGCATCGGGCGTGCCCAGGTCGAGGTGCAGGTCCGGCGCCAGCGCGTGGGTCGCCTGGTCGCGCTGCTGCTCGAAGAGCTGCTTGACCGCCTGGGCCAGGCGCGTCTCGATGCTCGCGTCGATGCGCGAGTGTTCGGTTTCAATGCGGCAACCGCCGGGCAGCAAGCTGTCGTCCTCGATGATCCGCCAGCTTTCCTCGTGGCGATCGCGCAGGGCCTTCACCAATTCGAAGTCCTGCGGGTTGACCTGGATGCGGATATTGCCGGCGCCCATTGGCAGCAGCTTCAACGCCTCGCGCAACACCTGGCGAATCTGACTGGAATCGGTGGCCAGCTCGCGTTGCACCACCTGGCGCACCACGTGGGTCACCAGGCTGAGCATGCCCGCCTCGAGCATCTGGTCCTGCTCGGCGATCGGATCCAGCAGCTGCCCCATCAGGGTTTCCAGGCTCTGCAGGCGCGGCTGCAGGGCCGCGTCAGCTTCCTGACGCGCCTTCAACTGGCCGGCGTGGAAGCCGTCTTTCTCACCGGTGGAGAAGCCCTCGTTGTAGGCGTCCTGGCGGATCGCCTCGAGTTCCTCCAGCGTCAGCGGCTTGACCTCTTCCTCCGGCACTTCCTCGATCTGCGGCTCCTCGGCCACAGGTTCGGGTTGCGGCTCGGGTTCGGGCAGCGGCTTGATCGGGTCGAAGCTGGGCAGCGACCAGCGGTCGAAGCCCGAGACATCGCGCGCGCGGATCAGCTCGCTGAGCTCCTGCTCGTCTTTGGCCGGGGGCACCACTTAGATCATCTCCTCGCCGCCCTTGCCGCCGAGCACGATCTCGCCCGACTCGGCCATGCGCCGTGCAATGGTGAGGATTTCCTTCTGCGCGCTTTCCACTTCGCTGACGCGCACCGGGCCCTTGGCCTCCAGGTCGTCGCGCAGCAGTTCGGCGGCACGCTTGGACATGTTGCGGAAGATCTTCTCGCGGATCGCCTCGTCGGAACCCTTGAGCGCCAGCACCAGCACGTCGGAGGACACCTCGCGCAGCAGCGCCTGGATGCCGCGGTCGTCGACGTCGGCGAGGTTGTCGAAGACGAACATGAGGTCTTCGATCTGGCCCGAGAGGTCTTCGTCCACCTCGCGGATGGCGTCCATCAGCGTGCCTTCGACCGAGCTGTCGAGGAAGTTCATGATGTCCGCCGCGCGCTTCACGCCGCCCATGGTGGTGCGGGTGGAGTTGGCGTTGCCGGCGAACTGCTTCTCCAGGATCAGGTTCAGCTCCTTGAGCGCGGACGGCTGCACGGTGTTCAGCGAGGACACGCGCAGGACGATGTCCAGGCGCACCTTGTGGTCGAAGTGGCCGAGCACTTCGGCGGCCTGGTCCGGATCGAGGTAGGCGACCACGATGGCCTGGATCTGCGGGTGCTCGTAGCGGATTACGTCGGCCACGGCGCGCGGCTCCATCCACTTCAGGCTGTCCAGGCCGCTGGTGTTGCCGCCCAGCAGGATGCGGTCGATCAGGTTGTTGGCCTTGTCCTCGCCCAGGGCCTGGGTGAGCATCTTGCGGATGTAGCTGTCGGCGCCGACGCCCAGGCTGGTCTGGTCGCCGACGATCTCGACGAACTCGCCCATCACCTGCTCGACCTGCTCACGGTGCACGTTGCGCATCTGCGCCATGGCCACGCCGACCTTCTGCACTTCCTTGGGGCCCATGTGCCGCAGCACCTGCGCCGCGTCGGTCTCGCCGAGGGACAGCAGGAGGATGGCGGCCTTGTCGACCTTGCTCAGTTTGGCGTTCGCCCGAGGTTCGCTCATGTGCGGTTACTCATCGGAATTGATCCACTCTTTCACCACCTGAGCCACACGCCCGGGGTCCTGCGCGACCAGGCTCTTGATCGCATTGAGCTGCGCATCGTAACCCTCGGACGGGCTCGGCAACAGAATACTGGCGGGGCCGCCGAGGCTGACGCGGTCGTCCGACAGCTCGCCGTCGAGGCCACCCAGCTCGCCCAGTCCGTCAGCGCCCGCGCCGCCGGCCACCAGGGCCTTGCCCTTGTTGCCCGACAGGTTGTTCAGCACCGGACGCAGCACGCCCAGTACCAGCACCAGGATGAAGACAATGCCCAGCACCTGCTTGACCACATCCCAGAACCAGGGCTGCGAGTAGAACGGCGGGGAGACGATTTCCTCGCCCTGCTCCGGGGCGAACGGCGCGTTGATCACGCTGACGCTGTCGCCACGGCTGGCGTCGTAGCCGACGGCGTCCTGCACCAGGCGGGTGAAGCGCGACAATTCATCGGCGGTCCATGGCTTGTGGGTCACCTCGCCGGTCTTGGCGTCGGTGATCATCCGGTCATCCAGCACCACCGCGACGGAAAGCCGGCGCAGGCGGCCCTGCTGCTGCTTGGTGTAGCTCACCGAGCGATCCAGCTCATAGTTGCGGGTGTTCTGCTGGCGCTTGTCGGTGGGATACGGCGCCAGTTCCGGCCGGCCGGTCTTCGGGTCCATGATCGGCTGGCCGTTGGCATCCTTCAGCGGCTGACCCGGCGCGACGTAGTCGGACGGCGCGTTCTGCGCAGTGGTCTGCGGCGCGTTGGCGGGCCCCGGCGGCTGGTTCGACAGCGCCCCCGGCACGCCTTGCGGGCCGTTGCTGTTCTGCCGTTCCTCGTTGTTGGTCTGCTCGCTGCGCAGCGCCGGCTGGTCCGGGTTGTAGGATTCGGAGGTGGACTCCACCGCGCTGAAGTCGACGTCGGCGGAGACTTCGGCCTTGTAGCGGCCATTGCCCAGTACCGGTTGCAGGATGCTGTGCACGCGCTGGTTGAGGTTGCTTTCCATGCGGCGGGTGTAATCGAACTGCTTGCCGGCCATGGTCAGCTCGGAGAGCTCCTGCTGGTCGGACAGCAGGGTGCCCTTCTGGTCGACGACGGTGACCTGGGACTTGTCCAGTTCCGGCACGCTGGTCGCCACCAGGTTGACGATCGCCATCACCTGGCTCGGCTCCAGGTTGCGGCCCGGGTACAGCTCGACCAGCACCGAGGCGCTGGGCTTGCGGTCGTCACGGACGAACACCGAGCTCTTCGGGATCGCCAGGTGCACGCGGGCGCCCTTGACGTTGTTCAGGCTGGAGATGGTGCGCGCCAGCTCGCCTTCCAGGCCGCGACGGTAATTGGTCGCTTCCATGAACTGGCTGGTGCCCAGGGCCTGTTCCTTGTCGAGGATCTCGAAGCCGACGTTGTTGTCGGTCGGCGCAACGCCGGCGCTGGCGACTTTCATGCGTGCGCGGCCGAGGTCGTCGGCCTTCACCAGCAGCGCACCGGAATTGGGTTCGACCTTGTAGGGAATGTCGGCGGCGCTCAGCGCCTCGACCACCTTGTTGGCGTCGACGCCGTTGAGGCTGCCGTACAGCGGCTTGTAGTCCGGCTGCTGCGACCAGAGCACCATGCCGAAGCCGACGGCGATGCTCGCGGCCAGGCCAACCAGCAGGCCGACCTGGCGCAGCACGGGCATGTCCGCGAGGTTTTCGAGGAAGGTCAGGCCCAGCAACGGTTTTTTCGCTGCGCCGAGCTTGGCGGGAACCTGACTGTCTACGGTGGCGTCAGCCATGACCTGCTACCTCAGACCGGCATCTGCATGATGTCCTGGTACGCCTGGACGAGCTTGTTGCGTACCTGGGTCATGGCCTGGAAGGACACACTGGCTTTCTGCGAAGCGATCATCACGTCGGTGAGATCCACGCCGCTCTGGCCGACTTCGAAGGCGGTGGCCATGTCGGTGGCGACCTGCTGGGTGCCGTTCACCTTGTCGACCGCCTGGGTGAGCATCTGCGAGAAGCTCGGCGCGCCCGGCTCGGCCGGTTGCGCAGCCTGCGCCTTCGACTTGGCCATGGCCTCCATCTGCATGGAGCGCATCTCCAGCAGCAGACGATTGAATTCGACACCCTGACTCATTACCTACCCCTCCGACTGGCCGCGGTTTTTTGACGCCGCGCGGCGCTTTGCACAGGGGATTGCAACTTGGGTGCCAGGTTTGGGGAATGGGGATTTTTTGATGGGAAGGCTCTGGGATGGGGTGTTCGGAGCCGTAAGGCGCGGCTCCCGCAGGAGCGGATCTTATCCGCGAAATCCATCGCGGATGAGTCCGCTCCAACAGGAAAATACCTACGTATCTCGCCTGCCTGGAGCAAGGTCGCATAACGCCTCGAGCTTTATCCGCCGTCTTGCTCGGCGTTTCTGCGCCGCATCGGTGTGTGCTGGGAGATTTTGTTTCGCCCCTCGGGCGAGTCCCTTTATAGGACCCCAAAAGGAACAAAAAGGGCTTGCCCCGACATCCGGCGCCGGTGACGGTGACGGTGGGTGTTCTTCGCAGGATGGCGTGGAGCGAAGCGATACCCATCTCGGCGGATAACGCTGCGCGTTATTCCCTACGAAAAGCAAGAGCATCGCGGACGGAGTCCGCTCCTACGGATACATGTGGCTCTTGTTGGAGCGGACTCCGTCCGCGATCAGCCTCGGTTCGCGAGCAAGCTCGCTCCTACAGGTTGGCGACAAACCCGGGCACCTCCCTGTCAGCACGGATTTCGCGGACAAGGGCTAGGCGCCCCCGTCTCTCCTACGAAGGCATACGCACCGCATAGCTCTGGCTCTGGCTCTGGCTCTGGCTCTGGCTCTGGCTCTGGCTCTGGCTCTGGCTCTGGCTCTGGCTCTGGCTCTGGCTCTGGCTCTGGCTCTGGCTCTGGCTTTAAAGACTTCCAGAGAAATATCCGCACACTCCGGAGCGCCCCATCAGGAGGCCGAGTGGAATCGGAGTTTCAGGGGTTGAGCGGCATGGATGCCGCGAGAGCGTCGTTGGGCCATGGATGGCCCGTCGACGCGGGCCCCTGAAACTTCGATGGAGCGAGGGAATTTTTCGCCTAAGCGAAAAACCGGATGCAGGGGCAAGCCTTCTTGGTTACTTCTTCGGCGTTTGGAAGAAGTGACTCGCCCGAGGGGGCGAAACAAGAAACATCCGAGCACACCGCAGCGACGCTGAACCCCCAAACAACAACCAAAAGCATCGCGGACAAAGTCCGCTCCTACGGGCTGCCCCCTCAGAGTCCCCAAAAGAAAAGCCCGCACAACGGCGGGCCAAGAGGGGAACAAGTCAAACCATCAACTGGCGTACAGATACGCCTCCACATCCATCCCCGCATCGCGCATCTGCGCCAGCTTGTAACGCAGGGTCCGCGGGCTTATCCCCAGGCGCTCGGCAGCCTCCTTGCGGCGGCCGCGCTCACTGCGCAGGGTATCGATGATCATCTGGAACTCACGGCGCTTGAGGTCCTCCCCCAGGGCGCCCGCCTCCAGCACGGAGGGTGACGGAATTTCGACGCTCGCCGGAGCAGCCTGCGGCACCGATTGCGCCGGCACGGCAGCAAGCACCGGACGCGGCGCATGGCCGATGGGTGCGGTCAGGCACAGGTCGGCGGCCTGCACCTGGCCGCCCTGCTGCAGGATCAGCGAACGCTGGATGGCGTTGTCCAGCTCACGCACGTTGCCCGGCCACGGGTGCGCCAGCAGGGCTGCGCGGGCGTCGGCGCCGAGACTGACCGGCGCAAGGTTCATCTTGCGGGTGTACTTGGCCAGCAGACGCTCGGCCAACGGCAGAATGTCCGCCGGACGCTCGCGCAGCGGGCGCCAAGCCAGGGGGAATACCGAAAGGCGGTAGTACAGGTCCTCGCGGAAACGCCCCGCCGCCACTTCGTCCAGCAGGTCACGGTTGGTGGTGGCGAGCACGCGGATGTCCAGGCTGATCGGCTTGCGCGCACCGACGCGCTCCACCTCGCGCTCCTGCAACACACGCAGCAGCTTGGCCTGCAGACCCAGCGGCATTTCGGAGATTTCGTCGAGCAGGATGGTGCCGCCGTCGGCCAGTTCGAACTTGCCCGGCTGGGCGGCGATGGCACCGGTGAAAGCGCCCTTCTCGTGACCGAACAGGGTGGCTTCGAGCATGTTGTCCGGAATCGCCGCGCAGTTGATCGCGACGAAGGGTTTGCCGGCGCGCGGCGACTGCTGGTGGATGTACTGCGCCAGCACTTCCTTGCCGGTGCCGGACTCGCCGGAGATCAGCACGGTGGAGTCGCTGCGGGCGACACGGGCGGCCAGCTCCAGCAGTTGCCGGCTGGCCGGCTCCAGCGCCACCGGACCGTCGCCTTCGCTGCTGGCGACGGTACCCAGCGCATGACGCGCCACCAGCTCCAGCAGGGCCTTCGGCTCGAAGGGTTTGACCAGGTAATCCGCCGCCCCCTGGCGCATGGCTTCCACCGCGCGGTCCACCGCGCCGTAGGCGGTCATCAGCAGCACCGGCAGTTGCGGATGGCGTGCGCGGATCAGGCCGAGCAACTGGTGCCCGTCCATGCCCGGCATGTTCACATCGCTGATAACCAGGCTGAAGGCGTCTTTCTCCAGGGCCGGCAGCGCGGCCTCGGCGCAATCGACGGCGACGAAGTCGTGCCCACCGAGCATCAGGGTGTCGGACAGGGCTTCACGCAGGGCGCGGTCGTCTTCGACCAGCAGGACTTTGGCGGCCATGGTGTTCATTCCTTGTGAGCGATGGATTGAGCCACGATCAGCGGCAGGATCAGGGTGGCGCAGGTACCACGGCCAGGGCGCGAGCGCAGGCGCAGCTCGCCCTGGTGGGCCTTGGCAACGGCCTTGACCACGGCCAGCCCGAGGCCGGTGCCGGTGGTCTTGGTGGTGAAGAAGGGTTCGCCCAGGCGCGCCAGGGTTTCGGCGCTCATGCCCGGGCCGTTGTCGCTGATGGACAGGCGCAGGCTGTCGCCGCGCGCATACAGGTGCACCTTCAGGCGCACGTCGCGGCCGGCGGCCTGGATGGCGTTCTCCACCAGGTTGAGCAGCGTGCCGACCAGGGTGTCGCGGTTGCACAGCAGCTCGCCCACGCGGGCGTCGCACTGCCAACGGACGTTCAGGCCGGCAACGTGGGATTCGGCAGCGGCCCGCAGGCTGGTGAACAGCTGTGTCGGCGCCAGGCGATCCGGCAGCGGCAGTTCGCCCCGGGCGAACACCAGCATGTCGCGGACCTGGTTCTCCAGTTCGTGCAGACGCTCCTTGATCCGCCCGGCAAAGCGCTGTTGCTGTTCCAGCGGCAGCTCCTGCTCGCTCAGGTGACTGGCATAGAGCATGGCGGCGGACAGCGGCGTGCGAATCTGGTGGGCCAGCGAAGCAACCATGCGGCCCAGCGCGGAAAGGCGCTCGTGGCGCGCCAGCTGGTCCTGCAGGCGACGGGTTTCCGTCAGGTCGTTGAGCAGGATGAGCTGGCCGGGCTCGCCGTTCAGCGAGCGGATGGCGATGGACACGCGGCGACCATCGCGCAGGGAAACTTCATGGCCGTCGTCGGCGCGAGGAGCGAAGCTGCGGGCGATCACCTCGCGCCAGAGCATACCCACCAGCGGCTTGCCGAGCAGCGCGCAGGCCACCGGGTTGGCGTCGCGCACCACCCCCTGGGCATCGAGCACGATGACACCGCCGGGCAGCACGTCGAGCAGGCTTTGCAGGCGATTGGCCAGACGCTCCTTCTCGGCCAGCTCCTGCATGCGCTGGGCGCTGACCAGGGCCAGCTGGCCCTTGAGCTCGGTGACGCGCGCCTCCAGCAGGCTGTAGGACTCACTGAGCTGGTTGGACATCTGGTTGAACAGGGCGAAAGCCTGTTCCAGATTCGCGCGGCTGCTCTCCTCCACCGGCCTGTTCTCTGCAACAGACGCAAGGGTGGTGGTTTCGGACTGGCGTTGGGCGACTGGCATCATGCGGTTCTCTCATCCGTCCGACGTCGTAGAACTGTCGGTCGGATGAGTCTTAGCAAACCGCGTGCCTAAAATTTACTCGTTTATTTTCAACGAGTTAGAGGAATGAGCATGACGGAGGCGTCAATCCTCCGCCATCTCCTCCTCGCGACGGCTCATGCCGTACTTGCGCATTTTCTCCACCAGGGTGGTGCGGCGGATGCGCAGGCGTTCGGCGGCACGGGCGACCACGCCACTGGCATCGTCCAGCGCCTGCTGGATCAGGCCCTGTTCCAGGTTCGCCAGGTAGTCCTTCAGGTCGATGCCCTCGGCCGGCAGCATGGCCGGCGAGTCGAGGCCCGGCAGTCCGGCGGTGATCGCCGCGCGCTCTTCCAGCTCCTCGCGCAGGCTGCTCGCCAGTTGCTCGTCCTCGTCGTCGACGTGACGGAATTTCTTCGGCAGCTCGCCCACGCCGATCACGCCGTAGGGATGCATGATCGCCAGGCGCTCGACGAGGTTCGCCAGCTCGCGCACGTTGCCCGGCCAGTCGTGGCGGCAGAGCGACATGATGGCGGCGGAGTTGAAGCGGATCGAACCGCGCTTCTCGTGCTCCATGCGCGAGATCAGCTCGTTCATCAGCAGCGGGATGTCCTCCACGCGCTCGCGCAGCGGGGCCATCTCGATGGGGAAGACGTTGAGGCGGTAGTACAGGTCCTCGCGGAAGCTGCCGTCCTCGATCATCTTTTCGAGGTTCTTGTGGGTCGCGGCGATGATGCGCACGTCCACGTTCTGCGTCTTGTTGCTGCCCACGCGCTCGAAGGTGCGCTCCTGCAGTACGCGTAGCAGCTTGACCTGCATCGGCAGCGGCATGTCGCCGATCTCGTCGAGGAACAGGGTGCCGCCGTTGGCCAGTTCGAAGCGCCCTGCCCGGCTGGTGATAGCGCCTGTGAAGGCGCCCTTCTCATGGCCGAACAGTTCGCTTTCCAGCAGCTCCGCCGGGATCGCGCCGCAGTTGACCGGCACGAAGGGCGCATCGCGACGCTTGGAATGGTAGTGAAGGTTGCGCGCCACCACTTCCTTGCCGGTGCCGGACTCGCCGAGGATCAGCACGCTGGCGTCGGTGTCGGCGACCTGCTGCATCATCTGCCGCACCTGCTGGATGGCACGGCTGGTGCCGACCAGGCTGCGGAACAGGTTGGGCTCGCGCTGGCGGCCGCGCTCGCGGGCCTGGTCGTACATCTCGCGGTAGACCTGGGCGCGGTGCAGGGAGTCGAGCAGCTTGTTGTAGCTGGGCGGCATTTCCAGGCTGGCCAGCACGCGGCGGCGCAGCTCTTCGGGCCAGTCGGCAGGCGCAGGCTCGCCGATCAGCAGCACGGGCAGGTATTCATCCCAGGCGGCCACCTGCTTGAGCAGCTCCAGCGCCCCGCCCTTGCTTTCCACGTTGCCGAGCAGCACGCAGAGCACGTCGCGGCTGCCGTTGGGCAGCGCGTCGACCGCCTGGCGCCAGTCGTGGCTACCGCAGGCTATCTGGTCTTCGCCCAGGAAGCCGATGATGACCGAGAGGTCACGGCACCGTTCCTGGTTGTCGTCGATCAGGAGAATCTTGGTTTCGCGCCACATCTTTAGCTTGTCATCCCGGGGCTTTGAGGCCGTCGAACGGCTGCTGACACGAGCCTGGCGATGACACAATTCCCCGTGATCGCCAGCATTTGGCCACTAGTAAAGTCAAAAACACGGGAAGAGTCAAATTTATGGCGTGCTTTTTTTGATACTGCCCGACGAAGGGCGTTGACCCGGATCATGGCAATCGAACCGAGGAGCGGTTCGCACAAACACGGCGGCGGCCCGCGGGCCGCCGGGGGAAGCTGATCCGACCGGATCAGCCGAACATCTGGTAGACCTTGGCGCCCTGGCTGGAGCGACGCACGGCGGTCAGTTCCTCGCCGATGGCGGTACGCTGGGCGGTACAGACCTTGACCAGCTCAGCGTAGAGCGCCAGCAGCTGCTCCATGGTGTCACGCAGGGCCTGCTCGTCGCGCTCGGCGTCCTGCATGGCCACATCCACCTGCTCGCGGCACATGCGGTCCAGTTCGCCGATGGCGTCCCAGTCCTTGTTGTGCATCGCGGCGGAGAGCGCGGCGCGGGTTTCGTTGAGTTGTTGCATGGCCTGATTCATGACTCGTCCTTCCTTCAGGCGGCGATCGCATCCCAGCCCGATTTCACTTCACGCAGCAGGCCGGACACCTCGTCGAGGATCGCGGCATCGCCACTGCGGTTGGCCTCCAGCAGGCGCTCGGTCATGTAACCGTAAAGTCGATCGAGGTTCAACGCCAGTTCGCCGCCCAGCTCCAGGTTCAGCGCCTCGCGCAGACCGCCGACGATGCCGATGGCCTTGCTGATCAGCTCGCCACGCTCGGCCAACTGACCACGCTCGATGGCACCACGGGCCTGCGCCATGCGCTCCAGGCCACCCTGCATCAGCATCTGGATCAGGCTGTGCGGCGACGCTTCGGCGACGCGCGCTTCCAGGCTGACTTGCTGGTATTGCTTCATGGCTCTCATGGCGTACATGGCAGGCTCCTGCGGGGAATTCATCTACTGACCAAGGTATCGGCCAGTGAAGCAGGAGCTTGAAGGCTTCTTGAGATTTTTTTCGTCGCGCCCGGCGCAAAGCCGGGCACGATGCAGCAGTTACCAGATCAGCCCTTGGCGAACGGCAGGCTGGCCAGTTGGCTGGTCAGGCTGTTGGTGGTCTGGGTGAGCTGACTGACCAAGGCATCCATCGCGTTGAACTGTTTGTACAGGCGCTCCTGCAAGGCAGTCATGCGGGCGTCCAACGTCACCTGCTGCTTATCCACGCTCTTGAGCGTTGCCTGCAACGAACTGTTGCGCTGATCGAGGATACCGTTAGTGATGGTATAAGGCTTCACACGATCGGTCAGGCGGGCAGCCAGGCCGTTATCCCCCGTGAACAACGCGGTTATTTCATCGAAGTTGCCGGTCACTGCCTTGTCCAGTTTGGTGCTGTCGATGGCCAGCGTGCCGTCGGTCTGGGTGGTAATGCCAAGATCCGCCAACGCACGGATCTTGCCGTCACCCTGGACATTCACCAGCTCCTGATGGAGGGATGCGGAGATAGCGCGCGCCGTCGCGTCACCGACCAGTGCCCCTGTCACCGGCGCCTTGTCGTCGCCAACCTTGGTGACCTTGGTCTGCGAATTGATGGTGCTGACCAGTGCGTTGTAGGCGTCGACGAAGGACTGGATGTTCTTCTTGACCCCCGACTGGTCCAGGCTCACACCCACTGTCACCGGGGTGCTAGCTTCGGTCACACCCTTGAGATTCAGGGTCACGCCTTCGAGGGCATCGGTGACGGTGTTGGATTCGCTGGTGATTTTCAGGCCATCGACGGTCAGCTCGGCACTCTTGGAACGCACCAGCATGCGCGCGCCGGAAGGATCGCTGACGGCGGGCGGATCCTGGATAGTCGGGTCGGTGGGAACCGCCGGCGGAGTGAAGGCAAGGTCGGTCAGCTTGGCGCTACCGCTACCGTCATCACCGCTGACCGCTACGGAAATATCCTTGCCGGCGCCGGTCTTGGAACTGCTCAGCACCAGGCGAGAACCATGCTCGTCGGTGATGATAGTGGCGGAGACTCCCGCATCCTTGCCGGCGGTATTGATGGCGTCGCGCACGCCAGCCAGGGTGTTGTTGCTGCTGTCGATCTTGATGTCCGGCAGCGCAGTGTCGCCGAGCTTGATGCTCAAGGTGCCCTGGCCAAAGGTTGCAGCTTTGTCGCCGTTGGCAGGAATCGCGGCGAGCGCAACCTTGCTGGCAGCGGCCAACTGCTTGACTTCGATCTGATAGCTGCCGATGCCGGCCTTGTCGGTGGCGGTGACGCCGATCAGGTCATTCTTGGAAGAAGTAGCCGAGCGGGCCTGGAAATTAGCGGTCTTATTCAGCGCTTCCAGCGCCGTCTGGAACGTGCTCAAGGCACTCTTGAGCGAGCCGATTCCGGTGATCTTGGTGGTGGTGGCTTTTTCCAGGGTATCGAGCTGGTTCTGCTTGGGCGCCTTTTCGGCAGCCACCATGGTCTGAACGATATTGTCGATGTTCAGGCCAGTGCCCGTACCCGTGATGGTCATCCCCATTTCACACCTCCGTCAAAATCCTGTTCCGGCTCCACCGGTCACCGCGCAGACCTGCAGGCTTCGTGCCAGTGTTACACACCTCGCCTCAGGCGCGGGTTTCGAACATCAGACTGCGAATATCGTCGAGCCGGGCGGCAAGTTTCAGCACTTCCTCGGAAGGCATTTGCCGCACGACCTTGCCGGACTCGGCATCAATCACCTTCACCACCACCTCACCGGTGGCGTCGTCGATGCTGAAGTTGAGATTGCGCCGGATCCCCTGCACGAACGACTGGATGTCGGATACAGCGGAGTCCAGCGATTTCGAGTCCTGCTGATCGGCCGCCTGGTCGGGGGTAACTGCCTCCCGGACCGGACGAATACTCGGCGTCCGCTCGAACGATCCCAGCCCGGCAATGGAAGTAACCTTACTCACATCCATCTTCCGATCCTCGTAAAAGCCGAAAAGGAGGAAGGGTCGCCCCCTCCTCCTGTGGTCACGTCAACTCGCTGCCGTCGATCAGCGCAGCAGGCTGAGTACCGACTGCGGCAACTGGTTGGCCTGGGCCAGGATCGCAGTACCGGCCTGTTGCAGCACTTGGTTCTTGGACAGGTTCGCGGTTTCAGCGGCGAAGTCGGTGTCCTTGATGCGGCTGCGGGCGTTGTCGGCGTTCTCGGCAATGCTCTGCAGGTTGGAGATGGTGTTGTCGAAGCGGTTCTGCACGGCACCCAGGTCGGAACGCTGGGAGTCGATGTAGGCGATGGCCGCGTCGATTACGTCGATGGCATTCTGCGCGCCGTAGGCGGTGCTGACGTCAACGTCGCTGATTTTCGACAGGGAGCCGGAAGCTTCGCCGGTCAGCAGAGCCACGTTGGTGCCCGACAGAGAATAGGCAGCCGATGAACTGAACTTGATCGCCCCGTTGGCAAAAGCAGTGCCGGCACCAATGTCGGCAGCGGCGGACAAATCGCCCAGGTTGTCACCGTCAGAATCCTCGGCGGAACGAACCTGCATAGTCATATCGGCGGCGACACCTGCAGTGGTGCCCCCTACGTCAGTGTAACTCTTACCAGTGATCTTAAAGGTCGCACCGGTAGCGGAACTCAGCTCCAAGGTGCCGTCGCCGTTTTTCTTGGCAGTGATGCCAGCACCGCTGGAGTTGACCGCGCTGACCACCTGATCGAAGGAAGTCACAGTTTTCAGATCGATGGTGGAGTCTGCGCTGGCCGCCCCGGTATCAGAGTTGAAAACTTCGATCTTCAGGTCGAAGCTCTTCGCGTTAGCGGTCTGGGTCAGGACAGCATCAGTACGAGCCGACGCCTTGACCGGAGAACCGGCATTATTGACCTTACTCACAATAGCGGCGGCAGTGTCACCAGCTGCGATGTCCTGCACGTCGTACTGCTTGCCGTTCGATGCAATCTTAAAGTCCGCCATAGTAGCTGCTGCTACTGCAGTAGTAGCGCGACCAAAGCCACTACCGGCAGTACCCGCCTTGTCGGAAGTGTAGGCACCGATCTTGGTGGCACTGGCATCACCGATGGAGACGTTGATTGTCTCGTTGGCATTCGCACCGACCTGGAAGGCGGTGGAACCGAAGGAGCCGTCGAGCAGCTTGCGACCACCGAAGGTAGTGGTGTCAGCGATACGGTTCAGTTCGCTTTGCAGGGCGCCTACTTCTTTCTGCAGGGCGGCGCGGTCAGTAGAGTCGTTGCTGCCGTTGGCCGATTGCAGGGACAGGTCACGCATGCGCTGCAGGATATTGGTGGACTGCTGTAGGGCGCCTTCAGCGGTCTGCGCCAGGGAGATGCCGTCGTTGGCGTTGCGCACGGCAACGTTCAAGCCGCTGATCTGGCTGGACAGGCGGTTGGAGATCTGCAGGCCGGCGGCATCGTCCTTGGCGCTGTTGATGCGGAAGCCAGTGGACAGACGCTGCAGCGAGGTGCCCAGGGAGCTGGACGAGTTGTTCAGGTTACGCTGGGTGTTCAGGGAAGCAATGTTGGTATTGACGGTAAGGGCCATGATGGTCTCCTTCAGAGGTCCTGTTCGTTCCTGAGCTTGCGATATCTCGGCCTGCTTGCTCAGGGACACCAAGAATTCGCATTCGACTTATGTATCGGCGTTGATCCGGGGAGCTTTAGAAAAAATTCAAGAGATTTTTTTCATCTTCCAGATCAAACACTTGCAGCCACTTACCGACACTTTCCAGTGAATAACTGCGATCATTCGGGTTATCGACAAAAAAGCCCACGGCTTTAGGCACGTGGGCTTTTTCGTTTGCTGGGCGAACTCAGTTGAGGAAGTTGAACAGGCTCAGCCCGCTGATCTTCACATAACTCTGCTGCGCGGCCTGGAGGACGGTGGACTGCATCGACAAGCGCGACAGCGCCTCGGCATAGTCCAGGTCCTGCAGGTCGGAGATGACGCCGGTGTTCACCAGTTTCACGTCGTCGATAAAGGTCTCGGTGGAGTCGATGGTATTGAGTCGCGCCCCGATCTGCCCGCGCCCGGAGAGCACCTGGCTACTGGCGGCATCCAGGTTGGTCATGGCGATCCCTGTCGCGTCGCGAATGGCGTAGCTGCCTTCCTGGTTGTCGGTAGCCCCCTCCAGTGCCTTGCGCAGGTCGGCGACCACGTTGAGCAGCCCCTTCTTCTCGCTGGACGGATCCCGCTTGATGCTGAAATCGTCCCCCGCCGCCGGATGACCGTCGATGATGACACTGACGCCACCGTAGGTGATCTTGTCCTGAGTCTTGTCATCGCTGTCGATGGCGCCCGTCGAAAGCGCGGTATACCCCCCGGGCAGTGCCGGGTCATTGAGGTCGTAAACCTCGTAATTGACGTTATCGAGAAAACGGATGCCGATACCATCGCTGGCCGCTGGTGGCACGCTGGAAGGGAAGCTGCCGTCGTAAGCCTGCTTGTCGATCACAGTCCCCAAGGAGATGCGCCCCGTTCCGGTATTGGCGGCGCCCCCCGAAGTCGTTACGCGGTTGACGTTGGTCACATCATCGAACAACGCCTTGCCGCTATCGCTGATGCTCAGCAAGGTGCTACTTGCGATCGGCACCTGGCGCTGGCTTTCGTCTCCCTGGTAGGAATACGAGCCATCAGGATTGCGCACGAAGGGTTGCTTGTCGCCCTGACTGCCCGAGAACAGGTACTTGCCGCTGGCATCCTTGCTGTTGAGCAGATTGAGCAATTCGTCTTCGCGCTGCTTGAGCTCGGTCGCCAGGGCGCCCTTGTCGCTGCTGTCCTGGGCACCATCGCCCGCCTGCACAGCGATCTCGCGAATACGCTGAATAACATTACCCACGGAGTTGAGAATCGACTCCTCCGAGTTAAGGCTGTTCTTCGCCGCCGTAATGTTGCTCTTGTACTGATCGTTGAGCGACTGCTCCTGGCTCAGCTGCAGCAGGCGCACCGAGGCCACCGGGTCGTCCGCCGGGGTGAGGATGCGTTTGCCGGTGCTGATCTGCTCCTGGGTGCGGGTGACGTTGCCGTAGTTCTTCTGCAGGCCGCCGACCGAGTTGTTATATGCCTGGATGGTGGAGATGCGCATGGTCAACTTCCTCTATCAGCGGAACGCGCCGATCAACGTGTCGAACAGCGAACGGGCGACCTGGATCACCTGGGCCGACGCGCTGTAGTACTGCTGGAACTGGATGAGGTTGGCCGCCTCTTCGTCCAGGTTCACGCCCGACAGCGAGTCGCGGTTGTCCTGGGCCTGCTTGAGTACGGTGGCGCTGGCGTCGGCGTTGTTGCGCACCTGCGCGGTCAGGGTGCCGATGCGCTCCACCAGGCCGCCGTAGGAATCATTGAAGCTGGCGCCGGTGCTGCCGGTGCCCCCGACGGTGGGCTTGCTCTGCAGTCCGGAGAGCGCCAGGGCGTTGCTGTTGTCGGAGATACCCTTGGTGTTCATGCCCAGGGTGAAGCTGTCGCCGGCCTGGGGCACGCCGCTCAGGGTGAATTCGTAGCTGTATTGGTTGCCGGTGCCCGGGTCGGTGTAGTCCAGGCGCAAGGTGTTGGTCTGCCCGGAGGTCAGGCCGCTGGTCGAGGGCGACACGTAGTTCAGCGTGGCGCCGGGCGGCAGCGTGCCGGTCAGGGTATTGGTGGTGGAATCGAAGCTCAGGCTCAGGCCACCCGCGCCGAACAGGTTCTGCAGGTCGCCCTTCACCACTGGCGACGGGCCGCTGGTGAGCTTGGGCTGGCCGATGGCTCCGGTGCCCCGGTTGTTGGTGGTGGCTTCGCTGCGCGCGGTGCCGGCGAAGGCCAGTTGGTCGCCCTTGGTCAGCACCGTCTCGATGTCTGCAGCGCCACGGCGGGTGGGCTGCAGGGTGAAGCCGTCGCCGGCCGGCGGCAGGCTGTTCATGGTCACCTGGAAGCCCTGGTCGCCACCGCTGCCGTCGGCGAAGCTCAGGGTGTAGGGACCGGTGCCGCTCACGGTGACGTTGATTGGCGCGTTGTCGGAGAGACGCCGCGCGGTGAAGTTGGTGCCGTCGTATTCCAGGCGGTAGTCGCTGACGCCGAGCTTGCTGGTATCGGTGATGTTCAGGCTGGGGCTGACGGTGCCGGTGTTGCCGGACAAGGCGACGACCCGCAGCGCAGTGATGGTCGGGTCGTTGATGTCGCCGAACAGCTTGCTGCCGGCATTGCCGGACAGGTCCAGGCCCTGGCCAAGCTGCTTGTTGACGACATCGGCGAAGGTCACGGCGATCTGCCCAAGCTTGTTGTACGAGGCATCCAGCGCGGTATCGCGATAAGCCAGCAGGCCGCCCA
Source organism: Pseudomonas sp. PSE14 (assembly GCF_029203285.1). Lineage (NCBI taxonomy): Bacteria > Pseudomonadati > Pseudomonadota > Gammaproteobacteria > Pseudomonadales > Pseudomonadaceae > Pseudomonas > Pseudomonas sp. PSE14. The sequence continues at coordinate 4,100,151 of NZ_CP115669.1, forward strand.
TCTGGCCGCCGGAAACCTGGCTGGTGATGGTCTGCACGGCGCTGCCGCTGACCAGTTGCACCTGGAAGCGGGTCGGGTCGTCGGCGCCCGGCACTACCTGCAATGCGGAAGTGGTGGTGCCCACCACCAGCGGCTGGCCGGTGCCGATGAACAGGTTGACGCTGCTGTCGTCCTGGGGCACGGCCTGCACGCCGATCAGCTCGGAGAGCTTGCGGATGGTCTCCTCGCGGGCGTCGATCAGGTCGTTGGGCTGGCCGCCGGCAGCCTTGGCCTTGGCGATGGCGTCGTTGTAGCTCGCCACGCTGGTCGCCAGGGAATTGACCTGGTTGGCCAGCGAGCCGAGCTGCTGGTTGATCAGGCTGTTCTGCTTGTCGAGTTGGTCGTACAGGGTGTTGAAGGACTTCGACACCCCCTGCGCTTCCGCCAGCAGCGCCTCGCGGCCCTCTGTGGCGGAGGGATTGGCGGCGGCGGTCTGCAGCGCGGCGAAGAACTTCTGCAGCGCCGGGCTGATGCCGGTGGTGGTGTCCGACAGCAAGGCGTCGAGCTGTTCGATCTGTCCCTGGAAGGCGCTCAGTTCATTGCTTTGGCTGGTGGCGGTGCGCACCTGGGAGAACAGGAAGTCACTGGCCAGCCGGCGCACGTCGACCACCTGGCTGCCCGAACCGATGTAGCCGGCGCCGCTGTACTGCGGGATGCCGGTCTGCTGCACCGATTGCTGACGGGAATAGCCGGGGGTGTTGACGTTGGTGATGTTGTGGCCGGTCACCGTCAACGAGGTCTGGCTCGAACGCAGGCCAGACAGGCCAATGGACAGTAGATCGCTCATGTTCCTATTTCCTTATCCCAGGGGCGGAGTGTCCGCCGCGGCGACTGCCTGGTACACCTGCATCTGCTTGGCGATCTGCGCAACCTTGCGGGCGTAGTTCGGGTCGGTGGCATAGCCGGCGCGCTGCAGTTCCTTCATGAACTGTTCGGGGCGCTCGGTGGAGTCCAGCGCGTCCGAATAACGGTCGTTGTTCTGCAGGAAGCTCACGTAGTCGTTGAAGCTCTGCTCGAAGGAGTCGTAGGAGCGGAATGCCGCGACTTCCTTCACTTTCTTGCCGTTCACGTATTCGCTGGTCACCGCCCGCGCGGAGTCGCCGTCCCAGCTGGAACCGGACTTGATACCGAACAGGTTGTGGCTGCTGGAGCCGTCCTGGTCGCGAATGATGGATTTGCCCCAGCCGGTTTCCAGCGCGGCCTGGGCCACCAGGTAGCGCGGATCGACGCCGATGCGCTGGGCGGCCTTCTGCGCCATCGGCAGCATGGTGGCAACGAATTCGTCCGCCGAGCCGAAGGCCGACTTGCCCGGCGCCAGCGGCGGCTGGGCGTAGCGGCGGCCGCTGACATCCTGGGCGCCGGCGGCGGCGTCGATGGCGTCCACGGCATTGGCGTAGGACTTGGCGGTCTGCCAGTCGTTGCCGGCCAGGGGCTTGCCCTGCTCGTCCGCAGTGGCGGCGCCCGGCACGATGCCGGCCATCACGCGATCGGCCAGCTTGCCCGGCAGGGACAAGCGACGGGCGTTGAGCAGCTTGGAGTCGTCGCGGCCTTCGGCCGGTTGCGGCAAGGGCTTGCCGCTGGCGTTGACGCCGGTGGTGGATGGCCAGGCGGAGGTCTGGGCGACCTTGGCGAAGGGGTTCGCGGCGCCCGTGCGCTTGCCGCTGTTCATGTGCGACAGCTGGCGGGTCAGCACGTCCGACAGGCCGATGCCATGGCCCTTGGTGGAGAGGCTGACGGCCAGCTGCTGGTCGTACATTTCCTGGTATTGCTTGGTGGTCGCGGTGTTCATGAAGTTGCCTTCGGCGAGCACGTCGTTGGCCGAGCGCATCGACTTGAGCATTTCGTTCATGAACAGCGATTCGAATTCCTGGGCGACCTTGCGAATGTTGCCTTCGCTGTCGCGCCCGGCGCCGTTCTTCAGCTGTGCCAGGCGATTGAGGTCGGTGTAGGCCCCGGAATTGGTGCCGGAGGAACCGGCGGAGAAGAGTTTGGCATCCACGGCGGCGTCCTCAGATCACGATCAGGTCGGCCTGCAGCGCGCCGGCCTGTTTCAGGGCTTCGAGGATCGCCATCAGGTCGCTGGGCGCGGCGCCCACCTGGTTAACGGCGCGGACGATTTCATCCAGCGTGGTGCCCGGGCCGAACTTGAACATCGGCTTGGCTTCCTGGTCGGCGTTCACCCGCGAGCGCGGCACCACGGCGGTCTGGCCGTTGGAGAACGGGCCGGGCTGGCTGACGATCGGGTCTTCGGTGATGGTCACTGTGAGGCTGCCGTGGGTCACTGCGGCCGGCGACACGCGCACGTTCTGGCCGATCACGATGGTGCCGGTGCGCGAGTTGATGATGACCTTGGCCACCGCTTCGCCGGCCTGCACGTCGAGGTTTTCCAGGACCGACATGTAGTCCACGCGCTGGTTCGGGTCCAGCGGCGCGCTGACCCGTACCGAGCCGCCGTCGATGGCCTGGGCGACACCCGGGCCGAGCAGTTCGTTGATGCGATCGACGATGTGCTTGGCGGTGGTGAAGTCCGGGCGGTTGAGGTTCAGGGTCAGGCTGTTGCCCTGGTCGAAGCCGCTCGGCACCGCGCGCTCCACGGTGGCGCCGGCCGGGATGCGGCCAGCCGAGGGGACGTTGACGGTGATCTTCGAGCCATCGCGACCCTCGGCGTCGAAGCCGCCGACCACCAGGTTGCCCTGGGCCACGGCGTAGGTCTGGCCGTCGATGCCCTTGAGCTGGGTCATCAGCAGGCTGCCGCCGCGCAGGCTCTTGGCGTTGCCGATGGAGGAGACGGTGATGTCGATGGTCTGGCCCGGCTTGGCGAAGGCCGGCAGGTCGGCGTGCACCGACACCGCGGCGACGTTCTTGAGCTGCACGTTGCCGACGTTGGCCGGCACCTTGATACCGAACTGCGCCAGCATGTTGTTGAAGGTCTGCAGGGTGAAGGGCGTCTGGGTGGTCTGGTCGCCGCTGCCGTCGAGGCCCACGACCAGGCCGTAGCCGATCAGTTGGTTGCTGCGCACGCCCTGGATGGTGGCGATGTCCTTCAGGCGCTCGGCGTGGGCGGCCGGAATCATCAGCAACGCGCAGAGCATCAGGAAGATGTAGGAGCGAGCTTGCTCGCGAACACCTTTGGCAGAGAATTTCGCGAGCAAGCTCGCTCCTACAATGGCCATGACATTCACCCTGCTCAGAACGGGAACAGCGGGCTGAGGAAGAAGCGATCGAACCAGCCCGGCTGGCTCGCATCGGCGAACGCACCGGTGCCCGAGTAGGTGATGCGCGCATCGGCCACGCGGGTGGAGGACACGGTGTTGTCGGTGGCGATGTCGTCGGCGCGGATCAGGCCGGCGATGCGCACCAGCTCGTTGCCGGTGTTCAGGGTCATCCACTTCTCGCCGCGCACGGCGAGGATGCCGTTGGGCATGACTTCGGCCACGGTGACGGTGACCGAACCGGTCAGGCTGTTGCTCTGCCCTGCCTGACTGTCGCCCTTGGCATCGCGAGAGCCACCGTACTCGGCGCTCAGGCTGAGGTCGCCGCCGCCGATGGGGTTGTCGGTGGTCAGGCCGCTACCGAACATCGAGGTCAGGCCGAGCTTGGTCTTGCTGTCCTTGGAAATGTCCGAGTTGGCCTTCTTGCTGGCCTGGGTCTTCTCGTTGAGGGTGATGGTGATGATGTCACCCACGCGGAAGGCCTTGCGGTCGCCATAGAGGTTGTTGTCGAAACCGCTCTGGTAGATCGAACCGTTATTCTGCGCGGCGGGAATCGGGGTGCGCGGCATCACCGGGGCGTAATAGGGGTCATCCGGTTTCGGCGGAGGACTGACGCACCCGGCCAGCGCGGCGACGGCCAGCAGCGGAAGAAGGTGGGAACGGTTCATTACAGCTACCTCTCGGGGAGAGCGACTACGGTTTCACCAGAGCCCGAGGGCTCCGTCATTCACTACAAGTTCTGGGTCACGAAGGACAGCATCTGGTCCGCGGTGGAGATGACCTTGGAGTTCATCTCGTAGGCGCGCTGGGTGGTGATCATGTTCACCAGCTCCTCGACCACGTTGACGTTGGAGTTTTCCAGGGTGTTCTGCTGCACGGTGCCCAGGCCGTTCAGGCCCGGCGTGCCGACCTGCGGCGCGCCGCTGGAGCCGGTTTCCAGGAACAGGTTGTTGCCAATCGCCTGCAGGCCGGCCGGGTTGACGAAGTCGGCGGTCTGGATGTTGCCGATGATCTGCGGCTGCGGGTTGGCCGGGGTGGTCACCGAGACGGTGCCGTCCTGGCCGACGGTGAAGGTCTGGGTCTCGTTGGGCACGACCACGGCCGGCTCCAGCGCGTAACCGTTGGCGGTGACGATCTGGCCGTCGGAGTTCAGGTGGAAGCTGCCGTCACGGGTGTAGCCGACGGTGCCGTCGGGCATCAGTACCTGGAAGAAGCCGCGACCGTTGAGCGCCATGTCCAGCGGCTGGTCGGTGGTCTGCAGGCTGCCTTCGGTGAAGTTCTTCTGGGTGCCGACGATGCGCACACCGGTGCCCAGCTGCAGGCCGGAGGGCAACTGGCTGTCCTGGGTGGAGTTGGCGCCGGGCTGACGTTTGATCTGGTACAGCAGGTCCTGGAACTCCGCGCGGTCGCGCTTGAAGCCCGTGGTCGAAACGTTCGCCAGGTTGTTGGAAATGGTGGTCAGGTTCATGTCCTGGGCCGAAAGCCCCGTCTTGCTGACCCACAGTGCCGAAAGCATCGTCGTTCTCCTCGGGCGCCGGATTCATGGCGCCTCGATCTGGTGATTAGCTAAATTGCAAAACCCGCGCCATGGCCGCCGAATCGTCTTCGGCGGTGCGCATCATCTTGACGTGGAGCTCGAACTGGCGGGACAGCGAGAGGATCGAAGTCATCTCCTCCACCGCATTGACGTTGCTCGCTTCGAGGAAGCCCGACACGACCGTGGCGTTGGCATCGGCCTGCGGCGCCGGCTGACCCGGCTCCTGCTTGATGCGCACCAGGCCGTCGAGGCCCTTCTCCAGCTTCTTCGGGTCCGGGGTGACCAGCTTGATGCGGTCCACCTCGGCCACCACGCTGGGGCTGTCGCCCAGGCCACGGATGCTGATGGTGCCGTCTTCGCCGATGTCGATCTTTTCCTGCGGCGGCACGGCAATCGGCCCGCCATTGCCGATCACCGGCAAACCGTCGCCGGTGCGCAGTTGGCCGAGGGCGTCGATCTCCAGGCTGCCGGTGCGGACATAGGCTTCACCACCGTCGGGCGCCTGCACGGCGATCCACGCATCGCCCTTGGCGGCGACGTCGAGGTCGCGGCCGGTTTCCTGCAGGCTGCCGGGGGTGAAGTCGGTGGCCGGACGCTCGGTCATGGCGTAGACCCGCGCCGGGAAACTGTCGCCGAACACCTGCATCGAGCGCGCCTGCTCGAAGTCACGGCGGAAGCCGTTGGTGGAGATGTTCGCCAGGTTGTTGGCGTGAGCGCGCATCGCCAGGGTGTTCTGGCTCGCTCCGCTCATCGAGACGTACAGCATCTTGTCCATCGAATCCTCCAGGCCCGCGGCGATTGCCGGTCGCGGGTGTCTTGGAGGCTATTCAGCAAGGGGCGTGCCAGAATCGAAATTCACACCCAAAGCACTGATATAAAAGGATTTTAAAAAATAAAAGGCTCCCGAAGGAGCCTTTCGAAGCCGCCGGCGGCGATGGTCTGCCGCCACCGGCAAGGGGGATTTGCCGCCTGGGCTTTTCTGTAGGGGCGATTCCTTACCGCAGGTTGATGATGGTCTGGGTGACCGCATCCTCGGTCTGGATGGTCTTGGCGTTGGCCTGGTAGTTGCGCTGGGCGACGATCAGGTCCACCAGCTCGCTGGACAGATCGACGTTGGAAGCCTCCAGGGAGCCGGACTGCAACGCGCCGAGGGTGCCCGAGCGCGGGGTGCCGATCACCGGCTCGCCGGACTCCGAGGACTGCACCCAGGAGGTCTTGCCGATCGGGGTCAGGCCCTGGACGTTGGCGAAGTTCGCCAGCACCACCTGCCCTTGCACCTTGGACTGGCCGTTGGTGTAGCGGGCGAAGATGTTGCCCTGGTCATCGATCTCCAGACCCGAGAGCTGGCCGGTGGTGTAGCCGTCCTGGTTGACGCTGTTCACCGCGAAGGCGGTGGCGTACTGGGTGGACTTGCGGATGTCCAGGGTGACGCCGCCGGCGTTGGCGGTGGCGCCGTTGGCGCTCCAGGTCGGCGGGGTCTTGCCGTCGGAGATGGCCGGAACCCAGTCACCCATGACCAGTGTGCCGTCGGTGGGATTCACCGAGAAGGCATTGCCAGTGCCGTTGTTCACCGGGGTCTGGGTCAGCAGCTGGCCCGCTGCGCTGAAGTTCAGGTTGACCTGGTACGGACTGCTACCCATCCCACTGACGGCAGCCAGCACGCTGGCCGGAGTCGCGCCGGCCGCCGCAGCGGCGGCAGCGGCAGCGGCCTTGGCGGCGGGCGTTGCGGTGGAGGCCGCCACGGCATTGGAGACATCCGCCGCCGTCGCCCCGGCAACACCGGCCGCCGTGGTGGCAGCGCTGATGGCCGTGGTGTCGTCGGTCGGATTGGCCGGGTTACGGCCATCCACCAGCACGTTCATGGTCCAGTCGTTGGGGCCGGTCTTGGTGAAGTACTGGGTCAGCACGTGGGCGTTGCCCTGGCTGTCGTAGATGTTCACCGAAGTGGACGAGTTATAGGTGGTCGGGTCGTTGGGGTTGAACGGGGTGACCGTCGGCGTGGTGTTGGTGGAGTTCAGGTTGAAGGTCTGGTCGATCTGGCTGGTGGCCTTCGGCGCCTGGTTGCCGGTTTCGATGTGCAGATCGCCGACCACGCCGTTCTGCAGCTGGCCCTGGGCATTCACCGCATAGCCCTGCAGGCGGTAGCCGTTGTTGTCCACCACGTAGCCGTTCTTGTCGGTACCGAAGTAACCGGCACGGGTATAGCTCACCGCACCATTGTTGCTGGTAACGAAGAAGCCGTTGCCGTTGATGGCCATGTCCAGCGCGTTCTGCGTGGAATCGATGGTGCCCTGGTTGAACAGCTGCGAAACGTTGGACAGCAGCACACCGCTGCCGACCGGGTTGCTGCCGGAACCCAGCACGGAGGCGGCATACACATCGGAGAACTCCGAGCGCGACTGCTTGAAGCCGACGGTGCTGGCGTTGGCGATGTTGTTGCCGGTGGTATTCAGGTCACTGGAGGCGGCCTTGATGCCGCTGAGCCCGATATTGAAAGACATCTTTATCTCCTTGTCGGTATCGCCGACGAATCTGTTCGGTCGGGCGAAAAGCCCGCCAGCGGCAGGTTACTGACCGATGATCTGCACTTTGGAAAGGCCGATGCTGCCGAGCCCCGCGAGGTTCAGGGTCAGCTCGCCGCCGTTCTGCCCGAGGGTCACGCTGTCGACATTGGCCGGCAGGAAAGTGGTCAGGGCGTAGGTCTTGCCTTCGTAGTTGGTCTGCGCCTCGAACTTGTAGCGTCCCGGCGGCATGAGATTGCCGCTCGAATCCTTGCCGTCCCACATGAAGTTGACGTTGCCGGCGGTCTGCTGGCCCATCTCGACGCGGTTCACCAGGGTGCCCTTGTCGTCGTAGACGTTGACCCAGCTGTTGGCCGTGGAAACCGGCAGCGTGTAGGTGCCCTTGAAGGTCTCGGCGGTATCGACCATCGACTTGTCGGTCGGCACGATGACCTTGCGTCCCACCAGGGACGAGGCTTGCAGGGCCTGGGACGACTGGTAGTTGGAGAGCATGCTGTCCATGCTCGAGTTCAGCGACTGGATGCCTTCCACGGTGCTGAACTGCGCCAGCTGGGCAATGAATTCGCCGTTTTCCTGCGGCGACATCGGGTCCTGGTTGTTCATCTGCGCCACCAGCAACTTGAGGAACTCGTCCTTGCCAAGGTTGTTCTTGCCGGTGGTGCCGCTGCTCTCCTTCTTGACCGAGTACTGGTCCAGTACGGAGTTGGCGCCGTTGATGCTGCTGTTATCGATGCTCATAGTGCTTCCTCAGCGCTTACTGACCCAGGGTCAGGACCTTCTGCATCATCTGCTTGGCGGTGTTCATCATTTCCGCGTTGGTCTGGAACGCGCGGCTGGCGGAGATCATGTCGGCCATCTCTTCCACCACGTTGACGTTCGGGTAGTACACATAGCCGTCCTTGTCGGCGGACGGGTGATTGGGCTCGTAACGCGGGATCAGCGAGCTCTTGTCCTCGACCACGCCCAGCACCTGTACGCCGGAACCGGCATGGTCGGTGTCGCCGAACAGCGAACCCTGGTCGCCGCCCTGGGCCTGCTGGAACATGGTGGCGAACACCGGATGGCGGGCGCGGTAGGTCTGGTCGACGCTGGAAGAAACGGTCTCGGCGTTGGCGATGTTCGAGGCAGTGGTGTTCAGACGGGTGGTCTGGGCACTCATGCCGGTACCGGCGATGTTGAAGACACTGGCGAGCGACATGGCGATTACTCCCCGCGCAGGGCGTTCATCAGCCCTTTGAACTTGTTGTTGAGGAAGGTGAACGAGGCCTGGAACTGCACGGAGTTTTCCGCGTAGTTGGACTGCTCGATCTGCTCATCCACGGTGTTCTGGTCCATCGAGGGCTGGAACGGCGTGCGGTACTTGAGGGCATCCTCGCCCATGCCGAAGCCTTCGGCGGCGATGTGGTGCGCGTTGGTACGGGTAGCGTTGAAGGTGCCGTTCTTGAGCTTGTCGGACTGGGCGGCCAGCACCGAGGCGAAATCCAGGTCGCGCGCCTTGTAGTTCGGCGTGTCGGCGTTGGCCAGGTTGTTGGCCAGGACTTCAGCGCGCTGGGAGCGGAAGCTCAGTGCTTGCTGGTGGATGCCGAGGGCTTTGTCGAAGCTGATGCTCATGGTCGCGAACCTGTTTGCCGGTGTGGGCTTGCCAACACTTCAGCAAGGTGCGTGCCAGATTTATATATCCTTTTAATTCAATGGCTTGAGAGAAAATCGGGAGCGGCAAAGGGCGGCAAACAGCGGCAAGCGGCAACCGGTTTCCCTTGCCGCCGGGGATAAAGCGGCAAACTTGCCGCGCTCTTCCATCATTGCCGCTCCCGGTCGCTTTTCGTAGGAGCGGACTCCGTCCGCGATGCGTGGGGTTGGGCATTTCTGCGCCGCTTCGGCGTGTACTGAGAGATTTTGTTTCGCCCCCTCGGGCGAGTCCCTTTTGGGGCCCAAAAGGAACCAAAAGGCCTTGCCCCTGCATCCGGTTTTTCGCTTAGGCGAAAAATGCCCTCGCTCCATCGAAGTTTCAGGGGCCCGCGTCGACGGGCCATCCATGGCCCAACGACGCTCTCGCGGCATCCATGCCGCTCAACCCCTGAAACTCCGATTCCACTCGGCCTCCTGAAGGGGCGCTCGGAGTGCGCGGAGGTTTCTCTGGAAATCCTCAAGAGCCAGAACAAAAGCAGAGCGTCTTGCTCCTCGCTGTTTTGGCTCCCGTAGGAGCGGACCTTGTCCGCGACGGTTCGACACTGCATACACGCTTCAGGATGAACACCCGTAGGGCGCATAACGCGCAGCGTTATCCGCCGAGATGGGTATCGCTTCGCTCCACGCCATCCTACGAAGAACACCCACAGTCACCGGCGCGCGCAGAGTCCCGTCAGGAGGCCGAGTGTAGGTATTGCGCAGAGGGGCGAGCGGCATGGATGCCGCGAGAGGCGTAAAGGGCCAGGGACGGCCCTTTACGCCGACCCTCGGAGCGATACCGGAAGGAGGGAAGTCTGAGCGAAGCGAAGACCCGGATGCCGGGACGAGACCTTTGCCTACTTTGGGGCGTTTGCCAAAGTAGGTCGCCCGAGGGGGCGAAACATAATCTCCCAACACACGCCGCTGCGGCGCAGAAACACCGAACAAGACGGCGTATAACGCATTAAACGTTATACGCCCGAAGAAGGGCCGGAACACCGCGAACAGAGAATGCCCTCAGTCCAGCAGCGGAAAAGACCAATTACTTGGCCTTGTAGATGATCCCCGGACTGCACTGAACCATCTGGTAATGATCCGGCAACGCATTGAGTGCCTCGGACGCGCCGAGGAACAGATAACCACCCGGTTTCAACGTCGCGTGGATACGCAACAGGATGTCGCGCTTCACCTCGGCGGAGAAATAGATGAGCACGTTGCGGCAGAACACCATGTCGAACTTGCCGAGCGTGGCGTAGCTGTCCAGCAGGTTCAGTGCCCGGAACTCCACGCGGCTCTTGATCGCCGGCTTGACCGTCCAGCGTCCCGGCGTCTTCTGGTCGAAGTAGCGGACCAGGCGATCCTGCGACAGCCCACGGCCGATCGCCAGGCTGTCGTACTCGCCGGCCTTGCACGCGGTGAGCATGGAGCCGGACAGGTCAGTGGCGACGATCTGTACACCCGCCTTGAGCTGGCCGAGGTTGGTGCGCTCGAACTCGTCGATGGACATCGACAGCGAGTAAGGCTCCTGCCCCGAAGAACAGGCCGCCGACCAGATGCGCAAACGTTGTCCGGGCGATGCCTTGATCATCTCCGGCAGCACCCGGTTCTTCAGCACCTCGAAGGGATAGGTATCGCGAAACCACAGGGTTTCGTTGGTGGTCATCGCATCCACCACCTGCTCGCGCAGCTGGCTGCGGGCCTGGACCTTCTGTACCAGCTCGCCGAGGGACTTGATGCCCTGCTGCTCCATCAACTTGTTCAAGCGGCTGGAGACCAGGTATTGCTTGTTGGCGCCCAGGAGGATGCCGCAGGTCTTCTCCAGGAAATCCCGGAACAGCTCGAATTCAGTATTGGTGGATGTCACAGATAGACCTCTTCACTCATGGACGTTTGCCGTCGACACGACGGCAAACGCCTGACCGGTGCTCAAAAAACCATAGCCGAATCCTTGGCCCCGAGCGGCACCGGCACCGCTCGATTCAATTCGCGGACTCAGGCCGCCGTGCCATCCACCGCCTTGATCCGCTCCGCCACGCGGGCGGCCAGGTCATCAGGACGGAACTTGGCGAGGAAGTCGTCAGCGCCGACCTTCTTCACCATGGCCTGGTTGAACACCCCGGACAGCGAAGTATGCAGGAGAATATGCAGGTCCTGCATGCGCGGGTCGTGACGGATTTCCGCCGTGAGCGTGTAACCGTCCATTTCCGGCATCTCGATGTCCGAGATCACCATCAGCAGGTCGCTGCCCGGATGACCGCCCGCCTCCACCATCTGCCGCAGGTAGTCCAGCGCCTGGCGGCCGTCGCCCAGCGCCAGCACTTCGACGCCGACGGTTTCCAGGCAACGCACCAGCTGCTTGCGCGCCACCGAGGAGTCGTCCACCACCAGCACGCGCTTGCTCACCGCGCGGGCCTGGGTCTCGGCATCCAGCACGCCCTCGGAGATGTCCTCCGGGGTGGGCGCCACTTCGGCGAGGATTTTCTCCACGTCGATGATTTCCACCAACTGGTTGTCGACCCGGGTGACCGCCGTCAGGTAATGGTCGCGGCCGGTGCCCTTGGGTGGCGGATGGATCGACTCCCAGTTCATGTTGACGATGCGTTCCACCGAATGCACCAGGAAGCCCTGCACCTTGGTGTTGTACTCGGTGATGATCACGAAACTGTTGCCGATGTCGCGCAGCCCCTGGCGCCCGGTGGCCAGCGACAGATCGAGAATCGGAATGGTGCCGCCGCGGATGTTCGCCACTCCGCGCACCACCTGGCTGGACTTGGGCATCACGGTCAGGCGCGGGCACTGCAGTACCTCTTTCACCTTGAACACGTTGATCCCGTACAACTGGCTGCCGTTCAGCCGGAACAGCAGCAGCTCGAGACGATTCTGGCCGACCAGCTGCGTCCGCTGGTTGACTGAATCCATGACTCCGGCCATTGAGCCTCCCCTGCACGCAACGCCGCCTGACCTGGCAGGCGGCACGACCATTGCTTAACCCGTTGCATGAAACAGGCAACGACATTTTTCCGACAGCTCCGAAGCGCGCGCGACCTCATGGCCGCCCTGCTCGGTGTGTGCGCTGCGCTCAGTGCCGGCTCCACGCGGGCCGACGCCTTCACCGCGCCTGAAATCCTTATCGGCTCGACCCAGGGCTTTCTTGAATTCAAAGTCGAAGATTATCTGCAGAGCAGCGGAATTGAAGCGCGCTATGAAATTGAAGTGGCGCGCATCGATCCCCGTCTGCGCCTGGCGCAGTGCGACAAGGACTTGACGCAAGCCCTGGAAAGCCCGGCGCAGCCGGTCGGGCGCGTCACGGTGCGGGTGCGCTGCGACGGCAGCTCGCCCTGGACGGTGTTCGTGCCGGCCACGGTGAAACTGTTCCGCCAGGTCGTCGTCACCACCCAGCCGCTCAAGCGCGACCACGTCATCGACGCCGCCGACATCTCCATGGTGGAACGCGACGTCGGTCCGTTGACCCAGGGCTACCTGACCGACCCGCAGCGGGTGATCGGCCTCAAGCTCAAGCGCGCCACGGTGAACGACCAGGTGCTTGCGCCGGTCTTCCTCGAACAGGCCGAGGCGATCCGCAAGGGAGACCAGGTGGTGATCCGCGCGCGCACCAGCGCCATCAACGTGATGATGCCCGGCGAGGCGCTGTCCGACGGCGTGCCCGGACAGCAGATCCGCGTGCGCAACCTGCGCTCGCAGCGTATCGTCAAGGCACGTGTGGTGGAGCCCGGCGCCGTCGAAGTCAGCCTGTAGTCCGCCGAGTCTGGCATGATGGGCGCAGCCTTCACTAAACTGTGCTCGGGTGCGCAAAAAATCGGCCTAAAGTTTTCCGCCAGCCGGCCGAAAAGCTTGGCAAGCGTCCAAATACCTCCAGAGGTTTCCAACATGGTTATCGACTTCAACCGGCTGAACCCGGCCTCTACGCCAGCCACCACTGGCCGTAGCGGGGCTGCGCAGAACGGTCGCAGCGAAGCCCCGGCCGAGTCTGCCGCCACCACCGCCCCGGCCAAGAGCGGCGAATCGGTACAGCTCAGCGATACCGCCCAGCAGTTGCAGAAAGTCAGCGATCAACTGAAGGACCAGCCCGTGGTCGACAAGGAAAAAGTGGCCCGCATCAAGCAGGCGATCGCCGACGGCAGCTACCAGGTCGACAGTCAGAAAGTCGCCAGTAAGCTGCTCGATTTCGAATCCCAGCGCTGACCTGAGCGTCGCGCCGGGGACCCGCTAGCAAAAGTGCCGAGCCCAAGATGTCCGATGCCCTGCTCTCCCTGATCAACGGTGACATCGACGCAGCCCGACAGCTGCTGCAGTTGATCGACGACGAATACCAGGCGCTGCAAGCGCGTGATCTGGCGCAGCTGCAACAGCTGCTGGAACGCAAGGTACCGTTGATGCAGCAGCTCGAACGCAACGGCCGCGAGCGCGCCGCCGCCCTGCAGCAGGCCGGTGTCAGCGTGGATCGCCAGGGCCTCGAGCAATTCGCCCAGCGCAGTGGCAACGGCGAGCTGCTGGTACGTGGCGACGAACTGGGCGCCCTGCTCGACCAGTGCCAGGACGCCAACCAGCGCAACGGCCGGATCATCCGTGCAGGCCAGGCCAGCACCGGCCGCCTGCTCGACATCCTGCGTGGGCAGGACACCCCCAATCTCTACGACCGCCGTGGCAGCTCGACCCAGAGCAGCCGCCAGCGTCCGCTCAGCCAGGCCTGAGCACTGGCCTGACGGCCCGCCTTTGGGCACAATGCCAGCATCGGCATAGCCCCGTGCCATACCTATAACAAACACAATCTAGATGGAGATCCGCGGACCGTGGCCAACCTGTTTGTCGAGGAAAACGGCCCTCAACCACCGAAAGTGCTCAAGGCTCCGGTGGAAATCCATGCGAGCCTGCGGACGCTCATGGACAGCCACGATCCCCTGGTGGTCACCTTCGAAGGCCGCAGCCAGCGCTTCCAGAGTTTCGTCGTCGAGGTCAATCGCGAGCGCAACCTGATCGCCCTGGACGAACTGATCCCCAACGACGGCGAGCGTTTCCTGCAGAACGGCGAACCGCTGCGCATCGAGGCTTTCCACGAGGGGGTGCGCATCGCCTGGGAATCGAAGCAGAACGCCTATTTCGCCGAGATCGACGGCGCCCGCTGCTACTGGCTACCGGTGCCGGACGAGGTGCTCTACCACCAGCGTCGCAATGCCTACCGCGCCGGCGTCAGCCAGAGCCAGCCGGTGGCGGTGGAAATCGCCGGCGACAAGCTCAAGGCCCCGCTCAAGGGCAGCCTGATCGATATCTCCGCCACCGGCTGCAAGGTTCGCCTGGACGGCAATGTCAGCGACCGCCTGCAACCGGGACAAGTCTACGAGCGATTCACTGCCCGCCTGCCCTTCGGCGCCATCACCCTGGAAGTGGAACTGCGCCACGTGCACTTCGAGGAAAAGGTCGGCTTCAGCTTTGCCGGCCTGCGCTTCCAGCAGGTCAGCGGCCTGGTCCAGCGCAATATCGATCGCTTCGTCTACCAGTTACAGCGCGAGGCCCGGCGCTTCGAGAAGGACGAGCTGTTCTAGTTCGTCCTGGGCGGCAAGCGCTTGCCGCCCTTTCCTTGCGGCCCTATGCGGGCCGGCTTTCCTCTTCCGCTTCAGGCGCCGCCACCGAACTGTCGGCGCCCTTCATCTGTATCTCCACTGCGCGGTCATCGACCCGTGGATCGAGCGCTGCCGACAGCGGCGAGGACGCCAGGCTGTCCGGCGTGGCCACGTGCTTGACCGGCGCCTCGTCGACTCGGTGCACGCCACTGACCTTCTCCGGCTGCACGCGCCAGATCAGGATCAGCGAGCAGGCGCAGACGAAGGCGTAGAGCATGTTCGCGCCGAACAGCTTCATCAGCGCGCCGGCCGCCAGCGGCCCGATACAGGCGCCGACGCCGAAGGTCACCAGCAGCATCGCCGTCAGCGATACGCGGCGATCGCCCTCGACATGGTCGTTGGAAAACGCCACCGCCAGCGGATAGAGGGTGAATTGTACCAGGCAGACCAGGAAGCCCATCGGTAGCAGCAGCGCCAGGGACAACGACAGGTCCGGCAGCGGCAACATCGGCAGCAGCGCCAGCGGCAAGGCGAAGAGCAGCAGCAGAATCGCCGCGTTGCGGATCAGTACCGCGCGGTCATAGCGGTCCGACAGCCAGCCCAACGGCCATTGCACCAGGAGGCCGGCGAAGATGCAGCCGCCCATGAACAGACCGATCTGCTCGGTGCTCAATCCCTGCCGCGAGGCATAGAGCGGCGCGAGGCCGTAGAAGGCGCCAATCACCAGGCCCGACACCAGCACCGTGGTCAGCGACTGCGGCACCCGCTTGAGGAAGAAGCGCGGCTCCAGCGGCGCCGGACGCAACGGCGCGGGGTGGACCTTGTGGGTGATCGCCACCGGAATCAGCGACAGGGCGAAGCACAGCGCGATCATCATCGGCAGCTCCGGCCCCAGCCCCGGGTGCACCACCAGCACCAGCTGGCCGAGCACCAGGCCAAGGTAGGACGACACCATGTAGCCGGCGAACACCAGGCCGCGCTGGCGCGCCTCCGCCTGTTCGTTGAGCCAGCTCTCGATGACCATGTACTGGCACATCATGCCCAGGCCGATGGCCGTCCGCAGCACCAGCCAGAAGCCGAGCCAGGGCAACAGGCCGATGCCCAGCACCGCCGCCGTCACCAGGCCACCGCAGGCAACGTAGGCACGGATGTGGCCGACGCGGGCGATCAGCCGGTGGCCGATCTTGCCGCCCAGCACCAGGCCAAGGTAGTAGGCCGCCATCATGGCGCCGATCCACAGCCCATCGACCTTCTCCGCGCCCAGGCGCAAAGCGAGGTAGGTACTGAGTAGACCGGAACCGGTCAGGAGCATGACGGCGGCGAAGTACAGAGCGCGAAAAGCGGTGACGATCCGGAGCATCGGACCTCCTGGCCCAGAACAACCCCGGGACGGCACCCGGGTGACGGAAAGCGGGACTTGCCGTGACACCTTAGAGCCTGCCGGAGGGCGCGTCGAGAGGCCTGCCGGGCCTGGAACAGAGGGGGTCGCGGCGCGTGCCGTCGGGCATCCTGAAGGATGGCGGCGGGATGCACGAGGATGTCGGAGAAATGCCCACCGATCGCAGCCGCGCCGGTGTTTCGGCGCGACTGTGTCGGCGTGCCCGCGCAGCGATCAGGCCTGGGCGGCCAGCACGCGGCGCTCCCACGGGGTGATTTCGTCGAAGAAGCTGGTCAGCTCCATCGACTTGGTCGCGGTGTAGCCATCGATGAACTCGTTGCCGAACACCTCGCGCGCCAGCTGGCTGCGCTTGAGGCGCTGCAGGGCGTCGTACATCGTGCACGGCAGCAGCAGTGCCTCGGGCACCTCGAACTCACCCTGGATCGCCTCGGTCGGCTCCAGTTCACGCTCGATGCCGTGCAGGCCAGCGGCGAGGCTGGCGGCAATCGCCAGGTACGGGTTGGCGTCGGCGCCCGGCAGACGGTTCTCCACGCGACGGGCCACCGGCGCGCTGGCCGGAATGCGCAGGCCGGCGGCGCGGTTGTCGTAGGACCAGCAGGCGTTGTTCGGCGAGGCGTAAGGATGGCACAGGCGCTGGAAGGAGTTCACGTTCGGGGCGAATAGCAGGGTGAAGTCCGCCAGGCACGCCTGCTGGCCGCCGATGAAATGGCGGAAGGCCGGCGTGGCTTCGCCGTTGGCGTCGGTGAAGATATTGCGGCCTTCGCCATCGACGATGCTCTGGTGGATGTGCATCGAGCTGCCCGGCGTCTTCGCCAGCGGCTTGGCCATGCACACCACGATCAGGCCATGCTTGAGCGCGACCTCCTTGAGCAGGTGCTTGAACAGGAAGGTCTGGTCGGCCAGCAGCACCGGGTCGCCGTGCAGGAAGTTGATCTCGAACTGGCTGGTGCCCATCTCGTGCATGAAGGTGTCGCGCTCCAGCCCCACCGCCGCCATGCAGCGGTAGACGTCCTGGAAGAACGGACGCAGGCCGTTGTTGGAGGATACGCTGAAGGCCGAGTGGCCGATCTCGCGGCGGCCGTCCGGGCCGAGCGGAGCCTGGAAGGGCTCGTTGGCGTCGGGATTGGGAGCGAAGACGAAGAATTCGAGCTCGGTGGCCACCACCGGGCTCCAGCCGCGCTCGGCGTAGCGCGCCACCACCCGCTTGAGCAGGCCGCGGGTGGACAGGCCGGAGGGCTGGCCGTCGAGCTCCACCGCATCGCAGATGGCAAAGGCGCGGGGCTCGTCGCTCCAGGGCAGGCGATGGATCTGGGTCGGCTCGGCGACCAGGGCGAGGTCGCCATCATCGCTGCCGTAGAATCTCGCAGGCGGGTAACCGCCCATGATGCACTGCAGCAGGACACCACGCGCCAGCTGCAGGCGGCGGCCGGTGAGGAATCCTTCCCCGGTCATCACCTTGCCACGCGGCACCCCGTTGAGGTCGGGGGTGACGCACTCGATCTCTTCGACTCCAGCCAGGCGCTCGGCGAGCGGGCTGCGTAGATCGCTACTCATGACTTCTTATCCTTGTACTTCGTCTTTGTAACAGGAGGCCGCGCACGCTGCGCCGCCTGTACAAAATACGCACCACGCGTTCGATATTTCAAGCGGTACGGAGAAGGGAATTTCCTACGGGAAAAATCGCCAAGGGGAGCCCAACCTTGTAGGAGCCCGGTGCGCCCACCGGGATCGCCGCTGCCAGCAGTAACGTAGGGCGTACAACCGTCCGCGGTTGTACGCCGATACACCTTGCCCATCGCCCGCGCCATACACGAACCGGGCAAATGCTCCTTATCCGCCCCCGAGCAAGCAGGTGCTCATGGCCAATCGGCGTATAACGCGGAGCGTCATGCGCCCTAGGTTTCAGGCAACCTTGTCTCAATAATCATCCCGCTTGCGAAACGCCCAGCGCCCGGCCAGCCCGGTGAAGCTGGCCACCAGCACGACGAGAATCCAGAACCCCTCCGGATCGCTGGAGAACGGAATGCCGCCGACGTTCATGCCGAAGAAGCCGGCGATGATGTTGATCGGCAGCGCCAGCACCGTGACCACGGTGAGGGTGAACAGGGTACGGTTGCTCTGCTCGTTGAGCTTGGCGGCGATCTCTTCCTGCAGCAGCTTGATGCGCTCGCCCAGGGCGGTGAGGTCGTTGATCACCAGGGAGAATTCCTCGGTGGCCTCGCGCAGCACGCGCACGTCGTCGTCTTTCAGCCATACCGGCGGGCGGTTGAGCAGGCGCATCAGCGAGCCCGGCTCCAGCGCCAGCAGGCGCTGCAGGCGCACCAGCACGCGGCGCATGGCGCCCAGGTCGGCGCGGTTGTCGGACAGGCGCGCCGACAGCAACTGGTCCTCGATGCGGTCCACGCTGATGCTGGTCTCGCGCAGGATGCGGGTGAGGATATCGCCCTGGTCGCGCAGCAGATGCACCAGCAGCTCCAGCGGAGAGCGGAAGCTTTCGCCGTGCTTGACCGAGGAACGCAGGGTATCGACCGAGCGCAGCGGCTGGGCGCGGGCGGTCACCAGCAAGCGGCCGCGGGCGCAGACCCACAGGGTGGAGACATCCGAGGACATGCGGCTGCCGAAGTCGAACACCACGTCGTTGACTACCGCCAGCAGCGCGCCGTCGACATGCTCGATGCGGGTGGAGCGCGAGCCTTCGCGCAGGGTCTCGAAGAAGTAGTCGGGCAGCTCCAGGTGCGACTTCATCCAGCGCTCGCAGGCCGCGTGCGCCAGGTTCAGGTGCAGCCAGAGGAACTCATCCTCGGTGCGCGGCTCCCGCAGGCGCTGCAGCGCGGTGGGCGAGTCGATTTCCAGGCCGGGCTGGCCAGGGCGGAAGCTGAAGCCATAAAGCAGGCCGAACAGGTCGGAATCCTGGTGACTCTGGACGATGCTGTGGTTCATGGGACTGCGATTCTTGAGACCGTGCTGCGGACTTGAACCGGCCTTGCAGGAGCGAGTTTGCTCGCGAACCCGCACGGCACGGACTGTTCGCGAGCAAGCTCGCTCCTACGAAGAGCAAATCACGCCCGCCCCTTGGTGTTAACAGAGCCCCATGAACGGCAGGTGACAGACATGTGTCAGCCAAACAGTGCCGCCACAGTGCGCTCACCCAACTCCGGACCGACGCTCATGCCCACGCCGGTATGCATCAGCACGGCAGTGACGCCGTCCGCCGCCTGCAGCACCGAGAACGGCCCCGGTCCGCGCGAACCGTAAACGCCCTGCCAGCGCTCGATCACCTCCACGCGCATGCCCAGGGTGTCCTCGGCCAGCTGCAGCATGAGTTTGTCCACGGCCTCGGCATTGAACGGCGCCGCGTCGTTGCCGTAGTGGTGGGAGTCGCCGATGATCAGCTCGCCATGGGGCGTCGGGCTGACCAGCAGGTGAATGCCCTGCTCTTCCAGCTCCGGCGTCTCGCGGCGAATCTGCTCGCGCACCGCCTCGGCCTCGGGCAGGTCGGAGAAGGCACCGTAATGCACGCAGCTCAGGCCGGTAAGGATCGAGTGGGCGAGACCGAAGTCGACCTGCGGGCGGACACGCAGCATCTGCAGGCGGCACACCTGCGGCTGCAGCGGTGCGATGGCCTCGGCCAGCAAGGTCTGGTAGTCATGACCGGAGCAGACGATCACCTGTCCGGTAGTGAAGGTGCCCGCCGTGGTGCGCAGCAGGCCGGTGTCGACGTCGCGGACCAGGGTGGAGAAATGAAACTGCACACCCAGTTCGCGGCGCAGGTAGTCGATCAGCGTCGGCAGCGCCTCGCGGGAATACAACTGTTGGTCGTCGAAGCCCAGCAGCGCGGCGCGATGGTGGCGGAAATGGCCCTGGTAGAGGTCGTTCAGCTCACTGCCGCGCAGCAGGCCCACGCGGTAATCCAGCTCCCTGGCGCGGCCGGTGCAGAAGGCTTCCAGCAGATGCTCCTCGGCTTCGCTGCGGGCGAACAGCAACGAACCATTGCGCCGCAGGGAGAAACCGGCGCTCTCTGCCCACTGCGCCCAGATCGGCCGACTGGCGCGCGCCAGGTCCGACATCACGCCCGGCGGCTGGCCGGTAACCAGTGCCTGGCCGAAGTTGCGCACCGAGGCGCCCAGGGGCGTAGCCGTGCGCTCGAAGACGCGTACGGAGAGGCCGCGGCGGGCGGCGGCGTACGCGTGGGAAAGGCCGAGGATGCCGGTGCCGACGATGGCGACGTCGCAGTGGGTGTGGGTCATGGGGATATTTCCTGCGTGGCGAAGAGCCCCTCTCCCCCGCCCTCTCCCTGAAGGGAGAGGGAGCTCTCCTCTGCGAAGAGAAACCCTGAGTTCATCCTGAAACCATCAAAGGCACAGGCAGACGCTGAAACCGAACCAGCACACCGAACAGCCCCCTCTCCCTTCAGGGAGAGGGTTGGGGAGAGGGAGCCGCCAGCGCCGAACCTTACTTCTGCGCAACCTTCTCCGACTTGCCGTCGTAGCGCTTGCGCCATTCGGCGAGGATCTCGTCGCGGTTCTTCGAGGCCCAGGCGAAGTCGTTCTTGATCAGGCGCTGCTCGTAGTCGGCCGGCAGTTCGGTCTGCGGCTTGGCGATGCCCGGCTGGGCCAGCACGGCGAAGTTTTCCTTGTACAGCTCCATGGCTTTCGGGCTGGCGGAGAAGTCGGCGAGTTTCTTCGCCGCGGCTTCATGCTGGGTGCCTTTGACGATGCCGGTGGCTTCGATTTCCCAGCCCAGGCCTTCCTTCGGCAGGACGATGTCCAGCGGTGCGCCCTGGCGCTTGAGCTGCACGGCCGGGTACTCGAAGGAGATGCCGATCGGGAATTCGCCGGCGGCGGCCAGCTTGCACGGCTTGGAGCCGGAGTGGACGTACTGGCCGATGTTCTCGTGCAGGGCGTCCATGTAGGCCCAGCCCTGCTTCTCGCCGAAGGTCTGCAGCCAGGCGGAGACGTCGAGGAAGCCGGTGCCGGAGGACGCCGGGTTCGGCATGACGATCTTGCCCTTGTACTCGGGCTTGGTCAGGTCCTGCCAACTGATGGGTTTTTCCAGGCCGAGTTTCTCGGCTTCCACGGTGTTGAAGCAGATGGTGGCGGCCCACACGTCCATGCCCACCCAGGCCGGCGGGTTGGCCGGGTCACGGTAGTTCTTGCCGATGGCGTCCAGGTGCTTGGGCGCGTACTTCTCCAACATGCCCTGCTGGTCGAGGATGGCCAGGCTGGACGCGGCCAGGCCCCACACTGCGTCGGCCTGCGGACGGTCCTTCTCGGCCAGCAGCTTGGCGGTGACGATGCCGGTGGAGTCGCGTACCCACTTGATCTTGATGTCCGGGTTCTCGGCTTCGAAGGCCTGCTTGTAGGCGGTCAGCTGCTCCGGTTCCAGGGCGGTGTAGACGGTCAGTTCGGTGTCGGCGGCGTGGGCCTGTGCGGCGAAACCGGCCACCACGGCGGCGGCGAGGGCAAGACGTTTGAACATGTGGAGCTCCTTGGCAGTGTTTGTTCCCCGCTCGGGGCGGGTTTGTCAGGGGTTGAGCCCGGCAGGTAGATGCCAGGCGACAGCGTCCAGCGGTGTTACGGGTTCGCGCCCTTCCTCCAGGCCTGGGAGCGGCGCAGCAGGCCGCGCGAGGCGCCGGCCAGCAGCAGCGACACGGCGGCGGAAGTGATCAGGATCAGGGTGGACATGGCGGCGGCGCCGCCGACGTTGCCGGAGTCGTCCATGTTCAGCACGGCGACGGCGGCGAGGATGGTGTCCGGGTTGTAGAGGAAGATCGCCGCCGACACCGTGGTCATCGCCGAGACGAACAGGTAGCGGATGATGTCCAGCAGCGCCGGCAGGCAGATCGGCACGGTGACGCGCAGGTAGTGGCGCCACAGCGGCATCTTCAGCGACAGCGCGGCAGCCTCGAACTCGCCGTCGAGTTGGCGCAGCGCGGCGGTGGCGGTCATCTGCGCGGTGGTCAGGTAGTGGGCGATGGTGCACACCACCAGCAGCGCCATGCTGCCGTAGAACACATGCAGCGGGTTGCTCGGCAGGTTGAAGAAGAAGACGTAGCCCAGGCCCAGCACCAGGCCGGGAACGGCCATCGGCACGAAGCAGAGCATGCGCAGCAGCTGGTTCAGCCATGGCTGCTCGCGGGTCTTCTCCATCAGGTAGGCGCCGGTGAAAATCACCGCGCTGCCGATGATGGCGGTACAGGCGGCCATGGTCAGGCTGTTGCGGTAGGCCAGCCAGCCGCCGCCGGCGGTGGTGTCGAAGTCGTAGTGATGCAGCGACAGCGACAGGTTGTACGGCCAGAACTTCACCAGCGAGGAGTACACGGCCATGCCCAGCACGCCCAGCAGCACCGCGCAGATCAGCACGACGACGGCGAGGAAGGCGGCATCGCGGCGGCGCGACGGCTTGGGATGGTAGACCTGCGCGCGACCGCTCATGGCCTCGCGCTGGCGCAGACGCAGCCAGGTGTCCACGGCGAAGCTGAGCAGCGCCGGCAGCAGGAGGATCATGCCGATCTGCGCGCCACGGCCGAACTGCTGCTGGCCGACCACCGCCTTGTAGGCTTCCAGCGCCAGCACCTGATAGTCGCCGCCCACCACGACCGGCACGCCGAAGTCGGTGATGGTCAGGGTGAACACCAGGCAGAAGGCGGCGAACACACCCTGCCGCGAGCCCGGCCAGGTGATGCTGCGGAAGGCTTTCCAGGGGCTGGCGCCCATGCTGGAGGCGGCGTCGAACAGGCGCGCATCGGCCAGCGACAGCGCGGACAGCAGGATCATCAACGCATGGGGGAAGGTGTAGATGGCTTCGCCCAGGACGATGCCCCAGAAGCCGTAGATGTTGTCCGGCACCCAGCCGCGCAGCAGGCCCTGGTTGCCGAACAGGTAGATCAGCGCGATGCCCGGCAGCATCGAGGGCGCCAGCAGCGGCAGCAGGGAAATCCCCCGCCACAGGCCCTTGGCCGGGATCAGCGTGCGTTGCAGCGCGTAGGCGAACAGGTAAGCCGCCGGCACGACGATGCACGCCACGCTCAGCGAAACCTTCAGGCTGTTGCCCAGAAGCCAGTGGAAGTTATCGCTGCGCAGCAGTTCGCCCATCGCGGCAACGCCACCGCCCTGCCCCGCCGCACTGCTGAAGCCGCGCCAGAAGATGGCCAGCAGCGGCAGCAGCACCGCAACGGTGAGCAGGACCAGCAGCAGGCACTTGCCGCCGCGCACGAACAGGCGATCGCCCAGATCTCCACGGAGCTTGCCGGCGGACAGCGCCGGATTGTGATTCACCACGGCATCCATCTCAGGCGAACACCTGCAGGCTGCGGGGCGGCAGGGATACCCAGATATCCGGGGTGCCCAGGCGCGGCATGTCTTCCGGCGCCAGTTCAGCCAGCAGCGGATGGCCCGGCAGCTGCTCCAGCTCGAAACTCATGCGGCAGCGGTTGCCGAGGAAGGTGATTTCGCGGATCTGCGCGCGGAACAGGTTTTCCTGATGCACCACCGGGTTCACGCTGATCGCCTCCGGACGGCAGAACAGCCGACCCGAGGCGCTCGCGGCCTGGTTCTGCAGGCGCAGGTTGAGGCTGCCGACGCGCGCATGGCCATCATTGCCGCGCTCGAACGGCAACCAGTTGCCCTGGCCGACGAACTCGGCGACGAAGGGCGTGGCCGGGGTGCTGTAGATCTCCTGGGCGGTGCCGTACTGCTCGATGCGACCGTGGTTCATCACCGCGATGCGGTCGGCCATCAGCATGGCTTCGTCCTGGTTGTGGGTCACCATTACGGTGGTGATGCCCAGGCTCTTCTGCAGTTGGCGAAGCTCACCACACAGGTGCTCGCGCACACGAGCGTCCAGCGCCGACATCGGCTCGTCGAGCAGCAGCAGCGACGGGCTCGGCGCCAGCGCGCGGGCCATCGCCACACGCTGCTGCTGGCCGCCGGAGAGCTGGCCGGGGTACTTCTTCTCGCTGCCGGAGAGGCCAACCAGCTCCAGCATCTCGGCTACGCGGCGGCGGGCTTCGTCCTTGCTGGCGTTGGCCAGGCCGTAGGCGATGTTCTGCTCGACGGTCAGGTTGGGGAACAGCGCATAGGACTGAAACAGGATGCCGTAGTCGCGCGCCTGCGGCGGCAGCAGGGACACGTCGCGCTGGCCCAAGTGCAAGGTGCCCTCGTCCTGGCGCTCCAGGCCGGCGATGCAGCGCAGCAGCGTGGTCTTGCCGCAGCCGGAGGGACCGAGCAGACAGACCAGCTCGCCCGCCTTGACGTCCAGCGAAACGCCGTCGAGGGCGACGAACTGGCCGAAGCGTTTACGGATGTGGCGCACGCTGAGCGGCGTGCCGGCGATGGTCGTGTGCATGGCGGTACCTCGTGTTCTTTTGGCTCACGCCGCCGTGGGCAGCGACGTGATTTGACGAGGTTCATGCTAGGGAGCGAATGCGACGGCTCTATTGCGATGAGGAAAAGTGCACCGATAGATCCATAGGCAAATTTTGGTATAGGGATGAAAAATTTTGCGATGGGTTGGGTTACGCGGGGTGCCGTTTCTACGAGAAAAGCGCAGGACTCACCCGTAGGAGCGGACTTCGTCCGCGATGCTCTTCTTTGGAATTGGGTGTGTCTGCGCCGCTTCTGTGTGTTCGGATGTATTGGGTTTCGCCCCCTCGGGCGAGTCACTTTCTCAAACGACGGATGGCCGCCCCCAAGAAAGTAACCAAAGCGCTTGCCCCTGCATCCGGTTTTTCGCTTAGGCGAAAAATTCCCTCGCTCCATCGGAGTTTCAGGGGCACGCCGCGAAGGGCCATCCCTGGCCCATCGCGTCTCTCGCGACATCCATGTCGCTCAACCCCTGAAACTCCGATTCCACTCGGCCTCCTGAAGGGGCGCTCCGGCGTGTGCGGATGTTTCTCTGGAAGTCCTCAGAAGCTAAGAGTTAGAGCCTGCGCGGTACGTGCGCTCCCGTAGGAGCGGACCTTGTCCGCGAAATCCATCGCGGATGAATCCGCGCCTACAGGTGAATGCGCAGGCGTGGCGCCCACGCCTACACCTGCGCCAACCCCAGAAACGCACTCGGCAACCGCGCCTGCCGCCGATCCTTCAGGCAATACAGGTACTCATCGATCCGCCGCGCGCCAACGATCTCCAGCACACACAGCTGCGGATTATCCGGCACCTCCTGGCGGGCGATGATGCTCACTCCCAGGTTGCGGATCACCGCCTCGCGGATCGACTCGCGGCTGCCGATCTCCAGCATCGAGGCCGGGGTAACCCCGGCGTCCTGCAACATCGCCTCGGTAAGCTGGCGGGTGGTGGAACCCGCTTCGCGCATCAGCAGGCAGTGACTGCGCAGATCGCCCAACGCCACCGACTGCTGCATCGCCAGTGGATGGCTACGATGCACCGCCAGCACCAACGGGTCGCTGCCGAGCACCACGCGGGTCAGGCGCGCATCGTCCACCTGCTGCGAGGACGCCGCCAGGTCGACCCGGCACTCCACCAGCGCTTCGAGCACCTGCTGGGAGTTGCCGATCTCCACCGACACCTCGATCTGCGGGAAGCGCTCACGGAAGGTCTTGATCAGGCCGAGCACGTAATAAGGAGAAGTGGCGCCGATGCGCAGCGCACCCTGCATCTGCCCGCAATTGCGCAGGTAGAACTCGATGTCGGCTTCCTGCCGCAGCAACGCCTCGACCATCGGCAACAGGCGCGCGCCCTCGTCGCTCAGGGTCAGGCGGCGGCCGCCACGGTAGAACAGCTCCACCGCGTACTGGCTTTCCAGGTTGCGGATCTGGGTGGTGACGGTGGGCTGGCTCAGGCCGAGCTTCTTCGCCGCCTGGGTGATGCTGCCCAGCTTCGCAACCCGATAGAAGGCCTTCAGTTCTGCACTCAGCATCCGCTAGATCCGCTCGTTCGTAGAATTCTTCAACACACTTTCCAGGCGCGCAGGCCAGCATCGCGAGATGCTACAGCAAGTGCTGGGATCCTTCGAACGGGCTACCAGCGCAACGGCCCTGTACGAGCGACCCGCGCGGGGCTTCGGCCGTTCGGCTATGCTCGCGCCGGCGACCCACTCGTGCACAGGGCGGTAAATGTTCAAGACGATTGAATCCGAAGTACTGAAGCAACGCATATCGCCCGAGCTACGGGCCGAATTCCTCCAGCATGATTTCGAACGGCTGCACGGGCTCAGCCTGCTGGTGTTCTGCGTCAGCATCGGCATGTGGTTCCTGTTCGACCTGATCGTCAGCTTCCAGGCCTTTCAGGGCTTCGGCATCGGCTCGCTGATCTTTCTCGCCGCCTTCGCCGCCATCACCCTGGTGTCCGCCAAGGTGCGCAAGGCACAGCATTTCTATGTGATCAACCTGATCTTCGTCACCGTCTTCTGCGTGGCAGCCCGCCTGGTGATCGATGGGCTGCCCGAAGCCTTACGCTCGACCTGGCTGGTGATTGCCGCGGCGACCATCCTCTACAGCGCCACCGCCATGCCGCTGAACCGCCCCGCTTTCTTCGCCGTGCTGGTGGTGACCTGGGTGCTGCTCAACCCGCTGCTGGGCGACGTGCCGCACTTCGACGAACGGCGCAGCATGCTGATCTGCTACCCACTGTTCATCAGTGCCCTGACGGTCTACATCTTCCATCACCTGAGCCAAGCCAAGCTGCACAACTACGCCATGGCCCGGCTGCTGGTGGACCAGGCCTATCTCGACGTACTCACCGACCTGCCCAACCGCCGCTCGTTCATGGCCCGTGTCGGCCGGCGCCTGGGTGAGGACGCCAGCGAAGAGCGCTATCTGGCGATGGTCGACATCGACCACTTCAAGCGGGTGAACGACAACTACGGACACGATGTCGGCGACGAGGTACTGACCCGCGTGGCGCACGCGATCCGCAGCGAAATGGACGGCTTCGAATTCGCCCGCCTGGGTGGCGAGGAGTTCGGCCTGTACCTCTGGGGCATCAGCGCCGAGCAAGCCAGCCAGCACATGGATCGGCTGCGCCGCGCCGTCGCCGAACAGCCTGGCACCCCATCGGTCACCATCAGTCTCGGCCTCGCTCGCCTCGGCGCGAACGGCAGCCTGAGCAAGGCCCTGATCAAGGCCGACCAGGCGCTCTACGAGGCCAAGCACAACGGACGCAACCGGGTGAGCTACAGTCCCTGAGTCCAACCGGCACCGTAGCGCATCGACGAATTACCTGTCGTATTCCAAGGGCGAGCGAAAGCCTCACCGCCCCTGAAAAAACAAAAGGCCCGCGAGTGCGGGCCTTGGCATGCTGGTGTCCCGGAGAGGGGTCGAACCTCCAACCTTCCCCTTAGGAGGGGGACGCTCTATCCAATTGAGCTACCGGGACACGATCGGGTCGGCATGTTAACGAGCGATGGCGATTTTGTCATGCCGCTGCCACCGGACGGGTCCATAATTTTTTCAACAGGGGAGGAATACCGTGAACAGCAGCCCAGCAGACCACGAAGCGACGCCCGATTCGCCCTTCGCCACCTTCGACGTGCGTGTCGCCACGCCGGACGACGCCCCTGCCCTTGCGCCCCTGCTGCAGCAGTTGGGCCTCCAGGATCCGAGCCCGGACATCGCGCTGCTCGCGCTGGAACTGGGCAACCAGCGCCCGACACGGGTCACGCTGGTGGCCGAACGCGACGGCATCCTGCTGGGCACCTGCACCCTGCACCTCATCGAGCACATCGCCCACGGCTTCGCCCGCTCGGCGATTCTCGAAGACATGGTGGTGGACAGCCGTGCCCGCGGCCAGGGCATCGGCCAGGCGCTGATCCGGCGCGCCGTGGAATGGGCCAGCGGCTGGGGCTGCTACAAGCTGGCGCTGTCCAGCCACCAGGACCGGGAAATGGCCCACCGCTTCTATGCGGCGATGGGGTTCGCACCTCACGGTGTCAGCCTGTCACTGCGCCTGGACTGACGCTCAGCCCGCCTGGGCATCCGGCGGATCGAGCAGGTCCAGCAGATGGCCGACGGTGACGTCGAGAGATACCGAGTTGTCCAGCTCCACCAGCGGTCCGGGCAGGCCGTCGGCGAAGTGCGCGTTACGAGCAAGGCGCGCCTCGATCTCCGGCAGCGTCTCGCGCCCCCGCTTCAGCAGGCGCTGCCGCAGTACCTCGGGCTCGACCCGCAGCAATACCGCGATCAGCCACGGATAACGGCGCCTCGCCTCGGGCAGGTACTTGCGTGAACCATTGACCAACACGTCGTGGCCAGCGGCGAGCCAGTCATCGATCTCGCGGGGGATGCCATAGTGCAGGCCGTTGGCGCGCCAGCTCATGGCGAAGGCGCCAGTCTGCTCCAGCCGAGCGAACTCCTCGACACTCACCGAATGCGCCTCTTCGCCACGCGCCTCGGCAGAACGGGTGATGACGCGCCGGACGATCCGGCAGTCCCGCGCCGCCAGGGGAGCACTGGCGGCTTGCAACAGGCTGTCCTTGCCGGAGCCCGATGGGCCCATCAGGTAAATGAGTCTGCCTGGGGTCATGACACTCTCTGGAGGGGCCGGCGGCTCGGCGCTACGTCGTTTCTGATCCGCGGGCCAGATGATACCGTCAGCCACGCAGGAGGTCAGAAGAATTGCTGTCGGAAAATGCGGCTAACACCGGTCAACCCTGCCCCTGGCCTGCCCGCTGTGCCATCATGCGCGCCCCCTCATCGGATACACGCCTCCCCCCGTCGCAGTGACGGAGCGGAGCCCTCCGCAGTTCGGCTACGCTGTCAATATCGGGCCTGACGTCACTTGAACCCGTCGAAAGGAAGGTCTGCCGAGGACGTCGCATTTCGGATGATTGGTGCTGGCATTTAGCCTTCACCCGAGCCACAATATGTCGCAGATTTGACGTCAAGTTATTGGTTTTTTTCCGAAACCGTTGACGACGCGCTGAACGACCAACGGAAACCGCTGTCAAAGGGCCTGAACGAACGCTGACCCATGGCATCGGCCTCCCTGACTTACAGGTTTAATGTATGCGCCCATTGAAACAGGCAACCCCTACCTACTCCAGCCGCACCGCTGACAAATTCGTCGTACGTCTGCCGGAAGGCATGCGCGAGCGTATCGCTGAAGTCGCTCGTAGCCACCATCGCAGCATGAACTCCGAGATCATCGCGCGCCTGGAGCAGAGCCTGCTTCAGGAAGGCGCATTGCAGGACAATCTCGGCATTCGCCTGGACAGCCCCGAGCTGAGCCTGCACGAACGCGAATTGCTGCAACGCTTCCGCCAGTTGACCCATCGCCAGCAGAACGCGCTGATCGCCCTGATCGCGCACGACGCCGAAATGGCGCAAAACGACGCTTGAGTCGTACGCAATGCCGAAAACAGCCGGCCCTGAGCCGGCTTTTTCATGCCTGCAATTTCCAGGGAAATCGCGGGCACAAAAAAGCCGCCTCGCGGGCGGCCTTTTCGGCGGGACGGCTTACATCAGGAACAACGTCGCCAGCCCGAGGAAGATGAAGAAACCGCCGCTGTCGGTCATGGCAGTGATCATCACGCTGGAACCCATGGCCGGGTCGCGCCCCAGGCGCAGCAGCGTCATCGGGATCAGTACCCCCATCAGCGCCGCCAGCAGCAGGTTCAGCGTCATCGCGCCAGTCATCACCGCACCCAGCTCCCAGTTGCCATACAGGTAGAAGGCGACAAGGCCGATCACACCACCCCATACCAGGCCGTTCACCAGGGCCACGCCCAGTTCCTTGCGCAGCAGGCGGTTGGCGCTGTTGGTCTGGATCTGATCCAGCGCCATGGCGCGGACGATCATGGTGATGGTCTGGTTACCGGAGTTACCGCCGATACCAGCGACGATGGGCATCAGCGCGGCCAGCGCCACCAGTTTCTCGATGGAGCCTTCGAACAGGCCGATCACCCGCGAGGCGATGAAGGCAGTGATCAGGTTGGTGGCCAGCCAGGCCCAGCGGTTGCGCACCGACTTCCAGACCGAGGCGAAGATGTCTTCCTCTTCGCGCAGACCGGCCATGCTCAGCACTTCGCTCTCGCTCTCCTCACGGATCAGGTCGACCATCTCGTCGATAGTCAGACGGCCAATCAGCTTGCCGTTCTTGTCCACCACCGGGGCGGAAATCAGGTCATAGCGCTCGAACGCCTGGGCGGCATCGTAGCCGTCCTCGTCGGGGGTGAAGGTCACCGGATCGGTTGCCATGACCTCGGCCACGTCCTTGTCCGGATCATTCACCAGCAGGCGCTTGATCGGCAGCACACCCTTGAGCACGCCGTCATAGTCGACCACGAAGAGCTTGTCGGTATGGCCCGGCAGCTCCTTGAGGCGGCGCAGGTAACGCAGCACCACTTCCAGGCTGACATCGTCGCGGATGGTGACCATCTCGAAGTCCATCAGCGCGCCGACCTGGTCCTCCTCGTAGGACAGCGCCGAACGCACGCGCTCGCGCTGTTGCGCATCGAGGCTTTCCATCAGCTCATGGACCACGTCGCGCGGCAGCTCCGGCGCCAGGTCCGCGAGTTCGTCGGCATCCATGTCCTTGGCCGCGGCGAGGATCTCGTGATCGTCCATGTCGGCGATCAGGGTTTCCCGCACGGCGTCGGAGACTTCGAGGAGGATGTCGCCGTCGCGCTCGGCCTTGACCAGCTGCCAGACCGTCAGGCGGTCATCCAGCGGAAGGGATTCGAGGATGTGGGCGATGTCGGCCGGGTGCAGCTCGTCCAGCTTGCGCTGAAGTTCGGCAAGGTTCTGGCGGTGGACCAGGTTTTCGACGAGATCGTGATGCTGGCCTTCCTGACGGTGCGTCAGGTCTTCCACCAGCTTGTGCTTGTGCAGCAGGTCGACCACCTGGTTGAGGCGGTCCTGCAGGCTTTCCTGCGGCTTCTTGGCTTCTACTTCGGTCATAGCACGCTCCACCCCCAGTGGCAGAACGCGCCATTGGGGATCAATACATCAGGTCGTGTTTACGCAATCGGGGTTCTGAGTAACTACTGGGTAAGTCCATGGTGGTTGTCCCATGCGCCCATCAAGGGCAGATGCGGGAAATGATAACACTCCGGGGTGCAATACGCGTTACAAAATAGCGGCAAGAACAATCGCTTGCGCCCGAAAGCTCAGTACGGGTTCATCGCTCGGTTCGACGCGCGAAATCCCCGACAAGACACCCAGCGCCGGATTACAAATCCTGGTCCTAGGCTGCCTGGCAGGCCCGCCTTCACGGAGGACATCATGCGCCTGCCCGCCCTGCTGTTTTCGACCCTGCTTCTGCTACCGACCGGCGAAGCGGCAACGGTGTTCCGCTGCACATCCGCCACGGGGAAAGTCCTCTTCAGCCAGTATGGCTGCTCCACCGATCAGCAGCAGGACCGACAGGAAGCCTCCAACCCCACGCCAGGCAGTGGCAAACCGGTACCGCTGGCGAACCCCAGGCCCGCAGCACTACCCCGCACAGCGGCACGCGGGAAAATCCAGGAGAACGATGAAGGCGTCGTGGTAGTGGGCGAGCAGCAGAACGGCTGCGGCAATCGCGTTACCGGCGCAGCCAGGCGCAAGGCGATCATCGAAGGCAGGATCAGGACCGGGATGACCCGCAGAGACGTGGAAAGCGCCCTCGGCAGGCCGGACAAGGTCAGCCAGAACAACGGAACGCTGCGCTATCACTATGAGGCGGACAAGAGGCACGGCGCGCGCAGCGTGACCTTCGACGAGGATGGCTGCGTGGCTGGCAAGGCGAAACGCTGAGAACCCTGGCGGGGAAGTTTTTCGCCGCACAAAGAAAAAGGGCCTGCATTTCTGCAGGCCCTTTCGTATATGGCGCACTCAGGAGGATTCGAACCTCCGACCGCTCGGTTCGTAGCCGAGTACTCTATCCAGCTGAGCTATGAGTGCGTCGTCGGTAAAGTTTAACCAGATTCACCAACTGGTTGCAGCTATTGGCTTTTCAGCCCTTTCGCCACTGAAGCCCCGCTTTCGCGTTGCCTCGTATATGGCGCACTCAGGAGGATTCGAACCTCCGACCGCTCGGTTCGTAGCCGAGTACTCTATCCAGCTGAGCTATGAGTGCGCTGATGAGGGCGCAAATTCTAGAGCGATTTTTCTGAGTTGTCAACAAGATTTTTCAATCATTTCAGTCACTTACGTAACCGGACAACTCATCGCACCAGAGGATGCAATGGCGGAGAGGGGGGGATTCGAACCCCCGACACCCTTTTGAGGTGTACTCCCTTAGCAGGGGAGCGCCTTCGGCCACTCGGCCACCTCTCCGCAACACGGGGCGCATGATATCCATGTTTTCCCCGTTTGCAAAGAAAAATTTTAGAAAAATTAATGGTTTGGTTCTTGGTCTTTCTCTTTCTGGATGCGCTGGTAGATTTCCTCACGGTGCACAGCGACTTCCTTCGGCGCATTCACACCGATTCGCACCTGATTTCCCTTGACGCCCAACACAGTCACGGTGACGTCATCACCGACCATCAGGGTCTCTCCGACCCGGCGAGTCAGAATCAGCATTCCTTTCTCCTTACGAATTACGGATAAACAGTCTGCAAAAAAGAAATGGTGGCAGATTCGTGTAGATCAAGTGCGCGAATCCTTCACCCAAGTATTGACCAGTCCTGTCGGAATGAAAGTTCCTAGTGCCTGGTCAAAAACGACAAAAGGCGCGGGGTAGCCGCGCCTTTCGGGTATCACTCCCCTTACTCGCCCTGTCGGGCCGGGGCGTCGAGCTCGAACGCCGTGTGCAGGGCACGCACCGCCAGCTCCAGGTACTTCTCTTCGATGACGACGGAAACCTTGATTTCCGAGGTGGAGATCATCTGGATGTTGATGGATTCCTTGGCCAGCGCCTCGAACATGCGGCTGGCGACACCGGCGTGGGAACGCATGCCGACACCGACGATGGAAACCTTGGCGATGTTGGTGTCGCCAGTGGCTTCGCGCGCACCGATGCTGGTGGCGGTCTGCTTGAGGATTTCCAGGGCGGCCTGGTAGTCATTACGGTGCACGGTGAAGGTGAAGTCGGTGGTGTTATCGTGCGAAACGTTCTGCACGATCATGTCGACTTCGATGTTCGCAGCGCTGATCGGACCAAGGATCTTGAAAGCAACGCCGGGAGTATCCGGTACGCCACGGATGGTCAGCTTGGCTTCGTCGCGGTTGAAGGCGATGCCGGAGATGATCGGCTGTTCCATGGATTCCTCTTCATCAAGGGTAATGAGGGTGCCCGGACCCTCCTGGAAGCTGTGCAGCACGCGCAGCGGGACGTTGTACTTGCCGGCGAATTCGACCGAACGGATCTGCAGGACCTTGGAGCCGAGGCTGGCCATTTCCAGCATCTCCTCGAAGGTGATCTTGTCCAGGCGCTGCGCCTGCGGCACTACGCGCGGGTCGGTGGTGTAGACGCCATCGACATCAGTGTAGATCTGGCACTCGTCGGCCTTCAGCGCCGCGGCCAGGGCCACGCCGGTGGTGTCGGAACCGCCACGGCCGAGGGTGGTGATGTTGCCGTGCTCGTCCACACCCTGGAAGCCTGCGACCACGACGACGCGGCCGGCCTTCAGGTCTGCGCGAATGTTGGCATCGTCGATGCTCAGGATACGCGCCTTGGTGTGCGAGCTGTCGGTCAGGATGCGCACCTGGTTGCCGGTGTAGGACACCGCCGGCACGCCACGCTTGATCAGCGCCATGCTCAGCAGCGCGATGGTCACCTGCTCGCCAGTGGAAACCATGACGTCCAGCTCGCGCGGAATCGGCTGGTCCATGATCTGTTTCGCCAGGCCAATCAGGCGATTGGTCTCGCCGCTCATGGCGGACACCACCACGACGATGTCGTCGCCCGCCTCACGGAATTTCTTCACCTTCTCGGCCACCTGCTCGATTCGCTCGACGGTGCCGACGGAGGTCCCTCCAAACTTCTGTACGATCAAAGCCATTTCAAAAGCCGCCTGATTCCTGAAGGGCGCCCATTTAACATGCATCACCGCATGCTGCCAAGGCCCGCCGGACGCGCTGCGGACCCCGGTATTTCAGGGCCTTTAGAGCCTGTTTACGATCTCGCGAGCTAGAGCAGAACAAGGCGAAATCGGTTGAGGGAGCGGAGTTTACACACAGTAAATGAGCATCCCGAAACCGATTTCAACGCCGTTATGCCGACGCGCAGCAGATCGTAAGCAGGTTCTTAGAGGCCCTGTTCGACAAATGTACGCGCCAGCGCCAGAGCCTCGTCCAGCTTGCCGGCATCGACGCCACCGCCCTGGGCCATGTCCGGGCGACCACCGCCCTTCCCGCCCACAGCCGCAGCGGCCTGCTTCATCAGATCGCCAGCCTTGAGCTTGGCGGTCAGGTCCTGGGTCACGCCGGCAACCAGCACGACCTTCTCCTCGAACACGCCGCCGAGCAGGATCACGCCGCTGCCGAGCTTGTTCTTGAGCTGGTCGACCAGCGCCAGCAGCGCCTTGCCGTCCACACCGTCGAGACGCGCGGCGAGCACCTTGGCGCCGCTGACCTCGATGGCCGAGGAAGCCAAGTCGTCACCGGCGGCGCTGGCGGCCTTGGCCTTGAGCTGTTCCAGCTCCTTTTCCAGCTGACGGTTGCGCTCGATCAGGCCGGACAGCTTGTCCAGCAGGTTGTCACGGCTGCCCTTGACCAGGCCGGCCGCTTCCTTGAGCTGCTCTTCGGCACCGTTCAAGTAGGCCAGCGCTGCAGCGCCGGTAACCGCCTCGATACGGCGTACGCCGGAGGCCACGCCGCCTTCGCTGGTGATCTTGAACAGGCCGATGTCGCCGGTACGGGACACGTGGGTGCCACCGCACAGCTCGACGGAGAAGTCGCCGCCCATGCTCAGCACGCGCACCAGGTCGCCGTACTTTTCGCCGAACAGCGCCGTGGCGCCCTTGGCCTTGGCGGTGTCGATGTCGGTCTCTTCGGTCTCGACTTCGGTGTTCTTGCGAATCTCGGCGTTGACGATGTCTTCCAGTTGCTTCAGCTGCTCCGGCTTGATCGCCTCGAAGTGGCTGAAGTCGAAGCGCAGGCGCTGGCTGTTCACCAGCGAGCCCTTCTGCTGGACGTGATCGCCCAGCACCTGGCGCAGCGCGGAGTGCAGCAGGTGGGTGGCGGAGTGGTTCAGCGCAGTGGCCTGGCGCACGGAAGCATCGACCTCGGCCTTCACCGCGGAACCGACGTTCAGGCTGCCCTGGGCAACCACGCCGTGGTGCAGGTGCGCACCGCCAGCCTTGGTGGTGTCACGCACGTCGAAGCGCACGCCGGCACCGGCGAGGTAGCCGCAGTCGCCGACCTGGCCACCGGATTCGGCGTAGAACGGAGTCTGGTCGAGGACGACCACACCCTCCTCGCCTTCGCCCAGCTGCTCGACGGCCTTGCCGTCCTTGAACAGGGCGATGATCTGGCCGGCGCCGGAGACGCCCTGGTAGCCGAGGAAGCGGGTGTCGCCATCGACTTTCACCAGGCTGTTGTAGTCCATGCCGAAGGCGCTGGCGGAGCGGGCACGCTCGCGCTGGGCCTCCATCTCGCGCTCGAAGCCTTCCTCGTCGAGGGTCAGGCTGCGCTCGCGGGCGATGTCGTTGGTCAGGTCGACCGGGAAGCCGTAGGTGTCGTACAGCTTGAACACCACGTTGCCGGGGATGACACTGCCCTTGAGCTCGGACAGGTCCTGTTCGAGGATCTTCAGGCCCTGCTCCAGGGTCTTGGCGAACTGCTCTTCCTCGGTCTTGAGCACGCGCTCGATGTGCGCCTGCTGTTGCTTGAGCTCAGGGAAGGCTTCGCCCATCTCGCCAACCAGCGCGGCAACGATCTTGTGGAAGAAGGTGCCCTTGGCGCCCAGCTTGTTACCGTGGCGGCAGGCGCGACGGATGATGCGGCGCAGCACGTAGCCGCGGCCTTCGTTGGACGGCAGCACGCCGTCGGCGATCAGGAAGCCGCAGGAACGGATGTGGTCGGCCACGACTTTCAGCGACGGAGCGCCGTCGTTGGCGCAGCCGATGGCGTCGGCGGAAGCCTTCAGCAGGCTCTGGAACAGGTCGATCTCGTAGTTCGAGTGGACGTGCTGCAGCACGGCACTGATGCGCTCGAGGCCCATGCCGGTATCCACGCTCGGCGCCGGCAGCGGGTGCATGACGCCGTCCGCGGTGCGGTTGAACTGCATGAATACGTTGTTCCAGATCTCGATGTAGCGGTCGCCGTCTTCTTCCGGCGAGCCGGGCGGGCCGCCCCAGATGTCCGCGCCGTGGTCGAAGAAGATCTCGGTGCACGGACCGCACGGACCGGTGTCGCCCATCGCCCAGAAGTTGTCCGACGCGTAGGGAGCGCCCTTGTTATCGCCGATGCGGACCATGCGCTCGGCGGGAATGCCGACTTCCTTGGTCCAGATGTCGTAGGCCTCGTCATCGGTGGCGTAGACGGTGACCCAGAGCTTCTCCTTGGGCAGGTTCAGCCACTTGTCGGAGGTCAGGAATTCCCAGGCGTAGGTGATGGCGTCGCGCTTGAAGTAGTCGCCGAAGCTGAAGTTGCCCAGCATTTCGAAGAAGGTGTGGTGGCGCGCGGTGTAGCCGACATTTTCCAGGTCGTTGTGCTTGCCGCCGGCACGCACGCACTTCTGGCTGGTGGTGGCGCGGGTGTAGGCGCGCTTTTCCAGGCCCAGGAAGCAATCCTTGAACTGGTTCATGCCTGCGTTGGTGAACAGCAGGGTCGGATCGTTCGCGGGGATCAGCGAACTGGACGCAACGCGGGTGTGCCCCTTCTCTTCGAAGAAGCGGAGGAAGGCTTCACGGATTTCAGCGCTTTTCATAGATTCTTCCACGGAAAAATACGGCCACAAATCGCCGGCAAAGGGCCGCATTATGATCGGCCCTGCGTACTGGGTACAGAGTGTTTGTGCGATAGACGGCGCCTATTGCGCCTCACGCATGCTCAGTCGCGACGAAAGGCAGCGAAAGCTTCCACGATACGCGGAATATCCGCCGATTTCACGTCGAGGTGCGTGACCAGCCGAAGGCGCGCCGCCGGGCTGACGCGAATGCCGCGCTCGGCGAGATGGGCAGCCAGCGCACCGGCCTGCTCACCGATGCCGACGTAGACCATGTTGGTCTGTACCGGCTCGGTGGCATAGCCCAGTTCGGCGAGGCCACGGCCCAGCGTTTCGGCGTTGGCATGGTCCTCAGCCAGACGCTCGACCTGATGGTCCAGCGCATACAGCGCCGCCGCTGCCAGGCCGCCGGCCTGGCGCATGCCACCGCCAACCATCTTGCGCAGACGGCGCGCGCGGCCGATCAGCTCGGCGTCGCCGCAGAGTACCGAGCCCACCGGCGCGCCAAGCCCCTTGGACAGGCATACCGAGACGGAATCGAAGTGGCGGGTGATCTCGCAGGCGTCCACGCCCAGCTTGACCGCCGCGTTGTACAGGCGCGCGCCGTCCAGGTGCAGGGCCAGGCCACGGCGGCGGGTCATCTCCCGTGCGGCGGCGAGATAGGCCTGCGGCAGGACCTTGCCCTGCATGGTGTTTTCCAGCGCCAGCAGACGGGTGCGGGCGAAGTGGAAGTCGTCCTGCTTGATCGCCGCCTCGACCTTGGCCAGGTCCAGCGAACCGTCGGCTTCGCCGTCGATCGGCTGTGGCTGGATGGAGCCGAGGACGGCGGCGCCACCGCCTTCATATTTATAGGTGTGCGCCTGCTGGCCGACGATGTATTCATCGCCGCGGCCGCAGTGGGCCATCAGCCCCAGCAGGTTGCTCATGGTGCCGGTGGGCACGAAGAGCGCGGCGGCAAAGCCCAGACGCTCTGCCAGGGTCGCTTCCAGGCGGTTGACGGTGGGGTCTTCGCCATAGACGTCGTCGCCCAGTTCGGCACGCGCCATGGCCTCGCGCATCCCGGCGGAGGGCAGGGTGACGGTATCGCTGCGAAGGTCGATGGTAGACATGGCGGAGCTCCTCGGGCATCAGGCGGAAAGGACCGATGCTAAGCGCTCGCCAGAGACGGGACAAGGGTTGGGTTCAAGGCTTTCGTAGGGCGTACAACCGTTCGCTGTTGTACGCCGTTTCACCCTGGCTTGCCGTCGGCGCCATGGCTGAACTTGGAGTGCCTTGGGAGCAAGGTCAATCGGCGTATAACGTCGAACGTTATACGCCCTACGCTACCATCAGAGTTCGGTGGGAACGACCAGAATGCCGGCGCGCAGTCCGTTCTTCACCCGAGGGTTGGGGAAGATGATCCGCGCACCCTGCTCCTCCACGATCCAGCGGGTGCCACCGATGTCCTCGGCCAGCAGGTAGCCCTGGTCCAGCTCGGTGAAGTTATCCACCGCATCGTCCAGGTGCAGGCGGAAATGGTCGCTGTGCTTGATCACTTCGCGGGACACGGCGAACAGCTTGAGGCCATCGAGTTGCTCACCATCGGCTTCCGGCGCATCGCCACGGATCAGTCCCTGCAGCATGCCTTCCAGGCGATCGAGGTTGACCGCCTGGTTCTGCCCGAACGGCCGCGCCTTGCCCAGCTCCAGAGTGAAAGCTTCGGCGCCCAGGTGGCTGTAGGTGTAGGCACTGAAGGTGATGCCCGGCTTGCTCTGCAGCAGCACGGCGTCGATGCCGGCGCTGCGCAGGCGCGCCAGTTCGTCGCGGGAGTGCTGGCGACCCTCGCTCCAGGGGTAGAGCGCGAACTGCTCGATCTTCGAACCGCGAATGGCGGTGTGAAGGTCGTAGTGCAGACGGGTTCGCCCGTCGCGAGCGAAGAACGCTGCGGCCAGGCGCTCCAGCTCGGAGGCGCGCAGGGCTTCGTTGCCACTGCCCTCCTCGTGGCGACCGCAGAACAGGCGGTTGATGTCCTGTTCCAGGTAACGCTCGCCGCGGCGCATGGCTTCGGGGTTGCCCAGCAGGATCAGGATGCGCGCCGCCGGCTTCAGCTCGCCACGAGCGATGCGCTGCACCAGGCGGTCGAGCAGCTCGATGGGGGCGGTCTCGTTGCCGTGGATACCAGCCGAAAGCAGCAGGTCACGGCCCTGGTCACGGAGGGTGGACGGGGTGATTTCCAGTGCGCCTTCCGCCAGCCAGTGCAGACGGGTACCGTCCGCGGTGAGCTGGATCTTTTCCGTCGGCTCACGGCCGGCGAGGGTCAGTTCGAGCAGTTTGCCCAGGGCTAGCATGCGGACGCCTCCATCATTCCCAGCGGCCGGATGGGCCGTGGACTCCGCGATCAGTGGTGATGGTCACATCCACAGTCTGGACCATGTTCGTGGACTTCGGCGGCTTCCAGCTCCAAAGTCAGGCCCAACTGGTTCACCGCCTGCGGGCGCACCACCAGCAGCGGGATCTCGGCGTCGTCCTCATGGGAGTCGGCGTAGATCGTAAGGCCGCCCTTGCCGTCGGCCTCCAGCCACAGCTCGCGCCCTTCCAGGCGGATGGCCAGGCGCGCGGTGTGGGTCTCGCGGCGCTCGCCCTTGTTGTCTTCGAGAATCAGCGGGAGGCTTTCGGTCATGTCGGTCACTCAGTTTTGCTGGAAGGGATAAACCGAGCCCAGTTTAAGGATCTGGCTCAATTCATCCAACGCCGTACGGCATTCCACCAGCAGTTGCGGATCGGCCAGGTCGGATTCGGACAGGCGATCGCGGTAGTGCTTGTCGACCCAGGTGACCAGGGTGTCGTGCAGGGTCGGGGTCATGATCACGCCCGGATTGACCGCTGCCAGCTCGCCGTCGGTCAGCGCCACGCGCAGGCGCAGGCAGGCGGGGCCGCCGCCGTTCTGCATGCTCTGCTTGAGGTCGAACACCTTCACCTCGCGGATCGGGCCGTCCTCGGCGGTCAGGCGCGACAAGTAGTTCCATACGCGCTCGTTCTTGCGGCACTCCTCCGGGACGATCAGCAGCATGCTGCCGTCGGCGCGGGTGAGCAGCTGGCTGTTGAACAGGTAGGACTTCACCGCGTCCTCGACCGTGACCTGGTCGCGCGGCACGCACACGGCCTGGAAGCGGCCGCCGCGGCGGCCCAGCTTGTCATGCAGCTCGGCCAGCACGCGCTCGGTGTCGAGGAAGGCGTCTTCATGGTGGAACAGCACTTCGCCGTTACCCACGGAGATCACGTCGTTGTGGAACACACCCTGGTCGATCACGGCCGGATTCTGCTGGGCGTAGACCACGCCGTCGTCCGTCAGGCCGTGCAGGCGGGCAACCGCCTGGCAGGCTTCCAGGGTCTGCCGGGCCGGGTAACGCTGCGGCGCCGGGAAACGGCTGTCGAAGGCGCTGCGGCCGAACACGAAGAACTCGACGCCGGCTTCACCGTAGGACTTGCAGAAGCGCGTGTGGTTGGCCGCGCCTTCGTCTCCGAACTGGGCCACCGCCGGCAGTGCGGCGTGGTGGGCGAAGTGCTTCTCGTCGCGGAACATCGCGCCGAGGATGCGGCTGGTGACCGGGTGCTCGATGGAGCGGTGGAACTTGCAGTTCAGGTTAGCGGCGGTGAAGTGCAC
This sequence comes from Pseudomonas sp. PSE14, assembly GCF_029203285.1. NCBI lineage: Bacteria > Pseudomonadati > Pseudomonadota > Gammaproteobacteria > Pseudomonadales > Pseudomonadaceae > Pseudomonas > Pseudomonas sp. PSE14. The sequence goes on from NZ_CP115669.1 coordinate 4,140,521, forward strand.
GCGGCCATCGGCGGTGTCGGCGCTGGGGCTGACGGTGGCCGCGTTGGCGGTCCACATGCAGGACGCCGAGCTGACCGCGGCCAGCAACGGCATGGCTTCCTTGGCGGCCTTGGCGATCACCTCGGCATCGCTGCCGGAGAAGCCCAGGGCACGCAGCGAGGCGACGGCCGGGCGCTCCTGCGGGGCCAGCACGCCCTGCTTGAAGCCCATTTCCATCAGCGCCTTCATCTTCGCCAGGCCCTGCTTGGCGGCTTCGCGCGGGTTGGACGCAGCCTGGCTGTTGCTCTGCGACGCGACGTTGCCGTAGGACAGGCCGCCGTAGTTGTGCGTCGGTCCGACCAGACCGTCGAAGTTCATTTCATAGGCGGTCATCACAGGCTCACTCCCGGGGTCAGGGTTGCAGGCAGGCTCAGGCTCTCGCTTTCCAGCGAGGCGACCGGATAGGCGCAGTAGTCGGCGGCGTAGTAGGCACTCGGGCGATGGTTGCCGGAGGCGCCGATGCCACCGAAGGGTGCGCTGCTGGCAGCGCCGGTCAGTTGTTTGTTCCAGTTGACGATGCCGGCGCGGCTTTCGATGAGGAAGTCCTCATAGCGCTCGCGGGAATCCGACAGCAGGCCGGCGGCCAGGCCGTACTGGGTGGCGTTGGCTTCGCGCACAGCGGCATCGAAGTTGGCGTAGCGGATCACCTGCAGCAGCGGGCCGAAGAATTCTTCGTCCGGGCGCTCCGCCACGGCGGTCACGTCGAGGATACCCGGGGTCAACAGCGCGGCGCTGGCCAGCGGCTGGGTCATCGCCAGCAGCGGCTTGGCGCCCTTGGCCAGCAGCTGTTCCTGGGCCTTGATCAGATGTTCGGCGGCGGCCAGCGAGACCACCGAGCCCATGAAGGGCGCCGGCTGCTCGTCGAAGCGGCCGACCTTGATGGTCGAGGCCACGGCCACCAGGCGCTCGATCAGCGCATCACCCCAGGCGCCCTGCGGCACCAGCAGGCGGCGGGCGCAGGTGCAACGCTGGCCAGCGGAAATGAAGGCGGACTGGATGATGGTGTAGACGGCAGCGTCGACGTCTTTCACTTCATCGACGATGAGCGGGTTGTTGCCGCCCATCTCCAGCGCCAGGATCTTCTGCGGGCGGCCGCCAAACTGGCTGTGCAGCAGGTTGCCGGTGCGGCTGGAGCCGGTGAAGAACAGGCCGTCGATGTCGTCGTTACCAGCCAGCGCGACGCCGGTGTCACGGGCACCCTGCACCAGGTTGATCACGCCGGCGGGAATGCCGGCTTCGATCCAGGCCTGCAGGGTCAGCTCGGCGACCTTCGGGGTCAGTTCGCTGGGTTTGAACACCACGGCGTTACCCGCCAGCAGGGCCGGCACGATGTGGCCGTTGGGCAGGTGGCCGGGGAAGTTGTACGGGCCGAACACGGCGACCACGCCGTGGGGCTTGTGGCGCAGCACGGCGGTGGCGTCGGCCAGCGGGCCGCTCTTCTCGCCGGTGCGTTCACGGAAGGCCTGAACCGAGATGGCAACCTTGTTGACCATGCTGGTCACTTCGGTAGCGGCTTCCCACAGCGGCTTGCCGGTTTCCTCACCGATGGCGCGGGCCAGTTCCTCGGAGCGGCCCTTGAGGGTGGTGGCGAAGCGTTCCAGCACGGCGATACGCTCCTCCACCGGGCGACGGGCCCAGGCCGGGAAGGCGGCACGTGCGGCGGCAACGGCAGCGGCGACCTGCGCGGCCGAGGCGGCGCGGCCGCTCCAGACCACGGCCTGGCTGACCGGGCAGAGGGACTCCAGCGGCTCGCCTTCGCCCGCCAGCCACTGGCCGGCAATGTAGTGGGTATTCATCATCAGGCTCCCCTGACGCCTTGCGGCGTCAGTTGCGTTTTCCGGAGAGAGGCACCGCGCGGACCGAAGCCCCGGCGGACAGGCGCAGGCGCTTGGCGGTCAGCGCGTCGACCACCAGCGAGCCGGCGGCCACCCGCGCCGGTGCCGCGGTGATGCGGCACTCCTCGCGCTTGCGGTTGTGGATCAGGAAGGGTTCGGCGTCGTCGCCCGGCGTGCCAATAGCCAGCACCAGGGTCTGGCTGTCGGCGATCGGACGGATCTTGTCGGTCGGCGCCTCGATGGCGGGGCCGGCATCGAAGATGTCGACGTAACCCTGGTAGCTGAAGCCTTCGGCCTTGAGCATGGCCAGCGCCGGCTCGGTGTCCGGATGCACGCGGCCGATCACCGCACGCGCCTCTTCCGAGAGGAAGCAGGTGTAGAGCGGGAACTTGGGCATCAGCTCGGCGATGAAGGACTTGTTGCCCACGCCGGTCAGGTAGTCGGCCTGGCTGAACTCCATCTTGAAGAAGTGCCGGCCCAGGCTTTCCCAGAACGGCGAGCGGCCGTCGCCATCGGACATGCCGCGCATCTCGGCGATCACCTTGTCACCGAACAGCTCGCGGAACTCGGCGATGAACAGGAAGCGCGCCTTGGACAGCAGGCGGCCGTTGAGGCCGGTACGGTGGTCGGCATGCAGGAACAGCGAGCACAGCTCGGACTGCCCGGTGAGGTCATTGGCCAGGAACAGCGTGGGAATCTCGCGGTGGATGCCCAGCTCCTGGGAGGCGCTGACGGTGAGGCCGACACGGTAGTTGTACCAGGGCTCGCGCAGGCCGACGGCGCCGGCCACGGCGGAAATCCCCACCACCTTGCCTTCGTCGCTTTCCAGCACGAACAGGTAGTCGGCGTCGGCACGCTCGGCTTCACCACGGAAGGCCTTCTCGGCCCAGCTCACGCGGTGCTGCAGGCGCTGCTCGTTGGCCGGCAGCGTGGTCAGGCCGGTGCCGGTGCTGCGCGCCAGGTCGAATAGAGCCGGAAGGTCGGCGCTGGTTACGGGACGGACGATCATGTTCTCTCCCCTCAGATCGCGACCAGGCGCACGCTGGCGCCTTCGCCGACGCCCAGGGCGTCGGCGGCTTCCTGGTTCAGGGTCACCGGCTTGCCGGGTGCCCAGTCGAGTTCGGTGACGATGGCGCGGAAGTCCTGCAGCTGGCCGTTGGTGACCAGGTAGCCACGGTTGCCCTTGCCGCCTTCACCGATGCGCACCGGCACCTGCCGGCTCTGGGCGATGGAGCGGATGCTGGAAATGGGCGCGTGCAGGGTCGGGCCGCCGTCGAAGATGTCGACGTAGTTGTCGGATTCGAAGCCGTCGCGCATCAGGATGTCGAAGGTGATCTGCGCACGTGGGTGCACTTGCCCCATGGACTCCTGCGCCTCGTCCGGCAGCAGCGGCACGTAGATCGGGTAGTGCGGCATGAGTTCGGCAAGGAAGGTGCGGCTTTTCAGGCCCGAGAGCCTCTCCGCCTCGGAGTAGTCGAGGTCGAAGAAGTTGCGCCCGATGGCATTCCAGAACGGCGATTGGCCCTGGTCGTCGCTGTAACCGACGATCTCCACCACCACCGCGTCGGCAAAGCGCTCCGGATGGCTGGCCATGAACAGCAGGCGGCCACGGGAGTTGAGCTCGGCGATCGGTGTGTTCACCAGGTCGCGCTCGACGTAGAAGCTGGTCAGCAGGCTGTTGCCGGTGAGGTCATGGCACAGCGAGAGGACGTGAATCTTGTTGTGGATCTTCAGCTCGCGGGAGGCGTGCACGAAGGTCTCGTTGCGGAAGCTGTAGAACGGCTCGGAGAAGCCGGCCGAAGCGACGATCGCCGAGCAGCCGACCAGGCGGCCGCTGAGGCTGTCTTCCAACACGAAGAAATAGCTTTCCTCACCGTTGAAGCTCACTTCGGCGGCGAACGAGGCCTCCGAGGCGAGGATCTTTTCCCGCAGACGTTCCGCGTCGTCCGGCAGCGACGTGACGCCGACCGGGCTGTCCGCGGCGAGACGCTGCACCTGCTGCAGGTCGGCCACTTGGGCGGGGCGCATCACCAGCATGGCGTCACTCCTCTAACCAGACAAAAGTTCATGATTCGTGGGCGCGACACAGCCTGTGCCGCACTCACCAGGGCATTCGGAAGACCGGCCGGAACATCCCGGCCGGCGAAGCGGCGAAATCGCTCCGCCGCTGATTCAGCTTAGTCGCAGCTGTTAGCCGCGGGTCAGCTTGGCGATGGCGCGCTCCAGGCGATCCAGACCTTCGTCGATGTCCGCATCCGGGATCACCAGGCTGGGCGCGAAGCGCACCACGTCCGGGCCGGCCTGCAGGACCATCACGGCCTCTTTCTCGGCAGCGTTCAGCACGTCCTTGGCCTTGCCCTTCCAGGCGTCGGCCAGCACGGCGCCGATCAGCATGCCCATGCCGCGAACCTGGGTGAAGATGCCGTACTCGGCGGCGATCTTCTCCAGGCGGACCTTGAAGCGCTCATGCTTGGCTTTCACGCCTTCGAGCACTTCCGGGGTGTTGATCACGTCGAAGGCCGCGCCGGCCACGGCACAGGCCAGCGGGTTGCCGCCGTAGGTGGTGCCGTGGGTGCCGACTACCAGGTGTTCGGCGATCTTCGCGGTGGTGAGCATGGCGCCGATCGGGAAGCCGCCGCCCAGGCCCTTGGCGCTGGACAGGATGTCCGGGTTCACGCCGTAGTACTGGTGGGCGTAGAGGTAGCCGATACGGCCGAAACCGCTCTGCACTTCGTCGAAGATCAGCAGTGCGTTGTTCTCATCGCACAGCTTGCGCACGCCTTCCAGGTAGGCCTTGTCGGCCGGCAGCACGCCGCTCTCGCCCTGTACCGGCTCGATGATCACGGCGCAGGTCTTGTCGGAGATGGCGGCCTTCAGCGCGTCGAGGTCGTTGAACGGAATGTGGGTGATGCCCTGCACCTTCGGACCGAAGCCGTCGGAGTACTTGGCCTGGCCACCGACATTGACGGTGAAGAGGGTACGGCCGTGGAAGCTGTTGACCATCGAGATGATCTCGTACTTCTCGGGGCCGTAGACGTCGTGGGCATAACGGCGAGCCAGCTTCAGTGCGGCCTCGTTGGCCTCGGCGCCGGAGTTGGCGAAGAACACGCGCTCGGCAAAGGTCGAATCGATCAGCTTCTTGGCCAGGCGCAGGGCCGGCTCGTTGGTGAACACGTTGGAGACGTGCCAGATCTTGCCGGCCTGCTCGGTCAGCGCCTTCATCAGCGCCGGGTGGGCGTGGCCCAGGGAGTTCACTGCGATGCCGCCGGCGAAGTCGATCAGCTCTCGGCCGCTCTGATCCCAGACTCGGGAACCCTCGCCACGCACCGGAATGAAGGCAGCCGGCGAATAGTTGGGAACCATGACCTGGTCGAAATCGGAACGTTGGACCTGAGCTTGCGGAGCGGACATCGGTGTTCTCCTGCCTGGTTGAGGCGGCTATCGATGGAAGGATTGTAGGGACGATTGTCGGGTCGGCATTGTCGCCATGCGACAACTTGTTATAGCGCCAACCCACGGATTGCCGAGCTTTACGGAAATGCGACAGAAAGCGTCGGGAAGGCGCAGTGTAAGGCCTGCGGACTGCTGCGGGTACAAGGGGGCGTGGAATTTGTTCGCTCGGCGAACGAACGGTCAGGAATAAGGCAGAGAGGGGTTTCGCAGGAGCGAGCTTGTTCGCGAACACTCTTTCCGGACACATCAGCGTCGGGCGGTTCGCGAGCAAGCTCGCTCCTACATAAAAGCGCATCAGAGCTCTACGCAATACAGGGAACGACGGATAACCTAGCCTGGATGATTTTCCCTACAGCGCTAGCACTCACTACCAATGGATGGAAAAACCATGCTGATCAATGGAATCGAATACGGGATCCAATTCGCCTCCGACATAAACCCACGAGACGGGCTAGGACTGGAGTGCTGCATCAACAATGTGCCGATTCTGGAAATCTTCCGGGACGACGAAAACAAACGATACGTCGTGAACCTGTTTCAGCAAGACGTCCCACTGGAAGTTCTCGAAGCTCTCATACCCACGGCACGGGAAGAATTGGGCGATTTCCTACCCTAGGCCGGATCAGCCCCGCTCGGCGACTACCGGAGCAGCCTCGGCGACGCTCTGGCCGCGGCGCTGGTTGCGGTCTTCGCGCGGGGTCACGCCGAAGAAGTTGCGGTAGGCACTGGAGAAATGCGGGCCGCTGGAGAAGCCGCAGGACAGACCGATCTGGATGATCGACTTGCTGGTCTGCATCAGCATCTGCCGCGCGCGGTTCAGGCGCAGTTCCAGGTAGTACTGGCTGGGCACGCGGGTCAGGTACTGCTTGAAGATGCGCTCCAGCTGACGGCGCGAGACGCACACGTGCTGGGCGATTTCGTCGGTGGTCAGCGGCTCCTCGATGTTCGCTTCCATCAGCAGCACCGCCTGGGTGAGCTTCGGGTGGCTGGAACCGAGGCGGTTCTTCAGCGGGATGCGCTGGCGTTCGGAACCTTCGCGGATGCGCTCGACCACCAGCTCTTCGGATACCGCACCCGCCAGTTCCGCACCGTGGTCGCGGGAAAGCACGGCCAGCAACAGGTCGAGCACAGCCATGCCGCCACAGGCGCTGAGGCGGTCGCGGTCCCACTCGAACAGGTGGTTAGTGGCAATGACCTTGGGGTAACGCTCGGTGAAGTCGTCATGCCAGCGCCAGTGCACGGCGGCACGGTAGCCGTCGAGCAGGCCGAGCTGCGCCAGCGGGTAGATGCCGGCGGACAGCGCGCCGATGCTCACGCCGCTGCGCGACAGCTGCTTGAGCGCGGCGGCCAGCGGCGCGGAGACCGGCTGGGGAACCTCGTCGGCGACCAGGAAGATGCGCTGGCACTGCTCCAGCGCACCATTCCAGGGCTGCCCAGGCAGACGCCAGCCATCGGCCTCGGCGACCGTTTCCGCACTCATGAACACCGGATCGTAGAGCGCCTCCGGATGCAGCCGGCGGGCGACCCGCAGGGCCTCCTCGGCCAGCGCCAGGGTCAGCGCACGAGTGTGCGGCCAGAGGAGGAATCCGATGCGTTGTGCGGTCATGCGACTAGGTCACCAGGCGACACGGGATGACAGACAGCTTACTTCAAGCTGCCGGAAAGGAACTGCTTCAGGCGATCCGATTGCGGATTGGCCAGGACTTCCTTCGGGCAGCCCGCCTCTTCCACCAGGCCCTTGTGCAGGAACACCAGCTGGTTGGAGACCTCGCGGGCGAAGCCCATCTCATGGGTCACCACCACCATGGTGCGGCCTTCCTGGGCCAGATCCTGCATCACGCGCAGCACTTCGCCGACCAGCTCGGGGTCGAGCGCCGAGGTCGGTTCGTCGAACAGCATGACTTCCGGCTCGACCGCCAGGGCACGGGCGATGGCCACGCGCTGCTGCTCACCGCCGGACATGTGCGCGGGGTAGGCATCCTTGCGGTGCGCCACGCCGACTTTCGCCAGGTAGTGCTCGGCCTTTTCCAGCGCCTCTTTCTTCGACACGCCCAGTACGTGGACCGGCGCCTCGATGACGTTTTCCAGGGCGCTCATGTGCGACCACAGGTTGAAGTGCTGGAACACCATCGACAGACGCGAGCGCATGCGCTGCAGCTGCTTGGCGTCGGCCGCCTTGAGTGCGCCGTCCTTGTTCGGGGTGAGCTTTAGCTCTTCGCCGTTGAGCAGGATCTTGCCGGCGTGGGGCTGTTCCAGCAGGTTGATGCAGCGCAGGAAGGTACTCTTGCCCGAGCCGGAGGAGCCGATGATGCTGATCACGTCGCCCGCCTTCGCCGCCAGGGAGACGCCCTTGAGCACCTCGTGGTTGCCGTAGCGCTTGTGCAGGTCCTGGATTTCCAGTTTGTACATGGTGTCGGTTCTCGAATTCAGTCGTTGATCAGCCGGCCCTTGCGGAACGGCTCACGCCCGGCCACCTTGGCCAGCCAAAGCCCTGGCTGGGCATAGCGCCCACGCTCGATGGCGAACAGCACGCCGGAAGTCCCGGCGCAAACGGTGCTGACCTTGTCGCTCAGCGGGTCGACCACCTCGAACAGCGCGTCGCCCTTCTCCACCCACTCCCCCGCCTTACGCAGGAAGCTCACGACACCGGCGTGGGGTGCATGGAGGTATTCGGTGCCTTCGAAGGGCATGCCCTCGCAGCATTCGGCCGGAGCCGCCGGCCAGTCGCCGTCGATCAGGCCTTGCTCGGCGAGGAAGCCAAGGATCGCTTCGGCATTGGCCTGCGCCTGGTCGACGCGGGTATCGCCCACGCCGCCCAGTTCGACGGTGGTTGCCAGACAGGCCAACGGAATCGCTGCCTTCGGGAAGGCCTGCGACAGGCGCAGCCAGGGCAGCGAGCAGGACTCGTCGAAAGAGCTGCCGCCGGAATCTTCGGCGAGCAGCGCAACGCCGGCCTTCAGGCGTGCGGCGAGGGATTTCCAGCGCGGCCAGTGCTGCGGAATCGCGTAGACATGGATGGCGGCATCGAAGTCGCAGTGCAGGTCGAGCACCACCTCGGCATCACAGGCGTGACGCAGCAGGATGCGCTGCATGCCCTGCAACTCGGACGAGGCCGGCGGCAGCGCATCGAGGCCGTCACGCATGGCCTGGCGGATCAGTTCGACATTCGCGGCCTCATCGACACCCAGTTGGCTGCCGACACGCTCGGCGACCAGTGCCGACAGCTCGACGAAATCACGGTTGAAGTTCTTCCCGCTGCCGAATTCGAAACGCCCCAGGTGGCTGGCCTGCAGGGTCTGCCCGAGGCCGATGGGGTTGGCCACCGGCACCAGTTCGACGAGGCACTTGAGCTGCCCGCGCGACTCGAGGTCGGCCAGGCGCTGCTTGAGCTCCCAGGCGGTGCGCATGCCCGGCAGCTCGTCGGCGTGCAGGCTGGACTGGATGTAGACCTTGCGCGAGCCCTTGCCGTAGCGGAACACGCTCAGGCGGCGCTCGCTACCCAGGCTGCTCCACGGCAACAGATGATCGATACGTTCCACAGTCGACTCCTCAGTGCTTGCGCGGCGCGAGATAGGCCAGCCAGCGGCGCTCGGCGGCCTTGAACAGGCGCACCAGGGTGAAGGTCATGATCAGGTAGAAGATGCCGGCGGTGATGAACGCCTCGAACGGCAGGTAATACTGCGAGTACACGGTGCGCGCGGCGCCAGTGATGTCCACCAGGGTGACGATGGACGCCAGGCTGGTGGTCTGCAGCATCATGATCACTTCGTTGCTGTACTGCGGCAGCGCGCGGCGCAGGGCCGAGGGCAGCAGGATGCGGCGGTACATCTTGATCCGCGACATGCCCATGGCCTTGGCCGCTTCGATCTCGCCATGCGGGGTGGCGCGAATGCTGCCGGCGAGGATCTCGGCAGTGTAGGCACTGGTGTTGATGGCGAAGGCCGCGCAAGCGCAGAAGGTCGCGTTGGACAGCAGCGGCCACATCGCGCTTTCACGCACGAACTCGAACTGCGCCAGGCCGTAGTAGATGAGGAACAGCTGCACCAGCATCGGGGTGCCGCGGATCACGTAGGTATACAGCCAGGCCGGCAGGTTCACCGCCGGGTTCTTCGAGCAGCGCATCAATGCCAGCGGCACCGCCGCTACCAGGCCGAAGAACAGGGAGATCGCCAGCAGCTTGAGGGTTACCAGCAGGCCACTGAAATAGAGCGGCAGGCTGTCCCAGATGACGGAGAAGTCGAATATCACGATAGCGTCCTCTGACTCAAAGCTCGGCGACTTTCACGCCGACCGAATAGCGGCGTTCGAGCATGCGCAGCAGTACCAGGGAGACGGTGGTGACCACCAGGTACAGCGCCGCCACGGCGAGGAAATAGGTGAAGGGTTCGCGGGTGGCATCCGAGGCCTGCTTGGCCTTGAACATCATGTCCTGCAGGCCGACCACCGAGATCAGCGCGGTGGCCTTGACCAGCACCAGCCAGTTGTTGGTGAAGCCGGGGATGGCCAGGCGGATCATCTGCGGCACCTGGATGCGGAAGAACACCTGAAGCCCGCTCATACCGTAGGCGAAGCCAGCCTCGCCCTGCCCTTTCGGGATGGCCATGAAGGCGCCACGGAAGGTCTCGGAGAGGTAGGCGCCGAAGATGAAGCCCAGGGTGCCGACGCCGGAGGCGAAGGGATTGAGGTCGATGTAGTCCTCATAGCCGACCATGGGCGCAACCCAGTTCACCGCTGCCTGGCCGCCGTAGAAGATCAGCAGGATCAGCACCAGGTCCGGTACGCCGCGGATCACGGTGGCATAGAGGTCGCCGCACCAGGCCAGCCACTTTACCGGCGACAGGCGGATGGCGGCACCGAGCAGTCCCAGCGCGATCGCCAGGGCCATCGATAGCAACGACAGCTGAAGCGTCAGCCAGGCACCATCGACGATGGTAGCTCCGTAGCCATTGAACATAGTTTCGTACCTCTAGACCGGACGCCGTCCGCAACCGCACGGACGCTGCAGGGCGATCACCCGACGCGGGATCACACCCAATAAAAAAGTGGCACAAACTTCAGGAAAGGACCCGGGTTTGCGCCACTTTCGTGGACGTTGATCAGTTCCCGCCGTAGACGTCGAACTTGAAGTACTTGTCCTGTACTTGCTTGTACTTGCCGTTGGCACGGATGCCGGCGATGGCCGCGTTGAATTTCTCGGCCAGGGCGGTATCACCCTTGCGCACGGCGATGCCGGCGCCACCACCGAAGTACTTCGGATCGTTGTATTCCGGGCCTACGAAGGCGTAGCCCTTGCCGGCGTCGGTCTTGAGGAAGCCGTCGTCGAGGTTGACCGAGTCGGCCATGGTCGCGTCGATGCGGCCGGAGACCAGGTCCATGTTGGCTTCGTTCTGGGAGTTGTAACGCACGACTTCGATGCCGGCCGGGGCCAGGACCTCAGTAGCGTAGCGGTCATGGGTCGAAGCGCGCAGCACGCCGACCTTCTTGCCCTTCAGGTCCACCAGCGGATCGTTCAGGGTCACGCCTTCCTTCATCACGAAGCGCGCGGGGGTGTGGTAGTACTTGTTGGTGAAGTCGACGGACTTCTTGCGCTCGTCGGTGATGGTCATGGACGAGAGGATGGCGTCGATCTTGCGGACCTTCAGTGCCGGGATCAGGCCGTCGAACTCCTGCTCGACCCAGGTGCACTTGACCTTCATCTCTTCGCACAGCGCGTTGCCGATATCCACGTCGAAACCGGCGAGCTTGCCATCGGGCGTCTTGAAGGAGAACGGCGGGTAACCGGCTTCGATGCCGATGCGGACAGGCTTGTCGTCAGCGTGGGCAACCAGGGAAAGCGCGGACAGGGCCAGCGCGCCGAGAAGTGCAAACTTCTTCATCAGTAACTCCTTCGAGGGTAAGACTTCGATTGGCAGGAGAAAGGGGTTGGCCCAGGCTGCCCGGCAGAAGTGAAGGTTATTGTTCGTCTGCGCATTGCCGGCGCGATTCTTGTGAAAAGCGCGCCTACTGGGGTGAGCGGCATTCTAGCGACAGCCCCTGAGCGGTTATTTCTTCAATGCGACAAGTAATTATAGAAGCGCTGGAGACAGAGCCCCTGCGGCTTGACGGCGCGGATATTAAGTGATCCGGAAGCGAGTAGTAAAACCAATTTTACCTGCAGTTATCAGGCCAAAAATTTAACGACTCACTATTCATGCGGGCTCCGGAATATTAGCCCACTCGGAGTCGACAAAAAATGCGCACCAAGGCTGTGCGAATTGTTTCCTGACGCCTCAATTTGCTGCGCGAAAATGTTACCGGGGAGCACGACGCACACTGTAGGAGCGAGCTTGCTCGCGACCCGCACGGCTTCATCGCGGACAGTGCCCACGCCTACGCAACCGCAAAGCACCGGCGCCCTCCTGTGTAAATGGATTCATCCGCGAGGGACTTCGCGGACAAGGTCCGCTCCTACGGGAGCGCAGCTTCTGCTTTGGTTTTGGCTTTGGCCCTCAAAGGTTTCCAGAGAAACATCCGCACACGCCGGAGCGCCCCTTCAGGAGGCCGAGTGGAATCGGAGTTCCAGGGGTTGAGCGGCATGGACGACGCGTGCCCCCTGAAACTTCGATGGAGCGAGGGCATTTTTCGCCTAAGCGAAAAACCGGATGCAGGGGCGAGGCCTTTTGGTTCCTTTTGGGCCCCAAAAGGGACTCGCCCGAGGGGGCGAAACAAAAAGCCCCAGCACACACCGAAGCGGCGCATGGACACCCAAACAAGAACAAAAAGTATCGCGGACGGAGTCCGCTCCTACAGGAGATGTACCGAACCCAGCCTGTAGGAGCGGACTCTGTCCGCGATCCGCCGGCAAAGCCGGCGTCAGGCAGGGTTCGCGAGCAAGCTCGCTCCTACGAAAATCAAAAAAACCGAAAAGAAAAACGCCCCGACAAGCGGGGCGTTTTTCATCGAGCGCTGGATCAGGCCGCACGCATGGACTGGTGCGTCTCCACCAGATGCTGCACCACACCCGGATCAGCCAGGGTGGAGATGTCACCCAGCGAATCGTACTCGGCGGTGGCGATCTTGCGCAGGATACGGCGCATGATCTTGCCCGAACGGGTCTTCGGCAAGCCGGGCGCCCACTGGATCACGTCCGGGGTGGCGATCGGGCCGATTTCCTTGCGCACCCAGGCACGCAGTTCCTGGCGCAGCTGCTCGCTGGACTCCTCACCGGCATTCAGGGTGACGTAGACGTAGATACCCTGCCCCTTGATGTCGTGCGGCACGCCAACCACCGCGGCCTCGGCCACTTTCGGGTGGGCAACCAGGGCGCTCTCGATCTCGGCGGTGCCCATGCGGTGGCCGGAGACGTTCAGCACGTCATCCACGCGACCGGTGATCCAGTAGTAGCCGTCCTCATCGCGACGGGCACCGTCGCCGGTGAAGTACATACCCTTGAAGGTCTTGAAGTAAGTGTCCACGTAGCGGTCGTGGTCGCCGTACAGGGTGCGCGCCTGGCCCGGCCAGGAGTCGAGGATCACCAGGTTGCCCTCGGTGGCCCCTTCCAGGATGTTGCCCAGGTTGTCCACCAGCGCCGGCACCACGCCGAAGAACGGCTTGGCGGCTGAGCCCGGCTTCAGGCCATGGGCGCCCGGCAGCGGGGTCATCAGACAGGCGCCGGTTTCGGTCTGCCACCAGGTGTCGACGATCGGGCAGCGCGACTGGCCGACGGTCTCGTAGTACCACTGCCAGGCTTCCGGGTTGATCGGCTCGCCCACCGAACCCAGCAGGCGCAGGCTGGAGCCATTGGCGCCTTCGACCGCGGCCTTGCCCTCGGCCATCATGGCGCGGATGGCGGTCGGCGCGGTGTAGAGGATGTTGACCTTGTGCTTGTCGACGATCTTGGCGACACGGGTGATGTCCGGGTAGTTCGGCACGCCTTCGAACAGCACGGTCGTCGCGCCGTTGGCCAGCGGGCCGTAGACGACGTAGGTGTGACCGGTGACCCAGCCGATGTCGGCGGTGCACCAGAAGACTTCGCCCGGGCGGTAGTCGAACACGCGCTCGTGGGTCAGCGAGGCGTAGACCAGGTAGCCACCGGTGGTGTGCAGCACGCCCTTGGGCTTGCCGGTGGAGCCGGAGGTGTAGAGGATGAACAGCGGGTCCTCGGCCCCCATTTCCTTCGGCGCGCAGGTGGTGCCGGCGACCTTCATCAGGTCCTCGAACCACACGTCGCGGTGCTGGTTCCACTTGATGTTCGAACCGGTGCGCTTGCAGACGATGATCTTCTGCACGCTGCTGGTTTCCGGGTTGGTCAGCGCGTCGTCGACGTTGGCTTTGAGCGGGGTCTTCTTGCCGCCGCGTACGCCTTCGTCGGCGGTGATCACCACCTTGGAGCGGCAGTCGATGATGCGGCCGGCCAGGGCTTCGGGAGAGAAGCCGCCGAACACCACGGAGTGGATCGCGCCAATACGGGCGCAGGCCAGCATGGCAACCACGGCTTCCGGGATCATTGGCATGTAGATGGTCACCACGTCGCCGCGGTGCACGTCCTGTCCGCGCAGGGCGTTGGCGAACTTGCAGACCTGCTCGTGCAGTTCGCGGTAGGTGATTTCCTTGTGATCCGCCGGATCGTCGCCTTCCCAGATGATAGCGACCTGGTCGCCGCGTTCAGCGAGGTGGCGGTCGAGGCAGTTGTAGGAGAGGTTCAGGGTGCCGTCGGCGAACCACTTGATGTCCACGTGGTGGTCGTCGAAGGAGGTTTGCTTGACCTTGGTGAACGGCTTGATCCAGTCGATGCGCTGGGCCTGTTCGCGCCAGAAGCCGTCGGGGTTGACCACCGACTGCTGGTACAGCTTCTTGTAGGTGGCCTCGTCGGTCAGAGTGGTCGCGGCCACTTCGGGACGCACGGGGTACACGGATGCCGCAGTCATGGCGTTCTACCTCGGTGAAGAGTGTTGTTTTTGTTGCCGTCAGTTGTAACGGCGACACACTCCTCCGGGCCATTCGACCATGGTCTTACCACTCGGGACCCCGTACTGATGGGCCCCATAAGTGCGACTTCTGGCGGTCGTAAGCGACTATCAGACCAAAGCAGTACGCCCGTGCTGCACCATCATCCTTTCGTGCTCCTCGAGCATGCCGGGCACGCAATCGCGGAGGAACTCCACCCAGGTGCGGATCTTCGCGTCGAGGTACTGGCGCGACGGGTACAGCGCGTAGACGTTGAGGTGGAACAGGCTGTAGTCCGGCAGCACGCGCACCAGGCTGCCGTCCTTGAGGCCCTGCACGGCGGAATACACCGGCAGCGCGCCGATGCCCATGCCAGCACGTACCGCCTCGGTCATGGCGTCGGCGGTGTTGACCTGGAAATGGCTGTGGTTGACGCCGACCAGCTCCTGGCCGTCCGGGCCGTCGAACAGCCACTTGTCCAGGGACATCACCGAGTTCACCAGGCGCAGGCAGCGATGCTCGGTCAGCTCCGCAAGTTTCTGCGGCATGCCATGGCGCGCGACGTACTCGGGTGATGCGCAGAGCACGCTGTAGGTCTTGCCGATGCGCTTGGAGACGAAACCCGAGTCCGGCAGCTCCTGGGCGATGACCACGGAGATGTCGTAGCCCTCGTCGAGGATGTCGGTGATGCGGTTGGCCAGGGTCAGGTCGAAGCTGACCTCCGGGTAGATCTCGCAGTACTGCGAGATCGCGCGGATCAGGTAGTGCTGGCCGATGCCGGTCATGGCATGCACCTTCACCTTGCCGTGGGGCCGGGCGTGGGCGTCGCCGGCTTCGGCCTCGGCCTCCTCGATGTAGCCGAGGATCTGCTGGCAGCGCTGCAGGTAGCGCTGGCCGGCCTCGGTGAGGGCGATGCGGCGGGTGGTGCGGTGCAGCAGGCGGGTGCGCAGGTGCGCTTCGAGTTTGGCCACCGTCCGCGAGACGTACGCGGTGGTGAGGTCCATGCGCTGGGCGGCGGCGGTGAAGCTGCCGGTCTCGGCGACACAGACGAAAGCACGCATGTTGTGCAGCAGGTCCATCATTTCTCCTGAAGAGCCTGTCAGACGCCACGGCGGGCGGTCTCTGCAACGGCGCTCGACCGAGCAACGCCTTGTTACAGATTCATGACAGGCGGCGAATTGTCGCACAGGTGCCGGGCGGGGATTATTGTACTTTCAGGTAACAATAATTCGCCCATCCGTCAGCTTATCCTGCCCCTGGCGCACTTCTAGAATCGCCGTCCCCAACGCGGTCTCCCGCAACCTCCCAGGACAAGCAGCCGTGCTCCGCCTTTCGTGCAACGTGCTTCCACCCCTTCGCTCCACTTTCGAATTACAGGGTTATCAAAACCCGATCCGCCCCGAACAACGCCTGCCGAGATAAGCCTGATGAGCAGTCTCTCCGTGCGCCTGCCCAAGGCTGCCGCGCTGCGCTTCGCCCTGTCCGACTGGGCGCACACCGACGGCGTCACCTGGATGTTCATCCTCAAGACGCTGATCACCGCCTTCACCGCGCTGTGGCTGGCCTACCGCCTGGAGCTGCCGCAGCCCAACACCGTGCTGGTAAGCGCCTTCATCGTGCTGCAGCCGCAAAGCGGCCAGGTGCTGGCGAAGAGCTTCTACCGCATCCTCGGCACCCTCGCCGGGCTGACGGTGATGGTCACCTTCATCGCTCTGTTCGCCCAGGAGCGCGTGCTGTTCCTGCTCTGCGTGGCGATCTGGGTCGGCCTGTGCACGGCGGGCGCCGCACGCTACCGGGATTTTCGCGCCTATGCCTGCCTCCTCGCCGGCTACACGGCAGTGATGATCGGCATCCCCGCCACCCTGCACCCCGAGGGCGCCTTCATGCAGGCGCTGTGGCGGGTGCTGGAGATCACCCTGGGGATTCTCTGCACCGGCGTGGTCAGCGCCATCGTCCTGCCGCAGACCAGCACCGCCGCCCTGCGCAACGCGCTGAACACCCGCTTCGGCGACTTCGCCGGGCTCGCCAGCGCCGGCCTCAATGGCACGCTGGAGCGCGAACGCTTCGAGCAGGCCAGCGCACGCATTGCCGCGGAAGTGGTGGGCCTGGAAAGCCTGCGCAACGTCACCGCCTTCGAGGACCCGCACATGCGCCTGCGCAGCGGCCGCCTGGCGCGGCTTAACAGCGAGTTCATGCAGTTGACCACGCGCTTCCATGCCCTGCAGCGCCTGCTCGACCGCCTGCGCGAGCGCCAGGCCAGCAACGTGCTGGAAGTGCTGATGCCGTGCCTGATCGACGTCAGCGATCTGCTCGCCAGTTGGCACGGCCGGCCGCTCAGCGAAGCGGACGCCGAGCGCCTGAACGTGCAGCTGGAACTGTGCAAACACCATCTGATGCCGCGTATCCGCGAGGCCCGCACCACGCTCGGCCACACCTGCCCGCGGGAAGCCGACCAGCTGGATTTCGAGACCGCCGCCGAGCTGCTCTACCGCTTCGCCGACGACATGCACAACTATGCCCAGACCCACGCCTCGCTGGCCGCCCACAAGCACGAGCGCGAGCAGTGGAAGGAGCGCTTCACGCCCAAGGCCAACGCCCTTGCCGCTGCCGTCGCAGGTTTTCGTTGCGCGCTGCTGGTGATCGTCGGCGGCGTGTTCTGGATCGAAACCTCCTGGCTAAGCGGCGCCACCTTCGCGCTCACCTCGGTACTGATCGCCGCCCTCTCCTCCGCCTCGCCCAACCCCAAGCGCCTGTCACTGCAACTGACCCTCGGCACCCTGCTGGGCGCGACGCTCGGCTTCATCATCACCTTCCGCGTGCTGCCGCACATCGACGGGTTCCCGCTGCTGTGCTTCGTGCTCGCACCGGTGTTCGCCCTCGGCGCCTTCCTCATCTCCCGGCCGAAGTGGAGCGGCTATGGCGTCGGCCTGCTGGTGTGGTTCTGCATCGCCTCGCTGCCGGCGAACGTCGCCCGCTACGACGCCTACACCTTCATCAACGAATACCTGGCGATGCTGCTGTCGATGGGCATGGCGGTGGTCGCGGCCATCGTCATCCTGCCGCCGAACCGGCCGTGGCTGTGGGAGCGCCTGGAAGCCGAGCTGCGCCTACGCGTGGTGCGGGTGATCAGCGATCCGCTGAAAGGCCTGTCGTCCGGCTTCGAGAGCGGCACCCGCGACCTGCTGAACCAGGCCTACGGGTTATCCACAGGCCGCCCGGATGTGCAGCGCAGGCTGCTGCGCTGGACTTTCCAGGTGCAGGAGATCGGCCTGTCGATCATCGAGTTGCGCCGTGAGCAGGAGGCATTGCCGAAGGAGCCCTGGTACGCCGAGCGCATGCCCTGGCGGCGGGCGATTCGTGCGTTGGGCCGCGCACTGATCCGGCTGTTCATCCAGCCCAGCGAGAGCAATCGCCAGCGGGCACTGGCGGCGGTTGAGCACGCCATCCACGCGACCCGCTCCACCGATGATCGCCGGCCGCCGCACTTCGACTCCTCGCCGCTGCGGCGGGTGTGCAGCTACCTGCACTTCATCCGCACCTCGCTACTCGATCCGCAGTCGCCGTTGCGCGATTGAGTTACGCGAGTTCGCGAGCCCCTACCCCTCTCCCTCTGGGAGAGGGCTGGGGTGAGGGGAATTCAGTGGCACGGAATTACCATAGAAGACAGTTGCTCCCACGCACCCGACAGCCACATCGCTCCCGGGACCAAGCTGCGACCACCCACCGCAGAACCCGCCCTGCAACCCGCGTCAATCCTGGATTATTGCCTCTGAGTACGAAGTCTTGTTGGCACCTGGATATATGACTCAGGTCAGGCAAATCCTATTATTTCCGTGCTGTTACAGCGCGCGCCGCAACACCACTCGACACCCGTAATCATCCCCCAACGCTTCCCGATGCAGCTCCGGCTCAGCGTCACGGACGAGTCACGTCCGGACAGCGGGAACAAGGCAGGTAAATTCATGAAAGCTGTAGTCATCCTGGCCATGCTGGGCTTCTCCTCGCTCGCCCTGGCCGAGCAGGCGAATGCCGGCGACCAGGCGCAAAGCGCGGCCGTGGAGCAGTACACCTACGACATGAAACTGGACGTCGCCCATGTGATCTCCACCACCGACGTTTCCAGCCAGTGCGGCATCGTGCCGGCGCGCATGACCTACGAAGATTCCCAGGGTCAGCGCCACACCGTCGAATACCAGGTGTGGGGCAACGGCTGCTCCGGCGGCTGATCAGGCTTGTGCATTCCCGGCACGGCTCCACGCCGCCGCGCCGGGAGTGCCCTGGTTTCCAGCCGTGGAAACTACGGCTGCAGGGCCGCCTTCGCGATGTTGCGACTGTGCGCGCCGAAATGCCGGATCAATTGCAGAATCTGCTCATCCAACGCCTCATCGTGCCGGAACGGCGCCGGTGAGTTCCCCGCGCTGAAATCCCCCGCCGGCTTCTCTTCACTCTCCAGCCAATGGCCGATGGCCGCGTCGAATGCCGCCGCATGGGCATGGGACTCGCTCGCCACCACCTCGCGCAGATACTCCGTCGAGTACGGTGGATAACTTCCATCGGTACTGACATCCGCATAGGCCGCCACGAGCGGCGACTGCCCGCCCTGGCGCAGCGTCTCGCGCAGCCAGTCCACCTGATAACGCTCAACACCCGTATGCCGGTCCGCCACGCGCTGGATCGCCGCCTGCTTGTCGGCATCGAAGCCGGCCATGGACTTGCCCGCTGTCCACAGCATGCTGGTGGTGGTTTCACCCGGCAGCGGCGTCGAGTGGTACGGCTGGGTCATGTCCTGGATGTAGTGCATCGCCCAGCCGAGAAAGCGGTAGCCCCAGTACGGATGGCCCTTGTCGAAGGCGAAGCGCGCCAGGCCGTAGAACTGGTAGGCGCGCCATTCCGGCCAGTTGCGCTCCAGGTACGGCGCGCCGGTGAAGATGATCGCGTCCTCGTGGTAGAAGCCCATGTGGAACGGCGCCTGGGAGCTGAATTCGTAGCGCGGGTCGCCGAACGGCTGCGGGCCGAAGCCGTAGCGCTGGCCGACTTCGCCAGGATTGTCGCTGAACAGGTTGATGTCGTGACCAAAGTCCGGCTCGTCGGCGGCGCTGGCCAGCACGTCCAGCGCGGGGATCTTCTCCCCCGCCTGCAACTGCACGAAGCGCCACTGGTTCCAGCCGGACAGATTGTGGAACACCAGCACATCGGCCGGTTTGAGCGCCACATGGCCCGGCAGCTCGCCACCCGGCGGCGGCTGCACCGCGGTGGCCAGCTTGATCTCCGGATTCAGGCGCAGCGCCATGAGGAAGGCTTTGCCCAGGTCGTCGCGGCCGTCCTCGGTCAGACGCAGATCATCCGGGCGCGGCGGGTACTGGCGGAAATGTTCGCGGGCATAGGTTTCCTGCTCATCCAGCAGCTTCACCAGGCCGGCCCGTTGCTGGCTGATGAAGCTCTCCAGCGGCTCCACCTCAACCTCGGGCGCCTGGGTGATCGCCGGCAGTTGCTGCAGGGCGATGTAGCTGCCCAGGGTGTGATTGGACCAGGCCCAGAGGCTTTGCGGCAGCGCCAGCAGGCCGGCCAGCAGGCAGGTGGGCAGACAGGTGGAGAGTCGCTTCATCGGCTTTTCGCTCTTATTGGGCAATGCGGAAGAAAAATTCGGACGCAGCCTAACAATCCGGAGCCACGACGGCACTGTCGAAGTTGGCCAGCGTATGTCACCGATAACGCCACGGCTGACCATCATCAATGGCGCGAAGCGCCTCAGCCACTACACTTGCCCGGCATGGAAAGACACCGGCGCTGCCTGATGGCCGGTCACTCGAAATAAGGGCGTTCCCATGCTGCAGTCCGTTTCACCCAAGCACGACCTTCCCCTCAAACCCGATCCAGCCGACTCCCGCAGCGGCGTCCTCGCCCCCTTCAGCATCGCCGCGTTCCGCATCATCTGGATCTGCAACCTGTTCGCCAACCTCGGTACCTGGGCGCAATCGGTAGCGGCCGCCTGGGTGGTCACGGAAGCTCACGCCAGCCCCTTGATGGTGGCGATGATCCAGGTGGCCTCGGCGCTGCCGCTGGTGCTGCTGTCGATCATGTCCGGCGTGCTGGCCGACAACCACGACCGCCGCAAGATCATGCTGGTGGGGCTCTCGGTCGAACTCTCCGGCGCCGCGCTGGTGACGCTGTTGGCGTTCCTCGGCTACCTCGATCCGCTGATGCTGATCGTGTCGATCCTCTGGCTCTCGCTGGGCAGCTCGATCACCATCCCCGCCTGGCAGGCGGCGGTGAACGAGCAGGTACCGCCGCGCATGGTGGGCGATGCGGTACTGCTCAACAGCGTCAACTACAACGTCGCCCGCGCCGTCGGCCCGGCCATTGGCGGCCTGCTGCTGTCGGCCACCGGGCCGTCTTGGGTGTTCCTGTTCAACTGCATCTGCTACGCCGCGCT
Source organism: Pseudomonas sp. PSE14 (assembly GCF_029203285.1). Lineage (NCBI taxonomy): Bacteria > Pseudomonadati > Pseudomonadota > Gammaproteobacteria > Pseudomonadales > Pseudomonadaceae > Pseudomonas > Pseudomonas sp. PSE14. The sequence goes on from NZ_CP115669.1 coordinate 4,161,206, forward strand.
GATCTGGGCGATCTGGCAATGGCGCCGCGAGGTGCCCAAACGCACCCTGCCGCCGGAGCACATCTTCGAGGGCGTGATTGCCGCGCTGCGCTTCACCCAGTATTCCAGCGTCACCCGCCTGGTGATGATGCGCTCGTTCGCCTTCGGCCTGTCCGCCAGCGCCATCTGGGCACTGCTGCCGCTACTGGCACACCGTAATCCCGACGGCAACGCCTCGGTGTACGGCTACATGCTCGGCGCCCTGGGCCTGGGAGCCATCGTCGCCAGCACCATGGTGAGCAAGGCCCGGCTGCTGCTCGGCAGCAGCCGGCTGATCAGTTTTTCCGCCGCCACGCTGGCACTGGTGATGCTGACCCTGGGCTGGATCGACAACCTCTGGGTGATCTTCCCTGCGCTGATCCTTGGCGGCGCCTGCTGGATCGCCGCCGTGGCGACCTACAACTCCGCGGTGCAGATCCTCGTGCCCGACTGGGTCAAGGCGCGGGCGCTGGCGCTGTACCAGACCGCGCTGTATGGCGGTCTCGCGGCGGGCTCGTTCCTCTGGGGGCATTTCGCCGAGACACTGGGCGTACAAGGGGCGCTGATTGCCGCTGGCTGCCTGCTGCTGGTGTCGGTGGCGGTGCTGTACAACTCGCGCCTGCCGGAGCTGGACGCCAGCAACATCGCTCGCGCGCCGAGCGGAATGCCGGGCCAGCCGACCTTCGTGTTCAACCCCGAGCGGGGTTCGGTGCTGGTCTCCATCGAGTACCGCATCCCGGCCGAGCGCACCCGCGACTTCGTCCGCGCCGCCAAGCCGCTACGCCGCCTGCGTCTGCGCAATGGCGCGGAGCGCTGGGCGCTGTATCGCGATGTGAGCAACCCGGAAATCTGGCAGGAGCTGTTCCTGGTGGACAACTGGATCAGCCACCTGCGAATGCTCGACCGTCTCACCATCGAGGACAAGACCATCATCGACAACGTCACCAGCCTGCACGCGGGCGACGCGCCGCCGGTGATCCGCCACGGGGTGAGCTACGAGTCCGGCAGCTACGAGGCGCCGCCGGAGACGCTGGGCTAGCCCGCGCAGAAACAAAAACGCCTCCCGGTCAGGGAGGCGTTTCAGGTGACGCGGAAGGCTTACTCCGCCGCCGGCTTCTTGCGCTTGAGCGGCGCCATGCCGTCCTGGCTCACGACCTTGGACGGGCCGGCCTTGGGCTTGGCAGCCGGCTTCTTCTTCGCCGGCGCCTTGCTGCCGGTCTTCTTCACATCATCTTTTTTCTTCTTGGTGCCGGCGGCCTTGCCAGAGGCCTTGACCTTCTTCGGCCCCTTGTAGGTGCCCTTCAGCTCCTTGATGGTGCGCAGCTCGAAACGCAGCTTGAGGTAGCGCTCGATGCTCGACATCAGGTTCCAGTCGCCATGGCCGACCAACGAAATCGCAGTGCCCGAGGCGCCGGCACGGCCGGTGCGGCCGATGCGGTGCACGTACTCGTCGCCACGACGCGGAATGTCGAAGTTGATCACCAGGTCCAGGCCGTCGACGTCCAGGCCACGGGCGGCCACGTCAGTGGCGACCAGCACCTTCACCGCGCCCTGCTTCAGGCGCTCGATGGCCAGCTTGCGGTCCTTCTGGTCCTTCTCGCCGTGCAGCACGAAGACCTTGTGCCCGGCGGCGATCAGGCGACCAGTCAGGCGGTCGGCGGCGACGCGGGTATTGGTGAAGATGATCGCCTTGTCGTAGGTCTCGTTGCCGATCAGCCAGTGCACCAGGGCTTCCTTGTGCGCGACGTCGTCGGTCAGGATCACCTGCTGGCTGACGTCCTCGTTCAGCTCGCTGACGCGGTTGAGCTGCAGGTTTTCCGGCTCGCGCAGGACCTTCTCGACCATCTCGTGCAGACCGCTGCCGCTGGTGGCGGAGAACAGCAGGGTCTGGCGCTGCGCCGGGCACTGCGCGGCGAGCTTGAGTACGTCTTCGGAGAAGCCCATGTCGAGCATGCGGTCGGCCTCATCGAGCACCAGCACTTCCACATCACCCAGCGGCAAGTTGCCGGCGTTGAACTGCTCGTTCAGGCGGCCGGGCGTGCCGATGATGATTTCCGGGTTCTTGCGCAGACGCGCGCCCTGCACCTTGAAGTCTTCGCCGCCGGTGATCAGGCAGGCCTTGATGAAGGTGAACTGGGCGAAGCGCTCCACTTCCTTGAGGGTCTGCTGGGCCAGCTCGCGGGTCGGCAGCAGGATCAGCGCGCGGGCGCCACTCTTGGGCTTCTCCTCGGCGAGCAGGCGATGCAGCAGCGGCAGTACGAAGGCGGCGGTCTTGCCGCTGCCGGTCTGCGCCGTCACCCGCAGGTCGCGTCCCTCCAGGGCCTTCGGGATGGCTGCTGCCTGGACCGGGGTCGGCTCGGAGAAGGACAACGAATCGAGCGCCTTGAGCAGGCGTTCGTGCAGGGCGAATTGGGAGAACAAGGCAGACCTCGATATCACGTAAAGACCAAATAGCTGCATAGCGTAACCGATGCGCGGGTTTTATTCGCCGGTCGCAATCGGTATGGCCCACGTCGCGTGCGGGACAGACGCGTCCGCAAGGCACTCCCAGACTGGCTGCAACGCCCAAGAATGCCGCACAAGGAACGCCGCGATGACGCACCGCCCGACCGCCGCCGAACGTCTGGAGCGCTTGCCACTGAGCCCCTACCACCGGCTGATCTTCGTGATCATCGCCCTGGCGTTCTTCTTCGACTCCATGGACCTGGCGATGATGACCTTCCTGCTCGGCTCGATCAAAGCCGAGTTCGGCCTCTCCAGCGCCCAGGCCGGACTGCTGGCCAGCTCCAGCTTCGTCGGCATGGTGGTCGGTGCGGCTCTGTCCGGGCTGCTCGCCGACCGCTTCGGGCGCAAGCCGGTGTTCCAGTGGAGCATCGTGCTCTGGGGCATCGCCAGCTACCTCTGCTCCACCGCCGGCGACGTGCAGCAACTGACCCTCTACCGCGTGCTGCTGGGGATCGGCATGGGCATGGAATTCCCCATTGCCCAGTCGCTGCTCTCGGAAATGATCCCGGCGCACAAGCGCGGCAAGTACATCGCGCTGATGGACGGCTTCTGGCCGCTGGGCTTCATCGCCGCCGGCTGCCTGTCCTACTTCGTGCTGCCGGTGGCCGGCTGGCGCAGCCTGTTCCTGCTGCTGGCCTTCCCGGCGATCTTCGTCCTGGCGATCCGCTTCATGATCCCCGAATCGCCACGCTGGCTGGAGCAGGCCGGATTGCTCGATCAGGCCGAGCGCTCCCTGCAACGCATCGAGGCCCGGGTGATGGCCTCGCTCAAGCTGAGCAGCCTGCCGGAGCCACGCCCGCTGGCGCGCCCGGAGCCGAGTGCGCCGGGCTTCTTCCGCGCCTTCGCCGAACTCTGGTCGCCGGCCTACCGGCGCCGCACCCTGACGGTCTGGAGTCTGTGGTTCTTCGCCCTGCTCGGCTTCTACGGCCTCACCTCCTGGCTCAGCGCCCTACTGCAGCAATCGGGCTTCGCCGCAACCCAGTCGGTCTACTACACGGTGCTGATTTCCCTGGCCGGCATTCCCGGCTTCCTTTGCGCGGCCTGGCTGGTCGAGCGCTGGGGCCGCAAACCGAGCTGCGTGCTGATGCTCCTGGGCGGCGGTGCGATGGCCTATGCCTACGGGCAGACGGCGGTATTCGGCGGCAGCCTGGCCCTGCTGATCGGTTTTGGCCTGGCCATGCAGTTCTTCCTGTTCGGCATGTGGGCGGTGCTCTACACCTATACGCCGGAGCTCTACCCAACTTCGGCGCGCGCTACCGGGTCGGGTTTCGCCTCGGCGGTCGGCCGCATCGGCTCGCTGCTCGGCCCCACCGTCAGCGGCGTGATCCTGCCGGTGGCCGGCCAGGGAGGCGTGTTTACCCTCGGTGCGCTGTGCTTCCTGCTCGCCGCCGGAGTGGTCTGGGCCTTCGGCATCGAGACCCGCGGCCGAACCCTGGAAGAGCTTGCTGGATGACACGCCGCCCAACGTAGGCAGGAATCGGACGAACGTATCAGCACCCCGCAGTCGCCGTGCCATGCTCTGATCGAGCTTTCCGCAACGGAGAAACAGGGTGCAATCGACTCTCGTTTATTTCGTGGCCGCCAGCCTGGACGGCTACATCGCCCGCCCCGACGGCAGCGTCGACTGGCTGCTGGGCTATGACAGCGCGACCGACGACCACGGCTACAGCGCCTTCTATGCGGGCATCGACGGTCTGCTGATGGGGCGGACCACCTACCTGCACTGCCTGACCCAAGGCGACTGGCCTTATCCGAACAAGCCAACCCTGGTCCTGACCCGCGCCAACCACCTGCCGCTGGCAGGCCCCCAGATCGAGCTGATGCATTGCCCACCGAGCGAAGCCCTGGAAACCCTCCAAACCAAGGGCTGCAAGCGAGTCTGGTTGGTTGGCGGAGGGAGTCTGGCAGGAAACTTTCTCGCCGCGGGGTTGCTCGACGAGTTGATCGTCAGCATCATTCCGCACCTGCTCGGAGCCGGCATTCCGCTGTTCAGCATCGGACTCGAGCAACGTCTGCAACTGCTGGAACAGCGCAGCTTTCCCAGTGGAATCGTGCAACTGCGTTACCAGGTCCTCAAGGAAAGTCTCTCATCATGACCCGCGCCACCATCAGCATCGCTGCCGCCTGCCTGCTCGACGACTCCGGCCGCCTGCTGCTGGTACGCAAGCGCGGCACCCAGGCCTTCATGCTACCCGGCGGCAAGCACGAGCCCGGCGAAACCTCGGTACAGGCGCTGCTGCGCGAACTGGATGAAGAACTCAATCTGCGCCTGACGGAAAACGCCCTGACGCCCCTGGGCCATTTCCAGGCCGACGCCGCCAATGAGCCCGATACCCGGGTCGACGCGCAGGTCTATGTCGCCGCCCTGCCCCACCCGGTAAGCCCGGCGGCAGAGCTGGAAGAACTGGCCTGGCTGGCTCCCGCCGCCAACACCCCGCACAAGCTCGCACCGCTCCTGCGCGAACAGGTACTGCCCGCCCTCCTCCAGCACCTGGGCTGATTCCGCCCCTAAAAACCTGCATTTCGTCGGGTTTTTACCTGCGACAGTGCGCCTCGCCTGGCTTTGCGCCATCAGAGCCACAGCGCCCCGCCATCATTGCCGAAACCCGCATGGTATAGGGCTTCAAGCTATAAGCCGTGGTCGTGACCAGTGGGTCCGTTCACATGTCACGCAACTTCCGGCAAGTCACATGGCAATCGTCAGAATCGACAGACGGTAAAAACTGTCATGAAAACTCGTTCAAAATGCCCCGAATTTTTGAACGGACAAAAAGGAAACCACGCCGAAAGCAACGGCGATCCAGCGGAGTCTGGGTGACATCAACCAGCAAGAAGACATGCCGAATGCGACGTAACATTTTGACATGCCTTTCCATAGGCTTGGCGACCCTCTTGGCCGCCACCGAGGCAACCGCCTCCTCCAAGGTCTCACGCACCTACCACCCTGCTCCGGTCGACCTGCGCGTCCCGGTCCAGGGCAGCGCCCTGCTGACCATGACGCCCCAGGCCGACAAGCCGGCCAAGAGCGAGGCGCACCAGGTCACTCAGCGCGCTTACAGCATGATCGGCACGCCCTATCGCTGGGGCGGCACCTCGCCCAAGCGCGGTTTCGACTGCAGCGGCCTGGTCAACTACGTGTTCCAGAACATCGATGAAGTCGACCTGCCGCGTACCGCGCGCGAAATCTACAGCATGCGCGGCAACCCGAAGGTGGCACGCGATGACCTTCAGCCCGGCGACCTGGTGTTCTTCCGCATCCACAATCGCCGCAATGTCGACCACGTTGGCATCTATGTCGGCGACAACCAGTTCGTTCATGCGCCGCGCCGCGGCCAGAAGGTCCGCGTTTCCGACCTCAATGGCGACTACTGGAAGCGCCATTACACCGCTGCTCGCCGCATCCTGCCGGAAACCCTGGCCAAGGCCGACGTCGGCGGCCGTCGCTTCGACTGACGGCCTGCGCTCTCCCCTTGCGGGAGAGCGCTTCCCTTCCTAGCGTTTCACCTCGAAGGCCTCGCGACGCGCCTGTCGGCGCAGCAATCGCGCGCTATCCCACCCGGTCAACAGCACGGCGATCCAGATCGGCCCGTAGGTCCAGATCTGCGCCGGATTGAACGCCTCGCCCAGGAACAGCACGGCAATGGCGAACAACAGCACCGGCTCGACATAGCTGAGAATCCCGAACAGCCCCATCGGCAGCAGCCGGCTGGACGCCATCATGGCGCCGAAGGCAAGCGCACTGATCAGCCCCAGAATCGGCAATAGCGCCCACAGCCGTGGCGTCTCCTCCAGCACCTGCCCGCTACCGGTCATCCACAGCGCCAGGAAGGCGAACGGCAGCAACACGACCATCTCGAAGACGAACCCGGACAACGCATCCACGCCCATCCTGCGGCGCAGCATGAAATACGGCGGATACCCCAGCGCAGTGATCATGGAGAACCAGGAAAACGCCCGGGTCAGCCACAGTTCATGCAGCACACCCGCGACGGCGAAGGCCACCGCGATGGCCTGCAAAGGCGTCAGTCGCTCGCCGTAGAACACTCGACCGCAGAGCACCATGGTCAGGGGCAGCAGGAAATAGCCCAGCGACAGCTCCAGGGTGCGCCCGACCATGGGCGCCCAGATGAACACACCCCACTGCACCAACATCATCGCCGCCGTCAGCGGGAAACACGCCAGCAGCCAGGGCTCGCGCAGCAGGCGCCGCCCCGCGTCACGCAACACCCCGCCCTGGCGGGTGAACCACACCAGCAACAGCACCATGGGAATCGACCAGACCACCCGGTGAGCGATCACCTGGATGCTGGTCAGCGGCTCCAACGCATGGATATAGCCCGGCAAGGTCACGAACAAAACGGACGACGCCAGGGACAGCGCCACACCACGTCCGGAAATATTCATGCGAAACGCTCCTTGTGACGACGCAAACCGAAGCGATTGACGCCCAGGGACGCGACGATCACCGCACCACCCAGCGCCAGGCGGGGCAGATCGGCCTGCTCACCCCAGATCAGCAGATTGATCAGCAGCCCCACCGGCACGTGCAGGTTATTCATCACCGCCAGGGTGCCGGCATCCACCAGGGTTCCGCCCTTGTTCCACCAGAACTGCCCCAGCGCAGTGGCCAGCAGCCCCATCCACACCAGCACGCCCCATTGCACTTCGGTGCTCGGCAGCTTCTGCGGATTGCCGAACAGCAGCCAGCCCGGCAGCGCGATCAACAGCGCCCCGACGAAGAAGTAACCGAAGCGGCGGAACTGCGGGATATCCGAGGGATAGCGCTGCACCAGATGCTTGTAGAACACCTGGCCGGCGGCAAAGGTGGCATTGGCCAGCTGCAGCAGCAGGAAACCTTCGATGTAGTCGCCGCTCACCCCGTCGTAACGAATGATCCCGGCCCCCAGCACCGCCACTCCGGCAGCCAGCAGCGCCCAGGCATTGAAGCGACGGTTCAGCGCATCATCGATCAGCGCCACGTGCAGCGGCGTCAGCACAGTGAACAGCAGCACCTCGGGCACCGTGAGCACCCGGAAGCTCTGATACAGGCAGACATAGGTAATGCCGAACTGCAGCGCCCCCACCAGCATCACGCCGGCGACGAAGCGCGGATGCACGCCGCGCCAGCGAGTCAGCGGCAGGAATACCAGTCCGGCGAGCACGACACGGGTCAGCACCGCGAAATAGCTATCGACCTGCCCAGCGAGGTACTCGCCGATCAGGCTGAAGGAAAACGCCCAGAGGACGGTAACGAAAAGCAGGTATGGCATGAGGGATGCGACCGGAACGGGGCAAGCACCATAGCGCCAGTCTCACTCTGGAGAAAAGGGCTGCGCGCCCGCCGCCTGCGAAAGGCAGAAACGAAAAAGGGCGACCGAAGTCGCCCTTTTCCTTGGATGAGGAAGCAGGGATTAGCCCTGGTTCTCCATCTGAGCACGGATCAGGTCACCAATGGTGGTCGGACCAGTACTTTCTGCGTCTTGCTTGCTACGCAGTTCTTTCATCGCATCCTTCTCGTCATCAACGTCCTTGGACTTGATGGAGAGGGAAATGACGCGGCTCTTACGGTCGATGCTGATGATCTTGGCTTCGACTTCTTCGCCTTCTTTCAGAACGTTGCGAGCGTCTTCAACGCGGTCACGGCTGATTTCGGAGGCTTTCAGGATGCCTTCGATTTCGCCGGCCAGGGTGATGACAGCGCCCTTGGCGTCAACTTCCTTCACGGTGCCGCGAACGATGGTGCCCTTCTCGTGCATCGAGGCGTAGTTGGAGAACGGATCGTCTTCCAGCTGCTTGATGCCCAGGGAGATGCGCTCACGCTCCGGATCAACGGAGAGGATGACGGTTTCCAGCTCGTCGCCCTTCTTGAAGCGGCGAACGGCTTCTTCGCCAACTTCGTTCCAGGAGATGTCGGACAGGTGAACCAGACCGTCGATGCCGCCTTCCAGGCCGATGAAGATACCGAAATCGGTGATCGACTTGATGGTGCCGGAGATCTTGTCGCCCTTGTTGAAGCGGCCGGAGAAGTCTTCCCACGGGTTGGACTTGCACTGCTTGATGCCCAGGGAGATACGACGACGCTCTTCGTCGATGTCCAGAACCTGAACTTCCACTTCGTCGCCAACCTGAACGACTTTCGACGGGTGGATGTTCTTGTTGGTCCAGTCCATTTCGGAGACGTGTACCAGGCCTTCCACGCCCTCTTCCAGCTCGGCGAAGCAGCCATAGTCGGTGAGGTTGGTGACGCGCGCGGTAACGCGGGTGCCTTCCGGGTAACGAGCCTTGATAGCAACCCATGGGTCTTCGCCCAGCTGCTTCAGACCCAGGGATACGCGGTTGCGCTCGCGGTCGAACTTCAGAACCTTGACATCGATCTCGTCGCCAACGTTGACGATTTCCGACGGATGCTTGATACGCTTCCAGGCCATGTCGGTGATGTGCAGCAGACCATCGACGCCGCCCAGGTCAACGAACGCACCGTAGTCGGTGAGGTTCTTGACGATACCCTTGACCTGCTGGCCTTCCTGCAGGGATTCCAGCAGAGCTTCACGCTCGGCGCTGTTCTCGGCTTCCAGGACGCTGCGGCGGGAAACGACAACGTTGTTGCGCTTCTGGTCCAGCTTGATGACCTTGAACTCGAGCTCTTTGCCTTCCAGGTGAGTGGTGTCGCGTACCGGACGCACATCCACCAGGGAGCCCGGCAGGAACGCGCGGATACCGCTGACGTCGACGGTGAAACCGCCTTTGACCTTGCCGTTGATGACGCCCTTGACCACTTCGTCAGCGTTGAAGGCAGCTTCCAGAACCAGCCAGGATTCTGCACGCTTGGCTTTTTCGCGGGACAGCTTGGTCTCACCGAAGCCATCTTCAACCGCGTCCAGCGCAACGTGGACTTCGTCACCCACCTTGATGGTCAGCTCGCCCTGTTCGTTGTAGAACTGCTCGACCGGGATGACGCCCTCGGATTTCAGACCGGCATGAACGGTAACCCAGTCACCGTCGATGTCGACCACCAGGCCGGTGATGATGGCACCGGGCTGCATGTCGAGGGATTTCAGACTTTCTTCAAAGAGTTCTGCGAAGCTTTCGCTCATGTCTATACCTGTAGTCAAAGGCTTGTAAGCCCGATTCCGCGTCACCAGCAAACACGGTCAAGTGATGAAAAAGAAGCCAGCAGGATCAAGACTGGTATCCTGCCGGCCCCCTGTTGCACCCGCCGAAACGGGCACTCCACATTCAGATTTTAAGGGAACGCTTCGCTCAATATGGGCGAAACCCTCCCGATACAAGGTCTGGAATGGTAGCAACGCTCCACAGCCGCGTCAATTGGAGCTGGACGACACGCGGAGGCGTCCCCACCACTCCCTGCAGCGTCGCAATGGAGCCGTCAGACGCCAGGAGCGGCTTGCGAGCGTCTGATCCAGACGGAGCTGCAGACCGCCTGCTTGATGACGTAGTGCATCTATTTCCAGCGCTAAGCCCTGGGCCTGCCCTCGCGACACCGCCAAATCCTGCGTCAGAGCCGTGATTTGCCTGGCACAAGCTTCTGATTGCTCCCGCCAGCTACTCTCAGCCTGTCGGAACCAGCTCTCAGCCTCCGCACGCCCGATCTGCTCCTGCCGAATGGTGTGTTCGAGTGTCGAAATCCATGCTGCCTGCTCTTGGCTGTTGCTCTCGACTTGGCGGAGCCAGCTTTCAGCTTCTGCACGTCCAGCCTGCTCCTGTCGGATGGTCTGCTCAAGCGTCGAAATCCACTTAGCCTGCTCTTGACAGTTGCTCTCGACTTGGCGGAGCCAGCTTTCAGCTTCTGCACGCCCAGCCTGCTCCTGTCGGATGGTCTGCTCAAGCGTCGAAATCCACTTAGCCTGCTCTTGACAGTTGCTCTCGACTTGGCGGAGCCAGCTTTCAGCTTCTGCACGCCCAGCCTGCTCCTGCCGGATGGTCTGCTCGAGTGTCGAAATCCACTTGGTCAGCTCAGTCTCCCGATGCAACCAACTTTCATTGCATTGCCGCAGACGCACCTCTTGCTGCTGGCAGAACTGGCCAGTCGCCCATAGTTCCATGTCCCATCGGCCACATTGCCGGAGTAATGGCAAGAGATCAGCGAACCGCCCATCGAATTGCTCAATCTCTCCTAACAGCACCTGCTCAGCACCTCTGACGTGCCTAGAGCTCAGAGCGAGCAGAATTTGATATAGCCGCACCAGATCAGGAAAACTATCCGTATGCTGCTCCAGTGTTTCCAGATCGTAGTTGGCGTGGCGCAATCCGGGGTCGAACACCTGGCTCCGAAACCATGCCAGCATCTGTGGATCAGCCTGCAACCCTAGCCATGCGGCTATCGCCCCCAAGGCCGCGTCCGGCCGCTCAAGGAAACGGTCGTAGTCAATAACTACGAATCGCTTGCCAACAGCGAACCGCAGCGCCCGCACCATATGCTCATACCAAAGCAACAGGCCTTTACCGGTCGAGAATCCATCCCGGGTAGTCAGCGACGCTGACACACTGAGAGGATTCCTCAGCGGGATCAACAGCGAGTAATCAACTTTCAGGCGATCCAGCACCGGCGACCAGATATCTATTAGACGCGGCATACGAGGATCCTTGAGCCCAAGCACCCCTTCGCCGCTCAGCCGAAACTTCAGCCATCGAGCGATCTGCAACTGGAAACGCCAGCGAGTACCGGCCTCCATCTGCGTGCAATCCACCCCCAGCGTCGAGGACGTCACGCCCAGCGCCTGGTACATACGCTCATTGATCTCCACCACGACCCGATCCTCCCAGAACCCCTTGGGATTATCTGGGGCAGGTCCAATCAGTTCGCTGCCATATTCGACGCCCAGCCCCTCCAGTGCTGCAGAAAGCAAACTCGTACCAGAGCGGTGCATACCGAGGGTTATCACTAACCGCTTCACTGCGCGCCCCCGATCGACTTGCCCTGCACAGGATCCAGCGTCAACTTCCGCAGATTGGGCAATATCCATCGATCAACGACCGGACGGGTTCTCAGGTAGTTTTCATAAAACTGAGCGAACTGCGACCTATCCATCAACTCTGGTAGTCGGTAAACCACATCAGCGATGGCATCTATCCATGCTGGCAATTTCCGATCGGATTCCGACAGCACATGTAACGAGCGAGCGTCAAGGCGAGCAACCAGAACCTCTGGGTCAATGTCTTCGACTCGGCTATCTCCTCCTATATACAAGGCGAGAACTCCTTTCGGATGCAGCCGATACTGAGAGGGGAGTGACAGATTGCAGAATGGGTTGCCGGTGGGTCTGCTCCGATAGTTTGCTACTAGCCCCCTACGCCAGGCAGCATCGTGAAACAGACGTGGATGGATTCGACGCAGCATACCCTTGATCTGCCTAGCATTGCGGTTAGCTCGTTCAAGCCGTGACTCACCGTGCTTCCGATAAAGTAACATCGGCTCCATGAGTACCTTTCCCCGAATACCCAGACTGGCCATGCGCATCCAGAAGTCCCAGTCCTCGTAAAGCAGCTCACGGGACTCACTGAACCCGGCAACCCGAATCCAATCGTCCCGATGGAACACAGCAGAGACTCCCAGGTGGTTGACGAAGCGCAGCAGGCCAGGATGCAAGTCAAAGGTATGCCGAACGCCGCGCTCACAACCAAAGAACTCGATCCAGCCATGAACTAGGCGCACACCCAGGTCACTTTCCAGCACGACGGCACATTTCTCCAGATAGGAGTCAGCTAGGCAATCATCGGAATCCAGACAACAGATATAACGACCTCTGGCGTGCCGAATCCCAAGGTTGCGTGCAGCGCCTGGCCCAGCGTTCGGCTGACGTAACAGACAAATGCTCGTCATCCGTTTGAGCAATGCAAGCAGGTGCAAAGTCCTACGCTCGGTCGATCCATCATCCACCACGATGACCTCGAAGTCCTGTAGCGTCTGCGAGCACAGGCTGCGCAGGGCATCCAGCAAAAACCTACCGTGGTTGTGGCACGGAACCACCACGCTGATCAGGGGCTGGCTGGAGTCGCGACGCGCAACCATCGCCCCTCGCTCCAGCATCGGCACATGAATGCATTGGTGCATAAGTTGGAACAGCAGGGAGCGACTTAGTCGCCGGATCGCGAGATATAAGCGCCTCATGGGCACCTGACTTCGGCGACCGTAAAAGCGGCTCGCGGGACATACCCCGGAATGGCCATCACGCCAGCTTTGAACTTCTGCCAAGAGTGCCGTTGCAGCACTGTCTCCTGGGCCGCTACCGCTCTCAACCGCGCGCCCTCGACATCACCGAAAACTTCCCGTAAAGCCTGCACAAAGCAGGAGGCCCCCGCATTGCCCGGCAACAGATACCCCCGAGTATCGGATACCAGCTCAGCAACCCCACCTACATCAGGCGTCACGATGGGGAGCCCTGCTGCAGCCGCCTCCAACAAGACATTGGGTAGCCCATCATAAGCCGAGGTATAAAGAAACGCTGCGTAATCACCAGCCCGGGCGATGCACCAGAAGTCATCGAAAGCGCCTGCCATTCTAACATTCGGTAATGCCTGCAAGCGCCGCAGCAGCTCGGCATCGTACTCCGAAGCTGTCTCACCAAAGACGTCGAACTGAATATCTGGAGCTAACGCTGCAATGGCATAGAGAAGCTCGGGGCGCTTCTGCGAAGCCAGACGCCCAGCCCAAAGTACCCGAGTACCGGACCGCGATGGCTCACTGATCGCCCCCACATAGGGGAAATACAGGGCATGCAGAATTTCCGCCGGTACACCGTCGCGCCTGTGGATATCCCACTTGAACTGCTGGTTGTCAGTGATAATTCCAGCGAGATGCATACTGGTAGTCGGCACGTAATCGGTAGCGTAACCGCAGCGAATACCATTGAGATCGAAGTCGTCACAATAAAGACTGGCAAATAATGCCTTGCCACTGCTGACCAGGGCCTTGCCGAAGCCTTCGAACAACTGCCACCCCAATTGCGAATTGACGAGATGCACGGTGGTTGCGGGCGACTGAAGCAGCAACCGCAAAAGTACTATGCGCCGATCCTCCTCTGAGGCCTCTCGTGCAATACGACCATACTCAACAACACGGGCACTGACGGGCAAACGATGCAACCATGGAGACAGCACATCGCGCGTCACCACCACCGTCGTTCGCCACCCCAACTCGTCGCAGAGTCGGATGTGATGAAGAACACCCAGATCGGCACCACCACGCATCATATGCGGAATGAGGAAGATGATCTGTGGCCGGCTCTCAATGAAATCGTCCAGCAGCTGCCGATATAGGCAAGCAGCGTAGGTGTCCTCTACCGGCTGCCAAGCATGATAGCGAGCCAGCAACTCCGGAGTCGGGTACAAGGCCGGCTCGATGGTCGCCAACTCACACATCTCTTCGACAATCCAAGCAGGCAGCACGGACGACCCCAGGCCTGCGAGCCCATCATCCATGCTACTGAATGATCCAGACACTCCATCCTGTGTGGGCAACGAGTCAATCGACACATCTAGGAAATAATCGCGGCGCATCCGGCGACAGAATCGAACGAAGCGCTGCATCTGGTGCTCACTCAAACACTGGCGTAAGACTCGTGCCAGCAGAAAATACCCTTGCCATGTAACACGGGCGAATGTGCTATCGACTTTCAACTTCACTTCATTACCTGCCGATTCCACAGTGTGGTCGCAAAGAAGGGGCCAGGGCGTACCACGACCTGCTGCTGCAACCCCAAGTTCTGACGCGAGCCTGCAGCCTTGCGTCGATAAAAGAGCACGGTCCCGGGGGCAGTCGTGTGCTTATACCCAGCTGCCAAGACGCACAGGCTCCAGTCCCAGTCCTCGTAGCCAAAGCCGTTATATTCCATGTTGGCCTGACGGTACGGACACTGGACGAACAGTTCCCGCCGAGCGAATACCGTGGATGCCCACAGATGGTGTTTGAAGCAGGTTTCAAGGCTGCCGCCGCCGCTCAACTGATCAGTCAGTCGCGTCATTTCCCAACGGCCGCCAAAGGTCAACAAATAGTCGGTGTGCACCACAACTTGAGACCGGTTGCGTAAAACCCGAACCGACTCGATGATCCAATTCGCGGTGCAATAGTCATCACCGTCCAGAATGCCTATCCAGTCACCGGACGACTGCTCGATGCCGTGGTTTCTCGCCAAACCAGGATCGCCGTGCTGAGACATCAACACCCGATCACCTTCACGCAGCACCGGATGGGACTCAACTACCCGTTGGGTATGCTCATCCGCTCGATCCAGAACGGCTACCAGTTGCACCTGCAACCCCAACCTTTCTGCTACAACACGCCCCCGCTCAACCCCCAGCAGAGTCCAATGTGCAATGCCACCTTCGGCATGAAAGGTCATCACCACCGACACTTGGTCACTTTCTCCATGTGCCACTGCGAGCTCATCGAACTCTTTCACAAGCGCCTCTTCAATACTTTCCATGGATACGCTACTCACAAAGTGTATTGCAGGCGCTCGGCCACATCGCGCAGCACACCGGCAACCAGATCGCGTTCCGTAGGCGGCAACTCCTTCCGCCAAGGGACAGGCTCCAGAGCAGGCAGTGGCTCTTGACTCAACAATAGAGCCGTCATCTTCTCGGGCGCAGCGACCAGATCCTCGTAACGCATCCAGCGCACCCGCGGACCGGCCTCCAGCAACTGGATGACTAGGAAGCGCCACCAGAGCGCTCGACGCAGCGCGGGATGGCTGACATCAGCAATCTCCCGGAGCATCAAGCGACTTCGCTCGCTGAGTGCAGGGTCGTCAGGATTACCCAGCGGCTGGGATACCAGATCGGCATTACGCAGATGCTTGAACGTCGATACCCAGGAGGCGAGACAGTCATAGGGGTGTCGCACCAGAGCAATGAACTTTGCCTTTGGCATCACCCGCAGAAGGGCGGGCAGGCGGACCAGATAGGCCAAGGTATTCTTGGTTCCCAAGGTAAATCCGGGTACAGGCGAGGAAACCTGGTATGGCAGTGCAATGTCCTGCTCGCGAGCTGTGTCATCGACTAGCCGGCCATTCAGGTGCTTATTCAGCACAGGCCTTCCGGCCAGAATTTCTCGCCGCAGCTCCGCATAGAAACAGGGGATGCCCCAGGGCTCCTCCCCCCGAGTCAAACTCTGAAATATCTGCGCCGGCTCATTGATAACTACTGTCTGTGGACGTTCGGAAAGCAGCCGACAAAGGAAGCTGGTCCCACTCCTGGGCAGACCGGTGATAATGAGGTTTGTCCCCTCGCTATTGGCCTCTTGAGCGACCGGTGCAGGGCACAACACTGCCTTGATATCGCTGCAGACCTGGCGCCAAGCCGGATAGAGTTCAAGCGTTCGAGTCAGTTCGGGCCATTGCGACTGCAGAGTTTGCAGGTCTCGTAGCAGCGCTGGCTCCCGAGCCAAAACCTCGGGGTCATGGTAGTGACAAAAGTAAGGATCATTACCTGCATCCAATGGTTTGAGATGCAACGGGTAGTTGTAACGGTCGCTCAGCACCTCGGTATGTCGCTGCATATGCGCCAAGGCCAACGGCAACGCCAGTTGATCTAGCCAAGGCCACTTGTAGTCGATGTCAGTGGCTGCTTCGATCTCGCGGGCAATCCGCTGCCACTGCTGGGCGAACTCTGCTGGCCCATGTACCCAGATAAACCCGGCATTGAAATAGGGCGGCATTAAATCGCCCGACAGACTGGCCACTACCCGAGCCTCGGGCAACGCTAGCCCTACCAGCGCATATAAACGCCCCCAATAGCTCGCTGACGTCGACACCAGTGCAAGATCGGCAGGCTTCAGAGCAGCCTCATACCGTTGCAGATAGGCGAAGTCTGGTGCAGCTCGACAATACATATCGCTATCGAGGAACAAGCAATGACCATCAGCGCCACCAAGCGCCAGCGCGGCGAATTTGTTGCCGATGGGATAGCCGACGCCGAAGGGACTCTCTATCGGCAGGCATTCAATCTCCAAGCGTCTGAGCAACTGCTCTGTCGACGGGCTTAACGCCCCCCAGAGATGATCCGGCATGACCACCGCCGCGATGATGCGCAACCTATGGTCAAAGCCGAGCCTGGCGCGCAGCGAAGCCGCCAGAACCGCCGATTTAGCCTCCAACGGGCCACCGTGGATAACGAAGACAAGGGTGACCGCCCCCTGTTTCTCCGGGTGATGGACGTTAGGATTCACGGCAGTAACACCTCGATCGAGCCGTGCAAATTCACCACCGCATCAAAGCGCTTCTCCGGGCTTTCCACCCGGAAGGAAATAACGCCTACCTGCTTGTCCAGGAGCACCTGGACCTTCTCTGAAATGGCATCGTCAAGACGTAGGGTCAATGCATAATCGCCATCCTGCAAATCCGCAACAAAGCTGAAACGCACACGAATCAGGCCGTTGTCACCCGTAACCAGTGCGAGCCCCAACTGACTGTTGTTTACGGCATACAAGTTGTAGCCACGCACGTCGCGCAGCACCAGGGTGAGCCTGGGGCAACGTACCGGCTCGAACAGTTGGACACTCACGTCCAGGCTGATTCGTTCGCCACTGATGAAATGGCCATGCTCAGCACCGTCGCCAACAAAAGACACGGACTGTATGCGACCAAGCCCGTTGCCAAATACCATGCTGTCGTGACGCGCCTGCTGAATCTCCGTCAAATGTGATCTGATAACAGGTGTAGTGTCTCGCAGATAGAGCTCACAACCGGTCTCACAATCCCCATCGAACTGGACAACTCCACGCTTCAAATAGATCACCCGATTGCAATACGCCTTTATCAACTGCAGATCATGTGAAACCAGGATGATCGTTACCCCTCGCTCGAGAAGTTGATCTAGGCGGCTCAAGCATTTGAACTGAAACTGGGCATCGCCAACCGCCAGCGCTTCGTCGACTATGACGATATCGGCATCGACATGAGCGGTGATCGCAAAAGCGAGGCGCACAACCATCCCACTGGAATAGGTTTTTACCGGTTGATCGATGAACTCGCCAATTTCGGCGAACTCAATGACTGCGGCTTGGCGAGCAGCAAACTCTTCTGCACTCAAACCGAGTAGTCGTGCAGTGAACTCGATGTTCCTGCGGCCAGTTTCCTCGGGATCGAAGCCAGCACCCAACTCCAGCAATGCAGCAATACGCCCCTGCCGAGAGACCGAGCCAACAGAGGGAGAGACCGTGCCGGCGAGAATCTGTAAAAGAGTCGATTTTCCGCTGCCATTACGCCCGATGACGCCCAGTACCTCACCACGCGCCACCCCGAAAGATACATCCTGCAGCGCCCAGAACTCTCGATGGAGGCCGAAACCCTCACCCAACAATGCCTGTAGGAAACGCAACCCAGATCTTTCGAAGATATGGAACATTTTCCCCAATCGATCAGCACGAACAACCAAGTTCGAATTATCAGACATATATCGCAATACTCACGAGAAGCAAGAAATCATCTTTTCATTGATTTTCCGAACGTCAAATCTGACCTCTGCAATCCTTCGACTTTCTCGCCCCATCTTCGCGATCAACAGTGGATTTTTGATAAATATCTCCATACATTTGGCGATATCATGGGGGCTTCTTACTGGCACCAAAAATCCATTGACCTCGTCCTCGATGCTTTCACGGCATCCGACGGAATCGGTGGTAATGATCGGCCGGCCGATAGCCATGGCTTCCTGTATGGTTCTGGGCATGCCTTCTCGGTAATAGGACGGATAGACCAGAACACTAGTGCTAGCCAGCCACCCCCGGACATCGGTAACTCGTCCCACCCAGCGGATCACGCCCTCCTCCACCCACTGATTGATCTCTTCTCGAAAGACCGAATTGGGATTGACATCCACATCACCGACCACCACGAACTCAACCGAGGGATATTGGGCTTTAACCAACTTGGCAGCAGCGACGAAATCGACCACCCCCTTCTCGCGCAGCAGACGTCCTACAAAAGAGAAGATCAC
This sequence comes from Pseudomonas sp. PSE14, assembly GCF_029203285.1. Taxonomy (NCBI): domain Bacteria; kingdom Pseudomonadati; phylum Pseudomonadota; class Gammaproteobacteria; order Pseudomonadales; family Pseudomonadaceae; genus Pseudomonas; species Pseudomonas sp. PSE14. The sequence goes on from NZ_CP115669.1 coordinate 4,179,683, forward strand.
CGGCTCGATGACAGGTTTCTCCTCCCTGAACCGCTGGAGGTCCAATCCGATGCCCGGCAACACGGTGACCTTGCGAGCATCAACCAGTCTCCCGCCTACAAATAGCTGATAGTCGTCCGCATTCAACAGAAAGACCCGGGACGATCCCCCCAGAGCGAGTCGGTATAGACCACTAACCAGGGCCTTCAGAAGCGCACGAGAAATAGACACAGCATTTTCGGAATAGACGTACCCTGCCCCTTCGATAAGGGAATAAACACAATTGACCCTCGACATCCTTGCGGCCAGCCCACCATAAATAACTGGCTTGGCGAAGTAGCTGAGCACAGCATCGACCTTCAACGCTCTCAGCCGTACAGCCAACTCCAAAATTACCTTTATTGCAGAGAGCGGGCTAAGCCCCACCCGATCCATTCTAATTGTTACCGGTATAGCACCGAGGGCTCGAATTTGGCGCTCCGTCCATTCATCGTAATCCGGAGCAAGTGCAAAAACCGCAACACCACGAGAAACAAGATCGCGAATGAGATCTCCACGAAAATTAAAAATCGAGAATGCCTGATTCGACACAACGGCCATACGATGAAATTTCATCCACACAAAGCCTTTAGAAATACATCTCACAACCAACCATTAAAAATAAAAGCAAAAATAGAGAAAGAAAGAGGCAGCATTTCAGCCGCCTCTTTACGATCAGCCAATTAATTAGTTATGGTTGTTACCAGCGCGACTATTAACAGTACTCGACGGCCCCGCATCACTGTTAAAGTTACCCTGGGTGGTAGCAGTCATGTTACTCAGAGTGCCATTCGGGGTACGAATCAGGCCCAGTGCTTCGCAAGTCGGGAACTCCCCCTCAAGAACCAGGCGAGAGCGACCACCTACACCGTTCCAATCCGCACCATTCACACCGAATGCAGCGGCAATTTCGTTGATACTGTAAACACCGGTTTCGTGAGACTTCAGTACCGACTTGCCATTGCTATCAGTGATGTATGCACTGCCAGTATCCGGATAGCGCTTGCCGTTTTGGTCATACAGAACACCGCGCACCTTGCCATTGCGGCCGTCATCACTGGTGTTGGTCAGACGAATGAAGAACGCATCCGGATTGTTTGCAGACGGCAGATTGAACAGGCTGGCAACACAACTGCTCTTCCAGAAGTGATCGATCTGTGCACCGTTGATTACGCGGTCAACATAACGAACGTTACCGAAGTCAACCCGCAGCGGACCCACCGCGAAGGTCTGCTGGGAAACCATCGGTACGGTACCGCTGGCAAGGGCACAAATGTTGTAGGTCTGGTTGACGTCTTCGTTGCGCAGGCTGATTCTGAGATTGGAGACACCAGCACTATTGGCGCTGGAGGCAATGGCGTTAGCATCCCACTGATAAGCAGCAATCGTGGTACCGGCGGCATAATCCGAACAGTTACCGTTAACGAGGCCGATTGACTGAAGACCGGAGAAATTGCCGGAGATGTAGCTTTCGATCTTGTCACTACCGTTGAAGCCAAAGACGTTGCGACCGTCCTCGTTCAGCACGTCAGGGTTTACCCCCAGACGTACAGAACCCAGACGCTGGTAGTTAGTGCCATAGTTGGCCGGGTCGCTGGCACCGGTTTGCGCTACGGCATTCGGATCGAAGGACTTGTCCTGGTTTGCCAGATCCAGCGAGTTGAGTACCTGATAGGAGCCCCACATGTTGGTGTTCATCACGTCCCAGTAAACTGCCGGGAGAGAAGTGAAAACGATGAACGGAGCAGCCGAGTCGTTGTTGCTGGAGTTCAGCGCATTCGCACCGGTAGTGGTATCCAGCTGCGCGGATACGGTGACGTTAAAGCGACGTTCGTTCAGCGGGTCATTAAGCATGGTGACGACCGGGTTGAACGACTGAGCGACAAAGGTCGCGTCGCCCTGTAGAGGCGCACGTAGGTGGTCAACTTTGGCCGGGCTGGTGCTGGAAGTACCGATGGTGCGGAACAGGAAATGGACAGTGCCATGTTCAGGATTTGCAGCGGTAGCAGCAGCAATTTCTGCAGCGCCGGCAGCATCCAGAGTAAGACTGAGTGTGTTGACACCAATGCCGCTAGTGATAGCGAAACCAACACCGGGAGCCAAGGTACCGATCTGGATCTGGTTGGGAGAAATCTGATTGGCAAATTGTGCGACGGTACGATCCAGTGTCAACTTGACAGTATGACCCGTGGCAGCCTTCACGGCTTTCGCCGGGTCGATAGCGTAGTCCAGATCAGGCAAGTCGAATTGGGTACTTTCAGACAGGTTACCGAAGATCTCCTGTGCAATGGTGATGTTGGCAGCGCGGCTGCCGTAGTTCGCCCCCGTCTCGATGCTGACGCCCGGCTTATAGTTAACCTGCCCCGGAGCATACTGATCAACATCACCTGGAGAGTTCTGGGTGACTGATGAATTAGAGCTCTGACCGACAATAATGCTCACCACGCCAGCGTTCGCAAAATTTGCAAACAGGGCAGAAGCTACTGCAGCACCCAGCAGTGTTTTCTTCAACATAAAATATCAACTCCTAAATTATCGACTAGTCACTCTAATATTTGCCTTTCGCATTCATTGGAAAGACACATATCCGCCCCTGAAGATTGCTCTAGCACAATGAATTCGAAAATTTATTGCTGGCAACCCCGCTCAGCCGCAGCCGACCAACTGCAGACCTTGCATTAATAAAAACTCAGAACCGGATATCTTCCAGCCCCCCGCATTACCAGCCCCTTCAGAGAAGGAACTCGATAACACGGCCGAGCTCTTTGCTTTTTATACAACCACAAAGACAACACAAACAACAGCAGAGGAACCCAAACGAAAAATAAGGAAAATACACTCAAACCACTAAACGAAACCCCTACAAAAAGCGTGAATATTTTTCCTGGAAAATTCTCAACAACTGGATATTTCTTACAAGAAAAAAGAAAGCCCCAAGGGGCTACCAAGGGGCTCATCTACAACTCACACAAGCACCAATCAAATTAAAAGAAAGGAATCAACCCAAGATCATCACTAAAAACGAAGAGACAGGTCAGTAGCCACATGCTCCCGGCGCCTTACTACAAGCCAGAGCCGGCTCAATCATCTTCTTCAGCTTGAGAGTAACCTCCTTTATATCCTCACCACTCTCAAGAATATAGGGCTGAATTAGCATAATCACTTCACTTTTCGACTTATTCTTACTACGCGCACCAAACAAATACCCAATACCTGGAATATTCTTCAGAATGGGGACGCCGCCATTGGAGTCATCACCACTTTCCCGAATCAACCCCCCCATCAGCACAGAACCGCCGCTCTGCAAGGTCAAAGCAGTTTCCATTGAAGTACGACTTATACTGGGAGTCAGACTCTGTCCCCCAGCATCACCAGAGCCGCCGTCACTTCCCCCGCTAGAGCCCGAAGAACTAACTTCCTGACTTACCGTCAGATCAACACGATCATTCGAGTAGATGACCGGAGAGACATTCAGAATCACCCCTGTCGAGCGATAAGAAATGCTCTGTAGTATGTTCGAGGTCCCCCCCGTACTGCTGTTATCCGTTTGCTGCCCGGTCACGACCGGCACATCCGTCCCTACATTGATATTTGCCTGCTCGCCGCTCTTCACCAATACCCGGGGGGTGGCAAGTATCCTTGAGCGAGTATCCGTTGCTAGGGCCTTCAGCGACGCGAAGGCTCCGCCGGCAGTATTGAGGATATAGGAGAAGCCTGCACTACTACTGTCCACCCCCCAACTGCGCCCATCCGCAACAATATTATCCTTCCCTCCCCCTCCCCATTGATGACCACTATTGAACCCCCACCTGAGCCCAAGACTTTCGCCATGCGACAGATCCACACTGGCAATGGTCACCTCAATCAACACCTGACGCGCAGGTTTGTCCAGTTGCTTGAGCAACGGTTGAAGTTGCTGCCAGACTCTCCCAGGCCCACGGAACAATATCGCATTGCGGTTCTCATCCTCGACAATAGTCCCACTGCCCATGACACTCGAAGAGAGGCTATCCCCCAAGCCGCCATTCCCAGCAGCCCCTAACAACGCCTGTGTACCCGCCAGTTGCAAAAGCGGCGAAATACCAGCGGAACGATTACCACCCATGTCCGCATTGCTGTTGGAGCGCACAGGCGCTGGGCTATTGGCAGCAGCCCGTCGCGAAGCGCTATTGCTAAGGTCTGGCGTCAGGCCGTACGCACCACCACCGCCCCCAATACCGGAGAGCAATGAGCGGAGCGATTTGGCCAGGTCGGTGGCACGGGTGTTACGCACTTCGTAGAAGAACAGCCCTTCCTTATCCGTGCCCGCGCCCATATCGACAGCGGAGACCAGAGGCGCGCGATCGGCCTGCTCCGCCCACTCTCGCACGAGTCCCAGCAAGGACTGCTGGTTGGTGAAGACGATCAGCCCATTGGAGCTTTCCAGTGGAATCAGAACGATGTTGCCCGTGGCCTCTCCAATCCCAACGCTGTATCCCTGCGCGGTCAGCAAAGTCTTCAGTTGCTTGGCCAAGCTGTCGGATGAAATGAATGCAGGATCAATACGCAGGCTGTACTGCCCGCGCATGAAAGGCTGATCGAGAAGCTCAACGGCTTTGGCGGCTTGGCCGACGATAGATGACATTCCCTTGAGCATCAGCCCACCGCGAGCACTGTCGGCAATCGCGGTCAATCCGGACTTTTCATAAGCACTATTCAACCATGGGATGACGTCCTTAGCATCGACATTGTGCAGCTGTACGAACTGGAATACCGGGCGGTAAGCAATGGGTACTTCAGGGCGTGCATCGCCGCTGATAAGGATCGGCGGTTCGTCCGGGCTCAGGCCAATCTGTTTTATCTGGAAACGAAGAACACTCCCCTGCTTGAGGATCTCCACGCCGTAATTGCTCATGACCTGGGACGCAACGTTATAGACCATCTGCCGGGTCTGAGGTTGCTCCAGTCGCAAGGTCACGCGATCCGGTTTGTTTTTGAGGGTATTATCGATCTCAAAAGGTAATCCCAATATATTTCCGAAGACTTCATTGATAAAAGAAGCCAGCGTGACGTCCTCGACATTAACCGTAACATCAGACTTACTGTCATCCAGCGTCAACTTTTCGGACTTATCCACCACCCCGCCATGAGTTAATCCGGCAGGCTGAGGAGTATGGCCGATAGTCGGACCTTTTACCCCTGCGATGCCACCCTGTGCTTCCGGGCCATTCACATCGGAAGTCGAAGCAGGTTCCTGCCCCCTATCCGGGGTCTTTTCAATCAACGGCTCTGGCAGCTCGAGGGGATCGGTCGAGCATCCTCCTGCCATACCGATGGTCGTAGCAATCAAGACTGCTCGCCAGGTCAATGGAGGAAAAAACCTATTCAGCGGGCGCATACAACTTCCTTTCAAGATCGTTACCGTTCACATCGCCCGGCAGAGAAAATCGAATCCCTTGTTTGCCAATACTTTCGAGCACCTCCCCTCCCGGAAGAGAAGCGCCTGTCAGATATCGCTTGACCGGGGATCGAGCATCCTCAGCTACTAGAGCAAATCGCTGGCCAGAAACTTCTATGACTCCCCGAAAACTCCAGGTCACTTTGCGTTTCTCGACCAATGATTCATTTCCAGCGGCAGCCTTCGCAGTCGAATTGGCCTGCTCACTACGCCACCAACTCAACTGGGCGAGTTCGCTGGCCATGGTCAAGCTGATATTTTTCCTAGGGTAATCCGGGAGAGACCAATCCGGTGACTCATCGATGTTCACCGGATTATCGACTGCAGGCTTCAGGAGCAAACCGGCGATAATTCCGAAGGCGCTGATCAGAAAGTACCAACGAAGAACCGTTAACGAAGTCATTGAACGCTGTCAGGATGAGAGGAATGACGTCAGCCATTGGAGGCCAGTGATTCTGACATCATCACGCTTCAGCAAGCCGCCTCTAATGCGCGTGAATTTTCCGCATTTTTAACGTCATTACGGATACGGCTTACATACGCAATTCTTTTCACTCGCCAAGTTCGGAAAACTCCTGACTCAAGAGCGGGACGAAGCCGGTGCAGCTGATCCGAAATAGAAGTGAAAAGAAATTTGCAGGTTGATGGACGGTGACAACCCGTTACTCAACTCAGCCGAGTCGATGCTGATCCAGTGCGATGAACCCTCGAGAGCCAGCAGTAATTTCCCGTAGCTGTCGGGATCGAAGCGTCCGCGCAGTTGAACTTCGATATGCGGGTCCGGCTTGCCATCGGAAAAGTCCGATGGATCCTGCACATTCACCCGCGCCTCCTGCAGACCAGCCTTTTTGACTTCTACATCCAACCAGGCCTGTACATCAGCCCGAGCACCCGACGCACTCTGCGCAGTCCAAAGGTGAGATCGGTATTGCGCCAAACGGTCGTCCGCCTGCAGCGCACGTTCAGGCCAATAGGACTGCTGAGCCAGCGCCTGAGTTTTCTTCAGTTCCAGGGCAGCACGCGCGCACTCCAGCGCTTGCGCACTCTTCCAGTCCGAACACAGGACGATGAGGTTGGCAACTGCTAGTGCCAGAACAGCCCACCCGGACATCCTTAGGCTGGCCTGTTCCTGCCAACGCTGAAGCAACAGGCCCCATTGCAGGCGAGCTGAGTTCCAGAAACCTCTCAAAGATTCAGTCCTCACTTCAGAGCCATGACCAATTGAAGCCCGTCGCCGCGAGGGGACGGTTCAACCTTGACGTCGTGAAAACCACCCTCCTCCTCCAGACGCTTGACAAAAAACCGGGGGTCCGTGTTCTGGGTAGTGATCAGCAGCTCAAGGTCGTTGCCGGCGAAACGCCAATGGCTCAACTTGCTGTCTGGCGGCAGCAGTCCGGATATTTTCCTCAATAGCTCGATTTGCAGTGGCGATGCCTGCATACGCTGCTGGAGTTTCTCGATGGCATCGTGAGCCTGCTGAGCCCGGGTTCGCGCGGTGAGCAAATTGTCGAGCCGCTCCATCAGTTGCTCATGTTCGCCCCGCAGACTCCGTGCCTCCATCCACCAAGATACGCCCTGGGTCAGCTGGAGTATTCCGCCCAGCAACAGGACAGCCAGCAGCACGTGAGGCATCCAGCGCTCCCAGGCCGCCTGAGCCCCCAGGCCGCCGCCCGCCCAAGGCAGGGTCAGGTATTGCGCCTGCTCTGCGGCAACACAAGAGTGTGCGTCAATCCCGACGACACCTCGCAGCACCAGACTCATCTGCTCGGGTGATGGGGGAGACTGGTAGTGGATACTCAACAGTAGAACACCGGATTTCCAGACTTGCAGGTCATGGCCAAGCCTGCCTGCAAGCAGACGGACATGATTCGGTGCATCGGCCAGCACTGGGTTCTGCAGCAACGTCTCAGGCAGGCATCGATAGTGTCTGGGACACCCATTGCTCTGCTGGGCCATCTCCAACTGCAGTTCGTGGTCCCACAACCAAAGCAGGACCTGCCCGCCCCGCCACACCGCGTAATACCCAGGCGAGCGATAGGGTGAAAGACTGGGCAACTTCGTCAACAAGGCCTGTGAGCGCTGCGCCTTGGGAACGTGGGAAAAGTCCAGGCAGCGATAGAGGCATTGCGACCGTTCAATCACCCACTGCGCCGACGCGCCGCGCCAGAGACCGTGTGGGCGATCAGACCATTGCAGCGTCAGCCGGCCATTATCGCCAGGGACCTGCCACAAGCGGGGCGGCGAGTATGCCAGGGGTCGCATGAGTCGCGACTGGAACAATTGCTGAGAGAGCATGTCTGGGCAAGGTCCTTCTTGGAAGAAGCTGCCAGGGCGGCAGGCGTAGGTCATTGGATTCGAAACTCAGTTGGTATTCGTAGCGCTGTTCGCCATCGACGCGACGCAGGCGCAACAGCAGCACAGAACTGGGCAGCCGCGACCAACCATCGCCGGGAATGCTAGTGGCGTAGCTGCCCAACATGGACTCCAGGTCAGCACTGCTGAGGATCGGGTGCATCTGCCGCAGACCGAGCAAACGCTGCAAAGAGCCGTCCGGTAAATTCCAGCCGTCGGTCAGTACACGGACGCCTGCGGTATTCAGGTTCAAGGCGGTCTCGTTCACCGTCGCCACATCGTTCCACCCATTGGCCACCAACCGCTCCTCCCAAGGACGCCAGGCAGGCAGCACAAAGACTTCCATGGGCGACAACAACGGACGCTGGGACATTCCCACCGGAGCGTTCTTCAGATAACGCGCCAGTTCGACGAGCATGCGCGGCGTATCTTCGGGAGGCACCCCGAGGTTGAGCAGCAATGCATTGAGCACTGCCGGTTGGCTGCCACTCAGGCTAATCCGCGACGCTCGATCGATGAGCGTCAAGCAGTACCCGTTGAGCAGGCAGAACTCTCGGCCATCCACCGGAATTTCTCCACCTGCAGACATCACCGAACCATCCATGTCACCGGATTCGACGCCCGGACTATCAGGAGTCGTAACCCCACCCAGTGTCATGCGATGCGTGGCAATCATCCAAGTCAGCCGACTCAGCAGACTGCGCTCCTCGAAACTCTGCTGAAGCAACTGACGCTCGGCCTCCACCGCTTGCCGAGAACGCTCGATCCAGGTGACAGCCGCGGCGACCATCAGTGCCATACAGGCGAGGAACCAGATCACTCCGACCAGGACGAATCCAGCTTCCCGGCGAACCTCAACGGTCATCGAAGCTCATCCTCCATCTCGGCATCTGTACCGACGCCATCAGGAACAGGCGCTCCTGCGCCGACGCCAGGGCGACGGCATTCGGCAACAGGTCCGCCAGTTGAGGAGTGGGCGGCCAATCCGAATGCCACTGCCCCTGGGCGTCCAGGTACTCGAAATGGGCATCGGAAGCGACCGACAACAACAGCCAGCGACGCCCTTCGATGCGACGCACGTAGATCAATTCAGCGGCATCTCCCTGCGTCTCCAGGCGAAAGGCGAAGGGGACGGGAACGCCTTCGCGTCGGTCGACGCTGTTCAAGGTCACGGCTTCGAAACTGAGGGCGTCGCCACGGAAGCGTCCAGCAGGATCGCTCGGCTCCGGCGCCGAGAGAAAAGTGATGGCGTCGCCGAACCAGCCGAACACCCGCTCTCGAGTCTGCCGCAGGTCGCTTTCGCCCATGAATGCCTCATTGGCCCTAGCGACGTAAGACATGCCCTGCATCATCAGCGCAGTGATGAACGACACCAGCACCAGAACCACCAACAACTCGAGCAAGGTGAAACCACGCTCGCTCCCACCGCCCGTCCCCCGCTTCATTGTCCCGTCGTTCCCTGGTCCTGAGCGTTGCGTGCCATACGATAGCCTGGCAACTCGACGGCAAGCTCCACCGGATCGCCGCGTCCATCGTCAATCCGCGCGATCACCTGGTACAAGGCGGCGTCATAAACGCCGGGATTGCCGCTGTAGCGGCCGACAACGGGACGGGACTCAGTCAGCGCCTTGCTTTTCCATTCCAACGCATAGGTTCCAAGATGCACCGAACCTTCAGCTTGAACGGCGGGGTTGATGCTCTCCAGGTAGGCCAGTGCCAGGCGCGACACATCGATGCGCTGTCGAACATCGACCATGCGCTCGACCGCAATGAAGCCTGAGTTGAGCCACGCCAGCAGCGCGCCGCCAACCACTACCAGAAGCGTCATGGCAATCACGGCTTCCAGCAGCGTGAATCCAGCCTGCCGTGTCATCGACGCTCCGGCTGACACAGCGGCGCCTCCAGATTAAGGAACTCAGTCACCTGGTTATGGGTCAGCCCGACTCGGCCTCCTAGGCAGGCTCCGTTGGCCAGATAGAGAATCGGTACCGGAGCCGAGAGGCTCCATTGTTCGGGCAGCGACAGCATCTGTGGCGGCACTACGCCCTGAGGCCCGATAGTCACCTCAAGCCCCTGGAGCCGGGCGCGATAGCCCATGCTGCGCAGTTGCCCGGCAATATCCTGCAGCTCGATCCGGCGTTTCCAGGCCTGCTGCATCTTCAGCAGACTGGGTATGACAACGGCACCGAGCAGGGCAACGAGCGCCAGCACAACTACCATCTCGAGCAGCGTGAAGCCCCTCTTGAACTCATTGCTTGGGCAGGTAGCCGATATCGGCATTGTCGCCGTCCCCGCCGGAGCGGCCATCTGCGCCCAGGCTGTAGAGCGAGAAGGGTTGCTCCTCGCTTGGCTTGTTGCTGTAGAGGTAGGCATGGTTCCAGGGGTCCAGCGGTACACCTCCCTCCAGGTACGGTCCCTTCCAGTACTTCTTGATACTTTCATCGGTCGGTGAAGTATTGAGCAGGGCCAACCCCTCCTCGTCCGTAGGTAGTCGCCCAATGTCCAGGCGCATGGTCATCAACGCTCCCTTGAGCATCTTCACTTGCGTCTCCGCGGTCTGTACCTTGGCCTTGTCGGCCTGGCTGAACAGGCGTGGGCCTACTAACCCCATCAACAAGCCGATGATTACCAGCACTACGATCATTTCCAGCAGGGTGAAGCCCCGCTGCCGGTATCTAGCCATTCGTACGTTTCTCCATGCCTGCATTCGCCCCTTCACAGGCGATCTCCTCACAACACCATGTCGTTGGCACTGGTAATCGCCAGGACCACGCCGGTGATGATCACGCCGAACACCGAGCCAATCGCCAGGATTGCCATTGGCTCCACCAGCGCGAGCACCTTGCGCATGCGCGACCGCCCCTGCTCCTCATAAAGCTGCGCTAGGCTGTCGAGCATGTCCGCGAGCCGGCCGGACTTCTCCCCGACACGAACCAGGTTGCCGCCGGTTGCAGTGATTGCATGTCGGCTCTCCAGGGCCTCGGACAACGAGGCGCCACCTCGGACATCCTGGGTGACACGCTGCATCAGGCCACGCTGCGTCGGGATACGAAGGCTCTCCACTGAAAGCCGCAGGGCATCGACCAGGGCGACACGATTACCCAGCAGCGTGCCCAGTACCTTCGACCACTGTGCAATCTCCGCCTGTAGTAGCCATTCGCCGAGCAACGGCACATGCAACAACGCATTCAGCCCCCTGGTGCGCAGCCCTGGGTTCTTGACCAGCGAGACACCGACTGTCGCCAGTACCGCCAGAAGGACGAGCAGCAACAGAGCATTGTTCTTGCACCAGACACCACTGCTGAGTACCGCCCAGGCCAGCCAGGGCAGGCGGTCGGAATGCTCCAGCAGGTTGGCGAACTTGGGCACCACGAAGACGAACATCATCGCAACCGCGCCGATGCCACTGAGGACCAGGATGGCTGGGTAGATCAGGGCGTTACGAATTTCATCGCGGGTACGCCGCTCGTATTCCATCTGCGTCACGCAATCACGAAGCGCATCAGCGAGGTTGCCGGTCATCTCACCGGCCGCGACCAACTGGTAGGCATAGCGCGGCAGCGGTAGGCCGGCAGCTTCCAGAACCTGAGGGAAGGAGCGCCCCTGGCGCAAGCCATCGTTCATGCTCTGCAGTGCGGCGGCAATACGCGGGTGCCGAGCCGAGCGGCCCTGGGTGTCCACCGCCTCGGCCAGACTCACACCGGCGCCCAACAAAGTGGCCAACTCGTACAGTGCCAGGTTCAAGTCCTCGCTGCTCAGCCGGCGGCTGCGCAGCGGCCTTGTGCGGGTAGGCTGCTCCAGTTTCAGCGGCGTCAGCCCCTGTGCCTCCAGCCGGCGCGTGGCCTCGGCACTGGAGCTGACGTTCAACTCACCGCGAAAGCGCTTGCCGTTGCGGTCAACGGCCACATAGTGGATTCGCATGCCGATCAGCCGCTGGTCACGCGATGGACCTCATCCACCGAGGTCAAGCCCATCCAGGCCTTGATCAGACCGTCGTCGCGCAGCGAACGGAAGCCCTGCTCACTGGCCAGGCGCCGCATCTGTTCCACCGGCGAGCGCTGCATGATCAATTCCTGCATCTGCGGTCGCACATCGATCATTTCGTAGATGCCCAGGCGCCCGTGATAGCCGGTGCCCTGACAATGATCACAGCCGACGGCCTGCTTCCATTCAGCGCGACGCTCGGGAAAGAGGGCTCTTCCAGCAGAATCGATGAACTTAAGCTCCGCCTGACCCATAGGTGGCACCTGGGGTTGCGCACAATACCGGCACAGGTTGCGCACCAGTCGCTGGGCCTGAACCCCCCGCACCGGAGAGGCGACTAGAAATGGCTCCACCCCCATGTCGATCAGGCGGGTAAAGGCACTCACCGCATCGTTAGTGTGCAAGGTGGAGAAAACCAGATGCCCGGTCAGGGAAGACTGCACGGCAATCTCCGCGGTCTCCAGATCGCGGATTTCGCCGATCATGATTACGTCCGGGTCCTGGCGCAGGATCGAGCGCAGGGCCGCGGCAAAGGTTAGGCCGATGTCGGCATGGGCCTGCACCTGGGTGATATTGGGAACCTGGTACTCGACCGGGTCCTCCACCGTGATGATCTTGCGCACGCCGTCATTGATGGTTTCAAGGCAGCCATAAAGCGTGGTGGACTTGCCCGAGCCGGTGGGGCCGGTCACCAGGAGGATGCCGTGGGGCTCCAGCGTCCAGCGCCGCATCTGCTCCAGATGATCGGGCAGCATGCCCAGGCTCTCCAGACGCAATCCCTCGCGCTCCTTGGGCAGCAAACGCATCACCACTGACTCACCGTACACGCCGGGCAGACTGGAAACGCGGATATCCATTTCCTTTCCGCCGACCCGCGCGCTCATGCGGCCATCCTGCGGCAAGCGGCGCTCGGCGATGTCGATGGCGGAGATCAGCTTGATCCGCGATACCACCGCAGCGAAGCGTTCTCGTGGCAATGTGAGTTGGGCTTGCAGCACGCCATCAATGCGAAAGCGGATCTGGAAGCTGAATTCACCCGGCTCGATATGGATATCCGAAGCACGCTTTTCGATCGCCTGGCCGATGACGTTGTTGACCAGTTCGACGATGGGCGCCTCTTCCGCCATTTCCCGCAGGTGCCGAACGTCGTCCTCGGCAAACATCCGCGACTTCCATCCGTCACGTTGCTGGTGCTCATCCAGCACCCGCAACCAGGCATCCAGATCCTGCGCGCGGCAAAGCACCCAGAGTACTTCGCGCCCCGGATAGAAAAGTCGCAAGACATCCCGCAGGGCCGGATCCAGAGGGTCGCGCGCCGCCACCAGTAGCCTGTCCGCAGCATCCTCCCAGAGCACCATTTGCTCGGTGAGGAACCAGTGCGGCACGATGCGGGACTTCTCCAAGGCCGTTACCAGCTCTTCGGCCCGAGGCGCGTCCAGAGATTTCCCCACCAATGGCATTTGCAACTGATCCGCCAGCACATCCAGCAATACCGTCTCGGAGATCGCGCCGGAGCGCATCAGGATGCCCCCTAGACGGCCACCGATGCGCGCCTGCAGCTCCAGCGCGCGTTCGATTTCCTGAGCGGACACCAGCCCGCTACGGATCAACCGCTGCCCCAGACGCTCCACGGCAAGCACCTCTGCGTACTCAGAGCACATCGGCGAACCCACTCTTCACACGCAGGAACAGCCAGCCTCCGACGAGTGCCATCACCCCGGCGGCCAGGCAATAGCCAGTAATCTGCGTAGCCGAAGGCATCGGTGCGTCGAACAGCAACGCGCGGACCATCTCCACCGGGATCGTCAGCGGATTCAGCGCAAGGTAGCCACGCGCGGCCTCCGGCAAGCTCGACAGGGGATAAAGCACCGGGCTGAGGAACAGGGTCAGGACCAGGATGAACTGCACAAGTTGGCCAACATCCCGGAAATAGGCGCCCAGCGCCGCGATCAGGCACACCAGCCCACCGACACAGACCACGAAAGGCAGCAGCGCGACCGGTAACCAAAGGGTCTCCCAGCCAGGCGCATGCCCCAGCAGGAGCATGGCCAGCACCAGAACGCCGTAACCTACCGAGGCATTGGCCAGCGCGGCCGTAACGACCGATAGCGGAATCACCTCGAGGGGAAACACCATCTTCTTCACGTAGTTGCTGTGGCTGTGCATCACTGACGCAGCGCGACCAAGGCACTCCCCGAAGAAGCCGTTGAGGAGTAGCCCGGAAAACAGGGTTAGGGCGAATGAGGTGGTGTCCTGGTCGCCGCCCCAGCGCGACTTGAGGATATGGCCGAAAACGAAGGTGTAGACCGCCAGCATCAGCAGCGGCGCGACCACGACCCAGACAGAACCCAGGAAAGTGCCGCGATAGCGGGATTCGAGCTCCCGCCGGGCCAGCGACAATATCAGCCCGGCGCGCTCGGACCAGGCACGATTAGCGAGATTGGACAAGCGACCCCCGACCGACTCGGATCAGCTCCTCGCGAGCGACCCTGGAAAACAGTGGCGGGAATGGTGAAGGTTATGAGGCTTCAGGGATGCAGGCGGAGTCTGCAGACGCAGACAGCCATTTCCGAAGTAATAAGTCGCCTCGTCCGAGCCTTAGGACTCGAACGAGGCGGATCGAATCAATCGCTCAGGCCGAGCCGTGCGATTTCGGTGAGGATGCTGTTCACCACCTCATCGATGCTCATCGAGGTGGAGTCCACCAGGATGGCACCCTTGGCCGGCTTCAGCGGCGCTACGGCGCGTTGGCTGTCGCGCTCGTCGCGGGCGCGGATTTCCTCCGCCAGTTGTGCCTGGTCGCTTTCGATGCCCTTGCCCTTGAGCTGCAGGTAGCGGCGGCGGGCGCGCTCTTCGGCCGAAGCGGTGAGGAATATCTTCAGCTGGGCGCTGGGGAAGACCACGGTGCCCATGTCGCGGCCGTCGGCCACCAGGCCGGGTGCTTCGAGGAAGGCGCGCTGGCGTTGCAGCAGGGCGTCGCGCACCGCCGGCAGCGCGGCGACTTGCGAGGCGCCGGCGCCGACCTGTTCGGTGCGGATGGTGTCGGTGACGTCTTCGCCTTCAAGGATGATGTGCTGGCCCTGCCCGCCCTTGGCGTGGGTGAACTGGACGTCCAGGTGCGCCGCCAGGACCTTGAGGGCTTCCTCGTTGGTCAGGTCGATGCCGTGGTTACCGGCGGCGAACGCCAGCAGGCGGTACAGCGCGCCGGAGTCCAGGAGGTTCCAGCCCAGGCGCTTGGCCAGCAGGCCGGCGACGGTGCCCTTGCCGGAACCGCTGGGGCCGTCGATGGCGACGACTGGCCATTCAGCGTTCATCAGTTCTTCTCCTCGGCAACGCGGATGCCCGCGCCGGAGGCCAGCCCGAGGAAGTTCGGGAAGGAGGTCGCGACGTTGGCGCAGTCGTGGATGCGGATCGGCGCGCCGGCACGCAGGGAGGCCACGCTGAAGGACATGGCGATGCGGTGGTCGCCGTGGCTCCAGACTTCGCCGCCACCGTAGGCGCCGCCTTCGATGATGATGCCGTCCGGGGTCGGTTCGGCTTTCACGCCCAGGGCGATCAGGCCGTCGGCCATGACCTGGATGCGGTCGGATTCCTTCACCCGCAGCTCTTCCGCGCCGCGCAGTACGGTGCGGCCTTCAGCGTTGGCGGCGGCGACGAAGAGTACCGGGAACTCGTCGATGGCCAGCGGCACCAGGTCTTCGGGGATGTCGATGCCCTTGAGCTTGGCCGAACGCACGCGGATGTCGGCGACCGGCTCGCCGCCTACTTCACGCTGGTTTTCCAGGGTGATGTCGGCGCCCATCAGCTTGAGGATGTCGATGACGCCGGTGCGGGTCGGGTTGATGCCGACGTGTTCCAGCACCAGGTCGGAACCTTCGGCGATGCTCGCGGCGACCAGGAAGAAGGCAGCGGAGGAAATGTCCGCCGGGACTTCGATCTGGGTGGCGGTCAGCTTGTGGCCGGATTCGACCTTGGCGGTGGCGCCTTCCACGTCGACCGGGTAGCCGAAGCCGCGCAGCATGCGCTCGGTGTGGTCGCGGGTCGGGGCCGGCTCGGTGGTGGAGGTGCTACCGGCGGCATAGAGGCCGGCGAGCAGCAGGCAGGATTTGACCTGGGCACTGGCCATCGGCATGTCGTAGTGCATGCCGGTGAGTTTCTTGCCGCCACGGATGGTCAGCGGCGGACGGCCTTCCGGACCGGTCTCGATCACCGCTCCCATCTCGCGCAGCGGCTTGGCTACGCGATTCATCGGGCGCTTGGACAGCGACGGGTCGCCCGTCAGGGTCGAATCGAACGGCTGCGCCGCCAGCAGGCCGCTGAGCAGGCGCATGGAGGTCCCGGAGTTGCCCAGGTAGATCGGGCCGGGCGGCGGCTTCAGGCCATGCAGGCCGACGCCATGAACGGTGACGCGACCGTGGTGCGGGCCTTCGATGACCACGCCCATGTCGCGGAACGCCTGGATGGTGGCCAGGGCGTCTTCGCCTTCGAGGAAGCCTTGCACCTCGGTCGTGCCTTCGGCCAGGGAGCCGAGCATGATCGAGCGATGGGAAATGGACTTGTCGCCCGGTACGCGAACACGTCCGGACAGGCGGCCACCCGGCTGGGCCAGGTAAATCAGGTCATTGTTGTGCATGGCGTCCACATAGGCCCGTTGGGCCAGGATTTTGCTGAAATGCTCGCGGGCAACCCGGGCGCGGGTGAAGACGCCCATCAGTTGCTGCCCGTCCCCCTTGTCAACGGCCTCGCGCAGCGCATCGAGGTCGTCACGGAATACGTCGAGGATGCGCAGCACCGCCCCGCGATTGGCGAGGAAGATGTCGTGCCACATCACCGGGTCGCTGCCGGCGATCCGCGTGAAGTCGCGGAAGCCACCAGCGGCATAGCGGAAGATTTCCAGATTCTCGCTGCGTTTGGCCAGCGAGTCGACCAGCGTGAAGGCCAGCAGGTGCGGCAGGTGGCTGGTCGCCGCCAGGACTTCGTCGTGGTGCTCCACGTCCATCTGCTCGACATCCGCGCCCAACCCACGCCAGAGGCTCTCGACGCACTGGACCGCGTCCGCGTCTGCATTATCCAGCGGCGTGAGGATGACTTTATGACGGCGGAACAGTTTCGCGTTGGCCGCTTCCACCCCGCTCTGCTCGGAGCCTGCGATGGGATGGCCGGGAATGAAGCGCGACGGCATTCCGCCGAACACCGCTTTCGCGGCACGTACCACGTTACCCTTGGCGCTGCCCACGTCGGTAAGGATGGCGTTGCCCAGATCGAAGGTGGCGAGTTCGCCGAGGACCTTCTCCATGGCCAGGATCGGCACGGCAAGCTGGATCACGTCCGCCTCGCGGCAGCCGGCGGCGAGGCTTTCCTCGCAGCGGTCGACCACGCCCAGCTCCACCGCGAGGCGGCGGGTTTCCGGATCACGGTCGACGCCGACCACTTCCTCGAACAGCCCCTTCTCGCGGATGCCCTTGGCGAAGGAGCCGCCGATCAGGCCGAGCCCCACCACGACGAGGCGGCGGAGCTTGTGCGGCTGGACATCAGGCACGGGCAAGCACCTTGGCCAGCGCTTCGAGGAAGCGGGCGTTCTCGGCCGGCAGGCCGATGGAGATGCGCAGGTGCTGCGGCATACCGTAGCCGCCGACCGGGCGGACGATCACGCCTTCGGCGAGCAGGGCCTGGTAGACCGGGCCGGCGTCGCGCTTGAGGTCCACGGCGATGAAGTTGCCCTTGGAAGGAATCCACTGAAGGTCCAGTGCGCGCAGGCCGTTTTCCAGCTGGGCCATGCCTTCGTCATTGATGCGCTTGCCTTCGGCCAGGTACTCGACGTCGTCCAGTGCGGCGCAGGCGGCGGCCAGGGCCAGGCTGTTGACGTTGAACGGCTGGCGCACGCGGTTGAGCACGTCGGCGACCTGCGCCGAGGAGATCGCGTAGCCGACACGCAGCGACGCCAGGCCATAGGCCTTGGAGAAGGTGCGCGAAACCAGCAGGTTCGGGTAGCGGGCCAGGTACTTCAGGCCATTCGGCAGTTCCTCGCCTTCGGCGTACTCGATGTAGGCCTCGTCCAGCACCACCAGGACGTTCTCCGGAACCTGCGACAGGAAGCGCTCCAGCGCATCCGGGCCGAACCAGGTGCCGGTGGGGTTGTTCGGGTTGGCGATGAAGACCACGCGGGTGTTGGCATCGATGGCCGCCAGCATGGCTTCCAGGTCATGGCCCCATTCCTTGGCCGGCACGACCTTGCCCTGGGCGCCGACGGCCTGGGTGGAGATCGGGTAGACGGCGAAGGCGTACTGGCTGAACACGGCGTTCAGGCCGGGCGCGAGGTAGGCGCGGGCGACCAGATCGAGGATGTCGTTGGAGCCGTTGCCCAGAGTCACCTGCGCGGTGCCGACGCCACAGCGAGCGGCCAGGCGGCTCTTCAGCTCGAAGCCGTTGCCGTCGGGATAGCGGGTCAGCTCGGCCAGTTCGGCGCGGATCGCTTCGAGCGCCTTCGGGCTCGGGCCCAGCGGGTTCTCGTTGCTGGCCAGCTTGATGATGCCGGCAGGATCGAGCTTCAGCTCACGGGCCAGCTCATCGACCGGCTTGCCGGGCACATAGGGGGAAAGCTTCTGCACGCCCGGCTGAGCCAGGGCAAGGAAATCACACGACATCGCTAAAAGCCTCAAGCTATGGGCCGCAAGCCGTTCCCCGGCGCACCGGTGGCTTGCGGCTCGCGGTTTCTCAGAGAACCGCTTTGGGGTAGGAACCCAGCACCTTCAGGGCAACGGCTTCGCTGCTGATCTTTTCCAGCACGTCCTTGATCAGCGGGTCCTTGTGGTGGCCGACGAAGTCGATGAAGAACACGTAGGTCCACTTGCCGCTGCGCGACGGGCGGGTCTCGATGCGGGTCAGGTCGATACCGTTGGTGTGGAACGGCACCAACAGCTCATGCAGCGCACCCGGCTTGTTGCGCATGGAGACGATGATGGAGGTCTTGTCGTCGCCGGTGGGCGGTACTTCCTGGTTGCCGATCATGAGGAAGCGCGTGGAGTTGTCCGGGCGGTCCTCGATCTTCTCGTGCAGCTTGTCCAGGCCGTACAGGCTGGCGGCCATGTCGCCGGCGATGGCCGCGCTGTTCCATTCGCTCTTCACCCGCTTGGCGGCGTCGGCGTTGCTGGAGACCGCCACGCGCTCGACGTTCGGGTAGTGCGCATCCAGCCACTTGCGGCACTGGGCCAGGGACTGGGCGTGGGAGTAGATGCGGGTGATGTTGTTGGTCTTGGTGTTCTCCCCCACCAGCAGGTGATGGTGGATGCGCAGTTCCACCTCGCCGCAGATCACCAGGTCATGCTCGAGGAAGCTGTCGAGGGTATGGTTGACCGCGCCTTCGGTGGAGTTTTCCACAGGCACCACGCCGAAGTTCACCGCGCCGGCGGCGACTTCGCGGAACACTTCGTCGATGGCGGCCATCGGGGTGCTGATCACCGCGTGGCCGAAGTGCTTGAGCGCAGCGGCCTGGGTGAAGGTGCCTTCCGGGCCGAGGTAGGCCACTTTCAGCGGCTGCTCCAGGGCGAGGCAGGAGGACATGATCTCGCGGAACAGACGAGCGACTTCCTCGTTGTCCAGCGGGCCCTTGTTCAGCTCCATGATGTGCTTGAGCACCCAGGCCTCGCGCTCGGGCCGGTAGAACACCGGCTTCTCGCCTTCGGCCAGGGAGGCCATCTTCACGCGCGCCACGTCGGTGGCGCAGCGGGCGCGTTCGCTGATCAGCTCGAGGATCTTCTCGTCGAGGCTGTCGATGCGTACGCGCAAAGCCTTGAGCTGGTCAGCGTCGCTCATCAGCCGTGCTCCTTCTCGAACTCGGCCATGTAGCCGACCAGGGCTTCAATGGCGTCCAGGCCCAGGGCGTTATAGATGGAGGCACGCATGCCGCCCACCGAACGGTGGCCTTTCAGGTTGAGCAGGCCGCGCGCGTCGGCGCCTTCGAGGAAGGCCTTGTCGAGCTTCTCGTCGGCCAGGCGGAACGGCACGTTCATCCAGGAGCGGGCGCTGGGCTGGATCGGGTTGGTGTAGAAGTCGCTGCTGTCGATGAAGGAATACAGCATGTCCTTCTTCGCGCGGTTGCGCTTCTCCATGGCGTCGACGCCGCCCTGCTCCTTCAGCCACTGGAAGACCAGGCCGGAGAGGTACCAGGAGTAGGTAGCCGGAGTGTTGTACATGGAGCCGTTATCGGCGGCGACCTTGTAGTTGAGCATGGTCGGGCAGATGCTGCGGGCACGGCCCAGCAGGTCTTCGCGAACGATGACGACTACCAGCCCGGACGGGCCGATGTTCTTCTGCGCGCCGGCGTAGATCAGGCCGAACTTCGACACGTCGGTCGGGCGGGAGAGGATGTCCGAGGACATATCCACCACCAGCGGAACGTCGCCGACTTCCGGAACCCAGTCGAATTCCAGGCCGCCGATGGTCTCGTTGGACGCGTAGTGCAGGTAGGCGGCGTCCTTGGACAGGTTCCACTCGTTCTGCCCGGGGATGGCGAAGTAGTCGTACTTGGACGCGCTGGCAACCACGTTGACGTTGCCGAAGCGGCGAGCCTCTTCGATGGCCTTCTTCGACCAGATGCCGGTTTCCACGTAATCCGCCACGCCGTCTTCGGGCAGCAGGTTCAGCGGGATCTCGGCGAACTGCTGACTGGCGCCGCCCTGCAGGAACAGCACCTTGTAGTTCGACGGCACGTTCATCAGGTCGCGCAGGTCCTGCTCGGCCTTCTCGGCGATGGCCACGTAGTCGTCGCTACGGTGGCTCATCTCCATGACCGACAGGCCCTTGCCCTGCCAATCCAGCAGTTCGGCGCGGGCGCGCTCCAGCACCTCGGTGGGAAGCGCCGCGGGACCGGCGCAGAAGTTAAAGGCTCGCTTGCTCACATCCACTCTCGCTATCAGTCTTCGCTGGCCTGCGGGGCTTCTTCAGCCGCAGCTTCGCCTGCTTCTTGGTTCTCGTCCGCTACTTCGCCTTCGACGATCTCGCCGTCGATGACGTCGTCTTCCACGACGGTAGGCTCCTGCACCCGCTCCAGGCCCACGACGGTCTCGTCGGCGGCCAGCTTGATGAGGATCACGCCCTGGGTGTTACGGCCCGCACCGCGAACTTCGTCGACGCGGGTACGCACCAGGGTGCCCTGGTCGGAAATCAGCATGATTTCCTCGCCATCCAGCACCTGCACGGCGCCGACCAGGTTGCCGTTACGCTCGTTGATCACCATGGCGATCACGCCCTGGCCACCACGGCCGCGGCGCGGGTAGTCGGCCAGCGGGGTGCGCTTGCCGTAACCGCGCTCGGAAGCGGTGAGGATCTGCGCCTCGCGGCATTCCGGGATCAGCATGGAGATGATGCGCTGGTCTTCGGCCAGGCGCATGCCGCGCACGCCACGGGCGTTACGGCCCATGATGCGCACCTTGCTTTCCTTGAAGCGGATCACCTTGCCGGCGTTGGAGAACATCATCACGTCCTTCGAACCGTCGGTGATGGCGGCGGCGATCAGCGAGTCGCCCTCTTCCAGCTTCAGGGCGATCAGGCCGTTGGAGCGCGGCTTGGTGAACTGGATCAGCGGGGTCTTCTTCACGGTGCCTTTCATGGTGGCCATGAAGATGTACGCGCCGGTCGGCTCGTCCTGGCTGAAGTCGGCGTCGTCGCCCTCTTCGGCCTCTTCGGTTTCCACCACTTCGGCGACCTGCTCGGCGACCACGTCGTCATCATCGCCGTCTTCACCGGCGAACTGGGCGCGCACGGCTTCCAGGTCGATCTGTAGCATCGCGGTGATGCGCTCGCCTTCGTCCAGCGGCAGCAGGTTCACCAGCGGACGGCCACGGGCGGTACGGGAGGCTTCCGGGATCTCGAAGGTGCGCAGCCAGTAGACCTTGCCCTTGCTGGAGAACAGCAGCAGGGTGGCGTGGCTGTTGGCGACCAGCAGGTGCTCGATGTAGTCCTCGTCCTTCACGCCGCTGGCGGACTTGCCCTTGCCACCGCGACGCTGGGCCTCGTAGGCGGCCAGCGGCTGGGACTTGGCGTAGCCGCCGTGGGAGATGGTCACCACACGCTCTTCTTCGGTGATCAGGTCGGCGATGGTCAGGTCCATCTGCGACGCGACGATCTCGGTGCGGCGGGCGTCGCCGAACTCCGCCTTCACCTTCTCCAGCTCTTCGCGAATGACTTCCATCAGGCGCTCGGGGCTGGTCAGGATGCGGATCAATTCACCGATCAGGGTGAGGATTTCCTGGTACTCGGACAGGAGCTTCTCGTGCTCCAGGCCGGTCAGGCGATGCAGGCGCAGTTCCAGGATGGCCTGGGCCTGCTCCGGCGACAGGTAGTACTTGCCGTCGCGCAGGCCGTACTGCGGGTCCAGGTCTTCCGGACGGCAGGAGTCGGCGCCGGCGCGCTCGACCATGGCTTCCACGGCGCTGGATTCCCAGGCGGTGGCGATCAGGCGTTCCTTGGCTTCGGCCGGGGTCGGCGAGGTCTTGATAAGCTCGATCACCGGGTCGATGTTCGACAGGGCGACGGCCTGACCTTCCAGGATGTGGCCGCGTTCGCGGGCCTTGCGCAGCTCGTAGACGGTCCGGCGGGTCACCACTTCACGGCGGTGGCGGATGAAGACCTCGAGCATTTCCTTGAGGTTCATCGTGCGCGGCTGGCCGTCGACCAGGGCCACCACGTTGATGCCGAAGACACTCTGCAGCTGGGTCTGGGCGTAGAGGTTGTTCAGCACGACCTCGCCCACTTCGCCGCGGCGCAGCTCGATGACCACGCGCATGCCGTCCTTGTCGGACTCGTCGCGCAGCTCGGTGATGCCTTCGATCTTCTTCTCTTTCACCAGCTCCGCGATCTTCTCGATCAGGCGGGCCTTGTTCAGCTGGTAGGGCAGCTCGGTGATGATGATCTGCTGGCGGTTGCCGCCCTTTTCCATGTCCTCGATGGTGGCGCGGGCACGGATATAGATGCGGCCACGACCGGTGCGATAGGCCTCGATGATGCCCGCACGGCCGTTGATGATGCCCGCGGTCGGGAAGTCCGGGCCGGGGATGTAGTTCATCAGGTCGTCGATGGACAGCTCGGGGTTGTCCATCAGCGCCAGGCAGCCGTCGATCACCTCGGTGAGGTTGTGCGGCGGAATGTTGGTCGCCATGCCCACGGCGATACCGCTGGAACCGTTGACCAGCAGGTTCGGGATCTTGGTCGGCATGACCGCCGGGATCTGCTCGGTGCCGTCATAGTTGGGCACCCAATCGACGGTTTCCTTGTCCAGGTCGGCGAGCAGCTCATGGGCGAGCTTGGCCATGCGCACTTCGGTGTATCGCATGGCCGCGGCGTTGTCGCCGTCCACCGAACCGAAGTTGCCCTGGCCATCGACCAGCATGTAGCGCAGCGAGAAGGGCTGGGCCATGCGGACGATGGTGTCGTACACCGCGGTGTCGCCGTGCGGGTGGTACTTACCGATCACGTCGCCGACCACACGGGCGGATTTCTTGTAGGGCTTGTTCCAGTCGTTGCCCAGTTCGCTCATGGCGTACAGGACGCGGCGATGCACGGGCTTCAAGCCGTCGCGCGCATCGGGCAGGGCACGACCGACGATCACGCTCATGGCGTAATCGAGGTAGGACTGTCGGAGTTCGTCTTCGATGTTGACCGGGAGGATTTCTTTGGCCAGTTCGCCCATGAGAAGCCTGGTTCCTTTTTCAAATGGGACTCCGCCACGCTCGTCCTGAGCCCGGCGGAGCGCGGTGCGCCATCAAAGCGCCACCGACTCTCTACAAATCAACGACTTATTGCGCTGATCCGCGATGCTGAAGGGGGTGCGAAAACGCCCCCCGAAGAACCGTCGGAGCTTACCACAAGCCAGGGTCAAACCCTACCCTCGCCCAAGCCCCTCGATGAATTGCCGCAGGCCCCGTCAATGCAGGCGCTTGCGGCTCATCAGCTGGGCCATGCGCTCGGCGTCCGGGCGTTCGACCACGCCGCGCTCGGTCACGATGGCGTCGATCAGGTCCGCCGGAGTCACATCGAACACCGGATTGAAGGCATCGACCTCGGCGGCGACACGTTTGCCGCCGATTTCCAGCAGTTCGCGGCCGTCGCGCTCCTCGATCGGGATGTCCTCGCCGCTTTCCAGGCTCATGTCGATGGTCGAACTGGGCGCCACCACCATGAAGCGCACCCCGTGGTGCATGGCGTTGACCGCCAACTGGTAGGTGCCGATCTTGTTGGCCACGTCGCCGTTGGCGGTGATGCGGTCGGCCCCGACTATGACCCAGGTGATGCTTTCGGTCTTCATCAGGTGCGCGGCGGCGGCGTCTGCGTTGAGGGTGACCGGCACGTTCTCGTTGGCCAGCTCCCAGGCGGTCAGACGGGCGCCCTGCAGCCAGGGGCGGGTTTCGTCGGCGTAGACGCGCTCGATCAAGCCTTCCAGGTGCGCAGCGCGGATCACCCCCAGCGCGGTGCCGAAGCCACCGGTGGCCAGGGCGCCGGTGTTGCAGTGGGTGAGGATCTTCTGCGGGCCGCTGTGCTGCTTGCGGATCAGCTCCACGCCCAGCTGGGCCATGGTCAGGTTGGCCTCGCGATCGCTTTCATGGATGGCGATGGCTTCTGCTTCCAGTACCGGCATCGGGTCTTCGCCCGGCTTCAGACGCTCCAGGCGGTCGCGCATGCGGTTCAGCGCCCAGAACAGGTTGACCGCGGTCGGCCGCGACTCGGCCAGCAGGGTGAAGTCCTCTTCCAGCGCCGCACGCCAGTCGCCACCGCTGGCCAGGCGGGCGCGCAGGCCCAGGACCACGCCATAGGCGGCGGCAATGCCGATGGCCGGCGCGCCACGCACCACCATCTGGCGGATGGCCTCGGCCACGCCTTCGGCACTTTCATAGGTCAGCCAGGTTTCTTCCAGCGGCAACAGGCGCTGGTCCAGCAGGCGGAGGGTCCCCTTGCGCCAATCAATGGCCGTAACCCGTTCGGCCGCCAACAGTCGCTCACGCATGGAACACCTCGTCATTCGAATGGAATCGCGGGCCTTTCCCGGCCCCCAGGAATATTCCCGCACGAGCGGGTAAAAGCGCCGAGTATACCGAGCCGGAGGCGCAGGCGCTCGGCTATACTCCGGCCCTCTCTCCGCCGCGCCCAGGATGCGCTTCATGCCCACCGCCAAAGCCCCGCTCGACCTGCTTCTGCTCCCCACCTGGATCGTCCCCGTGGAACCTGCCGGCATCGTCCTGCAGGGCCATGGCCTGGGCATCCGCGACGGCCGCATCGCCCTGCTCGCCCCGCGCGCCGAGGCCCTGCGCCATCCGGCCACGGAAACCCGCGAACTGCCGGGCATGCTGCTCGCCCCCGGCCTGATCAACGCCCACGGCCACGCAGCGATGAGCCTGTTCCGCGGCCTGGCGGATGACCTGGCGCTGATGACCTGGCTGCAGGAGCACATCTGGCCGGCCGAGGCCAAGTGGGTTGGCGAGGACTTCGTCCGCGACGGCACCGAACTGGCCATCGCCGAACAGCTCAAGGGCGGCATCACCTGCTTCTCCGACATGTACTTCCACCCGCAGGTGGCCTGCGAGGCGGTGCACAAGGCCGGCGTGCGCGCACAGATCAGCGTGCCGGTGCTGGACTTCCCGGTGCCCGGCGCCCGCGACGCCGACGAGGCAATCCGCCAGGGCCTGGCGCTGCGCGACGACCTCAAGCACCACCCGCGCATCAAGGTGGCCTTCGGCCCGCACGCGCCCTACACCGTCAGCGACGACAAGCTGGAAAACATCCTGATGCTCGCCGAGGAGCTGGACGCGGGCATCCACATGCACGTCCACGAGACCGCCTTCGAGGTCCAGCAGGCGCTGGAGAAGAACGGCGAGCGGCCGCTGGCCCGCCTGCACCGCCTCGGCCTGCTCGGCCCGCGTTTCCAGGCCGTGCACATGACCCAGGTGAACGACGAGGACCTGGCCATGCTGGTGGAAACCAACAGTTCGGTGGTGCACTGCCCCGAGTCCAACCTCAAGCTGGCCAGCGGTTTCTGTCCGGTGGAACGCCTGTGGCAGGCTGGCGTCAACGTCGCCATCGGCACCGACGGCGCAGCCAGCAACAACGACCTGGACCTGCTCGGCGAAACCCGCACCGCCGCCCTGCTGGCCAAGGCCGTGGCCGGCCAGGCCACCGCGCTGGACGCCCATCGCGCCCTACGCATGGCCACCCTGAACGGCGCCCGCGCCCTGGGCATGGAGCAGGAAGCCGGTAGCCTGGAACTGGGCAAGTCCGCCGACCTGACTGCCTTCGACCTCTCCGGCCTGGCCCAGCAGCCGGTCTACGAGCCGGTTTCCCAGCTGATCTATGCCAGCGGCCGCGACTGCGTGCGCCACGTCTGGGTCGGCGGCAAGCAATTGCTGGAAGACGGCAAACTCACCCGCCTGGACGAAGAGCGCCTGATCGCCGTCGCCGGCGAATGGGGTCGCAAGATCGCCGGCGCCTGAGCCCTCTCAAGCCCGGACATCCTCGCGCAGCGCGGCCAGCCATGTGGGCCGCCGCTGCGACAATCTGTCATGCCGCGCCCCATCTGCCGCACGAAGCTGGCATCATAGGCGGCATTCGTTTTTCAGCTTTATAAACATAGGGACACCATGAGCAACGTCGACCACGCCGAGATCGCCAAATTCGAGGCCCTCGCCCACCGCTGGTGGGACCGCGAAAGCGAGTTCAAGCCCCTGCACGACATCAACCCGCTGCGGGTCAACTGGATCGACGAGCGCGTCAGCCTCGCCGGCAAGAAGGTGCTCGACGTCGGCTGCGGCGGCGGCATTCTCAGCGAAGCCATGGCCCAGCGGGGCGCCACCGTCACCGGCATCGACATGGGCGAAGCCCCCCTGGCCGTCGCTCAGCTGCATCAGCTGGAATCCGGCGTGCCGGTGGAATACCGCCGCATCACCGCCGAAGAGCTGGCCGAGGAAATGCCCGAGCAGTTCGACGTGGTGACCTGCCTGGAGATGCTCGAACACGTGCCGGACCCGGCCTCGGTCATCCGCGCCTGCTACAAGATGGTCAAGCCCGGCGGCCAGGTGTTCTTCTCCACCATCAACCGCAATCCGAAGGCCTATCTGTTCGCCATCGTCGGCGCGGAATACGTGATGCGCCTGCTGCCACGCGGCACCCACGACTTCAAGAAGTTCATCCGCCCCTCCGAGCTGGGCGCCTGGTCGCGCGACGCCGGCCTTGCGGTCAAGGACATCATCGGCCTGACCTACAACCCGCTGACCAAGCACTACAAGCTGGCAGACGACGTCGACGTCAACTACATGATCCAGACCCTGCGCGAGGAGTGAATCGCATGCTCAAAGCGGTTCTCTTCGACATGGACGGCACGCTGCTGGACACCGCGCCGGACTTCATCGCCGTCTGCCAGGCGATGCTCAAAGCCCATGGCCGCGCGCCGATCGACGACAAGCGCATCCAGGACGTGGTCTCCGGTGGCGCCCGCGCCATGGTCGCCGCGACCTTCGACATGGACCCGGAAGCTCCCGGCTTCGAGACCCTGCGCCAGGAGTTCCTCGACCGCTACCAGGAGCATTGCGCTGTCTTCACCCGCCCGTACGACGGCATGCCCGAGCTGCTGGCAAGCATCGAGCAGTCGCGGCTGATCTGGGGGGTGGTGACCAACAAGCCGGTGCGCTTCGCCGCGCCGATCATGCAGCAACTGGGGCTGGCCGAGCGCTCCGCCGTGCTGGTCTGCCCGGACCACGTGAAGAACAGCAAGCCGGACCCGGAAATGCTCCTGCTGGCCTGCAGCCAGCTGAAGGTCGATCCGTCGGAAGTGCTGTTCATCGGTGACGATTTGCGCGACATCGAGTCGGGCCGCGCCGCCGGGACCAAGACTGCAGCCGTGCGCTATGGCTACATCCACCCGGACGACAACCCCGCGCACTGGGGCGCCGACGTCATCGTCAACCACCCGAGCGAGCTGCTGGCCGTCCTCGACCGCGCCCTCTGCAGCTGCTGAAGCAGCCTCAAGCAACACGCCGCAAGCTTCACGTTCACGCCGCTCTTTGCCGCTGACCGCCTGAAGCTTGCCGCTCTCCGAAGGAGCCTCCATGTTCGACTATTCCGCCCGTCCCGACCTGCTCAAGGGCCGCGTGATCCTGGTGACCGGCGCCGGCCGCGGCATTGGCCGGGCCGCATCGCTCACCTTCGCCGCCCATGGCGCCACCGTGCTGCTGCTGGGCAAGACCGAGGACTACCTCAACGAGGTGTATGACGAGATCGTCGCCGCCGGCCATCCGGAACCGGTGGTGATCCCGCTGAACCTGGAAACCACCCTGCCGCACCAGTACGACGAGCTGGCGGCCACCATCGAGAAGGAGTTCGGCAAGCTCGACGGCCTGTTGCACAACGCCTCGATCCTCGGCCTGCGTTCGCCCATCGAGCAGATTTCCACCGACAACTTCACCCGCGTCATGCAGGTGAACGTCAACGCCATGTTCAGCCTGACCCACACCCTGCTGCCGCTGCTCAAGCTCTCCGAGGACGCCTCGGTGATCTTCACCTCCAGCAGCGTCGGCCGTAAGGGTCGTGCCTACTGGGGTGCCTACGCGGTGTCGAAGTTCGCCACCGAAGGCCTGATGCAGGTGCTGGCGGACGAATGCGAGGACATCACCCGCGTGCGCGCCAACAGCGTCAACCCCGGCGCCACCCGCACCGCCATGCGCGCCCACGCCTATCCGGGCGAGAACGCGTTCAACAACCCGCTGCCCGAAGAGATCATGCCGGTCTACCTGTACCTGATGGGCCCGGACAGCAAGGGCGTCAACGGCCAGGCCTTCAACGCCCAGGACTGACACCCGATACACGGCGCCCTCGCCCCGCATCGAGGGCGCCGCTTTCCGCCGGTTTTCTGGCAACTTCGCTTTTCCCCTTCGCGCAAAGTGCCATCATTTCGCCATTCTTCTGACAAATCCTCCCTACTTTCGGAACCCAAGCCCCCTCCTGTCGGTCCATAAGCCCTCTTTTGGAGATTTTTCGAGGGCTGGCACGGAAATCGCTCTGTCCCTCCTGTCGCCGTATGAAACGCGCCAGAGGTTGCCTCGCGCCATGGTTCCCCCCAAGTCCAACACCATCGATTTTGATGCCGCCAAGCTCCAGCGCCTGGCCGCCCAAGAGCCGCGCCAGCGCTCCGGGCGCCCGCTCGACCTGCTGGAGCTGCGCCAGCATCTGAACCTGCAATTGCAGGCGAGCCTGGAAGCCGACCGCATCCTGGCGGTGTTCTTCAGCGAGATTCAGCGCCTGCTGCCGGTGGACTACCTGGCTTACCATCACAGCGGGGCCGACCTGCGCCTGGAATTCGGTGACGCGGCACAGCACAGCGCCGACTACCGCCTCATTCACGACGGCGAGTACCTGGGCGAGCTCTGCTTCCGTCGCCGCCTGCGCTTCTCCGAGGCCGAGCTGGGCCAGCTGGAATCGCTGATGGCCTGCCTGCTCTACCCGCTGCGCAACGCCCTGCTCTACCGCGCTGCGGTACAGTCGGCCCTGCGCGACGCGCTCACCGGCACCGGCAACCGCATTGCCATGGACCAGGCACTGACCCGCGAGGTCGAGGTCGCCCGGCGCCACCTGCAGCCACTGTCGGTGCTGATGCTCGACCTGGACCACTTCAAGCAGATCAACGACGTCTATGGCCACAGTATCGGCGACGACGCCCTGCGTGCGGTGGCAGATGCTATCAAGGCCAGCCTGCGCAACGTCGACATGGTGTTCCGTTTTGGCGGCGAGGAGTTCCTCGTGCTGCTTTCCAACACTTCCGGCAGCAGCGCCGCCCAGGTGGGCGAGCGGCTGCGGCGCGCCGTGGAGGAACTGGACCTGGCCATCGACGGCAAACGTTTGCCGCTGTCGATCAGCCTGGGCTGCGCCTCGCTCGATGCCGGCGAGTCAGTGGACGACCTGCTGCGCCGCGCCGACAACGCGCTCTACTGCGCCAAGCGTGATGGGCGGAACCGGCTCGCCTGCGCCAGCTGATAGCAACCCGTTCCAGAATCGCAGGCTCCTACAAAAATCCATCGAATTCCAGGCAAGAAAAAAGGACTCCGAGGAGTCCTTTTTTCATTTCAGCTGACGCTTAGCGCTTGAAGCCCGGACGCATGCCATCACCGGCGGCTTGCGGACGACGCTTGGCGATCGGCTTGCGCGCCGGCTTGCCCGGACGCTCGGCCAGCGGGGCCCCCTTGTCGCGCTCGGGGGCGCGCGCCGGACGATCGCTCGGAGCCTTGCGCGGAGCACGGCCTTCGCCAGCATCGCTACGCGGCCCACGGGCCGGACGATCCGCACCATCGCGCGGAGCGCGTGCAGGACGATCGGCGTCACGAGGCTTGCGCGGAGCGCGGCCTTCACCAGCATCGCTGCGCGGGCCACGGGCCGGACGATCACCGGTATCGCGCGGAGCGCGTGCAGGACGATCGCTGCCGGCGTCACGCGGTTTGCGCGGGGCACGGCTGTCTTCACCGCGCGGGGCGCGGGCCGGACGCTCATCGCCGTCACGCGAACCACGGGCCGGGCGCTCGCCGGCAGCCGGACGCGGCGCACGATGAGAACGCTCGCCCTCGTCATGCTCCTTGCGCGAACGCGAGCCACGGCCCGGACGCTCGCTGGGCGCCAGCTTCTTGCCGAGCTTGCGCGACTGACGCTCGATCTTTTCCATGGCCTTGCCGGACAGGTTCGGCAGGGCGACGGGCTTGAGACCGACTTCCTCGCTGAGGATGTCGACTTCGCGCTGATCCATTTCGCGGTAGCGGCCCATGGTCAGCTCGGAGGTCAGGAAGACCGGTCCGAAGCGCACGCGCTTCAGGCGACTGACGATTACGCCCTGGGATTCCCACAGGCGACGGACTTCGCGGTTACGGCCTTCCATCACCACAACGTGGTACCAGTGGTTGAAGCCTTCGCCACCGGGCGCTTCCTGGATGTCGCTGAACTTGGCCGGGCCGTCTTCGAGCATCACGCCGGCTTTCAGGCGCTCGATCATCTCTTCGTCGACTTCGCCACGCACGCGCACGGCGTACTCGCGGTCCATCTCGTAGGACGGGTGCATCAGGCGGTTGGCCAGCTCACCGTCGGTGGTGAACATCAGCAGGCCGGTGGTGTTGATGTCCAGGCGGCCGATGTTGATCCAGCGGCCGCTGCGCAGGCGCGGCAGGCGATCGAACACGGTCGGACGACCTTCCGGATCGTCGCGGGTGCAGACTTCGCCTTCGGGCTTGTTGTAGATCAGCACGCGGCGGACGTGCTCTTCGATCTTCTCGCGCTTGAGCAGGCGGTCGTCGACGGCGATGGCATCGCGGTCGCCCACGCGCTGGCCAAGGGTGGCCACGGCGCCATTGACCTTGACGCGGCCTTCTTCGATCCAGGCTTCGACGTCGCGGCGCGAGCCGACGCCCATGCGCGCGAGAACTTTCTGCAGTTTCTCGCCGGCCGGGGCTGGGGTAAGTTCTTCAAGGTTTTCGTGCGTGTCGGTCATCTGGGCACCTCCCGGTGTGGCATGCAACGAATAAAAAAGGTCGCGCATCATACGCGCTTGCGGGCGGCAAAGCACCGCCCGCGATCGGGAAAGACTAGTCGAGTTACGGGGGAACGCGTCCATGCGGCACGAAGATGACTTCACCGGCGCCAAGCTGGCGCTGTTCCATGCCGGCCAACTGGTGGTCTACAAGCGCGACGAGAAACCCGGCATCCCCTACCCCGGCTGCTGGGACTTTCCCGGTGGCGGCCGCGAGGGCAACGAAACACCGGCGCAATGCGCCCTGCGCGAGCTGGAAGAAGAGTTCGCCGTGCGCCTGGATGAACAGCGCATCGAATGGCAGCGCCGCTACCGCGCCACCCACGGCCCCGCTCCCTGGGCCTGGTTCCTGGTGGCGCGCCTGGAACAGGCCGAGTTCGATGCCATCCGTTTCGGCGACGAAGGGCAGTACTGGCGCCTGATGCGCGTCAGCGAATACCTCGCCCACGGGCAGGCGGTGGATTACCTGCAGGAACGCCTGCGGCATTTCCTCGCAGGGTGCGCCCGGACCGACTGAATCCGCGCAGCGGACCGCTGATATGCATTTGCACGGCCCATCTGAATCTGTTCCCCGCTGACGCATCTCCTTAGATTGCCCGCTCACCGGAGCACGCCGCCGGCCCACCTGCGCGCGCCCGGACGTTCTGACACAAGCGGGAATCCAGCATGAACACGATAAGCACGGAGCAGGCGTACAACTACAAGGTGGTTCGCCAGTTCGCCATCATGACGGTGGTCTGGGGCGTGGTCGGCATGGCCATGGGGGTACTGATCGCCTCCCAACTGGTCTGGCCGCAACTGAACCTTGACCTGCCATGGACCAGTTTCGGGCGCCTGCGCCCGCTGCACACCAGCCTGGTGATCTTCGCCTTCGGCGGCTGCGCGCTGTTCGCCACCAGCTACTACACGGTGCAGCGCACCTGCCAGGCGCGACTGTTCTCGGACAGCCTGGCCGCCTTCACCTTCTGGGGCTGGCAGGCGCTGATCGTGGTGATGCTGATCACCCTGCCGCTGGGCTACACCACCACCAAGGAATACGCCGAGATCGAATTCACCGGCGCGGTGTGGATGGCCATCGTCTGGGTCGCCTACGCGGTGGTGTTCTTCGGCACCCTGATGAAGCGCAAGACCTCGCACATCTACGTGGGCAACTGGTTCTTCGCGGCCTTCATCGTGGTCACCGCGATGCTGCACATCGTCAATCACCTGTCGATTCCAGTGAGCTGGTTCAAGTCCTACCCGGTGTACTCCGGCGCCACCGACGCCATGGTGCAGTGGTGGTACGGCCACAACGCGGTGGGCTTCTTCCTCACCACCGGCTTCCTCGGGATGATGTATTACTTCGTGCCCAAGCAGGCCGGACGCCCGGTGTATTCGTACCGGCTGTCCATCGTGCACTTCTGGGCGCTGATCACCCTGTACATCTGGGCCGGCCCGCACCACCTGCACTACACCGCCCTGCCCGACTGGGCGCAGTCGCTGGGCATGGTGATGTCGCTGATCCTCCTGGCGCCCAGCTGGGGCGGGATGATCAACGGCATGATGACGCTCTCGGGCGCCTGGCATAAGTTGCGCACCGACCCGATCCTGCGCTTCCTCGTCGTGTCGCTGGCGTTCTACGGCATGTCGACTTTCGAAGGCCCGATGATGGCCATCAAGACCGTCAACGCCCTGTCGCACTACACCGACTGGACCATCGGCCACGTCCATGCCGGCGCCCTGGGCTGGGTGGCCATGATCTCCATCGGCT
Organism: Pseudomonas sp. PSE14; assembly: GCF_029203285.1. Taxonomy (NCBI): domain Bacteria; kingdom Pseudomonadati; phylum Pseudomonadota; class Gammaproteobacteria; order Pseudomonadales; family Pseudomonadaceae; genus Pseudomonas; species Pseudomonas sp. PSE14. The sequence continues at coordinate 4,212,767 of NZ_CP115669.1, forward strand.
CGCTCTACCACCTGATTCCCAAGGTCTTCGGCCGCGAGCAGATGCACAGCATCGGCCTGATCAACGCGCACTTCTGGCTGGCCACCATCGGCACGGTTCTCTACATCGCCTCGATGTGGGTCAACGGCATCACCCAGGGGCTGATGTGGCGCGCGGTCAATGCCGACGGCACCCTCACCTACTCCTTCGTCGAAGCCCTGCAGGCCAGCCATCCGGGCTTCGTGGTGCGCATGGCCGGTGGCCTGATGTTCCTCAGCGGCATGCTGCTGATGGCCTGGAACACCTGGATGACCGTGCGCCGCGCGCAACCGCAGGCCATGCTGGCCGCCCAACGGATGGCCTGAGGTGACGCTGTGGCTGGGGCTGGCCGGCCTGCTGGCGCTGTACTTCGGTGTCGGCTGGACCCTAGGGGCGCACCGCGAACGTGGCATCGAGGAGGCCAGCATGCTGCCCTTCGCCGATGACGACGAAGTGGCCCGGCGCATGGAAAAAGCCACCGGGCGCAGCCGTACCGGCTGCGCCTGCCCCGGCCAGTGCCGGGGCGACTGCGAGCACTGGCGCGACTGGACGCCCTAGCTCTTCAGCTCAAGAGCGGGGCTGCGGCAGAGCGCCGCATCACCTGCATCAATCTTCATTAGCAAGCACATCAATTTCTCGGCGGGCGACCGGGATGGAAATATCTGTCCCGTGCCCCGCCACCTGATGGACGCCTGCAGCATCGTCCCCTGTCCTGTCTGGACCCCAGGACAGACATCATCGATGCCAGCGCTCCCCGGTGGGGCTTTCAAACCCACTGATCGAGCTCGCACACCGAGTTCGCTACCGAGGAATATCAGAATGAAGCTTGCCTCTGTCGTGTCGGCTGTCATCTCCAGCCTCGCCCCCATGGCTTTTGCCCAGGACGCAATCAAGACCCCCGGCGCCGATCTGCCGGCCACCGAATACCACTACGGCATGGCCCTGGATGTGGACAAGGTGCTGCACCGCACCGACAACTCCGGCAAGGTCGGCATCGTTCCGGCATACATGGTCTACCAGGATCACCAGGGCGAAACCCACAAGGTTCGCTTCCTCGAATGGGGCGGTAGCACCAGCCAGGGTTGAGCCTTACCGAACATCGCCCTCCGGCCGTCTTGGCCAAACCCCGCGAGCCTGTGGTGGCGGTCGGGGGGCGATCCTGATGACAGCGGCACCGCCAGCCCGTAGAAGCGGACCTTGTCCGCGGAATCCAGAGCGGAGGAATCCGGTCCTACAGGAAAATCTCCGAGGACGGCGCCGCCTGTAGGAGCGAGCTTGCTCGCGAACCGCCTGGCACCGGCACATCAGGAACATAGGGCGGATAACGTTCGACGTTATCCGCCGTTTGACCTTGATCTCAGGGCACTCCGAACTCAGCCCCGGAGCCGATGGCAAACGATGGTGTAACGGCGTACAACCGCGAACGGTTGTACGCCCTACGGGCCATCCTGCCGATACGGCAACGCCGCCCGCGCTTCTTCCGCGTACGCCAGAATCCCCACCCGCTCCTGCTCCAGGAACTCCGCCACCGCCTCCCGCAAGCCGGGGTGGCCGAGGCGATGCCAGGAGCGTGTGATCACCGGTTCAAAACCGCGAATCAGCTTGTGCTCGCCCTGCGCCCCGGCATCGAAGCGTTGCAGGCCATGACCGATGGCGTAGTCGAGCCCCTGATAGAAGCAGGTTTCGAAATGCAGCCGATCGAACTCCGCCAGGCAGCCCCAGTAGCGACCGTACAGCGTGTCGCCGCCGACCAGGCTGAAGGCCATGGCCACTGGGCGGCCACCACGATGGGCAAAGACCACGCGAACGGCCTCCGGCATGCGCTCGCCAAGCAGGCTGAAGAAGGCCCGCGTCAGGTACGGCGCCTGCCCGCGCACCTCGTAGGTGCTGCTGTAGCAGGCGTAGACGAAGTCCCAGTGCGTCTCGGACAGCTCATGGCCCGCCATCCAGACGAAATCGATGCCCAGCCCCGCGACCTGCTCGCGCTCCTTGCGCACTTGCTTGCGCTTGCGCGAACTCAAGGCGTCGAGGAAATCCTGGAAGTCGCGGTAGCCCCGGTTGCGCCAGTGGTACTGACAGCCCAGGCGCTCCAGCCAGCCATCGGCGCCAGCGAGCAGCGCATCGGCGGCGCCATCGGTGAAGTTCACATGCACGCCGGAACAGTGCGCCTCGTCCACCTCCCCCGCCAGTACGCCAACCAGGCTCAGGGCCGCCTCGGGCGCGCCCAGCAGGCGGGCGCCACCCACCGGCGTAAAGGGAATGCCCACCAGCAGCTTGGGGTAATAGCGAATGCCGGCACGCTGGCAGGCATCGGCCCAGCTCCAGTCGAACACGTACTCGCCGTAGGAATGGCTCTTCAGGTAAGCCGGTACGGCGGCGAGCAGGCAGTCATCGTCGCCGAACAGGACGCGATGCGCGGGCGTCCAGCCGGTACGGCCACCGACACTGCCGCTTTCCTCCAGGGCGCTGAGAAAGGCGTGACGCAGGAACGGCTGGTCGTCCGGCAGCAGGGCATCCCACTGACGGGCATCCACATCGGCGAGGCGGGCAAGGGTCTGGATTGGCATGCCCGACAGTCTGGCGCGCAGCGCCCGGGAAGGGAAGATTCGCGCAGGAAAAGCCAGCGGCGATGACATTCACGTTCGTCGGTATCCGGCAAACGGGCTTTACGGCTGGTCTATGGTGGGGATTGACAAGGTTTGCCGGCAACCCTGTCGGCTCGTTCTGCCCCGCCAGGCGCCCGGCCCGGGCCACTGGCGATTCGACCGGAGGACGTCCCATGAGCCTGATGCAGTGCGAATACCGCAAGTACACCATTACCGCCGATGTCGTCGAACACCCCGGCATGCCCACGCCCTGGGCCGGCGGTTGCCACATCACCAGCCCTGACGGCAAGACCACCAAGCGCAAGACCCTGCCGCTGGAGTTCGCCTACATGGCGGACCTGGAGAAAGCCCAGCACGCGTCCATCGCCCACGGTAAATGGCTGGTGGACCAGAGTCTGGACCACGACCGTCCGCTGTTCTGATCAGCAGGCCGGCGCTTCGCTGACCGGCAATTCCGTCAGACGTACCTGCAGGGAAAGGAATTCCTGCGACGACGACCGCCAGGATTGACCACGCGCCCACTGCGCGCAGGCCTGGCGGTCCAGTTCCAGCGCTCGCATACAAGCGCTGCGCAGGTCGTCGTCCAGCGCACCGGTCACGCCCTCCTCCAGCACATCCAGCGGTCCCGCCACCGGGAAGGCCGCTACCGGCGTGCCGCAGGCCAGCGCCTCGTACATCACCAGCCCCAGGGTATCGGTCCGCGAGGGGAACACCAGCACACTGGCGCTGCGATAGGCCGTTGCCAGCTCCTCGCCGTGGCGATAGCCGAGGAATTCCACCTGTGGATAACGCGCCTGCAGCTCCGCCCGCTGCGGGCCGTCACCCACGACGCGCTTGCGGCCGGGCAGGTCGAGCTCCAGGAAGGCTTCGACATTCTTCTCCCGTGCCAGGCGCCCCACATACAGGAACACCGGCTCCGCCGCCGGCGCTCCTTCGCCCGGCTGGAAACGCCGCAGGTCGACCCCCTTGCGCCACAACGCCAGGCGCTCCAGGCCCCGCTCGGCAAAGGCCTCGCGCATCCGCTCGCTGCTCACCAGCACGGCCTGGCTGGGTGCATGGAAGCGGCGCAGGAAGGCATAACCCCAGGACAGCGGCAACCAGGGCCAACGGGTGCTCACGTATTCGGGAAAGCGCGTGTGGATGGCGCTGCTGAACCTCAGCCCCCGGCGCATCAGCCAGCGCCGGGCGGCCCAGCCCAGCGGCCCTTCCGTGGCGAGATGGACGCAGTCGGGGGCGAATTCGGCGATCTTCTCGCCGACCTTCCACAGGTCCCAGGCCAGCGGAATCTCCGGATAGCTCGGGCAGGGTCGATGCCGGAAATCCAGCGGGGTGATCAGCCCGACAGCGTGACCGGCCCCTTCCAGCTCCGCCACCAGCGCCTTGAGGCTGGTGACCACGCCGTTGACCTGCGGTAGCCAGGCATCGGTGACGGTCAGCAGCCTCATGCCGCCGTCTCGATCGCCGCCAGCTCAGTGACCTGCGCCTGTTCCTCGGCCAGCCGGTAGAGCTGGATGCTGCCGTCCCAGTGTTCGATCAGCGCGCTGCAGGATTCCACCCAGTCGCCGCAGTTGAGGTATTCCACCTCACCGATCTGGCGGATCTCCGCGTGGTGGATGTGCCCGCAGACCACGCCATTGAGGCCACGCTTGTGCACCTCGTGGGCGATGGCTTCCTCGAAGTCGCTGATGAAGTTCACCGCCGTCTTCACCTTGTGCTTGAGGTACGCCGACAGCGACCAGTAGCCATAGCCGTAGCGGCTGCGCCAATGGTTCAGCCAGCGGTTCAGCGTCAGGGTGAACTCGTAGGCCCAGTCGCCGAGGAACGCCAGCCACCTGTGGTAGCGGGTGATCACGTCGAACTGGTCGCCGTGGATCACCAGCAACTGGCGGCCGTCGGCGGTGGTGTGGACGATCTCGTCCACCAGGCGGATGTTGCCCAGCAGCAGCGAGGAATAGCGCCGCAGGAATTCGTCGTGGTTGCCGGTGACGTAGATCACCTCGGTGCCGCGCTTGCTCATGGTCAGCAGGCGGCGGATCACGTTGGTGTGCGCCTGCGGCCAGTAGATGCCGCCGCGCAGTTTCCAGCCATCGATGATGTCGCCGACCAGGTAGATACGGTCGGCGTGGTAGCGCTTGAGGAAGCCGGCCAGATGCTCGGCCTGGCAATCGCGGGTGCCGAGGTGGACATCGGATATCCACAGGGTCCGTACCCGTTGTTTCTTCGTCGGCGTCATGCGTTGCGCGCTGCTCATCGTCGGCAACCTCCAGTGGGGTTTGTCCAATTTTCGGCGCGGGTGGTGAAGTGCACATGACCGACTGGCGACAGTCCCGTTACAACCCGTGCCGCGCTAGACTGGCGGCCTGCCCGACAGCGTCCCGGATGAGCAGCCCCGATGAGCCAGATCCTCTCCCTGCGCAACTACAGCCACGACCACCTCGCCCACAGCCACAGCCATGCGCAACTGGTGCTGGGCCTTTCCGGCAGCCTGGACTTCGAGGTGGGCGGGCGCGGCAGCCTGGTGACCCGGCAGTGTTTCGCGGTGGTCCCGCGCGAAACCCACCACGCCTGCGCCAGCCCCGACGGCAGCCGTTGCCTGGTGGTCGATCTGGACGACGAAGACGACCTGCTCGCGGGCCTCGGCCAGCACGCCGACGCCGGCCGCCGCCTGCTGGAAACCCCCGGCCAGCGCCTGCTCAACAACGACCAGGCGCAACTGGTGCATTGGCTGGCCAGCAGCTCGCTGCACGACCCGGTACTGGCGCGCCAGGGCGCGATCCTGCTGCTGGCCAGCCTCGCCGCCGGCCAGCAGCGCATCGAAGAACCGGCGCAACTGCCGCTGGCGAGCCTGGACAGCTACATCGACCGCCACGCCGCGCACCCGCTGCAGGTGGCCGACCTGGCGCGCCTCGCCGGCCTTTCCGCCGCGCGCTTCCACGCCCGCTTCCTCGCCGAGACCGGGCTGACGCCCATGGACTACGTGCGCCAGCGCCGCCTGCAACAGGCCCGTGACCTGCTGCGCAGCACGCACCTGCCCATAGGCGAGATCGCCGCGCAGGTCGGCTACGCCTCGCAGAGCGCCTTCACCGCTGCGCTGGTGCGTCAGTTCGGCACCACGGCGCGCCAACTGCGCCAGGAGGCGCGCGACAATTCCCGCTAGCCGCGCGACAGACAGCCACGCGCCCACGGCCTAGACTGCCGGCCATCGAACAGGCGACTACACAAGGAAACAGCGATGTCGGCAGACACCATCGAATGGCAGGACTTCGAACGCGTCGAACTGCGCGTGGGCACCATCGTCCAGGCCGAACCCAATGTGAAGGCGCGCAAGCCCGCCTACATCCTCCAGGTGGACCTCGGCCCGCTGGGGCTCAAGACCTCCAGCGCGCAGATCACCGCACACTACGCCATCGAAGACCTTATCGGCCGCCAGGTGCTCTGCGTCTGCAACTTCGCGCCCAAGTCCATCGCCGGGGTGCGCTCGGAAGTGCTGGTCACCGGTGCCTACGACAGCGACGACAAGGTGGTGCTGGCCGGCTTCGACAAGCCGCTGCCCAATGGCGCACGGCTGGCCTGACTTGAGCTTCACCGCAAGCCGGCTGCTCCGGCGCGCTTTCTTCCTTTCCATCAAGGTCCCGCCACGGCAGTCGGCGGGTTCGCAGGCATGATTTCCGTTTCCCGACTCACTCCCCGCGGCGCCCTGCTCGGCCTGCATATCGGCGCCCTGATGTTCGGCCTGTCCGGCATCTTCGGCAAACTCATCCTCGCCGGCCCCCTGGTCATCGTCTTCGGCCGCGCGCTGTTCGGCTCGCTGTCGCTGGCGGCAGTGTTCGCCAGGCACCTGCGCGAGCAGCAAAGGCCTACGCTGAAACAGGTGGCCATGCTGGTCGGCGGCGGTGTGCTGCTGTGTACCCACTGGCTGACCTTTTTCCTCGCAGTGAAGGTCGGTAACGTCGCCGTCGCCACCCTTGGCTTCGCCAGCTTCCCCGCTTTCACCGTGCTGCTGGAAGGGCTGCTGTTCCGCGAACGCATCCGCAAGGGTGAATACGGGGTGGTGGCGCTGGTGTGCATCGGCCTGGTGATGGTCACTCCAACCCTGGACCTGCGCGACGGCGCCACCGCCGGGCTGCTCTGGGGCACCCTCTCCGGCCTGCTGTTCGCCCTGCTGTCGCTGGCCAACCGGGTGAGCGTGCGTGGTATCGACCCGATCCAGGCGGCGCTGTGCCAGAACCTGACCATCATCGCCTGCCTGCTGCCGCTGGTGTTCGTCGAGCTGCCGTCGGTGCGCGGCATGGACTGGCTGTGGCTGGTACTGCTGGGCGTGCTCTGCACCGGCGTCGCCCACAGCCTGTTCGTCGCCAGCCTGCGGCTGATCAAGGCACGCACGGCGGCGGTGATTTTCGCCCTGGAGCCGGTCTACGGCATCGCCTTCGCCACCGTGCTGTTCGGCGAAGCACCAAGCCTGCGCATGCTGGCGGGCGGCGCGCTGATCATCTTCGCCACCTTCCTCAGCGCGCGCGGATCGCACTGACCCCGTAGGGCGTACAACCGTTCGCGGTTGTACGCCGATACACCGTGCTCATTATCGGCGCCATTGCCGAGCTCGGAACGGTGGTTTGGGGGCAACCCCCGACGTGCTCGGGTGCCATGGTCAAACGGCGTATAACGTCGAACGTTATACGCCCTACGTCACTGGGCTCCGCGTTCTCGCGAATCCAATAAAAAGGCCGCTTCGCAGCATGCGGATTTCGAGTCCTTGCCCCGGGGAGGGATTGCCAAGGATTCCTCGCATGACAGCCTGCGAAGCGGCCTGTCCGGTGACGGCTCTCATGTTTCAGGAGCCTCGGTTGACGCGGTATCGGGCGGACCGATGTCCGCCGCTCTGAGTGCAATGATCGCGTGTTCCCCCGTCCTTGAGTGTCAGCACTGGGTAAAGACTGGGTAAAACCGGCAATACATGCCGTCTCAGGCTTGCTCCAGCAGCCAGCGGCAATACCGCTCCACGCCCTCCTCCACGCCCAGCATCGGCTCGCGATAACCCGCCTCGCGAAGGAAATCGATATCGGCGCAGGTGTAGCACTGGTACTTGCCGCGCAGCTCATCCGGAAATGCGGTGTACTCCAGCAGCCCGGCGCGAATCGCCGCATCCAGGGTCAGCGGCTGCAGGTCCTCTTGCGCGCGCAGGGTGTTGATCACCGCCAGCGCCACGTCGTTGAACGGCTGCGCACGGCCACTGCCCAGGTTGAAGATGCCGCTGCGCTCGGGGTGGTCGAGGAAGTACAGGTTGACCCTGGCCACGTCCTCCACTGAGACGAAGTCGCGCAGGTGACCGCCCGCCGGATAGTCGCCGTATTCACCGAACAGCTTCACCTTTCCGGTCTCGCGGAACTGGTTGAAGCAGTGGAAGGCCACCGAGGCCATGCGTCCCTTGTGCTGCTCGCGCGGGCCGTAGACGTTGAAGTAGCGGAAGCCCGCCACCTGGCTGCGCGCGGTGGGCAGCACCTTGCGCACCCGCTGGTCGAAGAGGAATTTCGAATAGCCGTAGACGTTCAACGGGCGCTCGCACGAGCGCATTTCGCGGAACTCAAGCCCACCGCCGTACACCGCCGCCGACGAGGCATAGAGAAACGGCACGCCCAGCGACAGGCTGGCGTCCAGCAGATCGCAACTGTAGCGGTAGTTGTTGTCCATCATGTAGCGCCCGTCGCGCTCCATGGTGCTGGAGCAGGCGCCCTGGTGCAGCAGCGCACGCACCACGCCGAAGTCGCCCCGGGCATAGCGCTCGATGAAGTCGCGCTTGTCCAGGTAATCGCTGATGTCGCAGTCGGCGAGGTTGGCGAACTTGTCGCCATCGGTCAGATCGTCGACCGCGATGATGTCGGCCTCGCCGCGCGCGTTCAGCGCCTTGACGAGGTTGCTGCCAATGAAACCGGCAGCGCCAGTGACGATGATGCTCATGTCAGGCATCCCCTGCGGAGAATGGATGCCTCAGACTACGAGTGGTAGGGGCGTACCCCGTTGACATGCAGCAAGGAAGTTAGCCTGCTATCGAAATGATCTTCTCGATTCACGACCGGTCGTTGTGCCCCAGGTCGCGTTGCGGATCGATGCGGTCGCGCACGCGCTGCTTGAGCACCTTGGCCTCGGGGAAACCGCCGTCGGCCTTGCGCTCCCAGATCTGTTCGCCATCGCAACTGATATGGAAAACCCCGCCAGTGCCGGGCACCAGGCTGACCTTGCCCAGGTCGTCGCCGAAGGTGCTCAGCAGTTCCTGCGCGAGCCACGCGGCGCGCAGCAGCCACTGGCACTGGGTGCAATAGGTGATGACGATTTCGGCTTTGGCTTCGGACATGAATCAGACCCTGCTGTAGGACGCGCACCTATAATACCGGCCCATACGCCTATCCGGATGTTTCTGTCATGCGCCGCCTGCTGTTCGCCCTGCTCCTGCTCCTGCCCCTCGGCGCCCTGGCGGCCAACCCGCCGCCGAAGATCGGGCTGGTGCTCTCCGGCGGCGCGGCCCGGGGCCTGGCGCACATCGGTGTGCTCAAGGCACTGGACGAACAGGGCATTCACGTCGACGCCATCGCCGGCACCAGCATGGGCGCGGTGATCGGTGGGCTCTATGCGGCGGGCTACACGCCCAAGGAACTGGAGACGCTGGCCCTGGGCCTGGACTGGCAACAGGCGCTGTCCGACTCCCCGCCACGGGTCGACATGCCCTTCCGGCGCAAGCAGGACGACCGCGACTTCCTGGTGAAGCAGAAGCTCAGCTTCCGCGACGACGGCACCCTGGGCCTGCCCCTGGGTGCGATCCAGGGCCAGAACCTGTCGATGCTGCTGGAAAGCCTGCTGGTGCACACCAGCGACACCCGCGACTTCGACAAGCTGGCCATCCCCTTCCGCGCGGTAGCCACCGATATCGCCACCGGCGAAAAGGTCGTGTTCGACAAGGGCCACCTGCCCCAGGCGATCCGCGCCAGCATGTCGATTCCGGCGGTGTTCGCGCCGGTGGACGTGAACGGCAAGCTGCTGGTGGACGGCGGCATGGTCGACAACATCCCGGTGGACGTGGCGCGGAAGATGGGCGTCGACGTCGTCATCGTGGTCGACATCGGCAACCCGCTGCTGGACCGCAAGCAACTGACCACTGTGGTGGACATGCTCAACCAGTCCGTCACCCTGATGACCCGCAAGAACTCCGAGGCGCAGCTGGCCACCCTGACCGCCATCGACGTGCTGATCCAGCCGCCGCTCAGCGGCTACAGCTCCGCCGACTTCGGCAAGGTGCCGCAACTGATCGACGCCGGCTACCGCGCCACCACCATCCTCGCGCCGCGCCTGGCCAGCCTGCGCCAGAGCGAGGACGAACACGCCCTGGCGCTGAACCAGGCACGCACGCCGGGCGAGCGCCAGCCGGTGATCAACCGCATCGAGGTGGAGAACAACTCCAAGGTCAGCGACGACGTCATCCGCCACTACATCCGCCAACCGCTGGGCGAACGCCTGGACCTCGAACGCCTGCAGCGCGACATGAGCACCCTCTACGGCCTGGACTACTTCGATCAGGTGCAATACCGCGTGGTGCATCACAAGGCGGGCAAAGATGGCAAGGACGGCAACGCCCTGGTGATCCACGCGTACGGCAAGCGCGGCGGCACCGACTACCTGCGCCTGGGCCTGAGCCTCTCCGACGACCTGCGCGGCGACAGCACCTTCAACGTTGGCGCCAGCTATCGCATGAATGGCATCAACCGCCTGGGCGCGGAATGGCTGACCCGCCTGCAGATCGGCGACCATCAGGAGCTCTACAGCGAGTTCTACCAGCCGCTGGACGTGGGCTCGCGCTACTTCGTCGCGCCCTTCCTGTTCAACGAGGCGCAGAACGTCGAGGCGACCGACGACAACGACCCCATCGCCGAGTACCGGCTGGAGCGCTACGGCTACGGCCTCAACCTCGGTCGGCAGATCGCCAACAACGGCGAGATCCGCTTCGGCGTGGCCCAGGCCTACGGCAAGGCCGACGTGCGCGTGGGCGAGCAGGACCTGCCCAACTACCACTTCAACGAAGGCTACGCCGAACTCAAGTACTCCTTCGACACCATGGACAACGTCGACTTCCCACGCGAAGGCGAAAACATCCAGACCGCCTTCCGCGAGCACACCCCCTCGCTGGGCGACGACGACCGCTACCGGCAGTGGGATATCCGCCTGGACAAGGCCCTGAGCAGCGGTCCGGACACCTTCGTGCTGGGCGGCGGCTATGGTCGCACCATCGACGACGCCAACGTGGTGGTGTCGAGCTTCCTGCTCGGCGGCGCCCGCCAGCTCTCAGGCTACCGCCAGGATGCCCTGGCCGGGCAGAACTACAGCCTGGGCCGGGTCATCTACTACCGGCGCATGACCGAGCGCTCCTTCCTGCCGCTGGACTTCCCCTTCTACCTCGGCGGCAGCCTGGAGCGCGGCCGGGTGTGGAACAACGACAACAGCTACGACACCGGCTACATCAACGCCGGCAGCATCCTGATGGGCTTCGAAACGCCGCTGGGGCCGCTGTCCTTCAGCTACGGTCTGAACAACGCCAGCGAGCATGCGGTGTATGTCAACCTGGGGCGGAATTTCTAAGCGCTGCGATGTAGGGCGTACAACCGTTCGCGGTTGTACGCCGTTACACCACGCCTGAGTTTGGCGCCCATACCGCTCCTACGAGATCAAGAGCCCCTCACCCTAACCCTCTCCCGCAAGCGGGAGAGGGGACCGTTCGGTGCAGGATGAAACGTTAGCGTCAGCCGGCACGATCTGCCCCCTCTCCCTGAGGGAGAGGGCTGGGGTGAGGGGAAATACCGGTACCGAATTTCCCGAAGAAAACAATTGCGCCTACGAAACGCCGATCAACGCCCATTAAAAAGCCCGGCACCAGGCCGGGCTTTTTCATTCACCGTGCGAATCAGGCAATCAGCGCCAGCAGTTCGCGAGCCTCGGCCTTGGCCTTGGAGTCGCCGTTCTCGATCACCTGCTTGAGGATGCGATAGGCCTCGTCCAGGTTGCCCCGGTCAATACAGGCGCGCGCTTCGTCGAGGCTGGCCAGCAACTCGTCATGCTCGTGCACCTCGGTCTCCGGCAGCTCGAACACCAGGTCGGTCTCCGTGGCCTGGCCGAACATGCTGGCGTGCTCACCATCCAGGTCCAGCTCGGTGATTTCCGGCAGCTCGCGAAGATTGCTGAGGAAATTCGCGGGAACCGGTTGTTCGGCGGCCGGCACGTTCTTGTTGCGCTGCGGCGTCTCGAAGGGGTCGAGGGAGTCCCAGTCCAGATCCAGCGAGATGTCGCTCAGATTCAGCGCGAAGTCCGGGTCCGCGTCGCCAGTGGTGGCATGCGCAGTCGGTGCGGGCGTGTCATCCAGCGACAGGTCATCCCAGTCGGTCAGGGTTTCGCCCGACGGAACGACCGGCACCTCCTCCGCGCGCTCGAGCATCGCCGGGTAGCGCGACTTGATCTGGTCGATCTGCTTCTGGTCGCCGCCACGTGCCACCAACTCGCGCTCCTGCTCATGGAAGCCGACCAGGTCGCCCAGTTCGGCGAACACCAGCAGCAACTTCATGCGCAGCTCGCGGCGTTCGGGCTCCTGGGCCACGGCCTTGCGCAGCATGTCGCGCGCTTGGCTGAAGCGTCCGTAAGCGATGTAGATGTCCGCCCCCTCCAGGCTATCCGCGCTGGCCGCGGGAAGGCGCGCCACACCGGCATCAGGTGTGATCACCGGCTGCGGACGCTGGACCGGCGCGGACGCGGGCACCGGCGGCACGATCGCGGCGGCCAGCGGCTTGGCCGGCGGGATGGGTTTGGGTTGCGCCGACTGGACGCGGGTGTCCTTGACCGGCTGATCCTCGCGCTTGCGGCGCATCACCAGCAGCCCGGCGAGCAACGCGCCGAGAGCACCCACACCCAGCCACGGCCAGAGGTTTAACGAGCTACCCAAGGCATCGCTGGCGGGCGTCGCCGGCGTTGCAACGACCGGCGCCGACTGCTCGGCCCTGGGTGCTGCGGGAGCCGCCTGGGTGCCAGGCGCATCACGGCGGGCCAGTTCAGCCTGCAGGCTCTGCACCTGCTGGTCGCGGCTTTCCAGGGCTTTCTGCAGTGCTTCGAGCTGTTTCTGCATGGCATCCATGCGCTGGTTCAACTGGTCGCGCTGGGCATTGCTCAGGGCGAGATCGGCTTCCACCTTGGCCAGGTTGCCTTCTACCGCCGGTGCGGCGGGCGCAACGGCGGCGGGCGCGTCAGCGGCCGGCGTGGCTTCCGGCTCGACCTGTACGGGCTGCACGGTGGCATTGGCCGCGGGCGCCGCGGCAGCGGGCTGCGGCGCGGGAGCGTTGGTGTGCCCGGCGTACTGCTGACCCTGCGGCAGGATCAGCGTCTGTCCGACCTTCAGGCGATGCGGGTCGCCATTGACGAAGGCCTGGGGATTGAGCGCCAGCAGGCTGTCCATCAGTTGACTGTGCGAGGCGCCGGTGCCGCTCAGGCGCGAGGCGATCCGCCACAGCGTGTCGTTGCGCACGGTGGTGTAGCGCCCTTCACCCGCGGGGATGGGCGGCGCCGCAGGGGCGCTGCGAACCGGTGCGGCGCGCTGGCTATAGGGTTCAGGGGCCGTGCGTTCGGGCCGGGGAATACTGGCGGCGACGGAGGTCCGCGCGCTGCTGTTGTAGCTCGGCGGGTCGAGCAGCACGGTGTACTCGCGCAGCATGCGCCCGTTGGGCCGCTCCACTTCCACCAGGAAATTGAGGTACGGCTCGTGCACCGGCTGGGTCGACACCACCTTGATGTAACTGCGCCCGCCACGGATCACCGGCGTGAAGCGCAGATTCTGCAGGAACATGAAACGATCGACGCCGGCCTGCTCGAAAGCGGCCGGGCTCGCCAGGCGAGCGATCAGTTCATCGGAGGTCATGTCGCCCGTCTGCAGCAGGGCGATCTCAGCATCCAGAGGCTGGTTCAGCGACGAGTGCAGGGTGATCTCACCCAGGCCAAGGGCATTGGCATGAGCGGAAACAAACACCGAAAGCGCAGCGAGCGTCAGCGGAATTCTATTTGTTATACGAGCCATAACCCCATCCCATTGTTCGGGTCTGCTAGCCGTTCCCTGACCACCCGAAAGCGGCAGGCTTTACCTGTCCACACACTCGAACCACCTAGCCGGACACAGACCCACGCGCCCTACCACTGCACCTGAAAGGTACAGGCCGATTGATATCAGGGATTAGGTGCTGCAACGGGTTTGGTCAAGACAAATCGTCGAAAAACCGGCGAATGGTCAGGGTAATCGGGTGGTGGACTGGCGGCTTCGCGAAAAACCGCCAGAAAAATGGCTATCTTACCGAATTTACTGTGATGAGTTGCTCAGTTCTTCTCCAGATTGCCAAGAATCCGGCTGAGGACCCGCTGGCAGAGGGCGATCTCGTCCTCGGTGATGCCGTTGAGCACCTCATTGCGCACCGCAGCGGCAATGCTCTCGATATCGGCGATCAGGACGTCAGCCTTGGGCGTCAGGGCAATGCGTTTGGCGCGGCGGTCCTCGGCCACGGCCTGGCGGCGAACCAGTCCCTGGGCTTCGAGGCCGTCGAGCAGACGGGCCAGGGTCGGGCCTTCGACGCCGACCGATTGCGCGAGCTCGCGCTGAGTGGGTGCGGCGGAGTGGCGTGCCAGGTGCAGCAACACCAGCCAGCGTGCCTGGGACAGGCCGAGATGACTGAGGCGGCGGTCGAGTTCAGCCCGCCATGCACGCGAAGCCTGGGCCAGTTGGGTACCGAAGTAGTGCTTATCGTTGTCTGCCATTGTGTCGCGGCTTTTTTCTGAAAGAAGTCGGGGATGATGCGGCTAATTGATTTGACTAATTATTAGCCAGCTAATCAAGCCCGTACAATGACAGATTGTCGCAGGGCGTGACGGAACGCCTCACCACTTGGCGTACTGGTCCTCGACGAAACCCCACAGGTTGTCGATGCGCACCTCGGCCTGCCCCGCCGGTCGCAGCACGCCACTGAAGCGGCCGAAGATCTGCTTGAAGTTGCTGGCCAGCACGCCGAGGTTGAGGCGCTCCTGGTGCAGCCCATGGGCTTCGAAGCGCAGCTCGACCTGGCCGTCGTAGGAACGAATGGTCCAGGGTTGCAGCGGATGGTCGCGGTCGAACTCGAAGCGGACGCTGTCCACCTTCACCAGCTTGCCGTCCAGCCAGTAGCAGTTCTCGGTGAAGCTGGTTTCGTTGACCCCGCACGACAGGTTGAGCCCGACCCGCCGGCCCTGTGCCTCGCCGGACAGGCAGGCCCAGTTCCAGAACGTCTCGCGGCGCATGTAGCCGGCGGACCAGTCGTGATGCGCGTAGGCGTCCAGCGCGCGCAGGTCGTAGTTGCCCAGGGCGCTGCGCACCTCGCCGTGGCAGTGCACGCCGGCCACCTTGCGCGCGTAGACCCAGCCGTTCACCGCCGTCGGGGTGCAGATGCTCATGGGCTCGAAAGCGGGCTGCTCCTCGCTGAAGCGCGCGTCGATGCGGGTGCCGTCGTCCAGCTCGACCAGCAGGCGCTTCTCGAAGGGCGAGGAACTGTTCTCCAGACGCAGCAGGTTGCGCCCTTGGCGCAGTTCGCAGATGCCATCGTTGGGGTTCTGCGTGAAGTTCGAGCCCATGCCCAGCGGGCACTTGAACTGGCGCTCGATCATCCGCCCGCTTTCCGGGTGGTAGAGGTAGACGAAGCCGACGGTGAGCAGGCTGACGTCGGCCAGCGCGCAGCCGCCGATCAGGGTCGGACTGATCAGGCCGAAATACTGGAACTGGTGGAAGCTGCGCCACTTGCTCAGCGCGCCGAGCCGGCGGCCCATGGGTGAGCGGAAGTCGAAGTCGCGGTAGTTGATCGTCGCCGGAGTGGTGGGAAAGATGCCGTAGTGCGGTTGGCCGTTGGACTGGATCAGCTGCTGCATGGGCGCGGGCTCGGTGGCGGGGTCCGGCGCATGCTAGCACCGCGCCTGCGGGCGCCGCAGTCACGCACGGCGCCAGTGCGGGGGACGGAATAAGCCATTACGCCACGACCTGGTTACGCCCGAATGCCTTCGCCTCGTACAGCGCCCGATCGGCATGCTCATAGATGCTGCGCAGCGGATGCCCGGTCTCCGGCCACAGGCAGGATACGCCAATGGACAACGTCACCTCGTCCGCCGTCAGCGAGCCTTCGTGGGCGATGCCCAGCCCCTGCACTGATTCGCGCAACACCTCGGCGCGCTCCCTGGCCTCGCGCTCGCTGGCGCCGTAGAGCAGCACGGCGAACTCCTCGCCGCCCAGGCGCACCGCCATGTCCAGCGGGCGCCGGGCGCAGGCCGCAAGCACCTCGCCGATGCGCTGTAGCACGGTATCGCCGGCCTGGTGGCCATAGCGGTCGTTGTAGGCCTTGAAATGGTCGACGTCGCAGAGCAGCAGCGCCAGCCCCACGCTCTCGCGCTGCGCCTGGCGCCACAGGCGTTCCAGCTGGCGATTGAAGCTGCGCCGGTTGTGCAGCCCGGTGAGGCTGTCGTGCTCGGCCATCACCCGCAGCAGGCGGCTGATCAGGAAGTGCTGGCGGGACTTGTATTCAAGGAGGTAGCAACCCACGGCACCGACCAGGTTGCCGAACAGCAGGAACACCACGTTGCTGACCAGCTTGGGCAACGGGAGCCCCACATACAGCTCGCCCCCCACGTACGCCAGCAGGATGACGAAGGCGCAGGCCACCGCTTCGGCAAAGCGCAGGCCGATCAGGAAATAGGCGGCCATGCTGACCAGCAACAGCCCCTCGTAGGGATAGGTCTGGTCGACCGAGTGGGCGATGGCGACTACCGCGGCGGCACCGACGCCGATGCTGAGGATGCAGGCCAGGCTCAGCGGCACCAGCAATTGGCTATGGCGGCGCTGCAGGATCAGCGCGCCGCAGGCCACCAGCAGTACCAGCACGCCGGCGCGCACGGCGAGCATCTGCCAGTGCACCGGACCGCTGATGAGGAGAAAGTCGATAACCGCCAGCGCCAGCCAGATCAGTAGGCCGATGGTCAGTGCGGTGCGCTTGAGATCGAAGCTGTCTTCCCGCAGATAGTGGCGGTATTGGGTTTCGAGGTCGGGCGCAAAGCGCAAGCGGCGAAAACCCTGGGAGAGCTGCTCGGCGTAGGCATTGGAGTGGACGTCGTCCAGCCAGCTTTGTTGTGACACGTTCACCTCTTCTCGTGGAGGTCTAAGTGCCACCATAGCCGTTCGAGATGAGCGTCACAAGTTTGTCGTTTTAACACGCCACGAAACTGACGGAGCGGGGTGTATTGAGGTGCATTGAATGCAGGAGCGGCCTCCGTCCGCGATCACCACGATAGCGGTGCAATGGCTGACCGCCGGCCTTGCGGCCGGATCGAGGACAGAGTCCGCTCCTACGAGATACATCTGTACTCGGGGCGGCCCTCACCCTAACCCTCTCCCTAGGGGAGAGGGGACCGTTCGGAGCAGGATCAAACCGAGGTGTCAGCCGGCACGGACAGCTCCCTCTCCTGGGGGAGAGGGCTGGGGTGAGGGGGAGCGCAGGCACGGATTATCCAGAAGAAGACAGTTGCTCCTACGAAAACGGAATCAGCACCAGGCGGCTCGCGCGATCAGACTTCCAGCTCGGCCTGCAGGGCGGCGCGCACGCAGTGCAGCACGCCCAGCGGCACGCGGCCTTCGAACAGCTCGGCGATGGTGCTCACCGGCGGCAGTTCGCCGTCTTCGTCGAGGAAGGCATCCTGCACTTCACCGAGCAATTCTTCGGGCAGGTCCAGCGCCTGCTCCAGGGTCAGCTGCTGGCGGCCAATCGCCTCGGCCAGCAGGCTGTAGACGTTCTTCTCGCTGCAATCGAGCTGGCGGGCGATCTGCGCGGGGGTCATGCCGGCGCGGGCCAGGGTCACCAGTTCGTGGCGCAGGTCGGTGACCGGCGCCGGCGTGTCCGGTGCCTTGTCGGACTCGGTGAGCACATCGAGGAAGGCCTGGCCGTAGCGCTCCAGCTTGCGCGCGCCGACGCCGCTGACCTGGGCCATCGCGGTGAGCGTGGTGGGCTGGCTGCGCAGCATTTCCAGCAGGGTGGCGTCGGGGAAGATGACGTAGGGCGGCACCGAGTGTTCTTCGGCCAGCTTGCGCCGCAGGGTGCGCAGGGCTTCCCACATCTCGCGTTCTTCCTGGCGCACCAGTTGGCTGGCCGGGCTGGCGCCGCCGGAGGACGACGACTTGCTGCGCTGCGGCTTGGGATCGCGGCGCAGCGCCAGCGTCTCTTCGCCGCGCAGCAGCGGACGGCAGGCTTCGGTCAGGCGCAGGCCGTTGAAACCGTCGACGTCCACATCGGCAAAACCACGGGCGACCAACTGGCGGAACAGCGTGCGCCACTCATCCTCGCCACGGGACTTACCAATGCCGAACACCGCCAGGTGCTGGTGACCGACGCTGCGTACCTTCTCGGTGTCCTTGCCCAGCAGCACGTCCACCAGATGGCCGACGCCGTAGCGCTGGCCGCTGCGGTAGATGGCCGACAGGGCCTGGCGCGCGGGTTCGGTGGCGTCCCAGGTTTCCACACCATCGACGCAGATGTCGCAGTGGCCGCAGGGGTTGGGCATCACCTCGTCGAAGTAGGCCAGCAGCGCTTGGCGGCGGCAGCGGGTTTCCTCGCACAACGCCAGCATGGCTTCGAGCTTGTGCCGCTCGACGCGCTTGTGGCGCTCGTCGCCCTCGGAGTTCTGCATCATTTGCCGCAGCAGCAACACATCCTGCAGGCCGTAGGCCATCCAGGCGTCAGCGGGCAGGCCGTCACGGCCGGCGCGGCCGGTTTCCTGGTAGTAGGCCTCCAGGCTTTTCGGCAGGTCCAGGTGCGCGACGAAGCGCACGTTGGGCTTGTCGATGCCCATGCCGAAGGCGATAGTGGCGACCATGATCAGCCCTTCCTCGTTGAGGAAGCGCTTCTGGTGATAGGCGCGTAGGTCGTTGGACAGACCCGCGTGGTAAGGCAGCGCCGGGAAGCCCTGGTTGGAGAGGAACTCGGCGACCTCCTCGACCTTCTTGCGCGACATGCAGTAGACGATGCCGGCATCGCCCCGCCGCTCGGCGAGGAAACCCAGCAACTGCTTGCGCGGCTGCTCCTTGGGCACGATGCGGTAGAAGATGTTCGGCCGGTCGAAGCTGGAGAGGAACTGCTCGGCGTTCTGCAGGTGCAGGCGCTGGATCATCTCCTCGCGGGTGCGCATGTCCGCCGTTGCGGTCAGGGCAATGCGCGGCACGTCCGGGAACAGCTCGGCGAGCTGGCCCAGTTGCAGGTATTCGGGACGGAAGTCATGGCCCCACTGCGACACGCAGTGCGCCTCGTCGATGGCGAACAGGCCGATCTGCAGGCGCTGCAGGAACGCCAGCATGCGCGGCTGCACCAGGCGCTCCGGCGCCAGGTAGAGCAGCTTGATCTCGCCGCGCAGCAGGCGGTCGGCGATCTCGCGCTGGGCGTCGGGGCTGAGCGAGGAGTTCAGCGCCGCCACCGGCACGCCCAGCTCGTCCAGCGTGGCGACCTGGTCTTCCATCAGCGCGATCAGCGGCGACACCACCACCGTCAGGCCGTCGCGCAGCAGCGCCGGGACCTGGAAGCACAACGACTTGCCGCCGCCGGTGGGCATCAGCACCAGGGCATCGCCGCCGCTGGCCACGCGCTCGATGATCCGCGCCTGATTGCCACGGAAGGCGTCGTAACCGAAAACGTCTTTGAGGATGCGCTGGGCCTGGTCGAGCATGGGGGACTCCGAATGAAGCCGGGCATTATACGCAAGCCATCCGTCCACGACCGGCACCTTGTCCGGGAAACTGCGGAAAAATCCGTCACATGCGTCCGAAGCCCGCGTCAGTGCGGGCCGCGCGGGCATTTCGCTTTTGCCGCGAGGCCCCGGAACGACTACAATCTGGGGCCGATCACCTCCGAGGTAGTACCCGATGTCCTTCGCCGACCAATTGTCCCGCCTGCAAGCCTTTCTCGATGCCGATGACCTGCACGAGGAAGCCTTGGACTACGTGGCGGCACACGGCTACCTGACCGCCCTGGCGATCTGCCCGGAGGAGGTGCCGGACCGCGAGTGGATCGACGCCCTGTTCGCCGAGCCGCCGCACTACCGCAGCGACGAGGAGCGCGCCGAGATCGAGGGCACCCTGGTCCAGCTCAAGGCGCATATCACCCGCCTGCTGGCCAGCGACGAGGAACTGGAACTGCCGTGCGAGCCCTACCTGGGCGACGAGCCGGACGATTCCGACATCCGCGGCTGGTGCATCGGCTTCATGGAAGGCGTATTCCTGCGTGAAGCGGTGTGGTTCGAGCAGGCCGAGGAAGAAGTCAGCGAGCTGCTGCTGCCGATCATGGTCGGTTCCGGCCTGTTCGACGAACAGCCTGAGTTCGACGAAATCGCCCGCGACCGCCAACTGGTCGACGACATGGTCGCGCAGATCCCGGAACTGCTGACCAACCTGTTCCTGCTGTGCCAGGCCCCGGAAGAGAAGCCGGCCCTGCTGAAACCCCGCACCCATTGATCCGACGCCAGAGCCGCGCCCTGCGGCTCCGGATGCGATCGCGCACACCGATGTCACGGCAAATCCGCCAGAGCCGCCACGCCTGGGTTCGCTACTGCCTGCTGGGCGTGGGCTGGCTCAGCGTGGCGCTGGGCGTGATCGGCATCTTCCTGCCGGTCCTGCCCACCACACCCTTCCTCCTGCTCGCCGCCGCCTGCTTCATGCGCAGCTCCCAGCGCTTCTACGACTGGCTGGTGAACCACCCGAAGCTCGGCCCCTGGATCCGCGACTACCTCGACGGAGAAGGCATCCCGCTCAAGGGCAAGGTCTACGCCATCGGCCTGATGTGGAGCAGCATCGCCCTCTCCTGCTATCTGGTACAGCGCCCCTGGGCCTGGGGCTTCATGCTGACCAGCGCGACGCTGGTGACGATCTACCTGATCCGAGTCAAGACGCGGCGGCTCGACTAGGCCGGCGCTGCCCCTGCTCACTGGCAATACGCCAGCGCAACTTTCCACGGACCGCCTAGACTCCACTCATCCCACATGGAGCGCTGGCGATGCAGCCAACCGGAGGAGCCCTTAGGCTGTTCGCCAGCCCGCTGCGTCTGCGGGCTGGCGGGCTGCTGTTCGCCCTCCTGGCCCTGACCGCCGGCGCCGCCTGGAATTTCGACACCATCCTGCAGAACGCCCAGCAGCGCTACGGCGACCTGGGCACCGCCAAGACCCGCCTGCAGTCCTGGGGCCGGCTGATCGACGACAGCCAGAATCTCGACGAAGCCGCCAAGCTCAAGGCCGTGAATGCCTTCTTCAATGGCGCCCTGGTGTTCACCGACGATCGCACCGTCTGGCACCAGGAGGACTACTGGGCGACGCCCGTGGAATCGCTCTACAAGGGCGCCGGCGACTGCGAGGACTACTCCATCGCCAAGTACGTCACCCTGCGCCGTCTCGGGGTCGACAGCGACAAGCTGCGCATCACCTACGTCAAGGCACTGGTGCAGAACCAGGCGCACATGGTGCTCACCTATTACCCCACCCCCACTGCCGACCCGCTGGTGCTGGACAACCTGATCCCGCAGATCAGGCCCGCCTCCCAGCGCAAGGACCTCCTGCCCGTCTACGCCTTCAACGCCGAAGGGCTGTGGTTGCCCGGCCCCGGCGGCGGCAAGCGCACCGGCGACAGCAAGAAGCTGTCGCGCTGGCAGGACCTGTTGACCAAGATGCGCGCCGAGGGCCTGGACCTCGACGAGACGCGATAGGAGAACCCGGCATGTCATTGCTCAAGCAACTGTTCCTGGCGATCTGTCTGTTCCTGGTGGTGGCCTTCGCCGGCAGCTTCGTCACCAGCCTGGAGAGCTCCCGCGAGCAATTGATCAGCCAGTTGCGCTCCCATGCCCAGGACGCCGCCACCGCGCTGGGCCTGTCGCTGACACCGCACGTGGACGACCCGGCGATGATCGAACTGATGGTCAGCTCGATCTTCGACTCCGGCTACTTCGCCACCATCCGCGTGGTCAGCATTCCCGAAGGCAAGGTCATCGTCGAACGGGACACCGACACCCAGTCCGAACAGGTACCGCACTGGTTCGCCAGCCTGGTGAACCTCAAGGCCCAGGGGGGCGATGCGCTGATCATGCGCGGCTGGGAACAGGCCGCTCGGGTCGAAGTGGTCAGCCATCCACAGTTCGCCCTGGCCAAGCTGTGGGACAGCGCGCTGGGCAGCCTGGCCTGGTTGCTGCTGTGCGGGTTGATCAGCGCCATCCTCGGCGGCTGGCTGCTGCGCACCCAGTTGAAGCCGCTGGACCAGATGGTGCAGCAGGCCCAGGCCATCACCCGCCGCGAATTCCTCACCCTGCCCAAGGAGCCGCGCACCCCGGAACTCAAGCGCGTGGTGCAGGCGATGAACCAGATGGTCGACAAGCTCAAGGCGCTGTTCGCCGAGGAAGCCTCGCGCAGCGAGAAGCTGCGCGAAGAGGCCTACCAGGACAGTCTCTCGGGCCTGGCCAACCGCCGCCTGTTCGATGCGCGCCTGGATGCGCAGCTCTCGCCCAGCGAGCAGAACACCGCCGGCTACCTGCTGCTGCTGCGCCTGAACGACCTGGCCGGGCTCAACCAGCGCCTGGGCGGACAGCGCACCGACGCGCTGATCCGCGACGTCGCCGAATTGCTGGAACGCACCCGCCAGCACCATGGCACCCCGGACTGGCTGGCCGCGCGCAGCCGCGGTGGCGAATTCACCCTGCTCGCCCCGGGCCTGGACAGCGCCAGCGCCGAGCAACTGGCGGACGAGCTCAGCGCCTCCCTGGAAAACCTGCGCGGTACCGGCGCCAGCGACTGCACGCCGGTGGCGCACCTGGGCCTGTCGGCCTTCCGCCCCGGAGAATCCTCGGCCAGCGTCCTGTCCCGCGCCGACCAGGCGCTGGCCCAGTCGCAGTCCTCGCCGGACCGCCCCTGGCAGCGCCTGGACAGTTCCGGCAGCCAACCGGCGCAGGATTCCCACGCCTGGCGCGACTGGCTCGACGACGCCCTGCAGAAAGGCAAGCTGCAACTCTGGTTCCAGCCCGTGCGCGCCTGCGCCGAAAGCGGCGAACTGCTGCACCAGAAGGTTCTCGCGCGCCTGCTCGATCCGCAGGGCGAGGCCGTGGCCGCTGGCCAGTTCCTGCCGTGGATCGAACGCTTCGGCTGGTCCGCGCGCTTCGACCTGGCGATGCTCGAACACGCCCTCGCCCACCTCGCCCAGCAGCCGGCGCCGCTGGCGCTGTCGCTCTCGGCGGAAACCGTGCGCGGCGCCGCGCCGTTGCGGCAGCTGTTCGACATCCTTCGCGCCCATCCGGAGGAAGCCCGGCTGATGACCCTGGAAGTGGACGAACGCTACCTGCCGCCGCCGGCGGAGCTGGAGAAGCTCAGCCAGTCCGTGCAGGAAGTCGGCTGCAAGCTCGGCCTGCAACACTTCGGCGGTCGTTTCAGCCTGATCGGCAACCTCACCCGCCTGGGCCTGGCCTACCTGAAGATCGACGGCAGCTACATCCGCGCCATCGACCAGGACAACGACAAGCGCCTGTTCATCGAGGCGGTGTTCCGTGCGGCCAACAGCATCGACCTGCCGCTGATCGCGGAGATGGTGGAGAGCGAAGGCGAGTTGAAGGTGTTGCGGGAAATGGGGATTGCCGGGGCGATGGGTAGGCTTATCGGGGCGCCGCGGCCGTCGCAGAAGAACGGGGCGTAGGAGCGGACTTTGTCCGCGATGCTTGGGGTTGGACATTTCTGCGCCGCTTCGGCGTGTGCTGAGAGATTTTGTTTCGCCCCCTCGGGCGACCTCCTTTGGCAAACGCCCCAACGGAGGCAAAGGTCTTGCCCCTGCATCCGGCCCCGGCTTCGCCGGGGTTCCCTCGCTCCATCGAAGTTTCAGGGGCACGCGTCGACGAGCCATCCATGGCCCAACGACGCTCTCGCGGCATCCATGCCGCTCAACCCCTGAAACTCCGATTCCACTCGGACTCCTGAAGGGGCGCTCCGGTGCGCGCGGGTATTTCTCTGGAAATCGTTAAATCCAGAGCCAGAGCGGTGCGCATGCTCCCGTAGGAGAGACGGGGGCGCCTAGCCCTTGTCCGCGAAGGCTCGCCACTGCCCCTACGCCACAGGATGAACACCCGTAGGACCGAGGGAGACGCCCAGTCCTTGCTCGCGAACAAACTTCCCGGCTGCATCAGTATTGGGCGGTTCGGGAGCAAGCTCGCTACAGAAAAGCCAGCGCCATCAGTCCTTCTTACCCTTCTTTGCACTGGCGTACGCCGCCTCCAGCGCATCGTTGATGGTCTTGAGCACCTTCACCCGGGCAAACCGCTTGTCATTGGCCTCCACCAGCGTCCAGGGTGCGATCTCGGTGCTGGTGCGATCGACCATGTCGCCCACCGCGTCCACGTAGAGATCCCACTTGTCGCGGTTGCGCCAGTCTTCCTCGGTGATCTTGAAGCGCTTGAACGGAATCGACTCGCGCTCCTTGAAGCGCTCCAGCTGGGTGTCCTGGTCGATGGACAGCCAGAACTTCACCAGCACGATGCCGTAGTTGGCCAACTGCTCCTCGAAGTCGTTGATCTCCGCATAGGCACGCAGCCAGTCGGCGTCCGAGGCGAAGCCCTCGACCCGCTCCACCAGTACGCGGCCATACCAGGAACGGTCGAAGATGGTGAACTGCCGGCGTGCCGGCATGTGCCGCCAGAAGCGCCACAGGTACGGCTGCGCACGCTCCTCCTCGGTGGGCGCGGCGATCGGCACGATGTGGTATTGCCGCGGGTCCAGCGCATCGGTCACGCGGCGGATGGCGCCGCCCTTGCCGGCAGCATCGTTGCCCTCGAACACGGCGATCAGCGAATGGCTGCGGAAACGCTTGTCACGCATCAGCGTGGCCAGTCGTGCCTGTTCCTTCGCCATCTGCTCCTTGTACTGGTCCTTGTCCAGCGCCAGGGTCAGGTCGAGCGCGCCGAGCAGCCCCTTGTTGTCCAGGCTGGAAACCAGAGGGGCGGCATGGGGTTGCGGCGTCGGGCGGCCCTCGCGCTTGAGCGCGGCCTGCAAACCTTCGAGCAGGGTGCGACCAACCGTCAGGCTGCGGTAACGCTCATCGGCGCCCTCGACCACGTACCAGGGCGCGTAGTCACGGCTGGTGCGACGCAGCACGCGCTCGCCATAACGCACGAACTTGTCGTAGACCTCGCTCTGCTTCCAGTCCAGGTCGCTGAGCTGCCAACTGCGCTGCGGGTCATTCTCCAGCGTCTTGAGACGCTCCTTGAGCTGCTTCTTCGAGAGGTGGAACCAGAACTTGAAGATCAGCGCGCCTTCGTCGGAGTACATGCGCTCGAAGCGTTCGGCGTCGGCGATCAGGCCATCGAGCTGGCTGTCCTTGATCTCCCCAGTCACCCGTGCGTAGAGCATCTGGCTGTACCAGTTGCCGAAGAAGATGCCGATACGCCCCTTGGGCGGCAGCTTGCGCCAGAAGCGCCACTGCGGCGGACGGGAGAGTTCCTCGTCGGTGGGCAGGACGAAACTCTCGACCTGGATCAGGCGCGGGTCCATCCACTCGTTGAGCAGCTTCACCGTCTCGCCCTTGCCGGCCCCCTCGATGCCATTGATCAGGATGAGCACCGGGAAGCGCGCCTGTTGCTTGAGCTCGTACTGCGCTTCGAGCAAGGCCTCGCGCAGCACCGCGACTTCCTTCTCGTAGGTTTCCTTGTCGATGGAATGACCGATCTCGGCGGATTCGAACATGCACCTCTCCTTGTTTCCGAATGCCGTAAAAGGTAGCGGATGTGGCGGCAGCACTGCTGAGATTTTGTCGTGACGGTGATCACCCGCGGCAACGCGGCACACCTCGAAAGCTCGCCAATTCCTGAGGTCCGCCTGACGGATCGGCTAAACTGCGCCTTTGCTTTCACCACGACCGACGCATGCTCCCTCCTCTTCCCAATGCCCACAACGCCCAGATCGACTGGGACGAGAATGGCCAGCCCACCTCCCGTGCCTACGGCGACGTGTACTTCTCCCGCGCCTCCGGTATCGAGGAGACACACCACGTGTTCATCGCCGGCAACCGCCTGCCCGAGCGCTTCGCCGCACTGCCTGCCGGCGGGCGGTTGTGCATCGGCGAGACGGGCTTCGGCACCGGACTGAACTTCCTCTGCGCCTGGCAGCAGTTCGAAGCGCTGGCCCCGGCGGATGCGCGATTGCACTTCGTCAGCGTGGAGAAGTTCCCGGTGGCGCTGGACGACCTGCGCCGCGCCTTCGCCCTCTGGCCGGAGCTGGAGCATCTGTCGGCACAACTGCTGGCGCAGTATGTGGCGATCAACCCCGGCTTCCAGCGCTTCGTCTTCGCCGGTGGCCGCGTGGTGCTGACCCTGCTGGTGGGCGACGTGCTGGACATGCTGCCGGAGCTGGATGCGCAGATCGACGCCTGGTTCCTCGACGGCTTCTCGCCGTCGAAGAACCCGGAGATGTGGAACGACGCGCTGTATGCCCAGCTCGCCCGACTCTCGGCGCCGGGTGCGAGCTTGGCCACCTTCACCAGCGCCGGTTTCGTCCGCCGTGGACTGGGTGCTGCCGGCTTCAAGATCCGTCGCACCCTGGGCTTCGGCAAGAAATGGGAAATGTCTCAGGGCGAATACATCGGCGCCCAACAGCCGGCCGGCAAACCCTGGTATGCCCGCCCCGCGCGCCGCTCTTCCCAGGGTGGCGTGGGCCCGCGCGAGGCGCTGGTGATCGGCGGCGGCATGGCCGGTTGCGCCAGCGCTGCAAGCCTCGCCGCACGCGGCTGGCAGGTAACGCTGATCGAACGCCACGGCGCCCTGGCCGAAGAGGCCTCGGGCAACCCGCAGGGCGTGCTCTACCTCAAGCTGTCGGCCCACGGCACCGCGCTGTCGCGCCTGATCGTCAGTGGTTTCGGCCACACCCGGCGACTGATCGAAGGCTTGCAGAAAGATGAGGACTGGTCGGACTGCGGCGTGCTGCAACTGGGCTTCGACGACGCCGAAGCGCAGCGCCAGGCGCAGTTGACCGGGGCCTTCCCGGACTCGCTGCTGCGCCTGCTGGACAAGGCCGAAGCCGAAAGCATTGCAGGTGTCGAACTGCCCGCCGGCGGCCTGTTCTTCCCCGAGGGCGGCTGGGTGCATCCGCCGGCGCTGTGCCGGCATCTGGCGCAGCATCCGAATATCCGCGTCGTGACCGGCGAGGAGGTCCGCCTGCAGCGCGATGCCGACGGCTGGAGCGCCTGGAGCGGTGACGACAAGCTCGCCAGCGCGCCGGTCGCCATCCTTGCCACCGCCGCTGAAGTACGCCGTTTCGAGGGCGCCCAGGGCCTGCCGATGAAGCGTATCCGCGGGCAGATCACCCGCTTGCCGGTCACCACCGACAGTGCGGCGCTGAGCACCGTGGTCTGCGCCGAAGGCTACGTCGCGCCGCCGCGCCATGGCGAACACACCCTCGGCGCCAGTTTCGAATTCAAGCGGGACGACACCGAGCCTTCGCTGGAAGAACACCTGAGCAACCTCGACCTGCTGGCGGAGATATCCACAGACCTGAGCGAGCGCCTGCACGTCGGCCAGCTCGACCCGGCGACCCTGCAAGGCCGCGCGGCCTTCCGCTGCACCACCCCGGATTACATGCCGCTGGTAGGTCCGCTAGCCGACCGCGACGCCTTCGCGGCGGCCTACGCGGTGCTCGGCAAGGACGCACGCCAGGTGCCGGAAACGCCCTGTCCCTGGTTCGACGGCCTGTACCTGAACAGCGCCCACGGTTCGCGCGGGCTGGTCACCGCGCCGCTGTCCGGCGAACTGCTGGCGGCCTGGCTGGAGGACGAGCCGCTGCCGCTGCCCCGCACCGTGGCCGAGGCCTGCCACCCCAATCGTTTTTTCCTGCGTGAAGTCGTGCGCGGGCAGAAGACTTCCTGATCGCCGGCGCGGACGGACCGCGCCCCACTTCCAGAGCGGACCACCGACATGGATGCATTACTGCTGGAATCCTCGGCCATTGGCCTGATCCTCGGCCTGCTGCTCGGCCTGACCGGCGCTGGCGGCTCACTGGTGGCGCTGCCGCTGCTGCTCAGCCTGCACCTGCCACTGCACGACGCCATCGGCGTCAGCCTCGGCGCGGTAGCCCTGTCTGCGGCAATCGGCGCGGTACCCCGGGCGCGCCAGGGCCAGGTGGCCTGGCGGCCGCTGTTCTGGTTGGTGATCACCGGCTGGCCGGGCAACGCCATCGGCCAGTGGCTGGGAAAGTTCGTGCCGGACGCCTGGTTGATCGTCGGCTTCTGCCTGTTGGTACTGTGGTCGGCCTGGCGCATGTGGCAAGGCTCGCGCCAGGAACGCGTATGCGGCCAGGCGACACGCAACGGTCCGTTGCTGGGCGTGGGGCTGGCGGTGGGTTTGCTCTCGGGCCTGATGGGCGTGGGCGGCGGCTTCCTGATCGTGCCGGGGCTGCTGTGGTTCACCCCGCTGTCGATGCTGGCGGCAACGGCGACGTCGATGGCGGTGATCGCACTGGTTTCCGGCGGTGGCTTCCTGCTCTACCTGAGCCATGCCCAGCCGCCCCTGCCGCTGCTGGCCTGTCTTGCGGCGGGTGGCGCGCTCGGTGTGCTGGTCGGCAATCGCCTGGCCGTGCGCCTGGGTGGCGCAACGCTGCAGCGCCTGTTCGCCTTGATGCTGGTGGCGGTCAGCCTGTCGCTGGCCGCGCAGAAGCTGTTGGCGTCCTAGTTTTCTTCCTCTTCCACGCCCGCCGTTGCGGGCGTCTCGAACAGCTCGGCAGCGCGCAGCAGCCCGGCAAGAATGGTGTGCTGCTCCCACTCCGGCAGCCCGGCGAAGCGCTCCAGGGCATGCTCGGGCAGCAGTTCCGGCCCGTCGCGCAGCGCCTCATGCCCGGCATCGTTCAGGCTCAGCCACTGCTTGCGGCGGTCGTCGGGATCGCGCCGGCGCGTCAGCAGCCGCTGGCTTTCCAGGCGCGCCAGGGCGCCCGACAGCGATGACTGGGACAGTGCAACCTGTCCAGCCAACTGACCAGCGGTAATTTCCCCCTCCAGCGCCACCACCTGCAGGATCAGCAGTTGCAGCGGCGTCAACTCGCCATCGCGCCCCAGACTCTTGGAGTGCACGTCAGCCGCCTGCTGCAGGCGACGCAGCGCCTGGAGCATCGACAGGGCATGGGCGTTACGCGTCGAAGATTTGCCATCAGCCATCATCGTTCACCTGCGCCTTCGAACTTTCCTCAATGAAATCAAATAGAACTCTCATCCAATCGGACGGTCCTCCCCTATGGCCCCCTGAGGGACCACCCACTCATCCCCAACGGAGAACCGGTAAGGACATGTGCGGAATAGCAGGAGAACTTCGCTTCGATAAACAGGCCGCCGATCTCGCCGCGGTCGAACGCATCACCCACCACCTCGCCCCACGAGGCCCCGATGCCTGGGGCTTCCACAGCGAAGGGCCATTGGCCCTGGGACACCGGCGCCTGAAAATCATGGACCTGGCCGAAGCTTCCGGCCAGCCGATGATCGACCCGACGCTGGGCCTGTCGCTGGTGTTCAACGGCGCAATCTACAACTACCCCGAGTTACGCGGGGAGCTGGAAGCCCTCGGCTACCACTTTTTTTCCGGTGGCGACACCGAAGTCCTTCTAAAGGGATACCACGCCTGGGGTGAGGAACTATTGCCACGCCTCAATGGCATGTTTGCCTTCGCCATCTGGGAACGCGACAAACGGCGCCTGTTCATCGCCCGCGACCGCCTCGGCATCAAGCCGCTGTACCTGTCGCGGACCGGCAAGCGCCTGCGTTTCGCCTCCAGCCTGCCGGCGCTGCTCAAGGGCGGCGACATCGATCCGGCGCTGGACCCGGTGGCGCTCAACCATTACCTGAACTTCCACGCCGTGGTGCCCGCCCCGCGTACCCTGCTGGCCGAAGTGAGCAAGTTGCCGCCGGCCACCTGGATGAGCATCGACGCCGAAGGCCACGCCGAGCGCCAGCGCTGGTGGAACCTGGACTACGGCCCGCTGCCCGATGAACGGGAACTGACCCTGGAGGATTGGGAAGACCGCCTGCTGGGCAGCCTGCGCGACGCAGTGAGCGTGCGCCAGCGTGCCGCTCGCGAAGTGGGCGTGCTGCTCTCCGGCGGAGTCGATTCGAGCTTGCTGGTCGGGCTGCTGCATGAAGCCGGTGTGGACGACCTGCTGACCTTCTCCATCGGCTTCGAGGATGCCGGCGGCGAGCGCGGTGACGAGTTCCAGTATTCCGACCTGATCGCCAGGCACTACGGCACCCGCCACCACCAGTTGCGCATCGCCGAGAAGGAAGTCATCGAGCAGTTGCCGGCAGCCTTCCAGGCCATGAGCGAGCCGATGGTCAGCCACGACTGCATCGCCTTCTACCTGCTCTCCCGCGAGGTATCCAGGCACTGCAAGGTGGTGCAGAGCGGCCAGGGCGCCGACGAGCTGTTCGCCGGCTATCACTGGTACCCGAAGGTGGCCGGCGCTGCGGACCCGCTGCAGGCCTACCGCACCGCGTTCTTCGACCGCAGTCACGGCGAGTACCTGGAGACCGTGCGCGAAGCCCTGCGGGTAGAGGACGTGGCCGGCGAGTTCGTCCGCGAGCACTTCGCCCAGCCCGGCGCCTACGACCCGGTGGACAAGGCCCTGCGCCTGGACAGCACCATCATGCTGGTCGACGACCCGGTCAAGCGGGTCGACAACATGACCATGGCCTGGGGCCTGGAAGCCCGCGTGCCGTTCCTCGACTACCGGGTGGCGGAGCTGTCGGCGCGCATCCCGTCGCGCTTCAAGCTCGGCGACGGCGGCAAGCAGGTACTCAAGGCCGCCGCCCGCCGCGTCATCCCCAGCGAAGTCATCGACCGCCCCAAGGGCTACTTCCCGGTGCCCGGCCTCAAACACCTGCAAGGCAACACCCGCGCCTGGGTCAGCGAACTGCTGCTGGACCCGAGCCAGGATCGCGGCCTGTTCGAGACGGCGATGTTCGACCGCCTGCTCAGCAACCCGTCGACCGACCTCACGCCGCTGCGGGGCTCCAAGCTCTGGCAACTGGCCGCGCTCAACCTCTGGCTGACCGAACAGGGTTTGTGAAGCCGGGACGAATGCTTTTCAGGGAGTAAGCCATGAAGACCCATTTGAACCAGCCCCATCCCCACAACCAGCGCCTGCTGCGAGGCCAGACACCCACCTATGAACGCCTCCAGGCGCGATTTGCCGGCGACCACGCGCAGCGCCACGAAGGCCCGCTGATCCTGCAATGCGGTTGGGGCCGCCTGTTGATCGGCCACACCTTCGCCACCGCCGAACAACTGGCCACCGAGCTGCTCAACGAACGGCCTGGCGAGCGCGACATCGCCCTCTACGTCGCCGCACCGCAGCAAGTGCTGGCGCAGGCGCCGCAGCAACTGTTCCTGGACCCCTCCGACGCCCTGCGCCTGTGGTTCACCGACTACCGGCCGGCGCGTCGGCCGTTCCGCGGCTTCCGCATCCGCCGCGTACACAGCGACGAGGACTGGGCGGCGATCAACCGCCTGTACCTGGCGCGCGGCATGCTCCCGGTGGATGCCGCCCAGGTCACTCCGCGCCACCAGGGCGGGCCGGCCTACTGGCTGGCCGAGGACGACGAAACCGGCACGGTGATCGGCACCGTCATGGGCATCAACCACGCCAAGGCCTTCCGCGACCCGGAAGGCGGCTCCAGCCTCTGGTGCCTGGCGGTGGACCCGCAGTCCAGCCGGCCGGGCGTGGGCGAAGCCCTGGTGCGCCACCTGATCGAGCACTTCATGAGCCGGGGCCTGGCCTACCTCGACCTGTCGGTGCTGCACAGCAACCAGCAGGCCAAGGCGCTCTACCGCAAGCTGCGTTTCCGCGAACTGCCGACCTTCGCCATCAAGTGCAAGAACGGCATCAACCAGTCGCTGTTCCTCGGCCCCGGTCCGGAAGAAGGCCTGAACCCCTATGCCCGGATCATCGTCGACGAAGCCCATCGGCGCGGCATCGACGTGCAGGTGCAGGACGCCGACGCCGGGCTGTTCATCCTCACCCAGGGCGGCCGGCGCATCCGCTGCCGCGAATCGCTGTGCGACCTGACCAGCGCGGTGAGCATGAGCCTGTGCCAGGACAAGACCCTCACACACCGCGCCCTCGACCGCGTCGGCCTGCGCCAGCCGCAGCAGCGCTTGGCGGGCAGCGCCAAGGACAACGCCCGGTTCCTCGCCGAGCACGGCTCGCTGGTGGTCAAGCCGGTGGACGGCGAACAGGGTCAGGGCGTCGCCGTGGACCTGCGTAGCACCGGCGAGGTGGAAAGCGCCATCGCCCAGGCCAGGCAGTTCGACACCCGCGTCATCCTGGAGAGCTACCACGCCGGCCAGGACCTGCGCATCGTGGTGATCGGCTATGAAGTGGTGGCCGCCGCGATCCGCCGCCCCGCCGAAGTCATCGGCGATGGCCGGCACAGTATCCGCCGGCTGATCGAAGCCCAGAGCCGGCGCCGGCAGGCCGCGACCGGTGGCGAAAGCCGTATCCCGCTGGACGGCGAAACCGAGCGCACCCTGGCCGCCGCCGGCTTCGGCTACGACGACGTGCTGCCCAGCGGCCAGCGCCTGGCCGTGCGCCGCACCGCCAACCTGCACACCGGCGGCACCCTGGAAGACGTCACCGAGCGCCTGCATCCGAAGCTGGCCGAAGCCGCGATCCGTGCGGCGCGCGCGCTGGAAATCCCGGTCACAGGTCTGGACCTGCTGGTGCGCGACGCCGACCAGCCGGACTACGTGATCATCGAAGCCAACGAACGGCCCGGGCTGGCCAACCATGAACCACAACCCACCGCCGAGCGCTTCGTCGACCTGCTGTTCCCGCTGAGCCGCGAGCTGCTCAACCGCGAATCCCACCCCGGCATGGAGGCTTCCGCATGACGGCATTGCCCCAACCCGACCTGAACTACCTGCAGCGCGTGCTGCTGGAAATGCTCGCCATTCCCAGCCCCACCGGCTTCACCGACACCATCGTGCGCTACGTCGCCGAACGGCTGGAGGAGATCGGCGTGCCTTTCGAGATGACCCGCCGCGGGACCATCCGCGCCACCCTCTCGGGGCGGCGCAACAGCCCGGACCGCGCGGTTTCGGCGCACCTGGACACCATTGGCGCCATCGTCCGCGAGATCAAGCCCAACGGCCGCCTGGCCCTGGCGCCGGTGGGCTGCTGGTCGAGCCGCTTCGCCGAGGGCAGCCGGGTCACGGTGTTCTGCGAGAACGGCGTGCTGCGCGGCAGCGTGCTGCCGCTACTGGCTTCCGGGCACGCCTTCAACACCGCGGTGGACAGCCTGCCGATCAGTTGGGATCACGTCGAGCTGCGGCTGGATACCTACACGGTCAGCCGTGCCGACAGCGAAACCCTGGGCGTGGCCATCGGCGACTTCGTCGCCTTCGACCCCTTGCCGGAGTTCACCGAGAGCGGCCACATCAGCGCCCGCCACCTCGACGACAAGGCCGGGGTCGCCGCGCTGCTGGCGGCACTGAAGGCGATCCGCGAAAGCGGCCAGCAACCGCCCATCGACTGCCACCCGCTGTTCACCATCACCGAGGAGATCGGCTCCGGTGCGGCCGGTGCGCTGCCCTGGGACGTCAGCGAGTTCGTCGGCATCGACATCGCTCCGGTAGCCGAGGGGCAGAACTCCAGCGAGCACGCGGTGAGCGTGGCTCTGCAGGACTCCGGCGGGCCTTACGACTACCACCTGTCACGGCACCTGCTGCGGCTGAGCGAACGCCACGAGATCGCCGTGCGCCGCGACCTGTTCCGCTACTACCACAGCGATGCGCAGTCGGCGATCACCGCCGGCCACGATATCCGCACCGCGCTGCTGGCCTTCGGCTGCGACGCCACCCACGGCTACGAGCGCACCCATATCGACAGCCTCGCCGCGCTATCGCGCCTGCTCACCGCCTACCTGCTCAGCCCACCGGTTTTCGACAGCGACGCCGAGCCGAGCGAAGGAGCCCTGGAGCGCTTCAGCAAACAACTGGAGCATCCGGTGCACATGGAAAGCACTACCCATGTGCAGCCGGTGGATGAGCTGATCGACAGCGGCGACAACACCGAGAAAGGCAAGAACTGAAGCTGCACTCGCCGCAGCGCGGGACTACAATCCCGCGCTGCGATTGCGAGTACCCTGCCATGCTGATTCCCTTTGACCTGATCGAAGCCGACACCCTGAACAACCTGCTGGAAGACTTCGTCACCCGCGAAGGCACCGACAACGGCGACGACACGCCGCTGGACGTGCGCGTGGAGCGCGCACGGCATGCCCTCAAGCGCGGCGAGGCGGTGATCGTCTTCGATCCGGAAAGCCAGCAGTGCCAGCTGATGCTGAAAAGCGAAGTGCCGAAGGAGTGGCTGGAGGAATAACGGGTCCCCACCGTAGGGCGTACAACCGTTCGCGGTTGTACGCCGTGACACCCCTGTTTGGCGTCGACTCCGAGGCCAGGTCCGGAGTGATCTGAAACCAAGGTCAATCGGCGTATAACGTCGAACGTTATACGCCCTACGTTACGGGGCCGGCACTCGCGCGGTCTCGTAGGAGCGGACCTTGTCCGCGATGCTTTCGGTTGGGTGTTCCTGCACCGCTTCGGTGTCCGCTGAGAGATTTTGTTTCGCCCCCTCGGGCGAGTCACTTTCTCAAACTACGGATGGCGGCCCCACAGAAAGTAACCCAAGGTCTTGCCCCTGCATCCGGTGCGCGCGGATGTTTCTCTGGAAACCGCTTTTCGTAGGAGCGAGCTTGCTCGCGAACCGCCCAGCACAATTGGGGCCGGGTAATTCTGTTCGCGAGCAAGCTCGCTCCTACAGGTGTTGGCCCCAATCAGGGCGCGAACCTGGGCCCGAACAGCACCACGCTGGCGCCAATCACGCAGAGCGCCACGCCCACCCAGTCGCTCCACAGCGGGCGGCTCTTCTCCACGAAAGCCAGCCAGAACAGCGACGCGGCAACGTAGATGCCACCGTACGCGGCATAGGCACGCCCGGCGTAACTGGCCTCGACGCGGGTGAGCAGCAGGGCGAACACCGTCAGGCTGAGCAGACCGGGAATTATCCACAGGGCGCTCTTGTCCAGGCGCAGCCAGAGGTAGAAGGCATAACAGCCGCCAATCTCGCAGAAGGCCGCGAGGACGAACCAGAGGTAATTGATCATGGGAGGCTCTTTCCGTGACGGGAAACCTGCCGGTCAGCCGCGCAGGCCACCCTCGCGTTCCCAGGCACAGCGCACTTTCAGTTCGCCTTCGCGCGGGCTGTGGAAACCGTTCTCGGACTCCCAGCGGAAGGTGTGGCTGCCGTTGACTTCGGTTTCCAGGTGAACCACCGCGCTGGCCCAGTAGAGACGGCGCAGCAAGGCTTCGAACTGCTCGACCCAGAGTTTCCACTCGTACTCGATGGTCTGGTAGCTGGCGCCGAAATGGATCACCTGGGACTGGTACAGGCCGGCACCCTCGGTTTCGCAGCGACTGAACATCTCGCGGCCAAGGAACGGCCAGGCCTCCCCCATCGGCAGGCTGTCGAGCACCTTGCGGTTGGCGGCGCGGCGCAGGCGGCGCTCCATCGAGTCGCCGGGCCAGTCGCGGATGCAACCATAGACGATGGATTCGGACTGCAAGCGGGTTCTTCCTTCAATGACACCGGTGCCTTCTAACACAGGCCCGCCGACACGCAAAGCGCGAATCCGCGTCGATGCGCAGTAGCCCGGAAAAGCAAAAGCCCCGCGAAATGTGCGGGGCTTTCACCGGGGTCCAACGTTCTTCAGCCAGGCAGGCCGGTGACTAAAGCTAACCCTTTGCACCGGCCTGGGCAAGCCCTGTCTTTCACTGCACCGAAAGAGGGCAAATGACTGGTTCGGAACCTGCTTTACGAGAACAAGGCGAGGACAACTGAGAAAGCGGAGGGTCAATAAGCATTTCTCTCCGCTTATCTATGCAGTTATGCCGACGCGCAGCAGATCGTAATCAGGTTCTCAAGCGGGCGTGCGGCGCTTTGCCTGCATCTTCTCCGCCATCTTCGCCATCTCGTCGTAGATCACCTGCGGGTTCTGCTGCTTGATCTGCCAGGCCATGCGGCCCTGCTCGTGGGGCAGGATCATGAAGGCGTCGCGGGCCACTTCCTGGTGGATGTAGTCGGCGATGTCGGCGGCGCTGATCGGCGAGCTTTCCAGCAGCTTGCCTACCTGGTTCTTCATGTCCGGGCTCGGGCCACGGAAGGAGTCCAGCAGGTTGGTCTGGAAGAACGACGGACAGACCACGTGGACCTTTACGTCCACCAGGCTCAGCTCGGCCAGCAGGCTTTCCGAGAGCGCCACCACGCCGGCTTTCGCCACGTTGTAGTTGCTCATCGCCGGGCCCTGCATCAGCGCGGCCATGGAGGCGATGTTGATGATCCGCCCCTTGCTCTGCTCCAGCAGCGGCAGGAAGGCCTTGCAGCC
This sequence comes from Pseudomonas sp. PSE14, assembly GCF_029203285.1. Lineage (NCBI taxonomy): Bacteria > Pseudomonadati > Pseudomonadota > Gammaproteobacteria > Pseudomonadales > Pseudomonadaceae > Pseudomonas > Pseudomonas sp. PSE14. The sequence goes on from NZ_CP115669.1 coordinate 4,248,932, forward strand.
CTTGACCACGCCCATCAGGTTGATCGAGATCTGCCAGTCCCAGTCTTCCAGCGACAGCTCGCTGAAGAAGCCGCCCGAGGCAACGCCGGCGTTATTGACGATGATGTCGATGCCGCCGAGCTTTTCTTCGCACGCCTGCGCCAGTTGGGTCAGCTGACTGTAGTCACGCACGTCGCAGCGTTGGGTGAAGCCGTCGCCGCCGGCCTCGCGCACCAGCTTGAGGGTTTCCGCCAGGCCCGCTTCGTTGACGTCAGCCAGGGCCAGTTTCCAGCCCTCGCGGGCCCAGCGCAGGGCGATTTCGCGACCGAGGCCGGAACCGGCGCCGGTGATCATGATGCGGTTTTGCATAGGGAGGTTTGCCTGCTCTTGTTCGGGGAGTTGTTCGGGGAGTTGTTCGGGACAGTGAGCCAAAGTGTAACCAAGGCCCGCCGGCCCGGCGGCGACATCAGGGCGCTGAATGCCCCCGGCAAACCGCCGCCACAGGCCCCCGGATCAAGCGCTCAACCGATCAGCAGGGCGCAGAGTTTGCCCAGCACCAGGGCAACCCCGGCGCAAATCAGCACGTAGGCAGCGCAGTTGACGCTCTCGTGCTTGAGCTGCGCGAATCGCTGCACCCGGTAGCGCAGCAGGAACATCCCCAGGGCAAGGGGAATGGAAGGGCCGAGGAAGGCGAACTGCCAGAAACGCTCGGGCTCACTGACCGGGTCCAGCGCAACGGCATCTGCCAGCGGCAGCAGACCCACGCCACACTGGATGATCAACCACAGCGCTCCCAGTGCGATCAGCACAATACCCGGCATCCTTTCGACTCCACGACGGCAAAGGACCGGTATGTTAGTACGCCATCATCGTCAGGGCTGTGCGATGAATCACCCTGCTACATCATGGACATGGCGGACCGCCTGGAACACCGGGCGATCCGACGCAACTCATATATGTCCGAGCAGAACAAGCACCAGCAGGACGACGAGCACCACGCCAATGGCGCCCGAGGGGCCGTAGCCCCAGCTACGTGAGTGGGGGAAGACCGGCAGGCCACCGATCAGCAGCAGTATCAGAATGATCAACAGAATGGTCCCGAGTCCCATATCGTCTCTCCTCTTGGCTTGACGAGGGGCGATGGCTCGCAGTGAGGCATTCGGCCAGCGCTTGTAATCTGGGACTTGGGCGTTCGCCGGAAGATTCAAAGATTCGGTCAGCGTGCAGCCGGCTCAACCGAGGCTGCGCGGCAGCGAACCCTTGCGCAGGCGCAGGAACATCAGCGCGGCGGTGCGCGCATCGCCGATGGCGGTGTGACGGCCCTCCACAGGGATATCCAGGTGGCGCGCCAGGGTGTCGAAGCGCAGGTCCAGGTGCAGGTCGGGGAAGCGCCGGCTCATCTTACGGTGATACAGCTCGGAAACCTCGACCCGCGGGTTGTCCAGCCGCGCGCCCAGTTGCTCGCGCAAGTGCCGGCGCAGCACGGCGACATCGAAGGACAGGTAATAGCCGAGCAACGGCCGATCGCCGACGAACGCCTGTACCCGGCGCAGCGCCTCGGCCAGCGGTAGCTGTCCTTCAAGGTCGGTGCGGCGCAGCTTGTGGATGCGGATGGACTCGCCGCTCAGGCTCGGCGGCGGCTCCACCAGCAGCTCCAGGCGCTCGCCAAGGATCAGTTTGCCGCGCCTGATGCGCACCGCGCCGATGCTGAGGATGTCGGCCTTGCGCGGATCGAGGCTGGTGGTCTCCAAGTCCAGCGACACCAGTTCCTCGGCGTCCGCCGGGTCGTGGCGCCACCAGTACAGGCGCCGACGCCAGGTGGACCACTGCTGATCGGGAAGGCTTACGCAGGCGTTCATCGGGTCTCCAGGTGGAATTGCCGGATCAGGCTCTGCTTGAACTTCTTCACCACATGCAAACCGTAGCGCAGCAGGTCGCGCTCGTGGCGGCTCAGGCGCGAAACGTCGAGCCCCTGCACGCGGCCGTCACGCTGGTCGTCCAGTTGCTGGCGCAGACGCAGTTGCAGGAACAGCTCGAAGGACTCCACCAGGTTGTCCGCCAGCGATTCGTCCAGCACGCCGAGCGCCTTGAGCGCGGCGAGCCGGCCCAGCGTGCCGCGCTCCTCCAGCCCTTCGCGCAGCGCCAGCGCGCGGGCGCCGTGGACGATGGGGAAGATGCCGCCGCGCTTGATATCCAGGTGGGCGTCCTGGGTCTTGAGCTGGCCAAGGAAGGTCAACGGTGTGTCGAATTGCAGGGCCGGCAGCGCCAGGTCACTGAGCCAGCGGCTGTCATCGCCGGCCAGGGCGTTCAAGCCCTCGCGCAGGCCGTCGAACAACTGCTGGTTACCAGCCACCGGCCAGGCATCGGCGAGGATCGACAGGCGCATGAGTTGTTCCGGACGTCCCTGCAGCGGCAATTCACGCAATTCGCGCTGCCACTCGGCAAGCGGCTTGCACCACTCGCTGCGGCTGGCCATGACGCCGCCGGGACAGGGTGGATAGCCGAAGTCCAGCAAGGCCGCGGAGAATCGCTGCATCAGGTGCAGGCCCTGCTCCACCGGGAGATCGTCGGCGAGAATCAGGGCGTTGTCCTGGTCGGTCTTGAGCAGCTGTTCGGCACGGCCCTCGCTGCCCATCACCATCAGGCAGCACTTGCCGCGCTGCGCCGGGGGAATCTGCAGTTCGAACAGACGCTGCAGCAATTGCTCGTTGAGCGCACTGACCAGCTGCATGATGAAGCGCAGACGGATGCCGTTGCCGGCCAGGGTGGCGATCAGGGTGTGCAGGGTTTCCGCCGCCGCGCGCAGCTCTGCCTCGCTTTCGGCGCGAGCGATACGCAGCGCCAGCACATGGGAATGGGTGGAGAACAGGCTGAGCACCTGAGTCAGGTGCAGCAGGCCGACCACCCTGCCCGCCTCGCAGACCGCCACCCGCTCGATACGTTGGCGGGTCATCAGGATCATCGCGTCGAACAGAAAGTCGCCCAGTTCGACGCTGGCCAGCGGCCGGTGTGCCAGCGGGCCGATGGGCTCGGCCTCGCTGCGGCCATCACGGAAGTGCGCGACCATCAGGTCGGTGCGGGTGACGATGCCCAGCGCGCCATTCTCGCGCACCAGCAGCGCGTCGGCGCCCCGGCTCAGTTGCAGGCGCGCGGCGTCGCCCAGGGGCAGCGTTGGCTCCACCTCGATGGCCGGCAGCAGATGCTCGCGGGCGATGCGGGTGAGGATGAATTCGGCGAGATTCTGGCCATCGCGGCGCTCCAGCTGACGCTTGCTCGCAAGGTCGGCGCGGAAGAAGCGGGCGAACTCCGGATTGCCAGCACAGAGCTGATGGAACACCTCCGCCGGCAGCTCATAGACGATGCTCTCCTCCACCGCCTGGTAGCGGTGCTTGCTGCTGCCGGAGAACAGCCCGCGCACGTCGAACAGGTCCTCGGCGGCATACTGGGCGAACAGTTTGCCGTCCTCGCCGCGCTCCTCGATCACGCCCTTGAGCAGGATGAACAGGCCAGGCACCGGCGCACCGGCTTCCAGCAGCACTTCGCCGACCGTGTAGTAGCCCACGCTCAACGCATCGCGTAGTTGCTCGCGCTCCTGCGGGCGCAGTTGGTCGAAGGGCGGCGAGGCGAAATTGAAATCGTCGGACATCGGGAAGTCCCCGTCTCAAAGCAACGGGGCCGGAGGTGTTTCCACCCCCGGCCCCGGCAGGTCAGCTCAGGCGATCAGTGGGCGACGGCGCCACTGGCACCCAGGCCGGTCTGGGAGCGGATGAACTGCGGGAAGAAGCGCGCGCGCTCTTCGTCGGCCGCAGTCGACTTGTCGGTGATGGAGAAGAACCAGATACCGATGAAGGCCACGGCCATGGAGAACAGCGCCGGGTATTCGAACGGGTAGATGGGCTTCTCGTGGCCGAGGATCTGCACCCAGATGGTCGGGCCGAGGATCATCAGCACCACTGCGGTGATCAGGCCCATCCAGCCGCCGATCTTGGCACCGCGAGTGGTCAGCTTCTTCCAGTACATGGAGAGCAGCAGCACCGGGAAGTTGCAGCTGGCGGCGATGGAGAAGGCCAGGCCGACCATGAAGGCGATGTTCTGCTTCTCGAACAGGATGCCGAGGATGATCGCGACCACGCCGAGGCAGACGGTGGTGATCTTCGATACGCGCAGTTCATCCTTCTCGTTGGCCTTGCCGCCCTTGAGCACGCTGGCGTACAGGTCGTGGGACACGGCCGAGGCGCCGGCCAGGGTCAGGCCGGCTACCACCGCGAGGATGGTGGCGAAGGCCACGGCGGAGATGAAGCCCAGGAACAGGCTGCCGCCCACGGCGTTGGCCAGGTGCACGGCGGCCATATTGTTGCCGCCCAGCAGGGCACCGGTGGCGTCCTTGAAGTCCGGGTTGGTGCTGACCAGCAGGATCGCGCCGAAGCCGATGATGAAGGTCAGGATGTAGAAGTAACCGATGAAGCCGGTGGCGAAGAACACGCTCTTGCGGGCTTCCTTGGCGTCACTGACGGTGAAGAAGCGCATCAGGATGTGCGGCAGGCCGGCGGTACCGAACATCAGCGCGAAGCCCAGGGAGAACGCGGAGATCGGGTCCTTCACCAGGCCGCCGGGGCTCATGATCGACTCGCCCTTCGGGTGGACCTTGATGGCTTCGGAGAACAGGGTGCTGATGTCGAAGTTGACGTGCTTGAGCACCATGATCGCCATGAAGGAGGCGCCCGAGAGCAGCAGCACGGCCTTGATGATCTGCACCCAGGTAGTGGCGAGCATGCCGCCGAACAGCACGTACATGACCATCAGGATACCGACCAGGACCACCGCGACGTGGTAGTTCAGGCCGAACAGCAGCTCGATCAGCTTGCCGGCGCCGACCATCTGCGCGATCAGGTAGAAGGCCACCACCACCAGCGAACCGCAGGCGGACAGGGTGCGGATGTCCTTCTGCTTGAGGCGGTAGGAGGCCACGTCGGCGAAGGTGTACTTGCCCAGGTTGCGCAGGCGTTCGGCGATCAGGAAGAGGATGATCGGCCAACCGACCAGGAAGCCGATGGAGTAGATCAGGCCGTCATAGCCCGAGGTGAACACCAGCGCGGAAATGCCGAGGAAGGACGCGGCGGACATATAGTCGCCGGCGATGGCCAGGCCGTTCTGCAGACCGGTGATGCTGCCGCCGGCGGTATAGAAATCGGCGGCGGACTTGCTGCGCTTGGAGGCCCAGTAGGTGATGCACAGGGTCAGGCCGACGAAGGCAACGAACATGACGATGGCGGAGACGTTCAGCGGCTGGCGCTGCACCTCGCCGGTGAGGGCGTCAGCCCAGAGTGCGGGAGCCCAGAATGCGGGAACAAGGGCGGCCAGAGCGAGGGCCGCGGCGATTCGGCCTTTCATTGCTGGGCCTCCTTGAGGATTTCCTGGTTCAGGCGGTCGAATTCACCGTTGGCACGGCGCACGTAGATACCGGTGAGCACGAAGGCCGAGAGGATCAGCCCGACGCCCATGGGAATGCCCCAGGTGACGGACGAATCGGCGCTGACCTTCGTGCCGAGCAGTTGCGGCTGGAAGGCGATCAGCAGGATGAAGACCACGTACAGGCCCAACATGACCAGGGAGAGCAGCCAGGCGAATCGCTCGCGCTTGGCCACCAATTCTTTGAAGCGCGGATTGGTATCAATCCGCTGGTAGATGCTGTCGTTCATTTTGTTCTTGTCCTCACAGCGGGGATGACGCGGATGTCGTCGATCTCCACTTTAGGACTACGGTGCAAGCGCTCCAGACGACTTTAGTCGTAGCGGGGGTCGCAGCTTTCCCGAGGTTTTTGCGAACAAGCCCGGAATAGACGCTGCGCAATAAAAAAATCCCCCGCGAAGACTTGGCTTCGCGAGGGATTTCCCTGTATCGAGCGCGGTGCGATCTAAGCGCTTACAGCCACTCTTTCACGCGATCCGGATGCGCTTCCACCCACTTCTTGGCGGCCACGTCCGGCTTCTCGCCGTTCTGCACGGCGAGCATGACTTCGCCGATTTCCTGGCCGTCCTTCCACTGGAATTTCTTCAGGAAGGCCCAGACTTCCGGCGCCTTCTTCTCCAGTGCCGGGTTGGCGACGCTGTCGACGTGCTCTTCCTCGCCGTAGACCTTCTTCGGATCTTCGAGGAACTTCAGCTTCCACTTGGCGAACATCCAGTGCGGAATCCAGCCGGTCACCGCCACGGCTTTCTTGTCGTTCTCCGCGCGGGTCAGCTCGGCGATCATGCCGCTGCCGGAGCTGGCCACCAGTTTGTAGTCCAGGCCGTAGTCCTTGATTGCCTGATCGGTCTTGAGCATCACCCCGGCGCCGGCGTCGATGCCGACGATACGGCCGTCGAAATCGGCCTTCTGCGCCTTGAGGTCCTCGATGCTGTTGGCTTTCACGTACTCAGGCACGATCAGGCCGATCTTCGCACCCGGGTAGTTCACGCCCAGGTTGACCACCTTGTCCTTCATCTTGTCGTAGTAGGCGCCGTGGGTGACCGGCAGCCAGGCCGAGAGCATGGCGTCGAGTTTGCCGCGCGCTACGCCCTGCCACATGATCCCGGCCGCGACCGGCATCAGCTTGACCTGGTAGCCGAGCTTCTCGCGCATGATCTCGGCGGCCACGTGCGTGGTCGCCACGCTGTCCGACCAGCCGTCCACGTATCCCAGAGTGACTTCCGGCTTGGCCGCCGCACCGGCCAGCCCCGCAGCCGCCGACAGCACCAGCCCTGCGCCCAGGCCCATCAGGCGTCGCATCATTCGCATGGTTTTCTCCCCGTATTTTTTGTCGGAGCGTCCGGGCGAACCCGGCGCAATTCGCGGTCTTGGCCGCCCCTCCATCATCTGCGCGAGCGGCGGGGGGACTGCTCTGAGAACGACACGCAACGATCCGATCCGCGACAGAATCCTTCCATCCACGACCGCGCCATTCCCTCCACGACAACAGGGCTCCTATCACCACCATACAGAGGCTCGATTACCCACCAGGCTTCCCCCGCGATAGTCTTTTCTCAACGGAGAACAGTTCTCAACTCGGAGAAACCGCCATGCTCAAGACCGTCACCTTCACCCTGATGCACTTCACCATCGCCTTCAGCGTGGCCTATGCCCTGACCGGCAGCATCACCGTGGGTGGGCTGCTGGCGGTCGTCGAGCCGCTGTGCAACGCCGTGGGCTTCCACTTCCACGAGAAGCTCTGGAAGCGAATCGAGCAGGGCCAGCCGGGCGACGCCGTACCGACGCACAACTGGCTGCACCGCCACGCCTGAGTGCACGCCGGGGGCGCTGACGCCAGCCGGCGGCGTTGCTAAGATGCGCGCCTCGCCACGGTTCGCGTGCCCTCATGCCACAGTCTTCGCGCTTTCCGCTCCTCCCCTATTGCCTCGCTCTGCTGTTTGCTCTGGCCGCCCTGTGCGGGCTCTGGTACGGCCTGGGCAAACCGGTGAACCTGCCCGATGCGGCGACGCCTACGCACAAGCTGCAATGCGCGTCCTACAGCCCCTTCGCCAAGGACCAGTCGCCCTTCGACAAGCCCTTCGTCCTGCGCCCGGAACAGATGGACACCGACCTCGCCCTGCTGGCAACACGCTTCAATTGCGTGCGCACCTACTCGATGACCGGCCTGGAGGGCATCCCCGCGCTGGCTCGCAAGCACGGCCTGAAGCTGATGCTCGGTGCCTGGGTGAACGCCAATCCGATCGATACCCAGAGTGAGGTGACCGCGCTGATCAGGGCCGCCAACGAGTACCCGGACGTGGTCCAGGCAGTGATCGTCGGCAACGAGACCCTGCTGCGCAAGGAAGTCACCGCCACCTACCTCGCCGGGTTGATCCGCCAGGTGAAGTCGCAGGTACACCAGCCGGTGACCTACGCCGATGTCTGGGAGTTCTGGCACCGCCACCCGGAAATCGCCCCGGCGGTGGACTTCGTCACCATCCACCTGCTGCCCTACTGGGAAGACAACCCCAGCGGCATCGACGACGCCCTCGCCCATGTGGCGAAGATACGTGAAGACTTCGGCCGCGAATTCGCACCCAAGGACATCCTGATCGGCGAGACCGGCTGGCCCAGCGAAGGCCGCCAGCGCGAAACCGCCCTGCCCAGCCGGGTCAACGAGGCGCGCTTCATCCGCGGCTTCGTGCACATGGCCGAGGAGCGCGGCTGGCACTACAACCTGATCGAGGCGTTCGACCAACCCTGGAAGCGCCAGAGCGAAGGCGCGGTGGGCGGCTATTGGGGCCTGTTCAGCGCCGACCGCGAGGAGAAAGGCGTGCTCGCAGGGCCCGTCAGCAACCTGCCGGGCTGGCCTGCGTGGCTGGGGCTGTCAGGGCTGGTCCTGGCCGGCGGCCTGCTGCTGGGCGGTCGCCCGGCCTCGTCCCGCGCGGCGCTGTTGTTGCCTCTGGGCGCCGCACTGGGTGGCGCCTGCATCGGTTTGTGGGCAGAGCTGGCGGTGGTGACCAGCCGGTCCTGGGACGAATGGCTGTGGGCGGCCTTCCTGATCGGGCTGAACCTGCTGGTGCTGGCGCACCTCAGCCTGACCCTGTCAGCACGCCAGGGCTGGCGCGCTACGGCCTTCGACTGGCTGGAGAAACGCGCAGGACTCTGGCTGGCGGCGGCCGGCTTCGCTGGCGCGGTGCTGATGCTGGGCCTGGTGTTCGACGCCCGCTACCGCAGCTTCCCCAGCGTCGCCTTGCTGTTCCCGGCGCTGGTCTACCTGTGCCGGCCGGTGAACGCGCCGCGCCGCGAAAGCCTGCTGCTGATCCTGTTCATCGCCCTCGGCCTGCCAGCGCAACTGCTGCTGGAAGGCCTGAGCAACCTGCAGGCGCTGGGTTGGGCGGCGGTCAGCCTGCTGCTGCTCGGAGCGCTCTGGCGCGGTCTGCAGCAGCCCCTGCCGCTGGCGAGCGGCGTGCCGGCAAGCGCCAGTTGAATCAGGACCGCCGCGCGCGCACCAGGCGCAGCCCGGCGAGCACCACGGCGAACACCGCGAGGCTGGCGTTGTACAGCACCAGCGCCGGCAGCGCGGCGAACATCCCCAGCGCCGCCAGCCACCAGCCGCTACGACCGGGGACCAGGAAAGCCAGCGCCGAAAGCCCCAGTGCCACGGTGCCGAACACGCCGAAATGAATCAGCAGGCCCAGCTGCGCGCGAGCAACGCACTCCCAGCGGCTGGCCGACTCGGCACACAGCCCGACCCAACGGCTATCCTCCATCAGCCCGAAACGCACGCCATAGCTGGCGGCCAGCCACAGCAACAGGACGAGCAACAGCAGGATGACGGGCAATCGACGGGGCATGGCGCCTCTCCGGGGCGAAAACGGCGCCCAGCATAACCAGCGCAATGGCCGATGCAAGAGGCGCTGCGTCTACTCACATTGCCTGCGGCAGCGGAGCCTGCGATGAAGCGATCGAACCTGTTCCTGCTGGTCTGCGTCATCATCAGCTTCTGGTGGCTGTGGCCCGGCGAGCGGCCCCACGCACCGCCACAGCAGGGCAACATCCTGGCCGACGGCGGCTTCCGGGTGGAACGCTATTCGATCTATCCGCTGCAGGACTTCAATCTCGAAGCCGTGGTGCTGGGCCGCGAGGACTACCGCCTGGGCCGCGAGGCCGAGCTTTCCCCCACCGACCTCGCCCTGGGCTGGGGGCCGATGGCCGATCCGAACGTCCTCGCCGGCATCCGCATCACCCAGGGCAACCGCTGGTACCACTGGCACGCTGACACCATGCCGATCCCGCGCCGGGACATCGAGACCCACAGCGCCAACATGCACATGATCCCCGCCAACGACAGCGTGGCCCGCGCCCTGGCGCAGGTCGACAAGGGCGAGCGCATCCGCCTCTCCGGCAAACTGGTGCGGGTGGAAGGCGACGACGGCTGGCGTTGGGTCAGTTCCCTGACGCGCGAAGACACTGGCGCCGGGGCCTGCGAGCTGATCTGGGTGGAGAGCCTGGAGCGCCTGTAGCGCCGTCGCATCGGGCAGTTGCCAGGGACGCCGGCCACGGGGCATTCTCGGGCGTCCCCTCATCAAGGTAGCTCCCATGCCGCGCGTCACGCTCCGCCCTGCCGTCCCCGACGACATCCCGCTGATCATCGAGCTGATCACCGAACTCGCCGACTACGAACGCCTGGTCCATGAGGTCAAGGCCGACGCCCAGCGCATGCACGACCACCTGTTCGGCCCGCGCCCCTACGCCGAAGTGCTGATCGGCGAGGTGGACGGCCAGCCGCAGGGCTTCGCGCTGTTCTTCCACAACTACTCCACCTGGCTCAGCCAGCCGGGCATCTACCTGGAAGACCTGTTCGTACGCCCCGCCGCCCGTGGTGCCGGACTGGGCAAGGCGCTGCTCACGGAACTGGCGCGACTGGCTGTGGAGCGTGGCTGCGGACGCCTGGAATGGTCCGTGCTGGACTGGAACGAGCCCGCCATCGGCTTCTACCGCAGCCTGGGCGCCCGTCCGCAGGATGAATGGACGGTCTACCGCCTGACCGGCGACGCCCTGCGTGAGCTGGCCCACAAGGCGTGAGGCCGCGGTAGCACTTGTAGGCAATCCGCTGGTCATACTTGCCGGTCTCCCTAGAGTTGGCTTCTTTCCGAAAGGACTCCCTCACCATGAACTGTCTTTCACGCGCGGCCGTCCTGCTCGGCTGCCTCGCCCTGGGGCTCGCCGGGCCGGCGTTCAGCCGCGATGTCGATGAGGCCGGCTACGGCTATCCGCTGACCAACCCGTTCGAGGCCACCATCGCCACGACACCACCGGACCTTCGTCCGCAGCTGCCCGATATCGAAGACATCAGCCAGTCCGACTACGCCCTGAAGCTGCGGCCGGAGCGCGAGCACCAGTTGCCGGAAAACTTCTGGGCGGTGAAGAAGCTGCACTACCGCCTGGCCCGGCAGGACCATGAGGCGCCGCTGGTGTTCATCATCGCCGGCACCGGCGCGCCCTACTTCAGCAGCACCCCGGAATACCTCAAGCGCCTGTTCTACAGTGCCGGCTACCACGTGGTGCAGATTTCCTCGCCGACCAGCTGGGACTTCATGGCCGGGGCCTCGCAGTCCGCCACGCCCGGCTACACCCCCACCGATGCCGACGACCTCTACCGGGTGATGCAGGCCGTGCGCGCCCAGCATCCGGACCTGCCGATCAGCGAGTACTACCTCACCGGCTACAGCCTCGGCGCCCTGCACGCCGCCTTCGTCAGCCAGCTCGACGAAACCCGCCGCAGCTTCAACTTCAAGCGCGTACTGCTGCTCAACCCGCCGGTGAACCTCTACACCTCGGTCAGCAACCTGGACAAGATGGTGCAGACCCGGGTCAAGGGCATCAACGACTCCAAGACCTTCTACCAGGTGGTGCTGAGCAAGCTGTCGCGCTACTTCAAGCAGAAGGGCTACATCGACCTCAACGATGCCTTCGTCTACGAACTGCAGCAGTCCAGGCAGCACCTCTCCAACGAGGAAATGGCCATGCTGATCGGGACGGTGTTCCGCTTCTCGGCCGCCGACATGGCTTTTACCTCCGACCTGATCAACCGCCGTGGCCTGATCACCCCGCCGAACTACCCGATCAAGGAAGGCACAAGCCTCGAGCCCTTCTTCAAGCGCGCCATGCAATGTGACTTCGAATGCTACCTGACCGACCAGCTGATCCCGGTCTGGCGCGCCCACGGCAAGGGCAACAGCCTGCCGCAGATGATCCAGCAGGTGAGCCTCTACGCCTTGCAGGACTACCTGCACGACAGCCCGAAGGTCGCCGTGATGCACAACGCCGACGACGTCATCCTCGGCCCGGGCGATATCGGCTTCCTGCGCCGCACCTTTGGCGACCGCCTGACGCTCTACCCGCTCGGCGGCCACTGCGGCAACCTCAACTACCGCGTGAACGCGCAGGACATGCTGGCGTTCTTCAAAGGACAGGATGCGCAGGCCCCCGGCCTGGCAACCGCACAGACAGGGAACTGATCCATGCGACTCCGCTCTTCCTGGATTTTCGGCCTGGCGCTGTGCTGCGGCCTGGCACAGGCCGACACCACTTCGACATCCAATCCCAGCAGCAACGACAGCTTCTCCGAGCAGCCCGAGGCCGACGGCTTCAAGCACCCGATGGACGCGCTGAAGTTCAACCCCGGCCTGGACCAGCGCGAATTCGAACGCGCCACCCTGGACGCCCTCAACGTCTATGACCCGTGGGAGTCGTGGAACCGCCGTGTGTACCACTTCAACTACCGCTTCGACCAATGGGTGTTCCTGCCCGTCGTCCACGGCTACGAATACGTCACCCCGCGCTTTGTCCGTACCGGCGTGAGCAACTTCTTCAGCAACCTGGGCGAAGTGACGACGCTGCTCAACAACATCGGCCAGCTCAGACCCGAACGGGCGGCGAACAGCACCGCGCGGCTGCTGTTCAACACCATCTTCGGTGTCGCCGGCCTGTGGGACCCGGCCACCGCCATGGGCCTGCCAAAGGTCAGCGAGGACTTCGGCCAGACCCTGGGCTACTGGGGCGTGCCAGCGGGCCCTTACCTGGTACTGCCGATACTCGGCCCCTCCAATGTGCGCGACACCGGCGGCCTGGTGACCGACTTCGTGGCGGCCCGCGAGGTGAACTACCTCAATGTCTCCAGTCTCGGCAGCGAGTACTGGGAACTGCCGGTGCTGGAAGTCATCGACAAGCGCTACAGCAACAGCTTCCGCTACGGCCAGACCAACTCCCCGTTCGAGTACGAAAAGCTGCGCTACGTCTACAACGAAGCACGCAAGCTGCAGATCCAGGAGTGACCCGAAGCCGCCGCCCTTTCGCGGCGGCTTCTTTTTCGACCAACGAATCTATTTATTCGATTGTTTTGGCGAAAAACTCGCAACCATTGATTCATCGTTTGGGACTAGGATGGCCCCATTCACTGATCAAGGAGGTTCCCATGACCCGCTTGCGTACCCTGATCGACCAACACATCGGCCACCCCGCCTCCGACGGCGCCGGCGTGCGCCTGACCCGCGTGATCGGCGGCCCCGGCATCGAGCGCTTCGACCCGTTCCTGATGCTCGACCAGTTCGACACGCAGAATCCCGACGACTACATCGCCGGCTTCCCGGCCCATCCGCACCGTGGCTTCGAGACCGTCACCTACATGCTCGAAGGGCGTATGCGCCATGAAGACCACCTGGGCAACCGCGGCCTGCTCAAGCCCGGCGGCGTGCAGTGGATGACCGCCGCCCACGGCATCATCCACAGCGAGATGCCCGAACAGGAAGAAGGTGCCATGCGCGGCTTCCAGCTGTGGCTGAACCTGCCGGCGAAGGACAAGCTGTCCCCGGCCGGCTACCGCGATATCGAGCCGGAAGACGTGCCGCGCACCACCACCGTGCAAGGCGTCGGCGTCACCGTGATCGCCGGCCGCTTCGACGATGGCGAAACCGCGCTGGATGGCGCCGTGCAGCGCCCCGGCACCGAGCCGCACTACTACGACCTGCGGCTGCCGGCGGGTGCCTCGGTCAGCCCGCGCATTCCGGCGGGACACCGGGTAATGCTGTACGTCTACGAAGGTTCGCTGACGGTACCGGGCGAACGCGGCGACGAAACCGTGGCCACCAACCGCCTGGTGCGGCTCGGCCAGGGCGATGAGATCCAGCTCTCCAGCGACAACGGCGCACGCGTCCTGCTGCTGGCCGGCAAGCCGCTCAACGAGCCGATCGTGCAGTACGGTCCCTTCGTGATGAACAGCCGCGAAGAGATCGAGCAGGCCCTGCGCGATTACCGCGACGGCGTGCTGGCGGTCTGATGTTTCCCCTGTGGGACCAGAGCAACCCGTAGGGCGTACAACCGTTCGCGGTTGTACGCCGATACCCCCGGATCGTCAGGTCAAACGCCGTATAACGTCGAACGTTATACGGCTCACCTCCCCGGACAAGCTCTCGTAGGAGCGGACTCCGTCCGCGAACAGCCCCGATGCGGCCTCAATCGCGGACGAAGTCCGCGCCTACAGGGACCACTCCTCCATCCCCAGGAAACGCGCGATCTCCGTGCGCTTTTCCATGGCATCGCGATACCCCAGTTCGATCAGCGCATTGCAGTAACCCGGCTCGAACAGCAGGTAGCTCAGCACCCCTGCCCCGCTCGCCTTGGTCGCCCCCGGCCCGCGCAGGAACAGGCGCAGCGCCCGTGGCAACTCGTGGCGGTACTCGGCGGCGATTTCATCCAGCGGCCGGCTCGGCGAGATCAGCAGCACATCGACCGGTTGCAGCCCCAACGCCGCACGGCGCTTGCCCTCCGGCACCATGGAGCTGAGGAAGTTGATCCGGTGCAGCAGCTCGATATCGCCTTCCAGGCTGTCGATGAAGGTGCTGTTGAGCAGATGGATGCCCACCTGCGCCAGGCTCGGCGGCTGGCCGGTACGGTAATTGGCCACGGCGTCGTTGGCGCTGCCCATGGTCGGGTTGCCGCTCACCCCGATCACCAGCACGCGATTGGCGCCCAGGTGCAGCGCCGGACTGATCGGCGCCTGCTGGCGCACCGCGCCATCGCCGAAGTACTCGCGATGCACCTTCACCGGCGCGAACAGCAGCGGAATCGCCGAGCTGGCCAGCAGGTGTTCCAGGCAAAGGCGCGTCGGTACCCCCACGCGCCGATGGCGCAGCCAGGGATCGATGGTGGCGCGGCCCTGGTAGAAGGTCACCGCCTGGCCGGATTCGTAGCCGAACGCGGTGACCGCCACCGCGCGCAGGTTGCGCCGGCGCACGGCGGCGGCGATGCCGGAGAAGTCCAGCTCGCGTTCCAGCAGGTAGCGCAATGGCGTGCTGTCCAACAGTGCCACCGGCTGGCGCTTGCCCAGCCCGAGCAGGCTGTGGCCGAGGAACTTGAAGGCCTGGCCGATCACGCCCGACCAGTCGGCGCGGTACACCTGGCCGGTGCGAAAGCCCTTCCAGACCTGGGTGAGCCGCTGCACCGCCGTCGGGAAAGACAGCGCCCCGCAGGCCAGCCCAACGGCATTGATCGCCCCCGCCGAGGTACCGACGATCACGGGAAAGGGATTCTCGGCGCCTTCGGGCAGCAACTCGGCGATCGCCGCCAGCACGCCGACCTGGTACGCCGCCCGCGCCCCGCCCCCGGAGAGGATCAGGCCGGTCACGGCAGGGGAAGTCGATGGGCTGGCGGCGTCAGTCACGGCTGAAATCCTTGTCGCGTCGTATCCAGATTAGCCGGGCGGGATCTACTTCTTCCTGGCGTAAAGCTTGGGCTCGCCTTCGGGGCGGCTCTTGAAGCGGCGGTGCGCCCAGAGGTACTGCTCGGGCTGGCGGCGGATTTCCTGCTCGACCCACTGGTTGACGCGCAGGCAATCGGCCTCCTCGGTCTCGCCGGGGAAATTCTCCAGCGGCGGATGGATCGTCAGGCGATAGCCGGAACCGTCGGCCAGGCGCGACTGGGTGAAGGGACACACCTGCGCGCGGCCCAGGCGGGCGAACTTGGTGGTGGCCGTAACGGTGGCGGCCTGGATGCCGAACAGCGGCACGAAGATGCTCTGCTTGATGCCGTAGTCCTGGTCCGGTGCGTACCAGATGGCCCGGCCGGCGCGCAGCACCTTGAGCATGGCGCGCACGTCCTCGCGCTCGATGGCGGTGGCGTCGGCGTTGTGCCGCTCGCGGCCGGCGCGCTGGACGAAGTCGAACACCGGGTTGTCGTGCTCGCGGTACATGCCGTCGATGGTCTGTACCTGGCCGAGCAGCGCCGCGCCGATCTCCAGGGTGGTGAAGTGCATGGCCATGAGGATCACGCCCTTGCCTTCGGCCTCGGCCTTGCGCAGGTGCTCCAGCCCCTCGATGTGCGCCAGCTTCGCCAGGCGCGCCTTGGGCCACCACCAGCTCATGGCCATCTCGAAGAAGGCGATGCCGGTGGAGGCGAAGTTTTCCTTCAAGAGGCGCTTGCGCTCGGCGGCGGACAGCTCCGGGAAGCACAGCTCCAGGTTGCGCGCGGCAATCGCCCGGCGGCTGCCGACCACGCGGTACATCACCGCGCCAAGTGCGCGCCCCAGCCAGAGCAGCGCCGGATACGGCAGCTGCACCACCAGCCAGAGCACGCCGAGGCCGAGCCAGAGCGGCCAGTGGCGGGGATGGAGGAACTCACGGCGAAAGGTGGGGCGGTCCATGGAACTTTCCGGTCACGATCAAAGCCGGACATTCTACCCTGCCGATGCGCGCCGCGCCTGCCTCGAGCCCTGGCTATGCGCCACGCTTGCGGCTGCCGGGGCGGTCCGCTATAAGTCCAACCCATTTAATGATGCAGTCTGACCATGAGCCAAGCTGACCTTCTCGACCACGATCCCGTATTCCAGCTCAAGGGCAGCATGCTGGCCGTCACCGTTCTGGAACTGGCCCACAATGACCTGCCGCGGCTGGACCGCCAGCTCGCCGACAAGGTCGCCCAGGCGCCCAACTTCTTCCGTGACACCCCACTGGTGCTGGCGCTGGACAAGCTGCCCGACGGCGAGGGACAGCTCGACCTGCAGGGCGTGCTGGACATCTGCCGCCGCCACGGCCTGCGCACCCTGGCCATCCGCGCCAGCCGCGAGGAAGACATCCGCCTGGCGACCATGTTCGACATCCCCGTGCTGCCGCCATCCGGCTCGTCCCGCGAGCGCATCGTCGAGCCGAAGGACTCGGTCACCCCGCTGACCGGCGCCACCCCGGTGCGCCGTCCGCGCGGCGAGCGCCTGTCCGAGAAGGTCGTAGAACAGGCCGCCGACAGCGCCACTGCCCAGACGGAAAAACCTGCCGAGGCAGTCCCGGCCGAAACCCAGGCGGAAAAACCGACCGCGGCCCAGGAACCGGAAAAGGACGCCGCGCCGGAGAAACCGGCCGAACCGCCGGCACCGGTCGTCAGGCCGACCAAACTGGTCACCACTCCGGTGCGTGGCGGCGTACAGATCTATGCAGCCGGCGGCGACCTGATCGTGCTGGCCCCCGTCAGCCCCGGTGCGGAACTTCTCGCCGACGGCAATATCCATGTTTACGGTCCGATGCGCGGTCGTGCCCTGGCCGGTGTCAAGGGTGACACCAGCGCACGGATCTTCTGCCAGCAACTGGCCGCGGAACTCGTGTCCATCGCTGGTAATTACAAGGTCGCCGAAGACCTTCGACGCAGTCCGCAATGGGGGCAGGCGGTGCACGTCAGCCTGTCGGGTGACGTGTTGAACATCACCCGCCTTTAACGGATACTGCCGCGACTTTCAGGGACCAGAATTCTTCGTTTTTTCTTTGGGGTGAATCACCTTGGCCAAGATCCTCGTAGTCACTTCCGGTAAGGGTGGCGTCGGTAAAACCACTTCCAGCGCAGCCATCGGCACCGGCCTGGCCCTGCGCGGCCACAAGACCGTCATCGTCGACTTCGACGTGGGCCTGCGTAACCTCGACCTGATCATGGGCTGCGAACGCCGCGTGGTGTACGACTTCGTCAACGTCATCAACGGCGAAGCCACCCTCACCCAGGCCCTGATCAAGGACAAGCGCCTCGAGAACCTGTACGTGCTGGCCGCCAGCCAGACCCGCGACAAGGACGCCCTCACCCAGGAAGGCGTCGGCAAGGTGATGGAAGAGCTCAAGCAGTCCTTCGACTACATCATCTGCGACTCCCCGGCGGGCATCGAGAAAGGCGCCCACCTGGCCATGTACTACGCCGACGAGGCGATCGTCGTGACCAACCCGGAAGTCTCCTCGGTCCGCGACTCCGACCGCATGCTGGGCCTGCTGGCCAGCAAGTCCGCCCGCGCCGAGAAGGGCGAGGAGCCGATCAAGGAACACCTGCTGCTGACCCGCTACAACCCCGAGCGCGTCACCAAGGGCGAAATGCTCGGCGTCGAGGACGTCGAGGAAATCCTGGCCATCCGTCTGCTCGGCGTGATCCCGGAATCCCAGGCGGTGCTCAAGGCATCGAACCAGGGCGTACCGGTCATCCTCGACGAAGAAAGCGATGCCGGCCAAGCGTACAGCGACGCCGTCGAGCGACTGCTGGGCAAAGAAATGCCCCATCGGTTCCTCGACGTGCAGAAGAAAGGATTCCTGCAACGACTGTTCGGAGGACGTGAATGAGCCTTTTAGATTTCTTCCGCAGCCGGAAGCAGCCCTCCAGCGCTTCCATCGCGAAAGAAAGACTCCAGATCATCGTCGCCCATGAGCGCGGCAACCGTTCGCAACCGGACTACCTCCCGCAGCTGCAGAAAGATCTGCTGGAAGTGATCCGCAAATACGTGCCCATCGACCAGGAACAAGTCCAGGTCGAGCTGGCCAACCAGGGCAGCTGTTCGATCCTGGAACTCAACATCACCCTGCCGGAACGTTGATCCGGCGGTGGTGAACCTGCGGCGGCTTCGGCCGCCGCAGTCGTTTCTATCTCCCTTAATCCACGCAAGAGCTTCCATGCCGCTGTCCCAGATCGAATTCGTCCATGAGGACGCCGCCCTGCTGGTGGTGAACAAGCCCACCCTGCTGCTCTCCGTGCCCGGCCGTGCGGACGACAACAAGGACTGCCTGATCACCCGCCTGCAGGAGAACGGTTACCCGGAAGCGCGCATCGTCCATCGCCTGGACTGGGAAACCTCCGGCCTGATCGTCCTGGCCCGCGACGCCGACAGCCACCGCGAGCTGTCCCGGCAGTTCCACGACCGCGAGACCGAGAAGGCCTACACCGCGCTGTGCTGGGGCGAGCCGGAACTGGACAGCGGCCGCATCGAGGCGCCGCTGCGTTACGACCCGCCGACCAAGCCGCGCCACGTGGTGGACTTCGAGCAGGGCCGCCATGCGCTGACCTTCTGGCGCGTCATGGAGCGCCACGGCAACTGGAGCCGCGTCGAGCTGACGCCGATCACCGGCCGTTCGCACCAGTTGCGCGTGCACATGCTCAGCATCGGCCACCCGCTGCTGGGCGACCGCCTGTATGCCGAGGGTGAAGCCCTCACCCTGCGCGACCGCCTGTGCCTGCACGCGAGCATGCTCTGCCTGACCCACCCGCAGACCGGCGAGCGCCTGCGTTTCGAGTCCCCCGCGCCGTTCTGACGCGCCACGCGCCCGGCTTTTCGCAGGAGCGGACTCCGTCCGCGATCAGCCCCGCTGCAGAACCTATCGCGGACAAAGTCCGCTCCTACGAAAAGTAGCTCCGCCAGCCATCCAATCCCCCATCACACATCTGTCCGATATTCCGAAGCCGATGACCGGCGCCAGCCGATCCCCCGCCCTAGACTTCACTCATCCCCATCAACCGCCGAGCCTCGCGCGGAGGACACCATGAGCTACCTGATCTCCCTGGCCATCGGCCTCGCCGTCGGCTTGGCCTACCACTTCCTCGATTTCCGCTCGCCGGCGCCACCGCTGGTGGCGCTGGTCGGCCTGCTGGGCATGCAGATTGGCGAGAACGCCCTGCCGCTGCTCAACCGCTGGCTGCACTGACTCGACCTTCCTCTCACTGTTACGGACTCGTGCCATGAAAGCCCTGCAATTCGACCGTACCGGCGACCTCGCCGCCCTGAGCTTCACCGAACTGCCCGACCCGGTGCCCGCCGCCGACGAGGTACTGGTGGAAGTCCACGCCGCCGGCCTCAACCCCAGCGACGTGAAGAACGTATTGGGCCGCTTCCCCTACACCACCCTGCCGCGTGTGCCGGGCCGCGACTTCGCCGGCACCGTGGTGAAGGGCCCGGCCGAGCTGCTAGGCAAGCCCGTCTGGGGCACCGGCAAGGGCCTGGGCTTCACCCGCAACGGCAGCCATGCGCAGTTGATGAGCGTGCCGGCCGGTGGCGTGGCACTGATGCCCGAGCGCATGAGCTTCGCCCAGGCCGCCAGCTGCGGCGTGCCCTACACCACCGCCTGGGACGCACTGGAGCGCAGCCAGGTGGGCGCCGGCACGCGTCTGCTGGTGATCGGCTCCGGCGCCGTTGGTGCGGCGGCCATCGCCCTGGCCAAGGCCCGTGGCGCCGAGGTCCTGGGCGCGGTGCGCCGCACCGAATCGCAGGCGGAGCTGCAGGCGCAAGGTGTCCGGAACATCCTGCTGGGCTCCGCGGACGCGCTGCCCGCGCAGGTGGAAGAGCACTTCCCCGGCGGCGCCGAGGTGATCTTCGATACCACCGGTTTCTGGCTGCCCGCCGCCGTCGCCGCGCTGGCCACCTTCGGCCGCATCGCCATCATCGCCGCACCGGTGGACGGGCACGTGCACCTGCCAGCCCTGGCACTGTACCGTCGCGGCGGCACGGTGGTCGGGGTCAACTCGCTGCTCTACGGCCCGGAGGCCTGCGCCAGGATGCTGCGCGAGTTCGGCCAATGGTTCGACGACGGCAAGCTGCCGCTGCCCGGCGGCCTGCGCGAGGTGCCACTGAGCGAGGGGGTGCAGCGCTATCGGGAAATCAATGAGGGCAGCAGCGAGAAGATCATTCTGGTGCCTTGAGTGATCTGGCGCGGTAGACAAGAGCCCCTGTGCCGATCCATCCCACTGCTTGCCGCCACCGTCCTGACTCGGCCAACCAAAGCCGGCCAACCCTCAAACCTGCTGGTCCCAGCGGTCAAGCAATAGAACTCGGCCCCATTCCGGGACGCAATCGCATGGAGCCGCGTAGTCGACCGACGCCAAAGGACGGGAAGCGCGTCAAAGCCTCCCCGCGCCCAACCTACCCCGCCGCCTGTATCGACCGCCGCCGCGAGCCGCTCTGCACCTGCTCCAGCGCCATACAATGGTCGAGGAACATGCGCATGTAGCCATAGCTCTTGCAGATCGACTCGCGCAGGGCCAGGCAACGCGGCACCGAGAGTTGCGGGCCGTAGAGGGTGCAGATGATATCCAGCGCCTCCCACGGATGATCGTCATCGTAGCGGGCGTGAATCCTCAGCCAGCGCATGGCGTCCTTGCGGCAGCCCGCCGGCAGGGTGCGCTCGTAGGTGTCGGTGGAGCACACCAGCGCCGACCACTCGCCGGTAACGCCTTCGATGGCGTAGTTGGTGGCCGCCATGGCCAGCGCCAGCTCATCGCTGGAGCAGGTGTGCCAGCACCAGTGGCTGAGGGCATGCAGTTCGCCCGGTACCAGTTGGGTCTTGAGCTCGGCCAGGGTCACGCCGTAGCTCTCGGCCCAACGCAGCCAGTAGTCGGCGTGGTTGAGTTCGACGCGGATGTTGCGCATCAGCCAGCGCCTCGCCATGTCCTCACCGGGGCTGCGGCCGAAGCGGGTCTTAAGCAGGTTCTGCGACATGTACAGGGGGAACTGCTCCACCACCGGCCAGCCGCCGATGAGGAAGGCACGCAGGGTCTGGCGGCTGAGCTGGCCGTCGCGCATACGCGCATAGAAGTGGTGGCCGACCACCGCCAGGCGACTGCCCTCGCAGTCCTGCACCAGGCGCTGGGCCCAGAGGGGGTAACTGGAAAGCTCCTTGAGCGGCCCACTACGAACAAAGGTTTCGTTCATCCAAGGCTCCGTTGCCGGTCAATCCATGCAAGCACCGGTAAAACTGGCCTCAGATTAACCCTCCGCGCCCCCGTCGTCACCGTCCGGAGGTTGTGTTCGCCCCAGCGGTCGCCATTTCCGCCTCGCGCAGGAAGCTGCGGTTGAATGGTTGCGGCCGGGCCAGGCCATAGCCTTGAGCATAGTCGACTCCAATTTCACGCAGGACTTCGAGGATTTCCAGCGATTCGACGAACTCCGCCACCGTGCGCTTGCCCATGACGTGGCCGATCTGGTTGATCACCTGGACCATGGCCCGGTCGATGGGGTCGTCGAGCATGTCCTTGATGAAGCTGCCGTCGATCTTCAGGTAGTCCACCGGCAGGTGCTTGAGGTAGACGAAGGAGGACATGCCGGCGCAGAAGTCGTCGAGGGAGAAGCGGTAGCCCAGGGCCTTGAGCTCCTGGATGAAACGCGTGGCGTTGACCAGGTTGGCGATCGCGCTGGTTTCGGTGACCTCGAAGCAGATGCTCGCAGGGGCGATGCCGTAGCGCGGCTGCAGGTCGCGCAGGAAGTCGAGGAAGGTGTCGTCGCCGATGGTCGCCCCGGACAGGTTGATGGCGCAGGTATGGATCGGCTCGTAGTCCCCTTCCAGCGCGCGGGCGGCCAGGGTTTTGAAGGCGCTCTCGACCACCCAGCGGTCGATGTCCGGCATCAGCCCGTAGCGTTCGGCGGCGGGGATGAAGTTGATCGGCGCCACCAGCCGGCCGCACTCGTCGTTCAGGCGCAGCAGCAGCTCGACATGGGCGCCCTCCTCCGCGTGCGGATCAACCGGGAAGATCGGCTGCGCGTAGAGACAGAAACGCTCCTCGTCCAGCGCCAGGCGAATGCGCTGCACCCACGCCATCTCCCCCACCCGGGTAGACAGCTCGGTATCGTCGGGGCGGAACACCTGGGCGCGGTTGCGGCCCTTCTCCTTGGCCATGTAGCAGGCCATGTCGGCGCAGCGCAGCGCCTCCTCCACGGACACCAGCATCGACGACACATGCACCACGCCGATGCTGACGGTGATGTTGAAGGGGCGGGTCTCCCAGATGAAATGCAGCCCCTGGACGGTCAGGCGGATGCGCTCGCCGATCTGCTCGGCCATTTCCGGCGGGCAGTTCTCCAAGAGAATGCCGAACTCGTCTCCGCCCAGCCGCGCCAATGTGTCGCCGTCGCGCAGGCACTGCTGCAGCACCGAGCACACCTGGCGCAACAGCTCATCGCCGGCGGCGTGGCCGCAGGTGTCGTTGACCAGCTTGAACTGGTCCAGGTCCAGGTACATCAGCGCGTGACGCTCATCCAGATGCACCGAGCTCTCCATCGCCTGCTTCAGGCGGAATTCGAACTCTCGGCGATTGGTCAGGCCGGTCAGCGCATCGTGGGTGGCCTGCCACGACAGGCTGGCCATGTACTGGCGCTCGCGGGTCATGTCGTGCATCACCAGCACCACGCCGACCACCCGCCCGTCGGCGTGGATCGGCGTGCCCACCAGCGTCACCGCCACGCGAGTGCCGTCCAGGCGCTGGATCAGCTTGCTCGACTCGCTGCCGCCGTCCACCTCGCCACGCAGGATCTGCCCCACCAGCGGCAGGCCCTCCTTCTCGTCAGCCTCGTCGAATACCCGCAGCAGCGAACGCAGTGGCAGGCCGACTGCCATGGCGCTGTCCCAGCCGATCAAGCGCTCGGCGGCCGGGTTGAAATAGGCGATGCATTCCTGGGCATCGAGGGTCACCACGCCATCGCCAATCGCCGCCAGGGTGGTCTGGGCCCGTTCCTTTTCGGTGTCCAGCGCGCTTTCGTAGACCCGCTGCTGGCGCACCAGCTTGAGGGTGCGCCAGATTGCCAGGAGGATCAGCGCCAGCCCCGCCAGGCAGTTGACCACCAGCAGCACCCACATCAGCATCCGCGACCCCTTGCCCAGGGCGGCTGAGAAGGCCATCGCTGCTGGCGTCACGCCATCGTTGATGCCCTGGATGCGGCTGTTCCAGTAACTCAGGTCGCCGGGGTTGACGGTGCCGGCGCGGATGCTGCCGTGCATCTCGTCGGCCACTTGCAGGAGCTGGTCGAGGTAGGCGTCACCGACGATCCAGCGTTTCACCGCCTCGTCGAAGAAGCTGTATTCGTGGAAGTAGCGGTACAGCCAGATCAGGCTGTTGACGTCATCCGGGTGATTGCCGCCGTCCAGCGCGCCGCGCCGCGCCTGCTCGATATCCGGCGGGTCCTGGTCGAGGGCCGCGCGGAAAGTGCGGTCGCCCAGCGGAATGGCGATGGCGGCCTGGTAGCGGCGGTAGTCTTCCGGGTCACGGGTCTGGCCATAGCGCTGCAGGTAGTGGATAGCATCCTTCTGCCCCTTGGACCAGAGGCTTTCGCCCCCCACGTAGGCCCGCACGCCGGAAAGAATGTACAGGCTGCCGGCGGCAATCAGCGCCTGCAGCAGTACCACGGCCATGAACGGCCATATCAGCCGGAGTAGCCGGGTTCTTCGACGGTTCGGCACAAGCCCCAAGGCATCCATAATGTGCTTCGACTTCCTTCTTCTTATCCCTGGCAAGCCACACTGGGCGGTTCTGGCTCGCGCCGCCGAAGGGAATTTCTGCATTACTACCCTTTACTCATAGCCGATCACGGAAAATCCTCAAACCGCATTGCAGGGCTCTTGGTCGGCTGACGAAGCGTAATCCTGGCGAAACACTGATAGCACGATGCCTTCTCCGGCCCGCTTCGGCCATTTGTCGGGAACCCCTCGCCCGACCAGCGGCCAGCCATGACACGCCATTCCGGCACCTTGCGCGAATAGCGGCGATGAGCCATACATCAGCCATTCGTGCAATCTGCAAGCCCGGAGAGGCCCCATGCAAAGTCGGGATATGGAGGTGCTTTACGACCAGTTGGTGGGGCTTTCCTATGAATGCGTGCTCGACGAGAGCGCCTGGCTGCCCTTGCTCTCCGGCCTGATCGACGCCACCGGCCGCCAGCAGGGTGCCCTGCTGTTCTGGGACCAGACCCAGGACGGCGCCCTGGCCAGCGAGATCAACCTGTGCGATCCCGGCGCCATCGAGTTGTACAACCGCGACTACTGCAACATCGACCCATCCAAGGGCTTCATGCTCCACCGCCCCGTGGGCAACTGGTACCACGACCTGGAAGAGTACGGCCCGGAGCGCATTCGCCGTGATCCCTACTATCAGGAATTCCAATTGCCCAACGACATGCTCAACGTGTCGTGCCTGAAGCTCAACGAACAGGCCAGTGCCGGCATCTACCTGTCGGTGCTGACCAGTGTCGGCGCGCGCTACCCCACCTCGGACGAGCAGGCCCTGCTGAATCGCCTGAGCCAGCACCTGATTCGCGCGGCGCGGATGTTCGAGCGGATCGGCGACATGCGCCAGGAACTGGCCAAGCGCGACCTGCTGCTGGACCAGCACCCCACGCCGCTCTGGCTGCTCGATGGCGACACGCGGGTGCTCTACGCCAACCTGGCCGCGCAGCGACAACTGGGGCAGGCCAAAGCGGCGTTCTACGAAGTCTTCGGTCGCCTGCACTGCCGCCAGCACAATGCCCGCCTGCAAGCGCTGGTGCGCTACGCCGCGCCGCGCCAGGGCAAGGGAAAAGCGGGTTGGCTGCCGCTGAGCGATGGCAGCGCGCTGGAGCTGCTGGTCACTCCGGTGCCGGCCGAGGCAGGCTTCAACCAGAACTTCCAGCGCCCACTGGCCCTGCTCGCCCTGCTCGACCCGCAGCGCCAGAGCCGCCTGCTCAGCGAACTGTTCGGCCTCACCCCGGCCGAGCAGCGCCTGGGTGACCTGCTGGTGCGCGGGCTGTCACCGGAGCAATGCGGCGAGTACCTGGGCACCTCCATCAATACCGTGCGCAGCCAACTGCGCGCGCTGTTCCGCAAGACCCATACCAGCCGACAGGCCGAACTGGTGAGCCTGCTGGTACGCCTGGGCCAGCGCTGATTCGGCGGGTTCATCATTCATTCAGATGATGGACTGAGGCCCCGAGCCCTCTAACGTGGTGACTGGAGCACCGGCCCGGAAGGGGCCGGCCACGCAATCGGCATCCCAGGTGGACGGCAATGGACAATCGGACCCAGCAAAATCCGGCATCGATCGCACAGGCCATCGAAGAACTCGAACAGCAACTGCGCCGCATCAAGGACAGCAACACCGAACTGCTGGCGCTGGCCATCGGCCAGTCGACGCCCATGGCGCAGTCCCGGGTGCTGCCCTTTCCCCGCCGGCGGGAACGGCCGATGGGTGAAGGCTCCGGCAATGCCGTGCTGATGGACTATCTCTACGGCATCGACAGCGCCCTGCCCTCGCTGCTGCCCGATGGGCCCACCGACGAGCTGTTCCGCTACGCCAGCTCCGCGCCAGCGGCGCGCGCCCTGCGCTCGCGCCGCCAGTTGCTGGCACGGGAGATCGACCGTACCTGCGAGCAGCTCAGCGGCCAGGCGCGCATTCTCTGCGTGGGCTGCGGCCACCTGCGCGAGGCCGACCTTTCAAGGGCCCTGCGCGATGGGTACTTCCGCGAGTTCGTCGCCCTCGACCCTCAGCTACAGACGCTGCAGACCGTGGAATCCTGCTACGCCTCGCAGGGTGTGCGGGCCGTGCAATGCGGCCTCGACGAGCTGCTCTACAGCCGGACCGACCTGCGTCATTTCGATCTGATCTACTGCGCCGGGCTCTATGAAGTCCTCAACGACCAGGACGCCCATGATCTCACCCGCAACCTGTTCGCCCGCCTGCTGCCGGGCGGACGCCTGCTGCTGAGCAACTTCCTGCCGGGCATCCCGGGCATCGCCTACCTGGAAGGACTGCTGGACTGGGAGCCGCACTACCGCAGCGACGCCGAGCTGATCGACCTGTTGCGCGGGATCGCCTACAACGACATCAGCCACACGCGGGTCTTCCACGACCTGGGCAACTGCGTGAGCTTCCTCGAAGTCACCCGCTACGGCTGATCAGTGCTGCTGCAAGTGACCGTACAGGCGGGCATAAAGCCCGCCTTCGGCGATCAGTTGCTGATGGTCGCCGTCTTCGGCGATGCGCCCGCCATCGAACACCAGTACCCGGTCAGCCTGCTTAACCGCTGACAGGCGGTGGGCGATGATCAGTGTGGTGCGCCCTTCGAGGAAACGCCCCAGCGCCTGGTGCAAGGCGTACTCGGTGGCTGCGTCCAGCGCCGAGGTGGCCTCGTCGAGGATCACCACCTTGGGCTCGGCCAGCACCATGCGTGCAATCGCCAGGCGCTGCCGCTGGCCGCCGGAGAGACGCACACCGGAACGGCCTACCACGCTGTCCAGCCCTTGCGGCAGGCTGCGGATGGTGTCCGCCAGCTGCGCCACTTCCAGCGCGCGCCAGCAGGCGTCGTCGCTGCGCTCGCGGCCCATGGTCAGGTTGGCGCGCACCGTGTCGTTGAACAGCGCGGGATGCTGCAGCACCACCGCCACGTGCTCGCGCACGCACTCGAGGCCGATCTCCTCCAGCGCCACGCCGCCATAGCGGATGCTGCCGGATTGCGGCTGGTAGAGACCGAGCAGCAGTTGCACCAAAGTGCTCTTGCCACCGCCGCTGGCACCGACGATGGCGACTTTCTCGCCCGCAGCGATGTCCAGGTCCATGCCATCGAGCACCCGCTCGTCGCGGTAAGCGAAGCTCAGGTCGCGCACCTGGATGCCGACGTTGTCCTGCCCGGCGAAGGGATCGCGGCGGTGCGGGTACTGCGGCTCGTCCGCGCGGGCCAGTAGCTCGTTGATGCGGCTCAGCGCACCACCGGCGGCGTAGAAGGCGTATTGCAGGCTCAGCAGCTGTTCCACCGGGCCGATCATGAACCAGAGGTAGCTGAACACCGCCAGCATCTGGCCGATGGACAGGTCGGAGAACAGCACGGTGAGCATCGCCGCGGCGCGGAACAGGTCGATGCCGAACTGGAATAGCAACCCGCTGGCGCGCCCGGCCGCATCGCTCTTCCACTGCGAGGCCACGGCATAGTCCCGCACCTCGCGGGCACGCACGCCAAGGCGGCCGAGGAAGAAGCCCTGGCGGTTGCCGGCGCGCACTTCCTGGATCGCTTCGAGGGTTTCGGTCAGGGCCTGGGTGAAGCGCGAGGTGCTGTCGTTCTCCAGCTTCTTCAGGTGCTTGACGCGCTTGCCCAACTGCACCGTGGCGAAGATCACCAGCGGGTTGAACAGCAGGATCAGCAGCGCCAGTTTCCAATGCATCCAGATCAGGATGCCAGCGGTACCGCAAAGCGTGAGCAAGGCGACAAGGAAGCGGCTGAGGGTGTCGCCAACGAACTTGTCGAGGGTGTCCAGATCGGTCACCAGGTGCGCGCTGACCGAGCCGCCGCCGAGGGTCTCGTACTCGCTCAGGGCGATGCGCTTCAGGCGTTCGATCAGGCGCAGGCGGATGCGGTACACCACGTCCTTGGAAAGCCGCGCGAACAGGCGTGCCTGCAGCACGTTGAAGACCAGCGCGCAGCTGCGCAGCAGCAGGGTCGCCAGCAGCATCAGGCCGATGTAGCCGGCCGGCTTGTGCCAGGCCTGGGGCAGCCACTGGTTCATCACCTGCAGCGCGGCGTCGCCCTTGCCCAGCAGCACTTCGTCCACCAGCAGCGGCAGCAGTAACGGGATGGGCACGCTGCAGGCGGTGGCCAGCACGGCGACGAGGTTGGCGAGGAGCAGGGCTTTGCGGTGACGGAAAGCGAGCCGGCGAATCTCCGCCCAGCTCAGGCGGTCAGCGGACAGCTCAGGCATGCCGCCCGCGCTCCAGCCAGCGCTCCAGCAATGGCGCGAGTTCGCTCAGAGGCTGGTAGCCGTTGGTCAGCAGGGCCAGCTGGCCATCGCGCTCGGCCAGCAGCGTGGGGAAGCCGGCGATGCCCAGGTCACGGGCCCAGGAGAAGTCGGCGAGGGTCGCCAGGTGATTGTCCTGGCTGTCGAAGGCCTCGGCGAACTCGATGCGCGGCAGGCCCACGCGCTCGGCCAGTTCGGTGAGCACGCTGGCCTGGGTGACATCGCGACCTTCGGCGTAGAAGGCCCGCTGGATCTCGCCGACCAGCGCCCAGGCGCAGTCGTCGTCGAGGCGACGGGCGGTGACCACCGCCCGGCAGGCCGGCTCGGTGTCGTAGACAAAGCCGTCGGGCAGCGCGCCCTCGAAGCGGAACGGCTGGCCAGTGGCGTCATGCACAGCCTGCCAGTGTTCGAGGATGTAGCGCTTGGTGGCCGGTTCCAGGGCCGCGCCCTGGCCGGTGCGCAGCCCGCCCATTACCAGCGCCAGCGGCACGCCGGCGGCGCGCGCCTGCTCGACCAGCTTCTCGGCCACCGGGGCGAAGCCCCAGCACCAGGAGCACATCGGGTCCATCACGTAGAGCAGGCGGCTGGTCATGGATCAATTCTCCGCGCGGGGGTCACGGCCAATGGGGTGCGGCTGGTTGCGCTCGCGCGCCAGCTCGATCTGCTTCTGCCGCTCGCGGGCGCTGGCACGGGTCTTCTCCGGCAGCGAATCCCAGCAATGCGGGCAGCTGATGCCCGGCGCGTAGTGCTCGGAGGCACGGTCCTCGGCCGAGATCGGGTTGCGGCAGGCATGGCACTGATCGTAGTCGCCTTCGGTGAGGTCGTGGCGCACGGTCACGCGGTTGTCGAAGACGAAGCAGTCGCCGCGCCACAGGGTTTCGGCCTCGGGCACCTCTTCCAGGTACTTGAGGATGCCGCCCTTGAGGTGGAATACCTCTTCGAAACCTTCGCTGAGCATGTAGCTCGACGCCTTCTCGCAGCGGATGCCACCGGTGCAGAACATGGCGACCTTCTTGTGCTTGGCCGGGTCGTAGTGCTCGCGGATGTAGTCGGGGAATTCGCGGAACGACTTGGTTTTCGGGTCGATGGCGCCCTCGAAGGTGCCGATGGCCACTTCGTAGTCGTTGCGGGTGTCGATCAGCAGCACTTCCGGATCGGAAATCAGCGCGTTCCAGTCCTTGGGTTCAACGTAGGTGCCGACCTTCGAATTCGGGTCCACGCCCGGCACGCCGAGGGTGACGATTTCCTTCTTCAGCTTGACCTTGGTGCGGTAGAAGGGTTGTTCGTCGCAGTAGGACTCCTTGTGGTCCACATCCGCCAGGCGCGGGTCATTGCGCAGCCAGGCCAGCAGGCCGTCGATGCCGGCGCGGGTGCCGGAGACGGTGCCGTTGATACCCTCTTCGGCGAGCAGCAGGGTGCCCTTCACGCCATTGTCCAGCAGGGTCTGCAGCAGGGGTTCGCGCAGGGCGACGTAGTCGGGCAGGGAGACGAACTTGTACAACGCCGCGACGACGATTCGATCGGTGGTCATGCATCACTCCAGTGGTCGCCCGCGTAAAGGGCGGACCGGGTCCTTGAATTACAGCAGCTGAAAATGACAGCGCCGGCAAAAGCCGGCGCTGGGTGTCGCATTCTACCGGAGCGGGACGAAGCCCGCATCCTGCCGCCTATCAGCGCGGCGTGCGGTCAATGCAGGTCATGCTTGCTGCCGCCACGGCAGGTCGGCGATTCCGGCGCCTGTCCCTGCTGCGCCCACTCCTCGGGGGTGTAGGTATGCAGGGCCAGGGCGTGGAACTGCCCCATCAGGTCGCCGAGGGCGGCGTAGACCTTCTGGTGCCGCTTCACCGCGTTCAGCCCGGCGAACACCGGGCTGACGATCACGGCCTTGTAGTGCGTTTCCTGCCCGCGGCTGTGCATGTGGCTCTCGTCGTGCACCTCCAGGTGCTGCGGTTCGAGGGCGCCCAGGGCGGATTGGATACGGTCACGCATGCTCATGTCGGGTCTCGCTGGCAATCAGGCAGTCAATGCAGGTCAGGATGATCAGGGCTTCTTGGCCGGAGCGGCCGGGGCTTTCACGCCCAGTTCCTTGTCCATGTCGGCCATCAGCTTGTTCACCGGCTCCACGGCAGTCTGCAGCTTGGCCTGGGTCAGCTGGGCGGATTCGGCGGTCAGGCGCGGCATCTTCTCCAGCATCTTGCGGCCCACGGGCGACGCGTAGAAGTCGTTGATCTGCTTGAGCTCGGATTCGCTGAAGTTGCTGGTGTAGAGCTTGACCAGTTCAGGCTTGAGCTTGTCCCAGCCTACCGCGCGGTCGAGTTCGGCATTGGCCTTGGCCTGGTAACGCTCCAGCACCGGCTTCTTGCTCTCGGGCGCCTTGGACTCGGCGAAACGCTGGGCGAGCATCTGCTGGACCTGCGCATAGACCGGCACGGTGAGCTTGTCGGCGTGAACCTGCTTGAGGAATTTCTCCGCCTCGGTGTTGGCGTCGGCCAGGGCGATAGAGCTGAAGCCCACCAGTAGAGCTGCGGTGCAGAGAGTACGAAGAGCGGTCATTGGGCGGTCCTTGAGTCTGAAGGTATGTCCCGGTGGGACCCGCCATTCTGCGCCTAAGTTCGGAAAGTGCTCAAGAGACCGCCGAACTGCACGGAAGTGGCCCGCATCTCTTGTCGACCTTTCGGCAAACCGGCATGCTGCGTCGCATTGCCACATGGATGTGTCCAATGAATACCTTCACCTACGTGCCGCCCTACGCAAACGCCCCTCCCCTGTGCGACCCGCGCGGCCGCCTGAACGACGCCGCCATCGGCTGGTCGAGCCGGCCGCAGACGGTCTGCAACCTGCCGGGCAACCCCGGACGCCGCAAACGCTGGAATCACTGGTGCATCAACGCACCGGGCTGGATGCTCTCGCTGACCATCGCCGACCTCGATTACCTGGGCTACGGCGCCATCTACTTCCTCGACCTGGAAACCGGCCGCTCGGTGCACCGCACCCAGATCACGCCGCTGGGCCGCGGCTGCGACCTGCCCGACGTGCCGAACCAGAGCCACAGTTTCCAGCACGGCGACCTGTGCCTGAACTTCGTCGAACAGCCCGGCCAGCTGCGCATCACCGCCAGCGCCCCCGACCTCGGCGGCCAGCCGCTGGACCTGGCGCTGGAGGTCAAGCGCCCCGCGCACCTGGAGTCGGTCAACCTGGTCGTGCCGATGGCCGGCCAGTGCTTCCACGCCTGCAGCCGACAAATGGGCCTGCCAGCGCGTGGCAGCCTGCAGCTGGGGCGTCGCGTCTATTCGTGCAGCGCTGGCGAGAGCTTCGCCGCCCTGGACTTCGGCCGTGGCGTGTGGCCCTTCCGTACCCACTGGACCCGCGCGGCATTCGCCGGGCCCGGAGGCATCGCCGGCAATTTCGGCAGTGGCTGGACCGATCACACCCCGCTCAAGGAAAACGCCCTGTGGTTCGGCGGCGAGTTGCAGCGCCTGGAGCACGACGTCGAGATCCACCAGGCGCCCCACGATCCCCTCGCGCCGTGGCGCCTGCGCAGCCCCTGCGAGCGGGTCGACCTCACCTTCACGCCGCGCAAGCTGCACCGTGCCTGCCCACGCCTGGGGCCGCTGTTCGCCGAGACCAGCCAGTGGTTCGGCCACTTCGACGGCTCTCTGCGCAGCCTCGACGGCGAGCACGTTCCGGTGCGCGAAGCCCTCGGCTGGGTCGGCGCCACCCACGCACGCTGGTGAAACCGCTCTATCACGGCAATTGAACTCCGATTCGGAACCCGGAGCGCCGACAACGGCCTAAACTGCCCGAGTCATTCCAGGAGGATCGCATCATGAGCCGCACCGAAACCGACAGCCTCGGCCCCATCGAAGTCCCCGACGATGCCTATTGGGGCGCGCAGACCCAGCGTTCGCTGGAAAACTTCGCCATCGGCGGGCAGCGTATGCCGCTGGCCGTGGTACATGCCCTGGCGCTGGTGAAGAAGGCGGCGGCCCGTGTGAATGCGCAACTGGGCGAACTGCCGGAGAACATCACCAGCCTGATCGAAGAGGCCGCCGACGAGGTTCTCGCCGGTGAGCACGACGATCAGTTCCCACTGGTGGTCTGGCAGACCGGCAGCGGCACCCAGAGCAACATGAACGTCAACGAGGTGATCGCCGGGCGCGCCAACGAGATCGCCGGCAACGGCCGTGGCGGCAAGAAGCCGGTGCACCCCAACGACCACGTGAACCGCGCGCAGAGTTCGAACGATAGCTTCCCCACCGCCATGCACCTCGCCGCCGCGCGTGCCGTGCATGACGACCTGCTGCCGGCCATCGCCGAGCTCAGCGGCGGCCTGGCCCAACAGGCCGCGCGCCATGCCGACCTGGTGAAGACCGGCCGCACCCACCTGATGGACGCAACGCCGGTCACCTTCGGCCAGGAGCTGTCCGCCTTCGTCGCCCAGCTGGACTACGCCGACCGCGCCATTCGCGCCGCCCTGCCGGCCGTCTACGAGCTGGCCCAGGGCGGCACCGCCGTCGGCACCGGGCTGAATGCGCCGAAGGAGTTCGCCGATGCCATCGCCGCCGAGTTGGCCGACCTCACCGGTCTGCCCTTCGTCTCGGCGCCGAACAAGTTCGCCGCCCTGGCCGGCCACGAGCCGCTGGTGATCCTCTCCGGCGCCCTGAAGGCCCTGGCCACCGCACTGATGAAGATCGCCAACGACCTGCGCCTGCTCGGCTCCGGCCCGCGCGCGGGCTTCGCCGAAGTGAAACTGCCGGCCAACGAGCCGGGTTCCTCGATCATGCCCGGCAAGGTCAACCCGACCCAGTGCGAGGCCCTGTCGATGCTCGCCTGCCAGGTGTTCGGCAACGACGCGACCATTACCTTCGCCGCCAGCCAGGGCCACCTGCAGTTGAACGTGTTCAAGCCGGTGATCATCCACAACCTGCTCGAATCGGTGCGCCTGCTCGCCGACGGCTGCCGCAACTTCAACAGCCACTGCATCGCGGGCATGGAACCGGACGCGGCGAAGATGCGCGAGCACCTGGAACGCGGCCTGATGCTGGTCACCGCGCTGAACCCGCACATCGGCTACGACAAGGCCGCCGAGATCGCCAAGAAGGCCTACGCAGAGGGCAAGACGCTGCGCGAAACGGCCCTGGAGCTGGGTTACCTGACCGACGCCGAGTTCGACCAGTGGGTACGCCCGGAAACCATGCTGGAGGCGGGTCAGAATGGTTGATGCGGCCAAGCATGGCGCCACCCCCATCGAGGGCGACGGCAAGCGCGTGCTGCTGGTGCTCGGCTCGCCCAAGCCCGGCGGCTTCTGCCATGCGGTGGCGGAAGCCTACGCCCAGGGCGCCCGCGCCAAGGGCCATGTGGTGCACACCCTGAAGCTCGGCGAGCTGAACTTCGATCCGGTGCTGCGCGGCGGCTACGAGCAGAGCCAGACCCTTGAGCCGGACGTGCTGGAGGCGCAACGGCAGATCCACTGGGCGCAGCACCTGGCGTTCATCTATCCGGTCTGGTGGGGCGGCCTGCCAGCGCTGCTGCAGGGCTTCTTCGACCGCGTGCTGCAACCAGGCTTCGCCTTCCGCTACCGCTCGGCCGAATCCCGCGAGTTCGAACCGCTGCTGGGCGGGCGCAGCGCCGACCTGCTGGTGAGCCACGACCAGACCCACTGGCACTACCGCCTGCGCCAAGGGGCCCCGGCGCACCGCCAGATGACCCGCTGCATCCTCGCGCCTTGCGGTATCGAGCTCCACCATCTGGAGGAGTTCAGCCCGATCCGCGGCTCCAGCGAGGAGCAGCGCCAGACCTGGCTGCGCCGGGCGGAGCAACTGGGCACGCAGGTCTGATAGACGTGTAGGAGCGAGCTTACTCGCGAACCGACCGGTGCCAGAGCCGGCGGAAAGCACCGTTCGCGAGCAAGCTCGCTCCTACGAAAGGCACTTGGCGCGGGGCATTGAAGTCCGAGGAGCTCGGCGGAAGACGCTCCCCGCGCAATCTGTTCAGCGTTCAGAACATTCCCCACTACCGCCGGAACCGCCCTACACCGCGCCGATACGCGACTTTCCTAGCATGCGCACTCCCCAATTCCGGGGCTTCTCGACTTGCCTCTGGAGGCAGCATGCTTCGCAAACTTTCCGCCGAAATGATCGGCACCTTCTGGCTGGTATTGGGTGGTTGCGGCAGCGCCATCTTCGCCGCTCACGCCATTGGCGTACTGGGCGTTGCACTGGCCTTTGGCCTGACCGTCGTCACCATGGCCTATGCCATCGGGCCAATTTCCGGTTGCCACCTCAACCCTGCCGTCAGCCTGGGCCTGTGGGCGGGCGGTCGTCTGCGCACCGCCGAGCTGGTGCCCTACATCGTCGCCCAGGTGGTCGGCGGCATCCTTGCCGGCGGCATGCTGTACCTGATCGCCAGCGGCAAGGCCGGCTTCGATCCGCTGGCGGGCTTCGCCGCCAACGGCTTCGGCGAAGGCTCGCCCAACGGCTACAGCCTGCAATCGGCGCTGATCATCGAAGTCCTGCTGACGGCGGTCTTCCTGTTCGTGATCATGGGCGCCACCGACAAGCTGGCGCCGTCCGGCTTCGCCCCGCTGGCCATTGGCCTCACCCTGACGCTGATCCACCTGATCAGCATCCCGATCGACAATACCTCGGTGAACCCGGCACGCAGCCTGGGCGTGGCGCTGTTCGCCGCCCCGCTGTTCATGAAGCAGCTGTGGCTGTTCTGGGTCGGCCCGCTGGCCGGCGGCGTGATCGGTGCGCTGGTCTATCGTGCGGTGCGTCCGGCGGCGTAAGCCATCGGGGCGCTGGAAACGAGACGGGCGCCTGAGGGCGCCCGTTTTCGTTTGAGGACCAAGTCGCCGTGACATCGGAGGGCCCGGTGCGATTCGCGGACAAGATCCACTCCTGCCGGAGAGCAGATGCATCCATTTTCTGTAGGAGCGAGCTTGCTCGCGAACAGACTTAACCGGCGGCATCGGTGTTGGGCGGTTCGCGAGCAAGCTCGCTCCTACGAAAAGCCATCCCCCTAGACGTAAAATACAAGGCCGCCCATTGGGCGGCCTTTGCTCAGGTATCCGCCAAGCGCTGGCGGCGGGCCCGGTAGCTGCGCAGCAGCGAGGGCGCCAGGGCGGTCAGTGCCGAGCCGCTCACCACCAGCAGCGCGCCGACGTAGGCCAGGCCGTTGAGGTTTTCCGGATGCACGTAGTCGGGCCACAGCGAAGCGGCCAGCGCCACCGAGGCGAAGGTCACCAGCGGCGTGATGGCAAGCGTGGCGCTGACGCGGGAGGCTTCCCAGTGCGCCAGGGCCTCGGCGAAGGCACCGTAGGCCACCAGGGTGTTCAGGCAGCAGGCCAGCAGCAGCCAGCCCTGCAGCGGGCTCAGTTGCAGCGCCTCCAGCGGATGCGCCCAGGGGGTGAGCAGTGCGGCGCACCCCAGGTAGATCACCATCATCACCTGCACCGAAGTCCACTGCGTCAGCAGTTGCTTCTGCGCCAGGCCATAGGCAGTCCAGATGAAAGCGGCGAACACCACGATCAACACGCCGGTGGTGTAATTACCCAACGAACCGAACAGTTCCGCCAGACGCTGGTTGAAGAACATCCCGAAGCCGAGCATCAGCACCGCGAGCCCCAGGCCCTGGCCGACGCTGAAGCTTTCCTTGAACACCAGCAGGCTGCTCAGCAGCAGAAGGATCGGTGCGATCTGGATCACCAGTTGCGTGGTGCCGGGGGTGAGCATGCGCAGACCGATCAGATAGAACACGTAGTTGCCGGTCAGGCCGAGCACGGCCGCCAGCACCAGTCCCGCGCCACGCCGGCCGATGGGGCGCAGCGCCGGCAACTGGCGGGTCAGCGTGAGGTAGACGAGCAGTACGCCGCCGGAGACCACCAGGCGAAACCAGGTCACAGTGACCGGGTCCATGGTCTTCAGGACTTCCTTGAGCTTGATCGGCAGGATGCCCCAGAGCACGGCGGTGATCAGGGCGAGAAACAGGCCGAATTGCCAGCGGCCGGAAGAAACGTGCATGGGAGCCTCGTCGCGTGTGCGGTTCGCCATGCTAAGTCATGGCGGTATCGCACCATAGGAACAGTTGCGACACGCAACTGTTCCGGTCGCTCGGCGTCAACGCCGCGTCGCTCCCAGTCAAGACACTAGATCAGTCCGGACAGGCGCAGCAGCCACCAGATCAGGATCAGCAACTGGACGAAGAACGCGGCAAAGCGAATCCAGACCGCCAGTGCCGAGGTGCTGATCAGGTGCACCACCGATTGCACGATGCGCGCGCCCAGCAGGGTCGGGGCCAACGGATCGGTCACCAGCGTCGCGCCGCTGACCATGGCGTAGAGCAGGACGGCGGCGTACAGCGGGATGTTCTCCACACAGTTGGCGTGGGCCCGCACCAGGCGCTGACCGAAGGCGCCGGGCGTGTTGCTGCCGTCGGCGGCAAAGACGTTGACCTTCATGCGGCCGGACATCACCAGCAGACCACGCTGGTTGACCAGCAGCAGGACCAGCAGCACGGTCCAGGCAACCAGGCCGAGCAGGGTGAAGGCGGAGGGACTCAGGGACATGCGGGACTCCTTTTTTCTTGTTGGTTTGAGAGGAGTCTAAGGGAAATAGAGTAATTGCTCTATCCGGCACAAAGGTGGGAGATTTTCGTAGGATGGGTGGAGCATGCGATGCCCATCGGCCTCACCCACCCACAGCATGGGTATCGCTCCGCTCCACCCATCCTACAAAAGCCAAGTGCGCGACCCGACACACGCCTGCACAAAAGAAAACGGGCAGCCCGTCGCCGGACTGCCCGCCGTCCTCCACCACCGCGCTTACAGCTTGGCGATGGAAACCTCGGTGGATTTGACGAAGGCGATCACTTCGCTACCGATGGCCAGTTCCAGCTCGCGCACGGAACGGGTGGTGATCACCGAAGTGACGATGCCGGCGGCGGTCTGGACGTCGATTTCCGACAGGACCGGGCCTTCGATGATTTCCTTGATGGTGCCTTTGAACTGGTTACGGACGTTGATGGCTTTGATGGTCATGGCAATGCTCCTTGGGGGAATGTCGTGATACGGATGAACGTTGGATCAAAGCGCCCAGCGCAATTGCGTGGGCAGTGGGGATACGGGTTCCGGCTCGGGTGGCTGCGCCGGCAGCGACAGCACGCGTTCGAGCACTTCGGCTTCCAGCGCGGCCAGGCGTGCCGAACCACGGGCGCGCGGCCGGTGCAGTTCGACATTGAGGTCCAGGCCGATCTCGCCGTCTTCGATGAGGATCACCCGGTCGGCGATGGCCACAGCCTCGCTGACGTCGTGGGTGACCAGCAGCACGGTGAAGCCATGCTGCTGCCAGAGGCTCTCGATCAGTTGCTGCATCTCGATGCGGGTCAGGGCATCCAGTGCGCCCAGCGGTTCGTCGAGCAGCAGCAGGCGTGGACGGTGGATCAGTGCGCGGGCCAGGGCCACGCGCTGCTTCTGTCCACCGGACAAGCCGGCCGGCCACTCATTGGCGCGATCGGCCAGGCCGACCGCCTCCAGCGCCTCCAGTGCCTGGCCACGCCAGTCGCCCTTGAGGCCCAGGCCGACGTTGTCGATCACCCGTTTCCAGGGCAGCAGGCGCGAGTCCTGGAACATCAGGCGGGTGCCTTCGCGGGCGCTCTCCAGCGGTGCCGCGCCGGCCAGCAACTGGCCTTCGCTGGCGTTGTCGAGCCCGGCCAGCAGGCGCAGCAAGGTGCTCTTGCCGCAACCGCTGCGGCCGACGATGGCGACGAACTGGCCGGCGGGGATGCGCAGGTCGATGCCCTTGAGCACCTCCCGCTCGCCGAAGCGCTTGACCACGCCTTCCACCACCAGCGGGATGCCTTTCTTGAGTTGCTGGGGCAGCTGCTTTTGAGACAGAGAATTCACGGCGTTCATGCCGCACCTCCCTTGCTCTGGTATGCCGGGTGCCAGCGCAGCCAGACGCGCTCCAGGCCTCGGGCGGCGAGGTCAGCCAGCTTGCCGAGCACCGCATAGAGCAGGATCGCCAACACCACCACGTCGGTCTGCAGGAATTCGCGGGCGTTCATCGCCAGGTAGCCGATGCCGGAGCTGGCGGAGATGGTCTCGGCGACGATCAGGGTCAGCCACATGAAGCCCAGGGCGAAACGCACGCCGACCAGGATCGAAGGCAGCGCACCGGGCAGGATCACCTGGCGGAACAGCGCGAAACCGGACAGGCCGTAGCTGCGCGACATCTCCAGCAGGCCCGGATCGATGTTGCGGATGCCGTGGTAGGTGTTGAGGTAGATCGGGAACAGGGTGCCGAGGGCGACCAGGAAAATCTTCGCCGACTCGTCGATGCCGAACCACAGGATCACCAGCGGGATCAGCGCCAGGTGCGGCACGTTGCGGATCATCTGCACCGAACTGTCGAGGAAGCGCTCGCCCCACTTCGACAGGCCGGTGATCAGGCCCAGCACCAGGCCGATGCTGCCGCCGATGAGGAAGCCGACGGCGGCGCGCCAGGTGCTGATCGCCAGGTGCTGCCACAACTCGCCACTGACCACCAGGTGGTAGCCGGCCTCGGCGACGGCGCTGGGTGCAGGCAGGATGCGGCTGGACAGCCAGCCGGTTTCCACGGCCAGTTGCCAGATCAGCAGCAGGCCCACCGGCAGGGCCCAGGGCGCAAGGCGCTGGGCGAGGTTGTTGGAAATGCTCATCTCATCACTCCGGATTCGTCGTAGGGCGCATGAAGCGGAAGGCTTCATCCGCCGTTCGGGATCGACGGCGGATAACGCTGCGCGTTATTCGCCCTACGGTTTTGTCAGCTTGCCGAAGCGGCCTTGGGCAGGATGTCGTTGGCCACCATCTCGCCGAACGGGCTGACGTAACCGCGCGCCTGCGGTTGCTGGGCCCGGGCGATATCCAGGTGCGGGAAGAGCAGTTCGGCGACCCGGTAGGACTCTTCCAGGTGCGGGTAGCCGGAGAAGATGAAGGTGTCGATCCCCAGGTCCGCGTATTCCTTCACGCGGGCGGCCACGGTCGGGCCGTCGCCGACCAGTGCGGTTCCGGCGCCACCGCGCACCAGGCCGACACCAGCCCAGAGGTTGGGGCTGACTTCCAGCTTGTCCTTGCTACCGCCGTGCAGCGCGGCCATGCGCTGCTGGCCAACGGAGTCGAAGCGCGCCAGGGACGCCTGGGCGCGGTCGATAGTGTCCTGGTCGAGGTGGGAGATCAGGCGGTCGGCGGCCTTCCAGGCTTCCTCGTTGGTCTCGCGGACGATCACATGCAGGCGGATGCCGAAGCGCACGCTACGACCCTGCTTGGCAGCCTTCTCGCGGACCTGGGCGATCTTCTCGGCGACGGCGGCCGGCGGCTCGCCCCAGGTCAGATACAGCTCGACCTGCTCGGCAGCGAGGTCCTGGGCGGCATCGGAGGAGCCGCCGAAGTACAGCGGCGGGCGTGGCTGCTGGATCGGCGGATAGAGCAGCTTGGCGCCCTTCACCTGCAGGTGTTTGCCGTCGTAGTCGACGGTCTCGCCTTCCAGCACGCGGCGCCAGATGCGGGTGAACTCGACGGAGGCTTCGTAACGCTCGGCGTGGCTCAGGTGCAGGCCGTCGCCGGCCAGTTCGTCCGGGTCGCCGCCGGTCACCAGGTTGAACAGCGCGCGTCCGCCGGAAAGCCGGTCAAGGGTGGCGGCCTGGCGCGCGGCCACGGTCGGGGAAATGATGCCCGGGCGCAGGGCGACCAGGAATTTCAGGCGCTGGGTCACCGGGATCAGCGAGGCGGCGACCAGCCAGGAGTCCTCGCAGGAGCGGCCGGTGGGGATCAGCACGCCGCCGAAGCCGAGGCGGTCGGCGGCCTGGGCGACCTGTTGCAGATAGCCGTGATCCACGGCGCGGGCGCCTTCGGCGGTACCCAGGTAGTGGCCGTCGCCGTGGGTCGGCAGGAACCAGAAGATGTCGAGACTCATCGCAATTACTCCAGATAAGCGCGCCGGCGTGGCGTAGCCGCGCGATGAAGGGGTTCGGGTATTTCGTGTTGCTGCTGTTCTTCGTAGGAGCGAGCTTGCTCGCGAACGGATTCCCCGGCAGTTCTGGAGCTGGGCCGGTTCGCGAGCAAGCACGCTCCTACAAAAGGCGGATCAGTTACTGGGCAGCGACCTTGGCCGGCGCCGTCCACACCACGTCCTTGATGCTCAGCTGCTTGGGGATCAGCTTCAGCTGGGTGAAGGTGTCGGCGATCTTCTGCTGCGCGGCGGTGACTTCCGGGGTGATCGGCTGGGCGCCGTAGCCCTGGCGCTTCACGGCGGTCAGGGTGATGTCGGCGGGCAGGCCGAGCAGCGGTGCGACCTGGTCGGTGACCTGCTGCGGGTTCTGCTGCGACCACTGGCCCACCGAGCGCACTTCGTCGATCAGGGTGGTGATCACCTGCGGGTGGTTATTCGCATAGGGGCGGGTCGCCAGGTAGAACTGGTGGTTATCCACCAAGCCGGTGCCATCCACCAGGGTGCGGGCGGAGAGCTGCTTCTCGGCGGCGGCCTGGTACGGGTCCCAGATCACCCAGGCGTCGACGCTGCCCCGCTCGAAGGCGGCGCGGGCGTCGGCCGGCGGCAGGTACACGGGCTGAATGTCGGTGTATTTCAGGCCGGCTTTCTCCAGGGCGCGCACCAGCAGGTAGTGCACGTTGGAGCCCTTGTTCAGGGCGATCTTCTTGCCCTTGAGCTCGGCGAGGGATTTGATCGGCGAATCCTTGGGCAGCAGGATCGCCTCGCTGGTCGGCGCCGGCGGTTCGTGGGCGACGTAGACCAGGTCGGCGCCTGCGGCCTGGGCAAATACCGGCGGGGTTTCGCCGGTGACGCCGAAGTCGATGCTGCCGACGTTCAGGCCTTCGAGCAGCTGCGGGCCACCGGGGAATTCGGTCCATTGCACCTTGACGCCCTGCTCGGCCAGGCGCTTCTCCAGCGTGCCGCGAGCCTTGAGCAGCACCAGGGTGCCGTACTTCTGGTAGCCGATACGCAGGGTACCGGGTTGTTCTTCAGCCTGGGCGTTATAGGACAGGGCCGCGATCAGCAGGGCCGCCAGTCCACTACGCAAAGTGAGGGTCCGCATGGGAGTGCTCCTTTATCGAGTGTGCTTGCCGGACCTGCGGTCCCGTTGACGGGACGGTGAGGGCCTTTTCGTGTTGTACGAGAGTCGTCGCCTGCCGGGTCGGGGCTTGGCGTTCGTATCTTTGGGTTCAGATGCTCCAGCGGGCGTTGATCAGCCGCTCGTTGAGCAGGTTCGGGTCGATGGGTTTGGGGCGGCGCGCCAGGGCGCCATGGAACTGTTCCAGGGAATCCAGCAGGCGATGCTCCAGGGCCGGGTCGAGGCGTGCCGGCGTACTGCCTTCGGCGTACTGCACCTGGTTGTCCTCGGCGAACACGCCGTGCAGGGTTTCCTGGGCCTTGAGCGCAGCAAGAACCGGCTTGAGCGCGTAATCCACCGCCAGCATGTGGGCGTTGCTGCCGCCAGTGGCCAGGGGAAGCACCACCTTGTGGCTCAACGCCCGCTCCGGCAGCAGATCGAGCAGGACCTTCAGCGCTCCGGCGATGGACGCCTTGTACACCGGCGTTGCGATCACCAGACCATCGGCGCGGGCCACCTGCTCGATCAACTCCACCACTCGCGGGCTGTCGAAGCGCGCGTGCAGCAGATCCTCGGCCGGGAAGTCGCGCACCCCGTAGGAACGCAGCTCGGCGCCACGCTCGTGCAGCCAGTTCCGCGCAACGTCCAGGAGGACGCCGGAACGGGAACGCTGGCTCGGGCTGCCGGCAAGGGTGACTACGTACATGTGCGCGATTCCTTATAACGATCTGAGCGATTCAATCATCGCCCTGCTAACCAATGTGCATAGACCTTAACAGCCCATCTCATATTCCAATAAATGTTATTTATTCATTTAGTTATGCGATTTTGTTTTATTCGTGAGGACGTAGGGCGTACAACCGTTCGCGGTTGTACGCCGATGCTCCGTGTCCACCTCCAGTTACGTGGCCAAGCCCGGAGTACGCTGATATCAGGGCCAATCGGCGCATAACGCCGAGCGTTATGCGCCCTACGCGAGGGTCGGCCGTCGTGCAGAGTCAGATGACGTGGGACTGGTGCAGCTCGGTCAGCGCTTCCCCGCGCAGGTAGGCCAGCTCCACCGCGCGGCGATCGCGCGGGCGCGGCAGCGGTACGGGGAATTCGCGGCGCAGGCGGCTCGGGGTGCCGCCCAACAGAAGGACTCGGTCGCTGAGGTAGAAGGCTTCGTCGAGGTCGTGGGTGACCAGCAGGATGCTGATGTCATATTCCACCGCCAGGTCCTGGATCAGGTCCTGCAGGCGGATGCGGGTGAAAGCGTCCACCGCGCTGAAGGGCTCGTCCAGCAGCAACACCTGTGGCCGCCCGTAGAGGCCTCGGGCGATGGCCGCGCGCTGGGCCATGCCTCCGGAGAGTTGCTTGGGCAGAAGGTCGCCCTTGCCTTCCAGCCCCACGTCGCGCAGCAGATGCTCGATGCGGTGGTCGTCGGCCAGCCAGCCGTCGGCGAAGCCGATGTTCTGCGCCACGGTCAGCCAGGGCAGCAGGCGCGGCTCCTGGAACACCACACCAATGCCACCGCCGCCACGGCCACTCTCGCCGTCCGGGCCGAAGCCCAGCAGCGGGTTGCGCTCCAGGGAGCCGGCAAACTCGTCGTCCAGCCCGGCGGCGATGCGCAGCAAGGTACTCTTCCCACAGCCGCTGGGGCCAAGCAGGCTCACAACCTCACCCGGCGCCAGGCTCAGGCTGACGTCGTCCAGTACCCGCACGCCGGAGAAGCTCTTGCGGATATCCCGCAGTTCCAGCAAGGCACTCATCAGCTGTCTCCCTGTTCCTGAGGACGATTGCCAAGGAAGGTGTCGCGCCAGGCCAGTGCGCGCTGCTCCAGCGCTTTCAGCAGGCCGTCGCTGAGCTTGCCGAGCACGGCCAGCACCAGGATGGCAGCGATGACGATGTCCGGCCGCGAGGTTTCCCGGCCGTCGCTGAGCAGATAGCCCAGGCCGCGCGTGGCGGCGATCAGTTCGGCGGCGACCAGGAACATCCAGCTCAGGCTGAGCGCGCCGCGCAGGCCGGTGAACAGGCTCGGCAGCGCCGCCGGCAGGAGGATGCGCCGTACCAGGGAGAAGGGCGACAGGTGATACAGGCGACCCAGCTCCACCCACTTGCGGTCAACGTTGCGCACGCCGGCCACCAGCGAGAGGTAGACGGGGAAGAAGGCGCCGAGGGCGATCAGTACGATCTTCGGCGTTTCGTCGATGCCCAGCCAGAGCAGCAGCAAGGGTACCCAGGCAAGGCTGGGGATGGCCCGCAGCGCCTGGAAGGTCGGTTCCAGGTAGGCCTCGGCGCGCTGGCTGAGCCCGACCCAGGTGCCGATCAGCACGGCAGCGGCCGCACCGATGCAGAAGCCGGCGGCGACCCGTGCCAGGCTGGCGGTGACATGCTTCCAGAGCTCGCCCTGGGCCAGTTGCCA
This sequence comes from Pseudomonas sp. PSE14, assembly GCF_029203285.1. Lineage (NCBI taxonomy): Bacteria > Pseudomonadati > Pseudomonadota > Gammaproteobacteria > Pseudomonadales > Pseudomonadaceae > Pseudomonas > Pseudomonas sp. PSE14. The sequence continues at coordinate 4,292,672 of NZ_CP115669.1, forward strand.
GAGCGTCAGCGCGACGCTGCTGGGCGCCGGCATCTGGTGCTCGGCGAGCCAGCCGATACGCACCGCCAGTTCCAGCGCCGCGCACAACAGCAGCGGCACCAGCCAGGCACGCCAGCTCAGCCGCGGCCAGCGCAGTTTGAATGCGCGACGCTGGCGGGCCAGGCGCAGGCTCTGGGTCGGCATGGCTTAGGGCTCCGCCTTGGCGACGGCGGGCTTACCGATCACTTCACCGGCCAGTTGCGGTGCGATCAGTTGATCGACCACGGCGGTGACGTCGGTGCCTGGCCGCACCAGTTGTTCGTCGAGCAGAATCGGCGCGGCGGCCTTGAGCGCGGCAACCTGCTCGGCGCCCGGCAGCGGCTTGCTGAAGTCGGTGCGCGAGAGTTGCAGCTTGGCCACTTCCAGCGGCAGCTTGGCTTCTTCGGCAAGCAGTTTCGCGGTCTCCTCCGGATGCGCCACGGCCCACTGGCGCGCCTCTTCATAGGCGGCGATGACCTGCTTGATCAGCTCCGGCTGCGACCGCTCGAACTTCTCGGTGACGCTGAGCACGCCGTAACTGTTGAAGTCGACGTTGCGGTACAGCAGGCGCGAGCCAGCCTGCAGTTCGCTGGCGGCCATGTGCGGATCGAGACCGGCCCAGGCGTCCACCCTGCCCTGCTCCAGCGCGGCGCGGCCGTCCGGGTGCTGCAGGTGGACGATCTCCACGTCGTTCTTGTCCAGCCCCGCCTGCTGCAGGCTGCGCAGCAGGAACAGGTACGGGTCGGTACCCTTGGTAGCGGCGATCTTCTTGCCCTTGAGGTCGGCAACAGACTTGAGCGGCGAATCCTTCGGTACTACCAGCGCGGTCCATTCCGGGCGGCTGGCGATGTACACGGTCTTCAGCGAGCTGCCATTGGCGCGGCTGAGCACCGCGGCCAGGCCTGCGGTAGACGCGAAGTCGGTGCTGCCGGCATTGAGGTATTCCAGCGAGCGGTTACTGCCCTGACTGAACACCCAGCGCACCTCGGTGCCCTGCGGCTTGAGGGCTTTCTCCAGCCAGCCGAAATGCTTGAGCACGAGGCTGGTGGGCGCGTAGTAGGCGTAGTCCAGCCGCACCTCTTTCGGGGCGTCGGCGGCTTGGGCGGGAGCGTTGTAGGCGCCGATCGGCAGGCTCGCGAGAAGAGCGACGGCCAGGCTGCGGCGCCAGGTGGAATGACCCATGGTCGTTCTCCTTGGCGTGGGCTGACGTCTTCTCCCCGTGTGGCGGGCGAGTCAGAGCTGGATAAAGAGCAAAACTGGAAGAAAAAAGCGCGGCGTGGTCCGCGCGTGAAAGCAGAAAAAAATGGGCCGGCGAACCGGCCCTATTACCCTGCTCGAGGTTGAAACTTCGGCACCCGGAGCGCGCGAGCTAAAGCCAGGCCAGGCGCCAGGGGCAGTGAGAGCGGAGTGTGCTACAGCACATGAGCAGCTCGCTGTCGCTGGCAACGCAGACTGGCCGACGCGCAGCCGCTTCGGATCACTTGTTCGGTTGGGGCGTCAGCCGCAGGTATGGCTTGATCGCGCGATAGCCCTTGGGAAACCGTTGCTTGATCTCTTCCTCGTCCTTGAGCGAGGGCACGATCACCACGTCATCGCCGTCCTGCCAGTTGCCCGGCGTGGCGACCTTGTGGTTGTCAGTCAGTTGCAGCGAGTCGATCACCCGCAGGATCTCGTTGAAGTTGCGCCCGGTGCTCGCGGGGTAGGTGATGGTCAGGCGCACCTTCTTGTTCGGATCGATGACGAACAGCGAACGCACCGTCAGGGTGTCGTTGGCGTTCGGGTGGATCAGGTCATACAGCTCGGACACCTTGCGGTCGGCATCGGCGATGATCGGGAAGTTGACCACGGTGTTCTGGGTCTCGTTGATGTCGTCGATCCACTTCACGTGGGAGTCCACCGGGTCGACCGAAAGTGCGATCGCCTTGACGCCGCGCTCGGCGAACTGGTCTTTCAGCTTGGCGGTGAGCCCAAGCTCGGTGGTGCACACCGGGGTGAAGTCGGCCGGGTGGGAGAACAGCACGCCCCAGTTGCTGCCGAGCCATTCGTGGAAGCGAATGCGGCCTTCGCTGGATTCCTGTTCGAAGTCGGGGGCGATGTCGCCAAGTCGCAAGCTCATGGGTCTCTCCTTGTTCATGTTGAGATCAACTATGCACAAGGTCTTTTCGCATTAAAAAGAATATATTTTGATTTTCTTATAACCAAAACAACAAGCCCGAGCCTGTCTGCCGGCGCTCGGTCCTGAAACGAAACCCTGCCGTTCGTCGCAAGCCTAGTGGCACGCAGGTTGGCTGCATACACTCCTAGGTAATTGATCCTTTTTCCCAGGAGGCGACTTCATGGTCGGCCAACGGTCCAACGATGCCCATGCGGCAACCCACTACCGCAGCGACCGGATCACCTCGGTCAATGGCCAGTATTTCTTCTCCACTCGAGAAGGAACGCTGGAAGGGCCGTACTTCACTCGCTTCGATGCCGAACGCGAGGTTGGGAAGTACATCGATCGCATGAAGCAGGCAGCAGGCCTGTTCGTACGCGCGGCACGCTGATCCGGTACAGCGCAGGGCGTTTGCCGTTGCAAACGTCCAGGCTATTCGCTCAGCCGGAATACGCTGTTCGCGAGCAAGCTCGCTCCTACAGTTCCATACCTGTCCAACCTGTGCCGCTCCAGGTCACGTGGTAGATATCTATTAGCGAGCACCACTCCGCCAGAGATCATCTCAACCCTGTCAAAATAAAAAGCCCCCGGCATATTTGCCGGGGGCTTTTTTGTCGCTACAGGCCCGCTTGCGTGGAGCGGGCCGGAGGAACGCGGTATCGACGGTGGCTCAACGCACCGCTTCGAACAACCCCGTGGCGCCCATGCCGCCGCCCACGCACATGGTAACGATGCCGTAGCGCAGGTTGCGGCGTTGCAGCTCGCGCACCAGGTGGCCGACCTGGCGCGAGCCGGTCATGCCGAAGGGGTGGCCGATGGAGATGGAGCCGCCATTGACGTTGTACTTCTCGTTGTCGATACCCAGACGGTCGCGGGCATAGAGGCACTGGGAGGCGAAGGCTTCGTTGAGTTCCCACAGGTCGATGTCGGCAACCTGCAGGCCCTTGGCCTTGAGCAGCTTGGGCACCGAGAACACCGGGCCAATGCCCATTTCGTCCGGCTCGCAACCGGCGACGGTGAAGCCGCGGAAGAAGGCCTTGGGCTTGAGGCCCAGCTCCAGCGCTTTCTCCAGGCTCATCACCAGGGTCATGGAGGCGCCGTCGGAAAGCTGCGAGGCGTTACCGGCGGTGACCGAGCCGTCCTCGGCGAATACCGGCTTGAGGGAGTTCAGGCCCTCGATCGTGGTGTCCGGGCGGTTGCAGTCATCGCGGTCGACCACGCCGTCGAGCACTTTCTTCTCGCCGCTGGCCTTGTCTTCCACCAGGTACTTCACGTTCATCGGCACGATTTCATCGTTGAACAGGCCCTCGGCCTGGGCGCGGGCGGTGCGCTGCTGGCTCTGCAGGGAGTACAGGTCCTGCTGCTCGCGGGTGACGTTGTAGCGGCGGGCAACGATCTCGGCGGTCTGCCCCATGGGGTAGTAGATGCCGGGGAACTCGTCCTTCAGACGCGGGTTCACGAAATTGTCGAGGTTCTGCTTGCCCATGGTCAGGGTGATGGACTCGACACCGCCGGCCACCAGGATGTCGCTGCATCCCGAAGCCACCTGGTTGGCGGCGATGGCAATGGCCTGCAGGCCCGAAGAGCAGTAGCGGTTGAGGGTCATGCCGGCGACATGGATACCGAGCTTCGACAGCACTGCCGCATTACGGCCGATGTTGTGGCCTTGGGCACCTTCGTTGGAGCCGGCGCCCACCACGCAGTCGTCCACCAGCAGCGGGTCGAGGTCGTTGCGCGCCAGCAGCGCGTCGATGCAATGGGCGACCATGTCGTCCGGGCGGGTCATGTTGAATTTGCCACGGAAGGACTTGGCCAGGCCGGTACGGACGCTGTCGACGATCACCACTTCGCGCATGGGAAACCTCGTTCTGATTGTTCGTTGGGGAGGATGCTGTGGCCCCGAGCATAGACAGCAGTGAGGACGCACCGCGACGATCATTCACCAGCCGTATAGGCGTGCCCCCACCCTCGTTGGGCGGGCACGAACGAAACCGCCGCCCGGAGGCGGCGGTTTCAAGGGTGAAGCAACAGCGGTCAGACGGTGTCGGTCTTGATCGCGTGGTCGCCGAGCAGGCCGTTGAGCACCTGTTGGGTATCGCCCGCCGAGAGCACGCCATTGCCCGCATGGCCGGCGTACTTGGCGGACAGGTCGACGTTGGCCAGGTCGATGGTCTGGGTCACCGGGCCGGTGCCAGTGGGCATGACCCCGATGCTGGTGGTGCCGGAAGTCACCGTAAAGTTCAGGTAGTGCGCCAAGGACGAAGCCGTGGCGGTCTCTCCCTGCAACAGGTCGGTCAGGTTCAGCGTGTCACCTTCGGCGATGTTGAAGTCCTTGATCACATCGTGACCGGTGTCGCCGGCCTTCCACACGAACTCATCCGCACCGGTACCACCGAACATGATGTCGTCGCCGGGGCCACCGATCAGCTTGTCGTTGCCGCCCTGACCGAACATCAGGTCGTTGCCGGTGCCCCCTTCGAGGATGTCATTGCCGCCACGGGGATCGCCGGCGACGTTGAGCTCCTGGGCATGGGCGGCGATGTAGTTGAGCAATTGCCCGGTGGACGGCGCGGTTCCGCCATTGGTTGCGGTCAGGTAGTCCACCAGTCCCTGGAGGCCGGCACCGTTGTGCGTGCCCGCGGCATGGCCTGCCCAGCTCAGGTTGTCGGTGTTGATGGAGTCACCGAAGAGGATGTCGTTACCTGCCCCCCCTACCAGGTGATCATTCCCGACCGGCTGCGCGGCCCCGCCTTTATCCCCCACCAGCACATCGCTGCCATTGCCGCCCACGATATCGCCGCTCTTGTCGGCGTCGGTCGGGTTCGGAATGGTGTGCTGGGTTGTCGAGGAACCGCTGTCGTCGGCATTGCTGCCCACTACCAGCAGGGTTGGGGTGTTCATTTCCAGGCCGAGATTCAGGCTGGCATGGTCACCATCGCCATCAGTGACACCCACGCCGAAGTTGAGCGTCAGGTCCGGCGGCAGCACGGCGCGATCGGCCGACAGGGTCTGGACCCGGTAATCGCCATCGTTGCTGCCCAGTATCACCGTGCTGAAGCCAGTCTCCGCCAGCTGAGCGGCCGAGCCGGTGAGGAAGTGCCCATTGGCCAGCAGGTTCCAGGTCGTCGTGTCGCCCTCGCCAGTACCGGCTGGCGGTACGAAGGTACCAGTGGCCAGTATCGCCCCGGCCGCACTCAGTACACTCCAGCTGAGAGTGTCCCCGGTAGAGAGTTTCTGAACCTTGAAAGTCGCGTTATAGACGGTATCGCTGAAGGCAACGTTGAGCAGCTCACCTTTGTCGATCGTGTTGTTGTCGATCCCCATGCCGTTGGTTGACGGGTTCACCAGGTGACCGGCAGTGGTGGTGAAGGTTGCGCTGAGTCCGGACGACGTCAAGGTGAACGAAGGTGCCGGCCCGCTGGCATTGATCGTGGTCAGGTCGTACCCCACCTCGGCAGTCGGCCGCGAGTTGACCACATCGAAGCTGTAGGTGCCGTTGCTGTTGATCTGGAGCGTGAAGAACGGCTGGTTGTCAGCATCCAGGGCGGTCAGCAGGGAGCCGCCACCCGCCAGGCTGGTGACCACATAGTGCAGGCCGCTGGGCGCCGTGTTGCCGCTCAGGTCGAAGCCGCCGGGACCATCGGCGCCGAAGTTGACGTCCAGGATGCCCTCCAGGTGGAAGCCCTTGGCATCGAAGACGTTCTGGGTGAGCGGCTGGACATTCACCACCGGGCCGTCGTCAAGGAAGGTTAGCTTGCCGCCCAGGTCGAGGTTGATGCTCTTCGCATCGAGATCACCATCGGTCACGGTCGCTGTCAGCGACAGCGCGTTGCTGGCCAGGCTGACCGGGTCGTTCGGGTTACTGGTATCGCCATGCCGCAGCGCCATCTGCTGGTCGAGCGTCAAGCTGCCGGTCGCAGCATCTAGGGTCACGACGAAGGCGGTCGCCCCGCTGGCGTTGCCAACACGCCCTTCAACCTGGGTGTCGCTGACCTTGACCAGGACGATGGCCGTGCCATTGGTGACCGACAGGCCGCTGAGAGCGCCATTGGTGACGGTCAGGCTGTAGCTCAGGCTGCCGCCGTCGGCACCGGTGGCAGCGCTGAAGGCCGTGCTGAAGTTGGCCGTGGCATTGGTGCTGAGATTGGTTTCATCCACCGTGAGTTGGCCGTTGAAGCCAGCCGCCAGGTTGATGCTCGGACCGTCGTCGAGGAAGGTGATCTTGCTGCCCAGGTCGAGGCTGATGCTCTTCGCGTCCAGGTCGCCGTCGGTCACGGTGCCGGTCAGCGAAATCACACCGTTATTCAGGTGCACCGCATCGTTCGGATCGCTGGCATTGCCGTGCTTGAGCGCCATCTGCTGGTCGAGCTTCAGCTCGCCGGTCGCGGCATTGAGCGTCAGGGTGAAGGCGGTTGCCCCACCGATGCCGCCAACCCGGCCGTCGACCTGGGTGGCGCTGACCCGCACCAGCACGATGTCGGTGCCGTTGGTGGTCTGCACCCCGCTGAGGGTGCCGGTGGTCGCCGTCAGGCTGTAGCTCAGGCTGCCGCCGTCGGCGCCAGTCTGGGCGCTGAAGGCCGTGCTGAAGTTCACCGTGGCATCGGTGCCGAGATTGGTCTCATCCACGGTCAGTTGACCGTTGAAGCCGCCTGCCAGGCTGATACTCGGACCGTCGTCGAGGAAGGTGATCTTGCCACCCAGGTCGAGGCTGATGCTCTTCGCATCGAGGTCACCGTCGGTCACCGTGCCGGTCAGCGAAATCACACCGTTATTCAGGTGTATCGCATCGTTCGGATCGCTGGCATTGCCATGCTTGAGCGCCATCTGCTGGTCGAGCTTCAGCTCGCCGGTCGCGGCATTGAGCGTCAGGGTGAAGGCGGTAGCTCCACCGATGCCGCCAACCCGGCCGTCGACCTGGGTGGCGCTGACCCGCACCAGCACGATGTCGGTGCCGTTGGTGGTCTGCACCCCGCTGAGGGTGCCGGTGGTCGCCGTCAGGCTGTAGCTCACACTGCCACCATCGGCGCCGGTCGTGGCGCTGAAAGCCGTGCTGAAGTTGGCCGTGGCGTCGGTAGCAAGCGTGGTCTCATCCACGGTCAGTTGGCCGTTGAAGCCACCCGCCAGGCTGATGCTCGGACCATCGTCGTGGAAGATCAGCTTGTCGCCCAGATCGAGACTGACACTCCGGCTATCGAGGTCGCCATCGGTCACGGTGGCAGTCAGCGAAAGCTTGCCGCCGGCCAGGTGTACGGTGTCATTCGGGTCAGTGGCATCTCCATGCTTGAGCGCCACTTTCTGGTCGAGCGTCAGCTGGCCAGTGGTTGCGTTCAGCGTCACGGTGAAGGCGGTTGCCCCACCGATCGAGCCAACCCGGCCGTCGACCTGCGTGGCGCTGACCCGTACCAGCACGATGTCGGTGCCGTTGGTGGTCTGCACACCGCTGAGGTCGCCTGTGTTCGCCGTCAGGCTGTAGCTCACACTGCCGCCGTCATTGCCGGTCGTGGCGCTGAAGGCCGTGCTGAAGTTGGCGGTGGCATCGGTAGCGAGCGTGGTTTCATCGACAACCAGTTCGCCGTTGAAGCCAGCCGCCAGGTTGATGCTCGGGCCATCATCGTAGATGACCAGTTTGCTGCCCAGATCGACCTGGGCGCTGTCCGAGTCACCGTCCTGGTCGGTGATGGTGGCGGTCAGGGTGATCTTCCCGGCGGCCAGGCTCAGCGGTTCGTCCAGGTTGGTCGGGTCCGGATGGTAGAGCGCCAGTCGCTGGTCCAGCTCCAGTGCTCCGTTATCCTCCCGGACGACGAAGGCGATGGCGTTACTGCCCTCGACGCGGCCGACCACGCTGCCGTCCTCGTTGAACAGCAGGACACGGTGGCCCGTGGCACTGTCACGCACGCCGCTGTCGGTACCATTGACGGTGCTGACGGCGTAGGTGATCGAGCCCGCGCCATCGGCGCCGAAGTGGGGACTGAACAGCTGGGATACCAGGCTGGACTCGACGCGAGCGTCGTTGGCCAGGTTGGACTCATCCACGACCAGTCGGATATCGGCCTGGCTGTCCACCTGGATGCTCGGACCATCGTCGTGGAAGACCAGCTTGCTACCGAGATCGAGACTGATGCTCTTCGCATCGAGATCGCCATCGGTCACGGTGGCGGTCAGCGAGAGCTTGCCGCCGGCCAGCTGCACGGTGTCATCCGGATTGCTGGCGTCGCCATGTTTGAGCGCCATCTGCTGGTCGAGCTTCAGCTCGCCGGTAGTCGCATTCAGCGTCAGGGTGAAGGCAGTTGCGCCAGAGGTATTTCCGACCCGCCCTTCGACCTGGGTAGCGCTGACACGGAATAGCACGATATCGGTGCCATTGCTGGTCTGCACACCGCTGAGATCACCGCTGTTGGCCGTCAGACTGTAGGTGACGCTACCACCATCGGCGCCGGTCGTGGCACTGAAAGCCGTGCTGAAGTTGACCGTGGCATCGGTACCCAGCGAGGTCTCATCCACAACCAACTGGCCGTTGAAGCCGCCCACCAGGCCAATGCTCGGACCATCGTCGTGGAAGGTCAGCTTGTCGCCCAGGTCAAGGTTGACGCTCTTCGCATCGAGATCGCCATCGGTCACGGTAGCGGTCAGCGAGAGCTTGCCGCCGGCCAGGTGCACGGTGTCATTCGGGTCGGTGGCGTCACCGTGCCGGAGGGCCATCTGCTGCACGAGAGTCAGCTCGCCGGTGGTCGCGTTCAGCGTGACAGTGAAGGCGGTTGCCCCGCCGGTGCTGCCCACCCGGCCCTGAACCTCGGTGGCGCTGACACGGTACAGCACGATGTCGGTGCCGTTGGTGGTCTGCACCCCGCTGAGATCGCCGTTGTTGGCGGTCAGGCTATAGGTGACGCTGCCGCCGTCGGCACCGGTCGTGGCGCTGAAGGCGCCGCTGAAGTCGGCCGAGGCATCGGTGCCGAGGAAGGTCTCATCGACGACCAGCTCGCCATTGAAGCCGCCCACCAGGCCAATGCTCGGACCATCGTCGTGGAAGGTCAGCTTGTCGCCCAGTTCGAGGTTGACGCTCTTCGCATCGAGATCGCCATCGGTCACGGTAGCCGTCAGCGAGAGCTTGCCGCCGGCCAGGTGCACGGTGTCATTCGGGTCGGTGGAGTCACCGTGCCGGAGGGCCATCTGCTGCACCAGCGTCATCTCGCCGGTGGTCGCGTTCAGCGTCACGGTGAAGGCGGTTGCGCCGCCGGTACTACCCACCCGCCCCTGGACCTCGGTAGCGCTGACACGGTACAGCACGATGTCGGTGCCGTTGGTGGTCTGCAGCCCGCTGAGGTCGCCGCTGTTGGCGGTCAGGCTGTAGGTGACGCTACCGCCGTCGGCACCGGTCGTGGAGCTGAAGGCGCCGCTGAAATCGGCCGTCGCATCGCCGCCAAGGGTGGTTTCATCGACGACCAGCTCGCCATTGAAGCCGCCTACCAGGCTGATGCTCGGACCATCGTCGTGGAAGACCAGTTTGTCGCCCAGGTCGAGGCTGACGTTCCGGCTGTCGAGGTCGCCATCGGTCACGGTGGCGGTCAGCGAGAGCTTGCCGCCGTCCAGGTGCACGGTGTCATCCGGGTTACTGGCATCGCCATGCCGGAGCGCCACCTGCTGCACCAGCGTCATCTCGCCGGTGGCGGCATTCAGCGTCACGGTGAAGGCGGTGGCCCCTCCGGTGCTGCCGACCCGACCCTGGACCTCGGTAGCGCTGACCCGCACCAGCACGATATCGGTGCCATTGGTGGTTTGCAGACCGCTGGGGGTACCATCGATGGCATTCAGGCTGTAGGTCACGCTAGCGCCATCGGCACCGGTCGTGGCGCTGAAGGCCGTGCTGAAGTTGACTGTGGCATCGGTGCCGAGCGTGGTTTCATCCACGACCAGTTGGCCGTTGAACTGACCATTCAGGCTGATGCTCGGACCATCGTCGTGGAAGACCAGCTTGTCGCCCAGTTCGAGGTTGACGCTCTTCGCATCGAGATCGCCATCGGTCACGGTGGCGGTCAGCGAGAGCTTGCCAGTATCCAGGTGAACGGTGTCGTCCGGATTGCTGGAGTCGCCATGCTTGAGCGCCATCTGCTGGTCGAGCTTCAGCTCGCCGGTCGCGGCATTGAGCGTCAGGGTGAAGGCGGTAGCCCCACCGATGCCGCCAACCCGGCCGTCGACCTGGGTGGCGCTGACCCGCACCAGCACGATGTCGGTGCCGTTGGTGGTCTGCACCCCGCTGAGGGTGCCGGTGGTCGCCGTCAGGCTGTAGCTCACGCTGCCCCCGTCGGCGCCGGTCTGGCTGCTGAAGGCCGTGCTGAAGTTGGCGGTGGCATCGGTGCCGAGCGTGGTTTCATCCACCACCAGTTGGCCGTTGAATTCGCCGGTCAGACCGATGGACGGACCATCATCATGGAAGACCAGCTTGCCTCCCAGGTCGAGGCTGGCGCTTTCGCTGAAGAAGAAACCATCGCTCACCGTGGCGGTCAGCGAGATCTTGCTGCCGGCCAGTTGCACGATGTCGTCCGGATTACTGGCATCGCCATGCCGGAGCGCCATCTGCTGGTCAAGTTTCATGTCGCCCGTGACAGCGTCCAGGGTCAGGGTGAAGGCGATCGGACCACCGGTGCCGCCAACCCGGCCCTGTACTTCGGTGGCACTGACGCGCAGCAGCACGATGTCCGTGCCATCGGTGGTCTGCAGGCCGCTGGAGGTGCCGTTGGTGGCAGTCAGGCTATAGGTCAGGGTGAGGTTGCCGGAGCCACTGGTGGTGCTGAAGGCGCTACTGAAGTTGAGGCTGGCGTCAGCATCCAGGTGGGTTTCATCCACGACCAGTTGGCCGTTGAAGTCGTTCAGGGTAATGGTCGGGTTCTCATGGTGGAAGCTCAGTCGGCCGCCCAGGTCGAGGCTGACGCTCTTGCTGTCGAGGTCGCCGTCGGTGATGGTCGCAGTCAGCGAAAGCTTGCCGCTGCCCAGATGCACGGTGTTGTCCGGATCGTCCGGGCTATGCCGCAGAGCGATCCGCTGATCGAGGGTCAATTCGCCGGTGGTCGCGTTCAGCGTCACGCTGAAGACCGTCAATCCATCAATGCTGCCGACCCGGCCTTCGACCTGAGTGGCACTCACCCGCACCAGTACGATGTCGGTGCCGTTCCCGGTCTGCAGGCCGCTGAGGTCGCCGGTGTTCGCCGTCAGGCTGTAGTTCACGGTGGCGCCGTCGGCGTCGCCTCGGGAGCTGAACGCGCCGCTGAAGTTGGCCGAGGCATCGCTATTGAGCGAGGACTCATCCACCAGCAGATGGCCGTCAAAGCCACCCACCAGATTGATGTCCGGACCGTCGTCACCGAAGATCAGCCGGTTGCCCAGGTCGATCTGGGCACTGTTGGTGTCGCCATCCCGGTCGGTGATGGTGGCGATCAGGCTGATCTTGCCGGCGTCGAGGTTCAGCACGTCGTGTGGATCGGTCTGCACCGGATGCACCAACGCGCGCTGTTGATCGAGAGTGATCGCGCCGTTACTCAGGGTGACGCTGAAGGCCACCAGATTGGTGCCCTCGACACGGCCGACCACCCCGCCATTGCCATCGTTGAACAGCAGGATACGGTTGCCTGTCTCAGTGTCCTTCAGGCCGCTGTCCGTACCGTCGGCAGTGCCAACCCGATAAGTGACCGAGCCGGCGCCATCTGCGCCGAAGCTCGACTGGAACAGCCCCGCCACATTGTCGAAGGTGGCGTTCTGATTGAGATCGGTCTCATCGACCCTGAGAATCGGCCCGCGCTCCTCGGTCAGCGAGATGCTCGGACCGTCATCGGTGAAGCTGACACGGCCACCCAGATCCAGCGAACTGGTGGACGTAGCGGTATCGCCGTCGCGGTCGGTGACCACCAGGGTCCCCTGCATACGCACCAGGCCCGAATCGAGCACGGCGAGTTGACTGGCGAAGTTGCCTTCGCTGCCCGGCAGCGCATGGTCGATCGCGCTGAACTGGGTCAGGGTGACCACACCGGTGCTGCCGTTCACCGACAGCGAGAAGACGGTGTTCTCCGCAGTGATGCCGGCGGCGCTGGCGGATGTGGAGGCAACGATCACACCTCCCACGTTGTACAGGAAGACAGTGGAACCGCCGCTGGTCAATCCGGAGTTGCTGCCATCGGCGCCGGCCAGCTGGAGGCTGTAGCTCAGCGTGGTACTGCCGGCACCGTCGGCCCCATAGTTGGCGTTGACCTGGAAGGCCGCGCTGAAATCGGCACTGTTGCTATCGGACGCAGCGCCCAGGGTGGCGGCGTCGTGCGTCTGCAATGCACCGTCCACACCGCCGTTGGCGGACAGCGAAGCATTCGGCAAGGCGTCGACGATGCCGACCACCAGGTTGCTGGTGCTGGTGCCCCCGGTGCCGTCAGTGATGGTGTAGGGCACGTTGAGGGTCAGGGTGTCCTGGCCTGAGCCCGGATGATCCACCGGCTGCAGCAGGGTGAGTTCGAAGGCACCAGTGTTGACGTTGGTCAACGTCAAGGTGAACACAGGGGTGCCATTGGCGCTGGCAGTGAGCGTATGGCCGTCGGGGCTCACGCTGTACGTCAGCGGCACGCCGCCGGACGTCAGGTTGGGCAGGCCGGCTGTGCCCCAGGTGAAACCACCTACGCCATTGGTGCCGAAGTCGTAGTTCAGACTGCCGCCCAGCGTCGCGCCGCCGGGTCCGCCCAGAGCATTTTCGCCGATACTGATGGCGCCGGGACCAGAGCTGGCCGCCTCATCGAGTGGCGCGGCAACGCGGTCTTGCGGGAACAGTGGACCCCAGGTGAGCGGGCCGGTGGGGAAGCCGATCTCCGGGCCGACATGCCCGGCAACTTCGGTCAGGAGTACGAAGGAGTGCCCGCCACCCGGTTTGCCATTGGCACCGCCAGCGGTGCCGGCGCTCGGGCCGGCAGCGGTAGCTTCGGCTGCCTTGGTCGGGTCCACACCGGCGGCGATTGCCGCTTGCAGGGCCTTCACGTCAGTGACGTCCTGCTTGCTCGGTGTTGCGGGCTGCTGGGCGACGGCCTGCTGTTGGCCGTCCTGTGCATGGTGAGCGGCAGACTGCAGCTGTGCGGTCATGGGGAGGGAGCTGTCGCGCCCGAGGGTGATTTCGCCGCCGCCGGCTATTTTCAGCACCACCGAGCCATGGGCACCGGTGACCAGCTGTTCACCAACGAATACCTTGTCTCCCTGGCTCAAAGGACGACGCGATCCATCGGCGGCTACCGCAAACACTTCGCCGACCACTTTACTGACGACACCCATCAACGTAGCCATGAGTCCTTCCTCCGCTCCACTGACAACGCCGGGTCCACCGGCATGCAGCTGTCCGAAACAGGCCAAGGCACGCTTGTATTCGGATGTTGCGAAGAAAGTTGCGAAGGTGGCGAAAAGGACTAATGGCGTCTCAGCATCAAAAAGCCAGCGACATTTTTTTGTCACTCTGACGACGCTTTTTCCTGTCCTTCTGCTGTAGTCCCCGCCCTAACTGCTCCAAACCGTACCTGGCTTCTATTGCAAGCACCGTCCTCGCCCATACCCGGGAAATACCGGGGCTTGCAGGCTTAAACAATGTGCTGCTTTTCAGAGGTGTCATAAGATTTTTTCCGAATAAGCCTTGTGAAAAATTCTTCTGAGCTGTCTGGAAAGTTGTTCTTAGCTGTGATGTTACAGGCGTGAAACGCTTGATAAGAGAAAAAAGCCAATAAATTGGCGCACGAAGAGCATCACAGGTAAGAGAACGCTAGGAGCAAAGCCATGCGCAGTCGTAATGCGGCACTATGGAGCGGTGTATTTATGGCAGCGTCATGCGCCCATGGGCAGGCCATGACGCTGACTGAGGCCATACAAAGCACACTGCAATACCACCCGGAAATCAGCCAGAGCGTGAACAGCCGCCTGACCGCGGACGAGGAGCTCAAGTTTGCCAGGGGCGGCTATCTGCCAACCGTCGACCTTCTGCTCGGCTACGGCCGGGAGAACACCGACAGCCCCTCCACCCGCGCCCTCGGCGACCACAATGACGAAACCCTGACCCGCGGCGAGTCCGAGATCCGCCTGCGGCAGATGCTGTTCGACGGCTTCGGCACTCCCAACGAGGTCAAGCGTAACGAGGCCAACGTCAACTCCAAGGCCTTCCGCATCCTAGGCACCTCGGAGAACGCCGCCCTGCGCACCGTCGAGGTCTACCTCGACGTGCTCAAGCGCCGCGAGATGGTGGCCCTGGCGAAGAACAACCTGCAGGCCCACGAACGCATCGGTGACCAGATCCGCCTGCGCAGCGAGCGTGGCGTCGGCAGCACCGCCGACAACGATCAGGCCATCGCCCGTCTGGCCCTGGCGCAGAACAACCTCTACACCGAAGAGGTGAACCTGGCCGACGCCGAAGCCAGCTTCTATAGCGCCACCGGACGGATGCCAGACCAGCTGGAGTCCCCCTCCACCATCAAGGCGGAGGTCCCCCCGGACCTGCTGGAAGCACGGCAGAACATGCTCAGCGACAACCCGCTGCTGAAATCCGCCCAGGCCGACGTGAATGCCGCCGAAGCCCAGTACGAGGCCGCCAAGGCGCCCTTCTACCCGCGCTTCGACGCGGAACTGGCCAAGAGCGCCAACAACAACATCGACGGCGAGGAAGGCCACTACAACCAATGGCAAGCCCAGGTCGTGATGCGCTACAACCTGTTCAACGGCATGCGCGACAAGGCCCACCTGAATGCCACGTCCCACGAAATCAATGAGGCCCAGGATATCCGCAACAACGCCCTGCGCCTGATCAACGAGAACCTCTCGCTGGCCTGGGACGCGATGGAGAACGCCAAGAAGCAGACCCAACCGGCCCGTGAATACGCCGACTACACCCGCAAGGTGCGCGAGGCGTACCAGCAGCAGTTCACCCTCGGCCAGCGCACCCTGCTCGACCTGCTGGACAGCGAGAACGAACTGTTCACCGCCAACCGCCGCTACACCGAGGTCCGCTACACCGAGGAGTTCTCGATGTACCGCGTACTCGCCAGCATGGGCTACCTGCTCAAGTCCCAGCACGTGGTGGCGCCGCACGAATCCGTGGCCATCTCGGATGTGAAGAACGAGGCACGCCTGCCTGATCTGAAATAAGAAAGTCGCACCCGACCGTCCTCCGTACCCCGTGCCATCCGGCCACGGGGTGACGGTCGTAAAGCGATACGACAGAGGGCACGGAACCGTCGTGCGGCGCAGGCCGGGCATCCCGCGGGGGGTGGCCGGCGGTGACCCGGCCCGGGAGGAAGTAGCGTGACCATGATCATCCAGGAGCGCGGCACCCCCGCGCCGGGCGACCCACGCCTGAGCCATGACGACCCCCTGCTCGACGGCCTGCTGATCCTCTGCCGCCTGCACGGCTGCACGGTCAGCCGCAACAGCCTGTCGGCCGGCCTACCCTTGCCCGACCAGCTCCTGTCCGCCAGCCTGCTGCCCCGCGCGGCCGCCCGCGCCGGGCTGCAGGGACGCCTGCTGCGCCGCGATCTGAAGAGCATCTCCAACCTCAATCTGCCGGTGCTGCTGCTGCTCAACGACGGCCGCAGCGCGGTGCTGCGCCAATGGCGCGACGACGGCCAGGCATTGATCCTGCCGTGCGAGACCGAAGGCGGCGAGCAGTCCGTCAGCGCCGACGAACTGGCCGCCCAGTACAGCGGCCAGGCCCTGTTCGCCCGCCCACGCCACGAACTGGAAGCTGCGCGAAAACCGCTGGTGCCACGGGTGGAAGCCTGGTTCCGCGACACCCTCGGGCTGTCGCGCTGGCTGTATACCGACGCGCTGGTGGCCAGCCTGCTGATCAACCTGCTGGGCATGCTGGTACCGCTATTCGTCATGCAGACTTACGACCGCGTGGTGCCCAACCAGGCGCTCTCGACACTCTGGGTACTGGCCGCCGGCCTTCTGCTGGGAACGCTGTTCGAACTGCTGCTGCGGGTACTGCGCTCCAACCTGCTGGACATGGCCGGCAAGAAGACCGACGTGGTGCTGTCGGCGACCCTGTTCGAACGCATCACCGGCATGTCGATGGTCGCCAAGCCGGAAACCGTCGGCGGCTTCGCCCAGAGCATCCACGACTTCCAGGGCCTGCGCGAATTCCTTACCGCCCTGACCCTGACCAGCCTGATCGACCTGCCCTTCTCCCTCCTGATGATTCTGGTCATCGGCCTGCTCGGTGGCTGGCTCATCGCGATCCCGCTGCTGGCCTTCCCGATCACCATCGTCTTCGCCCTGATCATCCAGAGCCGCCTGCGCGACACGGTGCAGAAGAGCCTGACCCTGGGCGCCGAGCGCCAGGCGCTGCTGATCGAAACCCTGGGCGGCCTGGAAACCCTCAAGGCCTGCGGCGCCGAGAGTGAGCGCCAATACCGCTGGGAAAGCACCCACGGCGCCCTAGCCCGCCTGGACAATCACGCCCGCTTCCTCTCCGCGCTGGCCACCAACGGCACCCTGTTCCTGCAGCAGTTCGCCGGCATGGCGATGATCTGCGCCGGGGTCTACAGCATCCTCGACGGCAACCTCAGCGTCGGCGCGCTGGTCGCCAGCTACATGCTCAACAGCCGGGTGCTCGCTCCGCTCGGCCAGATCGCCGGGCTGATCACCCGTTACCAGCAGGCTCGCCTGACCATGACCAGCACCGACGCGCTGATGGCCCTGCCGCAGGAGCGCCAGCCGCGCCAGCGTCCGCTGGAACGGACGCAACTGCACGGTGCCCTGGAAGTCCGCCAGCTCAGCTTCAGCTACCAGGGCCAGAACACCCCGGCGCTGAACCACATCAGCCTGCGCCTGGCCCCCGGCGAGAAGGTCGGCATCATCGGCAAGAGCGGCTCCGGCAAGAGCACCTTCGGCCGGCTGCTGATGGGTTTCTACCAGCCCGACGAAGGACAGATCCTGCTCGACGGCCTGGACCTGCGGCAGATCGACGTCTCTGACCTGCGCCAGCAGATCGGTTACGTCGCCCATGACCTGCCCCTGCTGGCCGGCAGCCTGCGCGACAATCTGACCCTCGGCGCGCGCTACATCAGCGACGCGCGGATGCTGGAAGTGGCCGAGCTGAGCGGCGTCAGCGAGCTGGCCCGGCAGCACCCGCTGGGCTTCGACCGTCCGGTGGGCGAGCGCGGCCAACTGCTCTCCGGAGGCCAGCGCCAGGCCGTGCTGATGGCCCGCGCGCTGCTGCTCGACCCACCGATCCTGCTGCTCGACGAACCCACCAGCGCCATGGACAACAGCAGCGAGGAAATCCTGCGCAAGCGCCTGCACGAAGCCTGCCGCGACAAGACCCTGCTGCTGGTCACCCACCGCACCTCGATGCTCAGCCTGGTCGACCGCCTGCTGGTGCTCGACAGCGGCCGCATCGTCGCCGACGGCCCGAAAGACGCGGTCATCGAAGCATTGCGCAAGGGCCATGTCGGCCCGGCAGCGGGGTAATCGCCATGCAGTTCTCCCAATCGATCCGCGACTACCTGGGCGGCAACGGCGCCCGCGACACCGAGTTCATGCCGGAGGTTCAGGGCACCCTGCTGGAAGACTCGCCCAACGCCACCCGCATCACCCTCTGGGCGGCATTCGCCTTGCTGGTGGTAGCCATCGTCTGGGCCTACTTCGCCAACATCGAGGAAGTGACCAAGGGCGAAGGCAAGGCCATCCCCTCCTCCAAGGTGCAGACCATCCAGAACCTGGAAGGCGGCATCGTCTCGGAGATCTTCGTCCGCGAAGGCCAGGTGGTGGAGAAGAACCAGCCGCTGCTGCGGCTGGACGACACCCGCTTCGCCTCCAACAAGGGCGAGACCGAGGCCGACCGCAACTCCCTGGAAGCCCGCGTGGAACGTTTGAGCGCGGAGGCCGAAGGCCGCGAGCCGGTGTTCACCGATGCATTGAAGAAAGACGCGCCGCAGGTGGTGGAAGACCAGATGGCCCTCTACCAGACCCGCCAGCAGCGGCAGAGCAGCGAGCAGAACATCCTCCAGGAACAGCTGCGGCAGAAGAACCAGGAACTCCAGGAGTTCCGTGCCAAGGTGCAGCAATACCGCTCCAGCCTCGGCCTGGTGCAGCAGGAGATCAACATGTCCGAGCCGCTGGTGAAGAGCGGCGCGGTCTCCCCGGTGGAACTGCTGCGCCTGCGCCGCAGCGCGGTGGAGATCAGCGGCGACCTCAACGCCACCAGCCTGGCCATCCCGCGCGCCGAGGCGGCGGTGAATGAAATCCAGCGCAAGATCGAGGAATCGAAACTGGGCTTTCGCAGCGACGCGCTGAAGGAGCTCAACGAGGTCCGCACCGACTTCAACAAACTCACCGCCACCAGCCGCGCCATCGATGACAAGGTCAACCGCACCCTGGTGGTCTCACCCATGCGCGGCATCGTCAAGCAACTCAAGGTCAACACCATCGGCGGCGTGGTGCAACCGGGCAGCGACATGGTGGAAATCGTCCCGCTGGAGGACAACCTGCTGGTGGAGGCGCGGGTGCGCCCGCAGGACATCGCCTTCCTCCACCCCGGCCAGCCGGCGACCGTGAAGTTCACCGCCTACGACTACACCATCTACGGCGGGCTCAAGGCCAAGCTGGAACTGATCAGCGCCGACACCATCACCGACGACAAGGGCAACAGCTTCTATCTGATCCAGGTACGCACCGACAAGAACCACCTGGGCACCGACGCCAAGCCACTGCTGATCATCCCCGGCATGGTGGCGACGGTGGACATCATCACGGGCGAGAAGAGCGTGCTGGATTACATCCTCAAGCCGGTGCTGAAAGCGCGTTGGGAGGCGTTGCGGGAGCGGTGAGTTTGTCCAGGGACTTCAGAGCTGGGGCTTACCCTCTCCCCAGCCCTCTCCCTGAAGGGAGAAGGAGCTATTCGTGCCGGCTGGAAGAATGATGCTCCCTCCACCCAAAGCGTCCGGCGAGCTATGTGGAATCACCTCACTCCGAACGGTCCCCTCTCCCTTCAGGGAGAGGGTTAGGGAGAGGGGCTCTTCAGTTCTTCCCCCTCACTCCGCCGCCCCCCGCCAATGCGCCCCCGGCCCCTCCTCCGCCAACCGGTCACCCGGATTGCGCAGCGGGCACGCCTCCATCGACAGACATCCGCAACCAATGCAGCCATCGAGCTGATCGCGCAGCAACAGCAGCTTCTCGATCCGCTCGTTCAGATCATCCCGCCAGCGCGCCGATAGCCGCGCCCAGTCCGCCGCCGTCGGGTTGTGCCCGCGAGGCAACGAGGCCAGCGCCTCGGCAATCTCGCCCAGCGGGATGCCAACTCTTTGCGCGACCTTGATCACCGCCACCCGCCGCAGCGTATCGCGCGAATAACGGCGCTGGTTGCCAGCATTGCGCGTGCTGGCGATCAGCCCCTTGGCTTCGTAGAAGTGCAGCGCCGACACGGCCACGCCAGCGCGTTTGGCCAGCTCGCCGACGCTCAGGTCGCGGTGCATCGAACAGGGAGACGATTTCTTCATGGGCTATTGACCTCAACTTAAGTTGAGGTTTTACCCTCGCCTGGCATTCGGTTCAAGACAGGAGCCAAGAACCATGACCCAGCCCAGCCCGATCCACACCTGCGTCGACACCCCGCACTTCGTCCTGCAGATCGAGATTGGCGTGACGCCACAGCAGCGCGCGCACATCGCCGCGAAACTGGGTGATTACCTGGAACACCTGCAGCAGCTGTTCCACCTGCGCCCCGGCTACCTCGCCAGCGAACTGCACGCCGAAGGCGAGCCGCAGCGCCTGGTCGGCCGCCTGCACTGGCGCCGCCGGGAAGACTGGGAAGCCGCCTGGGATTGCCGCAGCACCGCCAGCGACCTGTTCGCCGACAGCCTGCTCAGGCTTGGCGCGCGGAGCATCAGTTTCGGCAGTGGTGACACCGGAGCATGAACGCCACGTAGGGTGTACAACCGTTCGCGGTTGTACACCGATACACCGCTCTCCATCGCCATCGCCGAACCCAGAGTGCGCAGGGACCATAGTCAATCGGCGTATAACGCGGAGCGCTATACGCCCTGCGCCCGCAGGATTCGCGTTTTGTAGGAGCGAGTTTGCTCGCGAACCCGGTGGACGTCAGTGCCGCCGGAGAATCCATTCGCGAGCAAGGACTAATTCGTAGGATGGGTGGAGCGAAGCGATGCCCATCCTACGAGAACAGAGCGTCCGGCAGGCTCATGTGCAGCAGCGGAAACGGCCGCCCTTCACCGTCGGTGGGCGAGCGCCCGGTCTGGACGAAGCCGTAGTGCAGGTAAAACCCCACCGCCTGCGGGTTCTGCTCGTTGACGTCGACGCTCAACGAATCGCGCGACTCACGCACGAAGTCGAGCAACCGGGTACCGATGCCCTGTCCGCGCATCTCGGGGTCGATGAAGAGCATTTCCACATGGCGCTCGTTGAGCCCGATGAAACCCAGTGGATGATCGTCGTTATCCACCGCCACCCAGACCTCGACGGCGGGCAGATACAGGTCGCGGACCTGCGGCAGCAGCGCGTCGATATCAGACGCCTGGAGGAAGTGATGGGTAGCGCGCACGGAGCGCAGCCAGATGTCGAGCAGGCGCGGATTGTCCGCGGCGATGCGTTGGCGAATGAGCATGAAATCATCCTGATTCAGCTGATCAAAAAGGAATGGCACGCCAGCGAAAGGCGACCGTTGAAGCGTCGGCAGCATGAATGACCGCTTCGCGAATCAACGCCTGGGCGGTACACGGCAGAGGCAGCCGGGAAGGAAGGGAAGTCGATCCTAGCCAGCCCCGCCCGGCAGGTAAAGCCCTCACTCGCGATGCCAGCGCCAACCGTCGTTCATGCACGCCAGACGCGCCTCCAGCTCCAGCCGGTCCAGGAATGCCTCGTCGTGGGACACCACCAGCAGCGCGCCCCGGTATTGCCGCAGCAGAGTCTCCAGCGCCTCACGGGACGGCAGGTCGAGGTGGTTGTCAGGCTCGTCCAGCAGGAGCAGTTGCGCCGGTTGCTCCGCGTAGATCTCGCAGGCCAATGCCGCCTTCAACCGCTCGCCGCCGCTAAGCAGCCCGCAGGGCTGATCGACCCGCGCCGCCGACAGGCCCAACTGCGCCAGCCGGGTGCGCAACACGGACTGATCCAGCGCCCGGTTGCGCGCCTGCAACTGCTCCAGCACCGAGCGCCCGGGCAAGAGCGCAGCCAGATGCTGGTCCAGGTAGGCGCTGCGTACCTTCAGCTCGCACGAACCGGAAGCGGGGTCCAATTCGCCGGCGATGACCTTGAGCAACGTCGACTTGCCGCTGCCATTGTTTCCGATCACCGCCACACGGCGCGGTCCCGTCAGTTGCAGATCGAGCGGCGCGGCATTGCCGAACGGCAAGCGCAACGCCTCCAGCGAAAGTACGCCGCGCTGTTCGGGCAGTTCGCAGTCCGGCGCGTTGAGCGTCACTCCATCCTCCTCGCGCAACTGGCCGAACGCCTCTCGCACTTCACGCGCCAACTGCTCGCGACGATCGCCGTGCTGGGTGCTCAGGCGGGCGATGCTGGCCTGGCTGCGCTCCTTCTGCCGATCGACGAGGATCTTTGCCTGGTTGGCTTCGCGCGCATCCTTCCGCCCTTTCGCCTGGCGATGCTCCTGGCGCTCGCGCTGCTCCTGCATGGCCCGTTGCTGGCGGTCGCGCTCCAGCTTGCGACGCTGCAATTCGCGCTGGGCATGGTCCTGTTCCTGCTGGCGGACCTCCCGATAAAAGCCGTAGCCGCCGGCATAGCTGCGCAATCCGGTGGAAGACAGTTCGACGATCCGCGGCAGATCGTCCAGCAGCAGGCGGTCATGGCTGACCAGGATCAGCCCGCCACGCCAGCGCTGCACTTGCTCACGTAGCGCTTCACGCCCGGCGCGGTCGAGGTGGTTGCTCGGCTCGTCGAGAATCAGCCAGTCTGCCTCGCTGAGCCAGGCACCGAGCAGCGCCACTCGCGTGCACTCGCCACCGCTCAAGTGTGCGGCTGGCGTGTCGGGCGCCAGGTGCCCGAGCCCGCTGGCGGCCAGCTCAGCCTCCAGGCGTGCATGGATATCCCAGTGACCGTCGAGGCGTTCGAAGTCGGCGGGATCGACGCCGCCCGCCTCGATCCGCGCCAGCGCATCCAGCAGCGGCTGCACCCCGGCGAGGTCCGCCACGCTGCGAAACGCCTGCGGCTCGACGCGCTGCGGCAGGTAGTGCACCAGCCCGGAACTCAGGCAAAGCCCGGCACTGGGCTGCAGCTTTCCGGCCATGATCCGCGCCAGCACGGACTTGCCCACGCCATTGCGCCCGACCAGTGCGGTGCGACGGTCGTCGAAGGTTTCGTTGAGATCGCTCAGCAGCGCTTCGCCGCTGGGCAGGTGGAAAAAGACGCCTTGCAGCGCCAGGGTGAAGGGGCTCGTCATATGCCATCCAGATTGATGCCGGAAATCCCCCAGGCGAAACCTGGGACGGAAACGGGCCGTGAAACCACGGCGGCATCAATTGCGCATCGGACGAACACCTCGCGAGGGGGAATGAGGGGCGCAGTATAACGAGTCGACCGCAGCAAGCGAATCCGCCGGCCGGCCCGGCACATGCTTTTCGTAGGAGCGAGCTTGCTCGCGAACCAACCCAGCGCCGGCGTGGCCGGAGGATCTGTTCGCGAGCAAGCTCGCTCCTACAGAAGAACGCTCAGGAGGAAGATCGCGGCCCATGATTGCGCTGGAAGGTCTCCTCCCCCATCGCGGCGATCTGTCCGTCGATCAGGGTCTCGAACGGCCGCAGCAGCTCCGTGTGGGACTGCGGCGCATCCAGCGCGTCGAGGGCATGCACCACTGCCTCGATGGTCGACAGCGCACCTTCGGCCGGCGCCTTGCGCAGGCGGTAGCGGGAGCTCAGCCCGTCGGGCAGTACCACACGGGGCAGCGCCGCGAGATTGGGATTGAGATGCAGCAGCTTGCGCGCCTTGCGCCAGGTGCCATCGGGCACTACCAGCAGGCGCGGCTTATCCACAGGGCGCGCCGCCAGATCGGCCAACGCGACAGCGGACTCACCGGGGAACAGCAGCCACGCATCCCAGGCCGACAGGTCGAGACCACTGAAATCCTCGCCCACCAGCAGCTCCGCATTGGCCAGCCCTAGGACTGCCAGTCGCGCGGTATTCAGCGCATGGCCGACTTCGCTCGGGTGCTGCAGCAGCAACACGCGGGTGCGGTTGTCCAGGTGCGGGATCAGCGCGCACAGGCAATGCGTCAGCGGGCGCTCGCAGCGCGGACAACGGGCGCGGCTCATGGCGTGTTCGGCTGCGTCCGCAGCAGGTCGCGGAAGTTCTGGATCAGCGGCTCGCGGGAACGGCCACGGCGCAGGATCAGGGAGAACGGCGCCTGGTAGCCGAAGGTCGCCGGCAGCAGCGCGCGCAGCCGGCCCTGCTCCACCCAGGGGTGGGCGTAATGCTCGGGCAGGTAGCCGATGTAGCCGCCGGAGAGAATCAGGATCAGCTGCGCCTCCATACTCTCCACAGTGCCGGCGCTGTGCTTGAAGCCGTGCCGCGCCAGTTCCGCCTGGCTCCAGTAGCCACGGCCGACCATGCGCTGCTGGGTGATCAGTTCAGCGGGAATGCGCCGGCCGTCGAACAGCGGATGACGGTCGCTGCAGTACAGCCAGTGCTGCTCTCTATAGAGCGGCTGGTAGACCAGACCGTTCATGCGGCTGAAGAAGGAACCGATGGCCAGGTCCAGGCGGTTGTCCAGCACCGCCAGCTGCAGCTCGTAAGGGCTCTGTACCTGCAGGTGCAGATGCACCGCCGGGTGCAGGCTGCTGAAGGCGCCGATCACTTCGGCCAGCGGCAGCGCCGGGTCGCTTACCGTGGAGTCCAGAACGCCGAGGTTGAGGGTGCCACGCAGCTCGCCCTTCAGGGTGGCGGCATAGCGCTCGAAGCCTTCCAGTTCGCCGAGGATGCGCAGGGTTTCCTGGTAGAACAGCTCGCCTTTGCTGGTCAGCCCGAATCCCCCGCGGCCGCGGTGGCAGAGCACGATGCCCAGCTGATTCTCCAGTTGGCTCATGTAGGTGCTGATCGCCGAGGTCGACAGGTTCAGCTCCTGCTGGGCGGCGGCGAAACCCTGGCTGCGCACTACGCAGGCGAAGATTCGCAGCAGCTTGACGTCAGGCAATGCGCTGGCGCTCATGACGACTCCGTAAAACGGCGGCAAAGCCGCTCTAGTTCAGTACTTTCTGCACCAGTGAAACGAACGATAGAAAGCTGCCTATCGATCCGCAGGTCACGCCCCATGCGCCCGGCAAGCAGGCCCCTGCGACGCGGTGGCGCAGTCTAGCGCCCAGGGAAAGTTTAGAAAACTCTGAACTGATTATTTGTAGCCAGAGATTTTTCTCACTACCCAACCTGATGAGAATCCGACCTCAGTATCAACAAGCCTGTTTCCACGAAGACAGCGATCAGCCTGAGGCCCTCCCCATGGACAAGAAACTTCACCAGCCCCTGGGCGGTAACGAAATGCCGCGTTTCGGCGGCATCGCCACCATGATGCGCCTGCCGCACATCCAGTCCCCCGAAGAGCTCAACAAGCTCGACGCCGCCTTCGTCGGCGTGCCGCTGGATATCGGCACCTCCCTGCGCTCCGGCACTCGTTTCGGGCCGCGCGAAATCCGCGCCGAGTCGGTGATGATCCGTCCGTACAACATGGCCACCGGCGCTGCGCCGTTCGACTCGCTGAACATCGCCGACATCGGTGACGTGGCGATCAACACCTTCAACCTGCTGGAAGCCGTGCGCATCATCGAGGAAGCCTACGATGGCATCCTCGACCACGGCATCATCCCGCTGACCCTGGGTGGCGACCACACCATCACCCTGCCGATCCTGCGTGCCATCCACAAGAAGCACGGCAAGGTCGGCCTGGTGCACATCGACGCCCACGCGGACGTCAACGATCACATGTTCGGCGAGAAGATCGCCCACGGCACTACCTTCCGCCGCGCGGTGGAAGAAGGCCTGCTCGACTGCGACCGCGTGGTGCAGATCGGCCTGCGCGCCCAGGGCTATACCGCCGAAGACTTCAACTGGAGCCGCAAGCAGGGCTTCCGCGTGGTGCAGGCCGAAGAGTGCTGGCACAAGTCGCTGGCTCCGCTGATGGCCGAAGTGCGCGAGAAAGTCGGCGGCGGCCCGGTCTACCTGTCCTTCGACATCGATGGCATCGACCCGGCCTGGGCGCCCGGCACCGGCACCCCGGAAATCGGCGGCCTGACCACCATCCAGGCAATGGAAATCGTGCGTGGCTGCCAGGGCCTGGACATCATCGGTTGCGACCTGGTGGAAGTCTCCCCGCCCTACGACACCACCGGCAATACCTCGCTGCTCGGCGCCAACCTGCTGTACGAAATGCTCTGCATCCTCCCGGGCGTAGAGCGCCGCTAAGCGCGCGAGCAAACACATGAATAACGATGCCTGCGTAGCACAGGTGTTGGAGGCTGCCCGCGATCTCGTGGCAGCCTTCGCGCGCACCGACACCGAGGCCTACTTCGCGGCCTTCAGCGAAGACGCCAGCTTCATCTTCCACACCTGGCCGCAGCCGCTGCTGTCGCGCGCGGCGTACCGCGAGGTGTGGGAAGGCTGGCTGCGTGACGACGGCTTCGAAGTCCTCGAATGCCAGTCCAGCAATACCTTTGTCAGCCTGCAGGGCGAAGATGTGGCCGTGTTCTGCCACGACGTCGCCACGCGGTTGCGCATCCAGGGAGAGGAGAGCCTGAACCACGAACGGGAGACCATCGTCTTCCGCCGTGATCCGAAACAGGGCCGCTGGCTGGCCACGCACGAGCACCTGTCACCGTCTCCGACGCCATAAAGACAGGGCATCCCGGGAGGAAGTCATGGATAACAAGAACAACGCACACGCCATCACAACGATCGAGACATTCGGGGTCGAACAGATCCCGGATCACGAACGTAACGCTACGCCCACCGATCTGTTCCGCATGATCTTCGGTGGCGCCAACACCTTCGCCACCGCCGTGCTCGGCAGCTTCCCGGTTCTGTTCGGGCTGTCGTTCCAGGCCGGCGTCTGGGCCATCGTCCTCGGCGTGCTGGTCGGTTCGATCATTCTCGCGCCCATGGGCCTGTTCGGCCCGCTCAACGGCACCAACAACGCGGTCTCCTCGGGCGCCCACTTCGGCGTGCACGGGCGGATCGTCGGCTCGTTCCTGTCGCTGCTCACCGCCGTCGCCTTCTTCTCTCTCTCCGTATGGAGTTCGGGCGATGCGCTGATCGGCGGCGCCAAGCGCCTGTTCGACCTGCCGGAAACCGACCTGACCCTGGGCCTGGCTTACGGCCTGTTCGCCGTGCTGGTGCTGGTCGTGTGCATCTACGGCTTCCGCTTCATGCTGCTGGTCAACAAGATCGCCGTATGGGCCGCCAGCCTGCTGTTCCTGCTCGGCCTGTTCGCCTTCTCCGGCCCCTTCGATGCCAGCTACGCCGGCACCGTGCAGATGGGCAGTGAAGGCTTCTGGGCCGCCTTCATCGGCGCCGCCCTGCTGGCCATGAGCAACCCGGTGTCCTTCGGTGCCTTCCTCGGCGACTGGGCGCGCTACATCCCGCGCGAAACCTCGCAGAAGCGCATCATGCTGGCAGTGATCTGCGCCCAGCTGGCCACCCTGATCCCGTTCCTGTTCGGCCTGGCCACCGCCACCATCGTCGCGGTCAACGCCCCGGACTACATCGCCCAGAACAACTACGTCGGCGGCCTGCTGGCGGTCTCGCCGAGCTGGTTCTTCCTGCCGGTGTGCCTGATTGCGGTGATCGGCGGCATGTCCACCGGCACCACCTCGCTGTACGGCACGGGCCTGGACATGTCCAGCGTGTTCCCGCGCCTGCTCAACCGCGTACAGGCCACCCTGCTGATCGGCGTGCTGTCCATCGCCTTCATCTTCATCGGCCGCTTCGCCGCCAACCTGGTGCAGAGCGTGTCCACCTTCGCCGTGCTGATCATCACCTGCACCAGCCCCTGGATGGTGATCATGATCCTCGGCCTGGTCATCCGCCGTGGCTTCTACCACGCCGACGACCTGCAGGTGTTCACCCGTGGCCAGCAAGGCGGCGCCTACTGGTTCCACAACGGCTGGAACTGGCGCGGCATGGGCGCATGGATCCCGAGCGCGGCCCTGGGCCTGTGCTTCGTCAACCTGCCGGGTCAGTTCGTAGGCCCCCTGGGCAACCTGGCCGGCGGCATCGACATCAGCCTGCCGGTCACCCTCGGCATGGCCGCCGTGCTCTACGTCGCCCTGCTGCGGACCTTCCCGGAAGCAGCGGGCGTGTATGGCCCCAAAGGCCCGCGCTGGGTCGGCAGCCATGATCGTCCGGTGCTGGACATCAGCGAACCAGCCGCCTGATCGACCGCCAGCCTGAGGCGGAGCAATACCCCTAAGCCCCATCGGACCGACCTCCGTCGGTCCGGTGAATCACCGTACGCCACAAGCGTGCGGCAACAATGACAATGCAAGTGTGAGGAGCCGATCATGGCCTTGGATATATTCGTTGTTCTGATCTATGCCGCCGGCATGTTGATCCTGGGCTGGTACGGCATGCGCCGCGCCAAGACCCATGAGGAATTCCTGGTGGCCGGTCGGAACCTCGGCCCGTCCTTCTACATGGGCACCATGGCGGCAACCGTACTGGGCGGGGCGTCCACCGTGGGCACCGTGCGCCTGGGCTATGTCCATGGCATCTCCGGCTTCTGGCTGTGCGCGGCCCTGGGCGCCGGCATCATCGCGCTGAACCTGTTCCTGGCCAAGCCGCTGCTCAAGCTGCGCATCTTCACCGTGACCCAGGTGCTGGAGCGTCGCTACAACCCGATGGCCCGCCAGGCTTCGGCAGTGATCATGTTCGCCTACGCACTGATGATCGGCGTGGTTTCCACCCTGGCCATCGGTACCGTGATGCAGGTGCTGTTCGGTCTGCCGTTCTGGGTCTCCGTCCTGCTGGGCGGCGGCGTGGTCGTGGTGTACTCCACCATCGGCGGCATGTGGTCGCTGACCCTGACCGACATCGTGCAGTTCATCATCAAGACCGTCGGCCTGATGTTCGTGCTGCTGCCGATCTGCCTGTACCGCGTGGGCGGCTGGGATGAGCTGGTGGCCAAGCTGCCGGCCAGCGCCTTCAGCTTCCACACCATCGGCTACGACACCATCATCACCTACTTCCTGATCTACTTCTTCGGCATCCTGATCGGCCAGGACATCTGGCAGCGCGTGTTCACCGCCCGCAACGAGAACGTAGCCAAGTACGCCGGCACCACCGCGGGCGTGTACTGCGTGATCTACGGCCTGGTCGGCGCCCTGATCGGCATGTGCGCCAAGGTGCTGCTGCCTGACCTCGACAACGTCAACAACGCCTTCGCCGCTATCGTCCAGTCCGCCCTGCCGGACGGCATCCGTGGCCTGGTGATCGCCGCCGCCCTGGCCGCCATGATGTCCACCGCCAGCGCCGGCCTGCTCGCCGCTTCCACCACCATCACCGAAGACCTGCTGCCCAAGCTGCGCGGCGGCAAGGAATCGAGCCTGGGCACCAGCCGCCTGTTCACCGCCCTGACCGGTCTGGTGGTACTGGCCATCGCCCTGGTCGTGAATGACGTGATCAGCGCCCTGACCCTGGCCTACAACCTGCTGGTAGGCGGCATGCTGATCCCGCTGATCGGCGCCATCTACTGGAAGCGCGCCACCACCGCCGGCGCCATCACCAGCATGGCCCTGGGCTTCATCACCGCCCTGGTATTCATGCTCAAGGATGGCTTCGACGCCAACACCCCGATCTACTACAGTCTGGCCGTCGGCCTGGTCAGCTTCATCGTCGTCAGCCTGATGTCGCCCCGCCCGGTTGCGGTCGCCGACGCAGCCTGATCGAGCACCACACAAAGAATGGGGCGCGGCGAGTCGATCACCGCGCCCCGTTTCATTTCACGACATCTCCCTGTAAGGAAACTGCCATGACCACCTGCGGCGAATTCCTCGTCAAGCAACTCGAAGCCTGGGGCGTGGACACCGTCTTCGGTATCCCCGGCGTACACACCGTCGAGCTGTACCGTGGCCTGCCCCACAGCGATATCCGCCACATCACCCCGCGCCACGAACAGGGTGCCGGCTTCATGGCCGACGGCTACGCCCGCGTCACCGGCAAGCCGGGCGTGTGCTTCATCATCACCGGCCCGGGCATGACCAACATCCTCACCGCCATGGGCCAGGCCTACGCCGACTCCATCCCCATGCTGGTGATCTCGAGCGTCAACGAGCGCTCGCGCCTGGCCCACGGCAACGGCTACCTGCACGAACTGCCCAACCAGCGCGCCATGACCGCTGGCGTCACCGCCTTCAGCCACACCCTGATGAGCGTCGAGGAACTGCCGGCCGTGCTGGCCCGCGCCTTCGCCGTGTTCGACAGCGAACGTCCGCGCCCGGTGCACATCGAGCTGCCGCTGGACATCATCACCGCCCCGGCCGACCACATGCAGGTGCGCCCGCGCGTGCAGCTGGCCCGCCCTGCCCCGGCCCGCTCGCCGCTGCATGAAGCTGCCGCCAAGCTGGCCAAGGCGAAGAACCCGCTGCTGCTGCTCGGTGGCGGCTGCGTCGAGGCCCAGGCCGAAGCCCGCGCCCTGGCCATCGCCCTGGATGCGCCGACCGCGCTGACCATCAACGCCAAGGGCCTGCTGCAGCCCGACCACCCGCTGCTGATCGGCAGCAACCAGTCGCTGGTGCCCGTGCGTGAGCTGGCCGAGCAGGCCGACGTGGTCCTGGCCATCGGCACCGAGCTGGGCGAGACCGACTACGACGTGGTGTTCGACGGCAACTTCAAGATCGGCGGCGAGCTGATCCGCATCGACATCGACCCGCAGCAACTGATGCGCAACTACGCGCCGAGCATCGCCATCCACGCCGACGCCCGCACCGCCATGCGCGGCCTGCTGGAACTGCTGCCGGCCCGTGAAGCCGACGCCGGCAGCCCCGGCGCCCAGCGTGCGGCCAAGGTGCGCGCGCAACTGGCCGAAGACTTCAGCGGTTGGGCGCACTACCGCGAGCTGTTCGGCAAGATCCTCGAAGTGCTGCCCGACGCCCGCTTCGTCGGCGACTCGACCCAGACCGTCTACAGCGGCAACCACCTGGTGGAACTGGACGGCGGCCGCCGCTGGTTCAACGCTTCCACCGGCTACGGCACTCTGGGCTACGGCCTGCCGGCGGCCATCGGCGCCAAGCTCGGCGAGCCGGGCCGCCCGGTGATCAGCCTGATGGGCGATGGTGGTCTGCAATTCACCATGACCGAACTGGCCAGCGCCGTGGAAGCCAAGGTGGGCATCATCGTCCTGCTGTGGAACAACTACGGCTACGGCGAGATCAAGCGCTACATGGAACGCCGCGACATCACTCCGCTGGGCGTGGACATCTACACCCCGGACTTCCTCGCCATCGCCAAGGGCTTCGGCTGCGCCGCCGAGCGCGCCCGCGACCACGCGCACCTGCAGGAACTGCTGCGCAACGCCCCGAGCGATCGCCCGCTGATCGTGGAAGTGATGGAAGCGGCGCCGTTCGCGCCTTAATCCGAACCGAGGTGGGTTATCCACACCCCGCGTAGGGCGTATAACGTTCGACGTTATACGCCGTTTCACCCTAGCCCCAGAGCACTCCGAGCTTGGCCCTGGCGCCAACGAACGGCACGGTGTATCGGCGTACAACCGCGAACGGTTGTACGCCCTACGTTCAGCACAACAAGGCGCACCGCCATGAAAATCGTCACCCGCGACCGCTGGTTCGAAGTCCGCCACTGCTACGACGGCGTCAGCCTGATCCACGAGCCTTACGTCCGTCCCTTCTACCGCTGCAACCTGTGGCACATCCAGGGCCGCGACCGCGACGTACTGGTGGACAGCGGCTCCGGCCTAGTCAGTCTGCGCGAACAACTGCCCTGGCTCACCGAGCGTCCGCTGCTGGCGGTCGCCAGCCATACCCACTTCGACCACATCGCCGGCCACCATGAGTTCGACGAACGCCTGGTGCATCCGGCCGAAGCCGACATCCTCGCCAATCCCGACGGCGAGCGCACCCTGGCCACCGCCTTCGTCGGCGACGAGATGTTCGACGCTCACCCGGACTGTCCGCTGTGCTACGCCGAATACCGGGTCAAGGCCGCGCCGGCCACCCGCACCATCGACGAAGGCGACGTGCTCGACCTGGGCGACCGCACGCTGCAAGTGCTGCATACCCCCGGTCATTCGCCGGGCGGCATCAGCCTATGGGAAGAGAAGACGCAGACGCTGTTCTCCGGCGACATCATCTACGACGGCCCACTGATCGAGGACGCCTACCACTCCAACCTCGACGACTATGCGAAAAGTCTGGCGCGCCTGCGCGAGCTGCCGGTACGCACCGTTCATGGCGGGCACTTCCCGAGTTTCTCCGGGGAGCGCCTGAAGTCGATGATCGACGACTGGTTCAAGGCCCACGAATAACGGGCAAGAAAAAACCCGCCATCAGGCGGGTTTTTCTTCAGCGGTAGGCAGGCGCGATCAGTAGCGCCGGCGCTGCTCCATCAGGCGACGTTGTTCGTCGCTGCGGATGGGGATGGGTTGCAAACGTGGAGGCTCGATCAGTCCGAGCGTGACAGCCAGTTTCCACGCGATGCCTTGCAGCCAGACTTTCATGGGATGCCTCCTCATTCCAATTCGGGTCGGGCGGCCCGTTACCACCATGGACCGCCCTGGGAAAGAATAGCTCGGCGTCCCACTCTCCGCCCGCGCTACTCATTCCTTGATACAAAGCCTATCGGTTACGGCCGGATCGACGCCTGACCTGAATCAACAGCGCGGCACATCCGCCGCTCATCGACGACGCAGCTTGCTGCGTATCCACTGTTCGCTGCTGACCAGGGTGATGCCGGCCAGCACCAGCACCGCACCGCCGACGAAGTTCAGGCTCAGCGGCTCGCCCAGGATCAGCACGCCGAAGGCGATGCCGAACATCGGCGTCATGAAGGAAAACACCGACAGATTCGACGCCAGGTAACGGCGCAGCAGCCAGAACCAGCAGAAGTAGCTGAAGAACGACACCACAACGCCCTGGAACAGCACGCTGCCCACGCTCATCACCGTGAGGCTGACCTCGTGAGTCTTGCCCAGCGCCAGTGCGGTGAGCGGCAGCAGCAGGGCGGCGGCGAACATCTGGTAGAACAGCGTCAGGCTCGGCGGCGCCTCGGACAGGCGCGTCGTACGCACCGCCACCGTGGTCATACCCCAGGACAGCCCGGCGAGCACACCCAGGGCGTCGCCGAGCAGCATGCGGCTGTCCATCCCGGCGAGGTCGAAACCGCCACCGAAGCACAGCAGGATGCCACCGAAGCACACCGCGATACCCAGCCACTGCAAACGCCGCAGGCGCTCGCTGGGCAGCAGGAAATGCAGGGCCAGCGCGGAGAAGATCGGCGCCGTGTAGAGGAACACCGCCATGTGCGAGGCGGAGGTGTAGACCAGCCCCTGGGCGATGAAGAAGAACTCCGCGGCGCACAGCACCCCGGCCAGCATGCCGCCCTTGAGGGTGCCCTGGCGCAGGCCTTCCCAGCCGCCGCGCCAGCACATCAGCAACGCCAGCAGCACGGCGGCGATTGCGTTGCGCCCGAAGGCCTGCATGATCGGCGCAATGTCCGGCGCAGCCAGCTTCACCGCGACCTGCTGGATGCCCCAGATCACGCACAGGCCGGTCATCGTCTGGATGGCGAACGCATCGGCGTTCTTGCGTTCGGGAATCATGGGCGCCTCCGGTTGGTGGCGCGGTCGGCAGTCGGACTGGGCATGGCAAGGCTCGTCAGTGAGAAGGAAACGTCCTGGGAAAATCGGCGGCAATGAAAGTCCGCCGATTATTCCAGTTCCAGGCAGCTCACTGCCAACGAAAACCCGCTGTCCAGCCAGCCGCGAACGACATCACTTGCCCGACTTCACCTGGCTCCAGGTACGGGTGCGGATGCGCTCAAGCTTCTGCGGCAGCGGCTCCACCGAGTACAGGCGGGCCTGCACCTCGGCGCTCGGATAGACGTTGGGGTTGTCGCGCAGCTCCGCCGAGATCAGCTTGTCCGCTTCCTGGTTGGGGTTGGCGTAGGCCACGTAGTCGGAGATCGGCGCCACCACTTCCGGACGCAGCAGGTAGTTGAGGAAGGCATGGGCCTGCTCGACGTTCTTCGAATCCTTCGGAATCGCCAGCACGTCGAACCAGGCCGCGGCGCCTTCCTTGGGAATGCGGTACTCGATCCTGATGCCGTTCTTGGCTTCCTTGGCACGGTTGGCCGCCTGCATCGCGCCGCCGGACCAGGCCAGGGCCACGCAGACGTCGCCGTTGGCGAGGTCGGTGACGAACTTCGAGGAGCTGAAATAGGTGATGTTCGGGCGCAGTTGCATCAGCAGCGCCTCGGCCTTCTTGTAGTCCTCGGGATTGCGGCTGTTGGGCGACAGACCCAGGTAGTGCAGCACCTGCGGGATCACCTCGGTGGGCGAGTCGAGGAAGGCCACGCCACAGGACTTCAGCTTGGCCAGGTTCTCGGGCTTGAACACCAGGTCCCAGGAGTCCAGCGGCGCGTTGTCACCGAGTACGGCCTTGACCTTGTCGACGTTGTAGGCGATGCCGTTGGTGCCCCACATGTAGGGCATCACGTACTGGTTGCCCGGGTCCTTGCTCTCCAGCACCTTGAGCAGCGCGGGGTTGAGGTTCTTCCAGTTCGGCAGTTTGCTCTTGTCCAGCGGCTGGAACACGCCGGCCTTCAGGTAATTGGGCAGGAAGCCGTCGCTGGGCACCACCACGTCATAGCCGGAATGACCCGAGAGCAGCTTGGCTTCCAGCACTTCGTTGCTATCGTAGACGTCGTATTGCGGCTTGATCCCGGTGTCGGCCTGGAAACCCTTCAAGGTGTCCGGACCGATGTAGTCGAACCAGTTGTAGATGCGCACTTCCGGCGCGGCGCTGGCGGCGCAGGCAGTGGCGAGGGTGGCCGCGGCGAGCAGGCCGCGCAGCGCGTTATTCTTGTTCATGTCCTTCCCCAGGTGATGCGCCCGCGCAAAGGTTAGCGAGCCAAAATGCAATCGGGCGGACTCTCATCCGCCCGATTGTGTCTGTCAACGGGCGTTGGCCTCAAAGCCTTGCAGCACGTTCACTGCGTTGACGCCGATGGCCTCGACCGCGTAACCGCCTTCCATGATGAACAGGGTCGGGATACCCATTGCGGCGATGCGCTCGCCCATGCGCAGGTAGTCCGGGCTGTCCAGCTTGAACTGGGAGATCGGGTCGTCCTTGTAGGTGTCCACGCCCAGGGAGACCACCACCGCGTCCGGCGCATAGGCGGCGATCTTGCGACAGGCGTCTTCCAGCGCGGCGGACCAGCCATCCCAGCCGGTGCCGTGGGCCAGCGGGTAGTTGTGGTTGTAACCTTCACCGGCGCCTTCGCCGTGCTCGTCGGCGTGGCCGAGGAAGTACGGGTACTCCACCAGCGGGTCGCCATGGATCGAGGCGAACAGCACGTCATTGCGGCGGTAGAAGATGTCCTGAGTGCCGTTGCCGTGGTGGTAGTCCACATCGAGGATGGCCACGCGCTTGGCGCCCTGGTCGAGGAACGCCTGGCTGACGATGGCGGCGTTGTTCAGGAAGCAGTAACCGCCCATGAAGTCGCTACCGGCGTGGTGACCCGGCGGACGGCACAGACCGAAGGCCATGTTGGCACCCTGGCGCATGTGGTCCTGGGCGGTCAGCGCGACCTGGGCCGAGCTGTAGATGGCCTGCCAGGTACCGGCGGTGATCGGCGCCTCGGTGTCGAAGCTGTAATGGCCCAGCTCGCCCATCAGTGCGGTGGGGATCGGACCGTCACGGCGCAGGCGGCGGCCCGGGAAGGTGGTGGAAACCAGGTCGCCGGTGTGGCCTTCGGCCGCCCAGCGGGCCCAGGCGCCCTTGAGGAATTCGACGTAACGGGTGTTGTGGGTGCGCAGGATCGGCTCGAGGCCGAAGTCCTTCGGCGCGATGACTTCGCCGAGGTTCTGCGACTTCACGCGGGCCAGCACGGTGTCCGCGCGGCTGGGCATTTCGAAGCAGGGCTGGAGTTTGCCGTCGACCAGTTCGGACTGGCCGAAGTGCAGGCGGTGATCGTCGCTGTAGACCGTGAGCATGAGAGTAGACCTCGCAGGATTCTTGTTCTCGGGTGGCAGGATTCTGCCCAGCCTGGGCACGGCGCAGAACAGCGTGAGCGGCCAAAAGGGGATCGATATGGCCAGAATTTGTGACCCTTAACTAACCATATCCACCGACAGTTCACCACGAAACCCTCCCCCGGAGCACCCCGCCTCGCTATGCTTCAGGGAATTGCCACGGCGGGAACCGGTCTACCTCCGGTATCACGCCATGACCAGCGGATGGGGGGAAGATGCGCAAAACCATCGCACGGGCATGCTGCCATGCCCTGTTGGCACTGATGTTGTCGCTGGCCGGCGCCACCGCCGCGCTGGCGGGCGAGCCAAGCACGACGACGCCAGCCTCCGCCTTCGAGCTGCCGGACCTCCCCGACGAGGCGAGCCTGGATCAGTTGAGTGAGCGTCTGGAGCTGATTCGCCAGCGCGTTTCCGCCGACAGCGACGACAGCCTGCTGGCCTCCTTGCGCCAGGCCGCGCTGCAGGTCCAGCTACGCGCGGAACAGAGCGCGGGCGACCTCAGCACCCGCTTGGCGCGCACCGGGGATCAGCTCAAGGTACTCGGTCCGGAAGTCGCCGGCGAAGCGGACAACCTCACCCGCCAGCGTAATGACCTGCTGGCGGAACAGAAGCAACTGACCAATCAGGTACAGCGCGTCAACCAGGTGGACAGCGCCGCCCAGGACCTCGCCGCGCAGATCGTCAACCTGCGCCGCAGCCAACTCAACTCACAGATCGCCACGCGCTCCCCGCCCCCCTTCAGCCCGCGTTTCTGGTCCAACCTGATCCGCCCCACCGACGACGACCTGGCGCGTCTGAGCGCCGTCCACGCCCAGGTGGCCGACAGCCTCGCCGAGGCCTGGCAGCCCGGGAACCG
Source organism: Pseudomonas sp. PSE14 (assembly GCF_029203285.1). Taxonomy (NCBI): domain Bacteria; kingdom Pseudomonadati; phylum Pseudomonadota; class Gammaproteobacteria; order Pseudomonadales; family Pseudomonadaceae; genus Pseudomonas; species Pseudomonas sp. PSE14. The sequence goes on from NZ_CP115669.1 coordinate 4,328,912, forward strand.
CGCGCCCTTCATCGTCTGCCTGATCGCCGCCGCGTTGCTCTGGATACCGGGCCGGCGCCTGCTGGAAGGATTGCTGACCAAGGCGATGATCCGCTGGATTCCCGTCGGCCGTCTGCGGCGCAGCGCCCTGGCCCTGTCGGTGAGCCTGGCGACCATCGTCACCCTGGGCGGCGGCGCAGCGCTGATCCGCGAAGGCCTGGACTGGCACGAACAGCTCGGCGGCAACATGTCCAACCTGGCGGACCAACTGCTGGCGCTGGTGATCTTCTGCACCTTCACCGCGGGCCTTGGCCGTGGCCTGCTGGCGGTGCAGCGTCCGTCCTGGCGCCTGCCCGACCTGCCTGACCCGGTGGCCAAGTCCCTATCGCACTTCCCCTGGCTGATGGCCTGGCTGCTCCTGCTGCTGGGCACCCAGGAGCGCCTGAACAGCGCCAGCGGCGCCAGCCTCGCCCTGACCGCCGCGGTCAACGGCATCACCGCGCTGGCCACTGCGGTGCTGTTCGCCGCTGCGCTGTACGGCTACCGCCGCAGCAGCCGCGAAACGAACTACGAAGCCTCCCCGCTCACCAGCGTGATGGTGATGGCAATCCTGCTTACGGTGCTGCTGATCCTGCTCGCCCTGTTCAGCGGCTACCTCTCGCTGGCCTACTTCCTTGCCGGCAAGCTGCTCTGGGCCAGCGTGATCTGCGCCAGCGGCTACCTGCTGACCGCCCTGTTCGGCGACCTCTGCGAGGCCCTGCTGTCGCCCAAGCACCCTATCGGCGAGCGCCTGGCGCAGAACCTCGGGGTCAACCCGCAGCACCAGGCGCAATTCACCACGCTGCTGACCGGCACGGGCCGCACCCTGCTGGTGCTGACGACTCTGCTGGTGGCCTTCTCCACTTCCGGCACCAGTCCGGGCGAGCTGCTGCAAGGCCTGGTGCAACTGGTGAAAAGCGGCCAGTCGCTGGGCCGCCTGAACATCGTCCCGCAGGACATCCTGCTGGCCCTGGCGACGCTCGCCGGCGGCCTGTTCGGCCTGCGTCTGCTCAAGCGCTGGCTGGCCGACGAGCTGCTGCCGGAAACCAGCATGGACGTAGGCATGCGCGCCTCCCTGGTGACCCTGGTCGGCTACATCGGCATGGTCATCCTGGTGCTGCTGGTGCTCTCGGCCCTGCGCATCAACCTCACCAGCCTGACCTGGGTGGTCAGCGCCCTGTCGGTGGGCATCGGCTTCGGCCTGCAGGCCATCGTGCAGAACTTCATCTCCGGCCTAATCCTGCTCACCGAGCGCCCGGTGAAGGTCGGCGACTGGGTCAGCCTGACCGGCGGAGTGGAAGGCGATATCCGCCGGATCAACGTGCGCGCCACGGAAATCCAGATGTCCGACCAGTCCACGGTGATCGTTCCCAACTCGCAGTTCATCTCGCAGAACGTGCGCAACGTAACCATGAGCAACGCGCTGGGTGTGGTCAGCATCAGCCTGACGCTGCCGCTGGATACCGACGTGCTGAAAGTCCGCGAGGTGCTGCTGGGCGCCTTCGCCGAGCATGAGTCGATCACCGCCACGCCGGCCACCTCGGTGACCTTCAAGGAACTCGGCGCAACCGGGCTGACCCTGGGGGTGTCGGGCTACGTGAACAGCCCGCGTGCGGTGGCGACCGCACGCAGCGACCTGCTGTTCACCATCCTCGGGCGCCTGCGCGAGCTGGGCATCCCGCTGTCCTCGCCGCAGAGCCTGGTGCTGCAGCAACCTCTGCCGGTCCCGGAACAGCCGCTGCAGAAGACCGAGGAATGAGGTCGGCGGTCACGTCTGCGCAAGGTCTTCGCACAAGCCCGCTCCTGACCGTCAGCAAGCGACGGCGCGCCCCGTGCAACCGGGCGCGCCAGCGCGCACAAATCGTTCATCTACCAGTCATCACTTCGTTACAAACGCTGGCGAAACTCCCTGGCTTTCAACCTGGGGAGGTAAACCGATGTTCAACAACAACCTATACAAAGCCGCATCCATCGCCCTGCTCGTCGCCGGCCTGGGTGCCTGCGCCATGCAGCCGCCGGTCGCCAGCAAGGAAGTCACGCCGAACAACGATGACTGGTACCTGGTGCGCACCGACGAGACCCTCTACCTGTTCGACGACGCCAACGTCTACCGCGACTACCTGGTGACCGGCAAGACCACCTACACCAAGGACGTGGGCGAGAAGGACAAGTTCGGCCAGAACCTGGTCCTGGTCGTACGCGCCGAAGACAAGGACAAGGACGCGAAGAAGATCGCCTCCTACCAGTTCTACAAGCAGAGCCTGCCGCCGGCAGCCGGCTTCTACGGCGAAATCCGCAAGGACGGCGTGATCTACGTGGCCCAGCGCTACGGCGACATGGTCGACATGAACGGCCTGGGCGAGCCGATCTTCCGCCACACCGAGATCGCCAGCGGCCCCAACGGCGAGCGCGTGGTCTACCTGATGCAGAAGGAAGAATCCAAGCCGGTCGCCCTGATCAGCAAGTTCCAGAAGATCTACGGCATCACCCCGGCCAAGGGCTGATCCGACAGCCGCATCCGGCCCGACCAGGGGCCGGATGCAGGCTTTGCAGGAGCCTAGACTCTGTCCATGGGCATCCGTAACGGAGGCGACCATGAGCGTAGAACTGGATCACCTGCTGGTACCCGCTGCCGACAAGCTGGCCGCGGCACGGCAAATCGCGGAACTACTGGACGTACCCTGGGCGCGCGAAGGCGTCGGCCCGTTCGTGCCGGTATTCGTCAATCCGGGACTGACCCTGGATTTCGACCAGTGGGAAGAGCCCTTCCCCCGCCTGCACTTCTGCTTCCGGGTCAGCGAAGCGGAATTCGATGCGATCCTCGCGCGTCTGCGCGACGCCGGCATCGCCTGGCGCAGCCGGGTACACGGGCCGGTGGATCATCAGGTCGACACGGAAAACGGCGGACGCATCCTCTACTGGAACGAGCCGGACGGCCACCAGTGGGAAATCCTCACCGTCAGTTATGCCCGCCAGGACGGCGCAGCATGAGGCGCTAGCTGGAAGGATCCAGCTGCACGGCAATCTTCTCAGGCACCTCGATATTCCAGTCACCGAACTGGTACCAGTCGTCACCGAGCATTTCGGCCGGGTGCATGGTGCGGTCCGCGCCGTTGCCGCAGGCCAGGTTGGTGGACGGGCAATAACGGTCGCAGCCCCAGCAGATGCGCTCGGGGTGCGGTGGATTGAGGGGGAATTTCTTGGCCATGGTCAGACCCTCGGGGTTTCCTTGTGGGGCTCCTGAAGGCTATGCCTGTCAGACTGGCCTACTCCTTGATCTGCGACAAATCCGCACGGATTTCAGGCGCAGCCTTTGTGCACGGCTTTTATGCACAGTTTTCTATGCACGGAAGTGGCTCGGCGGCTGGCCGCTCCAGCGCTGGAAGGCGTGGCGCAGACTGGCGGTTTCGCTGAAGCCAAGCTCCTCGGCGATGCGGTAGATCGGCATGTCGCCGTCCTGCAGCAGTTCCTTGGCACGGGCGAAGCGCAGTTCGTCGAGCAGTTGCTGGTAACTGGTCTGCTGTTGCTGCAGGTGGCGGCGCAGGCTGCGCGAGGAGCAGTTGAGCCGGCGCGCCAACTCTTCCAGGCCCGGCGGCTCCTGCAGGCGTTCGCCGAGGATCGCGCGGACCTTGTCCAGCCAGGCGCGGCGGGCGGCCAGGTCGATGTTCTGGCGGCGGCACTGTTCCAGCATCTCGCGATGGGTCACGGCGTCGGCCAGGGGTAGGCGCATCTCCAGCCAGGAGGCCGGGAAGCCAATGGCGCTGCGCTTGCAGCCGAAGCCCAGCTGGCAGCCAAAGAGGGTGGCATAGGCGGCGCGGCGGTCCTCGGGGCCGTCATAGTCGAACTCGGCGCGCACCAGTGGCAGCGGCTGGCCGAGCAGGTCGGCACAGGCCACCTTCAGCGAGCCCAGGCACAGCTCGGTATTGAACGGCCGCATCGATTCGGTTTCGCCATAGCCGGTGGCGCTCAGCCAGGCCATGTCGCCCTCCACTTCCAGCGCCAGGTGGAAGTAGGTGCCCAGCAGCACCGGGTAGCTCAGGCCGATGCGCAGCGCCTCGCCCAGGGTCGGTGCGGAAAGCAGCGCGTAGCCGAGCAGGCCGTAGGCGGTGATCCGCGTGCGCACGCCCAGGCGCAGGCCCAGGGCGGGCTCGCCGGCGAGGTTCTGCACGTTGACGAACACCTGCTGTTCCTGCCACGGGCTGACCAGCCGACGTAGGTCGAGCAGGTCGTCGCCGGTGATGCCGCTGCCTTCCAGGATCGACTCGCGGCTGTGCCCTTCCGACTCCATCAGCGCGACGGTCAGCGAGGTCATGTGCAGGGAGTTGAGCCAGGTCGAGCGGGAGAAGGTCAGCGGATTCATGTCATGCCCAGGGTAGACGCAATGGCGTGCCCGTTGCGTGTTACCGCGACGGGCGCAGCTCAGGGGCAGGCAAGTTACGTGCCGGCCACCCAGCGTGGCCGGATCGATCCCCGTGCAACGGGGTCTTCGACGTACAACGGGGCGCTTGGCGCCCCGACGGAAGGTTACCTTTGCGGACACCGGAACGGTGCATATGCACCGTTTCGGTACTCAACCACGGGAGAGGAAGCGCATGCCCTCTTCCAGGCCGCTCAGGGTCAGCGGGTACATCTGTTCCTTCACCAGCTCGCGGACAAGGCCCGTGGAGGCGGTGTAGTTCCAGGTGTCCTTCGGATACGGGTTGATCCAGATGAGCTTCTTGTACTTCTCCATGAAGCGCTGCATCCAGACGTAGCCGGCCTCCTCGTTCCAGTGCTCAACGCTGCCGCCGGCCTGGGTGATCTCGTAGGGCGCCATGGCGGCGTCGCCGACGAACACAACCTTGTAGTCCGGCCCGTACTTGTGCAGCAGGTCGAAGGTGGCGGTGCGCTCGCTGGAGCGGCGCAGGTTGTTCTTCCACACCGACTCGTAGATGAAGTTGTGGAAGTAGAAGTACTCCAGGTGCTTGAACTCGGTCTTGCAGGCCGAGAACAGCTCCTCGCAGACCTTCACGTGGGCGTCCATGGAGCCGCCGATATCCAGCAGCAGCAGGAGCTTCACGGTGTTGCGGCGCTCGGGGCGCATCTGGATGTTGAGCAGGCCGGCGTCCTTGGCCGTATGGTCGATGGTGCCGTCGATATCCAGCTCTTCCGCCGCGCCCTCGCGGGCGAACTTGCGCAGGCGGCGCAGGGCGATCTTGATGTTGCGCGTGCCCAGCTCGACCTGGTCGTCGAGGTTCTTGTACTCGCGCTGGTCCCAGACCTTGGCCGCCTTGCCCTGGCGCTTGCCGGCGTCGCCGACGCGGATGCCCTCGGGGTTGAAGCCGCCGGAGCCGAACGGGCTGGTGCCGCCGGTGCCGATCCACTTGTTGCCGCCGGCGTGGCGTTCCTTCTGCTCTTCCAGGCGTTTCTTGAACTCCTCGATGAGCTTGTCCAGGCCGCCGAGGGACTGGATCTGCGCGCGTTCCTCGTCGGTCAGCAGGCGCTCGAACTCCTTGCGCAGCCACTCTTCGGGGATCAGCGCCTTGAGGTGGTCGTCGAGCTTTTCCAGGCCCTTGAAGTAGGCGCCGAAGGCCCGGTCGAACTTATCGAAATGGCGCTCGTCCTTCACCATGATGGTGCGGGCGAGGTAATAGAACTCGTCCATGTCGGCGAACACAACGCGGTGCTTGAGCGCATCGATCAGATCGAGCAGCTCGCGCACCGACACCGGCACCTTGGCCGCGCGCATTTCGTTGAACAGGTTGAGCAGCATGGCTGCATCCTCTCGTGGAGCATGTGCTCTTCTGTAGGAGCGAGCTTGCTCGCGAACCCGGCGAAGCAAAGAGCTTCGCGAGCAAGCTCGCTCCTACGAGAGCAAATCCGGTAATCAGCGACTGGCGCGGCGGCTCATGAAGGCGAGGCGTTCAAGCAGCTGCACATCCTGCTCGTTCTTCACCAAGGCGCCAGCCAGCGGCGGGATGGCCTTGGTGGGATCGCGCTCGCGCAGCACCGCTTCGCCGATATTGTCGGCCATCAGCAGCTTCAGCCAGTCCACCAGCTCGGAGGTGGAAGGCTTCTTCTTCAGACCCGGCACCTTGCGCACGTCGAAGAAGATGTCCAGCGCCTCGCTGACCAGCGTGCCGCTGATCTTCGGGTAGTGCACATCGACAATCTTCTGCAGGGTTTCGCGGTCGGGGAAGGCGATGTAATGGAAGAAGCAGCGGCGCAGGAAGGCGTCCGGCAGCTCCTTCTCGTTGTTGGAGGTGATGATGATGATCGGGCGCTGCTTGGCCTTGATGGTCTCGTTGGTCTCGTAAACGAAGAACTCCATCTTGTCGAGTTCCTGCAGCAGGTCGTTGGGGAACTCGATGTCGGCCTTGTCGATCTCGTCGATCAGCAGGATCACACGCTCTTCGGCCTCGAAGGCCTCCCAGAGCTTGCCCTTCTTGATGTAGTTGCGCACGTCGTGAACCTTGTCCACGCCCAGCTGCGAGTCGCGCAGGCGGCTGACCGCGTCGTACTCGTACAGGCCCTGGTGGGCCTTGGTGGTGGACTTGATATGCCAGGTGATCAACTTGGCGCCGAAGGACTCCGCCAGCTGCTCGGCCAGCATGGTCTTGCCGGTGCCCGGCTCACCCTTCACCAGCAGCGGACGCTGCAGGGTGATGGCGGCGTTGACCGCCAGCTTGAGGTCGTCGGTGGCGACGTAGGACTGAGTGCCTTCGAACTTCATCGGGAAATCCTCGAACGGTAGCGGCCGGGCCTGGCCCGGGCGGAGAGGTGCGTTTGGGAGACTGCGACTATAACGCGCATGGCGCTCGACTGTGAACGCAGGACGGGCATTCAGTCACTGAATGCCCGGTCACCGCGCGCCCGGCCATTTCTCGCCAGGCGCCGCCTCCCGGAGATCCATTGAGGCCCGTTCCAGCCACCGCGGCGACCGATCTTTCCGCCGGTTCTGCGTCTGGACGCAGAGGCGGGCTGGGAATAGGCTTTCGGGTCTACTCAAGAGCGACAAGGACTCTCTCCCCATGAGCCGCATCTACACAGACAACGCGCAGTCCATCGGCAACACGCCGCTGGTCCAGATCAATCGCATCGCCCCGCGCGGCGTCACCATCCTGGCCAAGATCGAAGGGCGCAATCCCGGCTACTCGGTGAAATGCCGGATCGGCGCCAACATGATCTGGGATGCCGAGTCGAGCGGACGCCTCAAGTCGGGCATGACCATCGTCGAGCCGACCTCCGGCAACACCGGTATCGGCCTGGCCTTCGTCGCCGCCGCCCGTGGCTACAAGCTGGTGCTGACCATGCCTTCCTCCATGAGCCTGGAACGCCGCAAGGTGCTCAAGGCCCTGGGCGCCGAACTGGTGCTGACCGAACCGGCCAAGGGCATGAAGGGCGCCATCGCCAAGGCCGAGGAAATCGTCGCCGGCGACCCAGCCCGCTACTTCATGCCAGCGCAGTTCGACAACCCGGCGAACCCTGCGATCCACGAGAAGACCACCGGCCCGGAAATCTGGAACGACACCGATGGCGCGGTGGACGTGCTGGTGGCCGGCGTCGGCACCGGCGGCACCATTACCGGCGTATCGCGCTTCATCAAGAACACCAAGGGTAAGCCGATCCTCGCGGTGGCCGTGGAGCCGGTCAGCTCGCCGGTGATCAGCCAGACCCTGGCCGGTGAAGAAGTCAAACCCAGTCCGCACAAGATCCAGGGCATCGGCGCCGGCTTCGTGCCGAAGAACCTCGACCTGTCGCTGGTGGACCGCGTCGCCACCATCGCCGATGACGACGCCAAGGCCATGGCCCTGCGCCTGATGCAGGAAGAAGGCATCCTCTGCGGCATCTCCAGCGGCGCCGCCATGGCCGCCGCGGTGAAACTGGCCGAGGAGCCGAACATGCAGGGCAAGACCATCGTGGTCATCCTGCCGGACTCGGGCGAGCGCTACCTGTCGAGCATGCTGTTCGACGGCATGTTCGACGAGCAGGACCTGGTCCAGTAAGACGCCTGCGCCCCACTCCGGGGCGGTTTCCCCTGCTCGTTCCGACGCGGTGCGAGCAGGGTCATGCGTGGCTGTCTGCGGACCCGCAAGCAGCCACCGCCCCTCGCCATGTTCCGGCAAAACGGTTAATTCTTGCGCAGCCCGTCACAACTGCCGACCGCACAAAGCGGACGGCGCCGGGCATCCCGCACCGCCGTCAGGAACACAAGAATGAAAATTTCCTCCCCGTTGCTCTCTACCCTCGCGCTTTCCCTCGCCGTGTCCGCAGGTGCCGCCCAGGCCGACACCGTAAAGATCTACAACTGGTCCGAATACATCGCCCCGGAAACCGTGCCGAACTTCACCAAGGAAACCGGCATCCAGGCGACCTATGACGTCTACGACAGCAACGAGACCCTCGACGGCAAGCTGATGACCGGCAAGTCCGGCTACGACGTCGTCTTCCCGTCCAACCACTTCATGGCCAAGCAGATCCAGGCCGGCGCGCTGAAGAAGCTGGACAAGAGCCAGCTGCCGAACTGGAAGAACCTCAACCCGGTGCTGATGAAGGCGCTGGAAGTGAACGACCCGGGCAACGAGCACGGCTTCCCCTACCTGTGGGGCACAACCGGCATCGGCTACAACCCGGCGAAGATCAAGGAAGCGCTGGGCGACAACGCACCGATCGACTCCTGGGACATCTTCTTCAAACCCGAGTACATGGAGAAGCTGGCCAAGTGCGGCGTCGCGGTGCTGGACAACGGTCCGGAGCTGCTGCCGATCACCCTGAACTACCTGGGCCTGCCGCACCACAGCCAGAAGCAGGACGACTACAAGCAGGCCGAGGCAGCGCTGCTCAAGGTGCGTCCGTACATCCGCTACTTCCACTCCTCCAAGTACGTCAGCGACCTGGCCAACGGCGAGATCTGCATGGTGGTCGGCTTCTCCGGCGACATCCTGCAGGCCGCCACCCGCGCCAAGGAAGCCAAGAACGGCGTGGAAATCCAGTACTCCACCCCGAAGGAAGGCTCGCCGCTGTGGTTCGACATGGTCGCCATGCCGGCCGATGCGCCCGACGAGAAGGCCGCCTACGCCTTCATGAACTACCTGCTGCGTCCGGAAGTGATGGCTGGCGTCAGCAACTCGGTGCACTACGCCAACGGCAACCTGGCCGCCGATCCGCTGGTGGACGCGGCGATCAAGGCCGACCCGGCGATCTACCCGCCGCAGGACAAGATGGCCAAGCTGTTCGCCCTCGAATCCATGCCGCAGAAGATCGATCGCTTGCGCACCCGCATCTGGAACACCATCAAGACCGGCAAGTAAGCGTCAGCCTTGCCCCTGCAACGCGCGGCTTCGGCCGCGCGTTGTCGTTTCTGTCGCAGGAGTCGCGCTTTGCCGCACGACTCGCGCAGAACTCGCCAGCGTCGATCCAGACCGCTATAGTCAGCCCACGCAGCGCAGTTGCTGCCCCACTGAACAGGTTTCCATCCATGTCCCGATACCCGTTGCCCGATCCGGCAATCATCGCTGCAGCCTCCCCGGCCCGCGGCGCGGGTATGGGTGCGACCTGCCCTCCCCCTCCTGTCGTCGCCATCGCGTCGCCTCCGCCTCCCGGCGCGGCCTATCCGCCGCCCGGCGTGAGCGTCTGACGCCCACGCATCACGCGTATTCCAACACCCGGCTTGCCGCGCTCATCTGACGCGGCGCCCGGTTTGTGGCTGGCCGCCTGAAGGCCGGCCGTGATCTGCCTGACGACAGGTAAATGGCATGATTTCGTTCAATCGTTCGTCCCTAGCCGCCCTGGCCAGCACCTCGCTCTTCGTGCTGCTGTGGAGCAGCGCCGCCATCATCAGCAAATGGGGCCTGGCCCACGCATCCCCGATGGTGTTCCTCATCGCCCGCTTCAGCACCGCGCTGGTGGCGCTGCTGATACTCTCGCCGCTGATCGGCCTGCGTTGGCCGCGCGAACGCAAGCAGGTGCGCCATGCCGTGCTCACTGGCCTGGTAATGCTCGGCATCTACCCGATCTTCTACCTGATGGCGCTGGACCTGCACGTCACCCCCGGGGTCATCGCCACCGTGCTCGGCGTACAGCCGATGCTCACCAGCTTCCTGCTCGAACGCCGACATTCGGCCACCCGCCTGGGCGGCCTCGCACTGGGGCTGATCGGACTGGTGATGGTGGTCTACCAGAGCATCGGGCTGTCGGGCCTGACCTTCGCCGGACTGGCCTGCTCCCTGCTGGCGCTGCTATCGATCACCGGCGGTTCGATCCTGCAGAAGAACATCCGCGAGAACCCACTGGGCACCCTGCCCCTGCAGTACATCGCCGGGCTGACCCTGTGCCTGGCCGTGGCGCCCTTCCAGCCGCTGCATGTGGAGTGGAATGCCACGTTCATCCTCAGTGCGCTGTGGATGGGGCTGATGGTCTCGGTGCTGGCCACCGTGCTGCTCTACCGGATGATCGCGGCGGGCAACCTGGTGAACGTCACCAGCCTGTTCTACCTGGTGCCGGCGGTCACGGCACTGATGGACTACGGGGTGTTCGGCAACCGCCTGTCCGCCTTGGGCCTGCTGGGGATGGGGCTGATCGTGCTGGGATTGATGCTGGTGTTCCGCCAGCCGGCGCCGGTGCGGGCCGCAGAGACAACGCAGGCGGTGGATAACGGCTAACCGAGCACGAAAACCGGAGGCGGGGATGACTCCTCGCCTCCGGCTGAATCAACTGGCAGTTTCCACCTTCGGCACCGGCGCCGGCCGCAGCACCAGCCAAAGCGCCACGGCAATCAGCAGCCCACCCTGCAGGTGCGCCCAGGACAGCGACTCGTCCAGCAACAGCGCGCCCCAGAGCACGCCGAACAACGGAATGAGGAAGGTCACCGTCATGGTCTTCAGCGGGCCGATACTGGCCAGCAGGCGGAAATACAGGACATAGGCGAAGGACGTGCAGAGGAAACCCAACCCGGCCAACGCCAGAACCACCTTCGGCTCCAGCAGAGGCGCCAGCGGCATGTCCAGGCTGGTGCCGAGGAAGAACGGTAGCAGGCACAGCGTTGCGCCGATCTGGCTGCCCAGGGCGGACACGCCGAAGTCCAGACCACCCTGATCATTGATCCAGCGCTTGGTGATGAACCCGGCAAAGCCGTAGCAGGTGGTCGCCACCAGGCAGGCAGCAGCCCCCCACAGCACGGCGGCGTCCAGCGGCACCGGGCCGGCCCCTGTCAGCACCGCCACGCCCGCAAGGCCAAGCAGCACGCCCAGCGCCTTGGAGCCGGTCAGCGACTCACCGAAGAACAGCGAACCGATCAGAACACCCATCAGCGGCGTGGTGGCATTGAAGATCGCCGAATAGCCCGCCGGCAAGACCCGCGCCGCCAGGCTGTACATCAGCACCGGAATGCCCGAGCTGATCACCCCGATCAGCAGGATGCGCCCGAACTTGCCCCGGAAGTCCCAGCGCGTGCGCAGTACCAGCAGGATCACCACCAGCCCGACGGCGGAGAGAAAGACGCGGAAGAACGCGGTCGGCATCACCCCGATGGCGGGCACCAATTGGCGCATGAACAGGAAGCTGGCACCCCAGATGGCAGCCAGCCCGAGCAGGTTCAAGAGTGCGGCGGGACTCATTGCGAACGGCTCCTTGGCGTGGGAGTCACCAGACTACGCCGCTGGCGGATCGGGTCCACCCGCAGCTGACTTTCAAATCCCATGTTCAGCTCCTGCGCAGGCGCGCCATGCTCAGCACATCGACAAAGGCGCCGTCGCGGAAGGCGTAGTCTCGCAATTCGCCCTCCACCTCGAAGCCGAACTTGCGGTACAGCGCGATGGCCGGCTGGTTGTCGGTGTAGACCGTCAGTTCCACGCGACGCAGGTTCATCCAGTTGTCGGCGACCTCCAGCAGCTCCGCCAGCAGCCGCGTCCCGAGGCCGCGACCCTGCCAGGCGACCGCCACCCCCATGCCGATGGCGCCACAATGGCTGCGGCGCACGCGCGGGGACTGTTCCAGACTGGCGCTACCGACTACTTCGTCCTGGTGCAGCGCCACCAGGGTTACCTGGCGCTCGCTGTCCTGGCTCAGCCGTTTGCGCCACAGCTCCGGCGCCTGGTAAGGCATCTGCAGCACCTGACGGGCCACAGCGGGGTCGTTGTAGAGGGCGGTCAGCCCGTTGATGTGCTGCTCCGTGCAGCGTTCGATGCGGAGGGTGTCCATCGTGGCGGCTCCTTGCCATGGCATCTACCAAAGGCTCTTAATCTAAAGGAACAAGGGCAGCCCAGCATACGCAACTTGCCCCGGGCCGAGCGGTACGAATTCGCCCTTTCGTTCCCCGTTGTGCGTGGCTAAGCTCGCTGCACCAAGACTCCGCAGAGGCGCTCCCATGGCTCAGCACTGGCCGGCGACCGAGATCGCGACCCTGATCCTCGAAGGCTTCGACGACTACCGCGCACGCTTCCACCAGATCACCGACGGAGCGCCTGCGCGCTTCGAGCAGGCGCTCTGGCAGGAGGCGCAGCGGGCCTCGACGGAGCGCATCAACCTGTACGAGGAAAAGGTCGCCGAGACCGTGGAACGCCTGACCCGCACCATGGCCCACATCGACCTGGTGGACGTGGAACGCTGGCCGATCGCCAAGAGCGCCTACATAACCCTGATCGACCCGCGGCTGGACGACGAGCTGGCGGAGACCTGGTTCAACTCGATCTTCTGCGGCCTGTTCAGCCACGACAACATCAGCGACGGCACCATGTTCGTGCACACCACCCGGCCGTCCCTGCGCGCCCACGCCCGCGACCCGCACACCCGCCTGTACCGGCCCGCTGGCCACCTGCGCCATACCCTGGAGCAGATCTTCGACGACTACCGCTTCGCCGTGGACTACGACGACCGCGAGCGCGACCTGGAGCGCATCGACAGCCTGCTGCGTGCCAGCCTGCCGGACTGGGTGTGCAAGGACCCGACGCTCACCGTCGAGCTGATCGGCTCGGTGTTCTACCGCAACAAGGGCGCCTACCTGGTGGGCCGCCTGTTCACCCCGGACGAGCAGTGGCCGCTGGTGTTCCCGCTGGTGCACCACGAAGGGCGCGGCATCCAGTTCGACACGGTGATCACCGACGAAGCGGAAGTCTCGATCATCTTCTCCTTCACCCGTTCCTACTTCATGGTCGATGCGCCGGTGCCGGCCGAGCTGGTGGCCTTCCTCAAGCGCCTGCTGCCGGGCAAGCACATCGCCGAGCTGTACACCTCCATCGGCTTCTACAAGCAGGGCAAGAGCGAGTTCTACCGCGCGCTGATCAACCACCTGGCGACCACCGACGACCTGTTCGTCATGGCCCCCGGCGTGCGCGGCATGGTGATGAGCGTGTTCACCCTGCCGGGCTTCAACGTGGTGTTCAAGATCATCAAGGACAACTTCAACCCGGCCAAGACCGTGGACCACGCCACGGTGATCCAGAAGTACCAGCTGGTGAAGAACCACGACCGCGTCGGCCGCCTGGCCGACACCCAGCAGTTCGCCGACTTCCGCTTCCCGGTGCGCAAGTTCCACCCGGACTGCCTTGCCGAACTGCTGGAGGTGGCGCCCTCCACCGTGGTGCTGGAAGACGACGTGGTGCTGATCCGCCATTGCTGGACCGAGCGCCGCATGACCCCGCTGAACATCTACCTGGAGCACGCCACCGAGGCGCAGGTGGAGGAAGCCCTGAACGACTATGGCCTGGCGATCAAGCAACTGGCGGCGGCGAACATCTTCCCCGGCGACATGCTGCTGAAGAACTTCGGCGTCACCCGCCACGGCCGCGTGGTGTTCTACGACTACGACGAGATCAGCTACCTGACCGAGGTGAACTTCCGCCACATCCCGCCGCCGCGCTACGAGGAGGACGAGATGTCCTCCGAACCCTGGTATTCCGTGGGGCCGATGGACGTATTCCCGGAGGAGTTCCCGCGCTTCCTGTTCGTCGACCTGAAGCAGCGCCGGCTGTTCGCCCGGCTGCACGGTAACCTGTTCGACGCGGATTACTGGAAGGGTTTGCAGGAACAGATTCGCGCGGGGAAAGTAATCGACGTGTTCCCCTATCGCCGGCACGAGTCGCCGGAGGAAGCGCTGGCGCGCTAGCCGCGGCAGGGAAGAGCAAAAGCTTCGCGGATAAGATCCGCTCCTACGAAGAGCGGGCAGCGCGCTTTCCGGCGATTGTAGGAGCAACTGTCTTTTACTCGATCCCTGTTCTCCAGCAGGTACCGTCTCGGACCATTGCATTGAGTCGCACGATCAGCACCCGCATGCAGGCCACCAGCGCAACCTTGGCACACCGGCCATTCTCGCGCAGGCGCTGGTAGCGAAGGGCGAAGTCTGGTTGATAGCGGATGACCGACCAGGTCGCCATGTACAGGATGCGTCGAATCATGCCGCGCCCGCCGCGGATACGACGTTGCCCCGACTTCTGGCCACTGTCGCTGTTGTAGGGGGCCAAGCCGACCAGGGCGGCGATCTGACGCCGGTTCAGTTGCCCCAGCTCCGGCAGGTAGGCCAATAAACCGGCGACAGTTACCGGCCCTACACCTTTGACCTGGCCCAGTTGCTGGGCTTGCTCGGCATCCACCGTCGCCATGGCGTCGGCGATTTGCTCGTCATAGCTGCGAATCCTGGCTTTCAGGGCCTGGATAGCCTCCGTCAGGCATTCGCGGACAAAGGCGTCTTTGGCCTGCTGCAAACGTCGACGCTCATCATCGCGCTGGCCAACCAGTTGCTCGCGACGCTGTACCAGCTCTCGCAGCCGCTCGCGCTCCGGTGAAAGGGGCTGGCTGGGCGCCTCTTCCAGCGTCTGGGCCAGATGCGCCAGGACGGCCGCATCGATGGGATCAGTTTTGGCTTGCTTGCCCATGGCGGTGGCAAACGCCCGCACCCGCGTAGGGTTCAGGCGAGATACCGCGTGGCCGGCGCGGGACAGGGTGTGCAGGACAGCCCGCTCATATCCACCCGTGGCTTCCAGCACGATACGGCCAGGCTTCTCCTCGGCGAAGAGCGCCACCAGTTGCTGATGCCCCACTTCGTCATTGGACACGCTCAAGCTCCTGCCTTGCGGGCGAAGCCACACGGCCAGTGAGTCCTTGGCGACATCGATACCTACCCAACACGTCATGCTCAAACCCTCGTAAACTGCACGGCGAGAGCACTCTGACTGCCCACGCTTGTGGTTCGAGGTTTGGCTCGTTCAACTGTTCGGGCTTTGGTCAGAGGACGGCGGGAGGCAGCTTGGGCTCCTACTCGTGCTGCAAACACCGCGGACCTGCAGCTTGCCTCCCGTCGCTCTCACCTTCGATCCTATCGAAGTCGGCAGACACAAGCGGACCTTGTCCGCGAAATCCATCGCGGAAGAATCCGTCCTCACAGGAAAAACCCTAGGCATTGCGCCTGCGTACCGCCCGCGATTCGCTACAGAGCGGAACCTATCGCGGACGAAGTCCGCTCCTACGACAAGCCCTCAGGCATCAGTTCCAATGCCGGCGCGATGCACGGCGGTTGTCGCCCAGACCGACCAACGCCACCAGCGATGCCATCAGCACCTCGGCGATCCACGCCAGCACCAGGCCACCGGCCAGGCCCCAGCCAATCGCCTCGGGCTCCAGCACCACCTGGTAGCGGTAGTTCGCGTACGTCTCCTGCAGTAGCTCGGCATTCGGCGCCAGCACCATGTGCCAGGCGCGCTGGAACCAGCTGCCCTGCATGGCACGCCACTCGTTATCGAACAACTGGGCGCGGCGCAACAGACGCTCGATGTTGTCGGCATCACGCTGGAATATCGGGTCGGGGCTGCCGCGATAATGCGCCACCAGCGCATTCAGATCGCCCTTGAAGAATTGCCCGGAGGTGTCCTTGAAGCCTTGCAGCGCCTGGGCGGCCTCGATGCGATGGGCGTCGATGCGCTGGGTGTAGTCCTTGATGAAGCCCGGCACCTGTACCGCCACCATCAGGCCCAGCGCGAACAGCACCATGCGAATGTAGCTGCGCAACATCTTCTCCCCCTTCGTTCTTGTCTTATTGGAATCGCCCCCAAGGCGCTGCCGATTGTCGGCGAAGGCGCCCGTCGGGTCCGGGCCTGCGTCGCACGGATGCGCGCAAGTCGCGTCAGATACGTCCCTGGTCGACGATCTCGCCGCGCCACCAGAGCATCCACTCGCCGCCCTGCATCAGGGTCCAGTTCTCGTTGTCGGTCAGCGGCTCGGTGGCGATCACCGTCACCACGTCGTCGGGCGTGGTTTCGGACTGGAAGTCGACGGTCAGGTCGGCATCCTTCAGGCGCGCCGGGCCGAACGGTGCGCGGCGGGTAATCCAGGCCAGCTTGCTGCTGCAGAAGGTGAACAGCCAGTCCCCGTCGCTGAGCAGGCAGTTGAACACGCCCTGTTCACGATAGGACGCGCAGGCGCGGACCAGCGTCGGCAGCAGAACCTCCACCGGCACCGGTTCAGGGAAGGCGCGGCGCACACGGTTGAGCAGGTCGCAGAAGGCCGCCTCGCTGTCGGTGTCGCCCACCGGGCGGTACAGCCCCGGCTCGGGATGGAAATCGGCGAGCTGGCCGTTGTGGGCGAAGGTCCAGTAGCGCCCGCCCATTTCGCGCACGAAGGGGTGCGTATTGGACAGGCAGACCTTGCCGACGTTGGCCTGGCGAATGTGGCCGATCACCGTTTCGCTCTTGATCGGGTAGCGCTGCACCAGGCGCGCCACTTCCGAGTCGATGCTCGCCGACGGATCCTGGAACAGGCGCACCCCGCGTCCTTCGTAGAAAGCAATACCCCAGCCGTCACGGTGCGGACCGGTGCCGCCGCCGCGCTGCATCAGCCCGGTGAAGCTGAACACGATGTCCGTCGGGACGTTGGCGCTCATGCCGAGCAACTCGCACATGAATCAGTTCTCCTCCAACAGTGCCTCGCGCAGCTGATGAAGCTCGCGTTCCAGGCGATTGTGCATCCTGCGCCGCCCCAGCGGCAGGAAACGTGTGAGCAAGCGCAGCACCATGGCCGGCAGATCGTTCAACTCACGCGGAATCAGGTGCAGGTGAAAATGTGGAACATGCTGGTTGGCCGCAGGGCCATCGTTGACCAGCAGGTTGATGCCGATCCGGCCGTAACCGGCCCGGCGCAGTACACGCTGCATGCGATCGGCCAGCGGCATCAGGTTCTGCTGCGCGCCTTCCGAAAGCTGGTGCAGGAAGGTCACGTGCTCCCGTGCCACCACCAGCAGATGCGCGGGCCGCAGCGGGTAGATATCCAGCAGCACGATGAAATGCTCGTCTTCGCAGAGAACGTGGGCCGGCACGCGACCGGCCGCGATGGCGCAGAACACGCAGTCCATGGGAACTCCTCGAAAGGCCGTTCAGTTCATGCTGGACGCGTGTCGGTCAGGACGCAAGGCGCGATTCTACAGGCGCGGCTCGATACGCATGCGGCGGTCGCCGCGCTCGTCGGTGCGGGTATCCACGTCGGGCATCAGCTCCGGCTGCATCAGCTTGCGCAGGGTCGGCTCGTCTTCCGGCGCCGGTGTCTTGCGGCGATTCTTCAGCGCCCGCTCGATGGGCCAGCGAACCAGCACGAACAGCAGGTAAACGCCGAACGCCGCCAGCAGCACCAGCGCAAGGTCCGAGACCGCGCGCCAGGCGTTGTTGCCAACCTTGAACACCACGTCCAGCGCGGTGATGGCGATGGCCGGGGCGTACAGGTTGTTCGCCGGGTCCACCGGGGTCGGGGTGAACAGCAGCACGATGACGATCACCCGCAGGGGTTCGCGCAGCCAGCGCCACATCCAGCCGGTCATCAGGAACCAGACCAGAGTCAGGCCGAGGCCGGCACCCAGATAGGCGCCCCAGGCGATCAGGTAATCGTGTTCGTTCATGCGCGTACGTGCGATAGCGGCAGAGGGGGGCTTATGATAGCCGCTTTTCCCCATGGGTGCGCAGCCGGGCGTCATCCATGCCCGCCACGTAAGGAGTCGCCATGACCGACCGTCAGCCCCCCATCGCCCGCCGCGAGGCCGCCGCCGATCCCTATGCCTGGCTGGAAAACCGCGATGCCGAAGACGTCCTCGACTATCTGAAAGCGGAAAATGCCTACCTTGAGGATCAGCTTCTTCCTCAGACGAAATTGCGCGAAACGCTGTTCCAGGAGATCAAAGGACGCATCCGCGAAACCGACCTCTCGCTGCCCACGCCCTGGGGCCCCTGGCTGTACTACCAGCGCACCACCGCCGGCGACGAGTACCCGCGCCATTACCGCTGTCCGCGTCCGGCCGACGGCTCGCTGACGGTGGATGAAGCCGCCGAGCAACTGCTGCTCGATCCCAACGCCCTGGCCGGCGACGGCTTCCTGTCGGTCGGCGCCTTCAGCATCAGTCCCGATCATTCGAAACTGGCCTACAGCCTGGATACCAGCGGCGACGAGATCTACACCCTCTACGTGAAGGAGTTGGCCGACGGCAGCGTCACCGTCCTGCCCTTCGAGGACTGCGACGGCAGCCTGACCTGGGCCAACGACAACCGCACCCTGTTCTTCGGCGAGCTGGACGACACCCACCGCCCGCACAAGCTGTACCGCCATCGCCTGGGCGAGAGCGGTGCGGAACAGGTCTTCGAGGAGCGCGACGGGCGTTTCTTCCTGCACTGCTACCGCGCCAGCTCCGAGCGCCAGCTGATCCTTCTGCTGGGCAGCAAGACCACCAGCGAAGCCTGGGTACTGGACGCCAACACCCCTGACGGCGACTTCGTCTGCCTGGCACCGCGCGAGGAAGACCACGAGTACTACCCCGACCACGGCCGCCTGAACGGGGAATGGGCCTGGCTGATCCGCAGCAACCAGGAAGGCATCAACTACGCCCTCTATCACGCCAGCGAAGCACAACCGACCCGCGAACACTGGCAGACGCTGATCGCACACCGCGACGAGGTGATGCTCGAAGGCCTCACCCTGAGCGCCAGCGCCCTGACCCTGAGCCTGCGCGAAGGTGGCCTGCCGATCGTCGAGGTGCAGCCGCAGGACCAACCGGCACACCGCGTGCAACTGCCCGACGCCGCCTACAACCTCTACGTGCAGGACAGCCTGGAGTTCGACAGCCCGGTGATCCGCCTGCGCTATGAGGCGCTCAACCGCCCGGCGCAGATTCGCCAGCTGGAGCTTTCCAGCGGCGAACAGAAGGTACTGAAGGAAACCCCGGTGGAAGGCCCGTTCGACGCCGACGCCTACGAGAGCCGCCGTCTCTGGGCCACCGCCGCCGACGGCGTGCAGGTGCCGATAAGCCTCGTCGGCCGCCGCGACGTGCTGGAAAACATCGCCCGCGGCCAGCCCGCGCCGCTCTACCTCTATGGCTACGGCGCCTACGGCGAAAGCCTCGACCCCTGGTTCTCCCACGCCCGCCTGAGCCTGCTGGAGCGCGGTTTCATCTTCGCCATCGCCCATGTGCGCGGCGGCGGCGAGCTGGGCGAAGCCTGGTACCGCGCCGGCAAGCTTGCATACAAACAGAACACCTTCAGCGACTTCATCGCCTGCGCCGAACACCTGCTGGCCCAGGGCTACAGCAGCCCGGCGCAGTTGGCCATCAGCGGCGGCAGCGCCGGCGGCCTGCTGATCGGCGCGGTACTCAACCAGCGCCCGCAGCTGTTCGCCGCCGCCATTGCCGAGGTGCCCTTCGTCGACGTGCTCAACAGCATGCTCAACCCCGACCTGCCGCTGACCGTCACCGAATACGACGAATGGGGCAACCCGGAGGAACCGGAGGTCTACGCCCGTATCCGCGCCTACGCGCCCTACGAGAACGTCAGCGCCCAGGACTATCCCGCGCTGCTGGCGGTGGCCGGCTACAACGACAGCCGCGTGCAGTACTGGGAGGCGGCCAAGTGGGTGGCGAAGCTGCGGGTCAGCAAGACCGACGACAACCTGCTGCTGCTCAAGACCGACCTGGGCGCCGGCCACGGCGGCATGAGCGGCCGCTACCAGGGGTTGAAGGACGTGGCGCTGGAGTACGCCTTCCTGTTCAAGGTGCTGGGCATCGAAGGCAATCGCTGATGCTCTACACCTGCCCGTGCTGCGGCTACTTCAGTTTCGGCGACCCGCCGGGGTCGTCAGGGTCGGCTGGCGTTTCGACATGAGCCGCGCTGCCGCGCTGAGCGAGATCAGCCGGCGCGGAAGATCAGGTGCTCTTCCCAGTCGTCTTCGGCCACAGAGCCCTCGGCAAGCATGCGGCCGGACTGGGAGATACGTTCGTGGTGCACGGCATCGGGGTCGCCACAGACCAGGTGGTGCCACAGCGGCAGGTCCTTGCCCTCGGAGACCAGGCGATAGCCGCAGGTCGGCGGCAGCCACTGGAACTCGTTGGCCTGGGCCGGCGTGAGCTGGATGCAGTCGGGCACCGTGGCACGGCGGTTGGCGTAGTCGGTGCAGCGGCAGGTCTTCAGGTCCAGCAGTTTGCAGGCGATGCGCGTGTAGTAGACGCTGCCGTCGTCCTCGTCTTCCAGCTTCTGCAGGCAGCACAGGCCGCACCCGTCGCACAGCGACTCCCACTCGTCCTGATCGAGCTGGTCGAGGGTCTTGCGTTTCCAGAAGGGTTCGACTTTGGCGGCCATTTTTTGTACAGGGGCTGTTTCACGGGGCGCAAAGTCTAAGCCCGTGGAGCCTCCAGGCCAAGCGCAGGCGACCATTGACCGCGAGGTGCTTGCCAGAGCGCGCCGCGCTGGTTAGTTTGAGCGCGCCACGGGCCCGGTCCGCCTGCTCCCCACCAGAGCCGCGCGACCTGTCAGCTGCCGAGCGCAGCCACGCCGCCCGTTCCCACCGCGATGCCCGGCCGTCCACGGCACCATCGGCATATCCCAAGCAGTCACAGGAGCCACCATGAGCGCCAATCCCCGCGTTGCCGAGCACCCCATCGACCCGCAGTTCATCAATCGCTGGTCGCCCCGCGCCTTCAGCGGCGAAGCCATTCCCGAGGCCACCCTGCTGAGCTTCATCGAAGCGGCGCGCTGGGCGCCCTCCTCGTTCAACTCGCAGCCCTGGCGCTTCCTCTACGCGCACCGCGACACGCCGAACTGGCAACGCTATCTGAACCTGCTGGGCGAATTCAATCGCGGCTGGGCGCAGAACGCCTCGGCGCTGGTGGTCGTGCTGTCCAAGACCACCTTCGCTCCGCCCGGCTCGACCGAAGAGAAACCGGCGCTCTGGCACAGCTTCGACACCGGCTCGGCCTGGGGCTACCTGGCGCTGCAGGCGAGCCTGGCCGGCTGGCACACCCACGGCATGGCTGGTTTCGACCGCGATCTGGCGCGTAGCGAGCTGAAGGTGCCGGCGGACCATGAAATCCACGCGGTGATCGCCATCGGCAAGCTGGGCGACAAGTCGATCCTCTCCGAGAGCCTGCAGGCCCGCGAAGTGCCCAACGCCCGCCGCCCGCTGGCGGAAATCGTCGCCGAGGGCGATTTCTCGCTCTGAATGCTTTTCGTAGGAGCGAGCTTGCTCGCGAACAGACACATCACAGTGCCATGCGCTTCGCGAGCAAGCTCGCTCCTACCAGAGCCAAAGAAAAAGGCCCCGAACGGGGCCTTTTTCATGTCTGCGGCGATCAGTAGCCTCGCGTGAAATCCACCTCGCCGCGCATTTCCTGGCCGGCCCAGAATCGCGCGAGATTGTCGCGGAACAGCTCGATCAGCGGCCCCGGCAGCGTCGGCGCGGCAGTGTGGCCGGTCAGCAGCAGGCGAGGCGTGTGCCAGAACGGATGCTGCGGCGGCAGCGGCTCTTCGCGGCAAACATCGATCACCGCCCCGGCGATCTGGTTGGCCTCCAGCGCCGACACCAGATCAGCATCGACCACCGAGGTGCCACGCCCGGCGTTGATGAACAGCGCGGTCGGCTTCATCCGGTTGAACAGCGGCAGGTTGTAGATATCGCGGGTCTGCGGCGTGTCGGGCAACAGGTTCACCACATAGTCGGCAGTCTGCAGCAGGCGCGGCAGGTCTTCCAGCGCGCCCACGCGGCTGAATGGCAGCAGCGACCGCGGATTCTTCGCCACGCCCACCAGCTCCACGCCGAACGGCGCCAGCATGTGCGCCACCGCCTGGCCGATCTCGCCGGTCCCGACGATCAGCACCTGGCGGCCATTGAGCGTGCCCGGCAGGCGGTCATCCCACTGCACGCCAACCTGGCTGGCCAGGCGGCCGAGCATCTGCCGCTCATGGGCGAGCAGATAGGTGAGCAGGTATTCGGTCATGACCTGGCCGAAAATGCCCACGGCGCGGGTCAGCGCGTAGTCCTTGGGCAGGTCGTCCGCCAGCAGCGGGGTGATGCCCGCCCAGCTGGACTGGATCCACACCGGGTGTACGCCCTGGCGCAGCAGCTGCGCGGCAAAATCGGGCTGGGCGAGCCAGACGGGGCACTCGGCGGCGGCTTCGAGGAGTTTGTCCGGCTTGTCGCCGGAAATCACCGTAATCCGCGGTTCCGCCGCCATGATCAGGGCGGCGTAGAGGGCATGGTCACGATCAAGAACGAGAAGGCGCATGACTCAGGCCCTTCGCTTGGATCGGTGGAACGTTTCCGGCTGGCGCATCTGGACTCGCTTTAGGAGAGCTTCCCGTGGAGTTCGGTAGTAGTTCAGGGAAGACAGGCGGCTATAGACACAGCCAGAGACCA
Organism: Pseudomonas sp. PSE14; assembly: GCF_029203285.1. NCBI lineage: Bacteria > Pseudomonadati > Pseudomonadota > Gammaproteobacteria > Pseudomonadales > Pseudomonadaceae > Pseudomonas > Pseudomonas sp. PSE14. The sequence goes on from NZ_CP115669.1 coordinate 4,351,553, forward strand.
AGCGTTCCGCTCCGTTGAACCCTTTTCTCCACGCATAATGCGCTCAAGCCGCGAACTTGCACAGTGCCAGCACTGCGCCCGTCCGCGGCTCGAAGGGTGTTGCGCGCGAGCGAGGGGTCAGAGCGGATCGTTCATCCGCAGCAGCTCCTCGGGCAGGTGCTCGATGTACTCCTCTTCGGCCGGCGGCATCTGCAGGTGGTACCCCTGCTTCTCGATGTTTTCCAGGACCTTGTTGATGTCCTCGCGGGCCAGTTGGCGCTCGGGGCTGAGCACCAGGTCGAAGGTGTGCTGCGGCGGACCGAACGCGGCGATCAGCCCTTCGGGTACACGGGTCAGCGCCTCGCGCTTGTCGACGTACAGGTACATCTCGTTCTTGCGCGGACTCTTGTAGATGGAGCAGATGCGTTTCATGGTGTGTCTTCCGCGTTATTCGTGGGTCTGGACGGCGAGGCTGTCCAGCAGGGCCTGGCCCATCAGCTCGCGGCGCCAGCCCTGCAGCGATTCGGGCAGATGGTAGGGGCCGTTCGGCCAACCAGTCTTGAGCAGCGCTTCGAGAACCTTCTTGCGCAGCATCAGCTCGGGGGCCATGTTCAGACGCTCAGCCTCCTTCTGGCCGACTTCGCGCAGTTGCTTGAGCACCGGCGTGACCTCGCGCGGCAGCGGTTCGGGCAGTGTCTGCGGGCGATCGGCCTCCGGCAGCTTCGCCGCGTGGGCGATCAGTGCGATCAGGGTATCGCCATCCTGGCGCACGGTACGCGGGTGCATGTCGTCGATGCGCGCCAGAGCAACCTTGTCGGCGGGCTGGAAGCGCGCCAGCGGCCACAGGGTGTGCTCGCGCAGCACGCGGTTGCGCGGCTGGTTGCGCAGCCGCGCCTGCTCTTCGCGCCAGGCACACAGCTCGCGCAGCACGGCCAGTTGCTGGCGATTGAGCTTCCACGCCAGCTTCACATCGAGGTAAGCCTCCTGCGGGTCGCTGACGCGGGTCTGGTTGGCGGTCAGGTCCGCGCCGTCGGCCAGCAGCCACTGCAGCTTCTCGTCGCTCAGGCGCGGCGCCAGCTTCACGTAGACCTCGGCCAGGTGCTGCACGTCCTCGGCGGCGTAGCGCACCTGCATCTCGGTCAGCGGGCGCTGTAGCCAGTCGGAGCGGGTTTCGTCCTTGGGCAGATCAATTCCGAGGATTTCCAGCACCAGCTTCGAGTAGCCCATCGAGTGCGGCATACCCAGGTAGGCGGCGGCCAGCTGGGTATCGAACAGCGGCTGCGGCAGGCTTCCGGTCAGGCGCAGGAAGACTTCGAGGTCTTCGCCGCAGGCGTGGAACACCTTGACCACGCAGGGTGCCTCCAGAACTTCGGCGAACGGCGACCAGTCGCGGATCAACAGCGGGTCGATCAGCCATACGCCACTGCCATCGCCCACCTGCACCAGGCCGGCGCCGGGGTAGAAGGTATCGACACGCATGAACTCGGTATCGAGCGCGAGGTACGGCAGTTCTTTCCAGTCCTGGCACTTGCGCACCAGGCTGGCATCGTCGCGAATCCACTGAATATCGAGAGCGGTCACGAACATCTCCTTCGTTTCGGTGCGCGCATTATATAGAGATGCAGGATGTGCGAGCATTCCGCTCGGCTATCGGTCTGTGTCGCGCCCAGTGCAGCGACTAGGCTGAGCCCGCCCCATAACAACAATAAGGCAACTCCCCATGAAGAAGCTTTTCGGGCTGCTCGGCCTGCTGGTCGCCGCCCTGGCCGTCTACCTGGCGCTCACCCCCAGTCCCATCGACCCGTTGGCCTGGACGCCGCCCAAGGCCCCAGCGATGACCGGCGTGATGGAGCCCAACGACACCCTGATGAAGGCCGAACTGATCGCCCAGGGGCAGATCGTCGGGCCGGAAGACACTGCCGTGGACAGCCAGGGGCGCATCTTCGCCGGACTTGCCGATGGCCGTATCGTGCGCATCGGCGCGGATGGCAAGGCGGAAACCTTCGTCGAAACCGGCGGCCGACCGCTGGGCCTGGCATTCGACAAGACCGGCAACCTGATCGTCGCCGACGCCTGGAAGGGTCTGCTGCAGGTCGATCCGCAGGGCAGGATTCGCGTGCTCACCGATTCGGCTGACGGCATTCCCTTCGCCTTTACCGACGATCTGGACATTGCCAGCGATGGACGCATCTATTTCAGCGACGCATCCAGCCGTTTCCACCAGCCGGACTACCTGCTCGACCTGCTCGAAGCCCGTCCCCATGGCCGTCTGCTGCGCTACGACCCGACCAGCGGCAAGACCGAAACGCTGCTCAAGGACCTGTATTTCGCCAACGGCGTGGCGCTGTCGCAGAACGAGGACTTCGTGCTGGTCAACGAAACCTATCGCTACCGCATCACCCGTTATTGGCTCAAAGGCGAGAAGGCCGGGCAGCATGAGGTCTTCATCGACAACCTGCCGGGGCTGCCGGACAACCTCGCAGGCGATCGCAAGGGCACCTTCTGGGTCGCCCTGCCCTCGCCGCGCAAGGCCGACGCCGACCTGATCCAGCAACTGCCCTGGCTCAAGCGCCAGCTGACCAAGCTGCCGCGCGCCTTCCTGCCCAAGCCGGTGCCCTATGGCCTGGTGATCGCGCTGAACGAGAAGGGCGAGATCGTCCGCAGCCTGCACGACACCAGCGGCCAGCACCTGCGCATGGTTACCTCAGCCAAGCCGGTGGGCGATGCCCTCTACCTCGGCAGCCTGGAGAACGACCGCATCGGCCGGCTGACCTTGCACTGAGGGTTCCGCCTCAGGCCGGCGTCTGCTCCTCGTGGGCAGGCGTCCGGGCGGGCGCGGCGGAAGGCTCCAGCAGCTCCTGCATGCGCCCGCGCACCTCGGCCATCAAGGCATCCACGCCTTCCTCGGAAAACGCGGTGGAGTCGATCGGCGCGCCGACGTGCACTTCCACCGGCATGCCGAGGTTCAGCTTCAGGCCACCAGCCGGCAGCAGTTGCTGGATGCCACGGATAGCCACCGGAACGATGATCGCATCGGTCTGCTGCGCCAGACGGAAGCAGCCCTTCTTGAACGGCTGCAGCTTGCCATCCCTGGAGCGCGTGCCCTCGGGCGCGGCCCAGAGCACGATGCCGCTTTCCATCATCTCCCGCGCCTTGGCCAGGTCCGCCATGGCCTGGTGACGGTTGTGCCGGTCGATGGACGGGAACTCCGCCGCACGCATCGCCGCGCCCCAGATCGGCACGGAGAACAGCTCCTTCTTCGCCAGCATGCGGATCGATCCGGGCATGGTCACGAAGATCGCCGGGATGTCGTAGAAGCTGGAGTGGGTGCAGAGGATCATGTAGCGGCGGCCATCGCCGAAGTCCGGCACCTCGCCGTGACGGCTCAGGCGCGCGCCGGTCAGCCTCAGCAGGCTGCCCGACCAGTCGCGGGTGAAGCCGTCGACCTTGCTGCGGCGCAGCCGGCCAATGGCGCCGAGCGCCAGCACACGGACGCTGTAGCCCAGGGTAATCAGAACGGTCGCCAGGCCCACCAGGGCGACGCGCAGCGGGCCGGCCTTGCGCGGCTCCGATTGCAGGTTGTGCATTTTCGCCAATTCCCTACCGACAGTAACTTGTTCGCGATACAAGCCTTATGATGCGCCCAAGCCCCGTCACGACACAGGAATGCGCCCATGACCCATGCCCGCCTGCTCACGCCCGAGCAACTGGCCGCCCGCCTCGATGACCCGAACCTCGTCCTGCTCGACTGTCGCTTCTCCCTCGACGATCCCGCCTACGGGGCGCGCAGCTACCAGGAAAACCACATTCCCGGCGCCCACTTCGCCGACCTGAACAAGGACCTTTCCGCGCCCGTCGTCCCCGGCGTGACCGGCCGCCACCCGCTGCCGAACCCGCAGCAGCTGCTGGAGCGCCTGCGCACCTGGGGACTGAACGCGGAAAGCGAAGTGGTGCTCTACGACGACGGCCCCGGCGCCTTCGCCGCCCGCGCCTGGTGGCTGCTGCTGTGGCTGGGCAAGCGCGAGGGCGTCTACCTGCTCGACGGAGGCCTCGGCGCCTGGCGCGCCGCCGGCCTGCGCCTGACCACCGCCGAGACGCCCGTGCGCCCCGGCGACTTCCAGGGCAAGCCGGACAACAGCCTGCTGATCGACGCCGACGCCCTCGGCAAACGCCTGGGCGAACCCGACCTGCCGCTGGTGGACGCCCGCGGGCTGCCGCGCTTCCGCGGTGAAGTCGAACCTATCGACCCGGTCGCCGGGCACATTCCCGGCGCCCAGTGCGCGGCTTTCACCGACAACCTCGGCAGCGACGGCCGCTTCCTGCGCCCGGAGCACCTGCACCAGCGCTTCGCCAGCCTGTTGCGCGGTCGCCCGGCGCAGGACCTGGTGGCCTATTGCGGCTCCGGCGTCACCGCCTGCCACAACCTGTTCGCCATGAGCCTGGCCGGCTACCCGCTGGGCCGCCTGTACGCCGGCTCCTGGAGTGAATGGATCACCGATGCGAAGCGTCCGGTGGCCAAGGGCGACTGACGAACCATCCCGCAACCAGAACGGAATGCAGGTCACGCCACGTACCTGCGTTCCGATGGATAGGTAACCGGGCATGCGTCAGACTCATGCCCATTTTTCAAAGGAGTGAATCCATGTCCACCCGTCTTCGCCACACCCTGCTCGCCAGCGCGCTGCTGTGCCTGTGGGCCGCTACGCCGGCCCAGGCCGCCACCCTGGAGGCTACGCCCTGCTCGATCACCGACCAGTGGTCCGACCTTTATGGCGACGAACTGGTAGCGGCGGCCAACGCCGGCCACGCCACCGCGCAGTACAGCCTCGGCCTGGAGTACGACGCCGGCAGCGACGAGTTCGAGCAGAACTACGAGCAGGCTGCGTACTGGTACCAGAAGGCCGCGGAACAGGGGCACGCCTGCGCCCAGTACAACCTGGGTAACGCCTATGACAGCGGCGACGGAGTGGAGCAGAGCGCGGAGAAGGCCGTGTACTGGTACCAGAAGGCGGTCGACCAGAACGACAAGGACGCCGAATACAACCTGGCGATCATGTACGAGAACGGCACCGGCGTGACCCGCAGCTACAAGAAGGCTTTCGCGCTGTACAAGAAGTCCGCCGAGCAGGGCGACGTGGATGCCCAGTTCGCCGTGGCCGAGGGCTACGCCAAGGGCCGAGGGGTGGCGAAGAACCCGGCACAGGCCCGCCTCTGGTACCAGCGCGCCGCCGACCAGGGGCACGTGGAGGCCGAGGAAAAACTCGAGGCGATGCCCGAGCTGCCGTCCAGCATCTAATTTCCGGACGGAATATGGATTATTCCGGCGCCATCAAAACAATTTAAAAACAGGCCTTTACAGCATAATTATCGCACTACACTTCAAATCGAGCGGCTAAGTCCGCTTCCGGCGGGGCCAGGAAAATCACTAGAAGCTGCCAAGTCGCCCCGCCCCGCCGGTCACCGAGGACGAGGATGTCATGGGAATTGCTGCCAACGACCTGTGCCACTACGTAATCCGGCCCACCTTGCTCTATCTGGGGCGGCACAGTGTCGCGGCGGAAGCGCTGCTGCTGGGGGCGGCAGCCTGTCAATCGGCGCTGGGGAGTGCGCTGGGCGACAGCCATGGCCACGGGCTGTACCGCATCGGTGAAAGCCGTCACCAGACCCTCTGGGACTGCTATCTGGCCTGCGACCCGGAGTTGGCTAGCCGGGTTCGCGGGCTGGCCAGTCAGCACGCTTTCCTCGATGCCCCGCATCTGGAACTCACGGTCAACCTGCGCTACAGCACCGCCATCGCCTGGATGATGGTGGAGGCCGAGCGCATCCCCCTGCCCCACGCCGACGATCCCCTGGGCCTGGCCCGGGTCTGGCGTCGGGTTTTCCAGCCCCATGGACGCCTGCACGATTTCGTCGACGCCTGGCACAGCTACGTCGGAAATCTCAGCCAGGTGGCCTGAGCGGAGCCTGAAGTCCTCGAATGACCGATCGGTCAGATTTTTTTGTTCATCGCGACGAACGGCGACGACGCCGATAGAACGCTTGTTTGAGCTATAAAGCCCAAAGTAGAGCGTTTTCCAGGCACTACCCAAGACTTTCGAATCTTGATAGCGTGCGCGCCGATCAACACAGGAGTTGCTCTAACAATGAAAACAACATGGCTCAAGACCACGCTCGCTCTGACCATTAGCGCCGCCTCTGCCCAGGCCCTGGCCAACGGCATCGCCATCAACGAGCAAAGCGCCAGCGGCGCCGGTACCGCCTACGCAGGCCGTGCCTCCTCCGCTCTCGACGCCAGCACCATCTACGGCAACCCGGCCGGCATGTCCAAGCTCAAGCGCACCGAAATCAGTGGCGGTCTCGCCATTGTCGATGCCAAGGACGACATCAGCCAGGCCCACAGCGCCGCCACCGGCACCAACAAGGGCGACTCCGTCCCGCTGGCTGCCGTGCCCTTCGGCTACATTGCCACCCCGCTGGACGACAAGGTCAGCGTCGGCCTGGGCATCTACGTGCCCTACGGCATCATCAACGACTACGAAGGCAGCTTCCAGGGCCGTTACCACGGCTCCTACAGCAAGGTCCAAGTGATCACCGTCCAGCCGACCATCAGCTACAAGTTCAACGACATGGTCTCCGTCGGCTTCGGCCCGACCTTCAACCGTATCGACGGCAAGCTGGAGAACAACCTGGCCACCAAGGGTCTGTTCGGGGCTCCGGATGACACCGAGATCAGCATCAAGGGCGACGACACCGCTGCTGGCTTCAACGTCGGCGTGCTGTTCACCCCGACCGAGATGACCTCCCTGGGCGCGACCTATCACTCCAAGGTCAAGTACGAACTGGAAGGCCACACCACCGTATCCGGCTCCCCGATGGGCCTGTTCGACAAGCGCATGGATGCCAGCCTGGACATCACCCTGCCTGAGTCCGTGGACCTGTCGATCACCCAGAAGCTGGATGACCGCTGGACCGTCTATGGCGGCACCACCTGGACGCGCTGGAGCCGTCTGCAGTCCATCGAGGTGCAGAACGAGAACCCGCCGCTGCCGAACTTCGCCACCATCGGTGAAGACCTCAGCTGGCATGACACCTGGTCGGCCGCCATCGGTACTTCCTACCAGTACAACGACCAGTGGGTGCTGCGTACCGGCTTCGCCTACGACCCGTCGCCGACCACCAACGAGCACCGTAACGTGCGTATCCCGGTGGGCGATCGCAAGATCTTCACCCTGGGTGCCGGCTACTCGCCGAACGCCGACATGACCTTCGACTTCGCCTATGCCTACCTGTGGGAATCCACCGCCGGCGTGAACCAGCCCAACGGCGAGAACCTGGCTGGCGTGGAGCTGCAGCCCGCCTACAGCGCCAAGTACGACAACAGCGCTCATGGTCTGACCGCGCAGATGACCTATCGCTTCTGATAGCACTATCGACGTGGCATGAAAAAGCCGGGCAAATGCCCGGCTTTTTCATAATGGCACCACTGCGATCCGCGTTCGGTGCGAGCAAACTTGCTCGCGCAGCGTTTGACGCTGAATTCGCCGGGAAGTCCTGTTCGCGAGCAAGCTCGCTCCTACGAAAAGCAATGGTGCAGAGTGGGTCGATTCACGCTGTCTGTTCAGGCTCGGCGTGCTCGCGGCAGATCAACTCGCCTTCACGGGGCTCCAGTCGCTCACCGGTCAGCCCGCAGAGCGAGCCCTCGTCCAACTTCTGGTGGAAACGGCAGGTACGGCACAGGCCGAAGCCCGGCACGTTCTCCTGGCGCTGAATGGTCGCCAGCAGTTCGCGCAGCAGCGTCACCAGCAGTTCGCTACGTTCGCCCAGTGCTTCTTGCGCACGGCTGAGGAAAGCCGGCGGCACCAGCGACTCGATCAGCCCCCGTCCCTCCTCCGTCAGTTCCAGGTGCACGCTGCGCCGATCCTGCGCATCCGGGCGCTTGCGAATCAGCCCCTTGGCCTCCAGCGCCTTCAGCGACTGCGACACCGTCCCCTTGGTCAGGCCAAGGAAGTCCGTAACCGCCAGCGGCGTATTCGAATAACGGTTGCAGCGCGCCAGGTAGTTCAGCGCACTCAGCTGGATCGGCTGCAGGTCGGCCATCAGCGGCTGCTCCCGAGCCCAGGCGCGCATCAGGCTGGCAATGCGTTCGAGGTAGTCGTACAGGGTCGTATCGGTCATGGGCTCATCCTCCCGATAGATAGTATCGATCAAAAACCAGTTTGACAGAAGCCACTCTCCACTTGCAGACTGAAATGGTATCGATTCGATACATAACTACTCAGGAGAAGGGTCATGAGCAAAACCGTCTATTACCACGCCGGTTGCCCCGTCTGCGTCGAAGCCGAACGCACGCTGCTGCCATTGCTGAACCGGGAAGTGGAAGTCGTGCATCTGGGCGAGCAGTCGCCGCGCATCGCCGAAGCCGAGACCGCCGGGGTCAAGTCGGTGCCCGCCCTGGTGGTCGATGGCCAGGTGCTGCACCTGAACTTCGGCGCCGCCATCGCGGACCTGAAGTAAGGGCATGCCCAGCAGCATGGATACCTACCGACCGCTGCACTGCGATCTCCACGATTACCTGGAGATCGCCTGCCTCTACCGCTACTGGCTGCGTATCGAGTTGCGTGACGGCCTGGTGTTCGACGCCCAGGCCTTCACCACGCACACGCGGCGAAGTACGGATGGAGTGCTGGAGGAGTATCTGGAAGTGCGGGTGGACGACGCCAGCCGGGAGCTCCGGCTGGATCGTCTGCACGCCATCACGCCGCTGGCGGCGCAAGCGCGTTTCGCAAGGGTGGTACTGAATCCGGCCTGAAGTCCGGCCGGGCGACCTCACCACATGAGGTCGTCGGGCACCACGTAGTCCTTGTACGGATCGTCCTCGTCCGGCTCGCCACTGGGCTCGTTGAGTAGCACGATACGGCGTTCGTCGCGCTCCTTGATGCGCAGCGCGGCGTCACGCGGGACGATTTCATAGCGGCCGTCGTAGCTGACGATGGCCAGGCTGCCGCGGCTGAGCTTGTCGCGGATCAGGTCGTTCACCGCAATGCGCTTGACCTTCTTCGCGTCGACGAAGTTGTAGTAGTCCTCGGTATCCAGCTTCGGCAGACGGGTGCCTTCGATCAGTTGTTTGATCTGGGCAGTTCTGGCTTTCTTGTCAGCCTTTTCCTGCTGCTGGCGATTCAGCTCGGCATCGCGGGCCTGCTTCTCGGCCTGAGCCTGCTGGGCCGCCTGACGCTGGCTGTCATCCTTCTCCGCCTGGCCCTTGTGCTCCAGGCGCTGCTGCTTCTGCTTCTGCTTGCCGGCCTGCTTGGCCTGCTTCTCGCTGACCAGCCCGGCTTTCAGCAACTGGTCACGTAACGACATGCTCATTCGATAAGACTCTCGACAGTCCTTGATTGACGCGGGGCAACTTTCCTGATGGCACAAGGCTCTGCGCTCGCGCCCACAGGGGGTATAATCCTCGGGCCTGTGCGTGCGCTGCGCAAGTGCCCAGCTCGATTTCACTCATCCAGGGCCCCCATGATCAAGCTCATCGTTCTCGCGATTCTTGCCATCTTCCTCGTCGCCATCCTCTACGTGCACCTGCGCGGCAAGGTACGACTGCCCTTCCTGCGCCAGGTCGTGAACCACTCCGCGTGGTTCGCCCCGTACAACTCGCTGATGTACCTGAACTCCAGCGTCCCGTCCAAGCCCTACCTGGACCGCGAGCGCTTCCCCGAACTCGACAAGCTGCGCGATAACTGGCAGATGATCCGCGAGGAAGCCGAGAAGCTCTTCGACGAGGGCTACATCCGCGACGCCCTGAACAACAACGAGGCCGGCTTCGGCTCCTTCTTCAAGAAGGGCTGGACCCGCTTCTACCTGACCTGGTACGACGGCCCCCTGCCCTCGGCCCAGCAACTCTGCCCGAAGACGGTGGAACTGGTCAGCAGCATTCCCAACGTCAAGGGCGCGATGTTCACCCGCCTGCCGCCGCGCAGCCACCTGAACAAGCACCGCGATCCCTACGCCGGCTCGCTGCGCTACCACCTGGGCCTGGCCACGCCCAACTCCGACGAGTGCCGCATCTTCGTCGACGGCCAGCCCTATGCCTGGCGCGACGGCCACGACGTGATGTTCGACGAGACATTCGTGCACTGGGTGAAGAACGAAACCGACGAGTCGCGCCTGATCCTCTTCTGCGACATCGAGCGCCCGCTCAAGTCGTCGCTGCTGACCCGCCTCAACCGCTGCGTCAGTGCCTTCCTCGGCCGCGCCACCGCACCGCAGAACGTCGAAGGCGAGCGCGTCGGCGGGATCAACCAGGCCTACTCGGTGCTGATCCGCTTCGGTAATGCCGTGGGCAGTCAGGTGAAGGTGTTCAAGCGCCGTTACCCGAAGGCCTACCGCATTGGCCGACCGATCCTGGCGGTGATCCTGCTGGTGTGGCTGCTGCGCTGGATGTTTGGCTGAGATACCTGTAGGAGCGAGCTTGCTCGCGAACAGAGTTTTCGGCAGCGCCGGCGTCAAGCGGTTCGCGAGCAAGCTCGCTCCTACGAAGAGCCACAAAAAAGCCCCGCAATCGCGGGGCTTTTTCATGGGAGGCAGCGCCTAACCGCAGCTGATCGGATTCTTCTCGTCACGCTTGGCCGCGCCCCAGAGCTCGTCCATCTCTTCCAGGCTGGTGCCTTCGAGGCTGCGGCCCTGATCGCGCAGGGCCGTCTCGATGTAGCGGAAGCGTCGCTCGAACTTGGCGTTGGCCGCACGCAGGGCGGTTTCCGGGTCGACCTTGAGCTTGCGCGCCAGGTTGACCACCACGAACAGCAGGTCGCCCACCTCCTCCGCCTGGGCCTCGGTGTCATTGCCGGCCATGGCTTCGAGCACCTCATCCAGCTCCTCGCGGACCTTGTCCACCACCGGCAGGGCGTCAGCCCAGTCGAAGCCGACCTGGGAAGCGCGCTTCTGCAGCTTGTTGGCGCGGCTCAGCGCCGGCAGCGCGTGGGGCACGTCGTCCAGCAGGGACAGTTGCACCGGCTCGGCCGCCTTGGCGGCGCGCTCCTCGGCCTTGAGCTCTTCCCAGCGCTGCTTGACCGCGGCTTCCTCAAGCTTCGCCGGGTCCGGCTTGCCGTAGAGGTCACCGTCGGGGAATACATGGGGATGGCGGCGGACCAGCTTGCGGGTGATGCCATCGACCACCGCATCGAACTCGAAGCGCCCCTCTTCCCGCGCCAGCTGCGCGTAGTAGACGACCTGGAACAGCAGGTCGCCCAGTTCCTCGCGCAGATGGCCGAAGTCGCCGCGCTCGATGGCATCGGCGACCTCGTAGGCCTCTTCGAGGGTGTAAGGAACGATGGTCGCGTAGCTCTGCTTCAGGTCCCACGGGCAACCGTTCTGCGGGTCGCGCAGACGGGCCATCAGGTGCAGCAGGTCGTCGAGCTTATACATCCTTGCCACCCGCGCGGTCGCGGCGCGCCTCGATGATGTTGGGCAGCTGTGAGACCCGCGCCAGCAGGCGTCCCAGCGCGTCGAGACCGGGGATCTCGATAGTCAGGCGCATCACCGCAGTGTTGTCTTCCTTGTCCGAGCGGGTGTTCACCGCCAGAACGTTGATGCGCTCGTTGAGCAGCACCTGGGAAACGTCACGCAGCAGGCCGGAACGGTCGTAGGCACGGATGACGATGTCCACCGGGTAGGTACTGACCGGCACCGGCCCCCAGCTGACCTGGATGATCCGCTCCGGCTCGCGCCCGGCCAGTTGCAGCGCGGTGGCGCAGTCCTGGCGGTGGATGGTCACGCCGCGGCCGAGGGTGATGTAGCCGACGATCGGATCGCCCGGCAGCGGCTGGCAGCAGCCGGCCATCTGCGTGAGCAGGTTGCCGACGCCCTGGATCTGGATGTCGCCGCGCTTGCCGTGGCCGATCTTGCTCGGCTTGCGCGGGATCAGTTCGAGCTGCTCGGTGCCGCGCTCCGGCTCCACCAGCTGTTGCGCGTAGCTGACCACATGGGCCAGGCGCAGGTCGCCGGCGCCCAGCGCGGCGAAGAGGTCTTCTCCGGTCTTGTAGTTGGCCTTCTCGGCGAGCTTCTCGAAGTCCACCGGCGGCAGCGCCAGGCGGCCCAGTTCGCGTTCGAGCATGGCCTTGCCGGCGGCGACGTTCTGGTCGCGCGCCTGCAGCTTGAACCAGTGGACGATCTTCGCCCGCGCCCGCGAAGTGGTGACGTAGCCGAGGTTCTGGTTCAGCCAGTCACGGCTCGGCCCGCTCTGCTTGCCGGTGATGATTTCCACCTGCTCGCCGGTCTGCAGGCTGTAGTTGAGCGGCACGATACGGCCGTTGATCTTGGCGCCACGGCAGTTGTGGCCGACTTCGGTATGTACGCGGTAGGCGAAGTCCAGCGGGGTCGCGCCCTTGGGCAGGTCGATGGCGTGGCCGTCGGGGGTGAAGACGTAGACCCGGTCGGGCTCGATATCCACCCGCAGCTGTTCGGCCAGGCCGCCGATGTCGCCCAGTTCCTCGTGCCACTCGAGCACCTGGCGCAGCCAGGAAATCTTCTCTTCGTAGTGGTTGGAGCTGGCCTTGACGTCGGTGCCCTTGTAGCGCCAGTGCGCGCACACGCCCAGCTCGGCTTCCTCGTGCATGGCGTGGGTGCGGATCTGCACTTCCAGCACCTTGCCCTCGGGGCCGATCACCGCGGTGTGCAGCGAGCGGTAGCCGTTTTCCTTGGGGTTGGCGATGTAGTCGTCGAATTCCTTGGGGATGTGCCGCCACAGGGTGTGCACGATGCCCAGCGCGGTGTAGCAGTCGCGCATTTCCGGCACCAACACACGCACGGCGCGCACATCGTAGATCTGGCTGAAGTCCAGGCCCTTGCGCTGCATCTTCCGCCAGATGGAATAGATGTGCTTGGCACGGCCGGAGAGGTCCGCCTTGATGCCGGTGGCGGCCAGGGCGTCCTTGAGCTGCTGCATCACGGTGGCGATGTACTGCTCGCGATCCAGCCGGCGCTCGTGCAGCAGCTTGGCGATCTGCTTGTACTGGTCGGGTTCCAGGTAGCGGAAGGACAGGTCCTCCAGCTCCCATTTGATATGGCCGATGCCCAGGCGGTGGGCCAGCGGCGCGTAGATGTCGAACACCTCGCGGGCGACGCGGTGGCGTTTTTCCTCGTCGGCGTTCTTCACCGCGCGGATGGCGCAGGTGCGCTCGGCCAGCTTGATCAGCGCGACGCGCACGTCGTCGACCATCGCCACCAACATCTTGCGCAGGTTCTCGATCTGCGCCTGGGTGCCGAGCACCAGCGACTGCCGGGGGTTGAGGCTGGTGCTGATCGCCGCCATGCGCAGCACGCCCTCGATCAGCTTGGCGACCACCGAGCCGAAGCGCTGCTGGACGTCCTCCAGAGTGGTCTTGCCCTCGCGCACGCCACGGTAGATCACCGCGGCGACCAGGGACTCCTGGTCGAGCTTGAGGTCCGCCAGGATCTCGGCGATCTCCAGGCCCGTCTGGAAGCTGGAGGTGCCGTCGGCCCAGGAGTTGTCCGCCTTGCTGGCCGCCTTGTTCTCCACCTCGCGGGCGAATTCGCAGGCTTCCAGCAGGACCTTGCGATCCAGAACCGGGACCAGAGTCTGGACATGGTCCAGCCAGGCCTCGAGGTTGATGCTGCCGTCAGTGTTGACCGGCTGGTGCGCTCTCACCTGTACCATCGTGTCTACCCTTCCCCACGGTGCCCCACGGTGCACCGCTCACAGCGCCGGCCTTTCTTCTTGCTCGGGCCGGTCGGATTGCGCAGGCCGTCCTAGCCTGCCTCGAACAAAGCCATGGCCTCCACATGCGCCGTCTGCGGGAACATGTCGAGGATGCCGGCACGCTTCAGGCGATAGCCCTGCCGGGCCAGTTCGCCTGCATCGCGCGCCAGGGTCGCCGGGTTGCAGGACACATAAAGTACCCGCTCGGCGCCCAGTGAACGCATCTCCCGTGCCGCCTCGAAGGCTCCGTCGCGCGGAGGGTCGAGCAGCACAGCGGTGAAATCCTCCGCCGCCCAGGGGGCGCCGGCAAGCGGTTTCGAAAGGTCCGCCTGGTGGAACCGAGTATTCGCAAGGCCGTTGGCCCGGGCATTGGCCGCAGCGCGATCGACCATCGCCTGCACGCCCTCCACCCCGACCACTTCGCGCACCTGACGGGCCAGCGGCAGGGCGAAGTTGCCCAGGCCGCAGAACAGGTCCAGCACGCGCTCATCGGCCGCCGGCTTCAGCCAGTCCAGCGCCTGGGCGACCATCGCCTCGTTGACCGGTGCGTTCACCTGAACGAAGTCGCCGGGACGGTAGGCCAGGGTCAGATCCCAGGTATCGAGCCGGAAGCCGAGGTCGGCGCTCCCGCCGTGCGGCGTCGGTTCTCCGTCGCCCTGCAGCCACAATTGCACATCGCGTGCCGAACAGAATTCCAGCAGTCGCGTCAGGTCGCCATCGGACAAAGGTTCGATATGCCGCAGCAGCAACGCACTGGCGGTACCGTGGAACAGCTCGACATGGCCGAGGGCCTGGGGCCTGGCAAAGCCGCGCAGCAGGTCCGGCAGGTCACGGGCCAGGGATTGCAGTTCGGGAACCAGCACCAGGCAGTCGTCGAACGCGACGATGGCCTGGCTGGCGGCCGCGCGGAAGCCGACCTCCAGGCGCTTGGCCTTGACGTCCCAGCGCACCGCGAGACGAGCACGGCGGCGGTAGCCGAATTCCGGCCCCACCAACGGCGCGGCCCACTCCTGCGGGGTCAGGCCGGAGAAACGCTCCAGTTGCTCGGCGAGGGTGCGCTGCTTGAGCGCCAACTGATCGGCGTGAGGCAGGTGCTGCAGGCTGCAGCCACCGCATGTGCCAGCCACCGGGCAGGGAGGATTACGACGATTTTCGGCGGCCGTGAACACGCGCTCGCAGCGCGCTTCGACCACCTTGCTGCGGGCGGAAAGCACGCGGGCTTCCACCGCTTCGCCCGGCAACGCGCCGGCAACGAACCAGGTATGGCCATCCTGATGGGCAATGCCGCGGCCGTCATGGGCCAGGCGCTCGATGTTCAGGCGCTGCTTCTTGCCCACCGGTACCGCGGGGCCCCGCGCTCCGCCGCTGGGCTGGAAACGCAGGCCGGTTCTCTGTTTGGCCATGTCAGTGGGGATCGAACACGCCCGAAGACAGGTAGCGGTCGCCGCGGTCGCAGATGATCGCCACCAGGGTCGCGTTTTCCAGCTCGCGGGACAGGCGCAACATGGCCGCCACAGCACCGCCGGAGGACACGCCGCAGAAAATGCCTTCTTCACGGGCCAGGCGGCGCATCACGTCTTCGGCTTCGCTCTGCTGCATGTCGACCACGCGGTCGACGCGGGTCGAGTCGAAGATCTTCGGCAGGTACTCCTGCGGCCAACGGCGGATGCCGGGGATGGCCGAGCCTTCCATCGGCTGCAGGCCGACGATCTGCACCTTGGGGTTCTGCTCCTTGAGGTAGCGCGACACGCCCATGATGGTGCCCGTAGTGCCCATGGAACTGACGAAATGGGTGATCTCACCGCCGGTCTGCTGCCAGATTTCCGGGCCGGTGGAATCGTAGTGAGCGATCGGGTTGTCGCCATTGGCGAACTGGTCGAGCACCTTGCCCTTGCCTTCGCGCTGCATCTGGTCGGCGAGGTCGCGGGCGCCTTCCATGCCCTGCTCCTTGGTCACCAGGATCAGCTCGGCGCCGTAGGCGGTCATGGCGGCCTTGCGCTCGGCGGTGGAGTTGTCCGGCATGATCAGGATCATGCGGTAACCCTTGATCGCCGCCGCCATCGCCAGGGCGATGCCGGTGTTGCCGGAGGTGGCTTCGATCAGCGTGTCGCCGGGCTTGATATCGCCGCGCAGCTCCGCTCGGGTGATCATCGACAGCGCCGGGCGATCCTTCACCGAACCCGCGGGGTTGTTGCCCTCGAGCTTCACCAGCAGAGTGTTGGAAGTATTCCCGGGCATGCGTTGCAAGCGAACCAGCGGGGTATTGCCGACGCAATCGGCGATAGTCGGATACTGCACGGTCATGGAGGCACTCGGATCTGAAACCAGGCCACCTATGATAACGGCAAACCGCGGCGCGCCATACGAAGTTTCCTAACAAGCCGTGTGCAAATGCTCAGAGGCCGATTGCGGCGGGCAACCGCAGGTGCACGCGCAGCCCCGCCGGCCCGCAATCCGCCCAGAGTTCGCCGCCCTGCATGCGCACCGAACTGCGGGCGATGCTCAGGCCCAGGCCGAAACCTTCGCCACTGCGCGCGGCGGACAAACGGGTGAAGGGCTGGAAGATGCGTTCGAGATCGGCCTCGGGCACGCCGGCGCCGTCATCTTCGAGCCAGAGGTGCCAGCCCTGGCCCTCGCGTCGGCCGCCCAGGCGAACGCAGCCGCTCAGGGGCGAGTGACGGATGGCGTTGCGCAGCAGGTTTTCCAGTGCCCGCGCCAGGCCATTGAGGTGACCACGCACACGACACCCCGTCGGCACCTGATAAAGGAAGCGTTCCGGCGCCCAGCCGGCCTCGAAGCGGGCGTCGTCCACCAGCAGCTCCCAGAGCGATTGCAGGTCGATGTCCTCCCGCTCCAGGTGCGGTCGCTCGGTATCCAGCCAGGCCAGCTCCAGGGTATCGGCGACCAGGCGCTGCATCACCTCCACCTCGCGTTCGACCCGCTGGCGCAGCGCTGCTTCGCTGATCGGACTGTCGCCCGCCACCCGCAGGCGGCTGAGCGGGGTGCGCAGTTCGTGGGACAGGTCGCGCAGCAACTGGCGCTGGAGGCTCACATGGCTGCGCAGGCGCTCCGCCATATGGTCCAGCGCGCGACCCAGTTCACCCAGTTCATCGCGGCGCGCGTTGAGTTCGGGGCCGGCCACCGACCCCAGGTAGTCGGCCTGCAAGGCATTGGCGTGCTCGCGCAGGCGCGCCAGCGGGCGCACCAGGTAGCGGTAGAGCAAGGCGCACAACAGCAGCGCCAGCACCGCCGGCAGCAGGCCGTGGGTCAGCGACTGGCGCATGAGCGTGAAACCACTGGGCAGGTAGCGCGCGGGCAGTTGCAGCACCAGGCGACCCGCCGTCGGCTCGCCGGGGAATGGGATGCCGATGTAGGGCAGGTCCATCGAGCGTGAACTCACCGGCCACTCCAGACCTCGCTGGAAGGTCAGGTGGGCGACTTCGTCCCGGCTCAGCGGGACGTTGCCCAGGGCCTGCAAGCGGGCATCGACCACGGTCATCCAACCCTCTTCGCGCTGGCGCATCCCCGCCAGCCAGGCATCGACCCCTACCGCGCCGCCGGAGCGCCAGGCCTGCTCCGCCTCTCGAGCGTAACCACCGAGCACCTCCCGCGCCTCGGCTGACAGGTAATAGCTTTGCCGTTCGACCTGCTTGCCCCAGGACCAGGACAGCCAGATCAGCAACAGGCAGAACGCCACCAGCGCGACCGCCAGCCTCCAGAACAGCGAGTGACGCCCGGGGACCTCAGCCATCGCCGTCACGGAACACGTAGCCCTTGCCCCACACCGTCTGCAACTGGTGGCGCAAGTAGCCGATGCCCTGCAGCTTGCGGCGCAGGTGGCTGACATGCATGTCCAGGGCACGGTCGTGGGGCGTGAAGGCACGATGCAGGACGTGCTGGTAAAGGAAGGCTTTGCTCAGGATCTCGCCCTGGCTGATGAGGAAGGTCTCCAGCAGGCGGAACTCGGTAGCCGTCAGCCCCGCCCAGCGGCCATCGAGGCCGGCGTCGGCCTTGTCACCATCCAGTTGCAGGCCGTCGCTGCTGCCCACCTGCGCCTGCAAGCCGCGCTCCAGCGCCACCCGGCGCAACACCGCATCGACCCGTACGCTCAACTCGGCCAGGCTGAAGGGCTTGGGCAGGTAATCGTCGGCACCCTGGGAGAAACCGGCGATGCGGTCCTGCTCGGCCCCCAGGGCGGACATCAGGATCACCGGCACCGAACGCTCGCGGCGCAGCCTACGCAGGATATCCAGGCCGCCGATACCGGGCAGCAGGATGTCCATCAGCACCAGGTCGTAGTCGCCACCGCGTGCCTCGGCCAGGCCGGTGGCACCATCCTGGCACCAGGTGACGTCGAAGCCCCGCTCGCTCAGATGGGAGGACAGGTGGGCGCCCAGTGTCGGGTCGTCCTCGATGGTCAGCAAGCGCAGCCCTGAGGAGGAAAATGCGTTCATATCAAATAAGAGTGATTAGCAATTGCGCCCAGTATTCCCGATTCCGCGCAATCTCGGCAAGGCAAAGGCCCCTGCCACAGGTCCGAACCGCTACACTGCCGGGGAAAACCGCACCGGAGGAATCGCGTGTTCAAGGATCTCGGCATCAAGGGACGTGTACTGCTGCTCACCCTGCTGCCCACCAGCCTGCTGGCGCTGGTATTGGGCGGCTATTTCACCTGGGTGCAGCTGTCGGACATGCGCGCCCAGCTGATCGAGCGCGGCCAGTTGATTGCCGAGCAACTGGCGCCGCTTTCCGCCCCGGCGCTGGCGCAGAACAACACCGAGCTGCTGTCGCGCATCGCCACCGAGGCGCTCGACCAGCCTGACGTGCGCGCCGTCACCTTCCTCAATCCCGAGCGGGAACGCCTGGTCCATGCCGGGCCCAGCATCCTCACCCCCATCCCCAGCGGCGATGGCTCGCACCTGAGCATGACCAGCAACCTCGACACCACCCATTTCCTCCTCCCGGTACTGGGCCGGCACCGCAGCCTGTCCGGGGAACTGTATGGCGACAGCGACAAGCTGCTCGGCTGGGTGGAGCTGGAGCTGTCGCACCACGGCACCCTGCTGCGCGGCTACCGCAGCCTGTTCACCAGCCTGCTGCTGATCATCACCGGCCTGGTGGTCACCGCCCTCCTCGCCCTGCGCATGAGCCGCGCGATCAACGCGCCGCTGGGGCAGATCGCCCAGGGCGTGGCGCAGCTCAAGGAGGGCCGCCTGGAAACCCGCCTGCCGGCGCTGGGCAGCCACGAGCTGGACGAGTTGGCCGGCGGCATCAACCGCATGGCCGAGGCCCTGCAGAGTGCCCAGGAGGAGATGCAGCACAACATCGACCAGGCCACCGAGGACGTGCGGCAGAACCTGGAAACCATCGAGATCCAGAACATCGAACTGGACCTGGCGCGCAAGGAAGCCCTGGAGGCGAGCCGGATCAAGTCCGAGTTCCTCGCCAACATGAGCCACGAGATTCGCACACCGCTCAACGGCATCCTCGGCTTCACCAACCTGCTGCAGAAAAGCGAGCTGACCTCACGCCAGCAGGACTACCTCGGCACCATCCACAAGTCCGCCGAAAGCCTGCTGGGGATCATCAACGAGATCCTCGACTTCTCGAAGATCGAGGCCGGCAAGCTGGTGCTGGAGAACATCCCCTTCAACCTGCGCGAACTGATCCAGGACACCCTGACCATCCTCGCCCCCGCCGCCCATGAAAAGCAGCTGGAGCTGGTCAGCCTGATCTACCGCGACACCCCGCTGCAACTGGTAGGCGACCCGCAACGCCTGAAGCAAGTGCTGACCAACCTGGTGAGCAACGCCATCAAGTTCACCCACGAAGGCAGCATCGCCGTGCGCGCCATGCTCGAAGACGAGAGCGACGACCGCGCGCAGCTGCGCATCAGCGTGCAGGACACCGGCGTCGGCCTCACCGACGCGGACCTGCGCGCGCTGTTCCAGGCCTTCAGCCAGGCCGACAACTCGCTGTCGCGCCAGGCCGGGGGCACCGGGCTGGGACTGGTCATTTCCAAGCGCCTGATCGAGCAGATGGGCGGCGAGATCGGCGTCGACAGCAGCTCCGGCGAGGGCTCCGAATTCTGGATCAGCCTCAACCTGCCCAAGGCCCGCGATGACGGCGATGACCTGCTGCCGGCATTGGCGGGCGGGCAGCGCGTGGCGCTCTACGAACCCCATGAGCTGACCCGCACCGCCCTGCACCATCAACTGGAAGACTGCGGCCTGGAAGTCAGCGAATTCCCCGACCTTGCGGCGCTGGAGCGGGCGCTGGCAGCCGATCCGCAGGGCAAGCCGGCGATCGGCCTGGCCCTGCTCGGCGTGACTTCCGCCACCCACCCGCCGGAGCTGCTGCGGCAGTCCATCCGCGAACTCGAACAGCACGGCTGCAAGAGCCTGGTACTCTGCCCGACCATCGAGCAGGCGCACTACAACGCGGTGCTGCCCGAATCCCAGGTGCAGAGCAAGCCGGCCTGTACCCGCAAACTGCAACAGGCGCTGAACGAACTGCTCCACCTGCGCCCGACCCGCAAGGAAAAGATCGCCAACGGCGTGCTGGAGCGTGCACCGCACCTGCTCTGCGTCGACGACAACCCGGCCAACCTGCTGCTGGTGAAGACCCTGCTCAGCGACATGGGCGCCCAGGTGGTCGCTGTCGACAGCGGCCTGGCCGCCGTGGAAGCGGTCCAGCGCGAGCGCTTCGACCTGGTCTTCATGGACGTGCAGATGCCCGGCATGGACGGCCGCCAGGCCACCGACGCGATCCGCCAATGGGAAGCCGACCGCGAGGTCAGCCCGGTGCCGATCATCGCCCTCACCGCCCACGCCCTGGCCAACGAGAAGCGCGCCCTGCTGCAAGGCGGCATGGACGACTACCTGACCAAACCCATCGACGAGCGCCAACTGGCCCAGGTGCTACTGAAGTGGACCGGCCTGCACCTGGGCGCGTCCCGCACGGAACCGCACAGCGCCGAGCCGGGCCTGAACGCCCTGAGCGTACTCGACCCCGCCGAGGGCCTGCGCCTGGCCGCCGGCAAGGCGGAACTGGCCGCCGACATGCTCGGCATGTTACTCGCCTCGTTGTCCGCCGACCGCCAGGTGATCCGCCAGGCCCGCGAGCGCAACGACCGCAACACCCTGCTCGAACGCATCCATCGCCTGCACGGTGCCACCCGCTACTGCGGCGTGCCGATGCTGCGCGCCGCCTGCCAGCGCGCGGAAACCCTGCTCAAGCAGAACGACCCCGACGCCCCGGCGGCCCTGAACGAACTCGACAAGGCCATGGCCGAACTGGCCAGGGCCACGGAGAACCGCGAGGCCGAGGCCGACAGCACGGCGCTACCGCAAGACACGCACTGAGACCGCAAGACGATGCGCATCATCCTGTTCAGCAACCAGCCCTACGACTACGACAGCTTCGTCGCAGCCAACCGCCTCCACGGCTTCGAACTGCACTTCCAGCAGGCGCAGCTGCGCCTGGACACCGTCGCCCTGGCCAGCGGTTTCGACGTGGTCTGCCCCTTCGTCAACGACGACCTGTCGCGACCGGTGCTGGAGCGACTCGCCGCCGGCGGCACCCGCCTGATCGCCCTGCGCTCGGCCGGCTACAACCACGTCGACCTCAAGGCCGCCCACGCCCTGGGGCTGTCCGTGGTACGGGTTCCAGCCTATTCGCCCTACGCCGTGGCCGAACACGCCGCGGGACTGGTCCTGGCGCTCTGCCGGCAACTGCACCGTGCCTACAACCGCACCCGCGACGGCGACTTCTCGCTGCACGGCCTGACCGGCTTCGACCTGCACGGGCGCACCGTCGGCATCATCGGCAGCGGCCAGATCGGCGAAGTCTTCGCCCGCATCATGAGCGGTTTCGGCTGCCACATCCTCGCCTACGATCCTTACCCCAACCGTGCCATCGAGGCCCTGGGCGGGCGCTTCGTCGAACTGGACGAACTGCTCGCCCAGTCCGACATCCTCAGCCTGCACTGCCCGCTCAACGACGCCACCCGGCACCTGATCAACCCGCGCAGCCTGCAGCAGATGAAGCGCGGCGCCATGCTGATCAACACCGGACGCGGCGCTCTGGTGGACACCCCGGCGCTGATCGAGGCGCTCAAGAGCGGCCAACTCGGCTACCTCGGCCTGGACGTCTATGAAGAAGAAGCCGACATCTTCTTCGCCGACCGCTCCGACCTGCCGCTGCAGGACGACGTCTTGGCGCGCCTGCTGACCTTCCCCAACGTCATCATCACCGCTCACCAAGGGTTCCTGACCCGCGAGGCGCTGGCCGCCATCGCCGAAACCACGCTGGACAACATCGGCGCCTGGCAGGCGGGCAAGCCCGTCAACCTGGTCGATGGTTGATCGGCTGGCGCTCGCATCCGAGCGCCGCGCCGCCTAGAATGCCGCGCTTTCCCGGAGGATCCATGGCCCAGCACGATTTCCGCTACACCCTGCTCAACCCGCAATTCACCCTCAACGAATGCCGTGCGCTGACTCCGGGCCGCTACCAGGTCACCGGCATCGGCGGCTCGATTAAGGCCGGCGACACCCTGCTGGTCAGCCTCAAGGGCAGCAAGAGCCTGAGCATGAACCTGGAAGTGGAAAAGGTGCGCCACCTGATCAACCCGCCGGGACAGTGGATGGCCGTGGCCAAGGGCCCGCTATTCCGTGAACTGGCGATCCACGAATGGACGGTCAACTGTGACGCTTGCGCAGCTACACTGACCTTCGAATTCGCCGTCGACGCCAGCCTAGGCAAGGCCGCCCAGCAGCCTGCCGCCGAAGCGCGCATCGGCGAGCTGGGTTGGGCGAAGGCCGGCACCCGCCACCTCTGCCCGGATTGCCAGAGCAAGGAGACTGCATGAAAGTCCTGTTCGCCGGCGCCTGCGTGGCGCTGGCCGTGGCCGGTTGCGCCAGCAAGCCGGTCCCTGAAACCGATCAGACCTACCGCATCGAATGGATCGGCGAGCGCCCCCTGATCGACTACAGCCACATCACCCTGACCCTCGACGGCAACGGCCGGGCCTATGGCAGCGCCGGCTGCAACCACTGGTTCGCCAGCTACACGCTGGAGGGCGACAAGCTGACCTTCGGCCAGCCCGGCTCCACCCGGAAGATGTGCGCCGAGGCGCTGATGGAGCAGGAAGGACGCTTCCTGCAGATGCTCCACGATGTCCAGCGTTGGGACTTCAGCGACCAGGGCGAACTGCGCCTCTGGCCGGCCTCGGGCCGCGCCATGCGTATGTGGCCTGAAGGCTGAGAAACAGGATGGCCGTTTCGTCGTGGGCCACGTCGAAACGGCAACTATCCCTGGAGCAGGTAGCCCCCTAGAACAGGCTGAGCTGCTCGTGCGCCCCGCGCAGGTCGACCAGACGCACCCCCACGCCAATCAGCCTTACCGCCTTGTTGCCGCGCTGGAAGGCCTGCCCCAGCAGCAGTCGGTAACTGTCCAGGTCCCGCGCAGCGCCGGCCTGCTCCAGAGTCGTCTGGGTGAAGTCATGAAATTTCAGCTTGATGAAAGGCTTGCCCGGCCGGTAGCTGGCGTCCAGGCGGGTCATGCGCCGTTCCAATTCACCCAGCAATGACGGCAACTCCTCCTGGCAGGCGGCAAGGTCAGGCAGGTCCTGATCGAAAGTGTTCTCCACGCTGATCGACTGGCGCCGGCTGTCCACCTGTACCGGACGCTCATCGATCCCCCGCGACAGCCCCCACAGGCGCTCGCCGAAACTGCCGAACTCCTTCGCCAACTGGATTCGCGACCAGTCACGCAGATCCGCGCAGGTGCGGATACCCAGGCGCGCCAGCTTTTTCGCCGTGACCTTGCCCACGCCGTGCAGCTTCTTCACCGGCAATTCGGCGACGAAGCCGTCCACCTCATCCGGCGTCACCACGAACAGACCGTTGGGCTTGCGCCAGTCGCTGGCGATCTTGGCGATGAACTTGTTCGGCGCCACCCCGGCGGAGACTGTGATGTGCAGGGTTTCCCAGACACGCCGGCGAATCTCCTGGGCGATCCGCGTGGCGCTGCCGCCGCAACGCTCGCTGTCGCTGACGTCCAGGTAGGCCTCGTCCAGCGACAACGGCTCGATCTGCTCGGTGTAGTCACGGAAGATCGCGTGGATCTCGCGGGATGTCTCGCGGTACACGTCCATGCGCGGACGGACGATGGTCAGGTCCGGGCACAGCTTCACCGCCGTGCGCATCGCCATCGCCGAATGCAGGCCATAGGCGCGCGCCTCGTAGTTGCAGGTGGCGACCACCCCGCGCTTGTCCGGCGAACCACCCACGGCCAGCGGCTTACCCACCAGGCTGGGGTCGTCGCGCATTTCGATGGCGGCATAGAAGCAGTCGCAATCGATGTGGATGATCTTTCGTTGCCGTGTCACGGGAAGGTGCCTGCACCGCCAGGGAGTCGCCAGGGAGCGACGACTGAAAACGCCTTCATGGTAATGCAAAAAAACCGCCGCCTCCCGCGCCAAATCCACAGCGAAATCTGACCCTGCAATCAATTTTTCACCAAACTGCCGCCAACCGTTCATCGGAGGCGTCAAGGATGTGGGACCCCCGTCCAAATCCATACAGATAGACATGGAGTCATAACGTGCACGCTTGTTCGCTGCGTTCCGCTTCCTTGCTGGTGCTTCCACTGGCCGTCGCCCTGGCCGCCGCTCCCGCCCAGGCAGAAACCCTGAATACCCCGCGCCTGACCGGCATCGACAACTTCCGCGATGTCGCCGGCACCACCAGCGCCTACAGCACCGCCCATGACGGTGTGATGCGTGGCGGCGTGTTCTACCGCTCCAACGCGCTGACCCCGACCGCATCCGACCTCGCGACCCTCAATGGCCTGGGCATCAGCCATGTCTTCGACCTGCGCACGCCCAGCGAGATCGCCGGCACCCCGGATACGCTGCCCACCGGCGCGGTCTACGAGAACATCAACATCATCGGCTCCAGCACCGTGAACATGTCGCTCACCAGCGCGGCGGCCTCGCGGCAGATGATGCAGGACATGAACCGCGCCTTCGTCACCGACGCCGGCCAGCGCGCGCAGTACCGCCACCTGTTCGAGGAACTGGCCGCCGCCGACGATGCGGCGCTGTTCCATTGCACTGCCGGCAAGGACCGCACCGGCTGGACCGCTGCCATGCTGCAATCCATCGCCGGGGTGGATTCGGCGACCATCATGCAGGACTACCTGGCCACCAACACCTACACCGCCGCTCGCACCGCCGCGACCCTGGCGCAACTGAACAAGATGTCACCGGCCTTCGCTGCCATCTACCAGCCGCTGCTGGGCGTGGAGTCCAGCTACCTGCAAGCCGGCCTGGACCAGATCCAGGCCAGCTACGGCTCGGTGCAGAACTACCTGACCCAGGGCCTGGGACTCGACCAGGAAACCCTCTATGTTCTGCGCGGCAAACTGGTGCGTTTCAACAGCCTGCCCGGCCAGGCTGGATTCGCCCGCAACGACGCCGCCGGCGCAGGACTGCTGGCGGCCCTGCAGGACAGCGACCTGTCCGGCCACTACACCGCCTACAACTATTACCTGCAATCGGCGATCGACGCCGGCACCCTGGGTGGCGTCGAGTCGCGGGTTGGCGGGCAGATCCATGCCGACGCTGGCAGCTACCTGCTGCGCGAGGCCGGGCAGATCGACGACGCCATCGCCCCCTACGCCAGCGGCCGCGATCTGAAGGACGGCGAAACCCGCCTGTGGATGACAGCCCTGGCCAGCTATGTGGGCACCGACAGCCGCGACGGCGTGGCCAGCAGCAACGAACACGCTCAGGGCACCCTGATCGGCGCAACCCATCGCTTCAGCGACAACCTCAGCGCCCGTGCCGGCGCCGGCTACAACTGGGGCTCGCTGGGTAGCGCCGGCGCCGATGCGGACGCCGACCTCGCACTGCTCACCGTTGGCGGCCGCTGGGCGCTGGAGGACCTCAACCAGGGTCTGTACGCCGACCTGCGCCTGGACGCCGGCTGGATCGACTACGACAGCAAGCGAGACCTGGGCAACGGCCTGGGCACCGCCAAGGGCGACAGCAACGGCAGCTTCTTTGCTGCCACCGGCCTGCTCGGCTATCGCCTGCATGCAGGTGGGTTGGACCTGGAGCCTTCGATCGGCCTGCGCAGCGCGCGGGTCAAGCTGGACGACTTCCACGAGAAAGGCAGCGACCTGGCCCTGGACGTCGACGGCACCGACCGCAGCCTGAACAGCGCCCTGCTCGGCCTGGACATCGGTCTGGCCAACCAGAGCCTGGGCGACTGGAACGTGGCACCGGGCGTAAGCCTGGGCTACGAGCACTTCATGAACGACCCGCAGGTCACCAGCAATGCCTCCCTGGCAGGCTTCGAGGTCGAACAGGTCTCGACCTTCGACAGTAACTACCTGGTCAAGGCAGGGCTGAACCTGAAGGCGACCCGGGGTGACCTGAGCCTTGGTGCCGAGGTGAAGGCGCTCAGTGGCGGCGACAGCCACGGTGTCGCCGGAACGCTCACCGCCGGCATCGCCTTCTGATGTCGTGACAGCCCCGGAAGCCGCCCCACAGCGGCGTCCCGGGGCTGCTGGCAATCGCTAAGCGACTGATAAAAAATCACTTTTTCCAAACTTTCGGTTGACACCCCAGGCTCCATGCGTAGAATGGCGACCGCGGGATGGAGCAGTCTGGTAGCTCGTCGGGCTCATAACCCGAAGGTCGTAGGTTCAAATCCTGCTCCCGCAACCAGACACAAGGAAAAGGCCACTCTTCGGAGTGGCCTTTTTCGTTTGCGCGTGAATTTAAATTATTGATCAAAAACGAAATATTGATTGACAACAGCTTTCATCCCAGTAGAATGGCCGCCGCGGGATGGAGCAGTCTGGTAGCTCGTCGGGCTCATAACCCGAAGGTCGTAGGTTCAAATCCTGCTCCCGCAACCAGACATCAAGAAGAAAGCCACTCTTAGGAGTGGCTTTTTTCGTTGTGCCGAAGAAACTGCTTCAGCAAATCGTCGCCCCCCAGGAAGAAATCCTCCCGAGGGACTTGGGAAATCGCGCCACTGCCCCTACTCTGTCGCGCAAATTCGATGAGGTGCCCGATGAGCGCCAACCCTGCCACCCCAGACAGCCCCGCGACCGGCGAGCAGCCGCAGCGCAGCGGGCTTCTGCACTGGATCAACGCCAATCGCCAGCCGATCGGCCTGGGCGTTACCCTGCTGCTGTTCAGCCTCGCGCTGATCGCCTGCTACCACCTGCTGCGCGACATCGACGCCTATTCCCTGCACGACGCCATCCTCGACGTCCCCACTGCATCGCTGGCAGGCGCCTTCGCCGCCACCGTCGCCGGCTTCATCACCCTGCTGGGCTACGAATGGTCCGCCACCCGTTTCGCCGGGGTGAGACTCTCCCCCTCGGCACTGCTGACCGGCGGCTTCTCCGCCTTCGCCATCGGCAATGCCGTGGGGCTGTCGATGCTGTCGGGCGGATCCGTGCGCTACCGCCTGTATGCCCGCCAGGGCCTGGGCGCCGCCGAAGTCGCGCGGATGACCCTGTTCGCCAGCCTGTCCCTGGGCTGCGCGCTGCCGATACTGGCCGCGCTGGCGGCCCTGAGCGACCTGTCCGACGCCTCCCTGGCCCTGCACCTGCCGAGTTGGCTGGTGGCGGTGCTCGCCCTGGGCATCATCGCCTTCTGCATTCTGCTGGTAGTCGGCATCGAGCGCCGGCGCCTGCCGGAACAGCCGTCTCCCGACAGCCATCTGGTGCGCATCGGTCGCCGCACCGTGCGCCTGCCCGGCCTGCGTCTGTCGCTGCTGCAACTGCTGATCACCGCACTGGATGTCGCCTGCGCCGCCACCGTGCTTTATCTGCTGCTACCCGAAGCCCCGCCCTTCGGCGCCTTCCTGCTGGTCTACCTGATTGCCCTGGCGGCCGGCGTGCTCAGCCATGTGCCGGGCGGCGTCGGCGTCTTCGAGGCCGTGCTGCTGGCGGCCTTCGCCGGGCAACTGGGCGCCGCGCCATTGGCCGCCGCGCTGCTGCTGTACCGCCTGATCTATGTGGTGCTGCCGCTGATCATCGCCTGCCTGCTGTTGCTGTTCCTCGAAGCCCGGCGCGTGCTGGTGGCCAAGCAGGCGGTGCGGATCACTTCCGGCTTTGCCGCGCAGATCCTCTCGCTGCTGGTATTCATCTCCGGCATCGTGCTGCTGTTCTCCGGCGCCACGCCTTCCATCGACACCCGCCTGGAGGAGATCGGCTTCCTGGTGCCGCACCGCCTCATCGATGCCTCGCACCTGGCCGCCAGCCTGATCGGCGTACTCTGCCTGCTGCTCGCCTATGGCCTGCGCCGTCGCCTGTCCGCCGCCTGGGCACTGACCCTCGGCCTGCTGGTGGCCGGCGCGGTGCTGTCGCTGCTCAAGGGCTTCGACTGGGAAGAAGCACTGATCCTGAGCTTCACCGCCGCGCTGCTGGTGATCTTCCGCAGCGCCTTCTACCGACGCAGCCGCCTGATGGACCTGCCCTTCTCGCCGCTCTATCTGGGGGCCGCCGCCTGCGTCATCGCCGCGTCCATCTGGCTGCTGCTGTTCGCCTACCAGGACGTACCCTACGATCAGGAACTCTGGTGGCAATTCGCCCTGGACGCCGACGCTCCGCGCGGCCTGCGCGCCGCCCTGGGCAGCTGCGTGCTGCTGGCCGCACTGGCGCTGTACTGGCTGCTGCGCACCGAACCACCGGCGATCCTCGAACCCAGTCGCGAAGACCTGGATACCGCTGCCGGCATCCTGGCCAGTTCGTCGCAACCGGACGGCGGCCTGGCCCTCTCCGGCGACAAGGCGCTGCTGTTCCACGAAGGCAAAGACGCCTTCCTGATGTACGCCCGCCGCGGCCGCAGCCTGGTGGCGCTGTTCGACCCGGTGGGTCCGGCGCAGTCCCGCGCCGAGCTGATCTGGCAGTTCCGCGACCTCTGCGACCTGCACCACGCGCGCCCGGTGTTCTACCAGGTGCGGGCGGAGAACCTGCCGCTGTACATGGACATCGGCCTGACCGCCCTCAAGCTCGGCGAGGAGGCTCGGGTCGACCTGCGTCGCTTCGACCTGGAGAACAAGGGCAAGGAAATGAAGGACCTGCGCTACACCTGGAACCGAGGTCAGCGCGACGGCCTCAGCCTGGAGTTCCACGAACCGGGCCAGGCGCCGATGGAAGAGCTGCGGGCGATCTCCGACGCCTGGCTGGGCGGCAAGAACGTCCGCGAGAAGGGCTTCTCCCTGGGTCGCTTCACCCCTGAATACCTGAGCTATTTCCGCATCGTGGTGATTCGCCACGAGGGCCGCGCCGTGGCCTTCGCCAACCTGCTGGAAACCGGCAGCAAGGAGCTGGCGAGCATCGACCTGATGCGCATGGTGCCCGACGCACCGAAGCTGACCATGGAATTCCTCATGCTCGGCCTGATCCTGCATTACAAGGAAAGCGGGCACACCCGCTTCAGCCTGGGCATGGTGCCGCTCGCCGGCCTCCAGCCGCGCCGTGGCGCGCCGCTGACCCAGCGCCTGGGCGCCCTGGTCTTCCGCCGGGGCGAGCAGTTCTACAATTTCCAGGGGCTGCGTCGCTTCAAGGACAAGTTCCAGCCCGACTGGGAACCCCGTTACCTGGCCGTGCCCGCCGGACTGGACCCGCTGGTGGCGCTGGCCGATACCGCCGCGCTGATCGCCGGCGGCCTGAGTGGATTGGTGAAACGCTGAAATGCTGAAACGTCGCTGGCGGCATCTGCTCGCCCTGCTCCTCCTGATCATCATCGCGGTCGGCCTGCTGCTGTGGAGCCGCCCCGCTTCCCAGGCCTCCCTGGAACACCGCCAGTTGTCCGACGGCAGCGCCGTCGCCCTGGCCATCCCCGCCAAGCAACCCACTGCGCGCGTCCTGCTGGCGGTGCAGCCGGACCAGAAACTGGATGACGGCCAGTTGCTGGCCCTGGCCCACGACAGCGGCGCCCGTGTGGTGCAGTTCGTCTTCCCGGACAAGGATTGCGCCGCCCAGCAGCAACGCATCCAGGCCGCCGGCGAGTTGCTGGACGGTCAGCCGACCCTGGTCGCCGGCATCGGCGAGGGTGGCGCCTACGCCTGGCGCTGGCTCGCCGGGCAAAGCGACGACAAGGCCCACGCCCTGTCGGTCGGCTTCTCCCTGGAAAAGCCCGACTGCACCGCCACGCCCCTGCCGCAGAGCGCCGCCCACGGCCACTGGCTGGCCGCCTGGAACGACAACCCGGACGATGCCAGCGCGCGCTTCGCTCGCGGCCTGAAGAACGCCGAAACGGTGATCAGCGACTACGACACCCCACTGCCCAAGGTCCTCGCCGACCAACTGCGCCACCTGCTGCAAGGTGGCAATGACAATGTGCCGGTAGTCGAAGTCCCTGCTGCCAAACCATCGGAAACCGTCACCCTGTTCTACTCCGGCGATGGAGGCTGGCGCGACCTGGACCGCGACGTCGCGGCGCAGATGGCCGAGCTGGGCTATCCGGTGGTGGGCGTCGATGCCCTGCGCTATTTCTGGGAGCACAAGAGCCCCGAACAGAGCGCCGCCGACCTCGCCGTACTGATGCAGCACTACCGCCAGAAATGGGGTGCCAAGCACTTCGTGCTGGCCGGCTACTCCTTCGGCGCCGATGTACTGCCGGCGATCTACAACCGCCTGCCGGCCGACGCCAAGAAGGATGTCAGCGCGGTGATCCTGCTGGCCTTCGCCCGCAGCGGCAGCTTCGAGATCGAAGTACAAGGCTGGCTGGGCAAGGCCGGCCAGGAAGCCGCCACCGGTCCGGAAATGGCCCGTCTGCCAGGGCCCAAGGTGCTGTGCGTGTACGGCATCGAGGAAAAGGACGAGAGCGGCTGCACCCAACCGCAGTCGGTCGGGGAAAACCTCCAGCTCCCCGGCGGTCACCACTTCGACGAGAACTATCCAGCCCTCGCCAAGCGTCTGGTCGACGCCATCCGCTCCCGCCAGGCAGCCGACAACGAAGGCTGACCCTTATCAAAGGGCCGCTCGATGCGGCCCATTCTCCATGGACTGGAGCTGCTTCAGGCTGGCTTAAGGCTCTAGACTGACACTGTCAGCCCCGTTGCCAGAGCGGGGCCCGCGAAGCCACACAAGGAAACGTCATGAGCCTGACAAAGAAACCCTCCCGCTACGGAAGCCTGTCCATCGCCATGCACTGGATCATGCTGCTGCTGATCGCGGCGGTGTACGCCAGCATGGAGTTGCGCGGGAACTTCCCCAAGGGCAGCGAAGCCCGCGAGTTTCTCAAGCACTGGCACTTCGTGCTTGGCCTGAGCGTCTTCGCGCTGGTCTGGCTGCGCCTGATCGGCCGCCTCATCTACCCGGCCCCGCCCATTCTCCCCGCTCCGCCGAGCTGGCAGATGAAGCTGGCCAAGCTGATGCACGTGGCACTCTACGGTCTGATGATCGGCCTGCCGCTGGCAGGCTGGGTAATCCTCAGCGCCGCCGACAAGCCCATCCCCTTCTGGGGCCTGGAGCTGCCGCACCTGGTGGACAAGAACCCGGACCTCGCCAAACAGGTCAAGGAATGGCACGAGACCATCGCCGTGCTGGGCTACTGGCTGATCGGCCTGCACGCCCTGGCCGCGCTGTTCCACCACTACATCAGCCGCGACAACACCCTGGTGCGCATGCTGCCGGGCAAGGGTGAAGCGAAGCCAGAGTGAGGCTCCGCTCACCGTAGGGCGTACAGCCGTTCGCGGTGGTACGCCGATACGCCAAGCCCCATCGCCAGCGTTGAGGCCAATCCCGAGGCACACTGAGACCAAGGCCAATCGGCGTATAACGCGGAGCGTTATACGCCCTACCCTTCGCCCGCCAAGATCGCTCCTGTTGGCGGATCGCGGACAAGGTCCGCTCCAAGGGCCCCTCACCCTAACCCTCTCCCGCAAGCGGGAGAGGGGACTGTTCGGTGCAGGATGAAACCATGGCGTCAGCCGGCACGGACGGCTCCCTCTCCCTCTGGGAGAGGGCTGGGGTGAGGGGGAAGCGCAGGCAGGGATTAGCCCGGTAGAAGACAGTTGCTCCTACAAAGACGACCAACAAAAAAGCGCGCCAATCGGCGCGCTTTTTTGTTGGTCACGGGGCCTTAGATTTCCACCTGCGTCCCCAGCTCGATCACCCGGTTCAGCGGCAAATTGAAGTAGCGCAGGTTGCCGTTAGCATTCTTCAGCAGGAAGGCGAACAGCCCCTCGCGCCAGCGCGCCATACCGATCAGCTTGGACGGGATCACCGTCTCGCGGCTGAGGAAGTAGGTGGTGCGCATCGGGCTGAAGTCCAGCTCGTTGAGGTGGCAGAGCTTGAGCGCCAGCGGAATGTCCGGGTCTTCCATGAAGCCGAAGTGCAGCACCACGCGGAAGAAGCCTTCCCCATAGGCGTCCACCTCGAAGCGTCGATCCGGGCTGACCCGCGGACTGTCTTCGTTGACCACGGTGAGCAGCACCACCTGCTCGTGCAGCACCTGGTTATGCAGCAGGTTGTGCAACAGCGCATGGGGTACTGCATCGGAGCGCGCGGTGAGGAAAACGGCGGTGCCCTGCACACGGTGCGGCGGCTGCGAGCGGATGCTGGAGATGAACAGCGGCAGCGGCAGCGAGCCCTCGTCGAGGCGGTCCACCAGCAACTGGCGACCACGCTTCCAGGTGGTCATCAGGATGAACAGGCCGATACCGGCGATCACCGGGAAGGCACCGCCCTGGACCACCTTGGGCAGGTTGGCGGCGAAGAACAGGCTGTCCACCAGCAGCATCATCAGGAAGAACGGAATGGCCAGCCACAGCGGCCACTTCCACAGCAGCCAGATCACCACCCCCATCAACAGGGTGGTCATCAGCATGGTACCGGTCACCGCCACGCCGTAGGCCGAGGCCAGGGCAGCGGAGGACTCGAAGCCCAGCACCAACAGCACCACGCCGACCATCAGCGCCCAGTTCACCATACCGATGTAAATCTGCCCCTGCTCATGGCTGGAGGTGTGCTGGATCACCATGCGCGGCACGTAGCCGAGCTGGATGGCCTGGCGGGTCAGGGAGAAGGCGCCGGAAATCACCGCCTGGGAAGCAATCACCGTGGCCAGGGTGGACAGCGCCACCATCGGCAGCAGCGCCCAGCCCGGCGCGGTCAGGTAGAAGGGGTTACGCGCAGCCTCGGCATTGACCAGGATGGTCGCGCCCTGGCCGAAGTAGTTCAGCACCAGGGCCGGCAGTACCAGGGCAAACCAGGCGCGGGCGATCGGCTTGCGGCCGAAGTGGCCCATGTCCGCGTACAGTGCTTCGGCGCCGGTCAGCGCCAGCACGGTGGCGCCCAGGATGGCCACGCCGATGCCGGGGTGGGAGATGAAGAAGTTCAGCGCCCAGACCGGATTCATCGCCTTGAGCACTTCCGGCTGCTGCGACACGCCGTAGATGCCGAGTGCCGCCAGAGCGACGAACCAGGCCACCATCACCGGTCCGAACAGAATGCCGATGCGCGCGGTGCCGTGCTTCTGGATCAGGAACAGCCCGACCAGCACGATCAACGACAGAGGCACCACCCAGTGCTCCAGCCCGTCGAAGGCGATCTCCAGACCCTCAATGGCCGAAAGCACCGAAATCGCCGGGGTGATCATGCTATCGCCGTAAAACAGCGCGGCGCCGATCAGGCCAGCCACCACCACCATCGCCTGCATCCTGCGGCGACCGGTTGCGGCGCGGCGGGCCAGGGCCGACAGCGCCATCACCCCGCCCTCGCCCTGGTTGTCGGCGCGCAGCACGAAGATCACGTACTTGATCGACACCACCCAGATCAGCGACCAGAAGATCAGCGACAACACGCCGAGCACACCATCGTGGTTGGCCTGCACACCATAACCGCCGACGAACACCTCCTTGAGGGTGTACAGCGGGCTGGTGCCGATATCGCCGTAGCAGACGCCCACGGCGCCGACCATCAGGCCGATCGCGGAACTGGAATGGGGCTGTTCATGCTCAACGGTGCCGGCGCTTGCATCGGACATGTAACAAATTTCCTCAGAAAAATTCGGCGCATCCTGCTCCGACCCTTTCGTCGATGCAAGAGCCGGTCGCATTCGATTTGAAAGACTATAGAGCCTGTTGCCCACAATTACCGGCTGGCACGCGCTTGCAGGGACCTGCGACAGCTTGTCCCAGGGAGACTGGTCAAGCGCGCGGGCTGCCGCTAGAATTGCGCACTTTTTGATCAGAGGCGCCACCAGCGCGCCCTTCGAGGTTAGCCGCACATGTCCACCGCCACACCCAAAGTCGGATTCGTCAGCCTGGGTTGCCCCAAAGCCACGGTCGATTCCGAACGCATCCTCACCCAACTGCGCATGGAGGGGTACGAAATCGTCCCCACCTACCAGGACGCAGACGTGGTGGTGGTGAACACCTGCGGCTTCATCGATAGCGCCAAGGCCGAATCGCTCGACGCCATCGGCGAAGCCATCGCCGAGAACGGCAAGGTGATTGTCACCGGTTGCATGGGCGTGGCCGAAGACAGCATCCGCGATGTACACCCCAGCGTGCTGGCCGTCACCGGCCCGCAGCAGTATGAGCAGGTGGTCAATGCCGTCCACGAGGTGATCCCGCCCAAGGCCGAGCACAACCCGCTGATCGACCTGGTGCCGCCGCAGGGCATCAAGCTGACCCCACGTCACTACGCCTACCTGAAGATTTCCGAAGGCTGCAACCACAGCTGCAGCTTCTGCATCATCCCGTCCATGCGCGGCAAGCTGGTCAGCCGTCCGGTGGGCGACGTGCTCAGCGAAGCCCAGCGCCTGGTCAAGGCCGGCGTCAAAGAGCTGCTGGTCATCTCCCAGGACACCAGCGCTTACGGCGTGGACCTGAAGTACAAGATGGACTTCTGGGACGGCCAGCCGGTGAAGACCCGCATGCTGGAGCTGTGCCAGGCGCTCTCCTCTATGGGCGTGTGGGTGCGCCTGCACTACGTCTACCCGTACCCCAACGTCGACGATGTGATCCCTCTGATGGCCGAGGGCAAGCTACTGCCCTACCTGGACATCCCCTTCCAGCACGCCAGCCCGAAAGTGCTCAAGTCCATGAAGCGCCCCGCCTTCGAGGACAAGACCCTGGCGCGCATCAAGAAGTGGCGCGAGATCTGCCCCGAGCTGACCATCCGCTCCACCTTCATCGTCGGCTTCCCCGGCGAGACCGAGGAAGACTTCCAGTACCTGCTGGACTGGCTGACCGAAGCCCAGCTCGACCGCGTCGGCTGCTTCCAGTACTCCCCGGTAGAAGGCGCCCCGGCCAACGACCTGGGCCTGGACGTGGTGCCCGACGACGTCAAGCAGGACCGTTGGGAGCGCTTCATGGCGCACCAGCAGGCCATCTCCGCCGCCCGCCTGCAGCTGAAGATCGGCAAGGAAATCGACGTGCTGATCGACGAAGTGGACGATGAAGGCGCCGTAGGCCGCTCCTTCGCCGACGCCCCGGAAATCGACGGTGCCGTATACGTCGACACCTTCGACGTGAAGCCGGGCGACAAGGTGCGCGTGCGCATCACCGACGCCGACGAGTACGACCTCTGGGCCGAACTGGTCTGATCCGCAAAAGCCCCGCTGATGCGGGGCTTTTCATTTCTGCTATTGGAAAGCCCATGACCAACAACGACGTACTGCGCAGCCTGCGCTACCTGCTGGACATCCGCGACGCCCAGGTCGCCGAGATCACCGCGCTGGCCGGCTTCAACCTCAGCGCCGAGGATGTCGGTGCCTTCCTCGCCCGCGACGACGAGCCGGACTTCAAGCCGTGCAGCGACCGCGTGCTGGCGCACTTCCTCGACGGCCTGATCGTGCATCGCCGTGGCCGCGACGAATCCCGACCGCTGCCGCCGGTGGAACTGCCGCTGACCAACAACATCACCCTGAAGAAACTGCGCGTGGCCTTCGAGCTGCGCGACGACGACATCCTCGCGATCCTCGACAGCGTGGGCTTCATCGTCACCAAGACGGAACTGGGCGCGCTGTTCCGCAAGCCTGGCCACAACAACTACCGGCCCTGCGGCGACCAACTGCTGCGCAACTTCCTCAAGGGCCTGACCCAGCGCCAGCAGCGCTGAGGCCGTCGTGCTCTACCGCCTCGCCGCCGACGCCGTCGTCCTGCTGCACCTGGGCTTCATCCTCTTCGTGCTGCTCGGCGGCCTGCTGGTGCTGCGCTGGCCGCGCCTGGCCTGGCTACACGTGCCGGCAGCGGCCTGGGGCATGGCGGTGGAACTCCTCCACCTCTATTGCCCACTCACGCCGCTGGAGAACCACTTCCGCGCCCTGGCCGGGGACCACGGTTACAGCGGCGGCTTCATCGAGCATTACCTGATCCCGCTGATCTACCCCGCCGGCCTGACCGAAGCAACCCAGGTCGTCCTCGGCCTCGTGGTACTGGCGATCAATCTGCCGCCTTACCTGCTCCTGCTCCGGCGGCTGCTGCGCTCGTGCTGATCGGGCTCGGCGCTCCAACAGGGAGATAGGCCAGGCTGGCCTCCTTGTTCTTCGCGCGCCCCA
This sequence comes from Pseudomonas sp. PSE14, assembly GCF_029203285.1. Lineage (NCBI taxonomy): Bacteria > Pseudomonadati > Pseudomonadota > Gammaproteobacteria > Pseudomonadales > Pseudomonadaceae > Pseudomonas > Pseudomonas sp. PSE14. The sequence continues at coordinate 4,387,789 of NZ_CP115669.1, forward strand.
GGCGCTGCCCATTGTTGAGTTGCGACTCGATCAGCCGGTGATCCGCCGTGAGCCAGCTCAGAGGCTGCTCTCCTTCATGCGTCACCTGGGAGATGATGAGGGTGCGCGACGGGTCCCAGTCTTCGCCGGTACGCTGGCGCAGCCAGGCGAACAATGCGGCACTGTCGCCCCGTGGATATCCCGAGCGCTCGAAATGGAGCGGATGAGCCTGGGGCGAGCCGCGCTTTTCCAGGTACATCGGCAGCCGCGCATCGTGATCACCGAGGATCAGCACCCGCCACTGCGACCAGGGCGCAGTCCGCTCCGCCTGGCTGCGCACGTCGCTGGCGAACTCCGGAACCCCGCCGCCGCCATTGCTCCACGGATAGGCCACGCCCAGCACCAGCAGCATCACCACGGCCCCCACGCCGAGGGCGCGCGGCCAGATACGCCCCAGCCCGGCGAGACCGCGCCGATGGCGGGACTCCACCACCCACCAGGCCGCCAGCAACTGGGCGAACGGCACCAACGGCAGCACGTAATAGCTGCGCCGACTGCCGCTGGCGGTGAAGAACGCAAACAGCAGCGCCAGGGCCCAGACCAGCCAGCGCGCATTGGGCTCCAGCTGCTTCCAGTGGCGCCCGGCGTACCACAACCCGGCGATCCACAGCGGCGCCCAGGGCAAGGTGTAGACCGGCAGGTAGATCAGGTAGCTGTAGATCGGCCCCTCATGATCGAAGGGCTGGAAGAAACGCACTACGTTCTCCCGGAATACCAGCGCCAGGCCGCTCTCACCATAGGTGGGCTGGCCATACAAGTGCGAAAGCGCAAAGGGAATCGCGTACACCCCGGCCGACACCACCAGTGCCACCACCAACCGCAGGTTGAAATGGCGACGCCAGCGCCCGACGCTGAACAGGTGCGGCAGCAGCATCAGCACCGGCAGGACGAAGCCGATCAGCCCCTTGCACAGCGAGGTCAGCGTCAGGATCAGACAGAACCCCAGGTAGCGCGAGAAGCGCGTGTCTTCCGGCCCACGCCAGTACCAGGCCAGCGCCGCCAGCACGCCGAACACCGTCAGCATGTCCGCCGTCGCCACCCGCGCCCAGAACAGGAAGTAGAAGGTGGTCGCCATCAGCCAGCCGGCCAGCAGGCCGGTGCCCTTGCGCAGCAAGTGCTCACCCAGCCACCAGACCAGCCAGACGCTGCCCAGCCCGGCGAGCACGCTGCTGGCGCGCAGCGTCCAGTGATTGAGGCCGAACAGGCTGGCGGGCGCTGCGATCAGCCAGTAGGACAACAGCGGCTTGTCGTAGTACGGCGAGCCACTCAGGTAAGGATCGAGATAGTCCCCCGACTGCAGCATCTGCAGCACGATATCCGCCCAGCGTACCTCCGGCCCCCAGACCTCGCGGCCGCCCAGGCCGAACACCAGCAGCAAGGTCGAAACGCCCATGAGCAACGCCAACGCCTTGCGCTCTCTGCTCCACCCCTGCATCACCCGGGCCCCCAGCCACTCGAAGATCCGTGGACACTAGGGCAGCAGAAGTTATGCGCCGGTTAAGAAAGCGCAGTGCGGTTGTGATGCGTCGCCATTTACGTTCTCGATAGTGCTCGGAGGCCCTCGGCGATCCCGCTACGGTGAGGCGAATTTCGCAGCCAGGAGAGGCTCATGCACCGCTATTTTTCCCTCGAAGGCAAGACCGCACTGGTCACCGGCGGTACCCGCGGTATTGGCCGGATGATCGCCCAGGGTCTGCTCGAAGCCGGCGCCAAGGTCATCATCTGCGCCCGCGACGGAGCCGCCTGCACCGAGACCGCTGCCGAGCTGTCGCAGTACGGCGAGTGCATCGGCCTGCCCGCCAACCTCGCCACAGAGGAAGGCGCCCGCGCCCTGGCCAGCGAGCTGAACGAGCGTCTGGATCACCTCGACATCCTGGTGAACAACGCCGGCACCACCTGGGGCGCGCCACTGGAAAGCTACCCGGCCTCGGGCTGGGAAAAGGTCATGCAACTCAACGTCACCGCCGTGTTCAGTTGCATCCAGCAACTGCTGCCGCTGCTGAAGAAGGCCGGCAGCACCGAAAGCCCCGCGCGGGTGATCAATATCGGCTCGGTGGCCGGCGTCACGTCCCACGGCGAAAACGCCTACGCCTATGGCCCAAGCAAGGCCGCGTTGCACCAACTGTCGCGCATGCTGGCCCGCGAGCTGGTGGGCGACCACATCAACGTCAACGTCATCGCCCCCGGCCGCTTCCCCAGCAAGATGACCCGCCACATCGCCAACGACGAGCAGGCCATGGCCGAGGACACCGCCGTCATCCCCATGCGCCGCTGGGGCCGCGAAGAGGAAATGTCCGCCTTGGCGATCAGCCTGGCGAGCGCCGCCGGGGCCTACATGACTGGCAACATCATCCCCATCGATGGCGGCTTCCACCTCGGATGAACGCCGAATCGGGTACCATGGCGGCTCCTGCAACAGCTTGTGCCGCCATGCCCCACATCGTCTCGCCCATTGGCCACGTCCGCTCCTGCTTCAAGGAGAAGTTCGCCATCCCGCGCCAGCCGCAACTGGCCCCGGCCGCGACCGGCGTGCTGGAGCTGCTGCCGCCGTTCGACACGGGCGACGCGGTGGAAGGCCTGGAGCAGGTCAGCCACGTCTGGCTGCTGTTCCTCTTCCATCAGGCATTGGAAGACAAGCCGCGGCTGAAGGTGCGCCCACCGCGTCTGGGCGGCAACCAGTCCATGGGCGTGTTCGCCACCCGCGCCACCCACCGCCCCAATGGCATCGGCCAATCGGTGGTGAAGCTGGAGAGAGTCGAGCCCGGCCGCCTCTGGCTGTCCGGCATCGACCTGCTGGACGGTACGCCGGTAATCGACATCAAGCCCTACGTGCCCTACGCGGACATCATCAGCGATGCCCGCAACGCCATCGCCGACGCGCCGCCCGCGCCCATCGCTGTGCACTGGAGCGACGAGGCCCTGCGCCAGGCCCACGAGCACGGCCTGCGCCTCGGCCAGCCGGTGCGCGAGCTGGTAGAGCAGTGCCTCGCCCAGGACCCACGCCCGGCCTACCAGAAGCCGCCGCCCGAGCGCCGTTACGGCGTGCGCCTGTGGGACCTGGACGTGCACTGGCACTACCCCGCCGACGGCGAAATCCGCGTGATCGATCTCGCCCGCGGCGAAGGCTGACGCCCCTCAGCTCACCGGGTTGAGGGCGATCACGTCGCTCTCGAAGCACTCCTGTTCGAGGATCAGCGGCTCCACCAGCGGGCGGCTGTCGCGGAAGTGTGCAGTCTGGGTGTGCGCGTCATAGGCCGCGTCGTCGCGGTAGATCTCGTAGAGGTAGATCACGTCCGGATCGACGCGGTCCTGGGACACATCGAACACCAGGCAACCCGGCTCGCTGGCCACCGACGCGGCGGCATTGACCTTGATGGCGGCAAGGAATTCATCGGCGGTTCCGGGCTTTACGCGGATCTTGATAAAGAGACTGTACACAGGGCATTCCTTTTGTTTTAAATTTGAAAATAAATTGTATACAAAAAAGGAATCCCGTTCATGTCCGATCTCCCTGCCCGCCCCGGCCGCCTCAACGGCCTGCGTCATCTCGCCCTGCTGGTGCCAAACCTGGAAGAGTGCGAACGCTTCTACGTCGACGTGCTCGGCATGGAAGTCCTCAACCGCGCCAACGAAGACCTGGTCTACCTCACCTGCGGCAACGACAACCTCTCCCTCGGACGCGGCGTTGGCGCGGCCAACGGCCTGCAGACCATGGATCACTACGGTTTCATCGTCGACAGCGTGGAAGAGCTGGAAGCCTGGTACCAGTACTTCAAGGCCCGTGGCGTGACCCTGCTGGACCGCCCCTTCAACCATGGCGACGGCGCACGCAGCTTCCACCTGCTCGACCCGGCGGGGAACAAGGTGCAGCCGCTGTACCACCCGGCGGTTTCCGGGCAACGCCTTCTGTAGGACCGAGGGGGGCGCCTAGCCCTTGCTCGCGAACCCGCAAGGCACGATGCGGCCAGGTTCGCGAGCAAGCTCGCTCCTACGAAAAGCAAGCCGTGCCGGCTGGCGCCACAGTTTCCTCCTGCAGCGAACAGCCCCCTCTCCCTCAGGAGCGGGGCGCGCCGCCGGGGTTAGGGTGACGCAATCCCATGCACCGCTCCTACGAAAAGCCCCCGCCGTCAGCGCTGAAATGCGGGGCATAAAAAAACGCCGCGCCCCCAAAGGAATCGCGGCGTTCTTTCGAGCCGACAGCGCGGTTTACTTCTCGACGAAGGCGCGCTCGATCAGGTAGTCGCCCGGCTCGCCCATGCGTGGGGAAATCTGCAGGCCGAAGCTGTTCAGCACTTCGCTGGTTTCGTCCAGCATGCTCGGGCTGCCGCAGATCATGGCGCGGTCGTCCTGCGGGTTCATCGGCGGCAGGCCGATGTCGGCGAACAGCTTGCCGCTGCGCATCAGGTCGGTCTGGCGACCCATGCTGTGGAACTCTTCGCGGGTCACCAACGGGCAATAGATCAGCTTCTCTTTCACCATCTCGCCGAAGTACTCGTGCTCCGGCAGGACCTTGGTGATGAAGTCCGCGTAGGCCAGCTCGCTGACCCAACGCACGCCGTGGACCAGGATGACCTTCTCGAACTTCTCGTAGACTTCCGGGTCCTGGATGACCGAGAGGAACGGCGCCATGCCGGTGCCGGTGCTCAGCAGGTACAGGTGCTTGCCGGGCTTGAGGTCGTCCAGCACCAGGGTGCCGGTGGGCTTGCGGCTGACCATCAGCTCGTCGCCTTCCTTCAGGTGCTGCAGACGCGAAGTCAGCGGACCGTCCGGAACCTTGATGCTGAAGAACTCCAGATGCTCTTCGTAGTTCGGGCTGGCAATGCTGTACGCGCGCATCAGCGGACGACCGTTGACTTCCAGACCGATCATCACGAACTGGCCAGTCTTGAAGCGCAGGCCCGGGTTACGGGTGGTCTTGAAGCTGAAGAGGGTGTCGTTCCAGTGGTGCACGCTGAGAACGCGCTCGGTGTACAGGTTGCTCATCAAGGACTCCTAGGAAAATCGTGGCGCACCCCAGCAAATCCCGGACGTAGCGCAATTGCGCGACATTTTATAGGCGGCGACAATATCCGCAAAATAAATTATCTGGATATTGCTAATCCAAAACGCAGATAAGGCCGCGTCATGTCGATGCGAAAGGATACCGTCAGACCTTTCCTAGACCGGGGCGACCGAATGTCGCGCTGCCCTTCTGGAGTCCATCCCATGAAATTCACCCTGCGCCAGCTGGAGGTCTTCGTCGCTGTCGCCCAGCAGGAAAGCGTCTCCCGCGCCGCCGAAGCGCTGTCCATGTCGCAGTCGGCCACCAGCACCGCGCTGGGCGAGCTGGAGCGGCAGTTCGACTGCAAGCTGTTCGACCGCTCCGGCAAGCGCCTGACCCTCAACGCCCTCGGCCGTCAATTGCTGCCCCAGGCGGTGGCCCTGCTCGACCGGGGCAGCGAGATCGAAAACATGCTCAACGGCAAGAGCGCCTTCGGCTCGCTGGACCTGGGCGCCACCCTGACCATCGGCAACTACCTGGCGACCCTGTTGATCGGCCGCTTCATGCAACGCCAGCCGGACTGCCGGGTGCGCCTGCACGTGCACAACACCGCCCACGTGGTGCAGCGCATCGCCCACTATGAGCTGGACCTGGGCCTGATCGAGGGTGACTGCCAGCATCCGGATATCGAGGTGCAGCCGTGGATGAAGGACGAACTGGTGGTGTTCTGCGCGCCGCAGCACCCGCTGGCCCGTGAAGGCCGCGCGGACCTGGAACGACTGATCGAGGAAGCGTGGATTCTGCGTGAACAGGGCTCCGGCACGCGGCTGACCTTCGACCAGGCCATGCGGCACCACGTAGAGCCATTGAACGTGAGGCTGGAGCTGGAGCACACCGAGGCGATCAAGCGCGCGGTGGAGTCGGGGCTGGGGATCGGCTGCATCTCGCGCCTGGCGCTGCGCGACGCCTTCCGCCGCGGCAGCCTGGTGCCGGTGGAAACACCGGACCTGGACCTGCGCCGGCAGTTCTACTTCATCTGGCACAGACAGAAGTACCAGACCGCGACCATGCGCGAGTTCCTCGACCTGTGCCGCAGCGAAACGGCGGGCGTGACGCGCAGCGACGAGATCGTGCTGCCGATGATTCCGTGACGCCCCAAGCCGCATCGGCGCGCGGCCCATCGCGGACGGAGCCCGATCCTACGAAAGGTTCGCCCCACCTATAGGCGCGAGCTTGCTCGCGAAAGGGAACGCACCGTGCCTTGCAGGTTCGCGAGCAAGCTCGCTCCTACAGGGCACGGCTCTGCATTCAGCCCAGCAGGATTCCCGCCCAGGTCACGGTAATGATGGTCAGCGCCACGAACTGGGCGGCGCTGCCCATGTCCTTGGCGTTCTTCGACAGCGGGTGGCGCTCCAGGGAGACCCGGTCCACCACCGCCTCGATGGCGGAGTTCAGCAGTTCGACGATCAGCGCCAGCAGGCACACCGCGATCATCAGCGCGCGCTCGCCACGGGTGACGTCGCAGAAGAACGACAGCGGGATCAGGATGACGTTGATCAGTACCAGTTGGCGGAAGGCAGCCTCACCCTTGAAGGCGGCAGCGAAGCCGGCCAGGGAATAACCGGCGGCGTTGAAGATGCGTTTCAGGCCAGTCTGGCCTTTGAAGGGGGAAGCGGACACGAGCGATTCTCACAGGTAAAAGTCGCGGCACTCTATACCAGTGCGCGTCAAAAAGGGTTCATGCGGTTTGACAGGATGTGACGAGGTCACGCCCCCGGGACCGACTCCATCTGCTGCAGCAACAGCGCCGCCTGGGTGCGGGTACGCACGTTGAGCTTGCGGAAGATCGCGGTGACGTGGGCCTTCACCGTGGCTTCGGAGACGCTCAGCTCGAAGGCGATCTGCTTGTTCAGCAGGCCTTCGCAGACCATGGTCAGCACACGGAACTGCTGCGGAGTGAGACTGGAAAGGCCGGCGCTGGCGGCGCGCACTTCCTCGCTCATCTCGGTCGCCGCATCCACCTGCGGCGGCCACCAGACGTCGCCGTCGAGCACCGCGCGCACGGCCTGCTGCAGGGTGCTCATCTCGCTGGACTTGGGGATGAAACCGCTGGCGCCGAACTCACGGGAACGCTGCACCACCGCGGCATCTTCCTGCGCCGAAACCATCACCACCGGAATCTGCGGGTACTGTCCGCGCAGCAGCACCAGTCCGGAGAAGCCGTAGGCGCCTGGCATGTTCAGGTCCAGCAGCACCAGGTCCCAGTCCGACTTTTCGTTCAGCCTGGCCTCCAGGTCCGCGATACTCGCCGCCTCGGACAGTCTCGCCTCAGGTCCCAGGCCGATGGTCAGGGCCTGGTGCAGAGCACTGCGGAACAGCGGGTGATCGTCAGCGATCAGGATCTCGTAGGAAGCCATGGAAAGTCCTTGAAGGCCGCGCCGAAGCCCCGCCGTGGATAACAGCCAGACTTGCGCAGGAAAGGTCGGAGCCGGATACAGCACTGCTTGTCACATTGTACGCAAAGACAACCCCCGGTGTCCGCCGCGAATACATCGCCACACGGTACTTTCAGTGTGTCCCGAACGCTCTGCCACTGTGCCCGCGGGCAAGCCGTTCCCCTTTCCAAAGCACGGGCGTTACGGCAGAGTTCCGCTTTTTTCCTGCCGTTCGAGAACAACAAATGAAAAGCCACGCGCTGCGCGCCGATATCCTGATGCTGTTTACCGCGATGATCTGGGGAGTCTCCTTCGTCGCGCAACGCCTCGGGATGGACGCCATCGGCCCCTTCCTCTACACCGGCCTGCGCTTCACCCTCGGCGCCGTGGCACTGTTGCCGCTGCTGGCCTGGTCGAGCAAGCGTGGGGCACAGCCCTTCAACCGTGGCCTGCTGCTGGCGGGCCTGGCCATCGGTACCGCACTGACCGTGGGGATCAATCTGCAGCAGGTCGGCCTGCTGTTCACCAGCGTGACCAACTCCGGCTTCATCACCGGCCTGTACGTGATCATCGTGCCGCTGCTGGGCCTGGTGATCGGCCATCGCACCGGCATGGGCACCTGGATTGGCGCGGCGCTGGCGGTGATCGGCATGGCCATGCTGAGCATCGGCCCGGACTTCCACGTCGCCTCCGGTGACTGGCTGCAACTGACCGGCGCCCTCGTCTGGGGCGGCCACGTGCTGCTGGTGGGCCTGTTCGCCAGCCGTTACGACCCGATCCGCCTGGCGTTTCTGCAGTTCGTCACCTGCGCGGTGGTGAGCCTGATCCTGGCGCTGATCTTCGAGGAAATCCGCTGGGACGCCATCGTCCAGGCAGGCCCCGCCCTGATCTATGGCGGCCTGTTCGGCGTCGCCACCGGCTTCACTCTGCAGGTCGTGGCGCAGAAGCACGCCATCGCCTCCCACGCGGCGATCATCCTGTCGCTCGAAGCGGTATTCGCCGCCATCGCCGGCGCCCTGTTCCTCGACGAATCCCTGCACCTGCGCGGCTACCTGGGCTGCGCGCTGATGCTCGCCGGCATGCTGGTGGCGCAACTGTGGCCGAAGAAGGCCGAGGCACAGGCGGCCTGAACCTGTGGGGCCAGGGGCGAACCGGAAGCCCGTAGAGCGTACAACCGTTCGCGGTTGTACGCCGTCAGTTGGCTCGCTGGTTGAGCGTAAAGCGCTCGGTGACAGGCATCCTGGTTGAAGTCCGTACGACCGGAAACCAAGGTCAAACGTCATACGCCTCGGACCAAGCCTGTAGGAGCGAGCTTGCTCGCGAACAGCCCCGCCCCCACAGCGTCGCGGACGAAGTCCTACGAGATCAAGAGCCCTCACCCTAACCCTCTCCCGCAAGCGGGAGAGGGAACCGTTCGACGCAGGATGAAGCCTTAGCGTCAGCCGGAACGATCTGCCCCCTCTCCCTGAGGGAGAGGGTTGGGGTGAGGGGGAAGTGCCGGCACAGAGTGTCCAGAAAAAGACAGTTGCTCCTACGAATCCGATCCCTTGGTAAAGGGCATCAGCGCTTGGTGCGCCGGGCTCTGCTCGTCCAGCGGCTGCTGGCACTTGGAGCCCAGGTAACGTTCGCTGAACACATCCAGGTAGGCGTCCAGCGCATCCCCGGCACGGCGATCGCCGGCCAGCCCCAGGCACAACGCCGCCACCTCCGCGGTGCACAGGTGCTCGTCGAACTTGGAGCGACGCAGGCGGTAGCGCGACAGGGCATCGGGGGTGATGCTCAGTACCGGGAAACGATCCAGATAAGGGCTCTTGCGGAACATCTTGCGCGCCTCGTTCCAAGTCGCGTCCAGCAGGATGAACAGCGGGCGCCTGCCCTCCTGCGGCAGCACCTCGGTCACCACACGCTCCGGCTGGACGAACTCGCCGGGAAACACCACGTAGGGCTGCCACTGCGGATCGTCCAGCAGCGCCACCAGGGCCGGATCGACTTCGATGCGCGACCAGCCGAACGCCCAGGTGTCGGGCACGGTCTCGGCGATCAGCCAGCCGGTGTTACTGGGTTTGAGCGGTTCGGTATCGAACATCACCAGGCACATCGCCGCGTTCGACTCAACCTGAGGACGCAGGCCGCACATGCAGTAGTTCGGCCGCAGGCGGCAGCCGGCACAGCGCGGCGAGCGCGAGCCGCGGGCCACGAACGGCTTGACGCAACGGGCCAGGCGTTCGTCGCGAAGACGGGCAACGGCGTGGCTCATCGCTGCGCCACCAGAATGAGAGGAAGGGATCGGAACATCGGTGGCTCGAATAGAACGATGAAGGCGGACCGGCGATTGTACCAGAGCCGTCTCCGCTTCCCGCCCCACGACGACCGGCGAATCCTCCGCCAACGGCCATTTGCCGCCGGCGTGACAAGTGTTTCTCGGCACGGACACGCTTTTCAGGGACAATGGCGGCCTGGAATAACCGGCGAACCTCAATCGGTCCGCACGGTCGAATCGGCACCATTGTCAGGAGATGCCCATGCTGCGCCTCACCGCCCTCGCCCTCTGTCTCGTCCTCCCCGCCGCGCACGCCGCCTCGAAGAAGGACTTCGAACTGTCCCAGATGCTGGACAAGGTCGCCAAGGAAAGCAGCGAGGGTACCCCGCGCGCGATCAACGAGGACATTCTCGACCAGGGCTACACCGTCGAGGGCAACCAACTGATCAACCACCTCAGTGTGCGCGCCAGCCACGCCGAGCGCATGCGCGCCAACCCCGATAGCGTCCGCAGCCAGCTGGGTGACAGCGTCTGCACCAACACCGGCTACCGCCAGCTGCTGGCCAGGGGCGCGATCCTCACCTACAGCTTCACCGAGTACAAGACCAACGCTCCGGTCGCCACCGAGCGCTTCGACGCCGGCAGCTGCAAGATCAAGCTGCAGAAGTAACCTCGCCCCGCCATGCTCGACAAACTGCAGTTGCTGAAGATCGCGCGCACGCCGATGCCCTTCGGCAAGTACCAGGGACGCATGCTGGTAGACCTGCCGGAAGAGTACCTGCTGTGGTTCCACCGCAAGGGCGAATTCCCCAAGGGTGAGCTGGGTCAGCTGATGCAGTTGACCCTGGAGCTGAAGATCGACGGCCTCGACGGTCTGCTCAAACCGCTGAAACGCTGAACCCCGCGCAACCGTCCTCCAACGGTTGCGCGCCGCGCCTCAGCGCATCCCGCTCTCTCAACGCAACAGCGCCGGATCGCCCTTGCCCGCCACGGCCGCCGCTTCTTCGGGCGTCAGCAGCGCCGTGCGCGGCACGTCCATCAGGCGCGCGCAGGCAGCCAGCACATTGGCCCAGGAAGCGCGGTTGGCGAACAGCATGCCGGCCTCGTTCAGCGTGCCGCCCTGGTTGCGATAGCCCAGTACCGAGGTTTTCAGCGCGTCCGGCAGGATCGGCCAGAGATGCCCGCGCGCCACCTCCGGGCGCATGTGCGTCAGCAATACCCGGCGCTCGCAATGATCGGGGAACAACCTGGCGGTCAGCGCCTCGTCGGCCACCGACTGCAGTTCCCAGTTGTCGCGCGGCGCACGGAACCGGCCAGGCTCCTGCAGGTACACCAGCCGATAGGGATAGCCGGCCTCCTCCAGGCGCGATGCGGCGCGGCGCATCTCCGCCAGCTGATAGCTGCCGTTGGCGATCAGCAACAGTGGATCGCTGCCCGGATGCTCCTCCAGCACCAGCGCCCCGTCGCGTGCCAGTTGCTCGGCCTGGGCGCGGCTGAACTCCGAGGGACGCTCGCGCTTGGGAATCACCATGCAGGTCAGTTGCCCACGGCTGCGGTAGATCTCCGGCAACAGCGCCAGTGCGCTGTTGTGGTCGGCAGGGAAGACCACCCGCACCATATCGCTCATCTCGCCCAGCAGCGCCTCGCAGAACGTGGTGTCCTGGTGCGATTGCTGGTTCTTGCCGTTCTCCCAGGTGTGCGAGGTCGCCACCAGGGGCCAGCCGAGCCAGCCGGCGGGGCGGCCGGCCTCCTTCTGCTGGCGGGCGAAGATGATCGTCTGGCGCACCGCGCCCAGCATCTTCACGCAGAAGGCTTCATAGCTCGCCACCAGGTTGAGACCACCCTGGTTGGCCAGGCAGGCGGAGACCACCGCCTCCTCGTTGAGCGCAGTGATTACCCGGCCGTCGACCGCCTCCAGTTCGCTCTCCGGCTCGCAGACCCGGTGCTTGAGCGCCTTGAGGACGCCCCCCAGGCGATTGCTCGCCAGTTCGTCCGGATTGCCGACGCGGGCCCGCAGGTCGGGGTTCGCCGCGCACAAGTCCACATAGAAACGATCCAGCGCCGCCATCGGCGAGCAGAAGTCGCTGCGGTAATGCAGTTCGGGGATCGACGGTTCGATGGGCCTGCGCACCGCCAGCGGGTTGTCCCGCTCCAGTCCCCGGCCGGCGCGGGAGGTGCTGAACAGCGCACAGGCCTCGGCCAACGCCTGCGGCTCGACCCAGAGCGGCGCCACATGCTGGTTGAACAGCTCGCGTGCCTGCGCATCCTCGCTGGGGTTGCCTGGCAGCGGCAGGTTATGCGCGGCATTGCTGCCGGCGCCGTAGAAGCCGAAGCCCTTGACCGTTTCGGCAATGCCGTAGGGAATCGGCAAGGGATAGTGGAGGATGCCACGGGCCATTTCCTCCACCCGGTGCTCCAGCCGCTGCTCCATCTCCCACAAAGCGCAGACGAAGGCCGCCGGGTCGCGTCCGTCGAAGCTGACCGGGTCGAAACCGCAACGGCGCAGGTGCTGCTTGAAGCCTTCCAGTCCTTCGTGGGTGCCAAGGTCCGTGCGCTGCTCGATGCGCCGGCCGTTGGCGATCATCACCGGTAGCGCCGCGCCGCAATCCGCGGCGCGCCACCAGCGGGGAATCCAGTCGCTGCCGCGCTGCTCCTCGGCGGCGCCGTCGGAGAGGAAGGCCACCAGGGTCTCGCCCGGCAGCGGCATGTGCGCATACATCAGTTCGGCGAAACCGAGGTAGCCGCCCTCGGCGATGCCGCCCGCCGTGTGCGGATTGACGTGGCTGCCCAGCGGCGCGGCCACCTTGCCATCCGCCGCCTGGACATAGCTGTAGAAGTCCCGCACCAGCCGATTCAGCCCCTCCTCGCCCTGCCCGTAGGCAGCGGCCTGTTCCGGATGCAGATTGCCGGTCAGCACGTTCAGCGCATCGATCGCCGCCACGCAGTGCCCCTGCCCCATCAACCAACCCCGGGTCTTGCCGCTCAGTGCATTGAGCGCGAGGTAGCCTGCATAGGCCGGCACCATGTTCAGCGCGCCGCCGGTGTGCCCCTCGGGTTGCGCCTTGAAGTCCTCAGCCTCGAGCCGCACGCCGTCCAGGCGCACGCGCCGTGCGTAGGTCATGTGCGCCACCAGCCAGAGGCCGGCGCAGGTCAGTTCGTCCAGCGCGCTGAACAGCCGGTAGACGCTGGCCAGGTCCGGCTGCAGGCCGTACTGGACCAATTGATGAGCCATGCGAAAGACCGCCGCCCGGGTCTGCGCGCTATGCTGAAGCGGACCTCGGCCATGCAGCCACTGGGCATATGCCGGTTCGGCGGCCGCGTGGGCGGCAAGTTCTTCCGGACTGGGCAGGATCTGGGACATATCGGCTCTCCTCGGGTATGACAGGAAGTCTAGGTCGCCAGACCGGGGAGGCGCTGACATGTATCAACGCCCCACCCGGCCAATCGGGCAAGGCTGAAAGAAAATTCCGACCAGGAGGCGATATGGCGTTACTCACCTTCATCGGTGCGATCCAGGAAGTCACCGGTTCCTGCTACCTGCTGGAAACCCACGACGGCGTACGCGTGCTGCTCGAGTGCGGCATGCGCCAGGGTCGCAGCCCGAGCAAAGGCACCCGCGACAACGAGGCCAGCAACCGAACGCCCTTCCCGTTCGATCCCAAGGCAATCGACGCAGTGGTGCTGTCCCACGCCCATCTCGACCACAGCGGCCTGCTGCCGCGCCTGGCGAAGGAAGGCTACAAGGGGCCGATCTACGCCACCGAATCCTGCTGCGACCTGCTGGAGCTGATGCTGATGGACTCGGCGCACATCCAGGAAAAGGATGCCGAGTGGGAGAACAAGTGGCGCGCGCGCCTCAATCGGCCGCCGGTGAAGCCGCTGTACACCCTGGAAGACACCTCCCGCGCACTGGACCAGCGCCGGCCCGTCAGCTATGGCAGCACGGTGGATGTGGCGCGAGGCATTCGCGTCACCTTCCACAACGCCGGCCACATCCTCGGCTCGGCCATCGTCGAGATCGAGATCAACGAATTCGGCATGACACGCCGTCTGGTGTTCTCCGGCGACCTGGGCAGCACCTGCTCACCACTGATGCGCACGCCGACGCCGCTGACCCGCGCCGACGTGGTGCTGCTGGAATCCACCTATGGTGACCGCGACCACCGCGACGCGAACGAAACGCTACTGGAGCTGGCCGGCATCCTGGCCCAGGCCCAACGCGACGGCGGCAACGTACTGATCCCGTCCTTCGCCGTCGGCCGCACCCAGGACCTGATCTACTACCTCGGCCGCTTCTACCAGGAAGGCCGCCTGCCGCAGCAGGTGGTCTACCTCGACAGCCCGATGGCCGCCCAGGCCAACCGCATCTACCTGCAGCACATCGGTGAAATCGCCGACGTAGACCGCGAGTACATGCGCGGTACCGGCACGGCGAAGGTGGGCGAGTGGCTGCCGATCCTGCGCACGACCCAGAGCGCCGAGGAGTCCATGGCGCTGAACCGCATCCAGAGCGGCGCGATCATCATCGCCGGCAGCGGCATGTGCACCGGCGGCCGGATCGTCCACCACCTCAAGCACAACCTCTGGCGCGAGGAGTGCCATATCGTCTTCCCCGGCTTCCAGGCCAAGGGCACACTGGGTCGCGCCATCGTCGACGGCGCCGAAACCGTTCGCATCCTGCGCCAGCGCATCGGCGTGAAAGCACAGATCCACACTCTCGGCGGATTCTCCGCCCACGCGGGACAATCGCAATTAATTCAGTGGGTTGGCCACTTCGAGCACAAACCCGAGCTATACCTGATACATGGCGAACGAGAAAAAATGGATGCGCTGCAGAAAGCGCTCCACGAACGCCTGAACTGGAACGCAAACATTCCGGAACCGGGGGACCGGATAGCGATCTGAAGTGGAGGTCTCACGGACTGTCACACCCAGCGTGTCAGACTGCACAGGCCTCCTGCGTTAGACCTGTGCATGACGCACGCACTTTCCGTCCCGGCAACACCTTGCGTGACAGGCCGCGGCGCATGGACAGGCCAACAGGGGTTGATGAACAAGGAGTATCAACATGCCCTATGAGCCCGACGATTACCTCTCCAGACACTTCCAGACCAGCGGCACGGAGCTTGCCCAGAAGATCGAGGAACTGGCCGAACTGGCCGCACCCGGCAACAGCCAGAACCTGCCGCTCTACCGCGAGATGCTCACCACCGTAGCCCGCATGGCCCAGGCCGACCGCAACCGCTGGGACGCCAAGATCATGATGCAGACCCTGCGCGAGATGGAGCATGCCTTCAGCACCCTGGAGCAGTTCAAGCGTCGCCGCAAAGTCACGGTATTCGGCTCGGCCCGCACGCCGGTCGACCACCCCGTCTACGCCCTGGCCCGCGAGCTGGGCGAAACCCTGGCCCGCTATGACCTGATGGTCATCACCGGAGCCGGCGGCGGAATCATGGCCGCGGCCCACGAAGGCGCAGGTCTGGAAAACAGCCTCGGCTTCAACATCACCCTGCCCTTCGAGCAGCACGCCAACCGCACCGTGGACGGCACCAGCAACCTGCTGTCGTTCCACTTCTTCTTCCTGCGCAAGCTGTTCTTCGTCAAGGAGGCGGACGCCCTGGTGCTCTGTCCCGGCGGCTTCGGTACCTTGGACGAGGCACTGGAAGTGCTGACCCTGATCCAGACCGGCAAGAGCCCGCTGGTACCCGTGGTGCTGCTTGACCAGCCCGGTGGGCATTACTGGGATCACGCCCTGGAGTTCATCAAGGAGCAACTCGAGGACAATGGCTACATCCTGCCCAGCGACATGAACCTGATGAAGCTGGTGCACTCGGCCGAAGAAGCGGCGGAGGAGATTGCCCACTTCTACAGCAACTTCCACTCCAGCCGCTGGCTCAAGGACCGCTTCGTGATCCGTCTGAACCATCCGCTGAGCACCCGCGCGCTGGAACTGCTGGAGCAGGAGTTCGGCAGCCTCTGCGTGACCGACGGCTTCCACCAGCAGCCCTACAGCGAATCGGAACTGGATGAACCGGAGTTCTCCCACCTCACCCGCCTGGCCTTCGCCTTCAATGGCCGGGATCAGGGCCGGCTGCGCGAGCTGCTGAACTTCATCAACCAGCCGGAAAACTGGGCGCGCTGATCAATAGGAAATCACGGCCCCGAAACGAACAAGGCACCCTCGCGGGTGCCTTGTTTTCAATCATGAAGCTCAATCGTCCGATCGCCGGCCACTCAGGAGCCGGCTGATGGCTTCCATCGGGTATCCCCGATAGCTCAGGAACCGCCCCTGCTGGGCCCGCTCGCGGGCATCCTGCGGCAGTCGGGCGAACTTGCGACGCCAGACCTCACGCAGGTTTTCACTCCAGTCGACGTCAGACTCGCTCAGGGCACTGTCGATTTCGCCACGGGGCAAGCCGCGTTGCGACAGCTCCTCGCGAATTCGCACCGGGCCGTATCCTGCCCGCGCTCGACTGGCGATGTAGCTTTCCAGATAGCGGCTTTCATTGAGCAACCCCTCCTCGGCCAGACGGTCGAGGGCAGGGTCGATCAGTTCCTGCGCAGCACCGCGTTGCCGCAGCTTGCGCGAGAGCTCCGCCCGGCCATGCTCGCGTCGCGCCAGCAGGTCCATGGCGACCCGCCGCACCGCGACGGGGTTATCGAGCTCGACGGCCATGGCGATCAGTAGTCGGCTTCAGCTTCCGCTTCGGCTTCCGCCGCTGCGAGTTCGGCCTTGGTCGGCGCCGGCTGGTTGGTCAGCAGTTGCTCGCGAATAGCTTTGTCGAGGGTGTTGCAGATCTCGGTGTTGTCTTCCAGGAACTTGGCGGCATTGGCCTTGCCCTGGCCGATCTTGTTGCCCTGGTAGCTGTACCAGGCGCCGGACTTCTCGATCAGGCCCAGCTGCACGCCCAGGTCGATGATCTCGCCGGTACGGTAGATACCGCGGCCGTACATGATCTGGAACTCGGCCTGACGGAAGGGCGGAGCCACCTTGTTCTTCACGACCTTGACGCGGGTTTCACTGCCAACCACCTCGTCGCCTTCCTTCACCGCGCCGGTACGGCGGATGTCCAGGCGAACGGAGGAGTAGAACTTCAGCGCGTTACCGCCGGTGGTGGTTTCCGGGTTACCGAACATCACGCCGATCTTCATACGGATCTGGTTGATGAAGATGACCAGGCAGTTGGCGTTCTTGATGTTGCCGGTGATCTTACGCAGGGCCTGGGACATCAGGCGCGCCTGCAGGCCGACGTGCTGATCGCCCATCTCGCCTTCGATTTCAGCCTTGGGTACCAGGGCCGCCACGGAGTCGACGATGATCACGTCAACGGCGTTGGAGCGCACCAGCATGTCGGTGATTTCCAGGGCCTGTTCGCCGGTGTCCGGTTGGGAAACCAGCAGGTCGTCGACGTTGACGCCCAGCTTGCCGGCGTAGTCCGGGTCCAGCGCGTGTTCGGCGTCGACGAAGGCGCAGGTGGCGCCGGCCTTCTGGGCCTGGGCGATGACGGACAGGGTCAGGGTGGTCTTACCCGAGGATTCCGGACCGTAGATCTCGACGATACGCCCCTTCGGCAGGCCGCCGATGCCCAGCGCGATGTCCAGGCCCAGCGAGCCGGTGGAGATAGCGGGGATAGCCTGACGCTCATGGTCGCCCATGCGCATGACCGCGCCTTTGCCGAATTGGCGTTCGATCTGTCCCAGGGCCGCGGCCAGGGCGCGCTTCTTGTTCTCGTCCATTGATGTCCTCGCGAAGTCAGGGGGCCGGACGGCCACGAACAACTGTATAAGTAGCCAGTATTATTCCACAGGGCAAGCCGCTCGCCTACCCCTGGAGCGGATTTTCCCCGTCCGCCAGTCGCAACAGCCCAGCCAGAGCGGTCGCCACGGTCTGCCGCCGCACCGCCTCCCGATCACCGGCATACAGACGGCGTTCGCTGAACACCTGTTCGCCTTTCCTCCAGGCCAGCCAGACAGTGCCTACCGGTTTCTCGGCAGAGCCGCCGTCCGGACCAGCAACGCCGCTGACCGCCACGGCGATATCCGCACCGCTGCGCGGCAAAGCACCGGCCACCATGGCCTCCACCACTTCACGACTGACAGCGCCAACCTTCGGGAAGAGCTCGGCCGGCACATCCAGCTGGCGAGTCTTCTGCTCATTGGAATAGGTGACGTAGCCCGCCTCGAACCAGGCCGAGCTACCGGGAATGCGCGTGATCGCCTCGGCAATCCCGCCACCGGTGCAGGATTCGGCGGTGGTGACGCGCAACTTGTTGGCGGCGAGTCGCACGCCCAGTTGCGCAGAGAGTTCGGTGATCGAGGAATCGGTGAGGGGCACGGTGCGCTCCGGGGTTAAAGAAGGCCAGGCGGATACCGTACACTAGGCGCTTTTGCATGTTGAAGCCGGACAGCCAGAAGCCATGAGTCAAAGCGACCTCTCAGCTCACACTCCCATGATGCAACAGTACTGGAAGCTGAAGAATCAGCACCCGGACCAACTGATGTTCTACCGCATGGGCGACTTCTACGAGCTGTTCTACGAGGACGCCAAGAAGGCCGCCAAGCTGCTGGACATCACCCTGACAGCACGCGGCCAGTCAGCCGGCAATGCCATCCCCATGGCGGGCATCCCATTCCACTCCGCCGAAGGCTACCTGGCCAAGCTGGTGAAGCTGGGCGAATCGGTGGTGATCTGCGAGCAGATCGGCGACCCGGCGACCAGCAAGGGCCCGGTGGAACGCCAGGTCGTGCGTATCCTCACTCCCGGCACCGTCAGCGACGAAGCCCTGCTGGACGAGCGCCGCGACAACCTGATCGCCGCCGTGCTGGGTGACGAGCGCCTGTTCGGCCTTGCCGTGCTGGACATCACCAGCGGCCGTTTCAACGTCCAGGAAATAAAGGGCTGGGAAACCCTGCTGGCGGAACTGGAACGCATGAACCCCGCCGAACTGCTGATCCCCGACGACTGGCCCCAGGGCCTGCCGGCGGAGAAACGCCGTGGCTCGCGCCGCCGCGCGCCCTGGGATTTCGACCGCGACTCCGCGCACAAGAGCCTGTGCCAGCAGTTCGGCGTGCAGGACCTCAAGGGCTTCGGCTGCCAGGAACTGACCCTGGCCATCGGCGCCGCCGGCTGCCTGCTGGCCTACGCCAAGGAAACCCAGCGCACCGCCCTGCCGCACCTGCGCAGCCTGCGCCATGAGCGCATCGACGATACGGTCATCCTCGACGGCGCCAGCCGCCGCAACCTGGAGCTGGACACCAACCTTGCCGGTGGCCGCGACAACACCCTGCAATCGGTGGTCGACCGTTGCCAGACCGCCATGGGCAGCCGTCTGCTGACCCGCTGGCTGAACCGCCCGCTACGTGACCGAGCCGTCCTCGAAGCTCGCCAGGAGTCCATTGCCTGCCTGCTGGAGCGCTATCGCTTCGAAATCCTCCAGCCACAGCTGAAGGAAATCGGCGACGTCGAGCGCATCCTGGCCCGTATCGGCCTGCGCAACGCCCGCCCGCGCGATCTGGCCCGCCTGCGCGACGCCCTCGCCGCCCTGCCCGAGCTGCAGAACGGCATGACCGAACTGGAAGCACCGCACCTGGGCCAACTGGCCGGCAGCATCCGCACCTATCCGGAGCTGGCCGATCTGCTGGCCCGCGCCGTGATCGAGAATCCGCCGGCGGTGATCCGCGACGGCGGCGTGATCGCCCGTGGCTACGACGCCGAGCTGGACGAGCTGCAGATGCTCAGCGAGAACGCCGGCCAGTACCTGATGGACCTGGAAACCCGGGAAAAGGCCCGCACCGGCCTGCCGAACCTGAAGGTCGGCTACAACCGTATCCACGGCTATTACATCGAGTTGCCCCGCGTACAGGCCGAACAGGCGCCCGCCGACTACATCCGTCGGCAGACGCTGAAAGGCGCCGAGCGTTTCATCACTCCGGAGCTGAAGGCTTTCGAAGACAAGGCGCTGTCCGCCCAGAGCCGCGCCCTGGCCCGCGAAAAGCAGCTGTATGAAGAGCTGCTGGAACTGCTGATCGCCCAACTGGCACCGCTGCAGGACACCGCCGCCGCCCTGGCCGAACTGGATGTGCTGTCAAACCTCGCCGAACGCGCCCTGAACCTCGACCTGAACCGCCCGCGCTTCGTCGAAGAGTCGGGCATCCTGATCGAGCAGGGTCGCCACCCGGTGGTCGAGCAGGTGCTGGATACGCCGTTCGTCGCCAACGATCTGAACCTCGACCAGGACACCCGCATGCTGGTGATTACCGGCCCGAACATGGGCGGTAAATCGACCTACATGCGGCAAACGGCGCTGATCGTGCTGCTTGCGCACATTGGCAGCTTCGTCCCGGCGGCCCGTTGCGAACTGTCTTTGGTGGACCGCATCTTCACCCGTATCGGTTCTTCCGACGACCTCGCCGGCGGCCGTTCCACCTTCATGGTGGAGATGAGCGAAACCGCCAACATCCTGCACAACGCGACCGACCGCAGCCTGGTGCTGATGGATGAGGTCGGACGTGGCACCAGCACCTTCGACGGCCTGTCGCTGGCGTGGTCCGCCGCCGAGCATCTGGCCAAGCTGCGCGCCTTCACGCTGTTCGCGACCCACTATTTCGAGCTGACCGTGCTGCCGGAAAGCGAGCCGGCGGTGGCCAACGTGCACCTCAACGCCACCGAGCACAACGAGCGCATCGTGTTCCTGCACCACGTGCTGCCCGGCCCGGCCAGCCAGAGTTATGGCCTGGCAGTAGCCCAATTGGCCGGTGTGCCGGGTGCGGTAATTCAGCGCGCCCGCGAACACCTGGCCCGCCTGGAAACCACCAGCCTGCCCCACGAAGCCCCGCGTTCGAACGACCCGAAAAGCCCCGCACCGCTGCAAAGCGACCTGTTCGCCAGCCTGCCGCACCCAGTCATTGAAGAGCTGATGCGCGTCAGCCCCGACGACCTGACACCGCGTCAAGCTCTCGAATTGTTATATGCATGGAAGATGCGAGTCTGACGGACCGTGAAACAAGCTGTTAGAATCGCGCGCGCTTAGCCGCCCGCCTGAGGAGAGAATTAGAAAATGACCTTCGTCGTCACCGACAACTGCATCAAGTGCAAATACACCGACTGCGTGGAAGTCTGCCCGGTCGACTGCTTCTACGAAGGCCCGAACTTCCTGGTCATTCACCCGGATGAGTGCATCGACTGCGCCCTGTGCGAACCGGAGTGCCCGGCCCAGGCGATCTTCTCCGAGGACGAAGTCCCGGATGGCATGCAGGAATTCATCGAGCTGAACAAGGATCTGGCCGACGTCTGGCCGAACATCACCGAGAAGAAGGATTCGCTGCCGGACGCTGAAGAGTGGGACGGCAAGCCGAACAAGTTGCAGCACCTGGAGCGCTGATCTCCATCGCTGGAACAAGAAAGGCCCGCCTCGCGCGGGCCTTTTCATTTCTGCTGCGGCACTTTTCTGCGGGCAAAAAAAGGGGCGGGATAACCCGCCCACTCTTTCTTCCCTAATTCATCATCCTGATGAATCGCCATCCTGCGATGTCCTGACCGGCATCCTTACCGGCCTGCGCCTTTCCGTGTACGCAGGAGTGATATTACTCGGCTCCCGCATCGCAGCAACTGAGGCATTCTGCCCCACGCACCCTCCTCTCACGCTGACGTAGAGCAATAAATTCTTTATAAAACAATAAGATAAAAAACAATGAAGCTTGGACGAGCAGTATTTCAAGCTGAACGCTCACACGCCGTGTAAGCGAATGCTTACATCGCGGCGCATAAAAAAGCCCGGAATTATCCGGGCTTTTTCGAGGTCGACCGTTGTTACTGAAGCAAGGCGCTACTGGAACAAGGCGTCACTGGAGAGACCATTCTTCTCGAGGATCTCGCGCAGGCGCTTGAGTGCCTCAACCTGGATCTGGCGAACCCGCTCGCGGGTCAGGCCGATTTCCTGGCCAACCTCTTCCAGCGTACTGCTTTCATGCCCGCGCAGGCCGAAGCGGCGAATCACCACCTCCCGCTGCTTGTCGGTCAGCTCCGACAACCACAGGTCGATGCTCTCGCTGAGATCATCATCCTGCAGCAGCTCGCAGGGATCGGTCGGCCGATCGTCCGTGAGCGTGTCGAGCAGCGTCTTGTCGGAATCCGGGCCCAGCGAGACGTCCACGGAGGTCACCCGCTCGTTGAGGCCGAGCATGCGCTTGACCTCGTCCACCGGCTTCTCGAGCAGGTTGGCGATTTCCTCGGGAGAAGGCTCGTGGTCCAGCTTCTGGGTCAGCTCGCGAGCCGCCCGCAGGTAGACGTTGAGTTCCTTGACCACATGGATTGGCAGGCGAATGGTGCGGGTCTGGTTCATGATGGCCCGTTCGATGGTCTGTCGAATCCACCAGGTCGCATAGGTGGAAAAGCGGAAGCCACGCTCCGGATCGAACTTTTCCACAGCCCGGATCAGCCCGAGGTTGCCCTCTTCGATCAGATCGAGCAGCGAGAGTCCGCGATTGACGTAGCGCCGCGCGATTTTCACCACCAGACGCAGGTTACTCTCGATCATTCTCCGCCGGCCGGCCGGATCGCCCCTCTGCGCCAGACGCGCAAAGTGGACTTCTTCTTCCGGGGTCAGCAGCGGCGAAAAGCCGATTTCATTCAGATACAGCTGCGTAGCGTCGAGCGCCCGCGTGTAGTCGATGTGCTTGTGTTGCTTGAGAGAGGAGAGTGCTGAGGCTTTGGGAGTGACTTGAAGCGATACCTGCTCTTCGGCAAGCGACTCTTCAAAAATGATGCCGGGCTCCAGAAGGAGCACTTCATCATCGACGTCAAACTCCGGCCCTTCTTTTTTAAGTGCCATGTCGTTATCCCTTGCTGAGTTCGACAACAAGCCCAGGTGCGTCCTTATCCTTAGGACACCAGGGCCCGCTCACCCACGCAGGGGAACAGCAAACGTCAACGACTTGGCAGGTATTGCAGAGGATCTACAGGCTTACCCTGGCGGCGAATCTCAAAGTGCAGCTTCACCCGGTCAGTCCCTGTGGAGCCCATCTCGGCAATGTTCTGCCCGACTTTGACCTGTTGCCCTTCCCGCACCAGCAACCTGCGGTTGTGACCGTAGGCGCTTACGTAGGTATCGCTGTGCTTGATGATCACGAGTTCGCCGTAGCCCCGCAAACCACTACCGGCGTACACAACCGTGCCATTGGACGCAGCCAAGACAGGCTGGCCCAATTGTCCGGCTATATCAATCCCTTTATTCAAACTGCCGTTTGATGCAAAACGCCCAATCAGAGTGCCATTAGTCGGCCATATCCAACCGCTCACACCACCGCCCGACGGAGCGGGAGTTGCAGCGCCCGCGCTGGCCTGCGACGAAGGCGCAACGGTCGAGGAGGTCGGTTTACTGGCGCTGGATGCCGTAGGAGTCGATTTATTGACAACCACCGGAGCGACGGGCGCAGTATTTTTGGCGACAGACGGTTGTACCGACGCCGGCCCACCATCGAAGCGGATCGATTGTCCGGGGCGGATGGTATAAGGCGCGTCAATATTGTTGCGTGCGGCCAGGGCTTTCCAGTCCCAGCCGTAGCGGAAGGCAATGGAATACAGGGTGTCACCGCGACGCACCACGTACTGCCCGCTGGTCACCGCCGGCTTGCGCGCAGAGGCGCCGCCGTCGACGACGGTGGTGCCGCTACGTGATGAGGTAGAACAGGCCGCCAGCAGAGAGCAAACGGCAATGGCCAGCACAGCGTGGCCCAGGCCCTTGATCCAGTTCCGTTGTCGCAGGGTCGCTGTCAAGCTCACCCATCCCCCTTATCCATGAATTACGTGCAGCCTGTTGGCCGATAGTGTATCCGCTGCCGCTTGGCTTGTTTCAGCCCAGCGGGCCGTTGAGCAGCGGAACGAAGCGTACGGAGTCCAGCACCTGGCGCTGGAAGCCATCCTCGGTGCGGACGATCAGCAACAGTTGCTGGACCTCGCCACCGCCCACCGGAATCACCAGTCGGCCGCCGGGCGCCAGCTGGTCCAGCAGAGCCTGCGGGACTTCAGCCGCTGCCGCGGTGACGATGATGCCATTGTAGGGAGCAAGGGCAGACCACCCTTCCCAGCCATCGCCCCAACGAAAGACAACATTTCGCAGGTTTAGCTCCGCAAGTCGCTCTTTCGCGCGATCCTGCAGCGCCTGGATGCGCTCGACAGAGAACACCCGCTCGACCAACTGTGACAGCACGGCTGTCTGGTATCCGGAGCCAGTTCCGATCTCCAGCACCTTGTCCAGGGGACCTGCCGCCAGCAGCAGCTCGGTCATCCGCGCCACCATGAAGGGCTGCGAGATGGTCTGGTTGTGCCCGATGGGCAGCGCGGTGTCTTCATAAGCGCGATGCGCCAGCGCCTCGTCGACGAACAGGTGGCGCGGCGTGCGGCGAATCACTTCAAGCACATGGGCGTTGGACAGACCTTCCTCGTACAAGCGCTGGATCAGCCGCTCGCGCGTACGCTGGGAGGTCATGCCAATACCTCGGCGGGACAATTCATTGGCCATGGTCGAGCCCTCCGATCCAATCGCCAAGGATATTGAACGCCTCGCGGAAGGTCCGGTCCATCTGCAGCGGCGTGATGGACACATAGCCTTGCATCACCGCATGGAAATCCGTGCCCTCTCCACCGTCCTCGGCGTCGCCGGCAGCGGCGATCCAGTAGCCTTCCTTGCCGCGCGGGTTGACCACCTTGACCGGAGCGGCAGCGCGGGCACGGTGACCCAGGCGAGTCAGCTGGATGCCCTTGATGCGATCGAGCGGGAGGTTGGGGATGTTCACGTTGAGCACGGTACGCGGCGGCAGGGCGAGCTGCTCATGGGACTCAACCAGCAGACGTGCGAAGTGCATCGCGGTGGGCAGGTTGTCCGTCAGGCGCGAGCACAGTGAAAAGGCGAACGCCGGGCGGGACAGGAAGCGTCCTTCCAGGGCAGCCGCCACGGTGCCGGAATAAAGCACGTCGTCCCCCAGGTTGGCGCCGAGGTTGATGCCCGACACGACCATGTCCGGCAGCTCGTCCAGCAGACCGTTCAGGCCCAGGTGCACGCAGTCGGTCGGCGTACCGTTGAGGCTGATGAAGCCATTGCCGAGGCGATGGGGATGCAGCGGCCGGTCCAGCGTAAGCGAGCTGCTTGCGCCGCTACGATCGGCTTCCGGGGCGATCACGACGCAGTCGGCATGATCGGACAGCGCGTCGTAAAGCGCGGCGATACCGGGTGCAGTGACCCCGTCGTCGTTGGCAATCAATATGCGCATGGGCTTTCCGTCTGCCCTGCCGGCACGAGTTCGATCAGCTCGCGCACGACCACGGTGGCGAAGCAGCCAGCCGGCAGGACGAATTCCAGTTGCAGAATGTCAGGGGCGGGATAATGCCATGCCAAGCTCGGGATGGGGAGGCGCAGAATGCGCCGTTCGTGCGCCAGGTCCGCACCGGCAAGCCACTGGCAAAGCGCCATATCCGCTTGCTGTACGCTGCGCTCGATGTCACCGGGCACGCCGGACGCCGGGGATTCGCCCTCGCCCCACATCGGCCCGGTGGGGTGCAGGTCCAGCACTGCCAGCCGAGGATCGGCACATTCCGCCTCGCCGGCCGGGAAGAAGCTGCGGCTGTCGGTGAAGGCGAGCAGGTCGCCGACCTGCGCCTGGTTCCAGGTGCCATCGGCCACGCGTTGGGCCAGCACCTGGTTGAACAGGTAGCTGCGCGCCGCCGAGAGCAGGCGCGAACGCATGTTGCGCTGCTCGGGCAGCTTGCCGCGCTCGGCGAAGCTTCGGGCATCGAAGACGTTGCCGCCGTCATGGCCGAAGCGTTGGGTGCCGAAGTAGTTGGGTACGCCGATGGCCGCGATGGCCTTAAGGCGCACCTCCAACTGCTCCCGGTCGGCCTGCAGCTCGGTGAGGCGCAGGGTGAAACCGTTGGCCGAATGCGCGCCTCGCTGCAGCTTGCGGCGATGGCGGTTGCGCTCAAGGATGCGCAGGCTGTCGTCTTCGGCGGCGGACAGATCCGGATCGGCCTTGCCCGGCAGGTGCAGGCTGAACCACTGGCGGGTCAGTGCCTGGCGATCCTTGAGGCCGGCGTAGCTGATCATCTTCACCGGCACGCCGGCGGCGCGAGCCAGGCGACGCGCCGCCTCTTCGGTGTTCAGGCCGCGTTTTTCCACCCACAGCCACAGGTGTTCGCCGTCACCCGCCAGCGGAATGTCCAGCACTTCGTCGACCTGGAAGTCCTCGGCCACGGCCTTCAATACACCATGCCCGCAAGGCTCCCCGTGGGCACGCGGCCCCAGCAGCTCCAGTTCGGTCATGCGCGGCTCAGCAGGGCGACAGCGTGTACCGCGATGCCCTCTTCACGGCCGGTGAAGCCTAGTTTCTCGGTAGTGGTCGCCTTGACGTTGACCTGGTCGAGCTCGACCTTCAGGTCCGCGGCGATGGTCTCGCGCATGGCCTGGATGTGCGGTGCCATCTTCGGCGCCTGGGCAATGATGGTGGTGTCGACGTTTTCCACCTTCCAGCCCTTGGCTTCCACCAGCGACAGCACGTGGCGCAGCAACACGCGGCTGTCAGCGCCCTTGAACTGCGGGTCGGTGTCGGGGAAATGCTTGCCGATATCGCCCAGTGCGCAGGCGCCCAGCAGCGCATCGGAAAGGGCATGCAGCAGCACGTCACCGTCGGAATGGGCGATCAGCCCGAACTTGTGGGGAATGCGCACGCCGCCGAGGGTGATGAAGTCGCCCTCGCCAAAGCGATGCACGTCGTAGCCATGTCCGATTCGCATGAAAAAACGCCCTGTTGGAGTCAGGGCGTCGATTCTACCGGATCGCTGGCGTCAGGGTGTCAGCCACAGAGCACCGCAGCGTGGTGGCGCAGGTGATCTTCGATGAAGCTCGCAATGAAGTAGTAGCTGTGGTCGTACCCCGGCTGCAGACGCAGCTCCAGCGGGTGCCCCACGGCCGCCGCCGCATCGCGCAAGGCTTCGGGCTTGAGCTGGACGGCGAGGAAGTCGTCCCGGTCGCCCTGGTCCACCAGGATCGGCAAGCGCTCGCTGGCGCCCGCCAGCAGTTCCACCGCATCCCACTCGCGCCATGCGGCCGGGTCTTCGCCGAGGTAACGGCCCAGCGCCTTCTGCCCCCAGGGGCAATCGCTCGGGTGGGTAATAGGCGCGAAGGCCGATAGCGACAGATAACGGCCCGGATTGCGCAGGGCGCAGATCAACGCGCCGTGGCCACCCATGGAGTGACCGGTGATACCGCGCCGCTGGGAAACCGGGAAATTGGCCTCGACCAGCGCAGGCAACTCCTGCACCACATAGTCGTGCATGCGGTAGTGACGCGCCCAGGGTTCCTGGGTAGCGTTGACGTAGAAGCCGGCACCCAGGCCGAAGTCCCAGGCGCCATCTGGGTCACCCGGCACTTCGGGGCCACGCGGGCTGGTATCCGGCGCTACGATCACCAGGCCCAGCTCAGCGGCCATGCGCTGGGCGCCAGCCTTCTGCATGAAGTTCTCGTCGGTGCAGGTCAGCCCGGACAGCCAGTAAAGCACCGGCAGCCCCGCCTCGGGTTCGGCCTGAGGCGGCAGGTAAACCGCGAAGACCATGTCGCAGCCGAGGGTTTCGGAGCGGTGGCGGTAGCGCTGATGCCAGCCGCCAAAGCTCTTCTGGCTGCTGATCAGTTCGATGGAATCCGTCATGGAGTCCTCCTTTTCCGTGAGGCCGGGGCCGCGAAGCCCCGGCCACTCGATCAGTAATGGATGACGGAGCGGATGCTCTTGCCTTCATGCATCAGGTCGAAGGCCTCGTTGATCTTCTCCAGACCCATGGTGTGGGTGATGAAGGTATCCAGCGGGATTTCGCCCTTCTGCGCCTTCTCCACGTAGCTCGGCAGCTCGGTGCGGCCCTTCACGCCACCGAAGGCGGAACCACGCCACACGCGGCCGGTGACCAGCTGGAACGGACGGGTGCTGATTTCCTGGCCGGCACCGGCCACGCCGATGATGGTGGATTCGCCCCAGCCCTTGTGGCAGCACTCCAGCGCCGCACGCATCAGTTGCACGTTGCCGACGCACTCGAAGGAGTAGTCCACGCCGCCGTCGGTCATTTCGACGATGACGTCCTGGATCGGCTTCTGGTGATCCTTCGGATTGACGAAGTCGGTGGCGCCCAGTTGCTTGGCGATGTCGAACTTGGCCGGGTTGATGTCGACGGCAATGATGCGCGAGGCCTTGGCCATCTTCGCGCCGATGATCGCCGCCAGGCCGATGCCGCCCAGACCGAAGATGGCGACGGTGGCGCCCTCTTCCACCTTGGCGGTGTTCAGCACCGCGCCGATGCCGGTGGTGACGCCGCAGCCGAGCAGGCAGACCTTCTCCAGCGGCGCTTCCTCGGGGATCTTGGCCAGGGAGATTTCCGGCAGCACGGTGTACTCGGAGAAAGTCGAGCAGCCCATGTAGTGATAGATCGGCTCGCCCTTGTAGGAGAAGCGGCTGGTGCCGTCGGGCATCAGGCCCTTGCCCTGGGTGGCGCGCACGGCCTGGCAGAGGTTGGTCTTGCCGGATTTGCAGAATTTGCACTCGCGACATTCAGCGGTGTACAGCGGGATCACATGGTCACCGACCTTCAGCGAGGTCACCCCCTCACCCACCGCCTCGACGATGCCACCGCCTTCGTGGCCGAGGATGCAAGGGAACACACCCTCGGAATCCTGACCGGACAGGGTGTAGGCGTCGGTATGGCAGACACCGGTGGCGACGATGCGTACCAGCACTTCGCCTTTCTTCGGCGGCGCCACATCGACTTCGACGATTTCCAACGGCTGGTTGGGAGCGAAGGCGACGGCGGCACGGGACTTGATCATCTGGAAACTCCTGAACGAAGGAAAACGACAACGCCCGCAGCAGCGCGGGCGGGGTTCGGCAGCGGGGCCGAGGAAACCGGCGACGAGGCAGTGCCACGTCGGAGATTGTCCGGGGCAGTTGGCGAAAAGCGCGCCCCAAAGCCTTAGAAGTGTAGAAAACCCCGTTTCAGGGAATAATCAGGCAATAATCAAAACATTATTGCCATACAGGGATAATCCAGATGCACCGCTGGGAAGGACTGGACGAATTCGTCGCCGTCGCCGAAACCGGCCAATTCACCGCCGCCGCCGAACGCCTGGGCGTGTCGTCGTCCCATGTCAGCCGTCAGGTGGCGCGACTGGAAGAACGCCTGCAGACCCGCCTGCTCTACCGCAATACCCGCAAGGTCACCCTGAGCGAGGCCGGGCAGACCTTCCTGCAACATTGCCGCCGTTTGCAGGATGCCCGCGAGGAAGCGCTGCGCGCGGTCAGCGACCTCTCCGCCGAGCCCAAGGGCCTGCTGCGCATGACCTGCGCGGTGGCCTATGGCGAACGCTTCGTGGTGCCGCTGGTGAACGAGTTCATGGCGCAGTTTCCGCAACTGCGGGTGGAGATCGAGCTGTCCAACCGCCAGCTCGACCTGCTGCACGAAGGTTTCGACCTGGCGATTCGCCTGGGACGCCTGAGCGACTCGCGGCTGGTGGCGACCCGCCTGGCGCCGAGGGTGATGTACCTGTGCGCCACCCCGGAATACCTGGCGCGCCACGGCTCGCCGCAGAGCGTCGCGGAACTGGCGCAGCACAATTGTCTGGTGGGCAGCAGCGACCAGTGGAGCTTCCTCGAGGATGGCCGGGAAACCCAGCACCGGGTGCAGGGCAACTGGCGCTGCAACAGCGGCCAGGCGGTGCTCGATGCGGTGCTGCGCGGCTTCGGCCTGTGCCAGCTGCCGGACTACTACGTACTGGAACATCTGCGCAGCGGCCGCCTGCTGTCCCTGCTGGAAGCACACCAGCCGCCGAATACCGGAGTCTGGGCACTTTATCCACAGCAGCGGCACCTGTCGCCCAAGGTCCGGCAACTGGTGGATCATCTGAAGGACGGTTTGCAGCACCTGCAGCCGTCCCCGTTGCCCTGACGCAAGCACCGAACAGTCGCCTTGGCTAGAATGGGCGGTTTTCCACCCTTCGGTTCAAGGACGACGAGATGTCAGCCCTTTCTTCCTTCCGTGAGCGCTATCTCCTGCGCTTCTGGTCGCCACTGCCGACGCTGATCGCCCTCGGCGTCGCGTCCGCCTATTACTTCGCCATGACCGGCACCTTCTGGGCCGTCACCGGCGAGTTCACCCGCTGGGGCGGCCATGTACTGTCCTGGTTCGGACTCCAGCCACAGGAGTGGAGCTACTTCAAGATCATCGGCCTGCAGGGTACGCCGCTGGATCGCATCGATGGCGTGATGATCATCGGCATGTTCCTCGGCGCTCTGGTCTGCGCGCTCTGGGCCGGCAACGTCAGCCTGCGCTGGCCGACCAGCAAGCGGCGCCTGCTGCAGGGTCTGATCGGCGGGGTGATCGCCGGCTTTGGCGCGCGCCTGGCGATGGGCTGCAACCTGGCGGCCTTCTTCACCGGCATTCCGATGTTCTCGGTGCACGCCTGGGCCTTCATGTTCTCCACCGTGATCGGCGCCTGGTTCGGGGTGAAGATCAGCCTGCTGCCTTTCCTGCGCATTCCGCTGAAAGTCGGCGGCAAGGCCGCGGCACTGCCAAGCGCCGAAGCCCTGGCCCGCCGCGCCAAACTGCAATGGCGCCTTGGACTGGCCGTGCTGGCGATCGCCGCGCTGTTCGCTGCCTGGCGCTTCGAAGTTTCCCTGGTGCTGGGCATGGCCTGCCTGTTCGGCCTGTTGTTCGGTGGCCTGATCGAGCGCGCGCAGATCTGCTTTACCAGCGCCGCCCGCGATCTCTGGACCACCGGTCGCACCCAGGCGGCGCTGGGCATCCTGCTGGGCATGGCGGCCGCCTGCGTCGGCACCTTCGCCGCGATCCACAATGGCCTGCCGCCGAAGATCTTCTGGATGGGCCCGAACGCCGTGATCGGTGGCGTGCTGTTCGGCATCGGCATCGTGCTGGCCGGCGGCTGCGAGACCGGCTGGATGTATCGCTCGATGGAAGGCCAAGTGCACTTCTGGGTGGTCGGCGTCGGCAACGTGATCGGCGGTACGCTGGTCGCGGTGTTCTGGGACCAGTTGGGCACCAGCCTCGCCCTGCCTTATCCCAAGCTCAACCTGCTGCAGGCGTTCGGTCCCGGTGGCGGCTTGCTGGTTACCTTCGCAGGCCTTGCCCTGTGCATGCTGCTGGTGCAGCTCAACGCCCAACGATTTACCCGAAAACGGAAAGTCTCCAATGCCCAAAACCAAGACGCCGACGCTGTCGCTTGATCTGCGCGGCGAACACTGCCCGTACAACGCCATCGCCACCCTGGAAACCCTGGAGACGCTCAAGCCGGGTGATCTGCTGGAGGTGATCACCGACTGTTCGCAGTCGGTGCATGGCATTCCGGAAGACACCCAGCGCCATGGCTACCATTGCCTGGCGGTGGAGCAGCACGGAGCGCTGTTCCGCTTCCTGATCGAGGTCCCGCTGCTGGGCTGAACGGCTCTTTGTAGGAGCGAGCTTGCTCGCGAACGGCATTCACGAGCAAGCTCGCTCCTACAGGGATACGGGATCAGTGCTTGGCGAAGTTACGCTGCAAGCGCTGCAGGTCTTCCGGAGTGGTGACCTTGATGTTGTCCACCCGTCCTTCCACCATGCGCGGCGCATAGCCCGCCCACTCCATGGCCGAGGCTTCGTCGGTGATGGCCGCGTCGGCCACCAGCGCGTCGGCAAGCGCGCGGTGCAGCGCGCCCAGGCGGAACATCTGCGGGGTGTAGGCCTGCCAGACCACGCTACGGTCGATGGTTTCGAGCACGCGGCCGTCGGCGCCGACGCGCTTCAGAGTATCCCGCGCGGGCACGCCGAGCAGGCCACCTACCGCGTCATTGCCCAGCTCATCCAGCAGGCGGTCGAGATCGGTACGCGCCAGGTTCGGTCGGGCGGCGTCATGCACCAGCACCCAATCGTCGGAAGCAGCGCCGAGTTCAGTCAGGCGCAGCAAGCCATTGAGCACGGAATCGGCGCGCTCGCGGCCGCCTTCAGCACGCTGGATCAGCTCATTGGAGGCGCTGGGCAGGGTCGGCCACCAGGGATCGTCAGCGGCCAGGCACACCACCAGGCCCTTGAGCCGGGGATGGCCAAGGAAACAGTCGAGGGTACGTTCGAGAATGCTGCGACCGGCAAGGTCGAGGTATTGCTTGGGGCGGTCGGCGCGCATCCGCGAACCGATGCCAGCGGCCGGGATCACGGCCCAGAAGGCGGGAGTGGTCATTGCGCGAGCTGGTAGAGGGTTTCCTTGTCCTTGACCATGCCGAGCTCGTGGCGGGCACGTTCCTCGACCGTCTCGGTGCCTTTCTTGAGCTCGGCCACTTCGGCCTCGAGGATGCGGTTACGTTCGAGCAGGCGCTCGTTCTCGCCCTGCTGGTCGGCGATCTGCTTTTGCAGGTCGCGCACCTGCGCCAGGCTGCCATCACCTACCCACAGGCGATACTGCAAGCCGGCCAGCGCCAGAATCAGCACGACGAACAGCCAATAAGGGCTACGTAACCTCAAACCATCAGCTCCATATGCAAAGGGGTGGCTCCTGCCACCCCTTCACCGTACCAGACTAGGATCAGCCGCGGAATTCCGCGCGACCACGGTACGGCGCCTTGGCGCCCAGTTGCTCTTCGATGCGCAGCAGCTGGTTGTACTTGGAAACGCGGTCGGAGCGGCACAGGGAGCCAGTCTTGATCTGACCAGCGGCGGTGCCGACGGCCAGGTCAGCGATGGTGCTGTCCTCGGTTTCGCCCGAACGGTGCGAGATCACCGCGGTGAAGCCGGCGGCCTTGGCCATCTGGATGGCTTCCAGGGTCTCGGTCAGCGAGCCGATCTGGTTGAACTTGATCAGGATCGAGTTGCCGATTTTCTCTTCGATGCCGCGCTTGAGGATCTTGGTGTTGGTCACGAACAGGTCGTCACCGACCAGTTGCACCTTCTCACCGATCTTGTCGGTCAGGACTTTCCAGCCAGCCCAGTCGGACTCGTCCATGCCGTCTTCGATGGAGATGATCGGGTAGCGCTGGGTCAGGCCGGCCAGGTAGTCGGCGAAACCTTCGGCGCTGAACACCTTGCCTTCGCCTTCGAGGTCGTACTGGCCGTCCTTGAAGAACTCGGAGGAGGCGCAGTCCAGGGCCAGGGTCACGTCTTCGCCCAGCTTGTAGCCAGCGTTGGCGACGGCTTCGGCGATGGCGGCCAGGGCATCTTCGTTGGAAGCCAGGTTCGGCGCGAAGCCACCTTCGTCACCCACGGCGGTGTTCAGGCCACGGGCCTTCAGCACGGCTTTGAGGTGATGGAAGATTTCGGCGCCCATGCGCAGCGCGTCGGCGAAGTTCTTGGCGCCAACCGGCTGAACCATGAACTCCTGGATGTCGACGTTGTTATCGGCGTGCTCGCCGCCGTTGATGATGTTCATCATCGGAACCGGCATGGAGTACTGGCCCGGGGTGCCGTTCAGATCAGCGATGTGCGCGTACAGCGGCACGCCCTTGGCCTGAGCGGCAGCCTTGGCGGCAGCCAGGGACACGGCCAGGATGGCGTTGGCGCCCAGCTTGCCTTTGTTCTCGGTGCCGTCGAGATCGATCATCGCGTGATCCAGACCTTTCTGGTCAGCCGCGTCCTTGCCCAGCAGCAAGTCGCGGATCGGGCCGTTGATGTTGGCCACGGCCTTCAGCACGCCCTTGCCCAGGTAACGGCTCTTGTCGCCATCGCGCAGTTCGAGAGCCTCACGGGAACCGGTGGATGCACCGGACGGGGCGCAGGCGCTGCCGACGATGCCGTTGTCCAGGATCACGTCCGCTTCAACGGTCGGGTTGCCGCGGGAGTCCAGGACCTCACGGCCCTTGATGTCGACGATCTTTGCCATTCTTGATAACACTCCGAAGATAGAGATAAACGGGGCGGCTGGTGAGACTCAGGCGGTCTCGATGGTGGGGAAACTCTTGACCAGGTCGTCCAGCTGCTTGAGCTGGGACAGGAAAGGCTCGAGCTTGTTCAGGCGCAGGGCGCACGGGCCGTCGCATTTCGCGTTCTCAGGGTCCGGGTGGGCCTCCAGGAACAGGCCGGCCAGACCTTGGCTCATGCCGGCCTTGGCCAGGTCGGTGACCTGGGCGCGGCGGCCGCCGGCGGAATCGGCGCGACCGCCCGGCATCTGCAGGGCGTGGGTCACGTCGAAGAACACCGGGTACTCGAACTGCTTCATGATGCCGAAGCCGAGCATGTCCACCACCAGGTTGTTGTACCCGAAGGAGGAGCCACGCTCGCAGAGGATCAGCTGGTCGTTACCCGCCTCCTCGCACTTGCGCAGGATGTGCTTCATCTCCTGCGGCGCGAGGAACTGGGCCTTCTTGATGTTGATCACCGCGTTGGTCTTGGCCATGGCCACGACCAGGTCGGTCTGCCGGGACAGGAAGGCCGGCAGCTGGATGATGTCGCAGACCTCGGCCACCGGAGCGGCCTGGTAGGGCTCATGCACATCGGTGATGACCGGTACGTTGAAGGTCTTCTTGATCTCTTCGAAGATCTTCAGCCCCTCTTCCATGCCTGGACCACGGAACGAGGTGATCGAGGAACGGTTGGCCTTGTCGAAGCTGGCCTTGAATACGTAGGGGATGCCCAGTTTCTGGGTAACCGTCACGTACTCTTCGCAGACCTGCATCGCCAGGTCGCGCGACTCCAGCACGTTCATGCCGCCGAACAGCACGAACGGCAGGTCGTTGCCGATCTGGATATCACCGACGCGGATGATCTTCTGGGTCATGCTCAGGCCTTCCCGGCTTGCTTCAGCGCAGCGTTGACGAAGCCGCTGAACAGCGGGTGACCATCACGCGGGGTGGAAGTGAATTCCGGGTGGAACTGGCAGGCAACGAACCACGGATGATCCGGAGCCTCGACCACTTCGACCAGCGCGCCGTCACCGGAGCGGCCGGAAATCTTCAGGCCGGCGGCTTCCAGTTGCGGACGCAGGTTGTTGTTCACTTCGTAACGGTGGCGGTGACGCTCGACGATCACGTCCTTGCCGTAGCAGTCGTGCACCAGAGTGCCGGCCTGCAGCAGGCATTCCTGGGCGCCCAGGCGCATGGTGCCGCCCAGGTCGGAAGCCTCGGTGCGCACTTCGGTGGCGCCGGTGGCGTCCTGCCATTCGGTGATCAGGCCGACGACCGGGTGGCCGCTGGACTTGTCGAACTCGGTGGAGTTGGCATCGGTCCAGCCCAGCACGTTGCGGGCGTACTCGATGACGGCCACCTGCATGCCCAGGCAGATGCCCAGGTACGGAACCTTGTTCTCACGGGCGTACTGCACGGCGGTGATCTTGCCTTCCACGCCGCGCAGGCCGAAGCCGCCCGGAACCAGGATGGCGTCGGCGCCTTCGAGCAGGCTGGTGCCCTGCTGCTCGATGTCTTCGGAGTCGATGTAGCGCAGGTTGACCTTGGTGCGGCTCTGGATGCCGGCGTGGGTCATGGCTTCGATCAGCGACTTGTACGCATCGAGCAGTTCCATGTACTTGCCGACCATGGCGATGGTGACTTCACGCTCGGGGTTGAGCTTGGCGTCGACCACGCGGTCCCATTCGGACAGGTCGGCCGGGCCGCACTCCAGGCCGAAGCGCTCGACGACGAAGTCATCGACGCCCTGGGCGTGCAGTACGGACGGAATGCGGTAGATGGTGTCGACGTCTTCCAGCGAGATGACCGCGCGCTCTTCCACGTTGGTGAAGAGGGCGATCTTGCGGCGGGAGGACACGTCCACCGGATGATCGGAGCGGCAGACCAGGATGTCCGGCTGCAGGCCGATGGAGCGCAGCTCCTTGACCGAGTGCTGGGTCGGCTTGGTCTTGGTTTCGCCGGCGGTGGCGATGTACGGGACCAGCGTGAGGTGCATCAGCATGGCGCGGCGCGAACCGATTTCCACGCGCAGCTGGCGGATGGCCTCGAGGAAGGGTTGCGACTCGATGTCACCCACGGTGCCACCGACTTCCACCAGGGCCACGTCGGCATCGCCGGCGCCCTTGATGATGCGACGCTTGATCTCGTCGGTGATGTGCGGGATCACCTGCACGGTGGCGCCCAGGTAGTCGCCGCGGCGCTCCTTGCGCAGCACGTCCATGTAGACGCGGCCGGTAGTGAAGTTGTTGTTCTGGGTCATCGTGGTGCGCACGAAACGCTCGTAGTGGCCCAGGTCGAGGTCGGTCTCAGCGCCGTCGTGGGTGACGAACACCTCACCGTGCTGGAACGGGCTCATGGTGCCCGGATCGACGTTGATATAGGGGTCCAGCTTGAGCATCGTGATCTTCAAGCCACGCGCTTCCAGAATGGCAGCCAAGGAAGCCGAGGCGATGCCTTTCCCCAATGAAGAAACAACACCACCCGTGACGAAGATGTAGCGCGTCATGAAAAGCCCTGAATGTCAGCGTTTAGGCGGCTCGGCCGCCGGGGAAGCGAAGGTGTCGGGTCTGGGACCCGGCTCACGACTTCGTCGTGAAAATAGCGAACTCCCGCTGATTCCACAGGGGATCGGCAGGAGCGATATAAGACGGGAGCGTAGTCTACCGGAAAGCGGCTATCAGCTCAAACCCGAGTCATTCGTCGGAGGTACCCAGCACAGGGTCCATGACGGGCATTCCTCGGCTCGCAGCTCCGGCAACAGCGCCACTCCCAGCAGTTCGTCGGCTCGCCAGAGCAGCGGCAGGCGGCCACGGAGAAAGGCCGGAATGCCGGCCTCGTTGAGCAGGCGCTTGAGATCGCGGCGGCCACGGCTGGGTAATGCCAGGACCTCCCCGCCCTGCCGGTAACGGACCTCCAGCAGCCCGAGCGGCGGCTCGCCCTCGAAGTGCAACGAGCCATTTCCGGGCAGCGCCAATGATTGAGAAGCATCCACCCAGGGCTGCGCTTGCGGTGCGAAGGCCAGCCAAGCATGCGAGAGCCACCAGAGCCGGCCATTGGCGCGGCGCAGCTCACCGTCGGCGAGGCGCCAGACCGGTTCTGCGTCCGCCCGGGCATCACGCAGATCCCGCCAGCCGGCCCAGTGCGCGCTGTCGGGCAAGCGCGCGAGAGAGGCGAACCAATGGCGCAGGGCATTGCGCTGGCGCGACTCGCTCAGGGAGGACAGCGGCGCGATCGCCAGGGAAGGTAGTGGCATCCCCCGGTAATGCCTCTGTTGGTCCGCCGCTATCAGGTCGGATTGCGCCAACTCCGCCAGCAGATCGTCGGCCTCCGCCAGATGTTCGGCACTGCGGGCGATAGTTTCACTCGCCGCTGGCCAGCGGCGCGCAATAACCGGTAGCACCTGGTTGCGCAGGTAATTGCGGTCGTAATCGTCGCAGGCATTGGAGGGGTCCTCCACCCAGGCCAGACCGTGGCTGCGGGCATAGCGCTCAATCTCGTCGCGGGAGACGCCCAACAGCGGGCGCAGCAGGAGCCCGGCTCCCAGTGGACGGCAGGCAGACATCCCCGCCAGACCGCGCACACCAGAGCCACGGAACAGGCGGAACAGTACGGTCTCCACCTGGTCGTCACGGTGCTGCCCGGTCAGCAGGCACTCCCCTGCTCCCAGCATCGCCGTGAATGCAGCATAGCGAGCCTCCCGAGCGGCCCGCTCCAGACTGGCGCCGTCGTCCACCCGCACATATTCGACGCGCAACGGCACACCCAGCACATCGCAAAACCGCTGACAGTGCTCCGGCCAGGCGTCGGCGACAGCCTGC
Organism: Pseudomonas sp. PSE14; assembly: GCF_029203285.1. Taxonomy (NCBI): domain Bacteria; kingdom Pseudomonadati; phylum Pseudomonadota; class Gammaproteobacteria; order Pseudomonadales; family Pseudomonadaceae; genus Pseudomonas; species Pseudomonas sp. PSE14. Next base: position 4,425,226 of record NZ_CP115669.1, read on the forward strand.
AGGCCGTGATGGACATGAATGGCAGAAATCGGCGGCAACGGCTCGCGACGAGCGAGTTGTACCAACAGATGCAGGAGAACGGTGGAATCAAGCCCACCAGACAATGCCACGCGCCACGCCGGCGCGCAGCGCCAGGGTGCAAGCGCAGCTAGAAGTCGGTTTTCCAGAGACAAGGAGTCAAGGGACATGGCGCAGGAAGACGGGACGGATGACGAGGCAAGGATACCTCGTCATCCGCGCTGCGCCGAAGGCGTCGATCAGGCGACGCCGTAGCTCATCAGGCGCTCGTAGCGGCGCGCCAGCAGCTCTTCGGTGCTCAGTTGCTTGAGAACATCCAACTGGCCGAGCAGGGCCTTGCGGATCGACTGGGACATCGCGGCCGGGTCGCGGTGGGCGCTGCCCAGCGGCTCGGGGATGATGTTGTCGACGATGCCCAGGTCCTTCAGGCGGCTGGCGGTGATGCCCATGGCCTCAGCGGCTTCCGGCGCCTTCTCGGCGGTACGCCAGAGGATCGAGGCGCAACCCTCGGGCGAGATCACCGCGTAGGTGGAGTACTGCAGCATGTTCAACTGGTCGCACACGCCAATAGCCAGTGCGCCGCCGGAACCGCCTTCGCCAATCACGGTGGCGATGATCGGGGTCTTCAGGCGCGCCATGACACGCAGGTTCCAGGCGATAGCCTCGCTCTGGCCGCGCTCTTCGGCATCGATGCCCGGATAGGCGCCCGGGGTGTCGATAAAGGTCAGGATCGGCATCTTGAAGCGCTCGGCCATTTCCATCAGGCGGCAGGCCTTGCGGTAGCCTTCCGGACGCGGCATGCCGAAGTTGCGGCGTACCTTCTCGCGCACTTCGCGGCCCTTCTGGTGACCGATGATCATCACCGGCTGGTCTTCCAGACGGGCAACGCCACCGACGATAGCCGCGTCATCGGCGAAATGACGGTCGCCGTGCAGCTCTTCGAACTCGGTGAAGATGTGTTCGATGTAATCGAGGGTGTAGGGGCGACGCGGATGACGCGCGAGCTGGGCGATCTGCCAGCTGGACAGGTTACCGAAGATGTTCTCGGTCAGCGCCTTGCTCTTCTCCTGCAGACGGGAGATTTCGTCGGTGATGTTCAGGGCGTTGTCGTTACCGACCAGGCGCAGCTCTTCGATCTTGGCGTGCAGGTCGGCAATGGGCTGTTCGAAATCGAGAAAATTCGGGTTCATGGGCTATCCGTCGTTCTGTTGGCGGCAGGGCCTGGTCCGTTAGGCGCCCTACCTTACGGTATCGGGCGCCAAGGGTCGAGACTGGCGGGCGGGCGGCCTATGGCCACCGACCTCACTAGCGGTAGTTCAGGAAGACGTTGTCGCGGCCGAACTGGTCACGCAACGCTTGAATCAGGTTGTCCGCGGGGTCGATCCGCCACTGTTCGCCGAACTGCAGCAAGGCGCGCGCCTGCTCGCCACTGTAGTCGACAGTGACCGGGCAACTGCCGCGATGACGGGTGCAGAGGTCAGCCAGCCAGCGCAGGCGGTCACCTTTGAGCGCGTCCGCGTGCACTTTCACCCGCAAGCTCTCCGCCAGCGAGGTGCGCGCCTCTTCCAGGCCCATCACGCGCTTGGCGCGCAGGCGCAAGCCGCCGGAGAAATCGTCCTGGCTGACTTCGCCTTCGATCACCACCAGCGCATCGGTCTGCAACAGCGCCTGGTTGGCGGCGAAGGCTTCGGCGAACAACGAGGCCTCGATACGCCCGGAGCGGTCGTCCAGGGTCACGAAGCCCATCTTGTCGCCACGCTTGTTCTTCATTACCCGCAGGTTGACGATCAGCCCGGCGACGGTCTGGGTATCGCGCGCGGGCTTGAGCTCGACGATGCGCTGGCGGGCGAAACGCCGCACTTCACCTTCGTACTCGTCGATCGGGTGACCGGTCAGGTACAGGCCGAGGGTGTCCTTCTCGCCCTTCAGGCGCTCCTTGAGGTTGAGCGCCTTGACCTTGCGGTGGTTGGCGTAGACATCGGCCTCGGGCTCGGCGAAGACGCCGCCGAACAGGTCCATGTGGCCGCTGTCATGGCTGCGCGAGGTCTGCTCTGCAGCTTTCACTGCCTCCTCCATGGAGGCCAGCAGCACGGCACGGTTGATGTCTACGTGGGCGTGGTAGGCCTTCTGTTCCTCATGGAAATGCGGGCCGAGGCGGTCCAGCGCACCGGCACGGATCAACGCTTCCAGGGTGCGTTTGTTGACGCGCTTGAGGTCGATGCGGTCGCAGAAGTCGAACAGGGTCTTGAACGGACCGCCTTCGTTGCGGCACTCGGTGATAGCTTCCACCGGACCTTCGCCGACGCCCTTGATCGCACCCAGGCCGTAGACGATCTGATCATCGTCATCCACGGTGAAGCGGAATTCGGAGTTGTTCACGTCCGGAGCAAGGATGCGCAGCTTCATGTGGCGGCACTCTTCGATGAGCGTCACCACCTTGTCGGTGTTCTGCATATCCGCGGTGAGTACCGCAGCCATGAACGGGGCTTTCCAGTGGGTCTTCAACCAGGCGGTCTGGTACGACACCAGGCCGTAGGCGGCGGAGTGCGACTTGTTGAAGCCGTAGCCGGCGAACTTTTCCACCAGGTCAAAGATGTTGCCCGCGAGGTTCGCATCGATACCGTTATTCGCGCAGCCCTCGATGAAGCCGCCGCGCTGTTTGGCCATCTCCTCGGGCTTTTTCTTACCCATGGCGCGACGCAGCATGTCCGCGCCGCCGAGGGTGTAGCCCGCCATCACCTGGGCGATCTGCATCACCTGCTCCTGGTACAGGATGATGCCGTAGGTGGGCTTGAGCACCGGTTCGAGGCCAGCGTACTGGTAATCCGGGTGCGGGTAGGAGATTTCCTCGCGGCCGTGCTTACGATTGATGAAGTCGTCCACCATGCCCGACTGCAGCGGACCGGGACGGAACAGCGCCACCAGTGCGATGAGGTCTTCCAGGCAGTCCGGCTTGAGCTTCTTGATCAGCTCCTTCATGCCGCGCGATTCAAGCTGGAAGACCGCAGTGGTTTCCGCCTTCTGCAGCAAGTCGTAGGTTTTCTTGTCGTCCAGCGGGATGCGGTCAATGTCGACCAACTCGGTCTCGCCGGCTTTCTGCTGTTTGCGATGAATGATCTCCATCGCCCACTTGATGATGGTCAAGGTACGCAGGCCGAGGAAGTCGAACTTCACCAGGCCCGCGGCTTCCACATCGTCCTTGTCGAACTGGGTCACCAGGCCCGCGCCCTCTTCGTCACAGGCGATGGGGGCGAAGTCGGTCAGCTTGGTCGGCGCGATCACCACACCACCGGCGTGCTTGCCGGTACCGCGGGTTACACCTTCGAGCTTGAGCGCCATGTCCCAGATTTCCTGGGCTTCCTCGTCAGACTTGAGGAAGTCGCGGAGCATCTCTTCCTGCTCGTAGGCCTTTTCCAGGGTCATGCCCACTTCGAAGGGAATCATCTTCGACAGCTTGTCGGCCAGGCCGTAGGACTTGCCCTGCACCCGCGCCACGTCGCGCACCACCGCCTTCGCGGCCATGGAGCCGAAGGTGATGATCTGGCTCACGGCGTTACGGCCGTACGCACCGGCCACGTAGTCGATCACCCGGTCGCGGCCTTCCATGCAGAAGTCGACGTCGAAGTCGGGCATGGAAATACGTTCGGGGTTGAGGAAGCGCTCGAACAGCAGGTCATAGGCCAGCGGATCGAGGTCGGTGATTTTCAGCACGTAGGCGACCAGTGAGCCGGCGCCCGAACCCCGGCCGGGGCCTACCGGCACGCCGTTGTTCTTGGCCCACTTGATGAAGTCCATCACGATCAGGAAGTAGCCGGGGAAGCCCATCTGGATGATGGTGCCCAGCTCGAACTCCAGGCGGTCGACGTAGATCTGCCGCTTCTCTTCGTAGTTCGGCGTGGTTTCCTTCGGCCAGAGCACGGCCAGGCGCTCTTCCAGGCCCTCGTAGGAGACATGGCGCAGGTACTGGTTGATGTCCATGTCGTCGTAGGGGATCGGGAAGTTGGGCAGGAAGTACTTGCCCAGTTGCACCTCGATGTTGCAGCGCTTGGCAATCTCGACGGAGTTTTCCAGCGCTTCGGGAATATCGCTGAACAGCTCGGCCATTTCCGCCGGGCTCTTCAGATACTGCTGATCGGAATAGTTGCGCGAGCGGCGCGGATCATCCAGCGCCCGGCCTTCGCCGATGCACACGCGGGTTTCGTGGGCCTCGAAGTCGTCCTGCTTGATGAAGCGCACGTCGTTGGTCGCCACCAGTGGTGCACCACTGCGCTCGGCCAGGGCCACGGCGGCGTGCACGTGCTCTTCGTCGTTGACCCGGTTGGTGCGCTGGATATCCAGGTAGAAGCGGTCCGGGAAGACTTCCAGCCACTCGGCGAGCAGTGCGTCCGCCAGGGCATTGTCGCCCTCCAGCAGCGCCATGCCGATCTCGCCTTCCTTCGAGCCCGACAGCGCGATCAGGCCTTCGGCCGCTTCCTTCACCCACTCCCGCTCGATGATGATCTCGCCGTTGCGCTGGCCTTCCTGCCAGCCACGGGAGATCAGCTCGGTCAGGTTGCGGTAGCCCTTGGCGTTCATGGCCAGCAGGGTCAGACGGGTGAGCGGACCGTCGTCATCGCGGTTCGCCAGCCAGATGTCGGCACCGCAGATCGGCTTGATACCGCCGCCCATGGCCGTCTTGTAGAACTTCACCAGCGAGCACATGTTGCTCAGGTCGGTCACCGCCACCGCCGGCATCCCCGAACCCGCCACCGCCTTGATCAGCGGCTTGACCCGTACCAGGCCGTCGACCAGGGAGAATTCGGTGTGCAGACGCAGGTGAACGAAGGTGGCGGTCATGGTGGTCCTTGGCAAACGCGAAAAACGGCAAGCCCGGAATTGTACCCACCTCCGGGTTAAAGCTACAGACATCCCGCAGTCGCTGTCGGATAGCTGGCGGATAGACAAACATGACAAACCAGCAGCCGAGATACGGAAATATCGCCAGCAGACTCGGACAGCGTGAAGGGCGACGAACGGCAGAATTCAGCGCCACCTCAAGCCTGCCCAGGAACGCACAATGGCCGCTCCCTCCTTCACGACGCGCGCAGTCCTCTTCTGCTGCACCTGCCTCTACTGGCTAACGCCCGGACATCTGGGCCTTGGCAATATGCCCTTTGCCATGCTGAACGCTCTCAGTATCGTCGCGATCGCATTCTGCGCCTGGCTTTGTTTCAGCCTGCCATGGCGCAACACGCCTCCGACTTACGCTGCATTCCTTCTGATGCTGCCGATACTTCCCGCTCAGATGGAAATCAGCCAAGTCGCACGACAGGGCCTGAGCGCCTGTTACTCCAGTAACGAAACATACGGCGAACCGGCGCAGCGCTCCCTTAATGCGTCCAAATCCCTCTGCGAGCACATCGATCGTCGCATCGCCTTCGCCCCATATGGATTCTCACTTTTTACGGCGAACTTCCCGCTCTACTTCGCCAATGACTACCGTGAACGCCCTTGGAGCGAGCAGCTTCCCTCTGTGGATGACTACCGCTTCAGCGCACACTGGGCCGGATACATAAATGTACCCGGCCCGACGAAGCGCCCCCTGCGAGTCACAAGCGCGGGTGGGACAGCCCACTGGCAGCTCGACGGCGTCGACGCACAGCCTCTGGAGAATGTTTCTCCCGGCCGTCATCGGATCAACCTCAACTTCGCAAGAAATCTCCCCGAAGCACCCGCGCTGTCACTGGAATGGGATCTTGGCGCTGGCTTCAAAGCCGTCCCGCCTACAGCGATGAGCCCCTTCAATGGCACGATGGATCACAGGCCCTGGCGCTGGATCGGATTGTGCAGTTGGCTGATCGCCCTTGGCATACTGATCCTAGGCGCCCGCCCAGCAGCGCCTCGGCCGTCTGGAGTGCTCTGGCTAGGTGGTTTCTACGGACTCTTTGCCCTGGGCTTGCAACTGATCCTCAGCGAAGGACAACGCTTCGGCTATCAGATAATGGTGCCGGGCAACGACTACCTGATGTATGAAACCTTCGCGCGCGACATTTTGAATGGGGACCTGGGTTCGCGAGCCGAAAGCCCCTTTGTCTACTTCAACTTCGGCTACCGCTATCTGCTTGCGTTGCTACACGTCCTTGCCGGGGAGGCTCCTGCAGATGTGGCAATAGTCCAGATGGGGGTTATGGCTGCGCTCATGGTCGCGTGCTGCGCCTGGACACAACGCCTGTTCGGCTGGCTCAGCGCGTTGGCGATGGCGACTGCGATGATCTTCTGCCAGCAACTGCTCCTGCTCGCCGAGCCACTGCTCGACACCACTTGGGGGATCGTGCTGAGTGCGCTTCTGCTCTTCATGCTACTGGATCAGGCACGCTGCCCCACCCTGAGCAAAGCTATTGGCATGGGCCTACTGCTGGGACTCGCAACCCTGATCCGGCCCAACTTCATTCCATTCATCGCCATAGCCTGCATCTGGATGCTTTGGACTGGCGCACAGCTCAGGCCACTACAGCGCTGGGGACTCCCCTTGCTGACCTGCATACTTGCAGTGGCTCTTTTGAGCCTACTCGGCTGGAGAAATCTCTGGATCGCAGGCGAATTCCGCTGGTTGCCAGAGAACGGACCGATCAACCTCTGGTTTGGCAATCACCCGCCTCAATACGACGGCCCGAGCTTCTTCCTGCCCACCTACATCCCACCCGCGCCGGAAATTGCCAAGGAAGTACTGCGTTATGTACTGAGCGACCCAATGGCATTCATTGCTCGAAGCTGGCAAAAGCTGCTCTTCATATTGGGCATCGACACGAGAGTGGAAACAGAGATCAACCTGCGAATCCTGGTGCCCTGGCTGCTTGCCGCCGCAAGCGCTGCCCCGCTCTGGCGTGGCAATTACCCGGCCCAGCGGCGAGAGGTATTGTTGATCGTCCTCTGGATCGCCGCACTCAGCGCACCCTTGACGCTGATATTTCCCTGGGGATACGGCTGGCGACTTTCCTCGCCGACCTTCCTTCCACTCTACCTGCTAGACGGGCTATCAGTGGCGTGGCTCTGCAGTAGGCTGGGAGGGTCGATCAGAAGACTTGCTGCTCCAGCAACTCCCGAACCGGCCCGAAAGAACGCCGATGAATCGGCGTCGGCCCCAGGCGCTTGAGCGCTTCCAGGTGCACCGGAGTCGGATAGCCCTTATGCACGCCGATGCCGTAGCCGGGGTACAGCGCTTCCATTTCCTGCATCTCGCGGTCACGGCTGACCTTGGCCAGGATCGAGGCGGCGGCGATCGCCGGGACCTTGGCATCACCCTGCACCACCGGGGCGGAGGGCACCTTCAATTTCGGACACCGATTACCGTCGATGAGCGCCAGTTTCGGCGTCACGCTCAGGCCCTCCACCGCGCGCTGCATGGCGAGCATGGTGGCGTGGAGAATGTTCAACTGGTCGATCTCATGCACATCCGCACGGGCGATGCACCAGGCCAATGCCTTCTCGCGGATTTCGTCAAAGAGCTTTTCACGCTTGGCTTCGGTGAGCTTCTTGGAGTCGTTCAGCCCACTGATCGGGCGTGCCGGATCAAGGATGACAGCTGCGGTAACCACGGGGCCGCACAGCGGACCACGGCCGACTTCATCGACGCCTGCGACCAGCTCTTCCACCAGGGCGAAATCCAGGCCCATCTGCATCAGTGTTTCTCCACCAGGGCGAGCACCGCTTCGGCGGCCTGCGCGGACGCATCCTGGCGCAGGGCGCGGTGGATGGCGTCGAAGGATTCGGTCTGCACACTGCCGTCATCCAGCAGTGGCAGCAAGGTAGTGGCCAGCGCCTCGGGCGTCGCCGTATCCTGGATCAACTCCGGCACTAGCAGTCGGTTGGCCAGCAGGTTCGGCAGCGAGATGTACGGACTCTTCACCAGCCGCTTGAGAATGCGGTAGGTCATCGGCGCCACCTTGTAGGCGACAACCATCGGCCGCTTGTACAGCAGCGCTTCGAGGGTGGCGGTGCCAGAGGCGATCAGCACGGCGTCGCAGGCAGCGAGGGCTTCATGGGACGCACCGTCGAGCAACTGCACTGGCAGATTACGGCCGGCCAGCATTTCCTCGATCTGTACGCGGCGCTCGGGGCTGGCGCAAGGCAGCACGAAACGCAGGCCCGGACGCTCCTGAAGCAGGCGTTGAGCGGTATCGAGGAACAGCGCGCCGAGCTTACCGACCTCCCCTCCCCGACTACCCGGCAGCAACGCAACGACACTGGCATCCTGCGGCAGGCCCAGGCGCTCGCGCGCGCCAGCACGGTCGGCTTCCAGTGGAATGGTGTTGGCCAGCGGATGGCCGACGAAACGAACCGGCACCGCATGTTCTTCGTAGAAGCGCGCCTCAAAGGGAAACAGCGCGAGCATCAGGTCGCAGGCTTCCTTGATCTTCAGCACGCGCTTCTGCCGCCAGGCCCAGACCGACGGACTGACATAGTGCACCGTGCGGATGCCCGCGCGGCGCAACTTGAGCTCGATGTTCAGGTTGAAGTCCGGCGCATCAATGCCAATGAACACGTCCGGCTTGGCCGCGATCAGCATCTGGACGAGGTCCTTGCGCCGGCGTAGCAGCTCGCGCAGGCGGCCGAGCACCTCGACCAAGCCCATGACCGCGAGGCGTTCCATCGGGAAATGCGACTGCAGTCCTTCGGCCTGCATGCGCGGACCACCGACACCGATGAACTCGATGTCGGGGTGACGCTGCTTGAGCGCCTGCATCAGGCCGGAGCCAAGGATATCGCCGGACGCCTCGCCCGCGACCAGGGCGACGCGCAGCTTGCGTACGGTCGGCTGCATGGTCAGCGGGTGATGCCGCGGGTGGAGCTCTGGATGGAGTCGCGGAATACCGCTACCTCCGGGAACTGCTCCGAAACCTCGACGAGCTCGGCGAGCGCTTCGTCCACGGTCAGCCCCTGGCGGTAAACCACCTTGTAGGCCCGACGCAGCGCCTGGATGGCTTCGGCGCTGAAACCACGCCGACGCAAGCCTTCGAAGTTCATGCTGCGAGCTTCGGCGGGGTTGCCGAAGACGGTCACATAGGCAGGAACGTCCTTGCCGATCGCACTGCCCATGCCGGAGAAGCTGTGCGCGCCGATGCGGCAGAACTGATGCACCAGGGTGTAACCGGAGAGGATCGCCCAGTCATCCACGTGAACATGGCCAGCCAGCGCCGTGTTGTTCACCAGAATGCAATGGTTGCCGATCACACTGTCATGGCCGATGTGCACGTAGGCCATGAGCAGGTTGTGGTCGCCGATGGTGGTTTCCGAACGATCCTGGATGGTGCCGCGATGGATGGTGACACCCTCGCGGATCACGTTGTGGTCACCGATCACCAGGCGAGTCGGCTCGCCCTTGTACTTCAGGTCGGGAGTGTCCTCGCCGACGCTGGAGAACTGAAAGATGCGATTGTGCTTGCCGATCTTCGTGGGGCCCTTGAGCACCACGTGCGGACCGATCACCGTACCTTCGCCGATCTCCACATCCGGCCCGACGATGGACCAGGGGCCCACCTCTACGTCGTCAGCCAGCTTTGCGCGCGGGTCGATGATGGCGCGAGGATCGATCAAACTCATAGTTTGCGTTCCGCACAGATGATTTCGGCCGAGCATACCGGCTTGTCATCGACGGTGGCGTGGCAATCGAACTTCCAGATGCCGCGCTTGACGCTGATGAACTGGGCATGCAGCTGCAGCTGGTCGCCCGGCAGTACCGGCTGACGGAAGCGCAGCTTGTCGGAGCCGACGAAGTAGTACAGGGTGCCGTCGGCTGGCTTCACGTCGAGCATCTTGAAGCCGAGGATACCGGCCGCCTGGGCCATGGCCTCGATGATCAGCACGCCCGGCATGATCGGGTGCTGCGGGAAATGGCCATTGAAGAACGGCTCGTTGATGCTGACATTCTTGTAGGCGCGAATGCGCTTGCCTTCAATGTCCAGCTCCACCACCCGATCCACCAGCAGGAAGGGGTAGCGATGAGGCAGGTATTCGCGAATCTCGTTGATGTCCATCATGTTCAGGGAAGCCTGTTCAGAAAAGGGAAACGCCAAAAAATGCGCTGATCACGCATCAGATGGAGCGTCTCCACTCGGGGTCACGGCAGCCACGCGCTTTTCCAGCTGCTGCAGACGACGGGCCATGTCATCCAGCTGGCGAATACGCGCGGCGCTCTTCTTCCATTCGCCGGCCGGCTGCATGGCAGTACCGGAGGAATAGGAACCCGGTTCGGTAATCGAACGGGTCACCATAGTCATCCCGGTGACGAAGACGTTGTCGCAGATTTCGATGTGGCCGACCAGGCCGACGCCACCGGCGAGCATGCAATGCTTGCCGATCTTGGCGCTGCCGGAAATCCCGCAGCAGCCCGCCATCGCGGTGTGATCACCGATCTGCACGTTGTGGGCGATCATGATCTGGTTGTCCAGCTTCACGCCATTGCCCACCAGGGTATCGGACAGCGCACCGCGGTCGATCGTGGTATTGGCGCCGATCTCGACGTCATCGCCCACGGTCACGCCACCAATCTGCGCGATCTTCTGCCAGACGCCCTTCTGGTTGGCGAAGCCGAAGCCCTCGCCACCCAGCACGGCGCCGGATTGGATCACCACGCGCTTGCCGATGCGCACGTCGTGGTAAAGGGTCACTCTCGGGGCCAGCCAGCCGCCTTCGCCAATCACGCTGCGCGCGCCGACGAAGCAATGGGCACCGATGGTTACGCCGGCGCCAATCTGCGCGCCAGCCTCAATCACCGCGTAGGGACCGATGCTGGCAGTCGGGTCGACCTGGGCACCTTCATCGACCACTGCAGTGGGATGGATACCGGCAGGCGCCTTGGGCTTGCGATCGAACTGATGCGAAAGACCGGCATACGCCAGATAGGGGTTGGCCACCACCAGCGCGTTGCCGGTGAAACCTTCGGCATCGGCTGCCGTCAGCAGCACCGCACCCGCCTTGCTCTCAGGCAGGAACTTGCGGTACTGCGGGTTGGCCAGGAAGCTCAGTTGGTCCGCGCCAGCTTCCTGGAGGGTTGCCAGGCCGCGAATGACTTGAGCAGGATCGCCGCGCAGCTCGGCATTGAGCTGCGCAGCCAGTTCAGCGAGGGTAAAGGACAGCTCGGTCATCATCAGCGCAGCTGGTTCATGCGCTCGATGACTTGACGGGTGATGTCGTACTGCGGCTTCACGTCCACCACGGCACCACGCTCGACCACGAGGTCATAGCCACCCTTCTTGATGGTTTCCTCGACAGCCTGGTCCAGCTTCGGCTTGAGCTTCTTCAGCATGTCGCGGTCGGCGACAGCCTTGGCTTCGTTCAGCTCCTTGGACTGGAACTGGAAGTCACGGGCCTTCTGCTTGAAGTCGTTCTCGGCCTTTTCACGCTCGGACTGGGACATCTTGCTGCCACCGCTGACCAGCTTGTCCTGCAGCGCCTTGGCGTCGCTTTCCAGCGCCTTGAGCTTGTTCAGCTGGGGGCCGAATTTCTTCTCCGCGTCCACGGCGTACTGCTTGGCCGCATCCGACTCGAGGAGTGCCATCTGATAGTTGAGCACCGCGATCTTCATGTCGGCGAACGCTGGGCTCGCCATAAGGGCAGCGGTGATCAGAACGAACTGGGTCAACTTACGCACAATGCACTCCTGCACAAAGCATGGTTGTCTTTACAACGATACGGCCAATTAGAAGGTCTGCCCCAGAGAGAACTGGAAGATCTGGGTTTCGGCGTTGTCCGGCTTCTTGATCGGGGTCGCCAGGGCGAAGCTCAGCGGGCCCAGCGCGGTGATCCAGGTCAGGCCCACACCGGCGGACATGGCCATGTCATTGAATTTGACGCCGTCGCAACCCTGGGTAGTGGAAGTCGGGCAGTCGGCATCGAACACGTTACCCACGTCCCAGAACACCACGCTGCGCAACTGACGCTGGTCCTTCACGAACGGCAGCGGGAACAGGACTTCGGCGCCGCCGGTGATCAGGATGCTACCACCAAAGGCTTGCGGGTCCTGGTCCGGGTCGTACTCCGTCCCCGGATTGGTGCCCTTGCTAGGCGTACTGCGCGGACCGAGGGTGCTGTCCTTGAAACCACGCACCGAGTTGAAGCCACCCGCGTAGTAGTTCTCGTAGAACGGCAGGCGGTCGGTGGAACCATAGCCATCACCGTAGCCGAGCTCGGTGTGGAAGCGCATGGTGTAGTTCTCGGTGAGCGGAGCGAAGATCTGGCCGCGGTAGTCGAGCTTGTAGAATGACAGGTCGCTGCCCGGAACGGTGGATTCCAGCACCAGGCTCTGCGAGTGGCCACGGTTGGCCAGCACGCCCTTGTTCAGGGTCGACTCGGACCAGCCGATGGACGCCTTGAAGTTGGTGAAGCTGTCGCCTTCCTGCTGGATGAAGTTGAAGATCTCGTCGACGGTGTAGACGCCGGTATCGATCTCGTCCTTCTGCGCGGTCAGGCCGTAGGTCAGACGCGAGGTTTCGCTGATCGGGTAGCCGATGCTGACGCCGGCGCCGTAGCTGTTGACGGAGTAGCTGGAAACGTCAACATCCAGGTCGCTGTAGTCGGTCTTGCGGTAGAAGGCGTTGTAGCCCAGGCTCACGCCGTCGACGGTCCAGTAGGGGTCGACGAAGCCGAAGTTGTAGCGGGTCTGGTAGTCGGACTTGGTCAGGCCGAGGCTGACCTTGTTACCGGTACCCAGGAAGTTGTTCTGGCTGATCGAGCCACCAAGGATAAGACCGGCGCTCTGGGCGAAACCGATACTGGCGGTGATGGAGCCGGACGGTTGCTCTTCAACGCTGTAGTTCACGTCGACCTGGTCGTCGGTGCCGGGCACAGCCGGGGTCTCGACGTTGACTTCCTTGAAGTAGCCCAGGCGCTCCAGGCGCTGCTTGGACTGGTCGATCAGGTAGGTCGAAGCCCAGCCGCCTTCCATCTGGCGCATTTCGCGACGGAGCACTTCGTCCTCGGTCTTGGTGTTGCCACGGAAGTTGATGCGATTGACGTAGGCACGCTTGCCCGGGTCGACCACATAGGTGATCGAGACGGTCTTGTCGTCGTCATGGGGCTCCGGCACGCCGTTGACGTTGGCGAAGGTATAGCCTTCGTTACCCAGACGACGGGTGATCAGGTCGGAGGTAGTGGTCATCACCTTGCGCGAGAAGACCTGGCCTTTCTTCACCAGCAGCAGCTTCTTGATTTCGTCTTCCGGCACTTTCAGGTCGCCGGAGAGCTTCACGTCACGAACGGTGTACTTCTCGCCTTCGTTGACGTTGACGGTGATGTAGACGTGCTTCTTGTCCGGAGTGATGGAAACCTGGGTCGAGGCGATATCCATGTGGATGTAGCCACGGTCCAGGTAGTAGGAACGCAGGCGCTCCAGGTCACCGGAGAGCTTCTCACGGGAATACTTGTCGTCATTCTTGAAGAAGGACAGCCAGTTGGTGGTCTTCAGTTCGAACAGGTCGGTCAGGTCTTCCTCGGAGAAGACGGTATTGCCCACCACGTTGACATGGGCGATGGCCGCCACGGTGCCTTCGTTGATGGTGATCTTCAGGGCGACGCGGTTGCGCGGCTGCGGCACCACCTCGGTCTCGATCTCGGCGGAGTAGCGGCCCTGGGCCACATACTGGCGCTGCAGTTCGTTACGGACGCCTTCGAGGGTCGCACGCTGGAAGATCTCGCCTTCGGCCAGACCGGACTGTTTCAGACCTTTCATCAGGTCTTCGGTGGTGATGGCCTTGTTGCCCTCGATCTCGATGCTGGAGATCGACGGACGCTCGACCACGTTGACGATCAGCACATTGCCATCACGGCTGAGTTGGATGTCCTGGAAGAATCCAGTCTTGAACAAGGACCGGGTCGCCTCGACCAGGCGGCGATCGTCGATCTGCTCGCCGACGTTCAGCGGCAGTGCCGCGAACACGCTGCCGGCCGACACGCGCTGCAGGCCGTTGACCCGGATATCAGAAACAGTGAAGGACTCGGCGTGAACCTGGGCGATCATCAGCGCGGAAAAGGCCGCGGTTAGCAGAAAGCGTTTCATGGAGTCCTTTTATTCCAACTGACAAATAAAGAATCTGCCGCAGGTGGCGGCAGATCCGGAATTCAATGGCGGGTTACAGTCGACTCAGATCGTTGACCAGGGCCAACAACATGACCCCGACCACCAGGCTGATGCCAATTTGCATCCCCCACGCCTGGACCCGCTCCGACAGTGGGCGACCTCGCACCCACTCGACCACGTAGAACAGCAGATGCCCGCCGTCGAGGACGGGAATCGGCAACAGGTTGAGAACCCCCAAACTGATGCTCAGGTAGGCAAGGAAATGCAGAAAATCCCCTACACCCGACTGGGCTGAAGCGCCCGCCACTTTAGCAATGGTTATCGGCCCGCTCAAGTTTTTTACCGAGAGCTGCCCGAGCACCATTTTCTTTAGAGAATCCAGAGTTAGCAGGCTCATCGACCAGGTTCGGGAGAGCGCCTCCCCGACTGCGTCCACCGGTCCGTAGCTGATTTTGCGAAGCATGTCCGCCGGCCACTGACCACCCGAGACACCCGCCCCCAGGTATCCGGCACGGGCCTTGCCCTCGCCTTTCGCCGCCAACGTCAGCGCGATATCCTGTCGCTGGCCGTCACGCTCGATGCCCAGCACGACGCGCGTTTCGGGACGCGCCCGGACCTTGTCCACCACCTGCTGCCAGTCATCCACCGCCTGCCCATCGACGCTCAGCAGACGATCCCCGACCTTGAGCCCGGCCGCCTTGGCCGGCCCCTTCTCATCCAGCTCCGCCAGGACCGGTGCGATGGCCGGACGCCAGGGCTGAATCCCCAACCCGGCGATGGGATCGGGGTTATCAGCGCTCTTCAGCCAGGCCTTGAGCTGCAACTGGTGAATGACCGGAACAGAGGAGCCCGGGTCGAGCACGGAAACGCTCAGTTCGCCGGTTTCGCCGAGACGGCGCACCAGCTGCAGATTGACCCCATTCCAGCCTTCCACAGCCTTGCCGTCGACCGCCACCACTTCCTGCCCCGCGGCCAGGCCACCCAAGGCAGCCGGACTGTCAGCGATGATGGAGCCGATGATGGGCTTGATCTGCTGGCTACCCAACATGGCCAGCACCCAGAAGAACAGGATCGCCAGGAGGAAATTGGCTACGGGCCCAGCGGCGACGATGGCGATGCGCTGGAAGACCGACTTGCGATTGAAGGCCTGGTCGAGCAGTTCCGGCGGGACATCACCCTCGCGCTCGTCGAGCATCTTCACGTAGCCACCCAGCGGAATAGCCGCCACGACGAACTCGGTGCCCTGGCGATCATGCCAGCGCACCAGCGGGGTGCCAAAACCTACGGAAAAACGCAGCACTTTCACGCCACAGCGGCGCGCCACCCAGAAGTGCCCGAACTCGTGGAAGGTAACCAGCACACCCAGTGCGACCACCAGGCCGACGATCATATATAGGGCGCTCATCGCTACCTCCTGGGCGTCAACGCCCGCGTTCCTGCAACCACGCCTGCGCGGCTCCGCGTGCGAGCCGGTCGGCTGCCAGCACCGTTTCGAGGGATTCGACCGGGGCATGCGCCTCGCGGTTCAGCACCTCTTCGATGATAACCGCGATCTCGGTAAAGCGGATGCGCCGCTCAAGGAAGGCCGCCACCGCGACTTCGTTGGCCGCATTGAGCATTGCCGGGACGCTGCCGCCGACTTCAGCCGCTTGTCGGGCCAGGCGCAGGCAAGGGAAACGCTGCTCGTCAGGCGGACAGAAATCCAGCCGGGCAATGGCAAACAGGTCCAGCGGCGAGACACCGGAGTCGATCCGCTGCGGCCAGGCCAGCGCATGAGCAATGGGCGTACGCATGTCCGGGTTGCCGAGCTGCGCAAGCACCGAGCCATCCACATAATCCACCAGGGAATGGATGACGCTCTGCGGATGAATCACCACCTCGACCTTCGAGGGCGGCGCGTCGAACAACCAGCAGGCCTCGATCAGCTCCAGCCCCTTGTTCATCATGCTGGCGGAATCGACGGAAATCTTCCGCCCCATCGACCAGTTGGGATGGGCGCAGGCTTGCTCAGGGGAAACGTCCGACAGCACTTCCAGCGGCGTCTCACGGAACGGACCGCCAGAGGCCGTCAACAGAATCCGACGCACACCGACTTCACCGAGACCGCGCGAGTAGTCCGAGGGCATGCACTGGAAAATCGCATTGTGCTCGCTGTCGATCGGCAACAGCACCGCGCCACTGGCGCGAACGGCATCCATAAACAGGGCGCCGGACATCACCAGCGCCTCCTTGTTGGCCAGCAGCACTCGCTTGCCGGCCTCGACAGCGGCCAGCGTGGGCTTCAGCCCTGCGGCACCGACGATGGCCGCCATGACCGCATCCACCTCGGGATGACTGGCGATCTCACACAGCCCCGCCTCGCCGACGAGCACTCGGGTATCCAGCCCCGCCGCCAGCAACCCGCTTTGCAGATGTCGGGCCTGATCAGCCTCCGGCACAACGGCGAAACGCGGACGATGCTGCAGGCAGAGCGCTTCCAGCTCGGCAAGCCGGGAGAAGCCGCTCAGGGCGAAGACACGGTAACGGCCAGGGTGACGCGCGATGACATCGAGGGTGCTGAGACCGATCGATCCCGTCGCTCCCAGCACGCTGATCCACTGCGGACTGCTCACGGCGTCCCCCAACCCACAAGCCACAGCAGCGCGGTGAATACCGGAATCGCCGCTGTCAGGCTGTCGATGCGATCGAGCACGCCACCGTGCCCCGGTAGCAGGTTGCTACTATCCTTCAGGCCCGACTGGCGCTTGAACATGCTCTCGGTGAGGTCGCCCACTACCGACAGCGCCACCACGA
Source organism: Pseudomonas sp. PSE14 (assembly GCF_029203285.1). Classification (NCBI taxonomy): domain Bacteria; kingdom Pseudomonadati; phylum Pseudomonadota; class Gammaproteobacteria; order Pseudomonadales; family Pseudomonadaceae; genus Pseudomonas; species Pseudomonas sp. PSE14. The sequence continues at coordinate 4,442,090 of NZ_CP115669.1, forward strand.
TCGCGGCGCAGGGCAGCGCCAGCAGCAGTTCACGCACCGTCCAGTCGCGATAGATCGCCACGGCGACGGTGATCGCCAGGCTCAGCGCCAGGCCGCCATAGAAACCTTCCCAGCTCTTGCCCGGACTGACCCGTGGCGCCAGCTTGCGCTTGCCAAAGGCCTTGCCGGAGAAATAGGCGCCAATATCAGCGGCCCAGACCAGCACCATCACGGCGACGATCAGCCAGTTGGCCAGCGGCCACTGCTTGAGCAGCACCAGCCCCTGCCAAGCCGGCACCAGGATCAACAGGCCGATCAGCAGGCGCCGCCAGCGGCCACCCCAGCTCGACGCGCTATCGGGGTAGGTCAGCACCATGACGGTCGCCAGCAACCACCAGAGCAGCGCCAGTACCAGCACCGCCCCGGCCAACTGCGGCAGCCAGGACAGGATGAGCATCAGCGCAGCCACTACGGCGGCGTAGCCAAACCGCGCGGACTGCTCGTTGTATCCAGCCAGACGCGCCCATTCCCAGGCGCCGACACTGACCACCAGACCGATGAACAGCGAGAACGCCGCACCATCGAGGAGGAAGAAACCACCCAGCGCGACCGGCAACAGGATCAGCGCCGTGATGATTCGTTGTTTCAACATGTCGGGGGAGCCTCGGCCTCGACCTGCTCGCTGGTCTTGCCGAAGCGACGCTGACGAGATGCGTAGTCGACCAGCGCGGCCTGCATGGCCTCGCGCTTGAAGTCGGGCCAGTAGAGATCGGAGAAATACAGCTCGGCATACGCCAGCTGCCAGAGAAGGAAGTTGCTGATGCGGTGCTCGCCGCCGGTGCGGATGCACAGGTCCGGCAACGGCTGGTCGCCCGTGGACAGACAGCCCTGGATCAGCTCCGGGGTGATCTCGTCCGGCGCCAGGTGACCGGCCTGCACTTCCCGAGCGAGGCGCTGGGCGGCCTGGGTAATGTCCCACTGGCCACCATAGTTGGCCGCCACCTGCAACAGCATGGTGGTGCCATTGGCCGTCAGGCTTTCCGCCTCGCGCATCGCCGTCTGCAACTCAGGGGCAAAACGGCTGCGGTCCCCGATGATGCGCAGGCGGATGCCATTGGCGCTGAGCTTGCGCACCTCACGGCGCAGGGCCATGAGGAACAGCTCCATCAGCGCACCGACCTCATCGGCCGGGCGCTGCCAGTTCTCGCTGGAGAAGGCGAACAGGGTCAGTACTTCGACGCCCGCTTCGGCGCAGGTCTTGATCACCGCGCGGACGGCATCCACACCCGCTTTATGCCCGGCGACACCGGGCATCAGGCGCTTTTTCGCCCAGCGGTTGTTGCCGTCCATGATGATTGCCACGTGCCGGGGCACAGGCGTCACCTGCTTGGTCTTTTCCATGACGAGAGCCCGGCCGTCAGACGGCCATCAGATCCGCTTCCTTGGCCTCGAGGGCCTTTTCGATATCGGCGACGAACTTGTCGGTGATCTTCTGGATGTCATCACCGGCGCGACGCTCGTCGTCCTCGCTGATTTCCTTCTCTTTCTGCAGGTCCTTGAGCTGAGCCAGGGCATCGCGGCGGATGTTACGCACGGATACACGAGCCTGCTCGGCCTCGGCGCGAGCCTGCTTGGTGAAGCCCTTGCGGGTTTCTTCGGTCAGGGCCGGCATCGGCACACGGATGGTGGTGCCGGCGGTCGCCGGGTTCAGGCCCAGGTCGGAGGTCATGATGGCCTTCTCGACCGCCTGAATCATGCTCTTGTCGAACACGCTCAAGGCCAGGGTGCGGGAGTCTTCCACGGTGATGTTGGCGACCTGGCGCAGCGGGGTGTCGGAACCGTAGTAGGACACCATGACGCTATCCAGGATGCTCGGGTGAGCACGGCCGGTACGAATCTTGGCGAAGGCATGCCCCAGGGCTTCCAGGGTTTTGCCCATGCGATCCTGAGCTTCCTTCTTGATCTCGTTGATCATCTCAATCCTCCTCGATCAGGGTGCCTTCAGCACCACCTACAACAATATTCAGCAGCGCGCCGGGCTTGTTCATGTTGAACACACGCAGCGGCATTTTCTGGTCCCGGCACAGGCAGATGGCGGTAAGGTCCATCACACCCAGCTTGCGATCGAGCACTTCATCGTACGTCAGACGTTCGAATTTCTCGGCATTCGGGTCCTTGAACGGGTCGGCAGTGTACACGCCGTCCACCTTGGTCGCCTTCAGCACTACGTCAGCATCTATTTCAATGGCGCGCAGGCAGGCGGCGGAGTCAGTGGTGAAGAACGGGTTGCCGGTACCGGCGGAGAAAATCACGACCTCACCGCTGTTCAGATGGCGCATGGCCTTGCGGCGGTCGTAATGATCGGTGACACCCACCATGGAAATGGCCGACATGACGATGGCGGTGATGTTGGAGCGCTCCAGCGCATCACGCATGGCCAGGCCGTTCATCACGGTAGCCAGCATGCCCATGTGGTCGCCGGTGACGCGATCCATGCCGGCCGCGGACAGCGCCGCGCCACGGAACAGGTTGCCACCGCCGATGACCAGGCCGACCTGGACACCGATACCCACAAGCTGGCCGATTTCCAGGGCCATCCGATCGAGCACCTTGGGGTCGATACCGAATTCCTCGGACCCCATCAGGGCTTCGCCGCTCAGTTTTAGAAGAATGCGTTTATAGCGAGGTTGACGAGCGCTCAGCTGCTGAGCCATGACCTATTTCTCCTGCGGCGATTGAATGCTTGGCGCCCACGGCGCCTTAGTGTGGAAGCATGGACCCGCCACGCTTACGACGCCGTTAACCCACCGAGTGGGCCTGCGCCGCGGAAACCGCCCCATTTGGCTTCCCCAGTTTGGCAAAGAGGCCGCGCGCGTTAGCGGGCAGCCTCTTGCGGGGCGACAGTCGTGAGACCGTCTATTACTGCTTGGAAGCGGCTACTTGAGCAGCAACCTCGGCAGCGAAGTCAGCTTCGACTTTCTCGATGCCTTCGCCTACTTCATAACGAATGAAGGAAACGATTTCGGCGCCGGCTTTCTTGGCCAGATCACCGACCTTGACTTCCGGATCCTTGACGAACGCTTGCTCGACCAGGCTAGCTTCGGCCAGGAACTTCGAGATACGGCCTTTGACCATGTTCTCGACGATGTTTTCCGGCTTGCCGGCGATCTTGTCGGCGTTCAGAGCGAGGAAAATTTCCTTCTCTTTGGCAACGGCTTCTTCGGAAACCTGCGACGGATCCAGGAACTGCGGGTTGCTGGCAGCGATGTGCATGGCGATGTCGCGAGCCAGGTCAGCGTTGCCACCCTTCAGGGTGACCAGAACGCCGATGCGATGGCCGTGCAGGTAGGCGCCAACCACGTCACCTTCGGCGCGAGCCAGACGACGGATGTTGACGTTTTCGCCGCACTTGGCGACCAGAGCTTCACGGGCCGGCTCTTGTTCAGCGATCAGCGGAGCGGCGTCGGTCAGCTTCTGGGCAACAGCCTTGTCCAGGCTGGCAGCCACGAAGCCTTTGAAGTCGTCCTGCAGGGCCAGGAAGTCGGTCTGCGAGTTGACTTCGATGATGGTGGCGGATTTGGCGTCATCAGCCACTTTAACGGCGATGGAGCCTTCGGCGGCGATGTTGCCAGCCTTCTTGGCAGCCTTGATGGCGCCGGAAGCGCGCATGTCGTCGATGGCCTTCTCGATATCGCCTTCGGCGGCTACCAGGGCCTTCTTGCACTCCATCATGCCCTGGCCGGTACGCTCACGCAGTTCCTTGACCAGTGCTGCAGTAATTTCTGCCATTTCGAAATCCTCTTGAGTTGCTCTCAAAACCAGATCGCCCGGCTGCCCGGGCGGAATTTACAGGGTGGCAAAAAGGGGGCCTAGCCCCCTTCCTGCGCACCGTAGGACGTCTGGACGTCCTGGAATCAGCCTTCGGCGGATTCGGCCGGCGCTTCTTCTACGAACTCGTCAGCACCGCCAGTGGCGTTCTGCTTACCACGCAGAACGGCTTCGGCCATGGAACCCAGGTACAGCTGAACGGCGCGGATGGCGTCGTCGTTGCCCGGGATAACATAGTCAACGCCTTCCGGGCTGCTGTTGGTATCGACGATGCCGATGACCGGGATGCCCAGCTTGTTGGCTTCGGTGATGGCGATGCGCTCGTGGTCGACGTCGATCACGAACAGAGCGTCCGGCAGGCCGCCCATGTCCTTGATACCACCCAGGCTGCGATCCAGTTTTTCCAGATCACGGGTGCGCATCAGGGCTTCTTTCTTGGTCAGCTTGGCGAAGGTGCCGTCCTGGGACTGGGTTTCCAGCTCGCGCAGGCGCTTGATCGACTGACGGATGGTCTTGTAGTTGGTGAGCATGCCGCCCAGCCAACGGTGGTCGACGTACGGCATGCCGCAACGGGCAGCTTCTTCGCGAACGATCTTGCCGGCGGAACGCTTGGTGCCGACGAACAGGATCTTGTTCTTGCCCTGGGCCAGGCGCTCAACGAAGGTCAGGGCCTCGTTGAACATCGGCAGGGTTTTTTCGAGGTTGATGATGTGGATCTTGTTACGCGCGCCGAAAATGAACTTGCCCATTTTCGGGTTCCAGTAACGGGTCTGGTGGCCGAAGTGCACACCGGCCTTCAGCATATCGCGCATATTGACTTGGGACATGATAGTTCCTCGATAAGTCGGGTTAGGCCTCCATGCATCCCAACGGCCAACCCTCCGAACCAGTCGAAAGGCACCCAGGCCATCGTGTCGATGCATGTGTGGGTTTATGCCTCGAAACGGCCGTAGCCTTCGAAGCGGGGCGCTTTATACCACAACCTCGGCCCCAGCGAAACCCGAACAGATATCCGGCATCCCGTCCCGCCCTTAAAAGGAAGGCCCAAGGTCTGGTAGACTTGCGCATTCATCTCATTATCCGCGCGATCGCAGCGCCTCAAGAGAATTCGCATGACCGTCACCATCAAGACGCCCGAAGACATCGAGAAAATGCGCGTCGCCGGCCGTCTGGCCGCCGAAGTGCTGGAAATGATCGGCGAGCACGTCAAGCCCGGGGTCACCACCGACGAACTGGACCGCATCTGCCACGACTACATCGTCAACGTGCAGAAGGCCATTCCGGCGCCGCTGAACTACAAAGGCTTCCCCAAGTCGATCTGCACCTCGATCAACCACGTGGTGTGCCACGGCATTCCCAACGACAAGCCGCTCAAGGAAGGCGATATCGTCAACCTCGATATCACCGTGATCAAGGACGGCTACCACGGCGACACCAGCAAGATGTTCCTGGTCGGCAAGACCCCGGAATGGGCTGATCGTCTCTGCCAGATCACCCAGGAATGCATGTACAAGGGCATCGCCGTGGTCAAGCCGGGCGCGCGCCTGGGCGACATCGGCGAGGTGATCCAGAAGTACGCCGAGAAGAACGGCTTCTCCGTGGTGCGCGAGTACTGCGGCCATGGCATCGGCAAGGTCTTCCACGAAGAGCCCCAGGTGCTGCACTACGGCCGCGCCGGCACTGGCCTGGAGCTCAAGGAAGGCATGATCTTCACCATCGAGCCGATGATCAACCAGGGCCGCCCGGAAACCCGCCTGCTGGGCGACGGCTGGACCGCCATCACCAAGGACCGCAAGCTGTCCGCGCAGTGGGAGCACACCGTGCTGGTCACCGCCGATGGCTATGAGATCCTGACCCTGCGTAACGACGAAAGCTTCCCGCGCACCCCGGCCTGAATGGCTGTTCAAAATCTTGCGAGCTAGAGCAGAACAAGGCGCAACGACCAATGGGAGTAACAGCCGCAGGCTGGCCCGAAGGGTAAGCGCCAGCGAATCAAACAGGCGAGGACGCGGAGGGTAAATGAGCAGTCCGAGCCTGTTTTTAACGCAGTTATGCCGACGCGCAGCTGATTTTGTGCGGTTTGCAATCTTGCCGACGGCTGGGTAGAACATACAAATCCCGGCCCGGCATGTCCGGGCCCGGCGCCACGCGCCAGGCCCGTCGCACATCTTGCCCCTGCCCTCCCTCAATCCCTGAATCAGGAAGGCCGCCATGCCGCAGGTGGACCCCGAGTTGTTCGACCGTGGGCAGTTCCAGGCGGAACTGGCCCTCAAATCCAGCCCTATTGCTGCGTTCAAGAAGGCCATTCGTCAGGCCAACGAGGTACTCGACGCCCGCTTCAACGGCGGCCGCGACATCCGCCGACTGATCGAAGACCGCGCCTGGTTCGTCGACCAGATCCTGCAGCAGGCCTGGAGCCGCTTCAGTTGGGGCGACGCCGCCGATATCGCGCTGGTCGCCGTGGGCGGCTATGGGCGCGGCGAACTGCACCCGCACTCGGACATCGACCTGCTGATCCTGCTCAATAGCGAGGACCAGGAAAGCTTCCGCGAAGCCATCGAAGGCTTCCTCACCCTGCTCTGGGACATCGGCCTGGAAGTCGGCCAGAGCGTGCGCTCGGTGGCCGAATGTGCCGACGAGGCCCGCGCCGACCTGACGATAGTCACCAACCTGATGGAGTGCCGGACCATTTCCGGTCCGGACGCCCTGCGCCAGCGCATGCTCGAGGCCACCAGCGCGAAGCAGATGTGGCCGAGCGGGCAGTTTTACCTGGCCAAGCGCAAGGAACAGATTCACCGCCACACCAAATACAACGACACCGAATACAACCTCGAGCCCAACGTGAAGGGCTCGCCCGGCGGCCTGCGCGACATTCAGACCCTGCTCTGGGTCGCCCGCCGCCATTTCGGCAGCCTCAACCTGCACGCCCTGGTGCGCGAAGGCTTCCTGGTGGAAAGCGAATGCAGCGTGCTCGCCTCCAGCCAGGAATTCCTCTGGAAGGTCCGCTACGCCCTGCACATGCTCGCCGGCCGCGCCGAGGACCGCCTGCTGTTCGACCACCAGCGGCGCATTGCCGGGATGCTCGGCTATGAAGGCAACGACGCCAAACTGGCGGTCGAACGCTTCATGCAGAAGTACTACCGCGTAGTGATGGCGGTTTCCGAGCTGAACGACCTGATCATGCAGCACTTCGAGGAAGTGATCCTGCGCGCCGGCGAGAACGGCCAGATCCAGCCGCTCAACAGCCGCTTCCAACTACGCGACGGCTACCTGGAAGTCACCCACGCCAACGTCTTCAAGCGCACGCCCTTCGCCCTGCTGGAAATCTTCGTGCTACTGGCCCAGCATCCGGAGATCAAGGGCGTGCGCGCCGACACCATCCGCCTGCTGCGCGACAGCCGGCACCTGATCGACGACGACTTCCGCCACGACATCCGCAACACCAGCCTGTTCATCGAACTGTTCAAGTGCAAGGAAGGCATCCACCGCAACCTGCGGCGGATGAACCGCTACGGCATCCTCGGCCGCTACCTGCCGGAGTTCGGCCTGATCGTCGGGCAGATGCAGCACGACCTGTTCCACATCTATACGGTGGACGCCCACACCCTCAACCTGATCAAGCACCTGCGCAAGCTGCGCCGCCCGGACATGGCGGAGAAGTACCCGCTGGCCAGCAAGATCATGGAACGCCTGCCCAAGCCCGAGCTGATCTACATTGCCGGCCTCTACCACGACATCGCCAAGGGTCGCGGCGGCGACCACTCGGAACTGGGTGCGGTGGATGCCGAGCACTTCTGCCAGCGCCACCAGCTGCCGCCGTGGGACACCAGCCTGGTGTCCTGGCTGGTGCAGAACCACCTGATCATGTCCACCACGGCCCAGCGCAAGGACCTGTCGGACCCGCAGGTGATCTACGACTTCGCCCAGCTGATGGGCAACCAGACGTACCTGGACTACCTCTACGTGCTCACCGTGGCCGACATCAACGCCACCAACCCGACGCTGTGGAACTCCTGGCGCGCCAGCCTGCTGCGCCAGCTCTACACCGAGACCAAGCGCGCGCTGCGCCGCGGCCTGGAGAACCCGGTGGACCGCGAGGAGCAGATTCGCCAGACGCAGAGCGCGGCGATCGACATCCTGGTACGCGGCGGCATCGACCAGGACGACGCCGAGCAGCTCTGGAGCCAGCTGGGCGACGACTACTTCCTGCGCCACACCGCCGCCGATGTGGCCTGGCATACCGAGGCCATCCTCCAGCACCCGGACGACGGCACACCGCTGGTGCTGATCAAGGAAACCGCCCAGCGCGAGTTCGAGGGCGGCACCCAGATCTTCATCTACGCCGCCGACCAGCACGACTTCTTCGCGGTGACCGTGGCGGCGATGGACCAGCTCAACCTGAACATTCAGGATGCGCGGATCATCACCTCCACCAGCCTGTTCACCCTCGACACCTACATTGTGCTCGACGCCGATGGCGGCTCGATTGGCGACAATCCCGCCCGTGTCGCGGAAATTCGCGAAGGCCTCGTCTATGCACTGAAGGACCCGGACGAATACCCGACCATCATCCAGCGCCGAGTACCGCGCCAGCTCAAGCACTTTGCCTTCGCCCCGCAGGTGACCATATCCACCGACGCCGCCCGCCAGGTCAGCGTGCTGGAAGTCATCGCGCCGGACCGCCCCGGTCTGCTGGCGCGCATCGGCGGTCTGTTCCTCGACTTCGACCTGTCGGTGCAGAACGCAAAGATCGCCACCCTGGGCGAACGCGTGGAAGACGTGTTCTTCGTCACCGATGCGAATAACCAGCCGCTTTCCGACCCCGAGCTGTGCAAGCGCATCCAGACCGCCCTGGTCGACATCCTCTCCGACGGCGGCCAGCAGACCATGCCGGTGCGCATCAGCATTTAGTCAGCATTTAGAAAGAAAGAGCCTTGCCCATGAATCCTGCCCTCGACTCGCTCCAGCCCTACCCCTTCGAGAAGCTCCGCGCCCTGCTGGCCGGTGCCCAGCCGCCGGCGGATCTCAAGCCGATCGCGCTGTCCATTGGCGAACCCAAGCACCGCTCGCCGGACTTCGTCGCCAAGGCCTTGGCCGAGAGCCTCGACCAGTTGGCCGTCTACCCGACCACCCTGGGTATCCCCGCCCTGCGCGAAGCCATCGCCGCCTGGTGCGAGCGCCGCTTCAAGGTGCCGGCCGGCTGGCTGGACGCCGCGCGCCATGTGCTGCCGGTGAACGGCACCCGTGAAGCGCTGTTCGCCTTCACCCAGACCGTGGTTGACCGCAACGCCAAGGGCCTGGTGATCAGCCCGAACCCGTTCTACCAGATCTACGAAGGCGCAGCCCTGCTCGCCGGCGCCGAACCGCACTACCTGCCCTGCCGGGAAGCCAATGGCTTCAACCCGGACTTCGACGCCGTGCCGGCCGAGGTCTGGGCACGCTGCCAGATTCTCTTCCTCTGCTCGCCGGGCAATCCCACTGGCGCGCTGGTGCCGTTGGAAACCCTGAAGAAGCTGATCGCCCTGGCCGACGAGCACGACTTCGTGATCGCCGCCGACGAGTGCTACAGCGAGCTGTACTTCGACGAACAGAACCCGCCGGCCGGCCTGCTGACCGCCTGTGCCGAACTCGGCCGCTCGGACTTCAAGCGCTGCGTGGTGTTCCACAGCCTGTCCAAGCGTTCGAACCTGCCGGGCCTGCGCTCGGGCTTCGTTGCCGGCGACGCCGAAGTGCTGAAGAAATTCCTGCTGTACCGCACCTACCACGGCTGCGCCATGCCGGTGCAGACCCAGCTCGCCAGCGTCGCCGCCTGGAAGGATGAGGACCACGTGCGGGCCAACCGCGACATGTACCGCGAGAAATTCGACGCCGTGCTGGACATCCTCTCCGGTGTGCTCGACGTGCAGCGCCCGGACGGCAGCTTCTACCTGTGGGCGAAGACGCCGATCGCCGACACCGAGTTCTGCCGTGGCCTGTTCGATGCGCAGCACGTCACCGTGGTGCCGGGTTCGTACCTGTCCCGCGAAGTGAACGGCGAGAACCCCGGCGCCAACCGTGTGCGCATGGCACTGGTGGCTCCGCTGGCGGAATGCGTGGAAGCGGCCGAGCGCATCAAGCGCTACGTGCAAGGCCTCTGATCGCAGGGCGTACAACCGTTCGCGGTTGTACGCCGATAGACCGTGACGCTTTGCCGGCTCCAAGGCCGAGTTCGGAGCGCGCTGAAACCAGGGTCAAACGGCGTATGACGCGGTGCGTTATACGCGCTACACCCAGCGCCCCGCCTTGCTGGTCACCCAGGCCTCCTGGTTATCCAGCTCCCCCAGCACTCCGCGCAGGATTTCATCGTCGATCTCATGCTCCCGGCGCATCCGGTACAGCTCCAGGCGCTGGGCCCGCAGCGCCTTGATGCGCAGCGCCTGATCGGCCAGCTCCAGGGCACGGGCGCGCTCGCGGGCTTCCAGGCTGTCCGGGGCCGGATCCAGCTCGTGTCGGTACTCGGCCATGAGCTTCGCCTTCACCTCCGCCAGCCGCGCTGTCTCTTCGGCGTCGGTGCTTTCCTTGACCGGCAACTCCTCGTTTTCCAGCATGTGGATCGCCGCCGCGGCGGTCTTGCGCCACACCTGCTGCACTTCCAGCTCACGCCGGTCATTGCTCGCCGCAGGCAGTCCGCGCAGCAGGATCGGCAGGCCGATGGTCGCCGCCAGCAGTGAAATCAGGATCACCCCGGCGGCAATGAAAATGATCAGGTCACGCTGCGGAAACGGCGAACCGTCCCCCAGCAGCAAGGGCACCGAGAGCACCCCCGCCAGGGTTACCGCCCCGCGCACCCCGCCCAGTGCGGAAATCGCCGACAGGCGCAAGGTCGGCTCACCCGGCCGCCCGCCCAGTTCGACACCCCACCAGCGTTCGAAACGCACCGAAACCTTCCAGTAGCACCAGACCCAGGCGAAACGCAGCACCAGCAACGCCGCGAAGACCGCCAGCACATAGAACAGCAGCAGCGACGAGCGCCAGAGCATGTCGTCGGAGTGGTGCGCCACCGACTTGAGGATGTCGGGCAACTGCAGGCCGAGCAGAAGGAACACGACGCCGTTGAAGGCGAATTCCAGCATCGACCACACGCTGCGGTTGAGCAGCCGGGTGTTGGTCTGCCGTGGCAGCAGATCGACCCAGCTCTGCATCATGCCGGCCGCCACCGCGGCAAGGATGCCGGAGACGCCCACCTCCTCGGCGACCATGTAGGAAGCGAACGGCAACAGCAGCATCAGCACCACATGGGTCGCAGGATCATCCCAGCCACGTCGGATCATCCAGCCACGGATGCGCCCCAGCAGCCAGCTCAGCAGCACCCCGCAGGCCAGGCCGCCCAACGCCACCAACAGGAACGACAGGCTGGCGTCCATCAGCGAGAAGGTTCCCGTCATTGCCGCGGCGATGGCGAACTTGAAGGCCACCAGACCCGAGGCGTCATTCATCAGCGCCTCGCCCTGGAGGACATGCATCAGGCGTCTGGGCAGGCGATTCTGGGCGATGGCCGAAACCGCCAGCGCGTCGGTGGGCGACAGCACCGCCGCCAGGGCGAAGGCCGCGGCCCAGGGAATCTCCGGGATCAGCAGATGGATGAAGGCGCCACCGACCACCACCGTGATCAACACCAGGGCGAACGCCAGGGCCAGGATCGGCCCGCGCATCTTCCAGAACTCGCCCTTGGGCATGCGCCAGCCGTCGACGAACAGCAGCGGCGGGATGAACAGGAACATGAAGAGCTCGGGGTCCAGTGCCACGTGCAGGCCCAGGCTCGGCCAGGCCAGCGCTGCGCCGGCGGCGATCTGGATCAATGGCAACGGCAGCGGGATCAGCTGCGCGGCGAGCCGCGTCCCCCCTACGGTCAGCAGCAGGATCAGCACGGTGTAAACGGTTTGCATCGACGAACTCCCGGCACAGCGCTCCATTGAACCATCGGCGTAGCGGCGGATCAGCCACCGGATCGGCAACAGACTGTTGCACACCACCGGATTCCCACCGGCATCCCCCAAGGCATCGGGAAATGGCATAATCCCGCGCCTGAAGAAAAGCATGAAAAGGAGATGCGCCCCGTGAGTCAGCGGACGCTGTACGGCATCAAGGCCTGCGACACCATGAAGAAAGCCCGCACCTGGCTGGACGAGCATGGCGTCGACTACGCCTTTCACGACTACAAGACTAGCGGAATAGACCGCGCGCACCTGGAGCAATGGTGCGGCGAGCATGGCTGGGAAACCATCCTGAACCGCGCCGGCACCACCTTCCGCAAGCTCGACGACGTGCAGAAAGCCAATCTCGACCAGGCCAAGGCGATCGACCTGATGCTCGCCCAGCCGTCGATGATCAAGCGCCCGGTGCTCGACCTGGGCGGCCGCACCCTGGTCGGCTTCAAGCCCGACAACTACGCCGCTGCGCTGGCCTGAGTCGTCCCACCATGAGCATCGCCTGGGCCCTGTTCCTCCCCGCCTGCTTCGCCCTGAACCTGGCGCCGGGACCGAACAACCTGCTGTCACTGAACAACGCCGCCCGTTTCGGCCTGCTGCGCGCGACGCTGGCGGGCAGCGGGCGCCTGCTGGCATTCGCCGGCATGCTGGCCCTGGCCGCCTCCGGCCTGGCATTGGTGCTGCAGGCTTCGGCCTGGCTGTTCCTGGTGATCAAGGTAGTAGGCGCCACCTACCTGCTGTGGCTGGCTATCCAGCTCTGGCGCGCACCGACCGCCGACCTCGGCATCGACGGCGCGCCGACGCCCGCCAGCAGCCTCTGGCGCCTGACGCGCCAGGAATTCTGGGTCGCCGCCGGCAATCCCAAGGCAATCCTGATCTTCACCGCCTTCCTGCCGCAGTTCGTCGATCCGAACCAGGCCGTGGGCGCCCAGTTCGCCCAGCTTGGCGCAGCCTTCCTGCTCCTGGAATGGCTGGCCATCGCCCTTTACGGGCTCGCCGGGGTCCACCTCGGCAAGCTGCTCGCCGGCGCTCGCGCCCGGCGCCTGTTCAACCGTGGTTGTGCCGCGCTGCTGGGCAGCGCCGGGCTGGGCCTGCTGCTCAGCCGCCGTCCGGCCTGACCTGTTACTTTCTTCGAGATTTTCTTTTTAAGGAAGCACCCACATGTCGAAATCCCTGTTCAGCCTGGCCTTCGGTGTCGGCACCCAGAACCGCCAGGGCAACTGGCTGGAAGTCTTCTACGCGCAGCCACTGCTCAAGCCCAACGCCGAACTGGTCGCCGCGATCACCCCGCTGCTGGCCTACGAGGGCGGCAACCAGGCGATCGCCTTCAGCGCCCACCAGGCCTACCAACTGGCCGACGCCCTGAAGGGCATCGACAACGCCCAGGCCGCCCTGCTCAACCGCCTGGCCGAAAGCCAGAAGCCGCTGGTCGCCACCCTGCTGGCCGAAGACGCCGCCCCCAGCTCCACCCCGGAGGCGTACCTCAAGCTGCACCTGCTGTCCCACCGCCTGGTCAAGCCGCACGGCCTGAACCTGACCGGCATCTTCCCGCTGCTGCCGAACGTGGCCTGGACCAACCAGGGCGCCATCGACCTGACCGAACTGGCAGAGCTGCAGCTCGAAGCGCGCCTGAAGGGCAAGCTGCTGGACGTCTTCTCCGTCGACAAATTCCCGAAGATGACCGACTACGTGGTCCCGGCCGGCGTGCGCATCGCCGACACCGCCCGCGTACGCCTGGGCGCCTACATCGGTGAAGGCACCACCGTGATGCACGAAGGCTTCGTCAACTTCAACGCCGGCACCGAAGGCCCGGGCATGATCGAAGGCCGCGTCTCCGCTGGCGTGTTCGTCGGCAAGGGCTCGGACCTGGGCGGCGGCTGCTCCACCATGGGCACCCTGTCGGGCGGCGGCAACATCGTCATCAGCGTCGGCGAAGGCTGCCTGATCGGCGCCAACGCTGGCATCGGCATCCCGCTGGGCGACCGCAACATCGTCGAAGCCGGCCTGTACGTCACCGCCGGCACCAAGATCGCCGTGCTGGACGACCAGAACAACCTGGTGAAAGTGGTCAAGGGCCGCGACCTGGCTGGCCAGCCGGACCTGCTGTTCCGCCGCAACTCCCAGACCGGCGCGGTCGAGTGCAAGACCAACAAGACCGCGATCGAACTGAACGAAGCGCTGCACGCGCACAACTAAGCTTGTGCACCCCGCTCGCGCGGGGTTCGCACTAAGCTTGAAAAACGGGGGCTGCGGCCCCCGTTTTCCATTTTCCGCAACCGGCCACACGCCCATGTCCATTCCCTCGCCCTGGCGCTCCGACTTCCCGGCCCTCGCCGCCTTCGAGGCCGAAGGCCAGACCTACCTCGACAGCGCCGCCACCGCCCAGAAGCCCCAGGCCATGATCGATGCCCTGGCCGGCTACTACGCCAGCGGCGCCGCCAACGTGCACCGCGCCCAGCACCTGCCCGGCGAACGCGCCACCCGCGCCTTCGAGGCCACCCGCACCCTGGCGGCCAACTGGCTGAACGGCGGCAGCCCGGCGCAGATCATCTTCACCGGCGGCGCCACCGAAGCGCTGAACCTGCTGGCCTATGGCCTGGAAAGCCAGTTCCAGGTCGGCGACGAGATCGTGATCAGCGCCCTGGAGCACCATGCCAACCTGCTGCCCTGGCAACAACTGGCGCTCAGGCGCGGGCTGAAACTGGTAGTCCTGCCGCTGGATCGCAGCGGGCGCATCGACCTGGAGCGTGCCGCGAGCCTGATAGGTCCGCGCACGCGACTGCTCGCCGTCAGCCAGCTGTCCAACGTGCTCGGCACCTGGCAACCGCTGCCGGAACTGCTGCAGATGGCTCGGCAGCACGGTGCGATGACCGTAGTCGACGGCGCACAGGGCGTGGTCCACGGCCGGCACAACCTGTCCGCGCTGGGCTGCGACTACTACGTCTGCTCCAGCCACAAGCTCTACGGCCCGGAAGGTCTCGGCCTGCTCTGGGGCCGCGCGGAAGCCCTGGAGCGCCTGGCCCACTGGCAGTTCGGCGGCGAGATGGTGCGCGTGGCGGACTACTTCGATGCGCAGTTCCACAGCGCCCCGATCGGCTTCGAGGCCGGAACCCCACCCATCGGCTCCGTGATCGCCCTCGGCGCCACGCTTGAATGGCTGACCCGCCAGGACAGCGCCGAAGCCAGTGCCCACGAAGACTTCCTCCATGCCCGCCTGCTGGCCGGCCTGCGCGCCCGCGACGGCGTGCGCGTGCTGGGCGAACCGGACGTGGCGCTGGCCAGCTTCGTGGTCGAGGGCGTGCACGTTGCCGACCTCGGCCACCTGCTCACCGAACAGGGCATCGCCGTACGCGCGGGGCACCACTGTGCCATGCCATTGATGAAGACCCTCGACGTCGCCGGCGCCCTACGCGTCTCCCTCGGCCTGTACAACGACGGCGCCGATCTGGAGCGCTTCTTCCACGCCCTGGACAGTGCCCTGGAGCTGCTGCGATGAGCCTGCCCGCCGCCGCTAACGAAGCGCTGCAGGCCTTCACCGCGCAGCAGGGTTGGGACCAGCGCGCACGCCTGCTGATGCAATGGGGCGAACGCCTGGAGCCACTAAGCGACGCCGAACGCAGCGACGAACACCGCGTACATGGCTGCGAGAGCAATGTCTGGCTGGTCGCCGACCCGCGCGGCGGCCTCTGGCACTTCCGCGCCTATAGCGATGCGCGGCTGCTGCGTGGGCTGCTGGCGTTGCTGCTGGTGCGGGTGGAAGGTCTGCCGGCCGATGAGCTGGCCAACATCGACCTCCCGGACTGGTTCAATCAGCTCGGCCTCGGTCGGCAACTGTCGCCATCGCGCAGCAATGGGTTGAATGCAGTTCTGAAGCGCATGCAGGAGTTGATCGAGGCATCGGGCGTAT
This sequence comes from Pseudomonas sp. PSE14, assembly GCF_029203285.1. Taxonomy (NCBI): domain Bacteria; kingdom Pseudomonadati; phylum Pseudomonadota; class Gammaproteobacteria; order Pseudomonadales; family Pseudomonadaceae; genus Pseudomonas; species Pseudomonas sp. PSE14. Next base: position 4,457,771 of record NZ_CP115669.1, read on the forward strand.
AACGTCCGACCTTATACGCCGCTTGAACTTGCCCCCCGACCGCTCGGATTCCAACCTGGAAACCTGCCGCGGAGCACTTCGAACTCCATCGGGACTCCAGCCGGCAACCGCGGTGTAACGGCGTACAACCGCGAACGGTTGTACGCCCTACGCCTCCGAAGCCAGCGCTTTTCGTAGGAGCGAGCTTGCTCGCGAATTGGACTACCCGGCGGCAATAGCGTTAAGCGGTTCGCGAGCAAGCTCGCTCCTACAAGAGCATTCAGCCCGCAGTGCGCTCCGACGGCCGCCGCGCCCCGGCCACGATCTTGTCCACCGCCCGTGCCGCCGCCACCATGCCGAAGGTCGCGGTGACCATCATCACCGCGCCGAAGCCGCCGGCGCAGTCCAGCTTCACCCCTTCGCCGACGAAGCTCTTGGACTGGCACACGGTGCCGTCCGGCTTGGGGTAGCGCAGTTGCTCGGTGGAGAACACGCATTGCACGCTGTAATGGCGGCCCGGAGTGCGCGAGAAGTTGTAGTCGCGACGCAGCATGGAGCGGACCTTGGCGGCCAGCGGGTCATTGAAGGTCTTGTTGAGGTCGGCGACCTGGATCTGTGTCGGATCGACCTGCCCGCCTGCGCCGCCGGTGGTGATGATCTGCAGCTTGCGGCGCTTGCACCAGGCGATCAGCGCGGCCTTGGCGGCGACGCTGTCGATGCAGTCGATCACGCAGTCCAGCTCAGGGGTGATGTAGTCCGCCATGGTCTCGCGGGTGACGAAATCAGCAACGGCATGCACGACGATGCCCGGATTGATCGCCTTCAGACGCTCAGCCATCACCTCGACCTTGGCTTTGCCCACGGCGCCCTGCAACGCATGGATCTGGCGATTGGTGTTGGTGACGCAGACGTCGTCGAGGTCGAACAGCGAAATCTCACCTACCCCGCTGCGCGCCAGCGCCTCGGCCGCCCAGGAGCCGACGCCACCAATCCCGACCACCGCCACATGGCTGGCCGCCAGCCGTTCCAGGCCCTCGCGGCCGTACAGCCGTGCGATACCGCCGAAACGCTGTTCATCCAGTTCCATTCACCACACCTCGCATCGAAACGGCCGGCATTCTATAGGGTCTGTTGCCGTTTTGGCGCCACCCTCGGCCAGCATGCAACAAAGCTGATTTTTGGCAGTCTCATACACGCGCCTACAGCCCATTCTAAACTGTCGGAAGCCAGCGTCCGACGCCCTGCTGCGGCGGACCGCCGGCAACCTGTACAGCACCTGGAGTGCGGGGTAGGATGCGCCCCGACCGGACGCCGTTCCGGCCCCTCCCCGTTCCACCCTTTGGAACCCGATCGCACCATGCCTGCACGCAAGTTCGGCCTCAACCTGGTGGTCTTCGTCGCCCTCGCGGCGCTCTTCACCGGCTTCTGGGCCCTGTACAACCGTCCCGTCAGCGTTCCCGACTGGCCGGAGAGCATTTCCGGATTCTCCTTCTCGCCCTTCCGCCTGAACCAGAATCCGCAGAAGAACCAGTTCCCCAGCGACGACGAGATCCGTTCTGACCTGGAACTGGTATCGAAGCAGACCGACAACATCCGCACCTACTCGGTGAAGGGCTCGCTGGCCGACATCCCGCGCCTGGCCGAGGAGGTCGGCATGCGCGTCAGCCTGGGGATCTGGATCGGCCCGGACGAAGCCGAGAACGAGGCCGAGATCGAACGCGGCATCGAGATCGCCAACAACTCGCGCAGTGTGGTGCGGGTGATCGTCGGCAACGAAGCGCTGTTCCGCCGCGAGGTCACGGTCGAGCAACTGACCGGCTACCTGGACCGCGTGCGCAAGGCGGTGAAGGTGCCCGTCACCACCGCCGAGCAGTGGCACATCTACGAGAAGTACCCGGAGATGGCCAAGCACGTCGACCTGATCGCCGCCCACGTGCTGCCCTACTGGGAATTCACCCCGATGGACAACTCGGTGCAGTTCGTCCTCGACCGCGCCCGCGAACTGCGCGCCAAGTTCCCGCGCAAGCCGCTGCTGCTGGCCGAAGTCGGCTGGCCGAGCAACGGCCGCATGCGCGGCGGCGCCGACGCCACCCAGGCGGACCAGGCCATCTACCTGCGCCGGCTGACCAACGCGCTGAACAAGAAGGGCTACAACTACTTCGTCGTCGAAGCCTTCGACCAGCCGTGGAAGGTCGGTGACGAAGGCTCGGTAGGCGCCTACTGGGGCGTCTACAACGCCCAGCGCCAGCCGAAGTTCAACTTCGACGGGCCGGTAGTGAACATCCCGCAGTGGCGCGCCCTGGCGGTGGCCTCGGTGGTGATGGCGCTGCTCGCCCTGACCCTGCTGATGATCGACGGCAGCGCCCTGCGCCAGCGCGGCCGCACCTTCCTCACCGTGGTCGCCTTCGCCGGCGGCTCGGTGCTGGTGTGGATCGCGTACGACTACAGCCAGCAATACAGCACCTGGTTCAGCATGACCGTTGGTGGCCTGCTGGGTATCGGCGCGCTGGGCGTGTTCATCGTGCTGCTCACCGAGGCCCATGAACTGGCCGAGACCGTCTGGGTGCGCAAGCGCCGCCGGCCGTTCGACCCGGTGCTGACCGACACCAGCTATCGCCCCAAGGTGTCGGTACATGTGCCCTGCTACAACGAACCGCCGGAGATGCTGAAGAAGACCCTGGATGCCCTGGCCAAGCTCGATTACCCGGACTACGAAGTCCTGATCATCGACAACAACACCAAGGACCCGGCCGTCTGGGAGCCCGTGCGCGACTACTGCGAAGTGCTCGGCCCGCGCTTCCGCTTCTTCCATGTTGCGCCGCTGGCCGGCTTCAAGGGCGGCGCGCTGAACTACATCCTGCCGCACACCGCGCCGGACGCCGAAGTGGTCGCGGTGATCGATGCCGACTACTGCGTCGAACCAAACTGGCTCAAGCAGATGGTGCCGCACTTCAGTGATCCCAAGATCGCCGTGGTGCAATCGCCGCAGGACTACCGCGACGGCGAGGAGAACGTCTTCAAGAAGCTCTGCTACGCCGAGTACAAGGGCTTCTTCCACATCGGCATGGTCACCCGCAACGACCGCGACGCGATCATCCAGCACGGCACCATGACCATGATCCGCCGCAGCGTGATGGACGAGTTGAAGTGGGCCGACTGGACCATCTGCGAGGACGCCGAGCTGGGCCTGCGAGTGTTCGAGAAAGGCTATTCGGCCGCCTATTCGCACCAGAGCTTCGGCAAAGGCCTGATGCCGGACACCTTCATCGACTACAAGAAGCAGCGCTTCCGCTGGGCCTACGGCGCCATCCAGATCATGAAGGGCCACGCCCGCGCCCTGTTCCAGGGCAAGGACAGCAAGCTCACCCTCGGCCAGCGCTACCACTTCATCGCCGGTTGGCTGCCGTGGATCGCCGATGGCATGAACATCTTCTTCACCGTCGGTGCGCTGCTCTGGTCCTCGGCGATGATCATCGTACCCAAGCGGGTCGACCCGCCGCTGCTGATCTTCGCCATCCCGCCGCTGGCGCTGTTCTTCTTCAAGTTCGGCAAGATCATGTTCCTCTACCGCCGCGCCGTGGGCGTGAACCTGCTGCGTTCGTTCCAGGCGGCCGTGGCGGGCCTGGCGCTATCGCACACCATCGCCAAGGCGGTGCTCTACGGGGCGTTCACCAAGACCATCCCGTTCTTCCGCACGCCGAAGATGGCCTCCAACCACGGCATCCTCGTGGCACTCGCCGAGGCGCGTGAGGAGGTGTTCATCATGCTGCTGCTGTGGGGCGCCGCGCTGGGTATCGTGCTGGTGCAGGGCGTGCCGAGCCGGGACATGATGTTCTGGGTGGCCATGCTGCTGGTGCAGTCCCTGCCCTACCTGGCAGCCCTGGTGATGGCGCTGCTGTCCTCGGCGCCGGGTCCGCAGGAGGCGCCGGCAGCGGATGCCGCACAGGCGAGCTGAGGCACCACTTGTCTACTCCCAAGAACGCCGGCCAATCGCCGGCGTTTTTGCTTTAAGATGGGCGCCTTTTTCCGTTCCACCCCCAGGATGCCCTCAATGTCCCTCTCGCCGACACTGGCCCTCGCCTGCGAGCTGATTCGCCGTCCCTCCGTCACGCCGGTCGATGCCGACTGCCAGCAGCTGATGATGCAGCGCCTGGGTGCCTGCGGTTTCGCCCTGGAACCCATGCGCATCGAAGAGGTGGATAACTTCTGGGCCCTGCGCCAGGGCCGCGACGGCGCCAATGGCCCGGTGCTGTGCTTCGCCGGCCATACCGACGTGGTCCCCACCGGCCCCGAGCAGGCCTGGCAGCACCAGCCCTTCGACGCGCTGATCGACGCCGACGGCATGCTCTGCGGCCGTGGCGCGGCAGACATGAAAGGCAGCCTGGCGTCGATGATCATCGCCACCGAACGCTTCGTCGCCGACTACCCGGACCATCGCGGCAGCATCGCCTACCTGATCACCAGCGACGAGGAAGGCCCGGCCCATCACGGCACCAAGGCCGTGGTCGAGCGCCTGAAGGCACGCAACGAGCGCCTGGACTGGTGCATCGTCGGCGAGCCGTCCAGCACCACCCTTGTGGGTGACATCGTCAAGAACGGCCGCCGTGGATCGCTGGGCGCCACCCTCACCGTGCGCGGCAAGCAGGGCCACGTGGCCTACCCGCACCTGGCGAAGAACCCGATCCACCTCGCCGCCCCGGCCCTGGCGGAACTCGCCGCCGAGCACTGGGACAACGGCAACGACTACTTCCCGCCAACCAGCTTCCAGATCTCCAACATCAATGGCGGCACCGGCGCCACCAACGTGATCCCGGGCGAGCTGAAGGTGATCTTCAACTTCCGCTTCTCCACCGAATCCACCGTGGAAGGCCTGCAGCAGCGCGTCGCCGCCATCCTCGACAAGCACGGTCTGGACTGGCACATCGACTGGGCGCTGTCCGGCCTGCCGTTCCTCACCCAACCGGGTGAGCTGCTCGATGGCGTCGCCGCCGCGATTCTTGCCGTCACCGGCCGCGAGACCACCCCCTCTACCTCCGGAGGCACCTCCGACGGGCGCTTCATCGCCACCATGGGCACCCAGGTGGTCGAGCTCGGCCCGGTGAACGCCACCATCCACCAGGTGGACGAACGCGTACTGGCCAGCGACCTCGATGTCCTGACCGAAATCTACTATCAGACCCTGGTGCGACTGCTGGCATGAGTGGAACCAACAAGAACTTCTGCCTCGGCGCCACCCGCCCCGACACCCCGCCGCCGGCCCCGGCCGCCGAGCGCCGCTACGCCCTGCGCGTCTACCAGATCGCCCAGCGCCGCCGTTCGCTGCCGACCGTGCTGCGCAACGACCTGCCGCAGCCGCTGGGGCCGACCCAGGGGAAGAAGTGATGCTGATCTGCCCGCTGTGCCGCGAGGCGCTGACTGAGGTCGACAACGGAGTCGCCTGCCCGGCCGGGCATCGTTTCGACCGCGCTCGCCAGGGTTACCTGAACCTGCTGCCGGTGCAGCACAAGAAGAGCCTCGATCCGGGCGACAACGCCGCCATGGTCGAGGCGCGCCGCTACTTCCTCGGTGCCGGCCACTACGCGCCGCTGGCTCGCCGCCTGGCCGAGCTGGCCGCCGAGCGCAACCCCGGCCGTTGGCTGGATATCGGTTGCGGCGAGGGCTATTACACCGCGCAACTGGGCGAAGCCCTGCCCCAGGCCGACGGCTACGCGCTGGATATCTCCCGCGAGGCAGTGAAACGCGCTTGTAAACGCGCCCCGCAGCTGACCTGGATGGTCGCCAGCATGGCCCGCGTGCCGCTGGCCGATGCATCCTGCCAACTGCTGGCCAGCGTGTTCAGCCCCATCGACTGGAAGGAAGCCACGCGCCTGCTTACTCCCGGCGGCGGCGTGCTGCGCCTGGGCCCGGCCCGCGATCACCTGCTGGAGCTGCGCCAGCGCCTGTACGACGAAGTGCGCGAGTACGTCGAGGACAAGCACCTCGCCGATCTGCCCGAAGAACTCAAGCCTGCGCACACCGAACAACTGAGCTTCAAGCTGCCACTGGAAACCCGCGAAGCCCGCGAGCACCTGCTGGCGATGACGCCCCACGGCTGGCGGGTCAACGCCGAGCGACGCGAGCGCATCCTGGCCGAGCCCTTCGAGGTGACGGTCGCGGTACGCTACGATTGGCTTGAACGCCAAGAACCCTGACACCGGCCTGAAACCGGCTTACGAGGACGCCATGCGCCAACCGGATATCGAGATCTACATCAAGGATGCCGACCAGGCCGCCGTCGCCGCCTGGCTGGAAAAGGCACTTGGCCCCTGCTCCGAATGGCGCGCCCAGGGCGAGACCTTCAAGTGCAGCGCCGGCAGCATTCCGGTGACCTGGCTGCCCAAGGCCGTGGGCAAGTGGAACAGCCTGTTCCTGGACAGCGATGCCACGCCGTGGGACGACGATGTCGCCTGCGCCCGCGACGCCTGTGCAGCACTGGAAGTCGAAGTGCGCTGCGCACCGGGCAGCTGGAGCGAGGATCAGGGCGAGGAAGACGCGGACCGCTGGCTGAAGGTGACCGCCGCGGGCGTCGAAGAGATTACCTGGCGCACGGGCTGATACCGGCACCGGCAAGGCTTTAAAAACAAAGGCCCGTCCATTGGACGGGCCTTTGTTTTCGGGGGCTCAGACCTTGGCGACGTCTTCCGCCTGGAGGCCTTTCTGACCCTGGATCACCGAGAACTCCACTTTCTGGCCTTCGACCAGGGAGCGGTGACCATCGCCACGAATGGCACGGTAGTGAACGAAAACGTCCGGACCGCTATCGCGTTGAATGAATCCATAACCTTTGGCGTCATTGAACCACTTGACGGTTCCGACCTCACGATCAGCCATTACCACACTCTCCAACTTGCCTATTATTTTTGGGTGGCCCCCGAAATGAGGACTTCAACGGTTCGTCCGACTGAACGTTTTCCTCATCATCCGACCCGGCTCAAGGCGCGTTGGAAGGTAATTCGAATAACGCCCGAAGGCGACCGCGATCCCGAGTATATAAATCAAAAGTTACAGCTGAAAAGCACTTTTTCATCAACTCCGCGAGCCTATGACCAAACAGGCCAAAGTGCCATTTTACGGGGCTTGCAGGGCCATTTTGGTGCTCGTTACCCTGCGTAACGAAAGTGTTTCGAACTTGGACTTCATCACAACTTTGCACGATGGTTCCGGGCGTTTTCGCAACACCCGGAACCTCTTTTCCGATCAGGGCTTGCACTTCTGCAACTCAGCCGTACGCCTTGCCAGAATCTCCGCTGCAGCGAAACCCTCATCCAGCTGACCTGCCGGCAGCCGCGAGATTTCACTGGCTGACCTGGTAACCCCGCCCCTGCATGCAACTGCCGTAGGCCGAACTCTGTGTGGCCTGCTGGTTGCGACGATCCTGGCGGCGCTCCTGGCGCTGGCGCGAGGCCCCCACCACGGCCCCGGCGGCAGCGACTTCGCCTGCACGGTTCTGCCGGTACTGCTGCTTGGCGTCGTCGCTGGCTCGGTCGTAGATCTCATCGTGCTGTTGACCGCGCACTTCGGCGCCGACCGCGCCAGCCGCCGCGCCCCTTGCCGCGCCGCGCACCCTCCCGCCGACGTGCGGGGAGCTGGAACCGCTCGCGGCGTTGGCGGCAACGCCGTTGCAGTAATCCATGTCCTGCTGCATCTGCTGGCTACTCTGGCCATTGAGCGGCACCACCGACTGAGCCCCCGCCGGCGTCACACAGGCCAGCGCCAACAGGCATCCAAAAGTCACTTTACGCATCGCTCCACCTCCATCGAATGGAACCCTGATCAAGCAGGATAGTCCCTGCCAACGCAGCGTTCGCTGCCGCCAGGCGGGCGACCGCGGCTTTGCCGCCCGCCCCCTGATCCGGCAAACTAACGCCCCTGAGCAATCGCTCGTTTTATTTCTGCCAGCCATAGGGCCTGTATGCCTCGTTACCCGTTCCGCCGCTTCGGTTTTGGTGCCCTGCGCCGCCTGCTCTACCTCTGGGTGCGCTCGGAAACCATCAACCAGTCGGCCTTCAGCCTGAAGATCGACCGCAGCAAACCGGTCCTCTACGTCCTGCAGCAGCCCTCGGTCAGCGACCTGGCGGTAGTCGACACCGAGTGCCGCAAGGCCGGCCTGCCGCGCCCGGTGATGCCGGTCGCGGTGGGCGAGTCCATCGAGCCCGCGGCCTTCTTCTACCTGACCCCGGAACCCGACTGGCTCGGCCGCCAGGACAAGCGCGGCGCACCGCCGGCGCTGGTGCGCATGCTCGGCGCCATTGGCCAGAACGGCATCGACGACGCGCAGATCGTCCCCGTCAGCGTGTTCTGGGGACAATCGCCGGATAGCGAAAAGAGCGCCTGGAAGTTGCTTTTCGCCGACAACTGGGCGGTGACCGGCCGCCTGCGCAAGCTGGCGCGCATCCTGATCCTCGGCCGCAAGACCCGTGTGCAGTTCTCCGCGCCCATCCACCTGCGCGAACTGGTAGAGCAGGACAAGGGCCACGCCCGTACACTGCGCATGGTGCAGCGCATCCTGCGGGTGCACTTCCGCAACCAGAAGACCGCGGTGATCGGCCCTGACCTCTCCCACCGCCGCACCCTGGTCAAGGGCCTGCTGCGTGCGCCGCTGGTGCGCCAGGCGATCCAGGAAGAGTGCGAGACCCAGAAGATTTCCCAGGAGAAGGCCGAGGCCACCGCGCTGCGCTACGCCAACGAGATCGCCGCCGACGTCTCCTACCCGGTGATCCGCTTCCTCGAAGTGACCCTGACCTGGTTCTGGAACAAGCTCTACGAGGGTGTGAAGGTCAATCACATCGAGCGCGTGCAGGACGTCGCCCAGGGCCATGAGATCGTCTACGTGCCCTGCCACCGCAGCCACATCGACTACCTGCTGCTGTCCTACCTGCTGTTCCGCAACGGCCTGACCCCGCCGCACATCGCCGCCGGCATCAACCTCAACATGCCCATCGTCGGCTCGATCCTGCGCCGTGGCGGCGCCTTCTTCATGCGCCGCAGCTTCAAGGGCAACCAGCTGTACACCGCGGTGTTCAACGAATACCTGCATACCCTGTTCAGCCGCGGTTTCTCCACCGAGTACTTCGTCGAAGGCGGCCGCTCGCGCACTGGGCGCATGCTGCATCCGCGTACCGGCATGCTGGCGATCACCCTGCGCAGCTTCCTGCGCGACTCGCGCCGGCCGATCGTCTTCGTCCCCGTGTACATCGGCTACGAGCGTGTGCTCGAAGGCCGCACCTACCTGGGCGAGCTGCGCGGGGCGGCGAAGAAGAAGGAATCCATCTTCGACATCTTCAAGGTCATCGGCGCGCTGAAGCAGCGCTTCGGCCAGGTCTGGGTGAACTTCGGCGAACCGATCCACCTTGACCGCTTCCTCGACCAGCAGCAGCCGGACTGGCGCAAGCAGGACCTGGGCCCGGAGTTCCGCCCGGCCTGGCTGTCGGAAACCACCCACCACCTGGCCCGCGACGTCGCCCGCCACCTCAACGACGCCGCCGCGATCAACCCGGTGAACCTGGTCGCCCTGGCCCTGCTGTCCACCACCCGCCTGGCGCTGGACGAAACCGCCCTGGCGCGGGTGATCGACCTCTATCTCGGACTACTGCGCAAGGTGCCCTACTCGCCGAGCGCAACCTTGCCCGAGGGCGACGGGCAGCAGCAGATCGAGTACGTGAAGAGCATGAACCTGCTCAGCGAGCAGAAGGACGCCCTGGGCCGCATCTGCTACCTCGACGAGCAGAACGCGGTACTGATGACCTACTACCGCAACAACGTGCTGCACATCTTCGCCCTGCCCGCACTGATCGCCAGCTTCTTCCAGAACAGCGGACGGATCAGCCGCGAGCAGTTGCTGCGCTACACCCGCGCGCTCTACCCCTACCTGCAGGCCGAACTGTTCATCCGCTGGAACCTGGACGAACTGGACGCCGTGGTCGACCAGTGGCTGCAGGCGCTGGTCGCCAGCGAACTGCTCAAGCAGGAGAACGACACCTTCATCCGCCCGGCGCCCAGCTCGCGCCAGTACGTGCTGCTGACCTTACTGGCCCGCGCCATCACCCAGACCCTGCAGCGCTTCTACATGGCCATCTCCCTGGTGCTCAACGCCGGGCAGAAGCAGCTCACCGCCGAGGAACTGGAAAACCTCTGCACCGTCATGGCCCAGCGCCTGTCGATCCTGCATGGCCTTAACGCGCCGGAATTCTTCGACAAGAGCCTGTTCCGCCACTTCATCCAGACCCTGCTGGACGAAGACGTGCTGCGCAAGGACGAGCACGGCAAGCTGAGCTTCCACGAGTTGCTCGGCGAGCTGGCCGAAGGCGCGGCCAAACGGGTGCTACCGGCTGAAATCCGCCTGTCGATCCGCCAGGTCGCGCTGGAGCGACCCAGCCAGGAAGAGCCCGCCGCGAACGAGCAGCCACCTGCCACCCAGGCCTAGCGCGCCCGTCGGCGCACCACGCCGCCAGCTTGACGCCCCCTGCCGCGGTCGATAGTTTTTTTGACACATCACCTATCGATCGCGGCCAGGGACGCTTCCGTGTTCAACAGGATTCTGTTCGTCTGCGTCGGCAACATCTGCCGCAGCCCCACCGCCGAACACCTGCTTCGCGAGTCCCTGCCAGGCAGCGGCATCGCCGTAGCCTCGGCCGGGCTTTCCGCCTTGATCGGCCACCCCATGGACAGCACGGCGCTGGCGATCCTCAGCGGTCACGGCCATCGTCCGGCTCCCCACCGCGCTCGCCAACTGAACCGCGAACTGATCCATGAAGCCAACCTGGTGCTGGTGATGGAACACAGCCAGATCCGGGACGTCATCCGCCTGTCGCCCGAAGCGCGGGGCAAGACATTCCTGCTCGGCAAATGGCTGCACAACCTGGAAATCCCCGACCCCTATCGCCAAGGCCCGGAAGCCTTCGAGCACAGCTATGGCCTGATCGAGCGCGCGGTGGAAAGCTGGGCAAATCGGCTGCCAAATCGACAATAATTTGACGAATAACAGAACTATCGTCAGATTTTTTACTCGCGCGTAGAGTAAAAAAGTCTACGCTGACTTCAGCGTGACCCTATTCCCGCAGTCTGGTCCCTCCAGGTAGTCGCTCAACGGCCTCGGAGCCCGCCTCAGCTTATGAAGACTCTTCGGATCACCGACGTCCTTCGGCGACGCTGCGGTAGCCATGGACCAGCGGCGGCAGGCGCGCGACGAAGTCGCAGCCCGGCGCGGAGACCCCACCTGGACACGGATGCCTTTGCGCACCTCGCGGGGCGAGCTCCCTGAGAGCCTGTCGCGCGGTACGTCAAATACAACCTCTTCAACTGTTAATTACCCCGCATGAGGCCCGCCCAATGAAGGTAGCCATAATCCACTATTGGTGGATGAGCAATCGCGGCGGCGAGGCTGTCTGCTCCGCAATCGCAGAGCTCTATCCCGATGCGGATATCTTCATTCACGTTTGCGATGAACAGGTCGTGCGTCAGGCATTACCTGCAAACTTCAAGGGAAACCTATACAGGACGTTCATCTCGAAACTGCCGAAGGCGCGCAAGCACTATCAGAAGTACCTGCCCCTCATGCCACTTGCGCTCGAGCAACTTGACCTCACCAACTACGACCTGATCATCAGTAGCGAGTCAGGCCCCGCCAAGGGCGTCATTACCCGTCCCGATTCCGTTCACATCTGTTATTGCCATTCCCCTATGCGCTACGTCTGGGACATGTACCACGAGTACCTGTCCGGCGCGGGACGCTTCGTTCGGACGCTATTCCCGCTCATCGCCCATTGGCTCCGGGTCTGGGACAGGCTCTCGGCGGATCGCGTCGACTACTTCATTGCGAACTCGACCTTCGTTGCCTCACGCATCCGGAAGTTCTACCGGCGTGAATCGGAGATCATCTATCCCCCGGTCAACGTCTCGGACTTCAACCCGAAGCTCGAACGCAGCGATTTCTACCTATGCCTGGGCCAACTGGTGGCCTACAAGCGCGCCGACATGGCCGTCGAAGCCTTCAACAGGCTCGGACTGCCATTGGTCGTGGTCGGCGAAGGCGAGTTGCTCGAACCGCTGAAAAAGATCGCGGGCCCGAACGTCAAGCTGATGGGTCGCCAGCCTTTCTCCGTCATCCAGGATCTTCTGCAACGCTGTCGCGGCCTGATTTTCCCAGGGATCGAGGACTTCGGCATCGTCCCGGTCGAGGCCATGGCGGCGGGTGCTCCCGTGGTGGCCTACGGCAAGGGCGGCGCCCTGGACACCGTCATTCACGGCAAGACCGGCATCCTGTTCCATGAGCAGAGTGTCGAAGCGCTGATCGAGGCGGTCGGCCGGCTTGAACGCGGCGAGTTCGACTTCTCACCATCGGAAATGCACTTGCATGCACAGGGTTTCGCCAAGCCCGTGTTCCAGCGAAATATCAAAGCCTTCGTCGACAAAGCTCTGGCCACCGCCAACACGCTGCCTTCTGAAGAAGAACATGATTTGAATTCTTCTCACGCAGTCAGACAGCGCACTTGAGGACCGACACATGACTCTTCCCGTCATCATGACTGCGATCTGTCGGGTGATCGGCCATTTCAACACTCACCTATTGCAGGTCTGATATGCGCTGCGCCGTCATCTTCGGGGGCTCCGGCTTCATTGGCGTCTTCTTTGCCAAACATCTGCTTTCAACGGGAGCCTTTGAAAAAGTCTATCTGTTCGACAAGGAACAGGTCTCCGACAAGCCTTTCCCTTATCGCGCCCAACTGGTGCGGGAGTCCGCCGAAATCATCGAGATTGCCGGCGATGTCCGCCAGCCGATCGACTGGGTGCCTCCGGAATCGGTTTCGCTCATTGCGAACTTCGCCGCCGTGCATCGTGAACCCGGACATGACGATTTCGAGTACTACGAAACCAACCTGCAGGGTGCCCAGCACGTATGTGCCTGGGCCGAGCGCGTGGGCTGCAATGAAATGGTCTTCACCAGTTCGATCTCGCCCTACGGGCCGAGCGAAGAACAAAAGGACGAGCGCTCGCTGCCGGTACCGATGACGGCCTATGGCGGATCGAAACTGGTGGCCGAGAAGATGCACCAGGCCTGGCTTGCGGCCGACCAGGAGCGGCGGCATCTGGTGATTGTCCGTCCCGGTGTGGTGTTCGGCCCCGGGGAAGGCGGCAATGTCTCCCGCCTGGTCAAGGCGGTGATACACCATTACTTCTTCTACATGGGCAACCGTGATACGCGAAAGGCCGGCACCTACGTGAAGGAGTTGTGCTCCGCCATCTGCTGGATGCTGGAACGGCAGAAGGCCCAGGGCGAGCACTTCTCGCTGTTCAACATGTCGATGAATCCCGGCCCATCGATCCAGGACTATGTCGACACCGTTTGCCAGGTAGCGGGCGTGAAACGGCGCGTACCGGAGATTCCCTTCCCTCTTCTGCTGGGCGCCGCCCATTGCATCGACCTGGTCGCCCGCCCGCTTCGCATTCGCCACCCCTTCAGCCCGGTACGCATCCGCAAGCTCGTACGCTCCAACAATATTCATCCCGCTCGCCTCGTCGAGCTGGGATATCCCTATCAGTTCGACTTGAAGTCAGCCTTCAGCGACTGGAAGTCCAGCGCACCCGAAGAGTGGCGCTGACCAGGGAACCCACCCCTCCCGGCGCGTTCCAATGCGTCGATCCTGTGCGCTGATTCACCACGCCCACGGGTTTTCCCCAACGGCCCGAGTCCGTTAATCTCCCCGCCTCATTCTCCACCTCGACGGCCACACCGGCCGCCGAGCTCCGTTCAAGGAAGTCTCGATGTTGCGAATTCCCGCTCTGCTGGCCGGCGCCCTGCTCTCGGTCAATGCCTTCGCCCTGTCCCTCTCCGACCTCAGCCAGAGCGACGCCTCCGCCGGCCTGAAGGATGCACTGACCCAGGGCTCCCAGGTCGCCGTGCGCCAGCTCAGCCAGCCCGGTGGTTTCAGCAATGACCCGCAGGTACGGATCGAACTACCCGGCAAGCTGGGCAAGGCCGCCAAGACCATGAAGCAGTTCGGCATGGGCGCCCAGGTCGACCAGCTCGAAGCGAGCATGAACAAGGCCGCCGAGGCTGCCATGCCGCAAGCCCAGGCGCTGCTAGTGGACGCGGTGAAGAAGATGACCGTGACCGACGCCAAGGGCATTCTCCAGGGCGGCGAGCACTCCGCCACCGATTATCTGAACCGCAGCAGCCGCGAGCAGCTGCGCGCCAAGTTCCTGCCGATCATCAAGCAAGCCACCGACCAGGTCGGCGTGGCCAAGCAGTACAACGCCTTCGCCAGCCAGGCCGCTGCCTTCGGCGTGGTCGACGCGAAAAACGCCAACATCGAGAACTACGTGACCGAGGAAGCGCTGGACGGTCTGTTCAAGATCATCGCCGAGCAGGAGAAGACCATCCGCCAGAACCCGACCGCCGCAGCGACCGGGATGGCGAAGAAGGTGTTCGGGGTGCTCTGAGTGACAATGCGCCGCGAGCGAAAGAGCGTTCGCGAGGTAAAAAGAAAAGCCCGGCATCTGCCGGGCTTTTTCATGCCTGGGGATTTCAGGCTTCCTTCTTCACCCTGAACCACGCCGCATACAGCGCCGGCAGGAACAACAGGGTCAGCGCCGTGGCGACGATCAGGCCGCCCATGATCGCCACCGCCATCGGCCCGAAGAACACGCTGCGCGACAGCGGGATCATCGCCAGCACCGCCGCCAGCGCGGTCAGCACGATGGGGCGGAAGCGCCGCACCGTAGCCTCGATGATCGCGTGCCAGGTGTCCAGGCCGTGGCTGCGGTCCTGCTCGATCTGGTCCACCAGGATCACCGAGTTGCGCATGATCATCCCGGCCAACGCGATGGTGCCGAGCATCGCCACGAAGCCGAAGGGCTTCTGGAAGATCAGCAGGAACAGGGTCACGCCGATCAGCCCCAGGGGCGCGGTGAGGAACACCATGATCATCCGCGAGAAGCTGCGCAGCTGCAGCATCAGCAGGCTGAGCACCACCACGATGAACAGCGGGATGCCGGCGTTCACCGAGTTCTGCCCCTTGGCGGAATCCTCCACGGTGCCGCCGACGTCCAGCAGGTAGCCGTCGGGCAGCTCGGCGCGGATCGGGTCCAGGGTCGGCGAGATCTGCTTCACCAGGGTGGCAGGCAGCGAGTCGTCGTAGATGTCGCCACGCACGGTCACGGTGGGCAGGCGGTTGCGCCGCCAGATGATGCCTTCCTCGAAGCCGTACTCCAGGGTCGCCACCTGCGACAGCGCCACGCTGCGGCCGCTGCTGGTCTGCATCGACAGGCTCGGCAACTGCGACAGGTCATGCCGCTCGCGCTCGTCGCCGCGCAGGAGGATTTCGATCAGCTCGTTATCCTCGCGGTAGTAGCTGACGGTAGCGCCGGTCAGCGAGCTCTGCAGGAACTGCGAGATGTCCGCCGTGCTCACCCCGAGGGCGCGGGCGCGCTCCTGGTCGATGTCGAGGAACACCGCCTTGCTCGGCTCCTCCCAGTCCAGGTGCACGTTCACCACGTGAGGGTTCTCGCGCATCTTCTCGGCGACCTTGCGCGCCAGCGCGCGGACTTCCGGGATGTGCTCGCCGGAGACGCGGAACTGCACCGGGTAGCCCACCGGCGGGCCGTTCTCCAGGCGGCTGATGCGCGTACGCAGCGTCGGGAAGTCCTCGTTCATGTGCTTGATCAGCCACTGGCGGATTTCCTCGCGGGCCTCCAGGTTCTTCGCCAGCACCACGAACTGGGCGAAACTCGCCGCCGGCAATTGCTGGTCCAGCGGCAAGTAGAAGCGCGGCGAGCCGGTACCGACGTAGGCCACATAGTTGTCGATGCCCGGATGCTCGGCGAGCATTTTCTCCAGGCGGTTGACCTGCTCGGTGGTGGCGGCCAGCGAGTCGCCCTCGGCCAGCTTCAGGTCCACCAGCAGCTCCAGGCGCGCCGATGGCGGGAAGAACTGCTGCGGCACCAGGCGGAACAGCATGATCGAGCCGACGAAGGCCAACACGGTGAGCAGGATCACCGTCTTGCGATAACGCACGCACCACTCCACCACGCGGCGGAAGCGCTGGTAGAAGGCCGTCGAATACGGGTCATGGCCCTTGTCGGTGCCGCCGTGCTTTTCCGCATAGCGCTTGGCCAGGTCCGGCAGCAGCTTCTCGCCCAGGTAGGGCACGAAGACCACGGCGGCGATCCACGACACCAGCAGCGCGATGGTCACCACCTGGAACAGCGAACGGGTGTACTCGCCAGTGCCCGACTGCGCGGTAGCAATCGGCAGGAAGCCGGCGGCAGTCACCAGGGTGCCGGTGAGCATCGGGAAGGCGGTGCTGGTCCAGGCGAAGCTGGCAGCCTTCAGGCGGTCGTAGCCCTGCTCCATCTTCACCGCCATCATCTCCACGGCGATGATCGCGTCGTCCACCAGCAGCCCCAGCGCCAGCACCAGCGCGCCGAGGGAAATCTTGTGCAGGCCGATACCGAAGTAATACATGCAGGCGAAGGTCATCGCCAGCACCAGCGGAATCGACAGCGCCACTACCAGGCCAGTGCGCAGGCCGAGGGAGAAGAAGCTCACCAGCAGCACGATGATCAGCGCCTCGGCCAGCACGCGGACGAACTCGCCCACGCCCTCGCGTACCGCCGCCGGCTGGTCGGAAACCTTGCGCAGCTCCATGCCCGCCGGCAGCGTCTGCTGCAGGCGCTCGAACTCGGCGTCGAGCTTCTTGCCCAGCACCAGGATGTCGCCGCCGTCCTTCATGGCCACGGCGATGCCGATGGCGTCCTCGCCCATGAAGCGCATGCGCGGCGCGGGCGGATCGTTGAAGCCGCGATGCACTTCGGCCACGTCGCCAATGCGGAAGGTGCGGTCGCCGACGCGGATCGGGAAGGCGCGGATGTCCTCCACCGAATCGAAGCGGCCGGAAACGCGCAGCTGCACGCGATCACTCGCGGTCTCGAAGAAGCCCGTGGCGCTCACCGCGTTCTGTTCTTCCAGTGCCTTCTGTACCGCCGCCAGTGGCAGGCCCAGGGTGGCGAGCTTGGTGTTGGACAGGTCGATCCAGATTTTCTCGTCCTGCAGGCCGATCAGCTCGACCTTGCCCACGTCCTTGA
This sequence comes from Pseudomonas sp. PSE14, assembly GCF_029203285.1. Taxonomy (NCBI): domain Bacteria; kingdom Pseudomonadati; phylum Pseudomonadota; class Gammaproteobacteria; order Pseudomonadales; family Pseudomonadaceae; genus Pseudomonas; species Pseudomonas sp. PSE14. The sequence goes on from NZ_CP115669.1 coordinate 4,474,871, forward strand.
TCCGCTGCAGGCGCAATTGCAGGCGGTCGGCGTAGTCCTTGAGTACCGCGTAGTCGAAGCCCTTGCCCGACAGCGCGTAGATGTTGCCGAAGGTAGTGCCGAACTCATCGTTGAAGAACGGCCCCTGGATGCCCTGCGGCAGGGTGTAGCGGATGTCGCTGACCTTCTTGCGGATCTGGTACCAGAGCTCGGGGATGTCGCGGGAACGGAAATCCTCGCGGGCGATGAAGGTCACCTGGGATTCGCCGGGGCGGGAGAAGGAGACGATGCGGTCGTAGTCGCCGGTTTCCATCAGCTTCTTCTCGATGCGCTCGGTCACCTGGCGCGAGACTTCCTCGGCGGTCGCCCCCGGCCAGTTGGTCTTCACCACCATGGCCTTGAAGGTGAACGGCGGGTCCTCGCTCTGCCCCAGCTTGGTGTACGACAGCGCGCCGACGATGCCCAGCAGCAACATGAGGAACAGGACGATCTGACGGTTCTGCAGCGCCCAGGCGGAAAGGTTGAATTGCATCGGGCGTTACTCCTTTGCCACCAGCTTGACCGAGCGGTTTTCCCGATCGACCGGCCGTACCTCCTGCCCTTCACGCAATACCTGCACGCCTGCAGCCACCACCCAGTCGTCGCTGTTCAGCCCTTCGAGCACCGGCACGCGGTCCTCGGCGAAGGGGCCGATGCGCACCGGGCGGCGGTGCAGGGTGGAACTCTTCGGATCGACCACCCAGACGAACGGCTGGCCGCCCTCGGCGGTCACAGCCGCCAGCGGTACCGCCAGCGGCACCGTGCCTTCGGCCTGGATGTAGACCCGCGCGCTCTGGCCCAGCTCGGCGGGCACCTTGGCGTCATCGAAGGCGACCCGCGCGGCAAATGTGCGCGACTGCGGATCGGCAGCCGGCGACAGTTCGCGGATCTTGCCGCTGAAGCGTTTGTCGCGCTGCGACCAGAGCTCGACGCTCACCGACTCGCCGATGCGGAAGCGATCGATGGCATGTTCGGGGAAGCTGATCAGCACTTCGCGATCACCATCGGCGGCGAGGGTGAAAACGGTCTGCCCGGCAGCCACCACCTGCCCCACTTCCAGCCGACGGGTGGCGATCACGCCGTCCTGGGGCGCGCGCAGCACCGCGTAGTCCGCCTGGTTGCGGGCCACGTCGTACTCGGCGCGAATCTGTTTCACCCGAGCCTCGCCGGCGCGGTAGGTGTTCTCGATGTTGTCGAACTGCGACTGGCTGACCAGCTGGCGTTCGAGCAGCGTCTTGTAGCGGGTGTATTCGGAACGGACGGTCTGCAGGTTGGCCTCGGCGGCCGCCACCTGGGCGCGGGTCGCCTCCAGTTGCAGGCGCACGTCCTCGGGGTCCAGCTCCGCCAGGGTCTGGTCCTTCTTCACGCGCTCGCCCACCTCAACCAGTCGTCGGCTGACCTTGCCGCCGATACGGAACGCCAGCTCCGGCTCATGTCGGGCATGTACCTCGCCGGGATAGGCTTCGGTAACATCCCGGGCCGGCAACGGCTGCACCACCATCGCCGGGCGCACCGCCGGTTTGGGCGGCTCGCCGGTACCGCAGGCGGTCAGGGACAGGGAAAGGACGGCAGGAAGCGCGACAGACAGAGCATGGCGGAACATGATGTGTGACCTTTCGCAAAGCGCGGTTGAATTCTTATACTCCCCGGTATAGTAAAAATACAGAACCCACCAGTCCAGTATTAGAAATGTAAAATCATGTCACTCACGACTCCCTCCAATGGGCCGGGTCGTCCCAAGGACCCCGCCAAGCGCAAGGCCATCCTCGAAGCCGCGAAGGAACTGTTCATTCGCTACGGCTACGACGGCAGCAGCATGGAAGCCATCGCAGCCGAGGCCGGCGTGTCGAAACTGACCGTCTACAGCCACTTCACCGACAAAGAGACGCTGTTCGTCGAGGCGGTACAGGCCAAGTGCGCCGAGCGCATGCCCGAGCTGTTCGCCGAGCCACCGGCCGACGCGCCCTTCGAAAGCCTGCTGCTGGCCCTGGCGCGCGGTTTCAACCAGTTGATCAACAGCCCGGAGGCCATCTCCCTGAGCCGGCTGATGGTGGCCCAGGGCGCGGGGAATCCGCACCTGTCGCAACTCTTCTTCGAGGCCGGCCCGCAGCGCGTGCTGGACCAGATGGAGCGCCTGCTGGAGCAGGCCCGCCAACAGGGCAAATTGCAGATGGACAGCCCGCGCCGGGCCGCCGAGCACTTCCTGATGCTGGTGCAGGGATGCGTGCACTTCCGCCTGCTGATCGGTTGCGAAACACCGCCCACGGAAGAAGAAGCCGAGGCGCATGTGCAGGAAGTGGTGGCGCTGTTCCTCAAGGCGTTCCGGCCCTGAAAGCGAACGGTGCACTATCCCTGTAGGAGCGAGCTTGCTCGCGAACGGGTTTCCCCGACCACTCCGATGCTGGGCGGGTTCGCGAGCAAGCTCGCTCCTACAAGTACGACTCGCGGGCAGGCGTAGGGCGTATAACGTTCGACGTTATACGCCGTTTGACCTTGGTCTCAGCGCACTCCGAGATCAGCCCTGGCACCCACGACGTGCCAAGGTGAATCGGCGTACAACCGCGAACGGTTGTACGCCCTACGACATCAACTCTTGAGGCTCTTCAGCGGATAGATGTCGTAGCGGCTGGACTTGCCCTCGAGGCTGTAGCTCGGCTTCTGCCCTTCGATGATTGGCGCCTTGCGCGGGCGCTTGACCACCACGCGGTGGCTGGCCAGCTTCAGGGCCGCTTCCAGCAGCGCCGGGGCGTCGAGGTCATCGCCCACCAGCGGGCGGAACAGGCGCATTTCCTTCTTCACCAGCGCGCTCTTGTCGCGGTGCGGGAACATGGGGTCGAGGTAGATCACCTGCGGCGCCTCCCCTTCCCAGGCGGCCATGCGCTCGATGGCGTTGCCCTGCAACAGGCGCATGCGGGCGACGATGGCGCCCACCTCGAAATCTCCCGCCGCACGGGCCAGGCCGTCTTCCAGCAGCGCGGCGATGATCGGCTGGCGCTCGGTCAGGTGCATTTCGCAGCCCAGGGTCGCCAGCACGAAGGCGTCGCGCCCCAGCCCGGCGGTGGCGTCCAGCACATGGGGGCGCACGCCCGGCTGGATGCCGACGGCCTTGGCGATCATCTGCCCAGCGCCGCCGCCGAACTGGCGGCGGTGAGCGGTAGCGCCTTCGAGGAAATCCACGCGCACCGGACCGGGCGAGTCCGGCCCCAGTTGCAGCAGATGCAAGCCCTGCTCGCCCAGTTGCAGGGCGAAGTCCGCATCATCACCCTCGCCTAGCGGCAGCCCGAGGCGTTGCGCCCACTGCTCGGCGGCAGTCCGCCAGGCAGGCTCCAGCGCCTGGACGACGATGCGCGGCGGAGTGAGGGTCTCGGTCATGGCGGGGCGATCCTGGAAAAAACCGCGATTCTAGCGCAGCGCGCCTTGCAACGGGCTCAACAGCGGCTCAACCGCGAAACAGCTGGTTGATGCGATCGAACGGCATCGCCCCGTTCATCGGTTTCAGATCCCCCTTGGCCAACGCCTCGGCCGCGCTGAAGAAGGCGCCGAAGGCCACGCGTGCCAAGTTGGAACCGACGCTGACGCGCTTCACGCCCAGTTCGGCCAGCTCCTCCAGGTTCACCTGCAGCGCCGGCGACCCCACCAGTACGTTGACCGGCCGCGGCTTCACGGCGCTGACCACTGCAGCGATTTCCTCCCTGGTCTTCAGGCCCGGCGCGTAGAGCACATCGGCGCCCGCTTCGGCGAAGGCCACCAGGCGACGGATGGTGTCGTCCAGGTCGTTGCGGCCATGCAGCAGGTTCTCCGCCCGCGCCGCCAGGGTAAAGGGGAACGGCAGCGCACGAGCGGCCTGCACCGCGGCGCTGACCCGCTCTACGGCCAGCTCCAGCGGGTAGATCGGCGCATCCGGACGGCCGGTGGCATCCTCGATGGAGCCGCCGACCAACCCGTAGGCGGCGGCGAGACGGATGGTTTCGGCACAGTCTTCCGGTTCGTCGCCGTACCCGTTTTCCAGGTCGGCGGCCACCGGCAGCGGCGTTGCCTCGATGATCGCCCGAGCATTGGCCAATGCCTCCTCACGACTGACCGCACCCTCGGCATCGGGCCGGCCAAGGGAGAACGCCAACCCTGCGCTGGTGCTGGCAAGCGCTTCGAAGCCCAGGTGGGCGAGCATTTTCGCCGAGCCCGCGTCCCAGGGATTGGGCAGAACGAACAGACCATCGCGCTGGTGCAGCGCCCGGAACGCTTCGCCGCGCTGTTGTTGAGTGGTCATGGCGACCTCCTTGCCGAATAGGGGAAGGAGCAGGTTAGTCCTGTCGCCGGCGGCGTGCCATGCACAGTTGGCCGCTCAGAGCAGGCCGAGCTGTTCCACTTCAGGCTTCGGCTCGGTAAGCGCCGGCAAGCCCGGCAGGCGCTCGCGCAGCAGCGCGTGGAAGCGCTGCGCCTGTTCGGCGGCGCGGTGGTTGTCCGGGGTGTGCAGGAAAACGTGGGGCGTCAGGCCCTGCTCGATCCACTCCGCTACCTTGGCGATCCACGGCGTGAGGAAGGCGGTGTTGGCCTCCAGATCCGGCCCGCCGATGAAGCGCACCTGCGGGCTGTCGCTGAAGGCCGCCGGGCGCACCGGCACCTTCGGCTTCTTCGATTGCGCATGCAGCACTGCTGGATCGTCGGAGCGGCAGGCGAACAGCGCACGGGAATCCAGGCAGATGCGCTCGACGCCGCGATCCAGCAGCAGCCGGTTCAGCGCCCGCTCCTCCTCGCTCTTGGCGAAGAACGCCGGGTGCCGCACTTCCACCGCCAGCCGGCGTTCGGCGAAGGCATCCAGCCAGGCTGCCAGTTCGCCGAGACGATCCGGGCCGAAGCTCGCGGAGACCTGCAGCCACAACGGTGCGACCCGCTCGCCCAGCGGCGCCAGCAGGTCGAGGAAGTCCTGGGTGTTTTCCAGTTGGCCGCGCAGGTCGCCTTCGTGGCTGATATCGCGGGGCAGCTTGGCGCAGAAGCGGAAGTTCGCCGGCATGGTCTGCGCCCAGCGCTTCAGGGTCTCGGCATTGGGCCGGGCATAGAAGGTGGTGTTGCCTTCCACCGCGTTGAAGACCTGGGAATAGAAGCCCAGCGTCTCGGCGGCGCGCAGGTCGGCGGGGTAGAAGGTGCCGCGCCAGGCCGGCTCGTTCCACGAGGGACAGCCCAGGTAGTACGGCAGACTCATGAAATCAGGCGTAGAGGTCGAGACCCAGGACTTCCTGGCCCTCGTACTGGCCGCCCATGCTGGCGGTGCTGGTGTAGCTGGCGAGCGCCTGGGCCGCGCGGGAGCTCAACGGACGCTGGTAATCGAGGTTGTCGCGCAGGGTGGCCGGCACGCTGTAGCTGCTGGCGTTGCCGGCTTCGACGCGGCGGACCTGTGGCTGCTGCTCGAAGCCCTGGCTGGCCGATGTCGGCGCGGGCTGCTCGCGGCGAGACTCGACATCACGCTGCACGTCCCGATAGGGCGTGACTGCAGTGCCCGTGCGGGCAGTGCGCTCAGGCGCCTGGGAAGTGGAAACGAGACCGTCGATACGCATGGCGAAAAACTCGGTGGGAATACATTCACTCTAGCGAGCGGGTGCAATCCGGGTCAATTGGCTTGGATCAGGCCTTCTTGGGTGTCGCCACGTTGTCGCGCAGATAAACCGGCTGGGCCTGCTCCGCGTCAACCGCCTCGCCGCGCGCCCAGGCGAACTCGGCCAGGGTCAGCAGGTCCTCGGCGTGGGGCAGCAGGCTGGCGTCGTGGGCCGCGACTTTCACCGCCAGGCGCGCTTCGAAACCCCAGCCGGTGCCGGAGCCGAACCATTCACCCTGGGCATCACGCGGCAGCGCCACGCCTTCGGGCGGCAGTACCGCCTCGGCGCCGGCCGGGCGCATCTCGCCCTGCTCCAGGCGATAGCAACCCCAGTACACCTCGTCCATGCGCGCGTCGATGGCCGAGGCCACCTGGGTCGCGCCGTGCTCACGGTAGGCGCGCTGGGCCAGCACGGCCAGGTCGGAGATCGGCAGCACCGGCTTCTGCAATGCGAAGGCCAGGCCCTGGACCACGCCGATGGCGATGCGCACGCCGGTGAAGGCGCCGGGGCCACGGCCGAAGGCGATGGCCTCCACGGCGGACAGTTCGATACCGGCCTCGCCGAGGATGTCCTGCACCATCGGCAGCAGCCGCTGGGCGTGCAGGCGCGGGATCACCTCGTGGCGAACATACCGGCGGCCGTCATGCAGCAGCGCGACGGAACAGGCTTCGGTCGAGGTATCCAGGGCCAGCAGCGTGGGCATGGTTTTATCCAACAGGCGATGAAAAAGGGCGGGCATTATAAACGCCAAAGGCCCGCATTGTGCGGGCCTTTGGCATTGCGCGGGGCAATCAGCTGAGGGCGGCGAACACCTTGGCGGTGATCTGCTCCACCGAGCCGACACCTTCGACGCAGGTGTACTTCGGGGTGCCTTCGACGGCGGCCAGCTTCTGGTAGAAATCGACCAGCGGCTTGGTCTGCGAGTGGTAGACCGACAGGCGGTGACGCACGGTTTCTTCCTTGTCGTCTTCGCGCTGGATCAGGTCTTCGCCGGTCACGTCATCCTTGCCTTCCACCTTCGGCGGGTTGTGCTGGATGTGGTAGACGCGGCCCGAGGCCGGGTGAACGCGGCGACCGGCCATGCGGCCGACGATTTCCTCGTCGTCCACGGCGATCTCGATCACGTTGTCGATGGTGACACCGGCTTCCTTCATGGCTTCAGCCTGGGGAATGGTGCGCGGGAAACCGTCGAACAGGAAACCCTTGGCGCAGTCGGGTTGAGCGATGCGCTCTTTCACCAGGTTGATGATCAGGTCATCGGAGACCAGACCGCCGGCGTCCATCACGCTCTTGGCCTTCAGGCCCAGCTCGGTGCCCGCCTTGACCGCCGCACGCAGCATGTCGCCGGTGGAGATCTGCGGAATGCCGAACTTCTCAGTGATGAAGCGAGCCTGGGTACCTTTGCCGGCACCGGGCGCCCCGAGCAGAATCACACGCATCGATATGCTCCTTAATACTTGTTAAGCGAAATCACGGATCCGCCTCATGGGGCCAATCTCATCATGCTTTAAATGGCGCAAAGGCGCGCCGAAAGGTTGCTCACGATACACAGCGGCCCCCCACCACACAAGCCGCCCCTGGCGACCCTGAAAGCCAGTCGAGGGCCGGCGAATCACCCTCGATCAGCCATCAAATTACCGCCATTTCGCCCTTGCGCAATCCACCATTGGTGGGGGGTCGCACAGCCTCAGCCGGTGTTGCGCAGACCGGCGGCGATGCCTGCCACCGTGACCAGCAGCGCCTGCTCCAGACCGCCGCAGGCGTCGCCCGCGCAACGTCGGGAACGGGCAAGGAGCTCAGCCTGGAGCAGGTGCAAAGGGTCCAGGTAGGTGTTACGCACGCCGATCGACTCGCGGGTCTCGGCGGCGTTGCCGAGCAACTGGGATTGCCCAGTCAGCCCCAGTACCACGCGCACCGACTGCGACAATAGGTCGCGTAAATGTGCACCTAATGGTCGCAGTTCCGATTGCACCAGACGCTCGTCGTAGAGTTGGGCGATTTCCCGGTCGGCCTTGGCCAGCACCATCTCCAGCATGTCGATGCGGGTGGTGAAGAACGGCCACTCCTTGCGCATGCGCCCCAGCAGCGCGCCTTCGCCCCGTTCGATGGCGTTCAGCAGCGCCTCCTCCCAGCCGAGCCAGGCCGGCAGCATCAGGCGCGTCTGGGTCCAGGCGAAGATCCACGGAATCGCCCGCAGGCTTTCCACCCCGCCCTCGCGGCGCTTGGCCGGACGGCTGCCCAGTGGCAGGCGGCCCAGCTCCTGCTCCGGCGTGGCCTCGCGGAAGTAGTCGACGAACTGCGGGTTCTCCCGCACCACCGCACGGTAGGCGGCGAGGCCATCGGCGGCCAGCCGGTCCATCTCCTCGCGCCAGGCGGGCTCCGGCACCGGCGGCGGCTGCAGCGTGGCTTCCAGCACCGCGGCGAGATAGAGGTTGAGATTCTGCTCGGCGATACCCGGCAGGCCGAACTTGAAGCGGATCATCTCGCCCTGCTCGGTGGTGCGGAAACGCCCGGCCACCGAGCCCGGCGGCTGCGAGAGGATCGCCGCGTGGGCCGGGCCGCCGCCACGGCCGACGGTGCCGCCGCGGCCATGGAACAGCAGCAGCTCGACGCCGTGGCTGCGGCAGATATCCACCAGCGCCTCCTGCGCCCGGTACTGCGCCCAGGCCGCGGCCAGGGTGCCGGCGTCCTTGGCCGAATCGGAGTAGCCGATCATCACTTCCTGCGGGCCGGCGAGGCCCGTGCGGTAGCTGTCCAGGCTAAGCAGGCGATCGATGCAGGGGCCGGCGTTGTCCAGGTCATCCAGGGTCTCGAACAGCGGTACCACGCGCATCGGCCGCTGCAGCCCGCACTCCTTGAGCAGCAACTGCACGGCGAGCACGTCGGAGGGCTGCCCGGCCATCGAGATCACGTAGGAACCCAGCGACGCCGCCGGCGCCTCGGCCACCACCCGGCAGGTCGCCAGGACTTCGGCGGTTTCCGGCGATGCCGCGTAGTTCGCCGGCAGCAGGGGGCGACGACTGGCGAGTTCTTCCAGGAGGAATTCCTGGCGCACGGCTTCGTCCCACTCGGCGTAGTTGCCCAGGCCGAGGTATTCGGTGATTTCGCTCATTGCCCTGGCGTGGCGCGTGGAGTCCTGGCGCACGTCCAGGCGCACCAGGAACAGGCCGAAGGTGGCCGCGCGGCGCAGGGAGTCGAGCAGCGCGCCGTCGGCGATCACGCCCATGCCGCAGTCCTGCAGCGAGCGGTAGCAGAGCTGCAGCGGTTCGAGCAGCTCGCGGTTGTCCTGCAGCACCTCCGCGCCCGGCGCCTCGCCACTGTGAATGGCCCGCTCGGCCCAGGCGCGGGTAGCGCGCAGGCGTTCGCGCAGTTGCTTGAGCAGCGCGCGATAGGGTTCGGCAACCTCCCCCACCTCAGCGCGCAGTTCGTCGCTGGCCTGCTGCATGGACAGGTCCGAGGCCAGGCTATCGACATCGCGCAGGTACAGGTCGGCGGCCATCCAGCGCGCCAGCAGCAGGACTTCGCGGGTGATGGCGGCGGTGACATTGGGGTTGCCGTCGCGGTCCCCGCCCATCCAGGAGGCGAAGCGGATCGGCGCGGCGGAGAGTGGCAAACGCTCGCCCAGCGTCTGTTGCAGGGTGGCGTCGACATGCCGGAGGAAGGCCGGCAGCGCCTGCCACAGGGAATGTTCGATGACCGCGAAGCCCCATTTGGCCTCATCCACCGGGGTCGGCCGGGTGCGGCGGATTTCCTCGGTGTGCCAGGCCTCGGCGACCAGCCGTTGCAGGCGCCCGCGCACCGCTTCGCGCTCCTCCGGCAGCAGGTCGGTGTGATCGTCGGCCGCCAGTTGCGCGGACATCGCGTCGTATTTCTGGATCAGGGTGCGCCGTGCCACTTCCGTGGGGTGCGCGGTCAGCACCAGCTCGATCTCCAGCGCCGCCACCTGCCGCGCCAAGCCTTCGGCACCCAGGCCGGACTTGCGCAGGCGGCCGAGCAGCTCGCCCAGCACGCGGTTCTCGAAGGGCTCCGGCTCCTTGGGCGTGCGCCGCCGGATGCGGTGGTATTGCTCGGCGATGTTGGCCAGGTTGAGGAACTGGTTGAAGGCCCGCGCCACCGGCAGCAGCTCGTCCTCTCCCAGCGCGTCGAGGGTCGCCGTCAGTTGCCGGGCGCCTTCCGCCGAGCCGCGCCGCGCGGCCTTGGCGCCGGTGCGGATGAGTTCGATCTTGTCGAGGAAGCCTTGTCCGTACTGGGCGCGGATGGTCTGCCCCAGCAACTCGCCCAACAGGTGAACGTCCTCGCGCAGGCGCGCATCGATATCCGGCATGACGGGTCTCCTTGTGCTGAGAGTTTTACAGTGCCGCTGGCGACACCGGCTGACAAGCGTGCGACGAACGCCAGCCATCCAGCTCGGACAGCGACTAGGCTCAAAGTGATCCCGAGGCCATCGGGAAAACCTGCCGGCGGACCCACGAGGCCCGTCCCACACGCCCGCCACGAACGGGCTACAGAGGTGAACATGAAAATCCGCGATCTGGTACGCCATTGGGAACAGAACGCCAGGGGGCGCATGACCAAGCATCACTACAGCATCCCGCTGGACGTGGAAACCGCCGCGCGGCTGGCCGCCCTGCATGACATGTATCCCAAGCGCAGCGTTGAGGAGATCCTGGGGGAGCTGGTCGGCTCGGCGCTGGAAGAGCTGGAAGCGAGCTTCCCCTACGTGAAGGGGCAGAAGGTGGTGGCGCAGGACGAACAGGGTGACCCGATCTACGAGGACATCGGCCCGACGCCGCGCTTCCTGCAGCTGTCGCGCAAGTACCTGCATGAATTGACGGAGGCCAAGGAGTCGAACCACTCCTGAAAGAAAGCGCCCCGGCAATCGCCGGGGCGTTTTGCTTTACCCGTAGGAGCGAGCTTGCTCGCGAACCCGCCCAGCCCAGGAGCTACCTGGAAGTGCGTAGGGCGTACAACCGTTCACGGTTGTACGCCGATACACCTCGACCAGCCCTGGCTCCGCAGTTGTACTCGAAGTCCCGTGAAACGGCGTATAACGCGAAGCGTTATACGCCCTACGTTCAATGCCGGCCGTGGACGCCCGGCACGTGCAGATGCCCCGCCTCCGAGCAAGCCTCCGGAATCACCGACGGCTCCGCCGGCTGCTCCAGCTCGCGCAGGATGCCGCAGTCCTCGCTGCTGCCATCGCCGCTGCAACGGGCGCGCAGGTCGCGCAATTGCTGGCTGAGCGATTGCAGTTCGGCAATCCGAACCTCGACATGGTGCAGGTGCTCGTCGATCAGCCGGTTGGCGGTGCCGCAGTCGGATTCGGGGCGGTCGCGCAGGCCGAGCAGGATGCGGATTTCGTCCTGGGTCATGTCCAGCGAACGGCAATGGCGGATGAACGACAGCCGCTCCACATGGATCGCATCGTACTGCCGGTAGTTGCCCTCGCTACGCGACGGCTCCGGCAGCAGGCCTTCGCGCTCGTAGTAGCGGATGGTCTCCACCGGGCAACCGGTCAGTTTCGCCAGTTCACCGATCTTCATCTTCGACCTCCTGGTTAAAGACAGTCTTGACTCTGTAGTTACTACAGGGTGTGCAATCAGTGGCAACTCGTCAAACAGGAACGGACGACATGACTGCCAATCGCCAGGGGCCGATCATCCACGGCCCCGTCCAGGATCAGCAACACAGCGACGCCGCGAGTTGCTGCGGCTGCGACAAGGGCGCGCTGCTGCGCGCGCCGGCAGTTGCACCTGCCCATCATGCGCATGACCACGACCACGACCACGGCGAGGATCACAGCGCGCTGGCCCGTGACGCTGCAACCGCGGTGAGCGGCGCCGCCAGCGGCGAGCTGCGCTGGACCAGCCTGCGCATCGAAGCCATGGACTGCCCCACCGAGGAACGCCTGCTGCGTGACGCCCTCGGACGCGTGTCGGCGGTGGAAAACCTCGACTTCAACCTGATGCAGCGCCTGCTGCGCGTGCAGCACCGTTTCGACAGCATCGAACCGCTGCAGAAACTGGTGGCTTCGCTGGGCATGCAGGCCGAGCCGCTGGACGACGACGCCCCAGTCGCAGCCCCCGCCGCCAAGCAGAAACCCTGGTGGCCACTGGCGCTGGCCGGCGTGGCCGCGGCGGCATCGGAGTTCTTCGAATGGTTCGCCATCGGCCCGCAGTGGCTGGTGGCGGCGCTGGCGGTGGCGGCCATCCTCGGCGCCGGCCTGCCGACCTACCGCAAGGGCTGGATCGCGCTGAAGAACCGCAACCTGAACATCAACGCGCTGATGAGCATCGCCGTGACCGGCGCCATGCTGATCGGCCAGTGGCCGGAAGCGGCGATGGTCGCCGTGCTGTTCGCCATCGCCGAACTGATCGAAGCCAAGTCCCTGGAGCGTGCGCGCAACGCCATTCGTGGCCTGCTGCAACTGGCGCCGGAACAGGCCACGGTGCAGGTGGACGGTGAATGGAAGGAACTGCCCGCCAAGTCCGTCACCCTCGGTGCGCGGGTACGCGTGCGCCCCGGCGAACGCATCGCGCTGGATGGCGAGGTGCTCGACGGCCGCTCCAGCGTCAACCAGGCGCCCATCACCGGCGAGAGCCTGCCGGTGGAGAAACAGGCGGGCGATACGCTGTTCGCCGGCACCATCAACGGTGAGAGCGCACTGGAATACCGCGTCACTCGCGTCGCCGACGACAGCACCCTGGCGCGTATCATCCACGCCGTGGAAGAGGCCCAGGGCTCGCGGGCGCCGACCCAGCGCTTCGTCGACCAGTTCTCGCGCATCTACACGCCGGTGGTGTTCCTCATCGCCATCGCCACCGCCCTGCTGCCGCCGCTGTTCTTCGGCGGAGCCTGGCTGGACTGGGTGTACCGCGCCCTGGTACTGCTGGTGATCGCCTGCCCCTGCGCCCTGGTGATCTCCACCCCGGTGACCATCGTCAGCGGCCTTTCGGCGGCTGCGCGTCTGGGCATCCTGATCAAGGGCGGGGTATTCCTCGAACTGGGCCGCTCGCTGGACTGGATCGCCCTGGACAAGACCGGCACCCTGACCGAAGGCCGCCCGCGCCAGACCGACTACACGACGCTGCGTGAACTGGCCGGAGCCGATGTGCGCGTCCTCGCCGCCAGCCTGGCTGCGCGCTCCGATCACCCGGTCTCACAGGCCGTGGCCCGCGCCGCCGAAGCGGACAATCTCGCGCTCTACGGCGTCGGCGAGCTGACCGCCCTGCCCGGCCGTGGCGTGAAGGGCGAGATCGATGGCCGTCTCTATCACCTGGGCAACCACCGTCTGGTGGAGGAACTCGGTCTCTGCTCGAAAGCGCTGGAAGCCCGCCTCGACGCCCTCGAACAGCAGGGCAAGACGGTGATTGTGCTGCTCGATGCCGAAGGTCCGCTGGCCCTGTTCGCGGTGGCCGATGCGGTGAAGGAAACCAGCCGCGAGGCGGTTGCACAGTTGCATGAGCTGGGCGTGAAAACCCTGATGCTCACCGGCGACAACCCGCACACCGCCGCTGCCATCGGCGCCCAGGTGGGCATCGATGCGGCGCAGGGCAACCTGCTGCCGGAGGACAAGCTCAATGAAGTGAAACAGCATCAGGAAGGCGGCCGCCGCGTCGGCATGGTCGGCGACGGCATCAACGACGCTCCCGCCCTGGCCCGCGCCGACATCGGCTTCGCCATGGGCGCAGCGGGTACCGACACCGCCATCGAAACCGCCGGCGTGGCGCTGATGGACGACGACCTGCGCAAGCTGCCGTCCTTCATCCGCCTGTCGCGCCAGACCCATCGCGTGCTGATCCAGAACATCAGCCTGGCGCTGGGTATCAAGGCGGTGTTCCTGGCCCTGACCCTGGCCGGCGAGGGCACCCTGTGGATGGCGGTGTTCGCCGACATGGGCGCCAGCCTGCTGGTGGTGTTCAACGGGTTGCGGTTGTTGCGTTATCAGGGCTGAGGAAAACCGCTGTAGGGCGTACAACCGTTCGCGGTTGTACGCCGATACACCGCGATCATCAGCGGGTGCCTGGGTCGAACTCGGAGCGCCCTATGGCTGGGGCTCGGGTTGGAATCGGTACGCCCGGAAGCCAAGGCAAACGACGTATAACGTCGAACGCTATACGCCCTACGCTCCCGGCGCTGCTCATGAAGGCCTGTAGGGCGAATAACGCGCAGCGTTATCCGCCTTGATGGGTTTCGCTTCGCTCTACGCCATCCTACGAAGAACACCCACAGTCACCGGCGCGCGCAGAGTCCCGTCAGAAATGAGCCTGTGGAAAAGTCCTCAGCCCAGCAGTCGCCGGTACAACTCCGCCATCTCGGCCGAGAACGCCACCAGCACCAGCTCCTTCAGCGAGCTTCCCGCCGGACGCGCACGGCGCAGCTCATCGACGGCGATCTGCGCCGCCGCTTCGGCGGGATAGCCATAGATGCCGGTGCTGATGGCCGGAAAGGCGATACTGGCCAGGTCTTTGTCCTCGGCCAGCTGCAGGCTGTTGCGATAGCACTGGGCGAGCAGTTCCGGCTCGCCGTGGCCGCCGCCGCGCCAGACCGGCCCGACGGTGTGGATGACGAAACGCGCCGGCAGGCGGAAGCCGGGGGTGATCTTCGCCTCGCCGGTCCGGCAGCCACCCAGCGGGCGGCAGGCGGCGACCAGTTCGGGGCCGGCGGCGCGGTGGATGGCGCCATCGACACCACCGCCACCCAGCAGCGAGCTGTTGGCGGCATTGACGATGGCGTCGAGGTCGAGACGGGTGATGTCGCCCTGCCAGACGCGGATTTCAGGGTGGCTCATGCTGCTTCCTCCCTTGTCAGCGGCGCCAGGGTTCTCCCATCACTTCACTTGCTGGGGAGTCTCCTGACCCATGCAGCGTACGGCACGCTTGCGGCCGTCGACCAGCACGCCGGTCAGGCCCTTCTGGGTCATGTCGAACATCACCAGCACGCCGTCGATGCACTGCGCCTGCTGGTCGGCCGGGTCCAGCGCCAGCTTGGTGTCCTGGCCGGGAATGCTCTTCAGCATGGTGAACTGGCTCAGCTCCAGCGCATCCTCGGGTTTGGCGAAGTGCAGGTAACCGTAGTACCAGAGCGTGCCAACCGACACGAAGATGGTGGCGATGACGGTGAGAATGTACGAGATCGGATTGCGGTCGTTCATGGCTTGCCTTGTTCTGTGGAACCCGCTGGGGCGGGTTCCGGCGTTGACGAGTTCGGGACTTCGGCCAGCCGGCGCAATCCGGTGAAGTGCTGCGGATCGTCGAGGAAGCGCAACATCACTTCGCGCCAGACCGGTTCGCCGAAGGTTTCCACGTGGTTGCCGCGGGTCAGCTGGAGGACTTTCGGCGGCGGCGCGGCCTTGTAGAGGCTCAGGCCGTTGTCCAGGGGCACGATGGTATCGTCGATGCTGTGAAAGAACAGCACGGGTGCGCCAGAAAGTCGCGGGATCGAACGAATCGCACTGTCGCCATCCGGCACCACCCAGGACAGCGGCACCTGCAGCGGCCAGGTCAGCCAGGCATTACCCAGGGTGTAGCGCGCCACCTGCCGGTAGCTGGCCGGAACGCCGTCGAGCACCACGGCGTGCAACTGCTTCTGCCGCTGTGGGTGCATGCCCAAATAGTGCACCGCCATGGCACCGCCCAGGCTCTGGCCGAGCAGGACCAACGGCTTGCCCTGTACTTCCGGTGCCTTGTCCAGCCAGGCGAAGGCGGCGTCGATGTCCTGGTAGATCGCCGGCAGGCTCGGCTCGCCTTCGGAATGGCCGTAGCCGCGGTAGTCGACCATCAGCACCTGGTAGCCCTGCTCAGGCAGCCAGTACGTGCCGCCCAGGTGCCAGGCCATGTTGCCGCCGTTGCCGTGCAACTGCAGCACGGTGCCCTTCACCGGCACACCGGTCTTGGCCGGCAGCCACCAGGCGGAGAGTTTCACGCCATCGGCGGTGGTCAGCGTGACGTCGCGATACTCCAGCTTGGCGCGCGTGGGGGTGATGGCGACATCGGGGCTGGGATAGAACAGCAGCGAGCTGCAGCCGGCCAGCAGGGCCAGGCAGGTGACGAGAGCGAGACGCAGGGCGGTCATTCGGAGTTGGTCCTTACCTCTTCACGGGCACGGTAGGTGGCGTCGTAGATGCGCTCGGCCAGGCGCGAGAACGGCAGGCTCTGCAGCCAGACGGTACCGGTGCCCTTGAGGGTGGTCAGCAACAGGCCCTCGCCGCCGAACAGCATGCTGCGCAGGCCGCCGGCCAGCTGCACGTCGTAGTCGATGTCATCGGTGAAGGCCACCAGGCAGCCGGTGTCCACCCTCAGCGTCTCGTCCTTCAGCTCACGGCGGATCACCGTGCCGCCCGCATGGACGAAGACCAGGCCGTCACCCTCCAGCTTCTGCAGGATGAAGCCTTCGCCACCGAAGAAGCCCGCGCCCAGGCGCTTGGCGAAGGCGATGCCGACTTTGGTGCCATAGGCCGCGCAGAGGAACGAGTCCTTCTGGCAGATCAGCTTGCCGCCGACTTCGCCCAAGCGCACCGGCACCACGCTGCCGGGATAGGGTGCGGCGAAGGCAACATGCTGCTTGTCCTGGCTCTCGTTGGTGAAGTGGGTCATGAAGACCGATTCGCCGCTGAACTTGCGCTTGCCGGCGCTCCACAACTTGCCCAGCAGGCTGGAGTCCGAGCCGTCGCCCATGCGTGCGGCGAAGTGGATGCCGCCGGTCATGTAGTTCATGGCGCCGGCTTCGGCGATCACCGTCTCTCCGGGGTCCAGTTCAATCTCCACGGTCTGCATGGATTCGCCAAGGATGCGGTAGTCGAGGTCATGGCTGGGCATAGCGGGCACTCCTGGCCGCCCGTGCGAATCCGTGCGGGCGCGCCGTTCAGAGGATGTTGGCGTAATCCGCCTCGATGCGGTCGAGGCTGAGGTGGTTAAGGAAGTTGGAGAAGCACATCCAGGCCGACAGCGCGTTGAGGTCGCGGAACTGCGGCGGCAGGTACTTGGGCGGCACCACCAGGCCTTCGTCCACCAGCTGGCGCAGGGTGCGCATGTCCTCCAGGGTGGCCTTGCCGCAGAACAACAGCGGGATCTGCTCCAGCTTGCCCTTGCGGACGGCGAGCTGGATGTAGTTGTAGATCAGGATGAAGCCCTTGAGATACGACAGGTCCTTGGTGAACGGCAGGCCGTCCGGCGTCGAGCCCCGGAACACCCGGCTGGAGTTCTGGTAGCTGCTCTCCATGCTGTAGCCCTGCTCGCGGTAGAAGTGGAACACCTCGAGGAAGTCCGCCCCCTCCTCCGCCATGTGGATGGCGCGGGTACGGTTGGTGAGCTTGCGCAGACGCGTCGGATAGGAGGCGAAGGCGATCACTTCCATCAGGATCGCCAGGCCCTCCTGGGTCACGGTGGAGGACGGCGGGCCCTTGGCGAGGAAGGTGCAGATCGGCTGGTTGAGCCCGTTCAGGGTGGTGCCCACGTGCACCAGGCCCTCGTGGACCTCCAGCGCGCGCACGTCGCGCTCGTTGAACAGCGCGTCGGCGCGCACCTTGATGTAGTCGGCGCCGGCCGCGGCGTCCGCGACGATGCCGTCGGACTCGAAGACGCGAATGGTGTCTTCCTTGTCGTCGAACACCTTGTTCAGGCGCTCTTGCAGCATCCCCACCACCTGCGTGGCGGTGAGTGTCTTGGGCTCGTCCTTGAGGTCGCCACGGTCGGCGATGTTGTTCAGGTAGTCCGAGAGCATCAGGCCGAGGTCGGCCAGGGTCGGGTCGCCGGCGTGGAAGGCGTCGGAGGCCGAGCCATAGAGCTCCTGGGAGATCAGCCCGAAGTCCTGGGTGCCGCGCGCTTCGAGCATGCGGATCACCATGCGGTATTCCTTGCACATGCGCCGCATGATCTGCCCGACCGGGTTGAACTGCCCCAGGTGGCGGGTGATGTCACGCTCGATGTTCTGGAATTCCTGCTTCTTGGCACTGGCGTCGAAGGCCAGCGGGCGCCCGTCGTAGTAGCTGCGGTCGACCTTGGGCGCGTGCTTGCCGCGGCCCTTGAGGAAGTCGTCACGGATGCCGTCGTCCCACTTGATGGCGTCGAGCACACGGATCGGCGTCTGCGCCTCGACGATGCGGTCGGACAGGCCGCGGATGATCTGCTGGTATTCGGTGGGCGAGGTCTGCTTGCGGCGCGGCGTCATTGCCGTTCTCCCGGAGTCACGCGCGAATAGCGCAGGGCTTCGACGAACACGTCCGAGTTGGCCGGGTCGTTCAGGTAGGCGATCACCTGGGCCAGCGGGCTGGTCACCAGGGCGCCCTCGCCCTGCTCGGTGTCCACCTTCTGCCCTTTCAGGGCGCCTTCGCCCATGTCCTGCAGGATGTGCTCGACATCCAGGTTATAGATCACCAGTTCGTCCTTGTCGGTGATCTCGAAGCCGGCCAGGGCGAAGTTGCCGCCCATGCTCTTGGGCAATCCGGCCGAGAGATACCAGCGCTTGCCGTGGTGGGCGACGGTGAAGCCGAAGTCCTCGACGCTGTCGGTGTTGTCCTTGCTGTCGAGGTAACTGATCGCGCGATAGACGTTGGAGCCGGAACGGGTGACCTCGAGGAACTGCTCCTCGCCGTACTCGTTCACCCGCGACCACTGGCCCAGCAGATGGGCCGGCGCAGCCTCGTTGGCCGGAATCGGGTCCTTGAACGTCACCAGGCAGCCACTGAGCAGGCAAATGCTCAACAGCAGCAGTGCACGCCAGACTTTCATCACGCCCTCCTTAGGTCCCGTCGCCCCTCATATGGGAGGGAAAATGGCGTCGGGAGTTCCGACACGAAAACCCCGCCGGATGGCGGGGTTGCAATGCTGCGATGCTTACAGGCCCATCACCAGGTCGAGGTAGCGGCTAAGGATGGCACGCATTTCGTCGACCTGCAGGTGCTCGGCCCCGTCCAGCAGGCCCTGATACTCCATCTGCAGGATGATGGCCGTCAACACCTTGGCGTCCTGTTCCGGCTGCTTCGAGCCAAGCACTTCGAAGAAATGCACGACGCCCAGGGAAAGGATGCGCCGGTGCCGCTGCGCCAGCTCCACCAGGCTCGGGTTGAGCAGCGCCTCCTGGCGGAACGCCTGTTCGGCCAGCAGGTGCTCGCGGCGCGAGGTGAGTTGCGCCTGCACGTACTTGATCGCCAG
Organism: Pseudomonas sp. PSE14; assembly: GCF_029203285.1. Taxonomy (NCBI): domain Bacteria; kingdom Pseudomonadati; phylum Pseudomonadota; class Gammaproteobacteria; order Pseudomonadales; family Pseudomonadaceae; genus Pseudomonas; species Pseudomonas sp. PSE14. Next base: position 4,493,631 of record NZ_CP115669.1, read on the forward strand.
CTCGACGATATTGTCGGTCAGCGCGCGGCGTGCGCGGGGGTCGTCCTGGCTGAGGCTTGCGGCCATCGCCTGCAGGTCGTCCTCGACGCTGGCCCAGAAGGCCGAGAGCGCCTCGGCGCTGCGTTCGACGAAGAGCGCGAAGGTGTCGGTGATGAGGTCCTGGATGTCCTTGAAGTAGTAGGTGGTGGCCGACAGCGGCACACCGGCCTCGGCGGCGACGGCACGATGGCGCACGGCGCGCACGCCGTCGCGGACGATGATCCGCAGCGCGGCGTCGAGGATCGCCTGGCGGCGCTGCTCGCTGCCCTGGCGGCTGGCCTTGCGGCCCTGGTATTTGACACTTTCGGCGATGGCGCTGGCGACTTGCGCGGCGCTGTCTCGCGGGGACACTGGGGTCACTGGCATTACCTCCGGCGGCGCGGCCTGATGGCGCATTGTTCGGGCTTTTCGATGGGGAATCAATCGCCGCCTTGCGCTTGTTTCATTGCAACAGCACGGGGCTGGCATGGCAGTGCGGGCGGCGTGAAGTCCAGCCTGGGGTGTATGACGTGCTACATGACGTCCGAGCCACTTGTGCGAGTGCACGGTTCGTCGGGAGCCCTTGTAGGAGCGAGCTTGCTCGCGAACGGATTTCCCGGTGGCATCGGAGCTGGGCGGGTTCGCGAGCAAGTTCGCTCCTACGAAAAGCGTTGTCCCGCCGCGTGCAGGGCTGGCCCCAGGCGCAAACGAAAAAGGCCGCCCGAAGGCGGCCTCTTTCCTGATTCCAGCGCTTACGCCTGCGGGCGCATGTGCGGGAACAGGATCACATCGCGGATCGACGGCGAGTTGGTCAGCAGCATCACCAGGCGGTCGATGCCGATGCCTTCGCCGGCGGTGGGCGGCATGCCGTATTCCAGTGCGTTGACGAAGTCGGCGTCGTAGTGCATCGCCTCGTCGTCACCGGCGTCCTTCTCCTTGACCTGCAGCATGAAGCGCTCGGCCTGGTCTTCGGCGTCGTTGAGCTCGGAGTAGGCGTTGGCGATCTCGCGGCCACCGATGAACAGCTCGAAGCGGTCGGTGACGCTCGGGTCGTTGTCGTTGCGGCGGGCCAGCGGGGACACTTCGAACGGGTACTGGGTGATGAAGTGCGGCTGCTCCAGCTTGTGCTCGACCAGTTCCTCGAAAATCATCACCTGCAGCTTGCCCAGGCCTTCGTGGCCGAGGACCTTGGCGCCGGCCTTCTTGGCGATGGCGCGGGCCTTCTCGACGTCGTTCAGGTCAGCCGCGGTGAGCTCCGGGTTGTACTTGAGGATGGCGTCGAACACGGACAGGCGGGCGAACGGCTCGCCGAAGTGGAAGACCTTGTCACCGTAGGGCACGTCGGTGCTGCCGAGCACGGCCTGGGCCAGCTCGCGGAACAGTTCCTCGGTCAGGTCCATGTTGTCTTCGTAGTCGGCGTAGGCCTGGTAGAACTCGAGCATGGTGAACTCGGGGTTGTGCCGGGTCGAAACGCCTTCGTTACGGAAGTTGCGGTTGATCTCGAAGACCTTCTCGAAGCCACCGACCACCAGGCGCTTGAGGTACAGCTCCGGGGCGATACGCAGGAACATGGCCATGTCCAGCGCGTTGTGGTGGGTCTGGAAGGGCTTGGCCGCCGCGCCGCCGGGGATGGTCTGCAGCATCGGGGTTTCCACTTCGAGGAAGCCGCGATCGGACAGGAAGCGACGGATGTGGGCGATGACCTGGGAACGCACGCGGAAGGTGTGACGAGTTTCCTCGTTGACCATCAGGTCGACGTAGCGCTGGCGGTAGCGCTGCTCGGTGTCGGTCAGGCCGTGGTGCTTGTCCGGCAGCGGGCGCAGGGACTTGGTCAGCAGGCGCACGCTGGTCATCTCGACGTACAGGTCGCCCTTGCCGGAACGGGCCAGGGTGCCTTCGGCGCCGATGATGTCGCCCAAGTCCCAGGTCTTGATCTCGGCCAGGGTTTCTTCCGGCAGGGTCTTGCGGTTGACGTACGCCTGCAGGCGGCCGCTGCTGTCCTGCAGGACGAGGAAGGAACCGCGGTTGAGCATGATGCGACCGGCGACCTTGACCGGGATGGCTGCGGCTTCCAGCTCTTCCTTGGTCGCGGTTTCGTACTGTTTCTGCAGGTCCGCGAAGTAGTCGGCGCGGCGGAAGTCGTTGGGGAAGGCGATGGCCTTGGCTTCACGCACGGCGGCAAGCTTTTCCTTGCGCTGGGCGATCAGCTTGTTTTCTTCCTGTTGCAGTTCGGTAGCGTCGAGTTGTTGGTCGCTCATGGTCGTTCTATCTGCCTGGCGTCTTAATCAAATGAGGTTACTGGCAGAAGCGGGCCGCCCGGCCCGCCCCTGCGGGTGCGGATCAGAGGCCCTGTTTCAGGCTGGCTTCCAGGTATTCATCCAGGTCGCCGTCCAGCACCTTGTCGCAATCGCTGCGTTCCACGCCGGTACGCAGGTCCTTGATGCGCGACTGGTCGAGCACGTAGGAACGGATCTGGTGGCCCCAGCCAATATCGGACTTGGAGTCTTCCAGCGCCTGCGAGGCGGCGTTGCGCTTCTGCATCTCCTGCTCGTACAACCGGGCCCGCAGCATCTTCATGGCGGTGTCCTTGTTGGCGTGCTGGGAGCGTTCGTTCTGGCACGCCACCACGGTGTTGGTCGGTACGTGGGTGATACGCACCGCCGAGTCGGTGGTGTTCACGTGCTGACCGCCCGCGCCGGAGGAGCGGTAGGTGTCGATGCGCAGGTCGGCCGGATTGATCTCGATCTCGATGTTGTCATCGATTTCCGGCGAGACGAACACCGCGGTGAACGAGGTGTGGCGACGGTTGCCGGAGTCGAACGGGCTCTTGCGCACCAGGCGGTGCACGCCGATCTCGGTGCGCAGCCAGCCGAAGGCGTATTCGCCCTTGATGTGCACGGTGGCGCCCTTGATGCCGGCGACTTCGCCTTCGGACAGCTCGACGATCTCGGCGCTGAAGCCGTGCTTGTCGGCCCAGCGCAGGTACATGCGCAGCAACATGTTGGCCCAGTCCTGGGCCTCGGTGCCGCCGGAGCCCGCCTGGATGTCCAGGTAGGCGTTGTTCGGGTCCATCTCGCCGCTGAACATGCGGCGGAACTCCAGCTTCTCGAGGATCTCGCGCAGGCGCTGGACTTCGGTCTCGACGTCGCCGACGGCGCCTTCGTCGTTCTCCTCGACCGCCATGTCCAGCAGGTCGCGGGAGTCGGCCAGACCGCCGGTGAGCTCGTCGAGGGTTTCGACGATCTGCGCCAGCATGGCGCGCTCGCGGCCCAGGTTCTGGGCGTATTCGGGCTTGTTCCAGACCGCTGGGTCTTCCAGCTCGCGGTTTACTTCGATCAGACGATCATGTTTCAGATCGTAGTCAAAGATACCCCCGAATGGACTGGGTACGGTCGGAGAGGTCCTTGATGCTGTTGAGGATCGGTTGAATTTCCATGACGGGCATCTCTCACGGGTAAAGGGCGTAGAAAAGCCGGCAAGTATACGTGATTTTTCGCAAGCCTTTCAGGCTTTACGACAAAGCACCGCCGTCGTTTTCACCGCCCTCCTCCGTCGCTCAGCCCGCGATTCCCACCTGGTTGCGGCCGCCGTGCTTGGCGTTGTAGAGCGCCTCGTCGGCCATCTCGATCAACTGGCGGTAAGGCTGGCCGGCCTGCGGCGTCATGGTGGCCACGCCGATGCTGATGGTCAGCGGCGCGCCGGGATGCGGCAGTTCGTGGGCGATCCCCAGGTCCTCCACCGAGCGCCGCAGCTTTTCCGCCAGCAGGCGCGCGCCGCCTGGCGAGGTGCCCGGCAGCACCAGGACGAACTCCTCGCCGCCGTAGCGTGCCGGCAGGTCCGACGGGCGGCTGCAGCTGGCGCGGATCGCTGCCGCCACCTGGCGCAGCGCCTCGTCGCCCTGCACGTGGCCGAAGGTATCGTTGTAGGGCTTGAAGTGGTCCACGTCGATCAACAGGATCGACAGCTGGCTCTGCTCGCGCTGGGCGCGGCGCCACTCCATTTCCAGGTACTCGTCGAAATGGCGGCGGTTGGACAGCCCGGTGAGGCCGTCGGAATTCATCAGCCGCTGCAGCACCAGGTTGGTTTCCAGCAACTGCTGCTGGCTTTCGCGCAACGCACGGTAGGCCTCGTCGCGCTGCAGCAGCGCCAGGTAGGAGCGCGAGTGGTAGCGGATGCGCGCCACCAGCTCGATGGCGTCCGGCAGCTTGACCAGGTAGTCATTGGCCCCGGCGGAGAAGGCCGCGCTCTTCACCGACGGCTCCTCCTTGGTCGACAGGACGATGATCGGGATGTCGCGGGTCGCCACGTTGGCCCGGTAGTCGCGCACCAGCGCCAGGCCGTCGGCACCGGGCATCACCAGGTCCTGGAGAATCACCGTCGGCTTGATCTGGATCGCCAGGGCAATCGCCTGCTGCGGATCGGCGCAGAAGTGGAAATCGATGCTGGGATCGTCCGCCAGGGCGCGGCGCACGGCCTCACCGATCATCGGCTGGTCGTCGACCAGCAACACCATCACGGCGGAATCGCCTGGAGTGGTCACGGGGTAGTTACTCTGTGTCGGGTTCATGAAAGCTCCTAGCCGCAGACGTCGGCGAGACGGCGAGCGATATCGCCCAGCGCACGTATCTCCACGGCGGCGCCGATCGCCGCTGCGGCCTTTGGCATGCCGTAGACGGCACTGCTGCCCTGATCCTGGGCCAGGGTGAAGAAGCCACGCTCGCGCATGTGCTTGAGTCCTTCGGCACCGTCGCGGCCCATGCCGGTGAGCAGCACGCCAACGGCGTCGCCACCCCAGTTCTCCACCACGCTGTCGAAGAACACGTCGATGGACGGACGGTAGATATGGCTGCTCGGTTCGGCGGTGTAGGCCAGCTCGCCGTTGCCCAGCAGACGGATATGGTGATTGGTGCCGGCCAGCAGCACGCAGCCGGGCTGCGGCGGCTCGCCCTGGCGGGCCAGGCGCACCGGGATGCGTGACTGGGTCGAAAGCCACTCGGCCATGCCGGCGGCGAACACTTCATCGACGTGCTGCACCACGACCACGGCGGCGGGAAAGCTCGCCGGCAACTGGCTGAACAGTTCGGCCAGCGCCGCCGGCCCGCCGGCAGAGGAGCCGATGGCTACCAGCTTGCGCGCGCCGCCACCCTTGCGCAGCGGCTCGATGGCGGTGGTCGGACGGGTATCGCGCGGCGCATTCAGCCAGACAAGGTTCTGCAGCTTGCGCAGCAGCGGACGGGCCGCCTCCTGGGCATCGCCGGTGCCGATGGCCGGGGTGTTCACCGCGTCCACCGCGCCATGGCCCATGGCGTCGAACACCCGGGTCATGTTCTGTTCCAGGTCGACGGTGACCACGATGATCGCGCAGGGGCTCTGGGCCATGATCCGGCGGGTGGCCTCGACGCCGTCCATCACCGGCATCAGCAGGTCCATCAGCACCACATCGGGCTTCTGCGCGGCGCACATCTCGATGGCTTCCGCGCCATTGGAGGCGACCCAGATCACCCGGTGCGCCGGCTCGAACGCCAGCGCGCGGCGCATCGCCTCCACCGCCAGGGGCATATCGTTGACGATCCCTATCCGCACTATGCACCTCCGATCAGGTCGACCACCGCATCCAGCAGGGCCTCGTCGTGGAAGCTGGCCTTGGCCAGATAATAGTCGGCGCCGGCGTCGAGCCCGCGCCGCCGGTCTTCTTCGCGGTCCTTGTAGGAGACCACCATCACCGGCAGCGACTGCAGGCGATTGTCGCGGCGAATCAGGGTCACCAGCTCGATACCGTCCATGCGCGGCATGTCGATGTCGGTGATGACCAGGTCGAAATGCTCCGAACGCAGCGCGTTCCAGCCGTCCATGCCATCCACCGCCACCGCTACATCGTAGCCGCGACCGAGCAGCAGCTTGCGCTCCAGCTCACGCACGGTGAGCGAGTCGTCCACCACCAGCACACGCTTGCGCGCCGCGCCGCTCAGGCGGCTGCTGGAATCGATGCGTTCCAGGCGACCGGTGGCCAGCAGCTTCTCCACCGAACGCAGCATGTCCTCGACATCGAGGATCAGCACCGGCGTGCCGTCGTCCAGCAGGGCGCCGGCGGAAACATCCTGCACCTTGCCCAGGCGCGGGTCGAGCGGCACCACCACCAGGGTCCGCTCGCCGATGAAACGCTCCACCGCCACGCCGTAGGCCATGTCGCGCTCGCGAATCACCACCACGGCGATCTCGTCGTCGCTGGCGGTCCCCTCGGGACGCTGGAGCAACTGACTGGCCGCGACCAGGCCCAGGTGCCGGCCCTCGTGCCAGAACTGCTGGCGGCCTTCGAGCTGGACGATCTCGTCCGGCGCCAAGCGGCGCATGCGCTCGATGTGCGCCAGCGGGAAGGCATAGGCCTCGCCGCCGATGGTCACCACCAGGCTGCGCACCACGGACAGCGTCAGCGGCACTTCCAGGTGGAAGCGCGCGCCCTGCCCGCTCACCTGCTCCATGCGGATGCCGCCGCGCAGCTGGCGCACCATGTGCTGAACGGCGTCCAGGCCGACGCCACGGCCGGAGACCTCGGTGACCTGCTCGCGCATGCTGAAGCCGGGCAGGAACAGGAAGGTCAGCAGCTCGTCCTCGGTCAGCCGCGCCACGGTCTCCTCGGTGGACAGCTGGCGGCGGATGATGGCCGTGCGCAGGCGATCGAGATCCACGCCCGCGCCGTCGTCGTGCAGCTCCAGGACCAGCATTCCGGCGTGGTGCCGGGCCAGCAGCTGGATGGTCCCCTCCTCCGGCTTGCCGGCCTGGCGGCGCGCCTCGGGGGATTCGATGCCGTGATCGACGGCATTGCGCAGCAGGTGAGTAAGCGGCGCTTCGAGCTTCTCCAGCACCTCGCGGTCGACCTGGGTGGAAACGCCCTGCACCTCCAGGCGCACGCTCTTGCCCAGCGAGCGGCCGAGGTCGCGGACCATCCGGGTCTGCCCGCTGAGCACATCGGAGAAGGGCCGCATGCGGCAGGCCAGCGCGGTGTCGTAGAGCGACTGGGCGCGCTGGCCTGCCTTGAAGCTGAATTCGTCGAGCTCGGCGATCTGTTCGCTGAGCAGTTGCTGGCACTCGCCGACCAACCTCCGCGCGTCGGCCAGGTAAGCCTGGGCCTCGGGATCGAGATTGGCGCCGCCGACGGCATCGCGGGCGCCGTCGAGCACGCGACTGGCGCTGGCCTGCACGCGCTTCAGGCGCTGCAGCGAGTCGAGCAGCGGCTTCAGCCGCTGGGATTCCACCAGCGCCTTGCTGGAATAGTCGAGCAGTTGGTTGAGACGTTCAGCGGTGACCCGCAGGACGCGGTCGCCGACCTCATCACTGTCACTGGAGCGGCGACGCGGCGCCGGCTCGACAGCAACTTCGGGCTCGGCCGGCGGCACCGACGCCGCCGCTTCCACGGGCGCAGGCTCTGGAGGCGGAACGGGAGCTGTGGCGCGTACCGGGACCTCCCCGCTCACCAGCGCCTGCAGGCGCTCCACCATGGCTGGGACCTGCTGCTGAGCCCGCTCGGCGCGGTCGGCCTGGGCGTCGGCGATGTGCAGCAGGATATCGGTGCCGGCCAGCAGCGCATCGATGTGTTCCGGCGCCAGCAACAGGCGACCCTCCTGGGCGCCGACCAGGCAGTCTTCCATCACATGGGCGACCTGCACGCCGGCATCCAGCCCGACGATCCGCGCCGCGCCCTTGAGCGAATGGGCGGCGCGCATGCAGGCTTCCAGCTGGTCGGCCTGGGTCGGGTTACGCTCCAGCGCCAGCAGGCCCTGATTGAGCACCTGCGTCTGGGCCTCCGCCTCCAGGCGGAACAGCTCCAGCATCGAGGCATCCTTCATCTGGTCCGGCGTCATGCGAGGCTCCGGGTGGCGGCTTCGAGCAACGCCTCGGGGTCGAGCAGGCGGACACTGCGTCCACTCCACTGCAACACACCGTGGGTGAAGCGATCATTGGCGGCCAGCGACTGCCCGGAAGCGGCGACTACGGCGTCGCTGTCCAGGGTGTGAATGCCGTCCACCTCGTCCACCGGCGACAGCACCGGGCCGCTGGAGGCCGCCAGGATCAGCATGCGTGGCACCGCTCGCCGGCCCTCTGTAGCGGCTGTGCGGCGGTCGAGGCCGAGCAGTTCGCCCAGGGAGATGCAGGCCACCAGGGTGCCGCGCACGTTCGCCACGCCCAGCAGTGCCGGGGAGCGCTGATGCGGCAGGGAGTGCACCGCCGATTCGGAGGCGACCTCCGCCAGGGCGCGGATCGGCAGCCCCAGCCATTCATCGCCGAGACGGAAGATCAGGTAGGCACGCCCCTCCACCGGCGCCGCTTCATCGGCCTGCGGCGCCCGCGCGGCGGACTCGTCGCCCAGCGAATAGCGGTCCAGCAGGCGAATGGCGGCTGCCGCGTAGACCGGGCAGTTGCGGCAGTGGATGTGCTCGGGCAGGCGCGCGCAGGACTTGTCGCCGCGCACGCCAATACGGTTCCAGCAGTCGTCCACCGGTTCGGCGCGGGCATCCAGTTGTAATTCGTAGTCGTGCTCAGGCATCGCGCTTCACTCCTCGCGCGGCGCGCTCCTGCAGGCGCCGGGCTCCCTCCGCGTCGCCCTGGGCGGCGAGCAGCGCGGCCAGATGCAGGAGGCTTTCCTGATGATCGGGTTGCAGGTACAGCGCCTTGCGGTAGTAGCCCTGCGCTTGCGCACCCTGTCCCTGAGCGTCGCTGAGCAGCCCCAGCCAGTAGAAGGCTTCGGCGCTGGGCCCCTGCTCCGCGAGCAACGCCTCGCAACGCTGGCAGGCCTCGGCGGTCTGCCCGGAATTGGCCAGCCGGGCGATGTCCGCCAGACCGCTGCTGGCCGGCACGGTGCGCTGGGGCGAGGTGGCAGCGGGTGGCGAGGCGTTTGGCCTGGGGTGGCGCGGGCGAGTCGACACGGCGCTGGGTCTGGGTGGCGCCGGGATGTGTTTGGGCGAGGGCGGCACGAAGGCCGGGCGCGCCGACGGCGCCGGGTTGTCCAGCGGAAAGGCGAAGGACTGCGCCACGCCCAGCGGTCGCAGCCCCTGGCGAGACAACAGGCTGGCCTCGGCGGGGCCAATGAACAGCACCCCGTCCTCGCGGGCCAGGCGGCGCAGCACGTCCACCACCCGCTCCTGGGTGACGCGGTCGAAATAGATCAGCAGGTTGCGGCAGAACACATAGTCATAGGGCGCCTCGTCGGCCAAAAGCGCAGGCGCCAGCAGGTTGCCCACGCGGAACTGCACTTTCGACCGCACCGCCTCGCTGATCTGGAAGTCGCCGTTCTCGCCGGTGAAGTAGCGGTCACGGAAGCTCAGGTTGTCGCCACGGAAGGAATTGCGGCCGTAGCGGCCCTCCTCGGCGCGCTCGAGCACCGAGCGGCTGACATCCAACGCGTCGACCTGGAAGGCCGAAGGCGCCAGCCCCGCATCGAGCAGCGCCATGACCATCGAATAGGGCTCCTCGCCCGACGAACACGGCAGACTAAGCAGGCGCAAGGGGCGCGCCCCGGCCAGCTCGCAGACGCGGCGACCGGCCAGTTTGGCCAGCGCGGCGAACGACTCCGGGTAGCGGAAGAACCAGGTCTCCGGAACGATCACCGCTTCGATCAGCGCCTGCACCTCTTCGGCGGACGCCTGCAGGCGTTCCCAGTAAAGCCCGACATCGCCCCCGGCAACCTTGGTGCTGCGCTGGCGTATGGCGCGGCCGATCACCGCCTCGCCGACGGACTCCGCATCCAGGCCGATGCGCTCCTTGAGCAGCTGGGCGATGCGCGGGTCGTTCATGCCGCACTCCCGGCGTCACGCAACAGACGCTCGCGCGCCTCATCGGTCAGCAACTGGTCGACTCGTACGCACTGCAACAGCCCCTGTTCGTCCTCCAGCACCGGACCGAGGTAACGGGCGCTGCCGTTTTCCAGTTGATAGTCGCGAAACGCCGCCGGATCGCGACGCAGGGTGTGAGTAGCCTGCTCCAGGATCAGCCCCAGGTGCTGCACGATGGCCTGCGCCTCCACGCGATAGCGCACCAGCACCAGACGCGTGCTGGTGCGCCGGGGCGCGCTGTGGCCGAAGGCGAGCTGGCTGAGGTCGAGCACCGGCAGGAGTTCGCCGCGATGGGCGTACAGCCCGGCGACCCAGGCCGGCGCCTCGGGCAGGCGCTTGAGTGCCGGCAAGGGCAGCACTTCGAGGACGTCGTGCACGTCCAGCGCATAACGGTCCGCGCCGAGGCGGAACTGCAGGTAGAGCCTGCCCGCCACCGACGCGTCAGACTTTGAAGCGGGAGACGCCATTGCGCAGTCCGTTGGCTACCAGGTTCAACTCATCAATGGCGAAGCTGGCCTGACGCAGCGATTCCACGGTCTGTCCGGTGGCCTCGCCCAATTGCACCAGCGCCTGGTTGATCTGCTCGGCACCAGTGGCCTGGGCCTGCATGCCTTCGTTGACCATCTGCACGCGCGGCGCCAGCGCCTGCACCTGCTGGATGATCTGCGACAGTTGCTCGCCGACCTGGCCGACTTCGGCGATGCCGCGGCGCACTTCCTCGGAGAACTTGTCCATGCCCATCACGCCGGCGGACACGGCGGACTGGATTTCACGCACCATCTGCTCGATGTCGTAGGTGGCTACGGCGGTCTGGTCGGCCAGGCGGCGCACTTCGGTGGCCACCACGGCGAAACCACGGCCGTACTCGCCGGCCTTCTCCGCCTCGATGGCGGCGTTGAGCGAGAGCAGGTTGGTCTGGTCGGCCACCTTGACGATGGTGGTGACCACCTGGTTGATGTTGCCGGCGCGCTCGTTGAGGATCGCAAGCTTGGCGTTGACCAGCTCGGCGGCGCCCATCACGTGGTGCATGGTCTCTTCCATGCGCGCCAGGCCCAACTGGCCGGAGCCGGCCAGGGTGGAAGTCTGTTCGGCAGCCGAGGACACCTCGGTCATGGTGCGCACCAGGTCGCGCGAGGTGGCGGCGATTTCCCGCGAGGTGGCGCCGATCTCGGTGGTGGTGGCGGCCGTCTCGGTAGCGGTGGCCTGTTGCTGCTTGGAGGTGGCGGCGATCTCGGTCACCGAGGTGGTGACCTGGATGGCCGAGCGCTGGGCCTGCGCCACCAGCGACTTGAGTTCCTCGGCCATGCCGTTGAAGCCGGTTTCGATCACGCCGAACTCGTCGTTGCGCTCCAGCGCCAGGCGAGTGGTCAGGTCACCGCCCCCCATCGAACCCAGCCCGCGTACGACCTGACGCACCGGTTCGGTGATGGCGCGCATCAGCAGGAGGCCGCAGATACCAGCCACGACGATGGCCAGCAGCAACGACACCAGCATGATGAGCTTGGCCCGCTGCACTTCGACGACGATTTTATCAGCCGCCGCATCGGCGATCCGCTTGTTCAGGTCGATCAGTTCGTTGAGCGTCTTGCGTCCCGCATCCCAGGCCGGGTCCAGCTTCTCCAGAATCATCTTGCGTGCCGCGGCGCGGTCATCGCCGTACGTATTCAGCACCTCGGTCAGAAGCGTTTCATAGCTCTGTGCCTCCTGCTTGAAGCGTCCCAGCATCTGGCGGTCGTCATCCTCATGGATGGTCACTTCGTACCTGGCGATGCGCTCGAACAGCACATCATGGTTGGAGGAGAACGCCTGGCGGTCCGTTGCGTCGAGCGGCTTGTCATCGTTCAGGCCGACCAGCATGTGCACCATCAGGATGCTGTCGGTCCAGGCCGAACGCACGGTGGTAAGGGCGTAGGTGCCCGGCATGGCGTCCTCGCTGACCCGCTTCGTACTGTCTTCGACGTCCAGCAGGCGGATATAGGAGATCACCACCATCAGCAGCATGATCGCGATGACGACAGCAAAGCTGGCCAGGATGCGTTGGCGTAGAGTCCAGTTCTTCACAGCGTTCCCCAGAAATGGTCGAGACATGCCGATGGAAGTGCACTCGAAAGAGCTTAGGCCCGCAAATGCAAATTCCTACTAATTCCTCAGCAAGATAAGACATATAGTATCTGGAGACGCATAAAGCTCACCTCCTTATTCCAAATTTTCAGCACATTTTTCCGCCCTGCAAGGTCGCCCCACTTCCCCCATGCTGTCCCTCGCCCTGGCCGCCCATGCCGGCCTGTTCCTCTCGGCCTTCGGCGCCGCCACCCTGCTGCCCCTGCAATCGGAAGCCGTGCTGGTGGGCCTGCTGCTTGGCGGGCAGTACCCGCTCTGGTCGCTGCTGCTGGCCGCAAGCCTCGGCAACGTACTCGGCTCGCTGGTCAACTGGTTGCTGGGGCGCGGCATCGAGCGCTGGCACGACAAGCGCTGGTTCCCGGTCAGCCGGCAGGCGCTGGAAAAGGCCCAGGTGCGCTACCAGCGCTTTGGTTGCTGGTCGTTGCTGCTGAGCTGGGCGCCGCTGATCGGTGATCCGCTGACCCTGATCGCCGGGGTGATGCGCGAACCGCTCTGGCGTTTCCTGCTGCTGGTGACCCTGGCCAAGGTGGGCCGCTACGCCGTGCTGGCGTGGCTGACGCTGGGCTGAACGACGGGGTGGCGCGATTTGTCGTCTAACCAGGGAATTTTTCCTACGCTGACGTATCCAATGGCCATCATGGAACGCCACGGGGTGGATAGATGAAGGTATTGAAATTGTCGGCCGTACTGGCTGCCGCTGCGCTGTTGAGCGCCTGCGGTGGCAGTAACCAGGCCAAGGTCTGCGGTTCGGACGATGTGAAGAACCAGTTGGTGAAGATCTTCCTCAGTGGTTCGCTGTCCAGTCAGGCCGACGCCCTGACCAAGGCCGAGCTGAAGGACGTGGCGATCATCGAGAAGGACCCGGACAGCGGCGTGCTGGAATGCGTCGGCACGCTGTCGGTGCCGGTGGTTGGGCAGGTAGCGTCCGGCACCCTGAAATACCGCATCGCCCCGGCGGCCAAGTCGGATCACGACTACCTGCTGCTGTTGGCCGATGGCGATCTGGCCAATGCCTTCGCCAAGCGTATCGAGGGCATGATCCCGCGGCAGTGAGGGTTATCCACAGATAGTGAAAAACCGGCCCATGTGGCCGGTTTTTTTATTGGGCGCGTTTTGTCGATGCGTCGAGGACAGAGCCCGCAATTGCGCGAGCGCACGACGCCGGTGTTCGCCAGGGGATACCGAGTCATCCGCGATGGATTTCGCGGACAAGGTCCGCTCCTACGAATAGCACTCCCGCTCTGGCTCTGGCTCTGGCTCTGGCTCTGGCTCTGGCTCTGGCTCTGGCTCTGGCTCTGGCTCTGGCTCTGGCTCTGGCTCTGGCTCTGGCTCTGGCTCTGGCTCTGGCTATTGAGGATTTCCAGCGAAGTATCCGCGCACTCCGGAGCGCCCCTTCAGGAGGCCGAGTGGAATCGGAGTTTCAGGGGTTGAGCGGCATGGATGCCGCGAGAGCGTCGTTGGGCCATGGATGGCCCGTCGACGCGGGCCCCTGAAACTTCGATGGAGCGAGGGAAACGAAGCGCAGCGAAGTAACAGCCGAAGGCTGGCCCGAAGGGTGAGCGAAGCGAATCAGTCCCGCGAAGCGGGACCCGGATGATGGGGCAGAGACTTTTGCCCACTTTGGGTCGTTTGCCAAAGTGGGTCGCCCGAGGGGGCGAAACAAAATCTCTCAGCCCACGCCGAAGCGGCGCAGAAACACCCAACTCAGAAGAGCATCGCGGACAGAGTCCGCTCCTACGGGAGCCGTGCCGGGCCTGACCGGTATGCCCCCCAAGGCCCCCGTTGAGGACTCAGAACCCTTCCAGATCGATCAACTCTCCCTCGAACGTCAGCCAACCGCCCTGTTCGTTCGCCGCGCCATCGCGGATTTCGCCGTAGTAGGACAACCCGTTGTCCAGCGTCACGCAGACATGGGTGGGCTCCTCCGGCGCATCCAGCTGGCCGTCGAAGCTCAGCTTGATGATGCCCGGCTCCGGCGCGCTCAGGCTGGCCGGCACACGCGCGTTGTCCACCGCCTCGGTTTCACGCCCCCAGTGCTCGGCGCTGACGGTAACGGTGAGTAATGCCTGGCTCATGTTCGCTGGATCTCCGCAAAGGTCCCCGGCGCAACGCGCACCGGGCAATGCGGCAAGGGTATTCCAGCGGCGCCGCCCAGGCGAGCCCGGATCGCGCCGAATGAACACGAAGGGCGCCCGCAGGCGCCCTTCGTGAAAAGCTCACCGATCAATCGGCATGGATGTCGTTGTGGCGCGTCTCGCGCAGGAACAGCAGTGCGCAGACCAGGCTCACGGCAGCAATCAGCACCGGGTACCACAGGCCGTAGAAGATATCCCCGGTGTACACCACCAGCGCGAACGACAGGGTCGGCAGCAGGCCGCCGAACCAGCCATTGCCGATGTGGTAAGGCAGCGACAGCGAGGTGTAGCGGATGCGGGTCGGGAACAGCTCCACCATCAGCGCCGCCAGCGGGCCGTAGCAGAGGCAGGAGATCAGCACCAGCGCCACCAGGATGGTGATCACCATGCCCTTGTTGACCATCGACGAATCCGCCTTGGCCGGGTAGCCAGCCTCCTTCACCGCAGCACTCAGGGCGGCGGCGTCGAAGCCTTCGATGCGTTTCTCGCCCACCGTCACCACCACGCCGCTACCGGCCGGCGCGGCCTCGCTGCTGTAGGGCACACCGCTCTTCACCAGCAGCGTCTTCACCTGGTCGCAGGGGCTGTCGAATTTGGCCTTGCCCACCGGGTCGAACTGGAAGGTACAGGTCGACGGGTCTGCCATCACGGTGATCGGCGCCGTGCGCGAGGCCTGGTCGATCTGCGGGTTGGCGTAATGGGTCAGCGCCTGGAACAGCGGGAAGTAGCCCACCGCCGCCAGCGCCAGGCCCGCCAGCAGCACCGGCTTGCGGCCGATCTTGTCGGACAGCCAGCCGGCCACCACGAAGAACGGCGCGCCGATCACCAGGGCGACGATCAGCAGTTCGTTGGCCAGGGCGCCGTCCACCTTCAGCACCTGGGTTAGGAAGAACAGCACATAGAACTGCGCGGTGTAGAAGGTCACCGCCTGCCCGGCGTTGATGCTGAACAGCGCGGTAAGGACGATGCGCAGATTCTTCCAGTTGGTGAAGGACTCCTTGAGCGGCGATTTGCTGGTCTTGCCCTCGGCCTTCATCTTCAGGAACGCCGGAGACTCCTGCATCGACAGGCGAATCCAGGTGGAAATGCCCAGCAGCACGATCGACAGCAGGAACGGCAGGCGCCAGCCCCAGGTTTCGAACTCATCGCCGGTCAGTTGGCGGCAGGTGAGGATCACCAGCAGCGACAACAGCAGGCCGCCGGTGGCGGTGGACTGGATCCAGCTGGTGTAGCTGCCGCGCTTGTTGGCCGGGGCGTGCTCGGCCACGTAGATCGCCGCGCCGCCGTATTCGCCGCCCAGCGCCAGGCCCTGGAGCATGCGCAGCGCGATGAGGATGATCGGCGCGGCCACGCCGATGGTGGCGTAGGACGGCAGAAGGCCGACGGCGAAGGTCGACAGGCCCATCAGCAGGATGGTGGCGAGGAAGGTGTACTTGCGCCCGATCATGTCGCCCAGGCGACCGAACACCAGCGCCCCGAAGGGCCGGACCAGGAAGCCGGCGGCGAAGGCCAGCAGGGCGAAGATGAAGGCGGTGGTGTCGTTCACCCCGGCGAAGAACTGCTTGCTGATGACCGCCGCCAGCGCGCCGTAGAGGAAGAAGTCGTACCACTCGAACACCGTGCCGAGCGACGAGGCGAAGATCACCTTGCGCTCTTCGCGGCGGGACGACACATGCCGCTCGTAGGAACTGGATTGCGCTACATCGGTCATTGCGGGCTCTCCTGCCCCTTCAGGGGCTCTTATTGTTGTTTCGGCCACGACTGCCGCGGTTTTCACACCGCGCGATAGCGTTTCGGTGTTGCTCCTTGTAGGAGCGCTTGCTCGCGAACCGCCTGACACCTCAGCGGCAGGGAGCGGAGTTTCACGTCACAGCAGTGGGCGACGGGATCGCCGTCACGCCACGGGAGCTTGTTGCTGCGCTTGCGCACTAGAGGGGATGACCTCCGGGTTGCGCGCGGGTTCGCTCAAAATCATCTGCGCCGCCTTCTCGGCGATCACCAGCACCGGCGAACAGCTGTTGCCGGAGGTCAGGCTGGGCATGACCGAGGCGTCGGCGATGCGCAGGCCGGGAATGCCGTGCACCCGCAGCTGGCTGTCCACCACCGCCCCCGCACCCTGTCCCATGCGGCAGGTGCCGGCGGGGTGGAAGATGGTGGTGCCGATCTCGGCGGCGGCGCGATGCAGGTCTTCCTCGCTCTGGTAATCCGGGCCGGGCTTGAACTCCACCGGGTTGAAGCGCGCCAGCGCGGGCGCCGCGGCGATGCGCCGGGTCAGGCGGATGGCGTCGGCGGCCACCCGCAGGTCTTCCGGGTGGCTCAGGTAATTGGGCTGGATGATCGGCTTGTCGCGCGGGTCGAGCGAGCGCAGCGTCACCGAGCCCCGGCTCAGCGGCCGCAGGTCGCAGACCGACGCGGTGAACGCTGGGAAGCTGTGCAGCGGCTCGCCGAAGCGTTCCAGGGAGAGCGGCTGCACGTGGTATTCGAGGTTGGCCGAGCGCTGGCCCGGGTCGGACTTGGCGAAGGCGCCGAGCTGGCTGGGTGCCATGGACAGCGGGCCGCTGCGCTTGAACAGGTACTCCAGGCCCATGCCCATCTTGCCCCACAGCGTCGAGGCGATCTGGTTCAGCGAAGGCGCGCCGCTCATGCGGTAGATCAGGCGCAGTTGCAGGTGGTCCTGCAAGTTGCCGCCGACGCCGGACAGCTCATGGCGCACGCCGATGCCGTGCTTCTCCAGCAGATCGCGCGGGCCGATGCCGGAGCGTTGCAGCAGTACCGGCGAGTTGATCGCACCAGCGCAGAGGATCACTTCGCGCCTGGCCCGCAGCTCGCGGCGCGCCCCCTGCCAGTTCACCTCCAGCCCGGTGGCGCGGCCGTTCTCCAGCAGCACGCGGAGGGCCTCGACGTGGGTCAGCACGGTGAGATTCGGACGGTTGGCGATAGGTCGCAGGAACGCTTTCGACGCATTCCAGCGTACGCCGCTGCGCTGGTTCACCTGGAAGTAGCCGCAGCCTTCGTTGTCGCCGCCGTTGAAGTCCTCCACCGACGGAATACCCGACTGCGCCGCCGCCTCGCGGAAGGCATCGAGGATCGCCCAGGACAGCCGCTGCTTCTCCACCCGCCATTCGCCGCCAGAGCCATGCAGTTCGCTGGTACCTGCGAAGTGGTCCTCCATCTTCATGAACAGCGGCAGCAGGTCGTTCCAGCCCCAGCCGGGATTGCCCTCGGCGGCCCAGCCGTCGTAATCCAGCGCCTGGCCGCGCATGTAGATCATGCCGTTGATCGAGGAGCAGCCGCCGAGCGTGCGCCCACGGGGGTACTTGATGGCGCGGCCGTTCAGGCCCGGCACCTGCTCGGTGTCGAAACACCAGTCGGTGCGAGGGTTGCCGATGCAGTAGAGGTAACCGACGGGTATATGAATCCAGGGATAGTTGTCCGGGCCGCCGGCTTCGAGCAGCAGCACGCGGTTGGCAGGGTCGGCGGACAGACGATTGGCCAGCAGGCAACCGGAGGGGCCCGCACCGACGATCAGGTAGTCATACGCATCCAGTGCCTGAGGCATGGAAAGTCCCTCGTCGTGCTTGTTCTTTTTGTATGAGGACCGAGCCTAGTCGTTCGTTCCTGATAAAAGAACAATCGTTTTGAGTCAGCTATTGTTTGTTTTCTAACAACGAGAGCCACCCATGTTCGACTGGAATGACCTGCGCTACTTCCTGGAGCTGCACCGCAGCGGTCGCCTGCTGACCACCGCCAAGCGCTTGGGCACCACCCACGCCACCGTGGCGCGGCATATCGAGAACATCGAGCGCGACCTCGGCACCCAGCTCTTCGCCCAGCACACCGGCGGCTACCAGCTCACCCCCGCCGGGCAGGCGCTGCTCAAGCACGCCGAGGCCATGGAGAACACCGCCCTGCTCGCCCAGGAGGAGATGAGCCAGGCCATCTCGCCGCTGGGGCAGATCCGCATCGGCGTCACCGAAGGCCTGGGCACCATGTTCCTGGCCCCGCGCATGGGCGAACTGATGCGCCGCTACCCGGGGCTGGAAGTGGAACTGGTCTCGGTGCCGCGCTTCGTCAGCATCACCAACCGCGAGGCGGACATCGCCATCACCCTGGAGCGCCCCAGCGCCGACCTGGTCATCAGCCGCCGTCTCACCCGCTACCGCCTGAGCCTGTTCGCCAGCCCCGCCTACCTCGCCTCCGCCCCACCCCTGCGCGACCGCGAGGACCTGAGCCGGCATCCCTGGATCGGCTACGTCGACGACCTGCTGTTCAGCCAGGAACTGCTGTTCCACCACAGCTTCTGCCGCCACCCGCAGGTGGTGTTCCGCAGCACCAGCGTTGTCGCCCAGCAACAGGCCGCCCAGGCCGGCATCGGTATCGCCATCCTTCCCCAGTACATGGGCCTGCACGACCCGCTGCTGGTGCCGGTGCTGCCGGAGGAATTCATCGAACGGGAATACTGGATGTGCACGCGGCGGGAGCTGCACCGGTCGGTGCGGCTGAGATTGGTGTGGGATTTTCTGCTCGAACTGTGCGAACGCGAACAACAGGTACTGGTCGGCGGCCAAAGCGCATCGCCAACGTAGGGCGTACAACCGTTCGCGGTTGTACGCCGATACACCGCTGCTGAACGACAGCTTCAAGATCGAGTCCGGAGCGCTCTGCAACCAAGGTCAATCGGCGGATAACGTCAGCTGGGCGAGGTGCTCTTGATCTCGTAGGTGCATCCCGTGCGGAGATTGCTGTCGCGGTTTGCGGGCCCGCCCTGACAAAGAGCAAACGACGTCAGACCCGCAACACACCACGGAACCCACGCGCGGCGTAATAGGACTGCGCGCCGTTGTGGTAGACGAACACGGTGTCGTAGCGGCGGTCGCAGAACAGCGAGCCACCGAGCTTGCGAATGGCCGGCGGGGTCTGCACCCAGCTGGAGGTCTTGAGGTCGAACTCGCCGAGCTTCTGCAGTTCGCGATACTGCGCTTCGCTGAGCAGCGAGATGCCCATGGCCTCGGCCTGTTCCACAGCGCTACCGGTGGGCTTGTTCTCTTTCCTGGCGTCCAGCGCCTCGCGATCGAAGCAGAGGCTGCGGCGGCCGGCGGGGCTCTCCGGGGAGCAGTCGAAGAAGAGGTATTCGCCGGTGGACTCGTCCTGGCCGACCACGTCCGGTTCGCCGCCGGTGTTCTCCATTTCCTGCAGCGAACGCAGTTTCTCCGGGCT
The DNA here is from genome assembly GCF_029203285.1 of Pseudomonas sp. PSE14. Classification (NCBI taxonomy): domain Bacteria; kingdom Pseudomonadati; phylum Pseudomonadota; class Gammaproteobacteria; order Pseudomonadales; family Pseudomonadaceae; genus Pseudomonas; species Pseudomonas sp. PSE14. Next base: position 4,512,949 of record NZ_CP115669.1, read on the forward strand.
GGACTCCAGGCGGGTCTGCACCTGGGCCCAGTCGATGCCTGGGTGGCGGTTTGCGTGTTTTTCGAAGCGTGCTTGCAGCAGGCTCACCAGGTCGGTGCGTTGTTTGGCGTTCATCGGGGTCTCCATTCGAGCAGCCAGTCCTTCGAGGGGTCGGCTCAGCGTAGCGGCAATGCTCGTTCGGCGCCTTCTCAGGAGACGGGGCGGCGCCGGGTGCTTGCTCGCGAACGTGTCAGGCTTTGGGGCCGACGAGGCGTTTGTTCGCGAGCAAGCTCGCTCCTACAGGAGACGGGTTACTCGGCGCGGGCGTGCTGGACCTTCTCGGACGCCGACCAGATGCGATAGCGCACTTCCACATCCTTCGGCGCATAGACCACGATCGGCAGCTTGCTGTTGTAGCGCAGCACGAAGCCGTCGCCGACCACCGGCACGAAGTCCTTGCGGGTCTTGCCGTCCGGGCAGGCCATCATCGTGCTGGCGGGGCCGCTGACCTTGTCCAGGCGGTAGTAGGAGTAGCCCCAGCCTTCCAGGGTCTTCTCTTCCAGGGTGCCGCCCAGGCGCTGGCGGTTGCAGTCGACAGTCAGCGTCTTGCCGGCCAGGATCTCGACCTTGAAGTCTTCTTCGTGGGTCTGCTTGGGCAGGTGGATGACCTGGCGGACGAAACCGTCCTCGGCCTTGGGATAGGGCGCGACGTCGTCGAGCTTGGCCGCATGAGCCAGGGTGGCGGTGGCGCTGAGCAGCAGCGCAGTGGGGAGGGTGAATCGAATGAACGGCATGAAGCCTCCTTGCAGAATTGAAGAACGAACGCACCGCACGGGTGCGTTCGTCGAAGCGCTCTGACCCTCAAACTGTACGAATGCTCCTACAGCTTTGCCCTGAGTTGTATCAAGCTACTTCGCCACCAGCCTTCGCCTGCTGCTCCAGATGCGCCTGCAGCTCGGGATCGAGGTTGAGGTTGTAGGCGAGTTCGTCGAGGTAGGTACGTTCGGCGTCCTGCTGGTCGTCCACCAACATCACGCTGACCAGGTACATCTCCGCGGCCACGGCGGGATCACCCTGGGCGGCCTGGGCGACTTCGGCGGCATCCAGCGGCTTGCGCATCTCGGCGTCGATCCACGCCTGCAGTTGCGGCTCGCCGGCATGGCGCTGCAACTCGGCCTGGATGGCGGCCTGTTCGCGTTCGTCGATGCGGCCGTCCGCCTTGGCCGCCGCCAGCATGGCCTGCAGGATGGCGTGGCTGTGGGCTTCGGCCTCCGGACCTTCGAGCTGGTCGACGGTGGTCAGCGACGACTGCTGCGCGGCGTTGGCGCTCTGCTGGCGTTGCCAGTTCTGGTAGGCCTGGAAGGCCATCATGCCCAGCGAGGCGAGCATGGCGTAGTTGACGCCACCAGCGCTGGAGCGGCCTTGCGGCATACCACCGCCACCGCTGCCGCCGCCGAGCATGCTGCCCAGTACGCTACCCAGGCCGCCAAGACCACCCGCGCCACCGCTGCTACCGCTGCCGAGGATCGAACCCAGGCCACCGCTGGCGCCGCCACCCAGCAGCCCGCCGAGCAGACCGCCCAGACCACCCAGCGGGTCCGCGCCGCCCTGTTGCTGTTGCGCCGCCGAGCCCTGTCCGGCCCGCAGCAGTTGTTCCAGTAGATCGGTTGTGTTCATGACAAGTCCCTCGCCTTCGCGCGGTGTGCGTTGGGCAACGATAGTCCTGCCACACCGATGCGCCAGCGCTCTCCGCCGGCCGGCCCGCTGTGGTCGGGACGCCCGGCGACGGAGCCTATCGGGCCGACGCGCTCAATACCGGAGCCAGGCGTCCCGGCGCGAGCCATTGCGGGCGATTGCGAGGGGGATCACGCCTTTCATGCCGGCACGGCTTGCAGGGCTTTGCTCGCCTGGGCTTCCAGCTCGACCTTGAGGCCGGCGTCGAGGCTCAGTTGGCGGGCCAGTTCGTCGAGGTAGGCACGCTCCATGAAATTGGTCTCGTCGACCATCAGCAGGCTCGCGAGATACATCTCGGCGGCCATTTCCTCGCTGGTAGCGGCGCGAGCGACCTCGGCCGGGTCGAGCGGCTTGGCCAGTTCGCGGTCGAGCCAGCCCTGCAGCTCAACGTCGCCGGTGAGCTTGGCGATTTCGCCATCGATCAGCTGGCGTTCGCGATCATCGATATGTCCGTCGGCCTTGGCGGCGGCAACGATGGCCCGCAGGATCGCGTGGCTGTGCTGTTCGGCCTGGGCCGGCGGCAGGCGATCGACGGTCTGCGGTTCGCCGCGCGGGGCGCTGGCCTGCTTCTGCTGCCAGTCACCGTAGGCCTTATAGGCGAGCACGCCGAGCGCCGCGAGACCGCCGTAGGTGACGACCTTGCCGCCGATCTTGCGCGCCTTCTTGCTGCCCATCAGCAGGCCCAACGCGCCCGCCGCCAGAGCGCCACCACCGGCGCCGGAGAGCAGACTGCCGAGGTCCAGGCCGCCCTTGCCGGATGAAGAGGGCTGGCCACTGTCCTGCCGGGCAACGCCCTTGTTCTGCAGGAGGTCCTGGCCGGATTTGAGCAACTGGTCGAGCAGGCCGCGTGTGTTCATGGCGATCTCCACTGTCTCTTGGAATCGGAAAATGTGGATTCCGACTCTAGCCCGACGGGCGATTCAGACGGAGTGACAGTGTGCTTCCGGATATTGCGGGCCTTTTCCCTGCGGACCCGCAGTGCGATAAGCGGCTTTCCTTCGATAAAAAAGAATGCTCCTATAGATTTTCGATAATCAACAATGAAAAGCGCTGGAGTGCCGTCCTAGAGGCCCGCACTCTGCCATCACCGACTCGCAAGCGGCCCACCGCCCATGATGACGCTCCGCCAGATCCGCCATTTCATCGCCGTCGCCGAGACTGGCTCGATCTCCGCCGCCGCCCAGGCGGTGTTCATTTCCCAGTCGACTCTGACCCTGGCCATCCAGCAACTGGAAGAAGAGATCGGCGTACGCCTGTTCGATCGCCACGCCAAGGGCATGACCCTGACCCACCAGGGCCACCAGTTCCTGCGCCAGGCGCACCTGATCCTGGCCACGGTGGAGAACGCCAAGCGCAGCCTGCAGCAGAGCACCGATCAGGTGGCCGGCAGCCTGACCATCGGGGTGACCAGCCTGGTGGCGGGCTATTACCTGGCGGACCTGATCAACCGCTTCCAGCGCGCCTACCCCAACGTGCAGACCCGCGTGGTGGAGGACGAGCGCCCGTACATCGAGCACCTGCTGGTAAGCGGCGAGATCGACGTCGGCGTGCTGATCCTCTCCAACCTGGAAGACCGCCACGCCCTGCAAACCGAGGTGCTGACCCACTCGCCGCACCGCCTGTGGCTGCCGGCGCAGCACCCGCTGCTGGAGCGCGACAGCATCGCCCTGGCCGATGTGGCCGGCGAGCCATTGATCCAGCTGAACGCCGACGAGATGGGCCTGCACACCCAGCGCATCTGGTCGCGTGCCGGGCTCGTGCCGCAGGTAACGCTGCGCACCGCCTCGGTGGAAGCGGTACGAAGCCTGGTGGCGGCAGGCCTGGGCCTGTCGATCCAGCCGGACATGACCTACCGCCCCTGGTCGCTGGAGGGCGACATCATCGAGGCGCGGCCGCTGGTGGACCTGTCCGAACCACTGGACGTGGGCCTGGCCTGGCGGCGCGGCACAGCGCGGCCACCGCTGGTGGACCCGTTCCTCACCGTCGCCCGCGAGCAGCCCAACGCGAAGAAGCTGTCCATTTAGATGTAGGGCGCATAACCGCTTGCGGTTATCCGCCAAGAAGGTTCGGATCTGCGCTGACGGCGGATAACGCTTGTGGCGTTATGCGCCCTACGGGTTCGGCGCAGCAGAGCCAGCCATTCGATTTAATCGAATGCCACTTTCAGTAATTAGAATTTGTAGACCCCACGCCCGGACTCTAGTCTCTGCCTCCATGCAAAGGGCCAGTTCCGGGCACCGCCCCGCCGGAGCACGCACATGGCCCCCGAAAACAAGACAGATAAAAGACGAGTTTCCAAGATGACCGGCGCAACCCTGCATACCGCCTTGCTGATCGACGGCCAACTGGTCGCCGGCGAAGGCATGGCCGAGCCGATCATCAACCCAACCACGGGCGAAACCATCGCCAGCATCGCCGACGGCTCCATCGATCAGGTCGAGCAGGCCATCGCTGCTGCGCATCGCGCCTTCCCCGCCTGGGCCCGTACCACGCCCGCGCAGCGCGCCACCGCCCTGCTCGCCATCGCCGATGCCATCGACAAGCGCGCCAATGATCTCGCCCAGCTGGAATCGCTGAACTGCGGCAAGCCGCTGCACCTCGCGCGCCAGGACGACATCCCGGCCACCGCCGACGTGTTCCGCTTCTTCGCCGGCGCCGTGCGCTGCCAGCAGGGCCAGTTGGCCGGCGAATACGTACCCGGCCATACCAGCATGGTGCGTCGCGACCCGGTGGGCGTGGTCGCCTCCATCGCGCCGTGGAACTACCCGCTGATGATGGCCGCGTGGAAAATCGCCCCCGCGCTGGCCGCCGGCAACACGCTGGTGTTCAAGCCGTCCGAGCACACTCCGCTGAGTATCCTGGCGCTGGCCCCGGCCCTGGCGGAAATCCTCCCCGCCGGTGTGATCAACATCGTCTGCGGCGGCGGCGAAGGCGTCGGCAGCCATCTGGTCAGCCACCCGAAGGTGCGCATGGTGTCGCTCACCGGCGACATCGTCACCGGGCAGAAGATTCTCCAGGCCGCCTCGCGCACACTCAAACGCACCCACCTGGAACTGGGCGGCAAGGCACCGGTGATCGTCTGCAACGACGCCGACCTCGAAGCCGTGGTCCAGGGCGTGCGTACCCATGGTTACTACAACGCCGGGCAGGACTGCACCGCCGCCTGCCGCATCTATGCCCAGGCCGGCATCCATGACCGCCTCGTCGCCGAGCTGGGCGACGCCGTGGCAAGCATCCGCTTCGCCCGCAAGCGCGACGCCGACAACGAGATCAGCCCGCTGATCAGCGCCCGCCAGCGCGACCGCGTGGCCAGCTTCGTCGAACGCGCCCTCGGCCAGCCGCACATCGAGCGCGTCACCGGTGCCGCCGTGCATTCGGGCCCCGGCTTCTACTACCAGCCGACCCTGCTGGCCGGCTGCAAGCAGCAGGACGAAATCGTCCAGCGCGAAGTATTCGGCCCGGTCGTCACCGTGACCCGCTTCGACCAACTGGAGCAGGCGGTGGACTGGGCGAACGACTCCGAATACGGCCTGGCCTCCTCGGTGTGGACGCAGAACCTGGACAAGGCCTTCCAGATCGCCAACCGCCTGCAGTACGGCTGCACCTGGATCAACACCCATTTCATGCTCGCCAGCGAAATGCCCCACGGCGGGCTCAAGCGCTCGGGCTACGGCAAGGACCTGTCCAGTGACTCGCTGCAGGACTACAGCGTGGTGCGCCACATCATGGCGCGCCACGGCCAGCAACTGGATTGAACCATCCGGCGGGACACCCGCCGGCACATAAGAAACGCCCCGGCGGTACGCCGCGCGAGGGCTGTTGCTCGATTGAACTGCCCCACCAATAGAGACAACAACGAGAGGGAGACACCCGATGCGCAAGACCGCACTGCTCAGTGCCATCACCACCGCCCTGCTGGCCAGCGCCGGCGTCCAGGCCGCCGAGGCCCTGAAGGAAGTCGGCAAAGGCGAAGGCCGCCTGGACATCATCGCCTGGCCCGGCTACATCGAGCGCGGCCAGTCCGACAAGAACTACGACTGGGTGACCCAGTTCGAGAAGGACACCGGCTGCCAGGTCAACGTGAAGACCGCCGCCACTTCCGACGAGATGGTCAGCCTGATGGCCAAGGGCGGCTACGACCTGGTCACCGCCTCCGGCGACGCCTCCCTGCGCCTGATCTACGGCAAGCGTGTGCAGCCGATCGATCCCTCGCTGATTCCTAACTGGAAGAACATCGACCCGCGCCTGAAGGACGCCGCCTGGTACGTGGTGAACGGCAAAACCTACGGCGCGCCGTACCAGTGGGGCCCAAACCTGCTGATGTACAACACCAAGGTCTTCCCCACCGCGCCGGACAGCTGGAAGGTCGTCTTCGAAGCCCAGAACCTGCCCGACGGCAAGTCGAACAAGGGCCGCGTGCAGGCCTACGACGGCCCGATCTACGTCGCCGACGCCGCGCTGTACCTGAAGGCGACTCAGCCGGAGCTGGGCATCACCGATCCGTACCAGCTCGACGAGAAGCAATACGCGGCCGTGGTCGAACTGCTGCGCAAGCAGCATGACCTGATCCACCGCTACTGGCACGACACCACCGTGCAGATGAGCGACTTCAAGAACGAAGGCGTCGCCGCTTCCGGCGCCTGGCCGTACCAGGCCAACGCCCTGAAGGCCGAAGGTCAACCGATCGGCACCGTGTTCCCGAAGGAAGGCGTCACCGGCTGGGCCGACACCACCATGCTGCATGCCGAAGCCCAGCACCCGAGCTGCGCCTACAAGTGGCTGAACTGGTCGCTGGAACCCAAGGTGCAGGGCGACGTGGCGGCCTGGTTCGGCTCCGTGCCGGCGGTGCCGGAAGGCTGCAAGGCCAGCACCCTGCTGGGCGGCGAAGGCTGTGCCACCAACGGCTACAACCAGTTCGACAAGATCGCGTTCTGGAAGACCCCGGTGGCCGAGGGCGGCAAGTTCGTTCCCTACAGCCGCTGGACCCAGGACTACATCGGGATCATGGGCGGCCGTTGAGGCAGGGATTTTTCCCAAGCGCCTGACAGCTCCCTCTCCCTTCAGGGAGAGGGTTGGGGAGAGGGAATCCAGGCCCCGTGCCTGAGGCCAGCCCTCTCCCCCTGCCCCTCTCCCTGAAGGGAGAGGGGAGCCAGTCCCGCGCAACGCCCACCCACGAACCACATCCGTACCGATTCACCCGTATCTCAGATTCACGGGCAGGGCCCGGCCGCGCCGGATTCCTGCCCCTTGGAGCGTGCACCATGACCACTCCCGCTGTTCAATTCACCCAGGTCTCCCGCCAGTTCGGCGAGGTGAAAGCCGTTGACCGGGTGTCCATCGACATCAAGGACGGCGAGTTCTTCTCCATGCTCGGCCCGTCGGGTTCGGGCAAGACCACCTGCCTGCGCCTGATCGCCGGCTTCGAGCAACCCACCGCAGGCTCCATCCGCATCCATGGCGAGGAGGCCGCCGGCCTGCCGCCCTACCAGCGCGACGTCAACACCGTGTTCCAGGACTACGCACTGTTCCCGCACATGAGCGTGCTGGAGAACGTCGCCTACGGCCTGAAAGTGAAAGGCATCGGCAAGGCCGAGCGCCTCAAGCGCGCTGAAGAAGCCCTGGCCATGGTTGCCCTGGGCGGCTACGGCGTACGCAAGCCAGTGCAGCTCTCCGGTGGCCAGCGCCAGCGCGTCGCCCTGGCCCGCGCCCTGGTGAACCGCCCTCGCGTGCTGCTGCTGGACGAACCCCTCGGCGCGCTGGACCTCAAGCTGCGCGAGCAGATGCAGAGCGAGCTGAAGAAGCTGCAGCGCCAGCTGGGCATCACCTTCATCTTCGTCACCCACGACCAGAGCGAAGCGCTGTCCATGTCCGACCGCGTCGCGGTGTTCAACAAGGGCCGCATCGAGCAGGTCGACACCCCGCGCAATCTCTACATGAAGCCGGCCACCCCGTTTGTGGCCGAGTTCGTTGGCACCTCCAACGTACTGCGCGGCGACATCGCCCAGAACCTCACCGGCAACGCCCAGCCCTTCTCCATCCGCCCCGAGCACATCCGCTTCGCCAACGGCGAACGCAGCGCTTCGGACATCGAGATCAGCGGCCTGCTGCACGACATCCAGTACCAGGGCGCGGCGACCCGCTACGAGATCCGTCTCGACAACGGCCAGAACCTCTGCCTCAGCCAGGCCAACAGCCAGTGGGCCGACATCGACCTCGCCCACCAGCCGGGCCAGCGCGTGACCGCTCGCTGGGCGCGCGAGGCGATGGTGGTGCTGAACGAGGGCGCGTGAGATGGAACTGACGATGAATGCAGCGCTGCCGGCGGCCAGCAATGGTCCGCTGCGCCGCCTGTCCAACCTGCTCTACCGCAAGCCGACGCTGTACCTCTCGCTGCTGCTGATCCCGCCGCTGCTGTGGTTCGGCGCGATCTACCTGGGCTCGCTGCTGACGCTGCTGTGGCAGGGTTTCTACACCTTCGACGACTTCACCATGACGGTGACGCCGGACCTGACCTGGGCCAACTTCGGCTCGCTGTTCAGCGGTTCCAACTTCGACATCATCCAGCGCACGGTGCTGATGGCGGTCGCGGTGTCCATCGCCAGCGGCGCGGTGGCCTTCCCCATCGCCTACTACATGGCGCGCTACACCACCGGCAAGACCAAGGCGTTCTTCTACATCGCCGTGATGATGCCGATGTGGGCCAGCTACATCGTCAAGGCCTACGCCTGGACCCTGCTGCTGGCCAAGGGCGGCGTGGCGATGTGGTTCGTCCAGCACCTGGGCCTGGAGCCTGTACTAAACCTGCTGCTGGGCATTCCGGGGATCGGTGGCAACACCCTGTCCACCTCCAGCTTCGGCCGCTTCCTGGTGTTCGTGTACATCTGGCTGCCGTTCATGATCCTGCCGATCCAGGCCTCCCTGGAGCGCCTGCCGCCGTCCCTGCTGCAAGCCTCGGCGGATCTCGGCGCGCACCCGCGGCAGACCTTCTTCCAGGTCATCCTGCCGCTGTCGATCCCCGGTATCGCCGCCGGCTCGATCTTCACCTTCAGCCTGACCCTGGGCGACTTCATCGTGCCGCAACTGGTGGGCCCGCCGGGCTACTTCATCGGCAGCATGGTCTACGCCCAGCAGGGCGCGATCGGCAACATGCCGATGGCCGCCGCCTTCACCCTGGTGCCGATCGTGCTGATCGCCGTGTACCTGTCCATCGTCAAACGTCTGGGGGCCTTCGATGCACTCTGAGAAAGCATCCTGGGGGCTCAAAGCGGCCGCCTGGGGCGGGCTGGTGTTCCTGCACTTCCCGATCCTGATCATCTTCATGTATGCCTTCAACACCGAGGACGCGGCCTTCAGCTTCCCGCCCAAGGGCTTCACCCTGCACTGGTTCAGCGTCGCCTTCGCGCGCCAGGACGTGCTCGAAGCCATCGAGCTGTCGGTGAAGATCGCCAGCGTCGCCACGCTGATCGCCATGCTCCTGGGCACGCTCGCGGCCGCCGCGCTGTATCGCCGCGACTTCTTCGGCAAGGAAGGCATCTCGCTGATGCTGATCCTGCCGATCGCCCTGCCCGGCATCATCACCGGCATCGCGCTGCTGTCGGCGTTCAAGACCCTCGGCATCGAGCCGGGCTTCCTGACCATCGTCATCGGCCACGCCACCTTCTGCGTGGTGATCGTCTACAACAACGTCATCGCACGCTTCCGCCGCACCTCCCACAGCCTCATCGAAGCCTCGATGGACCTGGGCGCCGACGGCTGGCAGACGTTCCGCTACGTGATCCTGCCCAACCTCGGCTCGGCGCTGCTGGCGGGCGGCATGCTGGCGTTCGCGCTGTCCTTCGACGAGATCATCGTCACCACCTTCACCGCCGGCCATGAGCGCACCCTGCCGATCTGGCTGCTCAACCAGCTGGGCCGCCCGCGTGACGTGCCGGTGACCAACGTGGTGGCGATGCTGGTGATGATCGTGACCATGCTGCCGATCCTCGGCGCCTACTACCTGACCAAGGGTGGCGAAGGCGTGGCGGGGAGCGGGAAATGACATGGGTGCCATGCGCCCTCTCCCCCGCCCTCTCCCTGAAGGGAGAGGGAGTTATCCGTGCCGGCTGACACCCTGGTTTCATCCTGCACCGAACGGTCCCCTCTCCCTTCAGGGAGAGGGTTAGGGAGAGGGAAAGCCCCCGCTCCCAACTAACAGAACCCCTCAGGCCCGCCGCCCCAAAACCGGCAGGCCCCTAAAAAGAAACACCCCAACCGAATTTGCACCACGCTCCTGAACAAGAGGACTCAACCATGCAAACCAACCTGCTGATCAACGGCCAACTGGTCGCTGGCGAAGGCGAGAAGCTCGCCGTCCTGAACCCGTCCCTGGGCACCACCCTGGTGGAGATCGCCGAGGCCACCCCAGCCCAGGTCGACGCCGCCGTGCTGGCCGCCGATGCCGCCTTCGACAGCTGGTCGCAGACCGCGCCGAAGGACCGCTCCCTGCTCCTGCTGGCACTGGCCGACGCCATCGACGCCAACGCCGAGGAACTGGCCCGCCTGGAGTCCAACAACTGCGGCAAGCCCTACTCCGCCGCGCTGAACGACGAACTGCCGGCCGTGGCCGACGTGTTCCGCTTCTTCGCCGGAGCCTGCCGCGTGATGCAAGGCTCCGCCGCCGGTGAATACCTGCCGGGCCACACCTCGATGATCCGCCGTGACCCGGTGGGCGTGGTCGCCTCCATCGCACCATGGAACTACCCGCTGATGATGGTCGCGTGGAAACTCGGCCCGGCCCTGGCCGCCGGCAATACCGTGGTGCTCAAGCCGTCCGAGCAGACCCCGCTGACCGCCCTGCGCCTGGCCGAACTGATGGCCAGCATCTTCCCCGCCGGCGTGGTCAACCTGGTCTTCGGCCGTGGCCCGAGCGTCGGCGAGCCGCTGACCACCCACCCGAAAGTGCGCATGGTGTCCCTGACCGGCTCGGTCGCCACCGGCAGCCGCATCATCGCCGGCACCGCCGACACCGTGAAGCGCATGCACATGGAGCTGGGCGGTAAGGCCCCGGTGATCATCTTCGACGACGCCGACATCGACGCTGCGGTGGAAGGCATCCGCACCTTCGGCTTCTACAACGCAGGGCAAGACTGCACCGCCGCCTGCCGCATCTACGCGCAGAAGGGCATCTACGCCAAGTTCGTGCAGAAGCTCGGCGAAGCCGTGTCCAGCATCCAGTACGGCGAGCAGGACGACCCGAACACCGAGCTGGGCCCGGTCATCACCGAACAGCACCTGGAGCGCGTGATCGGCTTCGTCGAGCGCGCCAGGCAAGTGCCGCACATCGAAGTGGTCACCGGCGGCAAGCGTGCCGACCGTGCGGGCTTCTTCTTCGAGCCGACCGTACTGGCCGGCGCCCGCCAGGACGACGAAGTGGTCCGCCGCGAAATCTTCGGCCCGGTGGTCTCGGTCACCGAGTTCGAGGACGAAGCACAGGCACTGGCCTGGGCCAACGACTCCGACTACGGCCTGGCCTCCTCGGTGTGGACCAGTGACATCGGTCGCGCCCATCGCCTGTCCGCGCGCCTGCAGTACGGCTGCACCTGGGTCAACACGCACTTCATGCTGACCACCGAGATGCCCCACGGCGGCATGAAGCTGTCGGGCTACGGCAAGGACATGTCGATGTACGGTCTGGAGGACTACACCGCGATCCGTCACGTGATGATCAAGCACTGATCCTGACTACCATCAGTAGAACCCGGCGCCACGCCATGCGTGGCGCCGCACTCATCGGCCGCCCGGCCGACAACCCGCGGGCACGCCCGCAACGGAGGCAAGCATGCGTCACCTCGTCAGAGCGTTTTACCTGCTGTCGCTGTTCACCTTTGCCGGTCTTGTACAGGCAGCAGAGTCACCCAAGCAGATCGTCGACGCCTACATGGCCGCGTGGAACGCCCACGATGCCGAGAAGGCCGCCGGCTACCTGGCCAAGGACGCGGAGTACTTCGACGTCACCGTCGGCACCCCGCAGAAGGGCCGCGAAGCCGCGCGCGACAATGTGATCAAGGTGTTCGTGGGGGCCGTGCCGGACCTGAAATGGAAGATGAATGGCAAGCCGATCGTCGACAAGGACGGCATCGCCTTCCAGTGGACCTTCAGCGGCACCAACACCGGTGCCTGGGATGCCCAGACCCCGGCCACCAACAAGCCGCTGTCGTTCGACGGCGTGAGCTACGTGAAAGTGAAGAACGGCAAGATCGTCTACCAGGGCGACTACTACGACGCCCTGGGCCTGCACAAGCAGCTCGGCTGGTAAGGCCGCCACAGAAAAGCAGGGCGGATAACGCTGCGCGCTGTTCGCCCTGCGTAGCGACCACCAGCCCCTCGCACAGCCGCGCCTCCGGGCGCGGCCGACATTAGAAGAAAGCAGCCCCCACCTTCCCATCTGCCCTCACCCGTCACAGCAGTCGCAAGCCATGCCAACCACACTCGAAAAACGGCCCGCCAAGGCCGAGGACAACTCCAGCACCCGCTCCACCATCGAACAGGTCAAGCAACTGATCGCTGACCTCAACGTACGTTGGACCGAGATCAGCAAGGTCTCCGAAGTCATCAAGCAGATCGCCAAGAACACCAACCTGGTGGCGCTCAACGCCGCCATCGAAGCCGCCCGCGCCGGGGAAAGCGGGCGCGGCTTCGCGGTGGTCGCCGACGAGGTGCGCCGCCTGGCCACCCAGTCGGCCAACGCCACCGCCGACATCGGCAACGTCGTCGCCTCGATCAAGAGCGAAAGCGCCAAGGCCCTGGCCGACGTCGAACAGGCTGAACATTCAAGCCTGCTGGACACTGCCCGCGTGGTGCTGGCCAGCGAGACCCAGCGCCTGGAAGCGCGCTTTGCCGTGATGGCCACCGCGCTCTACGGCCTGAAGAACTTCCTGATCGGCATGAAGACCCGCAACCTCGGCCCGCAACGCGAGCAGATCGACGCGGTGATGCACGAATACCTGACCCGCAACCCCGACCTGCTGGCCTTCGCCTGCGGCTGCGAACCCAACGCCTTCGACGGCCGCGACGCCGAGTTCGCCAACGCACCGGGGCACGACCCCAGCGGTCGCCTCATGGCCTACTGGCACCGCGGCAGCGGCGTGGCCCAGCGCGAATGCCTGGTCGGCTACGACAAGGCCGATGGCAGCGGCGACTGGTACCAGATCCCCCGCGACAAGGGCCGCGACGTATTCATGGAGCCCTACGAATACAGCGTCGGCGGCAGCACCGTGCTGATGACCTCGTTCATGTCGCCCATGTTCGCCAACGGCCGCTTCCTCGGCATCCTCGGCGCCGACTACACCCTGCACCAGTTGCAGGAAAGCCTCGGCAAGCTCACGCCCATGGGCAACGGCCACTACACGCTGATCTCGAATGCTGGCGTCTACGTCGCCCATCCCGACGCCCGCCGCCTGGGCGACAAGGCCGGCGAACTGCCCGCCGAAGCGCGCACCGCCATCGCCCAGGGCAAGCCCTGGGAACAGGTGAAGGGCCGCTGCGTGGAGCTGCTGCAACCCATCCGCGTGGGCGACAGCGATGCGCCCTGGGCCCTGATGATGAGATTCGAGCTGGCCCAGGCGGGGGAGTGACCGTCGGCAGGGGCGTCCTTCGGGCGCCGGGACACGTAGGGCGTATAACGTTCGACGTTATACGCCGACTGACAGCGGTCCCCGGGCACTCCGAACCTGGCTCCGGAGCCGCCGATACGTTCGGTGTACCGGCGTACAACCGCGAACGGTTGTACGCCCTACGCCCTGTCCGGCAACTCGGTGATGTGGATTTCCGTCACCAGTGTCGGCTTCACCAGCGGCGTACGCGCCAGCAGTGGGCAATAGCGCGCCAGGGCACCGATCAGCTCCCACTGGGTATCCAGCGATTTCGACAACACGTCCACATCCGCCAGCACCCGCTGCCCCACGCGCTGCAGGTGCGGGTCCGGACTGTGGCCGAGCTCCACCGACAGCTGGGTGATCAGGGTGCTGAGGTTGGTCATGTTGCGGGTGGCGAGCGCAAGGATGTTCGCCAACAAGGCGATCTCGGATTGCGGGATGGCGACGGGCTTGGCAGGTGCGTCCATGCGTGCTCCGGTGGGTGATTGCGCGGTCCTTGCGCGAGCAGTGCAAGCCTAGCACCGGAATAACAAGTTGTGACATACATCACATTTCATTTTTTTGCATGACCAGGTCACGCGGGGCCGCCCCCGCGTGACCCGGTGAGGCATCAGACCTGCCCGAACGCCTTGCGCTGCGGCGTACCCCGCTGGGCGGCACGTAGATACTGCGGCGGCCACGGGACCGGCTGGCCGCCCAGCTCGTCGGCGGCGTGCAAGGGCCAGTAAGGATCGCGCAGCAGCTCGCGGGCCAGCAGGATCAGGTCGGCCTGGCCGGTACGCAGGATGTGTTCGGCCTGGACCGGCTCAGTGATCATGCCAACGGTGCCGCTGGCGACCCCGGCCTCCTTGCGCACGCGCTCGGAGAACTGCGTCTGGTAGCCCGGCCCTACCGGAATCTCGGCGTTCACCGCCGTGCCGCCGGAGGACACGTCGATCAGGTCCACGCCCAGGTCCTTCAGGCGGCGCGCCAGCTCCACCGTCTCGTCGGGGTTCCAGCCGTCCTCCACCCAGTCGGTGGCCGACAGGCGGACGAACAGCGGCAATTCCTGCGGCCATACCGCGCGCACGGCCTCGGTGACCTCCAGGAGGAAACGGATACGGTTCTCGAAACAGGTGCCGTACTGGTCGCGGCGCTGGTTGGAGAGCGGCGAGAGGAACTGATGCAACAGGTAGCCGTGGGCGGCGTGCACCTCGACGATCTTGAAGCCGGCGGCCAGGGCGCGCTCGGCGCCGCGCACGAACTGCTGCTTGATGGTTTCCATCTGCTCTTCGCTCAGGGCGATGGGCGCGGTGTGCTGCGGGTCGAAGGCGATGGCGGACGGCGCCACCGGAGTCCAGCCGCCCTCGCTGATCGGCACCGAGCCGTGCTTGCCCAGCCACGGCGCCCAGGTGCTGGCCTTGCGCCCGGCGTGGGCCAGTTGCACGCCGGCCACCGCGCCCTGGGATTCCAGGAAGCGGGTAATGCGGCGCAACGGCTCGATCTGCTCGTCGTTCCAAATGCCCAGGTCTTCAGCGCTGATCCGCCCTTCCGGGGCGACGGCCGTGGCTTCGACGATTACCAGCCCGGCGCCCCCCACGGCGCGGCTCCCCAGGTGGACCAGGTGCCAATCGTTGGCCAGTCCGTCCTGGGCGGAGTACTGGCACATGGGGGAAACGGCGATGCGGTTGGACAGGGTCAGCTGGCGTAGGGTCAAGGGCTCGAACAACTGGCTCATGGCGAAACTCCCTGTGGTCTTCAGTTCTTGTACTACAACTGTAGACCGGGTTCGCCGGACGATGCAGGCAATCGTCGCCCGCTAGCGCGCCTCAGCCGCCGCCCTGGCCGGCAGTGCGCCATCGAAGGCGGGGGCAAGGCTGTAGCGCTTGCGCATATCGCGTACCAGCATGCCGCTCTGGTGCAAGCGGCGCAGGCTCTGGCTGACAGAATCGAAGCCGATCGACGGACCGGAGCCCTGCAGGTGCGCATGCAGCTCGGCGGCGGTGCTGCTGCCCAGCACCGACAGCGCGTCGAGCAGCTTCAGGCGCGGCAGGCTGCAACGCAGCCCGGCCAGCTCCAGCAACTGGCGGGAGCGGCGCTGGCTACGGTGGGCAGAGAACTCTGCGACGACGGTCATGGGCGCGCGCCCATCGGGACGGCACGCACGGGTTCGTAGCGAGGGGAAACAGGCATTCGGGCCTCCGTTCTTATCGTCTGCGTGGCGCCTCGCCGCAGCGAAGCGCACGCTCCTGACTAACAGGACGAATGAGCGGGGCAAAACCTGCAAAGGGATTTCACATCGGCATGTTTCCCTTGCCGGCTCAGCTTGCCGGGTCGCCCGCTTCCGGCGAGATCAGCCGAGCCGGCACATGTCCCTGGCTGTTGCGCGCCAGCAGGTAGTAGGCCAGCGCCGGCAACACCAGGCCGACCAGCCAGGAAATGTCCACGCCGCCCAGCGTCTCCACCATCGGGCCGGAGT
Source organism: Pseudomonas sp. PSE14 (assembly GCF_029203285.1). Lineage (NCBI taxonomy): Bacteria > Pseudomonadati > Pseudomonadota > Gammaproteobacteria > Pseudomonadales > Pseudomonadaceae > Pseudomonas > Pseudomonas sp. PSE14. The sequence goes on from NZ_CP115669.1 coordinate 4,528,753, forward strand.
AGAAGCCGCTGTCGATGAAGGGCATCTGCACCAGCACGCCGAAGCAGTAGACGCCGATGCCGGTCCAGTTCCAGCGGCCATAGCGCCCGTCCGGGTCGGACAGCGCCGGGATGTCGTAGCGCTCGCGGGTGATGCAGTAGTAGTCCACCAGGTTGATCGCACTCCAGGGGGTGAAGAACGCCAGCAGGAACAGCAGGAACGACTTGAACGCGGCAAGGAAAGAGTGTTGCCCCGCCAGCGCCAGCCCGGTGGACAGGCCGACGATCAGCAGCACGAACAGCAGGCGCTGCAGCCGCGTCACCTCCAGGTGGCCACGGAAGCCACTGATGATGGTGGCGATGCACATGAAGCTGCCGTAGGCGTTGAGCGTGGCGATGGTGACCTTGCCGAAGGCGACGCTGAAGAACAGTGCGGCGGCCATCCCGCTGGCGCCCAGGCCGACCACGTAGGCCACCGGTTGGCCGGAGAAGGCCTTGCCGGCCAGCGCCGCGGCGAATACACCAAGCACCATCGAGGTCTGCGAGCCGATCACCGAGCCCAGCCCCACGGCGAGGAAGGTCTTGGGCGACGAGGTCTGGCTGGGAAGGTAGCGCGAGTAGTCGGCGACATAAGGGCCGAAGGCGATCTGCCAGGACGCCGCCAGGGAGACGGCCAACAGGAAGGTGTTCCAGGCGAAGTGGCGGTTTTCCAGCAGCACGCCGATGTCGTTGACCGACAGCAGCCGCACGAACAGGTAGGCGAAGGCGACGATGCCGAGCACGCTGGCGGCCTTGCCCAGCCAATGGATCACGCGGTAGCCGCATACCGTCACCACCACGATCACCGCCGCGAAGACCAGGATGCCGACGGTATCGCTGACATGCGCCAGCTGGCCGACGGCCTGCCCCGCCAGTACGGTCCCGGTGGCATTGAAGCCGACGTACATCACGCACACCAGCACCAGTGGGATGACCGCGCCGAACACGCCGAACTGCACGCGACTGGAGATCATCTGCGGCAGGCCCAGCTTGGGCCCCTGGGCACCATGCAGGGCCATGACCACGCCGCCGAAGAGCTGGCCTATGAGCAGGCCGATCAGCGACCAGAACACATCGCCGCCCAGCACCACAGCCAGGGCGCCGGTGACGATCGCGGTGATCTGCAGGTTGCAGCCGAACCACAGGGTAAACTGACTGAACAGCCGGCCATGCCGCTCGGATTCGGGGATGTAATCGATGGAACGGGTTTCGATCAGGGACTTACCAGCCATGAAGCGTTCTCCTCGCGGCCGGAGATGCACCCGGCCGCGCTGTTGTTATGCACAGCGTTTCCTGATTCGCCGGGGCGGCCAGGACGGCCGCCCCGTACCTGCCGTCAATGGCGGGCGGCATCCAGCACGGCGCGGGAGATGATGATCTTCTGCACCTCGGAGGTTCCCTCGAAGATCCGCAGGATCCGCGCATCGCGCACGAAGCGCTCCAGCGGCAGGTCGCGGATGTAGCCGTAGCCGCCGTGCAGCTGCAGCGCGGCGTCGGTGATGAAGCCGCAGGCTTCGGCGGCGAACAGCTTGGCGGTCGCCGATTCGAGGCTGAAGCGCTCGCCGCTGTCACGTCGCGCGGCCGCCTGCATGGTCAGCAGGCGCGCTGCCTGGAACTGCGCGTGCATGTCGGCGATGCGCCACTGGGTGCCCTGGTAGGCCGACAGCGGCTTGGGGCCGATCTGCCGCTCGTCCACCCACTTCAGCGCATATTCCATGGCCGCGCGGGCAATCCCCAGGGACATGGCGGCGACTTCCACGCGACCGCGGTCCAGCACTTCCATTGCCGTGCGGAAGCCCTGGTTTTCCTGGCCCAGCAAGGCTTCGGCGGGAAGCCAGCAGTCCAGCGCCAGCTCGTAGATGGTGCTGCCGCGCAGCCCCATGGTCTTTTCCGGGTTGGCGAAGGTGAGGCCCGTGGTGCCCTTCGGAATCATGAAGGCGCTGATACCACGGGCGCCGGCGTCCGGGTCGGTCTTGGCATAGAGCACGATGAAGTCGGCTTCGCGGGCGTTGGTGATGTAATGCTTGCTGCCACGGATGCGCCAGCCGCCCTCCTCGCGCACGGCGCGGGTGCGCATGTCCGCCGGGTTGGAGCCCGCCGCCGGTTCGGTGAGGCCGAAGGCCCCGAGCAGTTCGCCGGAAGCACAGCGCGGCAACCATTCCTGGCGCTGCGCCTCGCTGCCGCCGATGAGGATCGAGTCGGTGGCGAGGAAGTGCGCGGTCAGCGCCGAGGCCGTGGAGGCGCAGGCAGCTGAAACCGCCTCGACCACCCGGCTCATGGCCAGGCTGCCGATACCGAAGCCGCCATAGGTTTCCGGCAGGTTGATGCCCATGAAGCCCAGCTCGCCGAGGGCCTGCAGGCTTTCGGCGCAGAAGCTTTCCTCTTCGTCATAGCGCTGGGCGTTGGCGGCCAGCACGTCGCGGCAGACCCGCTCGGCGGAGTCGACGATGGTCAGTTCGGTGGCGTCGATGTCGAAGTTCATTGCACAGCCCCTGCTTTTTTCGTGAGGCCGAACGCGGCGTTGGCTTCGCCCAATTGGGGGGCGCGCGTTGCGGCATGGGGCTTGCGCCCGTTGAAGTAGACGGGTTGTGGCACCAGCGGCGGCTGGTCGTCGGCCGGCTGCACCAGCAGTTGGCGCACCTGCGCCTGCTCGCTGCCGGTGGCCTCGGCGAGGTTCCACACCGGGGAGGCCGGTACGCCGGCATCCAGCAGCAGGTCGCAGGCCTGCTCGACACTGCGTTGAGTGGTCCAGGCTTCGATCTCGGCACGCAGCGCCTGCTCGTTGCGGGTACGCGAAGGGTCGTCGGCGAAGCGCGGATCGTCCGCCAGTTCGGCGCGGCCGATGCTTTCGCAGAAGCGTCGGAACAGCTTGTCGCTGGCCACCGCGATCACCACCAGGCCGTCGGCGGCGCGGTAGGTGTCGAAGGGCGTCGATACCGGGTGGCGGTTACCCACCAGGCCCGGAGCCTTGCCGTGGGCGAACAGATTGGACAGGCCGGTCATCTGCAGGCTGACCAGCACATCGAACATCGCCACGTCGATGTACTGCGCGCTGCTGCCCTGATGCTCGCGGGCGAACAGCGCGCTGCTGATTGCCCAGGCCGCATAGACGCCGGCACACAGGTCGCCGAGCGCCTCGCCGCTGCGGGTCGGGCCGGTCTCGGGGAAGCCGCTGACGCTCATCAGCCCGGACATCGCCTGGGCGACGATGTCGTAGGCCGGGCGGCGCGACAGCGGGCCGTTCTGGCCGAAGCCGGAAATGCTCGCGTAGATCAGCTTCGGGTTGTGCCGACGCAGGCTGTCGAAGTCGATGCCCAGGCGCTGGGTGACGCCGGGGCGGAAGTTCTCCACCACCACATCCGCGTCGGCCACCAGTTGGTAGAAACGCTGCAGGTCTTCCGGTGCCTTGAAGTCCAGCTCGACGCTGCGCTTGCCGCGGTTGATCAGGCCGAAATAGACGCTCTCGCCATCCTTGAACGGGCCGAGGTGACGGCTGTCGTCACCGTGCCCGGGCACTTCGAACTTGATCACTTCGGCGCCAAGGTCGGCCAACATGGCGGTGCAGTGCGGCCCGGCGAGCACGCGGCTCAGGTCCAGCACGCGCACGCCGTTGAGCGGCTGCGGCGTGGGCAGTTCAGTCACATTGCTCATGCTCTATTCCTCAGCCAGTGATCATCGGCAGGTTCAGGCCCTGTTCCTTGGCGCAGTCGATGGCGATCTGGTAGCCGGCGTCGGCATGGCGCATCACGCCGGTGCCCGGGTCGTTGGTCAGCACACGGGCGATACGCGCGGCGGCCTCGTCGGTGCCGTCGCAGACGATCACCATGCCCGAGTGCTGGGAGAAGCCCATGCCCACGCCGCCGCCGTGGTGCAGCGAAACCCAGGTGGCGCCGCTGGCGGTGTTCAGCAGGGCGTTGAGCAGCGGCCAGTCGGACACGGCGTCGGAGCCGTCGCGCATGGCTTCGGTCTCGCGGTTCGGGCTGGAGACCGAGCCGGAGTCCAGGTGGTCGCGGCCGATCACGATCGGGGCTTTCAGCTCGCCGCGACGCACCATTTCGTTGAACGCCAGGCCGAGCTTGGCGCGCTGGCCCAGGCCGACCCAGCAGATGCGCGCCGGCAGGCCCTGGAAGCTGATGCGCTCCTTGGCCATGTCCAGCCAGTTGTGCAGGTGGGCGTCGTCCGGGATCAGCTCCTTGACCTTGGCGTCGGTCTTGTAGATGTCCTCGGCATCGCCGGACAGCGCGGCCCAGCGGAACGGGCCGATGCCACGGCAGAACAGCGGGCGGATGTAGGCCGGAACGAAGCCGGGGAAGTCGAAGGCATTCTCGACGCCCTCTTCCTTGGCCATCTGGCGGATGTTGTTGCCGTAGTCGAAGGTCGGGATGCCCTGCTTCTGGAACTCCAGCATGGCGTTGACGTGCACGGCCATGGACTGCTTGGCGGCCTTCACCACGGCGGCCGGTTCGGTCTGCGCGCGGTCGCGGTACTGCTCCCAGGTCCAGCCGGCCGGCAGGTAGCCGTTGAGCGGGTCGTGGGCGGAAGTCTGGTCGGTGACCATGTCCGGGCGCACGCCGCGCTTGAGCAGTTCCGGGAGGATTTCCGCGGCGTTGCCCAGCAGGGCGATGGAGATGGCCTTGCCTTCGGCGGTGTATTGGGCGATGCGCGCCAGGGCGTCGTCGAGGTCCTTGGCCTGCTCGTCGACGTAACGGCTGGCGAGGCGGAAGTCGATGCGGCTCTGCTGGCATTCGATGTTCAGCGAGCAGGCGCCGGCCAGGGTCGCGGCCAGCGGCTGGGCGCCCCCCATGCCGCCCAGGCCGGCGGTGAGCACCCAGCGGCCCTTGAGGTTGCCGTCGTAGTGCTGGCGACCGGCCTCGACGAAGGTTTCGTAGGTACCCTGGACGATGCCCTGGCTGCCAATGTAGATCCAGGAGCCGGCGGTCATCTGGCCGTACATGGCCAGGCCCTTGGCGTCCAGTTCGTTGAAGTGCTCCCAGTTGGCCCAGTGCGGCACCAGGTTGGAGTTGGCGATCAGGACGCGCGGGGCATTGGCGTGGGTCTTGAACACGCCGACCGGCTTGCCGGACTGCACCAGCAGGGTCTCGTCCTCATTCAGCTCCTTCAGGGTCTCGACGATCTTGTCGTAGCACTCCCAGTTGCGCGCGGCGCGACCGATGCCGCCGTAGACCACCAGTTCCTTCGGGTTCTCCGCGACTTCCGGGTCGAGGTTGTTCATCAGCATGCGCAGCGGTGCTTCGGTCAGCCAGCTCTTGGCATTCAGTTGAGTGCCGCGCGGGGCACGGATTTCGGTATCGCGGTAACGGCCGGTGGAACTCATCGGGTCTTCCTCGCTTGCGGGTGGTGTCGCCAGTGGATCGCCAGGAGCCATCCCGGCGTGGCGGAAAAAGGGTGCGCAGAAGAGGCCCCGATGCCCTGGTCGGCAACTTGCTCCTCTACTGTCACCTGATATGCATATAGCCTTATATCAACCTGTATATACAACACAATGCAAAGCAAGGGCCAGAAGAGACGGGCAGCCGCCCTGGGGTTCCCAATACTTGAGAAAAGATCTTTTATTTCAAATAGATGAAGTCATCGCAAAACTTCCGGAAGGAAGCTGCACGACGTGCAGGTGGCGAACTTTGAGGCGGGAAGGAGAGGAGAAAAAGTAACAGCGCGGTGCGCGAAGGTAACAAAACGGTGCATCCGGAGCGGCGATTCCGCCCCGGAAAGACCGCGGAACGGTTACTGCCCGAAGCGGCCTTCGAGGCGATAGCGCGATCCCGGATAGACCAGCCGCGCCGCACCCACCTGCCCCTTCGCCGACCAGGTACGCCGGCGAATCAGCAGGCAGGCGTCGCCACGCTTGATCCGCAGCAGCTTGCAGTCCGCCGCCTCGGCATTGATCGCCTCCACCACGTGCTCCCCCTCGGTGAGCGGCGCCAGCTGGATCAGGTAGGCGTAGGGCGTGATGCGGGTGAAGTCCTGCTGCAGGTACTCGGGCGCGACTTCGGCGTTGACGAAGCGCTCCTCCAGTTGCACCGGCACTTCGTTCTCGTAGTGCACCACCACCGAGTGGAAGATACGGCTGACGTTCTCCAGTTCGAACGGCATGGCCAGGTCCGCCCCTTCGGGGAGCGGCTCGAGCAGCACTACCTCGCAACGGTGCTCATGACCGCGAGCGGCGATCTCCTCGGCAATGTTGTGGATCTCGAAGAGCGCGGCATGCCCCTTCTGCTCGGCGACGAAGGTGCCGACGCCCTGCAGACGCACCAGCACTCCCTCGATGGTCAGCTCGCGCAGCGCACGGTTGATGGTCATCCGGCTCACCCCCAGCAGGGTGAACAGTTCGCTCTCCGACGGCAGCTTGGAGTTGGGCTTCCAGACACCGTTGCGGATCTGCTGCAGGATGATCTCCTTGACCCGCGCGTACAGCGGCGCCGGGGTTTCCAGCGCGAACGCGGCCAGGGAGGAATGATCTTGGGACACGGCAGCTCCTGCTCACAGGTGGGGACGACGGTCAGTTTAACCTTCCACCATGGCGCCGCCTATGCGGCGCCACCACAGATCAGCGCGGCGCGATATGCGCCACCATCAGCTGCACGCTTTCATTGCCGCGGAACTCGTTGACGTCGAGCTTGTAGGCCACTTCCGCCCAACGCACGGTGGGGTTGGGCCAGACCTCGCGGTCGATGTTGAAGGCGATGGCGTCCAGCTGCAGCGAACCGCATTCGGTCTTGAGCACCAGCTTGAGGTGACGCTCGCCGACCACGCGCTGCTGGACAATCTGGAACACCCCGTGGAACAGCGGTTCGGGGAAGTGCTGCCCCCAGGGTCCGGCCTGGCGGATCGCCCGCGCCAGCTCCAGGTGGAACTCCTCTGCGCCGAGTTGGCCGTCGGAGAGCAGGCGACCGGTGAGGTCCTCCTCATCCAGCTGGCGGCGCACCTCGGCATCGAAAGCGGCGGCGAAGGCGCCGAAGTTTTCCTGCGGCAGCGACAGGCCGGCAGCCATGGCGTGGCCGCCGAACTTGCTGATCAGCCCCGGATGACGCGCGGCCACCGCGTCCAGCGCATCGCGGATGTGGAAACCCGGTACCGAGCGCGCCGAACCCTTGAGGCTACCGTCGCCGGCATCGGCGAAAGCAATGGTCGGACGGTGGTAGCGCTCCTTCAGGCGCGAGGCGAGGATGCCGATCACGCCCTGGTGCCACTCCGGGTCGAACAGGCACAGGCCGAAGGGCATCTCCTCCATCGGCAGCTCCTTGAGCTGGGCCAGCGCCTCGCGCTGCATGCCCTGCTCGATGGCCTTGCGGTCCTGGTTGAGCGCGTCGAGCTGCACCGCCATCTCGCGGGCGCGGCCCTCGTCCTCGCAGAGCAGCATTTCAATACCCAGGGACATGTCGTCCAGGCGGCCGGCGGCGTTCAAGCGTGGGCCGAGGATGAAGCCCAGGTCCGTGGAGGTGATCCGCCGGCAATCGCGCCCGGCCACTTCCAGCAGCGCGCGCAGCCCCGGACGGGCCCGGCCGGCGCGAATGCGCGCCAGGCCCTGGTGCACCAGGATGCGATTGTTGGCGTCCAGCGGCACCACGTCGGCGACGCTGCCCAGGGATACCAGGTCGAGCAATTCGGCGAGGTTCGGTTCGGCGATGCCGCGCGCGGCGAACCAGCCGCGCTCACGCAGGCGCGCGCGCAGGGCGAGCATCACATAGAAGATCACCCCAACGCCGGCCATGGCCTTGCTGGGGAAGTCGCAGCCGGGCTGGTTCGGGTTGACGATGGCATCGGCGGCGGGCAGCTCCGGCCCCGGCAGGTGGTGGTCGGTGACCAGCACACGCAGGCCGGCGGCCTTGGCAGCGGCGACGCCGTCGATGCTGGAGATGCCGTTGTCCACGGTCACCAGCAGGTCCGGGCGCTTTTCCAGCGCCACGGCGACGATTTCCGGGGTCAGGCCGTAGCCGTACTCGAAGCGGTTCGGCACCAGGTAATCGACCCAGGCCGCGCCGAGCATGCGCAACGCCAGCACGCCAACGCTGCTGGCGGTGGCGCCGTCGGCGTCGAAGTCACCGACATAGAGAATCCGCTGGCCCTTCTCCAGCGCATCGACCAGCAGCTCCACCGCCGCATCGACGCCCTTGAGCTGCTGATACGGGATCAACCGCGCCAGCCCCTTGTCCAGCTCGGCGGCGCTCTGTACACCACGGGCGGCGTAGAGGCGGGTCAGCAGTGGCGGCAGGTCGCCGAGGTCGGGCAATTGCTCCGGGAGCGGGCGGGATTCAATGCGCATGGAGGTTCCGGTGATTTCGTCTCAGGCGCCGATCCCGGCGCCCTGGTTACAGCGGGTAACTCTGGCGATCAACGCTCGCCCATCAGCCACTCTACTTGCAGCTCGTGCTGGCCACGCTCGTCGGTGACGAAGATGGTTCCTTCGCTGATCATTACGGTCCAGTTGATCGAGCGCGGCAGGTCGCGGGAGATTTCCTCCAGCGGTTCCTGGGGCATGGCGACGACGTTGAGGTTCTTCAGGTGGCGCACCGTGTCGAGCACCTTGGTGGTCCACACGCGCAGGTTGCCGTAGGCGACCAGGGTCAGCTTCTCGCAGCGGCGCGAGCACCAGGTCAGGCGCTCGGCGTCAGGCTGGCCTACTTCGATCCAGTGCAGGACGCGATCATCCAGGCTCTTTTCCCACAGCGAAGGTTCTTCCACGTCCGACAGACCGCGGCCGAAGGCCAGCTGCTCGTTGTACCAGATGACGTAGGCCAGCAGACGCACCGCCAGGCGCTCCTCGGTTTCCGAGGGGTGGCGGGCGACGGTGAAGCGCAGAGTCTCGTAGACCCCACGGTCGAGGTCGGTCAGGCTGATATCGGCTTTGTAGGGCGTGGCGGACAGGGCCATGGGGATTCCCGGCGAATTTTGGAAGGCGGCAAGTCTACCGCGAAAGCACCGGGTTGGTGGCTCACTCGCGCGTACGGCGGTCGGTTCCCGGCTCCGGAGCGGCCAGCTCGATGCGGTTGCGCCCCTTGGCCTTGGCGGCGTAGAGCGCCTGGTCGGCCAGCGCCAGCAGGCGCGTCAGATCGTGCCCGGCCTCGCGGGTGGTGGCGATGCCGATGCTCACGCTGAGCTGCCCTTCGGCCATGAACGGCAGTTCGGCGAATTCGCGGCGCACCCGCTCGGCCACCTGGCAGGCGCCTTCGGTATCGGCGGACACCAGCAGGCAGGCGAACTCCTCCCCGCCGATGCGTGCGAACAGGTCCTGCTTGCGCATGCGTGAGGCAGTGATGCGGCTGAACTCCACCAGCACCCGGTCGCCGGCGGGATGGCCGAAGGAGTCATTGAGGCGCTTGAAGTTGTCCAGGTCGCAGAGCAGCAGCGAAGCCTGCTCGCCGCGCTCGGCGCACAGGCGCAAGGCGCGCTCGCCGGAATCCATGAAAGCCCGGCGATTGCCGGCGCCGGTCAGTGGATCGCTCAGCGCGGCGCTGCGGAAGCCCAGCTCGGCGCGCTCCTTGACCATCGCCAGGGTCGCGAAGGCGATGCCGATGGCGTAGAGCATGGTTTCGAAGACCAGCAAGGTGAAGAAGGTGCTGCCCTGGCCATTGTTGCTGGCGCTCTCGAAGGGCATGCCACGGTCGACCGCCAGGCGCACCATGTAGAAGCCGCCGTGGAACAGCATCAGCGCCAGGGGCGGACGCAGCTCCACCTCCAGCTTGCGGCGGCTGCGCAGCAGCTCGCTGACGGACGCCAGGCAATAGGCGATGGTGATCGAGGTACTGACGAACACTCGAGCCGACAGGGACTCGTAGAACGCAGGCCAGAGGCACAGCAACGCCCACAGGGCCGCGCCAGCGCCGATCAACGGCCAGTGCGGGCGGCGCCCGGCGAACACCCGCATGGACGTCCAGTTCATCGCCGCGCAAAGGTGCAGGATGACGTTGCCCAGCAGGATCGGCACCAGATCGATGCCCATTCCCCGCAAGGTCCCCAGGAAGGTGCCCAGCGCCCCCAGCAGGAGCATCGCGCTCATGTAGCCGAGCGTCGGCTCGCGGCGGCCGCTGTGCCAGGCGAACGCCATCAGCACCCCGACCAGGGTGAGCACGTAGAGATCGACCACGACCAGCGTTGGCAGGCTCAGGACCATGCCACCCCCTCGCCTTCCGCCTGCACGCATCCCGCAGGGAGCGCCGGAGGGCCGGGGAAGTGGAATGACGGAAGCGCGCGCATCGGGGGTTACCCTGCCCAGAGTCGGACGAGCTGACAGAAGTGTCCTCGGATAAGGTTACTCTACGCGTGCCCATCGTCGGCGCAAAGCTCCGATGGTAGACGGTCGGCCCGGCGGCCTGTTCGAACGTCCGCGCGGGCGGTAAAGTCCGCCGACCACTCGCCGAACGGACCGACCGATGAACACCACCACCAAACCCCTCGCCGGCCTCAAAGTGATCGAACTGGGCACGCTGATCGCCGGTCCCTTCGCCTCGCGCCTGTGCGCGGAATTCGGCGCCGAGGTGATCAAGGTCGAATCACCCGACGGCGGCGACCCGCTGCGCAAGTGGCGCAAGCTCTACGAAGGCACCTCGCTGTGGTGGTTCGTGCAGGCCCGCAACAAACGCTCGCTGACCCTGAACCTCAAACACGAGTCCGGGCGCGAGGTGCTGAAGAAACTGCTGGCTGAGGCCGACATCCTGATCGAGAACTTCCGTCCCGGCGTGCTGGAAAAGCTCGGCCTGGGCTGGGACGTGATCCGCGCGCTGAATCCGAAGCTGGTGATGGTGCGCCTGTCCGGTTTCGGTCAGAGCGGCCCCTACAAGGACCAGCCGGGCTTCGGCGCGGTGGGCGAGTCCATGGGCGGGCTGCGCTACATCACCGGCTTCGAAGACCGCCCGCCGGTACGCACCGGCATCTCCATCGGCGACTCCATCGCCGCGTTGTGGGGCGTGATCGGCGCGCTCATGGCGCTGCGTCACCGCGAGGTCAACGGCGGCCAGGGCCAGGTAGTGGACGTGGCGCTGTATGAAGCGGTATTCGCCATGATGGAATCGATGGTGCCGGAGTTCGACGTGTTCGGCTTCATCCGCGAGCGCAGCGGCAACATCATGCCCGGCATCACGCCCTCCTCCGTGCACACCACGGCCGACGGCAAGCACGTGCAGATCGCCGCCAACGGCGACGCGATCTTCCGCCGCTTCATGCTCGCCATCGGCCGCACCGACCTGGCGGACGATCCGCAGTTGGCCGACAACGCCGGACGCGACCAGCGGCGTGACGAGCTGTACGGGGTGATCGACCGCTGGGCCCGCTCCGAGCCCCTGGACACCGTGCTGAAGGTCCTGGGCGAAGCCGAAGTGCCGGCCAGCCGCATCTACTCCGCCGAGGACATGTTCGCCGACCCGCAATTCCTCGCCCGCGAGATGTTCCTCTCGGCGAAGCTGCCGGACGGCAAGCCCTTCCGCATGCCAGGCATCGTGCCCAAGCTCTCCGACACCCCCGGCTCAGCCGACTGGATCGGTCCAGCTCTGGGCGAGCATACCGATGAGGTGCTCGGTGGACTGGGTTATGACGCGGCGGCTATCGCTGCGCTGCGTCAGCAGGGGGCGGTGTAGGGCGTACGCCGTTACGGCCATTCTCCCGGGGAACACGGCTTTTGTAGGAGCGGACTCTGTCCGCTCCTACAAAAGCACGTCCCCGTAGCTACAGACCAGTAACGCAAACGCCGCCCCAGGGCGGCGTTTTAACTTGCGCAAACCAGGCCCAATCACATCCCGTAGCTAAGCACCTGAGCACGCTGCCGCAGGGCAGCAATGACATCGTCCTCCATCCGCCCCTCCTGGATCAGCAGGTCGCGGCGAACCGACTGGATCGCTTCCTCGCGCTGGTTCTCATCGGCCAGTTGCTGGCCATCGATCACCCGGCGCAATACAACCTCGCCTTCGTCGTTGGTCAGGGTCAGGATGCGGCCGCCATCGGGGCGCGCCAAGCCCAGGGACGGAGTATAGGGAGCGAAGGTCTCGGTCAGCAGTACGCTCAGCCGGTCCATGTCATATCTCCTTGTTGCGAAATGAAAAACCTGAAGAGAAGACATCACCGCCGGCGATTAAGTTCGTCCTGCTTATTACCGCTGGTCCATAAGACCCAGATAGTCGCCCATGAAAAAGCCCGCCATGAGGCGGGCTTTTTCATCGATCCGTGAGGGATCAGAGCGGCTTGCCACGGTTGCCGTGAGCGCTGACGAAGGCCTGGACCTTGGCCAGTTCGTTCGGCAGCACGGTGCAACGCTCTTCGCGCTGGAACAGGTCGGCCAGGTGCGCCGGCAGTGCCGGAACGGCCTCGATGCCGGCCTTCTCCACCGCTTCCGGGAACTTGACCGGATGCGCGGTGCCCAGGGTGACCATGGGCACGGCCAGGCTGCGGCGGCATTCGCGGGCCGCGCGCACGCCGATGGCGGTGTGCGGGTCCAGCAGTTCGCCACATTCGGCGTAGACCTGGGCGATGGTTTCGCAGGTCTCTTCGTCGCTCACCGCCAGGGAGTCGAACAGGCGGCGGGCTTCGGTCCAGCGGTCATCTTCGACGGCCAGCTTGCCGGTGGCCTTGAAGTTGTCCATCAGCTCGGCGACGGCCTTGCCGTTGCGGCCATGCAGGTCGAACAGCAGGCGCTCGAAGTTGGACGAGACCATGATGTCCATGGACGGCGACAGCGACGCGTGCAGGGTGTCCTTGTCGTAGCGGTTGCCGGACATGAAGCGGTGCAGGATGTCGTTGCGATTGGTCGCGACGATCAGTTGGCTGACCGGCAGGCCCATGTTGCGCGCCAGGTAGCCGGCGAAGATGTCGCCGAAGTTGCCGGTGGGCACCGAGAAGGCCACGGAACGGGCCGGGGCGCCGAGCTGGATGGCGGCGTGGAAGTAGTAAACGATCTGGGCCATGATCCGCGCCCAGTTGATCGAGTTCACCGCCACCAGACGGGTGCCCTTCAGGAAGCCCTGGTCGGCGAAGCTGGCCTTGACCATCTCCTGGCAGTCGTCGAAGTTGCCTTCGATGGCGATGTTGTGGATGTTTTCGCCAAGGATGGTGGTCATCTGACGGCGCTGCACCTCGGACACACGGTTGTGCGGGTGCATGATGAAGATGTCGACGTTCTCGCAGGCCTTGCAGCCTTCGATGGCGGCCGAGCCGGTGTCGCCGGAGGTGGCACCCATGATCACCACACGCTCGCCGCGCTTGGTCAGCACATGGTCGAGCAGGCGGCCGAGCAGTTGCAGGGCGAAGTCCTTGAAGGCCAGGGTCGGGCCGTGGAACAGCTCCAGCACCCACTCGTTGCCGTTGAGCTGGCGCAGCGGCGCCACGGCGTTGTGGGCGAAGACACCGTAGGTCTCTTCGAGGATCTTCTTGAAGTCGGCGTCGGAGATGCTGCCGGCAACGAACGGGCGCATCACGCGGAAGGCCAGCTCGTGGTACGGCAGGCCGGCCCAGGAGGCGATCTCCTCGACGGTGAAGCGCGGCAGGTTTTCCGGCACGTAGAGGCCGCCGTCGCTGGCCAGGCCAGCCAGCAGCACGTCTTCGAAGTTCAGCGCGGGCGCCTGGCCGCGGGTACTGATGTAACGCATGGTGTGAAACCTTCGGGTGGGCGGCGGCGCGCAGGCGCCGCCGCGATCGATTCAGTTCAGTTGTTCGACGCGGATGCGTACGACATTGCCGACCACGTCATCCAGCGCTTCCAGCGCGGCGATGGCTTCGATGATGCGGGACTCGAGCACGCGGTGGGTAACCAGGATCATCGGCACCAGACCGTCATGCTCTTCGACTTCCATCTGCATGATCGATTCGATGTTGATGCCGCGCTCGGAGAGGATGGTCGCCACCTGGGCCAGTACGCCCGGATGGTCCTTGGCCTGGATGCGCAGGTAGTAGGCGCTTTCGCAGGCGTCGATCGGCAGGATCGGGTGGTCGGAGAGCGAGTCCGGCTGGAAGGCCAGGTGCGGCACGCGGTTCTCCGGGTCGGCGGTCATGGCGCGAACCACGTCCACCAGGTCGGCGACCACCGAGGATGCGGTGGGCTCCATGCCGGCGCCAGCGCCGTAGAACAGCGTGGAACCGGCGGCATCGCCGTTGACCATGACCGCGTTCATCACGCCGTTCACATTGGCGATCAGGCGGTCGGCCGGGATCAGGGTCGGGTGCACGCGCAGCTCGATACCGCTGTCGGTACGGCGCGCAACGCCCAGGTGCTTGATGCGGTAGCCCAGTGCCTCGGCGTAGTTCACGTCGGCAGTGGTCAGCTGGGTGATGCCTTCGGTGTAGGCCTTGTCGAACTGCAGCGGGATGCCGAAAGCGATGGACGCCAGGATGGTCAGCTTGTGCGCGGCGTCGATGCCTTCCACGTCGAAGGTCGGATCGGCTTCGGCATAACCCAGCGCCTGGGCTTCCTTCAGCACGTCGGCGAAGGCGCGGCCCTTCTCACGCATCTCGGTGAGGATGAAGTTGCCGGTGCCGTTGATGATGCCGGCCAGCCAGTTGATGCGGTTGGCGGCCAGGCCCTCGCGGATCGCCTTGATCACCGGGATGCCGCCGGCCACGGCGGCTTCGAAGGCGACGATGACGCCCTTCTCGCGGGCCTTGGCGAAGATTTCGTTGCCGTGCACGGCGATCAGCGCCTTGTTGGCAGTGACCACGTGCTTGCCGTTCTCGATGGCCTTGAGCACCAGCTCGTGGGCCAGGGTGTAACCGCCGATCAGCTCGATGACAACGTCGATTTCCGGGTTGTTCGCCACGTCGAAGATGTCGGCAGTAATGGGGGTACTGCCGGTATCACACTTCGGATTGGGGCGACGGGCGGCAATCTGCGCAACCTCGATACCACGCCCGGCACGGCGGGCAATCTCCTCGGCGTTGCGTTTGAGTACATTGAAGGTACCGCCACCGACGGTCCCCAACCCACAGATTCCCACTTTCACCGGATTCACGCTGAAACTCCCCATGATTACAGCATCGGGGCGCCTGACGCACCGAAGCCCGCAACGAGGCGGGCATGGGAGCAGGCACCAAATCAGAACAGGCGGACTGCCTGTTCCATAGTCAAAAGGAACCGAACATTACGAAGCGGTTCCCCATTAGTCAATGCAAGCGCAGCCCGCGACTTACTTGGCTTCCAGCGCCAGCTTGGCGATCTGGCCGGCCGGCTGGTAGCCCGGCAGCATCTGGCCGTTGGCCAGGATGATCGCCGGGGTGCCCTGCACACCGACCATCTGGCCCAGCTCCAGCTGCTTGTTCACCGGGTTGTCGCACTTGGCGGCCTTCACTTCCTTCTCGTGGAACATGTCGCTCATGGCCGCCTGGCGGTCCTTGGAGCACCACACGGCCTGCAGCTGCGCATCACCCGGCGAGTTCGGGCCCTGGCGCGGGAAGGCCAGGTAGCGCACTTCGATACCGCGCTTCTGCAGTTCCGGTACTTCGGCATGCAGCTTCTGGCAGTACGGGCAGGTGGTATCGGTGAACACGGTGATGTGCGCCTTGGTCTCGCCCTTGGCCGGGAAGACCACCATGTCGGCGGTCGGGATGGCGTTGATGGTCTTGGCCACGCCCGCGCTTTCGGCGGCTTCGGTCAGGTTGGTCGGCTTGCCGTCCTTCACCTGATAGATGTTGCCCTGAACGACGAACTGGCCGTCAGCGCTGGCATAGAGCACGCGGCCGCCCTTGAGCTGCACCTGGTAGATGCCTTCGAGGGGGCTCTTGGCGATAGCCTCGATGGGCAGGTCAGGTTGCAGGGACTGCAGGGTGGTGCGGATTGCCTGGTCCGGCTCGGCGGCCAGAGCAAGGGTGCTGACGAGGCCAAGGGCCGCGGCAGCCAGAAGTCGGGACAAACGCATGGAAAACTCCTGATGTCGGTCGGCGAAGACTATCACACCCTACTGGTCAGGCCGAGCCGCAGGCTGTAGCGAGAAGCTTCGGCGTACCGGGGGTTCACGACTGCATCGCAAAGATCGAACAAGGTGTACACGTCCCTGTCGGTACAGCCTGCCCAAGCGCAACCCGGCCCGGCCATCCATGGCCGGTCGTTTGCGGGGCAACGCATGCGTTGCTAGAGCCCCCGCTCACCCCCTGGGGTGATGCTGTGCATGCAGGTCCTGCAGGCGCGCCCGGGCGATATGGGTGTAGATCTGCGTGGTGGAAAGATCACTGTGCCCCAGCAGCATCTGTACCACACGCAGGTCGGCTCCATGGTTGAGCAGATGGGTGGCGAAGGCATGGCGCAGGGTGTGTGGCGACAGGTTCTTGCCGATGCCGGCGACTTTCGCGTGCAGCTTGATGCGGTGCCAGAAGGTCTGGCGGGTCATCTGCTCGCCGCGCAGGCTCGGGAACAGCACATCGCTGGGACGCCCGCCCAGCAGGTCCGCCCGCGCTTCGCGCATGTAGCGCTCGATCCACAGGATGGCTTCCTCGCCCAGCGGCACCAGCCGCTCCTTGCTGCCTTTGCCCATGACGCGCACCACGCCCTGGCGCAGGTTGACCTGTTCCAGGGTCAGCCCGACCAGTTCACTGACCCGCAGCCCGCAGGCGTAGAGCACTTCCAGCATGGTGCGGTCACGCAGGCCCAGCGGATCGTCCGTCTCCGGCGCCGCCAGCAGCGCTTCGACATCGGCCTCCGAAAGCGACTTGGGCAGCGGCTTGCCCAGTTGCGGCAGTTCCACCAGCAGCGTCGGGTCCTCCTCGATCAACCCTTCTCGCAGGCAGTAACGATAGAAGCCGCGCAGCCCCGAGAGGAAGCGCGCCGTGGAGCGGGCCTTATAACCCTCGCCCAGGCGCCAGGCCAGATGATCGAGGATCACCTCGCGCCCTGCCGACTCCAGCGCCACCCCGCGCTCGTCGAGCCAGCCGTTGAACAGCGCGAGGTCGCTGCCGTAGGCGCTGCGAGTGTTGTCGGAGAGACCCTTTTCCAACCAGAGGGCGTCGAGGAATCGGTCGATCAGTGAATGTGAAACCGGCATCATGTCAGGCTATATCAATAGAAAAGCGTGGAACTAGTCTTCCACAGCCGCCCCCCGCAACTCCACCGTCAACAGCGCAAGGACCCGGCTCCACCATGGACGAACACAGCACTTACTTCGCCTTCGCCGGCATTGGCATCGCCTCCCTGCTCAGCCAGTGGCTGGCCTGGCGCCTGCGCCTGCCGGCGATCCTGTTCCTGCTACTGAGCGGTATTCTGATCGGCCCTGTCCTGCACCTCCTGACCCCGGAACACCTGTTCGGCCCGCTGCTGTTCCCGGTGGTATCCCTCGCAGTGGCCCTGGTGCTGTTCGAGGGCAGCCTGACGCTGCGCCTGGACGAATGGAAGGAAATCGGCACCGTGGTCCGTCGCATGGTCACCGTCGGCGCGCTCACCACCTGGGGGGTGATCGCCCTGGCGACCCGCTACCTGCTGGACTTCACCTGGGAAATGGCCCTGCTGTTCGGCGCCCTCACCCTGGTCACCGGCCCCACGGTGATCGTGCCGATGCTGCGGGTCGTACGTCCTAACGCGACCATCGCCAACATCCTGCGCTGGGAAGGCATCGTCATCGACCCCATCGGCGCCCTGCTGGCCGTCGTGGTCTACACCTTCATCGCCGCCAGCGACGTCGGCCAGGGCTGGGCCGACAGCCTGCTGACCTTCGTCAGCGTGATCGGCTGCGGCATCGCCTTCGGCCTGGTCGGCGGCCAGGCGCTGGGGGTCGCCCTGCGTCGGCACTGGCTACCGGATTACCTGCACAACCTGGCATCCCTGTCCGTGGTTCTGGGCGTGTTCGTGCTGTCGAACAACGTCATGTCGGAATCGGGACTGCTGGCCGTGACCGTGATGGGCCTGCGCATGGCCAACATGCAGGGCGTCGACGTGAAGCACATCCTGCACTTCAAAGAAAACCTCAGCGTGCTGCTGATCTCCGGGCTGTTCGTGCTGCTGGCCGCGCGCCTGGACATGTCGGCGCTGCTCGGCCTTGGCCCGGTTGCACTGCTGGTGCTGGCGCTGATCCAGTTCGTCGCCCGGCCACTGAGCGTGATGATCTCCACCGCCGGCTCCGCACTGAACTGGCGCGAACGCGCGCTGCTGAGCTGGATCGCGCCACGCGGCATCGTCGCCGCAGCAGTATCGGCAATCTTCGCCATTCGCATGATGGAAGCCGGCCACGCCCAGGCCGGCGTACTGGTGCCCCTCACCTTCCTGGTGATCATCGGCACCGTGGTCCTGCAAAGCGCCACCGCGCGCCCACTGGCCCGCCTGCTGAAAGTCGCCGAGCCGGTGCCCACCGGCTTCCTGATCGTCGGTGCCAACCCGGTGGCGCGGGCCATCGGCGTCGGCCTGCAGAACGCCGGGGTGCAGGTGCTGCTCACCGACTCCAGTTGGGAGAACACCCGCGCCGCGCGCATGGAGAACCTGCCAACCTACTTCGGCAACCCCGCCTCGCAACATGCCGAGGCGCACCTGGACCTGATCGGCCTGGGGCATTTGCTGGCGCTGTCCCCCAACGCCGAGCTGAATGCCCTGATGTGTATGAGCTTCCGCCACGAATTCAGCCCCTGGCAGCGCTTCATCCTGCCCAGCAGCCAGGACAGCCGCCGCAGCCAGAAGCATCGTGTCAGCGACCGCCATCGCGGCCATCCCCTGGGCCAGACGCCCATCACCTACCCGCAGATGGCCGGCTTGATCGCGCGCGGCGCGGAAGTCCGCTCGACGCTGCTCAGCGACAACTTCGGCTGGGAGGAATACCAGGCCCAGCACGGCAGCCGGGCGCTGCTGCTGTTCGCCCGCGACCCGAACGGCCGCCTGCACATCGCCAGCCCGGACCGGCCGCTGACGCCCGGCACCGGCTGGACGGTGATCTCACTGGTGGAGGAAGCCCCGGAAAATGTCGCGGGTACAAATGAAACAGCGCAAGCCGCAATAACCTGACAATCGGCCGCGTCAGCCTATCTTTAGGTGGGTGACAGAATTCGTCTGACAGACAATGATTGCATCACGCCATCATTGCACCAATGAAGCTTACCGCCATGCCCAGTCAGCAGAACTCCCGCCTCGGTCAGATCCTGGTCAGCAAGGGACTGATCACCTCCCAACAGCTGGACCACGCCATCCAGCTCCAGCTCAGCAACGGGTTGCGCCTGGGCGAAACGCTGATCCAGCAGGGCTGGATCAGCGAACGCCAGCTCGGGCGGGCCCTGAAGAAGCAGAACAACGTGCGCCTGGCGGCGACGCTCCTGGCGGCATTGCTCAGCCCGTTTCAGCTGGCCAGCGCGGACGTGCAGCGTCAGGCTCCGACCAGCATCACCCGCCATGAAGCGCCCCACGGCCTGAAACCGCTCAGCGACCATGAGATGAGCAACATCAACGCCCAGGGCTTCGATGACACCCTGCAAAGCCTCCTGGTCAGTGCCGAAGGCGGCGACGGCGTGGGCACCGTCAAGCAGCTCGCGCGCCTGGTGCTGCCGGTAGTGGACAGCCTGGACGCCGAAACCTCCATGCGTGACGTGCAGTACGACACCGCGCACGCCTCCTCGACCTTCAATGCCGACGGCTCGATCAACGTGCGCCTGCCCAGCTCCATCGGCGAAGTGCGCTTCGACAACATCCGTGTCGCCGGCGCGCCCAAGACCCAGAGCATGGGCAGCCTGAGCCTGCAGAACATCGACCTGTCCCAGGCTTCGCTGAAGATCAGCCTGCGCCACTGAGTCTTTTGTGTAGGAACGAGCTGACCGACATCGAAATGAAAGAAGGCGCCCACGGGCGCCTTCTTGCGTATCAGGCCTCGAAACCCGGCAGGACCGGCACCGGGCGCTTCTCATCATCGATGGCGACGAAGCTGAACAACCCGTGAATGGCCTTCTCGCGGCCGTCGGCGGACATGCTCTCGACGAAAACCTCGACCTCGACCTTCAGGCTGGTGTTGCCGACCTTCACCACCCGGCCAATCAGCTCGACGATGGAGCCGGCGGGGATCGGGTGCTTGAAATCGATGCGGTCGGTGGACACGGTCACCAGTGGCAGGCGGCAGAAGCGCGTCGCGGCGATGAACGAGACTTCGTCCATCCAGGCCAGCGCGGTGCCGCCGAACAGGGTGTTGTGGTGGTTGGTGGTGGGCGGGAAGATCGCCTTGGTCACGCGGGTTTCCGAAAGCGTCGTGCGGCGAAGGATTTCTTGCTCTCTGGGGCTCATGCCACTGCTACCTGATGCATTGAAGGTGGCTGCCGGTGCTGCGGATGTTGTGCTTGTCGTGCGCTGCCGGGGGCAGATGGGAACGGGGCCGAAGTGGCCAGCCGGCAAACGCCGGACAAGAAAAAAGCAGCCCGTGGGCTGCTTTTTTCGGGAAAGACCGGTGACTTAGACCAGTTTTTCCTTGATGCGCGCTGCCTTGCCGGACAGTTCGCGGAGGTAGTACAGCTTGGCCTTGCGCACGTCGCCGCGACGCTTGACGGAAACGCTGTCTACCAGCGGGCTGTAGGTCTGGAAGGTACGCTCTACGCCTACGCCGTTGGAGATCTTGCGAACGGTGAACGCGCTGTTCAGGCCGCGGTTGCGCTTGCCGATGACAACGCCTTCGAAGGCCTGCAGACGCTGACGGTCGCCTTCCTTCACTTTAACCTGGACGATTACGGTGTCGCCGGGGGCGAACGCCGGAATCTCTTTGTTCATCTGTTCAGCTTCGATCTGCTGAATGATCTTGTTGGTCATTTCAGTGCTCCTAAGACAAGCGCTCGGCGCTCGCCATCGATACGTTAACTATCGTTCCGCTGGCGGATGTATTCCTCCAGCAGCTTCTTCTCTTCTCCAGAAAGCGAGCGGCAATCCAGAAGATCGGCACGTCGTTCCCAGGTCCTGCCTAAGGACTGCTGCAAACGCCAGCGCCGGATGTGTTCGTGGTTGCCGCTGAGCAGCACCTCAGGAACACGTTTGTCTGCGTACACCTCGGGTCGGGTGTAGTGCGGACAGTCGAGCAGGCCATCCGTGAAGGAGTCCTCCTCGGCGGAGTCCACGTGGCCCAGTGCACCGGGCAACAATCGCGTGACCGCGTCAATCAGCACCATGGCCGGAAGCTCACCCCCGGACAGGACATAATCGCCAACTGACCATTCCTCATCGACATGCTCTTCAATGAAGCGCTCGTCGATGCCTTCGTAACGCCCGGCGATCAGGATCAGTCGTTCCTCGTTCGCCAGTTCCTTCACGGCCGCTTGCGTGAGCTTGCGACCTTGCGGCGAGAGGTAGATCACCTTCGCCGGTCCGCCAGCGGCTTGCCGGGCATCGCCCAGTGCGCCTTCAAGCGGCTTGATTTTCATCACCATGCCGGGACCACCGCCGAAAGGCCGGTCATCCACCGTCTGGTGACGGTCCTCGGTGTTGCTCCGCGGGTTGAAGCACTGAAGCTGAATCAGCTCCTGCTTGACCGCGCGACTCGTGATGCCATAGTCGCTGATGGCGCGAAACATCTCCGGGAAGATGCTGATGACTCCAATCCACATGAATTAGAAGTCCGCGTCCCAGTCCACCCGAATCTCGCCAGCTTCCAGGTCCACCGCTTGCACGCACTGATCCGTATACGGGAGCAGGCGTTCACGGTCGTCCAGGCTGCCTGCGCAGGGCTTGACTACCATCACATCGTTGGCGCCGGTCTCCAGCATGTGGTCGAGAATCCCGAACAGTTGCCCGTTCTGGTCGATCACCCTGAGACCTTCCAACTGGCTCCAGTAGAATTCGCCATCGTCCAGCACCGGCAGCTCGCTGCGCGGAACCAGGATTTCGAATTCAGCGAAGGTGCGGGCGATCTCGCGATCATCCAGTCCCTTCAGCTTCGCGACCAGGACATTGCCCTGCACGCGACCTTGAACCAGCTCAGCCTGTCGAACCTCGTTGCCACGCTTGAGCGTCCAGCGACGGTAATCCAGCAGGTTGTCCAACGGATCGGTAAAGGAATACACCTTCACCTCACCACGAATGCCGTGCACCGATACGATCTTGCCGAGAACGATCATCTCCTCGGCGGGAGCAGGCTTCGTGTTCATCGATCTCAGGCAGCCTTGGCGGCTTCCTTGATCAGCTGAGCAACACGCTCAGACGGTTGAGCGCCTTGGCTCAGCCAGTAGTTCAGACGCTCCTGGTTGATCGAGACCTTGACCTCGGCACCAGTTGCAACAGGGTTGAAGAAGCCGACGCGCTCAACGAAACGGCCGTCACGAGCGTTGCGGCTGTTGGTCACGGTCAGGTGATAGAACGGGCGCTTCTTGGAGCCGCCACGAGCCAGACGAATGGTTACCATGCGTACGTTGTTCCTATGGTTTGCTTGCAAAAAAGAAATGCAGCCCCCGGGCACAGAGCCCGAAAGGCCGCATATTCTATGAGCTAAAGCCCCGCGCCGCAAGCCGCAGCGCGTCCGGCCCGCCGGGCGGCGGGCCGTCTGGGGTCACATCTTGGGCATGCCGCCGGGGAACATGCTGCCCATGCCGCGCATCATCTTCGCCATGCCACCCTTGGCGGTGACCTTCTTCATTACCTTCTGCATCTGCTTGTGCTGCTTGATGAGACGGCCGACATCCTGAACCTGGGTACCGGAACCCAGGGCGATGCGGCGCTTGCGCGAACCACTGATCACTTCCGGGTCACGGCGTTCGGCCGGGGTCATGGAGTTGATGATCGCCTCCATCTGCTTGAACTGCTTCTCCGCCGCGTTCTGCGCGTTGCCCATCTGCGACAGGTTGACGCCGCCGAGCATCGGCAGCTTGTCCATCAGGCTGCCAAGGCCGCCCATGTTCTTCATCTGCTGCAGCTGGTCGCGGAAGTCTTCGAGGTCGAAGCCCTTGCCCTTCTTGATCTTCTTCGCGAGCTTCTCGGCCTTCTCGCGGTCCATGTTCTGCTCGGCCTGCTCGATCAGGCTGAGCACGTCGCCCATACCGAGGATGCGCGAGGCCACGCGGTCGGGGTGGAACGGATCGAGCGCTTCGCTCTTCTCGCCCATGCCGAGGAACTTGATCGGCTTGCCGGTGATGGCGCGCACGGACAGCGCGGCACCGCCACGGGCGTCGCCGTCGACCTTGGTCAGCACCACGCCGGTCAGCGGCAGGGCGTCGTTGAAGGCCTTGGCGGTGTTGGCAGCGTCCTGGCCGGTCATGGCGTCGACCACGAACAGGGTTTCCACCGGCTTGATCGCCGCGTGGACCTGCTTGATTTCGTCCATCATCTCGGCGTCGACGTGCAGGCGACCGGCGGTATCCACGATCACCACGTCGATGAACTTCAGCTTCGCCTCGCGGATCGCAGCTTCAGCGATGGCCACCGGCTTCTGGCTGGTATCGGACGGGAAGAAGGTCACGCCGATGTCATTGGCCAGGGTTTCCAGCTGCTTGATCGCCGCCGGGCGGTAAACGTCGGCGGATACCACCAGCACGGACTTCTTCTTGCGCTCCTTGAGGAAGCGCGCCAGCTTGCCGGCGGTGGTGGTCTTGCCCGCGCCCTGCAGGCCGGCCATCAGGATGACCGCCGGTGGAGCGGCGGCGAGATCGAGGTCCTCGTTGGCCGCGCCCATCAGCTCGACCAGTTCGGCCTGGACGATCTTCACGAAGGCCTGGCCCGGGGTCAGGCTCTTGGAAACCTCGGTGCCGACCGCGCGATCCTTGATCTTGGCGACGAAGTCCTTGACCACCGGCAGGGCCACGTCGGCCTCCAGCAGGGCCATCCGCACTTCGCGGAGCGTGTCCTTGATGTTGTCCTCGGTCAGCTTGGCCTTGCCGGTAACGTGGCGCAGCGTTTGCGAGAGGCGATCTGTAAGGTTTTCGAACATGCGCGTTCCTAATCAGACCCGGTCGGGTCAGGGTTTGGCTTGTCAGCAAGCCGGCGATTATAGCGAAGTGCGGCCAGCGCCAACACCGCCGATGATCCCTCTGTGACGGACCGCGCCCAGGCTAGAAGCGAACTGTTCTCAGCGGCTTTCTAGACCCGGCCGTTCTGTGCCACACTCACGGCCTTTCGGGTCCCCCTTCCAAGGACTGTTCCAAGGACTTATGCAACCTCTGCTGCCCAGCCTGATCGCCGCCGTCCTCTATATCGGCACTACCGTCTACCAGAGCGTTAGCCTGGCCCGCCGCACCCCGCCGCAGAAACCGCTGCTCCTCCTGCTGGGCCTGGCCGCCCTGCTCTGCCAGGCCTACAGCCTGAGCCAGGAGCTGCTGACGCCCGGCGGCCTGGTGCTGGACTTCTTCAACGCCGCCAGCCTGATCTCCGCCGCGGTTACCGCACTGACGCTGCTGGCCTGCCTGCGCATCCCGGTGCACAACCTGCTGATCTTCCTCTATCCGCTGGGCGCCCTGACCACCCTGCTGGCGGCGTTCGTGCCCCACGGCACCATCGAGCCGATCAATGAACAGCCGGGCATCCTCGCGCACATCCTGCTGTCGATCCTCGCCTACGGCCTGCTGACCATCGCCGTGGTCCAGGCGCTGCTGTTGCTGGTGCAGGACCATCAGCTCAAGCACAAGCACCCGTCGGGCCTGATCCGCAACTTCCCGCCGCTGCAGACCATGGAAAGCCTGCTGTTCGGCTTCCTCTGGGGCGGCTGGTCGCTGCTCTCGCTGTCGCTGATCTCCGGCTGGCTGTTCGTCGACAACCTGTTCGCCCAGCACCTGGCGCACAAGACCATCCTCTCCTGCTTCGCCTGGGTGGTGTTCGCAGTGCTGCTGTGGGGCCGCCACCAGCTCGGCTGGCGTGGTCACAAGGCCATTCGCTGGACCCTGGCAGGTTTCTGCCTGTTGATGCTGGCCTATTTCGGCAGCAAGCTGGTCAAGGAATTCATCCTGCACATCTGACGCTGGCGGCGGTGCCGCACCGCCGCGAAACGCCGAAGGAACCCGACGCATGGGCGACATCCACCCCGGCTACATGATTGGCCTGCTGGTCTTCCTGCTGGTGTGTTCCGCGTTCTTCTCCAGCGTCGAGACCGGCGTCCTGAGCCTCGATCGCTACCGCCTGCGCCACCTGTCCAAGCAGGGCAACCGCGGTGCACGGCGCACCAGCTGGCTGCTGCTGCGCACCGACCGGCTGTTGGGCACCATCCTGATCGGCAACAACTTCGTCAACATCGTCGCCTCCGCCCTGGCCACCCTGCTGGCCCTGCGCCTGTGGGGCGAAGCCGCCGTCGCGCCGACCACCATCGTCCTGACCCTGGTGCTGCTGATCTTCGGCGAGATCACCCCCAAGACCTACGCCACGCTGCGCCCGGAAAACGTCGCCTTCCCCGCCAGTCTGCCGCTGCTGTGGCTGCAGAAGCTGTTCAGCCCGCTGCTGTGGCTGATGACCGGGGTGAGCAACCTGCTGCTGCGGGCCTGCGGCCTCGACCCGACCCAGCGTGTCAGCAAGCCGCTGAGCAGCGAGGAGCTCAAGAGCGTGGTCAGCGAGTCCAGCGAGAAGCTCACCGCCAACCGGCAGAACATGCTGCTGAGCATCCTCGATCTGGAAAAGATCACCGTGAACGACCTGATGGTGCCACGCAACGAGGTGCAGGGCATCGACCTGGACGACGAGCTGGAAACCATCATCGGCCAGCTGCGCAACACCACCCACACCCGCCTGCCGGTGTTCCGCAATGACATCAACCAGGTCGAGGGCGTGGTGCACATGCGCCAGATCGCCCGCCTGCTGACCCACAACCAGCTGACCAAGGACAGCCTCAAGGCCGCGTGCCTGGAGCCCTACTTCGTGCCCGAGAGCACGCCGCTGTCGACCCAGCTGATCAACTTCCAGAAGCAGAAGCGACGCATCGGCATCGTCGTTGACGAGTATGGCGAGGTGATCGGCATCATCACCCTGGAAGACATCCTCGAAGAGATCGTCGGCGAATTCAGCAACCAGGACGCCCTGCGCAACCCCGATATCCACCCGCAGGCCGATGGCACCTATGTGATCGACGGCTCGGCCAACCTGCGCGACCTCAACCGCGCCCTGGGCTGGCAACTGCCCAGCGACGGCCCCAAGACCCTCAACGGCCTGGTCACCGAAGCCCTTGAACAGATTCCCGACTGCGCGGTGTGCCTGAAGATCGGCCGCTACCGCCTGGAAATCCTCCAGTCCGGCGAGAACCGCGTGAAAAGCGTGCGCGTCTGGCAACCCGGCATTCCTACGCCACCCGCGCCGCACCGCGACGAGCTTGCCTGAGCGGCCCCACCCGCCCCTATAATCCGGACGGCTTACCCAGCCTCCCGCCAGCGCCCGCCGCTACCCACGACACCCCGCTGGCCAGTCAATCGCACGCCCCGCCGAGCCTCGACCCCGCGTCGTTGCCTTGCGAAGCAGCCGGCCTCGCCCTGACCCGCCGCGAGCCGCGTCCCCCTGCCCCGACCCGGGCCGCGCTTCCTTCTCGCGCCACGGCGATGCCTCTTCATGATGCCGGACACGACCGCAGAGTCGTCGCCGAGCAGGACTGCCAGGGACCGACCCGCATGACCAGCACCACCTTCGACGCCGAACAGCCGGCCGAACAGACCAACTCCACCACCCGTGTCGCAGTGGCCAGCTTCATCGGCACCGCCATCGAGTTCTACGACTTCTACGTCTACGCCACCGCCGCCGCGCTGGTAATCGGCCCAGTGTTCTTCCCACAGACATCGGGCACCGCCCAGGCGCTGAGCGCCTTCCTCACCTTCGGCATCGCCTTCCTCGCCCGCCCGCTGGGCTCGGCGCTGTTCGGTCACTTCGGCGACCGCATCGGACGCAAATCCACCCTGGTAGCCTCGCTGCTGCTGATGGGCGTGTCGACCACCCTGATCGGCCTGCTGCCGGGCTATGACAGCATCGGTGCCTGGGCGCCCATCCTGCTCTGCGTGCTGCGCTTCGGCCAGGGCCTGGGGTTGGGCGGGGAATGGGGCGGCGCCGCGCTGCTAGCCACGGAGAACGCGCCGAAGGGCCGTCGCGCCTGGTTCGGCATGTTCCCGCAGATGGGCCCGTCGATCGGCTTCCTCGCCGCCAACGGCCTGTTCCTCTGCCTGGCCATGCTGCTCAGCGAGGAGCAGTTCCGCGCGTGGGGCTGGCGCATCCCGTTCATCCTCAGCGCCGTGCTGGTGATCGTCGGCCTGTACGTGCGCCTGAAGCTGGTGGAAACCCCGGTGTTCGCCAAGGCCATGGCGCGTCACGAACGCTCCAGCCTGCCGATCGCCGAGCTGTTCGCCAGACATTGGCGGCCGACGCTGCTCGGCGCCCTGGCAATGGTGGTGTGCTACGCCCTCTTCTATATCTCCACGGTGTTCTCGCTGAGCTACGGCGTGACCAGCCTGGGTTACAGCCGCGAACAGTTCCTTGGCCTGCTGTGCTTCGCCGTGCTCTTCATGGCCGCCGCCACGCCGCTCTCCGCCTGGCTGAGTGACCGCTTCGGGCGCAGGCCGGTGCTGATCGTTGGTTGTATCGCTGCGATCGCCTCCGGCTTCGCCATGCAGCCACTGCTGAGCCAGGGCTCCTCGGTCGAGGTGGCGATCTTCCTGGCGCTGGAGCTGTTCCTGATGGGCGTTACCTTCGCCCCCATGGGCGCGCTGCTGCCAGAGCTATTCCCCACCCACGTGCGCTACACCGGCGCTTCGGCGGCCTACAACCTGGGCGGCATCCTCGGTGCCTCGGTGGCGCCGTACATCGCGCAGAAGCTGGTGGGCATGGGCGGACTGAGCTGGGTGGGTGGCTACGTTTCGGTGGCGGCGGCACTCAGCCTGCTGGCCGTGCTGTGCCTGCGGGAGACGCGCGAGAGCGATCTGGACAACATCGACTGAAGTCCGACCTGCAGGAGCGAGCGTGGTCGCGAACAGAGGTATCCGGCTACTTCAGCGCTGGGCGGTTCGCGAGCAAGCTCGCTCCTACAACATGCAAGGCGCTCCGGGCTCAGCCCCGGAGGCGCGGCAGACCAAGGTGTATCGGCGTACAACCGCGGACGGTTGTACGCCCTACGACTGCACCAGCCACTGCGCCAGGTGTTCGCCCCAGACCTGATAGCCCAGCGCCGAGGGGTGATAACCGTCGATGGCGAGGAACTGCGGCTGCATTTCCAGGCTGACCTCGCAATAACCGGCGCCCTGCGTCAGGGCCAGCGTACCGAGCTGGCGATCCAGCAACGCCGCGCGCCAGCCCAGTAGTTGCCGCAACAGCCACGGCAGCGCGGTGAAATGCTGCAGCGGCGGCACCGCCGTGCATACCACGCGCGCGCCACGGGTTCGGAAATGCCCGATCAGTTGTTTGAGAGAGCCCAACCAGCGCTGGCTGGAACTGAAGTGGGTCGTATCGTTGACGCCGAAGACCAGCGCCACCAGGTCGTAATCCTGATCCGCCGCCATTGGTAACAAGCGCTCACAGGCCTCGCCGGCGGTAATACCGTTCTCCCCGATCGCACGCCAGGCGACGGGACGCTCCAGCCGACAGGAAAGCGCCAGCGCCAGGCGCCCGGCCAGGGCAAAATCCAGGCAGGATGCGCCGACTCCGGCGACCGTGGACTCACCCAGCAGTAGAAGACGGAAGGGTTCGCCTGGCATCTCGATGCCGGCGACGCCTTCGCAGACACCCGCCGCGGGAGCCAGGCGCAAGGCCGTGCGCCGGGTGCGCACGGCCATGGGCAGGGCCAGCGGCAGCAGCGGCAATGCCGCCGCCCACCACATCAACCCCGCCCAGCGGCTCACAGCTCGACGCTGACCGCCTGGGCCGAACGGGTCGCCTTGGCGCGGGCCGCGTCGATGGACTCGTCGCGCGCCAGGGCCACGCCCATGCGGCGCTGACCATCCACTTCCGGCTTGCCGAACAGGCGCAGCGCGGTATCCGGCTCGCTCAGGGCGGCGCCGAGGTTGCCGAAGGAAACCTGCTGCGATTTGCCTTCCACCAGAATCACCGCCGAGGCGGAATCGCCCAGCTGGCGGATCACCGGGATCGGCAGACCGAGGATGGCGCGGGCGTGCAGGGCGAACTCGGAAAGGTCCTGGGAAATCAGGGTCACCAGGCCGGTGTCATGCGGGCGCGGCGAGACTTCGCTGAACCACACCTGATCGCCCTTCACGAACAGTTCCACGCCAAACAGGCCGCGACCGCCCAGCGCCTCGGTGACCGCCTTGGCCACGCGCTCGGATTCGGCCAGCGCCTTTGGGCTCATGGCCTGGGGCTGCCAGGACTCGTGGTAGTCGCCCTTCACCTGGCGGTGGCCGATGGGGGCACAGAAGGTGGTGCCGCCGATGTGGCGAACGGTCAGCAGGGTGATCTCGTAGTCGAAGTCGATGAAGCCCTCGACGATCACCCGGCCCTTGCCGGCGCGGCCACCCTCCTGGGCGTAGTCCCAGGCGGCCTTCAGGTCGGCATCGGATTTCAGCACGCTCTGGCCCTTGCCGGAGGAGCTCATGATCGGCTTGACCACGCAGGGGTAGCCCACGGCAGCAACACCGGCGGCATATTGCTCGTAGGTATCGGCGAAGTGATACGGCGAGGTGGGCAGGCCCAGTTCCTCGGCGGCCAGGCGACGGATGCCCTCGCGGTTCATGGTCAGCTGTGCGGCGCGGGCGGTGGGGACGACGGTGTAGCCTTCGCTCTCCAACTCGACCAGGGTCGCGGTGGCGATGGCTTCGATCTCCGGCACGATGTAGTGCGGTTTTTCCTGCTCGATCACCGCGCGCAGGGCCCCGCCGTCGAGCATGCTGATCACATGGCTACGGTGCGCCACCTGCATCGCCGGTGCGTTCTCGTAACGGTCAACGGCGATCACCTCGCAACCCAGGCGCTGCAGTTCGATCGCCACTTCCTTGCCCAGCTCGCCGGAGCCACAGAGCAGTACACGGGTCGCGCTCGGCGACAGGGGAGTTCCAATACGGGGCATTGCGTGAAACCTCGGGAAGGGAAAGTGTTGAAACGAAAAAGCTCGGCGGCGTGCTAGATCAGCACGCCCTGCTGGCGGGCGCGCTCTTCGCAACGCCGGAGCACCTCGCGGCGTTCGGCGTTGTCCATGCGCCCCCAGCGGGTGATTTCGTCGGCGCTGCGCTGGCAGCCCAGGCAGATGTCGGCGTCATCCAGCGCGCAGACATGCACGCAGGGCGAGGCCACGGGACGTTCTACTGTCATTCTTCCTGCTCGGCCAACTCGCGGGCGTAACGCTGGGCGTTGTGCACGTAATGGGCGGCGCTGGCTTCGAGGATCTTCTTCTGCGCCTCGGTCAGCTCGCGCACCACCTTGCCGGGCGAGCCCATCACCAGGGAGCCGTCGGGAATTTCCTTGCCCTCGGGGATCAGCGCGTTGGCGCCGATGATGCAGTACTTGCCGATCTTCGCGCCGTTGAGGACCACCGCGTTGATGCCGATCAGGCTGTAATCGCCCACCTGGCAGCCGTGCAGCATGGCGTTGTGGCCGATGGTCACGCCCTTGCCCAGGGTCAGCGGGAAGCCCATGTCGGTGTGGATCACGGTGCCATCCTGCACGTTGCTGTTCTCGCCGATGTGGATCAGCTCGTTGTCGCCACGCAGCACGGCGTTGAACCACACGCTGGCGCCGGCATCCAGGCGAACCTTGCCGATCACCGTGGCCGTGGGGGCGATCCAGCTTTCCGGATGGGTTTCGACTTGGGACGAGCCCAGGCGGTACTTCATGGGTTTCTCCTCAGGCGGGGGCCGCTCGTTCGGCTCTTTATAGGCGTCAGCTCAGCTTGATGAACTGCGCGGGCGGTTGGTGCAGGTCGATGCGGGCGTCATGCAGCAGATTGACCAACTCGACCAGCATGATCGCCGACAACCCCCAGATCTTGTACCCCTCGTAGAGGTAGCTGGGGACGTACCAGCTGCGGCCGAAATAATCGATGCGATGAGTGGTTTCCCGCGGGTCGCCACGGAAGAACTCCAGCGGCACCTTGAAGACTTCGGCAATCTCGCCGTCATTGGGGCGGTACTCGACGAAGTCCGGGACGAAGCCGACGAATGGCTTGACCAGGATACCGTGACGGGACAGCAACGTGCTCAACGGCCCGACCACTTCCACCAGCCCGGGCGGCAGGGCGATCTCCTCTTCCGCCTCGCGCAGGGCGGTATGGATCAGGTCGACGTCCTCGGGGTCGCGTCGCCCACCGGGGAATGCCACCTCGCCGCTGTGGGTGGACAGCCCCGTCGCGCGCAACGTGAGCACGAGTTCTTCCTGGGGAGTGATGGGGAGCAGGACCGCCGCTTCCGGGAAGCTGCGGTCCGTTTCGAAGTCGCGAGGCGTGTGCGCCTGTATGCGTTGGCGCAGCTGGTCCAGCATGCCGAACATCCTGCGGGAAAGGGCCGATTCTTTTAATTGAACGATCATGGCACGAAAGACCGAACTGCCCAAGCCCCGCCCCTTGCTGCGTGCCCGGCGCAGCGCGCAAGATGGGCGCATATTCGAACAAGGAAACGGCATGAAATTCTGCAGTCAGTGCGGCGCTCCCGTGAGCCTGCGCATCCCCAGCGGCGACAACCGCCCGCGCTACGTCTGCGACCAGTGCCATACCGTGCATTACCAGAACCCTCGCATCGTCGCCGGCTGCCTGCCGGTGTGGGAAGGGCGCATCCTGCTGTGCCGTCGCGCCATTCAGCCGCGCCAGGGTTTCTGGACCCTGCCCGCCGGCTTCATGGAGAACGGCGAGACCCTGGAGCAGGCCGCTGCGCGGGAAACCCTCGAAGAAGCCTGCGCCCGCGTCCACGACCTGCAGCTCTATACCCTCTACGACCTGCCGCACATCAGCCAGGTGTACATGTTCTTCCGCGCCGAACTGGCCGACCTGGACTTCCGCGCCGGCGAGGAGAGCCTGGAGGTAAAACTGTTCGAAGAATCCGACATCCCGTGGGGTGAGCTGGCTTTCCCCACCGTGGGCCGTACCTTAGAATGCTACTTTGCGGACCGGATCAAGCGGAGCTTCCCGGTGCGCAACGAAGCCATCGCACCGATGCTGGCACAGAAAAAGAACTAAAAGACCTGTACACCGCCTCTAAGGCATTAGGATCACTGGGGAATACGTTTCAATGCGCTGGCTGATCGCCGTCCTTTGTCTTACCTTCGCCGCGTTCTCGAACGCCAGTGCGACGCCTACGCTCGACGGTCATATCGACAAGATTCTCGTGCTCAAGTCCGAGCGCAAACTGCACCTGATGAGCAACGGCAAAATTCTCAAGAGCTACCGCGTGTCCCTGGGCAAGCGCCCGCAAGGACCGAAGCTCGCCGAGGGCGACAACCGCACGCCGGAAGGCTTCTACTGGATCGACTGGCGCAAGACCAGCGACAAGTACAACCTCTCCATGCACATCTCCTACCCCAACGCGCGTGATGTGGCCAAGGCGCGGGAAAAGAACCTGTCGCCGGGCGGCATGATCATGATCCACGGCACCCCGCTGGATGAGGAATACCCCGAGTGGTACTTCTCCACCCTCGACTGGACCAACGGCTGCATCGCCATGACCAACGCCGACCTGCGCGAGGTCTGGAGCCTGGTGAAGGACGGCACGCTGATCGAGATCCGTCCCTGACCGGACACACCAATGAAAAAGGCGCCTTTGGGCGCCTTTTTCATTTACGTCAGAACACCATGTCCGACAACCGCCACACCTCGAAGGCCGGCGTCTCATAAGGGTGCGCGGCCTTCAAGGCCTTGACCGAGTCATGGATCAGCTCGTCCGCCACCACCATCTCGACCTTCCATTCGGCCACCTGCTCGACGGTGCCCGCCTGGCCGATGAACGGATTGCTGCCCTGCAACGGCCGGAATTGCCCCTGTCCCAGCGCCTGCCAGCAGCAGCTGTCATAGGCACCGATGCGTCCAGCACCCGCGGCAAATACCGCCTTCTTGACCGGTTCCAGGTGACTCTCCGGAACGTAGAAACAAAGTTTGTACATCGAATGCTCCGAAACAGGGAGATCGAAACAGGAAACGCCGTGGCGAATGACGCCACGTATGACAAATGCTGCCATAAGTAGTGGCACATTGCCTCTTATGACTCACGAGTCATCGGGAAAGTTCGACCGCCTGGTGCCGTGGGCGTTCGCCCTCAGGCGACTTTGTCCGAAATCTGTGACCGACTTCGAGATCAGCGCCCCATGAAGCGCTGCCAGCGAGCTCTCAAGCCCGGCGCGTCCGGCGCATGGGAACCATCGCAATAAGGCAGATTAGCCGAACGACCGCAGCGGCAGAGCAACAGGTGACGCTCGCGCCCCACGCTCAGCTCCAGCGTGTCCACACAGCCTTCGGCGGCATCCGGGAGGCACGGGCACCGCCCGCATCGGCACAGGCGCAGAATTTGTCCCGCCTCGACCGAGCGGACTTCAGGAAGCCGTTGATCAGCCAAAGTCCTCTCCTCCGCGTCCTGGATGAAACGGCGTACACCCCAAAGAAAAAGGGGAAAGCCGAAGCTTTCCCCTTTTCGTGTCTCACCCGGAAACCGGGCTCAACCCACCCAGACGCGGGCGTTGCGGAACATGCGCATCCAGCCGCCGTTCTCCTCCCACTCATCCGGACGCCAGGAGTTCTGCACGGCGCGGAACACGCGCTCCGGGTGCGGCATCATGATGGTGACGCGGCCGTCGCGGCTGGTCAGGCCGGTAATGCCACGGGGCGAGCCGTTCGGGTTGGCCGGGTAGGCTTCGGTGACCTTGCCCTGGTTGTCGACGAAACGCAGTGCCACGGTGCCGGACAGATCGGATTCCAGCAGCGCCTCCTCGCTCTCGAACTCCGCATGGCCTTCACCGTGGGCGATGGCGATCGGCAGGCGCGAACCGGCCATGCCCTGCAGGAAGATCGACTGCGATTCCTGGACCTGGACCATCGCCACGCGCGCTTCGAACTGCTCGGAGCGGTTACGCACGAAGTGCGGCCAGAACTCGGTGCCGGGGATCAGCTCGTGCAGGTTGGACATCATCTGGCAACCGTTGCACACGCCCAGGGCGAAGCTGTCCTTGCGCTCGAAGAAGGCCTGGAAACCATCACGGGCACGGGTGTTGAAGAGGATGGACTTGGCCCAGCCCTCGCCAGCGCCCAGTACATCACCGTAGGAGAAGCCGCCGCAGGCTACCAGACCCTTGAACTGCTCCAGGCTGACGCGGCCGGAGAGGATGTCGCTCATGTGCACGTCGATCGCGGCGAAGCCGGCGCGGTCGAAGGCGGCAGCCATTTCCACCTGGCCGTTGACGCCCTGCTCGCGCAGGATGGCCACCTGCGGACGCACACCCTTCTTGATGTACGGCGCGGCGATGTCGTCGTTGACGTCGAAGCTCAGCTTCACCGACAGGCCCGGATTGCTCTCGTCGAGCAGGCCGTCGAATTCCTGGTCGGCGCAGTCGGCGTTGTCACGCATGCGCTGGATGCGGTAGCTGGTCTCGCTCCAGATGCGCTGCAGGTCGCGGCGCAGGGCATTGAAGACCTGCTCGCCGTTGAAGGCCAGTTCGATGTCGGCGCCGTTGACCGGCTGGCCGATGACCGCGACACAGTCTTCCAGACCGGCGGCGCTGAACTGGGCAAGCACTTCCGGAGTGGCGCCGCTGCGAACCTGGATGACGGCACCCAGCTCTTCGTTGAACAACGCAGCAACCAGTTCCTCGCGGCTTTCGGCCAGTGCATCGAGGTTCAGGTCCAGGCCGCAGTGGCCGGCGAAGGCCATCTCGACCACGGTAGCCATCAGGCCGCCGTCGGAACGGTCGTGGTAGGCCAGCAGGTGGCCGTCGGCGTTCAGGCCCTGGATCACGGCGAAGAAGGCCTTCAGGTCTTCGGCGTCGTCGACGTCCGGCGCAGCGCGGCCGATCTGGCCGTTGACCTGGGCGAGGATGGAGCCACCCATGCGGTTCTTGCCACGGCCGAGGTCGATGACGATCAGGTCGGTCTCGCCCTTGTCCAGGCGCAGCTGCGGGGTCAGGGTCTTGCGCACGTCGCTGACCGGAGCGAAGCCGGAGATGATCAGCGACATCGGCGAGGTGACGCTCTTCTCGGCATCGCCATCCTGCCAGCGGGTCTTCATGGACATGGAGTCCTTGCCCACCGGGATAGTGATGCCCAGCGCCGGGCACAGCTCCATGCCGACAGCCTTGACGGTGTCGTACAGGCGCGCGTCCTCGCCCGGGTGCCCGGCAGCGGCCATCCAGTTGGCGGAGAGCTTGATCTCGGAAATCTTGTCGATGCTGGCGGCGGCCAGGTTGGTGATGGTCTCGCCAATCGCCATGCGGCCGGAGGCCGGGGCGTCGATCAGGGCCAGCGGGGTGCGCTCGCCCATGGCCATGGCTTCACCGGTGTAGACGTCGAAGCTGGTGGCGGTGACGGCGCAGTCGGCCACCGGAACCTGCCACGGGCCGACCAGTTGGTCGCGAGCCACCAGACCGGTGATGGTGCGGTCACCGATGGTGATCAGGAAGTTCTTGCTGGCCACGGCCGGGTGACGCAGTACGCGCTCGGTGGACTCGGTCAGGTCCAGGCCGGCGGCGGCGAAGTCATCGCCCAGCTCCGCTTCGCGGGTGACCGAACGGTGCATGCGCGGCGGCTTGCCGAGCAGCACTTCGAGCGGCATGTCCACCGGCTTGTTGCCGAAGTGGCTGTCGGCTACGGTCAGTTGCTTCTCTTCGGTGGCCTCGCCGACCACGGCGAACGGGCAGCGCTCGCGCTCGCAGATGGCCTTGAAGGTCTCGAAGTCGGCGGCGTCGACGGACAGGACGTAACGCTCCTGCGACTCGTTGCACCAGATTTCCAGCGGGCTCATGCCCGGCTCGTCGTTGGGCACGGCGCGCAGTTCGAAACGGCCGCCACGGCCACCGTCGTTGATCAGTTCCGGCAGGGCGTTGGAGATGCCGCCCGCGCCCACGTCGTGGATGAACTTGATCGGGTTGTTGTCGCCCAGCTGCCAGCAACGGTCGATGACCTCCTGGCAGCGACGTTCCATTTCGGGGTTCTCGCGCTGCACCGAGGCGAAGTCCAGATCCGCGGCGGAGGCGCCGGTGGCCATGGAGGACGCGGCGCCGCCGCCCAGGCCGATCAGCATGGCCGGGCCGCCGAGCACGATCAGCTTGGCGCCGACCGAGATCTCGCCCTTCTGCACGTGGTCTTCGCGGATGTTGCCCATGCCGCCGGCGATCATGATCGGCTTGTGGTAGCCACGGACTTCCTCGCCGCGCGGGGTGGCGATGGCCTGCTCGAAGGTACGGAAGTAGCCGGCCAGGTTCGGGCGGCCGAATTCGTTGTTGAACGCGGCGCCGCCCAGCGGACCTTCGATCATGATGTCCAGCGGGGTGACGATGCGCTCGGGCTTGCCGTAGGGCACTTCCCAGGGCTGCTCGAAACCGGGGATGTTCAGGTTGGAGACGGTGAAGCCCACCAGGCCGGCTTTCGGCTTGGCGCCACGGCCGGTCGCACCTTCGTCGCGGATCTCGCCGCCGGAGCCGGTGGAGGCGCCGGGGAAGGGAGCGATGGCGGTCGGGTGGTTGTGGGTTTCCACCTTCATCAGGATGTGCACCGGCTCTTCGCTGGCACCGTACTGGCGGGTTTCCGCGTTCGGGTAGAAGCGGCCGGCGACGTAGCCCTTCATGACCGCGGCGTTGTCCTTGTACGCGGACAGCACGCCTTCGCGGTGCATTTCATAGGTGTTCTTGATCATGCCGAACAGGCTCTTGTCCTGAGCCTGGCCGTCGATATCCCAACTGGCGTTGAAGATCTTGTGGCGGCAGTGTTCGGAGTTGGCCTGGGCGAACATCATCAGCTCGACGTCGTGCGGGTTGCGGCCCAGCTCGACGAAGCTTTTCACCAGGTAGTCGATCTCGTCTTCGGCCAGGGCCAGGCCCAGGTCGAGGTTGGCCTTCTCCAGCGCGGCGCGACCGCCGGCGAGGATGTCCACCACGGTCAGCGGCTTGGGCTGGGCGTGGCTGAACAGGGCGGAAGCTTCTTCGAGCTGGCCCAGGACCAGTTGGGTCATGCGGTCATGCAGGCGGGCGGCGACGGCTTGCGCATCGGCCTCGCTCAGCTCACCGCTGACGTAGTAGGCGATGCCGCGCTCGATGCGCTCGATCTTGGCCAGGCCGCAATTGCGGGCAATGTCCGACGCCTTGCTCGACCAGGGCGAGATGGTGCCGAAACGCGGTACCACCAGGAACAGGCGACCGGCGGGTTCCTGTACCGGGACGCTCGGGCCGTATTTCAGCAGGCGGGCGAGGACCTGTTCTTCCTCGGCGTTGAGGGCTCCGGTGACCTCGGCGAAGTGCGCAAACTCGGCATACAGCCCGGTGACGGCGGGCACCTGCTGGGTCAGCAGGTCGAGCAGTTTGCCGTGGCGGAAAGCGGAAAGGGCGGGAGCACCGCGCAGGATCAGCATTGTCGGAACAGCCTCTGGAGACGGGGAAGTGTGTGGGGCCGGGCGGGCCGGCCCACAGAGGCCGTGCATTCTACCGTAAAGCGCGGGGCGGCGGCACCTGTCCAGCGCCTTCCTCGCCACCATCGCCATCCAATCGGTTTTTAACCTTCGAACAGCTTCGACCGGCCCCTTCCCAGCCCGCCTGGCCCGGTGTTATGCGCCAAAATGCCGACGAACGGCACGTCAGCTAGCAGAGAAGCGTCAAGCTGTCGATATATGGCGCCGCACGGCCTTTGCGTATACTGCCTCGATGCTTGCCCTGACTGCGTCCCGCGTGCGTCGCACCGCCTGGTTCTTGGCGACCTGTATCTTTCTGCTGCTTTCCGGCTGTACCGAGGCGAAAGTCCCGACAGCCCTGGAGCGTGTGCAGAAGGACGGCGTCCTGCGCGTGATCACCCGCAACAGCCCCGCCACCTACTTCCAGGATCGCAACGGCGACACCGGCTTCGAATACGAGCTGGCCAAACGCTTTGCCGACAGCCTGGGGGTCTCGCTGCAGATCGAAACCGCCGACAACCTGGACGACCTCTATGGCCAGCTCGGCCGCGACGGCGGCCCCAACCTCGCCGCCGCGGGCCTGACGCCAGGAGGCGACCGCAGCTCGCAGGTACGCTACTCGCACTCCTACCTCGATGTAACGCCGCAAGTCGTCTACCGCAACGGCGAGCAGCGCCCTACCCGCCCCGAAGACCTCGAGGACAAGCGCATCGTCGTGCTCAAGGGCAGCAGCCATGCCGCCCAGTTGGCCGAGCTGAAGAAGCAGTTCCCCAAGATCACGTATCGCGAATCCGACGCCGACGAAATGGTCGACCTGCTGCGCATGGTGGATGTCGGCGAGATCGACCTCACCCTGGTCGACTCCAATGAACTGGCGATGAACCAGGTGTACTTCCCCAACGTCCGCGTCGCCTTCGACCTCGGCGACTCCCGCGGCCTGGCCTGGGCGCTGCCGGCCGGCGACGACAACAGCCTGCTGGAGAAGGTCAACGCCTTCCTCGACAAGGCCAAGCAGGACGGGCTGCTGCAGCGCCTGAAGGACCGCTACTACGGCCACGTCGACGTACTGGGTTATGTCGGCGCCTACACCTTCGCCCAGCACCTGCAGCAACGCCTGCCCAAGTACGAACCGCACTTCCGCCAGAGCGGCCAGAAGCTCGAAGCCGACTGGCGCCTGCTGGCCGCCATCGGCTACCAGGAATCCATGTGGCAGCCCGATGCCACCTCCAAGACCGGCGTGCGCGGCCTGATGATGCTGACCAACCGCACTGCGCAGGCGATGGGCGTGGCCAACCGCCTCGACGCCCGGCAGAGCATCCAGGGCGGCAGCAAGTATTACATCCAGATCAAGGACGAATTGCCCGAGAGCATCCAGGACCCGGACCGCACCTGGTTCGCCCTGGCCGCCTACAACATCGGCGGCGCCCACCTGGACGATGCGCGCAAGCTCGCCGAGCAGGAGGGCCTGAATCCGAACAAGTGGCTCGACGTGAAGAAGATGCTGCCGCGCCTGTCGCAGAAGCAGTGGTACCGCAAGACCCGCTACGGCTATGCGCGCGGCGGCGAAACGGTGCACTTCGTACAGAACGTGCGGCGCTACTACGACATCCTGACCTGGGTGACCCAGCCGCAGATGGAAGGTGGCCAGCTCGCCGAAAGCGGCCTGCACCTGCCGGGCGTGAACAAGACCAAGCCACAGGACAATACGCAGGACGAGAAGCTCTGAGCCCCCCCACGAAAGAGCATCCAGGCATGAAAAAGCCCGGCATCAGCCGGGCTTTTTCATGGCGCGATCGAGCGACTCACCAGCCCGAAGGCAACAGGTTCAGCGCACTGCAGATCGCATAGACGGCACTGGACAGGTAGATCAGCACGATCACCACCTGGATCGCCGGGTGGGCGATCCAGCCGCATTTCCAGGCCGGTTCGAAGTCACCGCTCCTGCGCGCCGAACGCAGCATCAGGATCGGCATGATCGACAGGATCACCCCGCTGAAGGCACCGGCGAAGTACAGCGCGTTGACGAAGCCCACCAGGCCGCTGTAGGCCAGCACGAACGGCGGCAACGCCACGATGGCCAGCACCAGCAGGCGGGTCTTCGGCTGGCTTTCCGGACCGAGCTTGTGGAACTTGTCGAAGATGTTGGTCAGGAAGCTGCCGCCCAGGCCCCAGTACGAAGTCAGCATGGCGCACAGGGCGAAGGTGTTGGCGGTGAAGAACGCCCACTGCCCCAGTGCCTGGCCCCAGGCCAGCGTTGCAACCTCGGACTGGTTCTCAAGGCCGGTCAGCGCAATCACCGACATCGGCACCACGCTCAGCAGGACGAAGGTGGTCAGCATCCCGGTGATCACCGCCCTGGGCAACTGCCTGGGCGCATGACTGAAGCCCCTTGCCATCTCCGGCACGATGTACTGGGCGGAGAAGCAGAACACCGCGATGTTGAACACCGGCACCATGTAGATCCAGTCACCTTCGAGCAGGCGGACGAACTCGGTGTTCTCGTTCAGCAGGGTGGCGGCCACCAGGATCAGGATCATGCTGACCATGCCGATGCTGATGAACTTCTCGCCCTTGCCGATGGCGCCCAGGCCCATGTAGAGCACGGCGGCGGCCGGGATGA
Source organism: Pseudomonas sp. PSE14 (assembly GCF_029203285.1). Lineage (NCBI taxonomy): Bacteria > Pseudomonadati > Pseudomonadota > Gammaproteobacteria > Pseudomonadales > Pseudomonadaceae > Pseudomonas > Pseudomonas sp. PSE14. Next base: position 4,568,710 of record NZ_CP115669.1, read on the forward strand.
AGAACAGCAGGCTGCCCAGCGCCGGGCTGATGCCGAAGAAGGCCGCGAGAATCTTGCCGCTGCCGCTCATGTAGGCGATCAGCGCACCGATACTGTTGACCGCCACCGAGAGGAAGATCGCCCAGGCGCCGAAGGAACCGACATAGCGCTGCGCCAGGCCGCTCAACTGGTTGTGGGTGCGAGTACGCAGCGCCGTCTCGGAGACGTAGAGCATCGAGATGGTGGTGAAGATGCCGGCGACCGCCAGCCACAGCAGCAACGGCATGAAGCCGGCCTTGCGACTGGCGTAGGCCATGGACAGCACGCCGGCGCCGATATTGGTGCCGACGATCATCGCCACGGCTTCGAGGAAGCTCAGACGCTTGACCTCTAGGCCCGACGAATCCACCGCTTCGCTGGCGGTGGGGTCCTGGAACGTGGGGTTCCCGGATTGGCTCATAACAAGTCCTCTACATGTTAATGACGAGCTCCGGGGCGACCAGCGTCGGCGTGCTGATGGCCTTCCAGGACAACGGCATTGCAGAACAGCGAGGAACAGGGGCGCCTCCGGGTCGTTCATGGGCAGCATGAATCGTTGGAGTGCCGCAGGCGTCCTGGCTTTTGTTCTTGGACTTGCGCGCCTGTCAGCGCCGCCGCGAGGGCGGACGTGCAAAATAACACACAGAAAACAGGAGTCCGGGAGGCGAGATACGACTTTAGGCGCAGAAAAGGCGCCTCAATAATTACAGCAAGTTACTGAAACATATGAAATTCAGTGAATGCACTCGATCAAGATCGCCCAGGACCGAGCGTTCACCCAATCGAACAACTCAACCGACTGGAGGCTTGTTCGCCCGGCGCGCCTTGAAGAAGGCGGAGAGCATGGCACTGCACTCCTCGGCCAGCACGCCGCCCTCCACCAGTACACGGTGGTTGAGGAAGTCCTGCTCGAAGAAGGCACCGCGGCTGACCACCACGCCCGACTTGGGCTCAGTGGTGCCGTACACCACGCGCTGGATGCGCGAATGGACGATCAGTCCGGCGCACATGCTGCACGGCTCAAGGGTGACGTACAGCGTGGCGCCCGGTAGGCGGTAGTTCTGCGCCGCGGCGGCGGCCTCGCGGATGGCGACCATTTCGGCATGGGCGCTGGGATCATGGGAGGTGATCGGCCGATTGAAGCCACGCCCGATCACTTGGCCATCCAGCACCAGCAGCGCGCCCACCGGCACCTCGCCCAGGGCCGCGCCCTGCTCGGCCAGCGCCAGGGCTTCGCGCATGAAGGGGATATCCTGGCTGCGATCGATGATCGGCCGCAGCCCCTTCACGGTCGGATGTCCCTTTCTGTTCGTCAGCCGCACCATGCCTCGCCCACCGCGATGGTTCCCATCAGACCGGTCTCCATGTGATCGATCACGTGGCAGTGGAACATCCACAGACCGGGGTTATCCGCCACCAGCGCCACGCGTGCCGTCTCATTCTTGCCCAGCAGGTAGGTGTCGGTGAAGTACGGGATGATGTCCCGGCGGTCGGAGTCCAGCACCTTGAAGGTCATACCGTGCAGGTGGATCGGGTGCTGGTACTGGGTCATGTTGCGCAGCACGAAGATGTAGCTGTTGCCTTCCTTGAGCTTGGCCAGGGGCGGCGCGTTGTGCTTGTGCTCCTCGCCACCCTGCCAGGCCACGCCGTTGATCTGCCACAGCGAAGGCGCCGACTGGCCCTTGGAGTAGTCGGAGATGGCACCGACCCACTCGAACTTGAAGTTGATGGTCTCGGCGTTCTTCAGGTCCGGCTCGGACACCGGGTTGTGCGGCAGCGCGGCAGGCCACTTGGCCGTGGGCGCCTTCGGGTTAGCCACGCCACGGATGGTTGCCAGGCGAACCGGCCCGTTGCGCAGCGACAGTTCGGCACCTTCGGCCGGACCACGGATACCCAGCTCCAGGCGCATGCCGGGGCCGATCCAGTACTGGTCCTTCGGACCCTTGCCGAAATCGCGCGGCTCCACCGGGTGGCCGTCGATGGCGTAGATCTTCGCCTCGGCGTCCGGCAGGTTGAGGCGATAGGTCACGGTGTTGTCGACGTTGAGCAGGCGCACCCGGACGATCTCGCCGGCCGGCAGCTCGATCACCGGCGTGCGTTCGCCGTTGATGGTCGACAGGCGCCCGCGGGTGCCTTCACGCGCGGCTTCGCGGGGCACGCTGAAGGGCGTGAAGTTGCCCTCCTCGTCCACGTGCCAGGTCTTCAGGCAGAGTGTCTTCTCGCTGCTGAACTCGGTGGGCTCGCGCTCGTCGATGATCAGCGGCCCGACCAGGCCACGGCCGAGCTGCTCGCTGCTCATCAGGTGCGGGTGGTACCAGTAGCTGCCGGCATCCGGCGTCTTGAACTGATAGATGAAGCTCTCGCCCGGCTGCACCGGCGGCTGCGAGATATAGGGCACGCCGTCCATCTCGATGGGCAGGCGAATGCCGTGCCAGTGGATGGTAGTGGGCTCGTCCAGCTTGTTGGTGAAGCGCACCCGCAGCCAGTCGCCCTGGCGCGCGCGAATTTCCGCGCCCGGCGCCTGGCCGCCATAGGCCAGGCCGGGGCTCTTGTGGCCGGGCACCAGCTCCAGGTCCAGCGGGGCAGCGATCAGCTCGTAATCATGCTCGGCGGCAATCTGCGGGCGGGCCAGCCAGATGCGCGCGCCACCGGCGCCCAGGCCGAGCACGGCCAGGCCGGCGAGACCGCCGAGTACTTGTCTACGGGTAAACGACATGGGTCCAGATCCTCGAACAAGGGACTCAAGGGACTTGCGACCCCATCGGCTTTCACGGAGGTTGGCGCGTTTGCGCCCGGCGCCAGGCTCTTGCGGCCGGCTGCACGGAGGTGACTGTGCACGAGGACGGCGGCGCCGCTCATGCGCCAGGTCAAGGACGGGCTCTCACCCGCCCCGCCTGCTGAAGAAGGCGGCGAGCATGCCGCCCTCTTCATTAAGGGGATGTTAAATCTCCCCGATCATTCCCACTCGATGGTTGCCGGCGGCTTGCTCGACACGTCGTAGGTGACGCGGGAGATGCCTTCGATCTCGTTGATGATGCGGTTCGAGACCTTCTCCAGCAGCTCGTACGGCAGGTGCGCCCAGCGCGCGGTCATGAAGTCGATGGTTTCCACGGCGCGCAGGGCCACGACCCAGGCGTAGCGACGACCATCGCCGACCACGCCGACGGATTTCACCGGCTGGAAGACCACAAAGGCCTGGCTGGTCTTGTGGTACCAGTCGAAGTTGCGCAGCTCTTCGATGAAGATGTGGTCCGCGCGACGCAGCAGGTCGGCGTATTCCTTCTTCACTTCGCCGAGGATGCGCACGCCCAGGCCCGGGCCCGGGAACGGGTGGCGGTAGACCATGTCATAGGGCAGGCCCAGCTCCAGGCCGATCTTGCGGACTTCGTCCTTGAACAGCTCGCGCAGCGGTTCGACCAGTTCGAACTGCATGTCTTCGGGCAGGCCGCCGACGTTGTGGTGCGACTTGATCACGTGGGCCTTGCCGGTCTTGGCGCCGGCCGACTCGATCACGTCGGGGTAGATGGTGCCCTGGGCGAGGAACTTCACGTCCTGCAGCTTGGTGGCTTCCTCGTCGAAGACCTCGATGAAGGTCTTGCCGATGATCTTGCGCTTCTGCTCCGGGTCGGAGACGCCAGCCAGGCGGCCGAGGAACAGCTCTTCGGCGTTGGCGCGGATCACTTTCACGCCCATGTTCTCGGCGAACATGGCCATCACCTGGTCACCTTCGTGCAGGCGCAGCAGGCCGTTGTCGACGAACACGCAGGTCAGCTGGTCGCCGATGGCCTTGTGCAACAGGGCCGCGACCACCGACGAGTCCACGCCGCCGGACAGGCCCAGCAGCACCTTGGACGAACCCACCTGGGCGCGAACGGTGGCGATGGCGTCGTTGACGATGTTGGACGGGGTCCACAGGGCTTCGCAGCCGCAGATGTCCAGCACGAAACGGGAGAGGATGCGGCCGCCCTGCTTGGTGTGGGTCACTTCCGGGTGGAACTGCACGCCGTAGTAGCCGCGGGCGTCGTCCGCCATGGCGGCGATCGGGCAGCTCGGGGTGCTGGCGAGGATGTGGAAGCCTTCCGGGATCTCGGTGACCTTGTCGCCGTGGCTCATCCACACGTCGAGGCCGAACACGCCGTCTTCATCGACGTGGTCTTCGATGCCGTCCAGCAGGCGGGCCTTGCCGACCACATCGACGCGGGCATAACCGAACTCGCGCAGGTCCGAACCCAGCACCTTGCCACCCATCTGCTCGGCCATGGTCTGCATGCCGTAGCAGATGCCGAACAGCGGTACCTTGAGGTCGAACACGGCCTGCGGCGCGCGCGGGCTGTTGGCTTCATGCACCGACTCCGGGCCACCGGCCAGGATGATGCCGCGCGGGGCGAAGGCACGCACCTCGTCGTCGCTCATGTCGAACGGGTGGATCTCGCAGTACACGCCGATCTCGCGAACGCGGCGGGCGATCAGCTGAGTGTACTGGGAGCCGAAGTCGAGGATCAGGATCCGGTGAGCGTGAATGTCTTGGGACATGGCCATCTCTCGTAGCGAAATTCTTAAACGACACGGGGCTGTATCAACCAGCCCCGTGTCCGACTCATTAACCTGAAACCCTTAACCTACGCGGTAGTTCGGGGCTTCCTTGGTGATCTGTACGTCATGCACATGGGACTCGGCCATGCCGGCGCCGGTGATGCGCACGAACTGCGGCTTGGTGCGCATGTCCTGGATGTTGGCGCTGCCGGTGTAGCCCATGGCGGCGCGCAGGCCACCCATCAGCTGGTGGACGATGGCGGTCAGCTGGCCCTTGTACGGCACGCGGCCTTCGATGCCTTCCGGAACCAGCTTCTCGGCGCCGGCGGAGGCGTCCTGGAAGTAGCGGTCGGAGGAACCGGTGGAGCCGGCCATGGCGCCCAGGGAGCCCATGCCACGGTAGGACTTGTAGGAACGGCCCTGGAACAGCTCGATCTCGCCCGGCGCTTCTTCGGTACCAGCGAACATCGAACCCATCATCACGCAGTAGGCGCCAGCCACCATGGCCTTGGCCAGGTCGCCGGAGAAGCGGATGCCGCCGTCAGCGATCAGCGGAACGCCGGTGCCTTCGAGGGCTGCGGCGACGTTGGCGATGGCGGAAATCTGCGGCACACCGACGCCAGCGACGATACGGGTGGTGCAGATGGAGCCCGGGCCGATACCGACCTTGACGGCGTCGGCGCCGGCGTCAGCCAGTGCCTTGGCGGCTTCGCCGGTGGCGATGTTGCCGCCGATGACCTGTACGTGCGGGAAGGTTTCCTTCACCCAGCGAACGCGGTCGATCACGCCCTTGGAGTGGCCGTGGGCGGTGTCGACGACGACGACGTCAACGCCGGCGGCGACCAGTGCGGCAACGCGCTCGCCGGTGTCGGCGCCGGTGCCGACGGCTGCGCCGACGCGCAGGCGGCCTTCGTCGTCCTTGGAGGCCAGCGGGTAGGTCTTGGCCTTCTCGATGTCACGGAAGGTCACGAGGCCCGTCAGGCGGAACTTCTCGTCGACGATCAGCATCTTCTCGATGCGGTTCTCGTAGAGAGCGGCCTTGATCTCTTCCAGGGCGGTGCCTTCGCGGGCGGTGACCAGCTTGTCCTTCGGGGTCATGATCGCGGAAACGCTGTCGCCGACGTTCGGCTTCACGCGCAGGTCGCGACCGGTGACGATGCCGACCAGTTCGCCCTCTTCCACCACCGGGAAGCCGGAGAAGCCGTATTCACGGGCAATCTGCAGCAGCTCGATGATCTTGGTCGACGGGGTTACGGTGATCGGGTCGCGGACGATCGCGGTCTCGTGCTTCTTGACCTTGCGAACCTCGGCGGCCTGCTGCTCGATGCCCATGTTCTTGTGGATGATGCCGATGCCGCCTTCCTGCGCCATGGCGATCGCCAGGCGGGATTCGGTCACGGTATCCATCGCGGCGGACACCAGCGGGATGTTCAGTTCGATGCCACGGGTCAGTCGGGTTTTCAGGCTCACGTCCTTGGGTAGGACTTCCGAATAACCGGGAATCAGGAGGACGTCGTCGAAAGTGAGGGCTTCTTGGCTGATGCGCAGCATGGCGGGGGCTCCCGATCGGGAAAAATGGAAGCGCGGCATTATATCCCAGCTGGGGCGTGCGGCTCAACGTAACCAGACGATCTGAATAAAGCTCTTCTGAACCTTGCGCGCTGGCCCCTGTCCGCGGGCGCGCTTATCATCCTTCGCCATGCAGAATGATCCCTTCCAACGGCTGGGCCTCGACCGCGAGGTTCTGACCGTCAGCCAGCTCAACCAGCGCGCCCGCCACCTGCTGGAGGACGTGTTCCCGCAGGTCTGGGTCGAGGGCGAGATTTCCAACCTCGCCCGCCCCGCGTCCGGCCACATGTATTTCACCTTGAAGGACAGCAACGCCCAGGTGCGCTGCGCGCTGTTCCGGCAGAACGCCCTGCGCGTGCGCCAGGCCCTGCGCGACGGCCTGGCCGTGCGGGTGCGCGGCAAGGTCTCGCTGTTCGAGGGGCGTGGCGACTACCAGTTGATCGCCGATGCGGTCGAGCCGGCCGGTGACGGCGCCCTGCGCCTGGCCTTCGAGGCGCTGAAGGAGAAACTCGCCGCCGAGGGCCTGTTCGCCGCCGAGCGCAAGCGTGAGCTGCCGGCACATCCACGGCGCATCGGTATCGTCAGCTCGCCCACCGGCGCGGTGATTCGCGACATCATCAGCGTGTTCCGCCGCCGCGCACCACAGGTCGAGCTGACCCTGATCCCCACCGCCGTGCAGGGCCGCGAGGCCATCGGGCAGATCGTCCGCGCGCTGAAGCTGGCCGACGCCCAGGGCTTCGACGCGCTGATCCTGGCCCGTGGAGGCGGCTCGCTGGAGGACCTCTGGTGCTTCAACGAGGAACCGGTGGCCCGTGCCATCGCCGCCTGCGTGACGCCCATTGTCAGCGCCGTGGGCCATGAGACCGACGTCTCCATCAGCGATTTCGTCGCCGACGTGCGCGCGCCGACGCCTTCGGCCGGCGCCGAACTGCTGGCGCCCCACAGCGGCGACCTGCAACAGCGCCTGGACGGCCTGCGCCGCCGGCTGATCCTGCGCATCCAGGACCGCCTGACCCGCGAGCGCCTGCGCCTGGAAGGCACCGCCCGGCGCCTGCGCCACCCCGGCGAACGCCTGCGCCAGCAGGCCCAGCGCCTGGACGACCTGGACATGCGCCTGCGCCGCGCCTTCGAGCGCCAGCTGCACATCCGCCAGGAGCGCGTCGCGCGCCTGGATACCCGTCTTGCCGCCCAGCACCCCGGCCGTAACCTCGCCCTGCTGCGCCAGCGCCTGGAGAACCTCAGCGCCCGTCTGCCGCGCGCCACCCATGCCATCCTGCGCGAACAACGCCAACGCCTGGACAGCCTGATGCAGACGCTGCACATCGTCAGCCCGCTGGCGACCCTCGGGCGCGGCTACAGCATCCTGCTGGACGATCGTGGCCAGGCGATCCGCAGCGCTGCGCAGACCAAGAACGGCCAACGCCTGAAAGCCCGTCTGGCGGAAGGCGAACTGGAGGTGCGGGTGGAGGACAACCACCAGGCACCCGTCACCCTGTCGCTGCTGGACTGATCAACCATGACCGACCTGCTCGCACCGATTCTGCCGCAGCCCGAACCGGACTGGGCCGAGGCCTTCCGCATGCCCATCGTCGAATGCGGCCAGCCACTGCAGGCGCTGAGCATCGCTACCGGGTTCGCGGTGTGGCCGGCCTATCACCGCCTGGGCGTCCCCAATGCACAACCGGAGTGCTACGCCCGCAGCGAAGTGTTCGAGCGCCTGTTGCAGGCCGCCAGTCTGCTGCCGGACGGTCTGCGCCTGGTGATCCTCGATGCCTGGCGGCCGTTCGCGGTGCAGCAGCATCTGTACGACACGCTCTATGACATCCTCCGCCAGCACGAACCGGACGCCGATCCGGCCGAGCTGACCCGCCGTACCCGAGAGTTCGTCGCCCCGCCCAGCACCCGTGCAGAATCACCCAGCCCGCACCTCACCGGCGGCGCCATAGACCTCACCCTGTGCGACCGAGATGGCCGCTGGCTGGACATGGGCAGCCTGTTCGACGAGGCCACACCACGCTCCTATACCCGTCATTACGAAGAGATCACCGCGCCGGACGAGCAACAGCGGCAGATCCGCGACAACCGCCGAATCCTGTTCAACGCCATGAGCGCAGCGGGCTTCAGCAACCTGTCCAGCGAGTGGTGGCATTACGATTACGGCGACCAGTTGTGGGCGGCGCACCTGGGCAAGCCCCACGCTATCTATGGCCCGGCGCAGGTGCTGCCGCTGGAGCAGCTGTGGCGCCAGCAACTGGAAGGCCTGCGCCGGTAGCTTTTCGCTCCTACAAGATCAAGGGCCCCTCACCCTAACCCTCTCCCGCAAGCGGGAGAGGGGACTGTTCGGTGCAGGATGAAACCGTAGTGTCAGCCGGCACGGACGGCTCCCTCTCCCTGAGGGAGAGGGCTGGGGTGAGGGGGAAGCGCAGGCAGGGATTAACCCGGTAGAAGACAGTTGCTCCTACGAAGAGCCGCCGTGCCACGACGTTCCGCTTTCGACGAAATCGCCCCGCCCGCTGAACAGGCCCGTGTAGACTGCCCGCTTCATCCGCCGACACGTCCACGGATCGCAAAATGTTCCGACCCTTCTGCCTGTTCATCGCCACCCTTCTCGCCCTGCCCGCCCACGCCGAAGGCTTCATCAGCCGCACCCTGAACAAGCCGGTGCCCGGCGGCGTCGCCGTGGTGCAACTGGGCCAGGACGCCGCCGTGCCCACCGCCACCTACCAGGGCAAACCGGTGCTGGTGGTAAAGGAGGAAGGCCGTGACTGGATCGCCATCGTCGGCATTCCGCTGACCACCAAGGCCGGCAGCCAGCAGATCGTCGTCAAGCAGGCCGGCGCCAGCCGCAACCTCGGCTTCAGCGTCGAGAGCAAGCACTATAAAGAGCAGCACATCACCCTGAAGAACACTCGCCAGGTGAACCCGCTGCCGGAGGACCTCAAACGCATCAACCGCGAACTGGCCGAGCAGACCGCCGCCTACCGCAGCTTCAGCCCCGGCACGCCGAGCAACCTGGTGCTGGACAAGCCGGTCAACGGCCCGCTCTCCAGCCCCTTCGGCCTGCGCCGTTTCTTCAACGGCGAGGAGCGCAACCCGCACTCGGGCCTGGACTTCGCCGTGCCCGCCGGTACCCCGATCAAGACGCCGGCCGCCGGCAAGGTGATCCTGATCGGCAACTACTTCTTCAACGGCAACACCGTGTTCGTCGACCACGGCCAGGGCTTCATCAGCATGTTCTGCCACATGTCGAAGATCGACGTGAAACTCGGCGACCAGCTCCCGCGCGGCGGCGTGGTCGGCCGCGTCGGCGCCACCGGCCGGGCCACCGGGCCGCACATGCACTGGAACGTCAGCCTGAACGACGCCCGCGTCGACCCGGCGATCTTCATTGGCGCATTCAAGCCCTGATGCGTTTGCGCTTCCATCTGCCCAGCGCGCTCTTCGCGCTGCTCTGGTTCGCCGTGCTGGTCTGGCTGGCCACGGCCGGTGCTCATCTCGGCTGGCTGCGCGGCTTCGGCGGCGACGTGCTGGCGGTTATCTGGCTGTACTGCCTGCTGCGCGCCGCGCTGGACACGCCCGCACACTGGCTGGCCAGCGCGGCGCTTACCTGTGGGTTGCTGATCGAGTTCGGCCAGTTTCTGGCGGCGACGCTGCACTGGCAGATCGGCAATCGCGCGCTGCGTATCGTGCTGGGCGCAACGCCGGACTGGCTGGATGTGCTGGCCTACTGCATCGGCTTCGTCCTGATCCTCGCGGTGCGCCGGACGCGCCTGACCGTCAAGCCAGCGGGGAACTGAAGAACAGCGCCGTCACGCCTTGAGGAACGCCCAGAGGCGAATCAATAGCCGCCCTCGTGCTGCGGCTTCCTGGGCACACGCTCCAGTTCGTAGAGCTGGCCGATCTGGCAAGGCTCGGGGATGCCCGCCGAGTCGACCGAGATGATGCGGTCGAGCGTCGTGACCGACCCCACCGTGTTGCTGATATTCAACCGATTGCTGAACGCCAGGTTGTTGCACCGCGCGGAAAAGACCACCAGGTAACGCCGCCCCGGCGATTGGCCAAGGATGATGTGGCCCTTGTCGAGGTATTCCCAGTCCGCGGTATCCCATACCGGGATCGACTTCACCGCCTCGCCCTGGCGCAGGCCGAGTTTGTCCAGGTGCCGGTCCAGCGGGAGTTCGTCATCATGCAGGCCGGACTGGCTGCAGGCGCTCAGCAGTGAAATAGCCGCCAGCAGGACGGCACCGTGTACGCTGCGCATACTGCACCTCCCGGCCACGGGCGGTGGCCATTGGCCGGATCACCTGGGATCCGGCCCCATTTTCCCACCAAGCCGCCACCGCGGTGCGTAGCCGGCCGGGCGGTCAGTCCATCTTCATGCCGTGCATGTCGTGGCCCATGTCGGTGCCGCCGGTTTCTTTGGGAGCTTCCTTCTGCACGGCGACCTCGACCTTCACGTCGCCGGCCTGCTGGAAGTGCAGGGTCAGCGGGAAGCGCTCGCCATCGGCCAGCGGCTTCTTCAGGCCGAACAGCATCAGGTGGTACTGGCCGGGTGCGAAGACCAGCTTGCCGCCAGCGGGGACGTCCACGCCCTCGACCTTCTGCATCTTCATCATGCCGTCCTTCTCCACGTGCTGGTGGATCTCGGCGCTGGCGGCGCGCTCGGTGTCGGCGCCGAGCAGGCGGTCGGCTTCCTTGCCGTGGTTTTCCACGACGAAGTAGGCGGCGCCGTTCACCGAATTGGCCGGCAGCAGCAGCGACCATGGGTGGTCGATGTGCAGGTTGCCGGCCTCGTATTCGTGGGCCATGGCGGCGCCGGAGAAGCCCAGCAGGACAGCGAAAGCGAGCAGGGTTTTACGCATGTTCGAGACTCCAGTTGTGCTTGTGATCAGATCCGCCACTGCGGCGGGGGAAACATCGAGCCGCAGGCGCAACGATCGCGCCGCAGCATAGCCTGCCTCTTGGCAGGCGTCAGGGTGGAAAACCGCTTCACCCTCAACCCAGTGCCGGGCTGCGCGGTTTGAAGCGCGACAGCACGGCCCAATCCAGCGCCCATACCAGCAGCAGCGAGGCTCCCACCAGCGGGAAGGCGACGCCGAGGATGAGCATGATCACCACGCCGCCCTTCCACACCGGCAGCGCGTGGGGCATCGGTGGCACGCCGAGGCGGCCCTGAGGGCGACGCTTCCACCAGATCCACAGGCCGCTGACGGCGCTGAGCAGGATCATCAGGCAGACGCCGAGCATGAGCAGCTGGTTGAACAGGCCGAACATCTTGCCTTCGTGCAGCATCACGCCGGATTCGACGCCCTTGGCCACCAGCCCGTAGTCCTTCCAGCGCACGTCGGCGAGAACCTTGCCGGTGTACTGGTCGATATGCAGGGTGGCGTCGTTGCGCGAGTCGTCGGCGAACACCGAAACGGTGAACACGCCTTCCGCCCCCTTGGGCAACGCGATGGCATAGCCCGGTGTCACGCCGGCCTGGTCGGCGCTATCGACCACCTGCTGCAAACTGATCTGCGGCATGGCCATGCCGCCGGAGCCGTGGGCCATGTGCTCGGCGTGGGCGCCACCGGACATCGGCATCGGCGTGTTTTCCATGGCCCAGGGGATGGTCTGGCGGTGCGCCTCGTTGAGCGTGCGCGCCTCCAGGTCCGACTTGGGCACCTCGTTCCACATGGCCGCCGGGAAGCGATTCCAAACGTCGGCGAAGGATTTGCCCCAGAAGCCGGTCCAGGTCATGCCGGTGAGCAGCATGAACAGCATCAGCAGCGAGCCCCAGAAACCGACCACCACGTGGACTTCCCGCCACAGCGCGCGACCACGACGCGACAGGTCCGGCCAGAGCAGCACGCGCAGCGAACGCTTGCGCGGCCACCACAGGTACAGGCCAGACACCACCAGCACGATGCCCCAGCCGGCGGCCAGCTCGATCAGCCGGTCACCCACGGTGCCGATCATCAGCTCGCCGTGCAGCGCGCGGGCCATGGCCTGCAGGTTGGATTTGGCATCCTGCAGGCCGAGCAGCTTGCCGCTATAAGGATCAACGAAGGCGTTCACCTCGCGCCCGTCGAGCTGGGCAACGAACTGCGCGCTGCGATCGGCCGCCGGTGCCGGCAGGTACTGACTGACCTGCAGCTGCGGGTTCTGGTGATGCAGGTGCATCAGTTGCTCGTCGGCGGACAGCCGCACTTCGCCCGGTTTCACCTGCAGCAGGTCGCTGTACATCAGCGGGTCGAGCTGCGGCTTGAACAGGTAGATGATCCCGGTGATCGACAGCAGGATCATGAAGGGCGCGACGAACAGCCCAGCGTAGAAGTGCCAGCGCCAGGCCAGGTTGTAGAAATCGAATGGTTTCTTCTGCATTCGTAATGTCCCCACGCAAGGAGGCCCCGACTGGCGGGGCCAGTCAGGTTCAGAAGGAGAAGTCCACTTTGGTCCAGAGAGTGCGCCCCGGTTCGTGGATCGATTCGGGGTTGTCCGCCGGGTAGCCAAAGCCGGCGTTGCCCGCCAGGTTCAGGTGCTCGGCGTAGTCCTTGTCGAACAGGTTGTCGACGCCGGCGCTGACCTTGAAGTGCTGGCTCAGCTTGTAGGCGCCGTTGAGCGAGAACACCGCGAAGCCCGGGCTTTCGTCGAAGTCGTAACCAACGACGTTACCCTGGCCCTCGGCGACCCGGCCCTGGCGCGCCACCACCCGCCAGAGACCGCCGGCGCTCCAGGCGTCCCGCTCGTAGCTCAGGCCGAAGCGCGCTTCCAGAGGCGGCATCTGCGGCAGGGCGCGGTCGTCGGTGGTGTTCTTGCCCCAGGCGTAGGCCAGGGTCGCGTCCGTCGTCCAGTTCGTGGTGAGTGCATAGGCCGCGCCCAGTTCGCCGCCCATGATGCGCGCATCGACGTTCCGCGCCTGGGAGGTGGTGCCCATCATGCCGTCGCTGTACTCGAACAGGATGTAGTCGCGGATCACGCCGACATAGCCGGAGGCCCAGGCCTTGAGCTTCTCGTCCTCGTACTGGGCGCCAAAGTCCAGCTGGGTGGTCTTCTCCGGCTTGATGCTGTCGAAGGCGTTGACCGAGCCGGCCGGGCCGCTATCAGGGGAGAACAGCTCCCAGTAGTCGGGGAAGCGCTGCACATGGCCAAGGCCGGCGTACAGGGTGGTCGGCGTATCGGCCAGGTCGTGCTCGTAGCGTACGAAGCCGCTGGGCAGGGTATCGGCGCGAGTATCGTCGGCGGTGGGATTGGAATGGGTCATGTGCCCCGATCCCGTGGTCTGCCGGTAGTCCTTGGCCGAGGCGCGGTCCAGGCGCGCGCCGCTGATCACCCGGTCGCGCTCGGCGGCGTACCAGGTCAGCTCGCCGAAAGCGCCGTAGTTGTGGAAGACCGCGTCCTTGTTCCACGGCTGGTCATCGTAGGTATTGATGCCCATGCCCATTCGTTCGCGGTGCTCGTTGGTCTGCGCATCGACACCGGAAACCAGCTTGAAGTCGTCCCAGCGCCAGGTGGCGGCCAGGCGCCCGCCGAGGGTGCGGCGGTCGACGTTGGAGGCCATGGGGCCCGCCATCATCCCTGTACCCGAGGGCGTGCGCAGGCTGTAGTTGTCCATCACGTGGTCGGCGTAGTTGTAGTAGACCTGCGCCTCCAGCTTGTCGAGCACCTCGCCGAGATTGGACTTCTCAAAGCGCAGGCCGAGGCTTTCGCGCTTGAACTGCGAGCCATCCATTCCGCGTCCGGCGTAGCGGGCCTCGCCGTCGCCCTTGCCGGCGGTGAGTTCGACCAGGGTGTCGGCATCCGGCGTCCAGCCCACGGCCACGTCGCCGTTCCACTTGTTCCAGCGTGAGGGCACGGTGTCGCCGGCGCCGTCCTCGTAATCATCGGACTGCGATTTGTTACCGGTGAAGCGCAGGTAGCCTTCCGGCCCGCCGGCGGCGGCATCCAGAACACGGTCGGAGCGGCCGTTGGAACCGGCCACCAGGCTACCATTGATCCGCGATCCCAGCTCGCCGAAGCGCTCCGGCTCGCGGTCGAAGCGGATGGTGCCGGCCGATGCGCCCGGACCCCAGATAACGGTTTCCGGGCCCTTGACCACGGTGAGCTTGTCGTAGGTTTCCGGCGAGATATAGGAGGTCGGCGCGTCCATCCGCGCCGGGCAGGCGCCGAGCATGGTGGTGCCGTTGGTGAGGATGTTCAGGCGCGAGCCGAACATGCCGCGCAGCACCGGGTCGCCATTGGTGCCGCCGTTGCGGATGGCGGAGAAGCCGGGAATGGTCTTGAGGTAGTCGGCGCCATCGCTGGCCGGAATCGGCTGGCGCGGCTGCTTCGGGTCGGTGACGACGGTAAGCGGCGAGCTCTGCGCCACGGCAGTGATGACGCTGGGCTCCAGTTCCACGGCGTGGACGGCGTGGTCATCGTTCTCGGCCAGGGCCGGGACAGCAGTGAAACCGCCAAGGGCGGTCAGCGCGCACAGGGCGCGCAAGCCGACGGCACGTGGCCGACGGCGCATTGGCATGCGGGACATTGCATCTATTCCATGATCGGTGAATACGCCCGTTCCACGCGGACACGCACGGCGCACAGGCAACAGCGGTCATCCGCGCCTGCGGTCGATGGATTCGGGAGAAGGGATCAGCCGATCAGGGTCGGTGGAGCGCGGGAGCGTGCGCCGGGGAAGACCGGCGAGGCGGGAATGGTGCTGGAGGTGAACTGGACGGCGGGTGTACCGACGGCAGGCAGGCTGTGGTCCAGCAGGACCGGCGGCGGCGTCAGCGGGGGGCTATGGATCAGCAGGCTGCAGTAGCCGCACTTCTCCATGAAGGCATCGGCGGTGAGCGGCTTCCCGTCATGGGGGGCCGGGGCGGCGTGCTGGCCCGAAGCGCGATGACCGTCGGAGCAGGCCATCTCGTCCATGTCGGCCATGTCGTGCGCCGTGGACGCGCCATGCTCCATCGGCATGACGTGATCCATGGGCATAGGGTGATCCATCGGCAGCGACTGGGATACCAGCGGGCCGACATAGATCATCAGCATGGCGAACAGCGCCAGCCAGGTTCCTATGCCTTGTCGGGTGCGACGGGTCACGAAATGTCCTTGCGGATGGAGGCCCCGCCTTGAGCGGGTGCGCAATGATCGCACGGAGTTCCGCAGCTCCGCTGCGGCACGTGGACGCAGAATCAGTTAAGCACAGCGAAGGCATCTAATAAAAATTGCCAAATCCACATTATTTCAGCAATTTTTTATCATCCCAGGCAACAAATAGAGTTTTTCTACCAATTTTTAACGAATGCTTGCCATCACCCTCTCAGGCCATTAGGTTGGCACTCATGAAAACCGCACACACCCTCATCCTGCTTCGCCAACACGCCTGCCTGCGCCTGGTCAGCCCGCGACTGCGTGGCTGAACCCTCTTCCCGGTTTCATCTCTTTTTCATTTTTTCGCGCAGGCCCGCTGGCCAGAAAGAACAAGGATTCCGCTCATGAGCATGCTGAAAGATCCGTCGAAGAAGTACCGCCCCTTCACCCAGATCACCCTGCCCGACCGCACCTGGCCGGACAAGATCATCGACAAGGCGCCGATCTGGCTGTCCACCGACCTGCGCGACGGCAACCAGTCGCTGATCGAGCCGATGGACGCCGAGAAGAAGATGCGCTTCTTCAAGTGCCTGGTTCAGGTCGGCCTGAAGGAAATCGAAGTGGGCTTCCCGTCCGCCTCGCAGACCGACTTCGACTTCGTTCGCGAGCTGATCGAGGGCGGCCACATTCCCGATGACGTCACCATCCAGGTGCTGACCCAGGCCCGCGACGACCTCATCGAACGCACCTTCGAATCCCTGAAGGGCGCGAAGAAGGCCATCGTCCACTACTACAACGCCTGCGCGCCGAGCTTCCGCAAGATCGTCTTCAACCAGGACAAGGCCGGCGTGAAAGCCATCGCCGTGGCCGCCGGCCAGACCATCAAGCGCCTGGCCGCCGCCGCGCCGGAAACCCAGTGGGGCTTCGAGTACTCGCCGGAAGTGTTCAGCTCCACCGAGACCGACTTCGCCGTCGAGGTGTGCAACGCGGTGATCGAGGTGTTCCAGCCGACTCCGGCGAACCGCCTGATCCTCAACCTGCCCGCCACCGTCGAGTGCGCCACCCCGAACAACTACGCCGACCAGATCGAGTGGTTCGGCCGCCAGATCAACAAGCGCGACAGCGTGATCATCAGCCTGCATACCCACAACGACCGTGGCACTGGCGTGGCTGCTTCCGAACTGGCCCTGATGGCCGGCGCCGACCGCGTCGAAGGCTGCCTGTTCGGCAACGGCGAGCGCACCGGCAACCTGTGCTTGGTGACCATGGCGTTGAACATGTACACCCAGGGCATCGATCCCGAACTGGACTTCTCCGACATCGATGCCGTGCGCAAGGTGGTCGAAGAGTGCAACCAGATCCCGGTGCACCCGCGTCATCCGTACGTCGGCGACCTGGTCCACACCGCCTTCTCCGGCTCCCACCAGGACGCCATCCGCAAGGGCTTCGCCCAGCAGAAGGAAGACGCCGTGTGGGAAGTGCCCTACCTGCCGATCGACCCGGCGGACATCGGCCGCAGCTACGAGGCCGTCATTCGCGTGAACAGCCAGTCCGGCAAGGGCGGCATCACCTTCCTGCTGGAGCAGGAATACGGCATCAGCCTGCCGCGCCGCATGCAGATCGAGTTCAGCCAGGTGGTACAGAACGAAACCGATCGCCTGGGCCTGGAAATGACCGCCGAGCAGATCTACAACCTGCTGCAGAACGAGTACCTGCAAGCCGTCTCCCCGTTCGGCCTGAAGAACTACCGCCTGCAGGAAGAGAACGGCATCTGCGCCATCGACATCGACGTGACCCACAAGGGCGAACAGCACCGCTGGCACGGCAAGGGCAAGGGCACCCTGGAAGCCCTGGTCGCCTCGCTGCCGGTGGACGTCGAGATCATGGACTACAACGAGCACGCCATCGGCGCCGGCACCAACGCCCGCGCGGCCGCCTACATCGAACTGCGCGTCGAGGGTGGTCGTTCGCTGCACGGCATCGGCATCGATGAAAACATCACCACCGCGAGCTTCCGTGCGCTGTTCAGCGCCCTGAACCGCGCCGTAACGCTGGGCCACGCGAAAGCCGCGTAAAACCCGGTAGCACCGTTGTCCCCTTTGCCCTGGACGCCTCGCGCGTCCAGGGTCGTTTTCGAAGGAACGAAAACATGAGCGCACCGCAGGACAATCCGTTCCAGACACCGTCCGCCGTTCTGAAGAATGCGCCCAGTATGGCTGGCGGCGAAGCGCTCTACCGACTCAGGGCTGTTGGCATCGCCACCTTTTTCGGCACTCCGCTTGCCGGGGCCTGGGTCATGACGCAGAACCTCCGCCACCTGGGCCTTCACGATCGCATTCAACAAGTCTGGTACGTAGGAATTGCCATCTCTATCGGGCTTGCATTGCTTGGGCTGCTCCCGGACGGCATCCCCCTGGCTCCCTTTACCATCGTCGCCGTGCTCTCCATGCATGAATACGCGAAACAGGTGACCGGAGATGCATTGGAGCAGCACGCGAGCCGTGGCGGAACGTTCCTCTCCAACTGGCGAGCCTTTGGCATCAGCCTGCTGTTCCTGCTAGCGGCATGGGGGGCTATCTTCGTCGTTACCCTGATCGTTGCCTACCTGCTGGGCATGAATACCTGAGTTTCGCCGGGCAAGGCCCCAAAACACCGAAGGCCCCATCGGGGGCCTTCACGTCTTACTCGTCGTCGCCGCTGGCGGTCACGGCCCCCAGGCAGCACAGGCGATGTTCCTTGTCACCGGCATGCAGCAGCCAGGTCTCCTCCCCAGCCTGATAACGCGCCTCCATCACCTCGTTGTAGGTGAAGGCCCACTGACGGCGATCGCGGCCATCGATGGACTCGATCAGCAGCACCACCTCCTCGCTGGCGAAGGGTTGGTCCGCGTGGGCGGCAGCGTCGGCCTGGTCCAGCAGTGACTCGTTCAGCTCGAACTGCCAGGCGTGAAGGCCGTCGATCAACAGCATGTCGGCGGTTTCCAGCTGGTCCAGCAGGTAGGGAGTCGTGGTCATGATGGGCACTCGGCAATGGGCAGGCCGTCATGATAGAGCAAAACCCATTGCCGGCCCTCCCCTCCTAATCCGCCAGCGCCGCCAGCACGCCGCGCAGCCGCTCGATGGTAGCCGGGGCGCAGCGCTGCATCGGCTCGCGCAGTTCGTCGGCGATTACCCCCTGCAAGGCCAACGCTGCCTTGACTGCTGCCGGGTTGGGCTCGGCGAAGGCGGCCTGGATCCACGGCAGCAGACGGTAGAAGGTCGCCCGCGCCGCGGCGAGATCGCCCGACTCGACCTGACGCTGCATGCGCACATAGAGATCGGCGCGCACATGGGCCGACGCGGAAATCGCCCCGGCACCGCCCTGACATAGGTTGTTGAAGATCTGCAGGTCCTCGCCCGTGAGCACCTCGACCTCGCCATCGGCGATCAGCGCCAGGGTGGTCTCGAGGTCACCGGCGCAGTCCTTGATCGCGGCGATGCGCGGATGACGCACGATGCGCCGCAGGGTCTCGCGCTCGATACGCACACCGGTACGGTAGGGAATGTCGTAAAGCACCACCGGCACAGTGGCGGCGTCGGCCACGGTCTGGAAGAAGGACTCCAGCCCCACCTGCGACGGACGGATGTAGTACGGCGCCGGCACCAGCAGACCGGCCAGCGGGCGGCGCTGGATCTCTTCCTGGAAGGCCAGCAGCTCACGCAGGTTATTGCCCGCCAGGCCCATGATCACCTGCGCGGGCGGCACCCACTGCAGCACGGCATCGAGGACGGCGAGTTGCTCCTCATGGCTCAGCGCCGCCGCCTCCCCGGTGGTGCCGCAGACCACGAAGCCGGCGACGCCGTCTTCCAGCAGTCGGGAAACCAGGTTGTGCAGCGCGGCGAAATCGACTTCCCCGGCACGGAAGGGAGTGGCCAGGGCCACCCAGATTCCACGAAACGTAGACATGCAAAAACTCCTTGTGGCTGACCGTCTGGTCGCCGTCAGGGAGGGATGCGGGAATCAAGCGGGGAGAATTGAAGACCTGGCGCCTTGTGTCCTGTCAGCCCATCTGACGGGACAGCACGCCCCGGTCAAATGAGCGACTGTTTCTTCGATTTCTTGGCAACGACGACGCATACGCCAGCCTGGGCGGAGAAGCCCGGGAGCGGCAGCGAGAAGTCGAAGTTGGCAAGCATGGGCAATTTCTGTGTGCGAAATCAGGTCACCGATAGTGCGCAAGCTCCTATACACCTGTCAACCATGTCCCACGTCTATCACGTCTCTGCCGTCTATGCTGGTTCAACGACAGTGCAGCCGGGGGAGACCTGACAGATGAAACGTCGCGAACTGGGCCAGTCCGGACTGGCGATTCCGCCCCTGGTGTTCGGCGGCAACGTGTTCGGCTGGTCGGCGGACGAAGCCACCTCCTTCCGCCTGCTGGATGCGGTGGTCGACGCGGGAATCAACTGCATCGACACAGCCGACGTGTATTCGCGCTGGGTGCCCGGGCACGTCGGCGGCGAGTCGGAAATCCTGATCGGCAAGTGGCTGAAGAAGACCGGCAAGCGCAATCAGGTGCAGATCGCCACCAAGGTCGGCATGGACATGGGCAACGGCCACAAGGGCCTGTCGGCGGTGTACATCGAACAGGCCCTGGAGCGCTCGCTCAAGCGCCTGCAGACCGACTACATCGATCTCTACCAGGCCCATTGCGACGACCCGCACACCTCCCTGGAGGAAACCATGGGCGCCTTCGCCGAAGCGGTGGAGAACGGCAAGGTGCGGGTGATCGGCGCCTCCAACCTCGATGCCCGGCGTCTGCGCGAGGCCCGCGAGCTCTGCGACCGCCTGAAGCTGCCGAACTACCAGAGCCTGCAACCCAACTACAACCTCTACGACCGCGCCAACTACGAGACCAATCTGGAACCCACGGTGAAGCAACTGGGGCTCGGGGTGATCAGCTTCTACTCCCTCGCGGCGGGTTTTCTCACCGGCAAATACCGCAGCGAAGCGGACCTCAACAAGAGCAGCGTGCGCGGCTACAAGGTGAAGAACTTCATGAACGAGCGCGGCTTCGCCATCATCGATGCGCTGGAGGCAGTGGCCAACGAACTGAACGCGACGCCGACGCAGGTCGCCCTGGCCTGGCTGATGGCGCGGCCGACCATCACCGCACCGATCGCCAGTGCGTCGAAGCTGGAGCAGTTGCCGGACCTGATCGCGGCGATCGAACTGAAACTCAGCGATGAAGCGATCCAGCGGCTGAACACCGCCAGCGCGTACTGAAGGCCGAATAGACCTGTAGGAGCGAGCTTGCTCGCGAACGCTCTGGCTCTTGAGCGGGGTGGTTCGCGAGCAAGCTCGCTCCTACAAAAGCCGCATCGATCCTGGGTCGCTGGAATATCGGACTCTTAAGAGCATCGCGGACGAACTGATATCAGAGCTGGATATCGAACCGGTCCGCATCCAGATAGGCCGGGAAGCGCTCCCGGTAAGCCGCCAGCTCCGCTGCGCTCAGGGCGATCTGGAACACGCCATCGGCACTCCCCGCCGCCAGCAGGTTGTCGCCCTGGAAATCCAGCACCTGGCTGTCGCCGGAATAGGCGTGGCCCTTGCCGTCTTCACCGACGCGGTTGACCGCCGCGACATAGCACAGGTTCTCGATGGCCCGTGCCGGCAGCAGACGGTTCCAGTGCTGCCGACGCGCGGCCGGCCAGTTGGCGGTGTAGAGCAGCAAATCGGTGTCCCGGGCATCGCGGCTCCACACCGGGAAGCGCAGGTCGTAGCAGACCAGCGGGCGAATCCGCCAGCCCTTCCACTCCAGCAGCACCTGCTGCTCACCCGGCGTGTAGTGCTTGTGCTCACCGGCCATGCGGAACAGGTGGCGCTTGTCGTAGTGCTGCACCTCGCCGTCCGGGCGCGCCCAGAGCAGGCGGTTGCGATGGCTGCCGTCGGCAGCGCGGATGATCACGCTGCCACAGACCACGGCATCGAGCTTCGCGGCTTGCCCACGCAGCCAGGCGTAGGTCTCGCCCTCCTCCGCCTCGGCCAGCGCCTCGGAGTCCATGGAGAAGCCGGTGGTGAACATCTCCGGGAGTATCACCACGTCCGCGCCACGGGCGCTTTCCAGCAGCGCCTCGAAGCGCTCGCGGTTGGCCTTGGCGTCATGCCAGACCAGGGTGGTCTGCACCAGGGCCAGCTTGAGGTCGGGCAGTTGGCTCAGATCGCGCATAGTCTTTCCGCCGCCTGGCGCAGCGTCTCCTCTTTCTTGGCGAAGCAGAAGCGCACCAGGCGCATGTCCGCCGGGGCCTGCTGATAGAACACCGAGACCGGAATGGCGGCCACGCCATGCTCGCGGGTCAGCCATTCGGACATGGCGACGTCGTCCAGGTCCGGGCGGATCGCCGAGTAGTCCACCACCTGGAAGTAGGTGCCGGCGGCGCGCTGGAAGCGGAAGCGCGAACCTTCCAGCAAGTCGCAGAACAGGTCGCGCTTGGCCTGATAGAAGCCCGGCAGTTCACGCAGGTGTTCGGGGTGCGCGGCCATGAAGTCAGCCAGCGCCCACTGCAGCGGAGTCACGCCGCAGAAGTTCACGTACTGGTGGATCTTGCGCATTTCCGCCGACAGCGCCGGTGGCGCTACCACGTAGCCGGTCTTCCAGCCGGTGACGTGGTAGGTCTTGCCGAAGGAGCTGATGACGAAGGCGCGCGGGTAGAGCTCGTCATGGGCCAGCACGCTGGCATGCTGCACGCCGTCGTAGATCAGGTGCTCGTAGACCTCGTCGCTGATGACATAGATCTCGCGGTCGCGAATCAGCGCCGCCAGGCGATCCAGGTCGGCGCGGTCGATCAGCGCACCGCTGGGGTTGTGCGGGCTGTTGAGGAAGATCAGGCGGGTGCGCGGGGTGATGGCGTCGGCCATGCGCTGCCAGTCGATGCGGAAGTCCGGCAGGCTCAGCGGCACATGCACGCAGCGGCCGCCGGCCAGTTCCACCGAGGGCTCGTAGCTGTCGTAGCAGGGGTCGAGGACGATGGCCTCGTCGCCCGGGCGAATCAGCGCCTGCACCGCGCAGAAGATCCCTTCGGTAGCACCGGGGACGATGGTCACCTCGGCATCGGCGCTGACCTTGCGGCCATAGAAGTCGGCGACTTTCAGCGCGACCTGCTCGCGCAGGGCCGGCAGGCCGGTCATCGGGCTGTACTGGTTATGCCCGGCCAGCACACGGCGGGCGACGGCTTCGAGCAAGGGCGCGGGGCTGTCGAAGTCGGGGAAACCCTGGGAGAGGTTCAGCGCACCACATTCGGCGGCGAGCTGGGACATGCGGGTGAAGATGGTGGTGCCGACGTTCGGCAGTTTGCTGGTGAGCATGGCGTGACTACAGGCTGCGGGCGATAAGAGGGAGGCCCCTACTCTATCGCCTACAGCCGTACGCCTGAAGTCCGACAGACGTTATTTACGCTTGTCTTTCTTCTTCTTCTCGGCCTTCTTGTGGTGCGACATCAGCCGGCGCTTCTTGTTGACCTGGCGTTCGGTGAGCTGGGTCTTCTTGCCCTCGAACGGGTTGTCGCCGCCCTTGTACTCGATGCGGATCGGCGTGCCGACCAGCTTGAGGACGCGGCGATAGGTCTTCTCCAGGTAACGGGTATACGCCTTGGGCACCGCATCCACCTGGTTGCCGTGGATCACGATCAGCGGCGGGTTGGCGCCGCCCAGGTGGGCATAGCGCAGCTTGATGCGACGGCCGTTGACCATCGGCGGCTGGTGCACCTGGATGGCGTCTTCCAGGATCTGCGTGAGCTTGCTGGTGGGCCAGCGGGTCACGGCGGAGCGGAAGGAGTCCTGCACCGACTTGTACAGGTGGCCGACGCCGGTGCCGTGCAGTGCAGAGATGAAGTGGATGTCGGCGAAGTCGGCGAACATCAGCCGGCGCTCGAGCTCGGTCTTCACGTACTCGCGCTCGGCCGACTCCATGCCATCCCACTTGTTCAGGGCGATGACCAGCGCGCGGCCGGTTTCCAGCACGAAGCCGAGCAGGTTGAGGTCATGCTCGACCACACCCTCGCGGGCATCCATGACGAAGATGACCACGTTGGCATCCTGGATCGCCTGCAGGGTCTTCACCACGGAGAACTTTTCCACCGCTTCGAAGATCTTGCCGCGACGGCGCACGCCGGCGGTGTCGATCAGGGTGTACTTCTCTTCGTTGCGCTCGAAGGGGATGTAAATGCTGTCGCGGGTGGTGCCGGCCTGGTCGTACACGATCACACGCTCTTCACCGAGCATGCGGTTGACCAAGGTGGACTTGCCGACGTTGGGACGGCCAATGATGGCGATCTTGATGCCATCCTTCTCGCTCGGACCGGGGATGCGCTTGGCTTCCTCGCCCTCGGCGACTTCTTCCAGTTCGCCGGGCAGGTCGTTGTCTTCCGGCGCCTCGGGCTCGGGAGCGAACATCTCGCCCAGGGCTTCCTGCAGCATCTGGGTGATGCCACGGCCGTGGGCGGCGGCGATCGGGATCGCATGCCCCAGGGCCAGCGGGCTGAACTCGGCGCGGGCGATGTCCGGATCGACGGTGTCGACCTTGTTGGCCACCAGGAAGCTGCGCTTGTTCTTCTTGCGCAGGTGCTCGGCGATCATCTCGTCGGCGGCGGTGAGGCCGGCGCGGGAATCGACCATGAACAGGACGGCATCGGCCTCTTCGATGGCCTGCAGCGACTGCTCGGCCATCTTGGCGTCGATACCCTCTTCGTCACCGGAGATACCGCCGGTATCGATGACGATGAATTTCTTGCCCTGCCACTTGGCCTCGCCGTACTGGCGGTCGCGGGTGAGCCCTGCGTACTCGGCGACGATGGCGTCACGGGTGCGGGTCAGGCGGTTGAACAGGGTGGACTTGCCGACGTTCGGGCGGCCCACCAGGGCTATTACGGGAACCATGCGGCTCTCCAGGAAATTTCAGATTTTCAGAAAACACGACGGCCGCTGCCGTTTTTCACGGCAGCGGCCGGCAGTAACACTCAGCTTAGCGGAGCGTGTAGGCGACCAGCTTGCCGCTGTTGCCGAACACGTACATCCAGCTGCCGACTACCAGCGGGCGAACCCGCACGCCGTCACCGTCGACCTTCTCGCGGCCAACGAAACGACCATCCACCTGGCTCAGCAGGTGCACGTAACCTTCCAGGTCGCCTACCACTACGTTGCTCGAGAACACGGCCGGAGCGGACAGCTGGCGGCGAGCCAGGGCGTCGTTGCTCCACAGCGAGGACGAGCCACGGGAATCCAGGCTTTCCACAGTGCCAGATGCTTGGCTGACGAACACGCTGCCAGTACCTTCGGCGACGCCGACATAGCTGGAAGCTTCACGCTGCCACAGTACGCGGCCGGTGGTTTCGTCCAGTGCAGCGGCACGGCCCTGGTAGCTGACAACGTACAGAACGCCATCCTGCAACACCAAGCCGCCGTCGATGTCGACTACGCGGTCCAGTTCGGAACGGCCCTGCGGAATGGCAACGCGCTGTTCCCACACCGGCAGGCCTCGCTGTACGTCCACAGCAACGACCTTGCCGCTGGCCAGGCCAGCCAACGCCAGGCGTCCGTCGATCAGCGGAGCACCGGTACCGCGCAGGGTCAGCACCGGTACGGTGCCTTCGTAGATCCAGCGCTGGTTGCCGGTGGCGGCATCGAAGGCGATCAGTTTGTCGTCCTGGGTCTGCACCACCACCACGTCACCGTTGGTGGCCGGGGCCGCCAGCACTTCGCTGGTGACCTTGGCGCGCCACTTCTGTTCGCCGCTGCCGGCGTCCAGGGCGATCACGTCGCCACGCATGGTGCCCAGCAGGACCAGTCCGTTGCCAACGCCAACGGCGCCGGAAACCGGCAGGTCGAGATCCTTTTTCCACAGCACGTCGCCGCTTTCGCGCTGGATCGCCATGACCCGGCCTTCGGCGGAGGCGGCGTAGATGGTCTGGCCATCCACCGCCGGTTCGATCAGGTTGTACAGCTCGCCCTGGCCGTCACCGACCGAGCGGCTCCATTGCTTCTCCAGACGGACCTCTTCCTTGAAATCGGTGAGTTCCGCCGGCGGCAGTTCTTTCTTGCTGTTGCTGCTGCAACCTACGGCCAACAGAGTCAGCGCGAGCAGCGCGGCATGTTTCCAGCGCAGCATGTCAGGCGTCTCCCTTGGCCAGGTCGTCGAGTTTCATCTGCAGGGCACCGACGGCGGCGTCTTCCGGCAGGGCGGCCTTGGCCTTCTCGTAGGCGCTGCGCGCCTCGTCTTCACGCTTGAGCTGGACCAGCAGGTCGCCGCGCAGTTCTTCGCGGGTGGCGACATAGGCCTTGTCGGCGTTGCCTTCGAGCAGCTTCAGCCCTTCCTCGGCCTTGCCCTGGGCGCTCAGCACGCGGGCCAGGCGCTGGCGCGCCAGCTCGCCGAGGGTAGCGTCCACCGGCTTGTCGACGATGGCCTTGAGTTCCAGAACGGCGTCATCCAGCTTGCCGTTGTCCACCGCGACCTTGGCGACGAACAGGCGGCCATACTGGGAGTACGGGGTACCGGCGTATTCGCTGGTCAGCTTGTTGGCCAGCTCGGCAACCTTGGCGGTGTCCGGCTTGCCAGTAGGGTTCAGGGCGGTTTCCAGCAGGGCCTGGTAAACCACGGAGGCACCCTGGGCCTGGTTGTTCTGGTACTTCTTCCAGGCTTGCCAGCCGAATACCACCACCAGTGCCAGGGCGGCACCGGTCAGCAGGGGCATGCCGTTGCGCTGCCACCAGTCCTTGATGTCGGCGATCTGTTCTTCTTCGGTACGCGTACTCACCCCAATACTCCTATCCGCTCGATTCTCAAGCCTGCTGCAGGCAGGCTGCCAGGTGCTCGGGCAGAGCGTCCCAGGCGATGTTCTGTTGTTCGCCCTCGCCACGCAGGGGCTTGAAACCTACCACGCGGTTGGCCAGTTCGTCGTCACCCAGAATCATTGCGAACTGTGCACCGCTCTTGTCAGCCTTCTTGAACTGGCTCTTGAAGCTGCCACCGCCGGCGTTGACCAGCAGGCGAATGCCGGGGATGGCGTTGCGCAGGCGCTCGGCCAGGCTCAGGCCGGCAAGCTCGGCCGCCTCGCCGAAGGCGCAGAGGTAGAGGTCGGCCGGACGGCTGAGTTCCTCGGGTACCAGACCCAGGGTTTCCAGCAGCAGCACCAGGCGCTCCACGCCCATGGCGAAGCCCACGCCCGGGGTCGGCTTGCCGCCGAACTGGCTGACCAGGCCGTCGTAGCGGCCACCGCCGCAAACGGTGCCCTGGGAGCCGAGCTTCTCGGTAACCCACTCGAACGCGGTACGGCAGTAGTAGTCCAGGCCGCGCACCAGCTTCTGGTTGATCTCGTAGCGCAGGCCAACCGCGTCCAGACGGGCCTTCAGGCCCTCGAAGTGGGCGAGCGACTCTTCGTCCAGGTAGTCGTGCAGGGTCGGCGCGCCGACCAGCAGGGCCTGAGTGCTCTCCACCTTGCTGTCGAGGATGCGCAGCGGGTTGGTGGTCATGCGGCGCTGGCTGTCTTCGTCGAGCTGGTCGAAGCGATCCTGGAGATAGGTGACCAGCGCATCACGGTAGCGCGCACGGGCCTCGCTGGAACCCAGGGTGTTCAACTGCAGGGTCACGGCATCGGCCATGCCCAGCTTCTGCCACAGGCGCCAGGTGAGGATGATCAGCTCGGCGTCGATGTCCGGTCCGGGCAGGTTGAAGACTTCCACGCCAATCTGGTGGAACTGGCGATAGCGGCCCTTCTGCGGCTTCTCGTAGCGGAACATCGGGCCGGTGTACCACAGCTTCTGCACCTGGCCGCCGCCGGAAAGGCCGTGTTCGAGCACGGCACGCACGCAACCTGCGGTACCTTCCGGACGCATGGTGAGGGATTCGCCGTTGCGGTCGAGGAAGGTGTACATCTCCTTGTCGACCACGTCGGTGCCTTCACCGATGCCGCGGGCGAAGAGTTCGGTGAACTCCAGGATCGGCAGGCGGATTTCTTTGTAGCCGTAGCCATCGAGCAGCTCGGCGAAGGTACTTTCCAGATAGCGCCAGGCCGGGGTCTGTTCCGGCAGGATGTCGTTCATGCCACGGATGGCTTGCAGG
The DNA here is from genome assembly GCF_029203285.1 of Pseudomonas sp. PSE14. NCBI lineage: Bacteria > Pseudomonadati > Pseudomonadota > Gammaproteobacteria > Pseudomonadales > Pseudomonadaceae > Pseudomonas > Pseudomonas sp. PSE14. Next base: position 4,595,984 of record NZ_CP115669.1, read on the forward strand.
GACTTGCTCACGTAGGGTCCTTGTTGCGGTCAGCCACGCACGATCAGTGCGGCGTCGGCTTCGGCCTTCTCGGCCGCTTTTTCGCGGATCAGCCGTTCCAGCTCATCCACCAGGTTTTCGTTCTGCAGCTTCTGCGCCGGCTTGCCGTCGATGTAGATCAGGTTGCTCGGCGTGCCACCGGTGAGGCCGATGTGGGCTTCCTTGGCTTCGCCGGGGCCGTTGACCACGCAGCCGATCACGGCAACGTCCAGCGGCACCAGCAGGTCCTCCAGGCGGCCTTCGAGTTCGTTCATGGTCTTCACCACATCGAAGTTCTGCCGCGAGCAGCTCGGGCAGGCGATGAAGTTGATGCCACGGGAGCGCAGGCGCAGCGACTTGAGGATGTCGAAGCCAACCTTGATCTCTTCCACCGGATCGGCGGCCAGGGAGATGCGGATGGTGTCGCCAATGCCTTCGGCGAGCAGCATGCCCAGGCCGACGGCGGACTTCACGGTGCCCGAACGCAGGCCACCGGCTTCGGTGATGCCCAGGTGCAGGGGTTGTTCGATTTCCTTGGCCAGCAGGCGGTAGGCGGCGACGGCCATAAACACGTCGGAGGCCTTCACGCTGACCTTGAAGTTCTGGAAGTCCAGGCGCTGGAGGTGATCCACGTGGCGCATGGCCGATTCCAGCAGGGCTTCCGGGGTCGGTTCGCCGTACTTCTTCTGCAGGTCCTTTTCCAGGGAACCGGCGTTGACGCCGATACGGATCGGGATGTTGCGATCGCGGGCAGCATCCACCACGGCCTTCACGCGGTCTTCGCGACCGATGTTGCCGGGATTGATGCGCAGGCAGTCGACGCCCAGTTCGGCGACGCGCAGGGCGATCTTGTAGTCGAAGTGGATGTCGGCAACCAGCGGAACCTTGACCTGCTGCTTGATCTTGCCGAACGCCTCAGCGGCGTCCATGTCCGGTACGGAGACGCGCACGATGTCGGCGCCGGCCTCTTCCAGACGGCGGATCTGGCCGACGGTGGCGGCCACATCCAGGGTGTCGGTGTTGGTCATGCTCTGCACGGCGATGGGGGCATCCCCACCCACCGGCACGTTACCCACCCAGATCTTGCGGGACGGGCGGCGTTTGATCGGAGACTCGCAATGCATCGTTACTGTCCACCCAGGGTCACACGCGCGGTACCGCCGCGCGCCGGGGTCACTGCGACCGGCTGGCCGTTGTAGCTGACCTGCGCACCGCGGGCGAAGCCCAGGCGCAGTTGCACCGGAGCCTTGGCCGCCAGCTCCAGGGTGTCACCCTTGCGCTTGAGCGAGCCGAACAGGACCTTGCCGTCGGCATCGGTAACCTGGGTCCAGCAGTCTTCAGTGAACTGGATCTTGACCACACCCTGACCCGCGGCGGCGACCACCGGAGCGGCCGGCTGGGCTTCGACCGGTGCGACCGGAGCAACCGGTGCAGCAGGCTGCGGAGCGGCGGCTGGTTGAGCGGGGGCTGCCGGAGCCTGGGCCGGAGCGGCCTCGGTGGCGACGGGCGCGCTCGGCAGCGCCGGAGCAGTGGGGTTGGCCGCAACCGGGGGCGTGCCTTCGGCCGGAGCCTCGGCAGCGACATTATCGCCGGCCGGCTCGGCAGGCACGGTCGAGGGATTGGCCTGGTCTTCGGCAACCGCCTGGTCTTCCGGCTCGTCGAGCGTATGGATTTCGGTGGTGCCGTCGGCGCTCTCGACCTCGACGTGCTCCATGTTCAGGCTGCCACTCTCGGCGGTGCGCGCTGCGCGCTCCTGCCACCAGAAGTAGCCGAAGCCGATCAGCAGGGCGAGCAGCACCAGGCTGAACAGGCGCAGCAGGTTACGCGACAGGCGCACCGGCTCGACCACGCGGCCGAGGCTGTGCACGTTGCTGCCGGTGGCATCGGTGCCGGTGTACTGGTCGAACGCCTGGACCATCTGTCCCTGGTCCATGCCCAGCAGCTTGGCGTAGGCACGGACGTAGCCACGGGCGAAGGTGTGGCCGGGCAACTGATCGAAGGAGCCCTGCTCCAGCTGGCGCAAGGAGTGCTCGGTCAGGTTCAGCTGGCTTGCGACCTGGGCAACGCTCCAGCCTTTGTTCTCGCGCGCCTGGCGCAGCGTGTCGCCAGGATTGGCGCGGGTCGTGCCGATGACATCGGACTGCGACGTGCTCATCATTTATCCGCCTGGTATGCCTGGTATTCAGGAGAAGCGGGATACAGGCGCTTGAGTTGCAGCCCGTAGCTGGCAGCGGTATCCCTGTCGTCAAAGATCTTCGCCAGTCGAATTCCCAGCAGCAGGCTGCGCGCGGTCTGCGGGCCCTGCTTGAGGTATTCCTGGTAGTAGGCTCGCGCCGGAACGTACTGACGATCCTGGTAATTGAGTTCGGCCATCTCGATCAGCGCACTGGGCTGATTGCGATTGAGGCGAATGGCCTTCTCGAAGTATTCCTTGGCCTGCTCGCGCTGCTTGAGCTGCAGGCTGACCAGCCCGAGGTTCTCGAAGATGCGCGAACGCTCGGGATACAGACCATCCTCGGCGGCCTTGATATAGACGTCGTAGGCTTCCTTGTAGCGTTTCTGCTCGAACAGGAAGCCGCCGTAGTTGTTCAGGATGCGCGCATCATCCGAACGGGACGAAAGCGCCTTGCGGTATTCGGTCTCGGCCAGCTGCGGCTCCATCTCGGTCTGGTAGACCGCGGCGAGTGCGGTATGCGCATCGGCACTGGACGGATCGAGTTCCAGTGCCTGGCGCAGCGGGACCTTGGCCTGTTCGGCATTGCCGGCCCGCAGGTAGCCGAGCCCCAGCTGGATGTAGGCGTCACGCGCCTCATCCCGGCCCTTCTCGGTTTTCAGAGGATCCTGTTTACCAGACGTCACGCAACCCGTCAGCACGGTTGCCAACAGCAAGAACAGCGCGGCGCGCAGGGTCATTGGAATCCTCCCTTGATCAGTTTCGATTGGCGGCGTTCGACGCCTGCTCGTTTTCCGTCGCCAGCTGGCGGACGGCGATGTAGCGTTCGCTGCGGCGGGTGCGGTCCATCACCTGGCCCACCAATTGACCACAGGCGGCATCGATGTCGTCACCACGGGTGGTGCGCACCGTCACGTTGAAACCACCTTTGTGCAGCATGTCCTGGAAACGGCGGATGGCATTGTTGCTCGGCCGCTCGTAACCTGAATGCGGGAACGGATTAAACGGAATCAGGTTGATCTTGCAAGGGAAATCCTTGAGCAATGCGATCAGTTGCTCGGCATGCTCGGGCTGGTCGTTGACGTTGGCCAGCAGGGTGTACTCGACGGTCAGCACGCGTTCCTTGCCCAGGCGCGTGATGTAGCGATAGCAGGCGTCGAGCAGCATATCCAGCGGGTACTTCTTGTTGATCGGTACCAGCTTGTTGCGCAGTTCGTCGTTCGGCGCGTGCAGCGACAGGGCCAGCGACACGTCGGTCACCTCGGCGAGCTTGTCGATCATCGGCACCACGCCGGAGGTGGACAGGGTCACCTTGCGCTTGGAAATGCCGTAGCCGAGGTCTTCCATCATGATGCTCATGGCGGTCACGACGTTGTCGAAGTTCAGCAGCGGCTCGCCCATGCCCATCATCACCACGTTGGTGATGGCACGGTCGATCTTGCCCGGGATGGTCCCGAACGATTGGTTGGCGATCCACACCTGGCCGATGATCTCGGCGGAGGTCAGGTCGCTGTTGAAGCCTTGCTTGCCGGTGGAGCAGAAGCTGCAGTCCAGCGCGCAACCGGCCTGGGACGACACACACAGGGTGCCGCGGCCGCCCTGGGGAATGTACACGGTCTCGACGCAACTGCCCGAGGCCACGCGCACCACCCACTTGCGGGTACCGTCAGAGGAAATGTCCTGGCTGACGATCTCCGGGGGACGAATTTCGGCAACGGCCTTGAGCTTTTCGCGCAAGGCCTTGCCAACGTTCGTCATGGCGTCGAAATCGACGGCGCCAAAGTGGTGAATCCATTGCATCACCTGGCCGGCGCGGAAGCGCTTTTCACCGATGGACTCGAAGAATTCCTCGAGCTGGGGCTTGGTCATGCCCAGCAGGTTGGCCTTTACAGCGGTATCAGTCATGGATTCACCCTCGCTCATTCGCCTGGATTAGCGAATGCGCTCGCACACCTCGGTGCTGGAGAAGAAGTAAGCGATTTCGCGAGCTGCGGAAGCTTCCGAGTCGGAACCGTGTACGGCGTTCTCGTCGATGGAAACGGCGAAGTCGGCGCGGATGGTGCCAGCGTCGGCTTTCTTCGGATCGGTGGCGCCCATCAGCTCACGGTTGCGCAGGATGGCGTCTTCGCCTTCCAGAACCTGAACGACAACCGGGCCGGAGGTCATGAAGGCAACCAGGTCCTTGAAGAAGGGACGCTCTTTGTGCTCGGCGTAGAAACCGCCAGCTTCGCGCTCGGACAGCTGAACCATCTTCGAAGCGACGACGCGCAGACCGGCTTTTTCGAAGCGGGTCAGGATTTCGCCGATGACGTTCTTGGCAACAGCGTCGGGCTTGATGATGGAGAAGGTACGTTGCAGGGCCATGGAAATAACTCCGGAAAGCAAGGTTGGTAAAGCCAAGAAGCCCCTGGCATAGGCCAGGAGCTCCTGTGATTCAAGGGTTTGCCGCAGGCGCCGCCCGGCGGACGGCGACGCGGGACCGTCCCCGACTGCTGCGGGGCCGGCGGCTGAAGAAATTCCCTCGGGAATTTTTTCAGAGCACACCTAAAGATAAAACCCGCGAATTATACGCGGGTTCATGACAAATGGGTACGCGGCAAGCGTGCCGCGCGCCCTCAGTCGAGCTCTTCGATCCAGGCGGCCTGGATGGCCTCCAGGACCTTTTCACCGCCGCGGGAAGGATCGTCGCTGAACTCCGGCAATGCCAGCACCCAGGTGTGCAGATCGACGAAATTCACGTAGCGCGGATCGACATCCGGCTTGGATTCAGCCAGTTGGATGGCGATTTCGAGCACATCAACCCATTTCAGACTCATCGTTGGCGCTCCGCTCAGTGACCTTCGGACACCTGGTTGATGGTGTACTTCGGAATCTCCACCACCAGATCTTCCTCGCCGACTACGGCCTGGCAGGACAGGCGCGAATCCGGCTCCAGGCCCCAGGCCTTGTCCAGCATGTCGTCTTCCAGCTCGTCGGAGGCTTCCATGGAGTTGAAGCCTTCGCGCACGATCACGTGGCAGGTGGTGCAGGCACAGGACATCTCGCAGGCATGCTCGATCTCGATGCCGTTGCGCAGCGCCGCTTTCATGATGGTTTCGCCCGGCTGGGCCTCGATCACCGCACCTTCCGGGCAATGTTCGGCGTTCGGCAGAAATACGATCTGCGGCATCTTGGCTTATTCCTCGATTTCGTTGAGCCGGCGACCGGCCAGTGCGGCCTTGACGGTGGCGTCCATACGGCGCGCGGCAAAGGCGTCGGTCACCTGGGACAGGCGCTTGATCTGTTGTTCGATGGCGGCGGTATCGCTGCCGGCCGCCAGTTCGCGCAGGGATTCCATGTTGGCATCAATCGCCACGCGCTCCTCGGCGTCCAGCAGGCGCTCGCCGTCGGCGTCCAGGGCCGACTGCACAGCCTCCAGCAGACGCTGGGCCTCAACCTGCTGCTCGCGCAGGGCGCGGGCGGCCATGTCGTCACCGGCGTACTGGAAGGAATCCTGCAGCATGCGGGCAATCTCGCCATCGGTCAGGCCGTAGGACGGCTTGACCTGGATGCTCGCCTCAACGCCCGAGGACAGCTCACGGGCAGACACGCCCAGCAGACCGTCGGCGTCGACCTGGAAGCTGACGCGGATCTTCGCCGCACCGGCCACCATCGGCGGAATGCCACGCAGCTCGAAGCGCGCCAGGGACCGGCAGTCCTTGACCAGCTCACGCTCGCCTTGCAGCACATGAATCATCATGGCCGTCTGGCCATCCTTGTAGGTGGTGAACTCCTGGGCGCGGGCCACCGGGATGGTGGTGTTGCGCGGAATCACCTTCTCCATCAGCCCGCCCATGGTTTCCAGGCCGAGCGACAGAGGAATTACGTCCAGCAGCAGCAGCTCTTCGCCGCGCTTGTTGCCAGCCAGGGCATCAGCCTGGATGGCGGCACCGATGGCGACCACCTGGTCCGGATCGATATCGGTCAGCGGCTCGCGACCGAACAGCTCGCCCACCAGTTCACGCACACGCGGCACGCGGGTGGAACCACCGACCATGACCACCGCGCTGACCTCTTCCAGCTCGACACCGGAATCGCGCACGGCGCGCCGGCAGGCCTTGAGGCTGCGCTGGATCAGCGGATCGATCAGCGACTCCATGTGCGAGCGACTCAGCTCACCACTCCAGCCCTCGTAGGCTACCGGAGTGCTGGCGCTATCGGTCAGCGCCTCCTTCGCCGCGCAAGCCGTCTGCAGCAGACGACGCTGGGCGCCCGGATCGAGATCGGCCGAGATACCAGACTGCTCGATGATCCAGCCGGCGATGACATGGTCGAAATCGTCGCCACCCAGAGCGCTGTCGCCGCCGGTGGCCAGGACTTCGAAGACACCACGAGTCAGGCGCAGGATGGATATGTCGAAGGTACCGCCGCCCAGGTCGTAGATGGCGACCACGCCCTCGGCGTTCTTGTCCAGGCCGTAGGCCACTGCCGCAGCGGTCGGCTCGTTGAGCAGACGCAATACGTGCAGGCCAGCCAGACGCGCGGCGTCCTTGGTGGCCTGGCGCTGCGCGTCGTCGAAATAGGCGGGAACGGTGATCACCGCACCGACCAGCTCGCCACCCAGGGTGGATTCGGCGCGCTGACGCAGGGTACGAAGGATTTCCGCCGAGACTTCCACCGGGCTCTTGGCGCCCTGGACGGTCTCGATGAAGGGCATGTGCGACTCGCCCTGAACGAAACGGTACGGCAGTTGGCCACCGAGCTGCTTCACATCCTCCAGGCCGCGCCCCATCAGACGCTTGACCGAGATGATGGAGTTCAGCGGGTCCAGGGCCGCACCGGCACGCACGCTCTCCCCCACCTCGATACGATCGGCGAGGTAGCGCACCGCCGACGGCAGGATGACTTCGCCGCGCTCATCGGGCAACGGAGCGGCAACGCCGCTACGCACGGCGGCGACCAGGGAATTGGTGGTGCCCAGGTCGATCCCCACGGCCAGCCGACGCTGGTGTGGCTGGGGGCTCTGTCCGGGCTCGGCGATCTGCAGTAGGGCCATGCGGTTTCTAATCAGGCTTATCGGGCGCGGCACGGGCCGCGCGGATTAATCGTCGAGTCGCTCTTCGAGCTGCCGCACTTCCTGCGCCAGCTTGTCGAGGAACTGCATGCGCCGCACCAGGCGCTCGGCCAACTCGCGGCGGGCCGGGTCATCCCAGCAATCGGCGAACTCCGCGTCCAGCTGCTGCTGGGCCGATTTCAGCTGGCGCTTGAAGTACGCCACGCCATCGAGATCGGCGCTGTCCTGCAGGTCTTCCAGCTCCTCGCGCAGACGCATCTGCTGCAGGAGGAACTCCGGATCCTGCACCGTGGCTTCCAGTGGCAACGCGTTGCCACGCAAGGCCAACAGGTAAAGGGCACGGCGCGGAGCGCTCTTAAGCGTCTGGTACGCGTCGTTGAGCTCGGCGGCCTTTTCCAGCGCCAGTCGCTGCTCGCGCTCGGAGGCATCGGCGAAACGATCCGGATGGACGTTGCGCACCAGCTCGCGGTAGCGGTTGCCAAGGGCTTCCAGGTCGATCCGGAAGCCTGGCTGCAGGTCGAACAGCGCGAAGTGACAGGGACTACCCACGCCCGACCTCAGACGTTGAAGCTTTCGCCGCAGCCACACTCACCGCGCACGTTCGGGTTGTTGAACTTGAAGCCCTCGTTGAGGCCTTCCTTGGTGAAGTCCAACTCGGTGCCGTCGAGGTAGACCAGGCTTTTCGGGTCGATGATGACCTTCACGCCGTGACTCTCGAACACCTGGTCCTCGGCTGCCAGCTCGTCGACGAACTCCAGCACATAGGCCAGACCGGAACACCCGGTGGTGCGCACGCCAAGACGAATGCCCTCGCCCTTGCCGCGCCCTTCGAGGGAGCGGCGAACGTGGTTGGCGGCGGCTTCGGTCATGCTGATGGCCATGGGAACTCCTTACTCAACGAATCGCAGTTCAGAGAAGACCTTTCTTCTGCTTGTAGTCGCGTACGGCCGCCTTGATGGCGTCCTCGGCGAGCACCGAGCAGTGGATCTTCACCGGCGGCAGGGCCAGCTCTTCGGCGATGGTGGTGTTCTTGATGGATTCGGCTTCATCCAGGGTCTTGCCCTTCATCCACTCGGTGGCGAGGGAGCTGGAAGCGATAGCCGAGCCGCAGCCGTAGGTCTTGAACTTCGCGTCCTCGATGACGCCCTGCTCGTTGACCTTGATCTGCAGGCGCATCACGTCGCCGCAGGCCGGCGCGCCGACCATGCCGGTACCGACGTCCGGGTCCTCGGCGTTGAGCTTGCCGACGTTGCGCGGGTTTTCGTAGTGGTCGATGACCTTGTCACTGTAAGCCATGGCTAATCCTCACATCTATGGGGCGGGTCAGTGGGCCTGCCATTCGACCTTGGACAGGTCGACACCCTCTTTGAACATATCCCACAGCGGCGAGAGTTCACGCAGCTTGGAAACGGCTTCCACCACCTTATTGGCGGCATAGTCGACCTCTTCTTCAGTGGTGAAGCGGCCGAAGCTGAAACGGATGGAGCTGTGCGCCAGTTCGTCGTTGCGACCCAGGGCGCGGAGCACGTAGGACGGCTCCAGCGAGGCCGAGGTGCAGGCGGAACCGGACGATACGGCCAGGTCCTTGAGCGACATCATCAGCGACTCGCCCTCGACGTAGTTGAAGCTGACGTTGAGGATGTTCGGTGCGTAGGAAGTGGCGCTGCCGTTGACGTACAGCTCTTCCAGGCCCTGGACCTGCTCGAAGAAGCGCTTGCGCAGGCCTTCGATACGAGCCATTTCCTGGTGCATTTCTTCCTTGGCGATGCGGAAGGCCTCGCCCATGCCGACGATCTGGTGGGTCGCCAGGGTGCCCGAACGCATGCCGCGCTCATGGCCGCCACCGTGCATCTGGGCTTCCAGGCGGACGCGCGGCTTGCGGCGCACGTACAGGGCGCCCATGCCTTTGGGGCCATAGACCTTGTGGGCAGAGAAGGACATCAGGTCGACCTTGAGCTTTTCCAGGTCGATGTCGATCTTGCCGGCCGATTGGGCGGCGTCGACGTGCAGCAGGATGCCGCGGGAGCGGGTCAGCTCGCCGATGGCAGCGATGTCGTTGACGCTGCCGACTTCGTTGTTCACGTGCATGACCGACACCAGGATGGTGTCCTCACGCAGGGCGGACTCGACCATCGCCGGGGTGATGATGCCCTCGGGAGTCGGCTCCAGGTAGGTGACCTCGAAGCCTTCGCGCTCCAGCTGGCGGCAGGTATCCAGGACCGCCTTGTGCTCGATCTTCGAGGTGACGATGTGCTTGCCCTTGGTGGCATAGAAGTGCGCAACACCCTTGATCGCCAGGTTGTCGGACTCGGTGGCACCGGAAGTCCAGACGATCTCGCGGGGGTCGGCATTGACCAGCTCGGCGACCTGGCGACGAGCGTTCTCGGCTGCTTCCTCGGCCTTCCAGCCGAAGACGTGGGAGCGCGACGCCGGGTTGCCGAAATTGCCATCTACCAGGAGGCAGTCAGCCATTTTCTGAGCGACACGCGGGTCCACCGGGGTTGTGGCGGAGTAGTCGAGGTAAATCGGCAATTTCATCAGGTAACTCCTACAGGCGGGCGTTCGCTCAATCGATGGCGGACGCTTCAATCTTGTCGAGGCGCGGCGTCTTGCTGCCCGAACAACGGCGCTCGTCCTGGCGCTGGGCGACCTCTTGAACTTCGCGGCGCTCGACCAGGTCGGCCAGGCTGATGCCGCTGAGGAACTCGTGAATCTGCTGGCTGAGGTCGCACCACAGGTGGTGGGTCAGACAGGTATCGCCGGAGTGGCAGTCGCCTTGACCCTGACAGCGGGTAGCGTCGACCGACTCGTTGACCGCATCGATCACCTGGGCAACGTGGATGCCGGTCATGTCGCGGGACAGCTGGTAGCCGCCGCCCGGACCGCGCACGCTGACCACCAGGTTGCCACGGCGCAACTTGGCAAACAGCTGTTCCAGGTAGGACAGGGAGATGCCCTGGCGCTCGGAAATATCGGCGAGAGAAACCGGACCACGCTGGGCGTGCAACGCCAGATCGAGCATGGCGGTGACGGCATAGCGGCCTTTGGTGGTCAATCGCATGGGGAAATCCGGAAGAATCGCTGGTTTAGGGGGAGTATGCTCTTTTCCGACTATTTAGGTCAACTATAAGCCCTATTACTTTAGTCGGAATTAACCAGCGAGCGGCGGCGTATTTTAGCAGAGTGCCAGCGTCGGCGCATCACTGCGCCGACTTGCTGTCCTCGGTGTCCTTCACGCCAGCGAAGTCCTCTTCACGCAGCGCCGGCAGATCTTTCGCACAATAGTCGCTGCCTAGAGCCGTCAGCGCCTTGCACATCCCTTCCAGGCGGCCATCAACGGCCTGCAGGTGATCGAGCAACTGACCAATGGCACGCGCCACCGGGTCAGGCATGTCCTGGCTGACGCCGTAGGCATCGAAGCCAAGCTTCTCGGCCATGGCCTGGCGCTTGGCGGCCTGGTCGGCATCGTCCTTCATGATGATCCGACCAGGAATACCTACGACGGTAGCCCCTGGCGGTACCTCTTTCGTGACCACCGCGTTGGAGCCCACCTTGGCGCCAGCACCAACAGTGAACGGACCGAGCACCTTGGCGCCCGCCCCCACCACCACGCCATCGGCCAGGGTCGGGTGACGCTTGCCCTTGTTCCAACTGGTGCCGCCCAGGGTCACGCCCTGGTAGATAGTCACGTCGTCACCGATCTCGGCAGTCTCGCCAATGACGATACCCAGGCCGTGGTCGATGAAGAAACGCCGACCGATCTTGGCGCCGGGATGGATCTCGATACCGGTCATCCAGCGCCCGAAGTTGGACACCATGCGTGCCAGCCACTTCCAGCCGGACGCCCACAGGGCATGAGCCAGGCGATGCAGCCACACCGCGTGCAGGCCCGGATAGCAGGTGAGCACCTCAAAGGCGTTGCGCGCCGCCGGGTCACGATGGAATACGCTCTGGATATCTTCGCGCACACGCTCAAACATCTTCATCACTCCGCTTGGAAAGCTCCCCACGGGCAGCCTTCTGTGTTTCGGTCAGAATACCCCTCAGGATATTCATCTCCAGCTTGCTGACGCCGCTGCGGCCGTACAAGCGGCGCAGACGCGACATGAGATGGCGCGGCTTCTGCGGATCGAGGAACTGGATATCCACCAGGGTCGACTCCAGGTGTGCGTAGAAACGCTCCAGCTCATCCGACGTCACCGGAATGCTGTTGAGCATCGCGGTGGACTCCACCTTCTCCTGCTTGGTCGGCTGGCCTTGGGCCGCCAACCAGGCCATGCGCACCTCGTAGACCAGCACCTGCACCGCCGTCGCCAGGTTCAGCGAGCTGAACTCGGGATTGGCCGGGATATGCACATGGAATTGACATCGCTGCAATTCCTCGTTGGTCAGACCCGCATATTCGCGACCGAAGACCAGCGCGACCTCGCCACCCTGCTGCACGTGCTGCAGGCTGGTGGTGGCGCACTCACGGGGATCGAGCAGCGGCCAGGGAATGCGGCGGTCGCGCGCACTGGTGCCCAGCACCAGACTGCAACCGACCAGGGCGTCTTCCAGGGTCGGCACGACCACGGCCGCATCGAGGATGTCATCGGCGCCGGAAGCACGGGCGCGCGCCTCGCCACTGGGGAAATCCATCGGATCGACCAGCACCAGGCGCGACAGGCCCATGTTCTTCATCGCACGGGCCGTACCGCCGATATTGCCGGGATGACTGGTGTTGACCAGCACCACGCGAATTCTGTCGAGCAACGCCAGCGACTCCACATAAAAGCGAAAAAAGGGAGGGAATCCTACCGCAGCGGTGGGTCTTGCGCCACGCAGGCGACAGGTCGCTCTATGAGTGCCATGGTTTTCTGTTAGAATGTCCGGCTTTCTTTAACGACCCAGGTGACCTCTCCATGCAGCCCATGCTGAATATCGCCCTGCGCGCCGCTCGCAGCGCCGGTGAACTGATCTTCCGCTCCATCGAACGCCTGGACACCCTCTCGGTCAACGAAAAAGAAGCCAAGGACTACGTCACCGAAGTCGATCGCGCGGCTGAACTCTCCATTGTCACCGCCCTGCGCAAGGCCTACCCGAATCACGGGATCATGGGCGAAGAAGGCGGCATGCTGGAAGGCAGCGGCGAAGGCGCCGACTACCTGTGGATCATCGATCCGCTGGACGGCACCACCAACTTCATCCATGGCGTTCCGCACTTCGCCATCAGCATCGCCTGCAAATACCGCGGCCGCCTCGAGCACGCCGTGGTCCTCGACCCGATCCGTCAGGAAGAATTCACCGCCAGCCGTGGCCGTGGCGCCGCACTGAACGGTCGCCGCCTGCGCGTCAGCAACCGCAAGAGCCTGGAAGGCGCCCTGCTGGGCACCGGCTTCCCGTTCCGTGACAGCCAGATGGACAACCTGGACGCCTACCTGGGCATGTTCCGCAGCCTGGTCGGCCAGACCGCCGGCATCCGCCGCGCCGGCGCTGCCAGCCTGGACCTGGCCTACGTCGCCGCTGGCCGTTACGACGCCTTCTGGGAGTTCGGCCTGTCCGAGTGGGACATGGCAGCGGGCGCCCTGCTGATCCAGGAAGCTGGCGGCCTGGTGAGCGACTTCACCGGCGGCCACGAATTCCTCGAGAAGGGCCAGATCGTCGCCGGCAACACCAAGTGCTTCAAGGCGCTGCTGACCAGCATCCAGCCGCACCTGCCGCCGTCGCTCAAGCGCTGAACCTGAGCCACGCAAGAAAAAGCCCGGCAATGCCGGGCTTTTTTGTGCCTGCGAGAACGCTTTCCTTGTAGGAGCGAGCTTGCTCGCGAAGCTTTTTCATTCTGACACTACGGCTCTGAGCGAATCGCGAGCAAGCTCGCCCCTACGAAAGGCAAGGCAAAGAAAAAGGCGCCCCATGGGCGCCTTTTTCGTTCACTCCTGGCGACTGCTTATTGCTGACCCAGGATCAGTTGGCCGCTCTTGTCGACCGGAATCTGCGACCCCGGATCGCGATCCATGCGGACCTGGCCGGGCTTGCCGTCGAGCAGGTACTTCACGTCGTAACCGACGACCTTCTCGCTGGTGTCGTTGACGGTGCTGCAGCGGGTTTCATTGGTGGTGTAGGTGTCACGCTCCTGCATGCCTTCCTGCACCTTGTTACCGGCATAACCACCGCCGATGGCGCCCGCCACGGTGGCGATCTTCCGGCCATTGCCGCTACCGATCTGGTTACCCAGCAGGCCGCCAGCGATGGCGCCGATCGCCGTACCGGCGATCTGATGGGTGTCCTTCACAGGACGCTGATGAGTCACTGCGACGTCCTTGCAAACCTGGCGAGGAGTCTTGATGGTTTCCTTGACCGGCTGGACAGCGAGCACTTCGGCATATTGAGGCCCGCGATCCACCAGATTATAAGTGGCCACGGCGCCACCGGCAGTCACGCCTACAGCGCCCAGCACGGTACCGATGAGCAACGACTTGTTCACATAAACCTCCTGGTCTCTCGTCTTGTTCGGGCTCAGCCCTTCACCTTGCCTTGGAGCGCGTGAATTGTAAGAAAGTTCCAGCAAGTTCGTAGTGCACAGCCGACAAACGAAAACTCCCGCCGTAGCGGGAGTTTTCTGGAGGGGCCTGGAAGCGCTCTACTACGGGCGCTCGTCGGCTTCCTTGCTCGGCGGCGGAATCAGGTCCTCGCTGGACAGGTTCAGCCAGATCAGCACCACGTTGGCGATGTAGATCGACGAGTAGGTACCCGCCAACACACCGACGAACAGGGCGATGGAGAAGCCGAACAGGTTGTCGCCACCGAAGAACAGCAGCGCAGAGATCGCCAGCAGAGTCGACACCGAGGTGGCGATGGTCCGCAGCAGGGTCTGGCTGGTCGAGATGTTGATGTTCTCGATCAGGCTAGCCTTGCGCAGTACGCGGAAGTTCTCGCGCACCCGGTCGAAGATCACGATGGTGTCGTTCAGCGAGTAGCCCACCACCGCCAGCACCGCGGCCAGCACGGTCAGGTCGAAGGTGATCTGGAAGAACGACAGCACGCCCATCACGATGATGGCGTCGTGGATCAGCGACAGGATCGCACCCAGAGCGAACTTCCACTGGAAGCGGAAGCCGACGTACAGCAGGATGCCGCCCAGCGCCAGGAGCATGCCGAGGCCGCCCTGGTCGCGCAGCTCTTCACCCACCTGCGGGCCGACGTATTCGACGCCATTCACTTTCGCCGGGTTGGAAGCATCGGCCTTCTGCAGCGCAGCGGCGACCTTCTTGCCCAGTTCCGGGTCTTCGCTGGGCATGCGTACCAGCACATCCCGGGTGTCGCCGAAGCTCTGCACCACCGCCTCGCCGAAACCGGCGGCGACCAGTTGCTCACGCACCTTGGCAAGGTCCGCAGGCTGCTCGTAGGCCAGCTTGATCGACGTACCGCCAGTGAAGTCGAGGCCGAAGTTGATGCCCTTGACGAACCAGCTGCCGAGGGCGATCAGGGTCAGGATCAGGGTGCCGGCGAACGCAATGTTGCGAACGCCCATGAAGTTGATAGTACCGATCTTGATGTTCATCTCAGGCCCCTTAGATCCACAGCTTCTTGAAGTCGCGGCCGCCGAAGATCAGGTTGACCATCGCACGGGTGACCAGAATGGCCGTGAACATCGAGGTGATAATGCCGAGGGACATGGTCACGGCGAAGCCCTTCACCGGGCCGGTGCCCATGGCGTAGAGGATGCCGCCGACCAGCAGCGAGGTCAGGTTGGCGTCGAGGATCGCGGTGAAGGCACGGTTGAAGCCCTCATGGATCGCCCGCTGCACGGACATGCCGGCCGCCAGCTCCTCACGTATCCGCGAGAAGATCAGCACGTTGGCGTCCACCGCCATACCCATGGTCAACACGATACCCGCGATACCCGGCAGGGTCAGGGTCGCGCCGAGGATCGACATCAGCGCCACCAGCATGACCATGTTGAAGGCCAGGGCGACGGTGGCGATCACGCCAAAGAAGCGGTAGATCACGATGATGAACAGGGACACGAAGACCATACCCCAGAGGGAGGCATCGATACCCTTGGCGATGTTGTCCGCACCCAGGCTCGGGCCGATGGTGCGTTCTTCGGCGAAGTACATCGGCGCGGCCAGGCCACCGGCGCGCAGCAGCAGGGCCAGTTCCGAGGACTCGCCCGGAGCGTCCAGACCGGTGATGCGGAACTGGTTGCCCAGCGGCGACTGGATGGTCGCCAGGCTGATGATCTTCTTCTCTTCCTTGAACGCCGGAACAGCGACTTCCTGCTCGACGCCGTCGACCACCTGCTTGGCATAGCGGGTGATCGGCTTCTGCTCGATGAACACCACCGCCATGCTGCGGCCGACGTTGTTGCGGGTCGCACGGTTCATCAGCTCGCCGCCGTGGCCATCCAGGCGGATGTTCACCTGCGGGCGGCCGTTCTCGTCGAAGCTGGCGCTGGCGTCGGTGACCTGGTCACCGGTGATGATCACGCCACGCTCCAGGGTCGCCGGCGGCCGGCGCGGCTCACGGAACTCGAAGGTTTCGGTGGCGGACTTGATCGCATCCGGCTCGGCGGCCAGACGGAATTCCAGGTTGGCGGTCTTGCCGAGGATACGCTTGGCTTCGGCGGTGTCCTGCACACCCGGCAGCTCGACCACGATGCGATTGGCGCCCTGGCGCTGTACCAGCGGCTCGGAGACGCCCAGCTCGTTCACGCGGTTGCGGACGGTGGTGAGGTTCTGCTTGATCGAATACTCGCGGATTTCCGCCAGCTTCGCCGGGGTCATGCCCAGACGCAGCACCTGCATGCCGGTGCGCTCGCTCTGGGTAACTTCGAAATCGCGGTAGTCCTTGGCGATGATGGACTTGGCCTTGTCCAGGTCGGCTTCTTCGGTGAAGCCCAGCTGGATGCCACTGTCCTGCGCCGGCAGGCTGCGGTAGCGCACGCGCTCCTTGCGCAGGGCGCTCTTGATTTCGCTTTCGTAGACCTTCATGCGGGCGTCGACCGCCTTGTCCATGTCCACTTCCAGCAGGAAGTGCACACCACCGGACAGGTCCAGACCCAGCTTCATCGGGTGCGCAGCGATCGAGCGCAGCCAGTTCGGGGTGGTCTGCGCCAGGTTCAGGGCGACCACGTAGTCGTCACCCAGGGCGCGGCGGACGATGTCCTTGGCCGGCAGCTGGTCTTCCTGCTTGGCCAGGCGGATCAGGCCGCTGTTCTTGCCGAGGGAGCCCGCCTTGACGGCGATACCCGCGTCGGTCAGCGCCTTGCTGGCCTTGTCCAGGTCGGCCTGCGACACCTGCAGCGCGGTGCTCGCACCACTGATCTGCACGGCCGGGTCATCCGGATAGAGGTTGGGTGCGGAATAGATGAAACCGACGGCCAGGACCGCCAGGATCAGCAGATACTTCCACAGGGGATACTTGTTGAGCATGACACCGCCCGTTATGACGCGGGGCGCATCATGCGCCCCGTCGATTGGGTTTCTGTTGGTTGGCTCAGATGGCCTTCAGCGTGCCTTTCGGCAGGGTCGCGGCAATCGCGCCCTTCTGGAACTTCAGCTCGACGCTGTCGGAGACTTCGACCACGACGAAATCGTCAGCAACCTTGGTCACCTTGCCGGCGATGCCCGCGGAAGTGACGACTTCATCACCCTTCTGCAAGCCGGCGATCAGGTTCTTGTGCTCCTTGGAACGCTTGGCCTGGGGACGCCAGATCATCAGATAGAAGATGACCAGGAAACCGACCAGGAACACCCACTCGAAGCCGGTGCCAGCCGGGCCGGCAGCGGCGGCGGGGGCTGCAGCGTCAGCGAAGGCAGCGGGAATTAGAAAGCTCATTGGAAACTCCTGTCACAAAGCTTTTTCGATGAAAGGTCAGTCCGCCAGCGGCGGCGTGGGAAGGCCGCGCTTGGCGTAGAAGGCGTCGACAAAGTTCGCCAATGTACCCTGTTGGATTGCCTCGCGCAAACCAGCCATAAGCCGCTGATAATGCCGCAAGTTATGGATGGTATTGAGCATGCTGCCGAGCATTTCGCCGCACTTGTCCAGGTGGTAGAGATAGGCGCGGGAGAAGTGCTTGCAGGTGTAGCAATCGCAGGTCGGGTCCAGCGGCGATTCGTCATGTTTGTGAACCGCGTTACGGATCTTGATCACCCCGGTGTCAACGAAAAGGTGACCATTGCGCGCATTGCGGGTGGGCATGACGCAGTCGAACATGTCGACGCCCCGGCGCACACCTTCCACGAGGTCCTCGGGTTTGCCCACACCCATCAGGTAACGAGGTTTGTCAGCGGGCATGTGCGGCGGCAGGAAGTCCAGTACACGGATCATTTCTTCCTTGGGCTCGCCCACCGACAGGCCGCCGATGGCCAGGCCGTCGAAGCCGATCTCCTGCAAGCCTTCCAGCGAGCGCATGCGCAGTTCTTCATGCATGCCACCCTGGACGATACCGAACAGCGCGGACGGACTATCACCGTGGGCGATCTTCGAGCGTTTGGCCCAGCGCAGCGACAGCTCCATGGAACGCTTGGCAACATCGAACTCCGCCGGGTACGGGGTGCACTCGTCGAAGATCATCACGATGTCCGAGCCCAGCGCGCGTTGCACGGCCATGGATTCTTCCGGGCCCATGAAGACCTTGGCGCCGTCCACCGGGGAAGCGAAATACACGCCCTCCTCCTTGATCTTGCGCAGCGCACCCAGGCTGAACACCTGGAAGCCGCCGGAGTCGGTGAGGATCGGCCCCTTCCACTGCATGAAGTCATGCAGGTCGCCGTGTTTCTGGATCACCTCGGTGCCCGGGCGCAGCCACAGGTGGAAGGTGTTGCCGAGAATGATCTGCGCGCCGATGCCTTCGATGTCATGCGGCAGCATGCCCTTCACGGTGCCGTAGGTGCCCACCGGCATGAATGCCGGGGTTTCCACCACACCACGGGGGAAGGTCAGGCGGCCGCGACGGGCCTTGCCCTCGGTGGCCAGCAGTTCGAATTTCATGAAACTCATGGATCAGTCCTCGGGGCCGCGCGGTGCCGGATTGCGGGTGATGAACATCGCGTCGCCATAGCTGAAGAAGCGATAGCCCTGCTCCACCGCGGCCGCATAGGCGGCCATGGTTTCCGGGTAGCCGGCGAAGGCCGAAACCAGCATCAGCAGTGTGGATTCGGGCAGATGGAAATTGGTGACCAGGGCGTCGACCACGTGGAAGGGGCGGCCCGGGAAAATAAAGATGTCGGTGTCGCCGCTGAAAGGCTTGAGCACGCCATCGCGGGCGGCGCTCTCCAGGGAACGCACGCTGGTGGTGCCCACGGCGACCACCCGACCACCACGCGCCTTGCAGGCGGCAACGGCGTCGACCACGTCCTGGCTGACTTCCAGCCATTCGTGGTGCATGTGGTGATCCTCGATGCGCTCGACCCGCACCGGCTGGAAGGTGCCAGCGCCTACGTGCAAGGTAACGAAGGCAGTTTCCACGCCCTTGGCGCGGATCGACTCCAGCAGTGCCTCGTCGAAGTGCAGGCCGGCGGTCGGTGCAGCCACGGCACCGGCACGCTCGGCGTACACGGTCTGGTAGCGCTCGCGGTCCGAATCCTCGTCCGGGCGGTCGATGTAGGGCGGCAGCGGCATGTGGCCGACGCGTTCCAGCAGCGGTAGCACGTCCTCGCTGAAACCCAGCTCGAACAGTGCATCGTGGCGCTGCAGCATTTCCGCCTCGCCACCGCCATCGATGAGAATCTTCGAACCCGGCTTGGGTGATTTGCTGGAACGCACATGAGCCAGCACACGATGGCTGTCCAATACGCGCTCCACGAGGATTTCCAGCTTGCCGCCGGAGGCCTTCTGGCCGAACAGGCGGGCAGGAATCACCCGGGTGTTGTTGAACACCATCAGGTCACCCGGCTGAAGGAAGCCGAGGATGTCAGCGAATTGCCGATGGCTGAGCTCACCGCTCGGGCCGTCCAGCACCAGCAGACGGCTGGCGCGGCGCTCTGCGAGCGGATGGCGGGCGATCAGCGCCTCGGGCAGATCGAAATGAAAGTCAGCGACACGCATGGAGGGAGCTATCTCGAAGGGCCGGATATATTACTGGAATTGCCAAATTCTGACCAATCGAGCGGATTGACCGATGCAGAGCGTCTCCCTATACTCCGCCGCCATTGCCTCGGTGGCGGAATCGGTAGACGCGGCGGATTCAAAATCCGTTTCTGGCGACAGAGTGAGAGTTCGAGTCTCTCCCGGGGCACCACACAATATTCTCGGGACTTCCTATCAAAGCCCCACCCAAGAAACCGGCCTTCGAGCCGGTTTTTTGTTGCCCACGATTTGCTCGGCGCTTTGATTGAGTCCCAAGTCTGAAAGTAGTGCCAGGCGATGCCTAGCCTAAGCGGCTCGGCATAAGTCCCCCCCTCAGTGCACTGCAAAAAATGGCACAAGAGGGCGAAAAATGGCACCTGGACTGGGCAATCCCACCTTGTTTCTTTCAAATGCTCAATGGCACTTGCCTATCGTCCTTGGCTTTTGTCCGCCCGTCGCAGCTAAAAGGGACTGATTCACGAACCACACTTAAGCTTCTGGAAAAAGCAAGCTTTTTTAAGCTTGCTTGATCCTGAAATGAGTAAAGAAATTTCCCAAAATTGGCAGCAGATCACCCTGCGTCGCACAGGGATACCGCATCCTGTGCAGGCTCACTCAGCAGGGCACGCTCTAAGGCTCAGGCAGGCATTGTGGTCGCCAGGCGGCAAGCGTGCGAAGCGACAGAGGTGGAAGTCGCAAGGAGCTACAAACAGTAGTCGGAGGAAGAGCAATGGCCGTAACTGAGGGATTTCCAGCCGGGATTGAAATCATGAAGTCGAGTCAGGCATTTCTCCAGTTGTCAAACCAAGAGGCTGATTCAGTGGGCAGAACGAAGCAGGGTGGTTTTACTCTCCTGGAACTCATGATCGTGGTCGTGGTAATCAGCATTCTGGCTGCGATCGCGTACCCCTCTTATAAACAGTATGTGGTGCGGGCCAACCGCTCCGAGGCCCAGCAGTTCATGCTGGATATTGCCAGCCGCCAACAGCAGTACCTCATGGATGCCCGAAGTTATGGCACGCTGACCCAACTGGGGCTTACCGTGCCAGCCACCGTTGCGAAGAACTATGACATCGACCCCGGGGTGAATAACGGTGCAACCCCCCCGTCGTATCTGATCACTGCAACTCCGAAGTCGGGCTCGATGCAAGCCGGGGATGGAACTCAAACGCTCTCCAACACCGGCGCGAAGACGGGGACTTGGCGATGAGCAAAGCTCCGAACCGCGGCTTTACATTGGTCGAGTTGGTGGTGACGGTAGCACTCATCGCCATTCTGGCGGCATTGGCAGCCCCCAGTTTCAGGGCCTTCATCGCCGACCAACAAGTCAGGACAACTGCCAATGACCTGCTTGTGGCGCTCAATTACGCGCGTAGCGAGGCGATCAAACGCAACAGTGCCGTGACGCTTCAGGCGGTCAACGGAGCCTGGTCCGAAGGCTGGAAAGCAACCGCGACTGTCGGTGGCGCGCAAGTGGTTCTGAAGGAATGGGATGCGCCGAACAGTGTCAGCTTCGACGGCACTCCGACCAGCTTCGCCTTTCTGGCCAATGGCCGCATCAGTGGCAATGTCGGCGGCTCGCTTGCAGTGTGCAAGAGCGAAGCCACGAAGCGAACCGTGAATGTCGACATGAGCGGTCTGGTCAGCCTCAAGCGTTCGGGAGCATGCAGTGGATAAGTCGATTCTGCGCAAAGCGCAGGCCGGAGTGGGCCTTCTGGAGGTTCTGATCGCCCTGCTGGTCCTCTCGGTGGGGCTCTTGGGGATGGCCGGCATGCTGGTGCGATCGCACCAGGCGGAGATGGAGTCGTACCAACGCGCTCAAGCGCTGGTCCTGCTGGATGATATTGCAGCCAGGATGACTGCCAACCGCCCGGCGCGAAATTGCTATCCGCAGACCAGCCCGCTTGGGGCTGGCAGCAGCTTCTCCGGGTCTGGCTGCAATGCGCAGGCCAGTGATGATCTAGCCGCGTGGGACTCATTGTTGAAAGGTGCGGCTGAGACCCAAGGTGGGTCTTCGGTTGGGGCGATGATAGGTGCGCGTGGCTGCATCACGGGCGCCAATGAGAGCTATGTAGTGTCCGTGGCGTGGCAAGGTCTGTCCGAGAGCGCGGCGCCGACCAATACGTGCGGACAAAACCTGTATGGCAATGATGCACAGCGCCGGGTGGTGTCCCGGACTGTCCACTTTGCCAAGCTCAAGTGAGCGGGCTGCCTGAATGATGGGCACGAGAGAACAGGAGAGAACCCGGGTGGGCAGAACACAATACGGCTTTTCCCTCATCGAAATGATGGTAGCCCTGACCATCAGCCTGGTGCTGCTGCTGGGGGTCTCCAACATCATCATCAGTTCGAGCCAAAGCTATAGGGAAATGACGCGAAGCAGCCAGCAACTGGAGAATGGGCGCTACGCCATGCAGGTGATGCGCGACGATATCCTGCATGCGGGATTTTATGGCGAGTATGGGGAGCTGACGGTGCCGCCAAGCATGCCCAATCCCTGTACGGTGAGCATCACCGCCCTGGGAGATGCCATCGATGCTCCGGTGCAGGGTTACGCTGCCGCCGCATCCATCCCCGGTTGCCTGTCGGGATACGCAGGAGGGGATGTACTGGTTATTCGCCGGGCATCCACCGTCGTAGCCACAGGCAGTCTCAGCGACGAGGATTACTACATCCAGTCGCGTCCCTCGGAGGTGACGGTGAACCAGGGCTCCGGCAGCTTCCCCCTGACAAAGAGAGATGGCTCTTCCGCCGATATCCGCAAGTACGTGACGCATATCTATTACCTCCGCAGTTGCAGTGATTGCTCAGGTTCGGGAGATGGCATTCCGTCGTTGTGGCGGCTCGAACTGAACGGCGGCGCCCTGACGCCCGTTCCCATAGCCGAAGGGGTAGAGAACCTGCAACTGCGCTATGGCCTGGACGATACCGGCGACGGCGCCCCCGACCGCTATGTCGCATTGCCGAGTTCAACGGCCCAGTGGGCCAGCGTCGTGGCCGTTGAGGTCAATATCCTGGTGCGAGCGACGGAGCCCACGACCGGCTTTACCGACTCCAAAAGCTACGTCCTCGGCGATGTAACGGTCACGCCGGGCGGGAGCTTCAAGCGCCATGCGTTCAACGCGGTGGTTCGTGCAACCAACCTGAGCAGCAGGAAGGAAATATAAATATGATGAAGGGCCCGGACAGGCAAGCGGGTACGGCGCTGGTGGTAGCCCTGTTGATGCTGGTGGTGATGACGCTGCTGGGTATCTCGGCCATCAATTCAAGCACCGTCAACCAGGGCATCATTTTCAACGCTCAAACCCAACAGGCAGCGGAGGCGGCGGCCCAGGATGGCATCGAACAAGCGATCAGCTCCATCGACGCATTCAGGGTACCGACTTCCCAAACGTTGACGGTTACAGGGCTGACAGTGAACGTGAGCGCCCCCGTATGTATCGGCACTCAGGTCAGGTCAGGCTATTCCCTTACTACGAAGTTCCCCCCAGAAGACACGAACTGGGAGCTCTCGGCAACAGTCGACGACCAGACCACCAGCAGCAAAGTAGTGCTACGTCAAGGCGTTTCCATCGTCATGCCGTCCGGCTCATGCCCTCCTCTGTAGGAACAGGAGACACAAAATGAAATGTCTTGGTTTGCGCTCGCGGCTGCTCGCCTGGGGACTCCTCGTCATAGCCGGAGGAGCCAGTGCGCAGGACACCGACCTGTTCATGACCAATACGGTAAAAGGTCCGCCCCCGAACGTGCTGATCATCCTGGATAACACCGCCAACTGGTCCGCGTCGGCGGTTGGAGGCAGCAAATTCGATATCGAGCGGCAGGCCTTGGCCGCTGTAGTGGCGGGGCTGGACGAAAACGCCTTCAATGTTGGCCTCATGCTCTTTTCCGAAAGCGGAGATGGCAACGCTCAGGTCAGCGGTGGTTATGTGCGCTCAGCGATCCGCCTGATGACGGCTACCAACAAGACTGCCCTGCAGACACTGATCACTGGCCTGGACCAAAATGGCGACAAAGGCAGTGGTGCTGAATATGCCAAATCCATGGACGAGGCGTACCGCTACTTCCAGGGCCTGGATGCCCGCTCCGGCGTCAAGATCAAGACCGATCCGGCAGCCTTTTCCGTCAAACCCACATATGCCAAACCCACTACGGGCCCTTGTGCGTCCAACTACATCATCTTCATCAGCAATGGCGCTCCGGACAATGGTGAAAACACCAAGGCCGGGCAAATGCTCGCAGGCTGGGGCGGCGACACCACCCAGATACCACTGAACCCCAGTGGGCTCCAGGCTAACTATTCCGATGAATTTGCGCGATTCATGAATGGCAAGCAGATCAGGACCTATACCGTCGACGTCGGCCCCCTGACCACCGGGAAAGGGCCGGATAACTCCGCGTTGCTCAGCAGCATGGCCCAGAAGGGCGGTGGCGGTTACAACGCGGTATTCAACGCGGAAGAACTCAAGAACATACTGGACAACACATTCAAGCAGATTCAGGACGTCAACAGCGTATTCGCCTCCACCGCCCTGCCGGTCAGCGTGAACGTGCGTGGCACCTACCTGAATGAGGTCTACATGGGCATATTCAGGCCCGATGCCAATGCCAATCCCCGCTGGGTCGGCAACCTGAAGCTGTACCAACTCGCCAAGAACGCAGCCACAGGTGACCTTTACCTCGCCGACTCCAACTCGCGGCCCGCGCAGAGCCCGACCACCGGCTTCATCGACAGCAAGGCCGTCAGCTTCTGGACCACCGGATCGACCTACTGGAGTTTCAACAAAGACTATACGGCATCGGACAGCCCGGACGGCGACATCGTCGAGAAAGGGGGCGCCGCGCAGCAACAGCGCACCGCCTATCTGACCTCGACGCAGCTCGCGACCCGCAAGCTGTACACCTGTACTACTGGCTGTGCCACCAACACGCAGTTGAGCAACACCCCCTTCGCAACCACCAATACTGCGATCACCGCTGACAGTCTTGGTATTACCAATGATACCGATGGTTCCAAACGCGCAGCCCTGATCAGTTGGGTTCGCGGAGCGGACAATACCCCTGCTGCGGAGCGCAATGCGGCCGAGGTCAGGCCGTCGCTGCATGGTGACGTAGTGCATTCGCGGCCAGCGGTCGTGAACTACAACCGCACAGGCAGCAGTGATACCGACATCGTGGCGTTCTACGGAGCGAACGATGGAGTGTTGCGCGCCGTCAAGGGCGGCAAGACAGTTACCGGTGGTGGCACCGAACTGTGGGGTTTTCTGGCGCCGGAGTTTTTCGGCCAGTTGAAGCGCCTGCGTGACAATTCTCCGTCCATCAATGTGCCTTCCGTGGCCGGTTCGGATCCCAATATCGGCAATAACAAACCCTACGCGGTGGATGGCAACATCAGCATTCTGACCCAGGACGTCAATGGCGATGGGCGCCTGGAGGGAGCCGACAAAGTCTACCTGTACGCCACCATGCGCCGGGGTGGCCGCTTCATCTATGCCCTGGATGTTTCAGATCCGGCGAATCCGAAGTTTCTGTGGAAGCATGGCTGCTTCGTCAACAGTTCGGCGACTCCAGCCACTGTGACCTGCGACAGCGGCTATGAGGAGCTGGGGCAAACCTGGTCGGAAGCCAAGACGGCCAATGTCAACATTGGCGGCACCGTCACGCCCGTTCTCATCATGGGCGCGGGTTATGACCCGGCGGTGGATGATATCGAGCCCGTCGTCGGGACGAATACCATGGGCCGCGGCATCCTAGTGATCAACGCCGTGACGGGGAATGTGATCTGGCAGGCCGGGCCGGCACCCACGGGCGCTGGCAAAAACGTGACCGTCTCGGACATGACCCACAGCATTCCCGCCGACATCTCAGTCATCGATCGTGATCTTGATGGATTGGCCGATCGCCTCTATGCGGTGGATACCGGAGCGAATGTCTGGCGCGTCGACATCGGCGACCAGAATGTCAACAACTGGACGGTCAATCACTTTGCTTCCCTTGGCGGCAGCGGGACGAACGCGCGCAAGTTCCTCTATGGCCCGGACGTGGTGGTCGGCAAGGATAGCAACGGACCTTATGATGCAGTCCTGCTGGGATCCGGCGACCGCGAACATCCTTTCGAGACCGTGGTGGATAACCAGTTCTTCATGCTCAAGGACCGCAACGTCGGCAACAGCGGTGCCGGAGCGTCCACCATCACGCTGGCACAGCTGTATGACGCCACTGCAAACCTCATCCAGTCGTCTGACGCTACCGTACAGGCCGATGCACGTGCGAGTTTGCTGGCGGCCAGCGGCTGGTATTTCAACCTGGCCGATAACGAAAAGGTCGTGGGCAACGCGGCAACGGACGGCGGCAGCGTATTCTTCGCGACCAACCAGCCGAAACCCGTATCCGATCCAAACAGTTGCGCGAACAACCTGGGGACTGCCCGCTTCTATGTCGTGAACTACGAAAATGGCGCTCCGGTGACCAACCTCGATGGCTTGACGGGGAACGATCGTTCCGTCGAAGGTGTCGGTGGCGGCCTGCCGCCCTCACCGACCTCCGTCATCACCGACCTCGGCTCCACAGTCTGCTTCGGTCCTCATTGCATGCAGCCACCCAAGGTCAACCTGGACGCTCGGCAGAAGAAATACTGGTCCAAAGCTATCGACTGAGTCGGTTCAGCCCCCTGGAGCGATAGCTCCAGGGGGTTGTCGATGCCTACTGATTTCCCCTCCCCCAACGAGTACGAACCAATCGGCGGCATGGAACAACGTCCGAGACGTGTTTCATGCATGGCTAGCCCTAGCCCCTACTGCTCTTCGCCTGAAGAGACGTGCTCGGGGCATTCGGATGCTTCACCGCGTAGCCCACCTCAAGCAAGTGCTTCAAGCTATTTCAAGTGCTGATGGCTGCCCCATACAGAAATAGGGCACTTCGGAATATCCAATGGAGCGTTCTCGCCTTTACCCGGACATCGTCAGCTCCGACGCTCACGCATCGCCTGCACAAAAGCATCCAGCGACATCGGCTTACCGAACAAGTACCCCTGCAACACATCCACCCCGCGCTCGGCCAGGTAGCGCCGCTGTTCCTCGGTTTCCACCCCTTCGGCGATGATCATCAGGTCCAGCTTGCCGCATAGCTCGACGATGCTGTCGAGGATGCATACTGAAAGTGCTTCCACGCCGATCATCGCGACGAAACTCTTGTCGATCTTCAGCGCATCCACCTTGAAACGGTGCAGGTACGCCAGACTCGAGTTGCCTGTGCCGAAATCGTCGAGGGCCAACAGAATGCCCAGTGCATCCAGACGGTCGAACAACTGATCGGTGGCGTCATTGGCAGCGATAAGTTCCCGCTCGGTCAGTTCCAGCACCAGGGTCGGCCGGTTCGGCAGGAAATTCGCCTGCAGGCTCAGGCAATCATCGAGCAACCTCGTCTCCGTGCAATGTACGGCGCTGATGTTGAAGCCCAGGTGGAAGTCCTCTCCCAGCAGCTCGCCATGGGGAGCCAATCCCTCCCCAACCTGGCGCATCAGCTCGCGCGTCATTGGCACGATCAGGCCGGAACGTTCGGCCATCGGGATGAACAGGTCCGGTCCAACCATTCCCTCGCGCGGGTGCCGCCAGCGCATCAACACCTCCGCACCGACCCAACGCCCATCGCGCGCATCCACCAATGGCTGCAGGTAGGGGATGAATTCTCCAGCCATCAGCGCCCGCTCGAGTTCCAGGCTCGGAGTTGCGGAACGCCCCCACAACCAGTAGCAGGCCAGCCCGGAGACAGCCCCCAGCGTCAGTAACAAGACGGCCAGCGGTAGCGCCTCCTGGCGAATATGGAGCCACGCAGCGCCTGCGGGAAATCCCCCTATCACTGCATACGGGTAGCGCTCGGAAACAAGGCGTATATGGCCGATCGGCAATGGATCGGGCGTCCCGGCATGCACATGGCCGTCTTCATCCATCCACACCCCACCGACTTGCAACTGCAGGTCGCTGCGTTGATCGACCAGTTGCAGGGTATTGCTCAGATAACGCCCATCAATGGAGGCCAGCGCGCCGTACTCCCCCTCGACCCGGCGCAGGATCAACACCGCGACATGGGGCGTCACCGGGTTGCCCGCCATCAGGCGCAGACGCCCATCCACGTAGTCGGAGCCGTACAACGGCGCTTTGAAGTCACCGAACAGGGAAGTGCAATAGATAGCATCGCCCCGCGTAAGGTTGACCGTGCGCACGAAAGGCACCACCGCCACCTGCTCGCGCAGCACCAAGGTCGAGTCGCTGCAGGGTCTCCCCTTCTGCGAGAGCGCCACCCGGGCAGCCCCCTCGGCATTTCCGAGCATGATATCGAACAGGTGCAGTGCCTCATTGGACGCCGTGCGCGCCTCGGCGGATAGAGTCTGCAGGGCCTGCCAATAGATAATGGAGCTGCCCAGCGCCAGGGGGAGAACCGCCATCGACAGGGCAAACACCAATCGCGGCACCAGCCGGCGTCGAGCATAGTTGCGTAAAGGCATCCTTGTTCCTTGCTATACGACCGTTCGTTTCCAGGGAAACGGTATGAGTGCAGCTTAGAACAGGGCCAACCCGATAAAGGCCGAACCAGGCCAGAAACCGTATAATCCCGCCCCATTCATCCGGGGCAGTGCCCTGCCGATCCACGATTCTTTCCAGAAGGCGCCATGTCCATACCGCAGCTCCAGCCCGCGGGAAACTTCCCGCCCGCCACGCTCATCCGCCGCTTCGCCGCCATGTTCTATGACTTCCTGCTCTGCGTAGCGCTGATGATGGTCGTGACCCTGGTCTATCAGCAGGGCGTCCTGCGGCTCATCTATGGCGGCGAGAAGCTCAAGCAACTGGCCGATCAAGGCGGATTGATCGGCGATCCGTTGCTCTCCAGCCTGCTGTTCATCAGCGTGTTCGCCTTCTTCGCCAAGTTCTGGACCCACAACGGCCAGACCCTCGGCATGCAGGTCTGGGGCATTCGCGTGCAGAACGCCAACGGCTCGCGCATCAGCCTGCTCCAGGCGCTGCTGCGCTTCATCATCTCCATCGGCTCCTGGGCCTGCCTGGGGCTGGGCTTCCTGTGGATGCTCTGGGACAAGGACAAGCGCACCTGGCAGGATCGCTACTCGGAAAGCGTGGTGATCCAGATTCCCAAGGACGTACGCAAGGCGACTCAGGGGCGGCGCTAAGCCCCATTCGCCCATGAAAAAGCCCGCCGATTGGCGGGCTTTTTCGTTTGTAGCGTCCTTTGCAGGAGCGAGATCACCCCGCCCTTCGCAGCAACAGCATGCCGAGGAAGGCGCAGATCGCCGCGGGCACCAGCACCGCCAGCAGCGGCGGGAAGTTGAACACCTGGCTGGATGGACCAAGCAGATCCTGTGCGATACGGAAGCTGAAGCCCACCAGCACGCCGGTGAAGACACGTTGCCCCAGCGTCACGCTGCGCAGCGGGCCGAAGATGAAGGAAATCGCCATCAGCACCAGCGCCGCGGTGACCGCCGGCTGCAGGATCTTGGTCCAGAACGCCAGCCAATAGCGGTTGGCGCTCAGCCCCTGCTCCTGCAGGTAATGGATATAGCTCCACAGCCCACTGATCGACAGGGCCTCAGGCTCCGTAACGACGGTGTTCAGCAGTTGCGGGGTGAGCTGGATGTTCCACACTTCGCTGGGCTTGTTCACCACTTCGCTGCGTTTCTCATCCATGTGCAGAACCGTGGTGGTCACGTTTTCCAGTACCCACTGGTTATTCTGGAAGGTTGCCTGCTTGGCGAAACTGGCGGTCTGCAGACGGCGCGCATCATCGAAGTTGTAGCGGGTCACACCCAGCAGCATCCCGTCCGAGCGCACTACGTTGATCTGGATGAATTCGTGGCCCTGACGGTGCCACAGGCCGTTCCGCGAACTCAGCACCCCGCCGTCGCTCTGGGCCATGGCGCGATCATTCTGGGCCTGGGTCTCGGTGTAGGGCACCACGTATTCGCCGAGCAGGATACCGGCGAACATCAGTACCAGCATCGGCTTCATCACCGCCCAGACGATGCGCTGCAGCGACACGCCAGCGGCACGCATGATGGTCAGCTCGCTGCTGCTGGCCAGGCTGCCGAGGCCCACCAGGCAACCGATCAGCGCAGCCATCGGCAACATATCGTAGGCGCGGCTGGGTGCGGTGAGGAGCACGAACTTGAGCGCATCGACGAGGGTGTAGGTCTCGGTGATCTGCCCCAACTGGTCGACGAAGGCGAACAGCTCGGCCAGACCGAGAATCACCCCGAGCACGGCGAGGATGGAGATGAAAACGGTGATGCCGATGTAACGATCCAACTTACGCATGCTTCGGCTCCCGCCCAGAATTCGCCCGTGCGGCGGCCAGCTTGAGCCTCAGCGGCTCCCAATACAGAAGCAGCAACCCGATCGCCAGGAACAGCCCGTGGATCCACCACAGGCCCAGGGCGAGCGGGATCTTGCCCTTGTCGAGCATGCCCCGACCGGCGATCAGCAGCGCCAGGTAAGCCATGTAGAGCAATACCGCCGGCAGCAGCTTGAGGAAGCGACCCTGACGCGGATTCACCCGCGAGAGCGGCACCGCCAGTATGGTGACCACGAAGACCAGCAGCGGAATGGAAAGGCGCCATTGCAGCTCGGACTTCATGCGTACTTCATCGCTGCCGATCAGCTCGCTGGTGGGAATGGCGTCGCGGTCGTCGATCTCGCTGCTGACTTCCGGCTTGGGCAGCAAGACGCCATAGGTGTCGTACTTGATCGCCCGGTAATCGGCCTGCCCCGGCAGGCCATCGTAGCGATAGCCGTCCTTGAGGATCAGGTAACGGCTGCCGTCGGCATGGATCTGCTGTTCGCCGCTGTTCGCCACCAGCACCGAGGCGCTGCCCGCCTTGCCATTGCGCGGCGGATTCTTGTCGGCAATGAACACGCCGCCCAGTTGCGTGCGTTCATTGGCCAGGGTCTCGGTATAGGTCACCCGCGAGCCGTCGCGCATCGACTGGAAACGTCCCGGCGCCAGGGTGTCGAACTCGGTCATCGCGTCCTGCTTGTTCAGCAGCAGCTGCATCTGCGCGATGCCCTGCGGTGCCGCCCACAGGCTCAGCCAGGCCACGATCAGCGCCACCAGGAGCGCCGGCGCCAGGGTATAGGCCGTCAGCCGCTGCTGGCTCATGCCGGTAGCGGTCAGCACCGTCATCTCGCTGTCCAGGTACAGCCGCCCGTAAGCCAGCAGGATCCCCAGGAACAGCCCTAGCGGCAGGATCAGCTGGAGGAAGCCCGGCAGGCGCGTACCCATGATCATGAACAGCGAGCCCGGATCGAGCATGCCTTGGGCGGCCTGCGCCAGGTACTTGATGAAACGGCCGCTCATGATGATGACCAGTAGCACGGCGCTCACTGCGCTCATGGTGATCAGCACTTCGCGGGACAGATAACGGAAGACAATCAAACCGGACACTCCAGGGTTGTCACGCTCGGGCGGCTACGCTCAAACTAGCCGTCGTGAAGCGTTTGCCGGCCCGCGCGAGCGCGATCCAGCGAAAATAGCCGGCATTATCCTGCGATTCGCCAGGCCTGTCACTGCGCAGTCTGCCTGAGCCTCGCGGACCACCTTGCCATCGTGAGCCTTTTGTCCTGGGGACACCAAGCCATGGAATTCCTTGTAAAAAGCGTACGCCCGGAAACCCTGAAAACCGCCACCCTGGTCATCGCCGTCGGCGAAGGCCGCAAGCTTGGCGCCACCGCAAAGGCCGTTGACGACGTCACCGGCGGCGCCATCGGCACCCTGCTCAAGCGTGGCGATCTGGCGGGCAAGGTCGGGCAAACGCTACTCCTGCAGGATTTACCCAATATTAAGGCCGAGCGCGTGCTGCTGGTCGGCGCCGGCAAGGAACGCGACCTCTCCGACCGCGCCTACCGCAAACTGGTTTCCTCGGTCCTCGCCACCCTGAAGAACCTGGGCGGCGGCGACGCCGTGCTGGCCCTGGGCGATCTCGCTGTGAAAGGCCGCAACGCCCACGGCAAGGCCCGCCTGCAGGTGGAGACCCTGGCCGACGGCACCTACGTCTTCGACCGATTCAAGAGCCAGAAAGCCGAAGCGCCGAAGCTGAAGAAGATCACCCTGCTGGTCGACAAGGCCGATGCCGCCGCCGTCGAGCAGGGCGCCAAGGAAGCCCAGGCCATCGCCAACGGCATGGCCCTGACCCGCGACCTGGGCAACCTGCCGCCGAACCTCTGCCACCCGACCTTCCTCGGCGAGCAGGCCAAGGCACTGGCCAAGGAGCACAAGGGCCTGAAGGTCGAAGTGCTGGACGAGAAGAAACTGCGCGAGCTGGGCATGGGCTCCTTCCTCGCCGTCGCCCAGGGCAGCGACCAGCCGCCGCGCCTGATCGTCCTGCAGTACAACGGTGGCAAGAAGGACGAAGCTCCCCACGTCCTGGTCGGCAAGGGCATCACCTTCGATACTGGCGGCATCAGCCTCAAGCCCGGCCTGGGCATGGACGAGATGAAGTTCGACATGTGCGGCGCCGCTTCCGTGTTCGGTACCTTCCGCGCCGTGCTGGAGCTGCAGCTGCCGATCAACCTGGTGGGCGTGATGGCCTGCGCCGAGAACATGCCCAGCGGCGGCGCTACCCGTCCGGGCGACATCGTCACCACCATGAGCGGCCAGACCGTCGAAATCCTCAACACCGACGCCGAAGGCCGCCTGGTGCTGTGCGACGCGCTGACCTACGTCGAACGCTTCAAGCCCCAGTCGGTGGTGGACATCGCCACCCTCACCGGCGCCTGCATCGTCGCCCTGGGCTCCAACACCTCGGGCCTGATGGGCAACAACGACGCGCTGATCAAGCAGTTGCTGAAAGCCGGTGAAGTCGCCGACGACCGCGCCTGGCAGCTGCCGCTGTTCGACGAATACCAGGAGCAACTGGACAGCCCCTTCGCCGACATCGCCAACATCGGCGGGCCGAAGGCCGGCACCATCACCGCCGGCTGCTTCCTGTCGCGCTTTGCGAAGAAGTACCACTGGGCGCACCTGGACATCGCCGGCACCGCCTGGATCAGCGGCGGCAAGGACAAGGGCGCCACTGGCCGCCCGGTTCCGCTGCTGACCCAGTACCTGCTGGACCGCGTTAAGTAATGGCACAGTGCAACCTGCCAATGGGATCGAACGCATGACCCGGGTGGACTTCTACGTCATCCCCAGCGCCGATCCCGACGCACGCCTGACCATCGCCTGCCGCCTGGCCGAAAAGGCCTGGCGGCAAGGCATGCGCATCTTCGTGCTGTGTGCCGACGAGGCCCAGCGCGAAGCGCTGGATGCACGCTTGTGGAACTTCCGGGGCGAAACCTTCATCCCACACAACGCGGTGGAAGAAGACGCCGACTCGCCGGTGGTGCTCGCCCTGGGTGAGCCGCCGGAGAGCCACCGGGACCTGCTGATCAACCTGACCTTGGCCATTCCCCCCTTCGTCGACCATTTCAACCGGGTCGCCGAACTGGTGATCGAAGAACCGGCGATTCGTCAGGCCGCGCGGGAGAATTTCCGCCGCTACCGCGAGCAGGGCTATCCTTTGCAGGACCATCGCCTGCCGCGCCCTTGAGAACGCATCAGCCAAGACCATGGACAGCCGTAAGCCCCCGCACGACCCCGATCACCTGCTGGAAGACCTGAAATCGATCCAGGAACTGCTGGACGAGCCAGGTGCCGAACCGCCGCTGCTCACCGAATCCTTCGAGCCGGACAACATCCCACTGCTGTCCGACGTCATCGCTCCGGCGCCACGTACGCCGGAGCCGCCCGCTGCCGAGCCTGCCGAGCCTGCCGAGCCTGCCGAGCCGAAAGTCTCGCCCCAGGCCAGCGAACTCAATCGCCTGGACCTGGAGCTGCGCGCCGCCGCCCAGTTGATCCTGCAGGACGTGATCGACGACTTCGCGCCGCAGATCGAAGCCGAGCTGCAGCGCCGTCTGGAAGCGCGGATGCAGCGACTGCTGGCCCAGCGCAAGAGCTGACCGCAGCGCCCCCTTTACTTGTAGGAGCGAGCTTGCTCGCGAACGCTCCTCTGCAAGCTCGCAGTGGTAACGGTTCGCGAGCAAGCTCGCTCCTACAATTGCCTCCCTTGCCGCGCCGGTGGCCGGAAAGCCCCGCCTCCCGTTATACTCAGCGGTTTTCCGTCTAGCCTTATCAGGGTCCCGCCGCGCTCATGGACAAGACCTACCAGCCCCACGCCATCGAATCCCACTGGTACCCCCTGTGGGAGAAAGAGAACTACTTCGCCCCGCAAGGTTCCGGCGAGCCGTACACCATCATGATCCCGCCGCCGAACGTCACCGGCAGCCTGCACATGGGTCACGGCTTCAACAACGCCATCATGGACGCGCTGATCCGCTACCGCCGCATGCAGGGCCGCAACACCCTGTGGCAACCGGGCACCGACCACGCCGGCATCGCCACCCAGATGGTGGTGGAGCGCCAGCTGGCTGCCCAAGGCATCGCCCGTCATGACCTGGGCCGCGAGAAGTTCCTGGAGAAGGTCTGGGAATGGAAGGACCAGTCCGGCGGCACCATCACCCGCCAGATTCGCCGCCTGGGCTCCTCCGTGGACTGGTCGCGCGAGCGCTTCACCATGGACGACGGCCTGTCCAACGCCGTGAAGGAAGCCTTCGTGCGCCTGCACGAGGACGGCCTGATCTACCGCGGCAAGCGCCTGGTCAACTGGGACACCAAGTTCCACACCGCCATTTCCGACCTGGAAGTGGAGAACCACGACGAGAAGGGCCACCTCTGGCACCTGCGCTACCCGCTGGCCGACGGTCACAAGACCGCCGACGGCAAGGACCACCTGGTCGTCGCCACCACCCGTCCGGAAACCCTGCTCGGTGACAGCGCGGTCGCCGTTCATCCGGAAGACGAGCGTTACGCCGCCCTGATCGGCACCTTCGTCGACCTGCCGCTGGTGGGCCGCCGCATCCCGATCATCGCCGACGACTACGTCGACCGCGAGTTCGGCACCGGCTGCGTGAAGATCACCCCGGCCCACGACTTCAACGACTATGAAGTCGGCAAGCGCCACGACCTGCCGCTGATCAACATCTTCGACAAGAACGCCGCCATCCTCGGCACCGCCCAGGTGTTCAAGCTCGACGGCAGCGTCAATGTCGAACTGGACGCCAGCCTGCCCGCCGCCTATGCCGGCATGGACCGCTTCGTCGCGCGCAAGCAGATCGTCGCCGACATCGAAGCCGCCGGCCTGCTCGAGAAGATCGACGACCACGCGCTGAAAGTGCCCAAGGGCGACCGCTCCGGCACCGTCATCGAGCCCTGGCTGACCGACCAGTGGTACGTCTCCACCAAGCCGCTGGCCGAACCCGCCATCGCCGCCGTGGAAGACGGCCGCATCCAGTTCGTGCCCAAGCAGTACGAAAACATGTACTTCAGCTGGATGCGCGATATCCAGGACTGGTGCATCAGCCGTCAGCTGTGGTGGGGCCACCGCATTCCGGCCTGGTACGACGAGGCCGGCAACGTCTACGTCGGCCGCAACGAGGCCGAGGTACGCGCCAAGCACAATCTGGGCGACGCCAACCTGCGCCAGGACGAAGACGTCCTCGACACCTGGTTCAGCTCGGGCCTGTGGACCTTCTCCACCCTCGGCTGGCCGGAACAGACCGAATACCTGAAGACCTTCCACCCCACCGACGTGCTGGTGACCGGCTTCGACATCATCTTCTTCTGGGTTGCGCGCATGATCATGCTGACCATGCACCTGATCAAGAATGGCGATGGCACCGCGCAGATCCCGTTCAAGACCGTCTACGTCCATGGTCTGGTGCGCGACGGCCAGGGCCAGAAGATGTCCAAGTCCAAGGGCAACGTCCTCGACCCGCTGGACATCGTCGATGGCATCACCCTCGACGAGCTGCTGGAGAAACGCACCAGCGGCATGATGCAGCCCAAGCTCGCCGAGAAGATCGCCAAGCAGACCCGCGCCGAGTTCCCCGAAGGTATCGCCAGCTACGGCACCGACGCCCTGCGCTTCACCTTCTGCTCGCTGGCCTCCACCGGCCGCGACATCAAGTTCGACATGGGCCGCGTCGAGGGTTACCGCAACTTCTGCAACAAGCTGTGGAACGCCGCCAACTTCGTCATCGAGAACACCGATGGCAAGGACACCGGCGTGAATGGCGAGCCGGTCGAGCTGTCGTCGGTGGACCGCTGGATCATCTCCGCCCTGCAGCGCACCGAGATCGAAGTCGCGCGCCAGCTGGACGCCTTCCGCTTCGACCTGGCCACCCAGGCCCTCTACGAGTTCATCTGGGACGAGTACTGCGCCTGGTACCTGGAACTGGTCAAGCCGGTCCTGTGGGACGAGAACGCGCCCATCGAACGCCAGCGCGGCACCCGCCGTACCCTGGCGCGCGTGCTGGAAACCGCACTGCGCCTGGCGCACCCGTTCATGCCGTTCATCACCGAGGAAATCTGGCAGCGCATCAAGGGCGCAGCAGCGAAATCCGGTGACACCCTGATGCTGCAACCCTGGCCGGTCGCCGACGAGTCGAAGATCGACGCCGCCGCCGAAGGCGACATCGAGTGGGTCAAGGCCCTGATGCTGGGCATCCGCCAGATCCGTGGCGAGATGAACATCTCCATGGCCAAGCGCATCGACCTGGTGCTGAACAACGCATCGCCCGAAGACCATCGCCGCCTGGCCGACAACGAGCCGCTGCTGATGAAGCTGGCCAAGCTCGAGACCATCCGCGTGCTGGGCGAAGGCGAAGAGCCGCCGATGTCCGCCACCGCGCTGGTCGGCGACCTGCAAGTGCTGGTACCGATGGCCGGCCTGATCGACAAGGCCGCCGAAATGGCCCGCCTGGACAAGGAAATCCAGCGTCTGGAAGGCGAAGTCAAACGCGTCGGCGGCAAGCTCGCCAACGAAGGCTTCGTCGCCAAGGCCCCGGCGGATGTGATCGAGAAGGAACGCGCCAAACTGGCCGAAGCGGAACAG
The DNA here is from genome assembly GCF_029203285.1 of Pseudomonas sp. PSE14. Classification (NCBI taxonomy): domain Bacteria; kingdom Pseudomonadati; phylum Pseudomonadota; class Gammaproteobacteria; order Pseudomonadales; family Pseudomonadaceae; genus Pseudomonas; species Pseudomonas sp. PSE14. Next base: position 4,632,272 of record NZ_CP115669.1, read on the forward strand.
GCCGTAACCAACCTGATCCAGCAGCGCGAGAAGATCGCCAGCCTGTAAGCGTCATCCACAAGGCCCGCAAATGCGGGCCTTGTGCTTTTCCGGGGGAGCAATCCCCCGTACGCGGCGTGCCCTCCTTGTAGGAGCGAGCTTGCTCGCGAACTACCCAACACCAATGCAACCGGGGAACTCTGTTCGCGAGCAAGCTCGCTCCTACATGAAGAGCCCTTCCAGCAGACGCATTACGTCATTCCCCTACGGAATAACCTCACGAAGAATGGTCACTTGGCGCCCGCCGCGCTTTGCGCCGAAGATCGCAACGCCGGGCCGCTCCAGGGGTTCGTCGGCGCTCTTCCAGGAGCGGCCCCGGTATCAGCCCAAGGAGCCCGAAGCCCATGTCCGACCTCCCCGTCCGCAATGGCGGCCAGATCCTCGTCGAAGCCCTGCTGCGCAATGCGGTCGACACCGTCTACTGCATCCCCGGCGAGAGCTACCTGCCGGTGCTCGATGCCCTGCACGACGCCCACTCGATCCGCACCGTCGTCACCCGCCACGAAGGCGCCGCCTCGAACATGGCGGATGCCTACGGCAAGCTCACCGGGCGCCCGGGAATCTGCTTCGTTACCCGTGGACCGGGCGCGACCCATGCGGCCAATGGCGTACACACGGCCAAACAGGATTCGACGCCGATGATTCTCTTCGTCGGCCAGGTGGAAAACGCCTTCAAGGGCCGCGAAGCCTTCCAGGAAGTGGACTACCGGCAGATGTTCGGCGGCCTGGCCAAGTGGGCTACGGAGATCGACGACATCCAGCGCATCCCGGAAGTGGTCGCCCAGGCCTTCGCCGTGGCCCAGTCCGGACGTCCCGGCCCGGTGGTGGTGGCGCTGCCGGAGGAAGTGCTATTCGGCTCAGCACCGGTAGCGGACGTCCCCGCGCCGCGCATTGCACAGGTCGCTCCGCCGCCGGCTGCGCTGGAAGAACTGCGCGGCCTGCTGGCCCGCGCCCGCAAACCGCTGCTGGTGATCGGCGGCACGGGCTGGGACGACGCCGCACGCCATGCCCTGCAGCGTTTCGCCAAGGCCAACGACCTGCCGGTGGTGGCCTCGTTCCGCCGCCAGGACCTCTACGACAACCGCGACGCCCAGTATGTCGGCCAGCTCGGTTTCGGCGCTTCGCCCAAACTCACCGCCCGGGTGCAGGAGTCCGACCTGCTGCTGGTGCTCGGCTCGCGCCTGAGCGAAACGCCCAGCGCCGGCTACACCCTGGTGCAGAGCCCGAATCCCGTTCAGACGCTGATCCACATCCACCCGGACGCCAGCGAACTGGGCCGGGTCTACCAGGCCGATCTCCCCATACAGGCCAGCATGCCAGCCATCGCAGCGGCCCTCGACACCCTTGCGCCCCTGAATGAACGCCCCTGGGCCGACTGGACCGCCGCGGCTCGCGCCGACTACCTCGCCTACTCCACCCCGCCGCAGAACGCCGAGCGTCCGCAAGGCATGGATTTGGCCGAGGTCGTCAGCTACCTCAGCGAGACCCTGCCCGAGGATGCGGCAATCAGCAACGGCGCCGGCAACTACGCCGTCTGGGTGCACCGCTTCTACCGCTATCGCTCCGCGCGCAGCCAGCTCGCGCCCACCAACGGCGCCATGGGTTACGGCTTCCCCGCCGCCATTGCCGCCAAACTGCGTGACCCGCAGCGCAGCGTGGTGTGCTTCGCTGGCGACGGCTGCTTCATGATGTATCCGCAGGAGCTGGCCACCGCCGTGCAGTACGGCGCCGCGCTGATCGTCATCGTGGTCAACAACGGCATGCTCGGTACCATCCGCATGCACCAGGAGCGCGAGTATCCGGGCCGCGTCAGCGCGACCGAGTTGCGCAACCCCGACTTCGTCGCCCTCGCCAAGGCCTTTGGCGCCCACGGCGAACTCGTCGAGCGCACCGAGGACTTCGCCGCCGCCTTCCAGCGCGCCCAGGCCAGCGGCAAGCCGGCGTTGATCGAGCTGCGCACCGATCCCAGACAGATCACGCCCATCGCACGCCTGCCGTAACGCTTCGATTCGCCGCCACGCAGGACCACAGGCTTCGCTAAGCTGCACCGGATCAAGACATTGCGCCCGCCTCGGCGGGCACAATGGCGCCGAATACTCGCTAGGGAAGCGCATGAGTCTGCCACTGATCTGGGTCCTCGCCCTGCTCGCCACCGCTGTCGGGCTGTTCGTCATCAACCGGCCACGGATGGACGTGGTCGCCCTGCTGGTGATGGTCGCCCTGCCCCTCTCCGGCATCCTCAGCGTGCAGGAGTCGCTGGCCGGATTCGCCGATCCCAACGTCATCCTCATCGCCGCACTCTTTGTCATCGGCGAAGGCCTGGTGCGTACCGGCGTGGCCTACCGCATCGGCGAATGGCTGACGCGCCGCGCTGGCGCCAGCGAGACGCGCCTGCTGGTGCTGCTGATGCTGGCCGTGGCCGGACTGGGTTCGGTGATGAGTTCCACCGGCGTGGTCGCCATTTTCATTCCCGTGGTGCTGAGCATCGCTGCGCGTCTGCATGTTTCGCCGCGCCGGCTGATGATGCCGCTGAGCTTCGCCGGGCTGATCAGCGGCATGCTCACCCTGGTCGCCACCGCGCCCAACGTGGTGGTGCACAGCGAGCTGGTGCGCGAAGGCTCGGCCGGGTTCGGCTTCTTCAGCTTCACCCCCTTCGGCCTGGTCATTCTCGCCCTGGGCATCGGCTACATGCTGGTGGCACGGCGCTGGCTGGGCGACGACGATGGCGACGACAAGCAAAGCCTCAAGCGCCGCACCCTGGGCGACCTGATCCGCGATTACCAGCTGGCCGGCCGCGAACGCCGCCTGCGCATCCGCGCCGACTCGCAGCTGGTGGGCGCGAGCCTGGGCGACGTGGAGCTGCGCGCCCGCGCCGGCACCAACGTGGTCGCCATCGAACGCATGGTGCACTTCCGCCTGAAGATTCTCGGCCCCAGCGCCAGCATCGTCCTGCAGGCCGGCGACGTGCTGCTGGTGGACATCTACGGCGAGCGCGGCGACCTGCTGGGCCTGTACCACGAATACGGCCTGGAGCCGCTGAGCCTGCAGGGCGACTACTTCACCGAACGCGCCCACGAAGTGGGCATGGCCGAAGTGACCCTGCCGCCGGAGTCCGCCCTGCAGGGCAAGAGCGTGCTGGAGCTGGGCTTCCGCAGCCAGTATGGGCTCAACGTGGTAGGCCTGCGGCGCAACCGCGAGGCGCTGGTGGAAGGCCTGCTGGAAGCCAAGCTGAAAGTCGGCGACACCCTGCTGGTGATCGGCGCCTGGAAGGACATCCGCCAGTTGCAGGCGCGCGGGCGCGACTTCCTGGTGCTCAGCCTGCCGGCCGAGGTGGACGAGGCCGCCCCCGCCGCCAGCCAGGCGCCCCATGCGCTGTTCAGCCTGGCGATAATGGTGATCCTGATGGTCAGCGGCCTGGTGCCCAACGTCATGGCCGCGCTGATCGCCTGCCTGCTGATGGGCGCCTTCCGCTGCATCGACATGGACAGCGCCTACCGCGCCATCCACTGGCAGAGCCTGCTGCTGATCGTCGGCATGCTGCCCTTCGCCCTCGCCCTGCAGAAGACCGGCGGCATCACCCTGGCGGTCAACGGCCTGGTCGGCGCCCTCGGCGGCGCAGGGCCCTACGCGATCCTCGCCAGCCTGTTCGTGCTCACCGCGTTGATCGGCCTGTTCATCTCCAACACCGCCACCGCAGTGCTCATGGCGCCCGTCGCCATCGCCACCGCCAAAGCCCTCGGCGCTTCGCCCCAGGCCTTCGCGATGATCGTCGCGCTGGCCGCCTCGGCCGCCTTCATGACGCCGATCTCCTCGCCGGTAAACACCCTGGTGCTCGGCCCCGGACGCTACCGCTTCGGAGATTTCGTCAAGGTTGGCGTACCCTTCACGATTCTGGTGATGATCGTCAGCGTTCTGCTGGTACCCTGGCTGCTGCCGCTGTAGTGGACCCACAAGGCCAACAAGGAAACGTCTCGATGGAAGTAAGCAAGACGAAAAGCAGTTTCTACCGCCGCCTCTATGTCGCCTGGCTGATCGACAGCGGCACGGCCACCAGCGTTCCCGCGCTGATGGAGGCCACCGGCATGCCCCGGCGCACCGCCCAGGACACCCTGGCCGCGCTGGCCGACCTGGACATCGACTGCACCTTCGAGCAGCACGACGGCGAGCGCAACAACGCCGGGCACTACCGCATCCGCAACTGGGGCGCCATCGATCCGCGCTGGATCGCCCAGCACCTGGCGCAGATCAAGGGCGTGCTGCAGTACCCCTGAGCCCACCCACATGCTTGCCGTCCCGCCCGTCGTCTGGCGTTTTCGCCGACTGATCCTGCTGCTCGCCTTCGCCCTGGTGCTGTTCGCGCTCTACCGCGCCAGCGGCCTGCACGAGGATTTCAGCCTCGACTACCTGCGCAGCGAGCTGCAGGACAACCGCGTGCGCGGCCTCCTGCTGTTTGTCGGGCTGTTCGCCCTGGGCAACCTGCTGCACATCCCCGGCCTGCTGTTCCTCGCCGCCGCCGTGCTGGCGCTGGGCAAGCTGTGGGGCGGACTGATCACCTACGGCGCGGCGGTGTTCTCCTGCGGCTCTACCTTTCTGGTGATACGCGCGGTGGGCGGCGACGGGCTGCGCCTGCTGAACAACCGGTTCACCCGCGCGGTATTCAGTCACCTCGACCAGCGCCCGGCCGGCAGCGTGTTTCTCCTGCGCCTGGCGTTCATCACCGCCCCCACGCTGAACTACAGCCTCGCCTTGTCCGGCGTGGGCTTTTCGTCCTACATGCTCGGCACCCTGCTCGGCCTGCCCATTCCGCTTCTGCTGTGCTGTCTGCTGTTCGACCACCTGGGCAACGCGCTGCTCGGCTGAGGCGCCCATCTGTGGGAAAATCCCCCACCGCTTACCTGCCCAGCGCGCCCTCATGTCGAAATCGCCGAAACCACCGAAACGCCCCGCCACGCCCGCTCAGGGCCTGCGCGACCCCGCCGCCAAGCGGCCGAACCTGCTGCACCCGCGCAACCGGCACAAGGGGCATTACGACTTCCCGGCGCTGATCGAGGGCTGTCCAGCGCTGGGCCGCTTCGTCATCACCAATCCCTACGGCAAGCCGAGCATCGACTTCGCCAATCCCGAGGCCGTGCGCGTGTTCAACCGCGCGCTGCTCAAGGCGCAGTACGGCATCGCGCAGTGGGACATCCCGGCCGGCTTCCTCTGCCCACCGATTCCGGGCCGCGCCGACTACGTGCACTACCTGGCCGACCTGCTCGGCGAGGAGAACGCCGGCCGGGTTCCACGTGGGCCGGAGGTGCGCGTGCTGGACATCGGCGTCGGCGCCAACTGCATCTACCCGCTGATCGGCCACCGCGACTACGGCTGGCGCTTCCTCGGCTCGGACATCGAGCCCGCCGCCCTCGCCTCGGCCCACGCCATCCTGAACGGCAACCCCGGCCTCAACGAAGCCATCGAACTGCGCCAGCAGCACGACCCCAAGCACATCTTCCGTGGCCTGCTGGGTGCCGATGAACGCTTCGACGCGACCCTCTGCAACCCACCCTTCCACGCATCGCCCGAGGAAGCCAGCAGCGGCAGCCGGCGCAAATGGAAGAACCTCGGCAAGCTCGACCCGTCGCGCCAGCTACCGAAGCTGAACTTTGGCGGGCAGAGCAACGAGCTGTGGTGCGAAGGCGGTGAGATCGCCTTCCTGCGCAAGCTGGCGGCGGAAAGCGCGGGAGTCGGCAAGCAGGTGCTGTGGTTCAGTTCGCTGGTGTCCAAGGCCGGCAATCTCGACGATTTCCGCCGGGCACTGAAGAAGGCCGGCGCCATCAGCATCCGCACCGTGGACATGGCCCAGGGCCAGAAGCAGAGCCGCTTCGTCGCCTGGACCTTCCTCGAACCCGAGCAGCGCGCGACATGGCGCGCACAGTGGCAATGACGCTCAGCGGATGAACTGCTTGCTGATCTCCCGGAACACTTCCGTGCCGGCGCGCTCCAGCCACTCGAAAGCGACCATCTCCCGCGAGACGATCATCGCCCCGGCCTGACGCATGCGCTCCAGCGCCAGCGCTTTGTCCCGCGGGCGGCGCGAGCCGATCGCCTCGTCCACCACGAATACCTCGCGGTCCTCGGCCAGCAGGCCCAGCACCGTCTGCAGCACGCAGACATGCGCCTCGGTGCCGCAGACCACGAACTGCCGGCGCTCCCCGCCGGGCATCTGCAACAGGCCGGGATCGGTCACGGCGGAGAAGGCGATCTTCTCCAGCAGCGCCTCGGCCGGCAGCGCATCGCGCAGTGCGGGCAGGGTCGGCCCCAGGCCCTTCGGATACTGCTCGGTGGCCAGCACCGGTACGCCCAGGCGCTGCGCGACCGCCAGCAGCCAGGCTGTATGTTCGAGCAACGACTCGGCTTCATGAATGGCCGGGAACAGGCGTTCCTGGATATCGATGATCAACAGGGTGGACGTCTGGGCGCGTAACAGCATGGCGGGCTCTCCTCTGACGGGGCGTGGATGTCATGGGCTGGCCGGGCGCTCAGCCGGCATAGCCCTCGGCGATATGCTGGTCCTTGAGCTTCACATAGTTTCCGGCGCTGTAGCTGAAGAAGGCGCGCTCCTTGTCGGTCAGCGGACGGGCTTTCTTCACCGGGCTGCCCACGTAGAGGTAACCGCTTTCCAGCACCTTGCCCGGCGGTACCAGGCTGCCGGCGCCGAGGATCACCTCGTCCTCGATCACCGCGCCGTCCATCACGATGGAGCCCATGCCCACCAGGATGCGGCTGCCGATGGTGCAGCCGTGCAGCAGCACCTTGTGGCCGACTGTCACTTCGTCACCGATGGTCAGCGGGAAGCCGTCCGGATTGAAGGGCCCGGCGTGGGTGATGTGCAGCACGCTGCCATCCTGCACGCTGGTGCGCGCGCCGATGCGGATGCGGTGCATGTCGCCGCGGATGGTGACCAGCGGCCACACCGAGCTGTCCGCGCCGATCTCCACGTCGCCGATGACCACGGCGCTGGCGTCGACGAACACACGCTCGCCCAGCGCTGGCGTTTTGCCCTGATAGGTTCTAATCGTCACGATAAGCTTCCTCAAGCTGCGTAAGGGCCCGATTGTATTTAAGATGGCCGAGTGTTTCTTCAACCAAGGTGCCACCGTGAGCGCGAATCCCCTTCTGCAGAGCTACGACCTGCCGCCCTTCTCGTCCATCCGTCCGGAGCACGTGAAGCCGGCCATCGAGCAGATCCTCGCCGACAACCGCGCGGCCATCGCGCGCATTCTCGCCGAGCAGAACGGCACCCCGACCTGGGCCGGCCTGGTGCTGGCCATGGACGAACTGCATGACCGCCTGGGCAAGGCCTGGAGCCCGGTCAGCCACCTCAACGCGGTGTGCAACAGTGCCGAACTGCGCGAGGCCTACGAAGGCTGCCTGCCGCTGCTGTCCGCCTACTGGACCGAGCTGGGCCAGAACCGCGAGCTGTTCAAGGCCTACGAGGCGCTGGCCGCCGGCGCCGAGTCCAAGGACTTCGACGTCGCCCAGAAGACCATCCTCGAACACGCCCTGCGCGACTTCCGCCTGTCGGGTATCGACCTGCCGGCCGACCAGCAGCAGCGCTACGCCGAAATCCAGACGCGCCTGTCCGAGTTGGGCAGCCGCTTCTCCAACCAGCTGCTGGATGCCACCCAGGCCTGGACCAAGCACATCACCGACGAAGCGGCCCTCGCCGGCCTGACCGACTCGGCCAAGGCGCAGATGCAGGCCGCCGCCCAGGCCAAGGAGCTGGACGGCTGGCTGATCAGCCTGGAGTTCCCCAGCTACTTTGCGGTGATGACCTATGCCGAAGACCGCGCCCTGCGTGAAGAGGTCTACGCCGCCTACTGCACCCGTGCCTCCGATCAGGGCCCGAATGCCGGGCAGAACGACAACGGCCCGGTGATGCAGGAAATCCTCGACCTGCGCCAGGAGCTGTCGCGCCTGCTGGGCTTTGCGAACTTCGCCGAGCTGTCCCTGGCCACCAAGATGGCCGAGACGCCCGAGCAGGTCCTGCACTTCCTCCGCGACCTGGCCGTGCGCAGCAAGCCCTTTGCCGCCCAGGATCTTGCGCAGCTCAAGGCCTACGCCGCCGAACAGGGCTGCCCGAACCTGCAAAGCTGGGACGCCAGCTACTTCGGCGAGAAACTGCGTGAAGCGCGCTACAGCGTGTCCCAGGAAGCCCTGCGCGCCTACTTCCCGATCGACAAGGTGCTCTCCGGCCTGTTCGCCATCGTGCAGAAGCTCTATGGCATCCAGATCCGCGAGCTGAACGACTTCGAGCGCTGGCACCCGGACGTGCGCCTGTTCGAGATCGAGGAAAACGGCCAGCACGTCGGCCGCTTCTACTTCGACCTCTACGCCCGCGCCAACAAGCGTGGCGGCGCCTGGATGGACGGCGCCCGCGACCGTCGCCGCACCGCCGGCGGCGAGCTGCAATCGCCGGTGGCCTACCTGGTGTGCAACTTCACCCCGGCGGTGAATGGCAAGCCGGCGCTGCTGACCCACGATGAAGTCACCACCCTGTTCCACGAGTTCGGCCACGGCCTGCACCACCTGCTGACCCGCGTTGAACACGCCGGTGCCTCGGGCATCAACGGCGTGGCCTGGGACGCGGTGGAGCTGCCGAGCCAGTTCATGGAGAACTGGTGCTGGGAGCCCGAGGGCTTGGCGCTGATCTCCGGCCACTATGAGACTGGTGCCGCGCTGCCCCAGGACCTGCTGGAGAAGATGCTGGCCGCGAAGAACTTCCAGTCCGGCCTGATGATGGTCCGCCAGCTGGAGTTCTCCCTGTTCGACTTCGAACTGCACGCCACCCACGGCGACGGCCGCAGCGTGCTCGACGTGCTGGAAACCGTGCGCAACGAAGTCGCGGTGATGCGCCCGCCGGCCTACAACCGCTTCGCCAACAGCTTCGCGCACATCTTCGCCGGCGGTTACGCGGCTGGTTACTACAGCTACAAGTGGGCCGAAGTACTGTCCGCCGACGCCTTCTCCCGCTTCGAGGAAGAAGGCGTGCTCAACCCGGCGACCGGCGCGGCGTTCCGCGACGCGATCCTGGCCAAGGGTGGCTCCCAGGAGCCGATGGAGCTGTTCGTCGCCTTCCGTGGCCGCGAGCCGTCCATCGACGCCCTGCTGCGCCACTCCGGCCTTTCCGAGGAGGCTGCGTGATGGCCGAAGTGAAGAAGCGCTTCATCGCCGGGGCGGTCTGCCCGGCGTGCAGCGAGCAGGACAAGATCGTCATGTGGGACGAAGACGGCGTGCCGCACCGCGAATGCGTGGCCTGCGGCTATGCCGACACCCTCAACGCCCAGGGCCAGTCGGTGCCGAAGGAGCTGACCACGCGGGTCAACGTCAGCGGCCTGAAGAAGCCCGCCGACCCGAAGGTGCAGAGCGTGCAGTTCTTCCCCAACCCGAAGCTGAAGAAGCCGGGCGAGTAAGCTCACGCCGCCAATAAAAAAGCCGTTTCTCCCTCGGGAGAAACGGCTTTTTTCATGCGCCGGAGAATCAGTGGCCGGTGCCATCACCGCGGCGGCTGGTCTCGAAGAGGAACCAGGTGCGCTGCTCGGTTTCGTCGATCCAGTTCTCGATCAGGCTGGCCGTGGCGATGTCATGGTACTCGTCGCACAGGTCATGCACTTCACGCATGTAGGAGGTCAGCGCCTTGTTGTCCCCCTGCAGCTCGGCCAGCATGTCCAGCGGCTGCACGAACTCCGCATCGTTGTCGAGAATGCGCTTGTCGCGGGCGATGTGGCCGATGGAGCGGATGGTGTTGCCACCGATCTTGCGGGTGCGCTCGGCGATGGCGTCGGTCATCGCGAAGATCTCGGTGGCATGGTCGTCCAGCAGCAGGTGGTAGTCGCGGAAGTGCGGACCGCTGACGTGCCAGTGGAAGTTCTTGGTCTTCAGATAGAGGGCGAAGACGTCGGCGAGCAGACGGTTGAGCGCGGCGGAAAGATCGCGGGTGGCGTTCTTGCTCAGGTCCGAAGGCGTGGCCAGGGCCGGTGCGCGGCGCACCGCGGGCTTGGCGGCGGCCGGCTTGGCGGCGGGTTTGCTGGCAGCAGGCTTGCTGGCGGCGGCCTTGGTGGCCGGCTTGGCTGCAGGTTTGGCGGCCGCTTTCGCTGCCGGCTTCGTAGCGGCGGGTTTTGCCGCCGCAGGTTTCTTCGGAGCCGATGCGGATTTCTTCATCACAAATCACCTCTACGAAAGATCACGATACCTGTGGATGCCTTCCCATTCGGGGCGTGGCTGACTTACGCGGTTTTGAGCCTATCTCGCTCAGCGTTGTTTGCAAGTCGACAGCCGCCGGCAGCGATGCGTTCCCCATGAATGCAGATCAATCGTGCAACCACCTCCTCAACCTTTCTCCGGCGTGAAGCGGAAACACGCGTCGAGCTGGCTGTAGCCCATGCCGACGCCCTTGTGCACCTTGAGCTGCACCGGGATGCGTTCCTTGAGCGCTTCGACGTGGCTGATCACGCCAATGGTCTTGCCCGTTGCGTTGAGGCTGTCGAGGGCATCCAGCGCCACTTCCAGCGTCTCGCCGTCGAGGGTGCCGAAGCCTTCGTCGAGGAACAGCGAGTCGATGCTGGTCTTGTGGCTGACCAGGTCGGACAGGGCCAACGCCAGCGCCAGGCTGACCAGGAAGCTCTCGCCGCCGGACAGCGTCTTGCAGTCGCGCGCGGTGTCGCCCTGCCAGGTGTCGATCACCTCCAGCTCCAGCTCGCCGTCACTACGCCGCGCCAACTGATAGCGGCCGTGCAGACGTTGCAGCTGGCGGTTGGCGAGGTGCACCAGGTGGTCGAGGGTCAGGCCCTGGGCGAAGCGCCGGTAACGCGCACCGTCGGCCGAACCGATCAGGCTGTTCAGACGCTGCCAGAGATCGTGCTCTTCCTCCTGCCGGCGAATCTCCTCGAACAGGCTTTGCTGGCTGGCGCGTCGCGCATCGTCGCCCTGCAACTGTGCGCGGATTTCGCCCTGGCGCTGACCCAGTTCGCGCAGCTCGGCGTTGAGGGTGAGCAGTTGCTGGTTCAGCTCGTCCAGCGACAGATCGCCATGCGGCTCGGCCTTCAGGCGCTCGACGTCCCGCAACGCCGCCGCGCGCAAGGCAACGGCCTCGGTAATGGCCATTTCCAGTTTCTGCTTGAGGGCGCTGAGCTCGGCGCGCTGGACATCGTCCAGCAGCGCCGCGAGATACGCGGACTCGTCGGCGAACGGACTCTGCTCCAGGGCGTGCAGCCAAGCCGCCTGGCTCTGGGTCAGACGAACCTGATCCTGCTCCAGGCGCTCCAGCAGCGTCTGTTCGCGACCTTGCAGCGCATCGGCCTGGCGCTGGCTGGCACTCAGGAGGGCTTCGGATTCGGCCAGTGCCTGCTGCGGATCATCCACCTTCGGCAATTCTGGCCGTGATTCGAACGCCGAATCCTGCCAGCGCTGCTGCCACTGCTGCGAGACCTGCCGCGCCGAGGTAGCGGCCTGCGCCACATCACGCTCGGCGGCGGCCAGTTGCTGAGCCAACTGCTGGTCCCGTTGCCAGTCTTGCCATTCCTCGCTTCGTTCGACTAGCCACTGCTCGCCGTCGTCCGGCAGACCGTAACCCAGCTCCGCCAGCGCGACAGCCAAGGCGTCTTCCTGCTGTTGCAACTCGGCACGCAGGCCGGCGATCTGTTGCGTGCGCTCCTCCTGGCGCTGCCGGGCGAACTGCTGCTCGCCCTCGAAGAGCGCCAGCTGCTGCGCCGCCTCGCTGTGCGCCCGCTCGGCATCGACGCGCGCCTGTACGCTCTCCTGCAGGCGAGCCTTGTGCTCTTCCAGCGCCGTCAACTGCTGTTGCAGATCAGCCAGCGCCGTTTCGTGACGCTGGCGCTCGCTCGCCAGCGCCTGCTCATCCTCCAGCTGCAATCCCTGGGTAGCGCACTGCTGTTGCCAGGCTTCGTGCTGTTGCCGGAGCGCCGCGTCGGCTTCGTCGAGCTGACGTTGCCCTTGCTGTATCTGCGCCTCCAGCTCGGCCAGCTCGCCACGCAGGGCAATGCCCTGGCTCTCCAGTTCAGCCAGCGCCCGCTTGCTCTCTTCCAGCGCGGTCTGGGTCGCCGACACATCCAGTGCCTGGTAGGCGTCCACCGCCGGGTGCTGCTGGGAGCCGCAGAGCGGGCAGGCTTCGCCCGGCTGCAATTGCGCGCGCCAGTGTTCGAGCTGGTGGATGCGCTGCTCCTGCTGCAGGAGCTTTTCCCGGTCGGCAACCTGCTGCTGCATCGCCTTGTAGCGCTCGCGCAGGGTAACGATGGCGCCGTCGCGCTCGCCCTTGCGTTGGCGCAGCGCGAGCAGTTCCGGTTGCCAGCGGGCGAGCTGCGCGGCGGCCTGGGCCCGTGCCTGGGCGATCTGCTCCAGGCGGTCGAATCCACGGCCAAGCGCCTGCGACTGCTGCGCACGTTCGCGCAGTTGCGCCTCGGTCGCACCGGCCAGCAACGCATCCAGTTGCTGCCGGGCGGTGGACTCGTTCTGGCGAGCCTCGCCCAGCTTCTGCTCGGCATGACTGACGGCGCCTTGCAGCACCTCTCGACGGGTGCCGGCGTCGCGGAACGCCTGCTCCGCGAGATCGAACTGACGCTGGCTATCGGCACAGGCCGACACCAGACGAGCACGTTGGGCGAACTGCGCGCGCCAGCCCCCGAGCAATTCTCCCAGCCGGGCCCGTTGCGGTTGCTGGGCAAGACGAGCTTCCAGCGCCGTACGCTGCTCAGCCACAGCGTTCAGTTCCGCGCCACGAGCATCGCTGACCTGTCGGGCGAACTGGCTGGCGCTCCACAGTGCCTCGGCGATCCGCTCGCGGCCGGCAGCCTGTTCGGCGCGATTGTCCTCCAGCGCGGCGCGGTCCTGCGCCAGACTGTCATGATTGGCGCGCCAGGCCTGGTGCAGCGGCTGCAAACGCGCGGCGGGCTCGCTGGCGGCCAGGCGTTGCAGGTCCGGCTGCGCCGCGTCGAGCGACTGGCGGGCGCCGGCCTCCTTCTCGCTGGCCTGCTGCATCTGCTGCTCGGCGCGGCCGAGGTCCTCGCGCCAGCGATGCTGCGCCTGCAACGCCACCTGGCGGCCCTGCAGCGAGGCTTCCTTCAGCAGCGCCTGGTGGTTCTGTTGTTCGAGGGCTTCCCGCTGCTCGCTGCTGAGCAACTCGACGCCCTCGGCGCGGGCGCGCAGCTGGTCGAGCGCGCCACGCACGTCGCGGGTCCGTTCGAAGACGCGCTGCGAGATCAGCCCGTAGATTTCCGTGCCGGTCAGTTCCTCCAGCAACTCGGCGCGCTGGTTGGCGTTGGCTTCGAGGAAGGCGGCGAAACCGCCCTGAGCCAGCAGCATGGACTTGGTGAAGCGCTCGAAGTCGAGGCCGGTGAGGATTTCGGTCTGCTTGAGCTTGTCGTTGATCTTGTCGGTGAGGATTTCCCCTTCGCCGCTGGCGCGGTCGATGCGCACCAGCTCCACCTTCGGGGCCTGCAGCGCGCCCTCGGCCTTGTCGCGGGCGCGGCGCTGGCTCCAGAAGGCGCGGTAGGGCTGTCCTTTCACCTCGAACTCCACTTCCGCGAGGCAATCGGCGGTGTGCCGGGTCATCAGCTCGTTGCCGCTCTGCGACAGCACGCTCATGCGCGGCGTACGGTGATAGAGCGCAAGACAGATGGCATCGAGCAGCGTGGTCTTGCCGGCGCCGGTGGGGCCGGTGATGGCGAACAGGCCGTTGCCGGCGAAGGGCTCGGCGGTGAAATCGATCTTCCACTCGCCCTTGAGCGAGTTGAGGTTCTTCAGGCGCAGGCTGAGGATTCTCATGGCTGCTGCTCCTGATCTTGCAACTCGCTGACCACCTGCCGGTACAACCCGCTCAGGCGATCGCGCAACGGCGCGTCCAGCTCCTCGCTGTCCAGGCGCTGGCGGAACACATCCTCGGGGCTTAACTCATCGAGGGTTTCCTTCGCCTCGCTGAACAGGGTTGCCTGCGCATTACCGCGCTCGCGGCGGGTCCGCAGGACGACCACCGGCAGGTCTTCGCACAGCTTCTCGACTCGCACCTGGATATCGGTGAGGTAGTCGTCGGTGTGCACCAGTACCTCCAGCCATACCGGCTGTTCCACGCTGCCCTCCCGAGCCACGCGGGCCAGTTCGGCGGGCAGGCTGGCAAGGCTGCCGGATACCGACTTCAACGGCTGGAAGCAGGGCACCGGCAAGGCACTGACGCTGCGCAGGCCGCTGTCGTCCAGGTCCACCAGCAGCACCTCCTTGCCCTGGGTGGCCTCGTCGAAACTCAGCGCGATAGGCGATCCGCAATAGCGGATGTGTTCCAGCCCACCGACCTTCTGTGGCCGATGGATGTGCCCCAGGGCGATGTAGTCCGCCGGCGGAAAGGCACTGGTGGGGAAGGCTTCCAGCGTGCCGACGTAGATCTCCCGCACCGACTCGCTGGCGCTGGCGCCCACCGTGGTGAGGTGGCCGGTGGCGAGTATCGGCAAGTGGCGGCCGAGGGCTTCGCGCTGCGCCTGGGCGCGTTCGAACAGCTGCCGGTAGTGCGACTGGATCGCCTGTTGCAGCGCCAGCTGTTTGTCCTGCGCACTCTGCCCAGCCTGGCTGGTGAGCACGTCGCGGGGGCGGATGAAGGGGATCGCGCAGAGGATCGCGCCGGGTTCGCCGTCACGCTGCGGCAGCACCAGCACCTGCGACTCGAGGTCGGTGCCGACCGCAGCGATCACCTGGGTATCCAGGCGCGCCAGCAACTCGCGGGACTCCTCCAGCATCGCCACCGAATCATGGTTGCCGCCCAGCACCACCAGGCGTGCGCCGGTATCGCGCAGCTCGACGATGAAGCGGTTGTACTGCTCGCGGGCATAACTGGGCGGCGCGCCGGTATCGAACACGTCGCCGGCGATGATCACCGCATCCACGCCCTGCTCGCGCACCTGCCCGACCAGCCAGGCGCAGAACGCCTGGTGCTCGGCCTCGCGGCTCTTGCCCATGAAGTGCTGGCCCAGGTGCCAGTCGGAGGTGTGGAGAATGCGCATACCGTGACGTCCGCAGCCGTTATCCAAAGGCTGGGATGATAGCGGCTTCCACCGCCGTGATGGCGGATTCGCCGGCCACCGCCGCGCAGGCTGGCTATCTTTTCAGGACGGCTCGACGCGAAAAGGACTCTCCATGCAACGCCTCGTCAACATGCTCAAGGACCTCGCCATCCTCGTCCGCGCCAACCTCTGGCTGGTGCCGGTGCTGGCCGCGCTGGTGGCCGCGCTGTTCTACTTCGTCGCCCCGCCACCACCCATGAGCGCGACCCTCGCCACCGGCGCGCCGGGCGGCGGCTATGCGATTTTCGGCGAACACCTGAAGGAGGAGCTGGCCAAGCAGGGCTTCGAGCTGAACCTGGTGAAAACCGCGGGCTCGCGACAGAACCTGGAGAAGCTGCTGGATGAAGGCAGCGGAGTGAACATCGGGCTGGTGCAGAGCGGCCAGGAGCAGCAACTGGAACCCGCCCAGCGCGGCGGCTTGCAGACGCTCGGGGCGATGTTCCAGGAGCCCCTGTGGCTGTTCCAGCGTCGCGACCTGAAGATCGACCGCATCGCCGACCTGCTGCCGCTGCGGCTGGCCATCGGCACGCCGGGCAGCGGCACCGAGGCGGTGACCGAGGCCATCCTCAAGGCCAATGACATCCCCAGCGACCCGCTGCCGGCGAACTGGCAGGCCCGAGGCGGCAACACGGTGGCCAGTGAGCTGCTGGCCGGCACCCTGGACGCGGCCTTCTTCGTCGGCCCGGCGGAAAACCCGCTGATCCAGCGCCTGGCGGCCAGCCCGGAGCTCAAGCTCGCCGGCTTCCGCCGTGCCCACGCCTACGAGGCGCGGATTCCGTTCCTCAAGCGGGTGGAGGTCAGCGAAGGCCTGCTGAACCTGGCGCAGAACGTTCCGGAACAGGACATGGCCACGCTGTCGCCGGTGGCGACCCTGGTGATCAACGATAACTTCCACCCGGCGCTCACCCCGCTGATCCTGGAGGCCGCGCGCCGGGTGATGAGCAAAGGCACCCTGCTCGACCCGGCCGGCGCCTTCCCCAGCGCCGAGCCGCGCACCCTGGCCCTGCAGAGCGACGCCGAGCGCTACTACAAGAGCGGCCCGCCGCTGCTGCAGCGCTTCCTGCCGTTCCGCATCGCCTCGCTGGCGGACCGCTACATCATTCTGCTGATCCCCTTCATCGCCATCCTGATCCCGCTGATGAAATCCATCGGCCCGCTGTACCGCTGGCGCATCCGCGCGCGCATCTACCGCTGGTACCGCTACCTGCGCGAGATCGACCGGCGCCTGGACGAACGCGCCGGCAGCGCCGAACTGAGCACCGAGATCGAGCGCCTGGAGCAACTGGAAGCCGAGCTGGCCAAGGTCGAGGTGCCGTTGTCCTACTACAACGAGCTGTACGAGCTGCACCTGCACCTGAACTACGTGATCCGCCGCCTGCGACAGCTGCGCCGCAACCGCCGCGAGCGCGACGCGGGGACGGTGCCGGTGGCGGACTGATCGGCGTAGAGCACAGGTGCTCCGGGTCGGGTAAACTCTGGCGTTTTCCAATCATCTGCCCGCCCCGCCGCTACCCCACATGCGGCGAGGCCGGCATTGAACATCCAGGTCCGCCATGCCGATTCGCCACGCCATCGTCCACCTGATCGACAAGAAGCCCGACGGCAACCCCGCGACGCTGCACGCGCGCGATGCCGAGCTGGGCGACTCCCAGGCCATCGAGAACCTGATGGCCGACCTCAACGAGAGCTACAACGCCAAGCCGAACAAGGCCTGGGGCCTGTTCCAGGGCGAATCCGGCGCCTATCCGTTCAGCGGCTGGCTGACCGAGTACCTGGACGGCGGCAAGGATTTCGTCGCCTTCTCCAAGCAGGCGGTGGAGCACCTGAAGTCGCTGATGGAAGAGTCGAATCTGTCCACCGGCGGCCACGTGCTGTTCTGCCACTACCAGCAGGGCATGACCGACTACCTGGCCATCGCCCTGCTGCACCACAGCGAAGGGGTGGCGGTGACCGAGTCGCTGGAAGTCACCCCGTCGCGCCACCTCGACCTGGGCCAGCTGCACATGGCGGCGCGGATCAACATTTCCGAGTGGCGTAACAACAAGACCTCCAAGCAGTACATCTCCTTCATCAAGGGCAAGGGCGGCAAGAAAGTCTCGGACTACTTCCGCGACTTCATCGGCTGCACCGAGGGCGTCGACGGGCCGAGCGAGACCCGCACCCTGCTCAAAGCCTTCAGCGACTTCGTGGAAAGCGAAGACCTGCCCGAAGAGCAGGCCCGCGAGAAGACCGACGTGCTGGTGGACTACGCCACCAGCCAGGCGAAGATCGGCGAGCCGATGGCCCTGGACGCGCTCTCCGAGCTGATGGACGACCAGGCGCCACGCGCCTTCTACGACTACATCCGCAACAAGGACTACGGCCTGTCGCCGGAGATCCCGGCGGACAAGCGCACCCTCAACCAGTTCCGCCGCTTCACCGGCCGCGCCGAGGGGCTGTCGATCAGCTTCGAGGCACACCTGCTGGGCAGCAAGGTGGAGTACGACGAGGAGCGCGACATGCTGATCATCCGCGGCCTGCCGACCCAGCTGCACGACCAGCTCAAGCGGCGCAAGAACTGAAGCCGTACCGTGCATGAAAAAGCCCATCGAGAGATGGGCTTTTTCATGGGGGAGACTTCGAGGCCGGGCCGTTCGCGGCACTCCACCGACGAACCGCCGAAAACCTCCACGCCACGGCTGCTAGAGTCAATTGAGGCGCCTCACTCTCACGGTGGCCGCCATGTCCGCCCACGCATTCACCGCCGCCTCCCCTCCGCGCTCCGGGTGCTCCCGGACGCACCGCTCGTACCTCGCACTGCTGTTCCTGCTCTGTGCCGGGCTCGTCTGCGCCGATACCGCGCCGCCGCTTTCGCCCAACGTCGCGCGCTTCGTGCTGGCCAACGCCGAATTTAGTGTGATGCACGAGATGGGGCACATGCTGATCGCCGAATACGATCTGCCTGTGCTGGGACGTGAGGAGGATGCCGCCGACCAGCTCGGCTTCATCCTGTTATTCCGCCTCTACGCGAAACTGCCCCAGGACGAGATCGACGCGCGCCTGCTGGACATCGCCGACTACTGGCGCCTGGAATGGCAGACCCCAAAGCCACCGCCGGACCAGGTGCTGGCCTGGGACAGCCATCCACTGGACGAACAGCGCTACTACAACATCGCCTGCCTGCTGTACGGCAGCGACATGGGCCGGCTGGACTGGGTGCCGGCGCTGACGGGGCTGCCCTACGAGCGCGCCGTGTATTGCGACCAGGAATTCAAGCAGGCCAGCAAGGCCGTGAACTGGGTGCTTCACGTCCGGCGCACCCAGGCCATACGGCATCATCCCGGGGCACGCCTGGAGTTTGAGCCACCGCTGATCAATCTTGAGGAAACCGAGCAGCTGATCGCACTGCTGCGCGACGAGAACCACCTCCAGGCCCTGGTGAACGAGGTGTTCCTGCAGTTCCATCCGCCTCGCCCGCTGACCCTGCGACTGATCAACTGCGGCGCACCGGATGCCTGGTACAACATCAACGCGGGGGAAATGGCGCTCTGTTACGAGCGCCTGCAGCATTTCCGCGAGATGGCCGAGAACCTGCCGCGCCTGCGTACCCCGGTGACGCGGCAGTGCCCCGGGCCTGCGGGGCTCAGGCCGGGCGGATGCTGAAGCCCAGGCGCGGGAAGTGCACGTGGACGGTGCCGGCGCGCGGGTCCTCGCGACGCAGGATCAGGCTTTCGCGCCCCGCGTGCAGCAGTTCGCCCTCCACCGGATCGACGCCATAGTCGGTGGCGGCGATCACCACCCGCGAACCAGCCGTGAAGCCATTGGGATCGACAAAATCGTCCTCCGGCAGTGCGGCGGGCTGGCTGTCGCGGGCGATCGCGATGGCCTCCTCCGCGCTCATCTCGCTGTGGGCGCCGTGGCCGAAGCCGAGTACCCGGCCCAGCCAGGCGCTGGCCGCCGGGTAGTCGTCCACCAGCGGCGCAGTCACCGGCGTGCCCTTGAGGAACCACAGGCAGTGGGCCAGGGCGAAGTCGGCGATCGACGGCTCGCCGAACAGGAAGTCGCCCTCCTCCCGCGCCAGTTGTTGCTCGATCCGCGCCATGAACACCGGCCACTGGTGCCGGGCCAGCTCGGCCGGCAGGCGGCTCGCGGTGCCGCCGCTGAACAGCTGGCTGCGGTCGGCGATGAAGGCCTTGAGGAATTCCGGCGGCAACTTGCCGAAGCGCACCGCGATGGATTCGGGCTGGAACACCAGGCTGACGGCGTGCTGGAAGATCACCGAATCGGCCCACTGAGCGAAGCAGGCGGTAGTGAATTCCTGGCCCTCGGGGAACAGCGACGGCACGGCCTTTTCCTGCTCCAGGCGGCGGGCGATCAGGGCGGTATCGCAGTAGATGTCGGCGCCGACCTGCAGCACCGGGGTCCGGCGGTAGCCGCCGGTCAAGGCCATCAGGTCCGGCTTGGGCATCAGCGGTGGGATGGTTACCGAGTGCCAGGACAACTGCTTGAAGCCCAACAGCAGACGCGCCTTTTCGGCGAAGGGCGAAGTCGGGTAGTGGTGCAGGATCAGCTCGGACATCACGGGCTCCAACAGCCTGAAGGTAGACAGGCAGCTTAACCCGCAGGGCGGCGGCGGCCTACCTCATGCCTCGGATAGGGCAACATCCACGGCAGTGATGGCCGGATTGGCCTGCACCAGGCGCTCCTTGGCCAGCTTGGTCAGCCCCTTGATCGCCCGCTCGCGGCGCAGCGCATCGCCCTTGCCAGGGCAGGCTTCGACATAGACCAGCGCCTGCGCCGGGCTGGAATGGAAGAAACGCGCGCCGCGGCCGCTGCGATGGGTCTCGAAACGGCGCTGCGGGTCATCGCTGATGCCACAGTAGAGCGCGCCGTTCTCGGCGCGCACCAGGTAGACGAACCAGGGTTTGGCTTCTGCCGCGGTCACGATGCCCAGACCCGTGCCTGCATGCGCTCGCAGTAGGCCACCAGCCGTTCATAACTGCGCGCCATGTCGTTGAGCGGGGTTTCCAGGGTGCTCAGCACCAGGTTGGCCAGCACGCCGTAGGCGGCGGCATCGGCGCTGCACGGCTGGGCGCCGCCATAGAACGGCAGGTCGCCGAGCATGCCATCGAGCGCTTCGAGGTCATCGCGGGCGAAGCTCAGCAGCTCCTCACGGCTGTGCCGGGTCAGGCCGCGGCCGCTGAGGTGGCCACGGATCTTGCGCTGTATGAGCTGCCCCACCAGCGGGCGCAGGGGCGCCGGGATGCTGCGGAACATCACGTCCTTCACTTGGCGGAAGCCCTGATCGTCGAGCCAGCGGAAGTACACCAGCAGTGGCACCAGGTGCTCGTCGCACATCCGGGTGATCGACACCGCCCAGCCACGGCCGCGCGCGTCCAACCCGGCGTCAAGGTCGAATTCGTAGTACTGCTGCAGGGTGCGCATGATGATCGCGGTATCGGCGATGGCCTTGCCGTCCAGGGTGATGAACGGCAGCTTGCCCTTGGGCCCCTTGCGCGGGTCGCTCACATGCTTGATCTGGTATTCCAGCCCGGCCAGGCGCAGGAAGGTTTCCAGCTTCAGGCAGAAGGGACTGACGTTGGGCACATTGAACGCGGGCGGGAACTGAAAAAGAGTGATCATGGCGGCATCCTGTCGGAGTCGCCTGTCATTTAAGCCTATCCGCCCCGCGCGGGCGAGCCCGGCACCTTGACATCAGGCCGTCGCGCCCCGCTGTGCGCGATAGGCGGCAAGTGCCCTGGCCGCCTGGGCGCGGATCGCGGCCTGCACCGGAGGTGCCCAGCCCAGTAGGGCTCCCTTGGCGCCGAGGGCCTGGCGCGACCATTTCCACAGGTCGAACGAATCCACATGCTGACAGATCAATCCGTCGCGGAAGTGGAAATGTGCCTGGATGTGATTGATCACTTTCCGACCGGTCTGGGTAAAGGTGTAGGACGCCACCCAGCGCGCCGAACCCCGCGTCTCGTCGGCCTCCACGCCCTCGTAGCTGAGCGAGAAATCCTCGGCGCGGGCGGTGAGCATGCGCCACATGTCGCCGGCTTCGGCGCCACGCAGGTCGGTGAAGACCGGGTCGCTGAACCGCACATCGGCACTGTAGCAGGCGGCCATGGCCTCGCCATCGCGGCGCTGGAAGGCCTGGTAGAAGCGTTCGATCAACTGGGCATTGGGATGGGCCATGGCGGCGCTCGCAGGATGGGGTTGAGCGCAGTTTCGATGAAGCCTGGGCTGGACACGATTGGCAATATCGACAAAATTATGATCGATAACGCCAAAATCGCAGTGAGACGTCATGTTCAGGATAGCCCTGTTCGTCTGCCCGCAAACGCTATGTTCCAGCCTTGGCCTGGCCATGGATGCCTTCCACCTGGCCAACCGGCTCGCCGGCCGGCGTCTCTTCGAGGTCTTGCGCGTGAGCGCCGACGGCATGCCGGTTGCCCTCTCCTTCGGACGCATTGAAGTCGAAGGCGGTCTCGACCTCGCCAGCGACTGCAGTCTGCTGCTGATCCCCGCCACCGGACCGGACGTGGCCGCCACCTGCCGCGCCAATCAACCGCTGCTCGCCTGGCTAAGCGCCGCGCCTACCGGCGTCGAACTGGGCAGCCTGTGCAGCAGCGCCTTCCTGCTCGCCGAAGCGGGAGTGCTGGATGGCCGTCGCGCCACCACCCACTGGGCGCTGGAGGCGGCCTTCCGCGAGCGTTATCCACAGGTGAACCTGGACATCGACGCGCTATGCACCGAAGACGGCGGGCGCCTCTGCTCCGGCGGCGCGCAGGCCGGGCTGGACCTGTGCCTGTACCTGATCGAACGCCACGCCGGAGCGGCCCTGGCCCGACGCGCGGCGGCCACCCTGGTGTTCGAGCATGGACGTGGCCGGCAGCGGCGCTTCACCCCGCTGCTGCCCGAGCCGGTCCCCGAAGGTTCGGCGCTGTCCCCCTTGCTGGAATGGCTGGAAGACAACTACGCCGAACCGTTCGACCTGGCCGCGCTGGCGCAGCGCGCGCATTGCTCGACGCGCACCTTGCTGCGGCGCTTCCGGGAACAGTTGGGGATGACGCCGAACGATTATGTGCAGCGCCTGCGTATCGCCTCGGCACAGGAGGCGATGGGCGACCCGGGCCGCTCGCTGGAGCGTATCGCCAGCGATATCGGCTACGCCGACCGAGCCAGCTTCGCGCGGCTGTTCAAGCAGTTGTGCGGGGAGACGCCGGGGGCCTTCCGGCAGAGGCTGATGGGACGGTCGGCGTAGAAATGTAGGAGCGAGCTTGCTCGCGAACCCGCTTGACACAGGCATCGCAGGAGAACCCGTTCGCGAGCAAGCTCGCTCCTACAGGAAGAGGATCAGTGGAACCACTCCATCGCCGTGCGCCATACGCAGACGCCGACGAAGTAGGCCGATGCGACGAACCACAGGCCCAGCAGCCAGGGTTGGTCGTGCGGCTGCTGGAGAATCAACAGCGCACTGCTGAGCATCCAGACGAAGGTCACGGCGATGTTCAGCGGCATGAACTGACGCACGCGGAACGGGTGCAGGAACTTCATCTTGGTCAGGGTCAGCGCGGCCAGCACCAGCACGGTGACGAAGCTCACCCAGGGGTGCAGGGCGAGTACGTAGAAGTACACCGCGACCACGTTCCACGCGGCCGGGAAGCCAACGAAGTAGTTGTCCTTGCTCTTCATGTTGACGTTGCAGAAGCAGAACAGCGAGGACACCAGGATCACCCCCACCGCCAGCAACTCGGTGTGCACCGGTAGCGGCACATAGCGGTAGATGAAGATCGCCGGAATGAAGACGTAGGTGAGGTAGTCGATCACCAGGTCCAGGGTGGAGCCATCGAAGTGCGGCAGTACCGCCTTGACGTCGAACTTGCGCGCCAGCGTGCCGTCCAGGCCATCCACCAGCAGGGCGACGCCCAGCCACAGCAGGCACGCCTGGGGTCGGTTGTCGACCAGAGCCAGCAGCGCCAGAAGCGCAAGGATGACACCGCTGGAGGTCACCGCATGGGCGCTCCAGGCTTTGGCTTTGCTCAGGTTCACTGGCGATAGGATCAGGTTCACGTCGGCTCTCTTCCTTCGGACGGCGATGCAGGCGAGCTACTTGAAACGTTAGCCCATCCCTGACAAACCACTGCACATGGGAACACCGACCCGCCGGCCGAGTTCAGCGCCCGCGCATCGATTCCGCCTTGGCGGCAGTGGAAAGTTCCAGCATACGCTGTCGCGGCGGCGGGGTGCCATCGGGGGAGACGAGCGTGAAGGATGGGCCTGGCGGAATACTGCCTGTAGGAGCGAGCTTGCTCGCGAACGGCATGACACCGGCGCAACCGGGGAATCCGTTCGCGAGCAAGCTCGCTCCTGCAAGATACCTCAGTGCAGGATCTGGCTGAGGAACAGCTTGGTGCGGTCCGACTTCGGATTGTCGAAGAACTGATCCGGCGGCGCCTGTTCGACGATCTCGCCCTTGTCCATGAAGATCACCCGGTTCGCCACGGTGCGGGCAAAACCCATCTCGTGGGTCACGCAGAGCATGGTCATGCCGCTCTGCGCCAGGCCGATCATGGTGTCGAGCACTTCCTTCACCATTTCCGGGTCGAGCGCCGAGGTCGGTTCGTCGAACAGCATGATCTTCGGCTTCATGCACAGCGCGCGGGCGATCGCCACGCGCTGCTGCTGGCCGCCGGAGAGTTGCCCCGGGTACTTGTTGGCCTGCTCCGGGATGCGCACGCGCTCCAGGTAATGCATGGCGATTTCCTCGGCCTGGCGCTTGGGCAGCTTGCGCACCCACATGGGCGCCAGGATGCAGTTCTGCAGCACGGTCAGGTGCGGGAACAGGTTGAAGTGCTGGAACACCATGCCGACCTCGCTGCGGATCGCCTCGATCTGCTTGAGGTCGTTGGTCAGCTCCGTGCCGTCGACCACGATGCTGCCCTGCTGGTGCTCCTCCAGGCGGTTGATGCAGCGGATGGTGGTGGACTTGCCCGAGCCGGACGGGCCGCAGAGGACGATGCGCTCGCCCTGCTTCACCTCCAGGTTGATGTCCTTGAGCACATGGAACTGGCCGTACCACTTGTTCACGCCCTTCATGGTGATCATCGTGTGATCGCCGATGGCCGGCTGTGCGGTCTTTTGGGTGGCTTCCGACATGATGACGAACTCCTAACGCTTATGGCCGGTGTCCAGCTTGCGCTCCAGGTGCATGGAGTAGCGGGACATGCTGAAACAGAAGATCCAGTAGACCGCCGCGGCGAACACATAGCCTTCGATGGCCATGCCCAGCCAGGCCGGGTCCGCGGTGGCGCGCTTGATGCTGTTGAGGAAGTCGAACAGGCCGATGATGATCACCAGGCTGGTGTCCTTGAACAGCGCGATGAAGGTGTTGACGATGCCGGGGATCACCAGCTTGAGCGCCTGCGGCAGGATCACCAGGCCCATGCTCCGCCAGTAGCCAAGCCCCATGGCGGCGGCGGCCTCGTACTGTCCCTTGGGGATCGCCTGCATGCCACCGCGCACCACCTCGGCGATGTAGGCGGCCTCGAACAGCACCACCATCACCATGGCCCGCAGCAGCTTGTCCAGGTTCATGCCTTCGGGCAGGAACAGCGGCAGCATCACCGAGGACATGAACAGCACGGTGATCAGCGGCACGCCACGCCAGAACTCGATGGTGGTGACGCAGATGACCTTGATCGCCGGCATCTTCGACCGTCGCCCCAGCGCCAGCAGGGTGCCCAGCGGCATCGCCCCGCAGATGCCGACCGCAGCGATCACCACGGTGAGCATCAGGCCGCCCCAGGAGCTGGTGGAGACGGTTTCCAGGCCGAGGAAGCCGCCGTGCAGCAGCCAGAAGGCCACCAGCGGCAAGGCCACGAGGAAGCACGCGCCGTACTTCAGTTTGTACTGGAAGCGTTTGAGGAACAGCGGCGCCGCCCCGAAGATCACGAAGAGCACGGTGAGGTCCACGCGCCAGCGCAGCTCCTCGGGGTAGAAGCCGTACATGAACTGGCCGAAGCGCGAGGCGATGAACACCCAGCAGGCGCCCTCGCGCGTGCAGTCGGCACGGGTGGCGCCGCTCCAGTTGGCCTTGATGAACGCCCACTCCAGCACCGGCGGCAGGATCAGGTACACCAGGTACAGGCCCAGCAGCGTCAGCAGGGTGTTGAACCAGCCGGAGAACAGGTTGGCGCGCAGCCAGCCGAGGACGCCCACGCTCATCGCCGGTGGCGGCAGGTCGGGCTTGAAGGTATGAGTTGCCATCGAAGCCTCCCTATCTCTCGATCAGCGCGATGCGCTTGTTGTACCAGTTCATCAGCAGCGAAATGCTGATGCTGATGGCCAGGTACACGCTCATGGTGATGGTCATGGTCTCGATGGCCTGGCCGGTCTGGTTGAGCACCGTGCCGGCGAACAGCGAGACCATGTCCGGGTAGCCGATGGCGGCCGCCAGCGAGGAGTTCTTCGCCAGGTTCAGGTACTGGCTGGTCAGCGGCGGAATGATCACCCGCAGCGCCTGCGGGATGATCACCAGGCGCAGGATCTGCCCCGGTCGCAGGCCGAGGGAGCCGGCGGCCTCGGTCTGGCCGTGGCTGACCGCCTGGATGCCCGCGCGCACGGTCTCGCCGATGAAGGCGGCGGTGTACACCGACAGCGCCAGGATGATCGACACCAGCTCCGGGATCACCACCCAGCCGCCACGGAAGTTGAAGCCCTGCAGCACCGGCACGTCCCAGTGGAACGGCGCGCCGGCGAACAGCGATACCAGCGCCGGCAGCAGGATCAGCAACGCCAGGCCGCTGAGGAACACCGGGAAGGTCTTGCCGGTGGCATGGCGGCGGGCCTTGGCCCACTTCCAGATCACCGCCCAGCCGACCAGCGCCAGGACGAATGCGACGATGAACGGCCCCAGGCCGTCGGCGGCCATCGGTTCGGGCATCTGCAGGCCGCGGTTGTTGACGAAGAACAGGTTGCCGAAGCTGATGCTCTGCCGGGGGCCGGGCAGCGGCCCGAGCACGGCGAAGTACCAGAAGAAGATCTGCAGCAGCGGCGGGATATTGCGGAAAGTCTCGATGTACAGGGTCGCCAGCTTGCGGATCAGCCAGTTGCGCGACAGCCGCGCCACGCCGAGGATGAAGCCGATGACGGTGGCGAAGAAGATGCCGACCACCGTGACCAGCAACGTGTTCAGCAGGCCGACCAGGAACACCCGGCCATAGGTGTCGCTCTCGCTGTAGTCGATCAGGTGCTGGGAGATACCGAATCCGGCGCTGTTCTGCAGGAACCCGAAGCCGGACTGGATGCCCCGGTGCGCCAGGTTGGTCTGGGTGTTATCGAAGAGAAACCAGCCGACCGCGACAACGACGATCACCGCGATGACCTGGAAGGCCCAGGCACGGACCGTGGGATCGGTGAGCGAGAACCCTCGCGGACGCTGGGCTTTGATGGAATTCTGCATGTAAGCCCTCTCGGAATCCTCCGCAAGCGGGCACGGGGCTACGCCCGCGTCGCCAGCGGAGGCTTCACGTCATCAGAAACAGGGCCGGCGCCCACCATCAGGGCGCCGGGCACACACGGGAAGGGTCAGCGCACCGGCGGTGCGTACTGCAGACCACCCTTGTTCCACTGGGCGTTGAGGCCACGCTTGATCTTCAGCTCGCTGCCGTCGCCGACGTTGCGGTCGAAGATCTCGCCGTAGTTACCCACTTGCTTGACGATCTGTACCACCCAGTCCTTGGACAGTTTCAGATCCTTGCCGTAGTCGCCTTCAGCGCCGAGCAGGCGGGCGACGTCCGGGTTCTTGGTGTTCTTGGCCATCTCCTCGACGTTCTTCGAGTTCACGCCCAGTTCTTCGGCGTTGAGCAGCGCGAAGAGCGTCCAGCGCGCGATGTGGAACCACTCCTCGTCACCCTGGCGTACCGCCGGGGCCAGCGGCTCCTTGGAGATGACTTCCGGCAGCACCACGTAGTCATCCGGCTTGGCCAGCTTGATGCGCTGGGCGTAGAGCTGCGACTGGTCGGAGGTCAGCACGTCGCAACGGCCGGACTCCAGCGACTTGGCGCTCTCGTCGGAGGTGTCGTAGGTGATGGGGGTGTACTTGAGGTTGTTGGAGCGGAAGTAGTCGGACAGGTTCAGCTCGGTGGTGGTGCCCGCCTGGATGCACACGGTGGCGCCGTCGAGCTCCTTGGCGCTGGAAACGCCGAGCTTCTTGTTCACCAGGAAGCCCTGGCCGTCGTAGTAGGTCACGCCGACGAAGCTCAGGCCCATGGCGCTGTCGCGCGAACTGGTCCAGGTGGAGTTGCGCGAGAGGATATCAATCTCGCCGGACTGCAGCGCGGTGAAGCGCTCCTTGGCGGTCAGCGGACTGAACTTGACCTTGCTGGCGTCGCCGAACACGGCGGCGGCCACGGCACGGCAGACATCGACGTCGATGCCCTTGTACTGCCCTTTGGCGTCGGCGTAGGAGAAGCCCGGAAGACCGTCACTGATACCGCACTGCACGTAGCCTTTCTTCTTCACTGCATCCAGGGTGGCACCCGCGTGAGCGAGGCCGCTGATACCGAACAGGGCGGCGGTAGTCAGCACAGCCAGGGTGGATTTCACCATCTTCATCGATCTTCTCCGTTGCTTTTTTAGTGTTCTGGAGTCCCGGTTCCACCGCCGTACCCTCGTGAGGCACAAGCAAGACCACTGACGGGATGGAGACCTAAGGGTGAGTCTAGTCGGCTCTCGGAATCCGCACCGAGGCATTGCAGACGTCCCCCGAGCCCGCAGGTGATGCGGGCTGGAACGGGTATAAGAGATCATTGCGCATGAAGGCGAAGACCCGTCGCGCCAACCGATGACCACGGCGGACGACGACGGGCCCTGAAGCGGCCCAAGGCCCTTGCCACCCCGCTTGCGGTACAGCTTTCCGGATGGGGTCGGTAAAGTGTTACCGCAAACGGGGTGGCAAAGCCTGGAACCTGAGATAGCAAGGGCCGTACCAGCTCCGCGTCGCCGCCATCAATCCGCCAGCGTCAAGCCCCGCAAGTTATGGCAATGCGACATCTTCTTGCACAACACTTCCGACAGTTTTCGCGCGCGGTGCGCCTTTGCAGAGCGCCCGCCCCACTCTGGAGCCTCCATGACCCAGCCCCTGATCCTCGAACCCTCCCGCCCGGCCGACGCCTGCGTCATTTGGTTGCACGGCCTGGGGGCCGACCGTTACGACTTCGAGCCGGTAGCACAACTGCTGCAGCGCAGCTTCAGCAGCACCCGCTTCATCCTCCCGCAGGCGCCAACCCGGCCGGTCACGGTGTTCAACGGCATGCCCGCACCGAGCTGGTACGACATCCTCGCCATGGCGCCGGCCCGCGCCATCGACCAGGCCCAGCTGGACGCCTCGGCCGACAGCGTGATCGCGCTGATCCAGGGCCAGCTCGACCAGGGCATCGAGGCCCGCCGCATCATCCTCGCCGGTTTCTCCCAGGGCGGCGCCGTGGTGCTGCACACCGGCTACCTGCGCTGGAACGGCGAACTGGGCGGCGTCATGGCGCTGTCCACCTATGGCCCGACCTTCGGGAACGACGTCAGCATCCCCGCGCCCCAACGGCAACTGCCCGCGCTCTGCCTGCACGGCACGCTCGACGACGTGGTGACGCCCGACATGGGCCGCACCGCGTACGACTTCCTGATCGGCAATGGCGTCCCGGCGCAGTGGCGCACCTATCCGATGAGCCATGAAGTGAGCAACGAGGAGCTCGGCGACATCGCCGCGTGGCTGCGCGAACGCCTCTGACCCCTCCTCCGCAGGAGCCAGGCCCGGCGCACGGCCACTGGAGGCCGGGCGTGCCGGCGCCATCAGGTGGAGTGGCTGGAGAGCTGATGGATCGCCGGGCCGACCGCCGGTCGGCCCGGCGTGAAGCCAGATTGCCAGTATCCAAATCTGATTAATACTGATGGCTCAATGTGCGAATTGGACTACTAGGGAGAGTCGGTCGTGCACATCATCAGCTCCTTCCCCGCCTCCATTGCGCCATGAAGCCCGCGCAATGGACGGAGGATATCCAGCAACTGCAGCACCTTCGCCTGTTCCAGAACGTGGCTGCGGCCAGCCTGCAACAGCTGCTGAAGGACTTCCGCGCCTGCGAACTGGAAGCCGGTGAAATCCTCCTCTCCCCGTTCAACCGCAACCACTTCCTTTATATGGTCCTGCACGGCCAGTTGAAGGTGTACCTGGGTTCGCTCGACAACCAGCCGGTCACCACCCTCAACCCCGGCGACTGCGCCGGCGAGATCAGCTTCATCGACAACGACCACCCTTCCGCCTACGTGGTGGCTGCCGAACCGACCACCGTCCTGCGCCTGCATCGCGAGTCACTGATCAGCCTCTTCCAGCACTCCCCGCAGGTAATGCAGAACCTCCTGGGCGTGCTTTGCGAAAAAGTGCGCCAGGGCAACCGGATCATTCTCGACACCGAGCAGAACGCCAACATCGACACCCTGACCGGGCTGTTCAACCGGCGCTGGCTGGAGCACATCTACGACCGCGAAAGCACCCGCTGCGCGTTCAACGAACACCCGCTGTGCCTGCTCATGCTGGATGTCGACCACTTCAAGGACTACAACGACGAACACGGCCATCTGGCCGGCGACTACGCCCTCTGCCTGGTCGCCCACACCCTGCGCAGCCAGTTGCGCCCCAAGGACAGCATGGCGCGCTACGGCGGCGAGGAGTTCGTCATCCTGCTCCCGGAAATCGGCGTGGAAGAGGCCCGGCGCATCGGCAACCGGTTGCGCCAGAGCCTGGAGCAGGTGAAGACCTTCTATTCGCCGATGGGCGTGCTGCCCGGCGTCACCGTATCCCTGGGCCTGGCCCAGATGGACTACCAGGAAACCCTGCCGAACCTGATCCTGCGGGCCGACAGTGCGCTCTACCAGGCCAAGCAGGAAGGCCGCAACCGCCTGGTGGGCTGACCTGCCCGCACAAGCCGCGCGGATTTCCCGCGCCTGTCCGTCCCGACCTTTGCTAGAGTCCGCGCACTAGAACAAGACAGCCGGGAAGCTGACATGCGCAAAACCCTGATCGTGTTGCTATTGCTGGTGGCCGTTGGCCTGGGGATTTTCTTCAACCTGCCGGCCTACCTGGACCGCAAGATGAACACCGTGGCCAGCCCGCCACCCTACCCCGCCTCGGAATCCGCGACCGCCCTGCACAACACACTGTTCGTCGCCGACCTGCACGACGACGCCCTGCTCTGGGACCGCAACCTGCTGGACCGCCACGACCACGGCCACACCGACCTGCCGCGCCTGCTCGAAGGCCACGTCGGCCTGCAGGTGTTCTCCACCGTCACCAAGACCCCGCGCGGCCTGAACTACGAACGCAATGGCGCCGACAGCGACAACATCACCCCGCTGGTCATCGCCCAGCGCTGGCCGGCCCGCACCTGGAACAGCCTGCTCGAACGTGCCCTCTATCAGGCCGAACTGCTCGACAAGGCCGCCGCAGACAGCCTGGGCAAGCTCACCCTGATCCGCAGCCGCGACGACCTCGCGCGCTACCTCGCCGCCTGGCAGAAGGATCCGAATCAGCTCGCCGGGGTGCTCGCCACCGAAGGCCTGCACCCGCTGGAAGGCAAACTGGAAAACATCGACCGCATGTACGACGCGGGCTTCCGCATCATGGGCCTGACCCACTTCTTCGACAACGAAGTCGGCGGCTCCGCCCACGGCCTGAAAAAGGGTGGCCTGACGCCCTTCGGCCGCCAGGTGATCGCCCGTCTGGAAGAGAAGAAGATGCTGGTGGACCTGGCGCACGCCTCCCGCGCCCTGATCGATGACGTGCTGGCCATCGCCACCCGCCCGGTGCTGGTCTCCCACACCGGCGTCGAGGGCACCTGCCCAGGCGTCCGCAACCTGACCGACGCCCACCTGCAACGCATCGCCGCCACCGGCGGGCTGATCGGCATCGGCTACTGGGACGGCGCCGTGTGCGACACCTCGGTCAAGGCCATCGTCAAGGCCATCCGCTACGCCGCCGACAAGGTCGGTGTTCAGCACATCGCGCTGGGCTCGGACTTCGACGGCGCCGTACACACGCCCTTCGACACCAGCGGCCTGGCACAACTGACCCAGGGCCTGGCGGAAGCCGGATTCAGCCAATCGGACATCGCCGCCATCATGGGTGGCAACGTGCGTCGCCTGCTGCTGGAAACGCTGCCCTGAGAGCCTGCTGCCGTTTCGCCGCACCGCGTCGAAACGGCATCCGCCCCGCCCGTCAAGCCCGCGAAATCCTGTGGCACTTCGCCCTGCGGGCATCTTGCATTACACTGGCGGCCGTTCATTCCTTAACCAGTACGAGACCACCGTGCTCAAAGCACTCAAGAAAATCTTCAGCAAGGGCGAGGGCGAGCAGCCCGTCGCCACGCCGGCAGCCCCCGCCCCCGCTGCCTCCGAGCCCGCCCAGAGCGGCGAGAAGCGTCCGCGCAAACCGCGCAATCCGCGTCCTGAAGGCGAAGCCGCCGAGAAGCAGGCCCGCGCCCCCAAAGGCGACAAACCCCGCGCCGAGCGTTCCGAGAAAGCCGAACGCGGCGAAAAGACCGAGCGCACCGACAAGCCTCGCGAGCCCAAGGCCGACAAGCCGCGCCGCGAGCGCAAACCGCGTCCGCCGGTGGTGGACAACTGGAAGCTGGAAGACTTCGTGGTGGAGCCGGCCGAAGGCAAGACCCGTTTCCACGACTTCAACCTCGACCCGCGTCTGATGCATGCCATCCATGACCTGGGCTTCCCCTACTGCACGCCGATCCAGGCGCAGGTGCTGGGTTACACCCTCCGCGGCCAGGACGCCATCGGCCGCGCCCAGACCGGCACCGGCAAGACCGCCGCGTTCCTCATCTCGATCATCACCCAGTTGCTGCAGACCCCGCCGCCGAAAGAGCGCTACATGGGCGAGCCGCGCGCGCTGATCATCGCGCCGACCCGCGAGCTGGTGGTGCAGATCGCCAAGGACGCCGTGGGCCTGGCCAAGTACACCGGCCTGAACGTGATGAGCTTCGTCGGCGGCATGGACTTCGACAAGCAGCTCAAGACCCTGGAATCGCGCTTCTGCGACATCCTGGTCGCCACCCCGGGCCGCCTGCTGGACTTCAACCAGCGCGGCGAGGTGCACCTGGACATGGTCGAGGTGATGGTGCTGGACGAAGCCGACCGCATGCTCGACATGGGCTTCATCCCGCAGGTCCGCCAGATCATCCGCCAGACCCCGTACAAGGGCGAGCGCCAGACCCTGCTGTTCTCCGCCACCTTCACCGACGACGTGATGAACCTGGCCAAGCAGTGGACGGTCGATCCGGCCATCGTCGAGATCGAGCCGGAGAACGTCGCCAGCGATACCGTCGAACAGCACGTCTATGCCGTGGCCGGCAGCGACAAGTACAAGCTGCTGTACAACCTGATCGCGCAGAACGACTGGACCCGCGTGATGGTCTTCGCCAACCGCAAGGACGAGGTGCGCCGCATCGAGGAACGCCTGACCAAGGACGGCATCAGCGCCGCCCAGATGTCCGGCGACGTGCCGCAGCACAAGCGCATCAAGGTCCTGGAAGGCTTCCGTGAAGGCAAGATCCGCGTCCTGGTCGCCACCGACGTCGCCGGTCGCGGCATCCACGTCGACGGCATCAGCCACGTGATCAACTTCACCCTGCCGGAAGACCCGGACGACTACGTGCACCGCATCGGCCGTACCGGCCGCGCCGGCACCACCGGTACCTCCATCAGCTTCGCCGGCGAGGACGATGCCTTCGCCCTGCCGCCGATCGAGGAACTGCTGGGCCGCAAGATCAACTGCGAGATGCCGCCCACCGAGCTGCTCAAGCCGGTACCGCGCAAGCACTGATCCGCTGCTGCACCACAAGAAGGCGAAGCCACACGGCTTCGCCTTTTTTGTTTCCACGTTGCGTTACGTCCGGTGACGCCTTCGCCTCCCTCCCCCTTCCCGCGCCGCTCATTCATCCCGCCGGACCCGCCGGGACGACCTGGCGTCGGCCCCCGCAAACAATGGCAACACGCCATCCTCCGGCGTAGGCGCCAGTCGCGCGCCCTTTTCGATCATTTTTATTTACAGTCGTAAATTAATTCGCACGCTTCTTGCACAGCAAGCGAGAACAAGTCCAAGAAACCTCGGCGGAATCCTCCCATGTCCCTGCGCGCCAAACTTGCCCTCAGTTTCCTGTCGATCGGCCTGCTTCCCGTACTGGTGATGGCCATCGTGGTCTACCTCCAGGCCAGTCGAGCCCTCGAAGAGCAAAGCCTGAATGCCCTGGAGGCAGTCGCCAGCATCAAGCAGCGGCAATTGATGGATGCCTGGAAAGCGCGACACGACCAGCTCAGCAGCCTCGCCAACAACCTCGGCAGCAACTACGCGGGCCTCGACAGCGACGCCCTGGTGACCACCGCCAACTACGACCGCCCGGTGTTCGAGAACTTCATCAAGACCTTCGGCTACCGCGAGCTGCGCCTGGTGGCCGGCGACGGCACCGTGGTCTTCAGCCTCGGGCGCGGCGCCGACTACCAGCAGAACATCGGTTCTCCGACCTGGCGGGACACGCCGTTCGGGCGCTTCATCCGCTCGGCCCTGGACAGTGGCAAGGCCAGCATCAGCGACCTGGAGCCCGCGCTGGACGACCAGCAACCGGTGCAATGGCTGGCCACTCCGATCAAGGAGAACGACCAGCTGAAACTGCTGCTCGTCCTGGAACTGCCGCTCACGGCGATCAACGAAGTGATGCAGAACCGCCAGGGCTTGGGCGACGCCGGGGAAACCTACCTGGTGGGCGGCGATGGCAGCCTGCGCTCGGACTCGGTTCGCTTCGCCGATCACCACGTGCGCCGCGACAAGGAAAGCCCCGCTCCCTTGCCCGGCCAGGCCATCGAGAAAGCCCTCGCCGGTGAGCAAGGGCGCCTCGCCGAAACCGGCCTGAGCAACGAGCCGGCGCTGAAATCCTTCGTCCCGCTGAACCTCGACGGCCTGCACTGGGCGCTGGTGGCGGAGATGGACCAGGACCAGGCCTTCGCCCCGGTGCGCAAACTGATGTGGCAGATCCTCGTGCTCGGCCTGCTGACCCTGGTCGGCGTGGCCGCCGGCACCTGGCTGGTCAGCCGCAGTGTGATGCGCCCGCTGGGCGGCGAGCCGGCCAGCATGGCCGCTCTGGCCCAACGCCTGGCCAACGGCGAATTGCGCCTCAGCGACGATGCCAGCGCCAGCAGCGGCCTGATGCAGGCCCTGCGCGAAATGACCGCGGCCTGGCGCCAGGTGGTCGAGCGCCTGCGCCAGGCCAGCGAAGCCGTGGGCGATGCCAGCGGCGACATCCTCGACGCCGCCGGTCGCACCAGCAATCACCTGGACCAGCAGCAGGAAGCGCTGGAAATGGTGGTCAGCGCCGTCGACCAGATGGCCGCCACCGTGCAGGAGATCGCCGGCAGCGCCAGCCGCAGCGCCGATGGCAGCGCCGCCGCGCGAGAGGCCTTCACCGCCATGCAGGACACGCTGCAACACATGATCGGCCGTCAGGACCAATTGCTCACCGGCCTGCGCCAGGCCGATGGCGTGGTGCAGACGCTGGCCGGCGAAAGCCAGCAGATCGGCTCGGTGCTGGACGTCATCCGCTCCATTGCCGAACAGACCAACCTGCTCGCCCTCAACGCCGCCATCGAGGCCGCCCGCGCCGGCGAAGCGGGCCGTGGTTTCGCCGTGGTCGCCGACGAGGTCCGCAACCTTGCCCAGCGCACCCGTAGCGCCACGGACGAGATCGTCGCCATCGTCGGCAGCCTCGGCGATTCCTCCGTCCAGGCCCAGTCGAGCATGAGCGGCGCCAGCGAACAGGCGCGCACCCTGGAACAGGACACCCAGGCGGTACTGGAAACCCTCGGCGTGCTCGACGAGTCCCTGCAGGGCGTACACGCCATGGCCTTCCAGATCGCTGCGGCAGCCGAACAGCAGGCCGCCACGACCCAGGAAGTGAACCAGCACATGCACCGCCTGAGCGACATGACCGTGGAAAACCGCAAGACCGCCGCCCACACCCGCGACTGTGGCGAGCACCTGCGCCGCGTGGCGGGCGGTCAGCAGGAACTGGTAGCGCAGTTCAAGCTGTGACCGCCCGAGCCCTTCCATTGTAGGAGCGAGCTTGCTCGCGAACCGCACCACACCGGAATCACCGGCAGAATGCGTTCGCGAGCAAGCTCGCTCCTACGAAGAGCCGCAGCCGACCACCCGCTCTTGCCGAGCAAGACAATAGAGTCCAGAATGGAAAAATAAATCCACATTTGGAGTCTCGCCATGTCTGCCGCCACGCCCCTCACCCTCAACCAGGCCGACGCCGAGCGCCTGCTCGAACAGGTCGACGTGCTCCAGGCGATGCGCGACATGTTCGCCGAGCTGGCCGGCGGCAACGCAGTGCAACCCGCGCAGCAACTGGTGGAATTCCCCAACGGCGGCGGCGACTTCATCAACTACCTGGGCGTGCTGGCTTCGCAGAAGGTCTACGGCGTGAAGACCTCGCCGTACATCGTGCGCCAGCCCAAATCGCTGGTCACCGCGTGGAGCCTGCTGATGTCCATGGAGACCGGCCAGCCGCTGCTGCTGTGCGACGCCGGCAGCCTGACCACCGCACGCACCGCCGCCACCACCGCCCTGGCGGTGCAGGAACTGGCGCGCCCCGATGCCAAGCACCTGGTCATCGTCGGCAGCGGCCCGGTCGCCCGCGCGCACCTGCGCTATGTCGCCGGCCTGCGCGAGTGGCAGAGCATCCGTGTCTACTCGCCGAACCTGAGCGCAGGCGTGCTGGCCCAGTTCGGCGCCATCGACTCCCGCGCCGAACCGGCCACCAGTATCGAAACCGCCGTGGCCGATGCCGACGTGGTGCTGCTGTGCACCTCCTCCGGCACCCCGGTGCTCGACCCAGCGATCCTTACCAAGCCGGCGCTGATCACCTCCATCAGCACCAACGTCGCCCGCGCCCACGAAGTCCCGCCGCACTCCCTGGCGCAGATGGACGTGTACTGCGACTACCGCGCCACCACCCCGGCCTCCGCCGGCGAGATGCGCCTGGCCCGCGACGAGCACGGCTGGGACGGCAGCATCTGCGGCGACCTGCCGGAACTGGTCAGCGGCCGCGCCGCCAAGCCGGACTACCAGCGCCACGCCTTCTTCCGCTCCATCGGCCTGGGCCTGGAAGACGTCGCCCTGGCCAATGCGCTCTACCACCTCCAGACCAAGAACGCCTGAGCCGGAGACGAACATGATCGAAGTCGACTTCCTCATCATCGGCGGCGGCATTGCCGGCGCCTCCACCGGCTACTTCCTCTCCCGTCACGGCAAGGTCGCCGTGCTGGAGCGCGAATCCCACGCCGGTTACCACTCCACCGGCCGTTCGGCGGCGCTCTACACCGTCGCCTACGGCACGCCGCAGGTCCGCGCGCTGACCGCCGCCAGCCGCGCCTTCTTCGACAATCCGCCCGAAGGCTTCGTCGAACACCCGATCCTCACCCCGCGCGGCGAGATGACCGTGGACTTCGAAGGCAACCCGGAAGAGCTCCAGCGCCAGTACGAGAGCGCCCGCGCCAGCGTGCCGGAAATGCGCCTGCTGGACGCCGACGAGGCCTGCGCCATCGTCCCGGTACTGCGCCGCGAGAAGGTCCACGGCGCGATGATCGACCCCAGCGCCGCCGACATCGACACCGACGGCCTACTGCAGGGCTACCTGCGCGGCATTCGCCGCAACGGCGGCAGCGTCCAGCTGGACAGCGAAGCCCTGGAAATCAGCCGCATCGACGGCAGCTGGGAAGTGCGTTGCGCGCAGGAAACCTACCGTGCGCCCGTGCTGGTCAACGCCGCCGGCGGCTGGTGCGACAAGATCGCCGAACTGGCCGGCGTCGCCCCGCTGGGGCTCACGCCCAAGCGCCGCGCGGCCTTCCTGTTCAGCCCGCCCGAAGGCGTCGACAGCCACTCCTGGCCGGTGCTGGTGAGCCTGGACGAATCCTTCTACTTCAAGCCCGACGCCGGCATGCTGCTGGGCTCGCCGGCCAACGCCGACCCGGTGGAAGCCCACGACGTGCAGCCCGAAGAGCTGGACATCGCCCTGGGTATCTACCAGATCGAGGAACACACCACCCTGAGCATCCGCCGGCCGAGCCACACCTGGGCGGGTCTGCGTTCGTTCTTCGCCGATGGCGACCTGGTCTCCGGCTACGATCCGGCCACACCCGGCTTCTATTGGGTCGCTGGCCAGGGCGGCTACGGCATCCAGACCTCGGCGGCGATGGGTGAAGCCAGCGCCACGCTGATCCGCGGGGAAGCGCTGCCCGAGCATCTGACGCGCCACGGCCTGACCGCCGAGATGCTCTCGCCGGCACGCCTGCTGCAGAACTGACCGTGACAGCCCGCGGGCGCTTGCGGCACACTCGCCAGCGCCCGCCCCACCGCCCCGAGAGCCTTGCCCATGACCGCTGCTGATCCGCTGGACAACTACAAGGCCATCGCCGACGCCATCGCCGCCCTGTTCTTCCCCCACGCCGAAGTGGTCATCCACGACCTGCGCAACCAGCGCGTGGCCTACCTGGCCAACAACATCTCCAAACGCGAGATCGGCGACGACTCGGCCCTGGAAGACATGCTCGAAGGCGGTCACGACGAACGCAACATCGGCCCCTATGAGAAGCTCAACTGGGACGGGCAGAAGATCCGCTCCATCAGCACCGTGCTGCGCGACGCCAAGGGCGAGCCGCTGGCGGTGCTGTGCATCAACCTCAACATCACCCTGTTCGAAACCGCCAAGGCGGCGCTGGACCTGTTCCTGTCCTCGAGCAAGATCGTGCCGCAACCCGATGCGCTGTTCCGCGATGATTGGCAGGAGCGCATCAATACCTTCCTCCATGCCTGGTTGCGGCAGCGCCAGTTGAGCCTGTCCACCCTAAGTCGCGACCACAAGCGCGAGCTGGTCCTGGCGCTGCATGCGGAGGGTGCATTCAAGGGCAAGAGCGCGGCGAACTATGTGGCCAATGTGCTGAACATGGGGCGGGCGACGGTTTACAAGCATTTGAAGGAGTTGAAGGAGGAGGTGTGAGCCGACTCCTTCCCGCGATTTATTCTCCGGTTCGCGAGCAAGCTCGCTCCTACGAAAGGCAAAATAAAAAGGCCGCCCAAAGGCGGCCTTTCCTGCAACTCAACGGGCAGATCAATCCCCGTAGATATCGCTCTTGAAGTACTTGCCTTCAATTTCCTTGTACTTGCCATTAGCCCGCAGCGCATCGATGGCGGCGTTGAGTTGGCCGACCAGCTCGGTATTGCCCTTGCGCACCGCGATACCAGCGCCCTCGCCGAAGTACTTCGGATCCTTGAACTCCGGCCCAATGAAGGCGAAGCCCTTGCCGCGCTCGGTTTGCAGGAAACCGATCTCCAGCGGAATGGAGTCGGCGAAGGTGCCATCCAGACGGCCTGCGACCAGGTCCAGGTAGATCTCATCCTGGCTGGTGTAGCGCACGACGTTGGCGCCGGCCTTGCCCAGTACCTCGGTGGCGAAACGGTCGGCGGTGGAGCCGCGCTGCACGCCAATGTTCTTGCCCTTGAGCTGGCTGAACTGGTCATCCAGTTGCGAGCCTTCCTTCATCACCAGGCGGCCCGGGGTGAAGTAGTACTTGTGGGTGAAGTCCACCGAGCGCTTGCGCTCGTCGGTGATGGTGATGGACGACAGCGCGGCGTCGATCTTGCGCACCTTCAGCGAGGGGATCAGGCCGTCGTACTCCTGCTCGATCCACTGGCACTTGCGCTTCATCTGCTCGCACAGGGCGTTGCCGATATCGTAGTCGAAGCCGGCGATGCCGCCCTCGGGCGTCTTGTAGGCGAAGGGTGGGTACGCCGCCTCGATGCCGATGCGCAGCGGCTTGTCGTCAGCGTGGGAGAAGGTGGCAAAGGCAGCCAGCATCAGGCCGCCCAGCAGGGCTTTACGATTCATCGATGAACTCCGTGGCGTAGTCTGGGAACCCGGCAGCCGTGCGCCGGTACCGCGTTGGCAGTGCACAGGAAGAGCTTGGCTCGTCCGGGGTCGCGGCGCAGAACGCCGCAGCAGCATTGCCTTGCTCTTACCCAGGCGACCGTCTTGTTGTTGTTCGTCCATGCGTGCCATCACGCATAAACTTAAAATCCAATCTGGACTAAAAAGTACAGAACGTCAATCTGTCCTGCGACCGTCCGGCGCACTCTCCTTTGCTGCCCCGCCGCTACTCCTTCGGAGGAATGTCGGCCGCGGGTCGCTGGCCTTAGGCTGGACGTGTTCCAGCCAATCCGAGGAGGAGTCGAACAGTTAACCTGCATGATTTTTCGTAGATTCCACGGTTCAACTTGGCAGAGTGCCCGAGGCCCCGCGATACGCTCATGTCGCCGGGGCCTTTTTCTATTGCAGAAAGAAAGCCCACGTCAGTGCGGTGCTCGATGACAGGGCGCGAGGGCCGCCCTCACCTCAGCCCTCTCCCACAGGGAGGGGGCTGATCGGCGAGGTAGCCGGGAACTGATGCAAGCAAGGCAAAGGGCGGGCGCAAGGCCCGCCGAGGGAGGAAGGATCAGCCGCCGCTGAGGTTCATGAAGCGCAGGACCTGCACGTCGCCCACGCTGAATTCGTGGCGCGCCGGCTTGCGCTGCAAGGCGCCGTGCAGCGCTTCGAGGATGGGCTCGTCGTGCAGCGGATGGCGCCGCAGCAGACCGCGCAGGTCGAGGGAATGCTCGTGGCCCAGGCACAGCAGCAGACGGCCTTCGGCGGTCAGGCGCAGGCGGTTGCAGGTGGCGCAGAAGTTGTGCGAGTGCGGCGAGATGAAGCCGACACGCGTGCCCGGATGCTGCGCCAGGCGCACGTAGCGCGCCGGGCCGCCGCTGTGCTCGGCACTGTCCAGCAGGTCGTGGTGCTCGACGATCAGCGCGCGGACTTCGTCGCTGGAGCAGAAGCTTTCCTCGCGCTCGCGACCGACCTGGCCCAGGGGCATTTCCTCGATGAAGCTGATGTCCAGCCCGTTAGCGATGGCGTAGTCCACCAGCGCCGGCACCTCGTCGGCGTTGCGGCCCTTCATCACCACGCAGTTCAGCTTGATGCGCTCGAAACCGGCCTTCTGCGCCGCTTCGATGCCGCGCAGCACCTGCTCCAGGCGGCCGGTGCGGGTGATGGCGGCGAAGCGTTGCGGGTCGAGGGTGTCGAGACTGATGTTCAGGCGGGCAAGGCCGGCGGCGTGGAGATCACCGGCCAATCGGGTGAGCTGCGAGCCATTACTGGTCATGCACAGCTCGCGCAGGCCGGGCAGCGCAGCCAGGCGCTCGCAGAGGTGGACGATGCCGGGACGCACCAGCGGTTCGCCGCCGGTCAGGCGCAGCTTCTTCACACCGCGCTCGACGAATATCCGCGCCACCCGCTCGATCTCTTCCAGGGTGAGCACCTGCTGGCGCGGCAGGAAGCGCATGTTTTCCGACATGCAGTAGACGCAACGGAAATCGCAGCGGTCGGTTACGGACAGGCGCAAGTAGTCGACCTTGCGGCCCTGGCCGTCAATCCATTCGGACATGGTGTTTCACTCCGGGCGGTCGTCCGGCGCGCGGCGCGGTGAGGACCGATATTCGTATCCGTTTCCGAAGCCCCTCCCTCCTTGGGGAGGGACGGTCGGGAGAGAGGGGCCCGGAACCCGGTTCACTGCACCAGCGGACTCTCCGCGCCATCGAAGGCGAAGCCCTCGATCCGCGCCTCACCGGCCAGCACGCTGATGTACTGGCTGACCGCGCGCTGCAGCACCTGGGCGCGCAGGTAGCCGGCGATGCGTGGGCGGGCCTGCTCGAAGTCCAGCGGCTCGCCGCCGTCGCGCTCGATCAGCTCGACGACGTGCAGGCCGTAGCGGCTCTCCAGCGGATGACCAAGCAGGCCGGGTTGCTGTTGCAGGAGTCGTTTTTCGAATTCGGGGACGGTCTGCCCCGGCTCGATCCAGCCCAGGCCACCCCCGTCGTCTTTCGACGGGCAGTCGGAGAAGCGCATGGCCTTTTCGGCGAAGCGCTCAGGATGCTCGCGCAGTTCGGCCAGCAGCTCCTCGGCGTGCTCGCGGGCCTTGGCGCGACCGTCCAGATCGTCCGGCGCGCAGCCCAGCAGCACGTGGCGCAGGCGCATGCGCCAGGGCGTGGTCAGGCGGGTCGGGTTGGCGTCGTACCACTGGCGGCAGCTGGCTTCGTCCGCCTCGGGCACCCCAACCTCACGGTCGATTAGTGCGCGGATACGTGCTTCTTCCGGGGCCTCGCCCTCCTCAGCGACGGCCGCCAGATCCAGCGCGTCGGCGCGTTGCAGCAGCAGCTGGCGCACGACCAGCGCACGGCAGGCGGAATACAGGGCTTCGCCATGGCTGGCGGCCGGGTGGTATTGCAGCTCACGGGCCAGTTCGCCCTCGTCGATGGCGACGCCGTTGACGGAGATGGCAGGCAGGTCGACATGCTCGACCTTGGCTTCGTAGTGGGAACAACTCATTTCGACTACCTCCGGTCGGCGGATAACGCCTGTGGCGTCATCCGCCGCTTCATTACGCTGCGCGACGCTTGGTGCGGACCACCTGGTAACGGCGGCCGAAGTACCACACCGGGGCGCTGACGATGTGCACCAGGCGGGTGAAGGGGAACAGAACGAACAGGGTCAGGCCGAGGGTCACGTGCAGCTTGTAGACCAGCGAGACCGGAGCGATCGCCTCGGCGGCGGCCAGCGGCTGGAAGGTGACGATGGACTGCGCCCAGTTGGCGAGCATCACCATCACCGAACCATCCAGGTGATGGGTGGAAGCGACGATGGTGGACAGGCCGAGGATCAGCTGGACGTAGAGCACCAGCAGGATCATCAGGTCCGACGCGTTGCCGGTGGCGCGTACGCGGTCGTTGGTCAGGCGGCGCAGGATCAGGCCGGTCAGGCCGATGAAGCAGAGGATGCCGAAGAAGCCGCCGGAAACCATCGCCAGCAGTTGCTTCTGCTCGGTGCTGATCAGGTGCTCATAGACCGAGTGCGGGGTCAGCAGGCCGACGAAGTGGCCGGCGAGGATGAACAGCACACCGACGTGGAATAGGTTGCTGTACACGCGCATGCCCTTCTTGCTCAGCATCTGGCTGGAGCCGGCTTTCCAGGTGTATTGCGAGAGGTCGAAGCGCGCCCAGCTGCCGATCAGGCAGATGAGCAGCGCGACATAGGGGTAGATCCCGAAGGCGAGAAGATTGAGGGACATGGTCAGGCTCCTACTTTGGCCGCCCGGTACTGCATCTGCGGAACCGGCTGGGCGACCCACTGCATGGGTTGTTCGGCGGACGTGGAGACACGTCGCGCGCTGGTGGACGGGCAGCCGGCGGCCGGCTCGGCAAAGCTCACCGGGGTTTCCTCCCAGGCCTTGTCGATGGCTTCCAGGCTGTCGTCGCGCACTTCCTGTTCGCGGTCGCGCTTGAGCGCGCTCATGTCCGGCCGCTCGCCGGACAGCTCCAGCAGGCCCTGGAACACGGCGGCATAAGCGCTGCCGCGTTCCTCCAGACGCAGCGCGATCAGCGCGAGGATGTGCGCGACTTCCGCCAGGCCCACGCGGGCCGATTCGGCGTCCTGCAGGGCGAGGAACTCCAGGTACAGCGGCAGGTAGTCGGGCAGCTCGTTGACGTCGATGGCCAGGCCCGCCTGGGTGTAGCGGTCCATCAGGTCGACCATGGCCTGGCCACGGTCGCGGGACTCGCCATGCACGTGTTCGAACAGCAGCAGCGAGACCGAGCGACCGCGTTCGAACAGTCCGTCGTAACGGGCCTGCACGTCGAGGATGTCGCCCTGGCACAACTCGTTGAGCAACGCGGCGAGGCCGTCGCGCTGCGCTTCGGGCAGGTCGCAGGTGCGGATCAATGCATGCAGCGCCAGGCTTTCCTCGCGCAGTTCGACGCGCGGATAGTCCAGCAGCAGCGCGCTGAGCTTCAGTAACTGGCTGTGGCTTTCCATGGAAATGGTCATGGCGCTCACTCCTGTATCTGCACGGTCTGGATGACGTTGCGCTGGTCCACGGCCTTGCCGCCGAACAGGTTGACGCCGGAGTTGCTGGAGCAACCGTTGCCGAAGCTGAAGCCGCAACCCGAACGCTCGGCGAAAGCATCCGACAGCGCCTCTTCACGGTGCGCAGTCGGGATGACGAAGCGGTCTTCGTAGTTGGCGATGGCCAGGTAGCGGTACATCTCTTCCACCTGGTTCACGGAGAGGCCGACCTTCTTCAGCACGTCCAGGTCCTGCTTGCCTTCCACGTGCTCGGCACGCTTGTAGGCACGCATGGCCAGCAGGCGCTTGAGGGCCAGCAGCACCGGGGCGGTGTCGCCGGCGGTCAGCAGGTTGGCCAGGTACTGCACGGGGATGCGCAGGGATTCGACGTCCGGGATCACCCCGTCGCTGCCAATATGGCCTTCGGAAGCGGCGTTCTGGATCGGCGACAGCGGCGGCACGTACCAGACCATCGGCAGGGTGCGGTACTCCGGGTGCAGCGGCAGGGCCAACTTCCAGTCCATGGCCAGCTTGTACACCGGCGATTTCTGCGCGGACTCGATGACGCTGTCCGGCACGCCGTCCTTGCGGGCCTGCTCGATCACTTTCGGGTCGAATGGATCGAGGAAGATTTCCAGCTGCTTCTGGTACAGCTCGCGCTCGTTCTCGCAGGTGGCCACTTCGTGGATGCGGTCGGCGTCGTACAGCAGCACGCCGAGGTAGCGGATGCGACCCACGCAGGTTTCCGAGCAGACGGTCGGCTGGCCGGCCTCGATGCGCGGGTAGCAGAAGATGCACTTCTCGGATTTGCCGCTCTTCCAGTTGAAGTAGATCTTCTTGTACGGGCAGCCGCTGATGCACATGCGCCAGCCGCGGCACTTGTCCTGGTCGATGAGGACGATGCCGTCTTCCTCGCGCTTGTAGATCGCACCGCTCGGGCACGAAGCCACGCACGCCGGGTTCAGGCAGTGCTCGCACAGGCGCGGCAGGTACATCATGAAGGTGTTTTCGTACTCGCCGTAGATGTCCGCCTGGACCTGATCGAAGTTCTTGTCCTTGCGGCGCTTGGCGAATTCGGTGCCGAGGATTTCCTCCCAGTTGGGGCCCCACTCGATCTTCTGCATGCGCTGGCCGGAGACCAGCGAGCGCGGCCGGGCGACCGGCTGATGCTGGGCCTTGGGCGCGGTGTGCAGGTGCTGGTAATCGAAGTCGAAGGGCTCGTAATAGTCATCGATTTCCGGCAGGTCCGGGTTGGCGAAGATGTTCGCCAGCACGCGGAACTTGCCGCCGATGCGCGGGACGATGGAGCCGTCGGCGTTACGCTTCCAGCCTCCCTTCCACTTCTCCTGGTTTTCCCACTCCTTCGGGTAACCGATGCCGGGCTTGGTTTCGACGTTGTTGAACCAGGCGTACTCGACGCCTTCGCGGCTGGTCCAGACGTTCTTGCAGGTGATGGAGCAGGTGTGGCAACCGATGCATTTGTCGAGGTTCAGCACCATGCCGACTTGCGAACGAATTTTCATGGCAGTAATCCTCAAATGTCCTGGGGCAGCGGTTGCGGCAGGGCGTCACCGCCCAGCCCGCCCTGCTCCGGCTCGTCGAGCCAGTCGACCTTGTTCATCTTGCGCACCACGACGAACTCGTC
This sequence comes from Pseudomonas sp. PSE14, assembly GCF_029203285.1. Lineage (NCBI taxonomy): Bacteria > Pseudomonadati > Pseudomonadota > Gammaproteobacteria > Pseudomonadales > Pseudomonadaceae > Pseudomonas > Pseudomonas sp. PSE14. Next base: position 4,677,082 of record NZ_CP115669.1, read on the forward strand.
GCGGTTGCAGCCGACGGTGCCGTAGTAGTTGAAGCCCCACGCCTGCTGGGCGTAGCCGCCGATCATGTGGGTGGGTTTGAGGACCACGCGGGTCACCGAGTTGTGGTGGCCGCCGCGGGTGCCGGTGGTTTCGCTGCCCGGCAGGTTCACGATGCGTTCCTGGGCGTGGTACATCATCACCATGCCGTCCTTCACGCGCTGGCTGACCACCGCGCGGCAGGTCGCGGCGCCGTTGGCGTTGAAGACTTCGACCCAGTCGTTGTCCTCGATGCCGGCGCGCCTGGCGTCGTTCTCGCTCATCCAGATGATCGGGCCACCGCGCGACAGGGTGAGCATCAGCAGGTTGTCGCTGTAGGTGGAGTGGATGCCCCACTTCTGGTGCGGGGTGATCCAGTTCAGGGTGATCTCGGTGTGGCCGTTGGGCTTCTTGTTGAACAGCTTGTCGGTGCTGCGGGTGTTGACCGGCGGCCGGTAGCTGACGAAACCCTCGCCGAAGGCCTGCATCCACGGGTGATCCTGGTAGAACTGCTGGCGACCGGTGAGGGTGCGCCACGGGATCATTTCGTGGACGTTGGTGTAGCCGGCGTTGTAGCTCACGTGCTCATCTTCGAGGCCCGACCAGGTGGGACTGGAGATGATCTTGCGCGGCTGCGCCTGGACGTCGCGGAAGCGGATCTTCTCTTCTTCCTTGGGCAGCGCCAGGTGGGTGTGGTCGCGACCAGTGAACTTCGACAGTGCTTCCCAGGCCTTCACGGCCACCTGGCCATTGGTTTCCGGTGCCAGGGCAAGGATCACCTCGGCGGCGTCGATGGCGCTCTCGATGCGCGGACGGCCTTCGCTGATGCCCGGTTCGGTCACCCGATGGTTCAGCTCGCCGAGCAGCTTGATTTCCTTGTCGGTGTTCCAGCCGATGCCCTTGCCGCCGTTGCCGAGCTTGTCCAGCAGCGGGCCGAGGGAGGTGAATTTCTTGTAGGTGTTCGGGTAGTCACGCTCGACCACATGCAGGGTCGGCATGCTGCGGCCGGGAACCGGTTCGCACTCGCCCTTCTTCCAGTCGCTGCCGCCGAAAGGCTGCGCGAGTTCGTTGGCGGTGTCGTGCAGCAGCGGCACGGTGACCAGGTCCTTCTCCACACCCAGGTGACCGACGGAAACCTCGGAGAACTTCCTGGCGATGGCCTTGTAGATTTCCCAGTCGCTCTTGGCTTCCCACGCCGGATCGGTAGCGGCGGACAGCGGGTGGATGAAGGGGTGCATGTCGGAGGTGTTGAGGTCGTCCTTCTCGTACCAGGTCGCGGTCGGCAGGACGATGTCCGAATACATGCAGGTGGAGGACATGCGGAAGTCCAGGGTGGTGACCAGGTCCAGCTTGCCTTCGGCGCCCTGCTCGACCCAATCGACTTCGCCCGGGCACGGGCCGCCGGCCTTGCCGAGGTCGTCGTTCATCACGCCGTTCTTAGCGCCCAGCAGGTACTTGAGCATGTACTCGTGGCCCTTGCCCGAGGAGCCGAGCAGGTTGGAGCGCCAGATGAACATGTTGCGCGGGAAGTTCTGCGGATCGTCCGGCTGCTCACTGGCCACGCGCAGGTTGCCGGCCTTGAGCTCGCGCACTACGTAGTCCTGCACCGGAATACCGGCCTTCTCGGCGTCGGCGGCGATGCGCAGCGGGTTGCGGTTGAGCTGCGGGGCGGACGGCAACCAGCCCATACGCTCGGCGCGGATGTTGTAGTCCAGCGCGTGCTCAGGGAATTGTTTGGTATCGGCCAGCGGGGAAAGAACCTCGTGCATCGAGATCTTCTCGTGGCGCCATTGCGAGCTGTGCAGGTAGAAGAAGCTGGTGCCGTTCATCTGCCGTGGCGGACGGCTCCAGTCGGTGCCGAACGCCAGCGGGACCCAGCCGGTCTGCGGGCGGAGTTTTTCCTGGCCCACATAGTGCGCCCAGCCGCCACCGCTCTGGCCGATGCAACCGCACATCATCAGCATGTTGATGACCGCGCGGTAGTTCATGTCCATGTGGTACCAGTGGTTCATCGCCGCGCCGATGATGACCATGGCCTTGCCGTGGGTCTTGTCGGCGCTGTCGGCGAACTCACGGGCCACCTGGATGGCGCGCGCCGCCGGCACACCGGTGATGCGCGCCTGCCAGGCCGGGGTGTAGGGCACGTCGGCGTCGGTGTAGGACGCGGCCACGTTGCCGCCGCCCAGGCCACGATCGACGCTGTAGTTGGCCATCTGCAGGTCATACACGGTGGCGACGCGCAGGGTCTGGCCGTCGGCGCCAGTCACTTCGCGGAACGGCACGCGGCGCACCAGCACCTCGTCGTTGTCCACGCCCTTGAAGTGCGGATGCTCTTGCCCGGCGAAGTATGGGAAGGCCACGTCGCAGGCCTTTTCCGGGCCGTCGATCAGGGTCAGGGCCAGGCGGGTGTCACGCTTCTCGCCGCCTTCCTTCTCCTCGATGTTCCACTTGCCGGACTCGCCCCAGCGGTAGCCGATGGCGCCAGTGGGCGAAACCAGCTCGCCGGAGATTTCGTCCAGGCCGATGGTCTTCCACTCGGGGTTGTTGCCCTGGCCGAGGTTGTTCGCCAGGTCCGCCGCGCGCAGGTAGCGGGTCGGCTTGAGCACGCCGCCTTCGTGCGGTTCGAGCAGCACCAGCATTGGCATGTCGGTGTACTGGCGGCAGTAGTCGACGAAGTAGGCGCTGGGTTTGTCGAGGTGGAATTCCTTGAGGATGACGTGACCGAAGGCCATGCCCAGCGCAGCGTCGGTGCCCTGCTTGGGGTTGAGCCAGAGGTCGGTGAGCTTGGCCACTTCGGAATAGTCCGGGGTGACGGCCACGGTCTTGGTGCCCTTGTAGCGGACCTCGGTGAAGAAGTGCGCGTCGGGGGTACGGGTCTGCGGGACGTTGGAGCCCCAGGCGATGATGTAGCTGGAGTTGTACCAGTCGGCCGATTCCGGCACGTCGGTCTGCTCGCCCCAGATCTGCGGGGACGCAGGCGGCAGGTCGCAGTACCAGTCGTAGAAGGACAGGCACACGCCGCCGATCAGCGACAGGTAACGGGCGCCGGCAGCGTAGCTGACCATGGACATCGCCGGGATCGGCGAGAAGCCGATGACGCGGTCCGGGCCATAGGTCTTGGCGGTGTAGACGTTGGCGGCGGCGATGATCTCGGTGACTTCGTTCCAGCTCGAACGCACGAAGCCGCCCAGGCCGCGCTCGCTCTTGTAGCTTTTCGCCTTGGCCGAGTCTTCGACGATGCTGGCCCAGGCGTCCACCGGGTCGTTGTGAACAGCGCGAGCTTCACGCCAGAGCTTGAGCAGCGGCTTGCGCACCTTGGGGTACTTCAGGCGGTTGGCGCTGTAGATGTACCAGGAGTAGCTGGCGCCACGGGGGCAGCCGCGCGGCTCGTGGTTGGGCAGGTCCGGGCGGGTCCGCGGGTAATCGGTCTGCTGGGTTTCCCAAGTGATCAGGCCGTTCTTCACGTAGATCTTCCAGGAGCACGAGCCGGTGCAGTTCACCCCGTGGGTGGAACGCACGATCTTGTCGTGCTGCCAGCGCTGCCGGTAACTGTTTTCCCAGGCACGGCTCTCGTTGCTGACTTCGCCATGACCATCGGCGAATTCGCCCTGCTTCTTCTTGAAGAATTGCAGGCGGTCGAGCAGGTAACTCATCTGTATCTCCTCACCCGGTCTGCGCCGGGCGTTAAAACGCTAATCAAGCTCGCGAAACAGGTCTTGCGGCGGGCGCACGGGGCGCCCACCACGGCAATCGATCAACAGGGGCTTTCCGCGCCCTTGCGCGCGTACCACCACCAGGTGGCGACGATGCAGCTCAGGTAGTAGGCGACGAACAGGTACAGGGCGCCCTCGGCGCTGCCGGTCATGGCCAGCGAGGTGCCGAACGCCTTGGGAATGAAGAAGCCGCCGAACGCGCCGATAGCGGCGGAGAAACCGATCACCGCGGCCGATTCCATGCTGGCGTTCTTGGTTGCCTGGGCCTCGCTGAAGCCGCCTTGTTTCAGGCGCGCGGCCCACTCATTGCGGAAGATCACCGGGATCATGCGGAAGGTGCTGCCGTTGCCGATGCCGGCGAAGAAGAACAGTGCGATGAAGGAGCCGAGGAAGCCGAAGAAGCTGCCGGCGCCGCTCGCACCGGGCAGGAAGCTGATCACCGCGAACACGCCGGCGATCATTGCCGCGTAGTTCCACAGGGTGATGCGCGCGCCGCCGAACTTGTCCGCCAGCCAGCCGCCCAGCGGCCGGCTCAGGGCACCCACCAGCGGGCCGAGGAAGGCGTACTGCAGCGGGTTGATGTCCGGGAACTGGGTCTTGCTGAGCATGGCGAAGCCGGCGGAGAAGCCGATGAACGAGCCGAAGGTGGCCACGTACAGCCAGCACATCAGCCAGTTGTGCTTGCGCTTGAAGATCACCGACTGCTCACGGAACGAGGCCTTGGCATCGGCAATGTCGTTCATGCCGAACCAGGCGGCGATGGAGACCACGGCGATGAAAGGCACCCAGATCCAGCCGGCGTTCTGCAGGAACAGGCGACCGCCGTCACTGAGTTGCTGCGGCTCGCCGCCAAAGGCGCCGAACAGACCGCCGGCCACGGCCAGCGGGACGGCGAACTGCATCACCGAGACGCCCAGGTTGCCCAGGCCAGCGTTCAGGCCCAGAGCGGTGCCCTGCTGGTTCTTCGGGTAGAAGAAGCTGATGTTGGACATGCTGGAAGCGAAGTTGCCGCCGCCGAAGCCGCACAGCAGCGCGATGGTGGCGAACACCCAGTAAGGCGTGCTCGGCTCCTGCACCGCGAAGCCCAGCCAGATGCAAGGGATCAGCAGCGAGGCAGTGGACAGCGCAGTCCAGCGACGGCCACCGACCATCGGCACCATGAAGGAATAGAACACCCGCAGGGTGGCGCCGGAAATCGACGGCAGCGCGGCAAGCAGGAACAGCTGGTCGTTGCTGAAGCTGAAACCGGCGGCGTTCAGGCGCACGGTGACGGTGCTCCAGATCATCCACACGGCAAAGGCCAGCAGCAGCGCGGGAATCGAGATCCACAGGTTGCGTGCGGCGATACGCTTGCCGCTCTGCGCCCAGAACTCGGAGTCCTCGGGGCGCCAGTCGATCAGCAGCGGACCGCTGGCGGCTTTGAGTTGGGTGTTGATCATGCCCATGACGGCACTACCTCGGGATTGACGAAGAAGGAATGGGGGTGGCGTCGACATCGGCCGCCGGGGCCTGGCCGTCGCGACGCTGTTGCTGCTTGATCGCGTAGTGCATCCAGACCATGCAGATCACGGTCAGGCCGAACAGCAACATGAAGCAGGAGGAGCGCACGCCGATGCGGTCGGCGGCGTAGCCGAACAGGATGGGCAGGCAGAAGCCGCCGAGGCCGCCGATGACCCCGACCATGCCGCCGACGGTGCCCATGTTCTGCGGGTAGTAGTCGTGGATGATCCGGTACACGCTGGCCTTGCCGAAGCCCTGGGCGATGCCGACGACGAACACCAGGAAGGTGAACAGCCAGACGTTCAGGCCGATGCCGAGGCTGACGTCACCCTTGATGCCGTGGATGGTCATGGTGGTCGGCGGATAGGACAGGAAGAAGAGGCAGACCAGGCAGATCCAGAACACGCCCCAGTTCACCGCACGGGCGCCGTAGTGGTCGCTGAACCAGCCGCCCAGGGCACGGATCAGGCCCGACGGCAGGGTGAACAGCATGGTGATGAAGGACGCGGTGCGCAGGTCCAGGCCGTACTCGGCGATGTAGTACTTGGGCAGCCACAGGGCCAGGGCGACGAAGCCGCCGAAGACGAAGAAGTAGTACAGGCCGAAGCGCCACACGCGCAGCTCGCCCAGCGGCGCCAGCTGCTTGGCCAGGGTCGGCCGCGGACGGCTCGGGTCGGCGTCGCCGCCCTTGGTGTGGGCCGGGTCCGTCCAGGTGCAGAACCAGAACAGCAGCGCGGTCACCAGCATGGCCACCGAGTAGATCTGCGGGACCATGCGCCAGCCGACGGCGACCACGATCATCGGCGCCACCAGGTTGGTGATCGCCGCGCCCGCATTGCCGGCGCCGAAGATGCCCATGGCGGTGCCCTGGCGTTCCTTCTCGAACCACGAGGAGGTGTAGGCGATGCCTACCGCGAAGGAGCCGCCGGCCAGACCGACGAACAGACCGAGCACCAGGTAGTGCCAGTAGAGCGTGGCGAAGGCCAGGCCGTAGATCGGGATGGCCACCAGCAGCATGTGGATGAAGAACACGATGCGCCCGCCGAAGCGGTCGGTGATCAACCCCAGCGGCAGGCGCACCAGCGAACCGGTAAGGATCGGCAACGCCACCATCAGGCCGAACTGGGCTTCTGACAGCCCCAGCTCCTCCTTGATGCGAATACCGATGATCGAAAACATCGTCCAGACCGCGAAGTTCACGGCGAACGCCAGTGTGCTCATGCCGAGCACGGAGTACTGTTTCTGACGATGGGACAGCATGGCTAAGCTCACTTCCTGACAGCCTTTGCCCGCACGTTAGGTAAGGACTAGTCGCCTTCTCTTGATCGTCATCAATGAGCCAAAGGGCGATTCATGAGCAGATGCGCGCCGCTACCTCCTAGTGGGTATCACCGAAACGAATGCTTAATTTATTGTTTTTAAAGGCATTTTTAATGAATACGGTGCACTCGACCGAACCCTCCGCCAGCGACCGATTCTTTGTGGGTAGTCCCCCCGCCGGGCGCCCTTCCCTGCGCAAATCCATCGTCGTGCGCTTCGGCTGCTACCTCACCCTGCTGGTGTCGCTGGCGCTGGCCGGCATGTTCAGCGCCCTGCTGTTCGCCGACTATTCGCACCAGGACGCGGCGGTGATCAACCAGGCCGGTTCCCTGCGCATGCTCACCTACCGCCTGGCGCTGGACCCATCGCCGATCAACCGCCAGGCCCTGCAATCCACCCTGCGCGCGCGCATGGACAGCGAGGAGATCAACCGCCTGCTGCGCCGCGCCGATGCCGACGCGCCAATCCGCCGGCAACACGAACAACTGCGCCAGGAGCTGAGCAAGCTCGACCTGGCCCAGGCCCCGGCGCTAGAGACGCTGGACACCTTCGTCAGCCATATCGATGCCTTCGTCGGCACGCTGCAGAGCAACGCCGAGCAGCGCTCGCAGATGCTCAGCACGGTGCAGGGCCTGTGCCTGTTCCTCAGCCTGCTGGTGGTCTTCATCAGCCTCTACGACCTGAGCTACCACGTGGTCGGCCCCTTGCGCGACCTCACCAGCACCGCCCGCCGGCTCGGCCAGGGCGACCTCAGCGCGCGGGTCAGCAGCAGCGGCGAGGATGAGCTGAGTCAGCTGGGCGAACGCTTCAACCAGATGGCGACGGAACTGCAGGCCATCTACCGCGAGCTGGAAGCGCGGGTGGAAGACAAGACCCGCGACCTCTCCAACAGCCACCAGCGCCTGGAACTGCTCTACGCCAGCGCCCGCCGCCTGGGCCAGGACCCCTACGACGAACGTACCCTGCAACCGCTGCTGAACCAGCTCGAACGCGTGCTGCAAGCCGGCAAGGTGACCTTGTGCCTGAACAAGGACGGCGTCGAACGCGCCTACACCTCGCTGACCACCGACGGCATCACCGGCGGCTTCTGCCTGCAGGGCAACTGCGGCGACTGCCGTGCCCAGGCCGAGCACTGCAGCGAACCGACCAAGGGGCTCAACCCGTTGCTGATGCAGCCGCTGTCCATTGGCGAGCACCGCTTCGGCGAGCTGTTCATCGAGACTGCCAGCGGCCGTCTGGAAGACTGGCAGCGGCAGTTCGTAGAAGGCTTCTGCGACAACATCGCGCGCACCTTCGCCCTGTCCCTGCAACAGGAGCAGGAGAACCGCCTGGCGCTGTTCGCCGAGCGCGGCACCATCGCCCGCGAACTGCACGACTCACTGGCGCAATCGCTGTCCTACCTGAAGATCCAGGTCAGCCGCCTGGCCACCCTGCTCAAGCGCGAAGCGCCCGCGGAAAAGATCGACGAAACCCTCGACGAGCTGCGCGAAGGACTCAACAGCGCCTACCGCCAGTTGCGCGAACTGCTTACCACCTTCCGCCTGAGTCTGGAGCAATCCAGCCTGGAGGCGGCGCTGGTGAAGACGGTGGAGGAGTTCGGCGAGCGTGGCGACCTGGCCATCGAGCTGGACAACCGCATGGCGCACATCCCGCTCAACCCCAACGAGGAAATCCACATCCTGCAGATCGTCCGCGAGGCGCTGTCCAACGTGGTGCGCCATGCCCGCGCCAGCCACGCGAAGGTCAGCCTTGCCGAGGATGCCGACGACCAGGTGTGCATCACCATCGACGACGACGGCGTCGGCTTTGACCCAGCGCAGAGCCGCAATGGGCACTATGGGCTTAGCATCATGCGGGAGCGCAGCCAGACCCTAGAGGCGAACTTCAGCATCGCCCCACGCATGCCGCAGGGCACCCGCGTCAGCGTGCGCTTCACCCACAAACCCCTGTCGCAGTCCCCGGAGACCCACCCATGACGGCCACCCCCACCGACGACCGCGCGCGCATCCTGCTCGTCGACGACCACCCGATGATGCGCAAGGGCGTGGTTCAGCTGCTGGAGTTCGAGGACGACCTGCAGGTCGTGGGTGAAGCCGGCAGCGGCGAGGAAGCGCTGCGCCTGGCTGCGGAGCTGGAACCGGACATGATCCTGCTCGACCTCAACATGAAGGGCATGACCGGCCTCGACACCCTGCGCGCCATGCGCGAACAGGGCGTGGACGCACGCATCGTGGTGTTCACCGTCTCCGATGATCGCAACGACGTGATCAACGTCCTGCGTGCCGGCGCCGACGGCTATCTGCTCAAGGACATGGAACCCGAGCGCCTGCTCGAACACATCCGCCAGGCCGCCACCGGCCAGCTCACCATCAGCCCCCAACTGACCCAGGTGCTGGCCCAGGCGCTGCGCGGCGACGACCGCCCCAAGGGCATCGAGGAGCTCACCGACCGCGAACGGCAGATTCTGCGCCAGCTCGCCCACGGCTACAGCAACAAGATGATCGCGCGCAAACTCGACATCACCGAAGGCACGGTGAAGGTCCACGTGAAGCGCGTGCTGCACAAGCTGGGGATGCGTTCGCGCGTCGAAGCGGCGGTGTGGGCGGTGGAGAACCACCTGGTCTGACCGTCCCCCACCCGATCTGCCCCAACCTGTAGGAGCGAGCTTGCTCGCGAACAGACTCCGCTGCGGGGCTGGTTCGCGAGCAAGGACTGGGCGTCCCCCTCGGTCCTACAAGGAAGCCTCTACCTCACTGGTAGTAGTCCGCTCGCCGACTTGATTCAGATCATGTCGCGCCAGCCCAAGGCGGCAGGACACTGCGGAACTCACCCAGGAGGTCCCCATGCCGCCCTCGCCGCACCTGCCCCTCGTCTATTCCTGCTCCGGCTGCTCCAACCTCGCGCAGTTGGCCAATGACCTCGCCCTGCGCCTGGACCGTGACGGACTGGCGGAGATGTCCTGCATCGCGGGAGTCGGCGGTGATGTGCCGGCACTGGTGAAGAAAGCCTGCTCCGGCCGACGGATCATTGCCCTCGACGGCTGCCACCTGCACTGCGTGCAGAACTGCCTGGCACGCCACGGAGTGAAGGCCAGGCATGAGATCACCCTGACCGAATATGGCCTGAAGAAACGCTACGGCCAGGACGCGCCGGTGCAGGATTTCGAGATGCTCTACGAGGAACTGCAGTTCCTCGTGCGCACCCCGGCCTGAAACTCAGGCGTTTTCCTGCACCACCCGGCTGGCGCGGTGCATGGCGCTCCACAGCCAGGCCGGCAGGCTGTCCGGGTCGAGACTGTCGATCAGGTTCTTCACGGCCAGCCCCAGTTCGGTATCACCCTCGATCACCAGGCGCCGGCGGAAGAACAGCGTGTCAGGGTCCTCCTGTCGCCCCGCCAATAGCAGGAAGTCGCGCCAGCTTCCGCGGATGGTCACGCTCGGCGAGCAGGCGTCGGCGAAGCGCAGGCCGTTGCGATCGTGGGTGAAGCTCCAGGCCAATCCGAGGTCGCTTACCTCCAGGCGCAGCCAGTGGCCGTCGAGTATGTCGAAAGCACCTTCGGCCAGCGCATCGGCGAACAGCCGGTTGGCGGCGCGCTGCAGCACCGCGCGCTGCAATCCAGAGGGGACGCGCGCGGCCAGCGGCAGGAGTCGATCGGCGGCGCGCAGGGCGCCGGTTTCCAGAGTCAGCACAGGTTCACCTCATCACTGCGCAGCATGCCCGCTCGGCCATGCCAGTATCCGTTGCAACCGTCCACCGCCAGCGGCGGCGTGGCGCCATTGCGCACGCGGTCGAAGGCCTGCACGACGTCCACCATGCCTTCCGCACGCGGGCTCAGGCGCAACCAATCGGCGCCGCAATCACGCAGCGAGGCGTAGTCCGCCAACAGGTTGCTGGCCTCGCCGGACATCGTCTGGATGCCGTTGAGAGTGAACAGCGGGAAACCCTCCTGGCTGAGCATCGACATGCCCTCCGGGTAGTTCATGCAGCAGAACTGGCAGTCGTCCTTGGGACGGTTTTCCGCGCGAGCGGTGAAGCAGCGCGCCGAGTAGGCGAGCGGCAAGTGGCCGTAGGCGAACACCTCGGTCTCCACCTCGCTGATACCCAGCTCGCGGGCCTGCTCGATTACCGCGTGGATCTGCTCGCCGGAGCACTCCACCGGCGGCACCCAGCGGCGCAATCCGGCAGCATGCAGTTCCGCCAGCGTGTGGCCGTTGTAGACGTTGAGCGCAGGGCCGCCGACGAACTCGACGCCGAGGCCGGAGAGAATCTGCACTGCGCCCATGTCGTTGGCCTCGACCTGCAACTCGCCGTTCCCGCACAGCCGGCGCAGCGCGGAGAGCTCCGAGGCCGCCTCGATCAGCGCCAATCCCGAGATGAGAATCTGCGCCCTGCCCTGCTGCTGCAGCTCACGGCCAAGGCCGAGCCAGTCATCCAGCGACAGTGCACGGCGCTTGGAGCAGACGGTCTCGCCGAGGGTGATCACGTCCAGCGGCTGTTCGGCCATCTGCGCATAAAAATCCAGGAGTGTCCGGCGGTCCCAGTAGAACAGCACCGGGCCTAAGCTCAGTTTCATCACGACGCCCTCACTGCCAGGAACGATGGTAGGCGCCCAGGGTGGTCTGGTGGCCTTCGGAAAGCTTGTCCAGGGCTTCCTGCCACTGGGTCAGCGTGCGGTAACTCTCAGGCGCGCGCTTCCAGGAATCCAGCGCCTGGCGCCAGACGCGGGTGACCTGCTCGACATAGGCCGGGCTGCGCTGGCGGCCCTCGATCTTCACGGCCGCCACGCCGATTTCCGCCAATTGCGGAATCAGGTCGATGGTGTTGAGGCTGGTGGGCTCCTCCAGGGCATGGAAGCGCTCGCCGTTGACCACGAAGCGGCCCTTGCACAGGGTCGGGTAGCCCGCCGGTTCGTCTGGTGCATAGCGGTCGATCAGCACGTCGTTGAGCCGCGAGGTCAGCCCTTCGGGCTCCTCGCTCCAACGCACCGCCTTGGCCGGCGAGCAGACGCCGCAGAGATTCGGCGACTCGCCAGTGACATAGGACGACAGATGGCAGCGCCCTTCGGCCATGATGCACAGGCTGCCGAAGGCGAAGACTTCGATGGGCACCGGGCTGTTCGCCGCCACCTGGCGCACCTGCGCCAGCGACAGCACGCGCGGCAGCACGGCGCGGCGGATGCCGTAGCGCTCGTGGTAGAAGGCCAGCGCCGCGACATTGGTGGCCGAGCCCTGCACCGAGAGGTGAAGCGAGAGGTTCGGGTGGCGTTTGGCGGCGTAGCCGAGCACCGCGCAGTCGGCGGCGATCAGTGCGTCCACGCCCAGGTCGGCGGCCTGGTCCACCGCGCGCTGCCAGCGCGCCCAACCGGCGGCGCCGGGGTAGGTGTTGACCGCCACGTACATCTGCTTGCCGGCGCCGTGGATAAGTTCCACGCCCTGGCGCAGCTGGCGGTCATCGAGGTTGAGGCCAGCGAAGTGCCGGGCGTTGGTGTCGTCGCGAAAGCCGACGTAGATGGCGTCGGCGCCTTCGCGCAGGGCCGATTTCAGGGCGGGCAGACTTCCCGCCGGGCAGACCAGTTGCATGCTTCCCCCGGACACTTCGAAGGCCGCCGGCCCCGCCGGCGGCAGGGAACGGCGTCAGGCGCCAAGTTCGCTGAAAGACAGGAAGGGCAGCGGCTCGCCGGCGCGCAAGGTGCGCCCGGCCTCCACCACCGCCAGGCCATCGGCCCAGCTCGCCGCGCGCAGCATGGCCGAGCCCTGCTGCGGGTGCAGGCAGATGCGCGCCACGCCGGCATCACCCAGCTCCAGACGCGCACGCAGGTACTGGCGGCGTGAATTGGGCGTGGGCCAGTCGAAGCCAGCCGGCAACGTCACCGGCAGCGTCTGCACGTCGCTGCGCCCCTGGGCACGCCAGAGGAAGGGACGGGCCATCACCAGCGCGGTGACCAGCGCTGCGGCCGGGTTGCCCGGCAGGCCGATCCACGGTTTGCCGGCGATGCTGCCGAAGGCCAGCGGCTTGCCCGGCTGCATCTTCAGCTTCCACAGGTGCAGCTCGCCCAGTTCGCGGATCGCCTGCTTGAGATAATCGCGGTCGCCCACGGAAACGCCGCCGCTGGTGATCAGCACGTCCCACTCGGAGGCGGCCAGGCTCAGGGCATCGCGGCTGGCCGCCAGGGTGTCGGCGAGCACGCCGTAGTCATGCACCTCCATGCCCCAGCCACGCAGCAGCGCGCCGATGCTGAAGCGGTTGGCGTTGTAGATCTGCCCCGGCGCCAGCAGTTCGCCCGGCTCGCGCAACTCATCGCCGCTGCTCAACAGGCAGACGCGCAGCGGACGGTACACGCTGACGCGATCCAGCCCGACGCTGGCCAGCAGGCCGAGGTCCTGGGCACGCAGTTTCTTCCCGGTGCTCAGCAAGGCATCGCCGTTGCGGAGCTCTTCACCGCGGCGGCGCACGTGGCTGCCGTGCTCGGCCACGGGGACCTGCAGCCAGTCGCCATCGACCTCGCAGTCCTCCTGGGCGACCACGCTGTCCGCGCCCGGCGGCAGCGGCGCGCCGGTGAAGATGCGCATGGCCTGGCCGGGTTGCAGCTCGGCCTGCGCGGCATCACCGGCGGCGATGGTGCCGGCGATCTTCAGCCGCGCGCCGGCGAGGCCCAGATCGGCGCTGCGTAGGGCGTAGCCGTCCATCGCGCTGTTGTCCCACAGCGGCAGGTCGATGGGCGCATGAATGTCCTCGGCCAGTACGCGGCCCAGGGCGTGATCCAGGTCGACGCGCACGATCGGCGGCGCCACGGGGACGAACTCCATCAGTGCCGCAATGGCTTCGTCCACCGGGCGCAGGCTGGCGCCGGAGCAGCCGCAGCCGCTCATGACCGGGTACCGCAGGCCAGCACAGGGCGCTCGGGCAGGCGTTTGAGATGGGGAACGAAGTTGCAGGGCTTGGTGCGGCTGTCCAGCTGGTGCACCAGGATCTTTTCCCAGGCGGTCAGGCAGGCGCCGGTGGAGCCGGGCAGGCAGCAGATCAGCGTGCCGTTGCTGATGCCGGCGATGGCGCGGGACTGGAGGGTGGAGGTACCGATTTCCTCGCGGGAAATCTGCCGGAAGAGTTCACCGAAGCCGTCCACGGTGCGCTCCAGCAACGGAGCGACCGCTTGCGGAGTGTTGTCGCGCAGGGTGAAGCCGGTACCGCCGGTGATCAGGCCGACCTGGACCTTGGGGTCGGCGATCCACGCCGAGACCACGGCGCGAATCTGGTAGATGTCGTCGATGACCAGCCGGCGTTCGGCGAGGGCGTGGCCGGCGCGCTGCAGGGAGGTGACCAGGGCCTGGCCGGAGGTGTCGTTGTGCAGGCTGCGGGTATCGCTGACGGTGAGGACAGCGATCTCCAGCGCCTGGAATTCCTGGGTGCTGAGATGGCTCATGGAGGGGCTTTCCAAAGAAGGGCGAATAAGAGCGAAAAAGGGCTGGCGCCAGCCTGCGCCCGTTCGCGGATACCGCCCATTCCTCCTAGGAGGTACTGACCCGGCGCGTGCGGGGCAGTACCGTCCGTCAGAGCCCTACAGATGCTTGATCTTCTCCAGCTCCTCGGGGCTGTAGTTCTGCTCGGTGGATTTGGTCAGGTCGGTGAGGATGTTGGCGCGCAGCACGCCCGCCTGGTCCAGGGCCCAGAGCGCGGTGCCGTTGCTGAAGCGTTCGGCGGCGGCGCGGGCCACTTCGCCGTCCTTCTGCGCGAGGGCCTTGAGCATCTCGTCCTGGGCCGGCTGCGCGGCACGCAGACTGCCTTCCAGACGGTCGCGCCAGCCGTGCAGCAAGGGCATGTACTGCTTGTCGTTGGCGTGGGCGAGCGAAGTCAGGCTACGGAAGGTCCACCAGGCGGAGTGCTCGTCGAAGTCGTCGCTGCCCTGCTGGAACACCCGCGGCGTGCCGCGCAGGCTCTCCAGGTAGTACGGCAGCAGCAGGCCATCACGCACGTTGCCCAGCGATTGCCAGGACAGCACCTGCAAGCCCTTGGGCATCTGCGGGCGAACCTGCAGGATGTGTGCCTCGACGTTGCGCTCCATGGCAATCGGCCGCTGCTTCTGGTCGCCGGCCGGTTTCTTGCCGTCCAGCGGCGTACCGGCGTAGCTGTCGATGCGCAGGATGGCAGCCACCTGCTCGACGCTGATGGGCTTCTCGGGCTTGGTATAGAAGGGATACTGCTGCTGACGGATATCCTGCTTGCGGCCGGGCTCCAGCTTGTTCTGCACCAGCCATTCGCGGTCGACGTTGTAGGCGTCGCCAACGATGCCGAAGGCCTTGGCGAAGTTGAATTTCGCCGGGTCGACTTTCTCCAGTAACTGGTGCTTCTCGGCGAACTCGGCGATGCCGGCGCTGCTCTGGACATTGGCCTTGTCGTTGAGGTCGGCGTCGTGCACGCGCATGCCGTTCGCCATCACCACGTAGCCGTCGTCCGGCACGCGCACGGCAATCCAGTGGTGCCCGGAACCGATCTCGAACAGCCAGGCCTCCTTGTCGTCGGCGATCTGGATGCCGTTGGTTTCCCCGGCACCCAGGGTCTCGACGTACTTGCCCAGCAGCTCCACGCCTTCGCGGGCCGTCTTCGCCTGGGGCAGGATCAGGTCCGGCAGGATGGCCTCGATCACCCCACCCTCGTCAGCCACCAGAGGGTCTGCCTTGGCCGCCTTCTCGTTGGGCTCGGTGCTGTTGGTGGCCGATAGAATCACGCCGGCTTCGTTGGCGCCGAACTCGCTCCAGGGGCCGAGGGCGCCGCGCTGGTCGCCGTTCCAGTCGCGCATGGCGGTGTAGCGCATCCCGGACTTGGGCGCGGGTACGCTGACGCCGTTGTCGAAACTCAGCGTGTCGCCGTCCTTGTACTGTTGCGGCGGCACCACGACGAAGCGCTTGGCGTGGTTGTTGTAGGTGTAGTCCTCCAGGCGCGCGACCAGCACGGAGCCGTCGGCGGTGGCCTTGCGCCCGGCAATGATGGTGGTGCAGGCCAGCGCGCTCTGGCAGAGGCCGCCGACCAGCAGGGCGGCGGTGAGCGCCTTGAGCGCGAAATGGGGCTTGTACATGGGGAATCTCCTTGGCGAGCGATTCCGCCGTGGCGGCATTCACCGGCACGGCGCTGGAGCCAGGAGATGTACAACGTGGCGCGGAACGCTTCCTTGGCGTAGAGCAACGACACCTCCCTGGCATCGCCCCTGAGCATAGACAAGCCCCGCGCTCACGCCCTCTTCAGGGCGCAGGCGCGACGAATGGACTCAGCCTTTCCAGCGCTCGGCGGCAGCCTGGTCGCTACAGCGGCCCTCGACCCAGCGCGGGCCTTCGCTGGTGTCTTCCTTCTTCCAGAACGGCGCACGGGTCTTGAGGTAGTCCATGACGAAGTTGCAGGCGTCGAATGCCGCCTGGCGGTGGGCGCTGGCGGCGCCGACGAAAACGATGGGTTCGCCCGGCTCCAGGCGGCCGATACGGTGGAGGATTTCCAGGCGCAGCAGCGGCCAGCGCTGGTTGGCCTCCACGGCGATCTTCTCCAGCGCCTTCTCGGTCATGCCGGCGTAGTGTTCAAGGAACATCCCGCCGACTTCGCGGCCGTCGTTGAAATCACGCACGTAGCCGACAAAGCCGACCACCGCACCGACGCCGACGTTGGCGGCATGCATCGCATTGAGTTCGGCGCCCGGATCGAACGCCGCCGGCTGCACGCGGATCGCCATGCTCTCAGCCTCCGGTAACGGTGGGGAAGAAGGCCACCTCGTCGCCATCGGCGAGGGGTTCGTCCAGGGAGCACAGCTCCTGGTTACGCGCGCACATCAGGTTCTGTTCGCCGAGCACGCTCCAGGAACCGCCGCGCTCCAGCAGCAGGCGCCGCAGGTCGTCGAGGCTGGCCAGGGACTGGCTCCAGTTCAGCTGCTCGCCGTCGAGGCCCAGGGCTTCGCGGTAGCGGGCGAAGTACTGCACGCGGATCATGGGGTGTCTCCTGCCACGCTATCTGTCGCCAAGTAATGGCCACTCTTGCCGCCGAGCTTTTCCAGCAGGCGCACGCTTTCGATGGTCATGCCACGGTCCACGGCCTTGCACATGTCATAGATGGTCAGCGCGGCGACGCTGGCAGCGGTCAGCGCTTCCATCTCCACGCCGGTCTGCCCGGCCAGCTTGCAGCGGGCGACGATGTGCACGGTGTCCTCGCCTTCGGCGGCGAGCTCGACCTTGACGCTGGTGAGCAGCAGCGGGTGGCACAGCGGGATCAGTTCATGGGTCTTCTTCGCCGCCTGGATGCCGGCGATGCGCGCCACGGCGAACACGTCGCCCTTGGGGTGGCCGCCGTCCTGGATCAGTTGCAGGGTCGCCGGGAGCATGCGCACCCGGGCTTCGGCCACGGCTTCACGGGACGTCACGGCTTTTTCGGTGACGTCGACCATGTTGGCGCGGCCTTGGGAATCGAGATGGGTCAGCACGGGCGGGAACTCTCCGGAGAATGCGGACGATCAAAGGAACAGTGTAACCCCGGGGCGCGTCGACGGCAGTACGACGGGCGGCGCGTTGGGGAGAGGATTGTATACAAAAAGAGGTATGAACAGGCTAGGCAATGGCGCCGGACGGCTTCGCGAGCAAGCTCGCTCCTACGAAGAGCCGTACCGGTTGTTACTGCGCGCACGGGACGAAGGAGACGCCCAGTCCTTGCTCGCGAACACCCCGGCCTGAAAAGAAAAGGCCCGCCGATTGGCGGGCCTTGGTGAGTTACAGATGCGCCTCGGCAAACTCCGCCAGCACCGAGCGCGGCACCCCTTGCAGGGTCACGTGCACGCCGTGGGGGAAGTCCTTGAAGCGTTCGGTCAGGTAGGTCAGGCCCGAGCTGGTCGCCGACAGGTAGGGCGTATCGATCTGCGCCAGGTTGCCCAGGCAGACCACCTTCGAGCCGTTGCCGGCGCGGGTGATGATGGTCTTCATCTGGTGCGGGGTGAGGTTCTGGCACTCGTCGATGAGGATCAGGCTCTGCTGGAAGCTGCGGCCGCGGATGTAGTTCAGCGACTTGAACTGCAGCGGTACCTTGCTGAGGATGTAGTCGACGCTGCCATGGGTGCACTCGTCGTCCGAATGCAGCGCCTCCAGGTTGTCGGTGATGGCGCCGAGCCAGGGTTCCATCTTCTCTGCCTCGGTGCCCGGCAGGAAGCCGATGTCCTCGTCCAGCCCCTGCACGCTGCGGGTGGCGATGATGCGACGGTAGCGCTTGCTGACCATGGTCTGCTCGATGGCGGCGGCCAGGGCCAGGATGGTCTTGCCCGAGCCCGCGGCGCCGGACAGGTTGACCAGGTGGATGTCCGGGTCGAGCAGCGCATAGAGGGCCAGCGCCTGGTAGATGTCACGCGGGCGCAGGCCCCAGGCTTCCTGGTGCAGCAGCGGCTCCTGGTGCAGGTCGAGGATCAGCAGCTCATCCTGCTGGATGCCCTTGATCCAGCCGACGAAGCCCTGCTCGTCGACGATGAACTCGTTGATGTGCACCGCCGGCAGGTTGTCGGTGAGTTGCACGCGATGCCAGGTGCGCCCGTGGTCCTGACGGGTCTCGACCTTGCTCACGCGGTCCCAGAACGAACCGGACAGCGAATGATAGCCACGCGACAGCATTGCGACGTCATCGACCAGCTGGTCGGTGTGATAGTCCTCGGCGAACACCCCACAGGCGCGCGCCTTCAGGCGCATGTTGATGTCTTTGGTGACCAGCACCACGCGCTTGCTGCTGTGGCGACTCTTCAGCTCCACCAGCTGGTTGATGATCTTGTTGTCGTTGAGGTGCTCGGGCAGCCAGGTGATCGGCTCGGCCCGCTTGCTCATGAGGATCGACAGGCTCCCGCAGGGACCGCTCTTGCCGCGCTGGATGGGGACGCCATCCTCCACCTGCTCGGGCGTCGCCTCGCCCAGCACCGAATCGATGAGGCGGATCGCCTGGCGGCATTCCGCAGCCACGGTGTGCTTACCGGTCTTGAGCTTGTCCAGTTCCTCCAGCACCGTCATCGGGATGGCGACATGGTGCTCCTGGAAGTTCAGCAAGGCGTTTGGATCGTGGATCAGAACATTGGTATCGAGGACGTACAGGGTGGGCTGGGTCGGGCTGGAGCGTCCATGGTCATCCATACGCGGTTCACCTCTTCTGGGGGCGTTACGACGGAATGCCACTACAGCGCTCCGCCGCGCGGTGAGCCGCCTGCTCTCGCTACCGGGGCACGAGAGCACTGCATACAAGGGGACGGGCCGGGGCCGCCACCTGTCTGCAGGGTTCGGCGGTCTACGACTCCAGAAATACAGGAAAAAACATGACGATAAAAAGTCTTTTTCTTTCTCAGAACAGTTTTTTTCGCCACACGACAAAATACCTTGGCGGGGGCTCCGGACAGCGCTAGTTTTAAAAGTCCTGCCTCCCGCCTTGCGTTGGCTGTTTTTTGGCCGATCAGTCCATCATCCCACCGAAGAACGCCTGCGCATTGGCCTGAAGCGTCTGCAGGTGATAACCGCCCTCCTGCACGATGACCGTCGGCATGCCCAGCGCCGCGACCTCGCGCCCCAGCCGGGCGAAGCCTTCGGTAGTCACCGCCACTTTCGATTGCGGATCGTCCTTGTAGATGTCGAAGCCCAGTGACAGCACCAGCGCCTGCGCACCGAACTTACGGACCGCCTGCTGCGCTGTTTTCACCTGCGCGAAGAACTCCTCCTCGCTGGCACCGTGAGCCATCGGCAGGTTGACATTGAAGCCTGCGCCCTGCCCCTCCCCCCGCTCGTCGTCGAAACCGGCGACCACCGGGTAGAAGTTGGTCGGGTCGCCATGCACCGAGACATAGAGCACGTCATCGCGGCCGTAGAAGATTTCCTGGATGCCCTGACCGTGGTGCATGTCGGTGTCGAGGATGGCGACCTTGTCGAAACGCGCACGCAACTCGGCGGCAGCAATAGCGGCGTTGTTCAGGTAACAGAAGCCACCGGCTGCTTCTTCCCGCGCGTGGTGACCCGGCGGGCGGCATAGCGCATAGGCGGACGGAGCACCATCGCGTACAACTCTCGCCGCCGCCACGGCGCTTTGCGCCGACCAGTACGCCGCCCGCCAGGTATGCTCGCCCACCGGACAGCTGCCATCAGCGAGATAACGCGCAGCCTGGGCGAGAATTCCACGCAGCGGATTACCCTCGCGAATGAACACGTTGGACATCACCTCGTCGCCCCAGTCCTCCGGTACCTCGTGCCAGCGCGCATAGGCGTGTTCGAGGAAGTCCAGGTATGCCGCGCTGTGTGCCCCCAGCAACGGCTCGCGACCGAAGTCAGCTGGCGCCACGATCGGGAAGCCCAGTTCCCCCACGGCTTTCAATAGGCATTCGGCACGCTGCGGGACCTCTTGGGGGGTACGCATCTGGCCGCGGGAAAAATAGCTGCGCGGCAGGTGCAGCAGTTGATCTGGATGGAAGAAAGTCAGCATGGCTATCTCCTGTCAGTCGTCACGGCCGGCGCGGGCCAGCACGGCGTTGAGCAGCACGTCGGCGCCCTGGGTCGCCTGTTCGGGGATCACGTCCTCGGCCTCGTTGTGGCTCAGGCCGCCGACGCAGGGAATGAACACCATGGCGGTCGGGCACATGCGCGCCAGGTGGATGGCGTCGTGGCCGGCGCCACTGACGATGTCCTGGTGCGAATAACCCAGGCTCTGCACGGCCTCGCGCACGTGGCCGACACAATCGGCGTCGAAGGGCGTGGCCGGGCTGATCCAGTGCACACCGATCTGCAGCGTCAGCTCGCGGCGTGCGGCGATTGCTTCGAGCAGCGCGCGAGCCTCCTGCTCCATCGCGGCGATCACGTCGTCACGGTGGTGGCGCAGGTCGATGGTGAAGTCCAGCAGGCCGGCGATGGTGTTGCGCGAGGACTTGGCAATTTCCAGCTGGCCGACGGTCACCAGCCCGTGGGGCGCAAAGCGCTGGGCCAACGCTTCGAGGGCCTGGATCATCTCGGCAGCGCCGAACAACGCGTCGTTGCGCAGCGGCATCGGCGTGGTACCGGCGTGGGCGGCCTGGCCGCTGACGCGTACGTCCAGCCAGCGAATCGACTGGCCGCCGGTGACAACCCCGACATCGATGCCGTTGTCCTCCAGGATCGGCCCCTGCTCAATGTGCGCCTCGAAATAGGAATCCAGACGCCGTCCCAACGGCAGGTCCCCCTGCCAGCCAAGCGTCTGCAGCGCTTCGCCGACGCTCACGCCCTCGGCATCCCGAGAGGCCAGCGCGGCATCCAGCGGCATAGCGCCAGTGAAGGTGGCCGAGCCGAGCATGGCCGGCGTGAAGCGAGCGCCTTCCTCGTTGGTCCAGACCGCCACTTCCAATGGGCGGCGGGTACGGATGCCTTGGTCATTCAGGCTACGCAGCACTTCCAACCCGGCGAGCACCCCGTATACGCCGTCGAAGCGGCCGCCCTCGGGCTGGGTGTCGAGGTGACTGCCCATGACCACCGGGTCAAGACTGTCGTCTGCCCCGGCACGACGGGCGAACAGGTTGCCCACCGGGTCACGACGCAGGCTCAGGCCGGCTTCACGGCACCAGCGCTCGAACAGCTGGCGGCCGGCGCGATCCTCTTCGCTGAGCGCCAGCCGGCGCGAGCCGCCACGTGCGGTGGCACCGACCCCAGCCATGTCCATCAGGCTCGCCCACAGGCGAGCGCCATCGATCTTCAGCATTGCAGTCTCCTGGAAATCACACGGTGGCCGGCGCGGCGCGCACCCGCAGACGGCGGTCGAGGCCGACGATGCACAGCAGCGAGAGGCCGGCCAGCAGGGAATAGAACAACGCCAGCGGCAACCACTGGCCCTCGAAGCGGTGCGCCAGCCAGGTGCCGACCAGTGGGGTCAGGCCACCGGCGATGGCGCCGCAGACCTGGTAGGCGATGGAAATCGCCGAGTAGCGCACGCGGGTGTCGAACACATCGCTGACATAGCCGGCGATCACCGAGTAGAAGCTGGACATGCAAACCACGGCGGTGGCGATACCGAGAACGATCGCCAGCGCATGGCCCTGGCTGACCAGCAGGAACATCGGGTAGGGCGAAGCCACCGCCAGCAGCGCCGCCAGCTTGAGGAAGCGCGCCGCGCCAATGGCTTCGGCCAGCCGTGCGGCGAGCGGCTGCACGCAGAACTGGATGATCGCCACATAGAACAGGCAATCGAGGATCAGTGTGCGGTCGATGGCCAGGTTCTGGGTGGTGTACGAAATCATGAAGGTATTGGTGAAATAGACCCCGGCGATACCGATGGTGTTGGCGCCGATGCACAGCAACAGCGGCCGCCAGGCCGTGCGCACGACTTCCAGCGCCGGCAGCTTGTGCTGCCGCGCCTGCTGCTTGATTCGCGCGAACTCGGGAGACTCGTTGACACCCAGTCGGATCGCCAGGCCCACCAGCAACAGCGCCGAACTGGCAAGGAATGGCAGACGCCAGCCCCAGTCGAGGAAGGCCTGGCTGTCCATGCTGGTCACCGCCTTGAACGCCAGCAGCGAGAGGATCAGCCCGGCCGGGCTGCCCAGTTGGGCGAAAGACGCGAAGAAGGTGCGCCGGCCGCTGGGCGCGTGTTCGCCGGCCATCAGCACGGCCCCGCCCCACTCGCCGCCAACGGCGATGCCCTGAACGATGCGCAACAGGACCAACAGTACCGGCGCGAGCAACCCGATCTGTCCGTAGGTGGGCAGCAGGCCGATACAGACCGTGGCCACCCCCATCATCACCAGGGTGACCAGCAACGCCTTCTTGCGACCGATACGGTCGCCCAGGTGGCCGAAGATCAGGCCGCCAAGCGGGCGGGCGAAGAAGCCCACGGCGAATGTGCCGAAGGCAGCCATAGTGCTGAGGAACTGGCTTTCGGAGGGGAAGAACAGCGTGCCGAACACCAGGGCGGCGGCGGTGGCGTAGATATAGAAGTCGTACCACTCGATCATGGTGCCGATGAACGCGGCCGTGGCGGCGCGAACCGGCTGGGGTGCGGGCTGGGACATCTCAGGCTCCCGATCTTGTCGATTGTTTTAGGCGGGCTGGGCGCTCTCTGGCGCACCGGGACGTTATCGCCCCTCACCTGATAATCAGTCAATTTTCTAATCGTTATTCAAAGAATAAACCCTGCTTATAATAGGAGCATTCTTTCACCGGAGCCCCCCATGGAACTCGGCCGCTTCCTCAATGACCGCCTGGACTGGAACCTGTTGCGCACCTGGCTGGTGATTGGCCAGGAACGCAGCATCAGCCGCGCCGCCGCACGCCTGCACCTGACCCAACCAGCGGTCAGCCAGGCGCTGCGGCGGCTGGAGGAGCAGTTGGGCGCGGCCCTGGTACAACGGCGCGGGCCGCGCTTCGAGATCACCGCGCTGGGCGAGGAAATCCTGCGCATCGCCGGCGACATCAACGGCAACGTCTCGCGCCTGGCGGCCGCTCTGGAGCAGCCGGCCGACCAGGTGGTGGGCAAGGTCCGCCTGCTGAGCATCAGCCGCATCCAGTCGGACTTCTACGACCAGTTCCTCTGCGACTTCCACCGCGCTCACCCCGGCGTGGAACTGGATGTAGAGGTGATGCGCAGCGCCGACGTGCTCAGCTCGCTGCAGCAGAAGACCGCCACCCTGGGGCTGGCCCTGTGCCGCCAACCCTCGCCGCGCCTCGAGCAACGTGCCTTCCTGCGCCAGCGCTATGTGTTCCTCTGCGGCCGCCACCACGCGCTCTACGGCCGCCGCGACCTGCACCTGGCCGATCTGCAGGGTGAGGACTACGTCACCTTCACCAGCGACCAGATTGGTGAAGTGCTTTCACCGCTGACCATCTTCCGCGACCAGCAGGGCTTCACCGGCAAGCTGGTGGCCTCCTCTCCCAGCCTTGAGGAAGTGCGCCGCCTGGTGACCTGCGGCTTTGGCATCGGCTGCCTGCCCCACCACATCGTCGCCGACGACCTTGCCATGGGGCGGCTGTGGGCGCTGCCGCCGGAAGACGGCGTGGCCGATGTGGACATCCACCTGCTGTGGAATCGCGAGCAGAAGCACACCCAGGCTGAGCGCTGCTTCCTCGGCGAGCTGCTCAAACGCATGGAAGAGGTGCCGGTGGAGCAGCGCCTCCTATCGTCCCCATAGCTGGAGCCAACGCCTGCGACTCCTTACAATCGCCGCTCGCTTGTAGGAGACCGCACGATGCTGATGGTGATTTCCCCCGCCAAGACCCTGGACTACGACACCGCCCCGGTGACGGAGCGCTTCACCCTGCCCGAGCACCTGGATGATGCGCAGGAACTGATCGGCATCCTGCGGGAACTGTCGCCGGCGCAGATCGCCGAGCTGATGAGCCTGTCGGACAAGCTCGCCGGCCTGAACGCCGCGCGCTTCGGCAGCTGGCACCCGGAGTTCACCCCGGCCAACGCCAAGCAGGCGCTGCTGGCCTTCAAGGGCGACGTCTATACCGGCATGCAGGCCGAGGACTTCAGCGAGAACGACTTCGACTTCGCCCAGCGCCACCTGCGCATGCTGTCCGGCCTCTATGGCGTGCTGCGCCCGCTGGACCTGATGCAGCCCTACCGCCTGGAAATGGGCACCAGACTGGCCAACGCCCGTGGCAAGGACCTCTATGCCTTCTGGGGCGAACGCATCAGCGGCTGGCTGAATGAAGCCCTGGCCCAGCAGGGCGACGACGTGCTGCTGAACCTGGCCTCCAACGAGTACTTCGGCGCGGTGAAGCGCAAGGCATTGAACGCGCGGGTGATCGACACCGAGTTCAAGGACCTGAAGAACGGCCAGTACAAGATCATCAGCTTCTATGCCAAGAAGGCCCGCGGGATGATGGCGCGCTACGTGATCAAGGAGCGCCTGCAAGACCCCGAGGGCCTGAAGGATTTCAACTACGCCGGCTACTTCTACAGCGCCGAGCACTCCAAGGCGGACCAACTGGTGTTCCTGCGCGATCACCCCGAAGACTGACCCGTCCTGCCGGGAGCCCATCGGGCTCCCCTCCCGCCGTTCCTGCCCTGCCTCTCCGCCTGATGCCAAGTCGCCTGTAAGCCATTGACCATGAAATGAGTCAGCCAGAGGGGGCTGGCTTGTCTATTTCTTGCTCAAAAAACGCCCGATTGACCTTACTGTTCATAGGGTCTGTATAGCCGTTCGTCTGCTTCGGGAAAAATCGTGAGATTTTTTTTCGACCCCCGACCTGCCGTTCGTGGCAAGAAAACCTCCCTGATTTGCCCTCCCCAAGCCTCTCAATTGCCACTAACAGCCCATGGCCATGACGTGCATTTCACGATTGCAACTTGCAATGGAGAAAGCTGAACGGCAGCTGAACGAACCTATTGAAGGCGACGCGCGGTCGAATTTCACCGAAAATTCAATTGAACTTTTCCACACCTTGCAGATTGCACTGCACCGATACACTCCAGAACAACTTCCCTTTTGCCATTACTGCGGCATCAAATGATGTCATTTGGATATTTCAAAAGATTTCAGGGATGGGATGAGTGGAAGGAACTAACCCTGTTCGGGATAAATCCTATTTCCGCAACGATCATTGATGCAGATCACCGAAGTGCATCGATGACATGGGCTCTTTTGTTCTAACGATAATTCCCAATTGGCATTGAACAATCGCAAGCACATGAAAAAACTGAACTTTTAGATGATGAAGGCAATCATCAAAGCAAACCGGAGCACATCAGCGCGGAAATGAACACACAGTGAAATCCGCCTGAAACATAACGGGGCAAGTATTTGAAATTTGCCCAAAGACAGTGCTCTGAAGTTTAGCACTACTTTCCCTGCCTAACCGGAGGAAGTACGGAGGACACCTGAGTGTGCCTTCCGCGGATTCTTTCAGCCTGAATAAAGTGCCCTTCGGGGCAAACGGAATAAACCGCCCTTCGGGGCAACTTTGAAAGCTCGACAATTGAACGAGGTGAATGCGATGCGAATCAGCATCTTTGGTCTTGGGTACGTTGGCGCAGTATGTGCCGGCTGCCTGTCCGCACGAGGCCACGAAGTCGTCGGGGTGGATGTTTCCACCACCAAGATCGATCTGATCAACAAAGGGAAGTCGCCCATCGTCGAACCCGGTCTGGAATCGCTGCTGGAGCAGGGCATCCGTTCCGCTCGCCTGTCGGGCACCACCGACTTCAAGAAGGCCGTTCTGGACACCGATGTGTCGTTCATCTGCGTCGGTACGCCGAGCAAGAAGAATGGTGACCTGGACCTGGGCTACATCGAGTCGGTCTGCCGCGAAATCGGCTACGCCATCCGCGAGAAGAAAGACCGCCACACCGTGGTGGTGCGCAGCACCGTGCTGCCGGGCACCGTGAACAACGTGGTGATCCCGATCATCGAAGACTGCTCGGGCAAGAAGGCCGGCGTCGACTTCGGCGTGGGCACCAACCCGGAGTTCCTGCGCGAATCCACCGCGATCAAGGACTACGACTTCCCGCCCATGACCGTCATCGGTGAACTGGACGCCCAGACCGGCGACCTGCTGGAAGAGATCTACCGCGAACTGGACGCGCCGATCATCCGCAAGACCATCGAGGTCGCCGAGATGATCAAGTACACCTGCAACGTCTGGCACGCCGCCAAGGTCACCTTCGCCAACGAGATCGGCAACATCGCCAAGGCGGTGGGCGTCGACGGCCGCGAGGTGATGGATGTCATCTGCCAGGACAACAAGCTCAACCTGTCGCGCTACTACATGAAGCCCGGCTTCGCCTTCGGCGGTTCCTGCCTGCCCAAGGACGTGCGCGCCCTCACCTACCGTGCCAGCCAGCTGGACGTCGAGCACCCGATGCTCGGCTCGATCATGCGCAGCAACCAGCACCAGGTGCAGAAGGCCTTCGACATCATCGCCGCGCACGGCAGCCGCAAGGTCGGCCTGCTCGGCCTGTCGTTCAAGTCCGGCACCGATGACCTGCGCGAAAGCCCGCTGGTGGAACTGGCCGAGATGCTCATCGGCAAGGGCTACGACCTGCAGATCTTCGACCGCAACGTCGAGTACGCCCGCGTCCATGGCGCGAACAAGGAGTACATCGAATCGAAGATCCCCCACGTTTCCTCGCTGCTGGTCTCGGACCTGGATGCCGTCGTGAAGTCCTCCGACATCCTGGTGCTGGGCAATGGCGACGAGCTGTTCGTCGACGTGGTGAACAAGGCGTCCGAAGGCAAGAAGGTCGTTGACCTGATCGGCTTCATGCCGAGCGTCACCGACGAACGCGCCGAAGGCATCTGCTGGTAAGCGCAACCGGCTCTTCGTAGGAGCGAGGGAGGCACCTGGTCCTTGCTCGCGAACGCTCTCCGCCACACCACAGTGCCAGGCGGGTTCGCGAGCAAGCTCGCTCCTACGAGGGCCTCCACCGCCCCAACGACGCGACTGACGGATCTCATCATGGAAACCTACAAACGAGTGATCGGTGAAGCCCTGGGCTGGCTGGCCTTTCTCAGCCTGCTGATGGTTTTGGCGCTGGCAGTGCCCAAGACCGTGTTCGACGCCGACTCCAAGGACTTCCTGCTACTGATCGGTGCGGTCGGCATCTGGCGCTATTCCATGGGCGGCCTGCACTTCCTGCGCGGCATGCTGTTCCTCTATGGCGTCTACCCCTACTACCGCCGCAAGCTGCGCAAGATGGGCGACGCGGCCGATCCATCCCATGTATTCCTGATGGTCACCAGTTTCCGCATCGACGCACTGACCACTTCCATGGTCTATCGCTCGGTGATCAAGGAGGCCATCGCCTGCGGCTATCCCACCACCGTGGTGTGCTCCATCGTCGAGATGTCCGACGAGGTGCTGATCAAGCAGCAGTGGCAGAAACTCAATCCGCCGGAACACGTTTCGCTCGACTTCGTGCGTATCCCCGGCACCGGCAAGCGCGACGGCCTGGCCCACGGCTTCCGCGCCATCTCCCGTGACCTGCCGGACGAACACGCCGTGGTCGCGGTGATCGACGGCGACACCGTGCTGGAGCCCGGCGTAGTACGCAAGACCGTGCCCTGGTTCAAGCTGTTCAGCAACGTCGGCGGCCTGACCACCAACGAATTCTGCGAGGTGCAGGGCGGCTACATCATGAGCGAGTGGCACAAGCTGCGCTTCGCCCAACGCCACATCAACATGTGCTCCATGGCCCTGTCCAAGCGCGTGCTGACCATGACCGGGCGCATGTCGGTGTTCCGCGCCCAGGTCGTCACCGACCCGGACTTCATCGCCGACGTGGAAAGCGATCACCTCGACCACTGGCGTCTGGGCCGCTTCCAGTTCCTCACCGGCGACGACAAGTCCAGCTGGTACAGCCTGATGCGCCTGGGCTACGACACCTTCTACGTGCCGGACGCGGCGATCAACACCGTCGAGCACCCGCCGGAAAAGAGCTTCATCAAGGCCAGCCGCAAGCTGATGTTCCGCTGGTACGGCAACAACCTGCGGCAGAACTCCCGCGCCCTGGCCCTGGGCCCGCAACGCCTGGGCTGGTTCACCAGCGTGGTGCTGTTCGACCAGCGCCTGTCGATGTGGACCTGCCTGCTGGGCCTGGTCGCCGCAATCATCGCCAGCATCAAGTACAGCATCGTCTTCCTGCTGATTTACCTGCTGTGGATCGGCATCACCCGATTCATCTTGACCCTGCTGCTGTCGCTGTCGGGGCACCACATCGGGCCGGCCTACCCGCTGATTCTTTATTACAACCAGATCGTCGGCGCCATGGTGAAGATCTACGTGTTCTTCCGCCTCGACCAGCAGTCGTGGACCCGCCAGAACACCAAGCTCGACCGCGGTCTGGCCAGCTTCCAGCAATGGTTCAACACCTGGTCCTCACGCGCCATGACCTTTTCCGCGGCCAGCGTCTTCGTTGCCGTACTGCTGACCATCGTCTGACCGCCCCCTATTAGCTACAACAGGACTCGCCCACATGAATACCGCCGTCAACGTCAATGTCGTGCACGAATCCGAAGCCCAGCGCCAGCACGCCCGGGTCAAACTGCCCGCGCGCATCCGCTACATCGGTGCCAACCGTGAAGGCGTCGATGCCCGCCTGCTGGACATCTCCGCCGGGGGCTTCGCCTTCACCGCGGGCAGCGCGCCGGTCCAGGTGGGCGACCTGCACAAGGGCAAGCTGCTGTTCCAGATCGACAGCATCAGCTTCTCCCTGGAAGTCGACTTCCAGGTGCGCTCCTTCGAGCCGGACAGCCGCCGCGTCGGCTGCGAATTCCAGCACCTGAAGCCGCGCGAGGTCGCCGCCCTGCGCTACCTGATCACCTCCTTCCTCGCCGGTGAAGTGATCAGCGTCGGCGACATGCTCAACACCCTGCAGCGCGAGAACTTCACCAAGGCCCGCAAGCACGGCATCGGCAGCGGCGGCATGGGCTTCTTCAGCCGCATCCGCGCGGTGACCCTGAGCACCGCCATCTTCGTGGTCGGCGTCGGCGCCTTCGCGGTGATCCTCAACAACATCTACAACCTGTACTTCGTCACCCACGCCGACTCGGGCGTGGTCAACGTCGCCAACCAGCAGATCACCATGCCGCGCGAAGGCACCGTGGAGAGCCTGGTGGAGGCTGGCGCCGACGTCGCCAAGGGCGCGCCGATCGCCACCTTCTCCGCCAACCTGCTGGACCTGCTCAAGGGCAACCTGACCGAAGAGCAGCTCAGCCCGAGCAACATCGAGAAGCTGTTCGGCCACCAGATGAAAGGCACCCTGACCAGCCCGTGCGACTGCCGCGTGGTCGAGCAGCGCGTGGCCAACGGCCAGTTCGCCAACAAGGGCGACATCATCTTCACCCTGACCCCGCGCGACAGCACCGCCACCGTCGAGGCCCGCTTCCCCTACCGCAACGCCGCCGAACTCTCGCCGGGCACCGCCGTGCACTTCCAGATCGCCGGTGACAGCGAAGTGCGTGGCGGCCGCATCGTCCGCACCGCGCCGGTGGACGGCGACCTCGCCTCGGAAATCCGTGTACAGATCCAGCCGGACCAGCCGCTGGACACCCTGCTCGCCGGTCGTCCGACCGAAGTCAGCATCGGCGGCCTGCCGGGCCGCACCCTGCTGAACAAGGCGATGGCCCTGGCCACCGCACGCTAAGAGGGAATACGCCATGAACCGTCCCGTCGAAGCCCTTGCCCTGAAGATGGCCCCTAAGCTGGCCCTGGCACTGGCCA
Organism: Pseudomonas sp. PSE14; assembly: GCF_029203285.1. NCBI lineage: Bacteria > Pseudomonadati > Pseudomonadota > Gammaproteobacteria > Pseudomonadales > Pseudomonadaceae > Pseudomonas > Pseudomonas sp. PSE14. The sequence continues at coordinate 4,706,790 of NZ_CP115669.1, forward strand.
TCGCCGTGGCCGCTGGCTGCGCCGGCCTGCCTGACCAGCGCCTGGCCCAGGAAGCCCTGGAACGTGGCGACATCGCCACCGCCCAGGCCAACTTCCAGGCCCTGGCGACCATGGGTTACGCCGACGCACAGGTCGGACTGGCCGACATGCAAACCGCCACCGGCGACCCCGCCGAGCAGGCCCGCGCCGAGAAGCTCTACCGCGAAGCGGCCGAGACCTCCCCGCGCGCCCGTGCCCGCCTGGGCAAGTGGCTGGCGGCCAAGCCCGGCGGCACCGACGCCGAGCACCGCGAAGCCGAGCAACTGCTGACCCGCGCCTTCAACGAGGGCGAGGACAGCGCACTGGTGCCGCTGATCGTCCTCTACCTGCAATACCCGCAGGCCTGGCCGAACGTGAACCCGCAGCAGCGCATCGACCAGTGGCGCGAACAGGGCCTGCCGCAGGCGGACCTGGCGCAGATCATCCTCTACCGCACCCAGGGCACCTACAACCAGCACCTGGGCGAGATCGAGCAGGTCTGCCAGCGCTGGCTGAGCCGCATGGACGTGTGCTGGATGGAACTGGCCACCGTGTACCAGATCCAGGGCAACAAGGATAAGCAGAACGCCCATATCGAAGCGCTCAAGACCACCTGGAAGGCCGGCCACGTGCCCTCCGAGCGCGTCGACTCGGTGGCTGGCGTGCTGGCCGACGAAAACCTCGGCACGCCTGACCCGCAAGCCGCCCAGGCGCTGCTTACCGAAATCGCCCCGGCCTACCCCGCGGCCTGGGTGAGCCTGGCCAAGCTGCAGTACGACAACCCCGACCTGGGCGACCTGGACCAGATGCTCAGTTACCTGAAGAAAGCCCAGGACGCCGCCCAACCGCGCGCCGAGCTGCTGCTGGGCCGCCTCTACTACGACGGCAAGTGGGCCCCGCAGGAGCCGCAGAAGGCCGAACAGTACCTGCTCAAGGCCGCCGCCACCGAGCCCCAGGCGCATTACTACCTCGGCCAGATCTACCGCCGTGGCTACCTGGGCAAGGTCTACCCGCAGAAAGCGGTGGACCACCTGCTGATCGCCGCGCGGGCCGGGCAGGCCAGCGCCGACATGGCGCTCGCGCAATTGTTTTCCCAAGGACGTGGCGTTCGGCCGAATTTGGTCAACGCTTACGTCTTCGGCGAGCTTGCAAAACGCCAGCAGGTCCCCACCGCAACTGACCTGATGGCGCTGATCGAGCCGCAGATACAACCGGCCGACCGCACTGCGGCCCAGCAGTTGCTCAAGCGCGAGGAACAAACGCGCGGCGCCAACTGGCAAGCCACCGTCAGCCTTCTGCAGAACAACCAGGAACAAGAAAACCTATGAAGCGCAACGTCCCGATGACCACCCCGCTGTTTCAACCGCGAGCTCTGGCTTCCGCTGTTCGCCGCGCACGCCTGTTCCCAGCCATGCTCGGCGCCGGCATCAGCCTCGCCGGCACCCTGTTCGGCAGTCTTGCTCTGGCGGCAGAGGAGCCGCCAAAGAACTACGGCCTTGACGTCAAGATCACCGCTGAATCCGAGGATGACCGCGACCTGGGCACCGCCCACGGCGGCGACCTCAACGGCCTGGGTATCGACCTGCGCCCCTGGGCCTTCGGCCAGTGGGGCGACTGGAGCGCCTACGTGATGGGTCAGGCGGTCGCCGCCACCGACACCATCCAGACCGACACCCTGCAGAACGACGACATCAACAACGACAGCACCCAGGGCAGCGACAACAAGCGCGAGCCGGACGACGCCTACCTGGCCCTGCGCGAGTTCTGGGTGGACTACGCCGGCCTCACCCAGTACCCCGGCGAGCACCTGCGTTTCGGCCGCCAGCGCCTGCGCGAAGACAGCGGCATGTGGCAGGACACCAACATCGAGGCCCTGAACTGGACCTTCGACACCACCCTGCTGCGTGCCCATGTCGGCGCCGCCCAGCGCTTCTCCGACTACCGCACCGACATCACCGACCTGGCGCCGGATGACAAGGACCGCACCCACGTCTTCGGCGACATCTCCACGCAGTGGATGCCCCAGCACTGGGTGGGCCTGCGCCTGCACCACTCCGATGACAGCGGCAGCCTGCCGGACCCGGGCGAGACCGTCGACTCCCTGGACAAGCGCTCCACCGGCGACCTGACCTGGGTCGGCATCGAAGCCAACGGCGACGGCTACAACTGGCGCTCGCAGATGCCCATCAACTACTGGGCCAGCGCCACCTGGCTGACCGGTAACCGCGACCGCCTGACCACCGTCCCGGTGAACGGCGAGCGCATCGCCACCGGCAAGCAGAGTGGCGACGTGGATGCCTACGGCGCCGACCTCGGCCTGCGCTGGAACATCGACGAGCAGTGGCGCGTCGGCGGTGCCTACGCCCGTGGCAGCGGCGGTGGCAAGAACGGCGAAGACCAGTTCGAACAGACCGGCCTGGAAAGCAACCGCTCCAACTTCACCGGCACCCGCGCCCGCGCGCATCGCTTCGGCGAGGCCTTCCGGGGTGAGCTCTCGAACCTTGAGGCCGCCACCCTGTTCGGCTCCTGGCAACTGCGCGAGGACTACGACGCCAGCGTCATCTACAACAAGTTCCGGCGCGTGGACAGCGACTCGGATATCGGCAACAGCGGCATCAGCGCCCCGCTGGTCAACGACTCCAAGGACATCGGCCAAGAGGTCGACCTGGTCATGACCAAGTACTTCAAGCAGGGCCTGCTGCCGGCATCGATGAGCCAGGCAATCGACGAACCGTCGGCGCTGGTGCGCTTCCGTGGCGGTGTGTTCAAGCCCGGCGACGCCTACGGCAGCCACGTCGACTCGACCATGCACCACGCCTTCGTCGATGTGATCTGGCGCTTCTGAGGACTGCAGCAATGGCTGGTTTGTTGATGGCTCCCCACAGTGGCGGGAATGACGCAAAAGCGCAGGCGGACGACCGCCTGCGGCTCGCCCGTCACGCCCGCAAGCAAGGGAGCCCGACAAACCATGCCAGCGCTCGCAAGGAGACAACGGCCATGAACCGCCATCCGTTACACGCCCTGCCGCTGACCGCGCTGCTGCTTGGCGGCCTGTTCAGCGCCACCGCGCCGGTGTGGGCCGCGCCGCCCGCGGACAAGGCCCACGCCAGCGCGAAGGTGGAAGCCTCCGCCCATGGCAAGAACGGCAATGCAAAAGCAAAAGACAGCAGTGCCGAAAAAGCCCCCGAAGCCCCCTCGGGCACCGAACCGGGCCAGACCAAGACGCTGAAGGAATCCGGCAGCTACACCGTGACTGCCGCGCCCAGCGAGCCGCTGCACATGGAACCGCCCAAGCTGCCTGACCTCTCCGGCTACACCGCCGAGGCCGTGCAGAAGAAGATCGACCGCAGCAAGCATGGCAAGGCCGTGGTGCAGCGCATGGTCCAGCAGCAGCCGCTGAAGGAATTCACCGGCGGCAAGAACCGCCTCGCCGAGTGGGTGAAGCGCCAACGCCAGATGCCCCAGGCGATCTTCATCGAAGGCGGCTACGTCAGCCTCGCCGACCTCGCCGCCAAGCTGCCGAAAACCGCGCTGGAAGAGGTCGAACCGGGCATCTACATTGCCCGCCTGCCGATCGTGGTGAACCAGGGCGCGACCCTGGAGATCGATGGCAAGGTCAAGGAACTGCGCCTGTCCCAGGACCGCGGCGCCTTCCTGGTCAACGACGGCAAGCTGTTCGTGCGCGACTCCAAGGTCACCGCCTGGAACGAGGCGAAGAAAGAGCCGGCCTGGTTCAAGAGCCCGAACGAATTCCGTCCGTTCCTGATTTCCTGGGGCGGCGCCGAGGCCTACCTGGTGAACAGCACCTTCACCAGCTTCGGCTACAACGCCTCCAAGGCCTACGGCATCTCCATCTCCCAGTACAGCCCAGGCATGGACAAGACCATGAAGCGCCCGCGCCCGAAAGGCTGGGTGATCGGCTCGACCTTCGTCGACGCCTGGTACGGCTTCTACTGCTACGAGGCGGACGACCTCGTGGTACGCGGCAACACCTACAAGGACAACGTCATCTACGGCATCGACCCGCACGACCGCTCGCGCCGCCTGGTCATCGCCGAGAACGTCGTCCATGGAACCAAGAAGAAGCACGGCATCATCGTTTCCCGTGAGGTGAACGACAGCTGGATCTTCCACAACAAGACCTACGACAACCACCTCTCCGGGATCGTCCTGGACCGTAACTCCGAACGCAACCTGGTGGCCTACAACGAGGTGTACCGCAACCACTCCGACGGCATCACCCTCTACGAGTCGAGCGACAACCTCATCTACGGCAACCAGGTGCTGGCCAACCAGCGCCACGGCATCCGCATCCGCAACAGCGTGAACATCCGCCTGTACGAGAACCTGGCCGCCGGCAACCATCTGATGGGCGTTTACGGCCACATCAAGGACCTGTCCGACACCGACCGCAACATCGACCTCGACCCCTTCGATACCAAGGTCTCGTTGATCGTGGTCGGCGGCAAGCTGGCCGGCAATGGCTCCGGCCCCCTGTCGGTGGACTCGCCGCTGTCGCTGGAGCTCTACAAGGTGGCCATGCTCGGCCCGACCAAATCCTCCGGGATCAGCTTCAACGGAGTGCTCGGCGAGAAGCAGGACCAGATCCTGGACCTGCTGGTGCGCCAGCAACGCGCCGTGCTGCTCGACCCCGTGGAAAGCCAGGCCGAATTGCAGAACTGAGGACCGACCATGAAACGTATGACTTCCAACCTGTTGCGCCTGTCGGGCCTCACCGCCAGCCTGCTGCTCGCCCACCAGGCCCTGGCCGCCGACGCCTCGGCGCCGACCTACACCGCCCAGCCGACCGCTGCGCTGTGCCCGAACGCGGCCAACGACGCGGCCTACAACACCAAGTACCTGGGCTTCTTCACCCACCTGGTGCCGGCCCAGGAAGACTGGCTGTTCCGTACCACCTACGACCTGCGCACCGACTTCGGCACCACGGCCGAAGGCTGGCGCGAGCTCAAGCAACTGCGCGACGAACTCAAGCGCAAGGGCATCGACCTGGTGGTGGTCTACCAGCCCACCCGCGGCCTGGTGAACCGCGAGAAGCTCAACCCGCAGGAGAAGGCCAGCTTCAACTACGAACTGGCCAAGCAGAACTACCTGGCGACCATCGCCCAGTTCCGCAAGGCCGGCATCTACACCCCGGACTTCTCCCCACTGTTCGACGAGAAGCAGGAGCACCCCTTCTACTTCAAGGGTGACCACCACTGGACGCCCTACGGCGCGATGCGCAGCGCAAAGATCGTGGCCGAGACACTGAAGGAAATCCCCGCCTACAAGGACGTGCCGAAGAAGGAATTCGAAAGCAAGCGCGTGGGCCTGCTGTCCAAGCTCGGCACCTTCCACAAGGCCGCCGCCCAGCTCTGCGGCAGCGGCTATGCGCCGCAGTACGTCGACCGCTTCGAGACCGAACCGGTAGGCGATTCGGGCGGCGGCGATCTGTTCGGTGAAGGCGGCGATGCCCAGGTCGCGCTGGTCGGCACCTCCAACAGCGGCCCGGCCTACAACTTCGCCGGCTTCCTGGAGGAGTACGCCAAGGTCGACATCCTCAACAACGCGGTCTCCGGCGGCGGCTTCGACAGCTCCCTGCTGGCGTACATGACCAGCAAGGAATTCCACGACAAGCCGCCGAAGATCCTCATCTGGGAATTCGCCACCCACTACGACATGGCGCAGAAGAGCTTCTACCGCCAGGCCATGCCGCTGGTGGACAACGGCTGCGCCAACGGCAAGCCGGCGTTGACCCGCAAGGTCAAGCTGCATCCGGGCAGCAACGAGGTGCTGGTCAACAGCGGCGCCATGCCGATCCGTTCGGGCAGCTACACCGCCGACGTCACCTACTCGGACCCCGGCGTGCACGAACTCAAGAACACCATCTGGTACATGAACGGTCGGCGCGAACAGCTGAAGATCGAGCAGTCCAAGTCGGTGGACACCGGTGGACGCTACGTCTTCGAGCTGCGCAACGACGAAGACTGGTCGAACCAGCAGTTCCTCTCCCTGGAAATCGAGGCGCCGGAAGACATGCCGGCGGGTCTGGAGGTCGAGGCCAAGCTCTGTCAGACCCCAACAGCCAAGTCGGCCGATGTGGCCGCCAACTAGAGAGAGCGGGGACGAAAGCCATGCCCAGCCTACGAAAGATCAAGACACCCATCGTGGCCCGAGTCGGCCTGACCGTCGCCGTGGTCGGCGCGTTGTTCGGCGGCCCCCTGTTTCCCAGGATCGGTCACGCCGCCGACCTCGTGCCGCCGCCGGGTTACTTCTCCGCCGTCGGTGAAAAAGGCAGCAAGAAGGATTCGGACAGCTGCCCGGCCATCCCCACGCCCTACACCGGCAGCCTGCAGTTCACCAGCAAGTACGAGGGCTCGGACTCCTCGCGCTCGACACTCAATGCCGATGCGGAGAAGAAGTTCCGCACCCAGATCAAGGACATCACCGAGATGGAGCGCGGCACCGCCAAGCTCATCACCAAGTACATGCGCAGCGGCAACAAGGGCGACCTGGACTGCGCAATGAACTGGCTGGAAGCCTGGGCCGAGGCCGGCGCGCTGGAAAGCACCGACTTCAACCACACCGGCAAGTCCATGCGCAAATGGGCCCTCGGCAGCCTGTCGTCGTCCTACATGCGCTTGAAGTTCTCCAGCAGCCGCCCGCTGTCGGCCTACGCCGAGCAGGCGAAAACCATCGAGAGCTGGTTCAGCACCCTGGGCAGCCAGGTGGTGCGCGACTGGAGCGACCTGCCGCTCAAGCAGATCAACAACCACTCCTACTGGGCCGCCTGGTCGGTGATGTCCACCGCCGTGGTGACCAACCGCCGCGACCTGTTCGACTGGTCCGTGCAGGAATTCAAGGTCGCCGCCAACCAGGTGGACAACGACGGCTACCTGCCCAACGAACTCAAGCGCAATCAGCGCGCCCTGTCGTACCACAACTACTCGCTGCCACCGCTGACCATGATCGCCGCCTTCGCCCAGGTGAATGGCGTCGACCTGCGCCAGGAGAACAACGGCGCCCTGCAACGCCTGGCCAACCGCGTGATGCAAGGCGTGGACGACCAGGACCAGTTCGATGAGAAGACTGGCAAGGACCAGGACATGGACGACCTGAAGGACAACAGCAAGTTCGCCTGGCTGGAACCCTACTGCGCACTCTACAGCTGCGCCCCGAAGACCCAGGACTGGAAGAAGAAGATGGAACCCTTCAACAGCTTCCGCCTGGGGGGTGAAGTGACCAAGGTTTTCAACCGACAGGGGGCGGGGAGCTGAAGCAGCGACCCACCCCAGCCTCTCCGTGACGACGAGAGGTCCGACTTGAAAGGTCCGTCACCCTAACCCTCTCCCCCAAGGGAGCGGGAACTGTCCGAGCGATCGGGCGGCACCCAATCAGCCGGTGGGCATGAGCATCCCCGCCAGCACGGATACCCCCTCTCCTTTTGGGAGAAGGCCTGGGTGAGGGAACCCCTACGCCGAAATATCGGCAAGGACATCCACCCGACCCACGCGACAAAGACGTGGGCGGGCGCAAGAGATTAAGCAACACCAGGGGAGGAAATGGCGGGTTGTCCCGGCCTTTCCTCAGGGCGTCGAGAGACGCCGGAAGGGCTGGAGCGACCTTAGGTTTGAAGCTCCAGAGAGAGACGCGGAATGGTCTTTTCTTCCAACGTGTTCCTGTTCCTGTTCCTGCCGATATTTCTCGGCCTGTACTACCTGAGCGGGAACCGCTACCACAACCTCCTGTTGCTGGTGGCCAGCTACGTCTTCTACGCATGGTGGCGGGTGGACTTCCTGGCGCTGTTCGCCGGCGTGACGCTGTTCAACTACTGGATCGGCCTGCGCATCGGCGCGGCCGGCGTGCGCACCAAGGCTGCGCAGCGCTGGTTGATCCTCGGCGTGGTGGTCGACCTCTGCGTGCTGGGCTACTTCAAGTACGCCAACTTCGGCGTCGACAGCCTCAACCAGCTCATCACCTCGATGGGCATGCAGCCCTTCGTGCTGACCCACATCCTGCTGCCCATCGGCATCAGCTTCTACACCTTCGAATCGATCAGCTACATCATCGACGTGTACCGCGGCGATACCCCGGCCACGCACAACCTGATCGACTTCGCGGCCTTCGTGGCGATCTTCCCGCACCTGATCGCCGGCCCCGTGCTGCGCTTCCGCGACCTGGTGGACCAGTTCAACCACCGCACCCACACCGTCGACAAGTTCGCCGAAGGCTGCACCCGCTTCATGCAGGGCTTCGTCAAGAAGGTGTTCATCGCCGACACCCTGGCGGCGGTGGCGGACCACTGCTTCGCCCTGCAGGACCCGACCACAGGTGACGCCTGGCTCGGCGCCCTGGCCTACACCGCGCAGCTGTACTTCGACTTCTCCGGCTACAGCGACATGGCCATCGGCCTGGGCCTGATGATGGGCTTCCGCTTCATGGAGAACTTCAACCAGCCCTACATCAGCCAGTCCATTACCGAGTTCTGGCGGCGCTGGCACATCAGCCTGTCCACCTGGCTGCGCGACTACCTGTACATCAGCCTGGGCGGCAACCGCGGCACCACCTTCCAGACCTATCGCAACCTGTTCCTCACCATGCTGCTGGGCGGCCTGTGGCACGGCGCCAACGTCACCTACATCATCTGGGGCGCCTGGCACGGCGTGTGGCTGGCCATCGAGCGCGCTCTGGGCGTGAACGCCGCGCCCCACGTACTCAACCCGCTGAAGTGGGTGTTCACCTTCCTGCTGGTGATCGTCGGCTGGGTGATCTTCCGCGCCGAGAACCTGCATGTGGCCTGGCGCATGTACGAGGCCATGTTCAGCTTCGGCGACTGGAAGCTTTCCGAGCTGAACCGCGCCAGCCTCACTGGCCTGCAGGTCGGCACCCTGGTGATCGCCTACATCGTCCTGGCCTTCTTCGGCATCCGCCAGTTCTACAGCCAGCCGCTGCAGAGCAAGGCGCCCAAGGCCGCGGCGAAATCCGACGAGGTCCAGGCCGACGGCCCGGCCAGCGCCCAGCCGCGCACCCCGGCGGCAGCCCAGGACGACCCGGCGGCCATCGCCTACTCGCCCAGTGGCGCTGCCGTCTACACGCAGCACTGGATGACCCAGCTGCCGGTGCTGGCGACCCGCATCGCCCTGCTCCTGCTGTTCGCCGCCTCGGTGCTCAAGCTCTCGGCGCAGAGCTACTCGCCGTTCCTCTACTTCCAGTTCTGAGCGAGGCCGGATCATGCAACCGACTACACATCCCACTCTCAGCAAACCCCTGCAGTACACCTACATCGCCGTGTTCGGCGGGATGCTGCTGGGCCTGGCAGGCCTGTCGCTGAAGGCCTTCCCCAGCTTCTCCGCCGCCGAGGGCACCACCGTGCTCAACGGCAAGCTGGCCCACGCCTTCGAAGGCCACTACGACGACCAGTTCCCGATCAAGCGCCTGGGCACCAACCTCTGGGCCGCGCTGGACTACACCGTCTTCGAGGAAGGTCGTCCGGGCGTGGTGCTGGGCAAGGACGGCTGGCTGTTCACCGACGAGGAATTCAAGCCCGCCCCTACCCAGCAGCAGCTGGATGACAACTGGGCGCTGGTGCGCGGCGTGCAGCAGGAGCTGGAGCGCCGTGGCGTGAAACTGGTTCTGGCGATCATCCCGGCCAAGACCCGCCTCTACCCCGAATTCCTCGGCAAGGAACAACCGGCGGCGCTGCACGCCTCGCTCTACCAGGACTTCCTGCAGCGCGCCCGCCAGGCCGGCATGGCCGCGCCCGAGCTGCTGGAAACGATGGAGAAGGCCAAGGACAACGGCCAGGTCTTCCTGCGCACCGATACCCACTGGACGCCGCTGGGCGCCGAAGCCGTGGCCCAGCGCCTGGGCGAAAGCATCCGCGCCGGCCAGGGCGCCGACCTGCCGAGCCAGACCTTCATCACCGAAGCCGGCAAGAGCGGCCCACACAAGGGCGACCTGCTCACCTTCCTGCCGCTGGACCCGCTGTTCAGCAACCTGCTGCCGCCGGAAGACCAGCTCGAGCAGCGCCAGACCCATCCGGCCGAGGAAGCCGCAGCCGGCTCCGACAACAGCGGCGCTGGCGACCTCTTCGGCGACAGCGCCCAGCCGCAGGTCGCCCTGGTCGGCACCAGCTACAGCGCCAACCCGCGCTGGAACTTCGCCGGCGCCCTCAAGCAGGCGCTGTCGGCGGATGTCATCAACTACGCGAAGGAGGGCAAGGGCCCTCTGGAACCGATGCTCGAACTCCTGCAGGACGAAGGCTTCAAGCAGAAGCCGGCGCAACTGCTGGTCTGGGAATTCCCCGAACGCTACCTGCCGATGCACAGCGACCTCAGCCAGTTCAACCCGGACTGGGTGGCGCAGCTGCGCGCGGAAGGCAACCGAGACGAACGCCTGGCCGCCAACCAGGCAGGCAACCCAACGGCGCACTGAGCGCCGCGACAGGGCATCACCCATGCCCCTACAAGAGAGAAAGACGGAGGTACAACCCCATGAACCGACTGACCATTCGCACCCTGAAGTCGTCCGCACTGGCCCTCGCCCTGGGCGCCGCATCCTTCGGTGCTTTCGCCGGCGGTGAAGGCGCACTCTACGGGCCACAGGCGCCCAAGGGTTCGGCCTTCGTGCGGGCCTACAACGCCGGCAGCTCCGAGCTGAACGTCGCGGTCGGCAACGCCACCCTGAACGACGTCTCGCCGCTGGGTTCCAGCGACTTCAAGTTCCTCCCGGCGGGCAACTACACCGCCAAGGTCGGCAGCCAGAACCTGCCGGTGAAACTCGATCCGGACGCCTACTACACCCTCGTCAGCCAACCCGGCGGGCAGCCGCGCCTGGTGCCCGAGCCGCCGTTCAAGAACAAGCAGAAAGCCCTGGTCCGCGTACAGAACCTGAGCGGCCAGGCCCTGACCCTGAAAACCGCTGACGGCAAGACCGACGTGGTTGCCAACGTCGCTCCGCAAAGCCACGGCGACCGCGAGATCAACCCGGTGAAAGTAAACCTCGCGCTGTACGACGGTGCGAAGAAGGTCAGCGACCTCAAGCCCGTCACCCTCGAGCGCGGCGAAGTGGTCTGCCTCTACGTCACCGGCGAGGGCGGCAAGCTCAACCCGGTCTGGGTCAAGCGCCCGGTGAAGGTGGACTGATCCCATGAGCCGGCGGCCACTGCCCTGCCACTCCCATACGGAGTGCGGCCGAGACTGCACATCTCCCGCCGGCACCCACTGCCTCCCCCTCCCCCTGGGAGCGGGCCGGGGTGAGGCGCTCGTGAAGCGCCTCCCTCCCAACAACGAGACCGGTCCTACGCCGGCAGAAGCATCGGTGCGCCGCCACTCCGGCACGCACAGGAGAGGTCACCCACAAGGCACGCCGGGCTGCATGACGCGGCGCGGCAAACAGTACGCATGAACGCTTTAGGAGAATCCACATGATCCCAGTAATCCTTTCCGGTGGCAGCGGCTCGCGACTCTGGCCTCTTTCCCGCAAGCAGTACCCCAAACAGTTCCTCGCCCTCACCGGCGACCACACGCTGTTCCAGCAGACCCTGGAGCGTCTGGCCTTCGAAGGCATGGAACCCCCGGTGGTAGTCAGCAACCAGGAGCACCGTTTCATCGTCCAGGAACAGCTCGAAGCGCTGCAGCTCAAGACCCAGGCGATCCTGCTCGAGCCCTTCGGCCGCAATACCGCGCCGGCGGTTGCGATCGCCGCCATGAAACTGATCGCAGAAGGCCGTGACGAACTGCTGCTGATCCTCCCCGCCGACCACGTGATCGAGGACCAGCGTGCCTTCCAGCGCGCCCTCGCCCTGGCCACCAACGCCGCCGAAAAAGGCGAAATGGTGCTCTTCGGCGTCCCCGCCACCCGTCCGGAAACCGGCTACGGCTACATCAAGTCCGGTGACGAGCGCGGCCTGCCGGAAGGCGTGATCCGCGTCGAACGCTTCATCGAGAAGCCCGACGAAGCCCGTGCCCAGCAGTTCGTCGAAGAAGGCGGCTACTACTGGAACAGCGGCATGTTCCTGTTCCGCGCCAGCCGCTTCCTGGAAGAGCTCAAGAAGCACGACACCGACATCTACGACACCTGCCTGCTGGCCCTGGAGCGCAGCCAGCACGACGGAGAACTGATCAGCATCGACGCCGCCACCTTCGAGTGCTGCCCGGACAACTCCATCGACTACGCCGTGATGGAAAAGACCCGCCGCGCCTGCGTGGTGCCGCTGTCCGCCGGCTGGAACGACGTCGGCAGCTGGTCGTCGATCTGGGAAGTCCACGAGAAAGACGCCGATGGCAACGTCACCATGGGCGACGTGGTCGTCCACGACAGCCACAACTGCCTGGTGCACGGCAACGGCAAGCTGGTCTCGGTGGTCGGTCTTGAAGACATCGTGGTCGTCGAGACCAAGGACGCCATGATGATCGCCCACAAGGACCACGTGCAGGACGTCAAGAAGGTGGTCAACCAGCTCGACGCCGCCGGTCGCAGCGAGACCCAGAACCACTGCCAGGTCTACCGTCCGTGGGGTTCCTACGACTCGGTGGACATGGGCGGCCGCTTCCAGGTCAAGCACATCACCGTGAAGCCCGGCGCACGCCTGTCGCTGCAGATGCACCACCACCGCGCCGAGCACTGGATCGTGGTATCCGGCACCGCGCAGGTGACCTGTGACGACAAGACCTTCCTGCTCACCGAGAACCAATCCACCTACATCCCGATCGCCTCGGTCCACCGCCTGGCCAACCCGGGCAAGATCCCGCTGGAAATCATCGAAGTGCAATCAGGCAGCTACCTGGGAGAAGACGACATCGAGCGTCTGGAAGACGTCTACGGGCGCACCACGGAGAACGTGGAGCCACTGCGTGCAGTAGCCCGCTGAGTCTGGCGCTTCCCTCATCGGCGCCAACGCCCCTGCACCGATTGGTGCGGGGGCTTTTTTATGGGTGCGCCATTACTCCGCTGCGGACTGATACTCCCATCGAGGACCTGGCCCGCTCCTGCAAAGGCCATACGGGGCTCACCCTGTAGGAGCGGACTTCGTCCGCGATGATCTTGCTCTTCGTAGGGCGGATAACGCCTCTGCCTTATCCGCCGTATTGGGGTTGAGTGTTTCCGCGCCGCTTCGGCGTGCTCGGATGTTTCTTGTTTCGCCCCCTCGGGCGAGTCCCTTTTGGGCCCCAAAAGGAACCAAAAGGGCCCGTCCCGGCATCCGGGTCCGGCTTCGCCGGACTGCCCTCGCTCCGGTATCGCTCCGAGGGTCGGCGTACAAGGGCCGTCCCTGGCCCTTTACGCCTCTCGCGACATCCATGTCGCTCGCCCCTCTGCGCAATACCTCCACTCGGCCTCCTGACGGGACTCTGCGCGCGCCTGGAACTTTGGCTGCTTCATGCTGGATGGCGCTTCGTAGGATGGCGTAGAGCGAAGCGAAATCCATCAAGGCGGATAACGCTGCGCGTTATTCGCCCTACAGGTGTTCACCCAGCTACGTGGGTGCACTGCTAAGCCCTCGCGGACAAGGTCCGCTTCTACAAGAGCATGACCAGCGCGGGACAAAGCGCTCTGCCTTTGCTCTTGAAGACTTCCAGAGAAACTTTCGCACGCACCGGAGCGCCCCTTCAGGAGGCCGAGTGGAATCGGAGTTTCAGGGGTTGAGCGGCATGGATGCCGCGAGAGCCGCGATGGGCCAGGGATGGCCCTTCGCGGCGTGCCCCTGAAACTTCGATGTAACGAGGGAATTTTTCGCCTAAGCGAAAAACCGGATGCAGGGCAAGACCTTTTGGTTCCTTTTGTGTCGTTTGACAAAAGGGACTCGCCCGAGGGGGCGAAACCCAATACATCAGCACACACCGAGGCGGCGCAGAAACACAGAACAAGACGGCGGATAACACCTGAGCGTCATCCGCCCTAAAAGAGCATCGCGGACAAAGTCCGCTCCCACGAAGAGCCACGCCCCGCTCTGCATCAACCCGCCCCACCCCACCTCCTGCTAAGGTAATCATCAAATCCCCACGGAGCGCTCCATGCTGTATGGCATCCTGCTGATCGTCACCTGGATCATCCTGCTGATCCGCTACCCCTCCCGTGCCCTGCCCATTTCCGGCGCCGGCCTGGTCGGCCTGGCAGCAGTGATCGCCCTCGCCATCTGGCAGGACAGCAACGACACCCGCCAACTGCAACACCTGGAGCTGCGCATCGCCTACCAGCCCGAGCAATGCCCACCCGGCCGCCCGCTGGCCGTCAGTCTGAAGAACGGCGCCAGCCGCCCCCTGCTGGAGCTGCGCTGGAAGGTCGCCGCCTACCGCCCCGGCGACACCACCGACCTGGCCGAAAACCTCTACGAATCCCCGCGCTACCGCGGCCCCGGCGCGCTGCTCGCCGGCGATGCCTGGAGCGACTGCCTGCCCCTGCCGCCGCTGCGCCCCGGCTACCGCGCCAGCACCCTGGAATTCCGCGCCGAGCGGGTGAGCGGGCGATTCGGCAACTGAGATTTCATCCCCCACGGGAAGGACCCCATGACACTTCGCACACGACTCCTCGTGGGTCTGGGCTGGCTGATCGGCGTTCTGCTGCTGGTGTTGGCCGCCAACCTGCAGGACCCTCACCTGCTGCCGGTACGCGGCGTCGCTCTGCCGCTCCTGCTGGCCGTCTGCGCAATCGGCATCCTCATCTGGCTAGGGTCAGGACGGCGCTGGTACTGCTGGGTCGGTTGCCTTCCCCTGTTGCTGGCGATGCTGCTGGCCGGCTGGAACCACTACCGCCTGCTCGACGACAAGACCCTGGTCCTGGAGCGTGGCAACGCAAACCTGCAAGCGCTCGGCGGACACTTCATCGTCGGTGTCGGCGCCCCTCGTACCGTCGAACCGCTGATTCGCCAGGGACTGGTCGCCGGCCTGTTCATCACCGCCCGCAACGTCCAGGGGCAGAGTGCCGAAGCCCTCCGCCAGCAGATCGGCCAATGGCAGGCGCTGCGGCGCGAAGCGGGATTGCCGCCGCTGATCATCGCCGCCGACCAGGAGGGTGGCATCGTGTCCCGGCTGTCTCCGCCATTGCCGCGACGTCCACCGCTGGCCGCGCTGCTGAACGCCAACTCCACGCCGGAAGCCCTGGCGACAGCCGCCTTCGAATACGGCGCCACCCAGGGCCGCGAGCTGGCCGAGCTGGGCGTCACCCTGGATTTCAGCCCGGTGGTGGACCTCAAGCCCGCGCAGCGCTCACGCCTGGACTTCCACAGCGCCGTCACGTTGCGGGCGATCTCCGCCGATCCGCAAGTGACCACCAACGTCGCCCTCGCCTATGTCCGCGGACTCGAACACAGCGGGGTGCACGCCACCCTCAAGCACTTCCCGGGGCTGGGGGACGTCCCGCAGGATACCCACCACTTCTCCGCCAGCCTGACGACTGACATCAGACGCTTGCAGGCCTTTGACTGGCGCCCATTCCGCCAGATCGCCCAGCAGACCCAGGCGCTGATCATGCTGGGCCACGTGAAGGTCACCGAACTGGACGCACGCAACCCGGCGTCCTTCTCGGCCACCGTGGTGCAGAAGATCATCCGCGAAGGCTGGCGGCACGACGGCGTGCTGATCACCGACGACCTGACCATGGCGGCCGCCTACAACCAGGGCCTGTGCCATGCCACGGTGCAGGCCTTGAACGCCGGCGTCGACCTGCTGTTGGTCAGCTATGACGACGAGAAGATCTACCCCGCGCTGGCCTGCGCCTTGCGCGCACTGGAGGACGGCAAGCTTTCCACGCAACGGCTGGAGCAGAGCGCACGCCGACTGGCGCGAACCTTCGGCCCAGCGAAATGATTCACCCGTCCGCCGCAATCCGGTACGTTAGTGCCGCCCATTGCCCAAGGACCGCTCGCCATGCCCCAACCCGTCGCGCTCATCACCGGATGCTCCAGCGGCATCGGCCGCGCCCTCGCCGATGCCTTCCGCAACGCCGGCTACCAGGTCTGGGCCACCGCCCGCCGTGACGAAGACGTCGCCGCCCTCGACCAGGCAGGCTTGCGCGGTGTGCTGCTGGACGTCAACGACGAACCCGCCGTCGAGCGCCTCGCCGAACAGCTGCAGCATGAAGCCGGTGGCCTCGACGTGCTGGTCAACAACGCCGGCTACGGCGCCATGGGGCCGCTGCTGGACGGCGGCAGCCAGGCAATCCGCAAGCAGTTCGAGACCAACGTGTTCGCCGTGGTCGGCCTGACCCGTGCGCTATTCCCGGCACTGCGGGCGCGACGCGGGCTGGTGGTCAACGTCGGCAGCGTGTCCGGTGTGCTGGTCACGCCCTTCGCCGGCGCCTACTGCGCCTCCAAGGCGGCGGTGCATGCGCTGAACGAAGCGCTGCGCCTGGAACTCGCTCCCTTCGGCATCGAGGTGCTGGAAGTGCAGCCCGGCGCCATCGCCTCCAACTTCGGCGCCAACGCCAGCCGCGAGATGGCGGCAGTGGTCAGCGAGGACTCCGCCTGGTGGCCGCTACGCAACTTCATCCAGGCGCGCGCCGCCGCGTCCCAGGACAAGCCCACCCCGGCCAGCGACTTCGCCCGCGAACTGCTCGCCGCCGTACAGCGTTCGCCACGCCCGCGCCTGGTGCGCATCGGCCACGGCAGCCGCGCCCTGCCGCTGATCGCCCGCTGGCTGCCCAGCGGCATGCTGGACAAGGTGCTGAAGAAACGCTTCGGCCTCGACGGACAACTCTGATGACGTACCAGGTCCGCTACCTCGCTCTGGCCGGCATCCTCGCCGCCTTCTTCCTCAACGTGGTGGCGCGCGGCCTGTTGCGGGTCGGCGGGGTGCCGGCGACCCTGCTGGTGGCGGCGCTGATCGCCGCCGCCATGGCCTTCTGGTTCGCCCGCCGGCACAAGCGCCTGGCGCAGACCGGCGAGCGCTGGCGGCTCACCGCGCTCTACGGGGGTGGCCTGGCCGTGCTCTACCTGATCCTGGTCGGACTGGCGGCCTGGAAGAACACACCCAGTCCCGCCGCCCTGCTGCTCTACGGCCTCAACTACCTGTGCTACCCGCTGAGCCTCTGGTGGTTCTTCCGTCCTGGCGTGCTGGTGCGCTTCCTGCCCGAAGACGCCCGCTGAGCCCCTTCACTTATTTTTCACACCCATTTCATCCGGGCACCACTCGACGCGACCTATCGTGGCGCGGACCTTTCGAGGAGTGCCCATGTCCTTCCCCCGCATTCTGCGCGGCGCCGCCGGCGTCGTTGCCCTGATCGCCACGCTGACCACCCTACCCGCCTTCGCCACTGGCGAGACGCAGGCCGATTGGGCCAAGCCGGTGGACAAGTCGTTCAACCTCTACCAGATGTCGCCGACCCTGTACCGCAGCGCCCTGCCCGGCAGCCAGAACCTGCCGGAACTGCAGCAGCTCAAGGTGAAGACCGTGGTCAGCTTCATCAAGGACGACGACAAGACCTGGATCGGCGGGCAGCCGATCGATGTGGTGAGCTTCCCCACCCACGCCGACCGCGTCGATGACGCCGACGTGCTGAAGGTCCTGCGCATCCTCCAGCAGGCCGAGCAGCAGGGCCCGGTGCTGATGCACTGCAAGCACGGGCGTGACCGCACCGGCCTGTTCGCGGCCATGTACCGCACCGTGGTCCAGGGCTGGAGCAAGGAAGACGCGCTGAAGGAAATGACCGAAGGCGGCTTCGGCACCGAAGACGACATGACCGACGCCATTGCCTACGTGCAGAAGGCCGACGTGAACAAACTGCGCCTGGCCCTGGCCAGCGGCGACTGCAGCACCAGCGCCCTCTCCAGCTGCCACCTCAAGGAGTGGCTGGTCAGCACCTTCAGCGAGTCGCGCGCGCCGCACCCCAGCCACTGATCCACTTCGACTCACGCCAAATGCCGGCGAGTGCGGTAGGTTAGGAGACTTTCCCATCCGCTCGCCAGGCCCGCCATGACCTCCTCCCGCTTCAGCGCCGTCACCCACACCCGCTACATCGACCACGCCGGGCTGGACGCCTTCTGCGCCGACTACGACGGCTTCCTGCTCGACCTCTGGGGCGTGCTGATCGACGGCCTCGACGTATTCCCAGGCGCCCTCGCCTGGCTCCGCCGACGCGCCGCCGAAGGCAAGCCGGTGTGGTTCCTGAGCAATGCCTCGCGCAGCGTCAACGAGATGGCCGATACCCTGGAGCATCTGGGCGTTGCTCGCGATCTCTACAGCGGCATCACCACCTCCGGCCAGTTGGCCATCGACGCCCTCACCCATGAGCGCGAACTCCAGCGCGGCCTCATCCATACCGTCGGTGTGGTCGACTCACTGGCGACCTGGCCCGACGAAATCCGCGAACGCTTCAGCGATGACCTTCACGCCGCCTCGCTGATTCTCGGTGTCGGCAGCTTCCCCCAGGACGAGCTGGAGGCGCGTTTCGCGCCGCTGCGCGGCGCCACCGACAAGCCGTTCCTGTGCGCCAACCCGGACCGCGTGGTGGTCTCCGGCGGCAGGACGGTATTCGGCGCCGGCCGCCTGGCCGAGGCCTTCGCCGAAGAGGGCGGCACCGTGCACTGGTACGGCAAGCCCGATCCATCGGCCTTCCGCATCGCCCAGCGGCAACTGGAAGCGCGTGGTGCCCAGCACATCCTGTTCGTCGGCGACTCGCTGGTGACCGATGTACCCGGAGCGCTGGCCGCGCGCATCGACACCCTCTGGCTGGCCGCCACCGGCATCCACCGCCAGGCGCTGGGGGTGCCGTTCAACGGCGCGCTCGACCCGGAGCAGACCAACGCGCTGCTCGACGGCTACCCGGTTCGCCCGCACTTTGCCGCGCCGGGGCTGGTCTGAAGTCAGGACATCCCCCGAGTTCGACCGCCCATGAACGAGATGATCGACCTGCTGCAATGGCCAGCCATGCTGGTCACCGTCCTCGCCGCCTGGCTGGTGGGCTCGCGCGACCGCAAGCGACGCAAGGTGGGCTTCTGGGTGTTCCTCGCCAGCAATGCCTTGTGGATCGCCTGGGGTCTGCCGGCCAGGGCCTATGCGCTGGTGCTGCTGCAGCTGTGCCTGGCGGCGATGAACCTTCGCGGGAGCTACAAGAACCGCCGGCGCGAACAGACTGGCGGCTGAACAGCTTTTGTAGGAGCGAGCTTGCTCGCGAACCGCATGGCGCCGGAGCTGGGCTGTTCGCGAGCAAGCTCGCTCCTACGAAGAGCCAGGGCACTCTGCCCAGCAATCGCCTGCACGGGCCCCATTGAAAACGGGAGCCGAAGCTCCCGTTTTTCCAGTGGATCAGCTCACTGCACCGTCGCAGCCGCCCCTTCCGAATGCTCCGCATCGCGCGTCTGCGGATTGACGATCACCGTGGCGGTGATACCCGCTGCCAGCAGCACGCCGTCCGGCACTTCGTCGATATGGATGCGCACCGGCACGCGCTGGGCCAGGCGCACCCAGTTGAAGGTCGGGTTGACGTCGGCCACCAGCTCGCGGCTTTCCGGGTTGTCGCGGTCGTAGATGGCGCGGGCGATGCTCTCGACGTGGCCCTTCAGGCGCTCGCCGCTCATCAGTTGCAGTTCGGCCGGATCGCCCAGTTGGATGTGCGGCAGCTTGGTTTCCTCGAAGTAGCCGTAGATCCAGTAGGAGTTCTCGTCCACCACGGCCATCTTCGCCTCGCCAACGCGGGCGTAGTCGCCACGGTGCACGTTGAGGTTGGTCACGTAGCCGTCCACCGAGGCGCGCAC
This sequence comes from Pseudomonas sp. PSE14, assembly GCF_029203285.1. Classification (NCBI taxonomy): domain Bacteria; kingdom Pseudomonadati; phylum Pseudomonadota; class Gammaproteobacteria; order Pseudomonadales; family Pseudomonadaceae; genus Pseudomonas; species Pseudomonas sp. PSE14. The sequence goes on from NZ_CP115669.1 coordinate 4,726,492, forward strand.
CTGGGTGCGTTCCAGGTTCAGCTTGGCGGCGTCCAGCGCGGCCAGGGCCTGCTGGTAGTCGGCCTCGGCGGCGGCGGCGGTGTTGCTGGCGTCGTCCAGGCTCTCGCGGGACACCACTTCCTCGTCCATCGCACGGCGGCGCTTGGCATTGAGCTGGCGCATCTGCAGGGTGGCCTTGCGCGAGGCTACCGCGGCCTCGGCCTGCTTCACCGCGATCTGGTAGTGGTCCGGGTCGATCTGCATCAGCAGGTCGCCTTTCTTCACCTGCTGGTTGTCGCGCACCGGCACGTCCACCACCACGCCGGAGACGTCGGCGGCGACGTTGATGATGTCGGCGCGCACCCGGCCGTCGCGGGTCCAGGGGGTATCCATGTAGTTCACCCAGAGGGCGCGGCCGATCAACGCGGCGACCGCCAGGATGATCAGGGTCGCCAGCAGGCTGATGATGGATTTGAGGGTCATGGATGCACGCTCGTTACTTGTAGATGGTGAGGGAGAGGCCGCCGAACAGGCAGGCGAACAGGCACACGCGGAACAGCGCCGGGTGCCAGGTGAAGCGGTACAGGCCGATGGAGGCGAAGATGCGGTCTATGCCCCAGCAGATCACCGCGGCAACGATGAACATCAGGGTCAGGGTCGGCATGTAGACCCCGTGGAACGCGATCTCGCGGGGCAGGTCAGGCAACATGGAGGGTCTTTCCTGAAGAGGTTTTGCTGTCGCGCAGCGGCGACTGCGGGTCGAGCAGGCTGCTGCGGATGAAGTGCAGGTAGCTGAGCACGCGGCGCAGGGGCGAACTCTCGAAGTCGGGGGCGCGCGGCTCGTCGGTGTGTTTCACGCAGTCGATGGCCTGTTCCACGGCGGCCAGGGCGCGCTCGCGGTTGGCTTCGCTGGGTTTGACGAACAGGCGGATCAGCGCACGGCCCATGGCGCGGATCGACTGGCGCCAGGGGGTCGACTCGGCGTAGCAGGGCTCGTTCGGCAGGGCTTCCTGTTCAGCGCGCAACTCGATGACCGCATGGCCGATCTCCAGCACCACGAAGGTCCAGCGCAACAGGCGACGCTGCATCTGCGGGCTGCGCGCGGCCGCGCCGTAGGCCTGGTTGAGCAGGTCGCGGGTGCCGCTCTCGAAGGACGACACCAGGCCATCGAGCTTGCCGCTGATGGCTTCCACCACGCGCAGGCGCAACTCATTCTCCAGGCGGCGCCACAGCCAGGCGCTGGTCGGCGGCATGATCACCGCGACGATCACCGCAGCCAGGCTCTGCGACAGCACCAGGGCGATGTACTCGTTGAGCATGCGGCCCGGATCGTAGACCGTCAGGTTGGCCGGGATCGCGCCGAAGCTGAAGAACACCAGCAGGCCCAGGCCGTAGCCGGCGTACTGGGGTTTGATCGAGAGGAACGCGCCCACCGCGAACACCGGCGCCAGGGCAAAGGCCAGCAGGGCGAAGCCGTCCAGGTGCGGGAACACGAAGAAGGTTTCGGAGAAGCCGAGGATCGCCGCGAAGAAGGTGCCCACGGCCATCTGCATGGCCAGCTTCGCAGGGTCCGGCGCCGCCGAGACCAGCGCGGCGACGGCGGCCGCGTTGAGTACGAAGGTGCTGCCGCTGGGCCAGGCGGTCTCGATCCAGAATAGGCCGAACACCAGCACCATCAGCGCGGTACGCCCGCCCGCCACCAGCGAGGCGACCAGGTTGGCCTTGGGCGAGAAGCCGTGCTTCCAGTTCTCCCGCTCGTGCTTGTGGGCGGCCAGGGAGGCGTGGGTCAGGGCGTAGTTATAGAGGTCGTCGGCCAGTCGGTAGAGCAGCTCGCCGGCGGTGTTGTAGTCCAGCAGCGCGGCGGCGTCATCCTGCTCGGCGAGCAGTTGCCCACGGCCCGTACGGATGCACTGCATCATCCGCGAACGGTGGCTTTCCAGCTGCGCGGCGAGGCGTTCGGCATCGCGCTCGGTGACCGACTGGCCGCGCCAGGGCGCGAGCACCTGGGCCAGTTCGTCCAGGCAGGGCTGCAAGGCGCGCAGCACCGCTGCGGCTTCCTGCACGCGCAGGCGCTCGAGCAACTGGTGCAACGCGTTGTAGCGGGTGGAGACGACCATGAACTCGTTGTTCAGGCGCGACAGGCGGCCCGAACGCAGGCGCATGTGCGGGTCTTCGAAGCGGGTGACGCTGCGCAGCGCTTCCAGGCCCACGGCCTGGGAGGCGAAGGCCACGTTGGCGGCTTCGAACTTCGGCCGCTCGCCGCCGCCGAGGTTGTCCAGGACGAAGCCGGCGAAGGCGCCGAAACGCTGGTACAGCGCGCTGCGCATGGCGGTGGTGGAGGTCTGCGGGAACAACGTGGCGCTGACCACGGTGGAACAGACGATGCCGAGACAGATCTCCAGCACCCGCCAGATCGCCGACATGAACGCGGCTTCAGGGTGCAGGGTGGCGGGCAGGCCGATCAGCGTCGCGGTGTAGCCCGCCAGCATGCAGGCGTAGGAGCGGAAGTCGCGGTAGCGCGCGGCGCCCACGGTGCACAGGCCGATCCATAGCGCCGAGACGAGCAGGAACAGCACCCGCTCCTGAGCGAAGATGGCGATCAGCGCCACCATCACGGTCAGGCCGATCAGGCTGCCGATGATCCGGTAGAAACTCTTGGCGAACACCTGGCCGCTCTGTGGCTGCATGACGATGAACACGGTGATGGTCGCCGTGCTCGGTTGCGGCAGCTCCAGGCGCATCGCCAGCCACAGGGTCAGCAGCGCGGCGAGCAGCACCTTGGCGATGTAGATCCAGGTGACGCCGTCGCTGCGCCCCCACTCCAGCAGTGCGCGACGCAGGGCGTCGAGCGGCGCCGGCGGATGGGCGCTGTAGTCATTCGCCGCCATCTCAGCGCTCGCTCACCGCACGGACGTCGACGGTCTCCGGGACCATCTTCGAATCCCTCGGCCCTTCCTGGACGTCCATCAGGCCACCGCCCAGAGCGACCACCAGGCCGGCATGGGTGGAAAGGCGCGCGGCACGCACCTGCTGTTCCACCAGCTGCTGCTGGAACAGGCGGGTCTGCGCGTTGAGCACGTTGAGGTAATCGGTCAGGCCGCCACGGTAGGCCTTGGTGGCGATGTCGTAGGTGCGCTGGGCAGAGGCCACGGACTTCTCGGCGAAGCCCTGCTGCAGCTCCATGGAGTGCATGCGGATCAGCTGGTCGGAGATGCCCTTGAGGGCGTTGACCAGGGTCTGGTTGTACTGCGCCACGGCGGCGTCGTAGCCGGCCGATTCCTGGCCCAGTTGCGAGCGACGACGGCCGCCGTCGAAGATCGGCAGCGAGACGGCCGGGCCGACGCCGTAGGTGAACTTCTCGGCGTTGAGGAATTCCAGCACACCACCGCCCACCGCGCTGTAGCCGATGCTGGCGACCAGGTCGACGTTGGGATAGAACTCGGCGCGGGCGACGTCCACACCCTTGGCTTGCGCGGCGACCTTCCAGCGGCTGGCGACCACGTCCGGACGGTGGCCGAGCAGTTCCATCGGCAACTTGCTGGGCAGGCCAGGGCCTTCGGCGAGCTTCAGGCTCGGGCGCTGGATCGCGGCGCCGGCGCCAGGCCCCTTGCCGGCCAGGGCGGCGATCTGGTTGCGGGTCAGCTGGATTTCCTCGTCCACCGACTCGATCTTGCGTTCGGTTTCCGGCAGCGGGGTTTCCGCCTGGCTGACTTCGAAATGGGTGCCGATGCCGCCGGCCAGGCGGCGCTGGGCGAGGGCGAGGATGTCCTGCTGCTGCTTGAGCATGGCCTTGCCGATGTCCAGCTCGGCGTACTGCAGCGACAGCTGGATATAGGCGCGGACGATGTTGCTCTCCAGCTCCAGCTGGGCCATGCGCGCCTCGGCGGCGGTCATCTTGGCGATGTCCAGGTAGCGCTCGGTGTTGCTGCGCTCGCGGCCCCAGAGGTCCAGCGAATAGCTGAAGCCCAGGGCGGCGTTGTTGTTGAAGGTAGTGGTGTCGGCCAGGTCACCCGGACCGTAGAAGTAGTCGGTCGGCCAGCGGTGGCGGGTCAGCGAGGCGTCGGCACTGATCTGCGGCGACTCGGCGGACTCGGCGACGCCGGCCATGGACAGCGCCATGCGCACCCGCGCCTCGGCCTGGGCCAGGGTCGGACTGCCCTCCAGCGCGGTCTTCACCCAGGCATTCAACTGCGGATCACCATAGGCGCGCCACCACTGCTCCGCCGGCCAGCCGGCTTCCCGGTTGGCGTGCGCGATGGCGGCATCGGTGGCCAGCTCGGTATCGCCCAGGCGCTGTTCCTGCGGGGCGATGCCATTGGTGCTGATACATCCGGCGATTGTTGAAAAAATGACAAAGGAGCCGACGAACGTCAGTCCTTTCATGAGGTGACGCGACACGGTGGAGGTCCTGGAAGTGATCTAGCTTTTCAGCGTGGGGCCGGGCTTGGAGATGCCGGCAGAGCCAATTGCGGCGATTGAATTTTAGGGAGGCGAAAGGGAACGGATAAGACGGCTGATTTGCGATTGTTTGTTACCGATAATGAAACAATAGAACCTTCCATCCGTGTGACAATACGCCGCTCCCACTGACGAGGCCCCCATGGACACATTGCAGACCATGCGAGCGTTCGTCTGCGTCGCGGAAACCGGCAGCTTCACCGCCGCCGCGCAGCAGCTGAACACCACCACCGCCTATGTTTCGCGTGCGGTGGCCAACCTCGAATCGCACCTCCAGGCACGCCTGCTCAACCGCACCACCCGGCGCATCGCCCTGACCGAGGCCGGCCAGCGCTACCTGCTGCGCTGCGAGCAGATCCTCGCCTACGTCGAAGAAGCCGAGGCCGAGGCCAGCGACGCCCACGCCCGCCCCGCCGGCCGCCTGCGCGTGCACTCGATGACCGGCATCGGCCAGCACTACGTAATCCGCGCCATCGCCGAGTACCGCCAGTTGCATCCGGAGGTGACCTTCGAGCTGACCATGGCCAACCGCGTGCCGGACCTGCTCGACGAAGGCTTCGACGTGGCCATCGTGGTCGCCTCGGAACTGCCGGACTCGGGCCTGGTGTCGCAGCGTATCGGCGAAACCTACAGCATCCTCTGCGCCTCGCCCGATTACCTGGCCCGGCGCGGCACGCCGAAAACGCCTTCGGAACTGATCGAACACGACTGCCTGCGCCTGATCAGTCCAGTACTACCCCTGGACAGGTGGTTGTTCGATGGTCCCAACGGCCAGGAAATGATTACCCTTGGCCAGTCGGTCTTCCAGGTGAACGTGGGCGATGCGATGACCGAGGCAATCAGCTCCGGCATGGGCATCGGCGCCCTGCCCGTCTACTCGGCGGTCGCCGGCCTGCGCGACGGCTCGCTGGTGCGGGTGCTGCCGCGCTACAAACTGCAGCAATTGAACGTGTACGCGCTGTACCCGTCGCGGCAGTACCTGGACGCGAAGATCAAGACCTGGGTCGCCTACCTGCGCGAAAACCTGCCCGGCGTGCTCCAGGCCGACGGCGCGGGTGTCGCCAGCGTCGCACCCTGATCCGCTTTCCCGCGTTTGCGGGCAAGTTCGCTCGATGTAACTCCTTACCCCGGTGTGAGCGAACTTGCTCGCAACCCTCCTTCTCCCGCTCCGTAATGCCCGGAAACTCCCTGTAGGAGCGGGCTTGCTCGCGAACCGCATGGCACCGAGATCGCAGGGAAGTCCGTTCGCGAGCAAGCTCGCTCCTCCCCCAAGGCAACAGCCATCCCAGCGTTCGATAAGCGCCCGCCACGCGTGTGGGCCTTGCCCCGCTCCGGCCTGACGGTGGTAGGGTTACCCCCTTCATTTCACCAGCCGTCCGAGCGCCATGAAAAAGAACGTCTTCGTCTTCAGCCGCCTTGCCCCGGAACACCTCGACCGCCTGCGCAGCCAGTTCAACGTCACCGTGCTCGACCCCAAGCAGGGCGACGTGAACGAACAGTTCGCCGCCTCCCTGCCGACCACCCACGGCATGATCGGCGTGGGCCGCCCGCTGGGCGAGAAGCAGTTGGCCAACGCCGGCCAGCTGGAAGTGATCTCCAGCGTCTCGGTCGGCTACGACAACTACGACCTCGCCTACCTGAACCAGCGCGGCATCCCGCTGACCAACACCCCCGACGTACTCACCGAAACCACCGCGGACCTGGGCTTCGCGCTGATCATGGCCACCGCCCGGCGCACCGCCGAGCTGGACGCCTGGACCAAGGCCGGCCAGTGGAAGCGCACCGTGGATACCCCGCAGTTCGGCGTCGACGTGTACGGCAGGAAGCTCGGCATCCTCGGCCTGGGCCGCATTGGCGCGGCCATCGCCCGCCGTGGCCGCTTCGGCTTCAACATGGACGTGCTCTACCACGGCAACAGCCGCAAGCCGGAACTGGAGCAGGAACTGGGCGCGCGCTTCTGCGGCTTCGAGGAGCTGCTGGGCGAGGCGGACTTCGTCTGCGTGGTGGTGCCGCTGTCGGAGCAGACCCGCAAGCTGATCGGCAAGCGCGAGCTGGAGCTGATGAAGCCGAGCGCCATCCTGGTCAACATTGCCCGTGGCCAGGTGATCGACGAAGCCGCGCTGGTGGAAGCGCTGCAGGAAAAACGCATCCTCGCCGCCGGCCTGGACGTCTACGAGAAGGAGCCGCTGGCCGAATCGCCGCTGTTCGCCCTGCCCAACGCCGTGACCCTGCCGCACATCGGCTCCGCCACCTTCGACACCCGCCGTGCCATGGCCGAGTGCGCGCTGGAGAACTTCGAGACCGCCCTGCGCGGCGAGCGGCCGAAGAACCTGGTCAACCCAGAGGTGTGGAAGGGCTGAGCCCAGACGCCACCGCTCATCCGGCTGCCGCATTGCGCGCTGCAGCGCACCTATCCTTACCACGCCTGCCCGGCCGGGCAGGCGTCCCTTGAGGAGCAGCCTATGAGCGAATTGCCTACCATCGTCCTGGTCCACGGCTTCTGGGGTGGTGCCGCGCACTGGAGCAAGGTCATCGTCGAACTGACACGGCTGGGCCACACCGGCCTGCACGCGGTGGAGCTACCGCTGACCTCGCTGGCCAACGACGTCGAACGCACGACGAAAATGATCGCGCAGCAGAAGGGGCCCGTCCTGCTGGTCGGCCACTCCTACGGCGGCGCGGTGATCAGCCAGGCCGGCAATCATCCGCAGGTAGCGGGCCTGGTCTACATCGCGGCTTTCGCCCCGGACGCCGGTGAAAGCCCCGGCGGCATCACCCAGGAGCACCTGCCGGAAGCTGCGCCCAACCTGGAACCGGACAGCGACGGCTACCTGTGGATAAAGGCCGACAAGTTCCATGAAAGCTTCTGCCAGGACCTGAGCGCCGACGAGGCACTGGTGATGGCGGTGACGCAGAAGGCGCCGCTGGCCAGCACCTTCGGCGACACGCTCAGCACACCGGCCTGGAAGGCCAAGCCGTCCTGGTATCAAGTCTCCAGCGCGGACCGGATGATCGCACCCGCCAATCAGCAACGCATGTCCGCGCGCATGAACCCGAGGAAGGTCATCACCCTCGACAGCAGCCATGCCTCGCTGGCGTCGCGGGCCCAGGAGGTCACCGCCCTTATAGATGAGGCCGCCAGGTCGCTCTGACCAAGCAAGAATGCAAAGGGCTGGAAATCTCCAGCCCTTCTCGCTTCATACCCGCGCCGGTTGCGCCGTCACCTGCGGCTTCGGCTTGCGGAACACCAGCACGTTGCCCGCCATCACCAGCGCCAGGCCGGCCAGCGCCGGCAACGTCCACTGATACCCCTCGGCATAGGCCGAAACGTTCAACGCCACCACCGGGAACAGCACGGTGCAGTAGGCCGCGCGCTCCGGCCCCATGCGCCCCACCAGCGTGAGGTAGGCGGTGAAGCCGATCACCGAGCCGGGAATCGCCAGGTAGAGCAGCGAACCGACGTACTGCGTGCTGCTGTCGAAGGTCAGCGGCACGCCCTGCACCAGGCAGATCGCCAGCAGGATCAGCGAGCCGTAGAGCATGCCCCAGGCGTTGGTCGACAGCGGCCGCAGCCCGGCCTTCTGCTGCAGGCTGGAGAGCAGGTTGCCCGCCGAGAAGCACAGGGTGCCAGCCAGGGCCAGGCTCAGGCCGTAGTAGGTCTCGCGGCCGGCGCCATGGCTGGACAGTTCCGGCCAGAACAGCAGCACCAGCCCCACCAGCCCCAGGGCGCCGCCGCCCAGCACGTTCGGCGCGATGCGCTGCTTGAAGAAGATCCGCGCATTGAGCGCATTCCACAGGGTGGCGGTGGAGAACACCACGGCGATCAGCCCGCTGGGTATCCACTGGCTGGCGGTGTAGAAGCAGAGGAAGTTCACGCAGAACAGGCACAGCCCCTGGGCCAGGCAGATCGCCTGGCCGCGCCGTCCCAGCGGTTGCAGGCGGCGCGAGACCAGCAGCAGGGCGAACAGCACCAGCGCCGCCAGGCTGAAGCGATAGGCGATGGACAACGGAATGGCGACCACGCCGACCTGCAGTTTGATGGCGATCCAGGTGGTGCCCCAGATGAGCACAGTGAGCAGGTAGAGCGAGAGATTCATGGCGGTCTCCGGAGTACTGGGGAATCAGTCTCCCGCCCGGCCCTGGCGCCGGCTTGCAGATTCTTGCGCTTATTACTAAAAAGCCAGCTGGCAACCCGCGCCCGCGCGGGTAGAGTGGGCACAACAGAGGAACGCCCATGTCCGCCATCCAACAGCTCGAAGTCTTCCAGTCGATGAACGCCTCGCCCAACGCCCGCCTGGAGCGTTGCGCCGAGCTGGGCGACGGACTGTCGGCGGCCATCTGGAGCAACAGTCACGACGCCCGCGACTACCACGCGCCCAGCCACCACACGCTGTCGTGCTACCTGAACGATGGCACCGGCACCTTCCGCCGCGGCGCGCCGGGTAGCAAGGGCGCGCCGGACAAGCTGTGCGTGATGCCCGCCGGCTCCGAGTCGGCCTGGATCGTCAACGGCGACATCCGCCTGGCCCACCTGTACATCGGTCAGGAACAGTTCGCCCTGGGCTGCATCCGCCTGCTGGACCGGGAACCGCGCGAGCTGCAACTGCACGAGCGGACCTTCCTCGACGACCCGCAACAGGCGGCGCGCTTCCGTCAGTTGGTGAAGCTGGACTGGCATGAGCCGGGCGAACGTATCCGCACCAGCAGCCTGGCTCATGAGCTGATCGATCACCTGCTGCTCAATCAGGTCGGGTTGCGTGAAGGGCTGCGCCTGAAGGGCGGGTTGGCGCCGGTGATGCGCCGACGCGTCGCGGAATACATCGAACAGCGCCTGGACCAGCCGCTGTCCCTGGGTGAACTGGCGATGCAGACGGCGCTCTCGGAATACCACTTCGCGCGGATGTTCCGGGAAAGCTTCGGCATGCCGCCGCACCAATACGTCCTGGCCCGCCGCGTGGCCCTGGCGCAGCGCCTGCTGCGCGACACCCGCCAGCCGCTCGCCCAGGTTGCCTTGGCTTGTGGATTTTCCAGTGCGAGCCATTTCGCCAACCGGTTCCGTTCGGTGGTGGGAGGGACGCCGGGGGAGTATCGGCAGGCGTTCGAGGAGTGAGGGAGCGGGGGCGTACCGAGCCGGTAGGCGGATCGCGGACGGACGTCCACTCCTACGGTGTGATCGCGCTGGGGGCTGCTTTCGTAGGAGCGGATTTTGGTTTTTGTTTAGGTGTCCAGCGTCGCTTCGGCGTGTGTTGGGAGATTTTGTTTCGCCCCCTCGGGCGAGTCACTTTCTCAAACGACAGAAAGTAACCAAAGGTCTTTGCCCCATCATCCGGGTCCGGCTTCGCCGGACTTCCCTCGCTCCATCGAAGTTTCAGGGGCCCGCGTCGACGGGCCATCCATGGCCCAACGACGCTCTCGCGGCATCCATGCCGCTCAACCCCTGAAACTCCGACTCCTCTCGGCCTCCTGAAGGGGCGCCCCGGTGCGCGCGGATATTTCTCTGGAAGTCTTTAAATCCAGAGCCAGAGCAGTGTGCATGCGTTCGTAGGAGCGGACTCCGTCCGCGATACTCTTGCTTTTCGTAGGGCGAATAACGCGCAGCGTTATCCGCCGAGATGGGTATCGCTTCGCTCCACGCCATCCTATGAAGAACATCCACCGTCACCGGCACGCGCAGAGTCCCGTCAGGAGGTCAAGTGGAGGTATTGCGCGAGAGGCGTAGAGGGCCAGGGATGCCGGGACTAGCCCCCTTGGTTACTTCTTTGGAGGCGGCCTTCCGACGTTTGGAAGAAGTAACTCGCCCAAGGGGGCGAAACCAAAGACATCCGAACACGCCGAAGCGGCGCTGAAACACCGAAGCCGCGGCTAATCGGCGGATGACGTCGAACGTTATCCGCCCTATGAAAGGCATCGGGCGCAACGGCAGAGTACGGTTCGCGAGCAAGCTCGCTCCTACAAGGCTCAGCCCAACACCGCCACCACGCCACCAATCACCGGCATCGCCGCCGCCGTCGGCAGCGCCCAGCGCGGCCGCCAGGCCAGCAGCAAAACCAGCGCGGCCCCGGCGATCATCAGCAGACACGCCCAGTAGACGATACCCAGCTCGATCCCCATGCGATGAATCGCATAGGCCAGCGCCAGCGCCCCATCCACCAGTGCCACACCCCGTAGCAGGCGCACGCGGAATTCCGAGGGCGCGCTGCCGAACAGATCACGATGATGACGCGACAGCGAAAGACAGGCCGCCGCCAGCGCCAGCAGGTTCAGACCGAACACCAGCAACATCAGGCGAACTCCTCGGTACGGCCACGGCGCACCCGCACGGGCTCGGCGCGTTCCCGGCCCAGGTGCCAGGCCAGTACAGCGCACAGCGCGCCCATCAGCAGCAGGCCAAGATCGATCCCCGCCATCAGCCAGTCGCCCTCGGCGATACGGCGGGTCAGTCGGCCGGGCTCGGGCCCGAACAGGCCGAGCACCGGCAGCAGCAGCGCCAGCGCGGCCAGCGCACCGAACTGTTCACGGGCCATGCCGCGTCCACCGCGGCGCCACAGCGCATGGGCCAGCGCCAGCAGCCAGGTCGCCACGAACGCGGTGGCCTCCCAGCGCTCACGCCCGGCCATCCCGGCGGGCAGCAGGCGCGATGCCGCCAGCAGCCCCAGCGACGCCAGCGGCAGCCCGCCGCACACCGCGCCATTGAGTACCCGTACCAGCGCCACGCCCCGATGAGCGCGCGCCTCACGCTTGCTTACCCAGACCTGCAATCCGCCGAAGACCATCGCGCAGCCCAGCAGGCCGAGGATGAAATACATCACCCGCAGCAGATGGTTGCCGAACTGCGCCATGTGCAGGCCGGTCAGCCAGGCGTAGGTGTGATAGCCGGATTTGTAGGGCGGCTGCACATGCAGCAGCGCGCCGGTGCCGGAGTCGAACGACACCGTACGTTGATCATTCACCATGCTGCGCTCGACGGCTCGGCGCACCTGGACCATCGCCGAGGCGTCATTGGGATGCTCGACATTGATCCAGCCCACGGTGCTGTCGTCACCCCAGGCCTCGCGCGCCTTGAGGATCATGCGGTCGATGGACTTCGGCGGCTTGGCCGGCTTGCCCAGTTCCTCCCGCTCGAAGGCGCCCTGCACTTCATGCTCGAAGCGCTCCATGTCGTTCTTGTAGGCGGCCTGGATGCCGGCGGTCATGTAGAAGGTGATGAAGATCGCCAGCCCCGTGTACGCCATCAGCAGATGGAACGGCAGGCCGAGCACGCCCAGCACGTTGTGCGCGTCCAGCCAGGCGCGTTGCCTGGCCGCCTGCGGCCGCAGGGTGAAGAAATCCTTGAAGATGCGCCGGTGCACGATCACCCCGCTGACCAGCGCCACCAGCATGAACAGGCCGGCCACGCCGACCACATAGAGGCCAATCATGCCGCCGTGCAGTTCGTAGTGCAGTTCGAGGAAAAAATTGCCGCCCACGGTTTTCGGCAGCTCCTCGCCGGTCCGCGCATCGACCAGGAAGGACTGGAACTCGCCAAGGTCTTCCGGCACCCAACCGGCGATCCAGTACGGCATGCGCTCGCTCGGCGGCAGCATCCAGTAGGCGTGGGCACGGGGGGCACGCTCGACGATCAGTTCGCGGACCTGGTCGGCGCCGACCTGGATCGATTCCAGCGGCTGCAGTTGCGGCAGCATCCAGCGGGTCAGCTCCTTGTCGAACACCGCGACGGTGCCGGAGAACAGCACGACAAAGAGAATCCAGCTGACCAGCAGTCCGCTCCAGGTATGCAGCCCGGACATGGATTGGCGCAGGCTCATGGACGCACCCCGTAGCTCGCCGGCAGGAAGGCCGCCAGTCCGAGCACGACGCTCAGCGCCAGCGGCGCCCAGACCGCACGCCAGGGACTGCGCGCACCGAAGGCATAGAGGATCGCCGCGACCCAGACGATGAAGCAGGCCAGGCTGGCCAGGGATACACGGTCCGGCCGCGACATCGGCAGGTAGACACTGAGGAAGGCAGTGGCGGTGTAGGCCAGGGCGTAACCACCGACCACGGCGCTCAGGATGCGGGCGGTGACGGCACCGGCCTGGGCGCCGCTCAAGCCTCGGGAGCGCGGGGTAGCTGACATGCGGGTGAATCCTGCGAAGCCTCCCGGGAGCTTCCCGGAAGAGTGATTGAAAAGCAGAATTATATGATATTGCTTCTCAATTAAAAGAAATCACTCGGCGTCTTTGTCAGCATCTGTGTCCGCCATCCGCTGCACGGCACAGGGGCTGCCGACATCCTTGGACAACCGCCCGCCCCGGCGCCGCGACCTACCCGTGGTAGGTCGCGGTTCCCGTAACGACACGGCCGTTGCCGTAGATGCAGCGGGTAGCGTCGTAGCAGCCGGCGATGTATCGCGGTCGGAGAGGTTGTCGGCGTTGATGGCGAAGGTTTCGTAGCGCACGGCGGGGGTGCAGCAGGGCGTAGCTGGGCACGTCCAGCGAGTTGTCCGAAGCCCCCGGACTGCGGCCGTTGTAGCGAGCGTCCGCGCCGAAACCGAGGCCCTTCAGCACGCCGTCGCGCAGGCGGGCATGAAATTTCCTTGTGCAGATCAAGCGGGATTGCACAGAGGCCGAACGGCGAAGGAAAACCTGCAGGCCGATACGAAAAATTTTCTGTCAGCGCGTGCGCGCCACATCCATGGCCCGCTCCAGCCCCTCGAACACTCGCGGCGACAGGCACTGGGCGACATTGAAACGCAGGAAGCCGGTGGCGCTCTGGCTGAGGCTGAAGACATTGCCCGGCGCCAGCACCAGGTTGTCCGCCAGCGCCGCGCGGGACACCTCGGCGGCGTCCAGCCCACCCGGCAGGCTGGCCCAGATGAATATCCCGCCGCGTGGCTCCAGCCAGGGCTGGATATCCAGCGTGCGCAGGCGCTGCAGCGTCTCGCCCATGGCATCGGCCAGGCGTGCGCGCAGGCTGTCCAGATGCCGACGGTAGCTGCCCTTGCGCAGCAGCTCATGGAGCATTTCCGCGCTGAACGGACTGTTGCCGAAACTGGTGGCCAGTTTCAGGTCCACCAGCCGCTCACACCACTCGGGCTGGGTGGCGATGTAGCCGCAGCGCACCGAGGCGGACAGCGTCTTGGAGAAGCTGCCGACCTGGATCACCCGTTCCAGCCCGTCGAAGGCGGACAGGCGCGGCGCACTCTCGTGCTCGAAGTCGCCGAAGATATCGTCCTCGACGATCAGCAGGTCGTGGGCCTCGGCCAGTTTCAGCAGGCGATGGGCGACCAGCGGCGAAAGCACCGCGCCGGTGGGGTTATGGAAGGCCGAGTTGGTGATGTACAGGCGCGGGCGGTGCTGCTCCAGCAGGCTCGCCATGGCGGCCACGTCCGGCCCGGTTGGCGTGTAGGGCACGCCGACCACCTGCACGCGGTGGGCGCGCAGCAGGGCCTGGAAGTTGAAGTAGCCGGGATCGTCCACCAGCACGCAGTCGCCCGGCTCCAGCAGGAAGCGGCAGACCAGGTCGATGGCCTGGGTGCCGTTGTCGGTGAGCACCACCTGCTGCGGGCCGACCGGCACGCCGTAGTCCGCCAGGCGGCGCGCCAGCTGCTCGCGCAGGCCGGCGTGGCCATAGGGGCGCCCGTACTCCAGCAGGCTCGACTGCGGCGCCCGGGCGATCTGCCGCAGCGCGCGGCGCAGCTCGTCCTCCGGCAGCCAGGACGGCGGCAGCCAGCCGCAGCCGGGCTTGAGCGAGGTGTCGGCGGCTTCCAGCGACTGCCGGGATATCCACAGGGGATCGATGCTGCGGTCCAGCGCCGGGCTGATCTCCGCCAGCGACAGGGGCGGCGCATGGCCGCTGACATAGAAACCGGAGCCACGCCGGGCGGCGATCACCCCATCGGCGGCGAGACGGTCGTAGGCTTCCACCACCGTGGTCTTGGACACCTCCAACTGCTCGGCCAACTGGCGGATCGACGGCAGCCGCTCACCCGGCACCAGCGCCCGCGCGGCCAGGCGCTCGCGCACGTGGTGCATCACCGTATCGACTCGCGTGCTCTTTGGCCTGCCCATGCTGCCCTCGCTCCCTCAGAGATAATGTGTACCGGGATAATTTACGGACAGTTTGCGAAAATTGTACCTTTCTGTCACTGGCCGCCCGGCGGGTCCGCGCGCATTCTCCAAGCTCGCCCTCCTGCTGGATGACCCACCATGAACAACACCCACACGCTCGCCACGAACAGCAATCTCGGCGGCTGGCTCAGCGGCTTCCTCGGCGTCCTCATCTTCAGTGGCTCGCTGCCGGCCACGCGGGTGGCGGTGGCCGACTTCGACCCGACCTTCCTCACCCTCGCCCGCGCCAGCATCGCCGGCCTGCTGGCGGCGCTGATCCTGATCGTGCTGCGGCAGAAGCTGCCGGCGCGCCGCGACCTGCTTCCCCTGCTGGTGGTCGCCGGCGGCGTGGTGGTCGGCTTCCCGCTGCTTACCGCCCTGGCGCTGCAGCACGTCAACTCGGCCCACGCCATCGTCTTCGTCGGCCTGCTGCCGCTGGCCACTGCGCTGTTCGGGGTGATGCGCGCCGGCGAACAACCGCGCCCGGCGTTCTGGATCTGCTCGTTGCTGGGCAGCGCTGTGGTGGCCGGCTTCGCGCTGTCGCAAAGCGGCGCGGGCAATCTCACCGGCGACCTGCTGATGCTCGCCGCCATCGCCGTCTGCGGCCTGGGTTACGCCGAAGGCGGACGCATCGCCCGGCACCTGGGCAGTTGGCAGGTGATCTGCTGGGTACTGGTGCTGTCCCTGCCGCTGATGCTGCCGCTGGCCTGGTACACCCAGCCGGAAACTTACTCCGGCGCCGGCTGGCCGGCCTGGCTGAGCCTGGGCTACGTGTCGCTGTTCAGCATGCTGATCGGGTTCTTCTTCTGGTACCACGGCCTAGCCACCGGCGGCATCGCCGCGGTCGGCCAGCTGCAACTACTGCAGCCCTTCTTCGGCCTGGCGCTGGCCGGCCTGCTGCTGCACGAGCAGATCAGCCCGCTGATGGCCGGCGCCACCGTCGCCGTGGTGCTGTGCGTCGCCGGAGCCAAACGCTTCGCCCGTTGACCGCTGGTTTCCTTCCGCGCCCAGGCGAGAAAAATCGCGGTATCATCGGGCGTTTGCGTACTCGGCTGGATCGCCGGAAGGAAACTCGGATGAAGCCACCCGCCGAATCTCCATTGCCCGCCGTGGCGCGCGACGAATTCGCGCCACGCCCGCGGCTGACCCTGGGCAGCCATGTGCACAGCGGCTTCGACCTGCGCAGCGGGCGCATGCAGAACATCTCCCGGCACCGCGCCGCGCTGGCCTTCCTGTATGACGACATGCCGGTCTCCGGCAGCGTTACCCCGCGCTCGGGCCGCGAGATCCGGGTCTTCCGCGATGACCGCATCGTGCGCGTCAGCCGCCAGCTGGAACTCGAACAGGCCTGGCGCCTGGACCTGCGCGAACTGGGCTTCAGGCCGGCAATGCGGCGCAGCGATGCGCTGGAGGACAGCGCCGGGGAAATGTTCGAGCTGCCCGACGACAGCGCCTGGCAGGGCTTCATGCGCGAAGGACTGCCGCAGCTGCGCGAGCAGGGCTGGGAAATCGACGTGCGCCCGGAGTTCGTCTTCGACATCTCGCCGGTGGAAGACTGGTACGCCGAGATCGAGGAAACCGAAGACCGCCAATGGTTCGACCTGGAGCTGGGCATCCAGGTGGACGGCCGCCGCATCAGCCTGCTGCCGTCGCTGATCGAACTGATCCGCCGGATGCCGGCGCTGCTCGACCCGGCCGCCCTCGCCCGCCACGCCGACGATGAACAACTGGTGCTGCGTCTGGATGCCGGGCGCACCCCGATCCACACCTGGCAGACCGCCTCGGATCGCCCTCTGCGGGTATCGCTGCCGTTCGGCAAACTCAAGCCGATGCTCGGCACGCTGTCGGAGTTCTACATCGGCGACCTGCCGCCGGTGCGCCGCCTGCGCATGGGCGCGGCCGACGCCTCGCGCCTCTCCGAACTGGAAGAACTGCCGCTGGCCTGGGAGGGCGGCGAGCAACTGCGCGAGATAGCCCACCGCCTGCGCGACTACCGCGCGCGCCCGGCAACCATTCCCGAAGGCCTCAACGCCGAGCTGCGCGCCTACCAGCACGAGGGCCTGAGCTGGATGCAGACCCTGCGCGAAGTCGGCGCCAGCGGCATCCTTGCCGACGACATGGGCCTGGGCAAGACGCTGCAATCCCTCGCCCACATCCTGCTGGAGAAGCAGGCCGGACGCCTGACCAGCCCGGCGCTGGTGATCATGCCCACCAGCCTGATCCCCAACTGGCTGGACGAAGCCGAGCGCTTCACCCCCGGCCTGCGCGTACTCGCCCTGCACGGCGCCGGGCGGCGCAAGGCGTTCGCGAAGATCGCCGAGCACGACCTGATCCTCACCACCTACGCCCTGCTGCCGCGCGATGCGGAGAAGCTCGCGCAGCACGAGTACCACCTGCTGATCCTCGACGAGGCGCAGAACATCAAGAACGCAGGCACCAAGGCCGCCCAGGCCGCGCGCCACCTGCAAGCGCGCAACCGCCTGTGCCTGACCGGCACGCCGCTGGAGAATCACCTGGGCGAGCTGTGGTCGTTGTTCCACTTCCTGCTGCCCGGCTGGCTGGGCGACGCACGCCAGTTCGCCATCGACTACCGCACGCCCATCGAGCGCCACGGCGACCAGGCACGCCTGACCCACCTGGCCGCGCGCATCCGCCCCTTCCTGCTACGGCGCACCAAGGAGCAGGTGGCCTCGGAACTGCCGCCCAAGAGCGAGTTCATCCAGCACATCGAACTCAGCGAGGCGCAGCGCGACCTTTACGAGACGGTGCGCCTGGCGCTGGACCGCAAGGTCCGCGACGAGATCGCCCGCCGAGGCCTGGCGCGCAGCCGCATCATCATCCTCGAGGCGCTGCTCAAGCTGCGCCAGGTGTGCTGCGACATCCGCCTGGTGAACAAGGAAGCGCCGCCGCCCTCCGGCAAATCGGCGCGCACGGTGACCTCGGGCAAGCTGGTGTACCTGCTGGACATGCTCGAAGAACTGCTCGCCGAAGGCCGCCGCGTGCTGGTGTTCTCGCAGTTCACCTCGATGCTCGCGCTGATCGGCGAGGCACTGGTCGAGCGCAACCTGGAGTACGCCCTGCTCACCGGCGACACTCGCGACCGCCGCGCGCCGGTGAAGGACTTCCAGGAAGGCCGCGTGCCGCTGTTCCTGATCAGCCTGAAGGCCGGCGGCGTGGGCCTGAACCTGACCGCCGCCGACACCGTGATCCACTACGATCCCTGGTGGAACCCGGCCGCCGAGAACCAGGCCAGCGACCGTGCCTACCGGATCGGCCAGGACAAGCCGGTGTTCGTCTACAAGCTGATCGCCCGTGGCACGGTGGAAGAGAAGATCCAGATGCTGCAACGCGACAAGGCCGCGCTGGCCGCCGGCATCCTCGAAGGCACAGGCTCCGACTGGCAGCTCGACGACGCGGATATCGACGCACTGTTCGCGCCGTTGCCCAAGGCGGTCTGACGCACAACGCAAGGCGGGCAGGAACGTGGGAGCGGGGAGTTCAGCGCATCCCCCAGCCATGGCTGACCAGCACCGACTGCCCGGTGAGCGCCGCCGACGGGAAGCTGGCGAGGAACAATACGGTCTGCGCCACGTCGTCGACCGTGGTGAACTCGCCGTCCACGGTGCCACCGAGCATGACCTTCTTCACCACTTCCTCCTCGCTGATCCCCAACTCCTTCGCCTGCTCGGGGATCTGTTTCTCCACCAGCGGCGTACGCACGAAACCGGGGCAGACCACGTGGGAGCGTACGCCGTGCGGGCCGCCTTCCTTCGCCAGGGTGCGGGCCAAGCCCAGCAGGCCGTGCTTGGCGGTGACGTAGGCGGATTTCAGCGGCGAAGCCTCGTGGGAATGCACCGAGCCCATGTAGATCACCACGCCGCCGCGCTTGGCCGGGTACATGTGGCGCAGCGCCGCGCGGGTGGTGAGGAAGGCGCCGTCGAGGTGGATGGCGAGCATCTTCTTCCAGTCGGCGAAGGCGAAGTCCTGCAGCGGATTGACGATCTGGATGCCGGCGTTGGACACCAGGATGTCGATGCTGCCGAAGGTCGCCACGACGCGATCGATGCCGCTGTCCACCGCCTGCTCGTCGGTGACGTCCATGGCCAGCGCCAGGGCCTTGCCGCCGGCGCTTTCGATCTCATCCACCACGCGCTGCGCAGCGTCCTGCTGCAGGTCAGCGATAGCCACCGCCGCGCCTGCCTTGGCGAGCGTCAGGGCGATCTGCTTGCCGATGCCGCTGGCCGCGCCAGTGACTACCGCGACCTTGCCGTTCAATGGGTTCATCACAGCGTTCCTCGAAGGGTCTGGAACACTCACTCTAGACGGCCTATTCGCGGAGCATCTGAATGTCGCCGTCCCGATTCTGGCGGTACAGGGTATAGGGCAGCACCAGGGTATCGGCCACTGCGGACAAGCCCATATCAATGACTGGCGCCGGATACTCCATCAGGCCGAAGCGATAGAGCGCCCCGCCTCGCCGATGACCATCACCGCTCAACACGCAAACGTTGTAGACGACACCACCGTAAACTCGCGGCAGCTTGTCGCCACACGCCGTTCCCCCGAGATCCAGATCACCGACCTTGGCGACGTTGTCGCTGGATAGCGTCCGTACCGACCCGCAACCCGCCACACCCGCCGCGATCAGCAGTGCAACCATCGAGCGAAGGATCATGGTTCAACTCCCTGTCAACGATTGACCGGCCACGTTGGGTGGCGGATACATCACTCAATCCTTGCGCAGTTCGATACTGCCATCGCGGCTCTGCCGATAGAGGGTGTAGGGCAGGGCCAGGGTGTCGACCACGCCGGAGAAAGCCATGTCCAGCACGGGAAGTATCGGCGGGCCGAAGGTCGAGTTGGCTGGTGTTGGCGGCGGCGTGTAACCCGTGTCGGCCGGGGGCTCCCCGTACAGCTGGCAGGCATCCCAGACCACACCGCTATAGACCCGGGGAATGGCACCGCAATAGGTGCCCTTGAGCCGCAGCTCGCTGGCATTCACCACATCGTCGCTGCGCAGCGTGTGGTAGGAACCGCATCCACTGAGCAGGCCGGCCATGAGCAACGGCCAAACCAGGTACATCTTCATGTCGAAACTCCCTCTCAACTTTCTTTACCAGCCCTTGAGCTGGTCCCATCGCCAGTTTCGATACTGGTAGATCAGTGTACCCAGGAGACCATAGGCCGCCGCCATGGCGAAGAGGATAAGAATCCTGTCGGCCACGGCGGAGAGCGGCAGGTTCATCTGGTTCATCTCCACCACCGCGCGGATCGCCCAGGTGGAGGGAATGGCATCGGCCAGCAGCTGCACCCACTGCGGCATGGCCTGGGGTGGCCAGGTAAAGCCGGCCATGTAGAACAGCGGCAGGGTGATGAAGGTCATGGTCAGGTAGACCGCCTCCTCCGACGGCAGCAGCTCGGCGACGAACTCGCTCATGGCGATCACCGCCAGCAGGAAGGGCAGCACCAGCCCCATCAGCATGAAGAACGAGGCCGTCTGCCGGTAACCCATCATCCATGGCCAGATCACGTAGAAGAGCATGGCCAGCACCGTCCAGATCGACAACTGCGCGGCGTAGCGGCCGAAGCGCGTCGAAACGGGCTGGCGCAGCGAGCGCGGGGTGCCGCCGCGCAGGTTGAGGTTCACCCGCGTGCAGGAGAGCAGCAGGCTGTGCTGCAGGATCAGCGTCACCAGGCCGGGCAGGACGATGGCGGCGAAGCTGGTGCCGGGGTTGAACAGGTCGGTGAGCTGGCCGATCGCCGGTTGCAGCAGCACGCTGGCCTGCCGCTCGGAGAAGCCGCCGCGCGTCAGCCGCTCGCGGTTGTAGCGCAGCGACAGCTCGTTGTAGGTGGCGCTGATGTCCTGCTGGATCTGCCCGTTGGCCATGCGGTTGGTGGCATCGCCGAAGATCGGCACGGTGACCGACTCGCCGCGCAGCACGCGCTTTTCGAAGTCCAGCGGGATGACCACGATGGCGAACAGCTTGCGCCAGGCGAGATCATGCTGCGCCTCGGGCAACTGGTCGTAGCCGCGGGTGGCGATCTTCGGCGCGGCATCAAGCAGGCGCACCAGTTCGCGGGACGCCGCGCTGTGGTCCATGTCGATCACCGCCACCGGCAGGTCGTTCATGGTGCGGTGCGCGTAGGGCAAGGTGGTCAGCGCCACCGACAGCACCATCATCAGCCACAGCGGCTTGCCCAGCATGTTGCGCAGGGATTGGCGGAAGACGCTCCAGAAGTTTTCCATGCGCTTTCCTTACGCCGGGCTCAGGTCGAGACGCCGACGCAGGCGCATCTTGGCGATCATGTAGGCCAGCAGCGGGTAGAGCAGCAGCTTGCAGCAGGTGTACAAACCCGACTCGGCCGGCGCCTTGCGCAGGAACTGGTCGAACAGGCCGTGCAGGGTGTGGGTCAGCGGCTCCGCCTCGGCGATCACCCGGGCGATCTGCGGCATCGCCAGCTCCGGCAGCAGCACGCCGGAATAGGTCTGCGCCAAACCGATCAGCAGGCCGATCAGCGAATAGGCGCTGAAGCGGTTGGCGGTGAAGATGAACAGCACCAGTCCGAGGCTCTGCGCCGCCGCGACGTAACAGACGGTGATCGCCAGCATCCACCAGGGATTGCCGTTGATCCGCGCGCCGTTGAGCCCCACCAGCAGGAACAGTTCGACCATCAGTAGCGTGCTGAACAGCAGCGTGTAGGGCGCCAGCTTGCCCAGCAGGCGCACGCCTAGGGCCTGGGCCCGCAGGATGTGCGGGGACGATGCGCGCAGCTCCGGCGCCTCGCGGGCCAGCACATGGACGGTAGCGACGATCACGAACAGCTGCAGCAGGTGGACAATGGCCGCGAACTGCTGGAAGTAGATGTAGTTGCCGCTGGCGTTGAACAGGCTCTCGTAGGACACCGCGACGCTGGCCAGCGCCGGCATCGGACGATCCATCCCGGCGGCCAGGCGCGGGCGCAGCTCGGCGTTGACGGCGCTCATCAGCCCACTGAAGTCCTGGGTGGAGTAGAAGCCGGCGGAATAGAACAGCGAGTTGTAGTACAGCTCGGCGGTGGGCTGGCGGCCGGCCAGCGCGTCCGCCTCGAAATCGCGGGGGATGTACAGCAGCGCATAGTCGTCGGCCATGCGCAGGCGGCGCAGACCTTCCTGCAGGCCACCGCCGAGCACCTCGACCTTGGCGTGGGAGCCGGCGTCCAGCTCGCGGACGATCCGCCGCGACAGGTGGCTGTGATCGGCATCGACCACCGCCACCGGCATGTCCAGCAGGGTGCCGGCCTGGTAGACGCCGCTGATTACCACGAACAGCAGCAGCGGCCAGAGCCAGCCGAGCCAGTGGATGGTCCAGCTGCGCAGGGCGATGCGCGTCTCGCTGCCGAAGGCCTGGGCGAAACGCAGCAGGTTGCGCCTTACTGCTTCCAGTGCCACAGCGCGCTCATCCCGGGACGCAGCCCCTCCACCGGTTTCTCCGGATAGAGCCGCACCTCGAAGGTCTTCAGGTCGAAGTCGCCGGTGGCGCGGGTGGCGCGCTTGGTGGCGAAGTCACCGAGCGGCGCGATGTAGCTGACCCTGGCGCGGACTTCGGCGTTCCTCAGGGCGGGCACCTGGATGCTCACCTCATCGCCCTTCTTCACGTCGGCGAGGATGTCTTCGCGCAGGTTGAACACGAAATAGCTGTCGGACAGCCGCACCAGTGTCAGCAATGGGCTGTAGGCATTGATCAGCTCGCCCTGCTCCGCCGGGATCGGCCCGACTTCGCCGTCCACCGGCGCCACCACGTTGAGGTCGTCGGTCTGCGCCTGCAGTTCGAGAATCTGCGCATCGGCCCGGCGCACCGCGGCTTCCAGCGCGCGGCGGCGCTCCTCGCGGTCGCCCTGGGTGCCTTCGTCGAGATTGGCCTGGGCCTCGGCCACGCGGTTGCGCGCCACGTCGCGGCCACGGCGGGACAGGTCCAGTTGCGCCTGGGAAACGAAGCCACGGCCGGCCAGCTCCTCGTTGCGCTGGTACTCGAGCTCGGCATTGCGCAGCTCGGCCTGAGCCTGGGACAGGCTGGCCTGCAGGGCGCGCAGGGTTTCCTCGCGGGTGCCGTGGAGGGATTCGTCGAGATTGGCCTGTACCTGGTTGCGCGCGGCGCGCAGGGAATCCAGTTGGGCCTGCAACTCGGGGCTGCTGAGGGAAATCAGCAGCTGGCCCTGCTTCACATCGTCGCCGCGCCGCACGTGCAGCACTTCGACCCGGCCCTTGGCCTTGGACGCGACGATGACATCGGTGGCATCCGCCTCGCCCTGCAGCAGCAGCGGCTGGGTGTGCAGGCGGAGATAGAGGGTAATGGCGATGATCACCAGGATCAGCAGGGGTGCGAACAGCTTCCATCCCTTCATGGGCTCGGACTTCCTCGGCAGCCGGATGCACCGATGGTAGTGCATCCGGCCGCTGTGCGGCGGGCCGTGATCAATGCCTGTGCGATCAGCGCTCGTCGTCGCTGATCAGTTCACGCTCGCCGCTGCGCTGCGGCGAAGCCGGCGAAGGGAAGCGCGAGGAGGCATAGCGCACCACCAGGATCGCCAGCGCCAGCAGCAACAAGGCCACCGAGACCAGGATGATGCCGTCGTCCGGCACGTGGTTGTGCTGGATGTCGGCGATCATCAGGCGGGTCAACGCAGTCATCGCCACGTAGATCAGGAAACGCACCGGCATATGGTTGGTCTTGAAGTAGATACCCACCATCGCGCCCAGTTCGAGGTAGATGAACAGCAGCAGGATGTCATCGATGCTCGCGTGCCCCTTGCCCATCATCTCGCCGAAGGCCACCGCCGCCGACCAGAACACCGAGCCGCCAATGGCGAACAGCGCCAGGTAATGGAAGCCCTCCACCAGCAGGTTGCCCAGGGATTCGGCACAGCCATGCATCCATTCTCGCAGGCGCTCGGCCCAGTCCAGTTTCATTGGTTAGATCTCCACGTCTTAAAGGATTCCTGAGGGGAATGCCTGCCAGTCACTCTTTGCAAGAACTGCATTGCAAGCACTACGCCATTGATCTTGAGCAGTCATGGCAGCCCGTCGCTGCGGCACCATGACGGCGAACTTTTCCGGTTGCCCTCCGGTCAATCCAGAAGCACGCCCACAACAGGCAGGACCGATTCATGGAAAGTCCCTTTCAGGTACTGACCGACGCCTTCGGGCAGCAGTACCGCGTCAACTTCAGCCTTGAAGGGCTCGACGGCCGCATCGTCCTCACCCTCTCCACCGAGGACGGCGTCGCCGCGCGCCGCATGATCCGCAACAGCCAACTGCAGGACCCGAAGCAGTTGCAGCGCTTCATCCAGAGCGTCCGCTTCGGCCTCGCCATCGAGCACGGCCGTATGGCGCCGCAGTTGCTGGCCTCGATGACAGGCAGCGGCCACGGTCTGCTCAACGCTTCCTAAGCCAAATTCCTATCTTCTGAAGATTCTGACTGACGGCGCATCGCGCCGGTCACGTCGGAACCGACCGCTGCGCGCGCCTACAGGGCGCGCGCACTCATTTGAGCCATCACCCGATACCCGCCTCCCTCTTTCCTGCGTCTAGGCTCTGACGAATGATTCGCGCACCGGCAGTAGCATTGCGCAATCACTTTACTGTATAAATAAACAGTAATTTCCACTCCCCCAACAAGAGAAGGCTTACGAGGTGATGAATGGCCGTCGAAGTGGTGTACCGCAGCAGCCGCGATCCGGAGCGCCTGTTCATGGATAAGGCAGAAGCCGACCGGCACGACAAGATGCTGGAGCTGGCGGAAACGCTGGCCGAAGTGCTGCAGAAGGCGGTGCCTTCGCTCAAGGAGGACCAGGTCGAGGAAATCGGCATCTTCATGGCCAAGAACCGCGACGCCTTCGCCCGTGCCTTCAAGAACCAGCCCGATGCGTTGAACGACATCTTCAGCGAAGGCGCAGCCGACGAGTGAGGCGGCCCATCGCGGACGGAGTTCGCTCCTACGCAGGCGCATGACGCCGGCGTTCACACGGAGCACCGAGTCAGCCGCGATGGATTTCGCGGACAAGGTCCGCTTGTGTCTGCCGACTTCGATAGGATCGAAGGTGAGAGCGACGGGAGGCAAGCTGCAGGTCCGCGGTGTTTGCAGCACGAGTAGGAGCCCAAGCTGCCTCCCGCCGTCCTCTGACCAAAGCCCGAACAGTTGAACGAGCCAAACCTCGAACCACAAGCGTGGGCAGTCAGAGTGCTCTCGCCGTGCAGTTTACGAGGGTTTGAGCATGACGTGTTGGGTAGGTATCGATGTCGCCAAGGACTCACTGGCCGTGTGGCTTCGCCCGCAAGGCAGGAGCTTGAGCGTGTCCAATGACGAAGTGGGGCATCAGCAACTGGTGGCGCTCTTCGCCGAGGAGAAGCCTGGCCGTATCGTGCTGGAAGCCACGGGTGGATATGAGCGGGCTGTCCTGCACACCCTGTCCCGCGCCGGCCACGCGGTATCTCGCCTGAACCCTACGCGGGTGCGGGCGTTTGCCACCGCCATGGGCAAGCAAGCCAAAACTGATCCCATCGATGCGGCCGTCCTGG
Source organism: Pseudomonas sp. PSE14 (assembly GCF_029203285.1). Classification (NCBI taxonomy): domain Bacteria; kingdom Pseudomonadati; phylum Pseudomonadota; class Gammaproteobacteria; order Pseudomonadales; family Pseudomonadaceae; genus Pseudomonas; species Pseudomonas sp. PSE14. Next base: position 4,751,572 of record NZ_CP115669.1, read on the forward strand.
CGCATCTGGCCCAGACGCTGGAAGAGGCGCCCAGCCAGCCCCTTTCACCGGAGCGCGAGCGGCTGCGAGAGCTGGTACAGCGTCGCGAGCAACTGGTTGGCCAGCGCGATGATGAGCGTCGACGTTTGCAGCAGGCCAAAGACGCCTTTGTCCGCGAATGCCTGACGGAGGCTATCCAGGCCCTGAAAGCCAGGATTCGCAGCTATGACGAGCAAATCGCCGACGCCATGGCGACGGTGGATGCCGAGCAAGCCCAGCAACTGGGCCAGGTCAAAGGTGTAGGGCCGGTAACTGTCGCCGGTTTATTGGCCTACCTGCCGGAGCTGGGGCAACTGAACCGGCGTCAGATCGCCGCCCTGGTCGGCTTGGCCCCCTACAACAGCGACAGTGGCCAGAAGTCGGGGCAACGTCGTATCCGCGGCGGGCGCGGCATGATTCGACGCATCCTGTACATGGCGACCTGGTCGGTCATCCGCTATCAACCAGACTTCGCCCTTCGCTACCAGCGCCTGCGCGAGAATGGCCGGTGTGCCAAGGTTGCGCTGGTGGCCTGCATGCGGGTGCTGATCGTGCGACTCAATGCAATGGTCCGAGACGGTACCTGCTGGAGAACAGGGATCGAGTAAAAGACAGTTGCTCCTACGAAGAGCACGTCCGCTCTGGCTCTTGAAGACTTCCAGAGAAATCTCCGCACGCACCGGAGCGCCCCTTCAGGAGGCCGAGTGGAATCGGAGTTTCAGGGGTTGAGCGGCATGGATGCCGCGAGAGCCGCGATGGGCCAGGGATGGCCCTTCGCGGCGGGCCCCTGAAACTTCGATGGAACGAGGGAAGTCCCGCGAAGCGGGACCCGGATGCAGGGGCAAGCCTTCTTGGTTACTTCTTCGGCGTTTGGAAGAAGTGACTCGCCCGAGGGGGCGAAACAAAATCTTTCAGCGCACGCCGAAGCGGCACAGAAACACCAAACAAGACGGCGAATCGGAGAACAATAGCACCGCGGACGGAGTCCGCTCCTACGAAAGCCATAGGAGCGGCGGCATCAGTGCCCCGAATACTCCCCGTAGAGAATCCGCTCCGCCAGCTTGTCGGCGACCCGCGCCGGCGACAGGTGATCGGCCTGGGCATGGGCATAAACCTCGGTCAGCCGCTCGGCGATCCGCGACAGGTGCGCAGTGATGGTCGGCAACGCCTCACCCTGGTGTTGCAGCGCAACGTAGATCAGGCCGCCGGAGTTGATCACGTAATCCGGTGCATAGAGGATGCCCCTGGCCTCCAGTTCGTCGGCGACGTCGGGCTGCGCCAGTTGGTTGTTCGCCGCCCCCGCCACCGCCGCGCAGCGCAGATGGCCGACCGCTTGCGAGGTGAGCACCCCGCCCAGCCCGCACGGCGCGAGGATGTCGCAGGGCGTGGTGAGCAGCGCCTCATTGGGCACCGGACGCGCACCCAGCTCCTCCACCGCCAGCTCCACTTTTCCCGAATCGATATCGCTGACCAGCAATTCCGCGCCGGCGGCGGCCAGGTGCTCGGCCAGGGCATAGCCCACATGTCCCAGCCCCTGGATGGCTACCCGCAGGCCGTCCAGGTCATCGCTGCCCAGGCGCGCCTGGGCGCTGGCGCGGATGCCGGCGAACACGCCCAGTGCGGTGTGCGGCGAAGGGTCACCGCCCGTGGTGGTGCTGGTGACATGGCGAGTGTATTGGGCGATGCAGTCCATGTCCGCGCTGGAGGTGCCGCTGTCCACCGCGGTGATGTAGGCGCCGCCCAGGGAATCGATGAAGCGGCCGAAGGCTTCGAACAGTTCGCCGCGATTGGGTACGTGAGGCGGGCGGATGATCACCGCCTTGCCGCCGCCCTGGCGCAGCCCGGCCAGCGCGGCCTTGTAGCTCATGCCCTGGGCCAGCCGCGCGGCGTCGCGCAGGGCGGCTTCCTCACTGGGATAGGGAAGATAACGACAACCACCCAGTGCCGGCCCGAGCCGGGAATTGTGGATGGCTATGATGGCCTTGAGTCCCGTGGCCGGGTCCTGGGTGAGATGCAGCGACTCGAGCCGGGTGGCTTCCATCATGTCGAACATGGCGGCGCTCCCTTGCTAGTGACCGGGCGCCCAAGCTTTCGGGCCCTAACAGTATAGGCATCCCCCTCCGTCCGCGTTTGTTCGCGACGAGCGCAGGCGGAGACTGGACGAGCGCGGCCCGCAACGGTTAAAACCGCAGGGTCAGCCGGAGAACGCCATGAACCCGCGTCAAGCCTGCCTCGCCTGCCTCGCCCAGGAGCCACCCGCTCTGTTCGAGGCTGCGCTGTGGATCGCCGCCGAGCACGAGCCGCACCAGGGCCCGGAACAGGCACGCCGCCTGCTCGACAGCCTGGCGCATCAGGTCGCGGTGGCGTTGCCGGTGGCGACCACGGACGCCGAGCGGGCCCAGGCGCTGTTGCGCCGCCTGAGCGAGCTGGGCTTCGCCGAGGACGACGAGTTCCCCCTGCAACCCCGCGCCGCCCTGCTCCCCCGGGTACTGCAACGCCGCCATGGCCAGCCGCTGTCGCTGGCGCTGATCGCCCTGGAGCTGGCGCGCCAGCAAGGCATTTCCCTGGTCGGAGTGAATTTTCCCGGACGCTTCCTGCTGCGCGTTCCCGGCGCCGATCACCTGCTCGACCCAGCCACCGGCCGTCGCCTCTACACCCGCGACTGCCGCGACCTGCTGGTACGCCAATTGGGGCCGCAGGTGGAGCTTTCCGCCGCGCACCTGCAAACCGCCAGCGCCGCCGATATGCTCCAGCGCCTGTCGCGCAACCTGCGGCAACTGCACCTGGGCGTGGGCGAACCGATGGCCGCGCTGAAAGATGCCCAGCGTGTGCTTGAACTGGGCCCGCCGACCGCCGGTGACCATCTGGCCCGCGCCGATCTCTACCACGCGCTGGAGTGCCCGCAGGCCGAACGCTACGACCTGGAGCGGGCGATGCTGCTCAGCGACGACCCCGCCGAGCAACTGCGCCTGGCCCAGCGCCTGGCGGAGATCAGCGTGCCGCCCAAGGCGTTGCACTGAGCCATAGAGCCTCAGATCTTGAGCAATCCAAGTTCCTTCGCCCGCGCCACCGCCTGGGTGCGCCGCTCGACGCCGAGCTTGCCGTTGATCCGCCGGGCGTGGGTCTTCACCGTGTGCAATGAGATGTAGAGACGCTCGCCGATTTCCAGGTTCGAGCAGCCTCGCGCGATCAGTTCCAGCACCGACAGCTCGCGCAGGCTGAGCAGGCTGTGCGCGGGCATCTCGCTGGCGCAGGGGCGCAGGCCGAACAGCCCCGGCTGGCGCCGCTGGGTCTCCCGCAGTGCGGCGAGCAGGCCGAAGCGCTGCACCAGCGCCACCCCCTGGTCGAGCGCGGCGCGCGCGTCATCCAGGTTGCCGGCCAAGTAATGGACTTCGGCCAGCGCCAGCCAGACATCGCAGGCCAGGGTGTTGCGCCCCTGCCGCAGCAGGTCGGGCAGCATCGCGGAGAGGCGTTGCAATGCACCCTCGACCTCGCCGTCGTACAGTTCGGCGAGCGCCAGCAGGTGCTCCACCCGCAGGATCAGGTCAGGCATGGCGGCCGGCGGATTCAGGCGGTCGGTGCGGCAGCGCGAGGCGACCCGCAGCAACACCTCGCGCGCCTGCTCCGCCCGCCCCTGGCGGAGGCTCAGGGCGCCGCTGACCAGCAACAGCGAGCCGCGGTACACGGCCTCGGGTACATGCTGCAGCTGCATCAGCCGTTCCGCCTCCAGCAGTCGGTTGAAAGCGCCGTCGATGTCGTCATCCAGCGCATCCAGCCAGGCCATGCCGGTGAGGCCGTAGATCAGGCACGGATCATGGCTGCGGCGGGTTTCGGTAAGGCCGGCGATGAACAGCTCGCGCGCCTCGTCGTTGCGACCCTGGCGCAGGCTCAGCCAGCCGCGGCGCAGGGCGACGCTTCCAGCCATGGCGTTGCCGGTCACGCTGATTTCGTCCAGATAGTCCTGTACCCGCGCCAGCAGGGCGTCGGCGCGTTGCAGCTCGCCGCGCTGCTCCAGCCACTGGGCGCGGTCCAGCTCCAGCAGCGCTTCGAAGGTCAGGCTGCCATGCAGCCGCGCGAGCCTGAGCGCATCCCGGTTGATCAGGCGGGCTTCGGCCAGGTTGCCGCCGGCCTGGGCCTGCTGGGTCAGCGCCGACAGGCAGATCAGCTTTTGCGCCCAGGCATCCTCCGGCAGGTACTCCAGCGCCTCGCGCAGTTGTTCGCGGGCGCCGGCGCGCCCCCGGGCGTGAGTGAGCACTCCGGCCAGGCCCTGCCACTGGGCGACCAGCGTGCGCTGCCGACGCTCACCGGGCATCGGCAGGAAGCGGGTGAAGCCGGCGAGCAGTGCCTTGGCATCGTCCAGCCGGCCGACGAACAACAGGGTCCAGGCATTGAGCACCAGCAGGCACGGCGTGCTGCACAGCAACTCGTCCGGCAGCATTTCGCGCAGCTTGAGCACCCGTTCGAGATTGCGCCCGTGCAGCAGGTGTTCTTCGGTGAAACGCTGCAGCAGGCTGGCCGCCTCGTCCGGCTGCTCGGCGAGCAAGGCGTGTTCGAACGCTGCGTGGAGGTCGCCGGACTGGCTGAACCACTGGCAAGCCCGGCGATGCAACATCGCCGCCGGCCAGCGGGACAGGCGCGCCAGGGTCGGTGCGAGCATCGGCGCAGCCCGGAACCAGCGCTGGGTGTTGTCCACCGGCTCGATCAACGCCCCCCAGGCGAGCAGTCCGTCCAGCCCCTGGCCGGGCGTGTCGAACAGGTAATCGCTGAGCTCCCGGCCAAAGCGCGGAATGCTTGCCAGCGCGCAGAGCATCTCCGCCAGGGACGCGGGCAGAGCAGTCAGCACTTCCCGTTGCAGGTAGTCCTGCAACAGCGCGCTGCCGCTCTCCGCCACCTGTATCGTGCACGGCACCTCGCTGTCGTTCGCCAGGCTCAGCAGGCGCAGGCGGATACCGGCGAACCAGCCATGGGTCGACTCGTGCAGCGCTTCGCGTTGGGCCTGCGGCCATTCCAGGGCCGACAGCTGCAGATAACGATCGAGCTCACCCTGGGTCAGGGCAAGGGTGGCGGCGTCCAGTTCCAGCAGTTCGCCTTCGAGCAGCAGGCGCGTCAAGTTGCACTTCGGCCGCCGCCGGCTGGCCAGCCACCAGCCGATCTGCGGGGACGCCACCGCGAGCAGGCGGTCGAAGCAGTCATCCAGCGCGGTATCCGGCGTCCGAGGGTAATCGTCGAGCATCAGCCAGATCGGTTCGTTCACCGTCTCCAGCCAGGCCCCCAGCGCCTCCTCGCCCCCTTCAAGCACACCGAGCGCTTCGGCCAGCCGCTCGCAGAATTGCGCCGGCTCCAGCGGCCGCCCACCGAGGCTCAACCAGACCACGCGGGTGCCGGCTGGCGCCTGGCGTGCGCACTCGCTCAGCAGCACCGTCTTGCCGCAGCCGGGCGGCGCCACCAGCAGACGCAGGCGGCATTCGGCGGCGCCAAGACTGGCCCGCAGGCGTTCACGGGGCAGATGCTTGCGGGGCAGTCGCGGCAGCGCCGCGCTGTGCAGGGCGATTGTCGACATGGGCTTCTTCCGGCCATTTGCTGCGGGCCAGACTATGCCCCGGCGCGGACCGGGCAAAGGACCATCAGCGGCATTCATGGCGCGTCATAGCGCCGGCTGCTCACGGCCCGGCGCAGACACTGCGCCCCCAAAAAAAGAAACCCGGCGCCTACCGTGAGGCGCCGGGCAAGGAGCACAGCAGCGGATCAGCGCACGCCGGTGTTGCGCAGGGCCGCCGGGGTGAAGTCGGCCATGCTGGCCTTGTTGCCGAACTGGTAACCGCGCTTCTCTTCGTTGTTCAGGCCGAAGGTCACGTAGCGGCCGGCGAGGATGTCGTACAGCGACTCTGCGGCGTAGCCGGTGGCCAGTTCCGGGTAGAAGGTCATCGAATGGCCCTCGCCCACGCGCCACAGCTGGCCGCGGCCGTCGTACAGCTCGGACTCGGCGATCTGCCAGCTGTCCTCGTCGAGGTAGAAGTGGCGGGTGGCATAGATGTTGCGTTCGCCGGCCTTCAGGGTGCCGACCACTTCCCACACACGGTGCAACTCGTAGCGGGTCAGGTCCTGGTTGATGTGGCCGGGTTTGACGATGTCGTCGTACTTGAGCTGCGGCGAGTTCAGCCGGTAGCTGTTGTACGGGATGTACATCTCGCGCTTGCCCACCAGTTTCCAGTCGTAGCGGTCCGGCGCGCCGGAGAACATGTCGTAGTTGTCCGAGGTACGCATGCCGTCCGAGGCGGTGCCCGGGCCGTCGTAGGCCACCTGCGGAGCGCGGCGCACGCGGCGCTGGCCGGCGTTGTAGATCCACGCCAGGCGCGGTTCCTTCACCTGGTCGAGGGTCTCGTGGACCAGCAGCACGTTGCCGGCCAGGCGCGCCGGAGCGGTCACTTCCTGCTTGAAGTAGGTGAGGATGTTGCCGGTCTTGCTGGCGTCCTGCTCGGTCATGCTCTGCGGCACCGCAATCGATTCCTCGAAGCGGATCGGCGTATAGCTGCCGTTGGTCTGCGGCACCACCTGCACCACCACGCGGGAGATATTGCCGCCGTGGTAGCGGGTCAGGTGGTTCCACAGCGCCTGCACGCCGTTCTTCGGAATCGGGAAGGCGTAGTAGCGGCTCTTCTCGAAGTTCTCCAGGCCGTTGCCGTCGTTGATCGGCTGGACGAACTCGGCGCTGTGCTTGATCGAGCCGTAGACCTCGTCGGGCAACGCGAAGCTGCGGTGGGTCTTGTACACCGGGATCTTGTAGGTGTCCGGGTAGCGCTTGAACAGCGCCAGCTGGCCGGCGGAAAGCTTGTCCTTGTACTGATCCACGTTCTGCGCGGTGATAGTGAACAGCGGCGTCTCATCGGCGAACGGGTCGGAGAGAAAGCCCTTGGCGTCCACCTTGCCTGCATCGCGGGCGATGCCGCCGGTCCAGGCCGGGATGCTGCCGTCGGCGTTGCCTTCCTTCTGCGAGCCCATCGGCGTCAGGCTGCTGCCAAGCTTCGCCACCTCATCGGCGGAGACCGCGGCCATCACCCCGCAGGACAGCAGGCTCAGGGCCAGCGCGCCGCATTGAAGGATTCTTGTCGTTCTCATACGTCGGTTCCTTGGTCAGGCGGTCAGAAGTTCACGCCGAAGCTGAGCGAAACGAAGTCGCGGTCGACGATGGTGTTGTAATCGCCGCCGAAGAAGTTCGTGTAGTTCAGGCTCGCGGTGTAGGTGTTCTGGTAGTCGGCATCAATGCCGACGCTGGCGGCCTTGCTGCCTTCGTTGAAGACCGGGCCGTAGCCATGCACGTCATGGGACCAGGCGATGTTCGGCTTGAGGTTCACCCCGGCGAACACGTTGTTGTAGTCCCAGATGGTGCGGGCGCGGTAACCCCAGGACGAGGAGGTGTAGAAGCCGCCGCTGCCATACTGGGCATCGGCCACCGCGTTCTCCGGCACGCCGTACACCGAGTCGCGGCCGTAGCGTTCGCCGACCTCGCGGGTCATGCCGCCGACGTAGGTCACGCCAACTTCGCCCACCAGGGTAACGCGGTCGGCGCCCATGGCCTGGTCGAAGAAGTGGGTGAAGGTGGTCTGCGCCTGGCTCACGTCCTTGCGTATATAGCCGTGGTTGACCTGCTCGGCCTGGGCCAGCGCGCCCGCCACACCGCCGCTGGCGAAGCCGCCGGCCACGGTGGTGGCCAACAGCGGCGTCAGGTCGGTGGTGTTGAGTTGCAGCGGCATGTTCGGCCGGAAGCTGAACTCGCCCTGCCAGGCGGTGCCGGTGGGCAGCGTGGTGGAGAAGCTCAAGCCATACAGGCGGATGTCCTCGGGGTATTCGAGGAAATAGTGGCCGCGCCCCAGCAGGATCGGCTGGGCCAGCGCCGAGGCGCCCGCGCCGATGGCACGCAGGGCATTGCCGATATCGGCGGCACTGGCGTTCTGCATGCTCACGATGGGCGTGCGGCTGTGGTAGTTCATGGCGTAGGCGCCGTACTCGACGTCATCGCCCAACCAACGCAGCGACAAGCCCCACTGCCCGGAGTCGCGGGCATCGCGGTCGGCGCCGCGCGGCACCATCAGGCCCTCGGGGGTGACAGTCACGCCCAGGGAGTTGAGCAGCGCCTTGGTCGCCGGCGCGTTCAACGCAGTGACGGTGTTCTTGTCGAGGATGTTGTAGTTGGTGTTGCAGCCATCGGCCGCCACGTCAGTGGTGGAGAAGAAGGTGCCGCAGTTGTCGAGCACCGTCTGGTCCCACTCCAGCTGGTAGAAGCCTTCCACGGACAGCGAGTCGGTGAGGCTCTGCGACATGTAGAGCATGTTCACCGGGATCAGGCCTTCCTTGATTTCCGAACCGGGCCGGCGGAAGGCGGATACGTCGATGGGGTTGATGGCGTTGATGCTGTTGCCGATGAAGGTGCTCTCGCCCCAGCTCACCACCTGCTTGCCCAGGCGCACAGTGCCGGGCATGTCGGCGATGGAATAGTTGTAGTAGCCGAAGGCATCGAGCAGCTGCGCCCCGGAGGACTTGGCGCCTTCCTTGCGACCGCTGTTGGAGATCGGCTTCCACTCGGTGCCTTCATCCTCCAGGCGGAAGTCGTACCAGTACTTGCCCCGGGTGAAGACGCCGAAGTCTCCATACTTCAGCTCCAAATCGTGGATGCCCTTGAAGATCTTCGAGAAGGTGTGGCCCTTGCGGAAGTTCAGGCGCCCGTCGTCGTTGGTCTGGGTCATCCCGTGGCCGCCGTTGGCGGAACCGATCAGATCCTGCTTGGGACTCTGGGTACTCCAGCTGGCCCCCACGGACAGGCTGGAATCGAACTGTCCTTCAATCTCCCCAATGTTGAATGAAACGGCCTGTGCCTGGGCGGCGCATCCCAGGGCGACAGCGGTGGCGAGAAGTTGCGGTTGGAAGAATCCGCGCCTTGTTTTTGTTGTCATGCGGCTCTCCTGACGGTGTCGAGGTGGCTACACCCTACTCAGGCCCCCGGTGGGGAGTAAGCGCTCCAAGGTGGTATTCGCGGCGTCGCCCGAAAGAGTGAATCCCTGCTCTGCCACGGCCCTTTCCGGGCGATATTGGCGCAGGCAATGACGGGCCATCGAGCATCTGGATAGTGCAGCGGCCATTGCCACTACCCGAGGGGCAGGGTTCTTTGGCATCCTTGGCAACCTATGCACGCCATCGACCAACGCCCGACCGACAGCCACCTCACCGAACAGACCCGCGCGGTGGTCCTGCGCTATCACGAATGCTGGAAGCATCGCGACCTCGAAGCGGTGCTCGCGCTCTACCATCCGCAGGTGGAGTACAACGACTTCTTCCAGAATCGCACCCTGGGTTATGCCGACCTGCGCGACTACGTGCAGGGCACCATGCCCAGCCGCCCGGAAGAGTTCCTCGCCCACATCGACCGCATCCGCGTGGATGGCGACACCGCGTTCATCCAGTACCGCATCGCGGTGACCCTGAGCGGCCGCCTGGCAACCTTCCATTCCAGCGAAGCCATCACCGTGCGCGACGGCCTGATCTGGCGGATCAACGAATACGCCTCGGTGGTGCGTGAAGGCGGCGAGAACCGCCCACAGGCGGCGGACCCGCGCCCGGCCACCAGCCGCCTGGGTCTTTCGCCGCGCCAGCTGAGCCAGCTGGCCAGCGACCTGGAGCACTACTTCAGCAAGAGCCAGCCGTACCTGGCTCCAGACCTGGACCTCACCCAAGTGGCCACCGCCACCGGCTACACCCGCAACCAGATTTCCTACCTGCTCAACCAGGTGATGGGGCTGAGCTTCTACCAGTACGTCAACCAGACGCGCCTCACCCACCTGCTCGGCCAGCTGCGCCCGCCGCTGCCGGCGCGCATCGACGAACTGGCGTTCTCCGCCGGTTTCAACTCGCTGTCAGCCTTCTACCGCTGCTTCCGCCAGCACACCGGGCAGTCCCCGCGCGAGTACCTGAAGCGCCTGCGCGACGAGCAGAACGACGCCTGACCGAGAGCTGCCGGCGGGCGCGCGGGCACTCCCCGCGTACCCGCGCAGACGACAGAAGCCCGCGCCACCTCTAGGCTTGACGACATTCCCCCACTTCCCCTCCGGAGTCGTCTATGTCGGCATGGCGTCATATCAGTCTGTGGATGAACCAACTGGACGACGACCTCGTCCCGCGTCCGTCCCTGCAAGGCTCGCTGGACGTCGATGTGGCCATTGCCGGCGCCGGTTACACCGGACTGTGGACCGCCTACTACCTGAAGCAGCGCGCGCCGCAGCTGAAGATCGCCATCGTCGAAGCGGAAACCGCCGGCTTCGGCGCCTCGGGCCGCAACGGCGGCTGGCTGATGGGCAACATTCTCGGCGAAGACCGCCTGCTCGCCGGCCTCTCCCCGGAACAGCGCCGTGCCTCCTACGACCTGCTGCATGACATCCCCGACGAAGTCGCCCGTGTGCTCGAACGTGAAGGCATCGACTGCGACTACCGCAAGGGCGGCGTGCTCTACACCGCCGCGCGCTATCCGGAGCAGGAACGCCGCCTGCGCGACTACCTCGCGCACCTCCATGCCGAGGGCCTGACCGAAGACGACTACCGCTGGCTCACCGCCAGCCAGCTCGCCGAACAGCTGCGCATTCCCAGCGCGCTGGGCGCGATCCACACCCCGCACTGCGCCACCATCAACCCGGCCAAGCTGGCCCGTGGCCTGGCCCGCGCCGTGGAGCGCCAGGGCGTGCAGATCTTCGAGAAGAGCCGCGTGACCCACTGGGCGCCGGGCCTGCTGCGCACCGCGCAAGGTGAGCTGAAAGCGCACTGGGTGGTGCCGGCCATCGAAGGCTACGCCGCCGACCTGCCGCCGCTGGGCAACTACCAACTGCCGGTGCAGAGCCTACTGGTGGCCACCGAACCGCTGCCGGAATCGGTCTGGGCCGAGATTGGTCTTGCGCAGGGCCAGGCCTTCAGCGAATTCAGCCGCCAGGTCACCTATGGCCAGCGCACCGCCGACAATCGCCTGGCCTTCGGCGCCCGCGGCGGCTACCGCTTCGGCGGCAAGCTGCGCACCGATTTCAGCCTGACCGACGATGAAGTGGGTCTGCGCCGCTACCTGTTCGGCGAACTCTTCCCGCGCCTGAAGGACGTACGCATCACCCACACCTGGGGCGGCAACCTCGGCATGTCGCGGCGCTTCCGCCCACACATGCTGATCGACCGTCGCAACGGCATCGCTCTTTCCGGCGGTTACGGCGGCGAAGGCGTCGGCGCCACCAACCTGGGTGGTCGCACCCTGGCCGACCTGATCCTCGGCCAGCACAGCGAACTGACCCGGCAGCCCTGGGTGATCGACGACCGCACCCTGCAGGACGGCCTGCGTGGCTGGGAGCCCGAGCCATGCCGCTGGCTGGGCTACAACGCGATCATCCGCAGTTTCGTGCATGAAGACGAAGTGCTGGCCAACCCGCACAGCGCCCCGTGGCGCCGCCGCCTGGCGGAGAAGCTCGCCGCGACCATGGAAGGCCTGATGACCTGGAAGGTCGGCTGATCAGCCCCTAGAGAAAACCCACTGGAGCCCCGAATGAAACTGACCCACCTGAAGAACACCCTGCACGCCGAGCTCGGCGCCGCCAGCCCGGTCGCCGTGCCGCTGGGCGAGCCGGTGTCGGAAACCCGCGTGGAATCCATCGAACGCACCGACCGCGTGGAAACCGGCATCTGGGAATGCACCCCCGGCCGCTGGCGCCGTCAGATCGTCGAGCAGGAGTTCTGCCACTTCATCTCCGGCCGCGGCACCTTCACCCCGGATGGCGGCGAGACCATTGCCTTCCAGGCCGGCGACGCCTTCCTGCTGCCGCAGAACAGCCTGGGCGTATGGGATATCCAGGAAACCGTGCGCAAGACCTATGTGATCATCCAGCGGGATTGATCGGCGCTGTTGCTGGTGTGGAGGGAAGGTCCGGAGCTCGGGCCTTCCCTCACCCCAGCCCTCTCCCAGAGGGAGAGGGAGCAGTCTGTGCCGGCAGGATTGACGGTGTTTCACCTGAAACACCGGACTACATGAACCGTTCTGCCCGGATGATGCAGAGGCCAACGCCGCTCAGGACAGTCCCCTCTCCCACCGGGAGAGGGTTAGGGTGAGGGCGCTCTTATCTGATCGACCTGCGTCTCTCAAAACTCCCCGTGCCGCCCTTCCCCGTCGGTGAAGCGCTTCGCCCCTTCCACTGTCTCTCCGCTCTGGATCACCGCCATCCCGCCCTGGAATTCATTGGCCATCGCCACATCGAAGGACAGGGTCCATTGCGTGAAAACACTGGCACGATCGGCCAGCATGCAACGCTGGGGAAACTCGGCGATCTCCCGCGCCAGCTCTTCCGCCGCCTCCAGCGCCTGCCCGCGCGGCACCACGCGGTTGGCCAGGCCCATCATCAGCGCCTCCTGCGCCCCCACCGGGCGGCCGGTGAGGATCATGTCCAGCGCCCGGCCCTGGCCAATGATGCGCGGCAGGCGCACGGTGCCGCCGTCGATCAGCGGCACACCAAAGCGCCGGCAGAACACCCCGCATACCGCATCCTCGGCCATCACCCGCAGGTCGGCCAGCAGCGCCAGTTCCAGCCCGCCGGCCACGGCATAACCCTCGATGGCGGCGATCAGCGGTTTGGACAACTGCATGCGGCTGGGCCCCATCGGCCCGTCGCCTTCGGTTTCCAGGCGATTGCGCCGCTCACCGTCCTCGGCCACCGCCGCAAGATCAGCGCCCGCGCAGAAGGTGCCGCCGGCGCCGGTAAGCACGGCGACCTGCGCCTCCTCGTCGTGCTCGAAATCGCGCAAGGCATCGGCCAACGCCTGGGCGGTGGGCAGGTCCACGGCATTGCGTACCGCCGGGCGGGCGATCACCAGGGTGGTCACCGGGCCGTTCCTCTCGATTATCACGCTCATGGCGAACTCCTTGGGCATCGAGGCAGAAAAGCAAAGGGCCGACTATGAGCCGGCCCTTTCACCATACTGCGTCTGCCGCCGAGGAACAGCCCGCTGGCCGTTCCGCCGGTCAGGCTGGCCGGATCAACCGGCGTATTTCTGCAGGTTCGCCATCATCTCGCGCAGCGCCTCGACGTTGTCCTTCGGGTGCGCGGCGTTCTCGAAATCGCAGATCTGCGCGAAATTGGCCGCCACATCCTCGACGCTGAAACCCTTGCGCGGGTCGAAGCCCACACCCAGGCTGCGCTCCCAGCGCACCTTGCCGATCCAGCCGCCGCCCACTTCGAACAGGCCGGAAGTCTCCTGGCAGGCTTCGCTACCCAGGTACACCACCAGCGGGCTGACCAGCTCGGGCTTGAGCTGCTCGAACACCTGCGGCGGGATCAGGCCTTCGGTCATGCGGGTGCCGCCGGTGGGAGCGATGGCGTTGACGAAGATGTTGTTCTTGCGGCCTTCGATGGCCAGGTTGCGGGTCAGGCCGTACAGGCCGAGCTTGGCCATGCCGTAGTTGCTCTGGCCGAAGTTGCCGTAGATGCCGGAGGTGGACGAGGTGAAGATCACCCGGCCATAGCCCTGCTCGCGCATGAACGGCCAGGCGGCGCGGGTTACCTTGTAGGCGCCCTCGACATGGACCTTGTAGACCAGGTCCCAGTCGGCGTCTTCCATCTTGTGGAAGGTCTTGTCGCGCAGGATGCCGGCGTTGTTCACCACCACGTCGATGCGGCCGAACGCTTCCACGGCCTGGCGCACGATCTTCTCGCCGTCGGTCACCGAGTCATGGTTGGCGATGGCGGTGCCGCCGGCTTCGCGGATTTCCGCCACCACGCGATCGGCGGCCGAGGCGTTGGCGCCTTCACCGTGAGTGCTGCCACCCAGGTCGTTCACCACCACCGTGGCGCCGTGCTTGGCGAACAGCAGGGCGTGGGCGCGGCCGATACCGCCGCCGGCTCCGGTAACGATCACGACTTTTCCGTCGAAACGCAGGGCATCACTCATGGCAGGAACTCCAGGCAGGTCTGTTTTTCCGGAGTGTCCGGCAGTCGCGATCGGGTCACAAGCAAGACGATCAGGGCGAATGGTGCCCAATAAGGCCGGGGGATGATCAGCGGATCGGCAGGTTCAGTTCCTCGCGCGGGCCGAGCTTGAACAGCCACCAGTCATATTCGCTCCAGAACAGCAGCAGGCCGAACGCCGGCAGCAGCGCCAGGGCGCCCAGTGCAGCGGGCACCCAGTGCTGGATCATCCAGGCGTAATAGCAACCGGCGGCGCAGATGCCTACCAGCAGCAACAGCAAAGGGACGGCGACGAAGACGAAATCCCGGCGCAGGTGCAGCAACGCCCGGTACAGCATCGAGCCCTGGGGCTGGCGGACGGGAATGACGGATCTGAGTGGCATGGCGGCGGCCTCCGGTTGGACAAATCCGGGGAAGCTACCGCCGCCACACGAAGCCAAACGATCAGTCAGTTCCGAATATCCAGACGGATCAGTCCGTACCTATCGAACCCTTTCCTGTCGGAACGCCAGATAGTGCTGTAGCACCTGCTCCGGTGCCTCGACCTGCGGGTAATGACCGATACCGGAAAGCTCGACGGTATCCGGCCGAGGGATCAACGCCCGGTAGCGCTCCACCATGTGCGCGCCGGAAATCGGGTCCAACGGGCCATCGATCACCCGCAGCGGCACCTGCGTGCGCTGCATCGCGCCAACCCAGCGCTCGCGGTGCTCGCGGCGGTCGAGGATGTAGTGGATCAGCCGGTGCATCACCCGCGTCCCGTCGTTATGCCGGATCAGCTCCCAGAAGGTGTCCAGTTCCGCCTCCGTTGGCTGGCTGGCCGGGCCGAATACCTTGGCGAAGTTCTGCGCCAGGCGGCGGCGGTTGAACAGCCGGGCGAACAGGCCGCCCAACGGGCTGAGCAGCAGTTTCTGCGAGAACACCGCACGATGGGTTTCCGGGAACAGGCCGCCGTTGAGGAACACGCAGGAGGCCAGGGCGAACCCGCCCTCCTCGTGCCGCGCCAGCAGTTCCTGGCCGACGCTGTTGCCATAGTCGTGGACCAGCAGGTGCACCGGCTCGTGTACGTCCAGGTGCACCAGCAGCGCCTGCTTCAGGTCGGCCTGTTCGAGGATGCGGTAGTCGTGGCCGCGCGGCTTGGCGGAGTCGCCGAAACCGAGCATGTCACAGGCGATCACCCGGTAGCGCTCGGCCAGCGGACGCCACAGGTAATGCCAGTCCCAGGAGGCGGTGGGGAAGCCGTGGATCAGCAGCAACGGCTCGCCGCTGCCGGCGCTCCAGTAGCGGATGTGGTGGCCGCGGAAGGTGAAGGAACTGCCCTGCGCGCGCCAGTCGCGCAGGGCGATGCCAGGCAGGCCCATCAGTCGCGGTAGCCGGGGTTCTGCTGGTCCAGCTTGCGCAGCAGCGCCGGCCACGCCAGCGCGCCGCCCAGGCCCTGCTTGCTGCGGGTGACGCCGGCAGCCATGGCCATGGCGCCGTCGAGGATCTGCTGCGGAATCATGATCAGTTCGGCGCCGCCACCCTGGGCCAGCACCTGGATCTCGCAGGCGCGCTGCAGGGTGAACATCATCAGGAAGGTGTCGGCGATGGTCGGGCCGCAGGTCATCAGGCCGTGGTTGGGCAGGATCATGAAGGCAGCCTCGCCCAGGTCGGCCTGCAGACGCGCCTTCTCGTCATGGTTCAGCGCCACGCCCTCGTAACCGTGGTAGGCCAGGCTCGAGAGCACGAACAGCGACTGCTGGGAAATCGGCAGCAGGCCTTGTTTCTGCGCGGAAACGGCGATGCCGGCGGCGGTGTGGGTGTGCAGCACGCAGGAGACGTCGTGGCGGACTTCGTGGACGGCGCTGTGGATGGTGTAGCCGGCCGGGTTGATCTCGTAGGGGCTGTCCATCAGCTTCTTGCCGGCGAGATCGACCTTCACCAGGCTGGACGCGGTGATCTCGTGGAACATCATGCCGAAGGGGTTGATCAGAAAGTCTTCGGTGCCGGGCACCTTGGCGGAAATGTGAGTGAAGATCAGGTCATCCCAGCCATGCATCGCGATCAGTCG
The DNA here is from genome assembly GCF_029203285.1 of Pseudomonas sp. PSE14. NCBI lineage: Bacteria > Pseudomonadati > Pseudomonadota > Gammaproteobacteria > Pseudomonadales > Pseudomonadaceae > Pseudomonas > Pseudomonas sp. PSE14. Next base: position 4,767,613 of record NZ_CP115669.1, read on the forward strand.
GTAGCAGGCGGCGAGGTCGACGCGGGTCTGCCATTCGGCGGCGGAAACCTGGTCCTTGACGTTCGCGGTGGGCAGCGGATGAGCGGCGTGCATGGTCGGTAGCCTCTTCGTTGTTGTTGTTCGATGGCGCAGTCTAGTCAGCGTGACGACGAAGCGACTGTCACGGAACTGACAGTTGCCTCTGGCAGTGTCTGGCGAATGTTCCCCTATAAGCGTGGGCAGATGAGTCGCCTTGCGCGGCGCTTTTCGCCACCTATAGTGGGGACAGTTGTCCCTGTGACGCCGGCCCGACCCGGCGCAACGACGACTCCCCGCAAAGGCGCCATCCAGACAGCGCGGCCACCGGCCAGCGCGTCAGGGCTGGCGGAAGCGTGCCCCTCTTCCAGACCTGCCCCGGTGCCCTCCCAGGCGCATCCGATCCACCTGGAAACATTTCGCAATATCTTTCGCAACACACTCGAGTAGTACCCGGGAGTCGGGAGGAGACTCCAGTTCGGCCAACGAGGCAGCCGACGTGAAACGAACCGCCATCATGCAGCCCTACTTCTTCCCGTACCTGGGGTACTTCAGCCTGATCAAGCACACCGACCTGTTCGTGCTGTTCGATACGGTGCAGTACATCCATCACGGCTGGATCGAGCGCAACCGCATCCTCAAGCAGCAGGACGGCTGGCTGTATATCCGTGTGCCACGGGTCAAGCACCACCGCGAGACCCTGATCTGCGACGTGCAGGTCGACAACCGCCAGGACTGGCGGCGCAGCCTGTTCTCGCAACTGGACGTGTACCTCAAGGTGGCGCCCTACTACCGCGACGTGCGCGAGATGATCGCCGCCTCCCTCGACCACCCGTTCCAGGACATCGTCTCGCTGAACAAGGCCACCCTGGAGGCGACCTGCACCTACCTGGGCTTCCCGCGCCAGATGCCGGTGCTCTCGCGCATGGACCTGCCGATGGAGCGACCGACCGCACCGGATGAATGGGCGCTGAATATCTGCAAGGCACTGGGGGCGTGGAGGAGTACTGGAACCCGCCAGGCGGGCAGAGCTTCTTCGACCGCCGCAAATACGATGCGGCCGGGCTGACCCTGCGCTTCCAGGAGCCCAGGCTGGTGCCCTACGAACAGAAGCGCCCGACCTTCGAGGCGGGCCTGTCGATCATCGACGTGATGATGTTCAACTCTCCCGCCGACGTCTCGCGCATGCTCGATGCCTACGAGCTCAGCTGAACGTCACAGGCACCAGGCCAGGACCGGCGCCATCAGCAGGTTGAACAGCCCGGTCAGCACCATCAGCAGCCCCGCCGCCGATCCCTCCTCCCCGCCGAACTCGTAAGCCCGGCTGGTGCCCGCACCGTGGGCGCCGACGCCCAGCAATGCACCACGGGCCAGGGCCGAGCGCAGGTGCAGTAGGCGCATCAGCACGCCACCGACCAGGGCGCCGAACACCCCGGTGATCATCACGAAGGCGGCGGTCAGCGAGGGCACGCCGCCCAGGTCATGGGACATTTCCATGGCGAACGGTGTGGTGATCGAGCGCGGCAGCAGCGACAGGGTCACCTGGCCGTCCAGCGCCAGCGCATGGGCCAGCGCCCATGAACTGCCGATGGCCATGCTCGTGCCAGCGAGCATGCCGGTCAGCAGCGCCGGCCAGTGGCGGGCGAGCAACGCACGCTGCTGCCAGATCGGGATGGCGAAGGCCACGGTGGCCGGGCCGAGCAGCGCCACCAGCCAGTTGGTGTCGCGGGCGTAGTCGGCGTAGGTCGCGTGCATCGGGATCGCCAGGGCGAACAGCAGCACCGGGACGAACACGATCGGCGACAGCCAGTACTGCTGGTAACGCCGGTACAGCAGGCGGCTGAGCAGGTAGCCGCCGAGGGTGGCGGCCAGCCAGAACAGGGGTTGCTTATCGAGACTCATGGCGCGACCTCCAGTGGCACATCCATTCCACCGCCAGGGCGGTAGCCAGCATCACCAGCACGGTGCTGGCGGTGATCACCAGCAGGATCTTCCAGCCCTCGCTGCGCAGCAGCGGGCCGTAGTCCAGCAGGCTCATCAGCGCGGGGATGAAGAACAGCAGCATTTCCGCCAGCAACACGCCGGCGCCGCCCTGCAGCAGGGCCGGGCGGATCGCCCCGCAGGCGAACAGCACCAGCAGCAGCGCCAGCCCGATCACCCCGCCCGGCAGCGGCAGGCCGGTGAGCGTGGCGATCCAGCCGCCGATCCACCAGAAGGCGGCCAGGACGGCGAGTTCGAAAATCAGGCGGGCGGCGCGGCGGAACATGGCAGCGGTCTCAATGTTTTTGGGGGAAGAAGAAAACGTTCGGGAATGGTGCAAAGCCTACGCCCGCGCCTATCATCCCCAAAGCGAATTGATCGAATCGGAGCCATTCCAGAATGGAATTCAAGCAACTGCGCACCTTCGCCGAAGTGGTGCGCCAGGGCAGCTTCACCCAGGCGGCGGTGCACCTGAACGCCAGCCAGTCGGCGGTGAGCAAACAGGTCGCCCAGCTGGAACAGAGCCTGCGCGTGCAATTGCTGGAGCGCAGCGGCCCGCATATCCGCCTGACCGCCGCCGGCGAGGTGGTGCTACGGCGCGCCGAGGACATGCTGCGCCTGCGCCGCGAACTGCTCACCGAACTGGACGACCTCACCCGCCTGCACCGTGGCGAACTGCGCCTGGGCCTGCCGCTGCTGGGCGCCGACGCGCTGTTCGCCGGACGCTTCGCCGAGTACCGGCGGCGCTACCCGAACATCGCCGTGCACCTGATCGAGGGTGGCAGCAAGACCATGGAAGAGCTGGTCTACAGCGGCGAGCTGGAACTGGGCGGCGGCCTCACCCCGGAAGACCCGGCGTTCGACCACCAGCCGTTCTGCAACGAGCCGCTCGACGCCCTGCTCCCGGCCGATCATCCGCTGGCCACGCGGAAGAGCCTGAGCCTGGTGGAGCTGGCCGATACGCCCTTCCTGCTCTACCAGCAGAGTTTCACCCTCAACGACCGGTTGCTGCGCGCCTGCCGCGAGGCCGGCTTCGAGCCGAAGGAAGGCGGCCGCAGCGGCCAGGCGGACTTCCTCGGAGCGCTGGTTGCCGCCGGCCAGGGCGTGGTGCTGCTGCCACGGGTGGTGGCCGAGGACCTGGAACGTCCTGGCGTGGCGCGTGTGCTGCTGAGCCAGCCGGATCTGCGCTGGGATATCAGCTTCATCTGGCGGCGCGATGCCTACCTGTCGAACGCGGCCAAGGCGTGGCTGGCGCTGATGGAGGAGATGCCGTTGCATCCGGTGGGCACGGCGTGATGCGGGTTCGCGAGCAAGCTCGCTCCTACAGGTTAGCCCCTGTGCCGAGCCCGCTCTTGTAGGAGCGAGCTTGCTCGCGAACCGCTTTACAGCAACTCGGGAAACGCCCCGATCAGCTTCGGCCACGCCCGCTGCGCATCGGCATCATCGGCCAGCAGTCTGAACCCGGCGAACTCGAACGCCGGCGACACCGTGCAACCCACCAGCACGTAATCCCCCAGGCAACGCGCCGCCTGCCAGGCGTGGGCGGGCACCGCGCGCTGCGGCAGGCTGCCCTCGCCCACCGGGCCGAGGCGTTCGATGCGCAGGCTTTCCGGTGTTTCGGCCACCAGCAGCTCCAGCGGACCGCCTTCGTGGTAATGCCAGAGTTCGTCGGCATCGATGCGGTGCCAGCGGCTGACCGTGCCGCCGGGCAGCAGGAAGAAAATGGCCGAGGATTGCTGGCGGCCATCGGCGCCCATCAGGGACGAATCGAACACCCGGCGATAGAAGCCGCCCTCGGGGTGCGGGGCGAGCCCCAGGGTATCGATCAGATAACGGGCGCGGGGGTGCATCAGGCTTTCAGCGCGGCGATGAAGTCGGCGATCCAGGGCTCGGCATCGGTCTCCTGGTCCACCGTCTCGCTGCCGTCCAGGCGCAGCATCGGCACCACTTCGCGCATGCCCAGCTCCACCAGCAGCTCGCGCACCAGCTCGCCGCCGCCGCAATAGGTATCGCCATAGCTGGAGTCGCCCAGGGCGATCACGCCGCCCGGACGGTCGCGCCAGTTCGGCAGGCGGTCGCGCAGCGCGTAGTACAGCGGCTGGAAGGTGTCCGGCAGGTCGCCCATGCCAGTGGTCGAGGTCACCACCAGCAGCGCCTCGGGGCCGAACGCCAGCAGGCCGTCGAGGGTGACGCGCGGGTCGTGCCAGGCTTCGAAACCGGCCGCTTCGAGCAGGCGCTTGGCGTGACGCGCGACCTCTTCGGCGGTGCCGTAGACCGAGCCGGACAGAATGGCGACTTTCATGTTCACTCCCACAAGGCAAGACAAGGCCCCCCATTATGCCCCATCCGTGCCGGGCCGCGCCGGGGCTGGTATAGTTTTGCCCTACCCGGCCGCTCGGATATTTCCCGCAGCGCCGTTTTCCCCGATTCCACGAGGCGCGCATGGGCAATACCCCGGCTCCCATCCTGATCACCGGCGCCAGCCAACGCATCGGCCTGCACTGCGCGAAACGCCTGCTGCAGGACGGCCATCCGGTGATCGCGACCTACCGCCAGGAGAAACCCGGCGTCGATGAGTTGCGCCAGCTGGGCGCAACCTGCCTGCACGCGGAGCTGGCCGACGAAGCCGGCATCCTCGCCTTCATCGAAACGCTCGCATCCCATACCGACCGCCTGCGCGCGATCATCCACAATGCCTCGGCCTGGATCACCGAAGCGCCCGGCCATGAGGCCGACGCCTTCGGCGAACTGTTCCGCCTGCACATGCTCGCGCCCTACCTGATCAACCTGCGCTGCGCGCCTCAGCTCGAACGCGATGCGGCCGAGCGCGGCGCCCCGGCGGACATCATCCACCTCTCCGACGACGTCGCCCGCAAGGGCAGCGCCAATCGCATCGCCTACTGCGCCAGCAAGGCCGGCCTGGACAACCTCACCCTGTCCTTCGCCGCGCGCTTCGCCCCGCGCATCAAGGTCAACGGCATCGCGCCGGCACTGATCATGTTCAACCCGGGCGACGACGACGCCTACCGCGCCCGTACCCTGGCCAAATCCGCCATGGGCATCGAGCCCGGCCCCGACGTGATCTACCAGAGCGTGCGCTACCTGCTCGACAGCCCCTACGTGACCGGCACCACCCTGACCATCAACGGCGGCCGGCACCTGAAATGACCCGCACAGCGCGGGCGCGAGGACTCCCCCAATGATCGAAGACATGTCTCGCCACTACCGTGAGATTCTCCTGGGGCTCGGCGAAGACCCCGACCGCGAGGGCCTGCTGGACACGCCCAAGCGCGCGGCCAAGGCCATGCAGTTCCTCTGCCACGGCTACGAGCAGACGCTGGAGGAAATCGTCAACGGCGCGCTGTTCGCCTCGGACAATGACGAAATGGTGATCGTCAAGGACGTCGAGCTCTACTCGCTGTGCGAACATCACCTGCTGCCCTTCATCGGCAAGGCCCATGTGGCGTACATTCCCACCGGCAAGGTGCTGGGCCTGTCGAAGGTCGCACGCATCGTCGACATGTTCGCCCGCCGCCTGCAGATCCAGGAAAGCCTGACCCGGCAGATCGCCGAGGCCATCGAGCAGGTCACCAGCGCCGCCGGCGTTGCGGTGGTGATCGAGGCGCAACACATGTGCATGATGATGCGCGGGGTGGAGAAACAGAACTCGGTGATGAACACCTCGGTGATGCTCGGCGCGTTCCGCGAGTCCAACACCACCCGCCAGGAATTCCTGCAACTGATCGGACGGAGCAAGTGAAATGACGCAACTGGAGCCAGGCATGGCGCGAATCCGGGTCAAGGATCTGCGCGTGCGCACCTACATCGGCATCAAGGAGGACGAAATCCTCAACAAGCAGGATGTGCTGATCAACCTCACCATCCTCTACCCGGCCGGCGATGCGGTGCAGGTCAACGACATCGATCATGCGCTGAACTACCGCACCATCACCAAGGCGATCATCGCCCACGTGGAAGAAAACCGCTTCGCCCTGCTCGAGCGCCTGACCCAGGAACTGCTCGACCTGGTAATGAGCAATCCCGCGGTGCACTACGCTGAAGTGGAAGTGGACAAGCCGCACGCGCTGCGTTTCGCCGAGTCGGTGTCCATCGCGCTGGCCGCCCGGCGCTGACCGGCCGGTCGCGCAAGCCGTACGCCCGTGCCAGTCGGCCAACGGGCGTTGCTGGCCGATCGCCTCGCTCTATAGAATCGCGCCAGCCCCGCCATGCGCCTCTGTTGCGCCCAATGAGAGATACGCCATGACCGAGCCCCTGAACCTGACCGACGAACAGCGCACCGAACTTGAAGCCGCCGCGTTCCGCACCCTGGTGCAGCACCTGCGCACCCGCAAGGACGTGCAGAACATCGATCTGATGAATCTTGCCGGCTTCTGCCGCAACTGCCTGTCCAAGTGGTACAAGGCCGCGGCCGACGACATGGGACTGGCGGTCAGCCCCGACCAGGCCCGCGAAGAGATCTACGGCATGCCTTACGCCGAATGGAAGGCCAAGTATCAGACGGAAGCGTCGCCTGCCCAGCAGGCGGCCTTCGATAACGCGAAGAAGCACTAACGAGTTTGCCTTGATGACCCTCAACGATTTTCGCGCGCGCCTGCGCAGCGAGCAGCACCTGTTCACCGACACCCTGGCGTACATCGCCGAGCACTACAGCTACACCCCCAGCGCCTTCAGCAACGGCACTGTGGAAAACCCCGCCGGGCAGAACGAAGGCTCCTGCAAGACCCTGGGCTTCGCCATCCTCGAAGGCCTGAGCCAGGAGGAGTCGCTGCTGGCGTTCGGCGAGCACTACCGCGCCGTGCGTGACAACCCCGAGGGCACCGACCACGCCAACATCCGCGCCCTGCAGAGCACCGGCCTGGCCGGCGTCAACTTCGAGCGCCAGCCGCTGTCGCGTCGCGGCTGAGGTTCTGCGCTCATGAAAAAGCCCCGCTCATGCGGGGCTTTTTCTTGGGTGCTCGAATCACTCGACCGCCTGATGCTGACCTGAAGGAGCGAGCTTGCTCGCGAACCTGCAAGGCACGGCGTCAAGCGATTCGCGAGCAAGCTCGCTCCTACGAAGAGCCACAGTCACTGAGCGGCGCAAAGAAAAAGGCCCCGCAAGCGGGGCCTCTTCCTGCACGCCGGCTCTTCGGGCCGTTACAGGGAATCCAGGTAACGTTCCACGTCCAGCGCGGCCATGCAGCCGGCGCCGGCGGAGGTGATGGCCTGACGATAGACGTGGTCGGCCACGTCGCCGGCAGCGAATACGCCGGGGATGTTGGTTGCGGTGGCATTGCCCTCGCGGCCGCCATTGACCACCAGGTAACCGTCCTTGAGCGCCAGCTGGCCCTCGAACAGCGAAGTATTGGGCGTATGGCCGATGGCGACGAACAGACCGTCCACTTTCAGCTCGGACGTCTCGCCATCGTTGTGGCGCAGGCGCACGCCGGTGACGCCCATGGCATCGCCCAGCACTTCCTCGACCTGGGCGTTCACCCGCAGCTCGATCTTGCCCTCGGCGACGCGGGCGCGGAGCTTGTCCTGCAGAATCTTCTCGGCACGGAAGCTATCGCGGCGGTGCACCAGGGTGACCTTGCTGGCGATGTTGGCCAGGTACAGCGCTTCTTCCACGGCGGTGTTGCCGCCGCCCACCACCGCCACTTCGCGGTTGCGGTAGAAGAAGCCGTCGCAGGTGGCGCAGGCGGACACGCCCTTGCCCATGAACGCCTCTTCCGAGGGCAGGCCGAGGTAGCGCGCGCTGGCACCGGTGGCGATGATCAGCGCATCGGCGGTGTAGGTGCCGCTGTCGCCCTTGAGCACGAAGGGTTTACCGGCCAGGTCCACACCGTGGATATGGTCGAAGACGATCTCGGTCTCGAAGCGCTCGGCGTGTTCCTGCATGCGCTGCATCAGCGCAGGCCCGGTGAGCCCGTGGGGATCGCCCGGCCAGTTGTCGACTTCGGTGGTGGTGGTCAACTGGCCGCCGGCCTGCAGGCCGGTGATCAGCAGCGGCTTGAGGTTGGCGCGGGCGGCGTAGACCGCGGCGCTGTAACCGGCCGGACCGGAACCCAGAATGATGACCCGCGCGTGGCGACTCTCGGACATCGCAGCCTCCTAGTGTTCAGTTGAAGAACGACGTTCGGTGGAAGAACGTCAGGCAGAAGAAAAGGGAGCTGCCAAAGTACCAGGGGGAAGGTTGGAGGAACGGCAGCTCCTCTGAAAGGTTTCTTGCGCGGGACCGCATGACCTGGAGACCTTCGGCAATGCGGTGTGGCCTGAACCACGGAACCCATTGTCCTGCAGAATTTCCAAATACCCTTGAGATATGTCAGGCGTATCTTGATTTGCCATTGATCCGGCGCAATTTGACTTGGGACGCAGCTTACAGCTCAGACGTAGCCCTACAGAAATGCCCAATCTCAATTCACTTCATAGCCATTGTCTATCCGCCGCGCATCTACTCTCCAACTGACTAGACTCAAGCCAACATCAAAGGTCCCTTCGTCGCCCGCATGAATCTTCGCGCCCGCCTGCTCCTGCTGTTCCTGCCCCTGTTCGCCGCCAGCCTGGCCGGGGTATGGATGCTGTCAGACATGATCCTGCTCGACCGCTTCGACCGGGGCGACCGCCAGCGCCTGGCCGATGAGGTACGTATCGTCCACAAGCGCATCGGCTTCGAGAAACAGCGCTTCCTCGATATCGCCCGCAGCTACGCCTGGTGGGACAGCAGCTACGCCTTCATGCAGCACCCCGATGCCAAATTCATCGCCGATAACCTCGAAGTCGACATGCTCGGCATCCTCGGCTTCGACTATGTGCTGTACGTTGACCGCAAGGAACGGATCGTCGGCCAGCAATGGAAGCTCGACGACCTGGCCGGCCGCTTCCCCGGGGTGTCCACACCCCACCCTTACGTCCTGCAGCGCGACATCCTGAAAACCGCCCTCGACCTGGGCGCCCTGGACGTAGAGGGCGATACACGGCACAGCATCGACCAGCTGGTGCAGATCGACGGTGTGCCGCAGTTGCTGCTGAGCTATCCGATCAGCGACAGCGCCGGGCGCGCCGAACCCGCCGGCGCGCTGATCGCCGGCGTACTGTTCGACAAGCAGCGGACGGCCGCCCTGGAAGACCAGATGGGCGCGCGTCTGCGCCTGGCCGACGATGCCCGGCCCGACAGCAGCTGGCGGCCACTGAACATCCCCAACAACCGTGGCGCCACCCTGCTCAGCCCACGCGAGCTGCTGGGCAAGAACAAGCAGCAGATGTCGCTGCTGTACCTGAACTCCAAAGGCCAGCCGCAGATGCGCATCGAGGTCACCAGCCCCAGGCCCCTTTACTTGCAAGGCCGGCAATCGATCCGCCTGTTCCTCTACCTGGCGCTGGCCCTGCTCGCCACTGCCCTGCTGCTGGCCTACCTGGCGCTGGAGTTCTGGATCATCCGCCGCGTGCGCACCCTCAACCACGAGGTTTCCAGCATCGGCCCGGACGACAACCAGCATCGCCTCGGCAGCCTGGGCAACGATGAACTCGGTCAGCTCGCCGGCGAGATGAACAACATGCTCGACCGCCTGGAAAAGAGCGAGGCACGGGACCGGGCGATCCTCGACGCGATCCGCGATGGCTACTTCGAGATGGACGACAAAGGCATCATGCTCACCGTCAACGCCGCGCTGTGCCGGATGCTCGGCTACTCGGCCGAAGAAATCGTCGGTCGTCACTACAGCCAGCTGCTGCCCGAGGCTGACGCCCAACGCGCCCAGGCGCTCTACGTCCAGGTGCGCGACGACGAGCAGCGTGAAACCACCTTTTCCGCCCCCTTCAAGTGCCGCGACGGCCGCCTGCTCAACTGCGAGACGCGCTGCTCGGCGATCCGCGACAACCAGGGTGTGTTCACCGGTTTCCGCGGCATCCTGCGTGACATCAGCCAGCACGTCGCCTACCAGAACCAGCTGATCGACCTGGCCTTCCGCGATGCCGTGACCGGCCTGGGCAACCGCAAGGCGTTCGACGAACAGCTGCCCGCTGCGATCATCCGTTGCGAACGGGTCGCTCTGCTGTACATCGACCTGGACCGCTTCAAGCAGGTCAACGACCGCTTCGGCCACGCCACCGGCGATGCCCTGCTGGCCGCCGTCGGGGACCGCCTGCACAACAGCCTGCGCCAGCCGGACCAGGCGTACCGCCTGGGTGGCGACGAATTCGCCGTGCTCCTGGAAAACGCCGAACCGCCGCAGGCCGAAAGCCTGGGCACGCGCCTGCTGCGGGTGCTGGGCAGCCCCTACGAGCTGAACGGCCAGACCATCGACTTCGTCACCCCGAGCATCGGCATCGCGTTCTATCCACAGGACGCGAGCGACGCCGAGGGCCTCACCGGCGCCGCCGACATCGCCATGTACCAGGCCAAGCAGGAGCGCAACCGCTGCCAACGCTACCACCGCGCCTGAACCGCCACACACCCGGCAAAACAGACGGCTCGCCGGCCCTTCGCCGGGTCTGCTAAGGTCGCAGCCGCTTTACCTTGGAGTCCCCTGGAGAATCCCATGTCTACCCTGAGCGGCCCGCAATACCTCAGCGAAGGCCTGAAACTGATGATGCGCCCCGGCCTGCGGCTGTTCGTGCTGTTGCCGCTGAGCATCAACCTCATCCTGTTCATCGGCCTGATCGGCTTCGCGGTCAGCGAGTTCAGTCACTGGGTCGACGCCCTGATGCCAAGCCTGCCGGACTGGCTGAGCTTCCTGCAGTTCATCCTCTGGCCGCTGTTCGTCGCGCTGGTACTGCTGATCGTGTTCTTCACCTTCACGATGATCGCCAACCTGATCGCCGCGCCCTTCAACGGCTTCCTCGCGGAGAAGGTCGAAGTGGTGGTGCGCGGCACCGACGACTTCCCGGAGTTCAGCTGGACCGAACTGATGGCCATGGTGCCGCGCACCATCGGCCGCGAACTGCGCAAGCTCGGCTACTTCCTGCCGCGCGCCCTCGGCCTGTTCATCCTCAGCCTGATCCCCGGCCTGAACCTGATCGCCGCACCGCTCTGGCTGCTGTTCGGCGTGTGGATGATGGCCGTGCAGTACATCGACTTTCCCGCTGACAACCACAAGCTGGGCTGGAACGAGATGCTCGCCTGGCTGCGCGAGCGACGCTGGGCCTGCATGGGCTTCGGCGGTGTGACCTATCTCGCGCTGCTGATCCCGGTGGTGAACCTGGTGATCATGCCCGCCGCCGTGGCCGGCGCGGTGCTGTTCTGGGTGCGCGAGGGTGGGGACAAGGCGCTCACTCGCTAAACCTTCCGGGGCAGGTGCGCAACGTCCTTGCCCCGCCTCTCGGCATCCTATTTCCCCGAGAGGAGCGGAGGCTGTCCTACCGCCCCCAGGGACGAGGTCAATCGCTCCCGCAAGGTTTGCACTTTGTGGCTGTCATATTTCGATCATCGCCGCGTCATCGGCGCGCCACTGCGCGTCGCGACACTGCGTATATGACCAGAAAGCCCCTGCGCATTGCGCTGATCAGCAAAACCTTTCCGCCGGAAATCAACGGCGTTGCCAACACCCTCGGCCGGCTGGCGGCGGGGCTGTTGCGCCTGGGCCATCAGATCCAGGTGGTGCGGCCACGGCAGCAGTGTGACGGAGGGCGCCACAGCGACGCCGAACTGGTGCTGACCCGTGGCTGGCCGCTGCCGGGCTATCCGGGGTTGCAGTGGGGGCAATCCTGCCTGCACAAGCTGCTGCGCCACTGGAAGGGGCTGCGCCCCGACGTGCTCTACATCGCCACCGAAGGCCCGCTGGGCCTGGCCGCCCTGCGCGCCGCACGGCGCCTGCGGATTCCGGTGATCAGCGGCTTCCACACCAATTTCCAGCAGTACAGCGCGCACTATGGCTTCGGCCCGCTGATGCGCCTGGTAACCCTCTACCTGCGCTGGTTCCACAACCGCACCCAGCAGACCCTGGTGCCCAGCGCCAGCCAGTCGCTGGAGCTGCAACGGCGTGGCTTCGAGCGCCTGGCGCAGCTTTCGCGCGGCGTCGACAGCCAGCTGTTCCAGCCCGGCCGCCGCGACGATGCTCTGCGCCGCGAATGGGGCCTGGGCGAGCGCGATATCGCGGTGTTGCACGTGGGCCGGCTGGCGGCGGAAAAGAACCTGACGCTGCTGGGCAGCAGCTTCCGCGCGCTGTGCGCGGCACACCCGCAGCTCAAGCTGCGCCTGGTGATCGTCGGCGATGGCCCGCTGCGCGCCCACCTGCACAAGGAACTGCCCGAAGCGGTGTTCTGCGGTCTGCAACGCGGCGAGGAGCTGGCGCGGCACTACGCCAGCGGCGACCTGTTCCTCTTCCCCAGCCTGTCGGAAACCTTCGGCAATGTGGTGCTGGAAGCGCTGGCTTCGGGCCTGGCCGTGGTGGCCTTCGACCAGGCGGCCGCGGGGCAGCACATCCGCCATGGGCACAACGGTGCGCTGGCGAGTCCGGATGACAACCAGGGCTTCTTCGACGCGGCCAGCTGGTTGCTGGAAGACCCCGAGCGCCTGCGCCGGGTACGACTGAACGCCCGTCACCACGCCAGCCATCAGGCCTGGGACGCGGTGGTGGAGCGTTTCGAAAGTTATCTACAGGAAGCCTGCCGCCTGACGCTGTCCAGGAAGACCACCCGCCTGGGGCCGGTGGGCGGGTCTTCCGTACACAAGTAAGGTCAGGCGAATGGGATCGGCTGCGCCGCGAACGACAGGCTCATGGCGCCCGCCCCCAGGTTGATGCCACCGGTGGGGCTGAGCATCGCCAGGTGCACCTGCACACCCTTGGCCTGGCACGCCGCTTCCAGCGCGGAGAAGCCCGGCAGGTCGCGCAGCGCGGAAGGATCGCCGGCGTAGCTCAGGCACATCTGCGGCGCCAGCAGCTCGCCCGCCTCGACCCGTGCGCGGGCGAAGTTGAGCAGGCGCTCGGCGGACTTCTCGTAGTTCGGCGATACCGACACCGGCTTGTCCTCGCCCTGCACCAGGCTCAGCACCGGCTTCATGTCGAGCATCGAGCCAATGCCGAGGAAGGCGCCGCGCAGGCGATCGCCGATGCTGCTGCGGTCGCCCTTCTGGAAACCACGGCGGCGGATGTGCCCCAGGTCGCTGGCGACCAGGAAGGTGTTCATCTGCTGGCTGAGCTGTTCCAGGCGGGTGCGCACAGCGTTGGGATGCTGGTCTTCGCCGAGCAGGCGCACACCTTCGGCGGCCAGCACGGCGAGGCCGGCGAACACCGTCTGACTGTCGATCACCCGCAGCGCGAAGGGCCCGGCGATGCCGGCGGCGGTACGGCGCTCCTTGTAGCTCTGCAGCAGGCTGAAGGAGGCCTGGGTGGCGTGTTCGAAGATCGGGCTGCGCTGGCTGGTGACGGTCAGGCAGATGACGTAATCGAAGTCGGTGACCAGTTGTTCCAGGAACCAGTCGTGGGTCTGCGCCGGCGTCAGCGGCTCGCTGCCGTCCTCGGGGCCGACCTTGGGCAGATCCTGGGAATAGAACTTGAGGGTGGTGTCGGGATCGCGATCATCGACGATACGGCGCTCGCCCAGGCGAATGCCGATGGGCAGGACGCGAATGTTGTTGGCAGCGAGGAATTCGGGGGGCAGGTCGCAGGTCGCATCGACCACCAAGCCGATCCGCATGGCTTACTCCTATGGCCGTATCCCGGCCTATTGTTGTGTGAACGCGGTCATACAATGCCCGTTTCAGACCCTTAAGTCAGCATGCGGAAAGGTGGGTCTCGGAAAAGATTTGTAAACGCCTAGGACGGGGCTTTCAGAGCATTCATACAATTTATGAATCGTCATAATCCAGACGCAGATTACCAGGGAGAGAGCCTCACCTCTGGGAACGGAGCTTGTCCACGAAATCCGCGGCGCAGGAACTCAATGCCATAGGGAAAGACCAGGGCCGCCCGCCCCAACACCGGCCCTGCCGGCTGATCGCGGATAAGATCCGCTCCTACGCGAGCCGAAACCACGGAGCCGACCTGTAGGAGCGAGCTTGCTCGCGAACATGCCCCGCAGCGGAGGTTGGTTCGCGAGCAAGCTCGCTCCTACGAAAAGCCAAAAGCCCCTGGCACCGTCGGCGCCAGGGGCTTTTTCACATCAGGTCTCGAATCAGGCCAGCGACATCAACGCATCACGGCTGAACGGCTTGATATCGGCCAGGCGGCCATCGCGCACTTTCAGCGCCCAGTCCGGGTCGACCAGCAGCGCACGGCCGACGGCGACCAGGTCGAACTCTTCCTTGTTCAGGCGCTCCAGCAGACCCTCGATGCCCGAAGGCTGGGCGACTTCCTGGGTGTTGCCGAAGAAGGCCAGGAACTCGCTGCCGTCCAGGCCGACGTTACCGACGGTGATGGTCGGCTTGCCGGTGAGCTGGCGGGTCCAGCCAGCCAGGTTGAGCTCGGAGCCTTCGAATTCAGGAATCCAGAAGCGGCGGGTCGAGCAGTGGAAGATATCCACACCGGCGTCCGATAGCGGCTTGAGGAAGGCTTCCAGCTCCTCGGCGGTCTGCACCAGACGGGCGCTGTAGTCCTGCTGCTTCCACTGGGAGAAGCGGAAGATGATCGGGTAGTCGGGGCCGACAGCCTCGCGCACGGCGCGGATCAGCTCGATGGCGAAGCGCGAGCGGTTGGCCAGGCTGCCGCCGTATTCGTCGGTGCGCTTGTTGCTGCCGTCCCAGAAGAACTGGTCGATCAGGTAGCCGTGGGCGCCGTGGATTTCCACACCGTCCATGCCGATGGCCTTGGCGTCGCGGGCGGCCTGGGCAAAGGCGGCGATGACGTCCTGGATGTCTTGCTTGGTCATCTCATGGACCAGCACGGTGCCGTCCTTTTCCTTGCCGCTGGGGCCGTAGCCCGGGACGCTGGCGTCCGGTTCGGTGCCCAGGCGGCGCACGGCGCCGACATGCCAGAGCTGCGGGACGATCTTGCCGCCTTCGGCATGCACGGCGTCGACCACCTGCTTCCAGCCGGCCAGGGCGTCTTCACCATGGAAGCGCGGCACGTTCGGGTAGCCGTTGGCGGCCTTGTGGTTGACCGTGGTGCCTTCGGTGACGATCAGGCCGACACCGGCGGCGGCGCGGCGGCGGTAGTACTCCACCACCTGGGCATGGGGCACGCCGCCCGGGCTGAAGTTGCGGGTCATCGGCGCCATCACGATACGCGTGGGCAGTTCCAGGTCGCCCAGGCGGAAAGGCGAGAACAGGGTGTCTACGGATGCGGTCATTGAAGTCTCCATGACGACCAGGCGACCGGTCGTCTCATTCTTTTATGAAGGGCTATGAAGGGTTGGGATGACTCAGGCAGATCAGGCCTGAAGCAGGTGCTCCAGGCGTTCGATGAAACGCTCCACGGGTTTGAGCGAGGCGCTGACCTTCAGTCGCGCCAGCACACCCTGCCAGGCATTGCCGACGAACTCAGCCAGGTGCTCGACGTTCTCCGCGGCCGGCAACTCACCGGCGCGCTGGGCCTCGGCGAGGCAGCCGCGCAGGGTATCGATGGACTGCTGCAGGATGCCGTCTATGCGCTCGGCGATGGCCGGCGACAGCTCGGCCATTTCGTAGCTCAGGCTGCCGATGAGGCAGTGGTATTCAAGCTTTTCCTGGCGAGCGAAGTGCGCCAGCAGCTCGCGGTAATAGGTGAGGATGCGCGCACGCGGGCCCAGCGCCGGGTTGCCGAGGGCCTCGGCGTAGCGGGCCAGGCGCGGCGCATAAAGGTGCTCCAGGGCCTGCAGGGCGAAGTCTTCCTTGCTCTCGAAGTAGTGATAGAAGGAGCCCTTGGGGATGCCGGCGGCCTGGACGATGTCCTGCACGCCGGTGCCGTGGTAGCCGCAACGGGTCATCGCCAGGGAGCCCTTGGCGAGGATCAGGTCGCGTTTGTCGAGTCGGATGCTGTTCATGGGGAGCGAGAATATGACCGGTCGTCTCGCTTTTCCCAGCATCATTGATCGCGGTGATTTTCCCTCAGAAGCGGATCAGCGAAAGTCCGGACTATCCAGCAGCTCGGCAACGCCTTCGCAGAGCAGTTCACGCAGGCGCGCCACCACCGCTTCGGGCTCGGCCTCGCCGCTATGCAGGCACAGCCCCAGCGGCGCCATGACCGGCAGCCCAGCGCGTTCAGGGTCGAGCCGCTCGACACTGGCCGGCAAGCCGATGGGCGTACGCAGGCCAACCCCCAACCCGGCCGCCACCGCCGCCCAGATGCCCGACAGCCCGGCGCTGGTGAACGCCACGCGCCAGGCGATACCCGCGCGGTCCAACGCCTCCGTCGCCGCGCTGCGCAGCAGGCACGGGGACTCCAGCATGACCAGGGGCAACGGTTCCGCGCCGGGCACCGGCAGGCTGTCGGGCGCGCCGATCCAACATTGCGGCACGGCGCCGATACGCTCCATGTGCGCCGTGCGCTCGCCGGTTTCCCAGGCCAGCGCCAGGTCCAGCTCGCCGTTGCGCACGCCTTCGATCAGTTGCTGGTTGCGCGCCGTGCGCACCTCGATACGCACCTTCGGATGGGCACGGGCGAAGCGGGCCAGCACGGCGGGCAGCAGGGTTTCGCCGAAGTCTTCCTGCAGCCCCAGGCGCACACGGCCTTCCAGTGAACCGCCGCGCAGGGCGCCAGCGGCCTCGTCGTTCAGTTCCAGCAGTCGGCGGGCATAGGCGAGCAGCGTCTCGCCCGCCTCGGTCAGCGCCATGCCACGGCCTTCACGGCGCAGCACCGGGGTGCCGGCCTGCTCCTCCAGCTTCTTCAACTGCGCGCTGACGGCGGAGGTGGAGCGGCCCAGGCGATCCGCGGCGCGGGCGAAGCTGCCCAGCTCGATACCGGTGACGAAGGTGCGCAGCACGTCCAGATCGAAGTTGATGCGGGCCATGGCAACCATCCCATTTAATCGAACTATCGGTGAAATATTTCCCGATTTTCCGAATCAACCTGCCGCGCTAGCCTGGAATCGTCAATCACCAACCGAGGAGCGGCACCATGCCCACCGTTCGCATTTCCCTGCGCAAAGGCAAACAACCGCAGTACCTGCACGAGCTGGCCGATACCGTCTACGACGCCATGCACGAAGCCTTCAACGTGCCGGAAGGCGATCAGTTCGTGATGATCCACCAGCACGAGCCGGAGGAGTTCATCTACAACCGCGGCTATCTGGGCGGGCCGCGCAGCGACGACTTCGTGCTGATCGCCATCACCATCGGCCGCCCCCGCGACGCGCAGACCAAACAGGCGTTCTACCGGCACCTGAACGCGCTGCTGGGCGAACGGCTGGGCATCGCCAGCGAGGACGTGATGGTGCAGATCACCAGCAGCGAGGCGGACGACTGGTCGTTCGGTGGCGGCCGCATGGGCGTGATGACCCGCCCCGACGCGGTCAGTGCCAGCTGACGCGCTGCTCCAGCGGGAAGCGCAGGCGCGCGTTGTAGACGCCATTGTCGGCGGCGCGCCCCACCGCCAGCAGCATGATCGGCACGGCGCGGCGGGGAATATCCAGCACCTTGCGCAGCCGTACTTCGTCGAAGCCCTCCATCGGGCAACTGGCGAGGCCGTGGCTCTGCAGGGCGAGCATCAGGTTCTGCGCCGCCAGCGCGGTGGACTTCACCGCCCACAGGCGCATCTCCGCGTGGCTGTTGGGCTGGCGCATCAGCGCACGGCGCAGGCCGACGAACGCATAGAGGGTGCGCTTGAACAGCCCGCGCAGGCCGAATGCCCCCTGGTTGTACTGGAAGGGCGCGGTGCGCTGGTAGAAGTCCCGCACCTTCTCCGGCACCTGCGGCTCCGGCCACTGGTCGAGGATCGCCGCGCAGGACTCGCGCCAGGTATCCGGGCGCGCCAGCACGGCGATCAGCACTGGCGCCGTGCGCGCCGCGTTCTGCCCCAGGCACACCGGCACCAGCTTGCGGCGCAGCTCGGCATCGCGGATCACCTGGAAACTCCATGGCTGCAGGTTGCAGGCGTTGGGCGCGAGCACCGCCTGCTCCAGGCAATCGCGCAGCACGGCGTCCGGCACCGGCTCATCGAGGAAGCGCCGCACCGCGCGGCGCTGTTCGATCAGCGCGCGCAACGCATCGGGGGTTGCGGGCAGGCAGGATGATTCGGCGGCGAAACGGCTCATGACGGATTCCTCAGGCAGGTCGCCCGATTAAGCCGCCACGCTCGGCGCGGAACAAGTCGAGTGGGAGAAATGCCGGCGGGATTGGCGCAAGCGCCCTCTCCCGCCGGAAGGATCAGGCGCCCAGCGCCTTCTCGATGGCATGCACCAGCGCGGGATCGTCCGGCGCGGTGCGCGGACTGAATCGCGCCAGCACGCGGCCGTCCGGGGCGAGCAGGAACTTCTCGAAGCTCCAGGTGATGTCGCCGGGGAACTCGGCGCCCTCGCCCGCCAGCAGTCGGTACAGCGGGTGGCGTTCCGAACCGTTGACGTCCAGCTTGGAGGACATCGGGAAACTGACCCCGTAGTTCAACGAACAGAACGACTGGATCTCGGCTTCACTGCCAGGCTCCTGCCCGGCGAACTGGTTGCACGGCAGGCCGAGCACCACGAAACCCTGATCCTTGTATTGCTGGTAGAGATTCTCCAGACCGGCGTACTGCGGAGTCAGGCCGCACTTCGAGGCGACGTTGACCACCAGCACGACCTTGCCCTTGAGCGGGGCCAGCGGCAGATCCTGGCCGTCGAGCCCTTGCAGCGTCAGACCGTGAAAAGCGCTCATTGCTTACTCCTTGAAGAGGTAGGCACAGCGTGCCCGCGCAGGGGCGGACAGCGGGTCCGTCGCTCTGCGCCATCCCAATCGATACGGGAAAAAATGCCCTGGCCTTGTTGCACTAGAAAGGCTGCATGAGAAAGGCGCCCGAAGGCGCCTTTCCCAGATGAGCTTAGCAGCTCAATGATGGCTTCACCCGGTCACATCCGACCGGTGAAAACGATCAGTGGTGGTGACCACCTTCGCCGTGGATGTGGCCGTGGGCGACTTCTTCGGCGGAAGCGTCACGCACGTTGACCACCTTCACCTTGAAGTTCAGGCGCTGGCCGGCCAGGGGGTGGTTGCCGTCGACGGTCACGTCGTCGCCGTCGATGTCGCGGATGGTGACGATCTGCATGCCGCCGTCCGGAGCGGAAGCGTGGAACTGCATGCCAACTTCCAGCTCGTCCACGCCTTCGAACATTTCACGGGTCAGGGTGGCGACCAGTTCGGCGCTGTACTCGCCATAGGCGTCGGCCGGCTCGATGGTGACGTCCAGCTCGTCGCCAACCTGCTTGCCTTCCAGGGCCTTTTCCAGGCCGGCGATGATGTTGTGGGCACCGTGCAGGTAGACCAGCGGAGCGCCGCCGGCGGAGCTGTCGATGACCTCACCTGCGTCGTTGGTCAGGGTATAGTCGATGGAAACCGCCTTGTTGGCCGCGATCTGCATGGTACGAAACCTTTCTGATATAGAAGTTGAGCGCGCAAGTTTACGCTGCGACGCCCCCGAATGCGACCCGAAGACGGACGGACGGGACAACGCGGACGCCCCGCGCCTGCTTGACTTTCATCAGGATGAAGACGGGTACTGGGTGGCAGTCTTGTCCTGCGGCCATACCCAGCACCTGCGGCACCAGCCACCCTGGCAATCCCGGCCCTGGGTGCTGGACCCGCAGCAACGTCAAGCGCAGATCGGCCGGCTCTTCCCCTGCGGCTGGTGCGCCAAGGAACAGAACAGCGACAAGGAGTAGGCATGCCGGCACGCAACATCCTGGTGATCAACTGCGGTAGTTCTTCGATCAAATTCGCCCTGGTTCGAGAGGGGCGCGACGACTTCATCCTCCACGGCCTGGCCGAACGCCTCGGCTCCACCGGCGCCAGCCTGCGCTGGCAGGGCGAGGGCGACGCGCAGCCACAGACCCTGGAACTGCCCGGCGGCGACCACCAGGCCGCCCTCGCCCGCCTGCTGCCGCTGGTGAATGAAGCCGCCCAGGGCGAACTGCATGCCATCGGCCACCGCGTGGTGCACGGCGGCGAACGCTTCACCCAGGCCTCGCGGCTGAATGACGAAGTCCTGAGCGCGATCCGCGAAACCTCACCGCTCGCGCCGCTGCACAACCCGGCCAACCTGCTGGGCATCGACGCCGCCCTGGCGCTCTACCCGAACCTGCCGCACATCGCGGTGTTCGACACCGCCTTTCACCAGAGCCTGCCCGAGCGCGCCTACCGCTACGCCATCCCCGAGCCGCTGTACCGCGAGCAGCACGTGCGCCGCTACGGCTTCCACGGCACCAGCCACCGCTACGTCAGCCACATGGCCGCCGAGATGAGCGGGCTGGCGGTGGGCGACAGCAACTGGCTGTCGGCGCACCTGGGCAACGGCAGCTCGACCTGCGCCATCGCCAACGGCCAGAGCCGCGACACCAGCATGGGCCTGACTCCGCTGGAAGGCCTGATGATGGGCACCCGCTCGGGTGACGTCGATCCGAACCTGCACAGCCACCTGGCGCGCACCCTGGGCTGGAGCCTGGAGAAGATCGACCACATGCTCAACCACGACAGCGGCCTGCTCGGTCTGTCGGGGCTGTCCAACGACATGCGCACCCTGGAGCACGCACGCGAACAGGGCCACGCCGGCGCGGCGCTGGCCATCGAAGTATTCTGTTACCGATTGGCCAAGTCCCTCGCCTCGCTGACCTGTGCGCTGCCGCGCCTGGACGGCATCATCTTCACCGGCGGCATTGGCGAGAACTCGGCCCTGGTGCGCAACCTCACGGTGAAGCACCTGCACGTACTCAATCTCGAACTCGACGGCGAAGCCAACGCCCGCTGCGTACGCGGCGTCGGCGGACCGATCCACCTGCCCGGCCATCCCCGGGTGCTGGTGATTCCCACCAACGAGGAACGGCAGATCGCACTCGACACCCTGGCCGTCCTCGACTGAAGATTCCAGGGCCTGCCCCACAAGGGCTGCGCCCTTTCCCGCACGGCTTAAGGAGCCCGGATGCACACCTTCTTCCTCGCGCCGACCGGTTTCGGTGTCGGCCTGACGTCCACCAGCCTGGGCCTGATCCGCGCCCTGCAACGCGCCGGCCTTAAAGTCGGTTTCTTCAAACCCATCGCCCAACCCCACGCTGGCGACGACGGCCCGGAACGATCCAGCGAGCTGGTCGCCCGCACCCACGGCCTCAATGCCCCTACCCCGCTGTCGCTGGCCAAGGTCGAGCGCATGCTCGGCGATGGCATGCTCGACGAGCTGCTGGAAGACATCGTCGGGATGTTCAACCGGGCGGCGGAAGACAAGGACGTCATGATCGTCGAGGGCATGGTGCCGACCAAGCACGCCAGCTACGCCGCGCGCATCAACGGGCACCTGGCGCGCAGCGTGGACGCCGAGGTGATCCTGGTGTCGGCGCCGGACAACGAGACGGTGAAGGAACTGTCCGACCGCATCGAAATCCTCGCCCAGCTGTTCGGCGGCCCGCGCGATCCGAACCTGGCCGGGCTGATCGTGAACAAGGTGCGCGGCGGCGAAAGCGACGACGCACCGCGCGACGCGGAGGCCGCCGCCCGCCTGTTCGGCGAACGCCTGAAGGAACACTCGTCGCTGCTGCGCGACGGCGACGTGCGCCTGCTCGGCTGCATTCCTTGGCAGGACGAGATGAACGCCCCACGAACCCGCGACGTGGCCGACCTGCTGGATGCCAGCGTGCTCAACGCCGGCGACTACGAACAACGCCGCGTGCAGAAGATCATCCTCTGCGCCCCCTCGGCGCCGAACACCGTGCACCTGCTCAAGCCCGGTGTGCTGGTGGTGGTGCCGGGCGACCGCGACGACATCATCCTCGCCTCCTGCCTGGCCGCCATGAACGGCGTGCCGCTGGCCGGCCTGCTGCTGTGCTCGGGGCTGACGCCTGACGCACGGATCATGGAGCTGTGCCGCAGCGCACTGCAGAGCGGCCTGCCGGTACTGACGGTGAAGACCGGCTCCTTCGACACCGCCGGCGACCTTACCCGGATGAACAAGGAAATCCCGGTGGATGACCGCGAGCGCGCCGAGCGCGTCACCGAGTTCGTCGCCGGACACATCGACTTCGAATGGCTGAAGGACCGCTGCGGCGCGCCCCACGAACTGCGCCTGTCGCCGCCGGTGTTCCGCTACCAGCTGACCCAGCGAGCCAACCGCGCGGGCAAGCGCATCGTCCTGCCCGAAGGCAGCGAGCCGCGCACCGTGCAGGCCGCCTCGATCTGCCATGCGCGCGGCATCGCCCGCTGCGTGCTGCTGGCCAAGCCCGACGACGTGCAGGCGGTGGCGCAGATGCTCGGCATCGTGCTGCCCGAGGACCTGGAAATCATCGACCCGGACCTGGTGCGCAGCCGCTACGTCGAGCCCATGGTCGAACTGCGCAAGGGCAAGAGCCTGAACGCGCCGATGGCCGAGCAGCAGTTGGAAGACAACACGGTGCTGGGCACCATGATGCTCGCCCTGGACGAAGTGGACGGTCTGGTCTCCGGTGCCATCCACACCACCGCCAACACTATTCGCCCGGCGCTGCAGCTGATCAAGACCGCGCCCGGCTACAACCTGGTGTCCTCGGTGTTCTTCATGCTGCTGCCCGACCAGGTGGTGGTCTATGGCGACTGCGCGGTGAATCCCGATCCTTCGGCCAGTGACCTGGCGGAGATCGCCCTGCAAAGTGCCGACTCCGCGCAGGCCTTCGGCATCACCCCGCGGGTGGCGATGATCAGCTACTCCACCGGCGACTCCGGAAGTGGCGCAGATGTCGAGAAAGTGCGCGAAGCCACGCGCATCGCGCAGGAAAAACGCCCCGATCTGTTGATTGATGGCCCCTTGCAGTATGATGCCGCCGCCATCGCCAGCGTCGGCCGCCAGAAGGCACCCGACAGCCCGGTGGCAGGACGCGCCAACGTGTTCGTGTTCCCCGACCTGAACACCGGGAACACCACCTACAAGGCCGTCCAGCGCAGCGCCGACTGCGTCAGCATCGGGCCGATGCTGCAGGGGCTGCGCAAACCGGTGAACGACCTGTCGCGCGGCGCGCTGGTGGACGACATCGTCTACACCATCGCGCTCACCGCGATCCAGGCCGACAGCGGCAAGGACGGCTGACAACCCGGCACGAGGATGTGCCCGAGAACGCTTCACGCGCCCGGTGGACCGGGCGCCCACGTACAAGGACCATTCCTCGATGTTGAGTTTCCTTCCTGCCAACCTGCGCGGCATCCTCGCCAGCCTCATCCTGTTCGTCAGCACGTTGTGCTGGGCAACCCTGCTGTTCAGCATGACCCTGGTGAAGATCCTGTTGCCATTCGCGGCTGCACAAAGCGTCTGCAGCAAGATCATGAGCCTGATCGCCGAAGGCTGGATCGGCTGCAACAAGGGCTGGATGAACCTGGTCCGCGACACCCGCTGGGACGTCAAGGGCCTGGAAGGCCTGGAGTACGAGCACTCCTACCTGGTCACCAGCAACCACCAGAGCTGGGTCGACATCCTCGTCCTGCAGTACCAGCTCAACCGCCGCGTGCCGCTGCTGCGCTTCTTCCTCAAGCAGGAACTGATCTGGGTTCCGATCATCGGCCTGTGCTGGTGGGCGCTCGATTTCCCCTTCATGAAGCGCTACACCAAGGCGTATCTCGCCAAGCACCCGGAGAAGAAAGGCAAGGACCTGGAGACCACCCGCAAGGCGTGCGCCAAGTTCAGCCGGATTCCGGTGTCGATCTTCAACTTCCTCGAAGGCACCCGCTTCACCCCGGCCAAGCACGACGAACAGCAGTCGCCCTTCCGCTACCTGCTCAAGCCCAAGGCCGGCGGTATCGCCTTCGTCCTCGACGCCATGGGCGAACAACTGCGCACCCTGGTGAACGTCACCATCCACTACCCCGACGGGCGCCCGACCTTCTGGTGCCTGCTGTCGGGCAAGCTGCGCGAAGTGGTGGTGCGTTTCGAGGAGCTGGAGATTCCGCGCCAGTTCGTCGGCAAGAGCTACGACCAGGACGAGGGCTACCGCGCCGAATTCCAGCTGTGGGTGAACCAGCTCTGGGAGCGAAAGGACCAGATACTGGCGCAGCTGCACCGCGAGTTTCCGGCCGCTGCCAAAGCGTGAGTTTTTTGTAGGAGCGAGCTTGCTCGCGAACAGCCCCCGCTGCGGGGCTGGGGTTCGCGAGCAAGCTCGCTCCTACAGGTTCGGCCACGTGCCACGTGCAACCCAGGAACGTAGCGCGTACAACCGTGACACGAATTCCCCAAAAAAAAGACGCCCATGAAAAAGCCCGCCAATCGGCGGGCTTTTTCATGGGCGGCGCTTACTGCTGGTACTGCTGAGTCTGCGCGCCCGGCAGGGCCTTCAGGTTCACTTCGACGCGGCGGTTCTGCGCGCGGCCGTTGGCGTCGGCGTTGGACGCGATCGGCTGGTCCGGGCCCATGCCACGGGTGCTTACGCGGGTGGAGTCTACGCCTTGGGAGGTCAGGTATGCCGCCACGGACTGCGCACGACGCTGGGACAGGTCCATGTTGTGCTGGCGGCTGCCGGTGCTGTCGGTGTAACCGACGATCTCGATGCTGTTCTGGTTGAACTCCTTGAAGGAGTTGGCCAGGTTGTTCAGCGGGGTGTAGAAGGACGGAGCAATGTTCGCCGAGTCGGTGGCGAAGGTGATGTTGCCCGGCATGATCAGCTTGATGTCATCGCCTTGGCGCTCGACCTGTACGCCGGTGCCTTGCATCTGCTGGCGCAGCTTGGCTTCCTGCTTGTCGGCGTAGTAGCCGTAACCGGCGGCGGCGGCACCGATGGCGGCAGCGCCGATCATCGCGCCCTTGCCACGGTTGTCGTGGTTGATCGCGGCACCGGCGACAGCGCCGGCCAGCGCGCCCAGGGCACCGTACTTGGCGGTCTTACTCATGCCACCCTCGGCCGGGGCCTGGGTGTTGGGATCATAAGGGTTCTGGGAAGCGCAACCGGCCATGAGAGCGAGGACGGTGGCAGCCGCGACCATGGACAGACTACGTGCAGTGAACATGAAGGAAGACTCCTGGATAACGAAATCGCCCGATTGGGCGCTGGTTAGATCATACAACAGCAAAAAGATTCAATTTTCCTTAACGCGCGCCATCAGGCCCGAATGAATGGGTTCTCGCGCATCTCGTCGCCCAGACAGGTATCCGGACCGTGGCCGGTCACCACGGTCGCCTCCTCGTCCAACGAATACAGACGCTCGCGGATCGAACGCTCGATGGTGTCGTAATCACCGCCCCACAGGTCAGTGCGACCGATGCTGCGGCGGAACAGGGTGTCGCCGGCGATCAACAGCTTGTCCTTGGGGAACCAGAAGCTCATCGAGCCCGGCGTATGCCCCGGCGTGTGCAGCGCCACGCCGCAACCGCAGGCCAGTTCCTCGTCATCCGCCAGCCACTGGTCCGGCGACGGTACCGGGGTGTAGGGCACGCCGAACATGCGGCACTGCATCTCCAGGTTGTCCCAGAGGAACTGGTCATCCTTGTGCAGGTGCAGGGTGGCACCGGTCTTTTCCTTCATCTGCCCGGAGGCGAGGAAATGATCGAGGTGCGCGTGGGTGTGGATGATGCTGACCACCTTCAGCCCCAGCGCGTCGAGACGCTGCAGGATGAGTTCGTGGTCACCGCCCGGATCGACGACGATGGCCTTCTTCGTCAGCGGGTCGCCGATGATGGTGCAGTTGCATTGCAACGGGCCGACGGGGAAGGTTTCGCGGATCAACGCGGGCTGCTCACTCATCACGGGCTCACTCGATGGGATTGGGCGGACCGGCATTTTCGCCTATTCCACCCTGCCCTGGCGAGCCGGCTCAATCGTCCCGGCGGTAGTCGGTCGGCAGCTTGCCGGTCCATTTCCTGAACGCCCGACGGAAGTTCGACGGGTCGTTGAAGCCCAGCAGCAGCGCGATCTCGTAGAGCGGCAGATGCGTGGTGGTGAGGTACTGCAGGGCCAGGCGCTTGCGCACGTCGTCGAGCACTTCCTGGTAGGTGGTGCCCAGGTTCGATAAATGTCGACGCAGGCTGCGGCCGCTGGTGTGCAACTCGCCCGCCACGGTCTCCAGGTCGGGGAACTCGCCGGGACGCGCCAGCAGCAGTCGGCGAATACGGGTCAGCAGCCCTTCCTGCACGTCCAGCGTGGCCAACAGGGCCTCGCACTGCTGCTCGCACATCTGCACGGTGGCCGGGTTGGCCAGGGCCATGGGCCGCGCCAGGTAGTCGCTGGGCAGGCCGATGAAATGGAACGGCTGGTCGAACGACACCTCGCCGCCGAACACCTCGGCGTAACGCTCCGCGTAGGCCGGCGCGGCATGGCCGAAGCCGACGCTGACGCCCTGCAAAGGTTCGCCGACGAGGAAGCGGGCGATGGTGTAGAGGCTGGTCATCAGGCCTTCGGCGGCGAAACGCCCCATCGGCCCGAGCGGGATCGACTCGCTGGCGCGCAGGTAGGAGATGCCTTCGTCTTCCACCATCTCCAGGTCGTAGGCCAGGCCGAGCACGCGGTAGTACTTCAGGGCGAAGCCGATGGCGCGTTCGAGGTTGGCGCTGGAGAGCACCGCGTAGCCGAGGATACCGTGGGTGGAGACGTTCAGCCGCAGCCCCAGCAGCAGCCCGAAGGCCGGCTCGTTGCAGTGTGCCAGGGCGGTGCCGGCGAGCAGGTTGAAGTCGATAAAGGACAGGCGGCCATTGGGGCTTTGCAGCACCTCGGGGCGCACACGGGCCAGCTCGAACAGGCGCGCGCGGGGCACGCCCAGCTCCTCGGCAAGATCGAGCAGCGCCTGTGCATAGGCGACGGGCACCAGTTCGGCGGTGAAATTGAGCGGTTGTTTCATCGTTTTTCTTGTGTCGACCGCTGGCCGGATATGACCGGAAAGTTGGCAGACAATAACCTTGTGACGCTTTCCCCACAAGCCCACAGTACTGACCATGGACAACCACAACAATGGAGCCGCCATGGCCAGCACCACCCCCGCGGGACTGGAAATCAAGCCCCGGCATATGGACTTCGATCTGCCCGATCCGCTGCCGCGTCACTGGCATGGCGGAGACGCCTTCAAGTCCCATCTGTTCGATGCGATGTCGGTGCTGTTCCCCGACGGCGAGCGCTTCTTCATCGACTCGGTGCGGCAGTTCCGCGAGGACATCACCGACCCGGTGCTCAAGGAGCAGATCCGTGGCTTCATCGGCCAGGAAGGTCACCACAGTCGCGAGCACCTGGTGTACAGCCAGCGTCTGCGCGAGCAGGGCTACGACATCACGCGCATCGAGAAGCTGGCCCAGGCGCGCATCCGTTTCACCCAGAAGAAATTCCCCGCCAAGCGCCAGCTGGCTGCCACCGCCGCGCTGGAGCACATCACCGCGATCATGGCCAACGGGCTGCTGACCGACCCGCGTACCATGGAGGGCGCCGACCCGGTGATGCAGCGCCTGTGGCGCTGGCACGCGCTGGAAGAGACCGAGCACAAGGCGGTCGCCTTCGACGTCTACAACCAGGTCTGTGGCAGCCGCAAGCTGCTGCGCCGGGCGATGATCATGGCGACCTTCTTCTTCGTCCTCGACACCTTCCGTGGCCTCACCCACATGCTGCGCAAGGACGGCCTGCTGTGGAACTGGCGGGTCTGGCGCGACGGGCTGAAGTGGAGCTGGGGCAAGCACGGCGTGTTCCGCCCGCTGGTGCGCGAGTACCTGGACTTCTTCAGGGCCGACTTCCATCCCTGGCAGCACAACAACCTTGATCTGCTGCACGAGGTGCGTCGGGAGTACGACCCGCAGCCGCTGGCGCACGCGGGCTGAGTTTTTCGCCGCAGCAACCGCCGCCCCGTCTTGTCGGGGCGGCGTTGTTTTCGAGATGCCGGCCTATCGGCCGGTTTCGCGGATAAGATCCGCTCCTACGAAACGGTCCGGTGCGACGCACCTGTAGGGGCAACTGTCTTCTTCGGGAAAGTCGGTGCCGGTATTTCCCCTCACCCCAGCCCTCTCCCGGAGGGAGAGGGGGCAGACCGTGCAGGCTGACGCCAAGGTTTCCTCCTAAATCGAACGGTCCCCTCTCCCGCTTGCGGGAGAGGGTTAGGGTGAGGGGCTCTTGTGGGAACGAAAAAGCCCGGCGCTGGGCCGGGCTTTTTCTGGAGCGGTCGGGCTCAGGCATGCAGGAAACGCAATGCATCCGCCGCCGACTCCTGGGGAATCTCTTCCATCGGGATATGCCCCACGCCCGGATAGACCTTCACCTCGATCCCCGGCACATCACGCTGCCACATCGGCACGTGGCGCGGCGAAATCCAGCGATCGCGCTCGCCCCACATCAGCATCGTCGGCACCTTGAGCCCCGCCACGCGGTTCGGGGTGCAGGTCAGCTCCTCGCGGTTGGCCTTCACCAGCACGCGGAAGATATCGATCATCGCCCGGCGGTTACCCGGACGGCGGCTGATGTCGTAGTAGCGGTCGATCACACCCGGTTTGATCTTGCGCGCATCGCCGTAGACTTCCTTGATGCCCTGGGCCACCAGCGCGCGCGGCATCCACATCGGCATCAGGATGCCGGCGCCGGGCAACACGGCGCTGGCGATCATCAGCGGCACCTTCTGCATGTAGTAGCCGGCCGGGTCGATCAGGATCAGCCGCTCCACCCGGTGCGGTTGCGCCAGCGCATAGTTCCAGGCGATGTAGCCGCCCAGGGAGTTGCCGGCGATGGAGACGTGCTTGAGGTCCAGGCGATCGAGGAACATGCCGAACACCTTCACCAGGCGCTCGCCGCTGTATTCGCGGTCGTGACCGCCGCCGGTGAGGCCGAAACCCGGTACGTCGAGGCGGATGATGCGGAAGTGCTCGCTCAGCTCGGCGACCCAGCCGTCCCAGGTGTGCAGCGACGCCATCACGCCGTGGACCATCACCAGCACCGGCTTGTCGCGGCTGCCTTCGTCACGGTAATGGATGTCGAAGCCGTCGACGTTGATGAAGCGCGAGCCGGTTTCCGGCGCAGCGTAGCGGTCCTTCAGCGCAGCCAGCGACAGGGCGCCGAAGCCGTAGCGAGCCAGGCCCTCGGCCAGTGGCGGTTGCAGAGACAGGGTGGCGGACATGGACGAGTGACTCCCGTGCTTGTTGTTCTCGAACCGAGATCACACCACAGCCCGCTTTCCACCGCGCCCAACCTAGGTAGTGCGTGAGCAGAGCGTCGTTACCAATAGGTCACCAATGACCTGCTTCACCTCACCCAGCGGCATGTCGCCGCCCTTGCCCAGCAGCTCCAGCGAAGTGGCCTCCAACGCCCAGATCAGCGCCTGGTAGGTCAGCGCCGCGTGCCGCACGCCTTCGCCCTGGAAGCGCTCTTCGAGCAACGCCCGCAGCTCACGGTGCGCCTCGGCGCGATGGGCGGCGAGAGGCGAGTCGGTGCGCAACGCTTCCTCGTGCATCAGGCGGATGATCGGCCCCACCGCCAGGTGATAGTCGAAGAAGCGCTCGACCATCGCCCGCAGCCAGGCATCGGTGCTGCCGGCGTCGGTGCGCATCTCGCGAAAGCGCATCAAGAGCAGTTGCACCGCCGTGCGGTAGATGCCTTCGAGCACGTCGAGCTTGCTCTGGAAGTACTTGTAGAATGTGCGCCGCGACACCTTGGCGGCGTCCAGCAGGTCGTTCACCGTGGTATCGGCCAGCCCCTTGGCGACGAACACCGGAATGCTCGCCAACTGGATGTTGGCCCGTTGCAGGTGCCCCACCAGCGGCCCGTCGCTCTGGCGCGCCACCGCGCCGATACCGCCGAGGTCCTCGAAGACCGCGCTGACCGCTGCCGACTCCATCTCCCCTCCCCCGCATCACCCAACCAAGGCGCGGGATGACGCCGCTCCCCGGCCTCGTTAACCTAGGCCGACCGCTCCCCCGCGCAAGGAAAGCCCGTTCGTGCCGAACCTACCACGCCGTCTGCTCTGGCCGCTGGCCATCCTTTTGCTGGTTCTCTGTCGCCCCGCCTTCAGCGCCGACCTGTACTACCTCGGCCAGAAGATCCCGGACATCAAACGCCCCTGGACCAGCGCCGACTACCAGCTGCTGATCGACGCGCTGAAGAAGATCGACGAATCCCAGGCCAACGGCCTGCCCCGACGCAGCGGCGAGTTCACCGGGCCGATCTACCAGCGCATGGTCAGCGAAGAGAACTTCCGCCCGCAGCTGAACATCTACGCCCCGCTGGAGCTGCGGCAGAACGAGGCGCGCGAGGTGCTGTTCAAGCTCAAGGAGCTGATGCGCCTGTACTTCGACTTCCGCGCCGCCAAGCAGCCTTACGGCGCCGAGGCGCTGGGTCTGATGAGCTATTCGCTGCGCGAGCAGGCGATCCTGTTCAACCTGACGGTGGAATTCTGGATGACCCTGGCGCAGAACGAGCAACGCAATCCGGTGCGTCTGCAAGGCATGCAGGAAGCCAAGGCGGCCGCCTCGATGCTCACCAGCAGCGCGCTGGACTACCTCGGCCTCACCGCCCAGTTCGACCGACAGGACCTGGTGCTCTACAGCGCCGAGCTGTCCAAGCAAATGCCCGAGCTGTTCATCCACCTGCCGGCGGAAGTGCGCGCGCAGTTGCTGATGCGCGTGGACGAACTGGCGCAGAAGCATGCCTATGCCGAAGTGCGCGAGAACATGCGCGATCTGCAGCCGGTGCTGCAGGCGATCCAGGATGACGTGCAGAAACAGTTGGCCGCTCCGGCCAAGGGGCAGGCGGCGCCCAAGGGGCTGGACCTGAGTGCGCCGGCGGAGCCGGAGAAGAAGAAGGGGATGTGATCCTGGCGCAGCACGCGCCACTCCTGTCCGAGCAGTTACCTGCAGGAGCGAGCCAGGCGCGCTCCTGCACGGACCGGCTTGCGTAGGAGCGGACTCCGTCCGCGATCGCTTCCCACCCGCTGAGCCGTCTCAGGCCAATCGCGGACAGAGTCCGCTCCTACGCCAGTCTCTGCGAACCTGAGCCAGAACTCCTAGCGCAACAACCCCATCTCCTTCGCCCGCGCCACCGCCTGGGTGCGGCGCTCCACGCCGAGCTTGTCGTTGATGTGCCGGGCGTGGCTCTTGACCGTATGCAGGGAGATGAACAGCCGATCGCTGATCTCCTGGTTGGAGCAGCCCTGGGCGATCAGCTCCAACACCGCCAGCTCGCGGCCGCTCAGGCAATCGGTGAGTGCTACGCAGCGCTCCGGCGGCGCCGGCAAGCGTTCACGCAGGGCCTCCATGGCCGGAGAAGAAGCCCGCACAGCCAATTGTTCACGCAGCCATTCCGGATGCTGCAGCAGCACTTCATGCAACGGGATCAGCAGGCCCACGGCCAGGCCATTCAGGCACTCGCCCAGCTCGAAGGAGGCCTCGCGCTCGCGACCGTCCTGCAGCAGCAAGGCGACCAGTTGGCCCTGGGCGAAGCGCGCCTGCAACTGCGCACCGCCTTGCAGGGCGCCGCTGGCCGCAGCGCGCAGCCGCGCTTCGGCCTCGGCCATGCGGCCTTCGCGGCGCTCCAGCTGGGACTGGAGCATTTCCACGTGGCGCGGCAGCTGCGGCGAGCACTCCGGCGGCGTGGCCGGTTCGTCGCCGGTGTAGGTGTCGCGCAGGCGTTCCAGCCAGGCGGCCGCCAGTTCGGTCTGCCCCTGGCCGAGCCAGAGTTCGCATTTGATCAGGGTGATGGCCGACAGGTAGTAGACCGGCGGCACGTCCCACACGTGCATCATCCGCTCGACCTCGGCCAGGTGGGCGAAGGCGCGGGTGTAGTTGCCCAGCCGCCCTTCCAGGCTGGCCAGCACGCAGAAGCCGATGATCAGGCTGATATCCCGGCAGGCACGCGCTTCCTCGATGCCGGCCTTGAGGCACTTGCGCGCCTCGTCCGGCTGTAGCGCGAGGCTGCGCAGGTAGCCCTGGTAGAGCATCAGCCGCCCGCGCACGGCGTAGCGGCGCTGGCTTGACAGCCCGGAGAGTCGCGCCAGCCCCTGGCGAACCTCCTCTTCGGCGCGCAGCACCTCGCCGCGCGCCTGCAGGACGCGGGCGCGGTCGTAATGCACCATGGCCTCGAACAGCGGATTGCCGAAGCGTTGCGCCAGCTCCAGGGCATCCCGGTTCAGGTTGCGGGCACGCCACAGGTCGTCGCGGACGATGGCCAGGTTGCTCAGGGTCGACAGGCACAACAGGCGCGGGCCGAAGCGTTCCGGTCCGAGCCCTTGCAGGGCCTCCTCGCAGTGTCGCTCGGCGGTGGCGATGTCGCCGCGACCCCGGGCAACGACACCCGCCAGCGCCTGCCACTGGGCCATCAGGTCGCGCTGGGTGGCCGGATCGGCCGCCGGCAGGAAGCGCGACAGTTGCAGCCCCAGTTCCTCGGCGGCGTCCAGCTGGCAAGCCAGCGCCAGGGCCCAGCTGTACAGCACGATCAGACGCGGCGTGCTGGCCAGCAGGCTGTCGGGCAGGTCCATCTTCCAGCGCAGCAGCGTGGCGACGTTCTGTTCGGCCAGCAGCTGTTCCTCGGACAGGCTCTGCACCAGGTTCGCCGCCACTTCCGGGTGACCGGCGCGCAGGGCCTGTTCCACGGCCTCGTCGAACAATCCCTGGGTGCTGAACCAGCGGCACGCACGCAGATGCAGTGCCGCCGCCGAAGGGCCGGAGCCGGGCAGCGGCCGCGCCAGCAACAGGTCGGAGAACAGGTGGTGATAGCGGAACCACTGGCCCTGCTCGTCCAGCGGCACCAGGAATACCTGGTGCTGCTGCAGATGACGCAGGATCGAAGCGCTGTCATGAGAGTCCCGAAGGGAATCACACAGTTCGGCGGAGAAGCGCTCGAAGCGCGCCGTCTGGTAAAGGAAGACCTGCACCTCCGGCGACTGCTTGTCGATCACTTCTTCCAGCAGGTAATCGCGGATCAGCTCCTCGGCGCCGTGCACCGAAAGATCGGGCACCTTAGCCGCCAGCTCGTCGTCATGGGCCAGCAGCCACAGGCGCAGGCCGGCGATCCAGCCTTCGCTGCGCTCGACCAGGTTATCCAGGGCGTTGTCATCCAGCTGCGCGCCGTTGGCGGATACCAGCCGCGCGGTTTCCTCGGCGGTCAGCCGCAGGTCCTGTTCGCTGAACTCCAGCAGGTGCCGCGACAGGCGCAGGCGGGCCAGGTGCCAGTCGGGGCGCTGGCGGCTGGTGACCAGCAGCACCAGGCCGGGTGGCTGGTGGTTGAGGAGAAATTGCAGGCAGCGGTCGAGCACCGCGCCCTGGGCCAGGTGGTAGTCGTCGAGCACCAGCAGCAGCGGGCGCTCGACGGAGAGGCAGTCCACCAGTTCGTCGAGCAGGTCGTCGAGCCAGGCTTCGAAGGCGAACGGCTGGTGCCGCTGACGCATCTTCAGGATGCCCAGCGCCTCCTCGCCCAGCATGGGAAAGTGCAGGCGCAAGCCTTCGAGCAGGCGTTCGAGGAATCGCCCCGGATCACTATCCCTGGCACTGAGCCCCAGCCACAGACTGCGCCATTGGCTTTCCAGCGTCTGACAGAACTCGATGGCCAATGAGCTCTTGCCGAACCCCGCCGGCGCAGACACCAGAATCAGCCGTCCCTCCAGTCCGGACGCCATGCGCTCGCACAGTCGCGAGCGCGAGACGTGGCCATGCGGCAGCGGCGGCCGGAAGAAACGGCTGCCCCCTGTGCTGGTGGGAACCTCGGTCAGTCGTGGCAGAGTCGAGAAGTCGGTCATCAGCCTGGCTCTTGCTCTAGCTCTTGTTTCTATGTGGACGGAGCCTAGCCGCTCGCGAGCGGTATTTGAAGCCGATTTTGTTACCGTTGCCCACAAGATGACCAGAAGCCTTCCGACATTCCGCATTCCCATTCATCCAGTGGATGATCGCCCATAAAAAAACCGGCCCGAAGGCCGGTCTTTTCTCACCGCGGAACCACCCGTGGGGATCGGGGGATCAGCGAACGCCTTCCTGGCGCAGCGCTGCCGGGGTGAAGTCGCTTTCCGAAGCGCTGTAGTTGAAGTCGTAGGCGGATTTCTCCTCGTTCTTCAGACCCAGCACCAGGTAGCGACCGGACAGCAGGTCATACAGGGTTTCGGCGGTGTACCACGGTACCTGGTAGTTGTAGTAGTACTGGTTGAAGGCCTCGGCCACGCGCCACAGGGTGCCGCGACCGTCGTAGTGGTCGATCTCCACGGCCTGCCAGGTGTCCTCGTCGATGTAGAAGTCACGCTTGGCATAGATGTGGCGCTCACCCGGCTTCAGGGTGGCGGTCACGTGCCATACGCGGTGCAGCTCGTAGCGGGTCAGGTCCTGGTTCAGGTGGCCGGGCTTGATGATGTCGGCGTACTTGAGCTTCGGATCATCGAGCTTGTAGTTGTTGTACGGGATGTACAGCTCCTGCTTGCCCACCAGTTTCCAGTCGTAGCGGTCCGGCGCGCCGTTGTACATGTCCAGGTTGTCGGAGGTACGCAGACCGTCGGCGGCGGTGCCCGGACCGTCGTAGGAGACCTGCGGGGCGCGGCGTACGCGGCGCTGGCCGGCGTTGTAGAGCCAGGCCAGGCGCGGTTCCTTCACCTGGTCGAGGGTCTCGTGCACCAGCAGCACGTTACCGGCCAGGCGCGCCGGGGCGGTCACGCGCTGCTTGAAGTAGAACAGCACGTTGCTCGGCTTGCTGGCGTCGTAGTCCTTCAGGTCGGTGCGGAAGACGAATTCGTCCTGGAAGTACACCAGCGAGTAGGAGCCGTTGACCTGCGGGGTGGCCTGGGTCACCAGACGGCGCACGTGGCCGCCGCGATAGCGGGTGATGTGGTTCCAGATGACTTCCAGGCCGTCCTTCGGAATCGGGAAGGGGTTGGCGGTCTGGAAGTTCTGCAGGCCGTTGCCGCCCTGCACCAGGGTGGTGGTGGTGGCGTTCTTCTTGGTCGCCGCCAGCACGCTGTCCGGCACGGTGGCGGTACGGTGCGACGGGAAGACCTGCATCTTGTAGGTGTCGGGATAGCGCTTGAACATGGCTTGCTGGCCGGGGGTCAGCTTGGCCTTGTACTGGTCCATGTTCTGCGCGGTGATGGTGAACAGCGGCTTCTCGCTGGCGAACGGATCGGAGAGGAAGCCCTTGCTGTCGGCGGTGCCGGCGTTCTTGGGCAGGCCGCCAGTCCAGGCAGGGATGCTGCCGTCGGCGTTGCCGGCCTTTTCCGCGCCCATCGGGGTCAGGGTGGTGCCGAGCTTGGCCGCTTCATCGGCGGAGACGGCCGCCATCACCTGGGAGGCGAGCAGGCTGAGTGCCAGCGCGCCGGTGTGCAGCAGGATCTTTGTTGTTCTCATGCGTTTATCGTCCTCGTTGAGTCTGTGCCCACCGCGGTGGCCGCCCCTTGCGGGACGGGTCGCGGGTTGTATCTGCTGCACCGCCGGCCGGTTCGACCGACCGGCGGGTGGCCCGCCGCGTGTGCGGGCCGGATACCGGTTGAACGGCCGGTTTAGAAGTTCACCCCGAAGCTGAGGCTGACGAAGTCGCGGTCATCGACGGTGGTGTACTTGCCGTCGAAGTAGGTGGTGTAAGCCAGGCTCGCGGTGTAGGTGTTCAGGTAGTCGGCGTCGACACCCAGGCTGACGGCCTTGCGGCCTTCCTCGAAGTTGCCGCCCGGGCCGGGGGAGTAGCCGTCGACGTCGTGGGACCAGGCCACGTTGGGCTTGAGGTTCACACCGGCGAAGACGTCGTTATAGTCCCAGATGGCGCGGGCGCGGTACCCCCAGGAGTCGGCGGTGGTGAAGCCTTCGCTTTCGCAGTTGCGGCTGACGTTGTTGGCGTTGGCGGTGCCCAGGGTGGACACGTTCAGCGCCTCGCAGGTCGGACGGCCGTTGAGGCTGCCGTTCAGCGGGCCGGGGCCGAAGACCGGGTCGCGGCCGTAGCGTGCCTTGTTCTGGCTTTCCAGGCCGCCGACGTGGGTCCAGCCGACCTCGCCCACCAGGGTCAGACGCTCGGCGCCCATGACCTGGTCGAAGAAGTGGGTGAAGGTGGTCTGCAGCTGGGTGATTTCCTTGCGGCGGTAGCCGTGCAGGTCCTCGCCAGCGTTGCCGTTGAGCACCGAGGCGTTGTTGTAGACGTGGTTGCCGCCGATGGCCACCGGGTCCAGGCCGGAATACAGGATATCGGTGGTGTTCAGCTGTACCGGAGCGTTCGGACGGTAGCTGATCTCACCCTGCCAGGCGGTGCCGGTGGGCAGCGTGGTGGAGAAGCTCAGGCCGTACAGGTGGATGTCTTCCGGATACTCGACGAAGTAGCTGGAGTTGCCGGCCATGGCCGCCGCACCGGCCTGGGCGGCCAGGGACGGGCTGATGGCGGCGATGTTGGTGATCAGCTGGTTGATCTGCGCCACCTTGGCGGTGTCGGCGCCACGGCCGCTGAAGATCGGCAGGCGGCTGTGGTAGTTCATGTAGTAGCCGCCGAACTCAGTGTTCACGCTGTCGGCGAAGTACTTCAGCGACAGGCCGTACTGGCCGCTGTCACGAGCGTCGCGGTCCGGCCCGCGCTTGACCACGATGCCTTCGTTCCACGGCGAGGGAGTCAGCGCCAGGTTCGGGCCGAGCAGGGCGTTCAGAGTGTTGATCGAGCCCTTGTTGTTGGTCAGCACCGCGAGGTTCTGGGTACAGCCATCGGCGATGACGTCCGGCTGGGAGAAGAAGGTGCCGCAGTTGTCGACCACCGTCTGGTCCCACTCCAGCTGGTAGAAGCCTTCGGCGGAGAGGTTGTCGGTGAGGTTCTGCGACATGTAGAACATGTTCACCGGCACCAGGGCTTCCTTGATCTCGGAGCCCGGACGGCGGAAGGCGGTCACGTCGAACGGGTTGATAACGCTGATGCCGTTCTGGATGAAGGTACTTTCACCCCAGTTCACCACCTGCTTGCCCAGGCGCACGGTGCCCGGCAGTTCGGCGATGGTGTAGTTGTGGTAGATGAACGCGTCGAGCAGTTCGGCGCCGGAGGCCTGGGCGGCTTCCTTGCGATTGTGATCACTGAGCGGCTTGAACTCGGTGTCCTCGTCCTTCTGCTCGAAGTCGTACCAGTACTTGCCGCGCAGGAATACGCCGGTGTCCTGGTATTTCAGCTCGAGGTCGTGGATGCCCTTGAAGATTTTCGAGAAGGTCTTGCCGGCCTTGTAGTTCAGGTGGCCGTCGTCGGAGGTCTGGGACAGGCCCTTGCCGCCGTTGTTTACGCCGATGAGGTTCTTGTTCGGATTCTCCGTCGACCAGCTGGCCCCCACGGACAGCGACGAGTCGAACGAACCTTCGATTTCCCCGATGTTGAAGCTGACGGCGGAAGCGGGGGTCGCCAGCGAGGAAGCCAGGCTGACGGCCAGCGGCAACCGCGCCAGTCGCCAGATATGTTGCATGGTTTTCATCGACGCTACTCCATGTGTTTTTTGTTATGAGTAGTGGCGACTATATCCACGGCCCTACACACCTTGATCGCTCGAAAGTGTGATTTCTCTCAGAAAGGCCCTGACTAGACAGTCGCGCGGGCCAGAGACGGCGTCATCACTGGCCCGCGCCGCGCCAAGCGCTTGCTTGGCACGGATGCTTCAGACACTGACCAACCGGTCGTCGCTCAAACCGTGGAGAGGAAGGCGCTGCCAGCCTCCTGCCATTGGGCGATGTCTACCCGGATACGCTTCTTGTCGAGCTTGCCGACACTGGTCTTGGGAACTTCAGTAACAACGGCGATCTGGGACGGAATCGCCCACTTGTTGATGTTCCCCTGCTCGACGAAAGGCTTGAGGTGCTCCTTCAGCCCCTTGGCGTCCAGCGACTGGCCCTCGCGCAGCACCAGCAGGGCGAAGGGACGCTCGCCCCATTGCGGATCGGGCACGCCCACCACGGCGACTTCGCGCACCGCCGCGTGACGGCTGATCAGGTCTTCCAGCTCCAGCGAAGACAGCCACTCGCCGCCGGTCTTGATCACGTCCTTGATACGGTCGCGGATGTCGATGA
Organism: Pseudomonas sp. PSE14; assembly: GCF_029203285.1. Taxonomy (NCBI): domain Bacteria; kingdom Pseudomonadati; phylum Pseudomonadota; class Gammaproteobacteria; order Pseudomonadales; family Pseudomonadaceae; genus Pseudomonas; species Pseudomonas sp. PSE14. The sequence goes on from NZ_CP115669.1 coordinate 4,805,526, forward strand.
AGCCCATGCCGTCGATGGTCGCGACGTCGCCGGTATGCATCCAGCCGCCGGCCCAGAGCTCCTCGCCCTTCTGAGGTTCCTGGAAGTAACCCTGGGTCAGCCAGGGTGCGCGCAGCACCAGTTCGCCCTGGGATTCGCCATCGGCCGGGAGAAGCTGGCCATGCTCGTCCATGATCGCCGCCTCTACCATCGGCACCGGCACGCCGGCCTTGATCCGGTAGGTGGTGCGCTCATCCTCGGTGCCGGCGCGCAGCTCCTGGTTGAGGTAGCCGCAGGAAATCAGCGGGCAGGTCTCGGACATGCCATAGGCGGCGGTCAGCTGGATGCCACGGGCCTTGGCGGCGTCATACAGGGCGCGGTTCAGCGCGCTGCCGCCGATGATGATCTTCAGCCCGCCGAAGTCGTAGTCCTTGGCGCTGGCGGCGTTGAGCATCATCTGCAGGATGGTCGGCACGCAGTGGGAGAAGGTCACCTTCTCCTCGCGGATCAGCTTGCACAGCAGCTCCGGCTCGTAGCGGCCCGGATACACCTGCTTCACCCCCAGCATGGTGGCCACGTAGGGCACGCCCCAGGCGTGGACGTGGAACATCGGGGTGATCGGCATGTACACGTCATCGGTGCCCATCAGGCGGATGCTGTCCAGGCTGCCGATGGTCGAGGCCATCGCCAGGGTATGCAGCACCAGCTGGCGGTGGGTGAAGTACACGCCCTTGGGGTTGCCGGTGGTGCCGGTGGTATAGAAGGTGGTGGCCACCGAGTTCTCGTCGAAATCGGGGAAGGCGTAGCGCGGGCTGGCCGCCGCCAGCAGGGTTTCGTACTCACCCACGCAGTTGGGCAGCGCACAGCTCTTGTCGGCGCCGTCGGTGAGCAGCAGGGTCTTTTCCACCGTGGTCAGCTGGCCGGCGATGCCCTGATAGAGCGGCACGAACTCGCTGTTGACCAGCACGAAGCGGTCATCGGCGTGGTTCATGGTGTAGAGGATCTGGTCGGGCGAGAGGCGGATGTTGATGGTGTGCAGCACCGCGCCGATCATCGGGATGGCGAACATGCACTCCAGGTAGCGATGGCTGTCCCAGTCCATCACCGCCACGGTGTCGCCGGCCTTGACGCCCGCCTCGGTCAGTACGTTGGCCAGACGCGCCACGCGCTCGTTGAAGGTGGCATAGCTGTAACGCACGCTGTCGCGGTAGACAATCTCCCTGCCCTTTTCATAACGGCTGCCCGAAAGCAGCAGGCTCTTGATCAGCAACGGGTACTGGTAGGCATTCTGTGCAGCAGGGATGACGCGGGTTTTCAGCATGGCGGGACACTCTCACGGCTGGATTTCCAGAAGGAATACATCAGGATGATTGCGACTCTAGAGGCCTCCCGGTGTCCGTTCATCAGTCAAAAGAGTGATTTGCCGATGACTCTTTGGCCACATCCAGTCACGCGGTAGAATCCACCCCGCCCGGTCGTTCACGGCCGGCCCCTTACCCGGAGTTCGGGTATGGCCTGCTTACAACGCAGCTCTGCCGACGCGCAGCCGGTCATACGCGAGCTCCTACAACAAGAGCAAAGAGGTAGTTTCATGTCCGAGATCGTCATCGTCAGCGGCGCCCGTACTCCCATGGGCGGCTTCCAGGGCAGCCTGTCCGGCGTTCCCGCCGTGGAGCTGGGCGCTGTCGCCATCCGCGAAGCCATTGCCCGTGCCGGTATCCAGCCCGAGGACGTGCAGGAAGTGATCATGGGCAACGTACTGCCCGCCGGCCTGAAGCAAGGCCCAGCCCGCCAGGCGGCGCTGAACGCCGGCCTGCCCGCCGCCACCGGCTGCACCACCATCAACAAGCTCTGCGGCTCCGGCATGAAGGCCGTGATGCTGGCCCACGACCTGCTCAAGGCGGGCACCAACAACGTGATGGTCGCCGGCGGCATGGAAAGCATGTCCAACGCACCCTACGTGATCGAAAAGGCCCGTACCGGCCTGCGCATGGGCCACGGCGAGATCAAGGACCACATGTTCCTCGACGGCCTGGAAGACGCCCGCACCGGCCGCCTGATGGGCTCCTTCGCCCAGGAAACCGCCGACAAGTACGGCGTGACCCGTGAAGAAATGGACGCCTACGCCATCGAATCCCTCAAGCGCGCCCAGACCGCCATCAAGGACGGCTCGCTGGACTCGGAAATCGTTCCGGTCACCGTGACCACCCGCAAGGGCGAGACCGTGGTGAAGGACGACGAGCAGCCGCTGACCGCCAACCTGGACAAGATCCCGGGCCTGAAGCCGGCGTTCAGGAAAGACGGCACCATCACCGCCGCCAACGCCAGCTCCATCTCCGACGGCGCCTCCGCGCTGGTCCTGATGACCGCTGAAGAAGCCGCGCGCCGTGGCCTGAAGCCGCTGGCCAGGATCGTCGCCCACGCCACCCAGAGCCAGGACCCGGCCGAGTTCACCCTCGCCCCGATCGGCGCCATGACCAACCTGTTCAAGAAAGCGGGCTGGACCAAGGACGACGTGGACCTGTTCGAGATCAACGAAGCCTTCGCCATGGTCACCATGCTCGCCATGCGCGAACACGGCCTGGACCACGCCAAGGTCAACGTCTACGGCGGCGCCTGCGCCCAGGGCCACCCGGTCGGCTCCACCGGCTCGCGGATCATCATCACCCTGATCAACGCCCTGCAGAAGAAGGGCGGCAAGCGCGGCGTCGCCTCGCTGTGCATCGGCGGCGGCGAAGCCACCGCGGTGGCGATCGAACTGGTCTGATCTTCGGTCAGGCATGAAAAAGGGGCGCCTCGGGCGCCCCTTTTTTCGTTTCAGGCCGTCGCCACCTTCGGCGCATGCGCTGCCGTGCGTGGAAACACCACCGCCGCCAGGAAGGTAACCACCCCCAGCACCGCCAGGATCAGGTACAACCCGGCCAACCCCTGGCGCGGCTCGATATAGCTGATCAGCGGAATCGCCGCCGCGCTGGCGCCGAAGGACACGAAGTAACGCAGGGCAAACACCCGCGCCTGCCACTGCGGCGCGACGAAGTTGGCGACCATCGCGTCGTTCACCGTCACCTGGCCGAACACCGCGAACATGAACAGCGCACCGACCACCGCCACCGGCCAGCCCTCGGCATAGGCCAGCGCCACCAGCAGCGGGCCCTGGCAGAAGGTCATGAGCAGGAACGGGCCCTTGAGGCTGAAGCGGTCCAGCAGCCGCCCCATGATCAACTGCGCCACGGCGCCAAAGGCATAGGCCAGGCTGACCACCACTCCAAGGCTTTCCGGCGAGGCCAGCAGTTCTTCAAGACGCACTTGGAACAGGCGCGGATAAGTCACGGTGCTGGCGTTGAACACCACGCCGCCGGTGGCCGTCACCAGCGCCAATACGCCGAACACCCGGGGCATCGACAGTCTCTGCCCCCCCAAACCCCGTGGCGCCGGATGCTGCACCGCCACCGGCGCCTCGGCACGGACCTGCCAGGCGAAGCCGATGCCGATCAACACCGCCACGGCGCCCGGCAGGATGAACGCCGCGCGCCAGCCGAAGTGCGCGGTGAGAAAACCGGTCAGCAAGGCGGCGAAGGCCACGCCCAGGTTGCCCCACATGCCGTTGATGCCGATCTCGTGCCCACGGTTCTGCGCATGGGCCACCAGCATCGCGGTACCCACCGGGTGGTAGATCGCGGCGAACACGCCGATCAGGGTCAGGCCGGCAACCAGCATCGGCACCGAACTGGCCAGGCCGGTGAGGATGGAGGACGCGCCGATGCCGAAGAAGAACAGCTGCATCATGTGCCGGCGGTCCCACTTGTCGCCTAGCCAGCCGGCCGGGATCGAGCAGGCACCGAAGGCGATGAAGCCGCCCAGGGACAGGCCGATCATTTCGGCATAGCTCAGGCCGAAGCTCTGCGTCATGCCCAGCACGGCGGCCGGGAAGATCAGCATGAACATGTGGTCGATGATATGGGCAGCGTTGATGTAGCGGATGATCGTTCGAGGTCGTGACATGGCGTCGGGCTCTCGGCTTGAGTGGAGGAAGGTCCATGCTAGGCTGTCGAAAAATCGCAGACCTGACAGAAAAGTCATCGAACCCGACATGCATCTGCACATTCCCCAGGACTCACGCCTCGCCGCGATCGGCCTCGACTACGTCGACGGGCACCACGTGCACCCCCACGACCATCCGCAGGCGCAGCTGCTCTACGCCGCCAGCGGCATGATGCGCCTGGTCACCCGCCAGGGCGCCTGGGTCATCCCGCCGACCCGCGCAGTGTGGATTCCGCCGGGCACCCGCCATGAGATCCATATGTCCGGCGAGGTGCACATGCGCACCCTGTTCATCCGCGCCGAGGCGTGCCTTGCGAACCTGGCCGACTGCTGCGTGCTGGCGGTCACGCCACTGTTGCGGGAGATGATCCTGCGCTGCATCCGCTGGCAGGCACAGCCGGGCGAGCCGGCACTACCGCTGCTGGAGCAGTTGATCCTGCTGGAGATCGCCACCCTGGAGCGTCTGCCCCTGGCCCTGCCGCTACCGGCCGACCGCCGCCTGCAGGCGATCTGCAAGGCGCTGCTCAAGCACCCCGAGCATCCGCATACCCTGGAGGACTGGGGCCAACAGGTGGGCGCCAGCTCGCGCACCCTGGCCCGGCTGTTTCGCCAGGAACTGGGCATGAGCTATCAGGAATGGCGCCAGCAGCTGCGCCTGACCGAAGCGCTGCCCCGCCTGCTGGCCGGCGAGAGCGTACAGAGCGTGGCGGCGGCGCTGGGCTACACCAGCGGGCGGGCGTTCAGCGCGATGTTCAGGCGATTGCTGGGGGAAAATCCGCGGGAATACCTGCAGGCGTTGGCACAGTTGGCGGAGATCAAGGCCTGAGCCGACCTGCATCGTCCTCGACTCCCCGTAGGGCGCATAACCCGGAACGGGTTATCCGCCGGCAATGGCGGATAACGCCAAAGGCGTTATGCGCCCTACATCGAGGGACCGTCGGAGTCCGATAGCTGTTGTAGGAGCGGATCTTATCCGCGAAGAGATTCGCTTTCTGCCGGGACGTCCGGCGTGCTCGGTCGGGACTTCGCGGACAGGGTTCGCTCCTACGGGAGGGTCATCCCGTGCTTCAGCGCAGCTCGGTGAACGCCAGCTTGATCCCCAAGCCCACCAGCACTACCCCCATCATCCGGTCGAACCAATGGCCCATGCGGGCGAAACCGGCGCGCACGCGCTGCTGGCTGAACAGCAGCGCCACCAGGCAGAACCAGGCGGCCGTCGCGCAGGCCAGGTAGACGCCATAACCCGCCTGCACCATCAGCGGCGTGTGCGGGTTGATCACCACAGTGAAGAGGGACAGGAAGAACAACGTCGCCTTCGGGTTCAGGCCATTGGTGACGAACCCGGCGACATAGGCCCCACGTGCCGTGCGTTCCACTGGCGCGACGATGCTTTCGGCAGCCGCCGGATCGGCGGGCCGCGCCCGCAGCGCCTTGATGCCGATGTACAGCAGATAGGCCGCCGCCAGCCACTTCAGCGCGTTGAACAGCACGATGGACTGCGACACGATCAGGCCGATCCCCAGCAGCGAGTAGGTGACGTGCAGGAAGATCGCACTGCCCACGCCCAGCGCCGTCCAGGTGCCGGCGCGGCGCCCGTGGGTCACGCTCTCGCGCACCACCACGGCGAAGTCCGGACCGGGGCTGGCCACCGCCAGCAGATGGATGAATGCCACGGTGAGAAATTCCGTCCAGTACATCGCGCCTCCGCAGAGCGTTCGGAAAACAGTTAGGCTGATTACCTTACGTCACACCGAATCACCGCAAAAGGTACAGCCACCCATGAACAGCGCTCGCGCCGTCTTCCTCGACCACGCCTCCCTCGACCTCGGTGACCTCGACCTCGCGCCGCTGCGCGCGCCGTTCGGCGAGCTGGTCCTGCACGGGCGCAGCGATGCGGAGCAGGTGGCCGAGCGGCTCGAAGGCGCCCAGGTGGCGATCAGCAACAAGGTGCGCATCGACGCCGTCGTGCTGGAGCGCTGCCCGGAGCTGAAACTGATCCTGGTCGCCGCCACCGGCACCAACAACATCGACCTCGCCGCCGCCCGCCGTCACGGCGTGACGGTCAGTAACTGCCAGGGCTACGGCACCCCGTCGGTGGCCCAGCACACCCTGATGCTGCTGCTCGCCCTGGCCACCCGGTTGCCCGACTACCAGGCGGCGGTACGCGCCGGGCGCTGGCAGCAGGCCCCGCAGTTCTGCCTGCTGGATTTCCCCATCGTCGAACTGGAAGGCAAGACCCTCGGCCTGCTCGGCCACGGTGAACTGGGCGGCGCGGTAGCGAAGCTGGCGGACGCCTTTGGCATGCGCGTGCTGCTCGGCGCCCTGCCCGGCCGCCCGCCTCGCACTGACCGCCTGCCCCTGGACGAACTGCTGCCGCAGGTCGACGCCCTCACCCTGCACTGCCCGCTGACCGACGCCACGCGCAACCTGATCGGCCAGCGCGAACTGGACCTGATGAAACCCCACGCCTTCCTGATCAACACCGCCCGTGGGGGTCTCGTCGACGAGCAGGCGCTGGCCGATACCCTGCGCCGTGGCCACCTGGGCGGCGCGGCGTTCGACGTGCTCAGCGTGGAGCCGCCCAAGGACGGCAACCCGCTGCTGGCCGGCGACCTCCCGCGCTTCATCCTCACCCCGCACAGCGCCTGGGGGAGCCGCGAGGCCAGGCAACGCATCGTCGGCCAATTGAGCGAGAACGCCGCCAGCTTCTTCGCTGGCGAGCCGCGCCGGGTGGTGGCGCCATGAGCCTGCACCTGGTCTGCGGCGACGGCGCCGCCCACGCACTGCGCCGGGCAGTGGAAGCCGGCGTACTGGTCGAGAAGAGAATCCGCGTGATGCCGGATGATCTGGCCGTCGGCCCGCTGAGCGACGTCGACTCGCCCCCCTGCCAGCAACGCGCCACGTTCTGGCGTGAGCTAGGCGGCGACGCCCTGCGCGAACGGGAAATCGCCGTCGAACTGGCCACCGACGCGAACTGGCTGCGCAGCCCAGACGCCGCCATCGTCACCCTCTGGCACGGCGACAGCGCCAGCGAGCAACTGCTGCTGCGCCGCGTCTGCGCCCTGCTGCCGGCGCACGTCACCCTGCGTAGCGTCGGCGCCGGCAGCGGCCAGTGCCGCTGCGAGAACCGCCACGCCATCGCCATGCTCAAGCCCGAGGAACTGGCCAATGCCCTGGCCGCCAGCCACGAAGTGGATGCCACCGAACGCCAGTGCCTGGGCGAAGACTGGCAACGCGTGCTGGCCGCCAACGCCGAACTGCGCCTGTGGCTGGACGGCCAATTGAGCAGCGCCGGCTTTGATCACATCGACCGCATCCTGCTGGACAGCGCCAGCGACTCCTGGCGTCCGGTGCAGTCGGTGATCGGGCCGACCATGGCCTACGTCGAGGGTCTGTTCGTCAGCGACCTGCTAGCCGCCTGGCGCCTGCGCGAACTGGTCGCAGCGGGCCGCCTTGCGCTGCGCGGCGAGGACTTCTGGACGAACGCCGAAGTGCGGCTCGCCTAGGCTCGGTCGACGCAGCCCTGCTAAACTCGCGCCCTTTTTTCGAGGAGGCCGCATGTCCAACGCCCCCACCAGTGAAGTGCTGCTGCGCCAGATCGAGCGCTTCCAGGGCCGCGTCCTGCTCGCCGGCCTGCCCGCCGACGCCCTGCTCGGCGACCTGCCGCAGGCCCGGGGCTGGAGCTGGCACGCCGGCGAAAGCCAGCAGCTCGAAGCCCGCTATCCGGGCCGCTGCCACTTCGGCGCAATTCCACCCGAAGGCGCGTTCGACGCCGCCGTGCTGTTCCTGCCCAAGTCCCGCGAACTCACCGATTACCTGCTCGCCGCCCTCGCCAACCGTGTGCCGGCGGGCGAGCTGTACCTGGTCGGCGAGAAACGCGCCGGCGTCGAGCGCGCCAGCAAGCAGCTCGCCGTCTTCGGCCACGCCAGCAAGCTCGACAGCGCCCGCCACTGCCAGCTGTGGCACGCGCACGTCGACGGCGCGCCCGCAGCGCCCGATCTGCACGCCCTGGCGCAACGCTACGAACTGCCGCTGGCCGACGGCCCGCTGCACGTAGTCACCCTGCCCGGCGTGTTCAGCCACGGCCGCCTGGATCGCGGCAGCGCCCTGCTGCTGAAACAGCTGGACGGCCTGCCGAGCGGCCAGGTGCTGGACTTCGGCTGCGGCGCGGGCGTCATCGGCGCCACCCTCAAGCGCCGTTATCCACAAAGCCAGCTGACCCTGCTGGATGTCGACGCCTTCGCCGTCGAAAGCAGCCGACTGACCCTGGCCGCCAACGGCCTCAGCGCCGAGGTGATCGCCGGCGACGGCATCGACGCTGCCCCCACCGGGCTCGCCGCGATCGTCAGCAATCCGCCCTTCCACCAGGGCGTGCACACCAGCTACGCCGCCACCGAACACCTGCTGCGCCAGTCGGCCCGCCACCTGGCGAGCGGCGGCGAGCTGCGCCTGGTGGCCAACAGCTTCCTGAAATACCCGCCGCTGATCGAGCAGCACCTCGGCCCCTGCCAGACCCTGGCCGAGGCCGACGGCTTCCGAATCTACAGCGCCCGGCGGCGCTGATCGAAGGCTCGCACTACACTGCACCGAGCCATGGACCGGCGCGCCGCCGCACGCCCAGACTTATCGAGGACACCTGTGAATCGAAGAATCAAAGACGATGTCGAGCTGACATTCGCCATGGGGCCGAAAGAGAAGCCGCATCACCTCAAGCGCTCTCTCAAGCCCCGCCACCTGAACATGATCGCCATCGGCGGCTCCATCGGCACCGGCCTGTTCGTCGCCTCCGGCAGCACCATCGCCACCGCCGGCCCCGGCGGTGCGCTGATGGCCTACGCACTGATCGGCCTGATGGTGTTCTTCCTGATGACCAGCCTGGGCGAGTTGGCGGCGTACATCCCCGACTCCGGTTCGTTCTGCACCTATGGCAGCCGCTTCATCGACGATGGCTTCGGTTTCGCCATGGGTTGGAACTACTGGTACAACTGGGCGGTGACCATCGCCGCGGAACTGGTGGCCGCGCAGCTGGTGATGAAGTTCTGGTTCCCCGACGTGCCTGGCATGTACTGGAGCGTGGTGTTCCTGGGCATCATGTTCATGCTCAACTTCTTCTCGGTGAAGGGTTTCGGCGAGAGCGAGTTCTGGTTCGCGCTGATCAAGGTGGTCGCCGTCGTGGTGTTCATCGGCATCGGGCTGGCCAGCATCATCGGCATCATGCACGGCATCGACAGCCCCGGCTTCAGCAACTTCACCGCCGGTGACGCGCCCTTCGTCGGCGGCCTGCAGGCGATGATCGGGGTGGCGATGATCGCCGGCTTCTCCTTCCAGGGCACCGAGCTGATCGGCGTCGCCGCGGGCGAATCGGAAAACCCGCAGAAGTCCATTCCCATCGCCATCCGCCAGGTGTTCTGGCGAATCCTGATGTTCTACATCCTGTCGATCTTCGTCATCGGCATGCTGATCCCCTACACCGATCCGAACCTGCTCAAGACCGACAGCACCGACATCAGCACCTCGCCCTTCACCCTGCTGTTCGAGCGCGCGGGCCTGGCCGCCGCGGCGGGCGTGATGAACGCGGTGATCCTCTCGGCGATCCTCTCGGCCGGCAACTCCGGCATGTACGCCTCGACCCGGATGCTCTACACCATGGCCACCCAGGGCAAGGCGCCGCGCCTGTTCACCCAGGTGTCGGAAAGCGGCGTGCCGCGCTATGCGCTGCTGGCCACCACCTTCATCGGCGCGCTGTGCTTCCTCACCAGCTTCATCGGCGACAAGACCGTCTACACCTGGCTGCTCAACGCTTCGGGTATGTGCGGCTTCATCGTCTGGCTGGGCATCGCCGTGTCGCACTACCGCTTCCGCAAGGCCTTCGTCCTGCAGGGCGGCGACCTGAACAGCCTGCCCTACCGCGCCAAATGGTTCCCCTTCGGTCCGCTGTTCGCCTTCACCCTCTGCCTGATCATCACCCTGGGGCAGAACTACCAGGCGTTCGTCGGCGAGGAAGTGGACTGGGCGGGACTGGTCGCCACCTACATCACCATCCCGCTGTTCCTCGCGATCTGGCTGGGTTACCGCTTCAAGAACGGCACCCGCTTCATCCGCTACGAGGACATGGACATTCGCTCCAGCCGCGAATGATCCGACCTGCAGGCTTGCCCAAGTCCTACGACTTGGGCAGAATGCGCCCCGTCCTAGGGGAGTAGTCTCCCGCGAGCGCCCAGCTCGCCCGGTACGCGTCAACACACTTGGTCCGCAGACCATGGCGCGTGCGACCCGCCTGCAACGCTCAGGCCCGGGTTTGACAAGACCTATGACACGAGCAACCTGACCCGGGGCGGGCAGGTGGCGCGTGTCATGGTGCTTAGTCGACCCGCCCCTTAGGAAGCCTGATGGAATCCCTCTTCGTCCCAACCCTGATCGTTGCCCTGGCCGAAATCGGCGACAAGACGCAACTGCTCGCGCTCGTTCTCGCCGCCCGTTTCCGCAAGCCCTGGCCGATCATCGCCGGGATCATCGCCGCCACCCTGGCCAACCACTTCGCCGCCGGCGCCGTCGGCAGCTGGGTCGCCAGCTTCTTCTCCGCCACTGCACTGAGCTGGGTGCTGGCCGCCTGTTTCCTGGCCGTCGCCGCCTGGACGCTGATCCCCGACAAGCTGGATGACGACGAAGAAGGCGCGCTGAAGAAGTTCGGCCCGTTCCTCACCACCCTGATCGCCTTCTTCCTCGCCGAGATGGGCGACAAGACCCAGGTCGCCACCGTGATGCTGGCCGCGCAGTACCCGCATTTCCTGCTGGTGGTGCTGGGCACCACGCTGGGCATGCTGATCGCCAACGTGCCGGTGGTGCTGGCGGGCAACTTCGCTGCCGACCGCCTGCCGCTGAACCTGATCCGTCGCCTGGCCGCCGCCGCCTTCGCCATCCTCGGCCTGGCCGCCGCCTGGCACGCGCTGCAACTGGGTGGCGTGGTCTGACCTGAAGCCCGGTGGGACCCTGGCGCGCCGGCCAATGCCTGTGCTTCACAAACGATACACAGTGGCGTGCCATTGCCCCCCGTATTTCAGCAAGCACAGGAAGCGCCATGTCTGAGAAGGATCTCAAGAGGCTCGCCCGCCAGCACATCGACCTTGTCTGGAACAAAGGTCATCTGGCGCTGGCCGAGCAGTTGCACAGCCCGGACTTCCTCTACAAGAGCGCCTTCACCGCGCAGCCGCTGAACAATGCCGGCTACCGCCGGCTGGTGGAGGGCATCCGCTCGGCCATGCCGGACCTGGAAGTGGTGGTGGAAGAATGCATCCGCGAAGGCAACAAGGTGTTCACCTGGAGCACCCTGCTGGGCAGCATCTCCCGCCCCGCCTTCGGCTACCCGGCCAGCGAGAAGATCCTCAGCCTGTCGGCCATGGGCTTCTGGGTGTTCAGCAGCACCGGGGAAATCCTCGAACTGTGCACCATGTTCGACATGGAGAGCTTCCGCGCGCAGATGGGGCTGCAGAACCGGCCCTTCGCCGAGAAGGCCCTGCCCTGACATGAAAAAGCCCGGCAATGCCGGGCTTTTTCATTTGTGCTCTTCGTAGGAGCGAGCTTGCTCGCGAACAAACTCCGCAGCGATGCGAGTTCGCGAGCAAGCTCGCTCCTACACATACAGGCGTCACAGATAGTCGTTGGCGTGGAACCAGGCAATCGCCCGTTCCAGCGTCTCTTCCAGCGGCACCTGGGCCTCGAAGCGCAGCTCTTCGCGCGCCTTGCGTCCGTCGAGGAACTGCCCGCCGGCCATCACCTCGATCGCCGTGTCGTCCAGCAGCGGCATCTTGCCGGTCAGCCGGTAACGCCAGCGTCCCAGGGTCGCCAGGGCTCGGGCACGGTGCAGCGGCATCGGCGTGGGTGCCGGCTTGCCCAGCAGGCGGGCGATGGTGGCGGTCAGCTCGCCCATCTCGATGTTGTGCCCGGTGAGCAGGTAACGCTCGCCGACCCGGCCGCGCTCCAGCGCCAGCAGCAGGCCGCGTCCGGCCTCGGAGGCGTCGATCACGTTGCGCCGGCCCGGCACGTAGTGAAGCATCTCGTCATGCCCGATGGCGGTGATCAGGCGTCCGGTGGTGGGGCCGATGTCGAGCTCGCCCAGCACCATGCCGGGAATCCCGATCACCACCGGCAACCCGCCGCGCGCCTGCTCGCGGGCCTGCTCGTCGAGCGCCCACTTGCACATGACGTAGGCGCTCTTGCCGGTGGGCAGGCCCTCGTAGAACAGCCCCTCGTGCCCCGGCAGCCCCTGCGGGTGCAAGGGCATGGCGAAGGCGGAGCCGACGTAGAGAATGCGCGGCACCTTGGCCTGCAGGCAGGCGGCATAGAAATGGTTGGTCAGGTCCAAGGCACTGGCCACTTCCTCCTGCCAGCGCCGTGGGCGCACCGGGTAGTAACCGGCGCTGAAGATCACCCCATCCAGGCCGCTCAGTGCGCGCGCCATGCCCTGGTGATCGAAGAGCTCGGCCACCCGGCACTCCGGCTCGAGATAGGCCAGGCGTTGAATCTGCGAAGACGGCCGGTGGATCAGCACCAGTTGGTGTCCCGCTGCCTTGATGGCACGGGCGGCGTGATGGCCCAGGAGCCCAGTGGCTCCGAGTACAGCAATTTTCACGGGCGCTCCCTGTTCACGTTGCACAGCGGCGCGATCACGCGCCGCTCCTGGCAGGCCATCAGCGAGCCTTGGCTTGCTCGTACAGCGGCATCACCTTCGGAATGGCGGCTTTCAGGTTGGCCATCCGGGTGCTGTCAGCCGGGTGGGTGCTGAGGATTTCCGGCGGCGCTTCGCCACCACCTGCCTGCCCCATCTTCTGCCACAACGTCATCGCGGCGTTGGGGTTATAGCCGGCGCGGGCGGCCAATTCCAGGCCGATCAGGTCGGCCTCGTTCTCGTTCTGCCGGCTGTTGGGCAGGGTCATGCTGTATTCGACCACCTGGTGGGCCAGGTCGACACTGCCCTGGCCCAGCCCCAGCAAGGCGCCGCCGATACCCAGGCCCATCTGCTCGGCGTAGGCCCGGGACATGGCTTCACGGCCGTGCTCACGCAGGGCGTGGGCGATTTCGTGGCCCATCACCGCGGCGAGTTCGTCGTCGGTCAGTTGCAGCTTATCGATCAGCCCGGTGTAGACGATGATCTTGCCGCCGGGGCCGCAGTTGGCGTTGAGCTCGTCGCTCTTGATTACGTTGACTTCCCACTTCCAGGACGGGGCGTCCGGACGGAAGGCGCCGGTCTGCGGAATCAACCGGCTGGCGATGGCCTTCACGCGCTTGGCATCGCTGCTGCTGGCGTCCAGCTTGCCAGCTTTGGACGCCTCGCCGAGGGTCTGCTGGTAGGACTGGGCGTACATCTGATCGACCTGCGAGCTGGACAGCATGCTGAACATGGTCTGCTGGCGGTTGACGCCGACGACGCCCCCGCTGGTGGTGTTCACCTGCTGGCAAGCGGTCAGCAGCAGGGCTGCGGCCAGGCCGGCGACACGGAAAAGACGGGGCATATGCTCTCCTGAAACTGTGCAATCACCCAAAGACAGCGCGCATGGTAGGCCGCGTCCCGATGGCCGGCAACTACCCCGCAGCAGGCGGCATACAACGGCGTTACAACCCCTTACAAGCAGTGCCTAATGAAACCGACCGGTCATGCCGATAACCAGGCACACGCAGGCTCTGGGACATCGGGTACCCGTATGAAATTCAAGTCGATCCAGTTTTCCGTGGTGGCGCTGGCCGGGGCCAGCGTCTTGGCGGTGGTCGCAGCATTGGTGCTGTATGCGCTGTTCGCAGGGTCACGGACCCAGGCACTGGTGCAGGAGCGTACCCAGGCCTTGCTCGAACAGGTGATCAACGAGCGCCTGGTGGCCATGGCGCGCGGCCAGGTCAGCCAGATCCAGCGTGAGCTGGAGTACCCGCTCACCGTCGCCAAGGACCTGGCCAACACCAACGCGCTGATGGGCAAGGTCGACGCCAGCGGCGCGCCGCTGCTGAAGATCAGCCGTGACGAGATGTCCGGCCTGCTGCGCCAGACCGTGGAGCAGAACCCCAAGCTGCTCGACGCCTTCGCCGGCTGGGAGCCCAACGCCTTCGCCGGCAGCGACAGCGAGCACGCCGGCAAGCCGGGCTACGGCGCAGACGGCCGCTTCATGCCCTGGTGGTACCGCAAGGACGGCGGCCTGACCGTCGAGGCCATGGGCGACACCCTGGAAAGCCAGAAGATGCAGCCCACCGGCGTGCGCGAGGGCGAGTACTACCTGTGCCCGAAAGAGAAGCGCCAGCCCTGCATCGTCGACCCGGCGCCCTATGAAATGGGCGGCAAGATGGTGCTGATGTCGTCCTTCAACGCGCCGATCCTGGTCAACGGCCAGTTCAAGGGATCGGTAGGCGTCGACCTGTCGCTGGATTTCATCCAGACCCTGCTCAAGAACGCCGACGGCCAGCTCTACAACGGTGCCGGCGAGATGGCGCTGATCTCTGGCAACGGCCGCCTGGTCGCCTACACCAAGGACGCCGGCAAGCTCGGCGAACCGGCCACCACCGTGCTGGACGCCGATACCCTCGCCAACCTCTCCAAGCTGACGCTGGACCAGCCGCTGTCGAAGCTCGACGCCGAGCGCGGCCAGATCGAGCTGCTCCTGCCCTTCACCATCGCCGACACCGGCGTGCGCTGGACGCTGGCCGTGCAGCTGCCGCAGGAGGCGGTGCTGGGGGAACTGCACAAGCTGCAGAGCGACCTGAAGTCCCAACGCGACGGCGATACCCTGGGCATGACCCTGGTGGGCCTGATCATCGCCGCCATCGGCCTGGCCGTGATCTGGCTGGTCGGCCACGGCATTGCCCGCCCGCTGCGCCAGCTGGTCGGCATGCTCGATGACATCGCCCAGGGGGAAGGCGACCTCACCCGCCGCCTGTCCAGCGACCGCGCCGACGAACTGGGCTCCATCGCCAAGGGCTTCAACACCTTCCTCGGCAAGCTGCAGGGCATGATCGGCCAGGTGGTGACCTCGGTGCAGCGCGTCAGCGACTCCTCCGAGCACACCGCGGACATCGCCATTCGCACCAACCAGGGCGTGCAGAAGCAACTGGCGGAAATCGAGCTGGTCGCCACTGCCGTCCACGAGATGACCGCCACCGCCCAGGACGTGGCGCGCAACGCCACCCACGCAGCGGAGGCGGCCAACCACGCCGACCAGGCCGCGCACCACGGCAAGCGCATCGTCGAGAGCAGCTCGGCGGCGATCCAGGCGCTGGCCAGCGAGATCGGCCGCGCGGTGGGCGTGGTCCAGACCCTGGCCCGCGACAGCGAGAACATCAATGCGATCCTGGTGGCCATCCGCGGCATCGCTGAGCAGACCAACCTGCTGGCGCTCAACGCCGCCATCGAAGCGGCCCGAGCCGGCGAACAGGGGCGCGGCTTCGCGGTGGTCGCCGACGAGGTGCGCAACCTGGCGCAGAAGACCCAGCAGGCCACCGAGGAAATCCAGTCGATGATCCAGCAATTGCAGCACGGCACCCGCGAAGTGGTGCAGGTGATGCAGCAGAGCCAGGAGAAGACCGACGACAGCGTGCGCCACGCCAGCGAAGCGGCCCAGGCGCTGGAGTCGATCACCCAGGCGGTGTCGGTGATCAACGACATGAACACCCAGATCGCCAGCGCCGCAGAGGAGCAGAGCGCGGTGGCCGAGGACATCAACCGCAACGTCACCAACATCGGCATGGTCGCCAACCAGGTGGCTGGCGGCGCGGACGAAGCCTCCCAGGCCAGCGCCGAGCTGACCAAGCTGGCCGAGCAGCAGCGCCGGCTGGTGAATCAGTTCAAGGTGTAATCAGGCAGCATCGCGGGGGACGCACGCTCGTGCGTAACCCCCGCACGTCCTACCGGGATCCTGGGCACCATGCTGACTCCGTAGGAGCGGACCTTGTCCGCGAAATCCAACGCGGCGGAATCCGTTCCCACGGGCAACTTCCGCAGCGCGCTGCTCACTCCTGACATACACACCTGGTCACGCTGCAGTCGCGGTCCCTGTTCGCGAGCAAGCTCGCCCCTACAGGTGTTCATGCCTTCCGCACAGGAGTGGCTTGAGGACTTCGCGGACAAGGTCCGCTCCTACAGGGGAGAGATCGGCCAGGGAGAGACCGGCGTCAGGCCGGCGTCAGGCACTCCGGCCCATTGCACGCGGGATCGTTGACGAAGTTCGCCAGCACCTGCTCGCGCAACCGCGCCTGGGGCAGCTGCAGCAGTTCCAGCAACCGCGCGGTATCGGTCCCGTTCGACAACCACTGCGCCTGCTCGGCCGCATCGAGGATCAGCGGCCGGCGCATGTCCCCCGCCGCCTGGGTCACCATCGCCACGCTGTAATAGATGTGGCCCTCCACCGGATAGGCCTCCCACACCGCCGCGAAGCAGATCAACCCGCCGCCGGAAATCCAGTGCGGCCGCTTGCGCACGCCGCGCCACTCGTAGAAGCCGTTGGCCGGCAGCAGGCAGCGGCGCAGGGCGAAGGCGTCGCGAAACATCGGCTGTTCGGCGATGGTTTCGGCACGGGCATGAGCCGGTGTGCGCGACAGGTCCTTGAGCCAGGCAGGCGTCAGGCCCCAGCGCGCAAGGTCGGCATGGCGGGCGCCGCCCTCCTCGCGCAGCGCCAGCACGCGGGCGCCGGGCGCGAGGTTCCATTGCGGCTGCAGGTCCGCAGGGAAACCGGCGCTCTCGGCAAGTTCGCGGTTCCAGCGGAACAGGGCATAGCGGCTGGTCATGGGCTCTCGAAACGATCAATCAGCACAGCAGGACGCCGGGACCGGCGTCGTTGTCGTCGGCAAGCCCCGGCAGGGGTTGCGCGGCATTGTACGCGGCGATCAACGCCCTCGCGCGCTCGGCATGCTCATCCTCGACCCACAGGTGCAGCAGGCCCATGCCCGGCAGCTCACCGATGCCGCCGAGCAGGTGGCGTCCGCCCAGGTGCGACGAAATGCCCTCGTTGGCCAGCATCCCGCCCAGCAGTTCGGCCTCGATCAGGTCGGCGGGTTCGTAGATTCGCTGCATCAGTCGTCCTCGCGCTGGACTTCCAGGGACCACTCCACACCGTCGGTGTAGAGCTGGAACAGAATCGGCCGGCAACACACCGGACAATCTTCATAGTAGCGCTGGTCGCCCCCGGACAGGTCGAGTACGGCCTCCGCCAGCTCGCCACAATAGGGGCAGGTATAGGCCTGACTTTCGAGCATCGCTGGTTCCCCCGTGACTTCCGTTTATAATCGCGCGGTCTTTCAGGGTGCCCAGTCTGACCGAGCGGTCCCCTGGCAACCCTCCGAGCTGTCTACTTCGCGGCCCGGCCCGTGATACCCCTAAAAAATTCAATCAGAGAGCATGATGGGCGAGTTCGAAGCCATCCGACCGTATAACGACGCCGAAGTCCCGGCCGTCCTGCAACGCCTGCTGAGCGATGACGCCTTCCTCGGCGCGCTGGCGCGTTACCGCTTCCCCCGTCTGTCCGGTCCGCTCGGCTGGCTGCTCAGACCTCTTATAGCTCATCGCCTGGCCCGTGAAGTCACCGGCATCCGCACCGTCATCGCGCTGCAGGACAAGATCGAGCCCTACGTCGACCGCACCATCGAGCACGCCACCGATGGCGTCACCTATTCCGGCGTCGAACGACTGAAGCCTGGCTGCGCCTACCTGTTCATCGCCAACCACCGCGACATCGTGATGGACCCGGCCTTCTGCAACTACGCGATCTATCACGCCAAGTTGCCGACGCCGCGCATCGCCATCGGCGACAACCTGCTGCAGAAGCCCTTCGTCAGCGACCTGATGCGCCTGAACAAGAGCTTCATCGTGCACCGCTCGATCACCGGCCGGCGCGAGAAGCTGGCGGCATACCAGAAGCTCTCGGCCTACATCAACCACTCGATCTGCAAGGACGGCCAGTCAATCTGGATCGCCCAGGCCGAAGGCCGCGCCAAGGACGGGGACGACCGCACCGACTCGGCGATCCTCAAGATGTTCCACATGAGCCGCAAGGACGAGCCGTTCGCCGAGGTGATCCGCGAACTGCACCTGATCCCGGTGTCGATCAGCTACGAATACGACCCGTGCGATGCCGCCAAGGCCCGCGAACTGTTCACCCGCGCCACCACCGGCGAGTACCAGAAGGCGCCGGGCGAGGACGACCGCAGCATCGTGCAGGGCATCACCGGCTACAAGGGCCGGGTGCACATCAACTTCGGCGAGCAAATCACCGGGGAGTTCGGCGACACCAAGCAGCTGGCCGCCGAGCTGGACCGGCAGATCCTCGGCAACTATCGGCTGTTCCCGGTGCACTACCTGGCCTACGAGGCTTCCGCGCTGCGCGATCCGGCGCTGCAGGTGCCCACCGCCGCCAGCCTGTTCAAGGACGAGGAGCTGCGCCGCGCCCGCACCGAATGGGAGCGTCGCCTGGCAGAATGCCCCGCCGAGCAGCGTCCGTACCTGATTCTGCAGTACGCCAACCCGGTGCTGAACCAGTACCGCCTCAAGCAGGCATGAAAAAAGGCGCCCTCGGGCGCCTTTTTCAATTCCGGCCGGTCACAGCCGCGTGCTGTACCAGCTGACCGCCAATGCCAGCGCCATGCAGGCGAAGCCGAAACGGTAGAAGAAGCGGTTCAGTCGCAGTGTCGGCTCGAAGCTGTCCAGCGGCATCGGCTGCACTTCGCTTTCAGCGGCCAGACGAGCCAGGGCCAGGCGTTCACGGCGACGGGTGGCCAGCAGCAGCCAGGCACCGGCCAGGGTGAAGAACAGCGCCAGATCGTTGAGGACCCGGCCAGGATGGGCCTGGAACAGATTCCAGAGCGCCTGCAGCGACATCACAACCTCCGCTTCGGGACTGCACACCAGTTATCACGAAGGAAAGCCGGGGGTGAGTCTACTGGATGAACGGGCATCGCCCGTCATGGATGGGAAACAATCGTCGCGCATTTTATCCGCAGGCCAGTCACCGCAGCCAGCGCGTAACGCTTAATTACGACGAGCGTAAGAATTATCGAGAATCGGTCTAAGACCTCTCCCGCGCCCTGGCACGTTGTTGGCTTTAACGAATGCTGCCAATCAAAGTCTTTCGCCAAGGAGATTCGCCATGCTCGAAATCATCCCCCACGAAAACGCTTACCTGATCGAACACCTGGAAGAAATCGAAGCCGTCGTCGTCGAGCTGTCCTTCAACGTCCAGGACGACCATTGGCTGGTCTACACCCAGGCGTGCGGCCATGAGCACCTGGACCTGCCTGAAACCGACGAGCGCATGCGCTCGATCGAGGTCGATCCGTACCGCCAGGCCGCCTGATCGCAGTATTCAGCCGCCCATGAAAAAGCCCGGCATTGGCCGGGCTTTTTCATGTCCGTGCGGCGATCAGCGCTGGTTCAGCGTCTGGCCGATGCTCGGGTCCTTGAACACGCGGTTCAGGGCATCGCTGAGCACATCGCCGACCAGCTTGCTGTTGGTCGCCTCGTTGGGCGCCATGCCGAAACGCTGGTTCAGCGCGGCGCCGTAGCGGCCGCTGTAGTGACGCGCACTGGTCTGCACGTCGACACGGAAGGTCGCGCTGATGTCGGCCTCGGTCACGTACATGCCTTCCTTGGGCGACTGGTACTTCAGCTCGGCCAGGGTCAGGGTCAGCTGCGGTGCGTTGTAGGCGTTGGGCGACGGCGTGAAGCCCAGCAGGCGCACGGCGGTTTCGGCCTGCAGCTGCAGCTTGGGAATTACATCCTGGCTGCGCACGGTGAGCTGGCTGGTTTCGGAGTACAGGCCACCACGGGTACCCAGCGCAGTGCTGGGACGGCCGTCGACGACCTTGACCACCACCGGCTGGCCCTGGCCAACGGCGGTGATGGGCCCCTTGAATACCGGGTCCGGATTGAGTTGTTGCGGGCTGAGCGCACAGCCGGTCAGGGTCAGGCTGGCAGCAGCGATAAAGCTGAGCAACAAACGTTGCAGCATGCTCATCTCTCCATGGGTTGGGCAATGGCCGGCAGTATACCGGCCGTCAGCGCGGGCAGATAGCGCCTGGCCATTGGACGCGAATCACCGTCCCGGGGTTCCCCGACGGGCGCGGCCACATGCCGTCTTGACCTGCCCCGGGGCGAGGCGCACCAAGGCGGGGCGCAAAACGTAAATCAAGGGGTATACCCTAGGAAAAAAGTCTAAGGTGCAGGGCTTTTTTTCTGTTTCGCCGTTATAATCGCCCCCCGATTATAAGGACGCCTCCAGATCGGGCCCCGCACGATGCCGACACACCGTGTCTCGCCTCTGCCACCCCTCAAAGAGAGTCGCCACTCGCCTCGGTCACTGGCCGTCGCGCTTTACGTTCGTTGCGCAGAACGCTTGGCAAGGATGCAGCCGCCCCCTCCGTACGGAGACCGGACCGGCCCGCAACGACGATCCCCTTTGAGTTTCACGCCTCCAAAAGAGCGTGATTTGAAGGTTTTTCACTACTTCACGAGAGTGTGGCGAGCAATGAAGAGTTTTGCGTCGGTAGCAGCACCATTAACGTCTGTCCCCGCAGCACTGAATCGCTTTTTCGGCACCGGAAGCCGCGCATAAGCGCCCACCCGATGCACTTGCGGATGCCCTGATCGTCCGCCGTGGATTGCCGAGCGAAGGTGCAGCTTTCTCCTCCTCCAATCCCGGCCGAAGGCATTCGCGGAGGGTCGCACGCGACCCGAGAAGAATTCGGACAGGCGGCTTCACGCGCAGTGAGCGCAAGGCCCCTGTCACAACTGGCTGCTGATAGTTTTCTGGAGACGCGTTAATGGCGCAGAACGATTACGAATCGATGGACGTGCTGCTGGTAGGCGCCGGCATCATGAGCGCAACCCTGGCTGTCCTGCTCAAGGAAGTCGATCCGAGCGTCAAGCTTGAGATCGTCGAACTGCAGGAGTCCGGGGCCATCGAAAGTTCCAACCCGTGGAACAACGCCGGTACCGGCCACGCCGGCCTCTGCGAGCTGAACTACACCCCGCAGGCCGCCGATGGCTCGATCGACATCAAGAAAGCGGTGAACATCAACGCCCAGTTCGAAGTGTCCAAGCAGTTCTGGGCCTACCTGAGCGGGAAGGAAGCCTTCGGCTCGCCGCGTAACTTCATCAACCCTGTTCCGCACATGAGCTTCGTGCGTGGCAAGGACATTCCGTTCCTGAAGAAGCGTTTCGAGCTTCTCAGCCAGCACCATGCCTTCACCTCGATGGAATACACCGAGGACCGCGGCAAGATCGCCGAGTGGGCCCCGCTGACCATGCCCGGCCGCCCGGCCGACGAGCAGGTCGCCATGACCCGCGTGGAAAGCGGCACCGACGTCAACTTCGGCGCCCTGACCAACCAACTGCTGAGCTACCTGGCCAGCCGCGAAGGCAGCGCAGTCCGCTACTTCCAGAAAGTGGTCGGCCTTGAGCGCAGCGCTGACGGCTGGCTGGTGGACATCAAGAACACCCAGACCGGCGAGGCCCGCAAGGTCAAGGCGAAGTTCGTCTTCCTCGGCGCCGGCGGCGGCGCACTGCCGCTGCTGCAGCTGTCCGGCATCCCGGAAAGCAAGGGCTTCGGCGGCTTCCCGGTGAGCGGCCAGTGGCTGCGTTGCGACAACCCGGAAGTGGTCAAGCACCACCAGGCCAAGGTCTACAGCCAGGCCGAAGTCGGCGCCCCGCCGATGTCCGTGCCGCACCTGGACACCCGCGTAGTCGATGGCAAGACCTCCCTGCTGTTCGGCCCGTACGCCGGCTTCTCCACCAAGTTCCTGCGCCATGGTTCGTTCCTCGACCTGCCGCTCTCGGTGCGCACCAGCAACCTGCTGCCGATGCTCGCCGTGGCCCGCGACAACATGGACCTCACCCGCTACCTGGTGAAGGAAGTCATGCAGTCCATGGACCAGCGTATCGAAGCCCTGCGCAA
Source organism: Pseudomonas sp. PSE14 (assembly GCF_029203285.1). Taxonomy (NCBI): domain Bacteria; kingdom Pseudomonadati; phylum Pseudomonadota; class Gammaproteobacteria; order Pseudomonadales; family Pseudomonadaceae; genus Pseudomonas; species Pseudomonas sp. PSE14. The sequence continues at coordinate 4,827,464 of NZ_CP115669.1, forward strand.
GTTCTACCCGGAACTGAACCCGGCCGACTGGCGTCTGGAAACCGCCGGCCAGCGTGTGCAGATCATCAAGAAGGACCCGAAGAAAGGCGGCATCCTGCAGTTCGGTACCGAACTGGTGGCGGCCCAGGACGGCAGCATCGCCGCCCTGCTCGGCGCCTCGCCGGGCGCCTCGGTGACCGTGTCGATCATGCTGGGCCTGCTGGAGCGCTGCTTCCCCGAGCGCTACAAGTCGACCGAGTGGACCGCGAAGCTCAAGGAGATCTTCCCGGCCCGCGAGAAGCAGCTGGAAACCGACGCCGCGGTCTACCGCGAAGTCAACCAGATGACCGCCGACCGTCTGCAGATCGTCGCCGCGTCCTGAGCCTCGCGCTCATGAAAAAGCCCGCCTTCCGGCGGGCTTTTTCGTTTCTGCTTTCGTTCCAGGCAAGAGGTCAGTGACAGCTGACCATCCAGCCTACGCCGAAGCGGTCGGTGAGCATGCCGAAGCGCTGCGCCCAGAAGGTTTTCTCCAGCGGCATCTCCACCCGCCCCTCCTCCGCCAACGCGGCAAACGCCTGCTCCGCCGCTACCACGCTACGCAGCGTCAGGTGCAGGGAGAATCCATTGAAGGTGGAGTTGTGCTCGCCACGGCCATCGGACAGGAAGACGTCCGTCTCGCCAATTCGCAGGCTGGCGTGCATCACCTTGTCCAGCCAACCGTCCGGCACCGGCGACGGGCCGGGCGCCTCCTCGTAACGCATCAGCATGTTGAGTTGGGCGCCCACGGCGTGCTGGTAGAAGGCAATAGCCTCATCGGCGCGTCCATGGAAAAACAGATAGGGCTGTACTTGCACGGCTTCGTCCTCGCCTTGTCGTTATCGTTGTATGGAGAAGTCTAGGCGGGGAATCGGAGATGGGTTCGCGAGCAAGGACCGGACACCCTCGGCCCTACTAAAAGTGACACCCTCCGTAGGAGCGGACTCTTTCCGCGATTCTTCTTGTTTGGGTTTTCAGCGTCGCTCCGGCGTGTTCTGCGACTTCTAGTTTCGCCCCCTCGGGCGACCTACTTTGCCAAACGACGCAAAGTAGGCAAAAGTCTCTGCCCCATCATCCGGCCCCGGCTTCGCCGGGGTTCCCTCGCTCCATCGAAGCTTCAGGGGCTCGCCGCGAAGGGCCATCCCTGGCCCATCGCGGCTCTCGCGGCATCCATGCCGCTCAACCCCTGAATCTCCGATTCCGCTCGGCCTCCTGAAGGGGCGCTCCGGTGCATGCGGACAGTCCTCTGGAAACTGCTTTTTTGCTTTTCGTAGGCCAGCGGAGACCCACAATCCTTCTCGCGAACCGTCAAAACGAAAAAACCCGCACAAGGCGGGCTTTTCAGCGCTTCGATGCGATCAGCCGCGAGCAGCCTTGATCACTTCGATGTAGGGCTCGGCCTGGCGCTGGTCCTGGATCAGGGCAACGAAATCCTGGCCCTTGGCGTCCTTGGCGTTGAGGTCGTAGCCGGCCTCGACGAAGAAGCCGACGAAGCGCTCGAAGTCATCGATGCGCAGGCCGCGATAGGCCTTGACCAGCTTGTGCAGGGACGCCGGGGTGTCGTCGGCCGGTTCCACGTCGAGGAACAGCTTGATGGCGTCGTCGCCGATTTCTTCGCCAATCACCTGCTTCTTGTCTTTACGCATCGCTCGCTTCTCTCTACGGCTGTCTCGGGGATCGCGGCCCGCATCGGCTCAGGCCGGGCACCACGGGTCGGGCAGTTTAACCCTGCGCCGTGCGCGGCTCAACGCGCGCGCACCGCCCCGGTGTGCAGATCGGCCCAGATATGGCCATTGCCGTAGCTCAGGAACTGTACGTAGACAGTGCCGTTGCGCAGCAGGTCGAGCAGCCTCGGATAGGACGCCTGGGGGTAAGAGAGGCTGAGCACCCGGGTCTTGTCGTCATAGACCGGCTTCTTCAGGCTCTTGCCTTCGGCATCGAAGCTGATCACCACCTGGCTGATCTGCGCGCCCTTGTTCAACGGCTTGCCCTTCAGGCGCAGCAACGCCGGCGTGGTGATCGGGATCGGCTGCTGGTTGGACTGGCGCTGGTTGCCCAGCACCACGCTGTATTCGGTGACCTGCAGCAGTTGCTGCTGCTCCGGCTCGCCCTGGCGCAGGCCAGCATCGTCCGGCGGCAGGAACTGGCTGTGCATCGGCGGCGCGGCGAAGGCCGCGAGGGGTAGACAGAGCGCCAGCACCAACGCGGCGCCCGGTATGCGAACGGACATCATCACCTCCGCAGGACAGGGCCAAGCACTCTAGCACGGCCCCGAAGCGCCACGACAGGCGCACATGGCACACCCGCCGATACATTGATAGCCTTCAACGCAACACTACTCTTACATCGACCAATCACTACCTCATCATGCTGCACAACGTCTCCGATCTTGACCTGCGCCTGCTGCGCATCTTCGCCTGCGTGGTGCGCTGCGGCGGCTTCTCCGCGGCCCAGGGCGAGCTGGGCATGGGCCAGTCGACTATCAGCACGCACATCGCCAGCCTGGAAACGCGCCTGGGCTATCGCCTGTGCGAGCGCGGCAAGAGCGGCTTCCGCCTGACCGAGAAAGGCGAGCGGGTGCTGGATTACACGCAGAATCTGTTCGCCGCGCTCGGCGACTTCCGCGACCAGGTGCAGTCATTGGCCGGGCGCCTGGTGGGCGAACTGCACCTGGGCCTGGCCGACAACGTCGCCACCCTGCCCGGCGCGCGCATTCACCAGACCCTGGCGCGCTTCAACCGCCGCGACCAGGACGTACGCCTGCACTTCCTCATCGAGTCGTCCACCGAACTGGAACGCCTGGTGCTCAGTGGCCGCCTGCACCTGGCCATCGCCTGCTTCAGCCGACGCCTGCCGAACCTGCGCTACGAACCGCTGTACCACGAGCGCGTGGCGGTGTTCTGCGGGAGCGAGCACCCGTTGTTCGACAAGCCGGTGAAGGACGCCGCCGAACTGGAAAGCTGCAACTGGATTCAGCACGGCTATGCGGTGGCCGACGTGCAACTGCCGGCCGACCCGCAGCGCAGCACGGCGTTTACCCAGCACATGGAAGCGGTGCTCCACGCGGTGCGCGCAGGCACGCACCTGGGCTACCTGCCGACCCACTACGCCGAACGCTGGGTGGAACAGGGCGAGATGCGCGCGCTGCTGCCGGACAGCCTCGGCTACGGCATCACCCATAGCTTGGTGGTGCGCGACGAGCCGGGGCACAACGAAGCGCTCCAGGCGCTGATGGAAGACCTGCGCCTGGAACACGGCGTAACGCCGATCAGCGCGGCGCGGTGATGTGCTTGATGTCGAAGAACGCCGACAGGCCCCACGGGCCCAGCTCGCGGCCGATACCGCTGCGCTTGCCGCCCCCCCAGGAGGTCTGCGGGAAGACGACTTGCGGCGAGTTCAGCCAGACGTTGCCGGCCTCCAGGTTCTCGGCAACGCGCTGGGCGCGTTCCAGGTCGGCGCTGCACACGGTGGCGGCCAGCGCGAAGTCGCTGTCGTTGGCCTGACGCAGGGCGTCGGCTTCATCACTGAAGGTACGTACGCAGAGAACCGGACCGAAGATTTCCTCGCGCCACAGGCGGCTGTCCGCCGGTACGTCGGCGTAGACGGTCGGGCGGATGAACCAGCCCTCGCCGGCTTCGCCACCGGTCAGGCAGGCCAGGCCTTCGTCGCGGGCCACGGTGAAGTAGTCGAGCACCTTGCGGTACTGCGCTTCGCTGGTCATCGGGCCCATGTCGGTCTCGCCCAGCAGAGAGTCGCCGACGCGCAGGCCTTCCACCGCCAGCTTCAGCTTGGCCAGCAGCGGCTCGGCGATGGATGCCTGCACCAGTAGGCGCGAGGTGGCGGAGCACATCTGCCCGGCGTTCCAGTAGACGCCGGCGATGATCCACTGCACGGCGTCGTCCAGGTCGCAGTCCTCGAACACCAGGATGGGCGACTTGCCACCCAGTTCCAGGCCCACCGGCAGGGTGCGCGCGGCGGCGGCTTCCATGACCTTGCGGCCGATGACGTTGCTGCCGGTGAAGGACAGCTTGGCGATGCCCGGATGGCTGCACAGCGCTGCGCCGGCATCGGCCAGGCCCGGCACCAGGTTCAGCACGCCAGCAGGCAGGCCGATGGCGTCGGCGATCTCGCCCAGCACCAGCTCGATCAGCGGGGTGATTTCCGAGGGCTTGAGCACCACGGTGCAGCCCGCCGCCAGGGCCGGTGCGACCTTCCAGGCGCTGGTCACCAGCGGGAAGTTCCACGGCACGATCAGGCCGACCACGCCGATGGGCTCGAAGCGGGTCTGCGAGCGATAGCCGGCGTCCGGCAGGGCGACTTCGGCGTTCTGCCGGGCGTCCAGCTGGTCGGCCAGTTCGGCGTAGTAGGCGAAGGTGGCAATGGCGTCGCCGATGTCGATTTCGGCTTCCAGGCGCGGCTTGCCGCTGGCCTGCATCTGCAGGGTGATCAGGGCTTCGCGGCGGGCTTCCAGCTGCTCGGCGAAGGCGCGCAGATAGCCGGCGCGCTGGGCGGCGCTGGTCAGCTTCCAGTCAGCGAAGGCACGCTTGGCGGCAGCCACGGCGCGCTCGATGTCGGACACGCCGGCACAGGCGACTTCCGGCAGCGCTTCACGGGTGGCGGGAGCGATCGGGCGCAGTACGGCGCCGCTGTCGGCGGCCTGCCATTGGCCATCGATATAGAGAAGACGGGACATGCGAACCTCGGGGCGGGTTTTGGTGAGGGTCGCAGGATAGGCAGGGCATGCATTGGGAAAAATGCTCGCTTGCCCATGCATACATCGATGTGAATAGATGCATCAGGGATCTGTAGGAGCGAGCTTGCTCGCGAACCGCTTCGCGCCAGACATTCCCATCGGCGCCGGGATGTTCGCGAGCAAGCTCGCTCCTACGAAAAGCCGAAGAGCCTGTTCAGGCGGGAAACTGGGAGCGCATCCAGGCCAGGTAATCCGCGGCGTCCGCCTCGCCCTCACTCGGCGCCCATTGCCCGCGCTCGTCCTCGCCCAGCGGCACGAAGGGGCCGGCCTTGGCTTCGAACATGATGCTGTCCGGCTCCAGCGCCACGATGGCGTGGAAGGTGCCCGGCGGCAGGTCGGCGCCGACGCATTCGCCGCCCGCGCGCAGGACGCGGGTAGTCAGCAGCTCGCCGCTGTCGGAGAAGATCAGCAGACCCAGCGCGCCCTTCACCACCAGCAGGCTTTCGGCCTTGTCCGGGTGGCGATGGCAATGGGGCGGGATGTAGCTGTCCGGCTGCAGCGCGTTGAGCAGCCGGTGGCAGGGCTCGCTCTGCTCGTGGAAGTTGTGGTTCTGCCGACGCCGGGGGCTGGCGGCGGCGCGGGCCGCGACCTCGTCGAACAGCGCACTGTCGAGAAAACGCGGCCCGGTCATGTCAGAGCCCCTTGACCGCGAAGATGCCGGCAGCGTTGCGCCAGTAGCCCTTGTAGTCCATGCCGTAGCCGAAGATGTAGCGGTCGACGCAGGACAGGCCCACGTAGTCGGCCTTCAGGTCCGGACGGGCCTTGCGGTCATGGTCCTTGTCGATCAGCACGGCGGTATGCACGCGCTTGGCGCCGGCGTGCTTGCAGAAGTCGATGATCGCCGAGAGGGTGTGACCTTCGTCGAGGATGTCGTCGATGATCAGCACGTCGCGGTCGATGAAGGAGATTTCCGGCTTGGCCTTCCAGAACAGCTCGCCGCCGGTGGTCTCGTTGCGGTAACGGGTCGCATGCAGGTAGGAGGCTTCCAGTGGGAAGTTCAGCAGCGGCAGCAGCTTGCCGGAGAAGATCAGGCCGCCGTTCATCACGCAGAACACCACCGGGTTGGTCTCGGCCAGGGTGCCGTTGATGGCCTCGGCCACGCGGGCGATGGCGGCTTCCACCTCGGCATTGGTGTACAGGCAGTCGGCTTCGGCCATGACTTGGCGAATGTGCGCGAGATCGACGGACATGGGGGTTCTCCCGTGAAAAAGTGCGCAAAGGTACCTATCAGCGTGCCATGGGGCAAGGGTCAGCGGACGAAAGTCCCCGACAATCGTGGCCCAAGGTAGCTAGGATGCATTACGCTACCGCAATTTTTTTGCCAGCCCGTCCGGAGACCCCGCCCATGCCCGTACTCGAGATTCGCCATCCCCTGATCCGCCACAAGATCGGACTGATGCGCCGTCACGATATCAGTACCAAGAATTTCCGCGAGCTGGCCCAGGAAGTGGGCGCCCTGCTCACCTACGAGGCGACCAAGGACCTGCCGCTGGAAAACTACGAGATCGAAGGCTGGGCCGGCCCCGTGCAGGTGGAGAAGATCGCCGGCAAGAAGATCACCGTGGTGCCGATCCTGCGTGCCGGCATCGGCATGCTCGACGGCGTGCTCAGCCTGATTCCGGGCGCCAAGGTCAGCGCCGTAGGGGTCGCGCGCAATGAGGAAACCCTCGAAGCGCACACCTACCTGGAAAAGCTCGCGCCGGACATCGCCGAGCGCCGCTCGCTGATCATCGACCCGATGCTGGCCACCGGCGGCTCCATGGTCGCCACCATCAACCTGCTCAAGAAAGCCGGCAGCAAGGACATCCGCGCCATGGTGCTGGTGGCCGCGCCCGAAGGCATCAAGGCGGTCAACGATGCGCATCCGGACGTGCTCATCTATACCGCGTCGATCGACCAGTGCCTGAACGAGCACGGTTACATCATGCCGGGCCTGGGCGACGCCGGTGACAAGATCTTCGGCACCAAGCAGAAGGACACCTGATTCATGGCCGATGAATTCAATGAACCGCTGTGGCGCCAGGTGATCTCCGGCGCGCAGATGCTCTTCGTGGCCTTCGGCGCGCTGGTGCTGATGCCGCTGATCACCGGCCTGGACCCGAACGTTGCGCTGTTCACCGCCGGCTTCGGCACCCTGATGTTCCAGATCGTCACCGGGCGCCAGGTGCCCGTGTTCCTGGCCTCCAGCTTTGCCTTCATCACCCCGATCATCCTCGCCAAAGGCCAGTTCGGCCTGGCCGCGACCATGGGCGGCGTGGTGGCGGCGGGCTTCGTCTACACCTTCCTGGGCCTGGCGGTGAAGATCAAGGGCACCGGTTTCATCGACCGCCTGCTGCCGCCGGTGGTGATCGGCCCGGTGATCATCTCCATCGGCCTGGCCATGGCGCCGATCGCTGCGAATATGGCCATGGGCAAGGCCGGTGACGGCAGCGAACTGATCCCCTACAAGACCGCCATGCTGATCTCCATGCCGGCACTGGTGACCACGCTGATCGTCGCCGTATTCGGCAAGGGCATGCTGCGTCTGGTGCCGATCATCGCCGGCGTGCTGGTGGGCTACGGCCTGTCCTTCGCCTTCGGCGTGGTCGACGTGGCCAAGATCGTCGCCGCGCCCTGGCTGGAGCTGCCGAAGTTCACCGCGCCGGAGTTCAACTGGCAGGCCATCCTGTTCATCGTCCCGGTGGCGCTGGCTCCGGCCATCGAGCACATCGGCGGCGTCATCGCCGTGGGCGGCGTGACCGGCAAGAACTACCTGAAGACTCCGGGCCTGCACCGCACCCTGCTGGGCGACGGCATCGCCACCTCCACCGCCGGCCTGTTCGGCGGCCCGCCGAACACCACCTACGCGGAAGTGACCGGCGCGGTGATGCTGACCAAGAACTACAACCCGAAGATCATGACCTGGGCGGCAGTGTTCGCCATCGGCCTGGCCTTCATCGGCAAGTTCGGCGCCATCCTGCAGAGCATCCCGGTACCGGTGATGGGCGGCATCCTCTGCCTGCTGTTCGGCACCATCGCCTCGGTGGGCATGAACACCCTGATCCGCCACAAGGTCGACCTGTCCCAGGCGCGCAACCTGTGCATCGTCTCGGTCACCCTGGTGTTCGGCATCGGCGGCGTGCTGATCGGCACCGGCACCGGCCCGGACGACTTCGGCCTGAAGGGCATCGCCCTGTGCGCCATCGTCGCCATCCTGCTGAACCTGATCCTGCCGGGCGAAGACGGTTGGGAGAACAAGGCGCTGGAAGAAGGCGCCGGCGTCTCTTCAGCAGAGAAATCCGCCGAGTGAGCGAGGGGCGCCGCCCGATGGCGGCGCCCTGCCCACGGAAAGTTCGGCGAACGCAGTCCTCCGCTGACGGTCCACTCTGCATGAAACAGCGACTCACCCAGCACACTTTGCCGCTCCACCCTATCCTGCCCACTCCTCCGCCCCTGCCGGAGGCGCGCCCGTGACACGTGGCTGGTGGCTGTTGCTGGGCCTGGTCGGCGCCTCGCTGATTCCCCTGGCCCTGGGCGGCCCGGAGATGCTCACCCAGGTCCTGGCCTTCCCCCTCGACAGCCTGCTGATCATGTTCGGCATGATCCTCCTGTGCTGGCTGATCAACGCCCAGAAACTGCGGGTGCTGCTCAATGGCCGCGCCGGCGACATCGGCCGGGTCCAGTCGGTTGGCATCATCATGGCCTCGGAGTTCGCCTTCTACGCCACCCCGGGCGGGACCGGCGGCCCGTTGACACTGATGGCCCTGCTGTCGCGCCACGGCATGCGCCCGGCGCACAGCAGCGCGATCTTCGCCGTGGACCAGCTCAGCGACCTGATGTTCTTCCTCTGCGCGCTGGCGGCGGTACTGGTCTGGGCCCTGTCGCACAGCGTCAGCCCGAACCTGGAGACCTCACTGATCACCAGCGGCGCGCTACTGGGCGGGATTCTCTTCGGTGTGGTGCTCTTGGCCCGCTTCCAGCGCCGGGTGATCAAGGCCATCGGACGCCTGTTCGCACGCCTGGGCATGAAGCCGCGTACGCGCCTGCACTGGGCGCGCAAGAGCCTGCACTTCCGCGACACCCTGGTCAGCAGCCTGCGCCAGCCCAAGCGCCGCCTGGCGCTGATCTTCTCCCTCACCTGCTGCCACTGGACGCTGCGCTTCTCGGTGCTCTACCTCACCCTGTACGCCATGGGCGTGGACCTGCACTGGGCCTGGACCTTCCTCATCCAGCTGCTGTCGCTGGCCGCGGGACTGGCTACGCTGCTACCCGGCGGCGCCGGCGGCACAGAGTTGACTTCCGCCGCGCTGCTCGCCCCGCTGGTGGGCAAATCCACGGCAGCCGCGGCCATCCTGATCTGGCGCGTGGTGACCTACTACTTCTACCTGGTGATGGGCGCGCCGGTATTCGCCCTGCTGGCCGGGCGGCCGTTGCTGCGCAGGTTGATCGGGCTGCGGGAGAAAGGCTGAGACTCAGTCTTCGGCAGGCTTATCGCCTTCGGACGGTGTTTTCGGCTTCAGCGAATCCCAGAGTTCGGCGGCGCCGGGAAACTCGGTGCCATCCTCTTCACTCAAGGCTTCGGGGTCGTAGCGACTGGTACAGCCTTCGCCCAGAGTGGGCGGCGGGGTGGCGGTGCCAGGGTTCTTCGGATCGTTCATCGTGGCACTCTCCGGTTGGGCGCAGCGCCTGCCGTCAAACGACGGCAGGCGCATGCGGAGTACCCAGTGTAGCGAACGACCGACTGCGAATCAGTCGAACACCACGGTCTTGTTGTCGTGCACCAGCACGCGGTCTTCCAGGTGGTAGCGCAGGCCGCGGGCCAGCACCAGCTTCTCCACGTCCTTGCCCAGGCGCACCAGGTCCTCGACGTTGTCGCGGTGGGTGATGCGCACCACGTCCTGCTCGATGATCGGGCCGGCGTCCAGCTCCTCGGTCACGTAGTGGCAGGTCGCACCGATCAGCTTCACCCCACGCAGCGAAGCCTGGTGGTAGGGCTTGGCGCCAACGAAGGACGGCAGGAAGCTGTGGTGGATGTTGATCACCTGGTGGCGGTACTTCTGGCACAGGTCCGGCGGCAGGATCTGCATGTAGCGCGCCAGCACCACGTTGTCGGCCTGGTGCTCGTCGATCAGGCGCGAGACCTGCTCGAAGGCCGGCTGCTTGTTCTTCGGGTCCACCGGAACGTGGAAGTACGGAATACCGTGCCACTCCACCATGCTGCGCAGGTCATCGTGGTTGGCGATCACGCAGGGAATCTCGCAGTCCAGTTCGCCGCTGTGCCAACGGTGCAGCAGGTCGGCCAGGCAGTGCGACTCGCGACTGGCCATCAGCACCACGCGCTTCTTCACCGACGAGTCGGTGATACGCCATTCCATGGAGAACTCGCGCGCGATGGGCGCGAAGGCCTGGCGGAATCCGTCGAGGTCGAACGGCAGGGAATCGGCACGGATTTCATGCCGCATGAAGAACCAGCCGTTGTCATTATCGGAATGGTGACTGGCCTCGGTGATCCAGCCGTTGTAAGTGGCCAGGAAATTACTCACCTTGGCGACGATGCCGACCCCGTCAGGGCAGGCGATCACCAGTCGAAAAGTGCGCATGGGTGTACTCCAGATACATCGCGAAGGCCGCCATTCTAGCGGCTGGAGGGGAAAAGTTCAGCACTGCGCGGGAGTGGCCGACGAGAGCCAATTAGGCCTGGCACTAAGTTTTCCGGTTAAATCCACCGCGCTAATAACTTAAATACTTGACTAATTACCCACAAAAGTTGTCTTCGCAGTTTACTTGAACAACTGTGCTGACTATTATGGGTGCTACAAACTATCCGCCACCGCTGGACCTCAAGAACAAGGTACCCAACATGTCGCTGATCAATGAGTACCGCGCCACCGAAGAAGCCATCAAGGAACTTCAAGAGCGCCTGAAATCCCTCGAACAGGACGACAAGCTGAAGAAAGAGCTTGAGTTCGAAGAGAAACTCCGCGCACTGATGGGCAGCTACGGCAAATCCCTGCGCGATATCATCGCCCTGCTCGATCCGGACGCGAAGCTGAGCAAATCGCCGCGTGCCGCCAAGAGCACCGTGACCAAGCGCGCTCGCAAGGTCAAGCAATACAAGAACCCGCACACTGGTGAAGTCATCGAGACCAAGGGCGGCAACCACAAGACTCTCAAGGAGTGGAAGGCCAAGTGGGGCGCCGAGGCCGTTGAAGGCTGGGCCACGCTGCTGGGCTAAGCCCTTCTCGCAATAAAGAACGCCAGCCTTGCGCTGGCGTTTTTTATTGCCTGGCAACAGCTAGAGGCCATAGCGCCCGCGCAATGCGAGTGCATATTTCGTCCAGGCTTCAAGCACCACGCGGTTTGCTGCACCGGCATTACTCATCTGCTCGGCCATTGCGCTGTCGAAGTTCGACAGAGTATTCGGCGCGCCCCACTCCGGCGCACTCAGGCGCAAACGGCAGAAGTCCTGCCATTGTTGCTGTTCGGTGGCAGACAAAGTTTCCGGGAAATTACGCGCCCGGTATCGGAACAGAAGTTCTGGAAGTCGCGGATCATCGAACGGCCATTGCTCTTTGGCCAGTCGCATAGGATCTGCCTGACGCACCTGCTCACACAATCGGCGGTCCCGGTCTCCGATAAATCCGTCATACAACTGCTGCTCCGGGTCCTCGGTCGTCGCGAAACTTTCCTCGGAATAGATCGGCGCCAGTTTTTCCTGCCAGACCGCCTTGGCCTGAACCAATGTCTGCGCAACTGCCAGACATCCCTCCACATCCAGACCGATGCGTTCGCGATCCTGCGGACGGAGTACCTTCAGCGGCGCCACCACCGGGCAGCGGTTGATGTGCAACAGTTTCAGCGGGACCGGCAGCTCGCCTTCGGCGAGTTCGTCCCGGCGCGTGTACAGGCGCTGGCGCAGGGTCTCGGCGTCCAGCTCCAGCAGCGGCGCTGGATCGGCGGCCAGGTCACAGACGATCAGCGCATTGCGGTTGCGGGGGTGCCAGCCCAGCGGCAGGACCACCGACAGATAATGGCGTGCCCCGGAGAAGCGCCCGGACACGTGCACCAGCGGCTCGTGCATACGGATCTGATCCAGCACGCCCTGCTTGCTGCGCAGGCGGTAGAGATAGTCGTAGAGCTTGGGCTGACGGGCACGGATCAGCCGCGCCAGGGCGATGGTCGCCCGCACGTCCGACAGCGCATCGTGGGCCTGGCCATGGTCGATGCCATTGGCGGCGGTGAGGCGCTCCAGCTTGAGGGTGACGGCGCCGTCCTGCTCGGGCCAGACGATGCCTTCCGGGCGCAACGCATAGCAGGTGCGCACCAGGTCGATCAGGTCCCAGCGGCTGTTGCCGCCCTGCCATTCGCGGGCGTAGGGGTCAAAGAAGTTTCGATACAGGCTGTAGCGCGTCACTTCATCGTCGAAGCGCAGGGTGTTGTAACCCGCGACGCAGGTGCCCGGCTGCGCCAGCTCGGCATGCAGGCGGGTCATGAACTCGGCTTCGCCCAAGCCAAGTTCCTCCAGCCGCTGCGGGACTATCCCGGTGACCAGGCAGGCCGCCGGATGGGGAAGGATGTCGTCGCTGGGACGGCAGTAGAGATTCAGCGACTGGCCGATCTCGTTGAGGGCTTCGTCGGTGCGGATGCCGGCGACCTGCAGGGGGCGGTCGCGGCGCGGGTCGATACCGGTGGTTTCGTAGTCGTACCAGAAGATACTGGCGGTCATGGCGCGTTTCCTTGCCTGCGTGCGATTGCGCCGCAGTCTAACAGTGCGCGTTGCCTCACTTCCAAACTGCGGTCCTGGCCCATGGCCAGCTGCCATCCTATGCTTCACCTCCAACGGACTCGCCTGAAGGAAAGGAACTTCCATGCAAGATATCTCTGTGCACAATCCCTGCAGTCCTCCGCAGAGCGACCTGTCCCTCATTCCCGCCATGCTCGCTGCGCGCGCCGCGGAAACGGCGTCTGTCTGCAGTTACGGCTTCGCAACTGGATCGCTCAGGCTGTCCCATACAGCATCCGCCCAGCTACAGCCCAACCTCCCACCCCATTTCAGGAAAGATCGCTCAACTGGCCATCGCTTCTCCTGACAGACCAATCAAGCAAAAACGGCACACTTCGAGCCCCTATTTACCAGCAGAGCGGAACTGCCAAATGTCGAACGAAAACGCGATCAACCCCTTCACTCCTCCGACCAGCCAACTGCAGGACGACGCTCGGGGCTCCAGTGTTCCGAGCATCGAAGAAGCACTGGCCAGAGGCTACGACTTCACCATCGGAGACGTGATCCAGGAGGCCTGGCAGCGGGTCAGCGGAACCAAGGGGCTGATCATCGCTGGCTTCATCGTCTATGGGGTTGTCGTGCAGATCATCAGCTTCGCGCTGGGGCTGGTGCTAGGCATTGGCTACGCAGCGTCCGGCACCGAAGTCAGCGCCAGCGTAGCTATCCTGCAGTTGGTCGTGGGAGTCATTGCTGGCGCGGTGGGATATCCCTTCCTGGCAGGCATCAACATGCTCGGGATCCGCCGCGCCGCTGACCAGCCAGTTTCCTTCAACGAGATGTTCAGCCACTTCGGCCTGTTCATCCCGCTGCTGATCACCGGCCTGATCATGACCGTACTGATCTACCTGGGAATGTTGCTGCTGGTGCTGCCCGGCATCTACCTGAGCATCGCCTACATCCTGGCGATCCCGCTGGCTGTGGAGCGCAAGCTCAGCCCCTGGCAGGCCCTGGAAGCTTCGCGCAAGGCCATCACCCAGCACTGGTTCAAGGTCTTCGGGCTGTTCCTCGTGCTCGGCGTGATCATCATGGTCAGCGCCATTCCGCTCGGTATCGGGATGGTCTGGTCGCTGCCGCTGGCAATCATCTGCATCGGTGTGCTGTACCGCACCATCTTCGGCGTACTGCCACCGGCCAATTGAACCCCGTTCGCCAATTGCCGCCAGCGCGGTTGCCTCGCCGCAGCGCGCTGGCTAGCATCTGCCTTTCAGCCATCGATAGCGATTCCCCTTGACCGCAGCCGCCGTTCCACGCCCGGACGCACGTCCGCCCAGCCCCGCGCTGGATACCCGCTACCACGTGGAGACGCCGGAAGGGATCGACCTGTTGCTGCGTCCCGCCGGCGTTATCCCACGAGCGATCGCCTACCTGATCGACCTGGGTATCCGCGCCCTGCTGATGTTCGCCCTGTTCATGGCGCTGGCCTTCCTCGGCCAGCTCGGCACCGGCCTGGGCTTGCTGCTCACCTTCGTCATGACCTGGTGGTACATGGTGCTCTTCGAAGTGCTCAACCAGGGTCGCTCGCCCGGCAAGCAGATGATGGGGCTGCGCGTGGTCCACGATGACGGCACGCCGATCGGCTGGTCCGCCTCGCTGCTGCGCAACCTGCTGCGCTTCGCCGACATCCTGCCGTTCGGCTACGCCCTGGGCCTGCTCAGTTGCCTGTCCAATCCGGCGTTCAAGCGTCTGGGCGACCTGGCCGCCGGCACCCTGGTGATTTACCGCGATCCGCCGCCGGGCCGTCCGCAGCCGCCCCAGGTAGCGCCGCAGCTGGCGCCCTGGCCGCTGAACCTGGAAGAACAGCGCGCGATGATGGGCTTCGCCGAGCGCTCCGGACAGTTGTCCGCGGCACGCCGCGAAGAACTGGCCGGCATCCTTGCCGAACCGCTGGGCGTCCCCCCCGAACACGCGGAGGCACGCCTCAATGCCATCGCCAGCGGCCTGCTCGGCAGCGGCCAGGTGACCCCATGAAGCAGGCCCTGTTCGAACAACGCCACCAGGGTGCATGGAAGCGTTTCGGCAAGCGCCTGGAACAACTGGAAAACGGCAAGCGCCAGGAAGCCTCCGAGCGCCCCGACGAATTCGCCGCGGACTACCGGCGCATCTGCCAGCAACTGGCACTGGCGCAGGAACGCGGCTACAGCAGCCACCTGATCGATCACCTGCAACAGCTGGCCATGCGCGGGCACCAGCAGTTCTACCGGCACCGCAGCCATCTCGGCGCGCGCATCCTCGGCTTCATCACCGCCGGCTTCCCGCGCCTGGTGCGCGAGGAGTGGCAGTTCATCGCGGTCGCCAGCCTGCTGTTCTATGGCAGCGCCCTGCTCATGGGGCTGCTGGCCTATCACTTCCCCGACCTCACCTACAGCGTGATGGCACCCGAGCGCGTTGCGGAGATGGAGACCATGTACTCGCCTGAGGCGCGGCGCCTCGGCCCGATGAGCGAACGGGACACCGGCGATGACTGGAAGATGTTCGCCTTCTACATCATGAACAACATCGGCATCGCCTTTCAGACCTTCGCCAGCGGCCTGCTGTTCTGCCTGGGCAGCCTGTTCTTCCTGCTGTTCAACGGCCTGATGATCGGCGCCGCGGCCGGGCACCTGACCCAGGTCGGCTATATCGAGACCTTCTGGTCCTTCGTCATCGGTCACGGCGCCTTCGAGCTGACCGCCATCACCTTCGCCGGCGCCGCCGGCCTCAAGCTCGGCTGGGCGTTGCTCGCGCCCGGTCGCCTGAGTCGCCTCGATGCGCTGCGCCAGGCGGCAGCCCGAGCCGTGCAACTGGTGGGCGGGGTAATCCTGTTGCTGCTGATCGCCGCCTTCATCGAAGGCTACTGGTCCTCGCTCACGCAGTTCCCGGCGACCGTGAAGTACATCGTCGGCGCCTGCCTCTGGCTGCTGGTCGGCGGTTATTTCCTGCTTGCCGGACGGAGCCGCCATGCGCCTGACTGACGCCAGCGTCGCCATCCGTCCGCGCAGCCCATGGGAAGCCCTGGACCTGGGGATTCTCCTGGCGCGCCGCCACGCCGGCCTGCTGATGGGTAGTTGGGCGCTGGTCACCCTGCCGGTGTTCGCCGTGCTCAGCCTGCTGCTGTGGAACCATTCGGGCTGGGCGATCCTGCTGTTCTGGTGGCTCAAGCCAGCCTTCGAGCGCCTGCCGCTGTACATCCTGTCGCGAGCCCTGTTCGACGACACGCCCACCCTCGGGCAGGCCCTACGGGCCTTCCCCGGCCTGCTCAAGAACCAGTTGCTGCCCAGCCTGCTGTGGCGCCGCTTCAGCCCGACACGCAGCTTCGACCTGCCGGTGCTGCAGCTCGAAGGCCTCAAGGGCCAGGCCCGCAGCCAGCGCCTGGTGGTCCTCGGTCAGCGCAACGCCGGCGGCGCCACCTGGCTGACCTTGATCGGCATGCACTTCGAATCGGCCCTGTGGCTCGGGCTGTCCGTGCTGCTCTACCTGTTGCTGCCGCAGCAGTGGGTCTCGGACTGGAAATGGCAATCGCTGATCAGTCTGGCCGACGGCGAATGGGGCTGGCTGGAACACCTGAGCAATCTGCTCTATGCGCTGGTTCTGGTGGTCTGGGAACCGGTCTACGTAGCCTGCGGCTTCACGCTCTACCTGAACCGGCGCACCGAACTGGAAGCCTGGGATATCGAGCTGGTGCTGCGTCGCCTGCGCCAGCGCCTGATCGGCAGCGCCTATGCCCTGCTGTTGATCGCCGCCGTCTGCCTGGCGCCACTACCCGACTCCAGCGCCTGGGCCGCGAACCAACCCGGTTACAGCTGCCCGCTACCCGACCAGAACCCCAACGGCCCCCAGGCCACCCGCCTGCAGAACCAGGTGCTGAACAGCGAACAATCGCGCCACGCCGCCGAAGCCATCCTGGCGGCGCCGCCGTTCCGCAACAGCGAGACGGTGACCCGCTGGCGACTAAACGATCCCAAGGACAAGGACAAACCGAGCAAGGACGACGAACAGAGCCTGAAGCGTTTCTTCGAGGCCCTGGAGCACTGGCAGGCGTTCAAGTACATCGCGCAGATCATCGAAGTGCTGCTGTGGGGCGCCTTGATCAGCGTTGTCGCCCTGCTGATCTGGCGCTACCGCGAGTGGCTGCGACTGTTCGCCGGCCGTATCGGCCTGCCGCAGCGCCAGCGCCGCGAGGTGCCGAGTGTGCTGTTCGGCCTGGAACTGGCCCCGGAAACCCTGCCCGAAGATGTCGCCAGCGAAGCCGAGCGCCTGTGGGACGAGCAACCGCGCGCCGCGCTGGGCCTGCTGTACCGCGCACTGCTCAGCCGCCTGCTGCATGACTACCGCGTGCCACTGCGCGACTCCACCACGGAAGGCGAGGTGCTGGTACGTGTCGAAGCCCTCGACAACCCGCCACTGGACAGCTTCACCCGCAGCCTGACCCAGCACTGGCAGGCGCTTGCCTACGGTCATCGCACGCCCCGGGACGACCTCAAGCAGCAGCTTTGCGGGCAATGGCGCGGCCTGTTCGGCAACGAGGTGCGCCCATGAAGCGCTCCGTCGCCCTGCTGATCACCCTGGCCGCCCTGCTGGTACTGGGCGTCGCCGGGTACTACCTCTACACCCACCTCAAGCCCTATCCCGAGACCATCGAGCACGGCCCCGCGCCGGAAGTCCGCGCCAATCCCTATCTGGCCGCCGAGGCCTACCTGCGCGGACGCGGCCTGAAGGTCAACGCGGCCAAGGGAATGGAAGTGCTGGAGCAGTTGCCGAGCAAGGGCCACACACTGATCCTGCTCGGCAGCCGCGAGAACCTCACGCCGAAGCAGACCGAACGCCTGCTCGACTGGACCTCCCGCGGCGGCCACCTGGTGGTCACCGCCGAACGCTTGTGGGATGAGGAAGAAGGCAAGAGCGGCGACCTGCTGCTCGATCGCCTCGGCGTGCAGCAGTTCCTCACCGAAGACCTCGACAAGGACAAGGGCGCCGCCCAGCCGGAAGACAAGACCGATGCGGAGCCCGCGGTGCCGGAAGAGCCGGCCGAGCAGCCGGCCGCCCCCGCTGCCGACCCCGAACTCGCTGCCCCCGCCGAGGAAGAAGATCCCTACCCGAAGCTGACCAAGCTCTACCTGGAAAACGAAAAGGCGCCGGCCTACATCGACTTCGACACCGACTACCACCTGTTCGACTCGAAGAACGTCGCCTACGCCTGGGCCAACAGTTCGGAAGCCACTCACCTGCTGCAACTGCAGCAGGGCCAGGGTCTGGTCACCGTACTGACCGACAACTGGATCTGGCAGAACAACCAGCTGAGCGACTACGACAACGCCTGGCTGCTCTGGTACCTGACCCAGGACAGCAGCGTGACACTGGTCTACCGCGCCGACGGCGACGGCCTGTTCTCCCTGCTGGCGCGCTACTTCCCGCAAGCGCTGGTCGCCTGCGCCGTGCTGCTGGCGCTCGCCCTGTGGCGCCAGGGCATGCGCCAGGGCCCGCTGCAACCAAGCCCGGCGCGCGGACGCCGGCAACTGGAAGAGCACTTGCGCGCCGGTGCCGATTTCGTCCTCCGCCAGCGCGGCCAGATTGCCCTGCTGCAGGGTCTGCAACGCGACATCCTGCGCCGGGCGCGGCAGCGCCAGCCGGGCTTCGAGCGCCTGCCCGTCGCCGAACAATGGCAGACCCTGGGCCGCATGACGCGGCTGCCGGTCAGCGCCATCAGCCAGGCCATGCGCCCCTATCCGCAGCAACGCATGGCCATCGCCGAATTCACCCGCCAGGTCGCCCACCTGCAAAGCCTCAGGAATTCCCTATGAGCGAACAGATACCTGAACAAGCCAGCCCGCCATCCAATCCGGCCGCCCAGCGCCAGCGCGCCAGCCAGCTGGCCCAGGCGCTGCGCCATGAACTGCAGAAGGCGCTGATCGGCCAGCAGGGCGTGATCGACGATGTGCTGACCGCGCTGCTCGCCGGTGGCCACGTACTCATCGAAGGCGTCCCCGGCCTGGGCAAGACCCTGCTGGTGCGCGCCCTCGCCCGCTGCTTCGACGGCGGCTTCGCGCGCATCCAGTTCACCCCCGACCTGATGCCCAGCGACGTCACCGGCCACGCGGTCTACGACCTCGCCACCGAGCAATTCAAGCTGCGCAAGGGCCCGGTATTCACCCACCTGCTGCTGGCCGACGAGATCAACCGCGCGCCGGCCAAGACCCAGGCAGCATTGCTGGAAGTCATGCAGGAACGCCAGGTCACCCTCGAAGGCCGCGCCCTGCCGGTGCCGCAGCCGTTCATGGTGCTGGCCACCCAGAACCCCATCGAGCAGGAAGGCACCTATCCGCTGCCCGAGGCGGAGCTGGACCGCTTCATGCTCAAGCTGCGTATCGACTACCCGCAGGAAGCCGAGGAGCAGACCCTGGTGCGCCAGGTGACCCGCTCGGCGCGCAGCGACATGCTCGACGTGGCGCCGATTCGTCCGCTGCTCAAGGAAAAGGACGTCATGGCGCTGCAGAAGATCGCCTCCGACCTGCCCATCGACGACCAAGTGCTGGACTACGCTGTGCGCATCGCCCGCACCACCCGCAACTGGCCGGGCCTGGCCCTGGGCGCCGGGCCGCGCGCATCCATCGCGCTAGTGCGTTGCGCGCGGGCGCGGGCGCTGCTGCGCGGCGGCGACTTCGTGCTGCCGGACGACGTCAAGGGCAGCGCCCTGGCGGTGCTGCGGCACCGCGTGCGGCTGTCGCCGGAGCTGGACATCGAGGGCCTGTCGGTGGATCAGGTGCTGCAACAACTGCTCGACCAGGTACCGGCGCCGCGCCTATGAAGCCATCGCGCGCCCTTCTCGAGCTGCTCGGCGTGCTGCTGGCCGTGGCCATCGCCCTGGGCACGGCGACGGCCCTGGACGCTCCGGCGCCGCTGCTCGGCCGCCTCTGGTGGGGCGCCCTCTGCGCCCTGGGCCTGCTCGCCCTGGCCGACGCCCTGTGGCTGCGCCGCCTGCCCTCGCCGCGCCTGGAGCGACAGATGAGCGGCAACCTGCCACTGGGCCGCTGGAGCGAAGTACGCCTGCAACTGCACCATCGCTACGCGCAGGTGCAACGGGTGACCGTGTTCGATCACCTGCCCGGCGCCATGGACTTCGAGCACCTGCCGCAGGTGGTCGAACTCCACCCGGGCGAGCAGACCGAGCTGGGCTATCGCGTGCGTCCCCTGTCGCGCGGGCATTTCGTATTCCCCCGCTGCGAGCTGGAACTGTCCAGCCCGCTGCGCCTGTGGAAGGGCCGGCGCTATCTGGAAGAACGCAGTGAAACCCGCGTCTACCCCGATTTCGCGCGCATCTACGGCGCCGAGCTGATGGCCGTGGACCACTGGCTGAACCGCATCGGCGTACGCGCCGGGCAGCGCCGCGGACTGGGTCTGGAGTTCCACCAGCTGCGCGAATTCCGCGACGGCGACACGCTGCGGCAAATCGACTGGAAAGCCACCGCGCGCAAACGCACACCGATCGCCCGGGAATATCAGGACGAGCGCGACCAGCAGATTCTCTTCCTGCTCGACTGCGGCCGGCGCATGCGCAGCCACGATGGCGACCTGTCGCACTTCGACCATGCCCTCAACTCCAGCCTGCTGCTGGCCTATGTCGCGCTGCGCCAGGGCGATGCCGTGGGCCTGATGACCTTCGCCGGCGACCAGACACGGCACCTGCCGCCAGGCAAGGGCAGCGCGCAGCTGAGCGTGCTGCTCAATGGCGTCTACGACCTCGACAGCAGCCAGCGCGCGGCGGACTACGCGACGGCGGTGCAGGCCGTGCTCACCCGCCAACGGCGCCGTGCCCTGGTGGTGATCATCACCAACCTGCGCGACGAGGATGACGAAGACCTGGTAGCCGCGGTGAAGCGGCTGGGACGGCAACACCGGGTGCTGGTGGCCAGCCTGCGCGAGGAAGTGCTCGACCGGCTGCGGCAGTCACCCGTGGAGGGCTACGAAGAAGCGCTGGCCTACTGCGGCACGGTGGAATACCTGAATGCCCGCGCCGGGCTGCATGAGAAGCTGGTGGCCCATGGCGTGCCGGTGCTGGACGCACGCCCCAGCCAGCTCGGACCGGAGCTGGTCAGCCGCTACCTGGGGTGGAAGAAGGCGGGGGCGTTGTAGGGCGACGCCGTCTTGTTCGGTGTTTCTGCGCCGCTTCGGCGTTTACTGAAAGATTGGGTTTCGCCCTCGGGCGAGCGGATGTTTCGCTGGAAACCGCTTTGGCTTTCTGCTTTTCGTAGGAGCGAGCTTGCTCGCGAACAGCCCAGCATCAATGCGGCCTGGAAACACTGTGCGCGAGCAAGCTCGCTTACAGGTTGGCCGTCTGCAAGCGGATAAGAAAGGAACACAGAGCGTACAACCGTTCGCGGTTGTACGCCGATACGCCGAGCTCAGCCGCCGACGACAGGGCCAAGTTCGGAGCGCGGGGGATCGAGGTCACACCTTGTTCTGACGGCGGGAATTCCCGGCGTCCTGCCTTCCGCTACCGCCAGGTCGGTTCAGCGCGTCCTGCGCCTCAGACCGACTCCACCTGACGGCGAAAACTGAAATAACGGCGTAGCGCATCGACCAGCTCGACGTACTCCATCGGCGGCGCCACCAGGCTGAAGCCGGAGTCGAAGTTGCCCGGATTGACGTCCTCGCGGCACCACTGGCACGTCGCGGAGAACTCGATCAGCTGCAGCTTGCCGTCATGGCCCGGGATCTTCAGGCGCATGTCGAAACGGCCACCCACCAGCATCGGCAGCTGGCTGATCAGCAACATCCCGTCCAGCGAGACGTTGCCCAGGTAACCCATCGGTTTGTCGGTGATGCTGTTGAACACCTTCAGGTAGTAGGGCAGCTGATGGCGCTCGATATGTCGTTGATGGCGCATAATGGCGTTTCGCTATGAAATATCGTCCAGTATGGCAATGCCGCCCGCTTGGGGCCAGTCCTAACGACAACCTTCCGCCAGTCGCGCTTCGAGCTCGCGACGGGCGGCGTCGATCTGTGCATCGCTGTAGTAGGTCCGTTTACCGTCGCTATCCTGCGTGAAGTAGCGACCGCCCAGACTGAGGTTGTTCAGGCTCTGCTGCCACTGCGCGCACTGGGCGTTCAGCTTGGCCTGCTGCTCGGTCGCCTTGGCTTGCGCGGCGGCCTGCTCGTCACGACGGGCATCGTAGAAGCGGGCGGTGCGCTCTTCCCGCTCACGGGTCGCCGCGTCACGCTCGACGACCTGGGGCTTCACTTCGATGCGCTGCGCCCCCGGCGGTGGGGTTTCGCTGAAATGCACCTTGCCCTGCGCGTCGGTCCAGCGATAGATGTCGGCGTGGACCAACAAGGGAAAACACCAGACGCAGAGCCACAGGGCACGCATTCCAACCTCCTCCGTGAAGTCACTCCATGAGATTAGCCAGCGATCGGGGGCGCTCAAGTTCGCCACCGACCGGCGGTCAGGGCGTGACCGGATAGCTGCGCGCCGTATCGCCGGGCAGACGGCCATTCAGGCGCAGCGTTTCCAGCCGGGCCTTGGCGCGGTAAGCATACTCGCTGGTGGGGTAGCGGGCGATGATGAACTGGTAGGTCTGCGCGGCGTCGACGAAGAATTTCTGCCGTTCCAGGCATTGCCCGCGCAGCATGGAGATCTCCGGCTGCAGCCAGGGGCGCGCGCGGCTCTTGCGCTCGGTTTCCGAGAGTTCGAGCATGACCCGATCGCAATCGCCGCTCTTGTACGAGCGGTAGGCGTTGTTCAGGTGGTAATTCATCGACCAACTGGTGCATCCGGTAACACTCAGGAGCAGCAGCAGGGTGGCCAGGGTTCGCATGGGCATATCCTCCGTTGGGAAGTGTATCGGCCCGTCTTGGCCGTACTGAAGCCCGCCACTAGACTGGCGCGGATAACGCCCCGGCGCCAAGGAGATGCCATGCGCTCAGCTTTCGCCCTGCCCTTCGTGGTGCTCCTTCCCCTGCTCGCCGGCTGCGCCCCCACCACGCCGCTGTTCGTCGCGCAGGTCACCACCGGTGAAGTCGCCGAATACAAGCAGCTGAAGAACAAACGCATGACCGCCGCGGTGGAAGAGGAAGGCGACCTGCTGACCTACAGCGCCCAGGCCATCCGCGACAACAAGAGTGCCGAGGCCGAGCAGCTCTACCTGACCGGCTACGGCAACACCCGCTACAGCCCGGAAGTGCGCGCCATCGCGCTGTACCAGATCGGCCTGATCTACATGAGCCGCTTCAACGACCAGCGCGACGATGCGAAGGCGCTGCAGTACTTCGAGCGCATCGACCGCGAATTCCCTGGCACCCAGGCTGCCGCCCATGCGGACGCGCGCATCCTGATGATCCGCCAGCGCGCCAAGGACCCGGTGCAGAAGAACGCCCGCGAGCTGCTGGCGGATTGGAAGCCGCAGTACAACCTCGACCTGAACAAGCCCAGCCTCGATCCGGACATGACCCTGCTGTCGCGCCGCGCGGTGCTCAAGGACCGCGTCGACGAAGCCGCGCAGCTCTACCTGCTGGGCGCCAACGACCCGGCCATCCCGCCGGACATCCGCGAAAAGGCGCTGTACCAGCTCGGCTTGATGTACATGGCGCCGGACAACCCGCACCCCGACCGCGACCAGGCCATCGCCTACCTGCGCCGGCAACTGGCCGAGTACCCCAACGGCGATCTCGCCGACAAGGCGGCGCACCACCTCGACCAGGCGCTGAACAGCCAGCGCAACTGAGGGCGGCTTCCCGCGCGCAGCGCTGACCCAGATCAAGCGCTACGCGCTAGGCTTGGACTGCAATGGTCGCAGCCCGCGCGAGGAAGCCGACATGAAACTCCAGCATCTGCTCGTCGTCATCGACCCCACCCGCGAAGACCAGCCCGCCCTCACCCGCGCCCAGTGGATCGCCGAACGCAGCGGCGCGCGACTGGAACTGCTGGCCTGCGAGTTCAATCCCGCCCTGGACAACAACCTGCTGCTGGATCAGGGCGATCTCGAACGGGGAAGGCAGAGCCTGCTCGAACAGCGCCTGGCCTGGCTGGAGCAGCTCGCCGCGCCGCTGCGCCAGGCCGGCATTGAGGTGAAATGCCAGGCTCGCTGGGGCAAACCGCTGCACCGGCAGGTCGTCCTGCACTGCGAGCAGAGCCAGCCCGACCTGGTTCTCAAGTCCGCGCACCACCACAGCCTGCTCAAGCGCCTGGTGCTGACCAACCACGACTGGCAGCTGATCCGCCATTGCCCGCAGCCGCTGTGGCTGGTGCAACACGGCCAATGGCGCGGCGAACGCCTGTGCGCGGCACTCGACCCGCTGCACGCCAGCGACAAGCCGGCGGAGCTGGACCACCGCCTGATCGGCGTGGCCCGCGAGTTCGAACAACGCCTGAAACTGCAGGCGCATTACCTGCACGCCTACGTCGCAGTGCCACAGACCCTGGCATTCAACGCCGAACTGCTGGCCAACTACGACGACTATGTGCAACGTACCGCAACCCACCACCGCGAGGCCTTCGACGCCCTGCTCGCGCAATACCCGGCCATCGACCGCGCGCGCACCCAACTGAGCCAGGGCTTTGCCGAAGAGGTAATCCCCACCTACGTACGCGACAAGGGCATCGACCTGCTGCTGATGGGCGCGGTCGCCCGCGGGCAGTTCGACAACGCGCTGATCGGCCAGACCGCCGAACGGGTGCTCGAAGAGGTGGAATGCGACCTGCTGGTGATCAGACCTGTCACCTGAAAGAGAGTAAGATGGCGTCCTGGCTGCCTTCGGAACCTTTCCAGGCTCTCCGGGCGGCCTGACCGCTGCTTTCCCCTAGGAGTCCCGCATGTCCCTTCGCCGCACCAAGATCGTCGCCACCCTCGGCCCAGCCAGCAACTCCCCCGAAGTCCTGGAACAGCTGATCCTCGCCGGGATCGACGTCGCCCGCCTGAACTTCTCCCACGGTACTCCCGATGAACACCGCGCCCGCGCCAAACTGGTCCGCGACCTCGCCGCCAAGCACGGCCGCTTCGTCGCACTGCTGGGCGACCTGCAGGGCCCGAAGATCCGTATCGCCAAGTTCGCCAACAAGCGCATCGAACTGGCCGTCGGCGACACCTTCCGCTTCTCCACCAGCCACCCGCGCACCGAAGGCAACCAGCAAGTGGTCGGCATCGACTATCCGGATCTGGTGAAGGATTGCGGCGTCGGCGACGAACTGCTGCTGGACGACGGTCGCGTGGTCATGGCGGTCAAGGAAGTGAAGGCGGACGAACTGGTCTGCGAAGTGCTGATCGGCGGCCCGCTGTCCGACCACAAGGGCATCAACCGCCGTGGCGGCGGCCTCACCGCGCCGGCCCTGACCGACAAGGACAAGGCCGACATCAAGCTCGCCGCAAGCATGGACCTGGACTACGTCGCCGTGTCCTTCCCGCGTGACGCCAAGGACATGGAATACGCCCGTAGCCTGCTCACCGAGGCCGGCGGCACCGCCTGGCTGGTGGCCAAGATCGAGCGCGCCGAAGCCGTGGCCGACGACGAAGCCCTGGACGGCCTGATTCGCGCCAGCGACGCGGTGATGGTGGCCCGCGGCGACCTCGGTGTGGAAATTGGCGACGCCGAGCTGGTGGGCATCCAGAAGAAAATCATTCTGCACGCACGCCGCTACAACAAGGCCGTGATCACCGCGACCCAGATGATGGAGTCGATGATCCACAACCCGATGCCGACCCGCGCGGAAGTCTCCGACGTGGCCAACGCCGTGCTGGACTATACCGACGCCGTGATGCTCTCCGCCGAGAGCGCCGCCGGCGAATACCCGGTGGAAGCGGTCCAGGCCATGGCGCGCATCTGTGCCGGCGCCGAGAAGCACCCGACCACCAAGAAGTCCAGCCACCGCCTGGGCCAGACCTTCGAGCGCTGCGACGAGAGCATCGCCCTGGCGGCCATGTACACCGCCAACCACTTCCCGGGCATCAAGGCGATCATCTGCCTGACCGAAAGCGGCTACACCCCACTGATCATGTCGCGCATCCGCTCCTCGGTACCGATCTTCGCCTACTCCCCGCACCGCGAAACCCAGGCCCGCGTGGCGCTGTTCCGCGGAGTGGAAACCATCCCCTTCGACCCGGCAGCCCTGCCGCCGGAGCGGGTCAGCCAGGAAGCCGTCGACGCGCTGCTGCAGCGTGGTGTGGTGACCAAGGGTGACTGGGTGATCCTGACCAAGGGCGACAGCTACACCACCCAGGGCGGCACCAACACCATGAAGGTGCTGCACGTGGGTGATCTGCTGGTCTGATCCCGCACCGGCAACAAAAAAGGCCGCCCTTATGGGCGGCCTTTTCATTCCGGGTTGCTCAAAGGGCAACCAATGTCTTGGAAGCCAGGCGCCGTACGGGCTTGGCGTCTTGACCCCAAGGTTATCCACAACACCTTCCACATCTTGTGTGGGCAACCTGCCGGGCGTCGCTCAAATACCACCCACCCCCCTGAAAGCCCCGGCGGACGTGGGTTCGCCAGGTTGCCCCAAAGCTTATCCACAGCACGCTCCACAGATTGTGTGGGCAACCGGGTGCATCCGTAGGGCGTACAACCGTTCGCGGTTGTACGCCGATACGTCGTCGTCATCGTTGGCGCCACGACCGAGCACGGAGCGCATGGAGACCAAGGCCAGGCGGCGTATAACGCGGAGCGTTATACGCCCTACATTCCAAACCTGCGGGAGTTGTTACAGGAACTTGGAGAAATCCGGCTGGCGACGCTGGGTGAAGGCGCTCAGCGCTTCCTGGGCCTCCGGCGAGTGCAGGCGCTCGACGAAGAGCTGTCCCTCCTCCGCCACTACCTGGCGCAATTGCTCGATGTAAGGCGCCTTGAGCAGGCGCTTACTCAGCGCCACCGCCGCCGGCGGCAGTTGCTGCAGCGACTGGCAGACCTCACGGGCACGCTCGATGGCAGCGGCGCCGTCGGCCAGCGCTTCGTTGGCGATGCCGTACGCCACCGCCTGCTCGCCGGTGAAACCTTCGCCACGCATCAGCAGGCTGGCCGCCTTCACAGGGCCGACCAGGCGCGGTACCAGGAAGCTGGAGCCGAACTCCGGGCACAGGCCGAGGTTGACGAAGGGCATCTTGAACTTGGAGCCCTGGGCGACGAAGACCTGGTCGCAGTGCAACAACAGGGTGGTGCCGATCCCCACGGCGGGGCCGGCCACCGCCGCGACCACCGGCTTGGTGAAGTCCATCAGCGCGCGCATGAAGCGGAATACCGGGCTGTCCGGGCCGCTGGGCGGTTGCTGGAGGAAGTCGACGATGTCATTGCCACTGGTGAAGCATTCCGCGCCGCCGGTGATCAGTACCACGCGCACGGTGCGGTCCGCCTCCGCCGCCTCCAGGGCCTCGGCCAGGGCGGAGTACATGGTGCGGGTCAGCGCGTTCATCTTGTCCGGACGGTTCAGGCGCAGGGTCAGCAGGCCCTGTTCGCGTTCGACGAGAATCTGTTCGCTCATGGCAAATCCTTCTTATTGGACTTCTACTTATTGGGGCCGCGCGCCGCTTCAGGCGTGCGGAAGGAACAGGTCGGCCAGCGTCTGGCCGCGCGGCACGCCACAGAGGTAGAGGCGGCGGGCGAAGGCATCGACGCTGTCGGGGTGGCCGCAGAGTAAGGCGATGCTCCGCCGCGAAACAAGCCGGAGTTGCGCCAAAACTTCGGCCGACTCGGCCGCGGTCATCAGCGTCACCTCCAGCTCCGGGTGCACGGCGGCAAGCTCGCGCAGCGCTTCGGCGAGGTAGTGGCCGGCATTGTCATGAGCCTGGTGAATGACCCGGATGGGACCTGCGTGATGCTGGCGCAACGCCTCGCGCAGCAAGCCCCAGAGCGGCGCCAGACCGGTGCCGGAGGCCATCAGCAGCAACGGCCGGTCGTGCCATTCGGGGTCATAGTGCAGGGCGCCGCCGCGCAGCTCGCCCAGGCGTACGCTATCGCCCGCCTTCAACTGGCGGGCAAAGCCGCTGAACGCGCCAGGCAGACGGCAATCGATGTGGAACTCCAGCCAGGGGTCGATACCCGGTACGCTGGCCAGCGAGTAGGGCCGCGCCACGCCCTCGGTGCTCCAGAGGATCAGGTGCTGCCCGGCGCGATAGCGCAGCGGGCGTTGCGGCGTCAGGCGAAGACGCAGTACGTCCGGCGCCGGCCAGTCCAGCTCGGCGACGCTGGCGGGCAGGCCGTCGCGCTGCGGGTCGAAGACTTCCACGGCGAGGTCTTCGATGACCTGGCACTGGCAGGACAACCGCCAGCCCTCGTCGCGTCGTGCGGCCTCCAGCGCATCGGGTAATGCATCGCGGACTTCTCCGCGCGTGCAGCGCACCAGGCAGGCGTGGCAGCTGCCGGCGCGGCAACTGTAGGGCACGGCGACGCCGGCCCCGCGCAGGGCATCGAGCAGGTTGACTCCGGGGGTTACCGAAAAGCGTTGCGATCCGGCCTGTATCTCAGGCACGCGTCCACTCCCATGCGGCATCGCAGCGGTTACGTCCGCTGCGTTTCGCACGGTAGAGCGCCTGGTCGGCCCGTTGCAAGGCCTCGTCGAGATCGTCGGTGGGCTCCAGCAGGGTCATCCCCGCCGACAGACTCAGCACTTCGATATTCACCCCTACCGGCTGCGCGTCGGCGTAGGCCATGCGCAGCCGTTCGCAGCAGGTCGCCAGCCGGTCGGCATCGGCGTTGGGCAGCAGCAGGACGAACTCCTCGCCGCCATAGCGCGCCAGGATGTCGCCCTCGCGCAGGCAGGCCCGCGCCACCGCGGCGAAGGTCTGCAACACACGGTCGCCGGCGGCGTGGCCGTGGAGGTCGTTGATGCGCTTGAAGTGATCCAGGTCGATCAGGGCCAGGCCATGACGCTGGTTCAATTGCATTTCGTCCAGCGCGCGGCCGGCCAGACGCAGGAAGTGGCGGCGGTTGAACAGGCCGGTCAGTTCATCGGTGGCCACCAGGTCCTCCAGCTGACGCATCATCCCGCGCAGCGTGTCCTGGTGAGCCTGCAGCGCGTAGCGGCGTTGGCGCATGCGCTGGCGCAGCGCCTGGACATAGCCGGCGAACAGGCTGAGCCAGACCAGGACGATGAACAGCACCAGCAGTTGCAGGATCGCCTGGGCGGGCAATTCGAGGCGCTGCTGGAAGGCCTCCCACAGGTTCAGGCCGGCGAAGGCGATGAACGCCAGCCCCGCGCAACGGGCGAACACCCTGGGCTGTAGCTGGAACACGCCGAACAGCAGGATCAGCACGTAGAACACCATCAGGGTGCCGCGCGCGCTGTCGACGTTGGCCAGGAACAGGGTGTGCCAGATGAGCGCGACCAGCACCTGCGGCTCGGTCATGCTCGGGTCGGAGAAGCGTTGGTTGCGCCCGGTAAGGAACAACCAGAAGAAGACCAGTTGGCTGGCCACCACCAATAGCGTGCAACCCAGCGCGAAGGCGACGGTGCCGCGGAAGAAGTCACCAAACACTGCCATCCATAGCAATAGCTGCGCCAGCGCGTAAGTGCCAACGGCCATGCCGAATCGCCTGATGAGTAGTTTTTGTAAGGCGCGCTGTTTCAGCAGTGTGCTCATGGGGCTCCATCCCGTAATGGCACCTGGCCTCCACTCTACTATCAAAGCGCCTGGTCGCCTAGCCGATCGGAATGTGGGCGCCCATGTGGCTTCCAAAGAAAAGCGGAGGCCCCTGTGACCAAGGTCGGATCACTGGCGCGTGCGCGGCAAGCGGCCGCAGCGGTATACTACGGCGCCTTTTTTCGCCGGAACCGTGCCGGCGTACTCCCGATGTAACAGGCCCTGCGCCTGTATTTCCCGCCTGAAGAGGACCGTGCTCCATGGCCGTGATCAAGCAAGACGACCTGATCCAGAGCGTCGCCGATGCCCTGCAGTTCATCTCCTACTACCACCCGGTTGATTTCATCCAGGCCATGCATGAGGCCTACCTGCGCGAAGAATCGCCGGCTGCCCGGGACTCGATGGCGCAGATCCTGATCAACTCGCGCATGTGCGCCACCGGCCATCGCCCGATCTGCCAGGACACCGGCATCGTCACCGTGTTCGTCCGCGTCGGCATGGACGTACGCTGGGACGGCGCCACCATGAGCGTCGACGACATGATCAACGAAGGCGTGCGTCGCGCCTACAACCTGCCGGAAAACGTCCTGCGCGCCTCCATCCTGGCCGACCCGGCAGGTAGCCGTAAGAACACCAAGGACAACACCCCGGCGGTGATCCACTACTCCATCGTCCCCGGCAACACCGTGGAAGTGGACGTCGCGGCCAAGGGCGGCGGCTCCGAGAACAAGTCGAAGATGGCCATGCTCAACCCGTCCGACTCCATCGTCGACTGGGTGCTGAAGACCGTTCCGACCATGGGCGCCGGCTGGTGCCCGCCGGGCATGCTCGGCATCGGCATCGGCGGTACCGCCGAGAAGGCCGCGGTGATGGCGAAGGAAGTCCTGATGGACCCGATCGACATCCATGAGCTGAAGGCCCGCGGCCCGCAGAACCGCATCGAGGAACTGCGCCTGGAGCTGTTCGAGAAGGTCAACCAGCTGGGCATCGGCGCCCAGGGCCTGGGCGGCCTGACCACCGTGCTCGACGTGAAGATCATGGACTACCCGACCCACGCAGCGTCCCTGCCGGTCTGCATGATCCCCAACTGCGCCGCCACCCGTCACGCCCACTTCGTGCTCGACGGTTCCGGCCCGGCTTCGCTGGAAGCGCCGCCGCTGGACGCCTACCCGGAAATCGTCTGGGAAGCCGGTCCCTCCGCGCGCCGCGTCGACCTGGACAAGATCACCCCGGAAGAAGTGCAGAGCTGGAAGCCGGGCGAAACCCTGCTGCTCAACGGCAAGATGCTCACCGGCCGCGATGCTGCACACAAGCGCATGGTCGACATGCTGAACAAGGGCGAAGAGCTGCCGGTAGACCTCAAGGGCCGCTTCATCTACTACGTCGGCCCGGTCGATCCGGTCGGTGACGAAGTGGTTGGCCCGGCTGGCCCGACCACCGCGACCCGCATGGACAAATTCACCCGCCAGATCCTGGAAAGCACCGGCCTGCTGGGCATGATCGGCAAGTCCGAGCGCGGCCCGATCGCCATCGAGGCGATCAAGGACAACAAGGCCGTGTATCTGATGGCTGTGGGCGGCGCCGCCTACCTGGTCGCCCAGGCGATCAAGAAGTCCAAGGTCCTGGCCTTCGCCGAACTGGGCATGGAAGCGATCTACGAGTTCGACGTGAAAGACATGCCGGTGACCGTCGCGGTCGACACCAATGGCGAGTCGGTGCACATCACCGGCCCGGCCATCTGGCAGAAGAAGATCGCCGAGAACCTGGCGGTGGAAGTGAAGTAAGGCTTCGCCTTCTTCGCCCCATGAAAAAGCCCGGCCATGTGCCGGGCTTTTTCATGGGTGGAATTTTTTGTGGTATCGACCTGTGGCTGGCCGATCGCGGATAAATCCGCTCCTACAACAGCCGGCAGCAACGGTGTTTCCCTGTAGGAGCGAGCTTGCTCGCGAACGGAGTTCCCGGCAGCACTGGCGCTGGGCGGTTCGCGAGCAAGCTCGCTCCTACGAAAAAGCCGTCAGCGGAGTCAGGCGCTGCGCGGCACCCGGTTCAGTTCCACGACATTGTCACGGCGCTGGGCTAGAAAACGGGTGCAGCTCACCCGCAGGAAGGAAGCGAAGTTCACCACCTCCCCGCGATAGTCCATTACCTCGTCATAGAGCTTGGTGATCAGTTGATTGGTGGTCATGCCGTCCACCTCGGCGATCTCGCGCAGGATGTCCCAGAACTGGTTCTCCAGGCGCAGTGTGGTGACCACGCCACGGATGCGCAGCGAGCGGGAGCGCGACTCATAGAGAATCGGGTCGGCCTTTACGTAGAGTTCGCACATGGACGGCTTCTCCAGCTTCGATGAGGGGCCAGTTTACAGGCTGATCTTCGTGCCCAGCACGTCGAGGAACTTCGCCAGCCAGGCCGGGTGCGCCGGCCACGCGGGCGCGGTCACCAGATTGCCGTCGACATGGGCGGCATCCACCGGGATGTCCACGTACTCGCCACCCGCCAGCTTCACTTCCGGGCCACAGGCTGGGTAAGCACTGCAGGCGCGGCCCTTGAGCACACCGGCAGCGGCCAGCAACTGGGCGCCATGGCAGACGGCGGCGATGGGTTTCTTCGCGGCATCGAAGGCTTTCACCAGTTCGATCACCTTGGCGTTCAGGCGCAGGTATTCCGGGGCGCGGCCGCCAGGGATCAGCAGCGCGTCGTAATCCTCAGCGCGCACCTCGGCGAAGGTGGCGTTCAGCGCGAAGTTGTGGCCCGGCTTCTCGCTGTAGGTCTGGTCGCCTTCGAAATCGTGGATGGCAGTGCGGATGCTCTGGCCAGCCTTCTTGTCCGGGCAGACGGCATGGACGGTATGCCCGACCATCAGCAGTGCCTGGAACGGCACCATGGTTTCGTAGTCTTCGGCGTAGTCGCCGACCAGCATCAGGATCTTCTTCGCGGCCATCGTGGGCATCCTCCCGGCAGGGCCCGGCCGTGGTGACCGGGCATGCGGGAGAGCTTAGTCAGTCGCGCAATCGGCGGGTAATAAGCCGCTACTACAGCGCATCACCTCAGAGGCCGATGCGCTCGAAAAAGCCCGGCCCCTCGACGGTCTTGCCGCTGGCGGCGATGCTCACCGGCGCCTGCACCTGACGCGTGGCGGGTATCTCCCGCGAGCCCAGCTCATTGCCTACCAGGTTCAACGGGCCGGCGCCCTCCCCGGCGTTGTGCTGGAACTTGGGCGGCGTGTGGGTCTCGTCGTAGCGCAGGTAGTAGACCTGGCCAGCTTTCGCCTCCAGGGCGAAGCCGGAGATCAGGGTGAAGTCCAGGGTGCCGCCCGCGAAGCAGGTCCAGAAGCTGCCCAACAGCGGACGGCGCATCTGCAACTTGTAGCTGCCCGGCGCGAAGCTCATGGCGAAATAGCCGTTGCTCGGCAGGCTGCCGATCAGTTCGTTGTTGAGGAACAGCCCCGGCGCCTCCAGTTCCTCGTCGGACCACTGGTTCTGCGGGCGGTAGATGTACACCGTCGCATGCTGTGGATCGCTCGGCAGCGCGCTGAACATCGGGCCATCGAGCGCACCGAAGAACGCACCGGGAGAACTGCAGCCGGCCAGCAACAGGAGGAAGGCGCACAGGGCCAGTCGGAGCATGGAAAGTCCCTCTTATGGTTATGCCCGGAGCATAACCACGGCGCCGTGCCTTGCCACCCGTCGAAAGTCCGGGTCGATGAGTTCACAGATGTGCAGAGATGGCGCCCCGCTCATCCCGTGCAGTTTGACACTGATCCTCTTCGGACGAAGTATTACCCGGTATTACCTTTCACTACAGAGGCACCGTTATGGCCACTTCGGTCAAACTCGACGAGGAAATGCTCGCTCGCGTGCGCGAGCTGGCCGAGCTGCGCCAGCGCTCACCGCACTGGATCATGCGCGAGGCGATCGGCCAGTACGTTGTGCGTGAAGAACAGCGCGAAAAGCTCAAGCGCGACACCGAGCAGGCCTGGGAAGAGTTCCAGGCGACCGGCCAGCATGTCACTGCCGAAGCGGTGGAGAACTGGCTGAACAGCTGGGGCGATGAGGACGAACAAGCCGCACCGAAATGCGAGTGATCTACGCACCCGCCGCGCTTCGCGATCTCGAGCGCTTGCGCCGCTTCCTCCGCGAGACCAACCCAACTGCCGCACGCCGCGCCGGCCAGATCATCCTCCAGGCCACCCAGGCACTGGGGGCGCATCCGCAGATGGGGCGGCTGATCGATGACCTGCCCGTGGTTTATCGAGAATGGCCCATCGACTTCGGCGACAGCGGCTACCTGGCTAGATACCGCATCGATGGCGAAACCCTGGTGGTCCTCGCCATCCGCCACCAACGCGAAGCCGGTTACTGATCCAACACCTTGAGGCGCCCCGGCGTGAACTGCTCCGGCCAGTCGCGGCGGGTGAACACCTGACCTTCGCGGCGCACGCGGCGGACTTCGTCCAGGTCCAGGTCGTGCAGCAGCCAGCGGCTGGTTGCCGGCATCAGTTCTTCGCTCAGCGCCAGCACGCCATCGGCGGGCATGCCGTAGTCCGGCGGCACGTAGAGCCCCGCGCGGCCGACGTTTTCGTCCAGCGCCGGCGACCAGGGCGCAAGCCCCACGGTCGGCGAGTGCAGCACGGCGATCTGGTTCTCCAGCGCACGGGCCTGGGCGCCGATGCGCACGCGGTGATAGCCAGCCTCGGTATCCGTGCAACTGGGCGCGAGGATCAGGTCGACCTCCTGCTCGGCGAGGGTGCGCGCCAGCAGCGGGAATTCGTTGTCGTAGCAGATGAGGATGCCCAGCCGACCGAACTCGGTTTCGAACACGCGCAGGCCTTCGCCGCCGACGATGTTCCACTGCTCACGCTCGAAGCGCGTCATCAGCAGCTTGTCCTGGGCGCCGAGCAGGCCCTGCGGGCCAAATAGCCAGGCGCGGTTGCGATACAGGCCGTCATCGTCCAGCACCGGCGCGGAGCCGGGCACCAGGTAGAGATTCAGCCGCCGGGCGATGGATTCGCACAGCGCCAGCCATTTCGGTAACCACGATTGCAGACCGGCGATGGAGCCGTGCAGGTCGCTGCGCTGCGCCTCGGGCAACAGGCCGCTCAACACCAGCCCGGCATATTCGGGCAGCACCAGCAGACGCGCGCCCTGCTCCGCCGCCTCGGCGCACAGGTCTTCGAGGTGCTGCGCGTAGGCCTCCCAGTGTTCGTGCAACTCGATGGCATACTGGCAGGCGGCAACGCGGATCATCAGGTCAGCTCCTTGAGCCAGAAGGACATGGGCTTGGCGCTCTCGCACGGCTCGCCCACGTCGCGCCAGTGGTACTCGGTGTGCAATTCCGGACGGGGGCTGAAGCCCCGGCGCCGCCAGAATTCATCCAGCGTCCGGTAGCCGGCGGGGCGCTCCGGGTGGTCCTGTGGCCGCTGCACCGCGCAGAAGGCACACCAGTCGAAACGCTGCAGCCCGCGTGCATAGCGCTCGCGTTCCTCGAAGAAGCGCAGGCCCAGGCCGGTATTGCGGTACGCCGGTAACAGCACCGACTCGCCGAAGTAGAAGATGTGCTCGGGGTTCCAGCCCTGTTCGAGGAAGGGCCGCTGGAACTCTTCGGTCTCATCCGCAAGCGGCAGGCCGGTGGAAGCGCCGACGACCTGTTTCCCGTCGAGTACCAGCACGCACAGGCTCCAGGGCGAGCGCACGTAGGTATCGAGGTAGTTCGCCTCGTACTCCGGGCTGCCGTCGTAGAGATAGGGATATTCGCGGAACACGGTGATCCGCAGGCGCGCCAGGTCATCGATGAACGGGCGGATGGCGCTGCCGGTGAGCAGGCGGATGTCCGTGGGCATGGTCGTTTTCGTCCGCTGGATGCCGCAAACGGCAAAGTGATGGCCGACGGGTCAACCTATCATGGCCGGCGAGCTCACCTTAAGCCCTACCCGCGACAGGAGCATACCCATGCACGCCAAGGCCCTGATCAGTGCCTACTACGCCGCCTTCAACGCCGGCGACATGCCCGCCTTCCTCAGCCTGCTGCACGACGAGGTGGTACACGACATCAACCAGGGCGAGCGCCAGCATGGCAAGGAGGCCTTCGCGCGCTTCATGGAGCACATGAACCGCTGCTATCGCGAACGCCTGGCGGACATCGTGGTGATGGCCAGCGAGGATGGCACGCGCGGCGCAGCGGAGTTCGTCGTGCATGGTGAATACCTGAGCACCGACGAGGGCCTGCCGCCGGCCAACGGGCAGACCTACGTGCTGCCGGCCGGCGCCTTCTTCGAGATTCGCGACGGCAAGGTCGCGCGGGTGACCAACTACTACAACCTCAATGACTGGCAGGCGCAGGTGGGCTGAACCGGATGCCCAGACGCGGCCTTGATCGCGGATGAATCCGCTCCTACAAGAGCCGCTCACGCCCAGGCCGAACCGTAGGGCGGATAACGTTCGACGTTATACGCCGCTTGACCGTACTGGAGGCACGCTCCGATGCTGATCTCGGAGTCGCAGCCCAGGGCGCTCCGAGCCTGACCATGGCGCCGACAAGATACACGGCGTATCGGCGTACAACCGCGAACGGTTGTACGCCCTACGTTCCTGCACCGTGCGCACCGATAGCCGGCCCTTGTCCGCGAACCCCGCAGGCTGACTCCAGGGCTCAGCTCTCCGTCACCGCCCTCGACCGCGATGGCGGCGCCGGCAGCAGATGCCGCACCAGCCACTTGCGCACCGGCACCACGCAGCGCTCCTGCACCAGCACGCAGCTGGTCACCATGAACAGCAGGAACAGCGGGTATAGCCACAACGACAGCGGCTGGCGGGTCGCCTCGTCGACGCAGAAGGCCCAGTCGGCCAGGCAATCCCCCGGTGCGCGGATCAGCTTCTCGGTCCGCGAGAACAGGGTGAACAACGGCACATGCAAGGCGAACAGCGACAGCGACGCCGCCCCCAGGCGCGGCGACCAGCGCCGGATCAAGCTGCTGCGCGGATCGCGCGGCAACGCACTGAGGTACACCAGCATCAACTGCGCCGGCAGCAGCAGGCCGTTGTGCAGCAGGAAGTACCAGAACTTGGCGCCGTGGGTGTAGAGGTAGTCCGCCACCAGGAAATTCACCAGCACGAACGCCCCCATGGATAGCGCCAGCCCGCGACCCGGCGTGTGACCGGCATCCTTGTACTGGCGGAACAGTCCATAGGCGAGGATGCCACCGAGGAACTCCGGCAGGCGCAGCAGCGGATTGCGGTGCAGCAGGCCGGTCCAGGGCATGCCGTATTCCTGGCTGGCCACCACCAGCAACGGCGGCACCAGGTACAGCAGCCAGAGGATGACCAGCAGGCGCCACTTGTGCCGCACCCGCGCCAGCCGCGGCGCGACATAGGGGAAGCAGAGGTAGAAGAAGAACAGCGTCGACAGCGACCAGAGCGGCGCGTTGAAGGTCAGGTAGTACGGATTCCACGCCTGCATCATGGTGAGTTGCAGGATGCTGTTGAACAGCAGCTCGCGGTCGCTCATCCAGTGATGGAACAGCTGCGGCTGCAGGCGCCCGATGACCTCGTTGGTGTCATAGATGACGAAGCGCGGCGTGGCCTGGTCCAGGTCCGGGCCTATGCCCAGGCCGCTGACTACCAGCAGCACGGCGATGGTCAACAGGATCGAAAAGATGTGCAGCGGATAGAGGTTGGACAGCCGCTTGGTGAAGAAGCTGCGCGGGCTCTCCCGCAGTTGCCCGTCACTGACATAGACGTGGCAGAGCAGAAAGCCCGACAGCACGAAGAAGGTGCTGGTGGCAAAGAAGCCCAGACTGGTCAGGTCATCGAGACCGGCGAATTTCTGCTCCGTCGGGTAGCTGTGCAGGGTGTGGTAGATCACCACGTAGAGGCCCAACAGGAAGCGCAGCCACTCCAGGCCGATGAAGCGTTCCTTCTGACTCGTACTCAACGCCGCTCTCCTCTTCGAAAAATCGGTTCGGGCGCTCCACCGGATCAGCGCCGGCGGTCGAGAAAAGTCACCACCAGCCGGTCCAGGGAACCCCATAGCCGTTCACGCAGGCGCTTCCACCAGGGCCGGGCATGCCAGCTGCCGAGGTCTATCTCGCGGCTCTGCTCGAAGTCAGCGCGCAAACAATCGGCGACCGCCGCAGTGAACTGTGGATCGAACGCTTCTACATTGGCCTCCAGATTGAAGCGAAGGTTCCAATGATCGAAGTTGCAGGAGCCGACACTGGCCCAATCGTCGACCAGTACCATCTTCAGATGAAGAAAGCGTGGCTGGTACTCGTATATCCGCACGCCGGCGCGCAGCAAGCGTGGGTAGTAGCGCTGGCCGGCATAGCGCACCGGCGCATGGTCGGTGAGCCGCCCGGTGAGCAACAGGCGCACATCGACACCGCGCTGGGCCGCCTTGCGCAGCGCGCGACGGACCTTCCAGGTCGGCAGGAAGTACGGCGTCGCCAGCCACACCCGCTGGCGCGCCCCACGCAATGAGCGCACCAGCGCCTGGAGGATGTCACGGTGCTGGCTGGCGTCGGCGTATGCGACCCGCGCCATGCCATCCCCTTCGCTGGGTCGAGGCGGCAGGCGGGTCAGCAGGACTTCCTCGCGCGGCTTCCACGCCCGCACGCCAAAGGTGGCGTGCCACTGGCGCTCGAACAGGCGCTGCCAGTCGGCGACGACGGTGCCGGTCATCTCCACCATCACCTCGTGCCAGTCGCTGCGGTTTTCCCGCGCCGACCAGAACTCGTCGGTGGCACCGGTCCCTCCGACATAGGCGATGCGCTCGTCCACCAGCAGCAGCTTGCGATGGTCGCGGTAAAGATTGCGCAACCCGGCCTTCCAGTTCAGCGGGTTGTAGTGGCGCAGCTCGCCGCCAGCCTCCACCAGCTGCCGCGTCCAGGCGTTGGAAAGCTTCAGGCTGCCGAAGGCGTCGAACAGGCAGCGTACCCGCACACCTCGCGCGCGGGCGGCCAGCAAGTGGTCCAGCAATGCCTCGGCGCAGCTGCCGCTCTCCACCAGGTAGAGTTCCAATTCGACTTGCCGCTCGGCGCCGTCGATGGCCTCGAACATGCGCGGAAAGAAGCACTCTCCATCACAGAGCAGGGCGAAGCGATTGCCGCTTCGCCAGGGAAAGATCGGGCCGCTCACCGCGAGGCGAAGATCAGCACGGCGCCCACCGGCACCGACAGGCCGATGCTTTTCAGCCCGGCCAGTTTGCGCAGCTGGGCCACGCCCGGCGCCAGGCCGAAGTCAGCGGCATTGACCACCAGCGGCGAGAGAGTCACCACCTGGAAGCGGTGCTCGTCCAGGCGGGTGATCAGCACGTCGGTGCGGTAGTCCCTGGATTGTCCACGCAGCTCCAGACGCAGCGGCAGGCGCATCTCCATCTGCACGCCGCTGGCCAGATCGGTGATCGGCCGCAGGTCCAGGCGGGCGGTGATCCGCGCATCCGGGTACTTCTCGGTCTCGAACAGCTTCTCGCGCACCCGCTCGTCGCGCAGCGGAATGCCGGTGCTCACCGAGTCCATCTCGATGCGCAGCTCGGCCTGCCCCTGCTCGTCGACCTTGCCGTGCATCACCAGGAAGCGGCTCACCTCGGCGATGTCGGTGTTCTTGCTGGTGACGAAGGTCAGCCGCGACGACTCGTAGTCGAGGTACCAGGCGGCCTGGGCGGAAGCGGCGAAACAGGCCGCGAGGAGGAAGGCGAACAGCGAGCGCATGAAATCCCTTACATGAGAAACGGACGGATCAACGGCCAACGATAGCGGCCGCGCGGCGGCTTGCAAACCAGCCAAGCGGCGAGCCCATTGGGCAGGCGGCGGCGCCAATGGTTCAGTCGGCCAGCAGCGCGGGAATCCCCGCGACCAGCGCATCGATGGCGCAGCGGATCTTCGACGGCATGTAGCGGGTCTTGGGCCACACCGCATGGATGTCCAGCGGCGGCAACCGGCAGCGCCCCTTCACCACCACCAGCTCGCCACGCTTCACGTGCCGCGCCAGCAGCCAGGTCGGCAGGCGTGCCAGGCCAAAGCCGGCCACGGCGGCGGCGGTGATGGCCTGCAGGTCGTCCATGCTCAGCTGCGGGTCCATCTCGATGCGCCTGGCATAGCCGTCGTCATCACGCATGTCCCAGGGCGAGGTGACGCCCGCGACGGAATAGCTGATGGACGCGTGGCCGACGAGATCGTCCAGGTGGTCGGGCATGCCATGCTCGGCAATGTACGACGGCGCGGCGCCAATGCCGGTGTACTGCACGCCCAGCTTGCGTGCGGCAAGTGTGGCGCTGTCGCTCAGCGGGCCGATGCGCACGGCCAGGTCGATGCCCTCTTCCACTAGGTCGACGCGGCGGTCGGTGAACGACAGGTCGATCTTCAGCGATGGATACTGCCGCGCCAGCTCCAGCATCAGCGGCGCCACGCAGAGGTGGCCGAAGGAGATCGGCACACTGACCCGCAAGCGCCCGCGCGGCTCCCTGCGGCCGCCCTCCAGCGCCGTGTGCGCGGCGTCCAGCTCCGCCAGCGCGCGTACGCAGCTGTCGTAGAACACCTGGCCGTCGTCGGTGAGGTTCTGGCTGCGCGTGGTGCGCTGCAGCAGGCGCACGCCCAGGCGCGCCTCCAGCCGGGCGATGGCCTTGCCCACCGCGGAGCGCGTGAGATTCAGCCGCTCCGCCGCGAGGGCGAAGCTGCCGGCATCCACCACCTGGACGAAGGTGGCGATGCCATCGAGTCGGTCATCCATCGCCCTGCCCTTTTGCATCCTGAGAAGACCTAATGATGGGACGAAATGGAGCCAATGGGGAACCCCATTCTTTTCGACAATGGTGGCTCGCCAAACGGAGCCCACTCCCATGACTGCCCACCACAACCCCAGAAACCTCATCGCCCTGGCGGCGGTGTGCCTGTCCTCGATGATGTTCGGCCTGGAAATCTCCAGCGTGCCGGCCAGCCTGCCGGCGCTGGAGCGCGTGCTGCACGGCGACTTCCAGGACCTGCAATGGGTGATGAACGCCTACACCATCGCCGTCACCAGCGTGCTGATGGCCGCCGGCACCCTGGCCGACCGCTTCGGCCGCAAGCGCCTGTTCGTCATCAGCCTGGCGCTGTTCGGCCTCACCTCGCTGCTCTGCGGGCTGGCAACCAGCATGCCAGCCATGATCGCCGGGCGCTTCCTGCAGGGCGCCGCCGGCGGGGTCATGCTGATCTGCCAGGTGGCGGTGCTGACCAGCCAGTTCAGCGACCCGGCCGAGCGCGTCCGCGCCTTCGCCGCCTGGGGCGTGATCTTCGGCATCGGCCTGGGCTTCGGACCGATCATCGGCAGCGCCATCGTCGCCCTGGCCAGTTGGCAGTGGGTGTTCCTGGTGCACGGGCCACTCGCCCTGCTCACCCTGGCGCTGGCGCAGTACGGCGCGGTGGAATCCCGCGACCCGGACGCCGAAAGGCTCGACCTGGGCGGCATGCTGACCCTGTCGCTGGCCGTGCTCGGCACCGTCTTCTACATCATCCAGGGTGCCGACATGGGCTTCGCCAGCCCGGCCGCACTGACGATCCTGTTGATCAGCTTCGCCTGCCTGGTGGCCTTCATCGCCATCGAACGCCGCGTGGCGCACCCGATGTTCGACTTCTCCGTGCTGCGCATCCGCGCCTTCTCCGGCGCCATGTTCGGCTCGGCGGGAATGAACGTGAGCTTCTGGCCGTTGATGATCTACCTGCCGGTCTACTACCACGGCGTGCTCGGCTACGACGACGTGAAGGCCGGCTGGTCGCTCCTGTCCTATACCCTGCCGACGCTGGTGGTGCCGCCGATCGCCGAGCGTCTGGCCCATCGCTTCCAGCCCGGCTGGGTGATTCCGGGCGGGATGTTCGTGATCGGCGCCGGCTTCTTCCTGATGCTCTGGGGCAGCGCGGTGGACCACGCGAGCTGGCTGACGCTGCTGCCGGGCTGCGTGCTCGCCGGCATCGGCCTGGGGCTGACCAACACCACGGTGACCAACACCTCCACCGCCGCCGTACCCGCCGCCCGCGCCGGCATGGCCTCGGGCATCGACATGAGCGCGCGGATGATTTCCCTGGCGATCAACATCGCAGTGATGGGTCTGATCCTGCTCTGGGGCGTCGCCGCGGGACTGCCGGACGAGGCAGGCGACGAGCGTCTGCAACTGGCCGCCAGCATCGCCAGCGGCCAGTTGGGCAGCGACGATCCCGTCGGCGCACGGGCAGCGCTGGTGCAGGGCTTCGCCTGGGTGCTCGGGTATGGCGGCGTCAGCGCCTGGCTGTTCGCGGCGGGCAGTTTCCTGGTCTTCGGCGCACATCGGACGATGGGGCGTAGACTGGAAGTCGCCCGATCCTGAAACGCAGGAGAATCGCCATGAAGACCGCCCTGCTGTTCGCACTCATCCTCGCCACCTCCGCCAGCTGCGGGTTCGGCTTTCAGGTACAGCATCAGGCGCCCTCTTTCGCGGTCAGCGCACCGGTCTGATTGCACTTCCCGTATCCGCGATCAGCCGGCAATACCGGCATTGGATGGGTTCGTGAGCAAGCTCACTCCTACGAAGAGCTCCTGTAGGAGCGAGCTTGCTCGCGAACCGCTTGGCACGATGCTGATCGCGGACAGAGTCCGCTCCTACGAGATGCATCTGCGCTCGGGTTGGCCCTCACCCTAACCCTCTCCCAGGGGGAGAGGGGACCGTCCAGTGCAGGATGAAACTACTATGTCAGCCGGCACGATCTGGCTCCCTCTCCCTGAGGGAGAGGGCTGGGGTGAGGGGGAAAGCCCTGGCACAGATTCAGCCGGGACAAGATAGTTGCTCCTACAAAAGCCATCACGGCGCCTGCTTGATCACCTGGCGGAACCCCAGCACCGCGAACACCGGCACCTCCGGGGTGATCGACGGGAGGTTGGCGACCTCCTTGAGCGGCGCAAGCTTCTCCTCCAGATCGAAGTCGATCAGCTTGAGCACCAGCGGCTCCAGGGTCGTCACCTCGATACGCTCCTCGCTGGGCCGACTGACCAGCACTTCGGCTTTCAACCTGCGCTGCTGGCCGTGCAGGTCGAGGTTGAAGTCGATGGTTTCCGGCCGCGACTGGCCCACCTGCAGGTCATCGTAGAGGCTCAGGTCGAGCTGGCTGGTGATGGTTGCGTCCGGGTAGCGCTCGACCTCGAAGAAGGAGTTGCGCATGCGCTCGTCGCGCAGCGCCAGGCCGCTGTCGATGGAGGCCAGCGACACGACGAGGCGCACCGCGCCCTTGTCGTCGATCTGCCCGGAAAGCTGGTCGAAGCGCTGGACCTCCGCCATCTTGCCGCGCTTGACCGAGACAAAGCTGATCCGCGAGGTGTCGCCGTCCAGTTGCCACTCGGCCAGTGCCAGGGGGCTGGCCAGGATCAGCAGCGCCCCCATCAGCGCGCATTTCAGAGAAGACATCGTTCCTCCAGAGCGGGTCGCCCCCGCTCCGTGGAACGTACCCGTCAGTGGGTGCCCGAATCGGGCAATTCATCTGCCTGGGGCATCAGCTGGCATCCTTCGCGCGCGCCGAGCCAGGCGGCTGTCTGGGTACTGCCGAGGCCGCGGGCGGTCACCCGCTTGCGCGCTTCGTCGTCGAAGAATCCGCTGGTCGGCACGTACTGCTTCGTATAGGCCCGGCAATAGTCCGCCGAGTTCCCCATAACGTACCGGCAGGAGCAGTACTCCTTGGCGGTGTAGGCGCCGATGATGCCGGGGAAGGCGGCGAGGTGGACGCGGTTCTGCCAGGCCGTGGCGGCGAGCATGAGCACCAGCAGGACCAGCGCGGTGAGGACCGGATGACGACGGATCATGGCTGCACCTCCCCGTGGGCGAAGGCCGCCTGGGCGAGCTTGAGGAAGGCGTCATGCTGGTAGCTGCCGTCGCGGTCGTCGGCGTAGCGCACGATCACCAGTTTCTCCTCCGGGATCACGTAGAGCGCCTGGCCCCAGTGACCGAGGGCGGCGAAGGTGTCTTCCGGTGCGCTCGGCCAGGGCGCGGGAGCGCCGGCCACCGCGCGGTTCAGCCACCACTGGCCGCCGGGCACCGCTTCGCCGGGTTTTTCCGCCTGCGGTTTGTAGTTGGGGAATGGCGCAAGGACGAACTGCAGCCAGGCCTGCGGCAACAGCTGGCGGTCCTTCCAGCGACCGCCGCGTTGCATCAGCAGGCCGATGCGGGCCATGTCGCGGGCGGTCATGTAGGCGTAGGAGGAGCCCACGAAGGTGCCGCTGGCGTCGCGTTCCCACACCGCCGACTGGATGCCCAGGGGCTGGAACAGTGCGGTCCAGGGATAGTCCGCATAGGCTTGCGGGCCGACCATCTGCTTGAGGGTCGCCGAGAGCACGTTGCTGTCGCCGCTGGAATAGCGGAAGCGCTGCCCCGGAATCGCATCGAGCGGGAAGTCCGCGGCGAATTTCGCCATGTCATCGCGGCCACGGGTGTAGAGCATCGCCACCACCGAGGAGCGCACCGGGGCATATTCGTAGTCCTCCTGCCAGGCCAGGCCCGAGGCCCAGTTGAGCAGGTGGCGCATGTGGATATCGCGGTGCGCGGCGAACGGCGCGTAGTGGCTCGCCACCGGGTCGTCGAGCTGGAAACGGCCCTCGCCGAAGGCCACGCCGAGCACGCTGGCCATCACGCTCTTGCTCATCGACCAGGCCAGGTGCGGCGTCTGCGCGCGGGTCGGGCCGGCGTAGCGTTCGTAGATCAGTTGGCCGTCGCGGATCACCACCACGGCGTCGGTGCGCACGCCCTTGCGGGTTGTGTTGTTGCGGGTGGGGAAGGCGTAACTTTCGAAGGCCTGGACGGCGGCACCGCTGGGCGTGGTGCCGTGGGGCCAGTCGGCCTCGGGCCAGGTGTCGCTGCCAAAGGCGTGGCCACCGAGCAGGCAACTGGCGAGCGCCAGGGCACGCAGCAGCGGCCTGCGCGAGGGAAAGCGCGGGAAGGTGGGCATCAGGGGGCCTCTTGTTATCGGGTCGGCCCGCACCCTAGCACGGCGAAGATGACGGATTAAGCGCCGATCGTGCCTACTTCAAGGACGATTGGCGCAATCGGTCAGCGACTCTCGCGATCTGCTGCGCGTTGGCAGAACTGCGGCTCTCAGCGCGGTACCTGATAGTCCTCCGGCCCCAGCAGGTCCATGCCGCACTGCAGGTTTTCGATCCAGTAGAGGAAGGCGCTGATCATGGCCTTGCCGACGAAGGGCCGGCCGTGCTGCGGCACGATCATCTCGACGTCCATGCCGCGCACCATCGAAGCCCAGAGCCGGGCGACCTTGTTGGAGGCCATGTAGCGGCGGTGGAAGCCTTCCATGTGCGGCAGGTGCGCGGCAAAGTCCTGCACGGGGCTGGCGTCGTCCACCAGGGAGGCGCCCATGTCGCCGGAGAAGAGGATCTTGCTCACCGGGTCATAAACCTGGAAGTTGCCCACCGAATGCAGGAAGTGCGCGGGGATCATCTTCAGCTGGCAACGCCCCAGTTGCACGGACTCACCACGGTCGGGCAACGGGATGACCCGGTCATAGGTGGAGATGCCGTGGCTGACCGCCAGGTAGTTGGCCGTCAGGTGCGGCAGGAAGCGTGCCCAGAGCTTGGAGCAGATGACCTGGGCACGGGTGTGCAGCAGCCACTTGTCGAGCGCGGCGATGATGTCCGGGTCCTGGTGCGAGGCGAAGATGTAGTCCAGTTCCTGCAACGGGAACA
This sequence comes from Pseudomonas sp. PSE14, assembly GCF_029203285.1. Classification (NCBI taxonomy): domain Bacteria; kingdom Pseudomonadati; phylum Pseudomonadota; class Gammaproteobacteria; order Pseudomonadales; family Pseudomonadaceae; genus Pseudomonas; species Pseudomonas sp. PSE14. The sequence goes on from NZ_CP115669.1 coordinate 4,872,212, forward strand.
GCTTGGACAGCTCCAGCGACAGCGGGGTGTAAGTAAGGTCGCCGCCCGGATCGAGCAACAGGCGCTTGCCATGGTCGACGATCAGGAATTGGTTGGACTGCACCCCATCGCCGCTCACCAGATCGTCGAAACACAGGCACTGGTGTTTGCCGTCGTCGAACAGCACGATGGGTTCGCGTCGCATGGGGGGATTTCCTGTCGAGAGTAGTGGGCGGAAAACAGTGGGTAGCCGTGCGGAAATTTCTGGGTACAACCTCAGAAACGGCCGCAAAGGCTAACCAGCCCGCCCCCGGTACTCACTGACCTGGATCAAGCCCCAACACCGCCCTCGCCTTTTCCAGGCGCTTGGCCCGTGCCACGCCGGCGATCGCCAGGACGCCACGGTCGCGCTGCCAGACTGCCGCCAGCGCCGGATCGGCCGTGGCGAACGCGGCATCCAGTGCCGCGGACAGCCCCTCGAACTGGCTGAACACCCCGGCCAGCAACAGATGGGTTTCCGCCTGGCCGGCCGGTTGCCGGCTCACCTCCGCGCAACCGGCCAGTACGCCGACCAGTCGCAGCGTCAGCTCCGCCGGCCAGTGCAGTTCGTTGGCCAGGCCGTAGAGCCAGGCGCAGAGGGCCGCCAGCACATGGGTGTCTTCCAGGGTGCGGAAGGGTTTGCTGTAAGTCTCCCAGCCATCCCCGGGCAGGCGCTCACAATGGGCGCCATCGAGCAGCAGGCGGGCATGGGGGATGTCCGGCAGCAACGGCAAGGCCGGCAACGGTTCAAGCGTCGCGCCGGGCGCGCCGGCCTGCACCACGGCCATCGCCAAGCGCGGGGCCTCGCCTTCGTCCTCATCGCGCGCCGCCACCAGCCACCAGGCTGCGCGGTCGGCGGCGGTGGCGAAGTCTTTCTGGCCATGCAGCACCAGGCCCTCCAGGCGGGTCTGCAGGTCCGCCGGGCGCACGCTCTTCTTCTCGGTCACGCACAGCGCGCCCAGGCTCAGCGGCGCCGCCGGCCACAGGGCGCGCAAGGCCGCCTGGTAACCGGCGAGAAAGGCCAGCCCCGGGGTGGCCGCCAGGCGTCCGCCGAGCACTGCCAGTTCGAAGCTGCCGACGGCGCCGGCGCGTTCGAGCAACTCGGCGTACCAGTCGTCCAGGGGGACTCCGGCGGGCAGTCGATCCTGCGGGCCGAGCAGGCATTTCCAGGGCATCGTGGCGCTCCTTCTCCAGGGCTTTCGTCGTTGTCATACAAGCATCACCGCACCGTCATGGGGGTGACACCGCTCATTCCTAGCCTGAGCTTGCACAACAAAGCCGACCGGCCGCAACCCGCATGGCCGGTTCACGGAGGCACTCGCATGAGTCAGATCGCCCTCTCCTGTGACACCCCGGCAGAACGCCGTCTCAAGGCCGTGCGTCTGCGCGGCGCCCGCGCCCTGCGCGAAGCCCAGGCCCTGCGTTACCGCGTGTTCAGCAGCGAGTTCGATGCCCAGCTCAAGGGCGCGGACCAAGGCCTGGACATGGACGACTACGACCGTCACTGCGCCCACATCGGCGTGCGCGACCTGAACACCGGCGCGCTGGTGGCCACCACCCGCCTGCTCGACCACTGCGCCGCCCAGCGTCTGGGCCGCTTCTACAGCGAGGAAGAGTTCGCTCTCGACGGCCTGGACGACCTGCAGGGCCCGGTGCTGGAAATCGGCCGCACCTGCGTCGACCCCGACTACCGCAACGGCGGCACCATCGCCGTGCTGTGGAGCGAACTGGCCGAAGTGCTCAATGAGGGCGGCTACCGCTACCTGATGGGCTGCGCCAGCATCCCCATGCGCGACGGCGGCATCCAGGCCCGCGCGGTGATGCAACGCCTGCGCGACCGTTACCTGTGCCAACAGAACCTGCGCGCCGAGCCCAAGACCCCGCTGCCGCCCATGGAAGTGCCGGACAACCTCACCGCCGAACTGCCGCCGCTGCTCAAGGCCTACATGCGCCTGGGCGCGAAGATCTGCGGCGAGCCCTGCTGGGACCCGGACTTCGGCGTCGCCGACGTGTTCATCCTGCTCAAGCGCGACGAGCTCTGCCCACGCTACGCCCGCCACTTCAAGGCGGCGGTGTGATGCGCAGCCTGCGCGCCTGGCTGCGCGTCGCCCGCCTCCTGCTGGTGCTGACGCTGGGCATGGCGCTGGCCTGCTTCGTCACCCTGCTGGAACGCCTGCCCGGCCGCGACTGGATGCCCTTGCGCCAGCGCCTGACCCGCTGGTTCCTGGCACGCCTCACCGCCGCCCTGCCCTTCGAGGTCAAGGTGCACGGCGAGCTGCCCAGCCAGCCGATGCTGTGGGTCTCCAACCATGTGTCCTGGGTCGATATCCCGCTGCTCGGCGCACTGTTGCCGCTGACCTTCCTGTCCAAGGCGGAAGTGCGCCAGTGGCCGGTGGCCGGCTGGCTGGCGGAAAAAGCCGGCACCCTGTTCATCCGCCGCGGCTCGGGCGATGCCCGGATGGTCAATGCGCAACTGGCCACCCAGCTCGCGCGCGGTCGTTCGCTGCTGGTCTTCCCGGAAGGCACCACCACCGATGGCCAGGGCCTGCGCACCTTCCACGGCCGCCTGATGGCCAGCGCCATAGAAGCCGGCGTGCCGGTGCAACCGGTGGCGCTGCGCTACCGGCGCAACGGCCAGGCGTGCGAACTCGCCCCCTTCATCGGCGATGATGATCTGGTCAGCCACCTGCGGCGGCTGTTCGGTAATGATCGGGGCGTGGTGGAAATCCACCTGCTGCCGGCACTGTCCAGCGCCCACCAGGATCGCAATCTTCTGGCGCAACAGGCGCGCAACGCGATCCACGCAGTGGTTTGCGACGTGCAGGAAGAACCGGCCATCGCGGCCTGATTCAAGCGGATTGAGAGCAGGAAGGGATGTGGGGATGTGGAGCCCGCCGTAACCTACGGCCGGCGGGTTCCCACTCTGACGAAACGGCTTTCGAACTGCGCCGGGCGGCACCCTCGAGCCGCCCGGTGAAGCCCGAAAACAGTCTCTAGCCGCCGGTCTCCGGCGGCACGACCAGGATGTCACAATCCAGCTCGCGCAGAGCGTAGTCGGCAACACTGCCGATCAGGGCACGCTTGATCCCGCCCATGCCCCGAGTGCCCATGACCAGCAGATCGGGCCGATGCTTGTCGACCATCCGCTGCAGCACGTTGCCCGGCAGCCCGACGGCCACCAGTTGTTCATCGATGCGATCGTCCAGGCGCTCCTCGCGCAGGAAGGTCTTCAGCTCATCCACGGCCTGGCGCGTCTCGGTGCTGACGAACTCGTCGACCCGCTCCTCACTGACCCCGGAGTACTGCATCATGCCCTTGGCCAGCGGGCTGAAGGCGTAGACCCCACGGCGCACGGCACCATCGAGCAGGCCCAGCGTCCCCGCGACATTCACCGCGTTGGCCGAGGCATGGGAAATATCCAGCGCCAGCAGCAGGTCGCGGTATTCGCCGTTCGCCGGCTGGTTGACCACCAGCACCGGCAGTTGGCCGGCGCGCAGCACGCGCTCGACCGTGGTGCCGACGAAGATGTCGCGCAGCACACTCTTGCGATGGGCGCCCATCACCAGCAGCTCAACGTTCTGGCCCTTGGCTGCGGAGAGAATCTCCTGATTCGGATCGCCGCGCTCGACCATCAGCTTCGGGCTGCTGCCGGCCAGCTCGGTGAGTTCGACCAGACGCGCCTCCAGCATCATCTTGACCTGGGTCGCCTCCTGCTCGACCAGCGCGGCCGGTTGGTCCTCATCGACGACGTAGAGTACGGTCCAGGGACAGGCGAAACGCTTGGCGAGTGCCGCCGCGCGGTGCAGGGCCTTTTCCGAACGGCCAGACAAATCCGTTGCGACCATTAACGACTTCATCTTGCTGCTCCTCTCGTCGTCCTTCAGATGGGTCTATTGCACACGCTCCGGCACACCAGGCGGTTGACGCACATCAAGTCAGGCCGGACCGTCCATCGATTCCGGCAGGCTCCTGACGTAGGACTGCAGCTCCGGATAGAACTCGCGGAAGTCGGCGCTCAGCGGCAGGTACAAGCGCTCCAGTTCGTCCCAGGCGCCGTCCAGCAGGGACGGACGCGACAGGCGCCGGGACATCCCGAACACCACGTCCTGCAGCACCTCGAACTGCCGATAACTGCCCAGCCAGTCCTGCGCGGCCATGCGCGGCGCAATGCGGGCCAGGCGCTCCGGCAAGCCGGGCGTGCGGCCCAGTACACCGTAGACCCGATGGGTGAACTGCTCCAGCGGCTCCTCGGAGAAGCGCCCCCAATCACGGGCCAGGCAATGGTCGAAGAACACGTCGAGAAGCACGCCCGCCATGCGCCGACGCTCCTGCGGGAAGCGCGTCTTGGCAATCTGTATCAAAGGATGACTGTCGGTGAAGGCGTCGATGCGCCGATGCACCCGGATGGCCGCCTCGATATCGGCAGGCCATTGGCCGGCGAGCGGGCCTTTGACGAAGTCGCCGTAGAGGCTGCCGAGCAGTTGGGCGGGCCGGTCGCCGCCCAGATGGAGATGCGCGAGGTAGTTCATGGGGCAGAGAGTAGCGCGGATTCATGCCCGACCGTAGGGCGTACAACCGTTCGCGGTTGTACGCCGATACGCCGTGGGCGATATTGGCTCCATGGCCGAGCCCGGCGTGCCCGTCATCGCGGCTCCGTGGCCCAGCCCGGCGTGCTTCTTCTGCCATGGCCAAACGGCGCATAACGTCGAACGCTATACGCCCTACGCCTGTCCCGGCGCGTGGGAGTCATCGCGAACGGAGTCCGCTCCGGCGACGGTGCCGAAGGCTAATATCACGGGTGTCGATCATTACTATCGCCTCAAACGAATTCATATCGTTTTTCACCGATATATAGTTCGTCTCAACGCGATATACCGATGTGCCCATGACTGAACAACCCCCTCTCGATCCTGGTATCGATCTCGACGAAATCTTCAAGGCCCTGGCTCACCCGGTGCGGCGTGACATGCTGCGCTGGCTGAAGGACCCGGAGCGCTACTTCGTCGAGCAGGAGCACCAGTCCTTCGAGATCGGCGTCTGCGCCGGCAAGTTCGACCAGCGCACCGGTCTGTCGCAATCCACCGTCTCCGCGCATCTGGCCACCCTCCAGCGCGCGGGCCTGGTGACCAGTCGAAAAGTCGGCCAGTGGAATTTCTTCAAACGCAATGAAGAAACCATCCAGGCCTTTGTTCGCCACCTGAGCGAAGCGCTGTAACCCGGCTACTGCCAGCCACACCACAACCCACTCTCCAGGAGCAGGCGCATGCCAACTTCGCTTCTCGTCCTCGCTTTGTCCGCGTTTGCCATCGGCACCACGGAATTCGTGATCATGGGCTTGCTGCCCGAGGTCGCGGGCGATCTCTCCGTGACCATTCCCGCCGCCGGCTGGCTGGTCAGCGGTTATGCCTTCAGCGTCGCCATCGGCGCGCCGATCATGGCCCTGCTCACCGCCCGCCTGCCGCGCAAGACCGCGCTGCTGATGCTCATGGGCATCTTCATCCTCGGCAACCTGCTCTGCGCGGTGGCCGCCAACTACGGCCTGCTGATGCTGGCGCGGATCATCACCGCACTGTGCCACGGCGCCTTCTTCGGCATCGGCTCGGTGGTTGCCGCCAGCCTGGTGCCGGCCAACCGCAAGGCGTCCGCCGTGGCCCTGATGTTCACCGGCCTGACCCTGGCCAACGTGCTCGGCGTGCCGGCCGGCACCGCACTGGGCCAGGTCGCCGGCTGGCGCTCGCCGTTCTGGGCGGTGACCCTGATCGGTGTTGTCGCGCTGATCGGCCTGTGGCGCGTGCTGCCGAAAAAGCACGACGAAGAAGCGGTGGATATGCGCAAGGAAGTCGCCGCGCTGCGCAACGGTCCGCTGTGGCTGGCGCTGGCCACCACGGTACTGTTCTCCGCGGCTGTCTTCGCTCCGTTCACCTACGTCGCGCCGCTGCTGGGTGAAGTCACCCAGGTCTCCCCACGCGGCATCACCTGGACCCTGGTGCTGATCGGCCTCGGCCTGACCCTGGGCAACATCATTGGCGGCCGTCTCGCCGACTGGCGCCTGGGCACCACCCTGGCCGGCGTGTTCGCCACCATGGCGATCGTCTCCACCGTGCTGAGCTGGACCAGCGCTTCGCTGATCCCCGCCGAGATCACCCTGTTCATCTGGGCCGCCGCCGCCTTCGCCGCGGTACCCGCCCTGCAGGTCAACGTGGTCCGCGTTGGCGGAGCCGCGCCGAACCTGGTCGCCACCCTGAACATCGGCGCCTTCAACGTCGGCAACGCCATCGGCGCCTGGGTCGGCGGCAGCGTCATCGACCACGGCCTGGGCCTGACCCGCGTGCCCCTGGCCGGCGCCGCAATCGCCGTACTCGCGCTGATCGCCGTGATGATCGCGTTCAGCGGCAAGCCCAACCAGACCCAAACCGTCCTCGATTGATCCTCCACCCTCACGCCCCGGAGTAACACAATGACCACGCTTTTCGACCCTATCGTCATCGGTGACCTGGAACTGCCCAACCGCATCGTCATGGCCCCGCTGACCCGCTGCCGCGCCGACGAAGGCCGCGTGCCCAACGCGCTGATGGCCGAGTACTACACCCAGCGCGCCGACGCCGGCCTGATCCTCAGCGAGGCCACCTCGGTGACTCCGATGGGCGTGGGCTATCCCGACACTCCCGGCATCTGGTCGGACGACCAGGTGCGTGGCTGGAGCAACATCACCAAGGCCGTACACGCCAATGGCGGGCGCATCATGCTGCAGCTGTGGCACGTGGGCCGCATCTCCGACCCGCTGTACCTGAACGGTGAAACCCCGGTGGCGCCGAGTGCGCTCAAGCCGGCCGGCCACGTCAGCCTGGTGCGCCCGCTCAAGGAATTCGTCACCCCGCGCGCCCTGGAAACCGAAGAGATCGCCGATATCGTCGAGGCCTACCGCATCGGTGCCGAGAACGCCAAGGCCGCCGGTTTCGATGGCGTGGAAATCCACGGCGCCAATGGCTACCTGCTCGACCAGTTCCTGCAGAGCAGCACCAACCAGCGCACCGACCAGTACGGCGGCTCCATCGAGAATCGCGCGCGCCTGCTGCTGGAAGTCACCGACGCCGCCATCGAGGTATGGGGCGCCGGCCGCGTCGGCGTGCACCTGTCACCGCGCATGGACATCCACGACATGGGCGACGCCGACCCGCTGGGCACCTTCGGCTACGTGGCCCGCGAGCTGGGCAAGCGGGGCGTGGCGTTCATCTGCACCCGCGAGAAGGCCGCCGAGGACAGCATCGGCCCGAAGCTGAAGGAAATCTTCGGCGGCGTGTACATCGCCAACGAACGCTTCACCAAGGAAACCGCCACCCAGTGGCTGGAGAGCGGCAAGGCTGACGCGGTTGCCTTCGGCGTACCCTTCATCGCCAACCCGGACCTGGTGACCCGTCTGCAGAAAGACGCCGCCTGGAACGAGCCGCACCCGGAAACTTTCTACGCCAAGGGCCCGGTCGGCTATCTGGATTACCCGCGCCTGTAACGGCGGGCTCCAGCGCCAGTAAAAAGGGCGCCTTCGATTGAAGGCGCCCTTTTTCTTTCCGCGAGCCAAAAGGCGGGCATGACCTGTAGGAGCGAGCTTGCTCGCGAACACCCCCTACCCCGGTGCCGAGAGGTTCGCGAGCAAGCTCGCTCCTACAAAAGCGCGTCAGGTTCTGTGTCGGAGCTCGTCGCAGGATGGGATCACGAAGTCATCCAGCGTAAAGGGGCTGCAGCGTTGTGGCTGGCCAACCGATACTCCGTCGTCGCGCACCGCGCCGCCTCCGCGCAACCCTTGCAGCTCCCGCAGGCCGCCGACTCCGGCGCAACTTTTTCCACCACGCCCATCGCCAGCAGCCGCTCCAGCAGCGCTTCGAGCAGGGCCTTCGAGGCCCCGAGGCGCTGGGCCAGGGCCGGCGCATCCGCCTCGCCCATCTCACCCAGCAGGTTACGCACCGCGATTGCCGTGGCCATCAGTGGCAGCTCCCCGCCGGTGCAGCGTGCAATTCGCGCTCGCCGTCCAGCTCCAGGCCGCGCCGACCGACCCAGCGCAGGATCAGGAACAGCACCAGGTTGAACACCAGCACCACGCCGATCGTCACGGCGCTGTACTGCGGATGCTCGGCGAAGCTGAATACCTGATAGCAGAGGGTTGCCAGCGAATACGCGACGTTCAGCCCCCAGAGCACAGCGAAGGTCATCCAGCCGCGGCCGCTTTCGCGGGTCAGCGCGCCAAGGGTCGCCACGCAGGGCACGTAGAGCAGCACGAACACCAGGTAGCTGTAGGCGGCCAGCGGGCTGCCGAACTTGGCGGCGAAGGTGCCCATGGAGCCCTCCTCCATCTCGCCGTCGGCCATGCTCGCGGCCACCGGGTTGGCCAGCACGCTGAGGCTGAAGGCATCGCGCAGGCCATCCAGCGTATCCGCGCCGGCCTGTTTCAGTTGGCCCCAGAGATCGTACGCATCGGCATCGAAGGCCTCGCCCTGGATGTGTTCGGCGGTGTACAGGGTGTTCAGCGTGCCGACCACCACTTCCTTGGCCAGCGCGCCGGTCACCAGGCCGACAGTGGCCTGCCAGTTGTCCTCGTGCACGCCCATGGGTTTGAGCAGCGGCGTGACCTGGTGGCTGAGGCTGGAGAGCGCCGAGTCGGCGATGTCGCCCTGCACCGGGCGGCCGTCGAGGGTGACGCTGTTGAGCCCGCCGATCACCAGGCTGACCAGGATGATCACGGTGCCGGCACGGATCACGAAGGCGCGCAGGCGCATCCAGGTCTGCAGCAGCAGGCTGCGCAGGTGCGGCACGTGGTACAGCGGCAGTTCCATGACGAAGGGCGAGGCTTCGCCGCGCATCAGCGTGTGCTTGAGCAGCAGGCCGGTGAGTACCGCCACGACGATGCCCAGCAGATACAGCGAGAAGATCGCCAGCGCGCCGTTCTGGCCGAAGAAGGCCGCGGCGAACACGGCGAAGATCGCCAGCCGCGCACCGCAGGACATGAACGGGGCCATCATCGAGGTCATCAGGCGCTCGCGCGGGTTGTCCAGGGTGCGGGTGCCCATGATCGACGGCACATTGCAGCCGAAGCCGACAATCAGCGGCACGAAGGATTTGCCCGGCAGGCCGAGGGCCTGCATCAGGCGGTCCATGACAAAGGCCGCGCGGGCCATGTAGCCGGAGTCTTCGAGCAGGGCGAGGAACAGGTACATCAGGCCGATCTGCGGGATCAGCGGCAGCACCGCGTTGATGCCGCCGCCCAGCCCCTGGGCCAGCAGCGCGGTGAGCCAGTCCGGCGCGCCGCTGCGGGCGCCCAGCCACTGGATGCCATCGATGAACAGCGCCGAGGAGCCCTGGTCGAAGATCGGCTGCAGCGCACCGCCCAGGGTAATGGCGAAGAAGAACATCAGGTACATCACGAACAGGAACACCGGGATGCCCAGCCAGCGGTTCAGCGCGACGCGGTCCAGCGCCTGGGTCAGGCGATGTGGGGCGGCCTGTCGATGGTTGCTGGCACGCTCGCAGAGTTCGCCGATCAGCCGGTAGCGTGCATCCACCAGCAGCAGTTCCGGGTCTTCGCCGCAGGCGCAGCGGATTGCGTCACGCGCGGCCAACAGGCTCGCCGGGTCGAGCTTGAGCTGGCGGGCGCTGTGCAGGTCGCCCTCCAGCGCCAGCAGTGCCATCCAGGCCAGCGTTGGCGGCGCATCGGCGGGCAGCAGTTGGGTGACGGCGTTGCGCAGCGCGGCGGGATACGGCACCTGCAGCGGTGGCTGCGCAGTCACGGCATCGATAGCCTGCTTGAGCTCGTCAATGCCTTCGCCACGGGTCGAGACCAGTGGCACCACTGGGCAACCCAGCTCCCGCGCAAGTGCCTCGCGGTCGATGTTCAGGCCCTGGCTGCGGGCGATGTCGAGCATGTTCAACGCGACCACGCAGGGCAGTCCCATCTCGCGCAGCTGCACGGTGAGGTAAAGGTTGCGTTCCAGGTTGGTGGCGTCCACCACGTTGACCAGCACGTCCACCTCGCCATCGACGATGCAGCGCCGGGCGATCTGCTCGTCCAGCGAGGCTTGGGTGGACAGCGTGGTCAGCGAGTAGGTGCCGGGCAGGTCTACCAGGCGCACGTTGTGCCGCACGGTGCGGAAGCTGCCCTCCTTGCGTTCCACGGTGACGCCGGCCCAGTTGCCGACCCGCTGGCGGGTGCCGGTGAGCTGGTTGAACAGGGTGGTCTTGCCCGCATTGGGGTTGCCGATCAGGCCGATGCGCAGTTCATCCATGGGGGCTCAATCCTGCGGGGCGAGGTCGAGAAAGGCCAGGTCGCGGCGGCGCAGCACCAGGCTGCACTGGCGGGTATCCACCTGCACCGGATCGCCCAGCGGCGCCACGCGGCGCACGTGCAGCTCGGCGCCCGGCAACAGCCCCATGGCGAACAGACGCTGGCGGAAAGCCGCGCCGATTCCGGGACGGTATCCCGTGATGCGGTAGCGGCGATGCGCTTGAACAGGTTGCATGGGATGCCTCCGGGCAAAAGTGCCTGACAGGAAGAATCGGAATGACTCTCATTTGCCAGGCATTATTCGCCTCGTCCCCCTGTCGAAAACTGATCTGCGGCAAGACTTGCGGTCAGTACCCACAAGGAGGGATCGCACAAACGAAAAGCCCCCGCTCCGTAGGAGCGAGGGCCTGTGCGGTTGCGCGAGCGCCGAAGGTCAGCGCGTGCTGAGCTGCTGCTGGAGGTTCTGCACCTGCTGCTGCAGGGTGTTGATGTTGCGCATCACCTGGATGCGGAAGACATCGAACTCCTTGGTGTCGTTGCTGGCCTGGCCCTGGCGGCCATCGACCTCGGAACGCAGCACCAGCAGGTCGTCCTGGATGCTCTTGATCGCCTGGCTCTGGTTGCCTTGCTTCTTCAGGTTGGCGATCTCGGTGTTGAGCCCCTGGATCTGCTGGCTGGCCGCGGCAAGGTCGGCCTGTACGCTCTTGTACTTGGCCTGCTCGTCGGAGAGCGCCTTGAGCTTGCTGTCGAGCTGGGCGATCAGTTGCGCGGCGCTGTCCTGCTGGGCCTTGAAGTCAGCATTGAGCTGCGCCAGGCGCTTGCCCTGGGCGCCGTCGAACTCCGACAGCGAGGCCTGCTGCGCCTTGGCCTGCTCGGCCAGGCGGCCTTGCAGTTGCTTGACCTGCAGCTTCAGCGCCTCGCGGTCGCTGGTGCCGTTGGACTCATTGGCGACGAACTTGCCGCGGATGTCATCCAGGCGACCGGCGGCCTCTTCGCTGATCTTGGCGAAGCTCTCCTGCGTTGCGATCAGTTGCTGCTCCATCAGCAGCAGCTGTTGGTGGCTCCACCAGGCCACGCCGCCCAGGGCGATGGCCATGGCGGCGACCAGCGCCCACAGTGCCCCGGTGCTGCCGCCGCGCTTCGCCGGCTGGGGCAGCGGACGACCGTTGGGCTCGAACACACGGCGCGGGTGATGACCGAACTCGTCGCGGTCGGAGGCGTCGGTGGAGAGACTGGGCACATCATCGAATTCGTCGAACTGGTCGTTACGCATGGAGTGAACCTGTGGGGATAAAGCGGCGTGTTGCCTGCGCAACGCGCAGTATATCCGTTCAGGCACAGGCATGAGCAGCGTGCCATCACGGAGCGCGACGCACCGGGTCGGCGCACAGAAGACCCCGCAATGGGCGGTGCAGTTCCCCCGCGGCCCAGCGTTATTGGCCTTGCGACAGCGTGGCATGGCGCTTGCTCCCGCCCCAGACACTGGGCGCCGTCCGGGTGCCTTTCATGGGGGAGGACGTCGGGTGATCGAATTCAACAAGGCCATCCTGGACTGCATGCGCGAACTGCGCCGCCGGCTGCGCGCCGAACAGGGGTTGGATATCCACTTCCAGCAGAGCGACGCCATCGGTCGGATGCTGCACGCCTGCGCCGGCTCCGACCGGGAAGAAACCCGCCTGTTGGGCCTGCGGCTCGGCGAACTGAGCGGCGTGACGCTACCCCGCGTAGTGCAGGAGCCGAGCTTCCGGCCGACGCAGGCCGGTGAGCGCCAGTATTCAGGTCCGTTGCGGGGCGGTGCTCGTGTACCGCGCTAGGCGAGGAGTGCTCTCCTAGGAGCGGAGCTTCTCCGCGAACATCGGCGCGCGCCGGGCCCATTTGCGGACAAGCTCCGCTCCTACGAAACGCGCTCAAACACCGCGCAGCTTCCACCAGTCGCAGAACTCATCCAGCGCATCCCACAGGCTGGCTTGCGGGTCATAGTCGAGGTACTGGCGGGCGCGGGAGATATCCAGGGAGAAGTCCTTGGCCAGCACCGCCATGCTGAGGCGGTTCATCGTCGGCTCGGGGCGCCCCGGCAGTACCTTGCACACGCCTTCGTTGAGCAGCGCCAGCGTATAGGCCAACGGATAAGGCACGTGCTGCGTCACCGGCGACAGCTCCAGGCGGCGCATCACGTAGTTGACCACGTCCCATAGCGGCAGCGGCTGGCCGTTGCTGATGTTGTAGGCCTGGCCGAGCGCCGCGTCGTCCGCCATCAGGCTGGCGAACAGGGCGTCGTTGAGGTTCTGCACGCTGGTGAAGTCCGCCTTGTTCAGTCCCTGGCCGATGATCCGCAGGCGCCCCTTGCGGTGCATGGCGATCAGGCGCGGGAAGATACTGGTGTCGCCAGCGCCGGTGACGAAGCGCGGACGCAGCGCCAGCACTTCGAGGCCGAACTCCTGGGCGCCGAGGGCCACCAATTCCGACTGGTACTTGGTCGAGCCGTAGTGATTGGCGAAGCGCCTGGGCACCTGCTCTTCATTGATGCCGACATGGGACTGGCCGTCGAAGTAGATCGACGGCGACGACAGGTGCACCAGACGCCGCACCTTCTGCTTCAGGCAGGCCTCGACCACCGACTCGGTCATCACCACGTTGGCCTGGTGGAAATAGTCGTGGCTGCCCCACACGCCCACCGCACCGGCGCAATGCACCACGGCATCGACGTCGCTGCAAAGCGCACGCACCAGCGCCGGATCGGCCAGATCCCCTGCCATGAACTCAGCGCCGCGCGCCACCAATGGCTGCAACGCCTCGGCACGCCGTCCGTTCACCCGCACCGCCAACCCCTGCTCCAGGGCGAAACGGGCAAAGCGCCCGCCAATGAACCCGCTGGCTCCGGTGACCAGAATCTTCATGCACGCCACTCCTGTTCTTCTAATGCGGCGACTCTAGCAGTCGCCGCACCGCACTACCCTGGCCTTGTACGCCAGAAACGAGTCCTTGCAGACCGCACGGCCGCGTCAGGGTTGCACGACTTGCGGTCGGTGACTGCCAGGGGGCGATTGGAACTACGCTCTAGGGATCGGTTTTTTCAGCGAGAGCACAGCATGAGCAAGCCCCACTGGATGATCTATGGCGCCAACGGCTACACCGGCCGGCTGGTGGCCGAGCAGGCGCAACGCGAAGGCCTGACGCCGCTCCTGGGTGGACGCAACCCCGCCAGCCTGCATGCCCTGGGCAGCACGCTCGGCCTGGAATGCCGGGTCTTCGACCTGAACGACAGTGCCGCCACCCAGGCCGCACTGGCGGATGTCGCGGTGGTCGCCAACTGCGCCGGCCCCTTCTCCGCCACCGCCGCGCCAGTGATCGAGGCGTGCATCGCCAGTGGCACGCACTACGTGGACATCACCGGCGAGATTGCCGTCTTCGAGCACGCCCACGGCCTCGACGAGGTCGCCCGTGCGGCGAGCATCGCGCTCTGCCCCGGGGTGGGCTTCGACGTGATCCCCACCGACTGCGTGGCCGCCTGCCTGAAGGAGGCCATGCCGGAAGCGACTCACCTGGCCCTGGGCTTCGACAGCGGCAGCGGGCTGTCGCCGGGCACCGCCAAGACCACGGTGGAAGGCCTCAAGCTCGGCGGCAAGGTGCGCGAGGCCGGGCGCCTGCGCGACGTGCCGCTGGGCTACAAGCGCCGCGACATCGACTTCGGCCGTGGTCTCAAGCATGCCGTGACCATCCCCTGGGGCGACGTCGCGACGGCGTTCTTCTCCACCGGCATCGGCGACATCGAGGTCTATCTTCCGGTGCCGCCCGCCGCCGCCATCGGCATGCGCTTGATGGACAGCTTTCGCCCTCTGCTGGGCCGCGAGCGCGTGCAGGACTGGCTCAAGGAACAAGTGGAAAGGCGCGTCCACGGCCCCGACGAACTGGCCCGCAGCAAACTGCGCACCTGGGTCTGGGGCGAAGTACGCAATGCCCGTGGCGAGCGCCGCACCGCGCGACTGGAAACCGCCAACGGCTACGACGTGACCATTCACGGCGTGCTGTTCGCCGTCCGTCACCTGCTCGCCCAGCCCGAGTCCGCCGGCTACTTCACCCCGTCGCAGCTGTTCGGTGCGCGCTGCATCGAGCAACTGCCGGGCAGCAGCAGGATCGTCATTCGGGGCTGATCGGCACCAGCAGCCCCGGCGCCTTCGCCAGCAGGTGCCGGGTCAGGGCGGCGAGCAGTTCGCCGCCGTTGCGCCAGTGGTGCCAGTAGAGCGGCACGTCGATCACCCGGCCCGGCAGCATGTCCACCAGCTCACCGCGTTCCAGTTCGCCCATTACCTGCTGTTCTGGCACCAGGCCCCACCCCAGGCCGCCGCTGGTCATGCGCACGAAGCCTTCCGACGAGGGGCACAGGTGATAGCTGAAGTGGCCGTCGACACCCAGGGCCTGCAGGTAACGGTGCTGCAACTGGTCGTCCGGGCCATAGACGATGGCCGGAGCACGCACCAGGCCCGCCGGTGTCACGCCCTTTGGGAAGTGCCGGGCGACGAACTCGGGGCTGGCGAGGCCGCGATAACGCATCGCCCCCAGCACTTCGCTGCGCCCTCCGGCCACCGGGCGCGGGCTGGCGCAGACGCACCCGGCCACCTCGCCGGCGCGCATGCGCTTGAGGCCGACCTCCTGGTCCTCCACCACCAGGTCCAGCAGCACATGACGCTCGCTGCAGAAGTCACCCACCGCCTTCGCCCACCAGGTCGCCAGGCTGTCGGCATTCAACGCCAGGCGCAGGCGCTCAGGCGCCGCGCCGTCGTCCAGCGCCGGCACCCACTGCTGCAGGTCCCCCTCCAGCAAACGCACCTGCTGTACATGGTTGAGCAGACGCCGGCCCAGGTCGGTCGGCTGTGGCCGCGCCGCCCGCACCAGCACCGGCTGGCCGACCCGCGCTTCGAGCAGCTTGATGCGCTGGGAGATTGCCGACTGCGACAGCCCCAGTACCTGGGCGCCGCGCTCGAAGCCGCCCTGCTCCACCACGGCGGCCAGGGCGGCGAGCAGCTTGTAGTCGAACACGATCAGATTTCCTAATGAGATATCAGCAACATTGGTTTTTCTTATACAACCGAACACCCGACAATCGCCAGCAATCCCCCTTCTTCGATGGACGTTCCCATGGCTGGTGAAACCTCCCTGGCCGCGCTGCTGCGTGGCATGACCCCGGTACTCAACGACGGCGAGTACGTCTTCTGCACCCTGCCCGACGGCCGGATGCCCGCCGGCCTGCAGCCACTGGGCAGCTTCCGCGAGCGCGAAGGGCTGACACTGATCCTGTCGCGCGCCGAGGCCGAGAAGGCCGGGCTGGGCTTTGACTACGTCGCCGCCTGGCTGACCCTGGAAGTGCATTCCGCACTGCAGGCCGTCGGCCTCACCGCCGCCGTGGCGACCGCCCTGGCGAAGGCCGGGATCAGCTGCAACGTGATCGCCGCCTGGTACCACGACCACCTGTTCGTCGCCCACGCCGACGGCCCGCGCGCGCTGGACGTGCTGCGCGCCCTCGCCGCCAATCCCCCCGCTGTCGATAAAAAAGAAGAGGTCTGACGCCATGTGGCAGAGCTACCTGAACGGCCTGCTGGTCGCCGCCGGCCTGATCATCGCCATCGGCGCGCAGAACGCCTTCGTCCTCGCCCAGAGCCTGCGCCGCGAACACCACCTGTCGGTGGCGGCACTGTGCGTGCTGTGCGACGCCATCCTGGTCAGCGCCGGGGTGTTCGGCCTGGCCAAGGTCCTCGCCGAGAATCCCACGCTGCTGGCCATCGCCCGCTGGGGCGGCGTCGCCTTTCTGACCTGGTATGGCGTGAAGGCGCTGCGCCGGGCCATCTCGCCCGAAGCCATGGCCGACGCCGGAGAGACCGGCCCGCGCTCACGCCGTACCGTGCTGATGGCAGCGCTGGCGGTGACGCTGCTCAACCCTCATGTCTACCTCGACACCGTGCTGCTGATCGGCTCCCTCGGCGCCCAGCAGGCGGCGCCCGGTGCCTACGCCATGGGCGCGGCCAGCGCCTCGCTGCTGTGGTTCTTCACCCTGGCCCTGGGCGCCGCCTGGCTCGCTCCCTGGCTGGCGAGGCCGACCACCTGGCGCCTGGTGGACCTGATGGTGGCGGTGATGATGCTGGGCATGGCGGCGCAGCTGGTATTCGCCCGCTGACGATAAAAAGTCCGAACGACGATCCGTCATCCCGGTCGGAGCATAGTGAGAAGCGCGCACCGGCGCGGCCTCTGCCGCATGGCCTTTGACCCTACAGATGCTGCGTGGATATGCCACAGGTCGGGTGCTATGATCCGACCTTCGCGGCGCCGGCGGGCTCAGCCCTCCGGACGCAACTGGCGCGCTGTCCTGGTCCCTTGCGGACGCATTGCAGCTACGCCCGGATGCCGCGACCCATACTTCAACCGGCCCCGTGTACCGGTCGCGCGTTCGCCGCGCTAGCCCAGACTGAGTGAGATAGGAGAGACACCATGGCTTTCGAATTGCCGCCGCTGCCTTACGCGAAGAATGCCCTTGAGCCGCACATTTCCGCGGAAACCCTGGAATACCACCACGACAAGCACCACAACACCTACGTCGTGAACCTGAACAACCTGGTTCCGGGCACCGAGTTCGAAGGCAAGAGCCTGGAAGACATCGTCAAGACCTCTTCGGGCGGCATCTTCAACAACGCAGCCCAGGTGTGGAACCACACCTTCTACTGGAACTGCCTGAGCCCCAACGGCGGTGGCCAGCCCACCGGCGCCCTGGCTGACGCCATCAACGCTGCCTTCGGTTCCTTCGACAAGTTCAAGGAAGAGTTCAGCAAGACCTCCATCGGCACCTTCGGCTCCGGCTGGGGCTGGCTGGTGAAGAAGGCCGACGGCTCCCTGGCCCTGGCCAGCACCATCGGCGCCGGCTGCCCGCTGACCAGCGGCGACACCCCGCTGCTGACCTGCGACGTGTGGGAACACGCCTACTACATCGACTACCGCAACCTGCGTCCGAAGTACGTGGAAGCGTTCTGGAACCTGGTGAACTGGGACTTCGTAGCGAAGAACTTCGCTGCCTGATTCCCCCCAGCGTGACCCTGGAAACCCGGCCTTGTGCCGGGTTTCTTCGTTCTGTGCGCGCAAGAGCGGCGGGTCGGCTAACCTGAAAAGTCTAGGCTGTCAAAAATGCAACGATGGCCCTTTGACGCCATAGCGCCAATTGCCAATACTCAGACCAGTATTTCGCCCCAGGCGATGAACAAGGAAAGCCCCTTGAAACTGGACCCCCGGCACAGCCTCTCCCTCAAGCTGCTGCGAATGGTGTTACTCGCGGCCCTCGTGGTCGGGGTTGTGCTCAGCTGTGCCCAGATCGTTTTCGATGCACACAAGGCCCGGCAAGCCGTATACAACGACGCCCAGCGCATCCTGGCGATGGTCCGCGACCCCTCCACCCAGGCGGTCTACAGCCTGGACCGCGACATGGCGATGCAGGTCCTCGAAGGGCTGTTCCAGCACGAGGCCGTGCGCTATGCCGCCATCGGCCATCCCGACGAGCCCATGCTGGCGGAGAAATCCCGCCCGCTGCTGGAATCCCCCACCCGCTGGCTGACCGACCCGATCCTGGGCGCCGAGCAGAACTACGCCATCCGCCTGGCCGGCCGCGGCGGCTCCAACGAATACTACGGCGACCTGAAGATCACCCTCGACACCGCGCCCTACGGTGAGGACTTCGTCACCACCTCGGGGATCATCTTCCTCTCCGGCCTGCTGCGCGCCCTGGCCATGGGCCTGGTGCTGTTCATGGTCTACCAGTGGATGCTGACCAAGCCACTGTCGAAGATCATCGAGCACCTCGCCGCGATCAACCCCGACCGCCCCAGCCAGCACAAGCTGCCGATGCCCCACGGCCACGAAACGGACGAACTGGGCCTGTGGGTCAACACCGCCAACCAGTTGCTCGCCTCCATCGAGCGCAACGGACATCTGCGCCGCGAGGCCGAAGACAGCCTGCTGCGCATCTCCCAGTACGACTTCCTCACCGGCCTGCCCAACCGAAAGCTGCTGCAGCAGCGCCTGGACCAGATTCTCGAGAGCGCCTCGCGCCAGCAGCGGCGCGTCGCTGTGCTGTGCCTTGGGCTGGATGACTTCAAGGGCATCAACGAGCAGTACAGCTACCAGTTCGGCGACCAGTTGCTGATCGCCCTCTCCGACCGCCTGCGCACCCGCAGCGCGCACCTGGGCGCCCTGGCGCGGCTGGGCGGCGACCAGTTCGCCCTGGTCCAGGCCGACATCGAACAGCCCTACGAAGCCGCCGAGCTGGCCCAGCAGATCCTCGACGACCTGGAAGCCCCCTTCGAGCTGGACCAGCACCTGGTGCACCTGCGCGCCACCATCGGCATCACCCTGTTCCCCGAGGACGGCGAGACCACCGAGAAGCTGCTGCAGAAGGCCGAGCAGACCATGACCCTGGCCAAGAGCCGCTCGCGCAACCGCTACCAGTTCTACATCGCCAGCGTCGACAGCGAGATGCGCCGCCGCCGCGAACTGGAGAAGGACCTGCGCGACGCCCTCGCGCGCAACGAGCTGCACCTGGTCTACCAGCCGCAGGTGGACTACCGCGATCACCGCGTGGTCGGCGTCGAAGCGCTGCTGCGCTGGCAGCACCCAGCCCAGGGCTGGGTGGCGCCGGACCTGTTCATTCCCCTGGCGGAGCAGAACGGCAGCATCTTCAGCATCGGCGAATGGGTGCTCGACCAGGCCTGCCGGCAACTGCGCGAATGGCACGACCAGGGTTTCGACGACCTGCGCCTGGCGGTCAACCTGTCCACCGTGCAACTGCGCCACAACGCCCTGCCGCGGGTGGTCAGCAACCTGTTGCAGATGCACCGCCTGCCACCGCGCTCGCTGGAGCTGGAGATCACCGAGACCGGCCTGATGGAGGACATCTCCACCGCCGCCCAGCACCTGCTCAGCCTGCGCCGCGCCGGCGCCCTGATCGCCATCGACGACTTCGGCACCGGCTACTCCTCACTGAGCTACCTGAAGAGCCTGCCGCTGGACAAGATCAAGATCGACAAGAGCTTCGTCCAGGACCTGCTGCTGGACGACGACGACGCCACCATCGTTCGCGCCATCATCCAGCTGGGCAAGAGCCTGGGCATGCAGGTAATCGCCGAGGGCGTGGAGACGGTCGAGCAGGAGACCTACATCATCGCCCAGGGCTGCCACGAGGGTCAGGGCTACCTGTACAGCAAGCCGCTGCCGGCGCGCGAACTGACCCTCTACCTCAAGCAGGCCAGGCGCCTGGCCGAAGTGGCCGGCGGCGGTTCGAACGGCTCGGTCGAGCGGCACTGACATGCCGTAGGGCGTACAACCGTTCGCGGTTGTACGCTGTTACACCTCACTCCATCGGCTGGCTCCCAGGCCGAGTTCGGAGTGTCCGGAGATCAAGGCCAAGCGGCGTATAACGCGGTGCGTTATACGCCCTACCCTCCTCGCGGCACTGGCGCGAAGCTGTTCGCGAGCAAGAACCAAGGGTCCCCCTCGCTCCTGCGAACAGCGAAAAGCCCCCGCAACGCGAGATCCACCGCCCTGCTGGCGACCTGCTGGCCACTCTCCGAGAAAGCTCGTTCGAACACTCTTTTCAAAAATGCAAATCTTTCGCATTATGTTGCCGTTTTTCTTGCGCAGTTCGATCTCGTGCGCCTCCTACACCTCAAAGGAACCCGTCATGACACGTATGCCCTGGGCCACTGCCAGCCTGCTCGCCATCGCCATTTCCCTCGCCGGCTGTGGCGATGACAAGAAAGCCGAAGCCCCTGCGAACCAGGCCGCTACCCCGGCAGCCAGCACCCAGAGCAACGCCCCGGCGGCAGCCAAGGTCGACGAGGCCGCGGTCAAGGCCGTAGTGAAGAACTACGCCGACATCGCCGAAGCCACCTTCGGTGACGCCCTGACCACCGCCAAGGCCCTGCAGACCGCCGTCGATGCGCTGATCGCCAAGCCCAGCGAAGCCAACCTGAAAGCCGCCCGCGAAGCGTGGCTGGCCGCGCGCAAGCCCTACTCGCAGAGCGAAGGCTTCCGCTTCGGCAACGCCGTGGTCGACGATTGGGAAGGCGCGGTCAACGCCTGGCCGCTGGACGAAGGCCTGATCGACTACGTCGCCAAGGACTACCAGCACGCCGAAGGCAACGCCGGCGCCACCGCCAACATCATCGCCAACACCGAGATCCAGGTCGGCGAAGACAAGATCGACGTGAAGGAAATCACCGGCGAGAAGCTGCTGAGCCTGAACGAACTGGGCGGCTCCGAAGCCAACGTCGCCACCGGCTACCACGCCATCGAGTTCCTGCTCTGGGGCCAGGACCTGAACGGCACCAAGCCGGGCGCGGGTGATCGCAAGTACACCGACTACGCCCAGGGCAAGGACTGCACCAACGGTCACTGCGACCGTCGCGCCGCCTACCTGAAGGCCGTCACCGACCTGCTGGTGGCCCAGATGGAAGAGATGGTCGGCAACTGGAAAGCCGGCGTGGCCGACAACTACCGCGCCAAGCTGGAGGCCGACAGCGCCGACAACAACCTGCGCAAGATGTTCTTCGGCCTGGGCAGCCTGTCCCTGGGCGAGCTGGCCGGCGAGCGCATGAAGGTCGCCCTGGAAGCCAACTCCACCGAAGACGAGCACGACTGCTTCAGCGACGACACCCACCACACCCTGTTCTTCGATGCCAAGGGCATCCGCAACATCTACACCGGCGAGTACAAGCGTGTAGACGGCAGCGTGGTGAAAGGCCCGAGCCTGTCCGACCTGGTGGCCAAGGCCAACGCCCAGGCCGACAGCGAGCTGAAGGCCGACCTGGAAGGTACCGAAGCGAAGATGCAGGCCATCGTCGACCGTGCCGAGAAGGACGGTGTGCACTTCGACCAGATGATCGCTCCGGACGCCAAGGACGATCAGCAGAAGATCCGCGACGCCATCGCCTCGCTGGTGAAGCAGACCGGCGCCATCGAGAAGGCTGCTGCCGCCGTCGGCGTGCAGGACCTGAAGCCGGATACCGCCGATCACCAGTTCTGATCCAGGCATTCCGGTGCTGCGGCTCCACGCCGCAGTGCCGGTCCGGTCCCGACAAAGCCCCGCAGTGCGGGGCTTTGTCATTTTCGCAGCGGGCCAAGGTCGATTCTTAAATACAAATTTCTCAGATTTGCATTTGGCTCCCCTGATAAGATGGAGAGCTGCATTTTCAAGCCTTGGAACTGAAGTCGATGCTCCACCGCCGCGCCGTTCTGCTCGTACCGATGCTTTGCGTCCTCGCCCTTGCCGCCTGCAAGCCGGAGACCTCCCGGCACGCCGTGGCCGAGCCGGGAGAAGCGCTTTCCGGCGGCGCCACCACGGTCGGCCAGAGCGACCGCAACGCCTACTCGATGCCCTCGGCCAACCTCACGCCGAGCCGCCGCCTGGACTTCAGCGTCGGCAACAGCTTCTTCCGCAACCCCTGGGTGATCGCCCCGTCCACCACCACCGCGCGTGACGGCCTGGGCCCGCTGTTCAACACCAACGCCTGCCAGAACTGCCACATCAAGGACGGCCGCGGCCATCCGCCAGAGCCCAATGACGTCAACGCCGTCTCCATGCTGGTGCGCCTGTCGATTCCGGCCGGCCCGGAAGATGCGCGCACGCTCAAGCGCCTGGGCGTGGTGCCCGAGCCGGTGTATGGCGGCCAACTGCAGGATTCGGCCATCCCCGGCGTGGCGCCCGAAGGCAAGGTACGGGTGGACTACGAGCCGGTGCCGGTGCGCTTCAAGGACGGCACCGTGGTCGAGCTGCGCAAGCCTACCCTGCGCATCAGCAATCTCGGCTATGGCCCGATGCAGGCCAACACCCAGTTCTCCGCACGCATCGCCCCGCCGATGATCGGCCTGGGCCTGCTCGAATCGATCCGCGAGGAGGACATCCTCGCCAACGCCGACCCGGACGACCGCAACGGCGACGGCATTCGTGGCCGCGCCAACCAGGTCTGGGATGATGCGCGCCACGAGACCGTACTCGGCCGCTTCGGCTGGAAGGCCGGTCAGCCCAACGTCGCCCAGCAGAACGCCCACGCCTTCTCCGGCGACATGGGCCTGACCAGCGACCTGCTGCCCACCGACGACTGTACCGACGCCCAGGTCGACTGCCGCAACGCCATCGACGGCGGCAAGCCGGAAGTCAGCCAGCACATCTTCGACCAGGTCGCCTTCTATGCCCGCAACCTCGCGGTGCCGGCGCGGCGCAAGGTCGACGACCCGCAGGTGCTGACCGGCAAGGGCCTGTTCGTCGACAGCGGCTGCAGCAGCTGCCACACGCCGAAATTCACCACCGGCCCCAATGCCGCAGAACCCGAACTGGCCAACCAGGTCATCCGCCCCTACAGCGACTTGCTGCTGCATGACATGGGTGATGGACTCGCGGACAATCGCCCGGAATTTCTCGCCAGCGGACGCGACTGGCGCACGCCGCCGCTGTGGGGCATCGGCCTGACCGAGACGGTCAACGGCCATACCCAGTTCCTCCATGACGGCCGTGCCCGCAACCTGCTCGAAGCCGTGCTCTGGCACGGTGGCGAAGCCGAAGCGGCCAAGCAGCGCGTACTGACTTTCAACGCCGAGCAGCGCAATGCCCTGCTGGCGTTCCTGAACTCACTCTAAGGAGCCGAGCCCACCATGTTCCGCCCCCGTCTACTGATCACCAGCCTCGCCATCGCGCTGGGTGCCTGCTCGCCCACCGACCCGCAGGCCACCACCAGCGCCACGCTGGCCCAACAGGTGATCCTGCCGACCTACAGCCGCTGGGTGGACGCCGACCGCGCCCTGGCCGCCAGCGCCCTGGCCTACTGCCAGGGCAAGGAAGACCTGGCCAAAGCCCGCGCCGACTACATGGCCGCGCAAAAGGCCTGGGCCGAGCTGCAGCCGCTGCTGGTCGGCCCGCTGGCCGAGGGCAACCGCGCCTGGCAGGTGCAATTCTGGCCGGACAAGAAGAACCTGGTCGCCCGCCAGGTCGAGCAGTTGCTGGGCAGCGGCAACCCGATCACCCCGGCGACCCTGGATAAATCCAGCGTCGTGGTGCAAGGCCTGACCGCCTACGAATACATCCTCTTCGACGCCAGGATCGACTTGGCCAACGCCGAGACCAAGGCGCGCTACTGCCCGCTGCTGGAAGCCATCGGCACGCACCAACAGGCCCTGGCGGAAGGCATCCTGGCGCAGTGGAAGCAGGACGGCGGCATGCTCGCCCAACTCTCCAAGTTCCCCAACGACCGTTACGCCGATGCCCACGAGGCCATCGCCGAACTGCTGCGCGTGCAGGTCACCGCACTGGACATGCTGAAGAAGAAACTCGGCACCCCGCTGGGCCGCCAGAGCAAGGGCATCCCGCAGCCGTTCCAGGCCGAGGGCTGGCGCAGCGACGCCTCCCTGGCAAGCCTGGATGCCAGCCTGACCGGCGCCCAGGCGCTGTGGAACGGCACCGACAACAAGGGCCTGCGCGCCCTGCTGCCGGCCGAGCAGAAAGAGCTGGCGGGCAAGATCGACGCCGCCTACGCCGACACCCACGGCAAGCTGAAGGCGATCGACAAGCCGCTCAGCGACCTGCTCAAGGACGAAGCCGGCCTCAAGCAGCTGAACGAGTTGTACGACAGCCTCAATGCCGTCCACCGCCTGCATGAGAGCGACCTCGCGAAGGCCCTGGGCGTGCAACTCGGCTTCAACGCCAACGACGGCGATTGATCGGCTGCGCGTCGGCCAGATCAAGGCGAATGAATGAAAGAGGTGAACGCCATGTTGCGACGTCACGTGCTCGGCCTGGGCAGCCTGCTGCTCGGCGCCCTGACCTTCGGCGGCTGGACGCTGTCACGCAAGGGCAAGGAGCCCCTGCTGCTGTCCGCCCGTGACGACGCGGATGGCAAGCATTACGCGGTGGGCTATCGCCTGGATGGCAGCCGCGTGTTCGCCACGCAGGTGGGGCTGCGCTGCCACGACATCGTCCAGCATCCCAGCCTGCCGCTGGCGCTGTTCGTCGCCCGCCGGCCGGGCCGACAGAGCTACCTGATCCATCTGGACGACGGCCGCCTGCTGCAGACTCTCGACTCCCAAGCCGACCGCCACTTCTACGGCCACGGCGTCTGGCACAAGGACGGCGAGTGGCTCTACGCCACCGAGAACGACACCACCGATCCGGGCCGTGGCATGCTCGGCGTGTACCGTTTCGACGGCGAGCGCCTCACGCACACCGGCGAAGTCTCCACCCACGGTCTCGGCCCGCACCAGGTGTCCTGGATGCCCGACGGTGAAACCCTGGTGGTGGCCAACGGCGGCATCCGCACCGAAGCCGAAAGCCGCGTGGAGATGAACCTCGACGCCATGGAACCGAGCCTGGTGCTGATGCGCCGCGATGGCTCGCTGATCTCCAAGGAAACCCTGGCGCAGCAGATGAACAGCGTGCGCCACTTGGCCATCGCCGCCGACGGCACCATCGTCGCCGGCCAGCAGTACATGGGCGACAGCCATGACCACGCCGACCTTCTCGCCATCAAGCGCCCCGGCGAGGCCTTCCAGCCCTTCCCGCTGAACGACGAACAACGCCTGGCGATGACCCAGTACACCGCCAGCGTCGCCATCCACAGCGACCTGCGACTGGTAGCGCTGACCGCACCGCGCGGCAACCGCTTCTTCATCTGGGACCTGGATACCGGCGAAGTACGGCTGGATGCGCCGCTGCCCGATTGCGCCGGCGTCGGCGCAGTGAAGGACGGCTTCGTCGTCACCTCCGGGCAAGGCCGCTGCCGAGTCTATGACTGCCGTGGCGAGCGCATCGCCGGCACCCCGCTGGAACTGCCGCCCGCATTCTGGGACAACCACCTGCACCTGGCCTGAGCGCCCGTCCCAGACGCTCCGCCGCACGATCACCATTCGTCTGCCCGC
Organism: Pseudomonas sp. PSE14; assembly: GCF_029203285.1. Classification (NCBI taxonomy): domain Bacteria; kingdom Pseudomonadati; phylum Pseudomonadota; class Gammaproteobacteria; order Pseudomonadales; family Pseudomonadaceae; genus Pseudomonas; species Pseudomonas sp. PSE14. The sequence continues at coordinate 4,897,437 of NZ_CP115669.1, forward strand.
GCTAAGGAAGGCACGGGCGTTGCCGATTCAAGGGACTGACCGATATCCCTTTGCGTCCCAAGAGGCGTTCCACCATGTCCCCCAACACATCCTTGCGTACCCAGATCCTTTCGCTGCTGGGCGGCAGCCTGCTGCTCGTACTGCTGATCGCCCTCGCCTGCTTCCACTTCCTCTCCGGCAGCGTCAGCGCCTACCAGCGCCTGCTGGACGGCCCGCTGCAGGCCTCACAACTGGTCGACCAGGCCAACGTCGCCTTCAAGATCCAGGTGCAGGAGTGGAAGAACGTCCTGCTGCGCGGCCAGCAACCGGCCGACCTGAACAAATACTGGGGCCAGTTCGAGGATCAGGAGCGTGCCGTGCAGGACATCCTCCAGCGCCTGGAGCAGAACGCCGCCACCGACCCGCAGCTCAAGTCCCAAGTGAGCCGCCTGCGCGACGAGCACCGCCAGCTCGGCCAGGCCTACCGCAAGGGCCGCGACGCCTATCTCGCCGCCGGCAGCGACCCGCGCGCCGGCGATGCCGCGGTGAAGGGCATCGACCGCGCCGCCAGCGACCAGATGGCCGCTCTGGTGGACAGCCTGCACCGCGACGCCCAGGAAGAAGCCAGGAGCATTTCCGCCAGTGCTCACAGCACCGTCATCAGCGGCAGCCTGATCCTGCTGATCTCTGGCCTGGTGCTGGGCCTGCTCAGCCTGTGGCTGGTCAATCGCAACCTGATCGGCCCGATTGCGCGCCTGATCGAGCACATCGCCCAGCTCAGCGAAGGCAACTTCGGCGAGCGCGTCGACGCCAGCCGGCGCGACGAACTCGGCCGCCTGGCGCGCGCCGCCAACACCCTGCGCGACTTCCTCGCCGATACCTTCAACCGCTTGAAGCACAGCACCAGCGAACTGGACACCGCCAGCGGCGAACTGAACGCCATCGCCACCCTGATGGCCGAAGGCACCCGCGAGCAGTTCTCGCGCACCGACCAGGTGGCCACGGCGATGCACGAGATGTCCGCCACTGCCCAGGAAGTCGCCCGCCACGCCTCCGACGCCGCGCGCGCCGCCGACGATGCCGACCAGCACGCCCAGCAGGGCGGCGAAGTGATGAAGACCACCATCGTCACCATCACCGAAATGAGCAACGAGATCGCCAATACCGCCGAAGTGATCCGCCGCCTGGAAAGCGACAGCGGGCGCATCGGCAAGGTGCTGGAAGTAATCCGTGGCATCGCCGACCAGACCAACCTGCTGGCGCTCAACGCCGCCATCGAGGCCGCCCGCGCCGGTGAAGCCGGCCGCGGTTTCGCCGTGGTCGCCGATGAAGTACGTACCCTGGCCCAGCGCACCGCCGAGTCCACCGCCGAGATCCACCAGATCATCGACACCGTGCAGACTGGTTCGGTCAACGCCCTGCGCGCCATCGAGAGCGGCCAGACCCGCAGCGAACAGGGTGTGGAGCGCGTCACCCAGGCCGGCGAAGTGCTGCGCAGCATCACCCAGGCCGTGGAGGCGATCCGCGACATGAACCGGCAGATCGCCACCGCCGCCGAGGAGCAGACCTCGGTTGCCGAGGACATCTCGCGCAACCTCACCGAGATCACCGCCATAGGCGCCACCAACGAGGAGAACGTGGTACGCACCCAGAGCGCCAGCCGCCACCTGCACGGCCTCTCCGGCGAGCTCGCCGAAGTAACCCACAAGCTCAGCGCCTGACCCGCTTCGGCCACAGGGACGTGGCCCCCTTCCCTTCGTACCGCGCGCGCCCATTCAACGGGATTTGCCCGCGATCACATCATCTTCTTCGCGAAACGCCTTGTAATCGCCGCCCTTTGACTCGCCACGCGATCAGGCATAAGGTGCGCAATTCGCCCCGCAATGGGGCGTCCCCGTATCGGCTTCGAAGCCTGATCGACATCCCGCGAACGGAAGGCCGTCCCGCAGTTACCGGACGAGCGAATCGCGGAGGATTGCTGCCAGGCACGTACCAAGGAACAGGAAGATGTTGCGCCGCATGCTGCTCATGCTGGGCGTAGTTGCCGTCATCGTTGCGGTGCTCGCCGGCTCGAAATACCTCTCCATCCAGAAACAGATCGCCATGTTCTCGGCGCCACGCCCACCGGTCAGCGTCACCGCGACCGACGCCGTGCAGCGCGACTGGCAGAGCCGCCTGCCGGCCATCGGCACCCTGCGCGCCGTGCAGGGCGTGACCGTGACCGCCGAAGTCTCGGGCATCGTGCGCAGCATCCTGTTCGTCTCCGGCGACAAGGTGAAGCGCGAGCAGCCCATCCTGCAGATGGATGACGACGTCGAGCAGGCCACCCTGCGTAGCGCCGAGGCGGACCTGGGCCTGGCCAAGGTGGAATACGAGCGCGGCCGCAACCTGATCGACCGCCAGGCCATTTCCAGGAGCGACTACGACCGCCTCGCCGCCCAGCTGAACCGTTCCACTGCCACCGTGGCGCAGCTGCGCGCGGCGCTGGCGAAGAAGCGCATCCTCGCACCCTTCGACGGCACCGCCGGCATCCGCCGGGTGGACGTGGGCGACTACGTCTCGCCGGGCACCGAGATCGTCACCCTGCAGGACCTCTCCACCCTGCTGGTCGACTTCTTCCTGCCGGAACAGGACTTCCCCCTGCTCAAGACCGGCCAGGCCGTCAGCGTGAGGGTCGCGGCCTATCCCGGACAGAGCTTCGAGGCCCGCATCGAGGCGATCAGCCCGCGGGTGGACAACGAGACGCGCAACCTGCTGGTCCGCGCCAGTATGGCCAACCCCGACGGCAAACTGCTGCCGGGCATGTTCGCCAACCTGGAAGTGCAGTTGCCCGACAGCGCGCCGCGCATCGTGGTACCGGAAACCGCCGTGGCCTTCACCCTGTACGGCAACTCGGTGTACGTGGTTGGTCCGCAGAAGGACAAGGACGGCAAGGCGAAGACCGACGACAAAGGCCAACCGGCCCTCGCCGTGGAGCGCCGCTACGTCAAAACCGGCGAGCGCCGCGAAGGCAACGTGGTGATCGTCGAGGGCCTGAAGGCCGGCGAACAGGTTGTGACCTCCGGCCAGCTCAAGCTCGACAGCGGCACGCCGGTGGCCATCGTTCCGGACGCGCAGTAACAGACAGCAGTGCCATCGCCCATGCGAGGACTACGAGAGTCAACGGATTTCGCGAGCTAGAGCCAGGCAAGGCGGCGGGGTACGGCGAAAGCGGAGTTGGCTGTAGCCAATGAGCATTTCGACGTACCCCGCCAACGCGGCATGGCCGACGCGCAGCAAATCCGAATACAGGGATTGAGCTTATGTTCACCGATCCATTTATCCGTCGCCCCGTGCTGGCGACCGTGGTCAGCCTGCTGATCGTCCTGCTCGGCATGCAGGCCTTCAGCAAGCTGGTGATCCGCGAATACCCGCAGATGGAAAACGCGCTGATCACCGTCACCACCTTCTATGCCGGCGCCAACGCCGAAACCATCCAGGGCTACATCACCCAGCCGCTGCAGCAGAGCCTGGCCAGCGCCGAAGGCATCGACTACATGACCTCGGTGAGCCGGCAGAACTACTCGGTGATCTCGATCTATGCACACATCGGCGCCAACACCGACCGTCTGGTGACCGAGCTGCTGTCAAAGATCGGCGAGGTGAAGACCCAGCTGCCGCCGGACGCCGAAGACCCGGTGCTGGACAAGGAAGCCGCCGACGCCTCGGCGCTGATGTACATCAGCTTCTTCAGCGAGCAGATGAACAACCCGCAGATCACCGACTACCTGTCGCGCGTGATCCAGCCCAAGCTCGCCACCCTGCCGGGCATCGCCGAGGCGGAGATCCTCGGCAACCAGGTGTTCGCCATGCGCCTGTGGCTGGACCCGGTGAAGATGGCCGCCTACGGCATCACCGCCGGAGACATCGACAGCGCGGTGCGCCAGTACAATTTCCTCTCCGCCGCCGGCGAGGTGAAGGGCGAGATGGTGGTCACCTCGGTGAACGCCTCCACCGACCTGAAATCCCCGGAAGCCTTCGCCGCCATCCCGCTGAAAACCGCCGGCGATCGCCGCGTGCTGATGGGCGATGTGGCACGCATCGAACTGGGCGCGGCGAGCTACGACGCGGTCAGCTCGTTCAACGGCATCCCCTCGGTGTACATCGGCATCAAGGGCACGCCCAGCTCCAACCCGCTGGACGTGATCAAGGAAGTCCGCGCCAAGATGCCGGAGCTGGAAGAGCAGCTGCCGCCGAGCCTGAAGGTAACCATCGCCTACGACGCCACGCGCTTCATCCAGGCCTCCATCGACGAGGTGGTGAAGACCCTGGGCGAGGCGATCCTGATCGTCATCGTGGTGGTCTTCCTGTTCCTCGGCGCGCTGCGCTCGGTGATCATCCCGGTGGTGACGATCCCGCTGTCGATGATCGGCGTGCTGTTCTTCATGCAGATGATGGGTTATTCGATCAACTTGCTGACCCTGCTGGCCATGGTGCTCGCCATCGGTCTGGTGGTGGACGACGCCATCGTGGTGGTGGAGAACATCCACCGCCACATCGAGGAGGGCAAGACGCCCTTCCAGGGCGCCATCGAAGGCGCGCGGGAGATCGCCGTGCCGGTGGTGACCATGACCATCACCCTGGCCGCGGTGTACGCCCCCATCGGCTTCCTCAGCGGCCTGACCGGTGCGCTGTTCAAGGAGTTCGCCTTCACCCTGGCCGGTGCGGTGATCATCTCCGGCATCGTCGCCCTGACACTGTCGCCGATGATGTGCTCGCGCCTGCTGCGTCACGACGCGAACCCCACGGGCCTCGCCCATCGCCTGGATGTGATCTTCGAGGCACTCAAGCAGCGCTACCAGCGCACCCTGCACGGCACGCTGAACAGCCGGCCGGTAGTGCTGGTGTTCGCCGCGCTGGTGCTGGCGATCATCCCGCTGCTGATGATGTTCACCCACAAGGAACTGGCGCCGGAGGAAGACCAGGGCATCGTCTTCATCATGTCCAACTCGCCACAGACCGCGAACCTGGACTACCTGTCCAAGTACACGGCCGAGTTCGAAGGCATCTTCCGCAAGTTCCCCGAGTACTATTCGGCGTTCCAGATCAACGGCTACAACGGCGTGCAGACCGGCATCGGCGGCATGCTGCTCAAGCCCTGGGACGAACGCGAGCGCAGCCAGATGGAACTGCTGCAGGTGGTACAGGCGGAGCTGGACAAGATCCCCGGACTGCAGATCTTCGGCTTCAACCTTCCCTCGCTGCCGGGCACCGGCGAAGGCCTGCCGTTCCAGTTCGTGATCAACACCGCCAGCGACTACCAGTCGCTGCTGCAGGTGGTCGAGCGGGTGAAGAAGCGCGCCGAGGAATCGGGCAAGTTCGCCTTCCTCGACCTGGACCTGGCGTTCGACAAGCCGGAGCTGGCAGTCGACATCGACCGCGCCAAGGCCGCGCAGATGGGCGTAACCATGCAGGACCTGGGTGTCGCGCTGGGCGCGCTGCTGGGCGAGGGCGAGATCAACCGCTTCACCATCGACGGGCGCAGTTACAAGGTGATCGCCCAGGTCGAGCGTGCCTACCGCGACAACCCGGGCTGGCTGAGCAACTACTACGTGAAGAGTCAGAGCGGCCAGCTGATCTCCCTGTCGACTCTGGTGACCTTCCACGAGCGCGCGCGGCCGCGCCAGCTCAACCAGTTCCAGCAGCTCAACTCGGCGATCATCTCCGGCGTGCCGATGGTCAGCATGGGCGAAGCCATCGACACCGTGCGCAGCATCGCCGAGGAAGAGTCGCCGCGCGGCTTCTCCTTCGATTACGCCGGCGCCTCTCGGCAGTTCGTGCAGGAAGGCAGCGCGCTGATGGTCACCTTCGCCCTGGCGCTGGCGGTGATCTTCCTGGTGCTGGCGGCGCAGTTCGAGAGCTTCCGCGATCCCCTGGTGATCATGGTCACCGTGCCGCTGTCGATCTGCGGCGCGCTGGTGCCGCTGTTCCTCGGCCTGTCGAGCCTGAACATCTACACCCAGGTGGGCCTGGTGACGCTGATCGGGTTGATCAGCAAGCACGGCATCCTCATCGTCGAGTTCGCCAACCAGCTGCGCCACGAACGCGGACTGTCGGTGCGCGAAGCGGTGGAGGAAGCCGCGGCGATCCGCCTGCGCCCGGTGCTGATGACCACCGCCGCCATGGTGCTGGGCGTGCTCCCGCTGCTGCTCGCCACCGGCGCCGGCGCGGTCAGCCGCTTCGACATTGGCATCGTGATCGCCACCGGCATGAGCGTGGGCACGCTGTTCACCCTGTTCGTCCTGCCCTGCGTGTACACGCTACTGGCCAAGGAGGACCCGAGGCCCGTCGACGGCAGCGCCCCGGCATCGGCGCACTGAACGAAAAAGCCCCGCATCAGCGGGGCTTTTTCCACCTACAGGGAGCTCCGGCTCTCATAGGAGCGGACCTTGTCCGCGAAATCCCCGCAACGAAATACCCTCCTCCAGGCAAATACCGATGCCAGCACCGTAGGGCGTATAACGCTCCGCGTTATACGCCGATCAGCCGTGGTCTCAGACGCCCGGCATGCTCCCGGCGTTGGCGATACGTCGTGGCGTATCGGCGTACAACCGCGAACGGTTGTACGCCCTACGACGGACCAAAGTGGTGAAACCGAACTGTAGGAACGAGCTTGCTCCTACGACGAGTTCAAGCCGGCTGGCGTTGCAGCCCACCGCTCGCGCGCTCTCCTTTCACGCTCCAGCTCTTGAGGTGCTCCAGGCTGGCCCGGTAGGGCTTGAGCCCCCGCGCCAGCAGGAAGGCGCCCGCCGTCAGCGCCAGCAGGCTGACGATCAGCAGCGAGTAGCGCAACGACATATCGTCGGCGAACACATAGTCGGTCACCAGGGCGATGGCGGTCGGGCCGACGCCCAGGCCGAGCAGCGTTACCACGAACAGGTAGATGGCCGACGCCTGGCCGCGCATGGAGTTGGGCATGATTTCCTGGATCGCCGCCGGGGCGACGCCGAACGGCATGCCGAGGAAGAACACGATGGGCGCCATCAGCACCGCCGCGGCATTGCCGTTATCGAGCAGCGGGTAGGCCAGGGTGAAGGGAATCGCCAGGACGGCGGCCAGCAGGCCCACACGCATGTTCGCATCGGTACGCCCGCGCTTGGCCCAGTAGTCCGCCAGGCGGCCGCCGCAAACGATGCCCAGACAGCCGAACACCGCGACGATGCTGCCGTACACCACACCCACATGGCCGGCATCCCAGCCATAGGTGCGAACGAAGAAGGTCGGTATCCAGGCGCCGCTGCCGTAGCTGGCGAAGGAGATGCAGGCAAAGCCGAAGTTATGGCAGATCACCGTCTTGCGGTTGGCGCGCAGGTAGGCGCCCACCTCGCTCATCGGCACCACCACGCCAGCGCCCACGCCACGCCGGGTCGGCTCCTTCACCGCCAGCATCAGCAGGGTGAAGAGTACCCCGGCGGCCCCCAGCAGCAGGAAGATCAGTTGCCACGGGCGCACTTCGCCGAGGATCGGCAGGTGCACGTCGCCCTGGGCCGAGGCGAACTTGATCACCAGGCCACCGAGCAGGAAGGCCAGGCCCGAACCCAGGTAGATCCCCATGGAATACACACTGATGGCCGTGGCGCGACGGTGGGACGGGAAGCTATCGGCGATCAGCGAATAGGCTGCTGGCGACAACGCCGCCTCGCCCACGCCAACGCCGACGCGGAACAGCAGGAAGTGCCAGTACTGCCGGGCCAGGCCGCAGGCGGCGGTCATGGCGCTCCAGATCAGCACGCCGACGGTGATCAGGCCGCGCCGGCTGCGGCTGTCGGCCATGCGCCCCAGCGGGATGCCACAGAGGGTATAGAACAGCGCGAAGGACAGGCCCATCAGCAGGCTCATCTGCGTATCGCTGATCGCCAGGTCGCGACGGATGGGGCCGACCAGCAGGTTGAGGATCTGTCGGTCGATGAAGGACAGCACGTAGGCGACCATGAGGATCGCGACCGTGGACCATGCCACGAAGCTGGAGGGGTAGCCGTTATTGTTGTTGTGCATGCGGGCTCCTGGACGCCGCCAACGCGGCGATGGCGATGGGGAGAACCCGCAGGGTAGGCACTGTGGACGCCAGGCGCGCCCACTATCAGGTCTCTGAATGCGGGCGGCGACCGTTGGCTGATGAATGGGTGGTCAGGGATTGGCCGAGGGGTTTTGCTGGAAACACTTGTAGGAGCGAGCTTGCTCGCGAACAGACTGTCCGGCGGCTCCGGTGTTAAGCGGGTTCGCGAGCAAGGGCTGGGCGCCCCCCCCCCTTGGTCCTACAAAGAGCTGAGCCTGTGCTCAGCTCGCCGTCGACATCCGCTCACACAGCTTGGCCAGCGCCTTCGCCCAGAGCTCCTGGTCGTTCAGGCAGGGCACCAGCACCAGCTCTTCCCCACCCGCCGCGCGGAACTGCTCGCTGCCACGCTGGCCGATTTCCTCCAGCGTCTCGATGCAGTCGGCAACGAAGGCCGGGCACATCACCAGCAGGCGCTTCACGCCCTGCTTGCCGAGCTTGTCCAGCTGCGCCTCGGTGTAGGGCTCGATCCACTTGTTGCGCCCCAGGCGCGACTGGAAGGACACCGACCAGCGCCCTTCCTCGAGCCCCGCACCCGCGGCGAAATCCTCCGCCGTGCGCAGGCACTGGCTGCGGTAACAGAGCGCCATCACCTCATCGCTCATCCCACGGCTGCTGGTTGCGGTGAGATCGTGGCGGCGGTCCTTCACCAGCTTGCGGATGTGCGACTCGGGCAGGCCGTGGAAGCTCAGCAGCAGGTGGTCGTAGGGTTGTTCGAGATAGGGCTTCACGCTGTCCACCAGCGCCTGGCGGTACTCCGCCTCGGCATAGAACGGCGGCAGCACCTTGAGCTCCAGCTTCAGGCCGCGCTCGCGCATGACCCGGCGCGCCTCCTCGATGGCGGTGGTGGTGGTGCTGTCGGCGAACTGCGGGTAGAGCGGCGCGAAGGTCACTCGGGTGATGCCCTGCTCGCTCAGGCGCAGCAGGGCCGACTCGATGGACGGCTCGCCATAGCGCATACCCAGCTCTACCGGCCCGTGCGGCCAGTAGGGGCGGATCGCTTCCTGCAGGCGGCGGCTGAGCACGATCAGCGGCGACCCCTCGTCCCACCAGATCGACGCATAGGCATGGGCCGACTCCTCGGGACGCTTGCGCAGGACCAGCGACACCAGCAGGCGGCGAATAGGCCACGGCAGGTCGATCACGTAGGGGTCCATGAGGAACTGATCGAGGTAGCGGCGCACGTCCTCGACCTGGGTGGAAGCCGGAGAGCCCAGGTTGACCAGCAGGAGGGCGTTTTGGGTCATGCAATGTCCTTGGAATCGGTTCACGATCTCGTCGGGCGGGCCCGGTAGGGCTGCGCAGTTTACACGCAGCGATTTGCCGCACGGCCTGTCGCCATTGCCGCAGGGCGTGGCGGATCAGCGCTGCTCGCGCAGCACGTCGGCCAGGGCGTCCGGCAGCTCGGGGAAGCGGAAGGTGAAGCCCGCATCGAGCAGCCGGCGCGGCACCACCCGCTGTCCACCCAATAGCAGCACCGACATCTCGCCGAGCATCAGGCGCAGGGCGAAGCCGGGTACGCCCAGCACGGTCGGCCGGTGCAGCGCTCGCCCCAGCTCGTGGGTGAAGTCGCGGTTGCGCACCGGCTGCGGCGCGCAGGCATTATAAGGACCCTCGGCGTCGGCCCGCTGCAAAAGAAAATCGATGAGGGCGATCTGGTCTTCGATATGAATCCAGGACATCCACTGCCGACCGCCTCCCAGTTGCCCCCCTAGCCCCATGCGGAATGGCGGCAGCATGCGCTTGAGGAAGCCGCCCTCGGGCGCCAGTACCAGTCCGGTGCGTACCAACACCACGCGAATATCCAGCGCCTTGGCCTCGCGGGCGATCTGCTCCCAGGCCAGGCACAACTCGCTCGCGAAATCCTCGCCGGCAGCCGCGCTGTTCTCCTCCAGCGGCCGCTCGCCGGCATCGCCGTACCAGCCCACCGCCGAGCCGTTGATCAGCACACCAGGGCGCTGGCTACGCGACTCCAGCCAGGCCAGCAGCCGCTCGGTCAGGCCCACCCGGCTGTCCCACAGCAGCGCCTTGCGCGCCGCGCTCCAGGGCTTGTCGGCGATCGGCTCGCCGGCGAGGTTGACCACCGCGTCCAACGGTTCGTCGCCGTAATCCTGGAAGTCGGCGATCCCGCGCACCTGCTCGCCGCACAACGCGGCAACCCGCTGCGGCTGACGACTGAGCACGGTCAGGCGATGTCCGGCCGTGCTCCATTGGCGGCAAAGTCGGCGGCCGATCAGCCCGGTCCCACCGGTCAACAAAATATGCATGGCGAACTCCTTGTCAGTGTGTCGCACCTACCATCAGTCTGGACGAGACAGCGACGCTTGCACCTGCACCGGACAGCGCTGAAGGTCTACGCTGTATGTGCCGGAACCGGCTGCGCTCATTCATGAAGGAACCGATGAGACGCGGAAGGTTCCGATGATCGGATTTCTGCCGATCACGGGTGCGCTGGCAGTCACACGATTGTACAGATCAAACCATTTGTACAACTCAAGCGCGCTCGTTACTCTGAAATACACAACCTACGAGGCACGTCATGAGCGCCCCCATTGCCATCATTGGCACCGGTATCGCCGGACTCTCGGCCGCCCACGCCCTGCGGGACGCCGGACAGGAAGTCCAGCTGTTCGACAAGGGTCACGGCAGCGGCGGCCGCATGGCCAGCAAACGCACCGAAGCCGGTGCCCTCGATCTCGGCGCGCAGTACTTCACCGCCCGCGATCGACGCTTCCTCGACGCCATCCAGAAATGGCGCGAACAAGGCTGGGTAGCCGAATGGGACCCGGCCCTGTACCAGTACCGCGACGGCGAACTGAGCCCGTCGCCGGACGAACAACCCCGCTGGGTCGGCACCCCACGCATGAGCGCGATCACCCGCGCCCTGCTGCAGGACCAGACCGTCACCTTCGCCTGCCGCATCACCGAGGTCTACCGCGGCGAGCAGCACTGGCACCTGCAGGACGCCGAAGGCCAGACACACGGTCCGTACAGCCGCGTGCTGATCGCCACCCCGGCGCCCCAGGCCGCCGCACTGCTGGCCAGTGCGCCGAAGCTGGCGGCGGCAGCAGCGAGCATCCCCATGGAGCCGACCTGGGCCGTCGCCCTGGGCTTCGCCGAGCCGTTGCAGACGCCGGTGCAGGGCTGCTTCGTCCATGAAGGCCCGCTTTCCTGGCTGGCCTGCAACCGCTCCAAGCCCGGTCGCGACGGGCAGCTCGATACCTGGGTGCTGCATGCCAGCAGCAGCTGGAGCAAGCAGAACATCGACCTGCTCAAGGAGAGCGTGATCGAGCACCTGCGCGGCGCCTTCGCCGAGCTGATCGGTTGCGCCGTACACGCCCCGGACTTCGCCCTCGCCCACCGCTGGCTGTATGCCCGGCCGATGGAAGCCCACCAGTTCGGTGCGCTGGCCGACGCCGACCTGGGAATCTACGCCTGCGGCGACTGGTGCCTCTCGGGCCGTGTCGAAGGCGCCTGGCTGAGCGGCCTGGAAGCTGCCCGCCGTCTGCTCGAGCACCTCTGAACCCGCCACGGTCTCCTCTTGCGGAGAAGACCGTGGATTCCCCTTGCCCGCCGCACAACCTTGTACAAACCTTTGCACTTGTACATGCCTGGGTCTATCCTAACCGATAGTTGTACAAAAATATCTACCTGTACAAGAAATCGGTTACCACCATGTCCGACACCACGCCACGTCCCCAGCTCGGTATCAGCGCCTGCCTGCTGGGCGAGCCGGTGCGCTACAACGGCGGACACAAGGCCTCGCGCCTGTGCCTGGACGTGCTCAGCCGCCACTTCGATTTCGTTCCGGTGTGCCCGGAAGTTGCCATCGGCCTCGGCGTACCGCGACCGACCCTGCGCCTGATCGGTGACTACGACACCCCGAGGGCGGTGATCCAGCGAGAAGGCAACCGCGACGTCAGCGCGGCCCTGCGTGACTTCGGCCGTGAGCAGGCCGGCCTGCTGCGGGACATCTGCGGCTACATCTTCATGCAGCAATCACCCTCCTGCGGGTTGCAGCGGGTGAAGCTCTACCGTTCCGATGGCCAGGCGTGCCCGCCCGGCGTTCGCGGGCTCTATGCGGAAACCTTCTGTGCTGCTCGCCCGGATCTGCCGGTGGAGGAGGAAGGCCGGTTGAACGACCCGGTGATCCGCGAGAACTTCCTCACTCGCGTATTCGCCTACGCCGCCTGGCAGAAGCTCCGCGCGCAGGGCCTGACACGCCACGCGGTGATTCGCTTCCACTCGCGCTACAAGTACCAGCTGATGGCCCACGACCCTCGCCAGTACAGCGTGCTTGGTCAGCGCCTGGCGAGGATCGCCGACCAGCCGCTGGACGCTTTCGCCCCGGCCTACTTCCGCGACTTCATGCGTGCGCTGGGTACCTGCGCCACGCGTGGCACCCACAGCAACGTGCTGCAGCATCTGGCCGGCTACCTCAAGCATGACCTGCCGGCCGAGGAAAAAGCCGAGATGCAGCGGCTGATCGGCCAGTACCGCGAAGGGGTGATCCCGCTGGTGGTTCCGCTGACACTGCTCAAGCACCACTTCCGCCGGCATCCGCATCCCTACATCGATGCCCAGGCCTACCTTCAACCGCATCCCGAAGACCTGAGCCTTCGCAATGCCATTTGACGTACCGGCAGGAACGCCATGAAGCCCGACCACCCACACCGCGAAACGGACGACGATTACCGCCAGGCCCTGGCCGAAGGCTGGCTGCCCATCCGCGAGGTGGCACGACGCACCGGGGTCAACCCGGTCACCCTGCGCGCCTGGGAACGGCGCTACGGACTGGTGGTGCCCCAGCGCACGCCCAAGGGCCATCGCCTGTACTCCGAGGCGCAGATCGCGCGCATCCAGGCCATCCTCACCTGGCTGGGGCGGGGCGTGGCAGTGAGCAAGGTCCGCGCACTGCTGGACAACCCCGATCCGCCCGCCGCCGAGCCGGACGCCTCGCCGTGGGAGGACCTGCTGCAGCACTGCATCGGCGCCATCGGCCGGATCAGCGAGCGCCAGCTCGACGAACTGTTCAACGGTACCCTGGCGGTCTACCCGGCGCACACCCTCTGCGAACACCTGATGCTGCCGCTGCTGGAGCAACTGGAGCGACGCTGGCAGGGCCAGTTCGGCGCGCAACTGGAGCGGGTGTTCTTCCACGGCTGGCTGCGCAGCAAGTTCGGCACCCGCCTCTACCACCACAACCGCCAGCAGCGCGGTGCACCACTACTGCTGGTGAACCATTCCGAACTGCCGCTGGAACCGGGACTCTGGCTCAGCGCCTGGCTGGCCAGCAGCGCCGGCTGTCCGCTGGAAGTCTTCGACTGGCCGCTGCCACCCGGCGAACTGGCGCTCGCGGTGGAACGCCTGAAACCGCGAGCGGTGCTGCTCTACTCCAGCCAGACACTCAATCTCGTTCAGCTGCCGCGCGTGCTGGCCGGCGTCGACTGCCCCCGCGTGCTGGCCGGGGCCGCCGCGCGCATCCACCAGGAACAACTGGCCGAGGTTGCGGCACCGCTGCACCTGGCGCAGGACCCGGTCAGCGCCCTGCACTGCCTGCGCGAGCTCGGCCTGCTCAACGGTGAACCGGCATGAAGCGGCAACTCGTCTGGCTGCGCACCGACCTGCGCCTGCGTGACAACACCGCCCTGGCGGCAGCCGCCGAACGCGGGCCGGTCATCGCCCTGTTCCTGCTCAGCCCTGGCCAGTGGCGCGAGCACGACGATGCCGCCTGCAAGGTGGACTTCTGGCTGCGCAACCTGCGAGAGCTGCGCGCCGGGCTTGCCGCGCTCAATATCCCACTGCTGGTACGCACGGCGGATCGCTGGAACGACGCGCCCCGGGTGATCGCCGAACTGTGCCGCCACCATGACATCGAGACAGTGCACGTCAACGAGGAATACGGCCTGCACGAAGCCCGCCGGGACGCCGCCGTGAAGCGTGAGCTGGCCGGCCAGGGTGTCGAACTGCGCAGCTACCTCGACCAACTGCTCTTCGCCCCCGGCACCCTGCTCACCAAGGGCGGCGGCTACTTCCAGGTCTACAGCCAGTTCCGCAAGCTCTGCTACGAGCGCCTGAACCAGGGTGCTCCCTCGTTGCAGCCGGCGCCGCGTCCTCAGGCGCCGCTGGAACTGGCCAGCGATCCGCTGCCCGAATGCATCGACGGCTTCGAATCACCCACTGAGGATTTGCGCAGTCACTGGCCGGCCGGCGAGGCCGAAGCCCACGAACGCCTGGAAGCCTTCGCCGACGAGCGCCTGGGGGGCTACCACGACCGCCGCGACTTCCCCGCCAGCGACGGCACCAGCCAGCTCTCGCCCCACCTCGCCGCCGGAGTCCTCTCGCCCCGCCAATGCCTGCACGCGGCGCTGGCCAACAACCACGGCGAGTTCGAAACCGGCAACAGCGGCGCGGTCAGCTGGATCAACGAACTGCTCTGGCGCGAGTTCTACAAACACATCCTGGTCGGCTTCCCGCGCGTAAGCCGGCACCGCGCGTTCCGCGAGGACACCGAGAAGCTGAACTGGCGCCACGACCGACAGGACCTGGAAGCCTGGCAACAGGGCCGCACCGGCTTCCCGATCATCGACGCGGCGATGCGCCAACTGCTGGCCACCGGCTGGATGCACAACCGCCTACGCATGGTGGTGGCGATGTTCCTCACCAAGAACCTGCTGATCGACTGGCGCGAAGGCGAGCGCTGGTTCATGCGCCACCTGATCGACGGCGACCTGGCGGCGAACAACGGCGGCTGGCAGTGGAGCGCCTCCACCGGCACCGATGCGGTGCCCTACTTCCGCCTCTTCAACCCGATCTCTCAATCCGAGCGCTTCGACCCGGACGGCCGCTTCATCCGTCGCTGGCTGCCGGAGCTGGCTGGCGTGGAAGGCCGGGCGATTCACGATCCGTCACGGCTGGGGCTGTTCGGCGCGGCAGGTTATCCACAGCCGATGGTCGATCTTTCCGCCACGCGGGAGCGGGCGCTGGAGGCGTTCAAGGGACTCTCCGTCCAGCCTTGATGCTTCAGGAGGAGCGGATTCCTTCCGCGATTGTTTTCGCCGGGCGCTGCGGTGCCAGGTGGATCGCGGACAAAGTCCGCTTGTGTCTGCCGACTTCGATAGGATCGAAGGTGAGAGCGACGGGAGGCAAGCTGCAGGTCCGCGGTGTTTGCAGCACGAGTAGGAGCCCAAGCTGCCTCCCGCCGTCCTCTGACCAAAGCCCGAACAGTTGAACGAGCCAAACCTCGAACCACAAGCGTGGGCAGTCAGAGTGCTCTCGCCGTGCAGTTTACGAGGGTTTGAGCATGACGTGTTGGGTAGGTATCGATGTCGCCAAGGACTCACTGGCCGTGTGGCTTCGCCCGCAAGGCAGGAGCTTGAGCGTGTCCAATGACGAAGTGGGGCATCAGCAACTGGTGGCGCTCTTCGCCGAGGAGAAGCCTGGCCGTATCGTGCTGGAAGCCACGGGTGGATATGAGCGGGCTGTCCTGCACACCCTGTCCCGCGCCGGCCACGCGGTATCTCGCCTGAACCCTACGCGGGTGCGGGCGTTTGCCACCGCCATGGGCAAGCAAGCCAAAACTGATCCCATCGATGCGGCCGTCCTGGCGCATCTGGCCCAGACGCTGGAAGAGGCGCCCAGCCAGCCCCTTTCACCGGAGCGCGAGCGGCTGCGAGAGCTGGTACAGCGTCGCGAGCAACTGGTTGGCCAGCGCGATGATGAGCGTCGACGTTTGCAGCAGGCCAAAGACGCCTTTGTCCGCGAATGCCTGACGGAGGCTATCCAGGCCCTGAAAGCCAGGATTCGCAGCTATGACGAGCAAATCGCCGACGCCATGGCGACGGTGGATGCCGAGCAAGCCCAGCAACTGGGCCAGGTCAAAGGTGTAGGGCCGGTAACTGTCGCCGGTTTATTGGCCTACCTGCCGGAGCTGGGGCAACTGAACCGGCGTCAGATCGCCGCCCTGGTCGGCTTGGCCCCCTACAACAGCGACAGTGGCCAGAAGTCGGGGCAACGTCGTATCCGCGGCGGGCGCGGCATGATTCGACGCATCCTGTACATGGCGACCTGGTCGGTCATCCGCTATCAACCAGACTTCGCCCTTCGCTACCAGCGCCTGCGCGAGAATGGCCGGTGTGCCAAGGTTGCGCTGGTGGCCTGCATGCGGGTGCTGATCGTGCGACTCAATGCAATGGTCCGAGACGGTACCTGCTGGAGAACAGGGATCGAGTAAAAGACAGTTGCTCCTACAAGATCAAGGCCCCCTCACCCTGACCCTCTCCCGCAAGCGGGAGAGGGGACTGTTCGGTGCAGGATGAAACCGTAGTGTCAGCCGGCACGGACGGCTCCCTCTCCCTGAGGGAGAGGGCTGGGGTGAGGGGGAAGCGCAGGCAGGGATTAACCCGGTAGAAGACAGTTGCTCCTACGAGAGCCGCCGGGACGAAGGTCAGACGGCATCCATCGCCGATGCTCGCGAACCCGCCCAGCCGCAGAGCGGACACAAAAAAGCCGGACCCAAGGTCCGGCTTTTTTCGTCAGCGTTCTGTTACAGAGGCTGCGTGAAATAGAGGCTGTAGGACTCGATGCCTTCGTTGGGCTGGCTGAGGCCGGCGTTGGAGTAGTGGATCGCGCGCACGCCGACGGCCTGGCCGCCGTTGAATTTCATGCCGAAGCCCAGGCGATCCTCGAAGTTCACCGAGCCGCCCAGATCCTGGTCGCCCACTTCCGAGCCAGTGAAGGCGGCGATGCCGATGCCGGCTTCGACGAAGGGTTTGACCGACTCGCCGGAGAACTCATAGACGAACACCGGGGCGAACGACAACGAGTGACGGCCACCGGCGCGCTCACCGGCCGACCAGTAGGTGTACCCCGCATCCCAGTACCCGGTCAGATGTCCTACGGAGCTTTCCCACCAGCTCTTGTCCCAATCGAAGCCCAGTCCCAGACGATAGGTCATATCGCCCTGACCGGTCGCACCCACGGCGCCAGTAAGGCTGGCGGCCTGCACGCTGACAATCTGCCCCAGGGACAATGCGGCCAAGGCGGCCAGCGAAAGTAGTTTCTTCATCGAAACATCCTTAATGAGAAAGCTGAATGAAAAATCCCCGCGAATAGCTAGGTATTATAAGACCACTTCTCGAACTTGGCCGACAGAGCATGGTCGCTGGCAGGTAATTTTTCTGTCATCCGCTGAAGGAACTGACAATTTCATCGCTGCCCCACAACACCGGCATGACCTTCTCCAGGTTTTCCACCGGGCCACTGGTCCAGAACTCCGTCCGCCCCTCTGCCCTCGCCGCCAATAGCTCACGCGCCTTGAGCAAACGCTCCAGCTGACGCGCCACGGCCGCGCCGGTATCGATCAGCGAGATATCTGCAGGGATCAGCTCACGCAGCAACGGACGCAGGAACGGGTAGTGGGTGCAGCCGAGGATCAGCGTGTCGCAGCCTTCGGCAAGCAACGGCTCGACATAGCGCCCGAGCAACTCGCGCGTCTGAGGACCACTCAGATCGCCAGCCTCGATACGCTCCACCAGTCCCGGACAGGGCTGGGTGATCACCCGTACATCACCGGCGAAACGATCGAGCAAGGCGGCAAAGCGCGCGCTCTTGAGTGTGCCGGTGGTCGCCAGGACACCCACCACGCCGCTGCGGGTCGCCTCGGCGGCCGGCTTCACCGCCGGCTCCATGGCCACGATCGGCACCTGCGGGTACAGCTCGCGCAGGTCAGCGGCAGCTGCAGCGGTGGCGGTGTTGCAGGCCAGCACCAATGCCTTGGCACCACGGGCCAGCAGGAAGCCCGCGATGGCGCGGCAACGCTCGCGGATATAGTCGGGGGTCTTTTCGCCGTAGGGGACGTGGCCGCAGTCAGCAAGGTAGATCAGCGATTCGTTGGGCAGCCGGGCGCGGATTTCGTGAAGGACACTGAGCCCGCCAACGCCGGAGTCGAAGACACCGATGGGCGCGGCATCAGCCATGCGCCACTCCGCACACGGCGCACTGCGGGTCACGCTTGACGCGCAACTCGCGGAAGCGCGTACCCAGCGCATCGATCAGCAACAGGCGCCCCACCAGCGGCTCGCCGAACCCGGCCAGCAGCTTGAGCGCTTCCAAGGCTTGCAGGCTGCCCACCAGGCCCACCAGCGGGCCAACCACGCCGGCCTCGCTGCAGGTCAGTTCGGCTTCGCTGCCGTGACCGTAGAGGCAGTGGTAGCAGGGGCTGTCGTCGCGGCGCGGGTCAAACACCGAGAGCTGCCCTTCCAGACGGATCGCCGCACCGCTCACCAGCGGCTTCTTCGCGGCGACGCAGGCGGCATTGACCGCCTCGCGGGTGCCGAAGTTGTCGCAGCAATCCAGCACCAGATCCACCGCCGCCACCGCCGAGTCGAGGGAGTCGGCGTCCAGCGCCTGGCGATGGGCGACCAGTTTCACGTCCGGGTTGATCGCGGTCAGGCGGGCGATGGCGGAGTCCACCTTGCTCGTGCCGACGCTGCCGGTGTCGTGGATAATCTGCCGTTGCAGGTTGGTCAGGTCGACGCTGTCGAAGTCCGCCAGGTGCAGCTCGCCGACACCGGCGGCGGCCAGGTACAGCGCCACCGGTGCGCCCAGGCCGCCGAGGCCGACGATCAGCACGCGGCTATCCTTCAGGCGCAGCTGGCCGTCGACGTCGATCTGCGGCAGCAGGATCTGCCGGCTGTAACGCAGCAGTTCGTTATCGCTCAGCATGTCCAGTTCCCCAGGCTGATTCGTTCGTGGCCACCGAGGTCGCGGCGGCTTTCCACGCGGGCAAAGCCACGGGTCAGCAGCAGGTCGCGCACGGCGTCGGCCTGGTCGAAGCCATGTTCGAGCATCAGCCAGCCGCCGCTCTCCAGGTGCGCAGGCGCCTGCTCGATGATCAGGCGGATGTCGTCCAGACCGTCCGCCCCAGAGACCAGCGCGCTCGACGGTTCGAAACGCACGTCGCCCTGCGCGAGGTGCGGGTCGGCGCTGGGAATGTAGGGGGGGTTGCTGACAATCAGCGAGAAACGCTGGCCGGCCAGCTCGGAAAACCACTGACTGGCGCGGAAGGCGGCGTTTGCCAGGTCCAGGCGCTCGCGGTTGCGCTCGGCCAGTGCGACGGCCTCGGCGACGCGGTCCACACCCTGCACCTGCCAGCCCGGACGTTCACAGGCCAGGGCCAGGGCGATGGCGCCGGTGCCGGTGCCCAGGTCGAGCACGCGGGCCGGTGTGGCCGGCAGCAGGTCGAGGGCGGTTTCCACCAGCAGTTCGGTGTCCGGGCGCGGGATCAGGGTGTGCGGCGCCACTTCCAGGTCCAGGCTCCAGAAGCCCTGGCGACCCAGGATGTAGGCCACCGGCTCGCCGGCCCGGCGGCGGGCGACGAAGCTGTCGAAGAGGTCGTGGGCCTCACGGCTGACGACACGCTCCGGCCAGGTACGCAGGAAGCTGCGCGGCTTACCCAGCGCGGCCGCGAGCAGCAGCTCGGCATCCAGGCGCGCGCTGGGCGAGTCCGGCAATTGCGCCTCGTTGAGCAGGGTCATGATGGTTGCCATGGTCTGTCGCTCTCTCAGTCGCCCGCGCGCTCAGTCACCGAGTGCGGCCAGCTGGTCGGCCTGGAATTCCTGCAGCAGGGGCTCGATCACCTGTTCCACCGCGCCTTCCATCACTTCGCCCAGGGAATAGAGGGTGAGGTTGATGCGGTGGTCGGTCACCCGGCCCTGGGGGAAATTGTAGGTGCGGATGCGCTCGGAACGGTCACCCGAACCGACCAGCAGCTTGCGCGTGCTGGCGATCGCCTGCTGGGCGGCGGCCTGCTGCTGGTCGTTGAGCTTGGCCGCGAGCCAGGCCATGGCCTTGGCGCGGTTCTTGTGCTGCGAGCGCTCTTCCTGGCACTCGACCACGATGCCCGACGGGATGTGCGTGATGCGCACCGCCGAGTCGGTCTTGTTCACGTGCTGGCCGCCGGCGCCGGAGGAACGGTAGGTGTCCACGCGCAGGTCGGCCGGGTTGATCTCGATGGCCGCCTGCTCGTCCGGCTCGGGCAGCACCGCCACGGTGCAGGCCGAGGTATGGATGCGCCCCTGGGATTCGGTGGCCGGCACACGCTGCACGCGGTGGGCGCCGGACTCGAACTTGAGCTTGGCGTAGACGTTGTCACCCTCGACACGGGCGATGACTTCCTTGAAGCCGCCGTGCTCGCCTTCGTTCTCGGACATGATCTCGACGCGCCAGCCCTGCTTCTCGGCGTAGCGGGAGTACATGCGGAACAGGTCGCCGGAGAAGATCGCGGCTTCGTCACCGCCGGTGCCGGCGCGGATTTCCAGGAAGACGTTGCGGCCGTCGTTGGGGTCCTTGGGCAGCAGCATGCGCTGCAGGCGATCCTCCAGGCCGACCAGCGCGGCCTTGGCCTGCCCGACTTCTTCCTCGGCCATCTCGCGCAGGTCCGGGTCGCTGTCCTTGAGCAGCGCCTGGGCGCCCTCCAGGTCCGACTGCACCTTGCGGAACTCGCGGAAAACGAGGATGACCGGTTCCACTTCCGCATATTCACGGGAGTAGGCGCGGAACTTGGTCTGGTCGCTGATGACCTCGGCATCGCCCAACAGAGCCGTCAGCTCTTCATAGCGGTCACTGAGGATATCCAGCTTTTTCAGGAGGGACGCTTTCATCGCTTGTCAGTGCCCTCCTCGAGGGCGAACAGTTCCTGCGCGACGGCCAGCGCATCGATGCGGCCCGCGGCGGAGAGTTTCTTCATCTGCACACTGGGCGCGTGCAGCAACTTGTTGGTCAGACCGCGGGCGAGCTGCGCCATGACTTCCATCGGGTCGGCACCGTTGGCCAGCAGGCGCTGGGCCTTCTGGGTTTCCTCGTCGCGCAGGCGCTCGGCCTGCTGGCGATAGGCACGCAGCACGTCGACAGCGGCCAGCTCGCGCAGGCGCGCCATGAACTCGAGAACGCCATCGCCGACCAGTTCCTCGGCGGCCTGGGCAGCGCCCTGGCGGCTCTTGAGGTTCTCGGCAACCACTTCATGGAGGTCGTCGACGCTATAGAGGTAGACGTCTTCCAGCTCGCCGACTTCCGGCTCGATGTCGCGCGGCACGGCGATATCGACCATGAACATCGGCTTGTGCCGGCGCTGCTTCAGCGCACGCTCCACCGCGCCCTTGCCGAGGATCGGCAGCTGGCTGGCGGTGGAACTGATGACGATGTCGCTGTTGACCAGTTCGTCGGGCATGTCCGCCAGCAGGATGGCACGGGCGCCGAACTGCTCGGCCAGCTGGCTGGCGCGCTCCAGGGTACGATTGGCGACCACGATGCGCTTCACGCCCTGCTCGTGCAGGTGGCGGGCGACCAGGGTGATGGTCTCGCCGGCGCCGATCAGCAGCGCTTGGCTGCGGCTCAGGTCGCTGAATATCTGCCGGGCCAGGCTTACCGCGGCGAAGGCCACGGACACCGGGTTCTCACCGATGGCGGTGTCGGTGCGCACGGTCTTAGCGGTGCTGAAGGTCGCCTGGAACAGGCGGCCCAGCATAGGGCCGATGGTGCCGGCCTCGCGGGCCACGGCGTAGGCGGACTTCATCTGGCCGAGAATCTGCGGCTCGCCCAGCACCATGGAGTCCAGGCCGGCGGCGACGCGCATCATGTGGCGCACCGCTTCGTCGTCCTGGTGCACGTAGGCGCAGGCGCGCAGGTCGTCGATGTTCAGATTGTGGTAATCGGCCAGCCAAGCCAGCACGTCACCGGCGTCCGGATGTTCGATCTCCAGGTAGAGTTCGCTGCGGTTGCAGGTGGAGAGGATGGCGGCTTCGCGGCTGGACGTGAGCCGGCAGAGCAGTTGCAAGGCCTCGACCATCTGCTCGGGAGTAAAAGCCACGCGCTCGCGGACGGCCACGGACGCGGTCTTGTGGTTGATACCGAGGGCAATGAAGGCCATGCAGAATCGCTGATGCTGATCGGAAAGCCCGCAATTGTCCTACTTAGCCTTGTGAAGGACAACCACCCGCGACGGATCGCACACTGCAAATCGTATACAAGGCCCGATGCCGTGCTTGCCCATGGGATTGCCACATTCCTTATGTCATGATGGGTGCTATTTCGCAGGTCAGGCCCTCGTCCTTCCTCTATGAACAAGTCTCTTGCGCTGCTGACTGCTCTGCTGCTGCTCGGCGGCTGCCAGTCTCTTTCCCATAAAACCCCGGAGGGTTCTTCCGCCGAGAAGGACAAGGCCGCCGCTGCCCAGAAGCAGCAGAAGTACGGCTCGTTCAGCGAAGAGACCCTGTTTTCGCTGCTGACCGCGGAGCTCGCCGGCCAGCGCAACCGCTTCGACATCGCCCTCGCCAACTATGTCGAACAGGCCCGCGCCACCCAGGACCCGGGCGTTGCCGAGCGCGCCTTCCGCATCGCCGAGTACCTGGGCGCCGACCAGGAAGCCCTGGACACCTCGCTGATCTGGGCCAAGGCCGCGCCGGACAACCTCGACGCCCAGCGCGCCGCCGCCATCCAGCTGGCGCGCACTGGGCAGTACGACGAATCCATGGTGTACATGGAGAAAGTCCTTAATGGCCAGGGCGACACCCACTTCGACTTCCTCGCGCTGTCCGCCGCCGAGACAGACCCGGACACCCGTGCGGGTCTGCTGCAGAGCTTCGACCGCCTGCTGAAGAAGTACCCGGACAACGGCCAACTGCTGTTCGGCAAGGCCCTGCTGCTGCAACAGGACGGCCGCCCGCAGGAAGCCCTGCACCTGCTGGAAGACAATTCGGCGAGCAAGCACGACGTTGCCCCGCTGCTGCTGCGCGCGCGCCTGCTGCAAAGCATGAAGCGCAGCGACGAAGCGCTGCCGCTCTTGAAGAACGGCATGAAGGAGCACCCGGACGACAAGCGCGTGCACCTGGCCTACGCCCGCCTGTTGGTGGAGCAGAACCGCCTGGACGAAGCCAAGGCCGAGTTTTCCGCGCTGGTCGAACAGTTCCCCGATGACGACGACCTGCGCTTCTCCCTGGCGCTGGTCTGCCTCGAAGCCCAGGCCTGGGAGGAAGCCAAGGTCTACTTGCAGGAACTGGTCGAGCGCGACAGCCACGTCGACGCTGCCCACTTCAACCTGGGTCGCCTGGCCGAGGAACAGAAGCAGCCTGACACCGCGCTCAAGGAATACGCCCAGGTCGGCCCGGGCAACGACTTCCTTCCGGCCCAACTGCGCCAGACCGAAATCCTGCTCGACCAGAAGCGCGTCGACGAAGCCTCCCGCCGCCTCGCCGAAGCCCGCGAGCGCCAGCCAGACTACGCCATCCAGCTGTACCTGATCGAAGCCGAGGGCCTGTCCAACCGCGATCAGGTCGACCGCGCCTGGAACGTCATCCAGCAGGGCCTCAAGCAGTTCCCGGACGATCTCAACCTGCTCTATACCCGCTCCATGCTGGCCGAGAAGCGCAACGACCTGGCGCAGATGGAGCAGGACCTGCGCCTGATCATCCAGCGCGAGCCGGACAACGCCATGGCGCTCAACGCACTGGGCTACACCCTGGCCGACCGCACCACCCGCTACAGCGAGGCCCGCGACCTGATCCAGAAGGCCCACTCGCTGAACCCGGACGACCCCGCGATCCTCGACAGCCTGGGCTGGGTCAACTATCGCCTGGGCAACCTCAGCGAAGCGGAAGGCTACCTGCGCAAGGCGCTGGAACGCTTCCCCGACCACGAAGTCGCCGCCCACCTGGGCGAAGTGCTCTGGGCCCAGGGCAAGCAGAGCGAAGCCCGCCAAGTGTGGGCCGCGGCCCTGCAAGCTCAGCCCGACAGCGCCGTCCTGCGCGACACCATGAAGCGCCTGACCGGTTCCGGAACCCTCTGATTTATGCGTTTACGTCACCTTCTCGGCACCGCCGCCCTCGCCCTGCTTGCCGGCTGTACCGGCCTTGGCACCCACGAGTCCCTGGAAGGCCAGGGCAACGCCACCGCCTGGAACGCCCACAAGACCCAGATCACCGCCCTCGACGGCTGGCAGATCGACGGCAAGGTCGGCATCCGCGCACCGAAGGACTCCGGCAGCGGTACCCTGTTCTGGCTGCAACGCCAGGGCTACTACGACATCCGCCTGTCCGGCCCGCTGGGGCGTGGCGCGGCGCGCCTGACCGGGCGCGAAGGCGCGGTGACCCTGGAAGTCGCAGGCCAGGGCCGCTATGAAGCCGCGTCCCCGGAAGAACTGCTGGAACAACAGATGGGCTGGCGACTGCCGGTGTCCCACCTGCTCTGGTGGGTTCGCGGCCTGCCCGCGCCGGACAGCAAGAGCCGCCTGACACTCGACGGCGACAGCCGCCTGGCCAAACTCGAACAGGACGGTTGGGAAGTGGAATACACCCGCTACAGCGAGCAGGACGGCTACTGGCTGCCCGAGCGCCTGAAGCTGCACGGCCAGGACCTCGACGTGACCCTGGTGGTGAAGACCTGGCAGCCGCGCCAACTGGGCCACTGACATGCAGGACCGCCTGACCCTGCCAGCCCCGGCCAAGCTCAACCTGTTCCTGCACATCAACGGTCGCCGTCCCGACGGCTATCACGAACTGCAGACCCTCTTTCAATTCCTCGACCATGGCGACGAACTGCAATTCGCCCTGCGCGAGGACGGCGAAATCCGCCTGAACACCGACATCGAAGGCGTTCCCCACGACAGCAACCTGATCGTCAAGGCCGCCCGCCGGCTGCAGGAACAATCGGGCTGCACGCTGGGCGCCGATATCTGGCTGGACAAGCGCCTGCCCATGGGCGGCGGTATCGGCGGCGGCAGTTCCGACGCCGCCACCACCCTGCTCGGCCTCAAGCACCTGTGGAACCTCGACTGGGACGAAGACCGCCTCGCCGCACTGGGCCTGACCCTGGGCGCCGACGTGCCGGTATTCGTGCGTGGCCGCGCGGCCTTCGCCGAAGGCGTCGGCGAGAAGCTCACGCCGGTGGAGCTGGAAGAGCCCTGGTTCCTCGTCGTCGTGCCGCAAGTCTTTGTCTCCACAGCAGAAGTTTTCTCCGATCCCGAGTTGACACGGGATACTCCGCCCATTAAAGTTCGCAGCCTTCTCGGGGTGGACGGTCATAACGACTGCCAGCCGGTCGTCGAGAAGCGTTACCCGGATGTACGTAACGCACTGATCCAGCTAGGTAAATTTACCGAAGCGAGATTGACCGGCACCGGAGCTTGTGTGTTTGGGAGCTTCCCAAATCAGGGCGATGCTGATAAAGTTCGCCGCCAACTTCCGGCCACTCTGCCAAGTTTTGTCGCCCAGGGGCGTAACATCTCGATGTTGCACCGCAAGCTGCAAAGCCTGGTCTGAGAAGAAAGCAATGTAATCGGTTGTACGATACAGGGGCGTCGCCAAGCGGTAAGGCAGCAGGTTTTGATCCTGCCATGCGTTGGTTCGAATCCAGCCGCCCCTGCCATAACCCACAGGGTCATACGTACAGCGTCAACGAACACATTGCTCCGCAAGTTGTAAGCTACAGGGGCGTCGCCAAGCGGTAAGGCAGCAGGTTTTGATCCTGCCATGCGTTGGTTCGAATCCAGCCGCCCCTGCCATTTTCTTCTGGCTCAACCGGGCCTACCCTCAAGCCGACACAGGTACCGCAGCGTGTCCAAAATGATGGTTTTCACGGGGAACGCCAACCCCGATCTGGCACGCCGTGTCGTACGGCAGCTGCACATCCCCCTCGGTGACGTTTCTGTCGGTAAATTCTCCGACGGCGAAATCAGCGTCGAAATCAACGAAAACGTCCGTGGTAAGGACGTCTTCCTGATTCAGCCGACCTGCGCACCGACCAACGACAACCTGATGGAACTGGTGGTAATGGCTGACGCCTTCCGCCGCTCCTCGGCGACTCGTATCACGGCCGTCATCCCCTACTTCGGTTACGCCCGTCAGGATCGCCGTCCGCGTTCCGCCCGCGTGGCCATCAGCGCCAAAGTCGTTGCCGACATGCTGACAGTCGTAGGCGTCAACCGCGTTCTGACTGTTGACCTGCACGCCGACCAGATCCAGGGCTTCTTCGATATCCCCGTCGACAACATCTACGGCTCGCCCGTACTGGTCGACGACATCGAAGACCAGCGCTTCGAGAACCTGATGATCGTCTCCCCGGACATCGGTGGCGTGGTTCGTGCTCGCGCCGTCGCCAAGTCCCTGGGCGTCGACCTGGCCATCATCGACAAGCGTCGTCCGAAGGCCAACCAGTCCGAAGTCATGCACATCATCGGTGATGTCGAAGGCCGTACCTGCGTACTGGTCGACGACATGGTCGATACCGCCGGCACCCTCGGCCATGCCGCCAAGGCTCTGAAAGAGCACGGCGCCGCCAAGGTCATCGCCTACTGCACCCACCCGGTGCTGTCCGGCCGTGCCATCGAGAACATCGAAAATTCCGTACTGGACGAGCTGGTGGTGACCAACACCATCCCGCTGTCCGCTGCTGCACAAGCCTGTGGCCGCATCCGCCAGCTGGACATCGCTCCGGTTGTCGCTGAAGCCATGCGCCGCATCAGCAATGAAGAATCGATCAGCGCCATGTTCCGCTAAGGCGGAGCAGAGCTGACGTAAAGCGCCCCGTCATGTCGATGGGGCATAAAGCAAAATCGCCCGAACGCTGGTCGCAAGCGTCCGGGCGATCTTGTCATTTTGGAGATATACAAATGGTTGATTTTGTACTGAATGCTCAAGAGCGTTCCGACCTGGGGAAAGGTGCGAGCCGCCGCCTGCGTCGTAATGCCGGCCTGATCCCGGCTGTGGTTTACGGTGGCGAGAAAGCCCCGCAATCCCTGACCCTGGAACTGCGCGAAGTTGCCAAGCTGCTGGAAAACGAGGCTGCCTTCAGCCACGTGATCACCCTGAACGTCGGTGCCGCGAAGGAAACCGTACTGATCAAGGCCCTGCAGCGTCACCCGTCCAAAGGCTTCGTCATGCACGCTGACTTCCAGCGCGTCGTTGCCGGCCAGAAGCTGACCGCTCACGTACCGCTGCACTTCATCAACGAAGCCACCGCTGTTGGCGTCAAGGTTGGTGGCGGCGAGATCTCCCACGTGATCGCCGAAGTCGAAGTTTCCTGCCTGCCGAAAGACCTGCCGGAATTCATCGAAGTCGACCTGGCCAAGGTAGAACTGGGCCAGATCGTTCACCTGTCCGACCTGAAGCTGCCGAAAGGCGTAGAGCTGGTGCAACTGGCCCACGGTAACGACCTGGCCGTCGCCAACATCCACGCTTCCCGCGTAGTGAAAGAAGAAGGTGAAGGCGAAGCTGCTGCCGAGTAATCGCGCGCACCATTGCCTTTAAGGAAGGGGCCCCCGTCGTGACTGCCGTACAACTGATCGTTGGCCTGGGAAATCCAGGCCCTGAATACGACCAGACCCGGCATAACGCGGGGGCCCTTTTCGTTGAGCGACTGGCGGACGCGCAACGCGCGAACCTGTCTCTCGACAAGAAGTACTTCGGCCTGGTTGGCAAGTTCAACTACAAGGGCCGCGACGTTCGTCTGCTCATCCCCACCACCTACATGAACCGCAGCGGCCAGGCCGTGGCGGCGCTCGCCGGATTCTTCCGCATTCCGGTCGAAGCCATCCTGGTGGCCCACGACGAACTCGACATGCCCCCCGGCGTCGCCAAGCTCAAGAAGGGCGGCGGACACGGCGGGCACAACGGGCTGCGCGACATCATCGCCCAGCTTGGCAACCAGAACGGTTTCCATCGCCTGCGGCTTGGCATCGGCCATCCGGGGCACAGCAGCCTGGTCTCCGGTTTCGTTCTTGGCCGCGCCCCGCGCGCCGAACAGGAACTGCTCGACACCAGCATCGACTCCGCCCTCGGCGTGCTGCCGGAAATGCTCGACGGGGACTGGACCCGCGCGATGCAGAAGCTGCACAGCCAGAAGGCCTGATCACACCTCTTTTCCGCCACCTGGCGCGAGGGACCTAGCATGGGATTCAACTGCGGCATCGTCGGCCTGCCCAACGTCGGCAAGTCCACCCTGTTCAACGCCCTGACCAAATCCGGCATCGCGGCGGAAAACTTCCCCTTCTGCACCATCGAGCCGAACAGCGGCATCGTGCCGATGCCCGACGCACGCCTGGATGCGCTGGCCGAGATCGTCAAGCCCGAGCGCGTCCTGCCTACCACCATGGAATTCGTCGACATCGCCGGCCTGGTAGCGGGCGCGTCCAAGGGTGAAGGCCTGGGCAACAAGTTCCTCGCCAACATCCGCGAGACCGACGCCATCGCCCACGTCGTGCGCTGCTTCGAAGACGAGAACGTCATCCACGTCTCCAACAGCGTCGACCCCAAGCGCGACATCGAGATCATCGACCTCGAACTGATCTTCGCCGACCTCGACAGCTGCGAGAAGCAACTGCAGAAGGTCGCGCGCAACGCCAAGGGCGGCGACAAGGACGCCCTGGTACAGAAAGCCCTGCTGGAAAAGCTCATCCCCCACTTCACCGAAGGCAAGCCCGCCCGCTCGCTGATGAAGAACATGGGCGATGACGAGAAGCGCGTCATCCGCGGCTTCCACCTGCTCACCAGCAAGCCGGTCATGTACATCGCCAACGTTGCCGAAGACGGCTTCGAGAACAACCCGCATCTGGACGTCGTCCGCGCCATCGCCGAAGAAGAAGGCGCCATGGTCGTACCGGTGTGCAACAAGATCGAAGCCGAAATCGCCGAGCTGGACGACGGCGAAGAGAAGGACATGTTCCTCGAATCCCTCGGCCTCGAAGAGCCGGGCCTGAACCGCGTGATCCGTGCCGGCTACGAACTGCTGCACCTGCAGACCTACTTCACCGCCGGTGTGAAGGAAGTCCGCGCCTGGACCGTCCGCGTCGGCGCCACCGCCCCGCAGGCCGCCGGCGTGATCCACACCGACTTCGAAAAAGGCTTCATCCGCGCCGAAGTCGTCGCCTACGACGACTTCATCCAATTCAAGGGCGAACAGGGCGCGAAAGAAGCCGGCAAATGGCGCCTGGAAGGCAAGGACTACATCGTCAAGGACGGCGACGTGATGCACTTCCGCTTCAACGTCTAAGCGCCAGCAAGACTCGAAAAGCCCCGGCCACCCTCCGGGGCTTTTTTATGCCCATCGCTCTTGTAGGAGCGAGCTTGCTCGCGAACACCCCAGCCCCTCATATTCCCCTTCCGAGTCCTGGAAGCCGCCCTCCCCGCCCGGCAATCCCCGAAATCAGGCCTTTCCGCCTAAACGATTGATAGATCAGAAAAATATTCAAGAAAAGGGGTTGACACCCCCCCTCGATCTGCGGAAAATGCGCGCCACTCGGCTACATAGCTCAGTCGGTTAGAGCGCAGCATTCATAATGCTGATGTCCCAGGTTCAAGTCCCGGTGTAGCCACCATATAAAAGAAGGGGTTAGCGCAAGCTAACCCCTTTTTGTTTTGCCTGAGTGACTACGAAGTGACTACAGGCTGTCCACTCCCTTCCCTTTCTTCTCCGATTCAGTTCCCATAGCGTCCAGGTCAATGTGCCACCATGACAAGGACGGTCAAATGTTGGGAATTCCGCAAGAGATGCTTCTCCCCCTCGCCTGTACCTTCGGCGGGATCTTTGGCAGCCTCACTCAAGCCGCCGTAGCGACCATTACGCTAGACGGACCACCCAACAAGCTTGGCATCATGCAAATTGCCCCTCCCGAACTTCAGCAAATTCGGGGAATGTGGCTGTTCCTGCGCATATTCATAGGCGGAGTGCTCGGCTTCGTCTTTGGCCTGTACTTCATTGGCACACTGAACGACGAAGCAGGCACCTTCGCACGAATTTGGGCGCTTTCGTTCGGCGTAGGGTACGCGGCGCCAAAAATTTGGGCCGCCCAGGAAAAGGCTTTGCTAAAGCAGGTTGCCCCAGACGAAGCGCCCACTAGCCGATCTGAAGGTTAGACCTCTATGAACGTGCCCCTCAGCGAGCAGCAAGAACGCATCATCCTGAAAATCGGGAAGATGATGCTCAACTTTCAGAATTTCGAGCGGAAGCTGAAGGCCATTCTGGCAACACGAGATCTACAAGGGCCTATTGGCGAGCTAGACACCATCAGCCGAACACAGCACTCAAGCTACGCGAAGACGATGCTTGGCCTTTTGGCCGGCGAACTGACGAGAAAAGCCATTCGCCCTACAGACGGCGTTGAAGATGAGCTTGAGCTACCAGCGGATCATATCCGCATGACGATAACTCTCCACCTCGAACCTGCCGAACTCGACGCGTTCAAGCGTCAGCTAAAAACGCTAGTCGACGACCGCAACCTCCTGATCCACAAATTTAGTGAAAAGTTCAGCCTTCAGGAGCCGGACCAATGGGATGCAGCCGAGCAATTCCTAGATGATCTCCGAGCTAGGTTCATCCCGCTAAACAACCGAGTGGACCAATGGATTTCACTGCTTCCCAATACGCTCAAGGCACTCCATAACGCACCCTCGGAATGAGATAGGAAGCTCATGCTTGAGCTATCTGCGTGCCAATTGCATGGCTCGACTGAGCAATCGGTGATAACCGCATCGCTGATTCCAAATGCTCCGGCGACAGGTGCGCGTAACGCATCGTCATTGTGATCGACGAGTGCCCGAGGATCCGCTGCAGCGTCAGAATGTCCCCTCCTCCCATCATGTAGTGGCTAGCGAAGGTATGGCGGAGGATGTGGGTCAGTTGCCCCGGCGTCTGGAATCCACAGCGCTCATAGGCACAGCGGAAAGCAGCCCTGCAGGACATGAACAGGCGGCCGGTTCCAGGCATACCCACCTTGAACATCAATTGCTCTAGCTCGGCCGGGATCGGTACGGATCTGCTCTGACGGTTCTTGGTCCGGTGGTAGTGGACCTTTCCCCCATGAACTGCCCCACGGGCGATGCTCTCGGCCTCTTCCCAGCGAGCGCCTGTTGCGAGGCAAAGGAGAGCCACCGGGTACGTATGGTTGTTCGTGCTGGCCTTGCACTCATCAAGGAGCTGGGCAACCTGATCCAGGGTGAGGAAGGTCAGTTCGACCTGATCGGTCTTAATCTGCCGGACATTGGCCAGTGGGTTCGCCTTGTGCCATGAACCGAGGCGGATCAGCTCAGAGAAGATCGCTGACAAGTAACGCTGTTCGTGGTTGACCGTTTCCGGCTTCACCTCGGTCAGACGGCGCTGCCGATAGCGCGCCCACGCGAGTGAGTCGAACTCAAAGGCGTGCGGATTTCCGAGACGTTGAGCCAATGCTTGGCAGCGAGCCAGGCGCTGTTTGCCGTCCTTCAATGTGCAGCCGTGGAGGTCGTACCAGACCTTCACCAGATCGGAGAGGCGATCATCCAGCGGGCGGCCGGTCTCACCCAGGACGGCGAAGAAGTCCTGTTCATAGCGAATCGCGGCGGACTTGGTGGCGAAGCCTTTCTTGCGGATCCTGCGACCGGAGCGACCGTTTTCGTAGAAGTCAGCCGTCCACGTCTTCCCATCCTTGCGTGCGGTCATATCGCGTAGCCCCGCCTGATGTAGCGATCGTTGATCAGTCCAATGACGTGCTTTTCGAGGTCGCGAGTGCTGTAACCCTTGGCGGTGTAGTGGTCTTCGATCACGTGCCAGAAGGGAAGCGTTCTCCCGACCTCAAGCGCTTTTTTTGGTGGGATGCGCTCCCGTGCAATCAGGCTGGCGAACTGGCCCAGGAACATCTCGCAATTCTTGCCGGAGAAGCCCTGTGCGGTTTTGTAATAGCGGCGGTACTCGGTGCGCTCGATGAGCGGATCAGCTTCCACCTGCACCTTGGTGTCGAGGCTGATCAGAGACCAGAAGGCATCGAACACGCCTTCCCGGGAAAGGAGCTTGTAGTTGTCGCAGGCGTACTGCCACAGGCCCTGCAGGTGCGGGCAGAGGCCCGAGTAGGTACGGCAACCGATCACCTCACCAGAGGACATCGTGGAGCCTTCGGAGAACTGCTGGACGATGGAGTGGTGGAAGCGGAACTCAATGCGCCACACGGTTTCCAGTGGGTTGTAGGCGGGTTCGCCATCGCCGAAGGGATCGCCGTTGAGGGATGCCCACACGGATTCACAGTAGTCGAGCTTGTCAGTCGCCCGGGCCTGCAGCGTCTTGTTGTACAGGCACATCTGCAGGCCGTTGGCCGAGCCGAACATGTAAGTCTCACCCCGGCCGTACACCGAGGCGTTGCCGTCGTATTCGATGCGGTCGATGCCGCTGATCTGGCGGACACGCCGGGACCGGCAATGCATGCGATCCACGAAGTCTGCAGGCGGGGTCCAACCCTGAACGTCGAGGGCGATATGCACGGCGCATTGGTTGGCTTCGCAGGCAGCGAGTACACCAGCGGCCAGATCGTCCATCACCCCCTGCAGGATCTTTGGATCGGCGCCATCCAGGGCATGGGGAGAGACTTCGATTTTCAGGTGAGGACCGATCACATCGATCTTCACGTTGTGGTTCTTGATCAGCAGGATCAGCCCCATATCCGCGTTCTGCAGGCGGTACTGGTAGCCCGAATCCCGGCCAATACGGCCCTTGGCCCACTTGTAGCCGGCGAATTGCACGATGTCTTCCGGCTCATCGAACAGCGCCATGACTTCCGGGCGGATCATGCCGTTGTACAGCTGCCGTACGGTGTCCACGCCACAACGCAGCAGGCGAACACCTGACAGATCCGCGAATCGGCCACTGGCCGGGTCCATAAAAATCCGTCCTTCGGACGACTCATAAAAATCCCCGTTCTCCTTGAGGATCAGGCGTAGGGGGTGAATCGGCTTTTTCATGTTTCTTACCCTTCAATGAGGTTTATTGAGGTGGGTGATCGATAGTTATCCGACGTGTTACAGGGTCGTCGGCCGCGCCGCCGGCCTACCGCTCGTGCCTTACGCTCCCGGCCGGCGGCGCGGCTCGCCGACTCAAAACGGAAACGCCGCCACCGGCTCCAGCATTTGCAGCGCAGTGAAGAAGCCGAGCGCATAGGCGAGTGCGAGCAGCCCGAGGGCGTTGATCAGTCCATGCAGGGTCATTGGCTTTTCCTCCAGGGGCGCGAGGCGTATTCGCTGTCCGGAACGACGACGAGCTTCGGCTGTGGTGTGGATGGGGTGGCAGGTGGTGCAGAGGTGGCTGCGGTGAGCGGTGCGGTACCGATCGCCGGGCGTGAGGGGGCGCCGACACAGGTGATGGTCTGCTTCCAGCGCTCGTACATCAGTTCTGCAATGCAGGCGCCCTTGCTGCGAACGGCGTAGCCCGCGCTGACCAGGTCCCAGCTGGTCAAGTCCAGTCGCCGGCCCTCCGCATCGACGAAGGCGAACATGTATTGGTCGCCCTTCTTCTTGCTGTAGAGGTGGGCGGTGATGGTGATGGTTCGCCCGGCGAAGGGATGCGGATTCAGCTCAGCAGGCGGATCAGCTGGCCGATCAGGTACAGGCTGAGCAGGAACAGCCCCAGGCGCAGCAGGACGCGCCGCAGGAGCCACAGCAGCGGTTTGAGCAGGGGTGGAAGGAGTGTTTGGAGCAGCCGCCATAGCAGCCGTGGGAGGGGGCGTAGCAGTCTGGCCGCCGATGACCTTGAGAGGCCCCATATAGCTGACAAAGCCAATAGTGCCGGCCAGCAGTGCCAGTAGAAGAACCAGCTTAGGCGACCGGAGCAGACTCTTGCCGGCCTTGGTGTCCTGGGTCTTGCCGGTGGCGGTGGATTGGTAGAGGGCGAAGGTCTGCTTCTTGATTCGCTTGTATTCGACGATGGTGCCGTCGGCGGGAGGTCGGTTGAGCTGGGCGTCATGCTGGGCCTCCTTGTAGCGGCCGGGGATGCCGATGACTGCGAGGTTGGAATGCTTGTAGGCCATCTCGCAGGTCATGCGGATGTCGTCGCGGATGTAGCTGATGTTCGGGGTGGTGAGGACGATGTCCCAGTTGAAGTGGCGATGCCGGGTCCAGGCATCGAGCCAGCCCATGGGCCGGTCCGCTTCGTGCGCCGCCTCGGGACCGCCGGGGAAGTCGAACTTCTCCAGGTCCTTTTCGCGCCAGGATTTGGGGAACAGCAGCTGGGTTTCGTCGAAGATCAGGAAGGCGCCCCGCGGTGCCCATTGGAACCAGGTACGCATCCGTTCGAGGTCGGCCAGCGATTCGAGATCGAGGTTGATGATCTCGGCGGTATTGGGCAGATCGGGGAAGACTTCGTAGGCGCGCTCCAGGGTGAAGCCACGCACGTTGGTGATGATGACGCGGCCTTCCTTGAGGGCCGGCACGGCATCGTCCTGTATCGCGCCGGAGGTCTTGTAGGAGCCGTTGGGGCCGTGGTGAATCTTGATCGACATGACTCACCTCCCAATGAACGGCACGAAGCGCATGCAGAAGCGCGTCACGGCGGCGACGAAGATGATGTTGAGGGCCTGGGGCACACCGAAGAAGGCGAGCGCGGAGACGACGGGGGCCGGTAGCGCGGAGTACATCGACTGCACCAGGGCGCCGACGCCGAGGCTGTCGATCAGGTCGCTGGCCACGGTGTAGCTGACGTCGATCAGCAGGATGAAGGTCTGTAGCGCGCCGACCATCGCGGCCTTGGTGGCGACGACCAAGCCATCCTTGACGAAGTCGTAGATGCCCTGGGCGAAGAAATTCCAGATCCACTGGAAGAAGCTGATGATCTGGTCGAAGAAGCCGGAGAGCCATTCCATGATTCACTCCTTCAGAACAATGAGCGCGGCGATGACGGCAGCCATCAGCAGCAGCGCGAGTCGGAGGTTGGCGAGCTGGTCGCCGTAGTCGGCGACACAGAAGCGGTAGGACTTGCCCCAGACGGTGATGGAGTCGCACGGCAGCTTGCCGGCGCCTCCCGAGAGCTGGAGGTTGAAGGCGCCTTTCATCTGGTCAACGTTGGCCTTCACCTTGTCCTTGAGTTCTTTCTTGGCGTCCTCAAGACGCTGGTCCCACTCTTCGTTGGCCTTGTCCCAGCTGCCGGCCTCGGGGGCATTCAGGCTGGATTCGGGGCCTTTGCCGCCGCCGCAGACGTAGCCTTGGCTGGGGTCGCATTCGCCCTCGCCGTCGTCGTCTCCGTCGCCGTCACCAATGCCGTCACTTCCACCGTCATCGCCGCTGCCGGAACCACTCCCGGAACCGCTGCCTGAGCCGCTGCCCGAGCCACCGCTGTCACCTTCCTCCCAGCAAGTGCCATCCCGGTCGCACGGCTCATCCGCAGGATCGTCGTCGCCTCCGTCACCACTTTCGCCCCCGGCCTCGCCACTGGAGGGCTCTTGCGTGCAATCAGTGCCCGACCATGCTTGTCCCACCGGGCAGCCGGGGTCATCGGGGTCTGACGGTTGGGTTGGGGATTCCGGTGGTTCTTCGGGATTGAGTGGATCGCCCACGTCAGCCGGCGAGGGTTCTACGCCGCTGCAGCGCTCGCCGTCGCTGGTCATCGAGTAATTGCAGAAGCCCGTGTCGGAGGAGCCACTTACCAGATAACAGCTCGCGGCCTTGCTGGACGCAGAGATGTACTGACAGCCAGCGCTACACACGGCGGAAGGGGGGCTGCTAAGCACATAAGTACGACCGGAAACGGTCGCTACGGGAGAGTCGGAGCCCCGCGTCAGCAGCTCCTGACCGACATCACACGACGGTGCCGCAGCACAGGCACCATCAGCACCTTCCTCCTGCCCTGGAGGGCAAATGCAGCTGAAGGTTTCCTCATTCCAGAGCTTGCCCACCGGGCAGGAATCGCCGTACAGGAAAAAGGTGTAAGTGCCTGCAAACTCATCATCTGAGGCCCTATTAAACTTGCAGCTCCCCTTTACGGTCTTGCCATCCCGAGTTATCTGAAAGGCGTACATGTACACGCCTTTTTTGTTGCCGGGCGTGCCACTCCAGCAGGCTTCTAACGCAGTCTTCCAGTGAGTCGAATAGTCCGTATTCTTCCAGTAGTACTCCACCCCCCAGGCCTGCCCCACACAGGCTCATACCACAACTGCGAATAACCATTTCCTTGCCATGGTGAACTCCAGGCAGAAAAAAGCCCCCAACGGCGCACCGTGGGGGCTTCCGCTGTTCAGTCAGCGCGTCAGAAGAATTCGCCGCATCGGTACCCGGTGATGAAGGCGCCGGCGAAGAACGCCCCCAACCACACCGACCACAGCACCGGTTACGCCTTGCGCAACATGCTGTAGATCAGGCCTGCGACTGCGAGGATGACCAGAGCACCGACGATGTAGCCGCCGATGTTGGACATGTCGGACTTGCCGTCGGTGATGGCGCTTTCCACCGCCGAGGTGTCGATGACGCTGCCCGCCCAGGCCGGGAAGGAGCTCACGGCGGTGACGGTGCCGGCGATGCACAGGTTGCGGAAGGAGCGGAGCGGGTTGAACTTGGCGATGTGTTGTTTCATGGCTTTCATGGTGTTTCCTCTCTACTTGGCTTTACGGAGAAGTGACGCGACCCAGCTAGTCAGCAGGCCCGTCACGAAGGCTCCCAGGACACCCGCAACACCGATGCTGAAGGCTTCCAGGGAGAACCCGCCGTTGACCAGGATTTCTACGGCTCCAGCGGCCTCAGGCGGTATCAGGTAGGCCTGTTGCCATTGCAGGTGCTGGCACTGCATCAGGCCGTCCGCCGTGGACGCCCAGCTGGTGCAAACCTGTACGGCAACCACGCCCATTCACTCGTCCTCCACGTCAGTCAGCTCGGTCAGCTCCAGGCAGTCCGGGCAGATGTGGGAGGTGGGTTCGGGCAACAGAGCGGGAGCGACTACCGGCTCGTTCCACAGGTGGCCGATGGCCTCGCCGCAGCGATCACAGAAGAGGTAGCCGTCCACATTCATGCGCCCTGCTCCCGTCAGTTCTTCGGCTGCTCGCCGGGCTTCTCAGCGGCGGGCTTCTCGCTGGTGGGTTGCGGTGCCGGACGCTGGGCGGGCTGCTGCACGGAGGGCTGACGAGTCGGCGCGGCGGCTTCTTTGCCCACGCTCAGCAGCTCGGTGAGGAACTGGGTATTGGTGGTGCGGCCGAAACGGTCCTGGGTGGGGCGGACGACGCTGGCGAACTTGCACAGCACCGGAGCGCCGGCGAAGACGATGCCGTCGAGCAGGGTCGGTTCGATGCTGTATTCGCTGATCTCGAAGCCCTTGGCGTTGCCACGAGCGCCTTCGGGGATCGGGGAAATGGCCTGGACGCTGGCGTAGATTTCGCCGGTCTTGGTGGAGGTGTAGGTGTCGGTCTTGGTGACCCACAGTTCAACTACGCCGCCAGTGGTCGCAAACATGTTCATGTGAAGCTCCTTTGCCTTTTTCGGGCATGAGTTGGTCCGCTGCTGCAAATTGGGCGCGTTGGTGGCCGTCTTTCAGCGGGTGTGGTGGTGCCTTGGGTTTACGGGTGGTGAGTGGCCGGGAGAGCGAAGATCAACGTCGTAAGGGCGCTGCCCTTACCATCCCGCTCTCGCCGCCGAGGGCTCAGGAGCGCGGGGCGGTGGAGCTGCCCCACTCTCCCGAGCTAAGGCTATTCAGGGGGGAGCGCGGTCAAGGGTGCGCTTCGCCCGGCGCTCCGTTTGACCGAACGATGGAGCGTGTTCGGACAAGCCGGTGCGGCGGCCCCTGACCGGGGAGGTCTTGGCGCAGGCGATAGCCAGTGCGAGAAGTAGCACGGTGATCGTGCGGAGGCTGCCGTCTGGATCTGGGAATGCCAGCTCGGCCTCTTCGGTCTTCTTGGGGGGAGCGACAACCGCCGTCGCGAACATCAGCGCGACGCCCAAGGGCCCAAAGAAGAAAAGCAGCGAACTGAAAGCGTCATCAAACATGGTTCAGCCCTCCCACTCGAACGATTCGTGAATGGGCACGAAGGGCGTTGGCCTGCCGCTGTCGTACACAACGTGCCAGTACTGCGGCGGACGGCGCGCGGGCGTGTGTTTGTCGCAGGTAAAGCCCCGTTCCACCCGGTACGTCGAGTGGATCGAGCGCCACACTCCCGCGACCAGCGCCATCGTGGTAACGACCGTGAAGACTCGCGTAGGGCGGCACTCGGTGCAGGGTGTGGACCGGGAGACTGCGGGTTTCGCCAGTTCGCGACGGGACCAGCAGACAGAGCAGTCGCAGTCCGGCGCATGCGGCTTGCCCTGATACGCGCGGAGTAGGTTCATGACTCATGCCCTCACCCCGCGCACTCGGTAGCCCTGCAGGGCGCGTTCGCGGGTCAGGCTCCAGGAGCGAGGGGCTTCGGCGTCGGAGGGGAAGCAGGAGACGGCTTCATCAACCCACTGCTGGCATTCCGCGCGGGAAGCGCCTTGATGAACACGGTGCCAACGGCGCTGGTGAGTCGGGCCGTGGAAGGTGCACATCTCAACCAGGTAGCGATTACTCATCGTCGTAATCCCCTTGGCAGAAGATCGACTTGCCCCGGTCGAGGTCGCGGCGGATTTTGTGGAGGTTGATGACGCGGCGGCGGCCAATCTTGGCTGTCGGAACGGTCTTGGTTTCGACCCAGCCGCGCACCACGTCTTCGGTGATGTCCTCCAGGCCCAGCATCTGAGCGAATACCGCCTGGGAGCAGAATGGAGCGGTACGGAAGTCCGTGACCTTCTCCATCGCACCTGTAACGGTGAACCCCACTATTCCAGACTCTTCCATGTGAACCCCCTATAATCGCGGCTACCTACACATTCCGTGAAGGTGGAATATTTCCACAAGACAAGTGGAATATTACCACTCCCCGCGAAGAGTGGAATAATTCAACACTGACTTTTTAGATCAATATGGAATCAACGCAGGATAGGGTCCGTATATTTATGTCTAAGATAGGGCACCGAGAGGTGGGCCTTGCCACAGGCATAAAGGAAGAGCGGTGCAAAACCATCCGCTACGACAAGAGGGCAAACCTCCGTACGAATGAGCTTGATCTCATTGCGGAGCACTACCCCCAGTACTCCCTATGGCTACGCACAGGCAGAGTGGATCCAGCCAATGGAGAAATTAGCCCTGCTTACGACGAAGCTGATCGAAACTTGGCCGGACAAGACGCGGGATAGAGATTACTCAGACGGTTGCTAGGCGCTGGTTTGCCCGAGAGAAATCCGCCAGGAAGGAATGAAGCAGAAACACAGCCCTAGCCTCCTACGGCTAGTTAGACGGTAAAAGGCATGACCAGGGAATAGGTACTGCATTCCACATTTCAGTATTTTCCGATTGACGCTAGATGCCCTGAGCATATGGTCTGGCTAAGCCCCCATCTGCCGGGCTTAGTTGATCTTTCACTACAAGGACGTGAATCAGATGAAGACCATACTGGCTAGCCTCGCCCTCCTAAGCAGCTCCTCCCTCGCATTCGCCGAAGAGAAAACCGCCCTCGCCGAAGCCGCCGAGGCGATGAAACCCATTATCGAAGTCCCCGCGAATTACGTTCAGAAAAGCATCATGCAAAATCTGGCCAACGGGAAAGGCCCAATGGCAGAAGGAGCAAGGAATAACCTCAAGATGCAAGCTCAGCGCGAAAGGGAAGCTAACCGAGGCGTGCGAAAGCCCATGAAGGAATGTATAAAATCGGGGAATCTCATCGACGATGACGTAAGGGAGTGCACTGAAGGTTTAAGAGAAAGAAATTGGTAAATAGTTGTGGGCGGAAACCACCCACAATTTAGAAGATATCAAATCACCACTTTTGCGACAGACTTAAATTAGCACCTCGATACTCATCTGTTCGCTCCACGAGCTCTGCCAGCGAATCAGTCAACTCCTGATGCCCACTTTCCGGCGAGTACTGGATAAACTTAATCCTCATTGTCTCCGAGGCAATTGCCAGTAGGTCTTGATGAGCCTCCCCCTGGGGAAGGGTCATATAATGAAAGGGCATTCGCCCATGGGCAAATTGAATATCCTCGAACAACATTCTTATATCAGGATCGTCCATCCCACACCCAATAAAAAAGAATGTATGAGTTAGCGCCAGAGACTTTAGAATTTCGTAGAATAAAACATACTTTGTCCTCGCCTCAGCGTAATCCTTCCTAGTAAAAATAATTGACTGAGGATCATTCGCAGAACCATGCGTCTTCAATAGAAGGCGAGTATTCCCGCCATGAAGATAGTTCGCAATATCTTCACTTACATGAGTTTTAACAACCAAAGTCCCAGCCGAAACACCCAACGCATACGAGTCATAGATAGAATCAAAATTCGGGCTTGCAACTATAGAAACATCCAATTCATAAATAGATTTATGAATTGGCGCGGGTTGATACCCAGACCGCTGATACTCCGCCTGCACCATGTCAATGAAAGCGTCTCGACCGATTTTGCTTTTTATGATCTCACAAGCCGTAAGATAATCCTTTCTCTCAAGCAACTCCTCGACATACTCCGTCCCGGCGATATGCTGGAGGCAGCTCCTCAAAAACTCCTCCCATGCAGCAGGCCTTTTCCCCTGAGCATTTTCGGAATTCTTTGAGACACCGGCACCAATCATGACAACACATCTTCTTCTTGCAATTGCCTCAACCAACCCAGTAGGCCAATCAATCATTTTCCTACTCGCTCAGCCAAGTTTTTTGCAATGCGGTGGAAGAACTCTGCCGCCTCAGAAACCCTAGTATATTGAGAACCCACAACGCCATCCTTGGATGCAAGCTCAAAAATCGGTGCATGAGCATGCTGCGATAGAGGAACGACACTGCTCAAACTCGGAATTTCACCTAAATTCAAGCTTTCTGATTTCTCTCCAAAGAACTCACAAAGCTCGATCAATTCATCCCGTTGCTTCGTGATAATTTTCTCAAATGCCGCTACAGGCTGCCGAACCCCGCCTTTACTCTTCGCTCGATATTGTTGCATTACGTACCCAGCGAATCCAAGATTCCAAGAAACTGGAACCCCAGCAATGTCAAACTGCTGCCCCTTTTCATTCTTAATATGTTCTTGGATCGCCCCTTCCAGCGACTCTTTCCAACTCACAAAAGACTTAATTATATTCTCAACGGCCATCATGCTAAATATATCGACCGATAGAGGCATAACAAAATAATTAACAGCCAAAAGAATGGAACGATTTAGAGCACCTAATGATGGCCCCATATCAACAAGCACTAAATCATATGAACCCAACCTACTGAGCAGTTCCCTAATTGCATAGGTAGTTTGGAATCCTCGTGGGTCGCCATTCTTAGTGGCTGCCCAGTCAGTGGCCAAAAGATCCTCACGGATGGACAGCTTAGGATCACCAACTATCAAATCAACGCCAAACCTTTCACTCCTTACAATATTTGGAAGCTCACTAGGATATCCCCTTCCTTTCCGAATCGGCTCGTAGAATGCATCAATACTATAATATTGATCATCTAAAAAAATATTCTCCAGCTGTTCCTCACTAAGCAAGTAAGCAGAAGCATTACATTGTGGATCAGCGTCTACGACCAGAACCTTTTTGCCATGCATAATTGAAAGTGAAGCAGCCAGATTACACAAAAGTGTCGTTTTACCCACGCCACCCTTGTTATTAAAAAAGCCAATACTAACCACGTTACCCCCTAGGAAATTCACCTAATCTTAATCAATACCGCAATACCGCAATACCGCAGGAGCGAATCAATTATATATTCATCCACTAAATTCTCTTTACCCCCGGCATGCAAGCAGAAAAGGGGACAGATTTATTTTTGCTGACTACATCAGCTTTCTAACACCCCGACAAACAGGAAACTTAGTACACCCCCAAAACTCAGAACCTATATTAGAGCCGCGTTTAGCTGTCCTGATAACCATGTGCTCATTACACACAGGGCAAAGGGGCACTGAGGGCAGTTCAGTTGCTTTGTCGGTATTACTGCTCTCTGGAGCAGCAGGTGTCGCTGTAGATCGGTTGGAAATCCAACGTTTGAGTAGCACTCCGTCGACCAACTGGATATTGCGCCCTTCAGCAAATGCCTTGGCTTCTGCGGTGTATCTGCCCGAAGTGACAACAAAGCCTCCCGCAGCCCCTTCTGCAGCCATCACACCGAAGAACTCGCGGATTACCGTGACGCCAACGTTGATGGCTTTCCACTGTTTGCACTGAACCAGATACTTGTCCGTTCCCAGGTGCAATACGAGGTCGACGCCGCCATCCGGCCCGTTGCCGCCCTTTTCGATAACGGTGAAGCCCTTGCAGCGGAAGGTCTCGCCCACCAGCTGCTCAAACTCGCGCCAGCTGATGCCTTCAATGGTTTGCCCAGACTCTCTCGCATTCGCCACGTTTGCGCGCAACCGCCTACGTTCGGCCCTGGCAAGCACAGAGCCGATGGCGCCGATTACGAATACCGCAGGCAGCACGAACTGGCCGAAAAAGGCAAAAGTTCGGAATATCTGGCCAACCATGAACGGCCCCAGCTGATGCGCGCCCTTCAGGGTGTCCGGCGACTTATCCGCAATAGGGTGAAGAATGAGCCAACTGCCCACGGCAATGAGCAGGCTTACCCACCAGGGCAAGCGGCTGGCGATCTCTATGAGGTCCTCGATGAGCGAGGCTCTGCGGCGACGAGCCATCCCAGTCTCCTAAACACGCGTCCATTCATGGCCAGAGGCCATACGCGGAAGCTAGCGCGAGGCGCTAGTACCCGTAAAGACTTTAGGGTGACTACATAAGGCCAATTGTCAGAAACAGCCTGTTGAAGTGAGGTTTTGTCGCCTTTGAAAGGCCCGATTTACAAGGCTTCGGGGTAGCGCGGGGTAACTCTCATGCGATTCATAATGCTGATGTCCCAGGTTCAAGTCCCGGTGTAGCCACCATATCTCGAAAGGGGTTTAGCGAAAGCTAAACCCCTTTTCTTTTGCCTGCAGGAAACACCCTGCTTCGGCACCCAGATCAGAGCCGTTTCCTCGCCGCAGCGTAAGCCTCTCCGCGCTCCCGCTTTCCTGCAGCAATCACCTCGATGATCAGCTCGCCATCATCCACTCGATAGACGAGCCGGTAGCCGACGTCCTTCAGCTTGATCTTGTAGCAGTCCTTCATGCCGGTGAGTTTGTCCTTCTCCACCCGTGGGTTGGCAAGGCGCTCTGCCAGCTTCTTCTTGAAGGCGGCGCGGATTGGCTCAGGCAGTTTCCGCCATTCCCGTTCTGCACTGTCCTTGATTCT
Organism: Pseudomonas sp. PSE14; assembly: GCF_029203285.1. Lineage (NCBI taxonomy): Bacteria > Pseudomonadati > Pseudomonadota > Gammaproteobacteria > Pseudomonadales > Pseudomonadaceae > Pseudomonas > Pseudomonas sp. PSE14. Next base: position 4,940,552 of record NZ_CP115669.1, read on the forward strand.
AAGCTTGTACTGCGAGGGTCCGTTTGCAGGCTCAGAGTTCATCCAATGAAATTTCCCGAGAAGGTTCGTCACTGCGCTCCTTCACGAGCCGGGCCAGGTGGGCATCGTCCAGAGCTTCCAGCATCCGCTCATAGACATCCGGAGGCACTGCGTAGAACGCCGGAGCGTTCCGATTCAAGATCACCACAGTCTTGCCACGCCCGGCCTCGATGGTCCCCATGGGGTCCTTCTTCAGCTCAGTGATAGAAGCTGCAACATCCGCTAGAACGGAATGTGCCATGGGTAAAGAACTCCTGCCGCATCAAGTGCGTCTCATCAAATGGAAATCACCGAAAAGCGACCGAGTCGGCTCGTTGTAAAAAAGCGTCGGCTCTACGATTTGGCCAAGAAAAAATAGCACTCTTAAAAGTGCCTTTCAATAACCTCCAAAGGCACTCTAAGCTAACTTGCTAAGCCGTCCTAGAGTCCCCACCGCCAGCGCAGCTCGATGAACTCCCGAGCCACCGCTTCCGTGCCGGCCAGCTCCTGCCCCAGGGCGGGCAGGCTGTAGCGGGTTTCCTTGCGAGTGATCGAGTCCGGCAAAAATCACCGCCTGCATTAGATCCGCGCTTCGCAATTCTCCTCACCATCCCAGCATTACAAATTGGACAGGAAGGTGCCGCTGGTGATGCGGGGTCACCTTCAGAGTTACCTCGGAGACGTCCCTGCTTCTCCGCACTGATATTTCCCGCAATCCACCGTCGCGTGAGCCCCCATCCACTAGCTGGATATTCCGCCCTTTCGCGAACTCCTTGGCGTCATCCATATAACTCCCAGACGCCACGACAAACCCACCCGAAGCACCCTGCGCAGCCATCACGCCGAAGAATTCACGGATACCCGCAACGACACCCGGTGCCCCGCAAAGTCCTCCCGTGCATGGTGAATCAGGTCATCCTGCGCTTCTCCGCGTGTGGCCGTGGAGAGCACTTCCCCAAAGTTCTCCGGCGCCAGCACCACGGGCATGCGGTGGTGGATGTGCTCGAGGCTCGCTGCGGCGGATCTGGTCAGCAGGGCGCAGGAGAGGACGGGCTCGCCGTTGGGGTTTATCCACAGGGACCAGAAGCCGGCGAAGACGATGATGGGATTGGCGGGGCTGTGGATGAAGTACGGCTGGTGGACCTGGCGGCCGGCGGGGTTGCGTACGTTCTCCTTCTCGTTCCATTCGTGCAGGCATCAGGCAGCGGGTGTTGCGTAGGGCGTGGCGCCAGAGAGGCTTGCAGGCGGCTTCCTCGCTGCGGGCGATGAAGGCGTAGCGCGACGGGTGGACTCCTCCACCAGTTTGGGATCAGGCCCCAGCGGGCGGGCAGCAGTTCGAGTTGGCCGCCTTCGTCCTGGCGCAGGATGGACACGGTCATGGCCGGGGCAACGTTGTAGCAGGCTTCCAACCAGAGCGGCGGCGGGCGGGCGCCGATGTGTCAGTAGCGTTCGATGGCGGCCTCTTCGGGGGCTGACGTAGCGTCCGCACATGCCGGGCACCTTGGGGAAGGTGGTGCTTTCAGCGTAGTTCCGTGCGGTGGCCGGCGGACATCATGGCGACCAGCGAGGTCGGTCAATCAGTTCAGGCGCTGCAATACGCCCTGCCCGATCACCTTGGTGCTATCTCCACCGAAGTCCACACTCCCCTCCTCCCGCAGGAAGCCATCCACCGCCGCATCGATGCGCTCGGCCAGTTCGGGCAGTTGCCAGTGGTGACGCAGCAACATGCCGGCGCTGAGGATGGCGGCGAGGGGGTTGGCGCGGCCGGTGCCGGCGATGTCGGGGGCGCTGCCGTGGACGGGTTCGGCGAGGGCGATGCCGTCGCCGAGGTTGAGCGACGGGGCCATGCCGAGGCCGCCGCCCCAGTGGCTGGCGAGGTCAGAGAGGATGTCGCCGAAGAGGTTGGTGGTGACGATCAGGTCGAAGGCTTCGGGGCGTTCCACCAGTTGCAGGGCGGCGACGTCGACCAGGCGTTCGTCGAGTACGTCGCTCCAGCCGTCTTCCACCAGGCGGTCGCGGCAGGTGTCGCGGAACAGGCCGCAGGTGAGCGGGAGGACGTTGGCCTTGTGGACCAGGGTGATGCGTCGGGCGCCACGCTGGCGGGCGATGCGCGAGGCGTCGGCGGCCAGGCGGTCGCAGGCAGCGCGGGTGATGACCCGTTCGGCGATGGCCACGCCTTCGGATTCCCAGTGTTCGCGGCCGCTGTAGAGGCCTTGGCTGTTCTCGCGCAGGATCAGCAGGTCGACGCCGGCGTGGTGTGAGACGTGCGGGCGAGTACGCACCGGGCGCAGGTTGAGGCTGAGCACCAGCTCCTGGCGCAGAGTGAGGATGGCGCTGCGGTAGCCTTCGACGCGGTGGCTGGGAGAGGAGACGGCACCGAACAGGCCTGCGCCACAGGCGCGCAGGCGCGCCAAGGTGGTGTCGGGCACCGAAACACCGCGCCGTTCGAAGCAGCCCCAGCCGGCTTCGGCTTCTTCTACGCGCAGGTTGGGCAGCAGCCGCTGCAGTACCTGGACCGCCACCGGCACCACTTCGCGGCCGATGCCGTCGCCGGGTATCACGCACAACCGATGCATCGCTGACCTCCGCTCGCCGTCTGTCCTTTCATGATCCGCCCTCGCTCCTCGCTGAGGGGCGCGGGCGGACGGTCGGCTCAGAGTTGCCCGAGCGGGCGCAGGCGGTATTGCGGCGGCAGTTGGTCGAGGCCGCTGACGGTGACGTTGAGGTTCTTCCAGCGACCGTCGTTGATGCCGTAGATGCAGCCGTGCACGGAGAGCGGCTGGCCACGGTGCCAGGCGTTCTGGACGATGCTGGTGTGGCTGACGTTGGCTACCTGCTGGATGACGTTGAGCTCGCAGAGGCGGTCGACGCGCTCGTCTTCCTTTTCGAACTGGCCGAGATGATCGCGGAATTCGTAGGCGAGGTCGCGGATGGTGCGCAGCCAGCCGTCGATCAGGCCAAACTGGCGGTCCTGCAGGGCGGCGCGCACGCCGCCGCAGCCGTAGTGGCCGGTGACCAGGATGTGCTTCACCTTGAGCACGTCGACGGCGTACTGGATGACCGACAGACAGTTGAGGTCGGTGTGCAGCACGACGTTGGCGACGTTGCGGTGGACGAACAGGTCGCCGGGCAGCATGCCGACGATCTCGTTGGCCGGCACGCGGGCGTCGGAGCAGCCGATCCACAGGTATTCGGGGGTCTGCTGCCGGGCCAGCTTGGCGAAGAAGTCCGGGTCTTCCCGCTTGATCGCTTCGGCCCAGCGTTCGTTGTTGTCGAACAGTTCCTGCAGATCGCTCATGGTCGGCTCCTCATCGTTGGCTGCCGCACCTTACGCAGCATGGGCGCGCCTGACAAGGCGCTTTCAGCGGGCCGCGTTCAGTCGCCACCAGCGCGGCGGGCGGAGGGTCTCCTGCTGCGCCAGCTGGTGCCAGGCGTCGTGCCAGGCCTGGGCTTCGGCGGCCAGGCGCGGCCAATCCAGCGTGCGCCTGTCCAACGCGGCCAGCAACTCGGTTTCCAGCCAGCCGTGGCCGGCGCGCAGGGCGTCGGCGAAGCCGGGATCGGCCAGGGCGCGCTGGTGCACGGTTTCGAAGCGCCACCAGAGGGATTCTTCCACCGCCGCCTCCTCGCGGCTGAGCAGGCCCGTGCCGGCTCCGGGCTCGAAGCCCAGCGGCTGGAACATCGACAGGCACGGTGCCGAGGTGCCGGTGGCGGCCATGCGCGGCGAGCCGCCGTCGAGCCGGGCGATCAGGCTGGCGGTGGTCTGCGAGGGCCGCCAGAAGCTGCCGGCGTGCAGACAGACCTGGCGGTTGTCGTGGCGCGAGAGCCTATGCCCGCGGTGGCCGTGGCTGCGCAGGGCGACCACCAGCGCCAGCCAGTCGACCTTGGCCGGACAGTGGGCGAGGAATTCCTGGTTGAGCTGCCGCCGCTGCCGCGCCCCGGCGATCCAGGGCAGCACGCGGCCGTCGAAGGCGCGGGCGAAGTGGAAATCGCCACGACCGTTCCAGCAACCCAGACGGCACGCATGGTCCTCCAGATTGGCGCTGGCGAGGTCGTAGTCGTGGCCGAGGGTCAGAGCGTTGGAGATGGCCCAGCGCTCGACCTTTTTCGCAGCCCACAGCCGGCCGGCGGTTTCCAGCACCCAGGCCTCCTGCGGGTCGGCGATGAGGTAGCTGTTGTCGTAGCGCATACGCTTGTTGCGGTAGCCGGCCGGTCCGCCCTGGCCGTGGCGCTCCAGCAATTCGGTGATGACGGCCAGCGCCTCGCGGGCGGTCGACGCGCGTTCCAGGGCCAGGCGCAGGAGGTCCATGCCCAGCAGCGCCTCACCTTCGCGCAGGGTCAGGCGGGTGAATACGGCTTCGTTGCCGATGGCCACGCCGCGTTCGTTGACGCCCATCTCGGCGCCCCACAGCCAGGCCGGCTGGCTGAGGATGACGGCATGGCGCTCGGCGGTCTGGGGAATTTCCAGGTAGGTGGTGCGCACCGTCGCCGCGCGGTCGCCGTGCACGGCCGGCAGGCGGATCAGGCGTTGCGGTTCGGCGGGCTCGCGGTCGCTGTTCTTGGCGAACCAGGTGGCTCCGTCGCTACGCAATACCAAGGTGTCGCACATAATCCTCCTCCCCGTGATCGTCTCTCGCGCCAAGCACTTCGCTCGCCGCGCGTTCCCCGGCCTCCACGGCCCCGTCGAAATAGCCCATCCAGCGCGTCGCCGTTTCGGTGCCGGCAAAGTGCAGTCGACCGTAGGGCTCGCGCAGCCGCGCGGCGCCGCTGGTCCACAGTCCCGGTGGGAATAACGCGGCATAGCAGCCACGGGCGAAGGGTTCCTCGGCCCAGGATTTGTCCACGTAATCCACCGGCTTGAGCGCCGCCTCGCCGAAGTAACGGGCGAAGCAGTCGAGCACCTGGCCACGACGGTCGCCTGCCGGCCGCGCGTTCCATTGCCGCGCCTCGTCGCCTTCGATGAAGCCGAGCAGCACGCCACGCGGCGAGTCGGGGACACTGTTGTCGAAGGTCAGGCGCACCGGACCGACCTCGCTGGTGGCCTGGCCGGAGAAGCCCCGGTCGCGCCAGAAGGGTTTGTCGTAGAGCGCCATGCACTTGATCACCGCGCCTTGCGGCAGGCGTTGCAGGAGCTGATCGCGCCAGCTGGGCAGCAGGGGTTCCTGGGTGATGCGCAGCAGTTGTGTCGGAGGGATGGCGAAGATCACCCGCGAGGCGTGGTGCACGCCACGGTCGCTGACCAGTTCGACGCCACGGTCGTTCTGCCGTACGGCGCGGATCGGCTCGCCGGTGAGCACCGCGTCACCCAGGCGCTCGGCAAGAGTCTGGCAGATACTCTGGGAGCCACCGAGGATACGCTCCTGCTGGGCGCCGCCTTCGACGCCGAGCAGGGTGTCGAGGTTGGTGCCGCTGCGGATATAGAAGAGGACGTGGAGGAACGACAGGTCATGGGGGCTGGCGGCGAACACGGCGCCGCTCATCAGCTCGAAGACCTTGCGCCCGGTGGAGGTGCGCAGGTTGCGGCGCAGCCACTCGGCGAAGGTCAGGCTGTCCCACTGGCTGGCCTTGGGGTGCAGGCTGGGGTCGCTCAGGGGGACTTCCCGTGCCATGCGATCCAGGCGCACGTGGGCCTGCATCACATCCAGCAGGACGTGGGGAGGAAACTTGGGAATGGTGCCGCGATAGGGTTTGAGACGGCCGCCGAACAGGGTGAGGTTGTCGCCCTGGCTCCATTGCGGAAAGGTTGAAAGATTCAGCTCGGCGAGCAGGGAAAGGATGCGGTCCTGGGTCGCGCCGACCCACTGGCCGCCCACCTCGACCACTTCGCCGCTGGCGAAGCGATGGTTGAGGGTTCGTCCTCCGACGCGCTTGTTGGCCTCCAGCACTTTCACCCGTAGTCCGGCCGATGCCAGACGCCAGGCCGCGGTCAGCCCCGAGATACCGGCGCCCACCACGATCACATCGCTGCGATTCATGTTTGCGACCTTATGTTCTTGTTGTTATTGGTCCTAAGGGTAAGTCAGGAATGGTCGTCGGAAAAACCCGTCGGGCAGGAAATTTCCCGGTTTTTGTGGGGGAGTCGAGGTGAGGGATGGAGGTATCGCGGACGGAGTCAGCTCCTACGCAGGAGCTGACCTGTAGCAGCACAGCCATGCGCGCGAACGCGGGCATGGCCCGCTCCTACGGGGTGTATCTCGCCGCGGGCAGGAACAGCTCTCGTAGGAGCAATTGTCTGTGCATTCGTAGGGCGTACAACTGTTCGCGGTTGTACGCCCTACGGGATGGCCCGGCTCACTCGACCAGGGTGCAGGCCATCACCAGGGCATCTTCGCGACCACCGACCGCCGGGTAGTAGCCACGGCGCCGGCCGACTTCGTTGAAGCCGTAGCGCTCGTACAGGCGGTAGGCCGGCTGGTTGGACTCGCGCACTTCGAGGAAGCATTCCACCGCGCCCCGTTCGTGGGCGCGCTTCATCAAGTGCTCCAGCAGGGTCAGGCCCAGGCCGCGGCCCTGGTTCTCCGGCTTGACGGTGATGTTGAGCAGGTGCGCCTCGTCGAGGATCAGCTGGATCACGCCGTGGCCGACCTGCTGGGTGCCTTCGAACATCACCCAGCATTCATAGCTGTTCAGGGCATCGGTGAAGATGCCGCGCGTCCAGGGATGGCTGAAGGCGGCGTATTCGATCTTGAGAACGGCATCGAGGTCCGCCTCGGTCATCGGGCGGAAGGAAACGGCATCGCTCATGCGGTGGTCTGACTCATCCAGCGTTGCCGAACCCGGCGCATGGCGCGCCACAGGTCGGCTTTCAAAGAGGGTTCTTCGGCCAGGCGTTCGAGGCCCGGCAGGGCCCAGGCGACACCCAGGCCTTCGACTTGCAGCTCGCGCAGCAGGGACTCTTCGTCCGCTTCGCCGGCGTAGCGCACGGCGGGCATGCCGACCAGCCACAGCAAGCGGCAGGGTGCACCGTCTTCCAGGCGGGCGGCGACGAAGCCCTGGACGAACTCGCGGGCGGCCTGCGGCCCCTGGTCCATGTTGCCGCCGGCGAACAGCGGCCAGCGCACCGGCTCACCCAGCAGTTGCGGGCTCTCCGGCAGGCCGGCGGCGCGCAGCAGGTCCTTCAGCAACAGGTAGGCCGGGTCACGGCTGGCCAGGGGCTCGCCGGTAGGCAGTTCCACCAGCAGGGCACACTCGCCGGCGCGCAGCAATTGCAGGGCGAAGCGTGGCGGCGGCGCGACCGGGGCGCGGACCACGGGTTCGGCTTCCGCCGGAGCCGGTTCTTCAGCGCTCACAGGGGCCGTCGCCTTGACTGGCGACGCAGGCTTGGGCATCAGGCGGGCGGCGATCGAGCCGGGCTCACCCACGGGCGCGGCAGCAGGAGCGGCTGCAACCGGGGCGGCTTCGCGCGCGACTTCGGCGATGGGCGCCAGCGGCGCTTTCTCGACGACGATTGGCGCGGGCGTTTCCAGCAGTTCCGGGCGCGACGGTGCGGCGAACGGCAACGCCACGCGCGGCAGCCAGGTGGCGACCTGCATGGCGCCGAGGTAGGCGCGGCGGCGGGCTTCTTCGATCAAGGGGCGGTTACCTGTAAGTGAAGCCTGCACGAGCAGGCCGGCACATCGAGGCGGGATTGTCGCGTGAAACGCGCCGAGGGGAAAGGCCGGTCAGCGGTTACTGGGTGCCGAACACATACACGTTACCGGTCAGCTTGATCGCGCCGGTGGCCTGGTAGGTGAGCAGGTTGGTCTGCTGCAGGCCGCTGGCGGCGACCTTGCCCTGGTTGGCGCCGCCGAGGGTGAACTGCAGGTTGGTGGCGCTGGCATTGGTCAGGCCGATCTTCATGGCCTGGCGGTTGAACAGCGCGCCGTCGCCGTTGAAGCCGCTGTTGATGGTCACTATGTCCAGGCTCATGCCATCGAAGCTGAAGGCGCCCTTGATGTTGTCCAGCACGATGAAACCGGTGCTGTTGAGCGGCTGGATCGCCAGGCGCGCACCGCAACCACCGGTGCAGCGGGTGTCGCTGGCCACCGGGGCGAGGTTGAAGTTGACGCTCAGGCTGACGCCGTCCTGGCCGCTGACGTCGGACATCTCGCTGTCGTCCAGGTTGCGCATCTCGGCGTGGGCGCCAGCGGCGGCGAGCAGCAGCAAGGCACTCAGGAATCGACGGGGCAGGCGGTTCACGGCGATGCTCCTCATGTCATTGGCGCGGCAGGTTGACGGTACGCACGTTCAGGTAGTCGATCCGCATGCCCCGTACAGCCTGGGAACCAAGGTCGGTACCGCCGATGTTCAGGTTCCCGATGCTGATATTGCTCTTCTGCACGTTCTGGTAGAAGGCGGTGTGGTTGGCCCAGGTGACGCCCGGGGCGTTGAGGACCAGGTCGCCGTTGCTGGCGACGGTGAGGGTCGCCGGCTGGTAGTTGGCGTCGCCCAGGTTGAGGTCGAAGTAGACGTTCTTGGCCACCACGCGGTCGCTGTCCGAGCAGACCTCGCAGCCACTGATGATCAGCTTGTCGGCGTACATCTGCAGGCTCATGGAGGCCTTCAGGCCGGCCGAGTCGCCCCACAGGTTGAGGTAGGAGCCGTTGAGGGTGAAGTTTTCCAGGGCGATGCTGAAGTAGTCCTGCCGCTGTGTGGTGGCGCCGCGGCTGCCGTCGCTGTTGTAGGCGACGCTGGGCAGGGTGAAGCGGGTCTTGATGCCGATGTCCAGGCCCTGGATACGGGTGCCGGCGGAACCGGGCATGGCGTCGGCCACCAGTTTCACCGTGGCGATGTTGTTTCCCGTGCGGGTGATGGTGCCGCCCACGCAGGTGGTGGCGCCGCTGCTTTGCGCCCCGCAGAGCTGAACGAACTTGTCGTAATCGCTGGCGCGCTGGCTGAGGGTGACGCCATTGCGGGTGACGTTCCAGGAGGCACTGAGGTTCTGCTGCGCGGTGCTCAGGTTGGAGGTACTGGTGTTGTAGCCGTCCACCGAGTCGTTGTAGGCCTTCACCCCGGTGTTGGTACTGCAACCGGCGATAAAGGAGCAGTCGTACTTGGCACCGAACTCCGGCTTGCTGGTACAGGCGATGCCCAGCACGTTGTCGCAGACCCGCGCGGGAGCTACGGCGTATGTGCTCTGCATGGTGCTGTAGTTGTTCTTCACCACGATCTGTGCGGCATCCACCTGGGCCTCGCGCTGGTTGACCACGACCATGTCAGCATCGATGCCCGACTTCAACGTGACCATGTCATTGGAATAGGTGCTCAGCAGGGTGTTGCGCTGGGTGGTCAGCGCGCTGAGCTCGCTATTGATCTTGCTGGTCGCCTTGGTGGGGTCGGTGCAACCGGCCTCGCCGAACAGGCAGCCCTGGTAGTAAGACCAGAGGCCGAACTTGTGCGTGTCGTTGATCGGGTCGGTCCAGGTCGGCGTCATCAACTGCAGCGCCTGCTGCCCGACCGGGATGTTGGCGCCAACCTTGTACTTGATCGGGCCGAAGGTGAAGGGATGCATGGGCGTGCCCATGTACGCCTTGGTGTCGAGCGTGCCACGCTGGCTGCCGGCGCCCTTGATGTAGGCACCGGTGATGTCCACCTGGACATCCTGGTTGGCGCTGTTCTTCACCCCGGTGATCTTCGCCGAGGCGCTGGCCTGGTCGTAGCTGAAGCCGTCGATGAAGAAGCCCAGGCCCGCGCCGCTGACTTCTCCCAGCTGGTCATCGTCCAGGGCCTTCATGGCCTGGGCCGGCAGGCAGAGCAGCCAGCCGAACAGGCAGGCGATGAGTGTGGCACGTGCGCTCATGTCAGCACCCCGCCGCCTGGGAGCCCATGCAGGTCGACTGGCGAGGCAGGCCGCGCAGGGCATCGTAGAGGTTGATCAGGATCGGATAGACCGCATCCGCGCCATTGCCCACCTTCGGGAAGTTGGCGAAGGCGCCGGACTGGGTGTTCACGAACTTGCCGGCATTGGCCAGGTCCTGCCAGGGCACGTTCTGGTTCTGCAGGGAGAAGAAGATGCCCTGGGCGCCGGTGTTGATATCGGTGGAGCCCGGCTTGCCGATGTAGATGGTCTTGTAGTTGGTCAGGTCGAAGCAGGTGGTCAGGCCCAGCGCCTGGCAGTTGTTGGTGGTCGACAGGGTCGGGATCAGTGCGGCGACCAGACCGCCCGAGTCGGAGTGTAACGAGTCACCCTTGGCGATGCCGATCTGGGTGGCGCGGTTGATCGGCTGGCCATTGATAGTGGCCTCGCCGGTGCCGGCCTTGAGCAGCACCACGTCGGCGTAGACCGGCGTATCCCCAGCCACGGCCAGCGCCAGGCAGTTGATCAGGTTCGGGCAGCCGTTGCGGGTGTAGTAGTCGTAGGCGATGGACGCCGGGCCGTAGATCTGGCCCTGCAGGTTGCCGGTGATCGACAGGATATCGCCGGACAGGTCGCCCTGCGCCTTGCCGAAGCCGACCCGTGCGCCCACCAGTTGGCGCACGCCGTTGTTGGTCTGGAAGGCGAACTCGACGTACGGATCCTGGATCTGGAACGGCACCACCTTGGCATCGGGCGAGTTGGCATTGTCCACCCGGCCGAGGGCGAAGTTGTTGATCAGGATGTCGGCCGGCTGGTTGGACACGGTGGTGGCGCCGGTGCGGGTGTAGTTGCCCAGGCTGAGCTGGTCGATGTTGGTCAGCAGGCTGATGTCGGCGCCGAAGTTGAGCCGGGTGTACTGGTAGTTCTGGTAGGTGGAGGCATCGACGGTGAGCATCGCGCCCTGCCCCGAGATCGCCGACAGCTCGTCGTCATCCATCGATTGCATGCGCGCCTGGGCGGAACAGGCCAGCAGGCCCCCGCAGAGCAAGGCAAGGGCACGCATGAGCGGACCGGAGGACTGACGCATGGCACTCTCCTCTGATGGGGAGCTGTTGTTATTGGAAGGGGACGCGCAACCGGCGCACGGCCGGTCCTTGGCAGCGACCGGAGGCTCGACCCCGTGATGCCACTATAGGAATTCGGCCGCCAAGGCGGCCCGACCCATAGTCGAGAAAATGTGCCTTCGGAAGTGAAAAACCTGCACGGGCGGAGCGAGGGGTTGGCAGGAGTTGTTACCCATCGTCACACCCGCGTTACAGATACCGGATCAGCGCTGGCGGAACAGGCCGATCAGGTGCTCGGCGATGGCGCCCTTGATGGAGTCCAGGTTCAGGCGTGAATGGCTCTGCAGCTTGGCGATGTTCAGGCGGTGCAGGTGCAGCGAGGGCATGCGCGCCTCGTATTCGCGCAGGTCGCCCTTGACCAGCACCGGCAGGAAGGAGTCCTCGCGCATCCGGTAGCGGTTGATCAGCACCTTCAGCCCGTCCTGGAATGGCAGCTCGCGGGACGCCACCAGGCGGTGCTCGCCGGGAATCTTCAGGTACAGGCCGCTGTAGCCCATGGTCTCGCCGGGCAGTATGTGGATACCGGTGGGCTCGACCGCGTCGGCGGGAATGTCATGGAAGGTGTCGAACCAGGCCTGCTCGTCCGGCAGGATGGTGATGCCGCCTTCCTGGCTTTCCGGAATCACGAAGCTGTAGTTGCTGTAGAGCTTCTCGACGTACGACGAATAGATGCACAGGCGGTTCTCGAAGCGCTGCAGGAAAGCGATGGCTTCGTTGCGGTCGGTGATGGCGTCCAGATCCCAGTCGAGGTCGTTCTGGCGCTCCAGTTCGGCCCACCGGGCTTTGGCAAGTGCGGCGTCGTAGGTCATGGTGATAAATCAGTCTTCGTCGACTGACTCTGGCAGAAAACATGCCAGAAAATTCAGCTATTTAGCGGCGAAATTCCGTGATCCATTTCACGCATGAGCCGATGGAGCTCGTCGCAATCTGACGCGTTTCGTCACTCTGTCGGCCAGGGCAGACCCTTTGCAGTACAATCGCTCCCTTTGTTCATTCCGGGCCCAACCAAGCCGATGATCGACCCACGACGCGTACTACGCGCCCTCGCCGAACACTGGGTGCTGCTCGAACCGCTGTGCGAGCGCTTCGACGCCGGCACCCTGAGCCTGGTGGAGCTGCGCAACCAGCTCACCAGCCAGCTGCCCGACAGCACCCCGGTGGACATCACCGCCCTGCTCGACCAGTGGGTGCGCCTGGACATCCTCGTCCCGGTGGCCAAGAGCCCCAACCGCTTCGAGCTGAACGCGCAGATCCACGACTTCCTCGCCTACCTGCGCCAGGAACACCGCCTGGGCCTGTGCCTGGAGATCGAAGCCTACCTGCGCCATCTGGAGCGCCTGGCCGGCTATATCCGCGATGCCTTCGAGGTGCGCGACGGCAACGACCTGGCCCGCCAACTGCGCCTGCTCGACATGCGCGTGCGCGACGTGCTGAAGAAGCTGGCCAACGACGAACAGGCACTGGTCGCCGTGGCCGAACGGGCGAAGACCCAGGACCGGCAGATTCCGCTGCGCCAGCGCTACGCGGAAGTCCTGGCGACCTGGGACGAATACGTCGAACCGATGATCCAGCTGGTCTCCGCCGACGGCGCCTTCGAACAAGGCGTGCGCCGCGTGGAACAGGTGCTGCTGCGCCTGCTCGGCGAACAGGCACGCCTCGGCCAACTGGTGGACGACGACCAGCTGCTGCGCACCCACGCGCGCATCCTGGAAATGCAGACCACCGCCCAACTCACCCTGCGCCGCGCCCGCGAACTGCTGCTGCCGCTGCGTGAGGAAGCCCGTCGGCACAACGCGATCACCCGCGGTGCCGCCCTGGCACTGTCGGTCATCCGCCGCAAGGGCATCGACGCCGTGCCCCAGGCCGCCATGCCGATGTTCACCCGGCCGCAGAGCAACTTCCTGGGCACCGCGTCCCAGGTCGAAAGCTACGTCTTCGCGCTGGCCAACTTCCAGCCAAAGCCGGCGCATTTCCCCAAGGCCAGCGGCAATCGCAAGAGCGACGGCCCGCAGCGCTCGCCGCGCACCGCGCGGGAAATGCTCGACCGCTGCCAGGCCGCGCTGCCGCTGCCGGACCTGATGCAGTGGCTGCTGGAGCAGGAGCCCGAAGGCGCCACCGACGAGCTGCTCTACTGGTTCTCGCGCCTCTCCCGCGATGCCCGCTTCCAGCGCGACCGCCTCGAGCGGGCCCAATACGACACTCTCCAGCACAGCGTCAGCCTGTGCTCCTTCGCCCTGATCGCCAGCCCCGCCGCTGGCAAGGACAGCAAGAGCGAATCGCATGCAGATTAATCTCACCGAAATGACCCAGCTCGCGCCGATCTTCCGCGAGCTGTTCAAGGGCTTCCACATCAGCCGCCGCGACCCGGAGCTGTACAGCCAGTTGTCCAACCAGCAGGACGCCTACCGCGCGCTGTTCCGCAGCCTGGGCTACGAGCTGGTCTGCGATACCCGCGGCTTCTACTACTTCGTCCCCGAGCAGGTCGGCGCCCAGGTGAACAAGACCGCCCAGCGCCTGGCGCTGTTCACCTTCATCCTCGTCGAGCACCTGGCCGACCAGGGCCGCGACCCGCTGGCCGTCCTCGATGGCGGCAGCATCGGCCGCGACGAACTGCCGCCGCTGCTGGAGAAATACCGCGACCTGTTCCTGCAGGCCGAGGTGACCACCCAGGAAGAACTGGAAGAGAAGGTCATGCGCCGCCTCACCCAGCTCGGCTTCGCCGCCGAGGACAACGGCGTGTACCGCTTCCTGCCGCCGATCCACCGCTTCCTCGACGTCTGCCTGTCGGTCCAGCAGGACCGCGACCTGGCCAGCAACCTGCACGCCAGCGAAATGCAGTTCACCACTCCCGCGCTGATGGACGAGGACGACGAGCCGGTGGTGATCCTGGAGTCCTACGCCGACGAGCCGGCTGACGACGAAGCCATCGTCACCCTTGAAGCACCTGCTGCCGTGATCGTGGAAGAAGAGAGCGAAGAAGACGCCCTCGCCCGCGCCATCGCCGAAGAACAAGCCGACATGGAGGCCCAGGCATGACCCAGGAACGCTACGGCATCCGCCGCTTCGCCCTGCTCAACACCGCCGGCTACAGCCTCGGCATCTTCCCACTGGAACAGCCGCTGTCGGTGTACGGCGCGAACAACCTCGGCAAGTCGGCGTCGATCAACGCGCTGCAGTTCCCGATCCTCGCGCGCATGTCCGACATGAGCTTCGGCAAGTACAGCCTGGAAGCCTCGCGCAAGTTCTACTTCGCCACCGACACCAGCTACATCCTCATCGAGCTGGACCTGCCCCACGGCCGTCACGTCATTGGTTGTGGTGGTCGCGGCCCGGGCGGCGGCTTCGGCCACCAGTTCTTCGCCTACCAGGGCGAGCTGGACCTGGAGCACTACCAGAAGAACGGCACCTGCCTGCGCCTGCGCGAGCTGTACGCGAACCTCGAGCGCGAGGGCATCAAGTCCTATGAGTTGAAGCCGGACGAACTGCGTCGCCTGCTGGTCGGCGGCCACACCTCGATCCCGCTGGACCTGACCCTGATCCCGCTGCGCTCCACCAGTGAACAGAGCCTGAAGACCTTCCGCTCGCTGTTCATCAACCTGCTGCACATGCGCGAGATCACCGCGGCCAAGCTCAAGCAGCTGTTCCTCGATGCCTTCGAGCACAGTCTGCGTTCGGGCAGCGTCGATTACATCGCCGCCTGCGAGGAAGCCTTCCGCGACGTGCGCCGTATGGAAGGCGACTACCAGGCCCTGGTCGCCGCCGGCCCGCTGGTCGAGGCCCTGGCCAACGGCGTGGCGCAGCGCGAAATCCTGCGCGGCAAGATGCACCGCCTCTCGCCGCTGCTGGATAACCTGCTGGGCACGTGGGAAGACTATTCCGGCGCGCGCAAGGAAGAGCTGGTCATCCAGGCCGAGCACTATCGCCGCGAGCAGGACGGCCTGCAGAACGAACAGCGCGGCAGCACCGCCGAGCTGATGCGCCTGGAGCGCGAGATCAGCGAGATCCAGCGCTGGATGGGCGAACTGGCCGTGCTGAAGAATCGCTTCGCGCTGGTCGAGGATGCCAAGGTGCTGGAGCAGCAGTTGCTCGCCGCCAAGGACGCCCACGACGAACTAGCCGGCGCCCTGGCGCACTCCCGGCAGTTCTCCAGCGAAGACCTGGAAGAGCGCATGCGTGACCTGGAGAAGCGCCTGAAGGGCGTTCGCCAGCAGCTCGAACACGCCGACAACAACAGCTACGCACGCCTGCGCGAGGAGTTCTCCCAGCAGGACGTGGAGCGCCTGATGCGCCTGTTCAACGGCGCGCTGTTCAGCCTGCCGCTGGGCGAGAAAGGCGTGAACCTGGACGAGGACGGCCAGTGGGTCGGCAGCGTCGAGAAGATCCTCGACGCCTTCAAGGGCGAGCGCTTCGAGGTGCCCGGCCTCTCCATCGACCTTTCCACCATCGAGCCGCCGGCGCTGCAGGCCCTGGCCGACCGCGCCGCCCTGCGCGACCAGAAGGAGCGCCTGGAGAAGGAGCTCAAGCAGCTCAAGACCCAGCAGGCCGTGGCCGCCGACCGCAACGCCAGCAAGGCGCAGGCGGACAAGCTGTACCAGGACGTGCTCGATGCGCAAAAGGCGCTGGAAGACTTCCGCCGCAGCCAGACCCTGAACGCCGAAGAGCCGGCCAAGCTGGAACAGCTCGCCCAACTGGAAGCCACCCAGGACGAACTCAAGCGCTCCGCCGACGCCTTCACCGAACGCGTCCAGCAGCTCTCCGCCAAGCTGCAACTGATCGGCCGCCAGTTGGCCGACCTGGAAGCCAAGCAGCGCACCCTCGACGACGCCCTGCGCCGCCGCCAGTTGCTGCCGGCCGACCTGCCCTTCGGCACGCCGTTCATGGACCCGGTAGACGACTCCATGGATAACCTGCTGCCGTTGCTCAACGACTATCAGGACACCTGGCAGTCGCTGCAGCGCGTGGACGGCCAGATCGAAGCGCTGTACGCCCAGGTACGCCTGAAGGGCGTGGCCAAGTTCGACAGCGAGGATGATCCGGAACGTCGCCTGCAACTGCTGATCAACGCCTACGCGCACCGCACCGACGAAGCTCTCACCCTGGCCAAGGCGCGCCGTGCGGCGGTCACCGACATCGCCCGTACCCTGCGCAACATCCGCAGCGACTACGACAACCTGGAGCACCAGTTGGCGCTGTTCAACCGCGAGATCAACAAGCGCCAGGTGTCGAACCTGCAGAGCTTCCGCATCGTGCTCGCGCCGAACAAGGACGCGCTCAAGCACATCGACCAGATCATCCACAGCGCTGGCCAGTACGAGGAAGGCGAGAACCTCTCCGTCTTCGACCTGACCCAAAGCGCCGAGCAGGATGCGAAGAACGAGGAAGCCAAGGACTACCTGTCGCGCCTGGTGGCGGCGAACAACAACCAGCTGGGCCTGAAGGACCTGTTCGAGCTGGCGTTCGAGATCACCAAGATGGGCGGCCAGCCGATCATGCACACCGACATCGACGGCGCGGCATCCAACGGCACCACTATGACCATCAAGGCGCTGACCAACATGTACCTGTTGCTGCACCTGATGGACCGCGAACAGGCCGGCCGCGTGCGTCTGCCGTACTACCTCGACGAAGCGGCGGACATCGACGAACGCAACCAATCGGCGCTGCTGGAGACTAGTCTGCAGCTGGGCTTCGTGCCGATCCTCGCGAGCGTGAAGCCGCAGGTCTCGGCCCAGGTAGCCATCGACCTGGAAGGCGGCAGCGGCCCCAACGGCATCTACATCGACGAGGCGGACTGGAAGTTCATCCGTCGCCGGGATACCGAGAAGGCAGCGCACAACGACGTGGAGGCCAGCGCCGAGCCGGCGTGACCCTCCCCGCGTTAAAGCAAAAGCCCCGCAATGCGGGGCTTTTGCTTTCTGGGCTCCGCGCGGAACTGCTCTTGTAGGAGCGAGCTTGCTCGCGAATCGCATAACACCGAAGTCCAGTTCGTAGGATAGGTGGAGCTTGCGATACCCATGCTGCCCCTGATCGACAATGCTGATGGGTATCGCTTCGCTCCACGCCACCCTACAAGCGTTGCTCCTACCCTGCGAACAACCGTGAAATGAAAAAGGGCCGCATTCGCGGCCCTTTTTCTCTACTGCTGAAACTCAGTTCGCCTTGCCCAGCGGGATCTTCGGCGCCCAGTCCAGCCACTCCTCGTTGGACTCGTCGAACAGCGCGAAGGTCTGTCCCGGCTTGGCCGGCGAGCCCATGTCGGCGTTGTTCGGGGTGGCGAAGGCGACGCCGCCGGCGAGGATGGTCTCGAAGGATTCGGTACGCACCTTCACCCCCTTGAACAGGCCCGCGTCCACACCGACACCGCTGGTGTTCCAGAAGCGGCTGCCGGTACGCACCAGCGGTGCATAGCGCGGCTCGATCAGGATGTGGATCAGTACACGGTCGGCGGTCTCACCCAGTTCGAAGGAGGTCACCTTGCCCACCTGCACCTCGCGGTAGGTCACCGGCACCCCCACCTTCAGCGAGCCGCGACGGGGTGCGCTGAGGGTCAGGCGGAGGCCATCGCCCTCCAGCAGACGGTTCGGCTGGCTGGCCAGCACGCTGAAGGCGGTCTGTGCCTGGCCCGCTTTGTCGGCCGGCAGCACTTCGATGTACTGGCCGCTGACAATAGTGCCCAGGTTGGACACCCCGTTAAGCCCGACCTCCGGTCCGACCACCCAGAAGCGGGTGCCCTGGCGAGCGATGCGGTCTTCCGCACGAGTCAGGCGCGCCTTCATGACCACGCCGCTCAGGTCCTTGCTCAGCTCGACCTGCTCGACGCGCCCTACTTCCAGGCCCTTGTAGCGCAGTACGGTGCCTTCCTTCAGGCCGTCGGCGGTATCGGCGCGCAGCTCGATCATCCGCCCCTTGGCATGGGCCACTTCCTCGCTGTCGAACAGCGCGAAGCGACGCACCTTGGTCACCGGCGGCGCCTTGGGGTCTGGGGTATCGAAGGAGATGCCGCCGGCAATCAGGGTTTGCAGCGACTCGCTTTTCAGCTTGATCCCATCGAGTCCACCACTGACCGTCACCCCGCTGACGTTCCAGAAACGCGTCGAGGTGTTCACCAACTTGGCGTACTCCGGCTCAATATGGGCGCCGATGACTATCCGTGACGGATCACGGCGAGACAGCTGGTAGCTCTGCACGCTACCCACCTTCATCTGCCGATAGAGGATCGGCGTGCCCACTTCCAACGAGCCCAGCTTGTCGGTCGTCAGCACCAGGTGCAGGCCCGGAGAGTCCAGGTTCAGCGGCGGTGCCTTGGGACGGATGACGAAATCGCGGGTCGGCTCGCCGGTCTTGGCGAAGCGCACGCTGATGTAGTTGCCCTTCACCAGCGCTTCCAGGCCGGTGATACCCGCCAGGGAAATGCTCGGCTTGACCAGCCAGAACTCGGTGTCGCTATTGAGGAAGTCTTCGGTGCGCGGGTCCATGGACAGCGACGCGGTGGCGCCGTTGAAATCCTGGTCCATGTCGATGCTCTTCACGGTACCGACCTGCACGCCGTTGTACATCACCGGCGTGCTGCCGGCGTTGAGGCCGCTGACATCGGTGACCTTGAGCTTGACCCCCAGGCCCGCCTGGGCGGCATCGTAGTCTTCGTAGAGGCGGAAGGGTTTGGTCGAATCCGTCGGCGGGCTGTCCGGGTAGTTATCCGGCGTGGCAAAGGCGATACCGCCTGCGGCGATGGAGGCCAGCGACTCAGTACGCAGCTTGAGACCACTCAGGTCGCCGGACAGGGTGATGCCGCTGGCGTTCCAGAAGCGCGTATGTTTGCGCACGAGGTTGGCATAGGCCGGCTCGATGTGAATCTTCACCTCGATGGTCTTCTGGTCTTCCGCCAGGTGATAGCTTTTCACCTGCCCCACCTGAATCTGCCGGTAATAGATCGGGCTGCCCTGCTCCAGTGAGCCCAACCGATCGGCCTTCAGTGTCAGGTGCAGACCGGGCAGGCTGTCGGACAGCGGCGGCGGCTCCTTCAGTGCGGTGAACTCCTTCTGCTGTTCGCCTTTCACCGGGTCGATGGCGATGTAGTTACCCGACACCAGGGTTTCCAGGCCAGTGACCCCGGCCAGCGACACGCGCGGCTTCACCAGCCAGAAGCGGGTTTCCTTGCTCAGGTATTCGCCCGCTTCCTTGCGCATCTCGACGGACGCGGTAACCCCCAGGTCAGGCTTGTTCACGTGCAGGTCGACGACCTTGCCGACGCCTATGCCCTTGAAGATCACTTCGGTCTTGTTGATCTGGATTCCATCGCCGCTTTCAAAGCGGATATCGATCATGATCCCTGCCTGGTCGTAGGCCCTCCAGGCCAGCCAAGCGCCGATCGCCAGGGCGATCAGCGGCAGGATCCAGATTGCCGACCAGTTGGAGGTCTTGCGCATCTTCGGGGTGGGAAGATCACTCATTGTCGTTTTCCGCGTCCGTGTTATCCCAGATCAACCGGGGATCGAAGGTCACTGCTGCCAACATGGTCAGTACCACCACGCTGGCGAAGGCGGCCGCACCGAGGTCTGCCTCGATAGTGGCCAGATTGCCGAAATTCACCAGAGCCACCAGGATCGCGATGACGAAGATATCGAGCATCGACCAGCGCCCGATCCACTCGATGAAGCGGTACATCATGATCCGCTGCCTGGCTGACATGGGTTGGTGACGCTGCACCGAATACAGCAGCAGGGTGATGCCGACCAGCTTGAAGGTGGGAACCAGGATACTGGCAACGAAGACCACCGCGGCAATCGGCACCATATCCGCGTTGATCAGCTCGATCACCCCTTCCATGATGGTCGCGGGCATGCCATTGCCCAGGAAATTGACCGTCATGATCGGCAGGAGGTTGGCCGGGATATAGAGGACGGCAGCCGTGATCAGCAGCGCCCAGGTCCGCGCCAGGCTGTTCGGCTTACGTTCGTGCACCACCGAACCGCAGCGGCTGCAGGTGGTTTCGTCGTCCTCGACGCGCCGATTGAGCTGGTGGCACTCGCCGCAGATCAGCACACCGGCATCAATGGCTCGCATCGTCGAACTCCCCGGACAACTCGCCCCAGACCTGGTGATGTGGCATGGTCACCTCAAGCCACACCTGGGTGAACAACAAGGCCACGAAGCAGGCCAGCCCCAATCCGATATGCAACTCGGCCATGCCGATCAGCTTCACGATCGACACCAGGATGCCCATCAGGTAAACCTCGAGCATCCCCCATTCGCGCAGGTGCTGGTATCCACGCAACAGCAACATGCCCTGCTCGCGCATCGTCTTGAAACGCAGGGTCAGCAGTACGAACAACTGGCAGAGCAACTTGGCCAGCGGGATGACCATGCTGCAGAGGAACACCAGGACGGCGACGCCCTTCATGCTCGACCCATAAAGACCCTGCACCCCGCTCCAGACCGTATCGGTACTGGTCTGGCCGAGGATGGTGATATGCATGATCGGCATGAAGTTGGCCGGTATGTAGAGCAGCAACGCCGTCAGCACCAACGCCAATGCGCGTCGCACCATGTGAGGCCGGTGTATTTCCAGCTCGTAGCCGCATCGAGGGCAAACCGACTTCTGCCCTAGCGGCACAGCCACGCGCCGCATCAACAGATCGCATTCATGGCAAGCGGTCAGTTGATCCAACGGCAGGTGCTGTAGCGCGTCACCTTGGATTTCGGACATGAAAAAACTCAGAGAAAAGTTGACGCTATTGTAGACGAGACCAAGCGCCCGACGCTGCGAAGCATAAGCATCGAGTCTTTGCGAATTTTTTGTGAGGAAACAGGGACCGAGGCATCACACCGTGCTTCCTGGCGCTACTCGACAACGCCCCAGCAGTCAGGCAGACAATCTGCCCAGAGATAGAAAGCCATCCTATCCACAGGCCAGTTCGTTGGCTACAGAGTTCACGAACAGCGCCCCAGGCAGGGCATTGCACCCGCAGGAGCGGACTCCGTCCGCGATGGCCGCCGTCTCAGCGCGCACTACGGGTTCGGGGTGGGGTGGAGGGCTGCACCCAGCCCAACTTTCCCGCGCGCAAAAGCAAAGCCCCCGGCCAGCTTTCGCTAACCAGGGGCTTTGGGATAGGCGCTTGACGATGACCTACTCTCACATGGGGAAACCCCACACTACCATCGGCGATGCGTCGTTTCACTGCTGAGTTCGGGATGGGATCAGGTGGTTCCAACGCTCTATGGTCGTCAAGCAATTCTTTAGGACGCTCGTGGCATTCGCACACGCTCATCCAGATTCGGGTATGTGACAGTCTTTGCGGTTCACACGAACTTTCGGTTCGTCGACTTCACCATCGAACACACAAATTGTTTGGGTGTTATATGGTCAAGCCTCACGGGCAATTAGTATCGGTTAGCTCAACGCCTCACAGCGCTTACACACCCGACCTATCAACGTCGTAGTCTTCGACGGCCCTTCAGGGGAATCAAGTTCCCAGTGAGATCTCATCTTGAGGCTAGTTTCCCGCTTAGATGCTTTCAGCGGTTATCTATTCCGAACATAGCTACCCGGCAATGCCACTGGCGTGACAACCGGAACACCAGAGGTTCGTCCACTCCGGTCCTCTCGTACTAGGAGCAGCCCCTCTCAAATCTCAAACGTCCACGGCAGATAGGGACCGAACTGTCTCACGACGTTCTAAACCCAGCTCGCGTACCACTTTAAATGGCGAACAGCCATACCCTTGGGACCGGCTTCAGCCCCAGGATGTGATGAGCCGACATCGAGGTGCCAAACACCGCCGTCGATATGAACTCTTGGGCGGTATCAGCCTGTTATCCCCGGAGTACCTTTTATCCGTTGAGCGATGGCCCTTCCATACAGAACCACCGGATCACTAAGACCTACTTTCGTACCTGCTCGACGTGTCTGTCTCGCAGTCAAGCGCGCTTTTGCCTTTATACTCTGCGACCGATTTCCGACCGGTCTGAGCGCACCTTCGTACTCCTCCGTTACTCTTTAGGAGGAGACCGCCCCAGTCAAACTGCCCACCATACACTGTCCTCGATCCGGATGACGGACCAGAGTTAGAACCTCAAGCATGCCAGGGTGGTATTTCAAGGTTGGCTCCACGCAGACTGGCGTCCACGCTTCAAAGCCTCCCACCTATCCTACACAAGCAGGCTCAAAGTCCAGTGCAAAGCTACAGTAAAGGTTCACGGGGTCTTTCCGTCTAGCCGCGGATACACTGCATCTTCACAGCGATTTCAATTTCACTGAGTCTCGGGTGGAGACAGCGCCGCCATCGTTACGCCATTCGTGCAGGTCGGAACTTACCCGACAAGGAATTTCGCTACCTTAGGACCGTTATAGTTACGGCCGCCGTTTACCGGGGCTTCGATCAAGAGCTTCGCTTTCGCTAACCCCATCAATTAACCTTCCGGCACCGGGCAGGCGTCACACCCTATACGTCCACTTTCGTGTTTGCAGAGTGCTGTGTTTTTAATAAACAGTCGCAGCGGCCTGGTATCTTCGACCGACATGGGCTTACGCAGTAAATGCTTCACCCTCATCGGCGCACCTTCTCCCGAAGTTACGGTGCCATTTTGCCTAGTTCCTTCACCCGAGTTCTCTCAAGCGCCTTGGTATTCTCTACCCGACCACCTGTGTCGGTTTGGGGTACGGTTCCTAGTTACCTGAAGCTTAGAAGCTTTTCCTGGAAGCATGGCATCAACCACTTCATCATCTAAAAGACGACTCGTCATCAGCTCTCGGCCTTGAACACCCGGATTTGCCTAAGTGTTCGGCCTACCACCTTAAACTTGGACAACCAACGCCAAGCTGGCCTAGCCTTCTCCGTCCCTCCATCGCAGTAACTAGAAGTACAGGAATATTAACCTGTTTCCCATCGACTACGCTCTTCAGCCTCGCCTTAGGGACCGACTAACCCTGCGTCGATTAACGTTGCGCAGGAACCCTTGGTCTTTCGGCGTGGATGTTTTTCACACCCATTGTCGTTACTCATGTCAGCATTCGCACTTCTGATACCTCCAGCAAGCTTCTCAACTCACCTTCACAGGCTTACAGAACGCTCCTCTACCGCGCATCTTGCGATGCACCCGTAGCTTCGGTGTGTGGTTTGAGCCCCGTTACATCTTCCGCGCAGGCCGACTCGACTAGTGAGCTATTACGCTTTCTTTAAAGGGTGGCTGCTTCTAAGCCAACCTCCTAGCTGTCTAAGCCTTCCCACATCGTTTACCACTTAACCACAACTTTGGGACCTTAGCTGACGGTCTGGGTTGTTTCCCTTTTCACGACGGACGTTAGCACCCGCCGTGTGTCTCCCACGCTGACACTTCCAGGTATTCGGAGTTTGCATCGGTTTGGTAAGTCGGGATGACCCCCTAGCCGAAACAGTGCTCTACCCCCTGGAGTGATACGTGAGGCGCTACCTAAATAGCTTTCGAGGAGAACCAGCTATCTCCGAGCTTGATTAGCCTTTCACTCCGATCCACAAGTCATCCCCTACCTTTTCAACGGGAGTGGGTTCGGTCCTCCAGTCAGTGTTACCTAACCTTCAACCTGCTCATGGATAGATCGCCCGGTTTCGGGTCTATACCCAGCGACTAAATCGCCCTATTAAGACTCGCTTTCGCTACGCCTTCCCTATACGGTTAAGCTCGCCACTGAATATAAGTCGCTGACCCATTATACAAAAGGTACGCAGTCACCTAACAAAGTAGGCTCCCACTGCTTGTACGCATACGGTTTCAGGTTCTATTTCACTCCCCTCTCCGGGGTTCTTTTCGCCTTTCCCTCACGGTACTGGTTCACTATCGGTCAGTCAGTAGTATTTAGCCTTGGAGGATGGTCCCCCCATATTCAGACAAAGTTTCTCGTGCTCCGTCCTACTCGATTTCACTTCAAAGAACCTTTCACATACGGGGCTATCACCCACTATGGCCGCACTTTCCAGAGCGTTCTGTTAGATTCAAAGAAGCTTAAGGGCTAG
Source organism: Pseudomonas sp. PSE14 (assembly GCF_029203285.1). NCBI lineage: Bacteria > Pseudomonadati > Pseudomonadota > Gammaproteobacteria > Pseudomonadales > Pseudomonadaceae > Pseudomonas > Pseudomonas sp. PSE14. The sequence continues at coordinate 4,964,455 of NZ_CP115669.1, forward strand.
TCCCCGTTCGCTCGCCACTACTAAGGGAATCTCGGTTGATTTCTTTTCCTCAGGGTACTTAGATGTTTCAGTTCCCCTGGTTCGCCTCTTGCACCTATGGATTCAGTACAAGATACCTAGGTTATCCTAGGTGGGTTCCCCCATTCAGAGATCTCCGGATCAAAGTCTGTTTGCCGACTCCCCGAAGCTTATCGCAGGCTACCACGTCTTTCATCGCCTCTGACTGCCAAGGCATCCACCGTATGCGCTTCTTCACTTGACCATATAACCCCAAGCAATCTGGTTACAGTCTCGAACGTGAAGACGACATTCGCCGAAAATTCGCGCTTGAACTCGCAAATTTTACCTTGACTTGAATAATCACCAGTGAAAGAGATTATTCAGTCTACTTCTATCACATACCCAAATTTTTAAAGAACAGTTCTGGCACAAAGACCAGACAGCAAGGTTCGTTACACCGAACATTCCTGTCTGAGCTTTCGACGATTTAGAGATGGTGGAGCCAAGGAGGATCGAACTCCTGACCTCCTGCGTGCAAAGCAGGCGCTCTCCCAGCTGAGCTATGGCCCCATCGGATCAGCAGCACACCACAACAATTGGTGGGTCTGGGCAGATTCGAACTGCCGACCTCACCCTTATCAGGGGTGCGCTCTAACCAACTGAGCTACAGACCCAATCGTCTAACCAGTGAATCAAGCAATTCGTGTGGGAGCTTATGAAGAAGCTGCGATCTTCGATTAAGGAGGTGATCCAGCCGCAGGTTCCCCTACGGCTACCTTGTTACGACTTCACCCCAGTCATGAATCACTCCGTGGTAACCGTCCCCCTTGCGGTTAGACTAGCTACTTCTGGAGCAACCCACTCCCATGGTGTGACGGGCGGTGTGTACAAGGCCCGGGAACGTATTCACCGTGACATTCTGATTCACGATTACTAGCGATTCCGACTTCACGCAGTCGAGTTGCAGACTGCGATCCGGACTACGATCGGTTTTGTGGGATTAGCTCCACCTCGCGGCTTGGCAACCCTCTGTACCGACCATTGTAGCACGTGTGTAGCCCTGGCCGTAAGGGCCATGATGACTTGACGTCATCCCCACCTTCCTCCGGTTTGTCACCGGCAGTCTCCTTAGAGTGCCCACCCGAGGTGCTGGTAACTAAGGACAAGGGTTGCGCTCGTTACGGGACTTAACCCAACATCTCACGACACGAGCTGACGACAGCCATGCAGCACCTGTGTTCCGATTCCCGAAGGCACCCTCGCATCTCTGCAAGGTTCCGGACATGTCAAGGCCAGGTAAGGTTCTTCGCGTTGCTTCGAATTAAACCACATGCTCCACCGCTTGTGCGGGCCCCCGTCAATTCATTTGAGTTTTAACCTTGCGGCCGTACTCCCCAGGCGGTCGACTTATCGCGTTAGCTGCGCCACTAAAATCTCAAGGATTCCAACGGCTAGTCGACATCGTTTACGGCGTGGACTACCAGGGTATCTAATCCTGTTTGCTCCCCACGCTTTCGCACCTCAGTGTCAGTATCAGTCCAGGTGGTCGCCTTCGCCACTGGTGTTCCTTCCTATATCTACGCATTTCACCGCTACACAGGAAATTCCACCACCCTCTACCGTACTCTAGTCAGGCAGTTATGGATGCAGTTCCCAGGTTGAGCCCGGGGATTTCACATCCATCTTACCAAACCACCTACGCGCGCTTTACGCCCAGTAATTCCGATTAACGCTTGCACCCTTCGTATTACCGCGGCTGCTGGCACGAAGTTAGCCGGTGCTTATTCTGTTGGTAACGTCAAAACAGCAAGGTATTAACTTACTGCCCTTCCTCCCAACTTAAAGTGCTTTACAATCCGAAGACCTTCTTCACACACGCGGCATGGCTGGATCAGGCTTTCGCCCATTGTCCAATATTCCCCACTGCTGCCTCCCGTAGGAGTCTGGACCGTGTCTCAGTTCCAGTGTGACTGATCATCCTCTCAGACCAGTTACGGATCGTCGCCTTGGTAGGCCTTTACCCCACCAACTAGCTAATCCGACCTAGGCTCATCTGATAGCGCAAGGCCCGAAGGTCCCCTGCTTTCTCCCGTAGGACGTATGCGGTATTAGCGTTCCTTTCGAAACGTTGTCCCCCACTACCAGGCAGATTCCTAGGCATTACTCACCCGTCCGCCGCTGAATCATGGAGCAAGCTCCACTCATCCGCTCGACTTGCATGTGTTAGGCCTGCCGCCAGCGTTCAATCTGAGCCATGATCAAACTCTTCAGTTCAATACTGCTTGGGTTTTGCGAAAACCCTAAACTTGGCTCAGCAATCGCATGCTCAATTTAATGAGCTAAAACTCTCGAATTCACGAGTGTTACTTGCGTTGCTGATAATCAATCGATCATCAGTCTTACATCACAAGCACCCACACGAATTGCTTGATTCGACTTGTTAAAGAGCAGTTGGTTAAGGCTTTCGTCTCAACCGAGGCGCGCATTTTACAGCAGCGTCTCATCTTGTCAAGCGTTGTTTTCGAAAATTTTCTTTTCTACTCAACCGCTTGCGCTCCGGAGAAGGAAGCCTTCTCACCAGCGGGAGGCGCATTCTACAGCGATCAAACTCACTGTCAAGCACCTCGATGATCTTCTTTTCGACTCACTGCCGGAGCAGCGAATGAAGAGTGGCAAGTGATTCACCTGCCGGACCACCACTCTCAGCTTCGAATCTTTGTAAGTGCTTGATTTTCAAGCTCTTTCAGCGCTTCGTCGCTGGGAGTGGTGCGCATTATAGGGACTTAAAAAGCCCCGTCAACACATTTCTGTAAGAATTTTCAGCTGGGCACGAATCGACTGCGTAACAAGGGCAATTGACGCGCCACTGGCGGCAACCGCAAAAGCATCAGGAAACACCCGATAGCCGCATATATGGCCCAGCGCTCCAGATCCGAACGCACGACCCACAGCATATGCAACAACCCCATGGCGAGGATGACATATATCAGGCGATGCAGTTTCTTCCAGCCAGTCCCCAACCTGCGCATGCTGTAACGGTTGGAGGTGATCGCCATGGCCAGCAAGCCCAGGAAGGCGGTGGCGCCGACGAAGATATAAGGACGCTTGCGTAGTTCGACGCCCAACTGCGCCCAGTCCAGCCCGAGGATGAAGACGGCATAGGCACTCAGGTGCAGCACTATATAGGTGAAGCACCACAAGCCCAGTTGCCGGCGCACCTGTATCCAGCCAGTCCAGCGAGTGAGCTTCTGCAGCGGCGTCATCGCCAAGGTGATCAACAGCAGGATCAATCCGCCCTGCCCCAGCCGGTCGACCAGAGCCTTTCCCGGGTCCGGCCCAAGGGCGAAGATCCACGCCTGGTACAGCCAATAGAGCGGCGGCAACAAGGCAGCGATGAACACACCGCCACGCCACAATGGATTGCGCATCAGTATTCCTTCCTCAGGTCCATGCCCGCATAGAGCGAGGCCACCTCATCGGCATAGCCGTTGAACATGAGAGTGGGACGAACATTGGGGCTGAATAGTCCGCTGGGCAGGCGACGCTCATGCGCCTGACTCCAGCGGGGGTGGTCGACAGTCGGATTGACGTTGGCATAGAAGCCATACTCGTCGGGCGCGAGGCTCTGCCAGGTGGTCTTCGGCTGCTCCTCGACGAAGCTGATGCGCACGATGGACTTGGCACCCTTGAAGCCGTATTTCCACGGCACGATCAACCGCAACGGCGCACCGTTCTGGTTAGCCAGCACCCGGCCATACATGCCGACCGCGAGAATGGCCAGGGGATGCATGGCCTCGTCCATGCGCAGCCCCTCGACGTAGGGCCAATCGATCAGAGCAAAGTTGGACTGCACACCGGGCATGTCCTGGCGGTCCACCAGCGTCTCGAAGCGCACGAACTTGGCTTTGCCGGTCGGCTCAACCCGCTTGATCAACTCGGAGATCGGGAAGCCGATCCAGGGAATGACCATCGACCAGGCTTCGACGCAGCGCAATCTATAGATGCGCTCTTCCAGCTGATACGGCTTGATGAAGTCTTCCAGGGCGTATTTGCCGGGCTTGTTCACCTCGCCGTCGATCACCACCGACCAGGGTTCGGTTTTCAGCGCTCCGGCATTGGCAGCAGGATCGCCTTTATCCGGGCCGAACTCATAGAAGTTGTTGTAGTTCGTCGCGTCCTTGAAAGGCGTGATCGCCTCATTCTTCACCGTGACGGCATCCCAGTGCGTGGCGGCGAACTTCTCGCTCAGCCAGGCGGGAGACTGCACTGCTTCGACATCGGCGTAACGCCCTCCCTCGGCAAAGCTCAAACGAGGCAATCCGGACAGCGCGGCAGCCGCTATCGCACCAGACATGAACTGGCGACGGGAGAAGTAGAGGGATTCAGGTGTGACTTCCGATTCGTGGCAATCGGAACGGCGGGAAGACTTGATCAGCATGGCGGGCTCCGCAACGACTGGCTGTATGCGCCAGTAGACTGCGGAGCCCGCTGGAAATTACACGGCAGGCGGCTGCTTGCGACGGCGCAACTGAAGCAAGTATTGCACCGGGCCGGAGGCGGCGTATGCAAGGAACAGCAGCAACAGGATGCGCGGCGGGTCGGTGAAGACCACGGCGAACGCCAGCACCACGACCAGGATCGCCACGAACGGCACGCGGCCGCGCAGGTCGAGGTCCTTGAAGCTGTAGTACTTGATGTTGCTGACCATCAGCATACCGGCCGCGGCGACCATCAGCGCAACCAGCAGGGACACCTTGGCGCCCTGAACGTCGAAGTCGGCGAAGGCCCATACGGTACCAGCGACCAGAGCCGCGGCAGCCGGGCTGGCCAGACCGATGAAGTAGCGCTTGTCGGCCTTGCCCACCTGGGTGTTGAAGCGCGCCAGACGCAGCGCGGCGCCAGCCACATAGATGAAGGCGACCATCCAGCCAACCTTGCCCAGGCTGCTCAGCGCCCATTCGAACGCCACCAGTGCCGGCGCTACGCCGAAGGCGACCATGTCGGACAGCGAGTCGTACTCGGCGCCGAAGGCGCTTTGGGTGTTGGTCAGGCGCGCAACACGACCGTCGAGACCGTCGAGTACCATGGCGACGAAGATGGCAATGGCGGCATTTGAGAAATCGCCGCTCATGGCGTTGATGATGGCGTACAGGCCGGTGAACAGCGCCGCGGTGGTGAACAAGTTCGGCAGCAGGTAAATGCCGCGATGGCGGACCTTGCGGCCTTCGGCGTCGTGACCCTCTTCGATGTGCTCATCGATGGGCAACAGACTTTCTTCGGTGTCGGAAGCCTTGTTCGGCTCCTCGTGACCTTCACTCATGGACGATTCCTTGAGAACTCGTTGAGGCTGAGATTCGCCGGGGCACGCTACTGCGCTGACTTGCCCGGCGCCCCCGCTTTATACCAGAACACCGCCCCAGAACGAAAAAACGCGGCAAGCGCCGCGTTTCTTCGTTTGTCGAAAAGACCTTAGTTCTTGGTCTTGTCGACGATCTTGTTGGCAGCGATCCACGGCATCATGGCGCGCAGCTTCTCGCCAACAACTTCGATGCCGTGGGCAGCGTTGTTGCGACGGTAGGCGGTCATCGACGGGTAGTTGGTGGCGCCTTCGGAGATGAACATCTTGGCGTATTCGCCGTTCTGGATGCGCTTCAGGGCATTGCGCATGGCAGCACGGGATTCGGCGTTGATCACTTCCGGACCCGTCACGTACTCGCCGTATTCGGCGTTGTTGGAGATCGAGTAGTTCATGTTGGCGATGCCGCCTTCGAACATGAGGTCAACGATCAGCTTCAGTTCGTGCAGGCACTCGAAGTAGGCCATTTCCGGAGCGTAACCGGCTTCGACCAGGGTTTCGAAACCAGCTTTGACCAGCTCGACGCAACCGCCGCACAGAACGGCCTGCTCGCCGAACAGGTCGGTTTCGGTCTCGTCCTTGAAGGTGGTTTCGATGATGCCGGTACGGCCGCCGCCAACGCCGCAGGCGTAGGACAGGGCGACGTTCTTGGCATTGCCCGAAGCGTCCTGGTAGATGGCGATCAGGTCAGGGATGCCGCCGCCCTTGACGAACTCGGAGCGAACGGTGTGGCCCGGGGCCTTCGGCGCGATCATGATCACGTCGAGGTCAGCGCGCGGAACGACCTGGTTGTAGTGAATGGAGAAGCCGTGAGCGAAGGCCAGGGTAGCGCCCTTCTTCAGGTTCGGCTCGATCTCGTCCTTGTACAGGCGGCCCTGGAACTCGTCCGGGGTCAGGATCATGACCAGGTCAGCAGCGGCAACGGCTTCGGCCACTTCAGCGACTTTCAGGCCGTGGTTCTGAGCCTTGGCAACGGAGGAAGAACCCGCACGCAGGCCGACGGTAACGTCGACGCCGGAATCTTTCAGGTTGCAGGCGTGGGCGTGGCCCTGGGAACCGTAACCGATGATGGCAACTTTCTTGCCCTGGATGATGGAGAGGTCACAGTCTTTATCGTAGAAAACGCGCATTTGGGAATTCCCCTGTCAGTTGGCCTCGTGGGCCGTATTTCAAATCAGATGCTGAGAGTCTTGTCGCCACGGGCAATGCCGGTGACGCCACTGCGGACGACTTCGAGGATCGACGCGGTGCCGATGGCCTGGATGAAGCTGTCCAGCTTGTCGCTGGTGCCGGCCAGCTGCACGGTGTACACGCTGCTGGTGACGTCGACGATCTGCCCGCGGAAGATGTCGGTGGTGCGCTTGACCTCGGCGCGCTGGGCGCCGGTAGCCTTCACTTTCACCAGCATCAGTTCGCGCTCGATGTGTGCGCTCTCCGAGAGATTCACCAGTTTTACCACCTCGATGAGCTTGTTGAGGTTCTTGGTGATCTGCTCGATGACCTCATCCTGACCAGCGGTGGTCAGGGTCAGGCGCGACAGCGTCGGGTCCTCGGTGGGGGCGACCGTCAGGCTTTCGATGTTGTAGTTGCGCTGGGAGAACAGGCCGACGACGCGGGAGAGCGCGCCGGGTTCGTTTTCCAGCAGCAGGGAAATGATGTGTCGCATGATCAGGTACGCTCCGTCTTGCTCAGCCACATGTCGCGCATCGCACCGCCGCGGATCTGCATCGGGTAGACGTGCTCGCTGGTATCAACCTGGATGTCGAGGAAGACCAGGCGATTCTTCATCGCGAAGGCTTCTTCCATCTTCGGCTTCAGGTCCTTCAGGTCGGTGATGCGCATGCCAACGTGGCCATACGCCTCAGCCAGCTTGACGAAGTCCGGCAGCGATTCCATGTAGGAGTGCGAGTAACGGCTGTTGTACTGCATGTCCTGCCATTGGCGGACCATGCCCAGCGCACCGTTGTTCAGGTTGATAATCTTCACCGGCAGGTCGTACTGCAGGCAGGTGGACAGCTCCTGGATGTTCATCTGGATGCTGCCTTCACCGGTCACGCAGGCGACGTCGGCGTCAGGGAAGTTCAGCTTCACGCCCATGGCGGCCGGGAAGCCGAAGCCCATGGTGCCCAGGCCGCCGGAGTTGATCCAGCGATTAGGCTTGTTGAAGCGGTAGTACTGGGCCGCGAACATCTGGTGCTGGCCCACGTCGGACGCCACGTAGGCATCGCCATGGGTGACTTCGCAGAGGGTCTCGATCACGGTCTGCGGCTTGATGATGCTGCCGTCGCCCATGTTGTACGGGAACAGGCCGCGGGTACCGCGCCACTCTTCGATCTGCTTCCACCAGGCAGCCTGGGCTTCCTTGTTCGGGGTCTCGCCGATTTCCTTGAGGATCGCGACCATTTCGGTCAGGACGCTGTCCACCGGGCCGACAATCGGGATGTCGGCCTTGACGGTCTTGGAGATCGAAGCCGGGTCGATGTCGACGTGGATGATCTTGGCGTTCGGGCAGAACTTGGCAGCGGTCTCGCCATTGATCACGCGGTCGTCGAAGCGCGCGCCGACGGCGAAGATCACGTCAGCGTGGTGCATCGCGAGGTTCGCAGTGTAGCTGCCGTGCATGCCGAGCATGCCGACGAACTGGCGATCGGTACCCGGATAGCCGCCCAGGCCCATCAGGGTGTTGGTCACCGGCACATTGAGCATGCGCGCCACTTCGGTCAGCGGCTCGGCGGCATTACCCATGATCACGCCACCACCGGAATAGATGATCGGGCGCTTGGCGGCCAGCAGCATCTCGGCGGCCTTGCGGATCTGGCCGGAGTGACCACGGACCGCAGGGCTGTAGGAGCGCAGCTTGACCTTCTTCGGGTAGTTGTATTCGAACTTCTGGGTCGGATCGCCCATGTCCTTCGGAATATCGATCACCACCGGGCCGGGACGGCCGGACTGGGCGATGTAGAAGGCCTTCTTGATGACCTCCGGAATTTCCGACGGGTGCTTGATGATGAAGCTGTGCTTCACGATCGGACGGGAAATACCGACCATGTCGGTTTCCTGGAACGCGTCGGTACCGACCATGTTGCTCGACACCTGGCCGGAGATCACCACCATCGGGATGGAGTCCATGTAGGCGGTGGCGATGCCGGTGACGGCGTTGGTCGCGCCGGGACCGGAGGTCACCAGCACCACGCCGGGCTTGCCGGTGGCACGCGCATAGCCGTCGGCCATGTGAGTGGCGGCCTGCTCGTGGCGAACCAGGATGTGGGTTACTTCGTTCTCTTTGAAGAGAGCGTCGTAGATATGCAGAAGGGCACCGCCCGGGTACCCGTAGATGTACTTAACGCCTTCGTCACGCAGCGAGCGGACGACCATTTCAGCGCCGGATAAAAGTTCCACGTTGTCACCTCTAGAACGCTATATACGGAAACCCCCAACGTGGGGGACCGACTTGGATGGCTGCCCGGCAGACATGGGCGAATGTAATCGCCGGCTACGTCGACTGCCGATTGAGCAGAACCTGGAGACACTCCTGTTTGTGTTACGGAGAGCCTCCACCCAGCGCGAGGTAACGCGAAACAGGGTGAAACTTTGCGGCGCGGGTAGCACCTCTTGTCTGCCGAGTAAAACCAGCTTGCGGCCGGCCCACTGCAGCGAACCTTGGATTCTTCTGAAACGAAGCGGGCAAGTCAAGCCATATATAGTTTTTGGATGAAGCCGGGATGTGAACTTCTCCGGATGAATAAGCTGGCGTTTTGGTTATAGTTATCGACAGACTCCGCACCCCAAGGATCGACAACTCATGCGACGGACGATTTTCATGGGCAGCCTGCTGCTCGCTCTGGCCCCGACCGTGATGGCCGCGCAGGTCTATAAATGGGTCGACGCCCAGGGGGTCACGCACTTCGGTGCGCAGCCGCCGGAAGGCACCAAGGCCTCGGCCGTCAACACCAACACTGCCCCGCCCAAGTCGAACTTCCCGCTGCCCCCACCCAAGCCGGTGGCAACTCCCCCCGTGGATGAAAAGCAGAAAGCCGTGGATGACAAGGTGAAGCAGGACGTCGCCCAGCAGGAAGCCGCGCGCGCGCAGAATTGCAGCCAGGCGCGGGAGAATGTGGCTCAACTGAAGAACAATCCACGCGTCCGCGTGAAGGAAGAGAACGGCGAGTACCGCCGCATCACCGAAGAAGAACGGCAGGCGCGCATCGTAGAGAACGAAAAGGCCGTCCAGGAAAACTGCAATTGAGGCCGTGCGGGAGCGCTCAGCGCCCCGCAGTGATCAGCCGGTCGAACTCGCCGAGCGCTTCCAGGAGCCGCAGCACGCGAGCCCCCTCAGTGGCGTAGGCCTCCTCGGCAATCTCGCGGATGCCGGAGGCAGCAGGCAGATCAGCCCCACTCTCGACGATCTGCTTCATCCGCGGCAGGAAGATCCACTGCAGCCACTCCTCCAGCGCCAGCGTATCCACGCAGAACGGCTCGTGACTGGAGAGCCGCTCGGGCGACGGAGTCTCACTTCCCCACAGGCCGATGCCACGCATCTCCTGCTCGATCAGCAGCAGCTGATCCGCTATGGCTGGCAGTCGACCATCCATCACAGGGTTACCTTGGCTTTCTGCCGGGCTTCGGCGGCGCCGGCGGCGTCACCCTGCCGCTCACGACACTTGGCGATCAGATCCCACAGGCTGGCTTGCAGGGTCGGGCGACCTCCGGCCAGCGTCAGGCCACGGCGCGCGACCTGCTCGGCCTGCGCGGCATCGCCCTGGGCCAGGCGAACCTGGGCCAGCTTGTAGAGCACCTGCGGCTCGCGCGGAGCGATGCGCTGGGCGCGCTCCAGGCTGGCGGCGGCGCCATTGAGATCACCACCGCCCTGCTGTTGCGAGGCGGTAGTCAGCAGCGCCAGTACCGGGCCATCGAGCTGCTCGTCAGCAGCCAGGCCCGTGTTGCTCGACGGAATGCCCGACGGCGCCTTGTAGGCACCGCCCTGGTTGTAGGTGCTGCCCTGGTTGGACGGTGCCGCGGGCGGGGTCTGGTACGCCGGCTGCTGGTAGGTCTGCGACTGGAAGCCACCGTTGGAGGTGATGCCACCGCTGGTGGAGATCGGCTGCTGCGAATAGGGTGCGCTGGTATTGCCCGGCGCGGTCGTCATCGGCGAAGTGCTGATCGGCGCCGCGCCAGTCTGTGCCGGGAAGGTCTGGATCGGTGCGGCACCCGCATCCTTCGGGATCATCACGGTAACGCCGGAGTCACCCTGGGGAATGCTCTGGCCGGCGCTGGCGGAAACCGGCGCCTTATAGTTGCCACCGCTGCGTCCCACGCGCTCCGAGTTGGAAACGGAGGTACCGGAGTCCTGCACCGGGATCGCCCCGTGCTGCGGGGTCGCACAACCGGACAGAAGCGCCAGAGTCGCCGACGCCGCAAACCAAGCTTTTCTCACTTCCAAACCTCTCGCATCAATTCAGCCAGCCACGCACCCAGTCCATGACTTCGTTGGCCGGCGCCTGGATTCCGCAACCGGCGCCAGCGGCCGGTTCGCTTCCTCGAATATAAGGCATCTGCACCGCGCCGGGGCAGTTGGCATCGGTGCCCTGCCCGGTGTGCGGATCGACCCAGGCCTGCACCACATTATCCGGCATCGGCATGTCCAGCGGCAGCGGATCGGCCTTGCGCATGAAGCTGGTCCAGATCTGCAGTGCACCGGTGGCGCCGGTCAGCGGCGTCTTGCCGTTGTCGTCGCGGCCGATCCAGACCACCGCCAGCAGGTCCTGGCCGAAACCGGAGAACCAGCTGTCGCGGGAATCGTTGGTAGTGCCAGTCTTGCCGGCCAGGGTCAGCGAGGACGGCAGCTGGTTGTAGACCGAGCGCGCGGTGCCCTCGCGCATCACGCGCTGCATGGCGTTCTGCACCAGATAGATGGCGCCCGGATCGAAGCGCTGCTGGACCTGGAACGGATAGCGCTTGAGCGGTTGACCATCGGACGCCAGCACACTGCGAATGCTCCGCAGCGGCGTGTTGAAGCCGCCGCTGGCGATGGTCTGGTACATGGTCGCCACCTGCATCGGGCTCAGCGCACCGGCGCCCAGCAACATCGATGGGAAGGCCGGCCAGTCCGTCGTGACGCCCAGACGCTCCAGAGTCTTCAGCACGTTCGGCACGCCCAGGTCCAGGCCGAGCTTGGCCGTGGACAGGTTCAGCGAGTTGGCCAGCCCCTGGTAGAGGAAGATGGTGCCGCGCGCCTGGTGGTCATAGTTCTGCGGCTTCCAGACCTGCCCATCCTTGCCCTTCACCTGGAACGGCTCGTCCTGGATGTAGCTGGTCAGGGTGTACTGGCTCGGCTGCTCCAGCGCGGTCAGGTAGACCGCCGGCTTGACCAGCGAACCGATCGGCCGCTTCGCGTCGATGGCACGGTTGAAGCCGGCGAAGCGCGGATCGCGGCTGCCAATCAGCGCCTGGATCTCACCGGTCTCCGGGTTGGTCACGACCATCGCGGTTTCGGTCTCGGCAACACCCTTGCGCCCGTCGAGGCGCTTGAAGGTCTCGCTGACGGCGGACTCGGCCTTCATCTGCAGGATGGGGTCGAAGCTGGTGAAGATGCGCAGACCTTCTTCGGTCAGGTCTTCATCCCGGTAGTCTTCGCGCAGCTGACGCTTCACCAGGTCGAGGAAGGCCGGGTAGGAGCTGTTGGCCATGCTGCCCTGACGGGTCACGCCCAACGGCGCCTGCTTGGCGGTGGCGGCCTCTTCGGGAGTGATGACACCCTGCTCGGCGAGCACGTCGAGCACCACGTTGCGGCGCTCCAGCGCGCGCTCCGGATTGCGGCGCGGGTTGTAATAGGAGGGCCCCTTCACCATGCCGACCAGCAGCGCGACCTGCGGCAGTTTCAACTCCGACAGCGGCTGACTGAAGAAGTACTGGCTGGCGAGACCGAAGCCATTCACCGAGCGCTGGCCGTCTTGGCCGAGGAACACCTCGTTCAGGTAGCTCTCGAGGATTTCGCGCTTGTCGTAATGCAGCTCCAGCAGCACCGCCATCATGGCTTCGGTAAGCTTGCGCGACAGGCTGCGTTCGTTGGTCAGGAAGAAGTTCTTCACCAACTGCTGGGTCAGGGTGCTGCCGCCCTGGCGCAGCTGGCCGGCGCTGGCGTTGACCCAGACGGCACGGGCGATCGACTTGATCGAAACCCCGTGATGAGTCCAGAAGTCGCGGTCTTCCACCGCCACCAAGGTGTCGATCAGGTACGGCGGCACCTGATCGAGCTTGATCAGGATGCGGTCTTCGTTGTGTGCCGGGTAGAGGCCACCGATCAACAGCGGCTCCATGCGCGCCACCGCGAGGTCGGCGCCATTGGCGGCGCTCAACCCGGTGATGGAGTTGCCGGAGAAGCGCACGCGAATCCGCTGGGCGGGCTCGGCGCCTTCATAGAACTGGAAGCCGCGGGTGTTGAGCTCGACCGAATTGCCGGAGACCGAGGCAGCGCCCGGACCGTTCACCGCGTTTTCGCGGCGATAGCCCAGCGCATCCAGCTCGCGCAGGAAGTCGTCCTTGCCCAGTTTCAGGCCGACGAACAGTTCCAGCGGACGGGCATACACCTTGGCCGGAATGGTCCAGCGCTTGCCGGAGAATTTCTCCTGGACAACCGCATCGAGATACACGGCAAAACCGGCGAGCAGCACAATGCCGACCAGACCGAGCTTGAGAGCCCAGCCCAGCCACTTGCGCATGGCAGGCGACGATTTGCCGCTTTTTTTACGGGATTTGGAAGATCGGGGACGCGTCATGGCGGCGCATTATACGTACTTTATCCACAGGGGACAGACACCGTTCCAGACGGTATCCGGGTTCTTGCCAGGCACTGGCGCACGGTGGCGCCGGGACTGCCGTGCTTCGACCCCGGCGCGACGGAATGGTTGCCTCGCGGGTTTGCACCACCAGACCCAGCGGCCATAATGCCTGCCTCTCGAAAATAGACAGACAAGGACATAACGTGAGCCAGACTCTGATCGCTGCGCTGCAGAACCCGGCGCTCTACCCTCATCCGGTCGAAAGCTTCCGGGTCATCGAAACCCACATTTCCTGGGTCCTGCTCACCGGCTCCTACGTCTACAAGATTAAGAAGCCCGTCAACTTCGGCTTCCTCGACTTCACCGACCTGGCCGCGCGCAAGCACTTCTGCGAGGAAGAGCTGCGCCTCAACCAGCGCCTCACCGAAGGCCTGTACCTCGACGTGCTGCCGATCACCGGTAGCGAGAGTGCTCCGCGCCTGGGCGGCGAAGGTCCGGCCATCGAGTACATGATCCAGTGCCGTGAATTCCCGCAATCCCAGCTGCTCAGCGAAGTGCAGGCCCGCGGCGAACTCGGCGCCGCGCACATCGACGGACTGGCCCTGCAGATCGCCGACTTCCACCTGCGCACCCCGCAGGTCCCGGTCGAACACCCGCTGGGCACCCCGGACGCCTGCATGGCTCCCGTGCGGCAGAACTTCGAGCAGATCCGCCCGATGCTTTCGGACAAGGCCGATCTGCTGCAACTCGACGCCCTTGAAGCCTGGGCCGAGTCCAGTTTCGAGCGCCTGCACGGCGTGTTCGAGTCGCGCAAGGCCAACGGCTTCATCCGGGAGTGCCACGGCGACATACACCTGGGCAACGCCGCCATCATCGACGACAAGGTGGTGCTGTTCGACTGCATCGAGTTCAACGAACCGTTCCGCTTCACCGACGTCACCGCCGACTACGCCTTCCTCGCCATGGACCTTGAAGACCGCGGCCTGAAGTGCCTGTCGCGGCGCTTCGTCAGCCAGTACCTGGAGTTCACCGGCGACTACCAGTCGCTGGAGCTGCTGAACTTCTACAAGGCCTATCGCGCCCTGGTGCGCGCCAAGATCGCTCTGTTCAGCCTGGCGCACCAGACCGACGCCGTGCAGAAGGCCGCGACCCTGCGCCAGTACCGCAACTACGCCAACCTGGCGGAAAGCTACAGTGCCATCCCGTCGCGCTTCCTGGCCGTGACCGTCGGCGTGTCCGCCGTTGGCAAGAGCCAGGTGGCCTTGCGCCTGGTGGAAGCCCTGGGCGCCATCCGCCTGCGTTCCGACGTCGAGCGCAAGCGCCTGTTCGGCGAACAAAGCGCCGAGCAACGCGGCCAGCACCAGAGCGGCATCTACTCCGCCGACGCCACACTGACGACCTACCAGCGCCTGAACGCCCTGGCCGCGGACATCCTGCGCGCCGGCTACCCGGTGGTGCTGGACGCCACCTTCCTCAAACGCGACCAGCGTGCGGCCGCCTGGAAGATGGCCGAGGAAACCGGCGTGCCCTTCCTCATCCTCGACTGCCAGGCGCCGGAAAGCGTCATCGCCGGCTGGCTCGCCCAACGCCAGAGCGAAGGCAACGACCCGTCGGACGCCACCCTGGCGACCGTCCAGGCCCAGCAGGCCGCCCGCGAGCCGCTCAGCGACGAAGAACAGCAGCACAGCAAGCGCGTCGACACCCCGGATGCCGCCAGCCTGGACGCCCTGGTCGCCAGCATCCGCCAGCGCCTCCCGGGGCTCTGACTCCTGCACCGGCCGGAATCGCCAGGAAGGCAGCTCCGGCCCGCGTATCCCCGCCCCTTCCCGCCCTGCCGCTCGCGCAGGGCGATATCACAAAGCCACGCTACACTTGCCTTGTGTATACCCGGCCGCTATGAGCAGTTCACGGCCCCGAACCCCATGCCTGATCGTGCCGCATCGCAAGGACCGACGATGAACGACGAACTGCTGCACCTGAAGAATCTTGGCAAGACCTCCGCCCAGTGGCTGCATGCCGTAGGTATCCACAGTGCCTCCGACCTCCGCCGGCTGGGCGCCGTTGGCGCTTACCGGGCGGTCAGGGCCCGTGGTTTCCGTGCTTCGAAGGTGCTTCTGTATGCCATCGAAGGGGCCCTGCTCGACGTGCACTGGAATGACCTTCCACCGGCCCACAAGGCCGCGCTCCTGGGCGAGCTTGAGACTTTCCCCATGAGGAACAAGAGCTAGCTCACAAGCTCCGTGGGAAAATCTTTACGCAAAAGTACCTGTCCGCTTATGGTCTCAGGGCCCTTCGTGCGCCCTCGACTGCCGCCATTCAAGGAATTACGGCCATGTACCTACTCGGTGAACAACCTGCCTATGCCGATGAGCTGATCAACCGCCTGCAGGGAATTCCGGTGCAACTGCTTGCTGGCCTGGCCTCCAGCGGCGATCCGATTCGCCTCGAACGTTCCGACGATCTCGAGGCCGAGCTGCCCGACAAGCATCTGTTTCTCATCGAGAATGGCCTGGTCCATGCCCTGGTGGACGAACGCCCGCTGTTCTATCTGCAGGAGGGCGACCTGGTCGGCCTGCGCCAGGGCATCGATCTGCCGCCCTGCCGATACGTCACCGAAGAGCCGCTGTGCCTGATCCCGTATTTGCGCAGCGACGTGCTCCGCCATATCCATGCCGACGAGCACCGCCAGGAGCTGTTCCTGCACTACCTGATCGGCCATACCGCCCTGCTCTCCGACGCCCTGGCGCACCTGAAGCAACCAGAGATCCGCCCGGCCACCGGCTTCCAGCATTTCGCCGCCGGCGCTCAGTTGATCGAGCAGGGCGACGACGCCGAGCACGTGTTCATCATCATCGAAGGCCACGCGGAAGCCTTCGTCGACGGGCAGAAGGTCGGTGACGTGCAGAAGGACGAGATCTTCGGCGCCATGGCGGTGTTCACCCGCGAGAAACGCAGCGCCTCGGTCATCGCCAGCGAGCCCTGCACAGTGATGGTCATCCCCAAGGACCAGTTCCTCGGCCTGATGCAGAGCAACCCGCGCATCGCCCACAGCCTGATCGAAGGCATGGCCCGACGCATTGACCTGCTGAACAAGGAAGTCACCCAGTTGCGCGTGCAACGACAGGCCAGCTGAGGCGCATCCCCAGCGGAAGCCCGGCCCAGTGCCGGGCTTTTCGTTTTTCGGCGGAACGTTTTCGCGGGCGCGAAAAACTTTGCGAAAGGAGGTTGACTCTCAAATGATAATGATTATTATTGAGCCATCTGGTCGCGAGGCCAGACGGTAAGCTCAAGAGACCACGCAGTCGGACTCTTCAGATTATCTCCTCATCAGGCTAATCACGGTTTCGACCCGGCACCTTGCCGGGTCTTTTTTTGCCTGCGTTTTTTTCATCGAGGGCGACGATCCTCCCCAATCCCGCCATCGATCACGGGGCAGAAAAAAGCATTGACTCTCAATTGATAATGGTTATTATTAACTCACTGGCTGCGAGGCCAGTTGGATAAGCTCGAGAGACCATGCAGTCGGGCTCTTCAGATTATCTCCTCATCAGGCTAATCACGGTTTCGACCCGGCACCTTGCCGGGTCTTTTTTTGCCCGCGCCAAATACAACGCCAACGAAAACGGGGCCTTCAGGCCCCGTCCATGATTGGCTGCCTGAGCTACTGGCGCAGCGCCGCGCAATAGTCCGTCGGTGGCAGCGCCGGCGTGTACCAGACGTAATCCGCCTGCACCGGCGCAACCGTCTTGCCTACCTCGACCAGCATCAGCACCTGCATGCCCTGCCCCGCCCCCAGGTCTTCCAGGTGCAGCGGCACGCCCAGGTCGCGCCGCGCGTGGAAGCCACCAGCGATCATGAGCGCAGGCTCCGGCGCCGCCTTCAGGCGCTCCGCCATGCGCCGGTCGCGCTGTTGCTGCACCGCCAGCATTGCTGGCAACTGGTTTTCCGGCAGCAGGCCGCAGTGGGATTCGCGAATGTCCTCCAACAGGCTGTTGCGCACAGCATCCGTCGTGGAACGCACGCCCTTCAACTGTGGCTGCTCGGCATAGATGCGCATGATCTCGCCGCGATCCAGGTTGGCCGAGAGCAGCGGCACCGACTGCTTCACCAACCAGGTCACCAATGGGCCGTAGAGCGACCAGTCCCACCCCGGTTGCCACGCCAATGCGCCGAGCAGATCCGTCGGCATCTCGTCCCTGGCCGCTGCCACCTGGGCGGCGGCAACACGTGACTGCTGGTTCGGATTGATCATCTCCATCAACACGCTGCCGCTCGGGCGGCGCGCAGCCAAGGCGCGCGCCAGCCAGAGTTCCAGGGCGTGATGGTCCGGATTGTCGTGCTGCTCGCCCACGAGCACGCGCGGCGCCGAGGCCAGCCGGTCGAGCAACTGTTGCGGCGTGAGTTGCTCGCCGCTGTGCAGGTCGCGAATGACGCCCAGCTCGACATTGTCACGCCCCTCCGGACTCTGCCAGGTCGGCAGCGGCGGCGCGGAAATGTGGCTCTGGCAAGCGGCCAACAGCGCCAGCACAGGAATCAGCAGGTACTTCACGTGAACTCCATTCAGCGCGCGATGATCAGTGGATGATCGCGCTCGGGATGCCGCTGGACCAGCACGTCCAGCCCGAACACGGTGCGCAGCGGCTCGGCGCGCAGCACCTCCTCCGGTGTGCCTTGCAGATGCGACCGCCCCTGGTGCAGTAACAGCAGGCGATCACAGTAACGTGCCGCCAGATTCAGGTCATGCAGGATCACCAGCACCGCCGCGCCGCGCTTGGCGAACTCGCTCACCGCCTGCAGCGTGGTGTGCTGGTGCAGCGGATCGAGCGCCGAGGTCGGCTCATCCAGCAGCAACACCTGCTCCGCACCGCCCGGCCACAGCTGCGCCAGTACACGCGCCAGGTGCACGCGCTGGCGCTCTCCACCGGACAGCGCCAGGTAGCTGCGTCCGGCCAGATGAGCGGCATCCGCGGCCTCCAGCGCCGCCGCGACGATCTCAAGGTCATGCTGGCGGCCGCTGTCGTGGGGCAAGCGACCGAAGCCGACCACCGCTTCGACCGTGAACGCGAAATTCAGCGTCGACGACTGCGGCAGCACCGCCAGGCGGCGCGCCCGGTCGGTACCCTGCCAATCCGCCAGCGAACGTCCATCGAGGCGCACAGCGCCGCCGGACAGCGGCAGCTCGCCATTGAGGGCGCCCAGCAAGGTACTTTTGCCGGCGCCGTTCGGCCCCAGAACGCCAAGCACTTCGCCCGGCTGCAAGGCCAGGCTAACGCCCTGCAGGACTGTCTGCGCGCCGCGCTTCACCAGCAGGTTCTCCGCCGTCAGCATCAGGAGCGCCCCCGTATCAGCAGGTAAAGGAAGAACGGCGCGCCGATCAGCGCGGTGACGATGCCGATCGGCAGTTCCGCCGGCGCCAGCGCCAGCCGTGCCACCAGGTCGGCGAGCAGCAGCAGGATGGCGCCGCCGAACATGGACGCCGGTAGCAGTATCCGGTGATCGGGGCCGACGATCAGGCGCAGCAGATGCGGCACCACCAGGCCGATGAAGCCGATCATGCCGGCCGCCGCCACCGCCGCACCGACGCCCAGCGCGGTGCACAGGATCAGCTCGACCTTCAGGCGTTCGACGTCGAAGCCCAAATGACGCGCTTCGGACTCGCCCAGCAGCAGCGCATTCAGCGCATCCACCCGACGCGGCAACCAGCAGGCCACCAGCAGAGTGATCAGCAGCAACGGCCATAACCGGTGATAGCTGGCGCCGTTCAGGCTGCCCAGGTTCCAGAAGGTCAGCGTACGCAGCGTGGCGTCGTCAGCCAGGTAGGTGAACAGCCCGATCAGCGCCCCGGCCAGCGCCGTGAGCGCAATGCCCGCCAGCAACATGGTGGCCACGCTGGTCTGCCCGTTGTGCCGGCCCAGGCGATAGACCAGCGCCGTCACCAGCAGGCCACCGGCGAAAGCGCAGGCGGACAGCAGATAAGGTGCGAGTGCTTCCGGCAGCCCGCCGATGGAGGCACCGAAGACGATGGCGATCGCCGCCCCCAGGGCCGCGCCGCTGGAAACACCGATCAGGCCGGGGTCGGCCAGCGGATTGCGGAACAACCCCTGCATGGCCACGCCAGCCAGCGCCAGCACGCCGCCGGTGGCGACACCCAGCAGGGTACGCGGCAGGCGGATCTGGCCGACGATCAGTTCAGCCTGCCCCAGGGCGTCGGCGGACACCGGCAAGCCGATCAGGCGCGCCAGTGCCCGCAAGGTGTCGCCCAACGGCAGGCTCACCGGGCCAAGGGCCAGCGACAGCCAGACAACCAGCAGCAGAAGAAAACCGAGTAGCAGGAGCAGCGGTCGAGCAACAACGATCCGAGTCAAGGACGACCTTCCGAGTTCAGGGCCTGCGCGGAAGGATAAAAGGCTCGGGAGAGACTGGCCAATCCATCCGGAATGCTCGGCCCCAGACCGCCCTCCAGGAACGTCGGATGGAGTATCACCACTTGCGGGTCGGGCGCGACCAGCGCCTCGATGGACAGTGCCTTGTAGCCCGCGAGCGTGGCCAGGTTGTGGCCGCCGGCATGCCCGAGCAGCAGCACGGTGCTTGGGCATCGCAGAAATCCTCGTTCATGGGAAACCCGTCGCGCCGTGCAACAGGGAAGCCGTGCCACAGCAAATCATCCACTGATAACAATTTGCATTTAGATTTGTCTGCCGCTATGGTCTGTGCCGAGTTTTCACCCACCCATCTTCGATCCGCCGCTACACAGCGCCCCCAATCCATGGAGCCCCCTGCCTAGGGTATGATGTGGCCCTGTAATCGCTTCGACAGCGGCCCGCTCTGGCCACTGGCACAGCCCCGGCACGACATCGACGAAACCGACCCCGTACACGCCTGGCGGCGATGACTGCCGGGCACAAGCGGCTGGCTGAACATCCCCTGGCGTCCCCCTCTTCGAGAACAGCCGTCACCGGATCGCTGCACTCTACGCGACCGTCATGCCACGGCCAGCCGGCTCACCCTCTTCAGCACAAGGATGTGCACCCTCTTCCGGTGCCGCCATCCGTGCGCGGATAATGCCCGCCCCGGATGGAGAACCTGATGATCCTGCTCTGCGCCCCGCACGAACTGGCCGAAGGCCAGAGTCGGGGCTTCAAGGCCCGCGGCCTGAACCTCTTCATAGTGCGCCGCCAAGGCCGCCTTTACGCCTACCGCAACCGCTGCCCACACCGGGAAATCCCGCTGGGCTATGACGCGGAGAACTTTCTCGATAGCAGTGGCCGCCTGTTGCAGTGCGGCCACCATGGGGCGTTGTTCCTGATCGAAACCGGGGAGTGCATCCAGGGACCGTGTCTGGGGGATGGGCTGGAGGCCCTGCCCTGTCATGAGGATGAGCAGGGAATCTGGCTGGATGAGCAGGAAGAGGACTAGGTTGGGAACTCTACCTGGGCCGGTTCGCGAGCAAGCTCGCTCCTACGAAGAGCAGCGCAACGCAGACCTGTAGGAGCGAGCTTGCTCGCGAACGATCCTCGCAGCGGAATCCGGACTACAACAACACCTTCAACGGCTGGCCAAGACGGATTTCCTGCGTATCGATCTGCGCACCATAGGCCAGCACTTCCACCCCGGCGTTATGCGCCTCCGCCAGCGCTGCGGCATAGGCCGCGTCGATCTCCGCCGCCGGGCGCACCGCGTCGATGTCCGAGAGGTTCACCGCATACAGCAGCACGGCCCGCATGCCCTCGCGGGCCAGCGCCGCCAGCTCGCGCAGGTGTTTGGCGCCGCGCTGGGTCACGGCGTCCGGGAAGGCGGCGACCCTGGTGTCGTCGAAACCCAGGGTCACGCTCTTCACCTCGACGTACACCGGCTTGCCGGCAAACATCAGGCGGAAATCGGCGCGGCTGTTCTCCTGTCCATAAGCCACCTCGCGGCGAAGCTCGTCGAAGCCCGTCAGCTCAGCCACGCGGCCGGCCAGCAGCGCTTCCTCCACCAGCCGGTTGGCGCGCCCGGTGTTCACGCAGGCCAGGCGCCCTTGCGGCGTTTCCACCAGCTCCCAGGTGCCCGGCAGCTTGCGCTTGGGGTCACTGGAGCGGCTGAACCAGACCCGGCAGCCCTCGCTCATGCAGTTGAGCATCGAGCCCGTGTTAGGGCAGTGAATGGTCAGACGCTCGCCACGGGCGGTCTCGATGTCTGCCAGGAAGCGCTTGTAGCGTTTGATCAGGCGTGCCTCCTCCAGCGCCGGCTCGAAACGCATCAGGGACGCCAGCTCTTCAAGCCACGGGCGATGCGCTCCACCGCCTGCTGCAGGCGCTCGACGCTCTGGGTGTAGGCGAAGCGCACATGGTGCGAGGCCTGGTAGCGGCCGAAGTCCACCCCCGGGGTGAAGGCGACGTGCTCGGTTTCGATGAAGTGCTGGCAGAACGCATAGGCATCGCCGCCAAAGGCGCTGATATCCGCGTACAGATAGAAGGCACCCTCCGGCTCCACCGCGATGCTGAAGCCCAGTTCCCGCAGCGCCGGCAGAAGGTAGTCGCGGCGACGAGCGAACTCGGCACGGCGCTCCTCGAAGATCGCCAGGGTTTCCGGCTCGAAGCAGGCCAGCGCGGCATGCTGGGCCATGCTCGGCGCGCTGATGTAGAGGTTCTGCGCCAGCTTCTCCAGCTCACCCACCGCGTCGGTCGGCGCCACCAGCCAGCCCAGGCGCCAGCCGGTCATGCCGAAATACTTGGAGAAGCTGTTGAGCACGAAGGCATCATTATCCACTTCCAGCACACTGGTGGCGTCCATGCCGTAGGTCAGGCCGTGGTAGATCTCATCGACCACCAGATGGCCGCCGCGCGCCTTCAACGCGGAGGACAACGCGGCCAGTTCATCCCGGTGCAACACGGTGCCCGTAGGATTCGCCGGCGATGCCGCCAGAGCGCCTACACTGTCATGATCCCAGTGCCGCTCGATGAGGTCGGGCGTGAGCTGGTAGCGGCTCTCCGGCCCCACCGGCACCAGCTGTGCGGCGCCTTCGACCAGGCGCAGGAAGTGGCGATTGCACGGATAGCCCGGATCGGCCAGCAGCCAGTGCTTGCCCGGGTCCACCAGCAGGCTGCTGGCAAGCAGCAGCGCGCCGGAGCCACCGGGCGTAATCAGGATGCGTTGCGGGTCGATCGACAGGCGATAGCGCTCGGCGTAGAAGCCGGCGATGGCCTCGCGCAGCGCCGGTATGCCCCGGGCGGCGGTGTAGCGGGTATGTCCTGCGGCGAGCGCGGCCTGGCCTGCGGCGATGATCGGCGCGGCGGTGGTGAAATCCGGCTCGCCGATTTCCAGGTGTATGACGTCATGGCCCGCGGCCTGCAACTCGTTGGCGCGCGCCAGCAGCGCCATGACGTGGAAGGGCTCGATGGCGCGGCTGCGTGCACTGAAGGAAGTAGCCATAGGTTTTCCGAACTTTGCGACAAGGTAGGAATTCTAACAGGCCACCGAGTGACACAGGGGCACCACCGAAACCCGGTCATTACTGGTTGAAAATGCACGTTTCGTTCATGAAAAACAGGCGATCGTGCAAGTGTTTATAGAAAATTCGATAGCGGTGGCCATCGAATCGGCGACCAGGTCGCCAGGTCATGTGCGGGAGACGGCAGGCTCGACAACCGGGAGTAGCATCGCGGTTATCGTTCTGGTAAGTTCGCCCGCTTGCGAGCGCGGGGCCGGCAGTGCCGGAGAAGGACCATCCGCGAGAGGATTAGCGAGAGTGAGAGGCGGTCATCCATGCCCACCAAAGCAAAACAACAGAGCAGCCAACTGATTCGTGGCTTCGAGCCCTACCAGGAAACCAAGGGCGAGGAGTACATGAGCGATCGCATGCGCGCGCACTTCACCTCCATCCTCAACAAATGGAAAGTTGAGCTGATGGAAGAAGTGGACCGCACCGTGCACCACATGCAGGACGAAGCGGCGAACTTCCCGGACCCGGCCGACCGTGCCAGCCAGGAAGAAGAGTTCAGCCTCGAGCTGCGCGCCCGCGACCGCGAGCGCAAGCTGATCAAGAAGATCGACGAGACCCTGCAGCTGATCGAAGACAACGATTATGGCTGGTGCGACTCCTGCGGCGTCGAGATCGGCATCCGCCGTCTGGAAGCCCGCCCCACCGCCACCCTGTGCATCGACTGCAAGACCCTGGCGGAAATCAAGGAAAAGCAGCTGGGCTCCTGAGCCTGGTTGATCCCGAACGGGGCGCTGCGGCGCCCCGTTTCGTTTATGCCTTTTCTTTCCAGAGAGCTTTCATGCCCGCCTCCCGCTACGTCGGACGTTTCGCCCCCACGCCCAGCGGCTACCTGCATTTCGGTTCGCTGGTGGCCGCCGTCGCGTCCTACCTGGACGCGCGCGCAGTGGGCGGCAAATGGCTGGTGCGCATGGAAGACCTCGACCCGCCGCGAGAGATGCCCGGCGCCCAGGCAGCGATCCTGGAGACCCTCGAACGCTACGGCTTCGAATGGGACGGCCCGGTGGAACGCCAGAGCGAGCGCGGCGATGCCTACGCCGCGCAGGTCGAGCAATGGCTGCGCAGCGGCCTGGCCTACGCCTGCACCTGCTCGCGCAAGCAGCTCGAAGGCACCGGCGGCATCTATCCCGGCACCTGCCGCGACGCCCAGCACGACTGGCACGGCGACATCGCCATTCGCATCCGCGTGCCGGAACTGGAATACCGCTTCACCGATCGCCTGCAGGGCGAGTTCCGCCAGCACCTGGGCCGCGAAGTGGGCGACTTCATCATCCGCCGCCGCGACGGGCTGTTCGCCTATCAGCTGGCCGTGGTGCTGGACGATGCCTGGCAAGGCGTGACCGATATCGTTCGCGGCGCCGACCTGCTGGACAACACCCCGCGCCAGCTCTACCTGCAGGAACTGCTCGGCATCGCCGCGCCGTGTTACCTGCACGTACCGCTGATCATCCAGCCCGATGGCCACAAGCTGGGCAAGTCCTACCGCTCGCCGCCGCTGGAAGCCGACCAGGCCGCTCCGTTGCTGGTACGCGCCCTGAAAGCGCTGGGCCAGAATCCGCCCGCCGATCTGTTGCAGGCCACGCCACGCGACGTGCTCGCCTGGGGCATCGCAAACTGGGACGCGACCGCCATCCCCCGCAGCCTGACGCTGGAAGACGCGCGCCTCTAGACTTGTATAAGGCTGCACAATTGACCGTGGCGCACATCGCGCCACGCTGAGTTTCGCGGACTGCTTTTCGTAGGAGCGAGGGGGACGCCGAGTCCTTGCTCGCGAACCCGGTCCCCACCGCGGGGTTCGTTCGCGAGCAAGCTCGCTCCTACAAGATCTGCCAAGCGCTGGCCGGCTTGCCGGCGACTGTGCGCACAGGTAGCCTGCCCGCCGAACAACGAGAGAGACGACATGTACATCTATCGACTGGTGTTGCTCCTGGTCGTGGGCATCTACCTGTTCTCACCGGCCATCATGGACTGGTGGATCGAGCCCCACGGCGCCTGGTACCGACCCTACCTGCTGTGGCTGATCCTGATCGTCGTCACCTTCATCCTGCAGAGCCAGCGCGATGCTGACGAGCTTTAGCCTTACCCAGCTGATCCTGATCAGCGCCTCCTACCTGATGGTTCTCTTCGGTGTCGCCTGGATCACCGAGCGTGGCTTCGTGCCCCGCTGGCTGGTGCGCCATCCGTTGATCTACACCCTGTCGCTGGGTGTGTACGCCAGCGCCTGGGCCTTCTACGGCACGGTCGGCCTCGCCTACCAGTACGGCTACGGCTTCCTGGCGATCTACCTGGGCGTCTCCGGCGCCTTCCTGCTGGCGCCGGTGCTGCTCTACCCGATCCTGCGCATCACCCGCGCCTACCAGCTGTCTTCGCTGGCCGACCTGTTCGCCTTCCGCTTCCGCAGCACCTGGGCCGGCGCTCTGACCACGGTGTTCATGCTGATCGGCGTGCTGCCGATGCTGGCATTGCAGATCCAGGCGGTGACCGACTCGATCAGCATCCTCACCCGCGAGTCCGAGCCCAACCGCGCGGCACTGGCGTTCTGCGCACTGATCACCCTGTTCGCCATCCTCTTCGGTGCGCGCCACATCGCCACCCGTGAGCGCCATGAAGGGCTGGTAATGGCGATCGCCTTCGAGTCGCTGGTCAAGCTGGTGGCGCTGGGCGCCATCGGCCTGTTCGCCCTCTACGGCGTGTTCGGCGGGCCGGATGGCCTGGAAGTCTGGCTGCTGCAGAACCAGGAAGCCCTGAGCACCCTGCACACGCCGCTGGCCGAGGGACCGTGGCGCACGCTGCTGCTGGTGTTCTTCGCCTCGGCCATCGTGATGCCGCACATGTTCCACATGACCTTCACCGAGAACCTCAACCCGCGCGCGCTGCTCAGCGCCAGCTGGGGACTGCCGCTGTTCCTGCTGCCGATGAGCCTGGCAGTGCCGCCAATCCTCTGGGCCGGCCTGCACCTGGGCGCCTCGACCAACCCGGAATACTTCACCCTCGGCCTGGGTATCTCGGTGGACAGCCCGGCCCTGGCGCTCACCGCCTTCATCGGCGGCATCTCCGCCGCCAGCGGCCTGATCATCGTGATGACCCTGGCGCTCTCGGGCATGGTGCTCAACCACCTGGTGCTGCCGCTCTACCAGCCGCCAGCCGAAGGCAACATCTACCGCTGGCTGAAGTGGACCCGCCGCGCACTGATCGCCGCGATCATCATGGCCGGCTATGCCTTCTACCTGCTGCTGGGCGCCGAGCAGGACCTGTCGAACTTAGGGATAGTCTCCTTCGTCGCCACCCTGCAGTTCCTCCCCGGCGCGCTGGCCGTGCTCTACTGGCCGACCGCCAACCGTCGCGGCTTCATCGCCGGCCTGGTGGCCGGCATGCTGGTGTGGGGCATGACCATGCTCACCCCGCTGATGGCGAACCTGCAGAGCATCTACGTGCCGCTGTTCGATTCGCTCTACGTGCTCGACGACACCACCTGGCATCTCGCGGCGCTGGCCTCGCTGGCCGCCAACGTGCTGGTGTTCACCCTGGTCTCGCTGTTCACCGAGGCCAGCGACGAGGAAAAGGGCGCCGCCGAAGCCTGTGCAGTGGACAATGTCCGCCGCCCGCAACGTCGCGAGCTGATCGCCGTCTCCCCGCAGGAGTTCGCCAGCCAGTTGTCCAAGCCACTGGGCGCCAAAACCGCCCAGCGCGAGGTGGAGCAAGCCCTGCGCGACCTGCACCTGCCCTTCGACGAGCGCCGTCCCTATGCCCTGCGCCGCCTGCGCGATCGCATCGAAGCCAACCTCTCCGGCCTGATGGGCCCGAGCGTGGCGCAGGACATGGTGGAAACCTTCCTGCCCTATAAAGCCAGCAGCGAAAGCTACGTTACCGAGGACATCCACTTCATCGAGAGCCGCCTGGAGGACTATCACTCCCGGCTCACCGGCCTGGCCGCCGAACTGGACACCCTGCGTCGCTACCATCGGCAGACCCTGCAGGATCTGCCAATGGGCGTGTGTTCGCTGGCCAAGGACCAGGAAATCCTCATGTGGAACCGCGCCATCGAAGACCTCACCGGGGTCAGCGCGCAACGCGTGGTCGGCTCGCGCCTGGCCGCCCTGCCGGATCCCTGGAAGGGGCTTCTGGAAGGCTTCATCGAAGCGCCGGACGAACACCTGCACAAACAACGCCTGTCCATCGAGGGCCAGACCCGCTGGCTGAACCTGCACAAGGCGGCGATCGAGGAGCCCCTCGCGCCCGGTAACAGTGGCCTGGTGCTGCTGGTGGAAGACCTCACCGAGACCCAGTCCCTGGAAGACAAGCTGATCCACTCCGAGCGCCTGGCCTCCATCGGCCGCCTGGCCGCCGGCGTCGCCCACGAGATCGGCAACCCGATCACCGGCATCGCCTGCCTCGCGCAGAACCTGCGCGAAGAACGCGAGGGCGACAGCGAGCTGACCGAGATCAGCGGACAGATCCTCGAACAGACCAAGCGCGTGTCGCGCATCGTGCAGTCGCTGATGAGCTTCGCTCATGCCGGCGGCAAGCAGGTGGCGGCCGAGCCGGTGTGCCTGGCCGACGTCGCCCAGGAAGCCATCGGCCTGCTGTCGCTGAACAAGCGCAGCGTCGACGTGCAGTTCTTCAACCTGTGCGATCCGGCGCACTGGGTCGAAGGCGATTCCCAGCGCCTGGCCCAGGTCCTGATCAACCTGCTCTCCAACGCCCGCGACGCCTCGCCGTCCAATGGCGCGATCCGCGTACGCACCGAGGCTCAGGAGCAAACCGTCGACCTGATCGTCGAGGACGAAGGCAGCGGGATTCCCAAGTCGATCATCGAGCGCCTGTTCGAGCCCTTCTTCACGACCAAGGACCCCGGCAAGGGGACCGGCCTGGGCCTCGCACTGGTCTATTCGATCGTGGAAGAGCATTATGGGCAAATCACCATAGACAGCCCGGCTGACCCCGAACGCGAATGCGGCACCCGCATCAGCGTCACTTTGCCGCGGCATCCTGGCCCGACGGCCGAGCAGTAAACGAGCACGTCGAGAGAGCTGAATACATGGCACATATCCTCATCGTCGAAGACGAAACCATCATCCGTTCCGCCCTGCGACGGCTGCTCGAGCGGAACCAGTACCAGGTCAGCGAGGCTGGCTCGGTGCAGGAGGCCCAGGAGCGTTACAGCATCCCGACCTTCGACATGATCGTCAGCGACCTGCGCCTGCCCGGCGCACCCGGCACCGAACTGATCAAGCTGGCCCAGGGCACCCCGGTGCTGATCATGACCAGCTACGCCAGCCTGCGTTCGGCAGTGGACTCGATGAAGATGGGCGCGGTGGACTACATCGCCAAGCCTTTCGACCACGACGAAATGCTCCAGGCCGTGGCGCGCATCCTCAAGGATCGCCAGGAAGCCCGTAACGCCCCGGCGGAAGCCCGCGGTAACGCCAAGGCGGCCGAGCGTAGCAGCGGTAACACCGCCCCGGCGGACGGCGAAATCGGCATCATCGGCTCCTGCCCGCCGATGCAGGAGCTGTACACCAAGATCCGCAAGGTCGCTCCCACCGATTCCAACGTACTGATCCAGGGCGAGTCCGGTACCGGCAAGGAACTGGTCGCCCGCGCCCTGCACAACCTTTCCAAGCGCACCAAGGCACCGTTGATTTCGGTGAACTGCGCGGCGATCCCGGAAACCCTGATCGAATCCGAACTGTTCGGCCACGAGAAGGGTGCGTTTACCGGCGCCAGCGCCGGCCGCGCGGGTCTGGTGGAAGCCGCCGACGGTGGCACCCTGTTCCTCGACGAGATCGGCGAACTGCCGCTGGAAGCCCAGGCGCGCCTGCTGCGCGTACTGCAGGAAGGCGAAATCCGCCGCGTGGGCTCGGTACAGTCGCAGAAGGTCGACGTGCGCCTGATCGCCGCCACCCACCGCGACCTGAAGATGCTGGCCAAGACCGGCCAGTTCCGCGAAGACCTCTATTACCGCCTGCACGTCATCTCGCTGAAGCTGCCGCCGCTACGCGAGCGTGGCGCGGACGTCATGGAGATCGCACGCGCCTTCCTGGCGCGCCAGTGCTCCCAGATGGGGCGCCCGGTGCTGAGCTTCTCCCACGAAGCCGAACAGGCCATCCGCCACTACCCGTGGCCGGGTAACGTGCGCGAGCTGGAGAACGCCATCGAGCGCGCGGTGATTCTCAGCGAAGGCCTGGAGATTCCGGCCGACCTGCTGGGCATCGACATCGAACTGGACGATCTGGAAGACGACTTCGCGGAAGAGCTCGACGCCCGCCCGACCAACGGCAACGCCAGCAACCACGAGCCCACCGAGGACCTGTCGCTGGAAGATTACTTCCAACACTTCGTCCTCGAACACCAGGATCACATGACCGAAACCGAGCTGGCCCGCAAGCTGGGGATCAGCCGCAAATGCCTGTGGGAACGTCGCCAGCGCCTGGGTATCCCGCGCCGCAAATCGGGTGCGTCGGCGGACTCGTAACAGGCCCCCACACTGTTACCGGGGACATGCTCCGTAACAAAAGCCGGGTTCATCGGTAACGAAAACCCGGCTTTTTTGTGCCCGCCCCTCAGGGATGAACCCTCGCAAACCATTGAAAAATAAGGATTTGAAAAAGTTGGCACGGCATCTGCTTTGTTATTGGCACAACAACAATAACAAGCACGACAACTCAAAATAAGAACAAGACGAAACGACTCCAGCACAACAAAAACAAAATCGCGGAGGCGCAGCTAACTGATTCTTTTGGAGAAGAGTAGCCGTCGGGATCAGTCCCGCAACCAGTCAGAGAAGAATAAAACTGCTTGAAGGCAGCACGAGGACTGGTTGGATCGCAAGATCATCGCTTACTCAGCGACCAAAGCAATCCGTTTGCTATTGGATCCCCTCATGGGGAGCATCCCCGAAGCAACTGGCTTCGAGGGACGGGTCAACAAACAAAAACAACAAGCCCGGCATCATAATAAAAACAAAGCACGCACCTATTTGGGGGGGAGCCTCGGCTCCCCCAGTAGCTTTCGCTACACCCTCTCCCCTTCTCCCCGCAAGTCCTTTTTTCCTCTTTTCTTCATCATCCCACCCCACGATGCTAGAATCGCCGCGGCGCAGACGGCACCGGAATTGCTGCCATTTGTTTCCAGGCAGCAGACATCCCCTCGAAAGCCCCAGGCTACAGGGCTCTGCGCTGGCTACCCCTACATTCATTCCCCGATAGTGCACACATGCTGAAAAAGCTGATCCAGTCCATCCGATCCCCACTGCGCCGTCCGCGCGCCGTCCGCACTACCCCGGAAGTCATTGGCAACCATCAGCATTCGCTGCGGCGGGATCAGTTCAGCAGGAACGCGGTGAATGTCGTGGAACGCCTGCAGAAGGCCGGCTACCAGGCCTACATCGTCGGCGGCGGCGTACGCGATCCGCTGCTGGGCATTGCGCCGAAGGACTTCGACGTCGCCACCAGCGCAACCCCCGAGCAGGTTCGCGCGGAATTCCGCAATGCACGGGTGATCGGTCGCCGCTTCAAGCTGGTCCACGTCCACTTCGGCCGCGAGATCATCGAAGTCGCCACCTTCCGTGCCAATCATCCGCAGACCGATGACGATGCCGACAGCGCCCACGCCTCGCGCAACGAAGCCGGGCGCATCCTGCGCGACAACGTCTACGGCACGCTGGAAGATGACGCGCAACGCCGCGACTTCACCATCAATGCCCTGTATTTCGACGTCACCGGCGAGCGCATCCTCGACTACGCCCACGGCGTGCATGACATCCGCAACCGCCTGGTGCGCCTGATCGGCGATCCGGAGCAGCGTTACCTGGAAGACCCGGTGCGCATGCTGCGCGCCGTACGCTTCGCCGCCAAGCTGGACTTCGAGATCGAGAAGCACAGCGCCGCGCCGATCCGCCGCCTGGCGCACCTGCTCAACGAAATCCCTTCGGCGCGCCTGTTCGACGAAGTGCTCAAACTGTTCCTGAGCGGCAAGGCCGAGCGCACCTTCGAGCTGCTCACCGAGTACGACCTGTTCGCACCACTGTTCCCGGCCAGTGCCAAGGCGCTGAAAGCAGACCCCGAGTACGCCGGCAAACTGATGCGTCAGGCGCTGGCCAACACCGACGAACGCATCCGCATGGGCAAGCCGGTTACGCCGGCCTTCCTGTTCGCCGCGCTACTCTGGCCCGCCCTGCCCGCTCGCGCGCTGAAGCTGCAGGAGCGCGGCATGCCGCCGATCCCTGCGATGCAGGAAGCCGCCCACGAGCTGATCATCGAGCAGTGCAAGCGCACGGCGGTGCCCAAGCGCTTCACCATCCCGATCCGCGAGATCTGGGACATGCAGGAACGCCTGCCGCGCCGACAGGGCAAGAAAGCCGACCTGCTGCTGGAAAACCCGCGCTTCCGCGCCGGCTACGACTTCCTCCTGCTGCGCGAGAGCGCCGGCGAGGAAACCGGCGGCCTGGGCGACTGGTGGACCGACTACCAGGAAGCCAGCGATGGCGAGCGTCGCGGCATGATCCGCAACCTCTCCAGCCAGGAAGAAAGCAGCGGCGCGCCGCGCAAGCGCCGTCGTGGCGGTGCCAATCGCCGTCGTCGCGGTCCGCGTAACAGCGGTGAAGGCGCCGGTAACGAATGAGCGAGCGTGTCTACCTTGGACTCGGCAGTAACCTCGCCGAGCCGCGCCAGCAGCTCGAGGCGGCGCTGAAGGCCCTTCAGCAACTGCCGGCGACCACGCTGGCGGGAGTCTCTCCTCTCTATGCGAGCGACCCGCTGGGTCCGCCGGAGCAGCCGCGCTACGTCAATGCCGTGGCGGCGCTGGACACCGAACTGGAACCGCTGGCGCTGCTCGACGCCCTGCAAGCCATCGAACTGGAACAGGGCCGGGTGCGCAAGGACGAACGCTGGGGTCCGCGCACGCTGGACCTCGACATCCTGCTGTTCGGCGACCGCCTGATCGACGAACCGCGCCTGTGCGTGCCGCACTACCACATGCACGCCCGCGCCTTCGTGCTCTACCCGCTGGCAGACCTCGCCCCAAATCTGCAACTGCCCAACGGCAAGACGCTGCCCGACCTGCTGGCCGCCTGTCCGTTCTCCGGCCTGGAGCGGCTGTCCTGAGGCATCCTGCGCCCCATGTGGGGCGCAGTGGCAGTAACGCCGTAACAGTCCGGTAACACCCGCAATTGACTTCGGTCCGCCCCATCCGGACTATAGGTGCCCGTTTGCCCCTGCCCGGCGCAGAACTGAGGACACTTTCATGCCTGATGTCACCCTGACCACCCTGCAAGGTCTCAAGCAAAGCGGCGAGAAGATCGCAATGCTGACCGCCTACGACGCCACCTTCGCGCACGTTGCCAGCCAGGCCGGCGCCGACGTGCTGCTGATCGGTGACTCCCTGGGCATGGTGCTGCAAGGACACGACAGCACGCTCCCGGTCACCATCCAGGACATGGCCTACCACACCTCCGCCGTTAAGCGCGGCAACAAGGGCTCGCTGATCCTCACCGACCTGCCGTTCGAATCGGGTACTTCCCTGGAACGCCTGCTGCGCGACTCGGTAACGGTCATGCAGGCCGGCGCCCACATGGTCAAGCTGGAAGGCGGCGCCTGGCTCGCCGAGCCGATCGTGCGCCTGGCGCAGCTCGGCATTCCGGTATGCGCGCACCTGGGCCTGACCCCGCAGTCGGTCAACCTGTTCGGCGGTTTCAAGGTCCAGGGCCGCCAGGAAAACCAGGCCCGCCAGCTGCGCGCCGACGCCATCGCCCTGGAACAGGCCGGTGCCGCCATGCTGCTGCTGGAGTGCGTTCCGTCGGCGCTGGCCCAGGAAATCAGCGAAGCCGTGAAGATCCCGGTAATCGGCATCGGCGCCGGTGCCGGCACCGACGGCCAGGTGCTGGTGATGCACGACATGCTCGGCCTGTCGCTGACCGGCCGCGCGCCGAAGTTCGTGAAGAACTTCATGGAGGGCCAGCCGGATATCGCTTCGGCCATGGTCGCCTACGTCAAGGCCGTGAAAGACGGCTCCTTCCCCGGCCCGGAGCACGGATTCGCCTCATGAACACGGTAAAAACAGTCCGCGAGCTGCGTGCCGCGGTGGCCCGCGCCCGCAGTGAAGGCAAGCGCATCGCGCTGGTCCCGACCATGGGCAACCTCCACGCCGGTCACGCCGCGCTGGTGACCAAGGCCAGCCAGCGCGCCGATTTCGTCGTTGCCAGCATCTTCGTCAACCCGCTGCAGTTCGGCCCCAGCGAAGACCTGGACAAGTACCCGCGCACCCTCGCCGCCGACCAGGAGAAATTGCTCAACGCCGGCTGCCACCTGCTGTTCGCGCCGACCGTCGAGGAGATGTACCCCGACGGCATGGACGGCCAGACCCGCCTGCACGTGACCGGCGTCTCCGAAGGCCTGTGCGGCGGCAGCCGTCCTGGGCACTTCGATGGCGTCGCCACCGTGGTGTGCAAGCTGTTCAACATGGTCCAGCCGGACATGGCGTTGTTCGGCGAGAAAG
The DNA here is from genome assembly GCF_029203285.1 of Pseudomonas sp. PSE14. Lineage (NCBI taxonomy): Bacteria > Pseudomonadati > Pseudomonadota > Gammaproteobacteria > Pseudomonadales > Pseudomonadaceae > Pseudomonas > Pseudomonas sp. PSE14. The sequence continues at coordinate 4,997,561 of NZ_CP115669.1, forward strand.
ACTTCCAGCAGTTGGCGGTGATTCGCAAGCTGGTGCGCGACCTGAACCTGCCGGTGCAGATCTTCGGCGAGCCGACCGTGCGCGCCGAGGACGGCCTGGCGCTGTCCTCGCGCAATGGCTACCTGAACGATGACCAACGCGCTACCGCGCCGGTGCTCTACCGCACCCTGAAACAGCTCGCCGAGCAGGTTCGTGGCGGTGCGCGTGATTACGCAGCGCTGCTCGCCGAAGGGCGCCAGCAGATCGAACAGGCCGGCCTGCGCATCGACTACCTGGAAATCCGCGAATCGGCCGGGCTGCGTCCGGCAACGGCAGAAGATCGTCAGTTGGTGATCCTGGTGGCGGCCTTCCTCGGCACCACTCGCCTGATCGACAATCTCGCCTTCCACATCGACTAAACCCCCGCACGACTACCGGAATCTCGCCTCAAGGCCGCGCCAGCCGCGGCCTTGAGGGGTCTCCGGTGCTCGGGCATACTCGCACCGCACTCCCGTATCCAGAAAAAGAGGAGCCACGCCATGCAGAGCATCATGCTCAAAGCCAAACTGCACCGCGCCGAAGTCACCCACGCCGTGCTCGATTACGAAGGCTCCTGCGCCATCGATGGCGAATGGCTCGATCTCGCGGGGATCCGCGAGTACGAACAGATCCAGATCTACAACGTCGACAACGGCGAACGCTTCACCACCTACGCCATCCGTGGCGAGGAAGGCTCGCGAATGATTTCGGTCAACGGCGCCGCTGCCCACAAGGCCAAGGTGGGTGACCGGGTGATCATCTGCGCGTACGCTCAGTTCAGCGACGCCGAGCTGGAAGGCTACCAGCCGCGCATGCTGTACATGGCGCCCGGCAACGAACTCAGCCACACCAGCAACGCCATCCCGGTTCAGCTCGCCTGACCCAGAAAAAGCCCGGAACCACCGGGCTTCTTTCAAGGTCGAGAGCAAACGTTCAAACACGCACGCCACACCCCCGAAGGTACGTCATGGAACACCACCTCACTCCGCTGGATGCCACGCAATTGAAGAGCTGGCAGGCGCTGGCCGTCCATCGCCAGGAGCTACAGAACTTCTCGATGCGCGAGGCGTTTGCCAAGGACCCTGAGCGCTTCAAGCGTTTCTCCCTCAGCGCCTGCGGCCTGTTCCTCGACTTCTCGAAGAACCTGATCCGCCAGGACACCCTCGAGCTACTGGTCAAGCTCGCGGAAGAGGCCAAGCTGGGCGAGGCCATCGAATCGATGTTCCGTGGTGACGTGATCAACGCCTCCGAGCGCCGCCCGGTACTGCACACCGCGCTGCGCCGCCCCATCGGCGACAAGGTGCTGGTGGATGGCAAGGACGTGATGCCCGAGGTGCACCGCGTACTGCACCAGATGACCGAGCTGGTATCCGCCGTGCACAACGGCCTGTGGCGCGGTTACACCGAGAAGCCGATCACCGACGTGGTGAACATTGGCATCGGCGGCTCCTTCCTCGGCCCGCAGCTGGTGTCCGAGGCGCTGCTGCCGTTCGCCCAGAAAGGCGTGCGCTGCCATTACCTGGCGAACATCGACGGCAGTGAGTTCCGCGAGATGACCGCCAAGCTCAACGCCGAGACCACGCTGTTCATCGTCTCGTCGAAGTCCTTCGGCACCCTGGAGACCCTGAAGAACGCCCAGGCTGCCCGCGCCTGGTACCTGGCCCAGGGCGGCAACGAAGCAGAGCTCTACCGCCACTTCATCGCGGTTTCCAGCAACAAGGAGGCGGCTGCCGCCTTCGGCATTCGCCCGGAAAACGTCTTCCCCATGTGGGACTGGGTCGGCGGCCGCTACTCGCTGTGGTCGGCCATCGGTCTGCCGATCGCCATGTCGGTGGGGATCAACAACTTCAAGGAACTGCTGTCCGGTGCCTACAACATGGACCAGCATTTCCTCACCGCGCCCTTCGAGCGCAACATTCCGGTCCTGCTGGGCCTGCTCGGCGTCTGGTACGGCGACTTCTGGGGCGCTCGCAGCCACGCGATCCTGCCCTACGACTACTACCTGCGGAACATCACCGACCACCTGCAGCAGCTGGACATGGAGTCCAACGGCAAGAGCGTGCGCCAGGACGGCACCCCGGTCTCCGCCGGCACCGGCCCGGTGATCTGGGGCGGCGTGGGCTGCAACGGCCAGCACGCCTACCACCAGTTGCTGCACCAGGGCACCCACCTGATCCCGGCGGACTTCATTGTCCCGGTGTCCAGCTACAACCCGGTGGCCGACCATCACCAATGGCTCTACGCCAACTGCCTGTCGCAGAGCCAGGCCCTGATGACCGGCAAGAGCCACGCCGAAGCCGAGGCCGAACTGCGCGCCAAGGGCCTGGACGAGGCGGAGGTGCAGCGTCTGGCGCCGCACAAGGTGATCCCGGGCAACCGCCCGAGCAACACCCTGGTGATGGAGCGCATCAGTGCCCGCCGCCTGGGCGCGCTGATCGCCATGTACGAGCACAAGGTCTACGTGCAGAGCATCCTCTGGGGCATCAACGCCTTCGACCAGTGGGGCGTGGAATTGGGCAAGGAGCTGGGCAAGGCGATCTACGGCCGTCTGGTGGGCAGCGAGGAAAGCGCCGCCGAGGACGCCTCCACCCAAGGCCTGATCGACTTCTTCCGCGGCCGCCACCGCGGTTGAGGCCAGAGTGGACGGATGCGCACCGCGCATCCGTCCCTGCTCATCGGCAAAAGCGCTGCCGGTACTCCCCGGGCGTTACCCCCAGAGCCTGCACGAAGGCGCGCCGCAGGTTGTACTCGCTGCCGAACCCCGTGTGCTGCGCCACACGCTTGAGCGAAGACTCTCCACCCTCCAGCAATTTGCTGGCCTTTTCCAGACGTAACTGCAGCAGCAGCTTGGCCGGCGTCATGCCCATCTCCGCCTGGCAATGCCGGTGCAGGGTCCGCGTCGACATCGCCATTTGCGCGGCCATCGCGTCCACGTCCAGCGTCTGATCAAGCCTCTTCCGCAGCCATGCCACCAGTTGCTCCATCTGCCCGTTCGGCGGAGCCTGCTGGGCCAGCAATTCCGCACTGAACTGGCGTTGTCCGCCGGGACGGCGCAGATACATCACCAGTCCTCGCGCAACGTTCAGTGACAGCTCGCGACCGTGATCCTCCTCCACCAGACTCAGGCACAGGTCCATGCCGGCGGTAACCCCGGCGGAGCTGTAGAGCTGCGCGTCGCGTACGAACAGGGCGTCCGGCATCACCTGCACGCGAGGAAACAGCCGCTGCAACAACTCGGTGTAGCGCCAGTGGGTCACCACCGGACGGCCGTCCAGCAGCCCGGCCTGGGCCAGCAGGAAGGCGCCCGTGCACACCGAGCCGCAACGTGCGGCCAGGGGCGCCGCCTGTGCCAGCCAGCGGGCGATTTCCCCTTGCTGCATGGCCGACTGCACGCCGTAACCGCCGGCGACCAGCAGCGTGCACCCCGACGCTTCCGCCGGCTCAGGCAGTGGCGAAGTGGACAGTTCCAGGCCGGTGCTGGAGCGCACCAACCCGCCGATAGGTGAAAGGGCCTGCAGACGATAAGCCGGTCGCGCGACCGGCAGAAGGTGTTCATCCACCGCGGCGAACACGTCCGCAGGCCCCGTGGCGTCCAGCAACTGGAAGTCGGGGAAGACCAGTAACAGCACAGGGTGAGGAGTACTCATCCGGGCAATCTCCAGGAAGGCCATTGGCAGATATTCACTCATTGCTGTCATAAGTGACAGATTCGCTCCGGGCAAGCTGAAAGTCCCGCCCTGGAGATCGCCATGCGCCCCCACACTTTCCTGCTCATCGTCCTGTTGATCGTCGCGGCCCAGACAGAGGCCGGCGAAGCGTCGTTACCGCCGTATCAACCGCGTTTCGGCCGAGAGCGGCCGGTGATCGCCGTGGTAGCCCAGAACCGCATGACCGAACTGGCCGATTATGTGGTACCGCTCGGCGTGCTGCGCCGCTCCGCTGTGGCGGAGGTCCAGGCGCTGGCGACCGAATCCGGCCCGGTACAACTGGCCCCGGCGCTGAAAATACAGCCGCAGGCCACCCTCGACGAGTTCAGGCAACGTTTTCCCCAAGGCGCGGACTATGTGGTAGTACCCGCCGTGCATGACAGCGAAGAGCCTGCCCTGGTCGGCTTCATCCGCGAGCAGGCAACGAAGGGCGCGATCGTGATCGGCGTCTGCGATGGCGTGCTGGTGCTGGGCCACGCCGGTCTGCTGCACCAGCGGCGCGCCACCGGCCACTGGTATTCGCGCGGCCAGCGTCTGGCCGACTTTCCCGATGCGCTCTGGCTGGAGAACCGCCGCTACGTGGTCGACGGCAATCTCATGACCACCGCCGGCGTCACCGCCGCCCTGCCCGCCTCCCTGGCGCTGGTGGAGGCCATCGCTGGAACGGCGAGGGCCATGGAGCTGGCACAGGAACTGGGGATGCCGGAGTGGTCGTCACGGCATGACAGCCAGCACTTCGCCCTTGGCGCCAGCGGCTACCTGACCGCCGCGGGCAACTACCTCGCGTTCTGGCGCCGCGACACCTTCGCCGTGGTGCTGCAACCGGGTTTCGACGAAGTCAGCCTGGCGCTGAACGTGGATGCCTGGACGCGCACCTTCCGCACCGAGGTGAAAGCGAAGGCCCGGCAGCCGGTCACCAGCGCTGGTGGCCTGCTGTTCCTCCCTGACGAGGGTGCTGGCCAGCCGGAGCTGCCGCAGCCGTCCGGCAGCGCCATGCTCGGCCTGGAGCAGACCCTCTCCGCCATCGCCAGCCGCTATGGCGAGCCGACCCGGCAACTGGTCGCCGCCCAGCTCGAATACGTCTCGCCTGAACGATCCGCCCGGCAGGCGCGTCGAAACAGCATGGACAACCCTTGAACCCGCCAGGCCTTGGATGCACCCTTGTGGGCATCTCGCCTCACACAACAATAAGGATTCCCCATGTACGAGATCAGCCTTCACCCCGTCCCGGAGGCCGTACGCCAGCGTGCCTACCTCGACAACGACGCCTACCAGCGCCTGTACCGGCAGTCGGTGGACCACCCGGAAGCCTTCTGGGGCGAACAGGCCAAGGCCTTCCTCGACTGGTTCAAACCCTGGACCTCGGTCCACCACGGCGACCTCACCCGCGGCCAGGCCAGTTGGTTCAAGGGCGGCCAGCTCAACGTGACCTACAACTGCATCGACCGCCACCTGGAAACCCGTGGCGAACAGGTCGCGATCATCTGGGAAGGCGATAACCCGGCCGAATCGGCGCAGATCACCTATCGCAAGCTGCACAGCCATGTCTGCCGCTTGGCCAACGTGCTCAAGAGCCGTGGGGTGGAGAAAGGCGACCGGGTTTGCATCTACATGCCGATGATTCCCGAGGCGGCCTACGCGATGCTGGCCTGCGCGCGGATCGGCGCCATCCACTCGGTGGTCTTCGGCGGATTCTCCCCCGATGCCCTGCGCGACCGCATCCTGGACGCCGATTGCCGCGTCGTGATCACCGCCGACGAAGGCGTACGCGGCGGCAAGTACATCCCGCTCAAGCAGAACGTGGAAAAGGCTCTGAAGGACTGCCCGAAGGTCTCCAGCGTGGTGGTGGTCGAGCGCACCCAGGGCGAGATCCCGTGGGTCGAAGGCCGCGACATCTGGTACCACGAGGCCCTGCGCGGCGCCAGCGAAGACTGCGCGCCGGAACCGATGGACGCCGAGGACCCGCTGTTCATCCTCTACACATCCGGCTCCACCGGCAAACCCAAAGGCGTGCTGCACACCACCGGTGGCTATCTGCTGGGCGCGGCGATGACCCACAAGTACGTGTTCGACTACCACGACGGCGACATCTACTGGTGCACCGCGGACGTCGGCTGGGTCACCGGGCACAGTTACATTGTCTACGGTCCGCTGGCCAACGGCGCCACCACCCTGATGTTCGAGGGCGTGCCCAACTACCCGGACGCCTCGCGCTTCTGGCAGGTGATCGACAAGCACCAGGTGAACATCTTCTACACCGCCCCCACCGCCATCCGTGCCCTGATGCGCGAAGGCGAGGATCCGGTCAGGAAGACCTCACGCAGCAGCCTGCGCCTGCTCGGCTCGGTGGGCGAGCCGATCAACCCGGAAGCCTGGGAGTGGTACTACCACGTGGTCGGCGACGCGCGTTGCCCTATCGTCGATACCTGGTGGCAGACCGAAACCGGCAGCATCCTGATCAGCCCGCTGCCCGGGGCCACTGCGCTCAAGCCCGGTTCGGCGACCCGCCCGTTCTTCGGCGTACAGCCGGTTCTGCTCGATGAGCAGGGCAAGGAAATCGACGGTCCCGGCTCCGGCGTACTGGCCATCAAGGCCAGCTGGCCGAGTCAGATCCGCAGCGTCTACGGCGACCACCAGCGGATGATCGACACCTACTTCAAGCCCTACCCCGGCTACTACTTCACCGGCGACGGCGCGCGCCGCGACGAGGATGGCTACTACTGGATCACCGGCCGCGTGGACGACGTGATCAACGTCTCCGGCCACCGTATCGGCACCGCCGAGGTGGAAAGCGCACTGGTGCTGCACGATTCGGTGGCGGAGGCCGCGGTGGTCGGCTATCCGCATGACCTCAAGGGACAGGGCATCTACGCCTTCGTCACACCGATGAACGGCATCCAGCCCAGCGACGCGCTCAAGCAGGAGCTGCTGGCGCTGGTGAGCAAGGAAATCGGCAGCTTCGCCAAGCCGGAGATGATCCAGTGGGCGCCGGGCCTGCCCAAGACCCGCTCGGGCAAGATCATGCGACGCATCCTGCGCAAGATCGCCTGCAACGAACTGGAGAACCTCGGCGACACCTCGACGCTGGCCGATCCCAGCGTGGTGCAAGGGCTGATCGACAACCGCCTGAATCGTTGATCCTGCTTCAGGCCCCGGGCGCAAAGATGTTAGGTTAAAAGTACAGACCTGCCGTCCTTGCCCCGAGGCCTGTTCGCCGCAATGGAAACTGTTCGCCGCCATATCGAAAGCCAGGTGCTGAGCCTGACCGGCCTCGCCCTGGGCGGGGTCGACTTCGAATCGCCCAAGGGTGATCCGGGTCTGTTCGGCCCGGACTCGATCTGCTGGAAAGTCCACGGCGACTTCAGTTCGATGCTGATCGGCGGCATCACCGCCCTGCTCCTGCAGATGCTGCATCCCGGCGCGCTGGGTGGCGTCTGGGATCACTCCAACTTCCGTGCCGACATGCTCGGCCGCCTGCGCCGCACCGGGCAGTTCATCTCCGCCACCACCTATGGTTCGCGGGCGGACGCGGACAAACTCATCGAGCGCGTGCGACGCATCCACGACAGCGTCCAGGGCACGCTCCCCGACGGCACCCGCTACTCGGCCAATGACCCGGACCTGCTCACCTGGGTCCACGTGGCCGAGGTCAGCAGCTTCCTCGCGTCGCACCTGCGCTACCTTAACCCCAACCTGTCCGGCGAAGACCAGGACCGCTATTACGACGAGATCGCCCTGATCGCCGAGCGTCTGGGTGCGCGCGACGTGCCGCGCTCCCGTGCAGAAGTGGCGGCCTACCTGCAGCGCATGCGTCCGCAACTGCGTTACGACGAGCGCACCCACGAGGTGGTCAGCGTGCTGTTCAACGCCCCGGCGCCCAGCTTCCTGGCCAAACCCTTCGGCATGCTGATGATGCGCGCCGGCGTCGACCTGCTGCCGGAATGGGCCGCCGACCAGCTCGACCTGAGCCTGGGCAACCTGCAGCGCCAACTGATCCGCTCCAGCGTCAGGCGCAGCGTGCCGCTGCTGCGCTGGGCCGTACGCAATGGCTCGCTGCACCGGGCGCGGCGGCGCATGGGATTGTCTCCGCTGCGCTGAGCTGGCTCTTCAGAGGCAGAGTTCCCTCTGCCCGGCAAGTCTTTATTCCCGCGCTCGGTGGCAGGGGATCGATCCTTGACCCCGAGCAAGCTTTTCTCCGCAAGCCTAGGATTTTTCCGTGAGACGCTGAACATTTGGGCTATTTTCAAGCTCAATTCGCCGACATAGCCACACTCAGGGAGTGAAACATGAAGAAGCGAGTCGTGTTGATCGAAGATCACCCCGCGATGCGTCTGGCGATCCGCTCACTACTCGGGCAGGACTCGCAGTTCGAAGTCGTCCGTGAAGCCGCCGATGGTCATGGAGGCCTGGATGCCGTTCGCAAGGAGCGTCCGGACCTGGTGATCCTCGATCTCAACCTGCCGGGCATGGACGGCCTGGACCTGCTCGCGCGCATCCACATCTTCGACGAGAACATCCGCCTGCTGGTGCTCAGCTCCCAGGACGAGCGGCTGTATTCGAGCAAGGTGGAGGCCGCCGGTGCGCACGGTTTCGTCAGCAAGAACAATGACACCAGCGCTATCCTCAACGCAGCGCGCATGCTGGTCTCCGGCTACCGTTGCTTCCCGGAAAAGTCACTCAACATCGCCAGCCATACGGACCCCGTCGCCAGTCTCACCCCGCGGGAGCTGGTCGTCCTGCGCAGTCTGGTGCGCGGCATGAGCAACAAGGACATCGCCGAGGAGCTTTTTCTCAGCCAGAAGACTGTCAGCACCTACAAGACCCGAATCCTGGAGAAGCTCAACCTGGAGAGCGTGGTGGATCTGGTGGAGTTCGCCCGCACCCATCACCTCAATGACTGATCCACGCGCGAACAACGCCCGAAAGGGCATTCGTGTGATCGCAAACGCTCAGCCGTGCCATACTTCACCGGCACGTCACGACGGAAAACGACACCCGCCATGCCCAAAGGATTGATACGCGCAATCGGCGCACTGTTGCTGCTGTTCCTCTTCTACTGCCTGTTGGGCTTCTTGATCCTTCCCGGGGTCGCCCTGCGCGTGGTCAACCAGCAACTGGCCCAGTATGCGAACGTTCCGGCGCGCCTTGAGCGCATCGAACTCAACCCGTTCAGCCTCGAACTGACCCTGTGGGGACTGCATCTGGGCAAGGACGGCGAAGAACAGGTGCGCTTCGAGCGCCTGTACGCCAACCTTGAGGCCGACAGCCTGTGGAAGCGCCATGTGCATCTCGCCGACATCGAGCTGGATGCGCCTCACACGGAGCTGCTGTTCGCCGAGAACGGCACGTTGAACCTGACCCAGCTGTTCAAGCTGCCGCCAAGTCAGCCCGCCCCTCAGCAGGAGGAGCCCAGCCGGCCCTTCCCCTTGCGCATCGATCGCATCCGCCTCGCCGAAGGCAGCCTGCACTTCCTGGACCGCCGCCCGAGCGAACCGGTGGAGTTCCTCTTCAACCCGATGGGTTTCGAGCTGAGCAACCTCAGTACCCTGCCTGAAGATGGCGCCAGGATGACCCTTGTGGCCACTGGACCGCACGGCGGCAAGCTCGACTGGCAAGGCGACCTGAGCCTGGTGCCGCTGACCTCCAAGGGCACCCTGTCGCTTCAGGGCGTCCCGCTCAAAGCCTGGTGGCCCTATGTACGGGACAACGCCCCGCTGAATCTGGAGAGCGGCATTCTCGGCGTCTCCTCCGACTACCATCTGGACCTCTCCCAGGGCACCCAGTTGCTGCTCGACAAGGCGGCGGTGAGCGTGCGCGAACTCAGCCTGAAATCGCCCGACGGCAAGCCGCTGGCCAAACTGGCCAGCCTGGACGTCGGCGAAACCACTCTGGACCTGGCCAAGCGCGAGGTCATGGTGGGCCAGATCCGCAGCCAGGGCCTGGAAGCCTGGGCCGCGCGGGAAAAGGACGGGCAACTGGACTGGCAAAAACTGTTCGCCAGCTTCAAGCCCTACAAGCGCCCGCAGGAACCGGCTCCCCAGACCGAAACGGCGCCGCCGCAGAACACCGAGCAGCCCACCGCTGCCAAGGCGGCGACTCCCAGCACAGACAAACCGGTAGAAACCGCCGCCCAGGCACCTGAGAAGACCTCGCCGCCCACCGCCCAAAGCACGCAGCCCCCGGCACCTGCGGCTACCACGCCTGACAAGCCGGCTCCAGCCGCGGAAGCGGAAAAGGCCTGGCATGTGGTGCTGCGCGATACCCAGCTGCGTGGCTACAAGGCCCACCTGGCCGATCGTGCGCCGGCCAAACCGGTCGCGCTGGAAGTCGGCCCGCTGGACCTGGACCTGCAGAACCTCGACAGCCAGCTCACCTCCCCCCTGCAGCTCAAACTCAAGACCGGCCTGGGCCAGCGCGGGCAGATCGAGGCCAGCGGCCAGGTCAACCTCAGCCCGGTCAATGCCAAGCTGAAAGTCGCCACCCGCGACATCGACCTGCGCGTCGCCCAGGCCTACATCGATCCGTTCATTCGCCTGGAGCTACGCAGCGGCTTCCTCGCCAGCGACCTCAACGTCGACCTGAAGAGCACCGAACCACTCGCCTTCGGCATCGACGGCAGCGCCCAGGTCACCCAGCTGCATACCCTGGACACCATCAAGGACCGCGACTTCGTCAAATGGACCACGCTCACGCTGGACGGCCTGGCCTACCGCCACGGCGACAGCCTGGCGATCCAGAGCGTTTCGCTCGAAGAACCCTACGCTCGCTTCATCATCAACGAAGACCGCACCACCAACGTCAGCGAGCTGATCATCCCGCAACCCGCCTCGGCCCCCGCCGCAGCCGGCAAGTCCGGTAGCGCAAGCTCCGCAGGCGGCAAGCCGATGGGCATCCACATCGGCGGCGTGAAGGTGAACAACGGCTCGGCCAACTTCGCCGACCTGACCCTGCGCCCGGACTTCGCCACCGCCATCCAGCAACTGAGCGGGGAAATCGGCACCCTCGACAACCGCAATCCGCAACCGGCTTCGGTGGACATCAAGGGCAAGGTCGACAAGTACGCGCCGGTCACCATCAAGGGCAGCCTGAACCCCTTCTCGCCGCTGGAGAAGCTGGACATCGCCACCAGCTTCAAGCGCGTCGAGCTGACTACCCTGACGCCCTACTCCGGCAAGTTCGCCGGCTACCGCATCCGCAAGGGACGGCTGAACCTGGACCTGCACTACCAGATCACCCAGGGCAAGCTCAAAGCCGACAACAAGGTACTGGTGGAACACCTGCAACTGGGCGAGAAAGTCGACAGCCCCGACGCCGTGGACCTGCCGGTGAAGCTGGCGGTAGCCCTGCTCAAGGACGCCAACGGCAACATCGATATCCAGCTGCCGGTGGAGGGCGATCTGAACAACCCGCAGTTCAGCGTCATGCCCATCGTCTGGCAAACCCTGCGCAACCTGGTGCTGCGCGCGGTCCAGGCGCCCTTCAAATTCATCGCAGGCCTCGCCGCTGGCGAGGGGCCCGACCTGGGCAGCGTGACGTTCGCCCCCGGCTCCAGCGAGCTGGAGCCCGACGCACAGGCCAATCTGGACAAGCTGGCCGATGCCCTCAAGCAGCGCCCGGCGCTCAAGCTGGAGGTCGAAGGTGTCAGCGCGGCCAGCAGCGACGGCCCGCTGCTGGCCCGCAAGCGTCTGCAGGAGGAGTACCGCAAGAACTACTACAGCATGCTGCAACGTCGCGGCGACAAGGTGCCCAGCGATGCCAGCAAGCTGGAAGTACCGGAGGACCTGCAGCCGGCCCTGTTGGAAGGGATCTACCGCACGCGCCTGAAGAAGCAGCCGCCGGACGAGTGGAAGGACCTGAGCCGGGCCGACCGCACGGTGAAGCTGGAGCAGGCGGTGCTGGCCTCCTGGAGTGACAGCCAACTGCTGCTGCGTAAGCTCGGCCAGGAGCGCGCCACGCAGATCAAGGACTATCTGGTGTCCAAGGGCGGCCTCAGTGACGACCGTGTCTATCTGATCGACGTAAGCCTCGGCGAGGCGGAGAATGGTGGCAACGTGGCCACTCAGCTCCACCTGGACAGCGAATGAGGTTCCGCACCATGAAAGCGCTTGCGGTCTGCACACTGCTGTTCTGCGCGGCTACCGCGCAGGCCGAGAGCATGCGGTGCGGCAGTACCCTGGTCAACGCGGGCGACCGCGCCTGGGAGGTCGAACAGAAGTGCGGCCCGCCTGAGCACCGCGATGAGGTCGGCTATTCCCTCGGCAGTTACGACAATCGCGAGTACCGCATTGAGGAGTGGGTCTACGGCCCGCGCAACGGCACGATCTACATCCTCACCTTCGAAGCCAACCGGCTCAAGAGCATCGAGTTCAAACGCAATTGACCCTATCCATGAGCCTACGCCCGGCGCTGCTGATGCTCCTGCTGCTCGCCGGGCAGTCCGAAGCCGCCAGCCTGCGCTGCAACAGCAAGCTGATCAGCACCGGCAACCTCACCAGCGAGGTGCTCGATCGCTGCGGCCCGCCCGTCGACCGCTCGTTCCTCGGTTACAAGGAAGTCGTCGGCGACTGGGGCCAGCGCAACGAGGTGGCCGTGGAGGAATGGATTTACGGCCCCTGGAACGGCATGCTGTATTTCGTGCGCTTCGAGGGTAACCGCCTGACCACCATCCAGAGCAAACGCAGCGGCGGCAACTGACACCCTGGCCCGCCAGTGCTAGCCTGCGGCATCTTTGCGCCAAGGATCGGTCGCCCATGGTCATCGTACCCGCTGAACACCCGCTGGACTGGAAGAAACCTCCAGTCGTCACGCTGCTGCTCATCCTGCTCAACGTCCTGATCTTCTTCGGCTACCAGAGTGGCGATGGCGAGCGGCGTGAGCAGGCAGTTCGGGTTTATCTCGAAGAGGACCTGCTGAGCCGCGAGCGCCCCCTGTTCAGCGCCGCCCTGGAGCGCCGCGAGCGGATCAAGGCGGATCAACGCCAGACGGTGGAGGCCCTGCCCCGCCAGCAACTGGCCTGGCTCATCCTTAGCGACCTGGAGTTCGGCCATGACCTGCGCAGCCTGCCGGCCTACGGCCAGGATGCCGCCTGGCAAACCGCCCGCGCCAAGGCGGAAAGCGCACGGGATCGCCTGAGCAGCCTGCGTTTCGGCTTCGTTCCGGCGCGCTTCACCGTCGAAGGCCTGTTCGGCTCGATGTTCCTGCACGGCGACTTCTGGCACCTGGCCGGCAACATGGTGTTCCTGTTCATCTTCGGCTTTGCCCTGGAGATCGCCCTGGGCCGCTGGACGTACCTGGGCCTGTACCTGCTTTCCGGGCTGTGTTCGGGGCTGCTCTGGTGGGCACTGGACCCGGCCTGGGTGCCGGGAGTCGGCGCCTCCGGCGCGATATCCGGGTTGATGGGCATGTACATCGGCGTCTACGGGCTGCGACGCATCCGCTTCTTCTACTGGCTGGGGCCCCTGATCGGCTACTTCAGCGCCCCGGCACTGTGGATATTGCCGCTATGGCTGGGCAAGGAGCTCTTTGGCCTGCTGCGTGCAGCGGATCACGTCAATTACTACGCGCACATCGGTGGCCTGGTATCGGGATTCATCGCCGTCTGGCTGCCCCGCCAGCTGGGTGGATTGAAAGTCGATCACGCCTATCTTGCCAAGGAAGATCCCGACGCGCCGTTCAAGCGTGCCTTGAACAGCCTCGACGAACAGATCGGCCGCTTCGCCCTCGACCAGTCGGCGGCACGCGGGAACGAACTGCTCGAACGCTATCCGGGCCGTCTTCCATTGATCGAGCGCCTGTACGGAGTCGCCAAGGCACGCCAGGACCGTGCCCTGATGAGCACAGTGCTCAAGCAACTGTTCGCCCTGCCTCGCAGCCAGGCGACCGACGCTCTGGTTCGCCGGCTGGCCGACGAGAGCGGCGCGAACGACCCGCAGCTGTTGAACCATCCGGCCATCCAGCTTCACCTGCTACGCAAACTGCTGCTACTCGACGAACCGGTGCGTGCGCTGGGCTGCTGGCGTCGTCTGGCCACGTCCGGGCAACGGCCCGAACAGCTGCCGTCACTGACCCTGCAGTTGGCCAAGCGCCTTAATCCACGCCAGGACGGCCGGACCATCGCCGAGATGACGCACTTCCTTCACCAGCACTTCCCGGACGCCGACCCGACCCGGCAGATCCTCATCTACCAGCAGCACCTGGCCCCCCGGACGCCCTGAACGAAAAAGCCCCGCCAGATCGAGCCTGGCGGGGCTGCGGCCGGCACACTCAGTCGGTCGACTTCAGTCCGTCGGCGGAAACGGCCTTCACGCCCTTGGTGTCCTGGGCAGTCTTGATGGCCAGCTGCCGTTCAGCGTCAGTTTTGACGTTACCGGAAAGGGAAACCACACCCTGGTTGGTTTCGACCTTGATGCCCGTAGCGCCGATGTCCTTGTTGGCGATCAGCATGGATTTCACCTTGCTGGTGATCCAGGTGTCGGAAACCGCCTGCTCGGTCTTCTGAACCGTATCGTTCGCGGCCAGCGTCGTCGGCTGGGCGAACACCGAGTTGGCGAACGAGAAGCTGAGGGCGGTTGCGGTGGCGGCGGCAAGGGCCAGTTTGCTGAAGCGATGTTTCATGGCGGTCTCTCCTGATGGGTGAAGACTGCTGCCTCCTCCTGGCGGCAGTTGCATCAGTAGTCTCGCAAGCCCTGTGCCAGCCTTGCTTAGCCATGAAAATACAAATAAATCAGGCAGTTATAAAATTAAACGCTATGCAGATTGCACAGTCGCTCCGGCGTCACCATGCAATTTGCATCGCCGCGCTCAAGCGCTTTTGCCGAGATTGGCCAGAACGGCCTCCAACTGCACGACCTCGCTCATTTGCTCGAATGCCGGGTAGCGCTGGCGAATGAAAGCGAGCAACTGGCGAGCCGGCTCGACCTGTCCAAGCTCCTCGGAAAAACCCCGCGCCGCCAGCAGATAGGCCCGGGGGACTCCCGGGTAATCCGGGAAGCGCTTGTGCAGATTGCGCAGCAGGCTCAGTGCTTCTCGCGCCTTGTGCCGCTCCAGCAGCACCTCGGCGATGCGCTCGCACACCAGGGGATCATCCGGCAGGTAGTCCGCCTGCAATTGGCGAGCATTGAGGAATGCCGTCACCGCCAAGGGCGTATTGAGACGAACCGCCAGCGGCAGGTAGTGGGGCAAATGCTTCAGGCACTCACTGCGGGCATTCACCGAGAACAGCAACTGGTGATAGCGCTCATTGAGCTTGAGGTCCTGCGCCCCTTCGCGCAGCGCCTCCAGCAGTATCTCCAGCGCGGCGCCACTCTGCCCTTCCTTGACCCGTATCTCGGCCTCGGCCAGCGCCTTGCGGCGACGCCATTCCGGCGCGGCGAATCCCGCCGGGGCCTCGTCGCCGGCCGCCACATAACCCAGCTCGCCCTGATATTGGAACACCGCATACCCCATCATGGCGCACATCACCACGCCGAAGTAGCCGCTGAGCAGCGCCACCACCGGCACCATCACCACCCGGGGCAAGCCCTGAGACAGGAACCAGCCGACATAGCTGGGCGACTGCCAGAGGATGAACAGGAACACGCAGAGGATCAGGTAACGCCAACCCATGGCGCTCATGACCTGGCCGATATCGGCCGGACTCAGCGCCGCGCCGAGGCTCTTGTCCAGCGACAGGCGGATGATGCTCGCCGGCAATGCCAGCATGATTGCGACATTGACGCCCCAGTAGATCGCCTCGCTGTGGAAGTCCGCCGCCAACCAGAGCAGCACCAGCACAATGACGAATACCGCCAACTGCTGGAAGAACGCCCGCAGGCTGTCCAGGCGGAACGCCTCGACCAGGCCCGGAGCCTCCTGGCTGCCGAAACTGGCGGCCTCAATCACGCTGTGCAGGTACTTGGTCGCTACCGCGAACAGCAGCAGCCAGAGCAGCAGAACGCTGGGCATGAACACGCACGCCAACGCCAGCAGTGCGGCAAAGGCCAGGGGACCAGTTTGCAGGCCATAGGCGAAGAAGCGCGGCAGGCGCTCCCAGAACGGCTGGGCGGTGTTGGCAGCGCCGAGAAAGCGCAGCGCACCCCGGCAGAGCGGACAAGCCGGCGCATACTCCGGGGCATCGGAGTTCAGCGGTACGCAACAATCCCCGTAATGTCGCTCGCACGGCAGGCACTGCCAGGTGGCAGGCTGGGCGCTGTGATAGTGGCAATACTGCTTGTCCATCCCGGGGCATCCTTGGAGCGAGATCGGGGAATAGCACATTCCAAGGCAAAAAAAGAGGGCCCGCAAGGGGCCCTCTCTTCATTTCGCTACTGCTTAGACGCCGGAGGCTTCGGCAGCGGCAACGTCCTTGATGGACAGCTTGATGCGGCCACGGTTGTCCACATCCAGAACCAGGACTTTGACTTCCTGGCCTTCCTGCAGAACGTCGGTGACCTTGTCGATGCGCTTGTCGCTGATCTGCGAGATGTGCACCAGACCATCCTTGCCCGGCAGGATGTTGACGAAGGCACCGAAGTCCACGATGCGCTCAACCTTGCCGACGTAGATCTTGCCGATCTCGGCTTCCGCGGTAATACCCAGGACGCGCTGCTTGGCGGCCTCGGCAGCTTCCTTGGTTTCGCCGTAGATCTTCACGCTGCCATCGTCCTCGATGTCGATCGAGGCCTTGGTCTCTTCGCAGATGCTGCGAATGGTGGCGCCGCCCTTGCCGATGACGTCGCGGATCTTGTCGGTGTCGATCTTCATCTGGATCATGGTCGGAGCGTTTTCCGACAGCTCGGCGCGCGGAGCAGCAATGACCTGGTTCATCTGGCCGAGGATGTTCAGGCGAGCTTCCAGGGCCTGGCCCAGGGCGATCTCCATGATCTCTTCGGTGATGCCGTTGATCTTGATGTCCATCTGCAGGGCGGTAACGCCCTTGTCGGTACCGGCGACCTTGAAGTCCATGTCGCCCAGGTGGTCTTCGTCACCCAGGATGTCGGTCAGGACGGCGAACTTGTCACCTTCCTTCACCAGGCCCATGGCGATACCGGCAACCGGAGCGCGAACCGGCACACCAGCGTCCATCAGCGCGAGGGATGCGCCGCACACGGAAGCCATGGAGCTGGAACCGTTGGATTCGGTGATCTCGGAGACTACACGGATGGTGTAGGGGAACTCGTCCTGGGTCGGCAGCATGGCAGCGACGCCACGACGGGCCAGACGGCCGTGACCGATTTCACGACGGCCCGGGCTGCCCATACGGCCGCACTCGCCCACCGAGAAGGGCGGGAAGTTGTAGTGCAGCATGAAGGCGTCCTTGCGCTCGCCTTCCAGGGTGTCCAGCAGCTGCGCATCACGGGCGGTGCCGAGGGTGGCAACGACCAGGGCCTGGGTTTCACCACGGGTGAACAGGGCGGAACCGTGGGTCTTGCCCAGTACGCCGACTTCGATCTTCAGCGGACGGACGGTGCGGGTGTCGCGGCCATCGATACGCGGCTTGCCGGTAACGATGTTCTCGCGAACGATGCGGTATTCCAGCAGGCCGAAGACATCCTTGACCTCGGAGGCCGGGAACTTACCTTCTTCTTCGCCAGCGAACAGGGCAACGGCCTGGTCGCGCAGTTCGCCCAGACGGTTGTAGCGATCCTGCTTGATGGTGATGGTGTAAGCCTGGGAGATGGCGTCGCCCAGCTCGGCCTTGATGGCGTTGACCAGCACGGTGTTCTCGGCCGGGGCTTTCCAGTCCCAGGACGGCTTGCCGGCTTCGGCAGCGAGTTCGTTGACGGCGCGAATAACGGCCTGGAACTCTTCGTGGGCGTACAGCACGGCGCCCAGCATTTGGTCTTCGGTCAGCTCGTCGGCTTCGGATTCAACCATCAGTACGGCGTCGGAGGTACCGGCCACGACCATGTCGAGGCTGGAGCTCTGCAGCTGCTCGTAGGTCGGGTTGAGGATGTAGCCGATTTCCGGATGGAAGCCGACGCGGGCGGCGCCGATCGGGCCGGCGAACGGAATGCCGGAGATCGCCAGGGCGGCGGAGGTGCCGATCATGGCCGCGATGTCCGGATCGGACTTCTTGTTGGTGGAAACGACGGTGCAGACAACCTGCACTTCGTTCATGAAACCTTCGGGGAACAGCGGACGGATCGGACGGTCGATCAGACGCGAGGTCAGGGTTTCCTTCTCGGAGGGACGACCTTCACGCTTGAAGAAGCCACCCGGGATACGGCCGGCAGCGTAGGTCTTCTCCTGGTAGTGCACGGACAGCGGGAAGAAGTCGCGGCCTTCGGCCGGGGACTTGGCGCCGACCACGGTGACCAGCACGGTGACGTCGTCCATGGTGACCAGAACGGCACCGGTAGCCTGGCGTGCAATACGGCCAGTCTCGAGGGTTACGGTCGACTGACCGAATTGGAATTTCTTGATTACCGGGTTCACGGTTTCTCTACCTTCTCTTTGTTGCCTTGGGGGAAATCGTGGAAATGCCGGGAGTCGGACCCGAATTCATTCCCTATAAAAGCGAGAAAGCCGGGAGCCAGAGCCGATGAGCGGTATGAACCGCTCATCGACCCCGGACTCCCAGCTTCCCACTTCAGGCTTGCCGTCTTAGCGACGCAGGCCCAGGCGACCGATCAGGGCGCTGTAACGAGAGGTGTCCTTGCTCTTCAGGTAGTCCAGCAGCTTACGACGCTGGTTAACCATACGGATCAGGCCACGACGGGAGTGGTGGTCTTTGCCGTTGGCCTTGAAGTGGTCCTGCAGCTTGTTGATGTTGGCGGACAGCAGTGCAACCTGCACTTCCGGGGAGCCGGTGTCGCCTTCAGCTTGCTTGTACTCGTTAACGATCTGGGCTTTTTCTTGGACGCTCAGTGCCATGATGGGGCTTCCTCTGAGGTAACAGGCCAGGGACTTCTCCCTGTGTTCATAGTAAGAGGAGTGACCGTGCCTGCTGACAGCCACCCTCGGTTTCGGCCTTAAGACCGAATCAGTCGACGCGGCGCCAGGCGCCCGTCATCAGTCACTTCACCGATACCGATGAAACGACCTTCGTGATCCTGCACCCGCAGCATGCCGAACTTCGGCATCTCGGGAGCGCGTACCGGCTGCCCGTGCAACCAGTAGTAGGCGCTGTGCTCGGAAAGCTGCAGCAGCGGCCAGTGCTCCAGGCCGGCATCCACCGGCAACAGGAAGCGGTCGAGGGCTTCGTTGCCACCCTCGGCATGGACTTTCTCGAGCTCCTCCAGGGTCACCGACTGGTTCAGCTGGAACGGCCCGGCCTGGGTCCGGCGCAGGGCGGCGACATGGGCGCCACACCCGAGTTCGCGGCCGATGTCTTCGACCAGGGTGCGAACATAGGTGCCCTTGCTGCAGGAAACGGCCAGCGTCGCACAGGGCGACTCGAAGGCGAGCAAATCCAAGCGCGCAATAGTAACAGAACGCGCCTCGCGCTCCACTACCTCTCCTGCACGCGCCAGCTTGTACAGCGGCTGGCCGTCCTTCTTCAATGCCGAATACATCGGCGGCACCTGCTCTATGTCGCCACGGAAGCGCGGCAACATGGCCTCCACCGCTTCCCGACCGACGGTCACTTCGCGCTGTTCGAGCACCTCACCCTCGGCATCGCCGGTGGTAGTGGTGACGCCCAACTGAGCGACGGTCTCATAGGCCTTGTCGGCATCCAGCAGGTACTGGGAGAACTTGGTCGCCTCGCCGAAGCACAGCGGCAGCACACCGGTGGCCAGCGGATCGAGGCTGCCGGTGTGGCCGGCCTTTTCGGCATTGAGCAGCCAGCGCACCTTCTGCAGGGCCTGGTTGGAACTCATGCCGCGCGGCTTGTCGAGCACCAGCACGCCGTTGACCGCACGGCGAATGCGTTTCACCTGGGCCACGCCTTACTCCTCGGAGTCGCCGCCGTGGCGGCGATCTTCCGCCACCGCCCGCTCGATCAGCGCCGACAGCTCCGCGCCGCGACGAATGCTGGCGTCATAGCTGAAGTGCAATTGCGGAACGGTACGCAGCTTCATCGCCTTGCCCAACTGCATACGCAGGAAGCCTGCGGCATCGTTGAGGATGTCGGTGTTCTGCTTCACCACCGCGGCATTGTCATCCTGTCCCATCACGGTGACGAACACCTTGGCATGGGACAGATCACGGGCCACGTCGACGCCGGTGATGGTCACCAGGCCCAGACGCGGGTCCTTGATTTCACGCTGGATCAGCAGCGCCAGTTCACGCTGCATCTGGTCGCCGATACGCTGGGTACGGCTGTACTCTTTGGCCATTTTCCTAACCTGCTTACCCGAGCCCTGAGACTGCGGGTCTGAAAGCGGCAAACGCCCGGGACGACTGGAAAGCCGGCCCGGGCGCTGCGTTCACGCTCGAATACCCTTACAGAGTACGAGCGACTTCGACCTTCTCGAACACTTCGATCTTGTCGCCGACGCGAACGTCGTTGTAGCTCTTCACGCCGATACCGCACTCCATGCCGGCACGGACTTCGGCGACGTCGTCCTTGAAGCGACGCAGGGATTCCAGTTCGCCTTCGAAGATCACCACGTCGTCGCGCAGCACGCGGATCGGACGGTTGCGGTGCACCAGCCCCTCGGTGACCATGCAGCCAGCGACCGCGCCGAACTTCGGCGAACGGAACACGTCACGCACTTCGGCGATACCCAGGATGTTCTCGCGAACATCGCTGCCGAGCATGCCGGTCAGGGCTTTCTTGACGTCTTCGATGATGTCGTAGATCACGTTGTAGTAACGCATGTCGAGGCCTTCGGACTCGACGATCTTGCGCGCACCAGCGTCGGCACGGACGTTGAAGCCGAACAGCACCGCGTTGGAGGCCAGCGCCAGGTTGGCATCGGACTCGGTGATACCACCGACGCCGCCGCCGACCACGCGAACCTGCACTTCGTCGTTGCCCAAACCAACCAGCGAGCCCTGCAGGGCCTCCAGAGAACCACGAACGTCGGCCTTGAGGACGATGTTGAGGGTCTTCTTCTCGTCCTGGCCCATGCTCTCGAAGATGTTCTCGAGCTTGGCGGACTGCTGGCGAGCCAGTTTGACTTCGCGGAACTTGCCCTGACGGAACAGAGCGACTTCGCGGGCCTTCTTCTCGTCGGCCACCACGGTCATCTCGTCACCGGCATCCGGAGTGCCATCCAGGCCGAGGATCTCGACCGGAATGGACGGACCGGCTTCCTTGATCGGCTTGCCGTTCTCGTCGAGCATCGCACGGACGCGGCCGTAGTTGACGCCGACCAGGACCATGTCACCCTGACGCAGGGTACCGTCCTGGACCAGCACGGTAGCTACCGGGCCACGGCCCTTGTCCAGGCGGGACTCAACCACCACGCCACGGCCCGGGGCCGACGGAGTGGCTTTGAGTTCCAGTACTTCGGCTTGCAGCAGTACCGCTTCGAGCAGTTCGTCGACGCCGGTACCCATCTTGGCGGATACGTGGACGAAGGGAGCATCGCCACCCCACTCTTCCGGAATCACATCCAGAGCGGCCAGGCCGTTCTTGATGTTGTCCGGGTTCGCGTCCGGCTTGTCGATCTTGTTCACCGCGACCACGATCGGCACGCCAGCGGCTTTCGCGTGCTGCACGGCTTCCTGGGTCTGCGGCATCACGCCGTCGTCCGCCGCCACCACCAGGATGACGATGTCGGTCGCCTGGGCACCACGGGCACGCATCGCGGTGAACGCGGCGTGGCCAGGGGTGTCGAGGAAGGTGACCATGCCGCGGTCGGTTTCCACGTGGTAGGCGCCGATGTGCTGGGTGATGCCGCCGGCTTCGCCCGCCGCCACCTTGGCACGACGGATGTAGTCGAGCAGCGAGGTCTTGCCGTGGTCGACGTGACCCATCACGGTCACCACCGGCGCACGCGGTACGGCCTCGCCTTCGAACTTCAGCGACTCGGCCAGCTGTTCTTCCAGCGCGTTCTCGCTGACCAGCTTGACCTTGTGGCCGAACTCTTCGGCTACCAGTTGGGCAGTTTCCTGATCGAGCACCTGGTTGATGGTGACCGGGCTGCCCATCTTGAACATGAACTTGACGACATCGGCACCCTTGACCGCCATCTGCTGAGCGAGCTCAGCCACGGTAATGGTCTCGCCGATACTGACTTCGCGCACAATCGGTCCTGTCGGGCTCTGGAACCCGTGCTGGTTACGCTTCTTGAGCTTGGCCTTGCCACGACCACCGCCGCGACGACCGAAACTGTCTTCGTCGTCTACGCCTGCACGGACGACACGCGGAGCGCTGGTCTTTTCCTTTTCCTTGATCGACGGGCGATGCTGGGCATGCTTGCGATCACGGCGCTCGTCCTCGTCTTCGCGCTTGGGCGCACGACGCGGCTCTTCCTTCTTGCGGTCATCCGCGGCCGGAGCCGGGGCTGCTGCAGCGGCAGCAGCCGGAGCAACTGCCGGTGCGGCGGCGCGCGGAGCTTCTGCGGTAGCCGGCTGAGCGGCAACCGCAGCAGTAGTTTCAGCGGCCTGACGGGCAGCCTCGGCCTGACGGCGAGCTTCCTCTTCGGCGGCGCGCTGACGGGCGTCTTCCTCAGCCTTCAGGCGCGCCGCCTCTTCCGCGGCGCGCTGCTCTTCCAGCTCACGCTGACGCTCGGCCTCGAGCTCTGCGGGGTCACGCTTGACGTAGGTTTTCTTCTTGCGGACCTCGACGCTGACGGTCTTGCTGCCAGCGACTTTCAAGGTCGAAGTGGTCTTACGTTGCAGGGTGATCTTGCGCGGCTCTTCCGCGCGCTCACCATGGCTGCCCTTCAGGTGGGCCAGCAGCGCTTGCTTCTCGCTGTCGGTCACCACCTGCTCGGCGTTGTTATGGGGCAGACCCGCTTCGCGCATCTGCTGCAGCAGGCGCTCCACCGGCGTATCGACCGTCTTGGCCAGTTCTTTCACCGTGACTTGCGTCATGCACTTCTCTCCTCAGGCCGCGAATGCTTACTCGAACCAATGGGCCCGGGCGGCCATGATCAACTTGCCGGCACGCTCTTCGTCCATGCCGTCGATGTCGAGCAGATCGTCAATGGATTGCTCGGCAAGATCTTCACGGGTGGTTACGCCACGCAGCGCCAGGTCCACGGCCAGCTCTTTGGTCATGCCATCGAGGCTGAGCAGGTCTTCGGCAGGTTGTGCGTCGGCGAGTTTCTCTTCAGTGGCGATGGCTTTGGTCAGCAGGCGGTCCTTGGCTCGCGAGCGCAGCTCGTTGACGATGTCCTCGTCGAAGCCGTCGATGCTGAGCATCTCTTCCATCGGTACGTAGGCGATTTCTTCCAGGGTGGTGAAACCTTCTTCCACCAGCACCTGGGCCAGTTCCTCGTCGACATCCAGCTCGTCGACGAAACGTTGCAGGATGTCGCCAGTTTCAGCCTGCTGCTTGGCCTGGATATCGGCCTCGGTCATCACGTTCAGGGTCCAGCCGGTGAGCTGGCTGGCCAGACGTACGTTCTGGCCACTGCGGCCAATGGCCTGTGCCAGGTTATCTTCGGCAACGGCGATATCCATGGTGTGGGTATCTTCGTCGACGATGATCGCCGCCACTTCGGCCGGAGCCATGGCGTTGATCACGAACTGCGCGGGGTTGTCGTCCCACAGGACGATGTCCACACGCTCGCCGCCCAGTTCGCCGGAAACGGCCTGGACGCGGGAACCACGCATACCGATGCAGGCACCCTGCGGGTCGATACGCTTGTCCTTGGAGCGAACGGCGATCTTGGCGCGCGAACCCGGATCACGGGCGGCGGCCATCACGTCGATCAGTTGCTCGGCGATTTCCGGTACTTCGATGCGGAACAGCTCGATCAGCATTTCCGGCGCGGTACGCGACAGGACCAGTTGCGGACCACGGTTCTCGCTGCGGATTTCCTTGAGCAGGGCACGCACACGTGTGCCAACGCGGAAGGTTTCACGCGGGATGATCTGGTCGCGGGCGAGCAGCGCTTCGGCGTTGTTGCCCAGATCGACGATCACGTTGTCGCGGGTGACCTTCTTGACGGTGCCAGAAATGATCTCGTTGACCTTCTCGCGGTAGGCGTCGACCACCTGAGCGCGCTCGGCTTCGCGAACCTTCTGCACGATGACCTGCTTGGCGGTCTGTGCGGCGATACGGCCGAACTCGATGGATTCGATCTTCTCTTCAATGACCTCGCCGGCCTTCATGCCGGGGTGCTCTTCCTGCACGTCTTCGACGGTCAGTTCCGATGCCGGATTGGAGTAGTCCTCGTCCTCGACGATGGTCCAGCGACGGAAGGTCTCGTAGTTGCCGTTGGCGCGGTTGATTTCCACGCGCAGGTCAACCTCGTCCTCGAAACGCTTTTTGGTCGCGGTCGCCAGGGCCAGTTCCAGCGCTTCGAAAATCACGCCAGGCGGTACACCCTTTTCGTTGGATACCGACTCAACAACCAGCAGTACTTCTTTGCTCATCGTACGCCTCGCCTTTCAATCCATTGGAATCCGCGCTGTGGCGGCTCACTCAAATCGGGGAATGATGTTGGCCTTGTCGATCGAGTCGACCGGCAGCAGGTATTCATGGTCGTCCACCAGGACCACCACATCCTGCTCCTCCACACCACGGAGAATGCCCTGGAAATTGCGCCGCCGTTCGAAGGGCGTGCGCAGCTTGATCTTTACCTGTTCGCCGACGTAGCGGGCGAACTGGTCAAGCGTAAAGAGAGGCCGATCCATGCCGGGCGACGACACTTCCAAGGTGTACTCACCACTGATCGGATCTTCCACATCCAGGATGCCACTGACCTGACGACTGACGATCTCGCAGTCATCGATCAGGATGCCTTCCGGACGGTCGATATAGACCCGAAGCAGGGAATGGCGACCTTGGGAAATGAACTCCAGGCCCCAGCACTCATAGCCGAGCGCTTCTACTACAGGGGCCAACAAGGCCTGCAACTGTTCTAGCTTGCTCGACACCTGATCGCCTCGCGTATGCTGTAGAAATAAAAAATGGGCGAAACGCCCATCCCTTAAGGACCGCCCTGACCTGGCGGCACGGACTGTCCAGCTAGCAAAAAGCCCCTGAAAAGGGGCTCTGCCAAACTGGTTGCGGGAGCAGGATTTGAACCTACGACCTTCGGGTTATGAGCCCGACGAGCTACCAGACTGCTCCATCCCGCGTCAAAGCTGGTGCGAAATTATACGGTTGAGCCCCTTGAAGGTCAACCGAAACTCCGGAACGAAAAGGCCCGCACAGCGGGCCTTTCGCATATGGTACCGAGGAGGGGACTCGAACCCCTACAGCCTATGGCCACTACCACCTCAAGGTAGCGTGTCTACCAATTCCACCACCTCGGCAAAAACTCTTGCCTGCTTACTTCTGCTCAGGAGCTGCCGGAACATCGCTGTTACCGGTCGCAGGAGCTTGTTGCTGCTCTTGCGAACCCGGCACATCGTTAGCTGCCGGAGCCTTTTCCTGCTTTTGCTCCATCACTACCGGATCAGGAAGGCCGGCATGACGAATCATATCAGCTTTTTCTTTAGCAAAATACGCTAAACCCAAGCTAGTAATGAAAAAAACCGCAGCAAGTATAGCAGTAAAACGGCTCAGGAAGGTAGCAGAACCTTGGCTACCGAAAACGGTGGCCGAAGCACCCGCACCAAACGACGCACCAGCGTCGGCACCCTTGCCATGCTGAAGCAGGACCAGCACAACCAGACCCAGCGCCATCAGCAGGTGAATCACGATTACAACTGTTTCCAGCATCTTCAGCTTCCTGCGGCGCGACAGATCGCACCGAACTCATCCGCATTCAGGGAGGCCCCACCAATGAGCCCCCCATCGATATCCGGCATTCCGAACAGCTCGACAGCATTGGCTGCCTTGACGCTGCCGCCGTACAGGAGACGAAGACCGCGGGCCACTTCAGCGTTTTCCGCCGAGAGCTGCGCACGGATCGCCGCGTGCACTTCCTGGGCTTCCTCGGGAGAAGCTGTCAGCCCCGTCCCAATCGCCCACACCGGCTCGTAAGCCACAACGGCGCGGGAAAACGCCCCGACGCCCAAATCTTCGATCACCGAGCCCAACTGGCGCCCGACGACTTCCAAAGTCTTGCCCGCCTCGCGCTGCTCGCGGGTCTCACCCACGCACAACACCGGAACCAGGCCGCACGACTGAACCGCTGCAAACTTGCGACTGATCACGCCATCGCTTTCACCCAGAATCAGGCGACGCTCGGAGTGGCCAACCAGCACCAGGGAGCAGCTCGCATCCGCCAGCTGACTGGCTGCGACCTCGCCCGTAAGGGCACCCTGCATGGGTTCAACCGCGCAATTCTGCGCACCGACGGCAATCGCCTTACCTTCCAGACCATGCTTGACCTGGTTGATGTACAGACAGGGCGGAAACACCGCCACGTCGACACCCGTAGGAAGAGCCAGTTGCCGCAGGCCTTTGATCAGCTCCGTTACACTGGAGCGGGTACCGTGCATTTTCCAATTACCGGCCACCAGGGGTCGACGCATGCTGTACCTCGCTGAGCAAAGTGGGCGCAGATATTACTCGACAGATTTAGAACTGACAAGAGAAATCAAGCACATACCTCGGTTACGACTTTCGCCAGCTGCTCGGCATAAGCTCGCACCCGAGTCTCTTCGTCACCCTCGACCATCACCCGAACCAACGGCTCGGTACCGGACTTGCGCAAAAGAACTCGGCCACGGCCCGCCATTTCATCGGTGACCTTGGCACAGGCCTCCTTGACTGCAGGGTGTTCCAGCGGGTCCACGTCACCGCCGGCAAAGCGCACGTTGATCAGCACCTGCGGACACTTGCGGATGCCCATGCGCGCCTCGGCCAGATTCTGCCCACGCGTTTTCAGCGCCATCAGCACCTGTAATGCCGCAATGATTGCATCACCGGTGGTCGTATGCTGGCAGCATACGACATGACCGGAGTTCTCGCCGCCCAACTGCCAGTTACGCGCCTGCAATTCGGACATCACATAACGGTCGCCGACCTTGGCGCGCACGAACGGGATGCTCAGGTCCTGCAATGCCAGCTCCAGCCCCAGGTTACTCATCAACGTCCCCACCACGCCGCCATGCAGCTTGCCGCGATCGAGCAGGTCGCGGGCGATGAGGAAGATAATCTCGTCACCATCGACCACCGCACCGGTGTGATCCACCATCATCACTCGGTCGCCATCGCCATCGAAGGCGATCCCTATGTCGGCTTGCTCGGCCAGCACGGCAGCCTGCAGCGCCTCCATATGGGTCGAGCCGCAGTTTTCATTGATGTTCAAGCCGTTCGGTTGCACGCCGATCACCGACACCTCGGCACCCAGCTCACGGAACACGCTCGGGGCGATCTTGTAGGTCGCCCCATGGGCACAATCGACCACGATACGCAGCCCGGCGAAGTCAGTGTTCGACGGCACACTGCTCTTGCAGAACTCGATGTAGCGGCCCGCCGCGTCGTTGATGCGCGACACTTTCCCCAAGCGGGCCGACTCGACCACGGTCATTGGGGTATCGAGCAGTTCCTCGATAACCAGTTCGACCTCATCGGGCAGCTTGGTGCCGTGACCGGAGAAGAACTTGATGCCGTTATCGTCATGCGGATTGTGCGAGGCACTGATGACGATACCGGCTTCGGCATGGAAGGTGCGAGTCAGATAAGCGATGCCCGGGGTTGGCATCGGGCCAAGCAACATCACATCGGCGCCAGCCGCGGACAGCCCCGCTTCCAGGGCGGATTCGAACATGTAGCCGGAAATCCGGGTGTCCTTGCCCACCAGCACACGACACTTGCCCTGCTGACGGAACGCCATGCCGACGGCCCAACCCAGTTTGAGCACGAAGTCCGGCGTGATCGGCGGCGTGCCTACACGGCCGCGAATACCATCGGTGCCGAAATACTTCCTGCTCATGCGGGCATCCCCTCTTCTCTTGCACTTTCTACTGCGTGAATCATCCGAACCACGTCCACGGTCTCGGCGACATCATGGACACGGATAATGCTGGCACCCTTGGCCACCGCCAGAGCTGCCAGCGCCAGGCTCCCATAGAGACGCCCATCGACCTCTCGGCCCAGCGCGCGACCGACCATGCTCTTGCGGGATACCCCGACCAGCATTGGGCAGCCCAACTCCATCACTCGCTCCATCTGCCGGAACAGGCTGAGGTTGTGATTCTGAGTCTTGGCAAAACCGAAGCCGGGATCGACGATGATCCGCTCCCGGGCAATGCCCACCGCTTCGCACGCCGCGATACGCTCCTCGAGGAAGCCCAAAACCTCCTTAAGGATGTCCGGGTAGCGCGGATCGTCCTGCATATTCCCCGGCTCGCCGCGCATGTGCATCAGGCAGACCGGCAGACCGCTATCGACCGCGGCATCCAGCGCGCCATCGCGCTGCAGCGAACGCACGTCATTGATCAACCCAGCCCCCAGCCGCGCGGTTTCGCGCATCACCGCCGGGGTCGAAGTGTCCACCGAAATCACCACATCCAGCTCGCGAGCGATGGCCTCGACCACCGGCGCCACGCGCTCCAGCTCTTCGGTTGGCGAAACGACGCGCGCGCCCGGTCGGGTCGATTCACCGCCGACATCGATCAGCGTGGCACCCGCCTCGACCATCTCCGCCGCATGGCGCAGCGCCACATCCAGCCGATTGAAACGGCCGCCGTCGGAGAAGGAATCAGGGGTGACGTTGAGGATGCCCATGACGTGCGGGCGACTTAAATCAAGAACCCGGTTGCCGCAAGGCAACCGGGTCGGGTGGTACAACGAACTCATTCAGTGCTCTCAGTGTTCGCCAGCGGGCCCGCCAATCGGGTTTTCCTGGCGTCCTTCGTCGCGCGGCGAAGCAGCATTGCCGGAGGAGCCGGAGTTGCCGCCCTGCCAATCGCGCGGCTCGCGCGGAGTGCGGCCGGCCATGATGTCGTCGATCTGATCGGCGTCGATGGTTTCATATTTCATCAGCGCGTCAGCCATCATGTCGAGCTTGTCGCGGTTCTCCTCCAGCAGACGCTTGGCGGTGCCGTAGCAGTCGTCGATGATGCGGCGCACTTCCTGGTCGATCATCTTGGCGGTCTCGCCGGAGACGTTAGCGTGCTGGCTACCGGCGCTGCGACCGAGGAAGACCTCACCCTCTTCTTCCGCGTACATCAGCGGACCGAGTTTTTCCGACAGGCCCCACTTGGTCACCATGTTCCGCGCCAGCTGGGTGGCCCGCATGATGTCGTTGGAGGCACCCGTGGTGACGCCTTCGAAGCCCAGGGTCATCTCTTCGGCGATACGGCCACCGAACAGCGAGCAGATCTGGCTTTCCAGGGCACGCTTGGACAGGCTGTAGCGATCCTCTTCCGGCAGGAACATGGTCACGCCCAGGGCCCGGCCGCGCGGGATGATGGAAACCTTGTAGACCGGATCGTGTTCCGGAACCAGGCGGCCGACGATAGCGTGGCCGGCTTCGTGGAACGCGGTGTTCTTCTTCTCCTTCTCGGACATGACCATGGTCTTGCGCTCAGCGCCCATCATGATCTTATCCTTGGCCAGCTCGAACTCGCGCATGTCGACGATGCGCTTGTTGGCGCGAGCGGCGAACAGCGAAGCCTCGTTGACCAGGTTGGCCAGGTCGGCACCGGAGAAGCCCGGGGTACCGCGCGCAATCACGGCCGGATCGACGTTGTCGCCCAGCGGGACCTTGCGCATGTGCACTTTCAGAATCTGCTCGCGACCACGGATGTCCGGCAGACCGACCACCACCTGGCGGTCGAAGCGGCCCGGACGCAGCAGCGCAGGGTCGAGTACGTCCGGACGGTTGGTCGCGGCGATGACGATGATGCCGTCATTCATCTCGAAGCCGTCCATCTCCACCAGCAACTGGTTGAGGGTCTGTTCGCGCTCGTCGTGACCGCCGCCCAGGCCGGCGCCACGATGACGGCCGACGGCGTCGATCTCGTCGATGAAGATAATGCAGGGCGCGTGCTTCTTGGCCTGGTCGAACATGTCGCGAACGCGCGAGGCGCCCACGCCGACGAACATTTCCACGAAGTCCGAACCGGAAATGGTGAAGAACGGCACCTTGGCTTCGCCGGCGATCGCCTTGGCGAGCAGAGTCTTACCGGTGCCGGGCGGGCCGACCATCAGCACACCGCGCGGGATGCGGCCACCCAGGCGCTGGAACTTGCCCGGATCGCGAAGGAATTCCACCAGCTCGCTGACCTCTTCCTTGGCCTCGTCGCAACCGGCAACGTCAGCAAAGGTGGTCTTCACCTGGTCTTCCGACAGCAGGCGCGCCTTGCTCTTGCCGAAGCTCATCGGGCCGCCGCGGCCGCCACCGCCGCCCTGCATCTGCCGCATGAAGAACATGAAGACGGCGATGATCACCAGGATCGGGAAGCTGGCGACCAGCAACTGGGTCCAGATGCTCTGCTGCTCGGGCTGCTTACCCTCGACAACCACGTTGTTGTTGACCAGGTCGCCGATCAGGCCGTTGTCCTGGATCGCCGGGCGGATGGTCTTGAAGGTGTCAC
Source organism: Pseudomonas sp. PSE14 (assembly GCF_029203285.1). Taxonomy (NCBI): domain Bacteria; kingdom Pseudomonadati; phylum Pseudomonadota; class Gammaproteobacteria; order Pseudomonadales; family Pseudomonadaceae; genus Pseudomonas; species Pseudomonas sp. PSE14. Next base: position 5,027,770 of record NZ_CP115669.1, read on the forward strand.
CATCCTGGCGCTTGCCAGTGATGACGTAACCGTCGACGGTTACGCGCTCGACCTTGCCGTCCTTCACCTGTTGGATGAAGTCCGAGTAATTGAGCGTCTGCGGCTCGCTCGGGCTGGAGAAGTTGTTCATCACGGTGACGAGTACCGCCGCGATGATCAGCCACAGGATCAGGTTCTTTGCCATGTCGTTCAATTGACTACCCTCTGAAGCCGGCTCCGCCCTGGAAACCGCTTCGCACGACGGCCAGACTCCTTCCGGCCAAAATTACTACACAACTCCCACCCCAGGCAGGCGTCGTCTGTAACCCTTTATGAACCCCGGCTTACGCCGGCACAAGCAAAAGCTGCGGGCTATAGACCAATAGCCGGCACAATCATTCCAGTCTAGGCGCCGCGAAAGCCTCGTGCGAGCAGATACTGCTCCCGCGAACGATCGCGGGACGACAGTGGTTTACGCATCTGCACCTTCTCGAAGTTCTCGCGAACCTGCTTGTGGTAAGCGTCGAAACCCTCACCCTGGAAAATCTTGATCAGGAAATCGCCCCCCGGACGCAGCACACGAGTGCAGAGATCCAGGGCCAGCTCGCAGAGGAACATGGCGCGCGGCATGTCCACGGCGGGCAGTCCACTCATATTGGGGGCCATATCCGAAATCACAAGGTCTACCGGATTTTCCCCGATAGCCTGGAGCAAATTGGCAAAAACCTCGTCCTCGGTGAAGTCACCCTGGATGAAGGTGACATCCGGGATGCTGTCCATCGGCAGGATGTCCGAGGCGATCAGGATGCCCTTGTCGCCGATCACCCGGCTGGTGACCTGGGACCAGCCGCCTGGCGCCGCGCCGAGGTCGACCACGGTCATGCCTGGACGCAGGATGCGATCCTTCTCCTGGATTTCCAGCAGCTTGTAGCTGGCGCGCGAGCGATAACCGTCGCGCTGTGCCATCTTCACGTACGGATCGTCGAAATGTTCTTTCAGCCAGCGATGGCTAGTCTTGGAACGGGCCACGTATTACCTCGTCTGAGCGGCATCCCGGTATAACCGAAACTCGGGTAGAATATCCGCCTTTTTTCCCAGGGGTCAGATTATGGCGCTCTCTCAGGAGCAGAAAAAGCAGTTCAAATCTATCGGGCATCACCTGAAACCCGTATTGACCGTTGCTGAAAACGGTCTGTCGGAAGGCGTGATGGCCGAGCTTGAGCGTGCGCTCAACGATCATGAATTGATCAAGGTGCAATTCCGCATCGCCGAACGCGACGACCGTCGCGCGCTGATCGACGAACTCTGCCAGAACGGCAGCTGCGAACTGATCCAGGTCATCGGCAAGATGGCGCTGATCTATCGCCGCAATCCCAAGCCGAACAAGAACCTGTCAAACATCAGCCGCTACAGCGGTCTCTGACAGTCAAGCCCGGCAGCGCGGAGCCGGCAAGGCTCCGCAGCGTCAACTCCGCTCGTCCCGCCCCGGCGCCGGCTGCAGCACCAGCAGCAACCCGCAGAGCGCCACCACCAGGTAGTTGAACAGCAGCCAGCGCTCAGCGTCAGGCGCAACCTGGCGTACGCCGAAATACGCCACCGTCATCACCAGCACGCTGAGCAACAACTGCCCACGCATCTCGCGCGTGAAGGCGGCGAATCCGCGCGCCTGCCAGAGCACCAGGGCCTGGAGCAGCGCGCAGAAACCGGCGAAACCCAGCAGCAACGGCTTCAGGGCCTGCGCCACCGCATCCACCAGCAGCGGCGCCAGGCCGATCTTGCCCAGCGCCGGCAGCATCACGAACTGAAGCAGCCAAAGGCCGCCGACCCAGAATGTCTGGGCCAGCAGCCAACTGATGGTGCCTGCGCTTGGACTTTGCCGATCAGGCGTGGCGGACTTCAACGATCTCGTACTCGACGTCGCCACCCGGAGTCTTCACCAGTACGGCGTCGCCTTCGGTCTTGCCGATCAGCGCACGGGCGATCGGCGAGTTGACCGAGATTTTGCTGTTCTTGATGTCAGCCTCGTCGTCGCCGACGATCTGGTAGGTCACGGTCTCATCGGTCTCGACGTTGGCGATATCCACGGTGGTACCGAAGATCACCTTGCCAGTGTGCGGAATGGTGGTCACGTCGATGATCTGCGCGTTGGACAGCTTGGCCTCGATGTCGCGGATGCGAGCCTCGGACATGCCCTGCTGTTCACGGGCGGCGTGGTACTCGGCGTTTTCCTTCAGGTCGCCCAGCTCACGCGCTTCGGCGATGGCCTGGGTGATCTGCGGGCGCAGAACGGTCTTCAGGTGTTTCAGTTCTTCTTCCAGGGCGCGAGCGCCCTGGACGGTCATTGGAAATTTGCTCATGCGTTGATTCCTGCATGGAGATCCTGCAGTCGGCGAACGGTCTTCTCGGGACCGAACTTGAGCGCCTCACAGATCGCCTGACCCGCCGCGATGGTGGTGGTGCAGTAGATCTTGTGCTGCAGGGCGTTACGACGGATGGAGTACGAGTCAGCGATGGACTGGCGACCTTCGGTGGTGTTGATGATCAGGGTGACTTCGTCATTCTTGATCATGTCGACCACGTGCGGACGGCCCTCGGTCACCTTGTTCACGCGGCGCACCGGCAGACCGGCGGCTTCGATGCCCTTGGCGGTACCGGCAGTCGCGACAACCTCGAAGCCCAGCGCAATCAGATCGCGAGCGACCTGGACGGCCTGCTGCTTGTCGTCATCGCGGACGCTGATGAAGGCGCAACCGGCATTCGGCAGGATTTCGCTGGCGCCCAGCTGGGCCTTGGCGAATGCCTCACCGAAGCTGTCGCCGACACCCATCACCTCGCCAGTGGATTTCATCTCTGGGCCGAGGATCGGGTCGACGCCGGGGAACTTGGCGAACGGGAACACCGCTTCCTTGACGCTATAGTACGGCGGGATCACCTCTTCGGTGAAGCCGACTTCGGCCAGGGACTTGCCAGCCATGACGCGGGCCGCGACCTTGGCCAGGGATTCGCCGATGCACTTGGAGACGAACGGCACGGTACGGGACGCGCGCGGGTTCACCTCGATCACGTAGATATCCTCGCCCTGCACGGCCATCTGCACGTTCATCAGACCGACCACGCCGAGTTCCAGGGCCATCTTCTTGACCTGCTCGCGGATCTCGTTCTGGATGTGCTCGGGCAGCGAGTACGGCGGCAGCGAGCAAGCGGAGTCGCCGGAGTGCACGCCGGCCTGTTCGATGTGCTGCATGATCGCGCCGATCACCACGGTCTCGCCATCGCATACGGCATCGATGTCGACTTCGATGGCGCAGTTCAGGAAGCGATCCAGCAGCACCGGGCTGTCGTTGGAAACCTTCACGGCTTCGCGCATGTAGCGCTTGAGCTCTTCTTCCTGGTAGACGATTTCCATTGCGCGGCCGCCCAGCACGTAGGACGGGCGCACCACCATCGGGTAGCCGATGTTCTTCGACAGTTCCAGGGCCTGGTCTTCGCTGCGCGCGGTGGCGTTGGCCGGCTGGCGCAGGTTCAGGCGCTGGACCATCTGCTGGAAGCGCTCGCGGTCTTCGGCGCGGTCGATGGCGTCCGGGCTGGTGCCGATGATCGGCACACCGGCCTCTTCCAGGGCGCGGCAGAGTTTCAGCGGAGTCTGGCCGCCGTACTGCACGATGACGCCCTTGGGCTGCTCGACGCGGACGATTTCCAGCACGTCTTCCAGGGTTACCGGCTCGAAGTACAGACGGTCGGACGTGTCGTAGTCGGTGGAGACAGTTTCAGGGTTGCAGTTGACCATGATGGTCTCGTAACCGTCTTCACGCATGGCCAGCGCGGCATGCACACAGCAGTAGTCGAACTCGATGCCCTGGCCGATGCGGTTCGGACCGCCACCCAGGATCATGATCTTGTCGCGAGTCGACGGATTGGCTTCGCACTCTTCCTCGTAGGTCGAGTACATGTAGGCGGTGTCGGTGGCGAACTCGGCGGCGCAGGTATCCACGCGCTTGTACACCGGCAGCACCTTGAGCTTCTGGCGATGGCTGCGCAGGTTCTTCTCGGTCACGCCGAGCAGCTTGGCCAGACGAGCGTCGGAGAACCCCTTGCGCTTGAGCTTGTACATCAGGTCACGGTCGATGGCGGAGAGACCCAAGGTCTTCACGCGCTCTTCGTCCTTGACCAGGTCTTCGATCTGCACCAGGAACCACTCGTCGATGCGAGTCAGGTCGAAGACTTCGGCGATGCTCTTGCCGGCGCGGAAGGCGTCGGCGACGTACCAGATGCGGTCGGCGTTGGGCACGGTCAGCTCGCGCTTGAGGATGCTCTCAGCTTCCGGATCGTGCAGGTCCAGCTTCGGATCGAAACCGGTGGCGCCGACTTCCAGGCCGCGCAGGGCTTTCTGCACGGATTCCTGGAAGGTGCGGCCGATGGCCATGACTTCACCCACGGATTTCATCTGGGTGGTCAGGCGGGCGTCGGCTTTCGGGAATTTCTCGAAGGCGAAACGCGGGATCTTGGTGACGACGTAGTCGATCGCCGGCTCGAAGGACGCCGGGGTGCGGCCGCCGGTGATGTCGTTCTGCAGCTCGTCGAGGGTGTAGCCGACAGCCAGCTTGGCGGCGATCTTGGCGATCGGGAAGCCGGTGGCCTTGGAAGCCAGCGCCGAGGAACGCGATACGCGCGGGTTCATCTCGATCACGACCATGCGGCCGGTGTTCGGGCAGATGCCGAACTGCACGTTCGAGCCGCCAGTTTCCACGCCGATCTCACGCAGCACCGCCAGGGAGGCGTTGCGCATGATCTGGTATTCCTTGTCGGTCAGGGTCTGCGCCGGTGCCACGGTGATGGAGTCACCGGTGTGCACGCCCATCGGGTCGAAGTTCTCGATGGAGCAGACGATGATGCAGTTGTCCTTCTTGTCGCGGACAACCTCCATCTCGTATTCCTTCCAGCCGATCAGCGATTCGTCGATCAGCAGCTCGTTGGTCGGCGACAGGTCCAGACCACGGGCGCAGATTTCTTCGAACTCTTCGCGGTTGTAGGCGATGCCGCCACCGGTGCCGCCCATGGTGAAGGACGGACGGATGATGCAGGGGAAGCCGACCTTCTCCAGCACACCATAGGCTTCTTCCATGCTATGGGCGATGCCCGAGCGCGGACAGGCCAGGCCAATGTCACGCATGGCCTTGTCGAAGCGCGAACGGTCTTCGGCCTTGTCGATGGTGTCGGCGTTGGCACCGATCATTTCCACGCCGAACTGCTCGAGCACGCCATGGCGCTCCAGGTCCAGGGCGCAGTTCAGAGCGGTCTGGCCGCCCATGGTCGGCAGCAGCGCGTCAGGGCGCTCCTTCTCGATGATCTTGGCGACGGTCTGCCACTTGATCGGCTCGATGTAGGTGGCGTCGGCCATGGCCGGGTCGGTCATGATGGTGGCCGGGTTGGAGTTCACCAGGATGACACGGAAGCCTTCTTCCTTCAGGGCCTTGCAGGCCTGCGCGCCGGAGTAGTCGAACTCGCAGGCCTGGCCGATGACGATCGGGCCGGCGCCGAGGATCAGGATGCTCTTGATGTCTGTACGCTTGGGCATGGGACTCTCGTTGCAATATTCAGGAAAGGGTTGCGCTGGCCAGCTTCACGCCAAAGCCGACGAACAGGGCGCCGACGCCACTCGAGGCGCCGGCAGCCAACCGTTGCCGCCGACGGAACCAGGCCGCCAGACGCACACCGGAGAAAATCAGGAAACTCAGGTACAGGGCGCTGATGATCTCGAGGATCGTGCCCAGCACCAGGAACGACAGGCCGGGGTAGGCGTAACCCGGGTCGACGAACTGGATGAAGAAGGAGATGAAGAAAAGGATCGCCTTGGGGTTGGACAGGCTCAGCAGCAGCGCCTTGCGGAACGGCTGGTTGACGTCCACTTCCTTGGCCGGCGCGGCGGCCGCTTCCAGCGGGTGGCGCAGCTTCTGCCAGCCACCGCGGAGCATGCCGATCCCCAGGTAGAAGAGGTAGGCGGCGCCGACGTACTTCAGACCCAGAAACAGCATCGGCTCGGCCTTGAGCACCGAGGCGATACCCAGCGCCGACAGGAACATCAGGATCGCATCACCCAGGAACACCGCACTCGCCGCCCGATAGCCCGAGGCCACGCCGCGCTGGGCGGCGGTGGCGAGGACGAACAGCGAGTTCGGCCCCGGCAGCAGGACGATGAACAACGTACCCAGGACGTAGGTCCAGAGGTCGGTGATTCCCAGGGTCGGCATCATCTTCTTCTACCTCTTCCGTCTAGTTCGCACCAGGCCGGACTCAGCGGCGCTCGGCCATCGCCGCGATGAAGCGGTCGAACAGCGGAGCGACGTCGTGCGGACCAGGGCTGGCTTCCGGGTGACCCTGGAAGCTGAAGGCTACCTTGTCGGTGCGCTCGATACCCTGCAGGGTGCCGTCGAACAACGACTTGTGGGTAGCGCGCAGGTTGGCCGGCATGCTCGCCTCGTCCACGGCGAAACCGTGGTTCTGGCTGGTGATCATCACCACGCCCGAATCCAGGTCCTGCACCGGGTGGTTGGCACCGTGGTGGCCGTGGCCCATTTTCAGGGTCTTGGCGCCGGAAGCCAGGGCCAGCAGTTGGTGGCCGAGGCAGATACCGAACACCGGGATCTCGGTGTCGAGGAACTCGCGGATAGCCTGGATGGCGTAATCGCACGGCTCGGGGTCGCCAGGACCGTTGGAGAGGAAGATGCCGTCCGGATTCAGGGCGAGCACTTCGCTGGCCGGGGTCTGTGCCGGCACGACGGTCAGGCGGCAGCCGCGGGCTACCAGCATGCGCAGGATGTTCAGCTTCACGCCGAAATCGTAGGCAACCACGTGGTACGGCAGGTCGGCAGCGGCGATTTCCGGATGGCTGTCGGTTTCCAGGTTCCACACGCTGGAACGCCACTCGTAGCGCTCGGTGGAGGAAACGACTTTCGCCAGGTCCATGCCTTTCAGGCCCGGGAAGCCCCGCGCCAGTTCGAGGGCTTTTTCCTCGGTGGCGTCGGGGCCTGCCAGGATGCAGCCGTTCTGCGAACCCTTCTCGCGCAGGATGCGGGTCAGGCGGCGGGTATCGATGCCGGCGATGGCAACGGTACCGTTCTCTTTCAGGTAGTCCGGCAGGGACTGCTTGTCGCGCCAGCTGCTGGAGAGCAGCGGCAGGTCGCGAATGATCAGGCCGGCGGCCCAGACCTTGTTCGACTCGGCGTCTTCCGGCGTGGTGCCGGTGTTGCCGATGTGCGGGTAGGTCAGGGTGACGATCTGTTGGGCGTAGGAAGGATCGGTGAGGATTTCCTGGTAGCCGGTCATGGCGGTGTTGAACACCACCTCTCCGACGGTCTGGCCGTCGGCGCCGATGGCTTCACCGCGAAAAACGCTGCCGTCGGCAAGTGCAAGTATGGCTGGCTTAGTCAAGAAGACCTCCCGTAGTTCAAGCCTGGCTGGGCGTGCGCAGATTGTAAAAAAGCGGGATGACATCAGAAGAAGTCATCCCGCTTTTTATGTGATCATGCTGCGCTGCTTTTAGTGGACACACTAAAGCTGTAGTTTACAGAAAAGCGACATCATGGTCCACCTTTTGCACGACGTACGGCTATGCCACCCAGCGTCAGCTTTCGATCTCGCGAGCTAGAGTCGGGCAAGGCGGATAGGAATCGAGGGCACGGAGTTTACACGTGCTAAATGAGCACCCGAGGCTCCTATCCAACGCCGCCCGGACGACGCGCAACAGATCGAAAGCGGGTGCTCAGCGAAGGCCAAGCACGTCCTGCATGTCGTACAGGCCATTGGCCTGCCCTTCCAGCCACTGCGCGGCACGCACAGCGCCACGAGCGAAAGTCATGCGGCTCGAGGCCTTGTGGGTGATTTCCACGCGCTCGCCGTCGGCGGCGAACAGCACGGTGTGATCGCCCACCACGTCGCCGGCACGCACGGTGGCGAAGCCGATGGTCTCGCGCGGACGAGCTCCGGTCTGACCTTCGCGACCATAGACGGCCACTTTTTCCAGATCACGCCCCAGCGCATTGGCGACCACTTCACCCATGCGCAGCGCAGTACCGGATGGCGCATCGACCTTGTGACGGTGGTGCGCCTCGATGATTTCGATGTCCACCTCATCACCCAGCACGCGAGCAGCGGTGTCGAGCAGCTTCAGGCAGAGATTCACGCCCACACTGTAGTTGGCGGCAAAGACGATCGGGATATCCTTGGCCGCATCACTCAGCAGCGCCTTCTCCTCGACGGTGAAGCCGGTGGTGCCGATAACCATGGCCTTGCCGGCCTTGCGGCAGACTTCCAGGTTCTTAAGGGTGACGGTCGGGTGGGTAAAGTCGATCAGTACGTCGAACTCGTCGACCACCTTGACCAGGTCGCCCGACAGCGGCACGCCAATGCGCCCCAGGCCCGCCAGCTCGCCCGCATCAGCACCCACCAGGGTGCTGTCCGGACGATCGACCGCTGCGGTCAGGCCGGCGCTGCCATTGGTCTGCTGCACCGCTTCGATCAGGGTCTTGCCCATGCGCCCGGCGGCGCCCATTACGGCTATACGTCGCATATAAAACTGCTCCAAAGCTAGAAAGCCCCGGACGATTCACATCGTCCAGGGCCTTGCATCATAGATCGTCGAAGAAGCGCTTCATGCCCTCGAACCAGCCACTGGCCTTGGGCGAATGGGAAGAGTTGCCCTGCAGGGTGCCGCGGAACTCTTCGAGCAACTCGCGCTGACGCTTGTCCAGGTTGACCGGGGTTTCCACGACGACGCGACACATCAGGTCGCCGGCACCGCCACCACGCACCGGGGCAACACCCTTGCCGCGCAGGCGGAACAGCTTGCCGGTCTGGGTGCCTTCGGGAATCTTCAGCTTCACGCGACCATCCAGGGTCGGCACTTCCAGCTCACCACCCAGGGCCGCGTCGGCGAAACTGATCGGCACTTCGCAGTACAGGTGCTTGCCGTCGCGCTGGAAGATGTCGTGCTCACGCACGTTCACCACCACGTACAGGTCGCCCGCCGGGCCACCATGGGCACCGGCCTCGCCTTCGCCGGTCAGACGGATGCGGTCACCGGTATCGACGCCGGCCGGCACTTTCACCGACAAGGTCTTGTGTTCTTCCACGCGCCCCTGGCCGTGGCAGGAGCCACAGGGGTCGGTGATCATCTTGCCGCTGCCGTGACAGCGCGGGCAGGTCTGCTGGACCGAGAAGAAGCCCTGCTGCATACGCACCTGGCCGATACCGCCGCAGGTGGTACAGGTGACCGGCGTGGTGCCGGGCTTGGCGCCGCTTCCGCTGCAGGTCTTGCAGCCGACCAGGGTGGGAACACGGATAGTCACGGTGGTACCGCGAACCGCGTCTTCCAGATCCAGGTCGAGGGTGTAGCGCAGGTCGGCGCCACGCGCCGGGCCGCCACGGGAGCCGCCACGACCGCCGCCACCGCCGAAGAAGTCGCTGAAGACATCACCGAAGATGTCCGAGAAGCTCGCACCACCGAAGCCGGCGCCACCGCCACCCATCTGCGGGTCGACGCCGGCATGGCCGTACTGATCGTAGGCCGCGCGCTTGCTGGCGTCGGACAGGACCTCGTACGCCTCGTTGGCCTCCTTGAATTTGTCCTCGGCTTCCTTGTCGCCGGGGTTGCGGTCCGGGTGGTACTTCATGGCAAGCCGACGATAGGCCTTCTTCAGGTCCGACTCGCTGGCGCCACGCTCGACACCCAGTACCTCGTAAAAATCACGTTTGGCCATAAATTCTTTGCACCTTGAAAACCTCTCCCCCAGACACGCCAACGCGGGAGCAAGCCCCCGCGTGACGTTTCATGCGCACCGACACGCTGGTCGGTGCGCCGGAGCGGAAGCAAGCACGCGGCTTACTTGTTCTCCTTGACCTCTTCGAACTCGGCATCGACGACATCGTCGCCAGCCTTGTCGTCAGCGGCCTCGCCCTGAGCGGCAGCGCCCGGCTGCGGCTGTTCGGCGTACATCTTCTGCGCCAGCGGGGTGGACGCCTGGGACAGCGCGTTCATCTTCGCTTCGATCTCGGCCTTGTCGTCGCCCTTCACGGCAACTTCCAGCTCGCCCAGCGCTTTCTCGATGGCAGCTTTCTCCTCGGCGGTGGCCTTGTCGCCAGCCTCGGTGACCATCTTGCGAGTCGCATGGACCAGCGCATCACCCTGGTTGCGGGCAGCGGCCAGCTCCTCGAACTTGCGGTCTTCCTCGGCGTTCGCCTCGGCGTCACGCACCATCTGCGCGATCTCGTCCTCGGACAGGCCGGAGGAAGCCTTGATCACGATGGACTGCTGCTTGCCGGTAGCCTTGTCTTTGGCGCCGACGTGCAGGATGCCGTTGGCGTCGATGTCGAAGGTCACTTCGATCTGCGGCACACCGCGCGGAGCCGGCGGAATGTCGGCCAGGTCGAACTTGCCCAGCGACTTGTTCTGCGCGGCTTGCTTGCGCTCGCCCTGCAGCACGTGGATGGTCACCGCGCCCTGGTTGTCATCGGCGGTGGAGAACACCTGCGACTTCTTGGTCGGGATGGTGGTGTTCTTGTCGATCAGCGCGGTCATCACGCCACCGAGGGTTTCGATACCCAGGGTCAGCGGGGTGACGTCGAGCAGCAGCACGTCCTTCACGTCGCCGGCCAGAACGGCGCCCTGGATGGCAGCACCCATGGCAACGGCTTCGTCCGGGTTGACGTCCTTGCGCGCTTCCTTGCCGAAGAACTCGGCAACGGTCTTCTGCACCAGCGGCATACGGGTCTGGCCGCCGACCAGGATCACTTCGTCGATCTTCGAGACGTCCAGGCCTGCGTCTTTCAGCGCAACGCGGCACGGCTCGATGGTGCGGGTGACCAGGTCTTCCACCAGGGACTCCAGCTTGGCGCGGGAAACCTTGACGTTCAGGTGTTTCGGGCCGCTGGCGTCAGCGGTGACGTACGGCAGGTTGACGTCGGTCTGCTGGGTCGAGGACAGCTCGATCTTGGCCTTCTCGGCAGCTTCCTTCAGGCGCTGCATGGCCAACGGGTCGCCCTTCAGGTCCATGCCCGACTCTTTCTTGAACTCTTCAACGAGGTAGTCGATCAGGCGCAGGTCGAAGTCTTCACCGCCCAGGAAGGTGTCGCCGTTGGTGGCCAGCACTTCGAACTGGTGCTCGCCATCGACTTCGGCGATTTCGATCACGGAAACGTCGAAGGTACCGCCACCCAGGTCATACACGATGATGGTGTGGTCGCCCTTGGCCTTGTCCAGGCCGTAGGCCAGCGCAGCCGCGGTCGGCTCGTTGATGATGCGCTTGACGTCCAGACCGGCGATACGACCGGCGTCCTTGGTGGCCTGACGCTGGCTGTCGTTGAAGTAGGCCGGAACGGTGATGACCGCTTCGGTGACCGGCTCGCCCAGGTAATCCTCGGCGGTCTTCTTCATCTTCTTCAGGACTTCGGCGGAGACCTGCGGCGGGGCCATCTTCTGGCCCTTGGCCTCGACCCATGCGTCGCCGTTGTCAGCCTTGACGATGGCGTACGGCACCATCTTGATGTCTTTCTGTACGACGTCTTCTTCGAAGCGACGACCGATCAGGCGCTTCACCGCGTACAGGGTGTTCTTCGGGTTGGTCACGGCCTGGCGCTTGGCCGGCTGACCGACCAGGATTTCGCCGTCGTTGGCGTAACCGATGATCGACGGGGTGGTACGAGCGCCTTCGGCGTTCTCGATGACCTTGACGTTACCGTTCTCCAGGATGGACACACAGGAGTTGGTGGTCCCCAGGTCGATACCAATGATTTTGCCCATATTTCACTCTCCAGAAATTAGATTCCGCGCTGACCCTGTTGCGGGTCTTTGGCTCGGTTGATTACCCAGATGGGGACCGGGTGGTGGATTTCAAGCCTTCTCGTCGATCGAAGGCGGGGTTTGTTCGGGCGCCTTGCTGACCACGACCATCGCCGGACGCAGCAGGCGACCGTTGAGCAGGTAACCCTTCTGGAACACCTTGACCACGCTACCCGGCTCCAGACGCACGCTCTCTTCCATCGCCATGGCCTGGTGATGCTCGGGATTGAACGGCTCGCCGTGCGGATCGACCGGCTCGAGATTGAAGCGCTTCAGGGTGTCGTGGAACATCTTCAGCGTCAGCTCGATGCCTTCGCGCATCGGCTTGATCGCCTCGTCTTCCGGGTTCGACATCTCCAGCGCGCGCTCGAGGGTATCGACGATCGGCAGCAGGTCGCCGGCGAATTTCTCCAAGGCGAACTTGTGCGCTTTTTCCACGTCCTGCTCGGCGCGGCGGCGGACGTTCTGCAGTTCGGCGACGGCGCGCAGGCTCTGATCCTTGGCCGCGGCGAGCTGCTCTTCCAGCTCCAGCACGCGGGCATTCAGGTCCTCGGCAGCACCGGTTTCCGGCTGCTCGTTGAACTGGGAATCCCGAGTCTGTTGTTCGTCAGACATGCCACTCTCCTAAAAAAGAAAATAAGCCTTTGAAAACAAAGCGAACCCATTGGTCCGCGGCTCTGCCGTCTATATGGGGCGGATTTTTTCGACTTCAAGGGCGCCGACCTCACGGGCACCCCAATGCGACAGGAGAGAATTGCCAGCGGCAAAAAATACTGTATAAATAACCAGACTTATTGAGGAGCCGCCGCCCATGCTGGTTCACCTGTCCGTGCACAACTACGCCATCGTCGAGCACCTCGATCTCGAGCTCGCCGCTGGCATGACCGTGATCACCGGCGAAACCGGCGCCGGCAAGTCGATCATGCTCGACGCCCTCGGCCTCGCCCTGGGCGACCGCGCCGACAGCGGCGTGGTGCGCCCCGGCGCCGACAAGACCGACATTCTCGCCAGCTTCGATGTCAGCGCGATTGCCGAAGCCCGCGATTGGCTGGCCGAGCGCGACCTGGAGCAGGACGGCCCGTGCATCCTGCGCCGGGTGATCACCGCCGAAGGCCGCTCCCGCGCCTATATCAACGGCACGCCCTGCCCTCTGGGCGACCTCAAGCACCTGGGCGAACTGCTCATCGACATCCACAGCCAGCACGAGCACCAGTCCCTGCTCAAGGCCGACACCCACCGCCGCCTGCTCGACGAATACGCCGGCAGCCAGGACCTGGCGCGCCAGGTGCACCTTGCCGCGCAGCGCTGGAAGCAGACCCGCCAGGAGCTGGACCGCCTGTCGCGCAATGGCGACGAGCAACGCGCTCGCCACCAGTTGCTCAGCTACCAGCTGGAAGAACTGGAAAACCTCGGCCTGGGTGATAACGAACTGGAGACGCTGGAAGCCGAACACAAGACCCTGAGCAACGCCGGCAGCCTGATCGCCGCGTGCCGGCAAGTAGTGGAAATGTGCAGCGAAAGCGATGCCGGCAACGTGCTTTCAGCCCTGACTTCGAGCCTCAATCGCCTCACTGCCTTCCCGAGCCAGCCGGTGGCGCTGGGCGAAGCGGTGAACCTGCTGTCCAGCGCGCAGATCCAGGTGGAAGAGGCAATTGGCGAGCTGAACCGCTTCGTCGACAACTTCGACGCCGATCCCATGCGCCTGCAACAACTGGAAGAACGCATGGACGCCATCTACAGCCTGGCCCGCAAGCATCGCGTACAGCCCCACGAACTGCAGGACCTGCAGCAGCGCCTGCTGGATGAGCTGGAAGCGCTGAACGCCGATGATGAAGCCGTCGAGCGCCTGGGCGACGAACTGGCCGCCTATGCCCGTCATTACCAGGAGAAGGCTGAAGAACTCAGCCGCATCCGCCAAACCGCCGCGCCGCAGCTGGCCAAGGCGGTGGAAGTGGAAATGCAGCGCCTGGGCATGCCCGGTGGCCGCTTCGCCATCGACCTGCGCGAAGCCAGCTCGGACGAACCCCAGGTGAACGGCCTGGAGCAGCTGGAGTTCCTGGTCAGCGCCAACCCCGGCCAGCCCATGAAGGGCCTGGCGAAAGTTGCCTCGGGCGGCGAGCTGTCGCGCATCAGCCTGGCGATCCAGGTGATCACCGCGCAGACCTCGCGCATCCCGACCCTGGTTTTCGACGAAGTGGACGTCGGCATCGGCGGCCCCACCGCCGAAGTCGTCGGCCAACTGCTGCGGCGCCTGGGCGATCGCGGCCAGGTACTGACCGTCACCCACCTGCCACAGGTGGCTGCACAGGGGCACCAGCACCTGTTCGTGCACAAGGACCGCGACACCAGCGAAACCCGCACCGCCGTGGCCAACCTGAAAAAGGCCGAACGCATCGAGGAAATCGCCCGCATGCTCGGCGGGGTCGACCTGACCAAGGAATCCCTGGCCCACGCACGCAAGATGGTGGACTCCGCCATACAGGGCTGACCCGTAGGGCGTACAACCGGTCGCGGTTGTACGTCGATACACCTACCGCATCGCTGACTTCGCGGCTGAGCTTGGCCAATCATTCCCAGGTCGAACCAGAGCGAAGCGGGACCATAGTCAATCGGCGTATAACGCGGAGCGTTATACGCCCTACCCCCGACGAACCGTGCCACAAACGAAAACGGCGACCCTAGGGTCGCCGTTTCTGCATCTGCGTGTGCTTACTTCTTTTTACGCACGTAGAGCACCAGATTGTGATCGACGAGCTCGAAGCCGCGCTCCCTGACGATCTCCTTCTGGCGTTTTTCGATTTCCGAGTCCATGAACTCGATGACTTCGCCGGTATCGACGCAGACCATGTGGTCATGGTGGCCGCTGTCGGCCAGCTCGAAGACGGCATGGCCGCCATCGAAGTTGTGGCGCACCACCAGGCCCGCGGCCTCGAACTGGGTCAGCACGCGATAGACAGTGGCCAGACCTACGTCCTCACCCGCCTCCATCAGCGCTTTGTAGACATCCTCCGCGCTCATATGGCGTTGCTCGGCGGAATCGAGCATCTGGAGGATCTTGACGCGCGGCAGCGTGACCTTCAGTCCGGCTTTGCGCAGTTCGCTATTTTCAACCATGTGTGCTTTCTCGGCGCGGGATGCTTCGCAGCTTCCCTCAATGCAGGTATGATCGGGGTTTTCGTCGCTCAGCCAAGATAGTGGAAGTCACCACCCGATGCAAAACGCCAAGCTCATGCTGACCAGTCTCGCCTTCGCGCTGGGACTCGCCGCACTCGCCGGTTGCTCTTTCCCGGGGGTTTACAAGATCGACATCCAGCAGGGCAACGTCGTAACACAAGACATGATAGACCAGTTGAAGCCTGGAATGACCCGGCGCCAAGTGCGGTTTATCATGGGTAACCCCTTGATCGTCGACACTTTCCATCCCAATCGCTGGGATTACCTGTACAGCATCCAGCCCGGTGGCGGTCAGCGCCAGCAGGAGCGCATGAGCCTGTACTTCAGCGACAGCGACCAGTTGATCGGCCTCAACGGCGACTTCATGCCCGGCGTAAGCCGCGACGAGTCGATCCTCGGCAAGGAAGGTGGCCCGACCACCACGCCGTCGGAACCGACCCAGCAGCAACCCGAACAGCCCAAGGAAGAACCGGCCAAGCCCGGCTCCGTGGAAGAGCAGATCCAGAAGGAAGTGGACCAGGTGGAAACCGTGCCGGTCCCGACCCCGGAACCGCTGGACAAGAACCCGCAATAAGGGTCTGCCCGACAAAAAAGCCCGGCCAATGCCGGGCTTTTTGTTGCCTGCTGTTTCAGGACCGGGGCATTCAGCCCCTGGCGGCCTTGGCCCGAGCCGCGCGCTGCTTGCGAACCTCTTTGGGATCGGCGATCAGCGGACGATAGATCTCCACCCGCTCCCCGTCTTCCAGCACGCGCTCATCGGGCTTGGCCACGGCCTTGCCGAAAATCCCCAGTGGGCAATTCTGCACATCCAGATCAGGAAACTGCGCAGCGATGCCCGACAGCAGCACCGCCTCGCGCACCCGGGTGCCGTAGGGCACGCTCAGACGCAGCAGGGCTTGCCGCTCGGGCAGTGCGTAGACCACCTCGATGGCGATGCTCGCCGCTTCAGCCATGGAGTTGCTTGGCGCGCTGGCAGAAGGCATCGACCATGGTGTTCGCCGCCTGGGTGAACAGCGGGCCGAGGGTGGCCTTCACCAGCGCGCCGGCGTAATCGAAGGTCAGGTCGAGGGAAATCTTGCAGGCCTTGTCGCCCAGGGCCTTGAAGGTCCAAACGCCGTGCAGCTGGGTGAAGGGGCCTTCCTCCAGGTTCATCTCGATGCTCTGGCCGGGCACCAGCGCATTACGCGTGGTGAAGCGTTGGGTGATGCTGCCTTTGGCCACGGTCAGCTCGGCGCGCATGGCCACCTCGCTTTCCTCCAGCACAGTGGAAGCCGAGCACCAGGGCAGGAACTCCGGGTAGCGCGCCACATCATTGACCAGGTCGTACAGCGCCTTCGCCGGGTAGGGCAGCAGCGCCGAACGCTGGATATGCGTGCTCATAGACGTCTCGCTTTGTTATGGGGCGATTACCCGCCCGCTGATCAAAAAAACAGCGCGCATTCTCCGAGATTAGCCACGCCCCCTCAAGCTTGCATGCCGGCATGCACCGTCCCGATAGCGGCGCGGCGAGCGACTCCCTATAATGCGCGGCCTATGGCTAAACAGAAGAAACACCCTTCGGGGACCATCGCGCAGAACAAGAAGGCTCTGCACGACTACTTCATCGAGCAGCGCTTCGAGGCGGGCGTCGCCCTGGCCGGCTGGGAAGTGAAAAGCCTGCGCGCCGGCAAGGCGCAGCTGGTGGACAGCTACGTGCTGCTCAAGGATGGCGAAGCCTGGCTGCTGGGCAGCCACATCACGCCGCTGACCACTGCCAGCACCCACGTCATCGCCGACCCGGTGCGCACGCGCAAGCTGCTGCTGCACAAGCGCGAGCTGGGCAAGCTGTTCGGTGCCGTGCAGCAGAAAGGCTACGCCTGCGTCGCGCTGTCGATGTACTGGAAGAAGCACCTGATCAAGTGCGAGATCGCACTGGCCAAGGGCAAGAAAGAGTACGACAAGCGCGATACGGCGAAGGAGCGCGACGCCAACCGCGAGGTCCAGCGCGCCATTCGCCACGGCAAGGACGACTGAGTCCTTCAGCGCCCTCCCTCAGCGAGGGCGCGTTGCCGGTCAGGCGTCCACTGCGCCCTGGCGCCGTTGCGCCCGCTGCAGGCGTACTTCCTGCGCCTGGGCTTCGGCCAGTACTTCCTGCACGTAATCGATGTGTCGCTGGGAAATCTCCCGCGCCGCCTCCGCATGCCCGCCGACAATCGCCTCGTAGAGCTCACGATGCTGACGCATCAGTTGCTCGCGGGTCTCGTCGCGCTGCGCATACATCCCGCCGATATTGGTCACCACGTTGCGCTTGAGCAGGTCGAACAGGCCGCGGATGGTGTGCAGCAATACGGCGTTGTGACTGGCCTCGGCGATGGCGAGGTGGAAGGCCGCGTCCGCCGCTCCCTCCTCCGCCCGGCTGACCTTGCCGTGCCCCTGGTAGCACTCCTGCAGCGTGTCGAAAGCCTGCTTCAGGCGCTGATGATCCACCTCGGTCGCACGCTGCGCGGCGTAGTACGCGCAGGAGCCTTCCAGGGTGTGACGGAACTCCAGCAGATCGCGCTGCGCTTCCGGATTGCTCTCCAGCAGATGCAACAGCGGATCGCTGAACATTGAGCCCAGCCCTTCGCTGACGTAATTGCCTCCCCCCTGGCGACTGACCAGCAAGCCCTTGGCCCCCAGCTTCTGGATCGCCTCGCGTAGTGACGGCCGCGACACGCCGAACTGCTCGGCCAGCACTCGCTCCGCCGGCAGGCGCTCGCCAGCCTTGAGGGTGCCTTCGAGAATCATCGCCTCCAGCCGCTCGACGATGTCATCCGACAGACGGCGCTGCTTGACCTGACCAAATCCCATCTTCGTGATCTCCCACGGCAAAACGCTCTGCGCCGCGACTTGCGCGCCGAGCGCGGCAGTCTGACCAACCCCGAAGCCGGCAACAAGACCACCCCGCCCACCCGGGCGTTATCGACAAAAGTTGAATCGCAGCAAATTGACACGCCGACAGCAGGGCTTTTACCCTGAGCGCTCGGCTTTGTAAATTGGTCTTACCAATTTACCGCAAAGTCGATTACACGACAACTACGCCGCGATCAGTCGACCGCCTGCCAGCGCGCCACAAGCGCAACGGAATCGCCCGACCGGCAACAAGGCCCTCCACCCAAAAACAATTAGGGAGCCAACCAGATGCAAACCTGGCAGCAGATCTATACCCCGCTCGGCAGCCTTGGCCTGTCCGCGCTGGTCGCCGTCATTCCGATCGTGTTCTTCTTCCTCGCCCTCGCCGTGTTCCGCCTCAAGGGCCACGTCGCCGGCAGCATCACCCTCGCCCTCTCGATCATCATCGCCATCGCCGCCTTCGGCATGCCCGCCGACATGGCCATCGCCGCCGCCGGTTATGGTTTCGCCTATGGCCTGTGGCCGATCGCCTGGATCATCGTCGCGGCGGTGTTCCTCTACAAACTCACGGTCAAGAGCGGCCAGTTCGAAGTGATCCGCAGCTCGGTGCTGTCGATCACCGGCGACCAGCGCCTGCAGGTGCTGCTGATCGGCTTCTCCTTCGGCGCCTTCCTCGAAGGCGCGGCGGGCTTCGGCGCGCCGGTGGCGATCACCGCCGCCCTGCTCGTCGGCCTGGGCTTCAATCCGCTGTATGCAGCCGGCCTGTGCCTGATCGCCAACACCGCGCCGGTGGCCTTCGGCGCCCTGGGCATCCCGATCATCGTCGCGGGCCAGGTCACCGGCATCGACGCCTTCAAGATCGGTGCCATGACCGGCCGCCAGTTGCCGTTCCTGTCGATCCTCGTGCCGTTCTGGCTGGTATTCATGATGGATGGCCTCAAGGGCGTGAAGGAAACCTGGCCCGCCGCGCTGGTCGCCGGCGGCAGCTTCGCCATCACCCAGTACTTCACCTCCAACTTCATCGGCCCGGAACTGCCGGACATCACTTCCGCCCTGGTCAGCCTGATTTCCCTGACCCTGTTCCTGAAGGTCTGGCAGCCGGCAGCCGAGCGTAAAGTGGTCGCCACCGCTGGCGGCGCAGCGGTCATGGGCGGCAACGGCTCCCGCGACACCGAGCCCTCGCCCTACAGCTTCGGCGAAATCCTCAAGGCCTGGTCGCCCTTCCTGGTGCTGACCGTGCTGGTCACCATCTGGACCCTGAAGCCGTTCAAGACCATGTTCGCGCCGGGCGGCACGCTCTACAGCCTGGTATTCAACTTCGCCATTCCGCACCTGGACCAGCTGGTCGTGAAGACCGCCCCCATCGTCGCCAACCCGACGCCGATCGCCGCCGTGTTCAAGCTGGACCCGGTCTCGGCCACCGGCACCGCAATCTTCCTGTCCGCCGTGGTCTCGATGTTCATCCTGCGCATCGGTGCGAAAACTGGTCTGACCACCTTCAAGGAGACCCTGATCGAGCTGAAATGGCCGATCCTCTCCATCGGCATGGTGCTGGCCTTCGCCTTCGTCACCAACTACTCGGGCATGTCCACCACCCTGGCGCTGGTCCTGGCCGGCACCGGCGCGGCCTTCCCGTTCTTCTCGCCGTTCCTCGGTTGGCTGGGCGTGTTCCTGACCGGTTCGGATACCTCGTCCAACGCGCTGTTCAGCTCGCTGCAGTCCACCACTGCGCACCAGATCGGGGTCAATGACACCCTGCTGGTGGCCGCCAACACCAGCGGCGGCGTGACCGGCAAGATGATTTCGCCGCAATCCATCGCCGTGGCCTGCGCCGCCACCGGCATGGTCGGCAAGGAATCGGACCTGTTCCGCTTCACCCTCAAGCACAGCCTGATGTTCGCCGCCATGGTGGGTTTGATCACCCTGGCCCAGGCGTACATCTTCACCGGCATGCTCGTGCATTAATGGAAATGGCACTGGATCGTCATTCCCGCCTGTGGGAATCCGGATTGAGCAGCTAGTTTTCTCTGGGTCCCCGCCTTCGCGGGGACGACGCCCGCAACAAGACCACGATTGATGAGACGTCCAATGATCATCTCTGCCTCTACCGACTACCGCGCCGCCGCCCAACGCAAGCTGCCGCCGTTCCTCTTCCACTACGCCGACGGCGGCGCGTACGCCGAGCGCACGCTGCGCAACAACGTCGACGATCTGGCCGGCATCGCCCTGCGCCAGCGCGTGCTGAAGAACATGTCCGAGCTGAGCCTGGAGACGCGCCTGTTCAACGAGACGCTGAGCATGCCGGTGGCCTTGGCCCCGGTTGGCCTGACCGGCATGTACGCCCGGCGCGGCGAGGTACAGGCAGCCCGTGCGGCGGCCGCGAAGGGCATTCCGTTCACCATGTCCACAGTGTCGGTCTGCCCCATCGAGGAAGTCGCCCCAGCCATCGACCGACCGATGTGGTTCCAGCTCTACGTGCTCAAAGACCGTGGCTTCATGCGCAACGCCCTGGAGCGTGCCAAGGCCGCCGGCGTCACCACCCTGGTGTTCACCGTCGACATGCCGGTGCCCGGCGCGCGCTACCGCGATGCCCACTCCGGCATGAGCGGCCCGAACGCGCCGCTGCGTCGTGTCTGGCAGGCCATGACTCACCCGGCCTGGGCGCTGGACGTCGGTCTGCTGGGCAAGCCGCACGATCTGGGCAACATCTCCAAGTACCGTGGCAACCCCACGGGGCTGGCCGACTACATCGGCTGGCTGGGCGCCAACTTCGATCCGTCGATCTCCTGGAAGGACCTGGAGTGGATCCGTGATTTCTGGGACGGCCCGATGGTGATCAAAGGCATCCTCGACCCCGAGGACGCCAAGGATGCAGTGAAATTCGGCGCCGACGGAATCGTCGTCTCCAACCACGGCGGCCGCCAGCTCGACGGCGTGCTCTCCAGCGCCCGCGCCCTGCCGGCCATCGCCGACGCGGTGAAGGGCGACCTGAAGATTCTCGCCGACTCCGGCATCCGCAACGGTCTGGACGTGGTGCGCATGATCGCCCTGGGCGCGGACACCGTGCTCATCGGCCGCGCCTTCCTCTACGCTTTGGCGACCCACGGCGAAGCCGGCGTGAAGAACCTGCTGGACCTGTTCGAAAAGGAAATGCGCGTGGCCATGGTGCTCACCGGCGCCAAGTCCATCAGCGAGATCACCCGTGACTCGCTGGTGCGCGAACTGGGCGCGTAAACGCCCTCTTTTCGTAGGAGCGAGCCAGACCGTGCCTCGGCGCGTTCGATAGAAGAACACCGATGGACCGTCCAGCGGTCCACGCTCACCGATGATGACTGGAGCCGCCATGAGCCTCCCTGCCGCATTCCTCGACACGGTAGAACACCTGATCCCCCGCGAGCGCCGCTTCGACGACCCGCTCTCGACCCTGGCCTTCGGCACCGACGCCAGCTTCTATCGCCTGATCCCCAAGCTGGTGATCCGCGTCGAAAGCGAAGACGAAGTCGCCACCCTGCTCAAGTCCGCCCACGCCCACCAGGTCGCGGTGACCTTCCGCGCCGCCGGCACCAGCCTCTCCGGCCAGGCCGTGAGCGACTCGGTACTGCTGGTACTGGGGGACAACTGGAATGGCCGCGACATCCGCGACGGCGGTACGCAGATTCGCCTGCAGCCCGGCGTCATCGGCGCCCAGGCCAACGCCTGGCTGGCACCTTTCGGCCGCAAGATCGGCCCGGACCCGGCCTCGATCAACGCCTGCAAGATCGGCGGCATCGTCGCCAACAACGCCAGCGGCATGTGCTGCGGCACCGCGCAGAACAGCTACCACACCCTGGCCGGCATGCGCCTGCTGCTGGCCGACGGCACCCTGCTGGACAGCGAGTTGCCCGACAGCGTCGCCGCCTTCCGCGACAGCCACGGCGCCCTGCTCGACCAGCTCGCCGAATTGGGCCGGCAGACTCGTGCAAACACAGAGCTGGCCGCCAGGATTCGCCACAAGTACCGGCTGAAGAACACCACCGGCCTGTCGCTGAACGCGTTGGTCGACTACGACGAGCCGCTGGATATCCTCACCCACCTGATGGTCGGCTCCGAGGGCACCCTGGGCTTCATCAGCGCGGTGACCTACGACACCGTGCCGGACCACCCGAACAAGGCCAGCGCGCTGATCGTCTTCCCCGATGTGGAGACCTGCTGCAAGGCTGTAACCGTGCTCAAGCAGCAACCGGTCTCCGCCGTAGAGCTGCTGGACCGCCGCAGCCTGCGCTCGGTGGAGAACATGCAGGGCATGCCGGAGTGGGTGAAGAGCCTGTCCGAAGGCGCCTGCGCATTGCTCATCGAATCCCGCGCCGCGACCCAGTCGCTGCTGCATGAACAACTCGCGCAGATCAACGCCTCCATCGCCGATTACCCGGTGGAGAAACAGGTCGACTTCAGCGAAGACCCGGTGGTCTACAACCAGCTCTGGCGCATCCGCAAGGACACCTTCCCGGCCGTCGGTGCGGTGCGCGAGACCGGCACCACGGTGATCATCGAGGACGTCACCTTCCCCGTCGAACAACTGGCCGAAGGCGTGAACCGCCTGATCGCGCTGTTCGACAAGCACGGCTACGACGAAGCCATCCTGTTCGGCCACGCGCTGGAAGGGAACCTGCACTTCGTCTTCACCCAGGGCTTCGAAACGCCGGAGCAGATCGCCCGCTACTCGGCCTTCATGGACGACGTCGCGCACCTGGTCGCGGTGGAGTACGGTGGCTCGCTCAAGGCCGAGCACGGCACCGGGCGCAACATGGCGCCCTTCGTCGAGCTGGAATGGGGCCACGACGCCTACCAGCTTATGTGGCAGTTGAAGCGCCTGCTCGACCCCACCGGCATCCTCAACCCCGGCGTGGTGTTGACCGACGATCCGCAGCTGCACCTGAAGAACCTCAAGCCGCTGCCGGCCGCCGACGAGATCGTCGACAAGTGCATCGAATGCGGCTTCTGCGAACCGGTCTGCCCGTCCAAGGGGCTGACGCTCAGCCCGCGCCAGCGCATCGTCATGTGGCGTGATATCCAGGCCAAGCGCCGCGCCGGCATCGACACCACGCAGCTCGAGCGCGACTACCAGTACCAGGGCATCGACACCTGCGCCGCCACCGGTCTGTGTGCCCAGCGCTGCCCGGTGAACATCAACACCGGCGAGCTCATCAAAAAGCTGCGCGGCGGACAAGCGCACCACGCCGGCACCGCCACCTGGCTCGCCCGCAACTTCGCCACGGCGATGAAAGGTGCTCGCTTCATGCTGCATGCGGCCAATGGTGCACGCAGGGTGCTAGGGGCGCCGCGCCTGGCCAGCCTCAGCGCCTCCATCAGTAATGCGAGCGAGGGCCGCGTGCCACAGTGGACGCCAGCCATGCCGCAACCGGTTCGCCTCGCCACACCACCGCGCACGCTCGACGACAGCCGCCCGCGCGTGGTCTACCTGACCGCCTGCGTGTCCCGCGCCATGGGCCCGGCGGCGGCGGACGAGGAGCAGGTACCACTGATCGACAAGACCCGCCAGTTGCTGGAAAAAGCCGGCTACCAGGTGGTCTTCCCGGACAACGCCGACAACCTCTGCTGCGGCCAGCCCTTCGCCTCAAAAGGCTACAAGGACCAGGCCGACGCCAAGCGCGACGAGCTGCTCGCCGAGCTGCTGCGCGCCAGCCGTGGCGGCCTCGATCCGATCTACTGCGACACCAGCCCCTGCACCCTGCGCCTGGTGCAGGAGCTGGCGGACGACCGGCTGAAGATCTACGACCCGGTGAAGTTCATCCGCACCCATCTGGTAGAGCGCCTGGACTTCCAGCCGCAGGACAAGCCGGTGGCCGTGCACGTCACCTGCAGCACCCAGCACCTGGGCGAGAGCCAGGCGCTGATCGACCTGGTCAAGCGCTGCACCCGCGAAGTGGTGATCCCCGAAGGCATCCACTGCTGCGGCTTCGCCGGTGACAAGGGCTTCACCACACCGGAACTGAATGCGCACTCGCTGCGTACGCTCAGGGATGCCGTGCAGTACTGTGAGGAAGGCGTCTCCACCAGCCGCACCTGCGAGATCGGCCTGTCCGCCCACGGCGGCATCGATTATCGCGGCGTGGTCTACCTGGTGGATCGCGTCACCCGCGCAAGAACGCAGGATGCTTTTCGAAGGATCGAGGGGAGCGCCTAGCCCTTGCTCGCGAACCGCCCGACGCCGGCACGGCCGGCCGGTCCGTTCGCGAGCAAACTCACTCCCCTCTTAACGCCTCGTTAAGCCAGGGCTGCGACCCTCTGCCGCGAAACTGCCTCTGCGGCTATCCTGCTCGGGACAGTCGCGGCGGCGCCGTGCGATGAGGGGGCACCGATGAGAATCCTGCTGGCGGAAGATGACCAACTGCTGGGTGACGGCATTCGCGCCGGGCTCGGCCTGGAAGGCGACACCGTGGATTGGGTCCAGGACGGCCAGGCTGCCGACCAGGCGCTGCAGACCGACGAGTTCGACCTGCTGGTCCTCGACCTCGGCCTGCCGCGCAAGGACGGCCTGGAAGTACTGCGCAGCTTGCGCCGGCGCGGCGACCTGACACCGGTGCTGATTCTCACCGCCCGCGACAAGGTCGCCGACCGCGTGGCCGGCCTCGACGCCGGCGCCGATGATTACCTGACCAAACCCTTCGACCTCGACGAACTGCTCGCCCGCGTCCGCGCCCTCACCCGCCGCCGCACCGGCCGCGCCGCGCCGCTGCTGCAGCACGGCGAACTGATGCTGGACCCGGCTACCCACCAGGTCAGCCTCTGCGGCACGCCGGTGGAACTGGCCCCGCGCGAATACGCACTGTTGCGCCTGCTGCTGGAACAGCGCGGCAAGGTGCTGTCCCGCACCCGCCTGGTGGAGGCCCTGTACGGCTGGGACGGCGACCTGGAGAGCAACGCCATCGAAGTCCACATCCACCACCTGCGTCGCAAGCTCGGCAATGGCCTGATCCGCACCGTGCGGGGTATCGGCTACGGCATCGACCGCCCCGACAATCCGTCCTCGCCGTGAGCCCTGTCCCGCGCCGCGCCGGCTCGCTCAGCCGCCGCCTGTTGCTGCTGCTGATCGGCGGCATCTCGCTGTGCTGGCTGGTCGCCGGCTTCTTCACCTATCACCTGACCCGCCAGCAGGTGAACGGTCTCTACGACCAGGACATGATCGACTTCGGCCAGGCCGCCCTGAGCCTGGTGGATATCGCCGACTCCATCGATGCCCAGCCCACGCCACCGGGCGACATCATCGCCCGCAGCCGCAAGGCCATCGAAGGTCTGCCACTGATACGCCGGGAAGCCACGCTGGGCTACTCCATCTGGTACCAGGGGCAGCGCCTGCTTACCACCGCCGAACCGCCAGCGGGCGTCGAGCAGCAGCCCCTGGGCTTCTCCAGACTGGAGCAGGGCGACGTGAACTGGCGGGTGCTGCAGATTGCCTCGGCGGGCCCGGACGGTGTGCGGATCTGGGTATTCGAGGACCTGCATTACCGCTCCAAGACGCTGCGCCTGCTGCTGTTCAGCGCGCTGTTCCCGCTGCTGCTGGCCTTGCCGCTGTTCCTCGTACTGGTCTGGCTCGGCGTTCGCCAGGGCCTGGCGCCGCTGCGCAGCCTGATCGCCCAGGTCCACCAGCGTACCGCCCACAGCCTGCATCCGCTGTCGCTGAGCCGGGCGCCGGTGGAGGTGCACAGTCTGGTCAGAGAACTGAACCTGCTGCTGGAGCGCCTGCAGTCGGCCATGGAGGCCGAACGCCGCCTGACCAGCGACGCCGCCCACGAAATCCGCACACCGCTGGCCAGCCTACGCACCCACGCCCAGGTGGCGCTGCGCTCTTCCGACCCGGCAGCCCATGCCCATGGCCTGCAGCAGGTCAGCCGCAGCGTGGAGCGCATCAGCGCACTGATGGAGCAGATCCTGCTGCTGGCCCGGCTCGACGGCGAGGAACTGCACGAAACCTTCCGCCGCGTCGACCTCGGCCTGCTCGCCGAAGAAACCATCGCCGAGCTCGCTCCCCAGGCCATCGACAGGCGGATCGAACTCACCCTCGACACCCACCCGGGGACCACACTGATGGGGGTATCGGTCTGGCTTGGACTGATCCTCACCAACCTGGTCGGCAACGCCCTGCGCTACACCCCCGAAGGCGGCCGCGTAGCGGTGAGCCTGGAACGCACGGGCGACCAGTTGCTGCTCTGGGTGCGCGACAACGGCCCCGGCGTGGCGCAAGCCGAACAAGCGGCCATCTTCACCCGCTTCTACCGCAGCCCCAGCGTGGCCAGCAGCGCCGGCAGCGGGCTCGGCCTGCCCATCGTCAAGCGCATCGTGGAGATCCACCACGGCCGCATCAGCCTGCACGAAGGACTGGATGGCACCGGCCTGGGCGTGTGCGTCGAACTACCGGCAACCACTGGCGAAAAAGAGTGAACCTGGCGCGAAATCCGACCGTCCACCCTTTACGGTCCGCGTGAACGGTCCGCCACAATTCGGTCGATTTGCCAGGAGTACAGCCATGAAACGTACCGCCTTGCTCATTACCGCCGCCTTGCTGGCGTCGCCGGCCTTCGCCGCCGACCTGTGCAGCGACAATCTCCAGAAAATCGATGCTGCCGTGCAGTCCAATGCCGGCACCGCCCAGACCCAGGATCAAGCCATGCGCCTACAGGAAAAGGCTATCCAGTCCCAGCAGGCTGGTAATACCAAGGCTTGCATCGCCCAAACCGAAAAAGCCCTGAAGTTGCTCAAGCAGAGCGGTAAGTCCTGATCCCGCTCAGCGGCCGGCCGGAGTGGCCGGCCGCCTTGCTTCCCGGGTGCTACCAGCATCCGCGGGTACCGTGCGCCCATAAACCCCACGAAGCGCACGCCATTCGCGAGAAAGCAGTTCATTCCCCCACCCGAGCACCTACCTAAGATGTAGTGATTGCCGACCGACAAGAATCACAACCGGAATCGCCATGCCCCTGACGCACCTGCTCATCGCCAACCGTGGCGAAATCGCCATCCGCATCGCCCGCGCCGCCGCCGAGCTGGGCATCCGCAGTATCGCCGTCTACGCCGAAGACGATGCCGGCTCCCTGCACACCCGTCAGGCCGACCAGGCGCAGCCCCTGCGCGGACGCGGCGCCAGCGCCTACCTCGACCAGCAGCAACTGATCGACCTCGCCCTGGCCCAGGGCTGCGATGCCGTGCATCCCGGCTACGGCTTCCTCTCCGAGAACGCCGACTTCGCCCGCCGTTGCGAAGCCGCCGGACTGACCTTCGTCGGTCCCCCGGCGGATATCCTGGAATGCTTCGGCGACAAGGCCCACGCCCGCGATCTGGCCAGCGCGCATGGCGTGGCGCTGGCCGCTGGCAGTAACCACGCCACCTCGCGGGAGGACGCCGAACGCTTCTTCCGCGAGTTGCCCAGCGGCTCCGGGATGATGATCAAGGCCCTCGCCGGTGGCGGTGGGCGCGGCATGCGCGCGGTACGCACAGTGGCCGAGATCGCCGAAGCCTACGCACGCTGCCAGGCCGAAGCCCGCGCAGCCTTCGGCGATGACCGCCTGTACGTCGAACGCCTGATCCCGCGCGCCCGGCACATCGAAGTGCAGGTGATCGGCGACGGCCGCAGCGTCAGCCACCTGTGGGAGCGCGACTGCACCCTGCAACGGCGCAACCAGAAGCTGCTGGAAATCGCCCCCAGCCCCACCCTGCATCCGCGCCTGCGCGGCGCCATCCTCGCTGCCGCCGTGCGCCTGGCCGAAGCGGTGAACTATCGCGGCCTGGGCACCTTCGAATTCCTGCTGGACGAGGACAGCGGCGACTTCGTGTTCATGGAAGCCAACCCGCGCCTGCAGGTAGAGCACACCATCACCGAAGCGGTGACCGGCATCGACCTCGTGCAAGCGCAACTGCGCATCGCCGCCGGCGCCAGCCTGGCCGAACTGGGCCTGACCCAGGCCGAGATTCCCGCGCCGCGCGGCCATGCCCTGCAACTGCGGATCAACCTGGAAAGCCTCGCCAGCGACGGCACCCCGCAACTCGCCTGCGGCCAGATCAGCGCCTACGAACCACCCAGCGGGCCCGGCCTGCGTGTGGATGGTTATGGCTACGCCGGCTACCGCAACAGCGCCGGCTATGACTCGCTGCTGGCCAAGCTGATCGTCCACGGCAACGCCGGTTTTCCGCAGCTGGTGCAGCGCGCCTATCGTGCTCTCTGCGAGTTCCGCCTGGAGGGTGTGGCGAGCAACATTCCGCTGCTGCTCAACCTGCTGCGCCAGCCGGAAGTCGCCGAGAATCTTGTGACCACCCGCTATATCGAAGAGCACCTACCCAGTCTGCTCGGCGCGCAGGAACACGCACATCCCCACCGCTTCTTCAGCCACGCCGGCCACGCGCAAGTCGAGCAGCGCGCGAGCGAAGCACCCGCCGGCTGCATCCCGCTGACCACGCCCAGCACCGGCGTGCTGGTCAGCCTCCAGGTGATGCCCGGAGACGCCGTCGCCCAAGGCCAGACCATCGCCGTGATCGAAGCCATGAAGATGGAATTCGAGGTCAAGGCCAGCGCCAGCGGCATCGTCCACAGCCTGGCCGCCACGCCGGGCGACAGCCTGGGCGAAGGCGATGCACTGCTGTTCGTGGAACCGGCGGACATCGCGGCGCAGGGCAGCCAGGACGCCGCCGCCATCGACCTCGACGCGATCCGCGCCGACCTCGCCGAAGTCATCGAGCGCCATGCCATCGGCCTCGACGAGCGCCGTCCGGATGCTGTTGCCAAGCGCCACAAGACTGGCAAGCGCACCACCCGCGAGAACCTCGCCGATCTGCTCGACGAAGGTAGTTTCATTGAGTACGGCGCCCTGGCCATCGCCGCCCAGCGCCGGCGCCGCAGCGTCGAGGAACTGATCGCCAGCAGCCCGGCCGACGGTCTGGTCAGCGGCCTGGGCAGCATCAACGCTGCGCAGTTCGGCGACGAGAAGGCGCGCTGCCTGGTGCTGGCCTACGACTACACGGTGTTCGCCGGCACCCAGGGCGTGATGAACCACAAGAAGACCGACCGCATGCTGCACCTCGCCGAGCAGTGGCGCATCCCGCTAGTGCTCTATGCCGAAGGCGGCGGCGGGCGGCCGGGTGACACCGATTTCGTTGGCGTCGCCGGCCTGGACAACATGAGCTTCGTCGGCCTGGCGCGGCTCTCCGGACTGGTGCCGCTGGTGGGCGTGGTCTCCGGCCGCTGCTTCGCCGGCAATGCCGCCCTCCTCGGCTGCTGCGACGTGATCATCGCCACCCGTGACACCAGCCTGGGCATGGCGGGCCCGGCGATGATCGAGGGTGGCGGGCTGGGTAAATTCGCTCCGGAGGAAGTCGGCCCCAGCGACGTGCAGAGCGCCAACGGCGTGATCGACGTGCTGGTGGAAGACGAGGCCGAAGCCACTCACATTGCCCGCCAATACCTCGCCTACTTCCAGGGCGACACCACCGACTGGGAATGCGCCGACCAGCGCCTGCTGCGCCACGCGGTGCCGGAGAACCGCCTGCGCGTCTACGACATCCGCCAGGTCATCGAACAACTGGCCGACAGCGGATCGGTGCTGGAACTGCGCCGTGGCTTCGCCGCGGGGATGATCACCGCGCTGGTGCGCATCGAGGGCAAACCCTTCGGCCTGATCGCCAACAACCCCATGCACTTGGGCGGCGCCATCGACGCCGAGGCCGGCGACAAGGCCGCGCGCTTCATGCAGCTGTGCGACGCGTTCGACCTGCCCATCATTTCCCTGTGCGACACCCCCGGCTTCATGGTCGGCCCGGAGGCGGAAAAGACCGCCACCGTGCGCCACGTGTCGCGCATGTTCGTCACCGCCGCCAGCCTGACCGTGCCCTTCTTCACCGTGGTGCTGCGCAAGGGCTATGGCCTGGGCGCGCAGGCGATGGCGGCCGGCAGCTTCCACGCGGCGCTGTTCACGGTGGCCTGGCCCAGCGGCGAGTTCGGCGCGATGGGGCTGGAAGGCGCGATCCGCCTCGGCTACGCCAAGGAACTGGCCGCAGTGGAAGATGCGCAGGAGCGGCAAAGGCTGTTCGACAAGCTGGTCTCCGCGGCCTACCGCAACGGCAAGGGACTGAACATGGCGAGCTACCTGGAAATCGACGACGTGATCGACCCGGCCGACACCCGCCGCTGGCTGCTGCGTGGCCTCGCCTCGGTGCCGCGCCCGGCGCCTCGCCAGGGGAAGAAGCGCCCACTGATCGACACCTGGTGACCGGTCGGGTTGAGCTAAGCTTGTGATCGGCTAGAATGCGCGCGTCATCGGGGAGTAGCCGACCGCTCGTGTGAGCGGGGGCGACGTCAACACACTTGGCCCAAATCCGTTGACGATCTCGCGAGCTAGAGCAGAACTGGGCGCAGCAGATCGTAGACAGATTTCAGGCCATGGCGTCGCTAGCGATACGTTGCCCGGCAAGACCTTTGACCACGCAGCCTCCAAACAGCCGGGGAGCACGTGGTCATGGGTATCGAACCGGCCGGGAGTTTTCACCGTGATGCACTATCCCGCACCTCGCTCCATCCTGGAGCCCCACGCATGCTGACCTTCATCCTCGAACTGCTCGGCATGCTGCTGGTGATCCTGATTGCCGCCGAAGTCTTCACCAACGCGCTGGAGCATCTCGGCGAGCGCCTGGGCATTTCCGAAGGCGTTACCGGCTCGCTGTTCGCCGCCATCGGCACCGCCCTGCCGGAGACCCTGATCCCCCTGCTGGCCCTGTTCGCCGGCACCAGTAACGCTAACCTCAACCAGGAAGTAGGCGTCGGCGCCATCCTCGGCGCGCCGTTGATGCTCTCAACCTTGTCCACCTGCCTGATGGCCTGCTTCGTCCTGCGCGCACGCGGCCTGACCGGACGCGTACGCCCCGAGCGCACCGGCCTGCAGCGCGACCTGAACTTCTTCCTGATCGCCTTCAGCCTTGCCACCGTCGCCATGTTCGTGCCGACGCAATACCTGACGGTGCGCCTTGGCTTGAGCCTGCTGCTGGTGCTCACCTACGTCGCCTACATCACCCTCACGCTGCGTGCCTCGCAGGAACTGGTGGAGAACGGCCACGGCACCGAGGCCGACCACCACATGTACCTGTCTCGCATCGGCTTGCCGACCAACCTGGGAACCATCCTGCTGCAATTGCTGCTAGGCCTGGCTCTGCTGGTGCTGGGCGCCAAGGGCTTCATCCACGGCGTCGAGGGGCTGTCGCACCTGCTGGGAGTTTCCGCACTGCTGCTGTCGTTGCTGATCATCCCGATCGCCACCGAATTGCCGGAAAAGATCAACAGCATCCTCTGGGTCCGTCGCGGCAAGGACACCCTGGCCTTCGGCAACATCAGCGGCGCCATGGTCTTCCAGGGCACCCTGCTGCCCGCCATCGGCATCCTGCTCACCCCCTGGCAACCGCGCACAGAAGTCCTCACCGGCGTGCTGATCACCCTTGGCGCCGCCCTCTGGCTTCGCCTCAATGCCCAGCGCGACGGGTTCCCGGTCTGGGTGCTGCTGCTCAACGGCGTGCTATACGCCGCCTATCTGGGCATCACCCTGTCACGCTGACGAGTACGGCGTACCGCCTACACTGACCAGTCTGGGCTGCCGTTGCTGCGGCAGCCGCTCGTCACAGCGATACGCCGAAGGAGTGAGCATGAAAATCCTGGTAGTCCTGACCTCCCACGACCAGCTCGGCAGCACCGGCAAGAAAACCGGCTTCTGGCTCGAGGAGTTCGCCGCGCCCTACTACGTGTTCAAGGATGCCGGCGCCACCCTGACCCTGGCCTCGCCCAAAGGCGGCCAGCCACCGCTCGACCCCAAGAGCGATGAGGAAGACGCCCAGACCCCGGCCACCCGCCGCTTCCGCCAGGACAGCGAAGCGCAGGCCGCGCTGGCCAATACCGTGAAACTGACCGAGGTACACGCCGACGACTACGACGCCATCTTCTACCCCGGTGGCCATGGCCCGCTCTGGGACCTGGCCGAGGACAGAACCTCGGTGGCGCTGATCGAAGCCTTCCACTCCAGCGGCAAACCCGTCTCCGCCGTCTGCCACGCCCCCGCCGTATTCCGCCACCCGCGCGGGCTGGATGGCCGACCGCTGGTGCAAGGCCGACACGTCACCGGCTTCACCAACAGCGAAGAGGAAGCCGTAGGCCTCACCGACGTGGTGCCCTTCCTCGTCCAGGACATGCTCAAGGCCAACGGCGCCCGCTACAGCAAAGGCCCCGACTGGCAGAGCCATGTAGAGGTCGACCGGGGCCTGATCACCGGCCAGAACCCCGCCTCCTCCGAAGCGGTGGCTGAGGCTGTGCTGAAATTCCTAACCTGACAATGACTTGCGCCGCCCCAGTTGGACCTCGGGGCGGCTTTCC
This sequence comes from Pseudomonas sp. PSE14, assembly GCF_029203285.1. Taxonomy (NCBI): domain Bacteria; kingdom Pseudomonadati; phylum Pseudomonadota; class Gammaproteobacteria; order Pseudomonadales; family Pseudomonadaceae; genus Pseudomonas; species Pseudomonas sp. PSE14. Next base: position 5,060,019 of record NZ_CP115669.1, read on the forward strand.
CGTAGAATGGTTGGCGACCTTCAAAGGTTTTGGGGCCGATTAGGATTCGACGCCGGTAACAAAACTCGAGGGGCATGCCGAGTAGGTGACAGTTCTCGTAAATCAGCTGCCACAACTTTATAGTTGCCAACGACGACAACTACGCCCTAGCAGCCTAAGTGCCGCTAGCAGACCCTAGGGGATGCCTGTAAACCCGACGATTAGGTCTGTCATATAGAACAGGATCGCCGCCAAGTTCGCTGTAGGCGTAACGGCTAAAACTTATACAGCTCGCTCCAAGCACCCTGCCACTCGGGCGGCGCGGAGTTAACTCAGTAGAGATGGCTAAGCATGTAGAACCGACAGCGGAGAACTGGCGGACGGGGGTTCAAATCCCCCCGGCTCCACCAAATCCAAAGAAAAAGGCGCTGTGCCTCAAGCCCAGCGCCTTTTTTCTTGCCCGCGATTTGCCTAGAGCGTCAGGAACCCCAGCCGTGGCATCAGTAGCTCGGTTCGTTCCTCCGCGACCGTCTCCACACAAGGCTTGCGCAGACGCAGCCGTTCGGCGTTGCAGAGCAGCGGGCCTTCATCGTCTTCGGCGCCGAATGGGTCATCGATCAGCACGCCGCTGATCAGCCCCTGGCGGAACAGTTCACGAATGGCCAACAGGTTTCGCTCACGATTGCCGCTCAGGTCGTTCACGGTCTTCAAGTCGGTTTCCGAAAGCTGGCTGAGCACGGCGGTCAGCTGGGCCTGGGAGAATTGGCGACTCATGGTGACTCCGGGTTGAAGCGGGTAATGCGGTGACTATCGACGGCGAATGTTAACGCTTGATTAGTGGAAGGGCAGGCCGACCAAAGTCGATCGGCCAGTGGGAAATAGCTGATTCAGTCCTGCGAGACGCCCAGTTCCAGCAAGGCGAGGCGCTCTTCCAGGGCGGCGATGCGGGCTTCGAGCTCGACCAGGCGGCCTTCGTCGTGCCCACCGCCATCGTTGCGTTCGCTGGAAGCGCGGCTGCCGCTGGCGATTATGGCGGCCTGGCGGTCTTCCTCCGTGCCCAGCAGGTGCATGTAGCGGTCTTCGCGCTGGCCGCTCTGGCGTTCCAGTTGCACAGCCATACCGCGGCTGGCGAGGCGTTCGAGTTGGTGGCGGACTTCTTCGGTGTCGTCGAAGTCGTGCATGCGCTGGCTACGGGTGAGCAGTTCGTTGAGGGTTTGCGGGCCGCGCAGGAACAGCAGGCCAAGCAGGATGACCTGCGGCTTGACCAGCTCCAGCGCCTTGTCCAGCCGCTGCTCCCAGCGGTCGGCGCGGCTGCCCATGACCAGGCGGGTCATCTCGCGGCCTTCGAGGTGGCGCAGGGATTGGCCGACCTGGCCGGGGGTGAGGTTCATCACCGGGTCGCGGCTGGTCTTCTGGTTGCAGGCGGTGACCAGGGCGTTGAGGGTGAGCGGGTAGGCTTCGGGCGTGGTGAGCTGCTTTTCGATCAGGCACCCGAGAACGCGGGCATCCACTGCACTAAAGGGTTCGAAGTCGGAGAGGGTGTCGAGCGACTGGCTCATGGCGGCATCCGTCGATGAGGGAACCGCCCTAGCCTAGCCGTTTACGCGGCGTTTGGCAGCCTCAGGCCGCACCGGCCAGGCGGCGGTTCAGCGGCCGCTCAATGACTGCCCAGTGCGAGAAGGACTCGGCCAGCTCCTGCTCGCGGCCCTGTGCATTGCGGCCCAGTGTGCGTCGGGCAAGGTCGCCGGTGAACCAGTTGGCCGTGTTGGCGGCCACCACGCGGCCCTCGCCGTTGACCACCAGGGCTTCGTGGCCCATCTGCATCAGGCTGCCCAACAGCACGCCTTCGAATTCGTGTAGGGCGATGTCGGCGGCGGCGACGCCAATGAAGCGGCCGTCCACCTGGATCGGCACGGAGAAGGCGAGGATGTACAGATCGGTGCCGTAGAGATCGACGAAGGGCCCGACCACCGAGGGCTGGCCGCTGGCGCGCGGGCGCGAGAACCAGGGCATGTTGAGGTAGTTGTAGAAGCTCTCGCTGCGCCGGTTGAAGTTCAGGCTCATGGGCACGACCTTGTCGCCACGGCCGTGGTACCACCACTCCAGGTACATGTCCTGGTCGGCCAGTTCGCCCGGTTCGATCACCACGCCGGTGCCGTGCAGACGTGTGCCGTCATCGGTGAGGTCGTGCTGGATGCGCGGACGCAATGCGCCCAGGTCCCGGGAAGACGGCCGCTTGCCGTCTCGGGCCAGCTCGCGCCAGATTGCCACGACCTCGCCGGCCAGCTCGTCGAGACGCTGGAAAACGTTACGGATGGAAGCGTCGATGCGCTGGGCACAGCGCTGGAGTTCATCCGTGGGTTGCTCGCTGGACATGGCCGGGGCCTCGCTGTTCTTGTCGTTGTTCTGGTTCAGGGGCGGGCCAGAGAGGCCCGCAAAATCGGTTCGGTGAGTCGTTGCGCGCGCCCGTCCGGGCGCGTTGGGAAAGCAGCAAGCGCTGTGCCAGTCAGCCGTCGTCGGCCAGCAGGCTCAGCCGCAGGTTGATCAGCCGCTTGATGCCGCGGGTGACGTGGGCTTCGGCCAACGCGCCAGCCAGGTTCGAGTCGCCGGCGCTGATCGCTTCGAGAATGGCGCGGTGCTCCTGCTCGATGGCCGCCGCACCGGGGAAGCCTTCCACCGGCAGCCACAGCCATTCGCCGATTTCCGCCTGCAGGCGCGTCTCCGCATGGGTCAGGCGCACGGACTGGGCGGCGACGGCGATCTCGATGTGGAAACGCGCATCGGCACGGCGTTGCTCCTGTCGCGTGGTGGCGCTGGCGAGGGCATCGAGGTATTGGGCGATGCGCGCCTGCTCGTCGGACGTAGAGCGCTGGGCGGCCAGGCGCGCGGCGGCACCGGCGATGGCCACATGCTCGTCCCCCAGGTCGCGTAGCTCCAGCGCACTCATCTGGCGCAGCTGGCCGAGCAGAGCATCCTCGGAGGTGTGCTGCGGCGAGCAGACGAAACTGCCGCCATTGCGCCCGCGCCGTGTCTCGATCACGCCGCGTTCGCGCAGCTCCGCCAGGGCATCGCGCAACGTCACGGTGGCAACGCCGAATTGCATGGCCAGCTCGCTTTCGCTGGGCAGTTGCTCGCCTTCGGCGTACAGGCCGAGATCGACCATTTCCACCAGCCGGCGCGCGACTTCCTCGGTGCGCCCTTCCTGGCGCAGGCGCATGAAAGTGGCGGGGCGGACTTTCCTGAATTCGTTCATAGGCAGCAGTGCGAGGGGCGCGGACGCTTCCTGCGCGAAATTTCCTGTTCCGGCGTTGGTGACGAAGTCTACCTGCTAGCTGAGCAGCGGCTTCGCGCAAAACTATGTCTCCATATTTTTAAATCGATTCACGGGCTTACAGCAAGGTATTTCCGCACGAAAACCCCTTTCAATCGCTCATTTTTCGCCCCGTATTGGCAACCGGCAATTCATAAGATATGGTTTTAAATGTATTAGCCAGAGACGACCTGCCGGCCGTCCCCGCCAACAACAGCAAGAACGAGGAGCGATACGCATGAGCCAGCCAACCCGCGCCGAATGGGAAGCCCGCGCCAAGGCCCTGAAGATCGAGGGCCGCGCCTTCATCCAGGGCGAGTACCTTGCCGCCGCCTCCGGCGAGACCTTCGATTGCATCAGCCCGGTGGACGGCCGCCTGCTGGCCAAGGTCGCCAGTTGCGACGCCGCTGACGCCGAACGCGCCGTACAAAGCGCCCGCGCCACCTTCAACTCCGGCGTCTGGTCACGGGAAGCACCGGCTGCCCGCAAGGCCGTGATGATCCGCTTCGCCCAGTTGCTGGAAGAGCACGCCGAGGAGTTGGCGCTGCTGGAAACCCTGGACATGGGCAAGCCCATCGGCGATGCGCTGAACGTCGACCTGCCGGGCGCCGCCGACTCGCTGCGCTGGAGTGGCGAGGCCATCGACAAGGTCTACGACGAAGTGGCCGCCACCTCCCATGACCAACTCGGCCTGGTCACCCGCGAGCCGGTGGGCGTGGTCGCCGCCATCGTGCCGTGGAACTTTCCGCTGATGATGGCCGCCTGGAAACTCGGCCCGGCCCTGGCCACCGGCAACTCGGTGATCCTCAAGCCGTCGGAGCGCTCGCCGCTGACCGCCATCCGTATCGCCCAACTGGCCATCGACGCGGGCTTGCCGGCCGGCGTACTGAACGTGCTGCCGGGCTACGGCCACACCGTCGGCAAGGCCCTGTCCCTGCACATGGATGTGGATACCGTGGTCTTCACCGGCTCCACCAAGATCGCCAAGCAGCTGATGGTCTATGCCGGCGAATCGAACATGAAGCGCGTCTGGCTGGAAGCCGGCGGCAAGAGCCCGAACATCGTCTTCGAGGATGCGCCGGACCTGCAGGCCGCCGCCGAAGCCGCTGCCGCCGCCATTGCCTTCAACCAGGGCGAAGTGTGCACCGCCGGCTCGCGTCTGCTGGTGCAGAAGTCGATCAAGGCGAAGTTCCTTCCGCTGGTGGTCGAGGCGCTCAAAGGCTGGAAAGCGGGCCACCCGCTGGACCCGGAAACCAACGTCGGCGCGCTGGTCGATGGCCGCCAGCTGGAGCAGGTGCTGGGCTACATCCAAGCCGGCCAGGACGAAGGCGCGAAGATTCTCACCGGCGGCAAGCGCGTACTGGAGGAAACCGGCGGCACCTACGTCGAGCCGACCCTGTTCGATGGCGTGAGCAACGCGATGAAGATCGCCCGCGAGGAAATCTTCGGCCCGGTGCTTTCGGTCATCGAATTCGAAGACGCCGAGGAAGCGATCCGCATCGCCAACGACACCCCGTACGGCCTGGCGGCGGCGGTCTGGACCCGCGATATCTCCAAGGCCCACCTCACCGCCCGCGCCCTGCGTGCCGGCAGCGTGTGGGTGAACATGTACGACGGCGGCGACATGACCGCGCCCTTCGGCGGTTTCAAGCAGTCGGGTAACGGCCGCGACAAGTCGCTGCACGCCTTCGACAAGTACACCGAGCTGAAAGCCACCTGGATCAAGCTGTAACGACCAGGGCCTGAGGTTTGAAGGAAGACGGCGCGCGGCACGGTCCGCGCGCCGAACAATAACAACAACGCTTTCCGTTGCACTGCCGACGCGAAAACCTCAAACAGGACAACCACGATGAACAGTCCGATCCAGCCAGGCATTGCCCTGGACCGAGACGCGGAGCAGCTCCGCGCGCTGGGATACACCTCCAATTTCGAACGAAGCATGACCCTGTGGCAGAACTTCGCCCTGGGCTTCACCTACCTCTCGCCGGTGGTCGGCGTGTACACCCTGTTCGGCCTGTGCCTGGCCGCCGGCGGCCCGCCGATGTTCTGGTCCTACCTGCTGGTGGGCATCGGCCAGATGCTGGTGTGCCTGATCTTCTGCGAAGTGGTCTCGCAGTTCCCGATTTCCGGCGGCGTCTATCCCTGGGCACGACGCCTGGTGGGCAAGCGCTGGGCGTGGATGGTCGGCTGGATCTATTCGATCTCCCTTTGCGTGACCATCGCGGCCGTGGCACTGGGTGCGGGTCCCTACATCGCCACCCTGCTCGGCTTTGAATCCAGCCCGGTCACCAACACGATGGTCGCGCTGGCACTGACCCTGATCGCCACCCTGCTCAACCTCAGCGGCACCAAGCTGCTCGCCCGGGTGGCCATGTTCGGCTTCCTCTGCGAATTGATCGGCGCGCTGGTGATCGGCGGCTACCTGCTGATCTTCGAGCGCCACCAACCGCTGTCGGTGCTGTTCAACACCTTCGACATCCGCATCGATGGCAACTACTGGCCGGCCTTCCTCACCGCCTCGCTGGCGGGCATGTTCCTCTACTACGGCTTCGAGGCCTGCGGTGACGTCGCCGAGGAAACCCCGAATCCCAGTCGGCGCATTCCCAAGGCCATGCGCATGACCATCTGGATCGGCGGCGGCGCCTCGATGTTCGCGGCCCTGGCACTGATCCTCGCGGTACCGGACATGCAAGCCGTGATCTCCGGCACCGACAAGGACCCGATGACTACCATCCTCGACAACGCCTTCGGCGTGACCGGTGCGCGCCTGGTGATGGCGGTGATCATCGTCTCGTTCGTCTCCTGCGTGCTCAGCCTGCAGGCCGCCGCCAGCCGCCTGCTGTACTCCTACGCCCGCGACGAGATGGTAATGGGTAGCGGCCTGCTCAAGCGCCTGTCGCCCAACACCCACGTACCGACTGCCGCGCTGATCGTCTGCGGGGTGATCCCCAGCATGATCGTCTGCGCCGGCTTCTACCTGCAGAACGCCATCGCCATGGTGGTGAGCTTCGCGGCCATCGGCATCTACCTGTCGTTCCAGATGATCGTCGGCGCCGCCCTGTTCGCCCGCGTGCGCGGCTGGAAGCCCAGCGGTGCCTTCACCCTGGGCAAATGGGGCTGGCCGGTAAACATCGCCGCCCAGATCTATGGCGTCCTCGCGATCGTCAACATGTCCTGGCCGCGCACGCCCGATGCGCCCTGGTACCTGAACTACGGGATCATCCTGGTGGGCGGTATCGTGATCGCGCTGGGCCTGGCCTACATGACGCTGTTCCGCCCCTATGACAAGGGCACCGCGCCCCATGGGGATGCGTGGAAGCTGCACAAGCAATAAGCGCTTGAGCGAAACGAAAACGCCCGGCAGATGCCGGGCGTTTTCATTGTGACGAGCCTGTGCCTTCATGCACACCGCTCAAGCAGGCGTCGGATGGAAATGTCCAATGGCTCGACGCTAGTATCGATCATCAGGTCCGGTGCGAGCGGTGGCTCATAGGGCGAGTCGATGCCGGTGAAGTCGCGGATCAGTCCCTGACGCGCCTTCCCATAGAGCCCTTTGGGGTCGCGTTGTTCGCAAAACGCCAAGGGCGTGGCAACGTGGACTTCGACGAACCGCCCCGGCTCGAACAGTTCGCGCAAGCACTGGCGGTCGCTCCGATAAGGCGAGATGAATGCGCAGAGCACGATCAATCCTGCGTCCACCATGAGCCTGGCTACTTCCCCCGCCCGGCGGATATTTTCCGTCCGGTCCGCCTCGCCCATGCCAAGGTCTCGACAGAGCCCGTGGCGCACATTGTCACCATCGAGCAGATAGGTTTTCCTGCCGGCGGCATGCAAGGCCAGGTCCAGCGCATTGGCCAGCGTCGACTTCCCCGCGCCGGAAAGTCCGGTAAACCAGATGCAGGCGCCGCGCTGCCGCATCGTCTCGGCACGCATCTGCGTGGTCACTTTCTGTTCGTGCCAGCGCACGTCGCAGTTCGATTCCTTTGTCACGGCACTCAGCTCCCCCGGGAAAATGGGGAAGGCTGACGATGTCGCGTGGCCGCTCCAATTGGAAGGCTCGGCAATTCCAGGCAGAAGCTTCTGAAATTCAGCCCCGAATGGCCGGCAGACCACTTGATGCGCAGGAGCAAACCTTATCCGCACTCGCGGATATCGCTCGCCCCTAGCGGGAAAGGTTCGAGCAGCTCAGGCCAGCTCTTCTGACTGCGCCCAGAGCCGCTCTCCGGCACCCGGTGCTTCAGTCCACTGCTTCAGCGAACGCGTCGGCAGGTCGAAATACTCCCGTGTGCGCGCATAGCCATGGCCGCCCATGCGCCCGATGGCGTCGAGGCCGAGTTGGTCGATGTACAGCGTGGCCGGGTCGATCAGGTCGTCGCGCACGTGGGCCATCAGCACTTCACCGAGGATGATTTCCCGCGACTGGCCGATGGACAGCGCCATCATCCGCCGGCACTCCAGCGCCACCGGCGCCTCGCCGATGCGCGGGCAGCCGACGCGGGTGCCGGGGATGGCGGTGAGGCCGGCGGCCACCAGCTCGTCGAAGCCCGGTTCGAAGGGCACGGCGCAGACGTTCATCGCCTCCACCAGTGCATCGGAGACGATGTTCACGGTGAACTCCTGGTTGTGGCGGATGTTCAGCGTGGTGTCCTTGGGGCTCAGGTCGCTGTAGTTCTCCACGCCCAGGGCGAGGATCGGCGGGTCGGCAGAGAGCGCGTTGAAGAAGCTGAAAGGCGCGGCGTTGGCACGACCCTGCGGGTCGATCGTCGTGACCAGCGCGATGGGCCGGGGCACCACGCTGCCGATGAGGATCTTGTATTTCTCGCGGGCGGACAGCTGCTGGAAGTCGAAGCTGAGCATGGGGTGATCCTTCAGTGGGCAGACTGTGCGGGCGCGTCGAGCAGCGGTGCGGCGGCGCTGTAAGGGTCGGCAAAGGGGATCGCGGAATGGAACAGCGTGCGCCACGGCGGGTTGCCGAAGGCGCGGTCCGCGTGGTGCTGCATCTGTTTCTGGAACAGCGCATCGGCGCGGCGTTGCAGGTCGGTGTAATCGACGCCGATCACCTGGCGGTCCTGCATCACGCAGCGGCCGTCGATGAAGCTGGCGATGCAGTCGTCACCTCGACCGGCGGTGAACAGGTTTTTCAGCGGGTCGAAGAACGGCCCCTGGTGGAAGTCGCCGAGGCGGAACACGGTGATGTCCGCGCGAGCGCCCGGAGCCAGGCGGCCGAGGTCATCGCGTCCCAGTGCCTGGGCGCCGCCGAGGGTGGCAGCGTTGTAGAGATCGAGCATGCGCGTGTGTTCGGCATTGCCCTCCTTCACTCGCGCGATGTTCAGGCCCTGGCGCAGGTTGTCGAACATGTCCGCCGGGAAAGTGTCGGTACCCATGGCGAGGTTGATGCCCCGTGCGCGGTAACGGCCGAACGAATCCAGCGCGTCGCCTTCACGGGCGAACACCACCGGGCAATGCACCAGGCTCGCGCCCGTGTCGGCGAGGCGCTGCAGTTCGTGCTCGCCACTGTGCAGGATGCCGTGGGGCAGCACGCTGCGCGGGTTGAGCAGGCCGTAGCTGTCCAGCCATTGCAGCGACGAGGTATCGCGCAGACGGCGCACCAGTTCCACTTCGTAGCGCGACTGGCAGCAATGCAGGCGCAGCGGCGCATTGAGTTCGCGCTGTACGGCGGCGGTGCGTTCCAGTAACGCGGGCGTGCAGGTCTCGATGCGGTCGGGCAACAGCGCGCCACGCACCAGTCCGTTGTGCGCGCCGTCGAAGTCGCGGAAGAAGCGTTCGGCTTCGCGCAAACCGGCGAGGCCGGCAGCCTCGTCCCAATGCTGCGCGGGGCTGCCATCGGCGCGGGCATAGGTCATGCCGCTCATGTAGCAGGGGCCGAGGTAGGTGCGCAGGCCGAGTTCGGCGGAGAGCGCGGCGACCCCGGCGAATTCGTCGTAATGCTCGGCCCAGCGCCGGTAGTACATGGAGGTGATCGGCATGGCGGTGGTGATGCCGTTGCGGATCAGCTGGGTGAAGGCGTAGCGGTACTTGAACAGCTCCTCGTCCGGGCTGTAGCACTCGGTCGGCCCGGCGCACAGGTAGTCTTCGGACCAGACGCGGCCCATGTTCCACTCGGCGCCGTTGTCCAGGGTGAGCACGGTGGAGTCGAGGTCACCGAGGGCGTCGAGGTCGATGAAGCCAGGGCCGATCAGCGCGTGGCCGTAGTCGATCCACTGACTGACTTCGCCGGGGAAACCGCGCCCGACGAAGACGATCTTTCCACCCTCGAACACCACTTCACCGTGGCGCCAGAGCACATGTTGGCGACCATCGAAGCCGACGACGAAGCTGGCTTTCAAGCCGATACGCGGAGCACTCACAGACGCGACTCCAGCAGCTTGCCATTCTCGGCAATCAGCTTGCCGGCCTTGAACACCTGGCGCTGCGCCGGGCGTGCGACCACGGCTTCACCCAGGGTTTCTACCGGCAGCAGGAGGAAGTCCGCCGCCGCACCGACCTCGATACGCGCCGGCTCGCGACCCAGCGCGCGGGCACCGTTGGCGGTGGCAGCGCCAAAGGCGGCGGCGAGGTCGTCGTCCTTGCACAGGTCGAAGCGGAAGGCGAGCAGCATGGCGCGTTCGAGCATGTCGCCATTGCCCATGGGCGACCAGGCATCGCGGATGCCGTCGCTGCCCAGGCACAGGTTCACGCCCGCCTCGCGCAGCGCGAGGAACGGCGGCACCGGAGTATCGGCCGGCGCGGAACTCATCAGGGAAATCTTCAGCGCGGCGAGTCGCCTGGCCAGCGGCTCGACCCGCTCCCAGGGCGCCATGCCCAGGCAATAGGCGTGGCTGATCATGACCTTGCCCTGCAGTCCGTGGCGCTCGGTGTAATCGGCGATGCGGGCGATCTGCCAGAGACCCAACTCGCCCTTGTCGTGCAGGTGGATGTCCACGCCACGGCCGAATTCCACGGCGAGGCCGAAGACGATATCGAGCTGCGCGATGGGGTCGTCGTCGATGCCGCAAGGGTCAAGGCCACCGACGTTTTCCACGCCCATCTGCAGGGCTTCGCGCATGAGCTCGGCGGTGCCGGGGCGACTGACCAGGCCGGTCTGCGGGAAGACCACGAATTCCATGTCGATCAGGTCGGCGTAGCTCTCGCGCAGCGCCATCATGGCTTCGACGTGGCGCAGGCCCAGCTCGGGGTCGATGTCCACGTGGCAGCGGAAGGTCAGCGAACCGCGTGCGATGCACTGCTCCAGCAGCGCGCCGGCGCGGGCGGCGATGGGGGCTTGGATTTCGCGCAGCACGCGGCGCTCGTTGGCGATGTAGTCCTTGAGCGTCGGGCCGGCGCTGTTGGGGCGCCAGGGTTGACCCCAGAGCGTCTTGTCCAGGTGGCAGTGGCTTTCCACCAGCGGCGGCAACAGGAGCTGGCCGGCGCCGTCGATATCGCCGGATTGCAGCACGGCGTTGCTGGCGGGACGGCGCTCGGCGATGCGGCCGTCACGGATGAGAAAGTCTTCCGCAGGGTTGCCCAGCGGGCGGATGTTGCGCAGCCAGTAGCTGTCGGTCATGGGGACCTCGATCTTGTGAAAACGTAGGGCGAATAACCGCTTGCGGTTATCCGCCGAGGAACTCGCCGGCGGATGAAGCGCTCGCCCTGCTGGAAACCTGTAGGAGCGAGCTTGCTCGCGACCGGAGTCCGGCTCAGCACCGGCGTTGAGCGGTTCGCGAGCAAGCTCGCTCCTACGAAGAGCAGTTCCGAGCCTGAATCGGGCTCGGCCAACACATCAGCCCTTGAGCTTGGACCAGATGCGATCCTGCAGCTCGCGGGACTTGTTGCTGCATTCCTTTTCCAGGCGCAGGCGCTCGGCGTACTCCGGCGGCATGTTGATGGCGTCCATCACCTTCCACTTGGCGTCGAGCAGCTTGTCGGTCTCGATGCCGTTGGAATAGGCGATGGCGTTGGTCACCGCGGCGGCGTTCTCCGGTTTCATCATCCAGTTGATGAAGACTTTGGCGTTCTCTGGGTGCGGGGCGCTCTTGGGCACGGCAAAGTTGTCCTGGAAGGACGCCACACCCTCACGCGGGTAGACGTACTTGATGGTGCTCTTCTGCAGGGTGGCGCGAGCAGTGGAGCCGTTCCAGTTCTGCATCAGCACCACTTCGCCGGAGGCCATGCGGTCCACGGTGTTGTCCGAGCTGTACATCTTCAGGAAGGGCTTCTGCTTCTGCAGCAGCTCGAGGATTTTCTTGGCGTCCTGCGGGCTCTCGGTGCACTCGTCGACGTTCAGGTAGTGCGCGGCGGCGTTGATCAGGCTGCTCGGGGTATCCAGCGCGGCGACCTGGCCTTGCAGCTCCGGACGCGGCTCGAAGAACTCCTTCCACGAGTCATCCAGCTTGCCGCCCGGCACTCGCGCGCTGTCGTAGGAGAAGCCGGTGGAACCCCACAGGTAGGGCGCCGAATACTTGCGGCCCGGGTCGAAGGCCGGGTCGCGGAAGGCCGGCTTCACGTACTGGAAGTTGACTAGCTTGGGCGTGTCGATTTCCAGCAGCAGGTTCTGGTTGATCAGCGTCTGCATGATCGAGTGCGACGGCACGATCACGTCGTACGCGGCGCCGCCGGCCTGCAGCTTGGCCAGCAGGGTTTCGTTGCTGTCGTAGCCGTCCATGGTGACCTTGATACCGGTCTCCTTCTCGAACTTGGCCAACAGTTCCACCGGGTAGTAGTCGGTCCAGTTGTAGAAGAACAGCTGCTTGGGCTCCTCGGCCTGGGCGACGCCGGCGGCCAGCAGAGTGAGGGACAAACCGGCAAGGCCGTGACGCAGGGCATTCAACTTCATCGTTTTCTCCAGAAAGAGCGAAAGGTCGGCAGTCTTGATCAGGCGTCCGGTTTGCCGCGCTGGCCAAGCCAGTACGACAGCACCACGAGGACGATGGAAATCACCAGCATGAGCGTCGAGATCGCATTGATCTCGGGTGTTACCCCGGCCTTGATGGCCGAGAAGATGTAGACCGGCAGCGTCGTCGAACCGGGTCCTGCGACGAAGAAGGTCATGATGAAGTCGTCGAGGCTGACTACGAACGCCAGCACCGCGCCGGACAGCACCGCCGGCCACAGCAGCGGCAGGGTCACCCGGCGGAACACCTGGTAGGGGCTGGCGTAGAGGTCGCCGGCGGCTTCCAGCAGGCTCTTGTCCAGGTCGTTCAGGCGCGCGCGGATCGGCAGGTAGGCGAAGGGAATGCAGAAGCCGACATGGGCGACGATCACCGTCATCAGGCCCAGCTTGATCCCCAGCGACATGAACAGCAGCAAGGTAGCCACTGCGATGACGATCTCAGGCAGGATCAGCGGCAGGTTGATGCCGCCCTCCACCACCCGACGTCCGTAGAACGGCCGCGAGGTCGCCAGCGCCGCCGCCAGGGCGATCGCGGTGGACAGCACGGTGGCGAAGCCCGCCACCACCAGCGAGTTGAACGCGGCGGCCTGGATCGAGGGGTTGGCGACGATCTTGCCGTACCAGGCGAAGGAAAATTCGGTCCACACCGTGGCCGAACGGTTGGCGTTGAAGCTGTAGGCGATCAACACGAAGATCGGCAGGTACAGGTAGGCCAGCACCAGCAGGCTGGTCTCGCGGGTGCCGGGGAGTTTCTTCAGGTGCTGGGCGATCATGCGCTGGCTCCTCCCAGGTGAACGGCCTTGGCGGCGCGGCGGCTATACAGGGCGAACGCGATCAGCGCGAGCAGCATGATCGCCAGCAGCAGGAACGACAGCGAGCCACCCAGCGGCCAGTTGCGCGCGGTGCCGAACTGCTGCTGGATCAGGTTGCCGATCATCAGCGTCTTGCCGCCACCGAGGATGGCGGGGGTGATGAAGGCGCCCAGGCTCGGTACGAACACCAGCAGGGAGCCGGCGATCACGCCGGGCATGGACAGCGGCAGGATCACGCGGCGCAACGCCTTCCAGCGGTTCGCGCCGAGGTCGTAGGCAGCCTCGACCAGACGCCAGTCGAGCTTCTCCAGGGTCGAGTAGATCGGCAGGATCATGAACGGCAGGAAGCTGTAGACCAGCCCCACGCAGACCGCGAAGTCGTTGTACAGCAGGGTGATGCCGCCGGCCTGGGGGAACAGTGCATTGAGCGTCTGGGCGATCCAGCCGTGCTCGCGCAGGATGATCAGCCAGGCGTAGTTGCGGATCAGCAGGTTGGTCCAGAACGGGATGGTGATCAGCAGTACCATGAGGTTGCGCGAGCGCTCGCTGAGGCTGGTCATCCACAGCGCCACCGGGAAGCCGAACAGGAAGCACAGCAGCGTGGTGCCGCCGGCCTGGAACAGCGAACGCAGCAGCGCCTGGGCGTAGACCCAGTTGAGCTCCAGGTTGCCGTCGAAGTCTTCCTGGAAGAACAGTTGCACGTAGCTCTGAATCTGCCAGTCGGCGTGCCAGTCAACGCCGCCGTAGAGGTTGCGCGGCAGCAGGCTGATATAGCCCATGATCGCCAGCGGAATGGCGATCAGCCCCAGCAGCGTCAGCGCCACCGGGCTGAGCAGCAACAGGCGGCGGGTGGTGGGCGACTCCGTCATGCTCAGGCCTCCATCAGCAGGCAGGCCTGGGGCGGCAGATGTACTGCCACGGCCTCGCCGACGTCACGGGCGCGCCCGCCTTCATTGCTCTCGCGCAGGGTGATCTGCGAAGCATCGGGCAGACGGCAGCGGTACAGCGTGGCGGTGCCGACATACATCACCGTCTCGATCACCGCACGCAGGTGGTGCGGCTGCGAGGGGTCGACCAGCTTGGAACGTTCCGGGCGGAAGGCCAGTTGCACGCTGTTCTGGTCGAGGCCCTCAGGCACCTGGCATTGGATCTCCGCCGGCATGGCGTTGGGGTGGAAGGCGCCCTGGCGCATCTGCCCGGGGAGGAAGTTGATGTCGCCGATGAACTGCGCGACGAAGCGGTGCCGCGGGCGCTCGTAGATCTCGTTGGGTGTGCCGATCTGCATGATGTTGCCGTGGGACATCACGGCGATGCGGTCGGACAGGGTCAGCGCCTCTTCCTGGTCGTGGGTGACGAAGATGAAGGTGATACCCGCCTCTTCCTGCACGCGCTTGAGCTCGACCTGCATCTCCTTGCGCAGCTTCAGGTCCAGCGCGGACAGCGGTTCGTCCAGCAGCAGCACCGAGGGCTTGGGCGCCAGCGCACGAGCCAGGGCCACGCGCTGCTGCTGGCCGCCGGAGAGCTCCGCCGGCTTGCGCCGCGCCAGGTGCTCCATCTGCACCAGCGCCAGCATTTCCTTCACCCGGCCGGGGATCTCACCGCGTGCCAGGCCCTGCATTTCCAGGCCGAAAGCGATGTTCTCGCTCACCGACATGTGCGGGAACAGCGCGTAGCTCTGGAACACGGTGTTGATGCGGCGGCGGTAGGGCGGCAGGTCGTTGACCCGCTCGCCACCGACGAGGATGTCGCCGGAGGTGACGTTCTCGAAACCGGCGATGCTGCGCAGCAGCGTGGTCTTGCCGCAGCCGGACGGCCCCAGCAAGGTAAAGAACTCGTTATGGGCGATATCGACCGAGACCTCGTTGAGGGCGGGGGCGACGTTCGGATCATCGGTGTAGCGTTTGCTGACCCGACGGACCTCGACTGACGACGAGTGATTCATTTTGGTGCATTCCTCTTGTTTTTGTATGCAATATTTGAATGCAACTTAGAAATAGCTGATGTATTTTTCTTCTGCAACTGGTTTTGCACGGACGGTTTTGCGGCATCCTTTCCAGGGTCAAGCAAGAGGTGGAGTCGCTCATGACGGAGAAGCACCCCGAGTCCACGGTGGAACGCGTCTACCAAGGGGTTTACGAGGCAATCAGCAAGCGCAGCCTGCGCCCGGGCATGAAGCTGGGCGAAGCGGCGCTGGCGGAATTGTTCAAGGTCAGCCGCACTTCGGTGCGCGCGGCGCTGAAACATCTGGAAGCGGATGGGCTGGTGTCCAGCGCGCTCAACAAGGGGGCATGGGTGTCACTACCCAGCGACGAGGAGATCCGCTCGCTGTTCGAAACCCGGCGACTGATCGAGATCGGCATTGTCAGCGAACTCTGCCGCCGCGCGGACAGCGCTATCATCCAGGACCTGCGCGACCACGTGGCGCTGGAGGACGCGGCCCACGACCATGACCACGCGCAATTCGTCCACCTGCTCGGCGAGTTCCACTTGAAGCTCGCGGCGGCGCTGAACAATCCGGTGCTGCTGGACTTCTTCCGCAAGCTGATCGAACGCGCCTCGCTCTACGCGACCACCCTGGACGACGAGCACCACGAAACCTGCCGGGGCAACGAGCACCTGCGTCTGATCGAGTACATCGAGGCGGGCAACCAGGCGGCGGCCATCGAATTGACCTGCATGCACCTGAACGCGATCGAGCAGGCCATCCTCAAGGCGGCGGGGAACCTGAAGGCGGATTACCATCCGCTCAAGCATCTGATTGGTGGCTGAACCGCACCAAGGCTTTTTTGCAGGAGCGAGCTTGCTCGCGAACCGTGCTTGCCAGCTGACTCCCTGGCTGCCGACTGCATCAAACGGTCCCCTCTCCCTTCAGGGGGAGGGTTAGGGAGGGGGTACGCTGCCTGTGTGAGCGACAGCGTTCAACCTGAGCATCTGGCCCTCTCCCCAACCCTCTCCCTGAAGGGAGAGGGGGCTGTCCGGCGTGGTGGCTGATGTCGGCATCACCCGACAAGCGGCGGTTCACGAGCAAGCTCGCTCCTACGAAGAGCACCAAAGAAAACGCCCGGCGCGGGCCGGGCGTTTTCATTCAGGCGGCAGGTCCGCCCGTGATGGCTTCGAATCCCTGGCGGATCTGCTCTTCCGGCAGGTTGTCACCGATGAAGACGATCACGCTCTCGCGCTTCTCGTCGCTCTTCCATTCGGTGTCCCAATCGAAGCCGTAGAGCCGCAGCACACCCTGGAACACCAGGCGGCGCGCCTCATCGGCAATGTTCAGCACGCCCTTGTAGCGCAACAGCGAATTGCCGTGCCATTGCAGCAGGTCATCCATGAAGACGCTCAGGCGCTCGATGTCCAGCGCGCGCTCGCTGCGCAGCACCAGGGTGGTGATGCGGTCGGTGGTGTCCGCCGCCGGGCGCACGGGGCGCAGCAGCGGGCGCAGGCCCACGTCGCCGTTGAGGTTGAAGCCGCGCACGTCGAGCAGGCGCTCCAGCTCGATGGCGCCATGCTCCACCGGATGGATTTCGGCGCGACGATTGATGCGCTGCAGGCGCTCCACCAGGGCGTCGTATTGCTCGGGCGAAACCAGGTCGCGCTTGCTCACCAGGATGCGGTCGCCGAAACCGACCTGGGCCTGGGCGATGGCTTCCTGCAGGTGGCGATCGGCGTTGGCAGCGTCCACCAGGGTGATGATGCCGTCGAGCAGGTAGCGCTCGCGCAGCGTTTCGTCGACGAAGAAGGTCTGTGCCACCGGCGCCGGGTCGGCGAGCCCCGTGCACTCGATCACCACGCGGTCGAAGTCCAGCTCACCGTTGTCGCGGCGCTCCAGCAGGACGTAGAGCGCACGCTCGAGGTCGCTATTGATGGTGCAGCAGACACAGCCGTTGGACAGCGTCGTCACCTGCACCGCATCGTCGCCGAGCAACTGAGCGTCGATGGGCGTGTCGCTGAATTCGTTCTCGATCACGGCGATCTTCAGGCCATGCTCGGCCTTGAGGATGTGCTTGAGCAGGGTGGTCTTGCCCGCCCCGAGGAAGCCGGTGAGGACGGTCACCGGAATCTGCGGCGTGCTTGCGGAATCGGTCATGGGAACATCCAGGCAATCAGAAATGAAAACGGGCCGCGATCGCTCGCGGCCCGTCCGTTATACACCTATCCGCGTCGTTAGCAGCAGCGGATCGGCCTCCCCTTGCCGCCACCGTAGCGCGCCTCCTGGCGCTCGCGGAAGAACTCCTCGTAGGTCATCGGAGTCTTGTCCGGGTGCTTGTTCTGCATGTGCTGAACGTAGGTGTCGTAATCGGGCATGCCGACCAACATGCGCGCGGCCTGCCCGAGATACTTACCCATGCGGCTGAGGTCGTTGAACATGATCTACCTCCCTCACGCGTCCGGAATCGGCTGGAACGGCGCTTCCTTGTCGGTGCGCTCCTTCTTGGTCCAGGCGCTGGCGCCGACCTTGATGGAGTACACCAGCACGCTGAACACCACCAGCAGGAACAGCACGGTGAGACCGGCGTTGATGTAGGCGTTCATCATCACCGCCTGCATCTGGCCGATGTCCTTGGCCGGGGCGATGATCTGCCCGGCGTCCAGGCCCGCAGCGTACTTCTTGCCCAGCGCGACGAAGCCGACGGCCGGGTTGCTGTCGAAGATCTTGATCAGGCCGGCGGTGCTGGTGCAGATCAGCAGCCAGGCGGCCGGGAAGGCGGTCACCCAGACATACTGCTGGCGCTTCATCTTGATCAGCACGACGGTGGCGAGCATCAGCGCGATACCGGCGAGCATCTGGTTGGAGATGCCGAACAGCGGCCACAGGGTGTTGATGCCGCCCAGCGGATCGACCACGCCCTGGTACAGCAGCCAGCCCCACAACGCGACGCAGCCGCCGGTGCCGACGATGTTGGCCCCCCAGGAGTCGGTCTTCTTCAGCGCCGGGACGAAGTTGCCCAGCAGGTCCTGCAGCATGAAGCGACCGGCCCGGGTACCGGCGTCTACCGCGGTGAGGATGAACAGCGCCTCGAACAGGATCGCGAAGTGATACCAGAAGGCCATGGTGTTCTCACCCGGCAGCACCTGGTGAAGGATGTGCGCGATACCCACGGCGAGGGTCGGCGCGCCACCGGCACGGGCCAGGATGGTGGTCTCGCCGATGTCCTTGGCGGTCTGGGCCAGAACGTCCGGTGTGATGGCGAAGCCCCAGCTGCTGACGGTGGCCGCCACGGCGTTGACGTCGGCGCCGACCACGGCCGGCGGGCTGTTCATGGCGAAGTAGATACCCGGCTCGATCACCGAGGCGGCGACCATCGCCATGATGGCCACGAAGGACTCCATCAGCATGCCGCCGTAGCCGATGTAGCGGGCATCGGGCTCACGGTTGAGCAGCTTGGGCGTGGTGCCCGAGGAGATCAGCGCGTGGAAGCCGGACACGGCGCCACAGGCGATGGTGATGAACAGGAACGGGAACAGGCCGCCCTTCCATACCGGGCCGGTGCCGTCGGTGAACTGGGTCAGGGCCGGCATCTTCAGTTCCGGCGAGACGATCAGGATGCCGATGGCCAGCGCGACGATGGTGCCGATCTTCAGGAAGGTCGACAGGTAGTCACGCGGCGCCAGCAGCAGCCATACCGGCAGTACCGAGGCGATGGCGCCGTAGGCGATCAGCATCCAGACGATCTGCACGCCGTGGAAGGTGAAGACCGGTGCCCATTCGGGACTGGCGGCAACCTGGCCGCCGAGCCAGATGGAGCCCAGCAGCAGGGCCACACCGACCACGGAAATCTCGCCAATGCGGCCCGGGCGGATGTAGCGCATGTACACGCCCATGAGGATCGCGATCGGAATGGTCGCCAGCACGGTGAACATGCCCCACGGGCTTTCGGCCAGGGCCTTCACCACGATCAGGGCGAGCACCGCGAGGATGATGATCATGATCAGGAACGCGCCGAACAGAGCGATGGTCCCCGCCACCTGCCCCATTTCCTCGCGCACCAGTTCACCCAGCGAGCGGCCGTTACGGCGGCTGGAGATGAACAGCACCATGAAGTCCTGCACGGCACCAGCCAGCACCACGCCGGCGATCAGCCAGAGCGTGCCGGGCAGGTAGCCCATCTGCGCGGCGAGTACCGGGCCGACCAGCGGACCGGCGCCGGCGATGGCGGCGAAGTGGTGACCGAAGAGGATGTGCTTGTTGGTCGGGACGTAGTCCAGGCCGTCGTTGTTGAGGACCGCTGGGGTCGCCCGGTTGGGATCCAGCTGCATCACCTTGGTGGCGATGAACAGGCTGTAATAGCGGTAGGCGACCAGATAAATGGCGACCGCTGCGACGACGATCCATAGTGCGTTGATGGCTTCGCCGCGGCGCAACGCCACGACTCCCAAGGCAAATGCACCGACTATCGCCACCACCAGCCATGCGAGGTGACGTAGCAGGTTGTTGTTATTGTTCATAGCGAGGCTTCCGACAGTTTGAAGGCGAGAATTCGCAGAAAAATTCTAGTCTTTTCCAGCGACCCATTCATACGACCTTAGTCTAGAGCGGTTACGCGCTTATTGCCTGAAGTCAAATACCGCCCGGCGGCGCGCCAGACAAATGAAAAGCCCGCCGGGTGGCGGGCTTTCGGGTCGAACGCAGATCAGGCCGGCTGCTTGGCGTAGCGCGACAGCACCTGATCGCGGCTCATCACCGCCAGGGTGTTGCTCAGCACCTGTTCGCCGGTGGCGTTCTGGGAGGTGAAGATTTCACCGAAGTGCTGCTGGGTGACCTTGGCAAAGTGCGCGCGATCCTCGGTGGGAATGCCGAGCAGGACCGCATAGGCGTCCAGCGCCTCACCATGGCCCTGGGCCATGTTCTCGGCAATATTGTCGAGCATGCCGTTCATGGCGAAGATCGAGCGGCCGCCGTAGCCGATGCGCTGATTGGCATCGCAACCGTTGGTGCCGGAGGTCAGGCCGAAGGTGGCATTGCCCGAGGTGCCGTTGGTTGTGGTGGCCAGCAGGTGCGGGAACAGGCCACGCTGACCTTCGAAGACCATGTTGCCCCAGCCGCAGCCATGACCGCTTTGTCCGGCTTCATCGGCCAGCGCTGCCAGGCTGGCGGCGCTCAGCACCCCGAGAATGATCCCCTTGCATACGAACTTCTTATCCATGTTCTGCACTCCACAATTGGTATTGGATTGACGCCCAAAGAGCTTTGGCGAGCGACCGCGGACTGTCAAACCCGCACGGGAAGTGTCTGATGGACGAAAGGTCGGCAGATGGCGTGCAACGCATGAGCGGTGCTTTGTCTATAGTGAGGCGAAGCAGAACGGCCGGAGAGCCACGACAATGAGTGACGATCACGCCGAGCGCCGGCGCTTCCAGCGCATTGCCTTCGATGCCGGCACGGAAATCAGCCAGGGCGACCAGCGCTGGAAGGTCACCCTGCTGGACCTGTCATTGCAGGGGGTGCTAGTGCAGCGGCCCGAACACTGGGCAGTGGTGCCCGAGGAGCCGGTACAGGTGCGCATCTACCTGGGCTTCGACGTCAACGTCTATATGGAAGCCGAGCTGGCCTGGGAGCGCGAGGGTCTGCTGGGCTTCAACTGCAAGCACATCGACCTGGAATCCATCAGCCACCTGCGCCGCCTGGTGGAGCTCAACCTGGGCGACGAATCGCTGCTGGAACGGGAACTGACGCTACTCAGCGAACACTGATCCAACCTTGTAGGAGCGAGCTTGCTCGCGAACCGTCTGACACCGGAGCCGCCGGTGAGAGTTCGCGAGCAAGCTCGCTCCTAAAGAAAGCCGCTATTCGAACAACGCATCCAGCGCCTGCTCCAGGCGCGTCACGGCGATCACCTGCAGGCCCGCCGGCGCCTCTTTCGGCGCGTTGCCCTTGGGCACGATGGCGCGCTTGAAGCCGTGCTTGGCCGCTTCCTTCAGACGCTCCTGGCCGCTGGGCACCGGGCGCACCTCGCCGGACAGGCCGACCTCGCCGAACACCAGCAACTGGTGATCCAGCGGCCGGTTGCGCAGACTGGACATCACCGCCGCCATCAGCGCCAGGTCGGATGCGGTTTCCAGCACCTTCACCCCGCCCACCACGTTGAGGAACACGTCCTGGTCGTAGGTCGGGATACCGCCGTGGCGGTGCAACACCGCCAGCAGCATGGCCAGGCGGTTCTGGTCCAGGCCGAGGGTCACGCGGCGCGGGTTGGCCAGGTGACTGGTGTCCACCAGCGCCTGCACCTCCACCAGCATCGGCCGCGAGCCTTCCCAGGTGGCCATGACCACGCTACCGGGCACCGACTCCTGAGCGCGGGTGAGGAAGATCGCCGAGGGGTTGGAAACTTCCTTCAGACCACGGTCGGTCATGGCGAACACACCCAGCTCGTTGATCGCGCCGAAGCGGTTCTTCACCGCCCGCAGCAGGCGCAGGCGGCCGTCGGATTCGCCCTCGAAATACAGCACGGTGTCGACCATGTGCTCCAGTACGCGCGGGCCGGCCAGCGCGCCTTCCTTGGTGACGTGGCCGACCAGGAAGATCGCCGTACCGCTCTGCTTGGCGAAACGCACCAGCAGGGCCGCGCTCTCGCGCACCTGGGCGACGCCGCCAGGGGCCGATTGCAACTGTTCGGTGAAGATGGTCTGGATCGAGTCGATCACCATCACCTTCGGCTGCTCGTGGCGCGCGGTGGCGATGATGCTTTCGATGCAGGTCTCGGTCATGACCTTGAGCTTGTCTTCCGGCAGGCCAAGGCGGCGGGCGCGCATGGCGACCTGCTGCTGGGATTCCTCACCGGTGACATAGAGCGCCGGCAGGCGCGCGGCGACGTTGCAGAGAGTCTGCAGGAGAATGGTGGACTTGCCGATGCCGGGGTCGCCGCCGATCAGTACCACCGAGCCGTCGACCAGGCCGCCACCGAGCACGCGGTCCAGCTCCGCCGAGGCGGTGGTGAAACGCGGCATCTCTTCGACGCTGACTTCGGCGAGGGTCTTGATGTTGGCCTGCTGGCCGGCCCAGCCGCCACGGCCGGAGCTGCTGCCGGAACCGCCGGTGGGCGTGGTGTCGACGACGGTCTCGACCAGGGTGTTCCAGGCGCCGCAATCAGGGCATTGGCCGGCCCATTTGGGGTAGGTGGCGCCGCACTCGGTGCAGCCGTACATGCGCTTGGCCTTGGCCATGAGCGGACTCCGTCGAAGACAAAGCCCGCATCATAGCCAATCGGGCCAGGTGCATCAGCCCGCCAGGCGGCGATATTGACACTCCATATCGTACTTGAGGCTTTCGCGGCGCATGCGCAGCGACGCCAGGGTCCCGTCGGGACGCTCGACGCCCTCCTCCACCCGACCGATGCGCTGGTCCAGCAGCTCGTATTGCAGCTTCAGGCGAACCAGGCGCTCCTGGGCACGGAGGACTTCGGCGTTACGTTGGGACTTGGTGACGGACTTGCCAGAGGACGAGAGGGATTTACGCATGGCGGTGGCACCAGTTGGAAAAGGATGACAGGAGCCTACGCCTCGCTCCGACCCACACCCTTGATATCGATCAAGCTCAGCCGGATCGCTTGAGCAGGTCGGCAATCTCGTCCTTCAGCGTCACGCGCTGCAGCTTGAGTGAGTTGAGCGAGAGGTCGTCCATCGCCTGGCGGCCATCCTCGATATCGTAGATTTTCTTGTCCAGCTCCTCGTAACTGGCGGCGAGGCGGGTGAAGGTGGCGTCCTTCCCGTGCAAGCGGGTCATCAGTGCCTTCTGGTCGGGAAATTCGCGGGACAGCGGATGATGCTCGAGCGGCATGGCGGACCTCCTTGAATGGATGGGTTGCCCGTTAAGCCTAGACCACCCGGTAAAAGCGCCCAACACCGCCGGTCATTGAACGATTCGGGATGATCAGGTGGCGACGGGCCGCTAAACTGCCCACCTGTCCCCCTCTGTTACAAGGAGTTCCTGCATGAGTCTGCTTAGCGAGTTCAAGGCCTTCGCCGTCAAGGGCAACGTGGTCGACATGGCCGTCGGTATCATCATCGGCGCCGCCTTCGGCAAGATCGTCTCGTCCTTCGTCGGCGACGTGATCATGCCGCCCATCGGCCTGCTGATCGGTGGCGTGGACTTCTCCGACCTGGCCATCACCCTCAAGGCCGCCGAGGGCAATACGCCAGCCGTCGTGATGGCCTACGGCAAATTCATCCAGACCTGCCTGGACTTCCTGATCGTCGCCTTCGCCATCTTCATGGGCGTGAAGGCCATCAACCGCTTCAAGCGCGAGGAAGAGGCCGCGCCGGCTGCGCCGACCAAGGACCAGGAACTGCTGAGCGAAATCCGCGACCTGCTCAAGGAGCAGCGCAACCGCTCGTCCTGAGCCCCGGCTCACCCCGTCGCATCGGCGGGGTGAGCAAACCCTGTCCCCAGAAGACAAAGCCCTACCAGTAATTCTCCACCGCAATCTGCCCGGGCTTGCGGGTCAGCGCCAGGCTCATGCCGCGCGCCTTCAGCACGGCGCGGGTGTCCTCGATCATCTGCGGGTTGCCGCAGAGCATCACGCGCGAATGCTCCGGGCTGAGCTCCAGACCGGCGGCGCGCTCCAGCTCACCGTTCTCGATCAGCGTGGTGATCCGCGCATTCAGGCAGCCGGGGACGCTTTCGCGGGTAACCACTGGAATGAACTGCAGCTTGTGGATGTGCTCCGCCAGGTGCTCCATCGCGCTGAAACTGGCGATCAGCTCGCGGTAGGCCAGTTCCTTCTCTTCGCGGGCGCTGTAGACCAGCTTGATGGTCTCGAAGCGCTCCCACGCCTCGAAGTCCTGCAGGATCGACAGGAAGGGCGCAAGACCGGTGCCGGTGGCCAGCAACCAGAGATCGCGGCCGTCGGGGAAGCGGTCGAGGGTGAGGAAGCCGAAAGCCTGGCGGTCCACCAGCAACTGGTCGCCGACCTGCAGGCGGCTGAGTTCGCTGGTGAATTCGCCGTCGGGCACCACGATGGAGAAGAATTCGAGGAACTCATCGTGGGGGGCCGAAACCATCGAGTAGGCGCGCCAGACGATGCTGCCGCTGGCCTTGTACACGCCCAGGCGGGCGAACTGCCCGGCGCGGAAGCGGTAGCCGCTGTCGCGGGTGGTGCGCAGGGTGAACAGGCTCGGCGTGAGCGTCTGCACGTCCAGCAGGGTCTGGCGGGTGAACTTCTCTTCGCTGGCGGTCATCGTCCGCTCCTTTCACAAGAACCGACCCATTTTCCCGTATTGGCGGCGCGAGAAACACCCGCAAGGCTTGTGGTCATCGCTCGCCTGCGTACAACGCAGACGAAAGCCTCGCGGATAGGCGATAATTTCCGGTTTCCGGCCGGCCTGCGACGGTTGCCGGAGCCATCCATCCGAAACACCCGTTCGAGAGCCCCATGCCTGTCCTCGCCAGCCCCTTCGCCCAGCTCGACCTGGTCCGCCACCCCGAACAGCGCGAAGACCCGCTGCAGGCGTTCGACGCGGCCGACGAGTACCTGCTCAATCACCTGCATGAGCAAGGCGTCGGCGCAGACACCCGGGTCCTGGTGCTCAACGACAGTTTTGGTGCCCTCGCCGCCAGCCTCGCCCCCCATGTGCGCGTGACCAGCAGCGGCGATTCGCACCTGGGCTTCATCGCCCTGCAACGCAACCTGGAGCTCAACGGTCTGGCAGACACGCCGCTGACCTTCGTGCCCGCCAGCGAAACCCCGCAAGGCCCGTTCGACCATGTGCTGGTGCGGGTGCCCAAGACCCTGGCGCTGCTGGAAGAACAGCTGATCCGCCTGCACGGCCAGCTCGCGCCGGGGACCAAGGTGGTCGCCGCCGGCATGATCAAGCACCTGCCCCGCGCCGCCGGCGACCTGCTGGAGAAGTACATCGGCCCGATGCAGGCCTCGCTGGCGGTGAAAAAGGCCCGCCTGCTGGTCGCCACTGCCGAGCAACGTCCGGCGCCGGCGTCGCCCTACCCCACCCGCTACCGCCTGGACAAGCCGGCGCTGACGCTGGTCAACCACGCCAACGTGTTCTGCCGCGAAGGCCTGGACATCGGCACCCGCGCCTTCCTCCCGCACCTGCCGCAATACCACCATGCCGTACGCGCCGCCGACCTGGGCTGTGGCAACGGCGTGCTGGCCATCGCCTTCGCCCAGCAGAATCCGCAGGCGGAACTGACGCTGGTGGACGAGTCCTACATGGCCGTGCAATCGGCGCGGGAAAACTGGCAGGCCGCCTTCGGCAATCGTCCTGTGGATATCCATGCCGACGACGGCCTCGCCAGCCAGGCCGCCGAGTCCCTGGACCTGGTGCTGTGCAACCCGCCCTTCCACCAGCAGCAGGTGGTCGGCGACTTCCTCGCCTGGCGCATGTTCCAGCAGGCGCGCGCCGCGCTGGTCACCGGCGGCGAACTGTGGATCGTCGGCAACCGCCACCTGGGCTACCACGCCAAGCTCAAACGCCTGTTCCGCGGCGTCGAGCAGGTGGCGGCAAATCCGAAATTCGTGGTGCTGAAAGCGACCAAATAAGCTGGCGGGATTGCTCCGGCACGCGCGCCGGAGCAGCATGGATCGCCCTCCGCCAGGATGCCGCCATGACCGTACAGGAATCCCCGCTTGCCGTAGCCGAATTGATCCGTACCGCCGACGGTGTCGATCTCGCCCTGCGCCGCGTAGGCCCTGCGGACGGCGTACCGGTCGTGCTGACCCACGGCACGTTCTCCAACCATCGCAGTTGCCTGGGCCTGGCCAATTATCTTGGCAGCCGTGGCTTCGCCTGCTGGCTATTCGACTGGCGCGGGCATGGCGACAGCGGGCGCAACGGCTTTATCCACAGCTTTGATGATGTAGCCGAGCAGGACGTGCCGGCGATTCTCGATGCGGTGAGTCGGCGTAGCGGACACACGGCACTGCACTGGATCGGCCATTCCGGCGGCGGGCTGATCGTCTCCATGTGGGCGGCACGCAACCCGGAGTTGGCGAAACGTCGGTTGCGCTCGACGGTACTGATCGGTTCCCAGGCCACGGCGGCCGGAGCCAGCCTGCAGCACCGGCTGGCAATCCTGGGGTTCGACTGGATGCTGCGCTGGCGGCGTGTCGCGCCCAGCCGGCCAAAGAATGTCGGTCCGGAGGCGGAGAGCGCACGATTGATGCGGCAGTGGTGCCAGTGGAACCTGCGGCGGCGCTTCGATTCGCTGGAGGGCTTCGATTATCTGGCGGGACTTGCTGACGTCGATCTACCGGTGCTCGGCGTGGCGGGCAGCGGTGATACCTTCATTGCGCCCGTCGCCGGGTGCGAGGCGCTGGTGAAGGCGTTCGGCGGGCGTGATGCGGCGCTGGAGCTGTTCGGACTGGAGACCGGTGCGCGAGAGGACTACCGCCATAACCGGTTACTGCTGTCGCGCAATGCCAGTCAGGAAATCTGGCCGCATATTGCGCAGTGGCTGGCGCAGCGCTGATTTCGTAGGGTGCATAACCTGGAACAGGTTATCCGCCGTTGGCTTTTGCGGCGGATAACGCTGGGGCGTTATTCGCCCTACGGGGATGGGGTTCGGGTGTCGCGAACCCGGTCAGGAGCGCAAGGCGTTCGGCGTGTCGACATCACGGAGCACGCCCGCATCGGCGACTTCCAGGGTGACGCAACGATCGCGGTTCGCCTGAACAACGGTCCGCGCGCCTTCATCGCCGGTGAGCTGCGTCAGCGCGGGCCAGAACTCGCGGCCGAACAACACGGGGTGCCCGCGCTGGCCTTCGAAAATCGGAAAAAGAATGCTCGAAGCGCTGGCTGCTTCGCTCAACGCACGCAGAGTCTGAGGAGCGATCCACGGCATGTCGCCGAGCAGGATGGCGACCGCCTGGGCGTCGCTGTCGCTCAGGGAAACCGCACCAGCAGCCAGACTGTGGCCCATGCCCAACGCGGCGTCCGGGCTGTGGATAACCTGGCAACCGGCAGGCAGACCGAAGTCCTCCACCCGCTCGCCCTCACGCAGCACCACACACACTTCATCGAACACCGCCTGGGCCCGCTCGACGCTGTGCGCCAGCAGGCAGCGGCCATCAGGCAGGGTCGCACGGCGCTTGTCGGCGCCGAAGCGCGAGCCCTGGCCGGCAGCCAGGACCAGTGCGACAACCGTCACAGGGCCTCGCGAGCGATGCCGCTGCGGGTGCGCAGGATGTCGGCGAGCACCGCCAGGGCGATTTCCGCCGGGGTCTTGCTGCCCAGGTTGAGACCGATGGGCGCGTGGATGCGCGCCAGCTCCGCCTCGTTCAGGCCGCCGATACGGTGCAGGCGTTCGCGGCGCTTCTCCGAGGTGGTGCGCGAGCCCATCACGCCGATGTAGAAGGCCTCGGTGCGCACGGCTTCGAGCATCGCCAGGTCATCGATCTTCGGGTCGTGGGTCAGGGCGACCACGGCGGTATCCGCGTGGCAGCCACCATCGGCGATGAAGATCGACGGCAGTTCGCGGCGGATTTCGATGCCGTCCAGTACCACACCCTCCAGCGCTTCCTCGCGGGGGTCACAGAGGATGACTTCGAAGCCCAGGCCCTTGCCGAACTCCGCGCAGAAATGCGCGACACTGGAATAACCCGCCAGCAGCAGGCGCTGGGCGGCGCCAACGCGCAGACGCACGTTGGCTTCGTCACGCTCTACGCGCGGGCCGTGGTCGTGGTCATCGCTCAGGCGACGAGAGCCGTCGACCAGGCTCACTTCACGCAGCAGGCGGCGCTGGCCGAGCAGCGCCGACTCCAGCTCGCGCAGGTGCGCCTGGACCTCACAATCGGGCGCGAGGTTTTCCACCAGCACATCGAGGATGCCGCCGCAGGGCAGGCGGATGTTCGAGCGCGTGTCGGTGCCGTCGCCATAACGCACGACGACTACCGGCTCGCTGAACTCGCCCTCGGCGACGCGTTCGAGGAAGTCATCCTCGACGCAGCCGCCGGACAGCGAGCCCACCCACTGGCCGCTGGCGTTGACCGCCAGCAGCGAGCCCGGCGCGCGGGGCGCCGAGCCGTAGGTGAAGAGCACGCTGCACAACCACACGCGCTGGCCGGCGCTGGACCACTGGAGCGCCTGGCGGACCACTTGCAGATCGAGATGCTGCACGACTCACTCCGCTTTGAGTTGAGCGACCTGTTGTACGCCCATGTCGCCCGGCAAGCCACCCCAGGCCTGACGCAGGTAGTTGATCAGGTCGGTGAGCTGCTCGTCACTGAGCTTGTCGGCGAAGCCCGGCATCGGCTGCATGCGCTCGAAACCGGTGAACTGCTGCTCGCGGATGCCCTCGACGATGACCTTGGCCAGGTTGCGCGAATCGGCCAGGCGCAGGGTGGTGTTGCCCTGCATCGCCACGGCAATGTGCGGCTTGCCCTCGCCGTCATTGCCGTGACAGCCGGCACAGACGTTGAGGTACTGCTGGCGGCCACGCTTGGCGCTGTCGCCGAGCTGGTCCTGGGCAACCGCCTGAACCACCTTGGCCTGCGGCGGCTGATCGCCGAGCAGGTAGGTGGACATGGCGGCCAGGTCCTCGTCACCCAGGTGCTGGGTGCTCAGGTGCATCACCGGGAACATCTCGTTGAACATGCTGCCCTGCGGGCTCATGCCGTGCTTGAGGAAGCCGGTGAGATCGGCGCTGGTCCAGCCGCGTTCGGCCAGATCCTGGGCCAGCAGGCTCGGAGCGCTGTAGCCGTTGAGCAGGCCGCCGGTGAGGCGCTTGTCCTGCTGCAGCGCGCCGATCTGGTTGCGCGGGGTGTGGCACTCGCCGCAGTGGCCGAGCACTTCCACCAGGTACTGGCCGCGCTTGTAGGCGTCGCTCTTGCCGTCGGTGTTTTCCAGCTGGACGCTCTTGCCGTACAGCATGTTCCAGCCGGTCAGACCCAGGCGCACGTTGAACGGGAAGCTCAGGCTGGTTTCGGGCGCGGCGCGGTGCACCGGCGTCTGGCTCATCAGGTAGGCGTAGAGGGCATCGCTGTCCTCGCGCGTGATGAGGTGGTACGAGGTGTAGGGCATGGCCGGGTAGAGGTTGGCGCCGTCCTTGCGCTTGCCCTCGGTGAGGGCGGCGAAGAACTCGTCGGCGCTGTAGCCGCCGATGCCGAAGTCCTTGTCCGGGGTGATGTTGCTGCCGTAGATGGTGCCGAACGGCGAGTGGATCGGCAGGCCGCCGGCGAACGGCGCGCCGCCCTCGGCGGTGTGACAGGCCATGCAGTCGGCGGCGCGGGAGACGTACTCGCCGCGCTTGATCAGCTCCTGGTCTGCCGCCTGGGCGCCAACCGCCAGGCCGAGGCCGGCAGCCAGCGCGAGGCCGGAAAGAATACGCTGCATGCTTAGCCCTCCTTGACCAGGCCGAGATCGGTCAGCACTTCGCGGGTGGCGTCGTAGTAACGCACGTACCCGGTGCAGCGACAGATGTGGTGGCCCAGGCTGGCCTCGATGGTTGCCTCCAGCTCGCTCTTCTTCAGCGGCTGGCGCTGAGCCTTTTCCACCAGCACAGTGGCGGCGTTGACGAAGCCCGGTGCGCAGTAGCTGCACTGGAAGGCGAAGCGGTCGACGAACTTCTGCTGGATCGGGTTCAGCTCCTTCACCGAACCGTCTTCCTCACGCTTGGCGTGGCCCTCGATGGTGCGCACCTTCTTGCCTTCGAAGTAGTGCGCGCCGGTAATGCAGGTGCGCACTTCCTCGCTGGTGCCGTCGGGGTTGTCGACGATCACCACGCAGGCGTGACAGATGCCCTGGCCGCAGCCCAGGCGCGAACCGGTGAGGTTCTGGTATTCGTGCAGGTAGTCGATCATCGGCAGGTCCTCGGGAACCTCGACCGGACCGACGGTTTGACCATTGAGGGTCAGGTTGAGCGGACGGTTAGCCATTGAGGGCCTCCTTGATACGAGCGGGGGTGATGGGCAGGTCGCGGACGCGCTTGCCGATGGCGTGGGCCACGGCGTTGCCGATGGCGCCGACCACCGGGATCATCACCACTTCGGCGATGCCCTTGGACGGGTCGCTGGGCGAGAGCGGCGGAAGGATTTCCGAGCTCTGCTGCCAGACGGCCACGTCTTTCGCCTTCGGGAGACGGTAGCGGTTGAAGTTCCAGTCGCCCTCGCCCGGGCCACCCTCGTACAGCGGCATGTCTTCCAGCAGCGCATGGCCGATGCCCATGGCGGTGCCGCCTTCGATCTGGCCTTTCACCAGCTCCGGCACCAGCACGCGGCCGCACTCGATCCAGCTGTGGTGGTTGAGCACGGTGACTTCACCGTTGCCCTTGTTCACCTTCAGCTCGACGATGGTCGCTACCGGGCTGTAGTAGGTCACCGCGGCGTTGTTCAGTTGCACCGGCGGGTAAGCCACGTTCTGGCGATCCAGCAGGTGGAAGCCGGCGCTGTTCATCTGCGCCTTCTTCACGCCCGGCGCGCCGTCGCCGTATTTCACGGCCAGGGCATCCAGGGGCAGGCGGTCACGCACGCCGTCGATGATGAAATCGCACTCCGCCCAGCTCCAGCGGTTGAAGCCGTGGACGGTAGCGCCGGTAACCAGGCCCTTCTCGTGGGCGACCTGCGCCAGCTCGGCGAACGACAGCGGCTGCAAGCCGTTGGCGGTGAGCTTGCCATCGACCCAGTGGGCGTCTTCGCGGCGCACCACCAGCGGGTTGGCGGCGCCGTTGAACGGACCGCGGCGCCAGATTTCCAGGGCCGCCGGCCACAGGCCGTGGTTGAACAGCACACGCGCCGCTTCGCGAGTGGCGTGGCTGAAGTAATAAGCCGAGTTGGTCGCCGACGACGCCGAAG
Organism: Pseudomonas sp. PSE14; assembly: GCF_029203285.1. Taxonomy (NCBI): domain Bacteria; kingdom Pseudomonadati; phylum Pseudomonadota; class Gammaproteobacteria; order Pseudomonadales; family Pseudomonadaceae; genus Pseudomonas; species Pseudomonas sp. PSE14. The sequence continues at coordinate 5,090,748 of NZ_CP115669.1, forward strand.
CGTACTTGCCGACCCAGCGCGGGTTGCGCAGCTTCTCGTCCTGGGTGGGCTGGCTCATGGTGTAGGGGTCTTCGCCGCTGAGCAGCTGAAGCTCCGGCCACTCGGTTTCGGCGGTCTTCATCTCGTCCGCCGGCTTGCCGAGGAAGTCGGCCACCACCAGCGCCTGGGACGTCGACATACCGGTGCCGATCTCGATGCCGATGTGGCGCATGTGCACCTTACCCTGGGCATCGAACTCGATGCTCGCCATGGGCGCTTCGGAACCGGTGCCGAAGTCCTTCTGGCAGATGGCGAAGCCGACGCCGTACCAGTGGTCCGGGTCCTTGGCATCCATCTCTTTCTTGCGCGCATCGCGGGTCTTCCACCACTCATGGGCGGCGGCCTTGTCGAGGATCTCGTGCAGGCGCAGGGCGCCAGCGGGGATCGCACCCTGGGTGTTCTTCATGCCCGACTTCAGCGCGTTGACGCGGCGCAGCTCGATGGCGTCGACGCCCAGGCGACCGGCGATCTCGTCCACCATCATTTCGGTGGCGGCCATGCTCTGCAGGGTGCCGTAGCCACGCATGGAGCCGGCCTCGACGGCGCGGGAATGGTAGGCGGTCACCTGCAGGTCGTTCTGCGGCATGTAGTAGATCGACTGCGCGGCGGTGGCGCCCACGGCGGCCACGGACGGGCTGTAGTTGATGCGGCCGCCGCCGTCCACACTCATCTCGGTGCGGAAGATCTTGAAGGTCATGTCCTTCTTGTCCACCGCGAGCTGGTAGCGGATGTCGAACGGGTGGCGCTTGATGCCGCTCTGGAACTGCTCGTAGCGGTCATTGGCCAGGCGCACCGGCACGCCGTTGCCATACAGCGCAGCCAGGGCCGCGTAGAAGACGAAGATGTTGTGGTCCTTGGAACCGTAGCCCACGGTGTAGCCGGGGTGCATGTTCAGCTTGGCCAGACCGAAGCGCGACGGGGCGATCATGTGCGCCGTCTCGTAGGCGGCCTCGAACGGGCACTGGGTGGCGACGACGAAGTGCAGGGTCTTGCTCGCCGGGTCGTACCAACCGTTGCCGTTGTCCGGCTCCATGGCGGCCGGTTCGATGGACGGGGTCTTGTAGCGTTCGTCGAAGACCAGCCAGTTTTCCGGCGGGTTTTCGATCTGGTCCTTGATCTTCTGCGCGTAGAACAGGCCCTGCTCGGTGAGGTCGCCGTGCTGGTTGGGCTGCTGGTTCCACACCGGTTTGCGCTCGCGGATCATCGGGAAGAGGATCGAGTCCTTGAGGCTGGAGAACTCGTCCGGATCGGCCGAGGTCGCGCCGCCGACGCGCACGTAGCGGAAGCTGCCGTAGGGATCGCCCTGATACAGCGGAGCCTGCGCGCCGTAGCGGATCGCCTTGTCGTTGAACTTCATCTTCAGCTTGGCCTGACGGAAGCGCTCGAAGTCGTTCCAGATCAGGATGGCCACCGGATGGCCGATGAACATCGGCACCTTGCCGCGCGGCAGCAGCGGGTCCGGCGCGTGGGCTTCGGGGAAGACGATGCCGTCCTTGTCCAGGTCATCGGCGGTAACGATGCGGTCAGGCTGCAGCTCGGCGCCCAGCCAGGCGAGATCGATGCCGTCGAAGATGCGGTCGGCCTTGATGGTCTTGAGCAACATGGCGTGGCCCTGCTGCTGCGGCCAGCCGGGCATGTCCTTGGAGCGGATGTCACGGGCGAACACCTTGTTGCCGCAGACCTTGGACAGTGCGTCGTTACGGAAACGCACCTTGCCGTCGTGGCCCATCCACTGTTGGGGCGAGACGGTGACGGAGTTTTCCATCAGGGCAGCGAAAGCCCGGCTGCCAAGCGGCGCCAGCGTCACGCTGACGCCGGCGATCAGCCCGCCCTGCAGGAAGGCACGCCGGGAAATATCACGGTTGGACATGGTTCATCCTCTGGACGGTGAAGGCCCGCCCATGTCGATTTCTGGTGCTGAATAAAACTGGAAGGGTGCGCAATCGGGGGGCGTTTCGAAGGTGACGCCGAAGGGTGTTCTTGCTGTAAAACCTGACCCTTTCGTCAACTTTAACCCATCTGCATCCTTCCAGGCAAAGTCAAGCAGGCAACTTGTCGCGCTGTCAGCCAATCGGACGACCTGTCATCCACCTGCGCCGCGGACGCTCAAGCCCGCCCATTCCGCGCCGCACAACCGGAGAAGTGCTACATCGTGTTACGCTTCGCAGCCTTTGCTTAGCCCCCTAACGACTCCTCCAGCGAAAGCCTCCGCCATGCCTGCCGAAGCCACGTCCCTACTGCGTCACCGCCCCTTCCTCGCCTTCTGGCTCGCCCGCGTCTGCACCGCCAGCGCCTTCCAGATGATCACCGTGGCCATCGGCTGGCACATCTACCAGCTGACCCACAACGTGCTCGACCTCGGTCTGGTAGGACTGGTGGAGTTCCTCCCGCGCGTGATCTTCATGTTGCACACCGGCCACGTCGCCGACCGCTACGACCGCCGGCGCATCGCCTCGATCTGCCAGATCGGCCAGGGCCTGGTGGCGGTGGCGCTGGTGGTGGGCGCCAGCACCGACAGCGTGACCCGCGAGATGATCTTCGTGATGGCCTTCCTGCTCGGCACCGCGCGGGCCTTCGAGATGCCGACCACCCAGGCGCTGCTGCCGAACATCGTGCCCAGCGCACTGTTCCCCCGCGCCGTGGCCGCCTCCGCCTCAGCCATGCAGGCAGCGACCATCGCCGCGCCCGCCCTTGGCGGTCTGCTCTACGCGCTGGGCGCCTTCTGGGTCTACACGCCGACCGCCGTGCTCTACTTCATCGCCTGCACCCTGGTCATGACCCTACCCTCGCGCCAGGCTCCCGCCGTCCAGGGCAAGGCCACGCTGGAATCGTTGCTGGCCGGCATCCGCTTCATCCGCAGCCGCCCGGACATCTTCGGCGCCATCTCCCTGGACCTGTTCGCCGTGCTACTGGGCGGCGCCACCGCGCTGCTGCCGGTGTTCGCCAAGGACATCCTGCTCACCGGCCCCTGGGGCCTGGGCCTGCTGCGCTCAGCCCCGGCGGTGGGCGCGCTGCTGATGTCGTTCTGGCTGGCGCGCTTCCCCATCGAGCGCAATGTCGGGCGGATCATGTTCACTGCCGTGGGCGTGTTCGGCATCACCACCATCGCCTTCGGCCTGTCGACGTCCTTCTGGTTCTCCCTGGCGGTGCTGGTGGTGCTGGGCGCGGCGGACATGATCAGCATGGTGATCCGCGGCGCCTTCGTGCAGCTGGAAACCCCGGACGAGATGCGCGGCCGGGTCAGCGCGGTGAATGGCCTGTTCATCGGCGCCTCGAACCAGCTGGGCGAGTTCGAGTCGGGCGTCACCGCCCACTGGTTCGGCACCGTGCCGGCGGTGGTGCTGGGCGGGGTCGGCACGCTGATCGTCACTGGCGCGTGGATGAAGCTGTTCCCTACCCTGGCCAAACGCGACAAGTTGCACTGATCGCTCCCGAGCGCCGCCCCTGTAGGAGCGAGCTTGCTCGCGAACATTGGTGCGAGGCATTGCCCTCACCCTAGCCCTCTCCAAGGGGAGAGGGGACCGATCGGCGCAGGATGGAACGACAGCATCAGCCGGCACGGACGCCCCCTCTCCCTTCAGGGAGAGGGAACTGTTCGGTGCAGGGCTGCAGGTTGGCGTTAGCCGGCAATTTCGGTTCGCGAGCAAGCTCGCTCCTACCACACTCCCGTAACCCCAAGACAAAAAAATCCCTCGCACGAAACCGTGCGGGGGATGTGGGAACGGGCGCCGGGGGAAGGCGCCCGGATGGGATCTGTCAGTGCGGCGCGCCCAGCCCCGCCGCACTCATGAACAGGCGCATCAGCCAGGCCGCAACGCCCAGGCCGGCCACGCTCAGCGCCCAGATCAGCACCAGCCAGCCGAGCCGCTTGCGCAGCGGCACCTTCTCCTGCTCTTCGTGAGTCATGCCGCGCACCTCAGTGGTAGCCATCGCCATGCTTCACCTTGCCGCGGAACACGTAGTAGCTCCACGCGGTGTAGCCGAGGATGAAGGGAATGATGAACAGCGCGCCCACCAGCATGAAGCCCTGGCTCTGCGGCGGCGCCGCGGCGTCCCAGATAGACAGCGACGGCGGCACGATGTTCGGCCACAGGCTGATGCCCAGTCCGCTGTAGCCGAGGAAGATCAGCACCAGGGTGAGCACGAAGGGCTTCACATGGTCGTTGCTGGCCACCGAGCGCAGCAGGTTGTAGAGGGTCACCAGCACCAGCAGCGGCACCGGCAGGAACCAGAACAGGTTGGGCAGGCTGAACCAGCGCTGGGCGATTTCCTCGTGGGCCAGCGGGGTCCACAGGCTGACGATGCCGATCACTGCCAGCAGCACCAGCGCCAGCGGCTTGGCCAGGTCGTGCATGCGCTCCTGCAGACGCCCCTCGGTCTTCATGATCAGCCAGGTGCAGCCCAGCAGGCTGTAGGCGACCACCAGGCCAAGGCCGCAGAACAGCGGGAACGGCGCCAGCCAGTCCAGCGCGCCACCGGCGAAGGCACGGTTTTCCACTGGAATGCCCTCGATGAAGGCACCCAGTGCCACGCCCTGGAAGAAAGTCGCCACCAGTGAACCGGCGATGAACGACTTGTCCCACAGGTGCCGCTTGTTCGGCCGCGCCTTGAAGCGGAACTCGAAGGCCACGCCGCGGAAGATCAGCCCCACCAGCATCAGGATCAGCGGCAGGTAGAGCGCCGAGAGCACGGCCGAATAGGCCACCGGGAAGGCGCCGAACAGCGCGGCACCACCCAGCACCAGCCAGGTCTCGTTGCCGTCCCAGACCGGCGCCACGGTGTTCATCATCACGTCGCGGTCGCCTTCGTCCTTGAAGAACGGATAGAGCATGCCGATGCCCAGATCGAAGCCATCCATCACGACGTACATCATGATCCCGAAGATGATGATGATCGCCCAGATCAGCGGAAGATCGATTCCCATGGCTCAGTTCCTCCCTGCCGGGCTAGCGTTGTCATCGTCGTCGAAGTCGTCCTCGGCAGCCGACAGCGGCCGCGCCGGGGTGCGCTTCTGGCCGGCGCCGCCATGGCTGGTTTCGCGACCTTCGTGGGTGACCGGGCCCTTGCGCACCAGACGCATCATGTAGCCGATGCCCACGCCGAACAGGGTGAAATACACCAGCACGAACATCACCAGGGTCAGGCTCATCTGCGTGACGCTGTGGTTGGACACCGCCTCGGAGGTGCGCATCAGGCCATAGACGACCCACGGCTGGCGGCCGATCTCGGTGGTGAACCAGCCGGCGAGGATGGCGATCAGGCCGGACGGCCCCATCCACAGCACCAGCTTGAGGAACGCACGGTTTTCATAGAGCCGCTTGCGCAGACGCAGCCAGACGCTCCACAGGCCGACCAGGATCATCAGCATGCCCAGCCCCGCCATGATGCGGAACGACCAGAAGATGATGGTGGAGTTGGGGCGGTCGGCCTTCGGGAAGTCCTTCAGCGCCGGGATCGGTTCGGTCAGGCTGTGATTCAGGATCAGGCTGCCGAGCACCGGGATTTCGATCTTGAAGCGGGTTTCTTCGCGCTCCATGTCCGGCCAGCCGACCAGCACCAGCGGGGTCGGCCCGCCTTCGCTGTTGTCCCAGTGGCCTTCGATGGCGGCGATCTTCGCCGGCTGGTGCTTCAGCGTGTTGAGGCCGTGGGCATCGCCCACCATGGCCTGGATGGGAGCCACGATCAGCGCCATCCACATGGCCATCGAGAGCATCTTGCGGATCGCCGGGTTGTCACGGCCACGCAGCAGGTGCCAGGCCGCCGAGGCGCCGACGAAGAAGGCGGTGGCGACGAACGAGGCGATCGCCATGTGCAGCAGGCGATAGGGGAAGGACGGGTTGAAGATGATGGCGACCCAGTCCACCGGCACCACGACGCCGTTGACGATCTCGTGGCCCTGCGGGGTCTGCATCCAGCTGTTGGAGGCGAGGATCCAGAAGGTGGAGATCAGCGTGCCGATGGCCACCATCACCGTGGCGAAGAAATGCAGGCCCGGGCCAACGCGGTGCCAGCCGAACAGCATGACGCCGAGGAAGCCGGCCTCCAGGAAGAACGCCGTGAGCACTTCATAGGTCAATAGCGGGCCGGTGACGCTCCCGGCGAAGGCCGAGAAGGCGCTCCAGTTGGTGCCGAACTGGTACGCCATGACGAGGCCAGAGACCACGCCCATGCCGAAGTTGACGGCGAATATCTTCGACCAGAAGTGATAGAGGTCGCGGTAGACCTCATCCGACGTCTTCAGCCACAAGCCTTCGAGCACCGCCAGATAGCTGGCGAGACCGATGGTGATGGCGGGGAAGATGATGTGGAAGGAGACGGTAAAGGCGAACTGGATCCGAGCCAGGTCGAGCGCCTCTAATCCGAACATGACGATTCCTCTTCAGGCTGACGCCCGCCACGTCAGTGGCCGGGCACCGTGCCTTGCGCGTGCGCAGGGCGTTCTTGCGTGAGTCTGTATTGCGAACCACCGATCTGATGTCGGTTCGGCTTCATTTGGCTGCCCATTCAGAATGGACCGTGATCTGCATTGATGCCGCTCAATGAAGCAACTCGATCTTACGCCGCCAACCCGTGCGCACCGCCGTGGTGGGTTGCCGCGCGGCGGGGTGTCGCGCGACAGCTTGTCTCAGGTCGCTCGCGCGCAGCCATATGAATAAAATCGAATATCAAAATGAAAAATTAATATTTTATTGGAATAAAAAAGGCCGGTAACTTCTGCCTCAACCGCGGCCACTGGCGCTGCGGAAAAAGAATCCACCGCCCGTACGAAGGCCCCATCCCGGCCGGCCCGGACGCCAGCGGTCATCTGCCCCACAAGGACATCGCAATGAAAAAGCTGCTGCTTCTGACCGCCCTCGCCGCTGCCTTCACCACCTCGGCTTTCGCCAATGAAAAGCTGATCGTCGCCGCAACCCCGATTCCCCACGCCGAGATCCTCGAGCTGATCAAGCCGACCCTGGCCAAAGAGGGCGTGGACCTTCAGATCAAGGTCTTCACCGACTACGTGCAGCCCAACGTGCAGGTCGCCGAGAAGCGCCTGGACGCCAACTACTTCCAGACCAAGCCGTACCTGGACAACTTCAACGCCGGCAAGGGCACCCACCTGGTCACCGTGACCGGCGTGCACGTCGAACCCTTCGGCGGCTACTCGAAGAAATACAAGTCCATTGACCAGCTGCCGGACGGCGCCACCGTCGCCATCCCCAACGAAGGCAGCAACAGCGGCCGCGCGCTGCTCCTGCTGCAGAAGGCCGGCGTGATCAAGCTGAAAGACCCGAGCAACGCCCTGGCCACCCCGAAAGACATCGCCGAGAACCCCAAGCACCTGAAGTTCAAGGAACTGGAATCGGCCCTGCTGCCGCGCGTGCTGGACCAGGTCGACCTGGACCTGATCAACACCAACTACGCGCTGGAAGCCAAGCTCAACCCGGTGAAGGACGCGCTGATCCTCGAAGACCGCAACTCGCCCTACGTGAACTACCTGGTGGCGCGTCCGGACAACAAGGACAGCGATGCGCTGAAGAAACTCTCCGCCGCCCTGACCAGCCCGGAAGTCAAAGCCTTCATCGAGAAGAAGTACAACGGCGCCGTGGTGCCGGCCTTCTGATCTGCCGCCCGGCATACTGCCGGGCGCAACGACTCCCACGCTGGGCGCGCTTTCGGCGCACCCGCTTCGACGCCGGTGGGCAGGTTCCACCGGCGTTTTTCTTTTCGAGGTACTCGTCATGAGCGAATCCCCCAAAGGCCCCTCCACCCGCGCCGTCCACGCCGGGCACGACGCCGACCGGCACATGGTCACCCGCGCCAAGAGCCTGCCGATCTACCAGAGCTCGGTGTTCGTCTACGACTCCCTGGAGCAGGTCGACGACTTCCTCGCCGGCAACCCCGACAACTACATGTACACGCGCATCGGCAACCCCAACCACAGCGCTGTGGAGGAGTTGCTGCGCGAGCTGGAAGACGGCGAGGACGCGCTGTTCTCCGCCTCCGGCATGGCGGCGATTTCCGCGGCCCTGCTGGGCGTGCTGAATGCCGGCGACCACCTGATCGCCAGCCGTGAGCTGTATGGCACCACCCAGAGCCTGATCGAGAAGGAACTGGCGCGCTTCGGCATCGCCTCCACCCTGCTCGACCTCAATGACCTGGCCGCCGTGGAAGCAGCGATCACCCCGAGCACCAAGCTGATCTATACCGAGACCGCCTCCAACCCGCTGGTGCGCGTGAGCGATGTGCCGGCGCTGGCCGCCCTCGCCCACCGCCACGGGCTCAAGCTGCTGGTGGACAATACCTTCCTCTCGCCGGTGCTCTACCAGCCGCTGCGCGACGGCGCCGACCTGGTGGTCCACAGCACCACCAAATACCTCAACGGCCATAGCGACGCCATGGGTGGCGCGCTGGTGGGCGATGCGCAGTGGATCGCCGCCGCGCGGCGCTTCCAGATCAACGCCGGCGGCAGCGCCAGTCCCTTCGAGAGCTGGCTCAACTTCCGCGGCGCCAAGACCCTGGCCCTGCGCATGCGCGCCCATTCGCAGAACGCCCAGGCCTTGGCCGAAGCCCTCGAAGCGCACCCGCAGGTCGAACGCGTCTACTACCCCGGCCTGCCCTCGCACCCGGATCACGCACTGGCGCAGCGCCTGTTCCGCAAAGGTTATTCGGGCATGTTGAGCTTCACCCTCAAGGGCGGTCTCGACCAGGTGGACCGCCTGATCGGTCACCTGCAACTGGCCGCCTTCGCCCCATCGCTCGCCGGTGTGGCGAGCAGCATCACCCACCCCGGCAAGACCTCGCACCGCGCGCTGTCCGCCGAAGCCCTGACCGCGCTGGACATCCACGACGGCACCATTCGTGTCTCGGTGGGCATCGAGGACAGCCAAGACATCGTCCAGGACTTCCTGCAGGCGCTGGACGCGCTGTAGGAGCAAAAGGAGAAACACCATGAACGCACCCCACGCGCCGCTGCCGCTGCTGACCTTCCCCGACGCCGACAAGAGCCCGCTGAGCATCCGCGCCAAGGCGCTGGTGTTCTTTGACCCGCGCTCCCACGAAGTGCGCGACGAAGTGGAACGCCTGGCGCCGCTGCCGCAGCCGGTGCTGATCCACGGTGAAACGGGCACCGGCAAGGAACTGCTGGCCCGCCACATCCACCGTGCCAGCGAGCGCCCCGGCCTGTTCGTCGCGGTGAGCTGCAGCGCCCTGAGCCGCAACTACGCCGAGGCCGAACTGTTCGGTTACGCGCCGGGCGCGCACAACGGTCCGGTGGGCAGCCGCGCCGGCTGGTTCGGCTCGGCCAATGGCGGGACGCTGTACCTGGACGAGATCGCCGACCTGCCGCTGTCGCTGCAACAGAAGCTGTTGCGCGTGCTGCAGGAGCGCGAAGTGCTGCGCGTCGGCGCCCGCGAGCCAGTGCCGGTGGACGTGCGTCTGGTCGCAGCGACCAGCCTCGACCTGGGCCAGGCGGTGAAAGCGGGAAAATTCCTCGAAGGCCTGCAGCAGTACCTGCATGACGGCAACCTGACCTTGCCGCCGCTGCGCGAGCGCATCGGCGATATCCAGCCGCTGGCCGAATATTTCCTCGGCGTGCACGCGCAACGCCTGGAGCTGCCAGTGCCGCAGATCACCAGCGACACCCAGCGGGTGCTGGAAAGCTACCCCTGGCCGGGCAATATCCGCGAGCTGGAGAACGTCATCCACTTCGCCCTGCTGGTCAGCCCCGGCTCGGAAATCGGGCCGGAGCACCTGAACCTGCCGGACAGCACGGAAGCCGATTTGCGGGCACTGCTTCGTCGACCGGGTGTCCGCGAACGGTTGCGAACGCTGCTGAACGAGGCGTAGCGCTGAACCGTTTCACTTGAGGCGACGAATGGTCGCAGTGAAACGATTCGCTGCCTCTTGAGACGACAGCAGAGAATCCTGAGCAAGCTATCAATTTCAGGATTTTATCCTGCAAAAAACCAGCAAGGCAGACCCATCGACCAGATCAATATCAACCATAAAGACCATTCACTTATATTTGTCACAAATATCAGGGAAAATGGCTATCAGGCAGTCGGGACCCAATTTCCCCGAGCCTTTGGAGACTATCGTGACCAGCTTTGCCGCTCTTGCCAGCTTTTTCGCCGCCACCGCCTTCCTGAACGTACCTGCGCAGGTCGACCCGGAACGCCGTGAGATTCGCCAAGCGAAGAAAGCCCGCCGCAAGTAAAGCAGTACCCGCTCCGCTCGGCCCTCGTACAGGGCCGGCGGCGGGACCATCGGTCCCACCGATTGGCCTTTGACGGCCGTATCGTGTTTTCATTGAATGCTTGTTCAAGGAAAAACACGAGGGACCCCGCCCGTTTTGTCTGCACCGCAATCCCCTACTCCGTCCGTAACACCCAGCCCCTCCATGCGCATGAACCCACCGGTCTTCTACGGTGCGGCCGCGCTGATCCTTCTCTTCGCACTCGTCGTCCTCGGCCTGCCGCAACGCGCAGGTGACTGGCTGCTTGCCGCCCAGACCTGGGCCGCCGGGACCGTCGGCTGGTACTACCTGCTGGCGATGACGCTGTACCTGATCTTCGTGGTGGTCACCGCGCTTTCCGGCTATGGAAAGATCAAACTCGGTGCCGACCACGACGAGCCGGAATTCAGCTACCTGTCCTGGGCCGGCATGCTCTTCGCCGCGGGCATCAGCATCACGCTGTTCTTCTTCTGCGTTTCCGAACCGCTGACCCACTTCCAGCAGCCGCCGCAAGGCGAAGCCGGCACCCAGGAAGCCGCACGCCAGGCCATGCAGCTACTGTTCCTGCACTGGGGCCTGCACGGCTGGGGCGTGTTCGCCCTGGTGGCGATGGCGCTGGCCTATTTCGCCTACCGCCACAACCTGCCATTGGCGCTGCGCTCGGCGCTCTACCCGCTGATCGGCAAGCGCATCAACGGCCCCATCGGCTATGCGGTGGACTGCTTCGGCATCATCGCCACGGTGTTCGGCCTGGGCGCGGACATGGGCTTCGGCGTGCTTCAGCTCAATGCCGGCCTGGACTTCCTGTTCGGCATCGCCCACAGCCACCCGGTGCAGATGACGCTGATCGCGCTGATGATGGGTGCGGCGATCCTGGTGGCCGTCTCCGGGGTGGACAAGGGCATCCGCCTGCTCTCGGACATCAACATGGTCCTGGCCTGCGCACTGCTGCTCTTCGTGCTGTTCGCCGGCCCCACCCAGCACCTGCTCAACACCCTGGTGCAGAACATCGGCGACTACCTCGGCAGCCTGCCGACCAAGAGCTTCGACCTCTACGCCTACGGCAAGGACGGCAGCGACTGGCTGGGCGGCTGGACAGTGTTCTACTGGGCCTGGTGGATCGCCTGGGCGCCCTTCGTCGGCCTGTTCATCGCGCGCATCTCGCGCGGGCGGACCATCCGCGAATTCGTCTTCGGCGTGCTGTTCATCCCGCTCGGTTTCACCCTGGCGTGGATGTCGATCTTCGGCAACAGCGCCCTGGACCAGGTGCTCAACCACGGCTTCAGCGAACTGGGCCGGGTGGCCGTCGAAGAACCCTCCATGGCGCTCTACCAACTGCTGCAGAACTACCCCGGCAGCCGCGTGGTGATCGCCGTGACCGTGCTGGTCAGCTTCGTGTTCTTCGTCACCTCGGCCGACTCCGGCACCGTAGTGCTCTCCACCCTCTCCGCCCACGGCGGCAGCGCCGACGACGACGGCCCGAAATGGCTGCGGGTGTTCTGGGGCGTGGCCACCGCGCTGGTCACTGGCGGGCTGTTGTTCGCCGGCAACATCGATGCGCTCAAATCCGCAGTGGTGCTCACTTCACTGCCGTTCTCGCTGATCCTGCTGCTGATGATGTGGGGGCTGCACAAGGCCTTCTACCTCGAATCCCAGCGCCAGCGGGCACGCACCCACTCGCTCGCGCCACCGCCCTCGAGCAAGACCGGTGGCTGGAAGCGACGCATCTCCCAGGCGGTGCACTTCCCCACTCGCGATGAGGTGTATCGCTTCATGGTCGACGTGGTCAGCCCGGCGATTGCCGAGGTTTCGGAGGTGTTCCGCGAGAAGGGCCTGCAGGTGGATTCCGACCTGGACCTGAGCAACCTGGAGATCGGCCTGGAAATCGGCCACGGCGAGCAACATCCGTTCCTCTACCAGGTGTCGATGCGCGGCTACTTCACGCCCTCCTTCGCCCGCGCCGGCATGGGCGGCCTGCACCTGAAGAACCGCCGCTACTTCCGCGCCGAGGTGCACCTCTCCGAGGGCAGCCAGGACTACGACTTGATGGGCTACAGCAAGGAACAGATCATCAACGACATGCTCGACCAGTACGAGCGGCACCTGCAGTTCCTTCATCTGGTGCGCTGAAATGTCGTTTCCAGGAGCGAGCTTGCTCGCGAACCGCCCGACATCGGAGCTGCGGGTGAATCCGTTCGCGAGCAAGCTCGCTCCTACGAAAAACCCAAATGAAAAAGGCGCCCGCGGGCGCCTTTTTGCATCACGGCAAAGGATCAGCCGCGCGTGCCGGTGAGCACCTTGCGGTAGAACAGCACGCAGATCGCCACGAACACCACCAGGCCCAGCCACTGCGCAGCGTCTTCGAAGGAAGCGCCGACCAGCGCCAGCGGGGCGTCCTTGCCGGTGGTGCCGATGATGGCCGCCAGCAGGATGCCCATCAGGCTCTCGCCGACGATCAGGCCCGAGGCCAGCAGCACGCCACGGCGCTTGGGCTCGTCGGAGAATTTCTCTTCGTTGATACCGGCCGCCAGGGCGCGCTTCTTCAGCGCCGTCTCCAGCAGCCAGGCGAGCACCGCGCCGACCACCAGGGTCATACCGATGGTCGGCGGCAGGTAGATGCCCAGGCCCACCGCCAGCACCGGCAGGCTGGCCTTGCCGGTGCGGCGCAGCAGCACGTCCACCAGGATCAGCGCGATGCCCAGCGCCACGCCGATGAGGATCATGTTCCAGTTCAGCGCGTTGTGGAAAATCCCGCTGGCGATGGCGGTCATCAGCGTCGCCTGCGGCGCGGCCAGCGCGGCGTTCGGGTCCATGCCCTCGCGCGGCAAGGCGCCAGTGAAGCCGTAGGCATTGAACAGCAATTCCAGCACCGGCGGGATCACCAGGGCGCCCACCAGGCAGCCGACGATCAGTGCCACCTGCTGGCGCCACGGGGTCGCGCCGACCAGGTAGCCGGTCTTCAGGTCCTGCAGGTTGTCGTTGGAGATCGCCGCGATGGCGATCACCACCGAGGTGGTGAACAGCGCCAGGGCGATGGCGAGCTTGCCGCCTTCCATCGCCAGGAAGCCATCCTCCAGCGAGCCGACGCCGAGAATCAGCAGCGACACCAGGATCACCGCGATGATGCCGATGCCGGAGATCGGGCTGCTGGAGGAGCCCACCAGGCCAGCCATGTAGCCGCAGGCGGCAGCGATCAGGAAACCGAAGAAGAAGGCGAAGATCACGCAGGCCCCCACCAGGCCCCAGAAGCCGAAGCCGTGCAGGTCCGGTGCGGCGTCCGCGAGGAAGTAGGAGAACACCACGAACAGCGCCACCAGCAGCACGCCTGCGATGGTGACAATCCACTTTGCGGACAGGTCCTGCTCGGTACGCAGGTCACTCACCTCGCCACGCCCCCGCACGGCGCTGAGCGACGACCAGACGCCCTGCACCATGGGCTTGAACAGGGTGGCCAGGGTCCACAACGCGGCGATGCCGATGGTGCCGGCGCCGAGGAAGCGCACCTGGCTGCTCCACAGTTTGGTCGCCAGCTCCGGCAGGCTCTGCCCGGCGGCCAGCACGCTGTTCACCGAGAGCAGCGGCACCGCCACGCCCCAGGCGATCACCACGCCGATGAGGATGGCGATACCGGCGGTGATGCCCATCAGGTAGCCGGCGCCGACCAGCGCCAGAGAGAAACCGGTGGACAGGCGGAACGCCGCTTGCCCTGCAGTGAGCCAGAAGCTGAAGCCTTCGGCGAGTACCTTGAAGCCGCTGCTGAGCAGACTGAAGGCGGCGGCGATCACGCCACCGGCGAGGATGTCGCGCAGGCCCGGTCCGCCGGTTTTCGCCGGCTTGCCCGCCTTCTCGTCTTCTTCGTCATGGCTGCCGACGCGCAGGATCTCCGCCGCCGCCACACCTTCGGGGTACGGCAGGTTGCTTTGCACCACCATCACCCGACGCAGCGGGATGGTGTAGAGCACACCAAGGATGCCGCCGATGGAACAGATGGCCGCGGTCTGCCAGAACGGGAAGCCGCTCCAGTAGCCGATCATCAGGAGGCCCGGAAGGATGAAGATGATCGAGGACAGGGTGCCGGCCGCCGAGGCCTGGGTCTGCACCATGTTGTTCTCGAGGATGTTGGAACCGGAGAAGTAGCGCAGCACGGCCATCGAGATGACCGCCGCGGGGATCGACGAAGCGAAGGTCAGGCCGACCTTGAGGCCGAGGTATACGTTGGAGGCGGTGAACACCACGGTGATCAGCGCGCCGAGAATCAGGCCGCGAACCGTAAGCTCGGCGAGGTTGGACTCGTCGGGAATCCTTTCTTGCATGTAGGCAGTCTCTTCATAAAGCGGAACTGCCAAAGCGTAGGACAGTGAGCCATCCGCCGCGACCTAGAATGGCGACCAATGCGGTCTGCGGTGCGGCTTTGTTGCCGCAAGTCATGGGGATGACGGGAAATTCCAGGCTGTTGCCGCCTTGTAGGAGCGAGCTTGCTCGCGAACGGATTCCCCGACGGGTTGGGCGTTATGCGGTTCGCGAGCAAGCTCGCTCCTACACAAAAATTCCGTAGGGCGCATAACGCCTATGGCGTTATCCGCCACGGCGGCGGATAACCCGCTCCGGGTTATCCGCCCTACAGGTGCCGCCCCTCAAGTCAGAACGGTTTGTCTCCCAGAATCGTCGCACGGTGCATCACCCGCCGCTGCGGGCGGTAGTCGTCCACCGCATAGTGCTGGGTCACGCGGTTGTCCCAGAAGGCCACGTCGTTCTCCTGCCAGCGCCAGCGCACGGTGAACTCCGGGCGGCTGAAGTGGGCGAACAGCAGGTCGAGGATGGCACGGCTTTCCGCCGGCTCCAGCTCGTTGATGCGGGTGGTGAAGCCGTCGCTGACGAACAGCGCCTTGCGCCCGGTGACCGGGTGGGTACGGATCACCGGATGGCTGCGCGGCGGATTCTTCTTGCGCGCTTCCTCCAGACGCGCGAGGTCGGCATCGGTGGCGCCGAAGCGTTCCTGGGGGAAGGACTTGCTGATGTCGTGGGTCGCGGTGAGGCCGTCGAGCAAACGCTGCAGCGGCTTGGAAAGCGCTTCGAAAGCCGCGATGCCGCTGGCCCACAGGGTGTCGCCGCCGTAGGGTGGCAGCTGCTTGGCGGCCAGCACGGCACCGAGCGCCGGAGTTTCCAGGAAGGTCACGTCGGTATGCCAGATGGCGTTGTCGCGCACGTCGGTAACGGCGGTGTCGAGCACGATGACTTCGCGCTGCTCCGGCGAGCTGGGGTAGATCGGGTGGATGTGCAGGTCGCCGAAGCGCGCGGCGAAGTTCGCCTGCTGGGTCGGCGTCAGCGGCTGGTCGCGGAAGAACAGCACCTGGTGATCAAGCAGGGCCTGCTCGATCTGGCGCTGCGCCGCGTCGTCCAGTGGATCGGCCAGACGCACGCCGGAAACGACGGCGCCCAGGGCTGGGCTGATAGGTTCGATGCTCAGGGTGGTCATGTTCGTGTTCTCTCGTGAGGTTCACGGGGAAAGGCGCCCTCTCCCCAACCCTCTCCCTGAAGGGAGAGGGGGCTTGTTCGGTGTATTCGGAAAGGGCGGTCAACCCCTTCAGCCGCGCAGACTCATCCATGAGGCAGAGGTATCGAAGCCACTCAGGACAGTCCCCTCTCCCGCTTGCGGGAGAGGGTTAGGGAGAGGGGCTTTTACCCCGCCCGGCAGAAAGTCACTCCCAGGAAGCAAACCGCTTCTGCAGCCAGCGCAGCCCAAGCTCGAAGCCCAGCGCGATGGCGGCGATCAGCAGGATCCCCAGCACCACCACATCGGTGGCGAGGAACTGCGCCGCGGACTGCACCATGAAGCCCAGGCCACGGTTGGCGGCGATCAGCTCGGCGGCGACCAGGGTCGACCAGCCCACGCCCAGGGCGATGCGCAGGCCGGTGAGCACTTCGGGCAACGCGCTGGGCAGGATCACATGGCGCACCACCTGCCAGCGGTTGGCGCCCAGGCAGCGCACGGCCTGGATGCGCGACTTGTCCACGCGACGCACGCCGGCGGCGGTGGCGATCAGCAGCGGCGCGAACAGCGCCAGGTAGATCAGCAGCACCTTGGACAGCTCGCCGATACCGAACCAGATGACGATCAGCGGCAGGTAGGCCAGCGGCGGCACCGGGCGGTAGAACTCCACCAGCGGATCGAAGGCCGCGCCCACTAGCGGGTTGAGGCCCATCAGGATGCCCAGCGGGATGGCCGTGAGCACCGCCGCGCCCAGCGCCAGCAGCACGCGCAGCAGGCTGGTGCCGACGTGCTGCCACAACGAGGCATCGACATAGCCCTCGGCGAGCAGGCGCTGGAAGGCTTCCAGCAGTTGCTCCGGCGCGGGCAGGAACAGAGTGTCGACCCAGCCCAGGTGCGTGGCCAGCCACCAGAGCACGAAGAGTCCGCCGACACTGCCGGCAGCGGCCCAGCGGCGGTAGTCGCCCGGCACGCTGCGGGACTTCGGCGCGACGGCCGGGAGTTTGGTGGCGAGGGTTTCAGTGGACATGCTCGGCCTCCGGTTCTTCGAGGAACTCATCCAGCAGCAGTTGGCGCAGGCGCGCGAATTCCGGGTCGGACTTGATCGAGCGCACCGGCTCGCCCGCGGCGTAGCGGCGTGCGAAGTCCAGCGGCAGACGCTTGACGATGCGCGCCGGCGGGCCGTCCATCACCACCAGGTCGGTGGCCAGGAACAGTGCTTCGTCGACGCTGTGGGTGATCAGGAACAGGCCCTTGCCGGTCTTGCGCCACAGGTCGAGGGTCAGCACCTGCATGCGCTCGCGGGTCAGCGCATCGAGGGCGCCGAAGGGTTCGTCGAGCAGGAGGAAATCCGGCTCCACCGCCAGTGCACGGGCCAGGCCCAGGCGCTGCCGCTGGCCGCCGGAGAGCTGGGAGATGCGGTAATCCGCATGCTCGCCCAGGCCCACCAGTTTCAGCACTTCATGGGCGCGGGCATTGCGCTCGGCGGTGCCGATTCCACGGATGCGCAGGCCCAGGGCGACGTTGTCCAGCGCGCTCAGCCAGGGCATCAGTGCGTCATCCTGGAACACCACGCCGCGTTCGCCACCGGGGCCGCTCAGGGTGCGGCCGTCGATCTGCACGCGGCCGCTGTCCGGTGCCTGGAAGCCTGCCAGCACGTTGAGCAGGCTGGACTTGCCGCAGCCCGACGGGCCGAGCACCACCAGGGATTCGCCCTTGGCCAGGCTGAGAGTGAGGTCCTGCAGCACAACGCGCTCGCGTCCGCGCTGCTGGAAAGTGAGGCTGACCGCCTCGGCCGTCAGACGGCTCATGTTCTGCCCTCCGTAGGGTGAGAAGAAATGCGTGGCGCTGTTTGCTCTTGTAGGAGCGAGCTTGCTCGCGAACCGCCCTGGCTTCGGAGCCGACAGGTGTTCGCGAGCAAGCTCGCTCCTACGAAAGGCAATTGCTCAGCGCTGGCCGACCTGCACGCTCTGGGCCTGGCGCACATAGTCGGCGCTGACGTAGGGCGAGTAGTCCTTGAGCACCGAAGGCACGCGCTTCTGCTCTTTGAGGAATTCGGCGGTGCCGGCGATGTCCTTGGCGGTACCGCCGCCCAGCAGGGCGGACGACAGCTGCGCCTGGGATTCGGGGAAGGCGGAACCGGCCAGCAGCTCGGGCACGTCCTGCGGATCGGCGCCGGTCAGCTTGGCGATTTTCTTCACCTGCTCGGAGTCGGCGGTCCACTGGGCCTTGTGGGCGTTGTAGTCGGCGAAGGAATCCAAGCTCACGCGAGCGAACTTGGCGATGACTTCCGGGTGCTTCTCGGCGAAGTCCTTGCGGGCGACCCAGACCTCGAAGGTCGGCGCGCCCCACTGGCCGACTTCGGCGGCGTCGGTCAGCACCTTGCCGGACTTCTTGATCTCGCCCAGGGCCGGCGACCAGACGAAGGCGCCGTCGATGTCGCCACGACGCCAGGCGGCGGCGATCTCGGTGGGGTTGAGGTTGACGATCTTCACCTTGGCCGGGTCGATCTTCCAGTGCTTGAGCGCACCCAGCAGGCTGTAGTGCGAGGTGGAGACGAAGGGCGTGGCGATGGTCTTGCCGACCAGGTCTTCGGGCTTCTCGATCTTGCTGCCGTTGCGCACCACCAGGGCCTCGGCCGAGTTGATCTGCGCGGAGACGATGAAGGCGACGATCGGCAGGCCGCGCGAGGTGGCGGCGGCCAGCGGGCTGGAGCCGATGTTGCCCAGTTGCACGTCGCCCGAGGCGATGGCGGCGATCACTTCCGGGCCACTGTTGAAGCGGCGCCAGTCGAGCTTCTCGCCAATGACTTTTTCGTAGGTGCCGTCGGCCTGGGGGACCTTGGTCGGGTCGATGCCGGTCTGGTAGCCCAGGACGATGTCGGCAAACGCAGCACTCTGGGAGAACAGCGCGGCCGCAACAGCGACGCCGGCCAGGGCACGACGTACGAAACGAGGTTTGTTCATGGTGTTTCCTCTGAAGGTAACGGCGGTGCCGGCCTCCAGAGAGGGGACGGACCACGGGACGGGATTCGGTGGGTTGAAACGGTGTCCGGTGGTCCGGTAGAAGCTAGATTAACGGTATAAAAAACTCTCAATAAATAATATTTGGTTCTTAACTTATGAGCGCTCGCAAGGGCTTCCGTCGCCGATACAAGGCGCCTCACGTCGCGCCAGCGAGCACTCGCGCACGCACGCCCTCCTGGCGCAATCCCTCCTCGACCGCCTGCTTCGCCACGGCGGAGGTTTCCGCCACCAGGGTCGCCAGCGCGGCGCTGCGGGTGAAGGTCAAGCCGCTGCCCGCCGCCAGCGCCGCCTCGAAGGCCACGGCGGACTGCTCGGACAGGCGCAGGCCCAGCCCCAGCAAACGCCGCAGCCCGTCCGCCGCCGCTCGCGTCGGCAGTGCATCGCACGCCTGCATGGCCAGGCCCAGCGCGATGTTCGCCTGCAGTAGCGCCGACAGGCTGCCGCGCAGCTGCGCGCGGGGCGTCCAGGGCAGGCCCGGCGGCAGCAGGATGTCCTCAGGATGCAGGCGCACTTCATGGCAGCGCAGCAGTCCGCCGCCGTTGGGTTCGAAGCGGTCCAGGCCGTCGCGGTCGGCCGGCAGCGCGGCGATCAGCAAGCCCTCGCTGGGTGCGTGCCAGGCCGAGATCAGCAGCCAGTCGGCCGCCTCGCTGCCAAAGCAGTCGTGACGCCCGCCTTGCAACAGGAAGCCGCCGCGCCGATGCTCCCGCGCCAGCAGGCGACGTTCGTGATGGTCCACCGCCTCGCCCCACAGCCAGTCACGCGTGACGCTCAGGGGTAAGAGACGTTCACGCTGCTCGCGGCTGCCCAGCAACAGCACGCTGGCCAGTTGCAGGTGATGCACGGCGAACAGCCGGGCCAGGGTGCCGTCGCGCTCGGAGAGGTCACGCAGGGTCTGCAGCACCTCATCCCAAGGAGCACCGCGTCCGCCGTAGTCGCGCGGCACCGACAGGTCGAGCAGGCCGGAGTCGCGCAGCGCGCGGCTCCAGCGGGCAGAGGGAAGATCGGGAAGGGAAGCGGTCGCCGCCAGGTTCATGCACACCTCATCGAGTGAGTTGGTCAGTGGCCTGGGCGTATGGCGCGCGGGTGTACTGAAGAAAGGAAAACGGCCTCCCTGCGGAGGCCGTTCCATACCCTAGCGAAGTCGCAGGGCGGGGCGAAATAACCTTTCGGGCTTAGCTCATGCCGCGTCCTGGCGTCGCCACTGCGGCAGGCCGATCAGCACCACCGCGCTGATGATCACCGCCATCGCCAGGGACTCGGCCAGGCCGATGTGTTCGCCCGCGAAGACCACGCCGAGCATCACCGCCACCGCCGGGTTGACGTAGGCGTAGCTGGTCGCCGCCGCCGGCCGCACATTGGCCAACAGGTACATGTAGGCGCTGAAGGCGATGATCGAACCGAACACCACCAGGTAAGCCAGCGCGCCCCAGCCCGCGGCAGTCGGCATCTGTTCCATGCGCTCACCGCTGAGGAAGCTGCCCAGCAGCAGCACGCCGCCGCCCACCAGCATCTCCACCGCGCTGGCCATGGCGCCGGCCGGCAGCGACAGGCGCCGGCTCCACACCGAGCCGAAGGCCCAGGCGGCCGCCGCGAAGAGGATCAGCGCCGCGCCCGCCGGGCTGCCCTGCAGGTTGGAGCCGAGGTTGAGCAGCACGATGCCGAACAGGCCCAGGGCGATGCCGGCCCACTCCAGCGCAGTGGTGCGGTTGCCGAAGAAGCGCCCGAACACCAGGGTGAACAGCGGCACAGTGGCCACCGCCAGCGCCGCCACGCCCGAGGCCACGCCCCAGTGCTCGGCGACCGTCACCCCGCCGTTGCCGCAGCTGAGCAGCAGGATGCCGATGGCGCCCGCCGACAGCCATTGCCTGAAGGTCGGCAGCGGCGCGCCGCGCCAGAGCATCCAGGCGAACAGGAGGGTCCCGGCGATGATGAAGCGGCAGCCGGCCATCAGCATCGGCGGCCAGGATTCGACGCCGATACGGATCACCAGGTAGGTCGAGCCCCAGATGAAGTACAGGGCGAAGAACGCGGCGATCAGGGTCAGGGAGACGCGGGCTCTGGGCATGGGCATCGTGGTCATGGGAAGCGCTCGACAAGGCAGGCGGAGCGCTTCATTTTATGCAGGTCACAAGCCCCATATAAGGCACAGACAACGCCAATACGGGCATAACACTTTTCATTCGATGGATTTTCACAAGGCTTTCCGTCGAATCAACGAAAGAGGCTGAACCGATGGACAGATACGATCGCGCCCTGCTCGCCGCCCTGCTGGAAGACGGCCGCATGTCCTTCGCGGAGCTCGCCCGGCGCATCAACCTATCCCCTCCCGCGGTGGCCGATCGCGTCGCCCGCCTGGAAGCCGACGGGGTGATCACCGGCTACCACGCCAGCGTAGACCTGTCGAAGATGGGCCGCTCGATCCAGTGCCTGATCGAGATGCGTCTGAACGACCATCGCAGCAAGACCATGCTCGACCCGTTGCTGGAAATCCCGCAGATCATCGATTGCTACCGCATCACCGGCGAGGCCTGCGTGATGCTCAAGGTGGCGGTGAGCTGTACCCGGGAGCTGGAAGAACTGATCGACCGCCTGGCCCAGTTCGGCACCAGCAAGACCTCGCTGGTGCTGTCCACACCCTTCTCCGGGCGCGTGCATCCGGCGATGTTGCAGGACGGTTGAGGGAGTTTTCTAGAAGGGAATTGCAGGGGGAGCGCCGCTCCTACGAAAGCGACCCAGGAAGGCACCGCCCGCCGGCTTTTTGTAGGAGCGAGCTTGCTCGCGAACTGTCCCAGCCTCGGTGCCGACCGGTGTTCGCGAGCAAGCTCGCTCCTACAGGTAACGCCCACCAAACACGCGGATAAAAAAAGGCGGCGCCGCTTGCGCGGCACCGCCTGAAGTCACGGAGTTGCTACATCGTGGGAGCGGCAAACACCGGTCCCGTTGTATTGGATTACCGTTCGATGATCGCGGTCACACCTTGGCCACCTGCGGCGCAAATCGAGATCAGCCCGCGCCCCTTGCCAGCGGCGTCCAGCAGCTTGGCCAGGTTGGCGACGATGCGCCCACCGGTGGCGGCGAACGGGTGGCCGGCAGCGAGCGAGCTGCCCTTCACGTTGAGCTTGCTGCGGTCGATGGAGCCCAGCGGTGCATCGAGACCCAGGCGCTCCTTGCAGTAGTCCGCGTCTTCCCAGGCCTTGAGGGTGCAGAGCACCTGGGCGGCGAAGGCTTCGTGGATCTCGTAGAAGTCGAAGTCCTGCAGGGTCAGGCCATTGCGCGCCAGCAGCCGGGGTACCGCATAGACCGGCGCCATCAGCAGCCCTTCATGGCCACCAACGAAGTCCACCGCCGCCGCCTCGCCATCCTTGAAGTACGCCAGGATCGGCAGGCCACGTGCCTTCGCCCATTCCTCGCTGGCCAGCAGCACCACGGAAGCACCGTCGGTGAGCGGTGTGGAGTTGGCCGCCGTCAGGGTGCCGCGCGAACCGCGCTCGAACACCGGCTTGAGGGTGCCGATCTTCTCCAGGTTGATGTCCGGACGCAGGTTCTGGTCGCGCACCAGGCCGCGGAACGGCGTCATCAGGTCATTCTGCCAGCCCTCGTCATAGGCGGCGGCCAGCTTGATGTGACTCTCGTAGGCGAGCTTGTCCTGCTCGTCGCGGGGGATGGCCCAGGTCTGCGCCATCTGCTCGCAGTGCTCGCCCATGGACAGCCCGGTGCGCGGCTCGCCGTTCTTCGGGATGTGCGGCATCAGGTGGCGCGGGCGAATCTTCAGCAGGCTCTTGATCTTCTCGCCGTTGGACTTGCCGCGATTGGCCTCCAGCAGGATCTTGCGCAGCCCCTCGTTGACGCCGATGGGTGCGTCGGAGGTGGTGTCCACGCCGCCGGCGATGCCGCACTCGATCTGCCCGAGGGCGATCTTGTTGGCCACCAGGATGGCGGCCTCAAGGCCCGTGCCACAGGCCTGCTGGATGTCGTAGGCCGGGGTTTCCGGCGCCAGGCGCGTGCCCAGTACGCACTCGCGGGTCAGGTTGAAGTCGCGGGAATGCTTGAGCACGGCGCCTGCGACCACTTCGCCCAGGCGTTCGCCGTGCAGCTTGTAGCGCTCGATCAGGCCGTCCAGCGCGGAGGTCAGCATCTCCTGGTTGCTCGCCGTGGAATACACGGTGTTGGAGCGGGCGAAGGGAATACGGTTGCCGCCGACGATGGCGACCCGGCGCAATTGGGTCATGCAGGGCTCCTAAGGGTGAGCGTTGAAGTGCGGCCAAGGCCAGGCTCGGCAACTTTGCGTACAGAGCCTAACCTTAGCCGTTCGTGTCGCATTGGCCGCCCCGCCGTTGCGCAGGGCAGCGCGGTCAATTGCGCCGAACACGCCGCTGCGTAGAGTGGTCGGCACTTTCGAGAATCCGCGCAGGAGCCCGTTCCATGACCGATCGCTACATCGCCTTCGCCAACTCCAACGTCGGCCGCCGCCTGGTCGGAGCCCTCGGCCTGCCCGCGCCGGTCCGCCTGGAGCGCTGGAGCGCCGGGCGCACGCGGCCAGTGGACGGGGCGCTGCTGCTCGGTGGCGAGGGCACCCTGAACGACGCGGTGCTGGCGTTTTCCGAGCGCCTGACCGATTCGATCTTCGCCTTCGCCGAAGGCCAGTACGGCCTGCCGCGCTGGACCGCCGAGCACGGTCCGAAGCTCAAGGCCATCGTCTTCGACGCCAGCGGCCTGACCCGCTTCGAGCAGACCCTCGAGCTGCGCACCTTCTTCCAGGGTGCACTCAAGGGCCTGGACAAGTGCCCGCATGTGGTGATCCTGGGCCGCGCGCCGGAATCGATCAAAGACCCCATCGCCGCCAGCGTGCAGCGCAGCCTGGAAGGCTTCAGCCGCTCCCTGGGCAAGGAGATCCGCCGGGGCGGCAACGTGCAGCTGGTGTATGTCGGCAAGGGCGCCGAGGACCAGCTCGAAGGCGCCCTGCGCTTCTTCCTCTCGCCCAAGAGCGCCTACGTCTCCGGGCAGGTGGTGCGCCTGTCCGCCTACGACAAGCAGGTGCAGGACTGGAGCCGTCCGCTGGTGGGCAAGCGCGCGCTGGTGACCGGCGCCGCCCGTGGCATCGGCGCGGCGATTGCCGAGACCCTCGCCCGCGACGGCGCCGAGGTAGTGCTGCTGGACGTACCGCCCGCCAAGGACGCCCTCGACGCCCTCGCCGCGCGCCTGGGCGGCCGTGGCGTGGCACTGGACATCTGCGCCGCCGACGCTGGCGCGCAACTGGTGGAAGCGCTGCCCGATGGCGTGGACATCGTGGTGCACAACGCCGGCATCACCCGCGACAAGACCGTCGCCAAGATGAGCGAGGCGTTCTGGAACTCGGTGATCGACGTGAACCTGAAAGCCCCGCAGGTGCTGACTCAGGCGCTGCTGGACGCCAACAAGCTGCACGACGACGGCCGCGTGGTGCTGCTCGCCTCCATCAGCGGCATCGCCGGCAACATGGGGCAGACCAACTACGCGGTGAGCAAGGCCGGCCTGATCGGCCTGGCGCAGGCCTGGGCGCCGGTGCTGGGGAAGAAGGGCATCAGCATCAACGCGGTGGCGCCGGGTTTCATCGAGACCCAGATGACCGCCGCCATCCCGCTGACCATCCGCGAGGCCGGCCGGCGCATGAACTCCATGGGCCAGGGCGGCCTGCCGCAGGACGTCGCCGAAGCCGTGGCCTGGTTCGCCCAGCCGGGTTCCGGCGCGGTGAGCGGCCAGGTACTGCGGGTGTGTGGTCAGAGTCTGCTGGGGGCGTGATCCCGTAGGGCGTACAACCGTTCGCGGTTGTACGCCGATACACCTCGACCGATCGGATGGCGCCAAGGTCGATCCCGGAGCGCTCTGGGACCATCGCTGGATGGCATATAACGTCGAGCGTTATACGCCCTACGTCCCGGCCAGGCGCGCAGCTATCACGGCACCGAACTCACCGTCCCCGCGCCGCAATCAACTGCTGGAACTCCTCCGCACTCAGCCGATGATCGCCATCGCGGTCGCCGCGCAGGATCAGCGCCGGCTCCTGGGCCATGAACTCGGCCGGGCTGATCTTCTCGTCACCATCGCTGTCCGGCCAGACCACGGCGGCAGGCGAAGGGTGGTTGCTCTGGCTCGGTGGGGTGAGTTCCTGGCGGCTTAGGAAGCCGTCGGCGTCACGGTCCAGCCGACGGAACATGCGTTCGCGCATCGCCGCCATGTCGCTGGCCTCGATGTAGCCATTGGCATCGCGGTCCAGGCGGGAAAAGGCCGTGTCGCCCGTTTCGCCGGCCAACGCCTGCTGGCTACCCAACAGCACGGCGCCGCACAGCAGGGCGTTGCGGATTCGGCTTTGCATCAAGAACTCCTCAGGTGGAAAAAGCGCGCAAAGCCTACTCAGCAGCCCACTCGAAGATGTTCGATCACTCCGCCGGCGTCTGCGGCCGGCCACGGCGGCGGAACTCCACCGGGGTCTCGCCGACCCAGCGCTTGAAGGCGCGATAGAAGGTGCTCGGCTCAGAGAAACCGGTACGCTCGACGATCACCTCGATGCGTTCATCGGTCTTGAGCAGCAGGTCCTTGGCCAGCCGGCAGCGGTAGTCGGTGACCAGGTCATTGAAACGCACCCCGGCCATGGCCAGGCGCTCGCGCAGGCGGCGAGCCGGCATGTCCAGGCGCGCGGCGACCTGCTCGAGGGTCGCGCCACCGTCCACCAGCAGCACGCCGATCAGCTCGCGCACCTTGCGCACCAGGTCCAGGCGCTCGACCTCCGCCAGTTGCCTGCGCGCCAGCGACTCGTGCATGCGCAGCAGCTCCGGAGCGGCATGGCGCGAGGGCTTGTCCAGCACGGCGGCGTCGAACACCAGCGCGTAGCGCTCGGCACCCAGCACCGCCGGGCAGCCGTAGACCGTCTGGTAGCGCTCGGCGGGGGCGCCCGCTTCGTGCATCAGCTGAACTTCGTAGGGCTTGAAGTCGCCTTCGGTGAGGGCGTGGAACAGGCGGACCACCGCGCCAGCGAGCATTTCCGGGAAATGCCGGTTGGTCCCGGCCGCATGCCCCAGCAACAGCAGGGCGCGCTCGCCTTCGATTTCCAGGCGGGCGTTGAGGGTGTCGGAGAGCAGGCGCACGTAGCGCAGGGCGTGGCGCAGGCCTTCGCCGAAGGTCGAGCTGGAGAGGAACAGGTATTCCAGCAGCAGGCCGTGGAACGCCGGCAGGTGGCCGGCCAGATAGAGGCCGACGTGTTCCTGACCGCACTCTTCGGCGGCGGCCTTCCAGAACAGGTTCTGTGCGCTGTGGGGGAAACGTCCGGCGGGCAGGCTGCCGGCGGGCAGGCCGACGCGCGCCAGTACACGGTCGGGGTCGGTGCCGCTGGCGCGCAGGGCGTCGATCACCGGGCGCATCAGCGCCACATCGTCGGTCAGATCACGCATGGTGTTTTTTCTAGTTATCCATGGGGCGGGCCCATCTTAGGCAGCTTTCCTCTCCCCCCTCAAGAGAATCAGGAAGGCCATTGAACGAAATCTCCGAGCAATCGGACGGTCAGATTGACTTGCCTGCCGCGCACCGCGTTACCACGGCCAATGCCCGATGCAGAGCACTGGCTAAGCTGATAAGGGGCTGCTGACGTTTCGGCACGACCGCGAAGGCGCCGCATTTTGCGCAGGGCTAGGCAAGGGAACGCCATTACCGTCGCCCCGCGTCTAGCCTGGCGTGATTTGACGCAGCAACGCGGCTCGCGCCGAAACGCCAGCAGCCCCTTTTGCCCCTCAGGAGATACCCGATGTCCCGCGATTGGCTCGACCTGTCCGCTCCCCCCGCTCTCACCGGCCTGTTCATCCGCGCCGCCCTGCGCCGTGGCGTGCGTGGCCGCAGCCTGCCGACCCGCGGCCTGCGCTGCCCGGTCACGGTCGATCCGAAGCACCTGGAGCGCTATCGCAAGGTCTGCGGCTTCCCCGACAACCACCTGCTGCCGCCCACCTACCCGCACATCCTGGCCTTCGGCCTGCAGATGGGGCTGCTCACCGATGCACGATTCCCCTTCCCGCTGCTGGGCCTGGTGCACCTGGAGAACCGTATCAGCGTATTGCGGCCCCTGGGCGGGCTCGGGCCGTTCAACGTCAGCGTGCGGGTGGACAACCTGCAACCCCACGAGAAAGGCGTGACCTTCAGCATCATCACCCAGCTCCACGACCAGCTCGGCCTGCTCTGGGAAGGCGACAGCCGCATCCTGTTCCGCGGCATGCGCCTGGACGGCACGCCGCCGGCTCGCGAGGAAACCGCCGAGCTGCCGCTGGAGCAGATCGACGCCTGGAGTTGCCCGGCGGACATCGGCCGGCGCTACGCCCGCGTCGCCGGCGACTACAACCCGATCCACCTGTCCGCCGCCAGCGCCAGGCTGTTCGGCTTCCCCCGCGCCATCGCCCACGGCCTGTGGAACAAGGCACGCAGCCTGGCGGCACTGGGCGAGCAGCTGCCGATGGCCGGCTATCGGGTCGAGGTACGCTTCCAGAAGCCGGTGCTGCTGCCCGCCTCCGTCAACCTGCTGGCCAGCGAACCGGCGCCATCCGGGCAGTTCAGCCTGCGCGGCAAGGACGAGCTACCACACATGGCCGGCAGCTGGAGCCCGCTGGACGTTTGATGCGCGAGGCTTGAAGCTATGGGGCTCACGTTGAGCCCCATCTGCATGAACCTCGAAGCTATATGAATCTCGAAGCCATCACCACGCGCCTGCACGCCATCCGCGATCACAACGACTGGAGTCGCTTCCACAGCCCGAAGAACCTGGCCATGGCCGCCAGCGTGGAAATGGCGGAACTGGTGGAAATCTTCCAGTGGCTGCGCGAGGACGAGTCCCGCCAGTTGCCCCCGGAAAAACTGGCCCACGCCGGCCAGGAAGTCGGCGACATCGTGCTCTACCTCCTGCTGCTGTGCGCGGAGCTGGGCATCGACATGGAGCAGGCGGTGCTCGCCAAGCTGGCCGACAGCGAACGGCGCTTCATCGAGGGGGGCGCCAAGTGAGCGACTCCCCAAAGACCGGCGACCGTCATTTCGACGAACTGGCCACGCGCTTCGCCGAGAAGATCTACGGCGGCGCCAAGGGCGCGATCCGCCTCGCCGTGCTGCAGGCCGACCTTGCCGAAGCGTTGCCGGACCGGCCGCTGCGCGTGCTGGATATCGGCGCGGGCCTGGGCCACATGTCGCTGTGGCTGGCCGGGCGCGGCCATGACGTCACCCTCGCCGAACCCGCCGCACCGATGCTCGAAGGCGCGCGCCAGCGCTTCGCCGAAGCCGGCCTCCCCGCGACCTTCATCGAAGCCCCCTGGCAGGACCTGCTCGGCCAGCTCAACGAGCCCTACGACCTGGTGATCTGCCACGCCGTGCTGGAGTGGCTGGCCGAGCCGCTGGCCATCCTCCCCGTGCTGCACCAGTTGACCCGCAACGACGGCTGGCTGTCCCTGGCCTTCTACAACCGCGATGCGCTGATCTACCGCAACTTGCTCAAGGGCCATTTCCGCAAGCTGCGCAAGAACCGTTTTTCCGGCGAGGGCCAGAGCCTCACCCCGCAGGAGCCGCTCGACCCGCGCACGCTGGAAGCGGCCATGGACGGGCACTGGCGTGTCGAGGCACGCAGCGGCGTGCGGGTGTTCCACGACTACATGCCGGTGGAGTTCCAGCACAAGGCCGAGCCCCTGGACCTGGTTGAGATGGAACTGCAATACCGTCGACATCCCGCCTTCGCCGGCCTGGGCCGCTACCTGCACTGGCTGTGCCGGCCGCAGGATTAGGTGCATAGTCTGCGAGTGCGCACGCCGACCGGTCCGGGCGTGCGGGAGTCCGTCATGCCGCGTTACCTGCTGATCCTGCCGCTGTTTGCCGCCCTGGCCGCCTGCCAGAGCCCGAATCCCTACTCCGCCACCTCACTGCCGATGCCGCCCGCGCCGGCCTCGGCCGCCCACCCGGGGCTCGACCCCGGCAGCTACCCGGCCGCGCCGATGGACTACGGGCATTACCGCTCCTGGAGCTGGGCCGACGGCACCGGCTTCAGTGGCCCGCTGCAGGATGCCGTCAGCGAAGCCCTCGACCAGCGCGGCCTGCGCCCGGCAAGGAACAATGCGTCAGCGGACCTGGTGGTCAGCGCCCAGCTCTCCAGCGAGCAACGCACCCGGCAAACCACCGACTACTACGGTGGCGGCTACTACGGCGGCTGGGGTGATCCGTGGTACGGCGGCGGTTACTACCCGGTCGTCCGCACCTACGTGGTCACCATCAGCGTGGTGCATATCACCCTGCTCGATGCCCACAGCCACCAACCGGTATGGAGCGGCAGCGCCGAATATGAGAACGGCAGCAGCCAGAGCGACCAGGCCCGCGCGCTACGCGAAGCCGCGCGCAAGGCCATGGACGGCTACCCACCGGGCTGAGCCGGCAGTGGCCAGGGAGGTTGCCGGCCGGACGACTCCGGCGCCCCCGCAACCGCTCTGCCGCTTGCCTTTGCGCGGACTCTGCGCTTGGATGGAAGCTCTATCAGGAGTAATCCACCATGATCCGCCGTTTGCTGTGCCGTTCACTGTTTCTAGGCCTGGTGCTGGGCCTCGCAGCGTGCGAAACCACCAGCGTCAGCCGCGACTACGACACCACCCGCGACTTCTCCCGCTACCTGACCTGGAGCTGGGCGCAACCCTCGTTCGAGTACCGCCCGGACGATCCGCGTATCAAGAGCGACCTCACCGAACAGCGCATCAGTCAGGCCGTCGCCGACGAGTTCGATCAGCGCGGTCTGCGCCAGGCCCAGAACGGCAACATCGGCGACGTGAAAGTGCGCGCCTACCTGATCGTCGACCAGCGCCAGGACCAGATCACCTCCTACAGCGGTGGCTACTGGAACGGCTACTGGGGTGGCTACTGGGGCCCGCCGCCGATGGCCGAGACCCGCACCGTCACCTACAAGGTCGCCACCATCCAGGTCGATCTGTTCGACGGCAAGGACGGCAAACTGGTCTGGCGCGGCAGTGGCGAGCAGGTCATGCGCAGCAGTCCGCCCACGCCTGCCGAACGCGAAGCGGCGATCCGCGAGACTGTGCAGAAAGTCATCGCCCAGTACCCACCGCATTGAGCCGGGAGCGAGCGTGGAACATCCAGTCCTCACCCACCGCCCCGCTGCCGCTGGCGACCTCGACGAGGTGGTGCGCTTTCCCCAGGATCGCGACGAACTCTTCTACTGCTACCCCAAGGCAAGCTGGCCGCTGACCGTCGGCCAACTCGCCGCCGCCATGGCCGAGCGCCGCGGCAGCACCCTCGCCCTGCTGGACGGCCGCGTGGCGGGGTTCGCCAACTTCTACCAGTGGCAACCGCGCGAGTACTGCGCGCTGGGCAACATGATGGTCGCTCCCTGGGCGCGCCAGCACGGCGTGGCCCAGTACCTGATCGAGGTCATGGAGAAACTCGCCCGCGACCAGTACAAGGCGCGGGTGATGAAAGTGTCCTGCTTCAACGCCAACGCCGCCGGGCTGTTGCTCTACACTCGGCTGGGTTATAGGCCGCAGGCCATCGTCGAGCGCACCGACCCGCAGGGCCGGCGCATCGCCCTGGTACAACTGGAGAAAGCCCTTGACCCCATCTGACCGGCAGCGGGTGCTGATCATCGTCAGCAGCGGCCCGAGCACCCCGGCGCGCTGCGCGGCGCCCTTCTACACCGCCACCCTGCTGGCGTGCATGGACGCCCAGGTGACACTGTTCCTCAGCGGCGAAGGCACCCGCCTGGCCTTCCAGGACGTCGCCGACCACCTCTACGCCGCCGAGGGTGGCGAGCCCATCAGCCACTTCATCCAGCAGGCCAAGGAGGCCGGCGCACGCCTGTTGATGTGCCGCGCGCCGGGCGTACCGATCGACGAAAGCCGGCTGATCGAGGAAGTCGACGAGATCGCCAGCGGCGGCGAACTGGCGCGGATGATCCTCGAATACGACCGGGTGCTGACCCTTTAAGCCTCTTCGGAGGCGTCGAGCGAAGTTGAGGCAAGGAAGACGCCGCTGAGAAAGCGGAGTTTACAATCCACGTAAATGAGCATTTCGAAGTGGCGGCTGACGCCGCATCGACAAAGCGCAGACCCTACGAGAGGCTTAAATGAAGCTGCACGGTCTGGAGTTTCCTAACGACCGCCTGTACGCCCCCGAGTACAACCTCTGGCTGCGCGAGGAGCCCGGCGGCGCCATTACCCTGGGCCTGACCGCTTACGGCTGCGCCCTCTACGGACAGATCTTCGCCTTCACCCCCAAGCGCGACGGCTGGCACATCGAGAGCGACCGCAGCTTCGGCGTGGTCGAATTCGCCAAGGCCGCCTCCTCCGCCCGCAGCCCGCTGGCGGGCCACATCCTCGCCAGCAATGATGCCGTGGTACGCCGGCCGGGCCTGATCAACCAGGACTGCTACGGTGAGGGCTGGATGGTGCGCCTGAAGCCGGACGACTGGGCCGCCGTCCGCGACCGCTTCCTGCAAGGCCAGGCCGCGCTGGATGCCTTCGCCCGGCGCATGTACCTGGACAACTACGACCCCGAAGATGACGGGGTACAGGCCCTGCGTCCGTGAACCGGGGAGGTGCGGCACAACGCTGGCGCCTCCTGCTCCCGCTGCTGCTGATCGTCTGCCTGCCACTGCGTGCCGATCAACCGGCGCAACCCGGCTTCGTCTACCTCGACCAGGTACTGAAATCCGCCCGCTACGACGTACGCTACGCCGCCTCCGACAACTTCGTCGGCGAGCCCATCGACGGCTACCAGACAGCGCGGATCATCGTCACCCGCGAAGCCGCCACCGCGCTGGCCGCCGTGGAACAGGACCTCGCCCTGAGCGGCCTGGCCCTGAAAATCTTCGATGGTTATCGTCCCCAGCGTGCCGTGGAAGCCTTCAAGCGCTGGGCCGCTGATCCGCAGGATACCCGGCAGAAGGCCCGCTACTACCCGGACCAGGACAAGCGCGCGCTGTTCCGCGACGGCTATATCGCCCAGCACTCCGGGCACTCGCGCGGCAGCACCGTCGACCTGACGCTGGTGGAGGTAAAGACGGGGGAGGAGTTGGACATGGGCAGCCGCTTCGACTTCTTCGGCCCCATTTCCCACCATGGCACGCCGCTGATCAGCGTGCAGCAGACCCGCAACCGCGAGACGCTGCGCCAGGCCATGCTACGCCACGGGTTCGAACCCTACGCCGCGGAATGGTGGCATTACCGGCTGAAAGCCGAGCCCTATCCCGCGACCTATTTCGATTTTCCGGTGCGCTAAGAAAGGGAGAGGGATAGCGGCCGTCCTTGGCCGCGGGACGACTCAATCGTCGTCGTGGTCGTTCTTGGTGGAGTTATCCGAAGCGTTGTCCAGGCCCTTGGTATTGTGGGTGCCCGGCGTGGTGTCGGAAATTGCCGTTGCCTTGGACAGACCACGGGTATCCTTCGAATGAGCCACGGACGAGGTCGTCGCGCCATGGCCCTTGCTGTCGTTCTTGGTGCTGCCGTTGTGATTGCCGCTCACACCATGGTCGCGAGTGGCCTTGCCGGCGTGTTCGACGCCTTCGACCTTGCCATTGCGCTTCGCGCCGTGGATGCCGGAGCTACCGTCGGACGGGTCACTGGTATGGCCAAGCGCGCCTTTGCCCTTGCCATTGCCGTGACCATTTCCATCGCCATCACCGCCACCATTGGTACCACTGTGGCCGGCACCGTTGCCGCCGCCATGACCACTGCCATTGCCACCACCGTTACCGCCGCCGTGGCCACCACCATTGCCGCCACCGCCGCCATTGCCCTTGGCATAAACCGAACCAATCGGCGAGAGGTCGGCGGGCAGCATGGCTGTGGCGCCGAGAGCGAAAGCACAGACTGCTGCAACAACCAGGGTTTTCTTCATGATCAAGACGCCTCCAGGGGCGGGATTGAGATACCCTTCGGACTGCATTACAGCCCAATGGTTCGGAGCTTTCCGACGAAATGTAAGCACATGTGTACCAGCGCGCCCAAGGCCAAAAGGCTGTAACAACGGCTAGGCTCAGCAACAACAGGATTCCAAGACGGAGGAAACATGGAGATGCCCAGACTCAATATCCTGCTGACAGCGACCCTTGGCCTCGCTCTGCTCGGCGCCAGCCCGATGCTGCTGGCCGATCCGGGCAACGGCAAGGGCAACAGCCACAAACAGAACGCACAGCACGGCAACCAGGGTTACCAGGGACAAGGTGGCAACAACTGGCAAGGCGGCCCGCAGATCGATATCGGCGGTGTTCGCGTGATCCTCGACGACAACCGTGACTACTGGAGCCCGGGTGCCGCACTGCCGCCGGGTATCCGGAAGAACCTCGCCCGCGGCAAGCCACTCCCGCCCGGCATCGCCAAGAAACTCGACGGCCGCCTGATCGGCCGCCTTCCCCGCTACGACGGCTACGAGTGGCAGCAGGCCGGCACCGACCTGCTCCTGGTCACCATCGCCACCGGCGTCATCTACGAAGTCCTGAGCAACGTGCTGGACTGATTCCGCCGGGCCGTCGCGCAGCCACCATCGACTCGATTCACGTGCATGGGGGTTGCCGGCGGCCCCGTCAAACAGACTGGAGTGTTCATGTCGTCTCAGCCGCCCCATTTCAATGGCCAGCACTGGAGCAACGCCGACGACGACCGCATTGAGGTTGTCGCCGCCGATCCACGCTGGGCGCAGCGCTTCGCCGAGGAAGCCGAAGCAATCCGCCGTGCGTTGCAGCTTCCCAACCTGACCATCGAGCATATTGGCAGTACCGCCGTGTCCGGCCTGGACGCCAAGCCGATCATCGACATGCTTCTGCTGCCGGCCCCCGGATTCGACCGTTCCTGCCTTATCGAGCCGCTGGAACGCCTCGGCTACCATTATTGGCGAGAAAACCCCAGGCCTGAGCGGATGTTCTTCGTCAAAGGCATGCCACCCTTTGGTAACGGGCGCACCCATCACATCCACCTCATGGAGCCGAACGAGGCGCAGCGCCGCCTGCTATTCCGCAACTGGCTGCGCGCCCAGCCTGACGACGCCCGGATGTACGCCGAAGTAAAACGTGAACTGGCGCGCCGCTTCCCCACCGACCGCGAGGCCTACACCGACGGCAAGGGCGAGGTGATCACACAGATTCTCGGGCGCGCGCTCAACTCGCCATAGCCTCACGACACCCGAGCGCGACAGCCAATCCGTTAATCCGCCGTTAATCCTCCCGGCCGACTCTCGAAGCTCACTCCAGGAGGACTCTCCCATGCTCAAGCTCTCCGTGGTCACCATCGCCTGCATCACCCTCGCCGGCTGCGCCGACGCCCCCCACTACAACCATTTCAGCGCCATCGAATCGCCCGTGCGCGAATCCTTCGGCGAAGACAACCTCGAACGCCAGCCCACGCGCATCCAGCTGCAGAGCGACGATTACTCGGCGCAGCAGCAGCGGATGATGTGGGGGCAGTGAGCACGAGAGCGGACCGTTGGCCGGTGCGCCCACGCTGACATGGCTGAGGCGTAAACCGGCCTACTCGTTCAATGCAGGATCGGGGAAGGGCAGCTTGCTCTGCGACTCACTGGGCTGAGCAACCCATTCGCCGTTCTCGCGGTAGAAGTCCGCCTGTGTCTCCGACGAGCCCGCACCAATGTTGACCAGGACCGTACAAGCGATCTGGCCTTCGTGTTCCGACAGGAGCGGCTCGGCGCAGGTACCCACCCTGACGTCGGCCTGACCGACTTCGGGAATGTCCATCATGGCCAGGATAGCGCGTGTCGCATCCTCGGAACTCGGGCGAGATAATTCCTGCGCCTGAACTGCGGACGCCAACACGGCAAGGGCGAGCAGGCGGAGCGGACGAAGTGGTCGTTTCATGAAAGCTCCTCAATGAGCAGTTCGTGAATGGGTAAAGGTACAGGGCAAAACGATCCATCCTGCCCGAATCAAAAAACTAAGCACTTGCCCCCAATGCCGCCAGTGATCGAGCCATTCCACTTCCCGATGATGGACACACTCTTGATACCGGTGAGGGAGCACCAGTGCTAGTATATTTTGGCAAATTTTGCCATTCCAGAGAGACTGGTCCCATGAGCACGATGAACATTTCCCTGCCGGATACGCTCAAGAGCTTTGTCGATGAGCAGGTCAGCCAGCGCGGTTATGGCACCAGCAGCGAATACGTGCGCGAGCTGATTCGCAAGGATCAGGATCGCCAGCGTCTGCGGGGCCTGTTGATCGCCGGCGCGGAGTCGATGCCTGCGGCACCTGCCGACAGTGACTACTTCGAATCGCTCCGTACCCGGGTGCGTAAGGCTCGGGGATGAAGGCGAAGCCCGTCATTCCACGCCTACTCGCCAATCAGGACGTTGAAGCGGCTGTCGATTACTACCTCAGCGAAGATGCCGAACAGGCTGCTCTGGGGTTCATCGATGCCCTGGAAAAGGCATACGCCCATATCGCCCGGCACCCTGCCAGTGGATCGTCCCGCTACGCCCATGAGCTGGATTTGCCGGGGCTGCATTGCTGGCCACTCAAGCGCTATCCCTACCTGGTGTTCTACGTCGAGCGAGACGATCACATCGATGTGTGGCGCGTAATCCACGGCATGAACGATATCCCGTCCTGGATGCAGGCTGGCGAGGGCGCACCACACTGAAAGTCCTTCGACACCGACGTCGAAGCGTCTTCCCGGGCAGAGTCGGAAGCCTAGAGCCACGTGGGCTTTAGAGAAGGGAATTGGCGGAAGGCAGTGGGAGTCGAACCCACCCAGGAACGGCTGCCGTCCCCCACCGAGTTTGAAGCCCGGCCACGCCACCGGGCGTGCTTGCCTTCCCTGGATTGGCGCCGGCGCTGGAGGGCGGCGGCGGATCGGGAGCCTGGATGTTGCCATCATTGCCTTGAACGGCGCCAGCGCAGCGATGCCGCAGGAGGCTTGAATAGCCGTTCACCCGGTTCGATTCGTGGCCCATCCCCCTAGCCTTACGAGCCACGAAACACGCTTCGACTGCCCATCTCCGGCGGCCATTCAAGCTCGGTCAGCGTTGATCCTGGCTTCCAGGACCTTACCGTAGCTGCCTTCCGGCGCAGTGTTCGCCAGCGCCGAATCCTCCCGAATCCGCCGCTCGTTGCCAAAACGCCGCGTGAAGCCGATTCGATCGAAGTATTCCAGCAGCTGGATACAGCGCTTGCGGCCGATGCCGATGCGGTCGCGGAAGGCGGCGGCGCGGATGATGCCGGCGTCGTCACGCAGATAAAGGGCGTGGGCGGCGAGTTGGCGCAGGGTTTCTTCCGGGTAGAACAGGTCCTTCACCACCTGGTGCAGCTGTCCCAGGCGGGCGAGCTTGCGCAGCAGCAGGCGTATGTC
Source organism: Pseudomonas sp. PSE14 (assembly GCF_029203285.1). Classification (NCBI taxonomy): domain Bacteria; kingdom Pseudomonadati; phylum Pseudomonadota; class Gammaproteobacteria; order Pseudomonadales; family Pseudomonadaceae; genus Pseudomonas; species Pseudomonas sp. PSE14. The sequence continues at coordinate 5,126,865 of NZ_CP115669.1, forward strand.
GCCCTCCTCCACCGCAAGCTCGCGGGCCAGGTCGCGCACCCAAGGTGGGTCGAAGGCGCCGGCGAGCAGCAAAGGCCAGAGACGCTCGCGCAAGCGCTCGTCGGCCTCGCCCAGTTGCACGCGGTGATCGGGCAGGTGCAGCCAGGGGCCGCTGCTGTCGATACGTTTATCCGTCAGCAGGCTTTCCAGCAGGGCGATGAAGACGGGGCGCTCCAGCTGAGGCAAGGCGTAGCGGCGCAGACGGTCGCGGTCGGGGCCGAGCTCGTCGGGCGCTTCTTCATGGAAGCGTTGCAGGGCGTCGATCACCTGCTGTTGCAGGGTGCTCCAGCGCTGTGCCGAAAACAGGCGCGGACCGAGACGGGTGCCGACCTCGACCAACCCGGCAGGCAGCTCCCAGGTCGCGCGCGGACGATTGAACTGCCGCGCCAGCAGCGCCGGGTCGAGCCCGTTGCTGGCGTGCGCCAGCAAGGTCGGCAAGGCACTTTCCAAGCTCTCGCCCTGCAAGGCGCGCAGTTGCTCCAGGCGTTCAGGACTGCGGCGGTTGCGTGCCGGGGCGAAGGGGTCGAGCACGCGGCCACCGCCGAGGGTGCGCTGGGCCGACTGGTCGCGCAGTACCAGGCGATCGCCGTGGACGGCGTGGCTGGGGGCGTTCAGCACCAGTTGTGCAAAAGCGCGCTCGCCCGGTTGCAGGCACTCATCTTCCAGCAGGGCGATGCGGCCCGTGACATCCTGGGCGCCAAGGTGCGCATGAACCGGCGTCCAATGCACGAAGGCCCGCGTCTCGCTGGGCAGCAGGCGCAGGTCGATATCGATGCGCGTGGTGGGTGCGTGCAGCTCCGGCGCGATCAGCCAGTCGCCCCTATGAATCTGCTCGAGGCTCAAACGCTCGCCAGCGATGTTCAGCGCCACGCGTTGTCCGGCGTGGGCCTGCTGTGCCTCGCGATTCTGCGCGTGCAGGCCGCGAATTCGCACGCGTCGTCCGCCGTTGCCGAGCAGCAATTCGTCGCCAACGCTAACCGCGCCAGCGAAGGCAGTGCCGGTGACGACGATACCCGCGCCACTGACGCTGAAGGCTCGATCCACCGCCAGGCGGAAGCCGCCCGACGCTCCGCGTTCGAAGGTTTCGCGCGCGGCTTCGCTGAGCGCTTCGCGCAAGGCGTCGATGCCTTCGCCGCTGACGCTGGAGACCGGGAAGATCGGAGCTCCGGCCAGCGGTCCTTCGGCGAGCAGTTCCTGCACTTCACGCGCAGCGTGTTCCACCTGTTCGGCAGGTACGCGGTCGGCCTTGCTCAGCGCAACGATGGCGCGGCGGATGCCCAACAGTTCGACGATGGCGAGATGCTCGCGGGTCTGCGGCATCACCCCGTCGTCGGCGGCAACGACCAGCAGAACCAGGTCGATGCCGCTGGCGCCGGCGAGCATGTTGTGGACGAAGCGTTCATGGCCCGGCACGTCGATGAAGCCGGTAAGCGTGCCATCCCCAAGGTCGGCGTAGACATAGCCCAGATCGATGGTGATACCGCGCTCGCGCTCGGCCGGGCGGCGGTCGCCCTCGATGCCGGTGAGGGCGCGCAGCAGGGAGGTCTTGCCGTGGTCGATGTGTCCGGCGGTTCCGACTATCACGCGTCGCCCTCGGCCAGCAGGGGCAGTTGGGCGACGAAGCCGGGCTCGTCGTCGAGCTGGCGCAGGTCGAGCCAGAGAGCGTCGTCGTCGATGCGGCCAAGCACGGGAATCGGCAGGCAGCGCAGGCGCTCTTCCAGATCGAGCAATGCACGTCCGCGTTGGCGCTTGGGTTGGTTCGGGCGCAGGCACAGGGCGGCGCTGGGCAGCCGGGCGACCGGCTGGGCGCCGCTGCCGATCATGCCCAGTGCGTCTTCGGCGCTGACGCTCCAGCTCTCGCCAAGCAGGCTCGCCAAGGTCGGCGCCAGGCGCTGGGCCTGGGCGCGTATGTCGGTCTGAGGGCGGCTGAGCAGGCGCAGGCTGGTGAGGCGTTCAGCGAGTCGGTCCGGATCGCGGTAGAGATTGAGTACGGCTTCGAGCGCGGCGAGGGTCAGCTTGTCCACGCGCAGGGCGCGCTTGAGCGGGTTCTTCTTGATCTTGCCGATCAGCGACTGGCTGCCGAGGATCAGCCCGGCCTGCGGGCCGCCGAGCAGCTTGTCGCCGCTGAAGGTGACGATGTCGGCGCCATCGTGCAGGGCTTCCTGCACGGTCGGCTCCTTCGGCAGGCCCCAGCGGGTGAGGTCGACCAGGGTGCCGCTGCCGAGGTCTTCCAGCAGCGGCAGGCCGTGGGCGTGGGCGATCTGTGCCAGTTGCGGGGTGGCGACGCTGGCGGTGAAGCCCTGCACGCTGTAATTGCTGGTGTGCACGCGCATCAGCAGGCCGGAGCGCGGGCCGATGGCGGCTTCGTAGTCTTTGGCGTGGGTGCGGTTGGTGGTGCCGACTTCGACCAGCTTCACCCCGGCGCGGGACATGATGTCGGGAATGCGGAAGGCGCCGCCAATCTCGATCAGCTCGCCGCGGGAGATGATGCCTTCCTTGCGCGCGCCCAGGCTGTTGAGCGCCAGAAGGACGGCGGCGGCGTTGTTGTTGACCACGGTGACGGCTTCGGCGCCGGTCAGCTCGCGGATCAGCCCGGTGATGAGGTCGTCACGGTCGCCACGCTTGCCGGAGGCAAGATCGAATTCGAGGTTGAGCGGGTAGCGCGCGGCCAGGGTGATGGCTTCAATGGCTTCTTCCGGCAACAGCGCGCGGCCGAGGTTGGTGTGCAGCACGGTGCCGGTGAGGTTGAACACCCGGCGCACGCGGCTGGCATGGTGCGCCGCGAGGCGTTCGCCGGCGCGGCCGGCGAGCACGGACTCTTCCAGCTCGACAGCGGCCAGTTGGCCATGGCGCGCGGGCTCGCGCAGTTCGTCGAGCAGATCGCGCAGGGTCTTGAGCAGGGCCTCGCGGCCGTAGCGCTGCTGCAGCGGCTGGCAGGCCGGGCTGCGCAGCAGGCGGTCGATGGAGGGCAGGCGTACCGAGGTCATGGACGGGCCTTAATGCGGAGTCGATGGCTGGAGTCAGTGTAGGGCGTATAACCGTTCGCGGTTATACGCCGATGCACCTCGGCCCTTATCCGCACTGGGGTTGAACCCGGAGCGCAGTGATGCCGAGGCCAGACGGCGTACAAGGTGGAGCCTTGTACGCCCTACGAGGAGCCACCTGGCGCCAGCAGCAGGTTCGGCGCGGTACGCAGGTAGCCGTCCTCGGCGAGACGGATATCCAGCGCGAGGCTGGCCAGGTCGTCCGCCTGGGCCTCGGCATGCTTGTCGTGCTGCAGGTAGAACTGCTTGAGGTAGGACTGACAGCCGGGGCAGGTCTCGGCCTTGAGCGGCGCCTGGTCGCTGGCGACGCCTTCGCGCTGCAGCGAGTAATAGGCCAGGCCCTTGCTCTCGGCGCAGTGGCTGCATTTGACCCGCACGTAGTGCCATTCGCAGGAGCACAGCGAGCAGGACAGGTAGCGCAGGCCGGCGTGCTTGCCCTGATGGCGGATCATCCCGGCCACCGGCGGCGCGCCGCAGGCCGGGCAGAGGGTCTGGCTGTCGGTTTCCGCCAGGGTGTCCTCAGGCAGTTGCAGCAACCACTGGCTGAAGGCGACTTGCAGCACGGCGCCGAGGAAGGGCACCAGGGCTGGCGGCAGCAGGTCGAACTGGCCGTTGAGCAGGCCCAGGGCCCAGGCCTTGCGCTGGCCTTCGTCGGCGCCGCGCAGGGCCTTCAGCGCCTGGACGATAGCCGGGTTGGCGGTGGGTTCATAGGCGTCGAGGAAGGCGTCCAGCAGCGGCAACCAGGCGCCTTCACGCACCAGCACTTCGTAGGCCAGCGGCGGCATGCGGTGTTCATGGCTGCGGGCCAGCGCGGTGGCGTCAGGCCCTGGCAGCGGCAGTTTGCGATCGAGCAGCGCCTGCTGGGCGTCGCAGACACCGGCGATCAGTTCGAGGTAGCCCTGCAGCGGATTGCCCGGCGCCAGTTCGCGCAGGCGCGCGGCGCGGCGGGTGAAGAGATCGGGAGACGGCAGGTTGAACAGCGGAGGGATGTTGGCGGCAGCTTCGATCTGCCCGGGTTCGAGAATTCGGCCTGACACGCAGGACTCCTTGTTGGGTTCGGAGCGGGGCCAGAAAGGGCCCTCTCCCTAGCCCTCTCCCTGAAGGGAGAGGGGACTGTCCGTGCCGACTGGCAAGTCAGTGCCAGCCGGCGGTTACGTCGACACTCAGTGGCCCTTGCCCTTCTCCACGTCCTTCAGCCAGCCATTGTGGTGCTTGCGCGCCCAACCGCGGCTGACCCAGCCGTAGAGCATGGCACCCATCGAGCCCTTCACCCAGATGCCGGCGTAGATGTGCACCAGGATGCTGCAGATGAGCACGAAGGCTGCGAAGGCGTGCAGCAGCGACGCCAGGCGGATGATGTCGATGCCGAACCACTGGCTGAAGTACGCCCGCCACATGACGAAGCCGGTCAGCAGCAGCACCAGCATGCACAGCAGCAGGGTCCAGAACAGCAGCTTCTGCCCGGCGTTGTAGCGGCCGACTTCCGGGAGGTTTTCCTCGCGGTTGGCGACCACGTCGCGCCATTGCTTGAGCCATTGCACATCGCGTTTTTCCACCAGGTTGTGGTGGGCGAAACGCACCACCAGCCCGAGGAAGAACAGGAACATCGCCACCCCGAGGAAGGGGTGGAGAATGCGCGTCCACGGGCCTCCGCCGAACAGGTTGGTCAGCCAGAACATGGCCGGGTGGAACAGCGCCAGCCCCGAGAGGCCGGCGAGGAAGAACAGGATGGCCACCATCCAGTGGTTGCTCCGTTCGTTGGCGTTGTAGCGCTGGATATCTTTCTTCATTTCGTCGGGCTCCTGGGAGAGCTTGGAAGCGCCCTCTCCCCAACCCTCTCCCTGAAGGGAGAGGGGGCAGTTCGGCGTGTGGGCTCAGCGTGGAGTACGCGGATCATAGTCATGCACAGCGGGATCGACCTTGTGCACCGGCGCCTGCGGGTCGGGTCCGCCTTCCTCGTCCTCCTCCACCCGGTTGGGACCGGTGCGGGTGTAGTGGAAGAACCCGGCCAGCACCACGCCCGCCATGGCCAGCAGGCCCAACGGTTTGGTGATGCCTTTCCACAGACTGACCAGCGGGCTGATCGCCGGCTTGTCGGGCAGGCCGGCGTAGAGCGACGGCTGGTCGTTGTGGTGCAGCACGTACATCACGTGGGTGCCGCCCACGCCTTCGGGGTCATACAGGCCGGCGTGCTCGAAGCCGCGCGACTTCAGGTCCTCGATGCGCTCGGCGGCGTGCTCCTTCATGTCCTCCTTGGTGCCGAAGACGATGGCGCCGGTCGGGCAGGTTTTCACGCAGGCCGGCTCCATGCCCACCGCCACGCGGTCGGAACACAGGGTGCACTTGTACGCCTTGTGGTCCTTCTGCGAGATGCGCGGGATGTTGAACGGGCAACCGGTGATGCAGTAACCACAGCCGATGCAGTGGTCCTGGTTGAAGTCGACGATGCCGTTGGCGTATTTGACGATCGCCCCCGGGCTCGGGCAGGCCTTCAGGCAGCCGGGCTCGGCGCAGTGCATGCAGCCGTCCTTGCGGATCAGCCACTCCAGGTTGCCGGCCGGCGCTTCGTATTCGGTGAAGCGCATGACCGTCCAGGATTCCGCCGTCAGGTCGATCGGGTTGTCGTAGGTGCCGTGGTTGTGGCCCACCTCGTCGCGCAGCTCGTTCCATTCCGAGCAGGCGACCTGGCAGGCCTTGCAGCCGATGCACTTGGACACGTCGATCAGCTTGGCCACTTCCTCCTCGCGCCGCACCGAGGGCATCGGCGTGGTGGTGGCGGAGCGGGCGTAGATGTCTTGGCTACTCATGTTTCACCTCACGCCTTTTCCACGTTGACGAGGAAGGATTTGAACTCCGGCGTCTGCGTGTTCCCGTCGCCCACGAAGGGGGTCAGGGTGTTGGTCAGGTAGCCGTTGCGCGCCACCCCGGAGAAGCCCCAGTGCAAGGGGATGCCCACGTGGTGCACGGTCTTGCCGTTGACCTGCAGCGGACGGATGCGCTTGGTCACCACCGCCACCGCCTTGATGTAGCCGCGATTGGAGGAGACCTTCACGCGGTCGCCGGCCTTGATACCGAGTTCCTTGGCCAGCGCCTCGCCGATCTCGACGAACTGCTCCGGCTGGACGATGGCATTCAGACGGCAATGCTTGGTCCAGAAGTGGAAGTGTTCGGTGAGCCGGTAGGTGGTCGCGGCATAGGGGAACTCGTCGGCCTTGCCGAACAGTTCCATGTCGTTCTTGAACACCCGCGCGGCCGGACTGCTGATGGCCTGCGGATTCTTGTGCAGCGGGTTGATCCCGATGGGCGTCTCGAACGGCTCGTAGTGCTCGGGGAACGGACCCTCGGCCATCTTGTCGACGGCGAAGAACCGCGCCACGCCTTCGGGGTTCATGATGAACGGGTTCATCCCCGCTTCCGGCGCCACGTCGACCTTGTAGTCGGGCACGTCGGTGCCGCCCCAGGCCTTGCCGTTCCACCACACCAGGCGCTTCTTCACCGGGTCCCAGGGCTTGCCGCTGGGGTCGGCGGAGGCGCGGTTATAGAGGATGCGCCGGTTGGCCGGCCACGCCCAGGCCCAGCCGAGGGTCTGGCCCATGGCGTAGGGGTCGCTGTTGTCGCGGCGGGCCATCTGGTTGCCCAGTTGCGTCCAGGAGCCGGCGAAGATCCAGCAGCCGCTGGCGGTGCTGCCGTCGTCGCGCAGCAGCGCGAAGCCCGGCAGCTGTTCGCCGGCCTTGGCCAGGACCATGCCGTTGGCCGGGTCGACCAGGTCGGCCAGGGCCTTGCCGTTGTACTCCTTGGCCAGCTCGTCCGGGCCGGGTTCGTCGGGTTTCAGGTAGTTCCAGTCCAGGCCGAGGATCGGGTCGGGGAACTTGCCGCCGTCCTTGGCGTAGGCATTGCGCAGACGGTGGTAGAGGCCGGCCATGATCGCGATGTCGGTACGCGCCTCGCCCGGTGGTTCGGCGCCCTTCCAGTGCCATTGCAGCCAGCGGCCGGAGTTGACGATGGAGCCGTCTTCCTCGGCAAAGCAGCTGGTGGGCAGGCGGAATACGGTGGTCTGGATGGACTTGGTGTCGACGTCGTTGTGCTCGCCGGCATTGCGCCAGAACTCGGAGGTCTCGGTGGCCAGCGGGTCCATCACCACCATCCACTTCAGTTTGGCCAGCGCGGCGCTGACCTTGGCCTTGTTGGGGAAGGAGGCTATGGGGTTGAAGCCCTGGCAGAAGTAACCGTTGACCTTGCCCTGGTACATCATGTCGAAGTAGCGCAGCACGTCGTAGCCGGCGCCGGGCATGTCCAGCTTGGGCAGCCAGTCGTAGCACCAGTTGTTTTCCTTGGTGGCCGACTTGCCGAACCAGGACTTCATCAGGCTGACGTGGAACTTGGGATAGTTCTGCCAGTAGGACAGCTGGCCCGGGCGCAGCGGCTTGGCGGTGCGCTTGGCGATGTAGGCGTTGTAGTCCTGCTCGGCGTCGCCGGCCAAGGTCAGGTAGCCCGGCAGCGAGTTGGACAGCAGCCCGAGGTCGGTCAGCCCCTGGATGTTGGAGTGACCACGCAGCGCGTTCATGCCGCCGCCGGGCATGCCGATGTTGCCCAGCAGCAGCTGGACCATCGCGCCGGTGCGGATCATCTGCGCCCCCACCGAGTGCTGGGTCCAGCCCAGGGCGTACATGATGGTCATCACCTTGTCCGGTGCTGCGGTGGTGGAAATCTCCTCCCACACCTTGAGCATCATGTCCTTGGGCGTGCCACAGATGTTGCTCACCACGTCCGCCGTATAGCGGCTGTAGTGCTGCTTCATCAGGTTGAACACGCAACGCGGGTGCTGCAGCGTCGGGTCGACCTTGGCGAAACCGTCCTCGCCCAGCTCGTACTGCCAGGAGGATTTGTCCGGGTAGGTGCGTTTCTCGGCGTCGTAGCCGTTGAACAGGCCGTCCTCGAAACCGAAGCCTTCCTTCACGATGAAGGAGACGTCGGTGTAGTTGTGCACGTATTCCTTCTGGTACTTGTCGTTTTCCAGCAGGTAGTTGATCAGGCCGCCGAGGAAGGCGATGTCCGTGCCGGTGCGGATGGGCGCGTAATAGTCGGCCACCGAAGCGGAACGGGTGAAACGCGGGTCGACCACCAGCAGGCGCGCCTTGTTGTGCGCCTTGGCTTCGGTCACCCACTTGAAGCCGCACGGGTGCGCTTCAGCAGCGTTGCCGCCCATGATCAGGACCAGATCGGCATTCTTGATGTCGGTCCAGTGGTTGGTCATGGCTCCACGGCCAAACGTCGGGGCAAGACTTGCCACCGTCGGGCCGTGTCAGACACGCGCTTGGTTATCGAACGCCAGCAGTCCCAGGGAACGCACCACCTTGTGGGTGATGTAACCCGCTTCGTTGGAAGACGCCGACGCGGCCAGGAAGCCGGTAGTCAGCCAGCGGTTCACCGTCTGGCCCTGGGCGTTCTTCTCGATGAAGTTGGCGTCGCGGTCTTCCTTCATCAGCTTGGCGATGCGGTCCAGCGCCTCGTCCCAGCCGATGCGCTTCCACTCGCTGGAGCCCGCCTCGCGGATTTCCGGGTACTTCAGGCGGTTGGGGCTGTGGACGAAGTCGAGCAGGCCCGCGCCTTTCGGGCAGAGGGTGCCGCGGTTGACCGGGTGATCGGAATCACCCTCGATGTGGATGATGTTCTGCGCAACGTTCTTCGCCGCATCCCCTTGGCTGTACATGAGGATGCCGCAGCCCACCGAGCAGTACGGGCAGGTGTTGCGGGTCTCGACGGTGCGCGCAAGCTTGAAATGGCGGACCTGGTCGGCGAATGCATCCGGGGGCGCAACCCCGAGTGCCGCCAGGCTCGATCCTCCAAGGCCTACAGCGCAAACCTTGAAGAATTGCCGACGGTTCATATCCATCGTGCGTCTCCTGATCAGGCAGCGTACGTCCGGTACATGGCCGGACCCTTGCTGCTTAAAAGATAGCCAAGCCGGGCCGATGCGCCAGCTTGAGCGGGGCAGACCATGCACGCTGGGGGTTTGCGGCGCATTGACGCGCGTCAGTCCGTCACCGGGAACGGAAGAGGCAATACTCCCAAAGGAGCATCAGGGGTAGGCGCAGGAGAGACTGCTGCCGTCTGGGCGGCACGCGGACTGCTGGCGGTCGGTCTGGAGGGACTCATGCAGCCCCAGGAGGGCCAGCCCGATGAGAATCGCGAGCAGGTAATGGCGCGCATGTCTTCTTCTTATCGCTTTCATGACGTCCTCCCGTCACTTCAGCTTGCGTTCGGGGCACGAAGCCCTGCCATAAGGGAAAGTCTGCGGCCGATACGCCCGCTGTCAACCGCTGGCTTGACCGAAATGCCCGAACGGCACGGCATCCGGGCCGTTCACCGACGCACGGCAAGCCAATAGGGTGATGGGAACTCCAATGCCCACGGTTGCTTCCATGTCCACGCCCGCCTCACCCTACCCTCACCTGCTCGCCCCGCTCGACCTGGGCTTCACCCAGCTGCGCAACCGCGTGGTGATGGGCTCGATGCACACCGGGCTGGAAGACCGCCTGTGGGACTTCGGCAAGCTTGCCGCCTACTACCGCGAGCGGGCGCGCGGCGGCGTCGGGTTGATCATCAGCGGCGGATTCGCGCCCAACCGCGAAGGCTGGCTGCTGCCGCTGGGCAGCAGCCTCACCAGTGGTCTGCAGGTGCCGGCGCACCGGCGCCTGACCCAGGCGGTGCAGCGCGAGGGCGGCAAGATCCTGCTGCAGATCCTGCACGCCGGGCGCTATGGCTATCACCCGCTGGTGGTGTCTGCCTCGCCGATCAAGTCGCCGATCAGCTGGTTCAGCCCGCGCGAACTCTCCGAGCGCGGCATCCTGCGCACCCTCGCCGCCTTCGTCCGCTGCGCGAAGCTGGCCCAGGCAGCCGGTTATGACGGCGTGGAGATCATGGGCAGCGAGGGCTACCTGCTGAACCAGTTCCTCTGCCCGCGCACCAACCAGCGCCGCGACCGCTGGGGCGGCGACCTGGGCAACCGCATGCGCCTGCCGCTGGAGATCGTCCGGCGCATCCGCCGCGCGCTGGGCGAGCGCTTCATCATCAGCTACCGGTTGTCGCTGCTGGACCTGGTGGAAGGCGGCAACAGCTGGGACGACGTGTGCACCGTCGCCCGCGCACTGGAAGGCGCCGGCATGGACCTGCTCAACACCGGCATCGGCTGGCACGAGTCGCGAGTACCGACCATCGTCACCTCGGTGCCGCGCGCGGCCTTCGCCGAGGTCAGCGCGCGACTGCGCCGCGAGCTGCGGGTGCCGGTGATCGCCAGTAACCGCATCAACACCCCGGACGTGGCGGAGCGGCTGCTCGCCGAGGGTCACGCCGACCTGGTCTCCATGGCCCGCCCGCTGCTGGCCGACCCGCAGTTCGTGGCCAAGGCCGCTGCCGGACGCGCCGAGGCGATCAACACCTGCATCGCCTGCAACCAGGCCTGCCTCGACCACGCCTTCGCCAACCGCCGCGCCAGCTGCCTGGTGAACCCGCGCGCGGCTTTCGAAACCGAGCTGCGCTACCGCAAGGCGCGGGTGCACAAGCGCATCGCGGTGATCGGCGCCGGCCCTGCCGGGCTCTCCGCCGCCTGCGTGGCCGCCGAGCGCGGGCACCGGGTGACGCTGTTCGAGGCCAGCGGGGAGATCGGCGGGCAGTTCAACCTGGCCAAGCGGGTGCCGGGCAAGGAGGAATTCCACGAAACGCTGCGCTACTTCGCCGTGCGTCTGCGCGACCTGGGCGTCGAGGTGCAACTGGGCCGGCGCATCGCCCAAGGCGAACTGCAGGGCGAGTACGACGAGGTGATTGTCGCTACCGGCATCCGTCCGCGCACGCCGCAGATTCCGGGCATCTCCCACGCCAAGGTGCTCAGCTACCTCGACGTGCTGCGTGGCGCGCCGGTGGGCGAGAAGGTCGCACTGATCGGCGCCGGCGGCATTGGCTTCGACGTCGCCAGCTTCCTGCTCGCCGAGCGCGACGGCCCGCAGCCGCTGGGCGATTGGCTGGGCCAGTGGGGCATCGACCTGGATAACGCCACGCCGGGCGGGCTGATCCCGCCGCTCGCGGTGGCGCCGCGTCGGCAGCTCTGGCTGCTGCAACGCACGCCCGGCCAGCCCGGCGCCGGACTGGGCAAGACCAGCGGCTGGGTGCACCGCGCGCACCTCAGGCATCACGGCGTGCACATGCTCGGCGGCGTGGAGTACCGGCGCATCGATGATGACGGCCTGCACGTGCGAATCGATGACCGGGAGCAGTGCCTGGCGGTAGACAACGTGGTGATCTGCGCCGGGCAGGAGCCGTTGCTGGAATTGCAGCCGACGCTGGCGGCGCAGAACCTGCGCTACCACGTCATCGGCGGCGCGAACGTGGCGCGGGAGCTGGATGCCAAGCGGGCAATCCGCGAGGGCGCGGAGTTGGCAGCACGCCTTTGACGGCTCTTCGTAGGAGCGAGCTTGCTCGCGAACAGTTTTCCCGCCTGCTGCGGTGCCGGGGGTTCGCGAGCAAGCTCGCTCCTACAGAGGACGCACCGGCATCACGCAGACTCCAGCAACACCTTGATCGCCTGCAGATCCTTCTCCACCCACTGCGCATCGCGCTCGAAGGTAGCGTCGTCCATCTGCGGCTGGCGCAGCAGGGTCAGCTGCAATTCGCAGCCATCGCCATTGGCGATCAGCCGCAAGGGAATGTGGATCGCCGGGCTGTCTTCAGGCAGCACCGCGTGGTCCAGCACGCCGAAGGCGTTGTGCGGCGAGAAGCGCACCCGCAGCGGCCCCTGGGGTGTCTGCGCCAGCCACAGATCGCCTTGCAGCGGCTCGATCGCATGGCACAACCCCGAGGCCCAGCGCGGGAAATTCTGCGGTGCGGCGAGAAACTCGTAGGCCTCGCCCCAACGTCGTTCGATGCGGACGCTCAGGGTGCGGGAGGGCAAAGTCATCATGTACGGCTCCAGGAATCGGGCGGAGAGATGCTCCAGTCTGGTGCATACTAGCCGGCTGCCCTTTTCGCTTCGATTGCCCAGGAGTCATTCCATGCCCACGCCGCCCTGGTGGATGTTCGTACTACCCCTGATCGCTGGCGCCTGCCTGCCCCTGCAAGCCGGCATCAACGGCCAGTTGGCCAAGCAGGTGTCCAGCGTGCTGGCCGCCGCGCTGATTTCCTTCTTCGTCGGCACCATGGGCCTGCTGGTGCTGACCCTGGCCAACCGCGAGTTCCCCAGCCTCAATGCCCTGCGCGAGCTGCCCTGGTGGCAATGGTGCGGCGGCTTCCTCGGCATGTTCTTCATCTTCATCGCCGCCTTCGCCGCGCCGCGCGTCGGTGCGTTGATGTTCATGGTGCTGGTGCTTGCCGGCCAGTTGGGCATGGCCATGACCCTCGACCACTTCGGCTGGGCCGGCTTCAGGGAAGCGCCAGTCAGCGGGCTGAAGATCGCCGGCATGGCCGCCATCGCCGTCGGCATCTGGATGATCCGCAAGGGCTGATAAGCTGAACGGCAACGGCCACGGACGACGCGCTCGCAGGAGAACCCCATGACCGACATCCAGGTGATCCTGGTCGACGAACACGACAACCCGACCGGCACGATGGAGAAGCACGCGGCGCACCACCTGGGGCTGCGCCACCGGGCCATCTCCGTGTACCTGTTCAACAGCGCCGGCGAGTTGCTGCTGCAACGCCGCGCGCAGGGCAAGTACCACTGCGGCGGACTGTGGAGCAACAGCTGCTGCGGCCATCCGTACCCCGACGAGTCGGTGCAGCACGCCGCCGAGCGCCGGCTGCGCGAGGAAATGGGCGTCCAGGTCGCACTGCGCAAGCTGTTCGAGTTCAGCTACCGCCTGGAGCTGGCCAACGGCATGACCGAGCACGAATACGGCCACCTGTTCGGCGCCATCGACGACCAGCCGCCGCAGCCTGATCCCGAGGAAGCCGACGACTTCCGCTACATCACCCTGGCCGACCTGGAAACCGAGATGACCGCCCACCCGGAGCGCTTCACGCCCTGGTTCCGCCTCTGCTACCCGAGCTTCCGCCAGTACCTGCAGGACCACGGCGGGCTCGCGACCCTCTCGGCGTCCTGAGAGCCCCTGTTCGTCGAAAGGCCGCGCAATTCTTCGCGCCGACCACTATGATGCGCGCCTCGCTCGACCCTGCCGAATGCCGCCATGAGAAAACCGCCGCTAATTGCCAACGCCGAACTCGACCGCCTGGAAACCTGGGCCAAGTACACCTCGGGCCTGTGCAAGGACTGCAACGCCACCTGCTGCACCATGCCGGCGGAAGTCAACGTCAATGACCTGATCCGCATCGGCGTCGTCGACGAATTCGAGCGCGACGAACCGGCGAAGAACATCGCCAAGCGCCTGCTGAAGGAAGGCGTCGTCGAGCGCTTCAACCAGAAGAGCGGCATCTTCACCCTGACCCGCACCAGCAACGGCGACTGCTACTTCCTCGATCGCAAGACGCGCCTGTGCACCGTCTACGCCAAGCGCCCGGACACCTGTCGCAACCACCCGCAGGTTGGCCCGCGCCCCGGTTACTGCGCGTACCGCAAGAAGACCGCCTGAGCGCCCGCGGCGCTTTCTGCTCTTCGTAGGAACGAGGGGGCGCCTAGCCCTTGCTCGCGAACCTGCAAGGCACGGTGCTATGCGGTTCGCGAGCAAGCTCGCTCCTACAGCCCCTGAGGTGGCTCGCTATACTGCGGGCCTGTTCAGGAGCCCCGCATGAATCCCCTGCTCGAAGCCTGGCGTCACCAGCCAACCCACCGCCGCGTCTGGGCGCTGGCCGCGCCGATGATCCTTTCCAACGTCTCCGTGCCCCTGGTCACCCTGGTGGACAGCGCGGTGATCGGCCACCTGCCGCACGCCCATCAGTTGGGTGCAGTGGCCGTCGGCGGCGGGCTCTATACCCTGCTGGTGGGCGTACTGGGTTTCCTGCGCATGGGCACCACCGGCTTCGCCGCCCAGGCCGCCGGCCGCAGTGACGGCGGTGCGCTGCGGCGAATTCTCGGCCAGGGCCTGTTGCTCGCCCTGGGCCTGGCGCTGCTGCTCGGGCTGCTGGCGGTGCCGCTGACCGATCCGGCGCTGGCGCTGATGCGGCCATCCGCCGAGCTCGACACGCTGGCCCGCCAGTTCTTCCACATCCGCCTGCTCGGCCTGCCGGCGGCGCTGGCCACCTATGCGCTGGTCGGCTGGTTCCTCGGCACGCAGAACGCCCGCGCGCCGCTGGCGATCCTGCTCACCACCAACCTGATCAACATCGCCCTCGACCTGTGGTTCGTGCTTGGCCTGGAATGGGGCGTGGCCGGTGCCGCACGGGCCTCGGTGATCGCCGAATGGAGCGGCGCCCTGCTCGGGCTGGCGCTGACCCGTGGCGCGCTCAGGCGCTACCCCGGCCAACCGGACTGGACGCGTCTGCGCGCCTGGGCGAGCTGGCGGCCGCTGTTGATGGTCAACCGCGACATCTTCATCCGCAGCCTGGCTCTGCAGGGTGTGTTCTTCCTGCTCACCGTGCAGGGCACGCGCCTGGGCGACGCCACGGTGGCGGCCAACGCGCTGCTGCTCAACGGCCTGATGGTCACCTCCTACGCCCTGGATGGCCTCGCCCACGCGGTGGAAGCCCTGTGCGGCCACGCCATCGGCGGCCGCGACCGCACCGCGCTGCGCCGCTCGCTGGTGGTGGCCTGCGGCTGGTCGCTGATCGCCAGTCTCCTGTTCGTCGCCTTCTTCACTTTCGGCGGGCACCTGTTCATCGCCCTGCAGAGCGACATTCCCGAAGTGCGCGCCACCGCCGACCAGTACCTGCCCTACCTCGCCTGCCTACCCCTGATCGGCCTGTGGAGCTACCTGCTGGACGGCCTGTTCATCGGCGCCACCCGCGCCCGCGAGATGCGCAACGCCATGCTCCTGGCCTGCGCCGCAAGCCTGCCGCTGGGCCTTCTGCTGCAACCCTTCGGCAACCACGGTTTGTGGCTGACTTTCCTATGCTTCATGTTGCTGCGCGGACTGATCCTCGGGGCCTACGCCTGGCGACTGACGCGCCACGACGCCTGGCAGGTGCCTGCGCAGACCTGAGACACTGACGCCTGCGCCGTACGGCGCAGGCCTATCCATCCCGCCCCACCGAAGGCCCCATCAGAAGGACCCGTTCCATGGCCCAAGCCATTGCCGCCTACCTGCACTACCTGTCGATCTTCATCCTGTTCGCGCTGCTGGTGCTGGAGCACCGCCTGTTCCGCCTGCCGCTGGACCTTGAGCGCGCACGCAGCCTGATCGTCATCGACATCGCCTATGGCGCCTGCGCCGGCGTAGTGCTGCTGACCGGCGCAGCGCGGGTGCTGTGGTTCGCCAAGGGCGCCGATTACTACCTGCACAACAGCCTGTTCCACGCCAAGGTCGGGCTGTTCGTGCTGGTCGCGCTGCTGTCGATCCTGCCGACCATGACCTTCCTCAACTGGCGCAACGACCTCAAGGCCAGCCGTATCCCGCAGGTCAGCGCGCGCCAGTGCAAGCTGGTGACCATGACCATCCGCCTGGAGCTGCTGGCCCTGCTGATCCTGCCGCTGCTGGCCACCCTGATGGCGCGTGGTTACGGAATGATCGGCTGATCCCCGACGCTCACCCCTGTGGCGCGAGCAGCTCCGCCAGGCGCCGGCGCAAGGCCGGCACGTCCCGCTCCGTCGGCCACAGGCGGAAACGCTCGCGCAATACCACCAGCAACGCGTCCGCATCCGCGATGCCACGCTGCTCGACTTCACCGGCGGCGGTACGCCGGGTGAACTGGCCGTTGTACAACGACAGCCGCGCCCCGTCCTCGCTGATGGCCACGCGCAGGGACAACCGGAACACGCTCTGCGGATGGGTCGAGGTGTACCAGTTGCGCATGGCGTAATCGATCCACGACTGCGGTTGCAGGGTGAAGCGATAGAGCGTTTGCCAGCCGGAGCTGGAGCGCGCCGCCATCTCCAGCTCGCCGTCCAGCTGACCGGTCAGGCGCCAGCCGCCGGGTAATTCCTCGTTCAACCGCAGCGGCAGGGCGCGGGGCGATGCCGGGCCGCCAAAGCCGATGTCCACCAGGTGCACGCCTTCGTCCAGGTCGACCCGCAGCAGCAGGTGCGACTGCGGGGTCAGCGGCGCATCGGCCGGCAAGCCCCAGCGTACCCGTCCGACCAGCAGCGTCACCCGGTAGTCGAGGCTGGTCAGCAAGCGGGCGAACAGGCTGTTCAGTTCGAAGCAATAGCCGCCACGCTGCTGTTCCACCACCTTGGCGAAGACCGCCTGCGGATCGATGTCCACATCCTTTTCCAGCAGCACGTCGAGGTTTTCGAATGGCAGCTGGTGGAGCGCGGCGTGGATCAGCCGATCGAGGTTTGCCAGGGTCGGCGCCGGGCGCTCCACCGGCAGGCCAAGGCGGGCCAGGCTGGCGTCGAGCTGAGCAGCGCTGAAGGGGGTGAGCGGGGTCATGCGAATCTCCTTTCGCAAAGCATTCAATGGGTAGGTTCGGGGATCAGCAGCGGGCCGCAGTGCTCGTCGCTGACGATCACCACGAGCAGCCGGGCCGGCTCGCGGGCGCTGGGGTTCTCGGCGAACAGGTGCAACTCGCCAGTGGGCTCGAACCAGGTTTCCCCGGGGCCGTAGGTCCGCGCCGGCAGGCCCTGCATCTGTGAGCGCACCTGGCCGTACAGGACGATAGCGGTCACCGCGCCGGGGTGCCGGTGCGCCGGCGTATGGGCGTTGGGTGGGAAGTCCACCCGCAAGGTGGTAACGACCTTGCCGGGCAGCTCCGCCAGCGGCTCGCAGGACAGGCGGCTGACCTGGGTGGTCGGCCGGGCGCCGGCCTGGGAGTGCGCGGGGTTTTCGGCCAGTTGCACCTGGGGGCGCAACCAGGGCTGCCAGAGCAGCGCGCCGGCCGCCACGGCGGCGACCAGCAGCAGTCCGACACGGGATTCACGGCCCAGCGCGAGGTTCATGGGCGCCCCCCTTGCAGACGGAAACCCGGCTGCCAGCCCAGGCGGTGGCGAGCCTTGATCGAGCTGACCTCGATGTCCTGCTCGGCCACGTTGTAGCAACCCCGTACGCCCCACTCCAGCGCCAGCAACGCGGCGCGGGCGGCATCGTCCACATGCACGGCCAGGCGCGGGTCCGGCGTCTCGCTGCCGGTACCCGGTCCGTACAGCCGGCCGTAGCGCAGCACAATGCCTTCCATCGGCGCGGCACCGAGTACGGCGGCTTCCAGCGCGGCCACACCGCCGACGCTGATGGCGCGGTTGCCGTCGGCCCCAAGGTCCAGCGGCTGTTCCTCATGCAGCGGCAGTTCGCCCGGCGCATAGGCCCAGGCGATGCTCTGCGCCACCATGCGCTCGGCCCCGGCAGCCAGGGCGGCGGCCACCAGGTTGGCAGTGCCTTCGCGGCGCAACCGGGCATTGCGCGGCTGGGCAGCGGGCATCTGCGCCGGGTCCAGGCCCGCCGGCAGGTCGGTGAGCTGGTGAATGACCCAGCGCGGCTGGAAGGCCCGCATTGCCTCATGCAATGCCGCAGCATCGTAGACATCCAGCACCATCGCCCGGGCGCCCGCCGCCTCCAGCGCGGCGGCGCGCTGCGGCGAACGGCTCACGGCGAGCACCTGGTAACCGCGCTCCAGCAGCAGCGGCAACAGGCGCTTGCCGATGGCACCGCTGGCGCCAGCGAAGAACACTTTCATGCACATGATCGACCTCGAAACGGGCAGGCGGGACAGGGCCCAATCTAGCCAGGCCATGCCCCACTCCACAGAGCCAAGATCGTTCGAACTCACTGGGACATGCGGTCATGAGTCTTGATCCAGGTCCGCGCAGAACCGCCGTCATCGTCTATAACAAACGGCTCAATACCCGTTCTTGAAGGAGTCGTCATGAGCCAAGTCTTCGATGTCGCCGTCGTGGTCGGCAGCCTGCGCAAGGAATCCCTCAATCGCAAGATCGCCAAGGCCTTCATCCAGCTGGCGCCGGCCAGCCTGAAGCTGGAGATCGTGGAGATCGGCGACCTGCCGCTGTACAACGAGGAACACGACAGCGCCACGCCACCGGCCAGCTATACGGCTTTCCGCGAACGCATCCGCCGCGCCGACGCGGTGCTGTTCGTCACCCCGGAATACAACCGCTCGGTGCCCGGCGTGCTGAAGAACGCCATCGACGTGGGCTCGCGCCCCTATGGCAAGAGCGCCTGGAACGGCAAGCCGTGCGCGGTGGTCAGCGCATCGCCCGGCGCCATTGGCGGCTTCGGCGCCAACCATCACCTGCGCCAGTCGCTGGTGTTCCTCAACATGCCGGTGCTGCAGCAGCCGGAGGCCTACCTGGGCGGCGCCGGCAGCTTCTTTGACGAGGCGGGGAAACTGTCCGAGAAAACCCAGCCCTTCCTGCAAAGCATCATCGACGCCTTCGCCCGCTGGATCGAGCAGAACCAGCCGCGCTGACACGACAGTGCGCCGGCCCTCGCGAGCCGGCGCACGCCCTTCACTTCCGCCTCAGTCCTCCAGCAGGCGCGCCAGGCGCTGGCGCAGGTAGCGGTTCTCCGCGCGCAGCTCCTCCACCTCATCCAGCAGGCGCAGGGCCAGGGCAATGCCCGGCCAGTCCAGCTCGAATTCGCGGCGCAGGCGCACCGCGCGACGCACCACGCCGACCGCCTGGTAATCGAAGACCCAACGGCCGCCGCGCTGCTCGCAGGGTTCCACGATGCCCACCTCGACGATCTCGACGAGCACGTCGCGGGGCAGGTTCACCGACTGGCAGAGCTCGTCGAGGTCCACCACCATCACTGTCGTCGTCATGCGCGTTTCCCCCAATCGGCACGGGGATCGAAGGCCGCCTTGGCCGCCAGTTCCTCCCAGAGTTTGCGAGTCGCCTCATCGGCGTTCTTCGGCATCACCACCTTGAGCACGGCGTAGAGATCGCCGGGCGCGGCGCTGCCCTTGTTCGGCAGGCCCTTGCCTTTGATGCGCAGGCGCTGCCCGGCCTGGCTCGACGCGGGGATGCCGAGGTTGATCCGGCCGCCCAGGGTTGGCACTTCCACCTTGGCGCCCAGCGCGGCTTCCCAGGGCGCCACCGGCACGGTGACGACCAGGTCGCGGCCATCGACGTCGAACACCGGGTGCGGCACCAGGCGGATCACCAGGTACAGGTCACCCGCCGGCCCGCCGTTGATCCCCGCCGCACCCTGCCCTTTGAGGCGGATGCGCTCACCGTCGGTGGTACCCACCGGGATCTTCACGTTCAGCGTCTTGCTCTGCGGCGGCAGCTTGCGACCGTACTCGTCGTAGCTGGGCAGGCTGAAGCTGATCGGCCGGCTGTCGCCGGAGAGGGCTTCCTCGAGGAACAGCGGCACTTCCATTTCCACGTCCTGGCCACGGTGGGCGCGCGGCTGACGCGCACCAGCGCCGGCTCCGGCACGGGCGCCAAAGATCTGTTCGAAGAAGTCGGAGAAATCCTGCTCGTGCCCCGGCGGCGGGCCATCGAAGCCACCGCGCGGCTGCCATCCGGGCGGCGCCTCGAACTGCGGGCCCTGCTGGCCGTATTTGCGCAGCTCGTCGTACTCGGCGCGCTTCTCCGGGCTCTTGAGCACCTCATAGGCTTCGGAGACTTCCTTGAAGTGCGCCTCGGCGTCCGGCTCCTTGCTGACGTCCGGGTGGTACTTGCGCGCGAGCTTGCGGTAGGCGGTCTTGATCGCCTTCTCGTCGGCGTCGGGGGCCACGCCCAGGGCCGCGTAGTAATCCTTGAATTCCATCGGTATCGGTCACTCCTCACATGCGTTGGACCTGTCGGCGCCTGAATACACAAGGGGATCACGCAGGCAGCCGAGGCCGCTGCGCGCACAGCGAGGCGAACAGGTGGAAAAAGCGGGTTGTGCCTTACAGATGGAGACGGCGCGCCCGCTTTTCAACACTGCCCATCAGCCTAGACGCTGATCCTGCACCGCATTTGCCGGGGCGACCTGATGCGGGTCATGGCATAGTCACTCCTCCCGCTTCGCGACGAACTGCACAGGCCATGACCGCGCCCATCGATTCCTTCCGCCAGCCGCTGGACCCCAGCCAGACGCTGCCGATCTACCGTCAGCTCTACGAGCGCATCAAGGACGCCATCGCCCGTGGCGCGCTGCGCCCCGGCGAGCGCGTGCCGCCGGTACGCGGGCTGGCCGGCGAGCTGGGCGTGGCGCGGGGCACGGTGGAGCTGGCCTACCAGCTGCTGACCAGCGAGGGCTACCTGCAGGCGCGCGGACCGGCCGGCACGGTGGTCTCGCCGCAGCTCGCCGGACGAACCTCGCCGGCCCCGCCGGTAGCGCTCGACCCGGCCACGGTGGAACGCAGCCTGCCCGGGGTGATCGCCCATGGCCCGGCCATCAGGCCGCTGCAGCTCGGCCTGCCGGCGCTGGACGCCTTCCCCCGCGCGCTCTGGTCGCGCCTGTGCGCGCGCCGCCTGCGCCAGCAGGGCGCGGCGACCCTGGCCTATCCCGAACCCTGCGGCTATGGCCCGCTGCGCGAGGCAGTGGCCGGCTACCTGGGGGTGTCCCGAGGGATCGTCTGCGATCCCGCGCAGGTGTTCATCTGCGCCGGCTACCAGGGCGCGCTGGACCTGATCAGCCGCACCCTGCTCGAACCCGGCCAGGGTTTCTGGCACGAGGACCCGGGCTACCCCCGTGGCCGCGAGCTGTTGCGCCGCGCCGGCGGTGTGCCGGTTGCAGTGGCGGTGGATGACGACGGCCTGCGGGTGGAGGACGGCATCGCCCGCGCGCCGGACGCCCGCTTCGCCCTGGTCACGCCCTCGCAGCAGAGCCCCACCGGCGTCGCCCTCAGCCTGCCCCGCCGTCTGGCCTTGCTGGACTGGGCGGCTGGCGCCAACGCCTGGGTCATCGAGGACGACTACGACAGCGAATACCGTTACGCCGGCTTCCCGCTGCCGGCGCTTAAAAGCCTCGACCGCGCCGGCCGCGTGCTCTACACCGGCACCTTCAGCAAGGTGCTCTACCCGGCGCTGCGCCTGGGCTACCTGGTGGTGCCGCCGGCACTGGTGGAAAGCTTCGTGCGCAGCCAGCAGGTGTTCGCCTCCGGCTGCGCCGAACTGTTGCAGGCGACGCTGTGCGACTTCATGCAGGAGGGCCACTTCGCCCGCCACCTCAAACGCACCCGCACGCTCTACGCGCAGCGTCGGCAGTGGCTGCGCTCGGCGCTGGAGACTCGACTGGGCGAGAATCTGCGCTTCGCCGAGACGCCCGGCGGGTTGAACCTAATAGGGGCAGTGGACGGCGACGACCTCGCCATCGCCGCCCGCGCCCATGCCGACGGGCTGGGCCTGCAGGCGCTCAATGCGTGGTGCATGGAGGCGCGGCGGGAGCCGGCGCTGGTGATGAGCTTCACCAATGTGGTGGACCAGCCGATGGCGGCGCGGTTGGCGGAGCGGGTGGCGCAGGCGATGGAGGTCGGAACCTTGTAGGTGCGACTGTCTTCACCGTGCCTATGCATCCTCTCAGAGCAGCCAGGATCAGGGTAAGGGGCTTTTGATCTCCTACAGTCGATCATCCGAGCGGGAGGCTAGAAAGAAAAAGCCCCGCCGAGGCGGGGCTTTCGTTTACGCGCGCTACCAGTCTGTCAGGACGACAGGTAAGCCGACCGGGTCAGCCCCAGGCGCAGCGCATCGAGGAACTGCGTACGCTCTCGCGCGGTGAGCTTGGCCCCGGCGACCTTGTCGCGGTAGTGGGTCATCAGCTCCTCGGGCGACAGGTGCACGTAGCGCAGCATGTCCTCGATGGTGTCGTGGGTCTCGATGCCGGCGTGGTAGTAGCTGCCGTCGGCGTTCTGGTAGACGTTCACCGAATCGGTGTCGCCGAACAGGTTGTGCATGTCGCCGAGGATTTCCTGGTAGGCGCCGACCAGGAAGGTGCCGATCAGGTAGTCCTCGCCTTCCTTCACGTCGTGCACCGGCATGCTGGTCTCGATGCTCTGCTCGTCGACGTACTGGGTGATCTTGCCGTCGGAGTCGCAGGTCAGGTCCTGCAGCACCGCGCGGCGGGTCGGCTCCTCGCCCAGGCGGTGGATCGGCAGGATCGGCAGCACCTGGCCGATGGCCCAGGTGTCGGGCAGGCTCTGGAACACCGAGAAGTTGCAGATGTACTTGTCGGCGAGCTTGTCGTTGAGCTCGTCGAGTACCTGGCGGTGCGAGCGCTGGTGCGCCTTGAGCTGGTTGTGCAGACGGCGGCAGATGGCGAAGTAGCACTGCTCGGCCAGGGCCTTCTGCGCCAGGCTGATCTTGCCCTCGGCGTACTGCGCGGCGGCGTCGCTCATGTAGTGGGTGGCGCGCCAGTAGGTCTCGGTGACCATCTCGGCGTCGGTCGGGCCGAGCAGGTCGGCCAGCCACTGGACGATCTCCGGCTGTTCGGCGAGGTCGGTGATCTTCGGCACTTCGTCGTTGTGGCGCTCGACGTCGGTGACCTGGGTGATCAGCACCGCGTGATGCGCGGTCAGCGCGCGGCCGCTCTCGGAGAAGATGTGCGGATGCGGCAGGCCCTGGGCGTCGCAGAATTCCTTGAGCATGCCCACCACCACACCGGCGTAGTCGTCGATGTCGTAGTTGATCGAACTGGCGTTGCGCGAATGGGTGCCGTCGTAGTCCACGCCCAGGCCGCCGCCGACGTCCACGTGATCCACCGGCAGGCCAAGGGCGCGCAGTTCGCCGTAGTAGCGGATGGCTTCCTTGAAGCCGTGCTGGTAGTCGGCGAGATTCGCGATCTGCGAGCCCATGTGGAAGTGCAGCAGGCGCACGCCCTGGTCCAGGCCGGCGGCGCGGAAGCGCTCGACCACCGACAGCAGCTGCGCGGCGGACAGGCCGAACTTGGCCTTCTCGCCACCGGTATCGGCCCACTTGGAGGAGGCCAGCGAGGACAGGCGCACGCGCAGGCCGACCTGGGGCAGCACGCCAACGTTGGCGGCTTCCTCGATCACCAGCTGCACCTCGGATTCCTTCTCGATCACGATGAACACGTTGTGGCCGAGTTTCTGCCCCATCAGCGCCAGCTTGATGAACTCGCGGTCCTTGTAGCCGTTGCAGACGATGGTGCCGCCCTTGGGCGCCAGCGCCAGCACGGCCATCAGCTCAGGCTTGGAGCCGGCTTCCAGGCCGATGGAGACGTTCTGGGTGGCGATGATGCTTTCCACCACCGCTTCCTGCTGGTTCACCTTGATCGGGTACAGCGCGGTGTAGCGGCTGCCGTATTCAAGACGCGCGATGTTGGCGTCGAAGGCGCCGGTGAGCTTGCGCACGCGGTCCTGCAGGATGTCCGGGAAACGCACCAGCAGCGGCAGCGACAGGCCGGCTTCGCGCAGCTGGTCGACCAGCCCGTGCAGATCGATCGGCTGGGCATTGGCGCCCTGCGGGCGTACCTCGACATTGCCGGCGTCGTTGATGGCGAAATAGCCGGCGCCCCAGTGGCGAATGCCGTAGATGCTGCGGCTGTCTGCCACGGTCCAGTTGCTGCCGTCGTCTTTGCGGGTCCGTCTAGCGGCCATGCGGGGTGGTCTCCTCAAATGTCTCGAAATGAATGCAGGCGCCCCGCCCGGCGAGCGGGTGAGTCGTCAAAGCCTAGTCGGCTGGTGTGACGTTGCCGTGTTGACCGCCGGCTCCGGCGGTAAGTTTAGGAAATTCCGACGATGCGCCAGGGCGCGCCGATAAATCTCCCATCTAGGGAAAGGGCTTGCCGGCCATGCGCGGGCTGCGCATCGCCTGGAACCCCTTCTCTGCAGAGGAGAATCTGTCGAAAGAGACGGCTCAGCCGCCGGATTTCTTCGCCTTGAGGCCGCGCTTCTGCAGCTCTTCGAGCAACAGGTCGACGTGGTCGCCCTGGATCTCGATGACGCCGTCCTTGAGCGCGCCACCCGTGCCGCAACGCTTCTTCAGCGCGGTGGCCAGGTCTTTCAGCGCATCGGCCGCCAGCGGCACGCCGCTCACCGTGGTCACGGTCTTGCCGCCGCGCCCCTTGGTTTCACGACGCACGCGAGCGATGCCGTCGCCGGCCGGAATCCCGGCCTGCTTGCAGATGCACGCGCCAATGGGCTGATTGCAGTCCGGGCAGTGCCGGCCGGCATCAGTGGAATAGACGAGCCCGCCAAGGGCGGACAGGGAGGATGCTTTCTTGACCACCGGGCGTTTCCCCAGGATTGGCCTCTAAGGGCCAGGTCAACGAATGATCGGCTGGCGCCGACCGCGACGCCCCACTCAGGCAGGGGCTGCGCATTCCCGGCGGAGGACCCTGCCGGAAAGGTCGCGCAATTTAGCAGCATTGAAGGCAAATGCTAAGAGCAGAATTGCGTCATTGATCGGTAGTTTGGCGACATGGGCCTTACAGGAGAATCTGGAGCACGGATGTAGGGCGTATAACGTTCGACGTTATACGCCGTTTGACCTTGCTTTCAGCGCACGCAGGGTTGGGCCCCGGAGCCGCGGTTCGAGGGCACTCCGAGCCTGACCTTGGCGCAGATGATGAGCACCGAGTATCGGCGTACAACCGCGAACGGTTGTACGCCCTACGGGTGACTCAGAAACTCACCAGATACTTGCGCAACGCCGCCAGCGAATCCGGGCAGTACGGCGTACCCGCCTTCGCTTCGGCCAGCACCTGGTGCGGGTCGATGAAGCGCGCCTCCATCACCTCTTCCGGTTGCAGCCTGAGCGGCGCATCGGACACGGCGGAGAACACCGCGCACCACAGGCGGTTGTCCGGCTGGTCGAAGAAGAACGAGCCATGCTCGCGCAACTCGACCCCGGAAATCCCCAACTCTTCTTCCAGCTCGCGGGCGGCGGACTGGGCATAGCTCTCGTCCGCCAGCACCATGCCGCCCGCGGCCGGGTCCCAGTAGCCGGGATAGATCGCCTTGCTCAGGGTGCGGCGGTGCACGCACAGCTCGCCAGCCGTATTGAACAGCAGGATGAAGGTGCCCCGGCCGATCAGCCCGCGTTCGCGCAGCTCCGCGCGTGGCAGGCTGCCCCTGAGCTCGTCGTCCCGGTTGACCCAGGCGACCAGCTCGGCGTCCGAAGCCGCCCGGTGGGCGGCTTCCTTCTCGCTGATCCCGTCCATCATCAACCCTGGGCCAGCAGCTGGCGCAGATCGATGATCGCGGCGTTGGCGCGGGAGATGTAGTTGGCCATCACCAGCGAATGGTTGGCCAGCACGCCGAAGCCGCTGCCGTTGAGCACCATCGGGCTCCACAGCGGCGCCTGGGCGGCCTCCAGCTCGCGGATGATCTGGCGCACGCTGACGGTGGCGTTCTTCTTCGCCAGTACGTCGGCGAAGTCCACCTCGATGGCGCGCAGGATGTGCGACAGCGCCCAGGCCTGGCCACGGGCTTCGTAGAACACGTTGTCGATCTGCAGCCAGGGGGTTTCCTGCAGCTCTTCCTCGACCTGCGGCGCCTCGCCCGGCACCACCGGCGCGGTGGGCTTGATGTTGGTGTTGAGCTTCACCCGGCCGACGCTGGCCGAGAGACGCTGGGACAGCGAGCCCAGGCGGGTGGAAACGTCACCCAGCCAGTTGTTCAGGCTGTCGGCGCGGGGATAGAACTGCGCGCCGGCCGGGTCCGCGGACAATCGCGCCAGGTAGCGGTCCAGCGACTTGATGCCTTCGCCGTACTCCGATTCGGAAGACGGCAGCGCCCAGCTCTTGTTGTCGAAGTTGAAGCGCGGCTCGGCACGGGCCAGGTCCGCGTCCTCGGTGGACTGCGACTGGGAACGGGCAAAGTCCTTGCGCAGCGCGCGGGACAGGTCGCGCACCTGGACCAGGGCGCCGTATTCCCAGCTGGGCATGTTGTCCAGCCACAGGCCCGGCGGGAAGATGTCGTTGGAGAGATAGCCGCCCGGCTTGTTCAGCAGCGTGGCCACCACTTCCTTGAGGGTTTCCACCGTGGTGTAGCCGACCACCATCTGCCGGCCGGCGCGCTCGGCCGAGGCCTGGGCGTTCTGCTGCACGGGAAAGAGGTCAGGCTCCTGGCTCCAGTACCAGCCGACCACACCGCAGATCAGCAGGTAGACGCCCAGCAGACTGCCGAGCACGCGGCTCAGCCAGGGCCCGCCGAAGTAGGCGCGCACGTCGTCCACCGAGTCATCGACGCGATCGCGCACGGAGCCGCGTTTCTTCCAGTTCCACATGGCAAAGTCCTTAGCATCACGAAAACGAAGAGGGGGTTGGACCCGATTCCGCCCCGGGGAGTGCCCCGGCGGAACGATCCAGCCGCGCAAGCATGCCGCACCCGGCGGCTCAGCGCAGCCCACCCTGCGCATGGTGCGCGGTAACGTCGCGAATTACAAAGCGCATGTCGTTTGACCGACGGCACTGTTATTGCCATCAAGGATTGGTAGCATAGGGCCATCATCGTGTATCACGGCAGAAACACTTCGCTCGCACGCCCTCCCTACGGACAGATAAAGAAGCGCGCCATGAACGAGCTCGACGATCCGCCTCTCGACCGCCTCAAGCAGCATTTCGCCCAGCGGGTGATTCACCAGGCCCGCCATCTGCTCGAAGTCTGGCAGCGCCTGTCGCGCTCGGAGTGGAGCGCCGGCGGGATGGCCGAACTGACCGATGCCTGCCTGCTCCTGCAGCGCTACGCCGAGCGTTTCGGGCAGTCCGAGCACGTCGACCTGGCCCGGGCTGTAGACCAGTGCCTGCGCGCCGTGCAGGACAACCGCGGACGCCTGTCCAGCGCTCTGATCAGCGAACTCAACGGCCTGATGCAGCGCCTGTCGCGCACCGGGCTACGTCATGGCGACCAGTACGAGCAGATCAGCCTGCCGCCGCTGCGCAAGCCGGTCTACCTGGCCCTGCAGGACCAGGAGCGCGCCGAACGCCTGGCCCAGCAGCTGGAATTCTTCGGCATGGCCGCGCAGCGCTGCGAGAGCGCCAATGCCTTCCGCGCCGCCATGGCCGAGCGGCATCCGGCGGCCATCGTGATGGAGATCGACTTCGCCGGCGCGGGCCAGGGCCTGACGCTGGCCAACGAAGTCCAGACCGGGCTGCGGCAGAAACTGCCGGTACTGTTCTTCAGCCACGACGAGACCGATACCCCGACCCGCATGGCCGCCGCCCGCGCCGGCGGCCAGGACTTCTTCACCGGGGCGCTGGACGCCTCCGCGGTACTGGAGAAGATCGAGACCCTGAGCCGCGTGGCGCACTACGAGCCCTTCCGCGTGCTGATCGTCGAAGACTCCCGGGCCCAGGCTACGCACACCGAACGGGTCCTGAACAACGCCGGCATCGTCACCCGCGCGCTCACCGCGCCGCTGTCGGTGATGGCCGAGCTGGCCGAGTTCCAGCCGGACCTGATCATCCTCGACATGTACATGCCCGAATGCCTGGGCACGGAGCTGGCCAAGGTGATCCGCCAGCACGAGCGCTATGTCAGCGTGCCGATCATCTACCTGTCCGCCGAGGACGACCTGGACAAGCAGCTCGACGCCATGAGCGAAGGCGGCGACGACTTCCTCACCAAGCCGATCAAACCGCGCCACCTGATCGCCACCGTGCGCAACCGCGCCGCCCGTGCGCGCAGCCTGCAGGCGCGGATGGTGCGCGACAGCCTTACCGGCCTGTACAACCACACCCATACCCTGCAACTGCTCGACGACGCCCGCTTCCGCGCGCGCCGCGAGGGCCGGCCGCTGACCTTCGCGATGCTCGACATCGACCACTTCAAGCGAGTCAACGACACCTTCGGACACCCCATGGGCGACCGGGTGATCAAGAGCCTGGCGCTGTTCTTGAAGCAGCGCCTGCGCAAGACCGACCACATCGGCCGTTACGGCGGCGAGGAATTCGCCGTGGTGCTGCCCGATACCGACGCCGACACCGCGCGCCGGGTGCTGGAAGAAATCCGCCAGCGATTCGCCGAGATCCGCTACCCCGCGCAACCCGGCGATCTCACCTGTACCTTCAGTTGCGGCATCGCCGAGCTGGACGAGGCAATGGACATCAAGACCCTGGCCAAGCAAGCCGACGAGGCGCTGTACCGGGCCAAGCATGGCGGGCGCAATCGGGTGGAAGTATTCGACTGAGGTGGTCACGCGCTCTGCCGCGCGATTTTCCGACCAGATACTGGCACCTTGTCATCAGCCAGTAACGAAACTGCAATAGGGTCAGGGCTCGCCGTTTTTCGTTGTCGGTCGAGACCTGCCATGCGCCTCAAGCTGCTGACCAACCTCAACACCTTCCTGCTCCTGCTCGTATGTCTCGCGCTGGGCGCCACCCTGTGGTGGTCGCAGCGCGCGCTGGAGCGCCCCTTCACCTTGATGGACCGTTACCTGGAGCTCTCCCAGGGCTTCGAGCGCAAGGTGGCGCAGAACATCCAGGCGTACCTGGGCAGCGGTGACGCACTCAAGCAGAAGGCCGCCCAACAGGCGCTGGAGGAACTGGCCACGGAGCTTCCGCAGTTGCCGGAAAGCCTGGGGCAGCTGCTGGGCGCGAGCCTCGACGAACTACGCCAGTTCAGCGGCAACCAACTGCTCGCCGCCGGCAAGCTGGCGGGGGATCCGCAGGGCCTGCTGCTGCAGGCCGAGCGTGACCTGCTGGCCGCCCTGGATCAGCTCGGCGCCTACGCAGACGCCAGCCAGAACCCCGCCGCTGCCGAGTACCGCGCGCCGCTGCTGCAGGCCGGCCTGCACCTGACCCGCCTGGCCCACGCCCGCGCCAAGCTGGTGGAAAGCGGCAACCCGGCGCTGGCCGAGGACATCCAGCGTGAACTCGACAGCCTGCGCCAGCTCGCCGGGCGCATCGACACCCTGCCCCTGCTCGGTGTACTGCAGCAGCAGGCCTCGGCCTCCGACGACTTCGCCGCGATGATGGGCCTGGACACCCAGCCCGCCGCGGAGCAGCAGAGCGAGGACCGTGGCGTCGGCCTCAAGCGCGACCTGGCCGGCGTGCTGCGCCGCTACCCCGACGAGCTCGATCGCACCCGCCAACTGATCGCCCAGCGCCAGCAGCTGGCCAGCGCCACGGCCCAGCGCCTGGGCGCCGTGCAGCAGGCCCTGGCGACGCTGGAGCCGCAGGTGCGCGAGGAACGCTCGAAGATCCAGGCACAGGTCCGCGTTATCCAGGGCGCACTGATCGCGCTGATCCTCGCCACCGCGCTGCTCATCGACACCCTGCAACGCCGCCTGGCGCGGGTACTCGGTCAACTGGTGCCGGCGCTGTCGACCTGGGCCCATGGCGACTTCAACAAACCCATCGCGCTCGCCACCCGCACCCGCGACCTGGTGGAACTGCAGGAGTCGCTGAACCGTCTGCGCGATTTCCTCGGCACCCTGGTCGGCACCATCCACCAACGCGCCGAGGAAGTGGCCGGCAGCAGCCGCGCCCTGGCCGAGCTCAGCGGCGGCCTGCACGCCGGCGCCGAGCGCCAGGCCAGCGACACCGGGGAAATCCGCGATGCGCTGGGGCACATGGAAGCGGCGATCCAGCAGGTCGCCGGCGACGCCAGCCAGGCGGCCTCGGCCAGCCAGGCCGCCGGGGTGGCGGTGGAACAGGGGCAACGGGTGATCGGCAATAGCCTCAGCGGTATGCGCGCGCTGGTCGACGAGGTACAGAGCAACGCCCAGGCCATCGAGAACCTGGCAGAGGAATCGGCCACCATCGGCAACGTGCTGGGGGTGATCCGCTCCATCGCCGAACAGACCAACCTGCTCGCCCTCAACGCCGCCATTGAGGCGGCTCGGGCTGGCGAGCAAGGTCGTGGCTTTGCCGTGGTGGCAGAGGAAGTGCGCTCGCTGGCCCTGCGCACCGCCGGCGCCACCGAGGAAATCCAGCAGCTCACCGCGCGCCTGCAACAGGCCGCGCGGCAGTCGGTGGAGGCGATGCGCAGCCAGGTGGAGCACGCGGAAGTCACCGCCAGCCAGGCCGGCGCCGCCGAGGGTGCGCTGGACGAGGTGGTGGAAGCCATCCGCACCATCGCCAGCATGGCCGAGCGCATCGCCGAAGGCTCCGCGCAACAGAGCGGCGCGGTCAGCGAGATTCGCTCCCACAGCGAGCGCATTCATGCACTGGGCAGCGAGAACCTGCGCCTGATCGGCCAGGGCCGCAGCCAGGGCGAGCAGTTGCAGGAGCTGGGCGGTGCCTTGCACACCGCCGTGCGGGCGTTCCGGGTGTGACGTAGGGCGTATAACGTTCGGCGTTATACGCCGTTTGACCGTGGCCGCCATCCGCACCGGATTTGGCCAGGCCACGGCTCGGACGGGCGTCCGGCTCAACCTCGCGGTTGGGCGTCGGGACGGTGTATCGGCGTATAACCGCGAACGGTTATACGTCCTACGCTCAGGCTCGATCAGCGCTCGCCCAGCTTGTGCCGCGCCGCGTACAGGCAAACCATCTCCATCGCCAGGGTCGCGCCGGCCAGGGCGGTGATCTCGGCGTTGTCATAGGGCGGCGCCACTTCCACCACGTCCATCCCCACCAGGTTGATTCCCCGCAACGCGCGGAGGATTTCCAGCGCCTGGTGCGAGCTCAATCCACCGCACACCGGCGTGCCGGTGCCGGGGGCGAAGGCCGGGTCGAGGCAGTCGATGTCGAAGGTCAGGTACACCGGGTTGTCCCCCACCCGCGCGCGGATGCGTTCGGCGATGGCCTGCGGCGTATTGCGGTGCACCTCGCGGGCATCCAGCACCTGGAAGCCCATCACGTCGTCGTTGGTGGTGCGCAGGCCGACCTGCACCGAGCGCGACGGGTCCACCAGCCCTTCGCGGGCGGCGTGGTAGAACATGGTGCCGTGGTCGATGCGCTGGCAGTCCTCGTCCGGCCAGGTGTCGCTGTGGGCGTCGAAGTGAATCAGCGACAGCGGGCCGTGCTTCTTCGCGTGGGCCTTGAGCAATGGATAGCTGATGAAGTGGTCGCCACCCAGGGTCAGCAGCGCGCAGCCGGCATCGAGGATGCGCGCGGCGTGGGCCTCGATGACTTCCGGGGTTTCCTGCGGCACGCCGTGATCGAAGGCGCAGTCGCCGTAGTCGATCACCGCCAGGTGGTCGAAGGGGTCGAACTCCCAGGGGAAGTGCCGGGCCCAGGCCATCTGTACCGAGGCGGCGCGGATCGCGCGCGGTCCGAAGCGGCTGCCGGGGCGGTTGGTGGTGGCGGTATCGAACGGCACGCCGCTCACGACCAGGTCGACGCCGCGCAGGTCGCGGCTGTAACGGCGGCGCATGAAGCTGGTGATGCCGGCGTAGGTGGATTCGGCAGCGGTGCCATAAAGGCTGTCGCGGGTGATGGCCTGGTCGTTGTCGTGGGCTTGATCCATGGCGTCCTCGTCGTTGTTATCGGTTGATCACGCTTGCTTGGAACGGTCACTTCCGTAGGGCGGATAACGCTGGCGCGTTATCCGCCCTACGGAAGTGACCGTATTGCAATGTTTGTCAGGTGCGCGTGCGGAACGCCGACCACAGCCGGGTGCGCTCGCGCTGCTGCTTCAGAGTCAGCAGTTGTTCGCCGAACAATTTCTGCCGCATGGCCGCCGGCGGGTAGATGTCCGGATCGCCCGCCACCTCGGCGGAGAGCAGCGGCGTGGCCTTCAGGTTGGCGTTGGCGAAGTACAGGGTGTTGGTCAGCTCGGCGATGGACTCGGGGCGCAGCATGAAGTCGATGAAGGCGCGTGCCTCCTGCGGGTGCGGCGCGTCCGCCGGGATGGCCATGGTGTCGAACCAGATCAGCGTGCCTTCCTTGGGAATCCGGTAGATCACCTCGAACGGCTTGTTCGCCTGCTTCGCCTGCGCGGCCCCCATCAGCGCATCGCCGGTATAGGTCAGGGCAACGCAGAGGGTGCCGTTGGCCAGGTCGTTGATGTGCTTGCCGCTGGCGACGTAGCGCACATTGGGCTGCAGCTTGGCCAGCAGCTCGCGGACCTGGGCGAGGTCGGCCGGGTCGGTGCTGTAGGGCGGCTTGCCCAGGTAATTCAGCGCGACGCTGATGACTTCCTGGGGCGAATCGATCAGCGAGATGCCGCAGTCGGCCAGGCGGCTGGCGTACTCGGGCTTGAACAGCAGGTCGAGGCTGTCCAGCGGGGCGCCGGGAATGCGCTTGAGCACCGCGTCCTTGTTGATCGCCAGGCCCACGGTGCCCCAGGTATAGGGCACGCCGAAACGGTTGCCCGGATCGATGGCCGCGAGCTTGGCCAGCAGTTCCGGGTCGAGGTTGGCGAAGTTCTTCAGCTGCGCGTCGTCCACCGGCTGCACCGCCTTCGCCTGGATGGCCCGGGCCAGGCCGCTGCTGGCGGGGAACACCACGTCGTAGCCGCTGGCACCGGTCATCAGCTTGCTGTCGAGGACCTCGGCGCTGTCGAAGGTGTCGTACTTCACGCGGATGCCGGTCTCGGCCTGGAAGCGCTTGAGCGCATCGGCGCCGACATAGTCCGCCCAGTTGTACAGGTTGAGCACCCGCTCCTGCGCCTGCAGGGGCATGGCCGCGAGCAACGCCGCAAGGGGGGCCGCCAGAGCTGCCCGGTAGAACGCACGCATGATCATCGCCTCGGATTTGTTGTGGTTATGGGGCGAGCATGCCGGGGGCTTTACTTTGCAAAAATACAAAGTTAATTACTTTGGCATTATCCATAGCCAATGATTGGGACCAGCCGATGCTCAGCCAACTGCGCGACCTCGACCTGCAACTGCTGCGCCTGTTCGTCACCGTGGTCGAGTGCGGCGGCTTCAGCGCGGCGCAAGGCGAGCTGGGGCTGAGCCAGCCGAGCATCAGCATCCAGATGGCCAAGCTGGAGACGCGCCTGGGCTATCGCCTGTGCGAGCGCGGCAAGGGCGGTTTCCGCCTGACGCCCAAGGGCGAGCACCTGCTGCAGGCGACTCGCCGGCTATTCATCGCCATCGAAGGTTTTCGCCATGAGGCCCGCGGGGTCGCCGACAAGCTGCTCGGCGAAGTGCGCCTAGGCCTGTCCGAGGCCCTCGACGAGCGGGTGCTGGCGCAGCTGTCCGAGGCGGTGCGGCGCTTCCGCCGACGCAACGAGGCGGTGACGCTGGAACTGGTGACCACCACACCCGCCGAGCTGGAGCGCCTGCTGCTGCAGGACCGCCTGCACCTGGCCATCGGCTATTTCGCTGGCACCCAGGCGGCGCTGGAGCACGAGCCTCTATTCAGCGAACCCCAAGGCCTGTATTGCGGGCTCGGCCATCCGGCCTTCGATGATCCGGCGGTCAGCCGCGAGGCCCTGGCCGACGCCGACGAGGTGCACCACCCCTATCGCTTCATCGCCGCCGACGAGCCGCTGCAAACCCGCCGCAGCAGCGCACGCAGCGAGCAGGTGGACGGCAGCCTGGCCTTCATCCTCTCCGGCGCGCACGTTGGCTACCTGCCCAGGCACATCGCCGCGCCCTGGCTGGAGCGGGGCCGACTGCGCGAGCTGCTGCCCGGAGAGCTGGGCTTCGACGTGGCCTTCAGCCTGACCCGCCACCGCGGCCGTCACCCCGGTGATGCGGAGCAGGCGTTCGCCAGCGACCTGCTGGACGCCTTCGGCCAGCCCGCGTCCGATTGACGCAGCGGACGAGCGAGCCCCCGCCCGGCGGCGAGGTCCAGGGTGCCCGCTCATCTCTTGTCACAGCTCATCCGGCGGCGTCACGGGCCGCGCCGGAAGCTTTCCGCTATCATGCCCGCCACTTACGTAGTCCGTGAGATGTCCATGCGCCGCCTGCTCACCCTGCTCCTGCTCCTCGTTGCCCTGCCCGCTTCCGCCGGCCTGTTCGACAAACCCGCCGACAAGGGCGGCTTCGCCGTCGGACAACCCGCCAAGGGCGATTTCCTGCCGGTGGCCGAAGCCTTCCGCCTGAGCGTCGAGGACAGCGACAGCCAGCAGGTGAAGCTGCGCTTCATCAATGCCGACGGCTACTACCTCTACCAGCACCGCTTCGGCTTCAAGGTCGAGGCGGCCGACAGCGGCGTGACCGTCGGCGAAGTGAAGCTGCCGCCGGGCAAGCAGCACCATGACGATTACTTCGGCGACACCGTCGTCTATTACGCCATCACCGACCTCGATGTGCCGCTGAACAACCCGCAGCACAAGCCCTTCACCCTGGTGGTGAGCTACCAGGGCTGCGCCGACAAGGGCCTCTGCTACGCGCCGGAAACCACCCGCCTGCAGATCGCCGACGGTCAGGCCGCCAGCGTGGTCACCGCGGCGGCCGCCTCCGCCAGTGGCAGCGCAGCCAAGGCCGCCACCAGCGACAATCCTCTGGCCAGCCTGCTGGGCGACCACGAGCCGGGCAAGATCAAGAAGCTCGGCCGCGCCCTGGTGATCTTCTTCCTGCTGGGCCTGGCGCTGACCTTCACCCCCTGCGTGCTGCCGATGCTGCCGATCCTTTCCGGCGTGGTCCTGCGGGGCCGTCCGGGCGGCGCGCGCGGACTGGCGCTGTCGCTGGCCTACGTGCTGCCGATGGCCGCCTGCTACGCAGTGCTCGGCACCCTGATGGGCCTGTTCGGCGCCAAGCTCAACCTGCAGGCGATGCTGCAATCGCCCTGGGTGCTGGTGCCTTTCGCGGCCTTCTTCGTGGTTTTCGCCATCGCCATGTTCGGCGTGTTCGAACTGCGCCTGCCCGGCTTCCTCCGTGAACGCCTGGACAACATGGCCAACAACACCCGCGGCGGCTCCATCGCCGGTGCGGCGACCCTGGGCGTGCTCTCCAGCCTGCTGGTGTCGCCCTGCGTCACCGCTCCGCTGGCCGGGCTGCTGCTCTATATCAGCAGCACCGGCGATGCGATGGGCGGCGGCCTGCTGCTGTTCTCCCTGGGCCTGGGCATGGGCACGCCACTGGTGATCTTCGCTGTCGGCGGCGGGGCCTTGCTGCCCAAGAGCGGCGCCTGGATGAACAGCGTGCGCAACGTCTTCGGCGTGATGTTGCTGGCGGTGGCGGTCTGGATGCTCGAACGCCTGGTTTCCGGCCCGGTGGCGCTGACTCTCTGGGGCACCCTGGCCGGCGGCGTCGCCATCGCCATGGGCACCCTCGAACTGGGTCCGAAGAAGCCGCTGCAACGCGCCGGTCAACTGCTCGGCCTGATGTTGCTGGTGTATGCGGTGGTCGCCTGGACCGGCGCCCTGCGCGGCGAATCCGACCCGATGCACCCGCTGGGCCGCAGCACGCCGGGCCTGCACGCCGGCCCGCCGACCTCGACACCCGGCGACTGGCAGAACATCACCACCCCCGCCCAGCTCGATGCCGCCCTGGCCAGCGCCCAGGCCGCCGGTCGCCCGGTGCTGCTGGACTGGTACGCCGACTGGTGCATCAGCTGCAAGATCATCGAACGCCAGGTGCTGCCGACCCCGGAAGTCCAGGCGCAACTGCCCGGTTTCGTCCTGTTGCGCTTCGACATGACCGCCAGCACCGAGGAACAGCGCGCCCTGCTAGACCGCTTCAACCTGTTCGGCCCGCCGGCCATGCTGTTCTTCTCGGCTAAAGGCGACGAATGGAGCGATCTGCGCATCATCGGCGAGACGGATGCCGCCACCCTCGCCGAACGTCTGCGCCAGGCCTCTTCGCGCGGCTGAAAACGCCCGCCCGCCCATACCATTGCAATGGTTTTGCCGTAATCGGCTGGCAACATGCCGACATCTACGGCAAAACCTGCATGACTGGACAGTCACGCCGGCTTTCCGGCATAGTCCCGCCCTATCTTTTTCCGCCTAAGAGAAGGACAAGAGCATCCAGATGGCGACCTTACTGGTACTGCACGGGCCCAACCTCAACCTGCTGGGCACCCGCGAGCCCGACAAGTACGGCTCCGTCACCCTCGAGCAGATCAACCAGGACCTGGAGCGCCGCGCCCGCGAGGCCGGCCACCACCTGATGCACCTGCAGAGCAACGCCGAGTACGAACTGATCGACCGGATCCATGCCGCGCGCAACGAAGGCGTGGACTTCATCCTCATCAATCCGGCCGCGTTCACGCATACAAGTGTCGCCCTACGTGACGCATTGCTCGCTGTGAGCATCCCATTCATCGAAGTGCACCTTTCCAACGTGCACAAACGTGAACCTTTCCGGCATCACTCCTACTTCTCCGACGTGGCAGTAGGGGTGATCTGCGGTCTGGGAGCCACAGGCTACCGCCTGGCCCTGGAATCCGCCCTTGAACAACTTGAACGCCCGTGACCTCACCTGGGAGTGCGAACACTGATGGACATCCGTAAAGTCAAGAAACTGATCGAACTGCTCGAAGAATCCGGTATCGACGAGCTGGAAATCAAAGAGGGCGAAGAGTCCGTACGCATCAGCCGCCACAGCAAGAGCGCTGCGGCCCCGATCTACGCCGCCGCCCCGGCCTACGCTCCGGCGCCTGCCGCAGCCGCTCCGGCCGCTGCCGCAGCTCCCGCCCCGGCAGCCGAAGCCGCTCCGGCTGCACAGGCGCTCAACGGCAACGCCGTGCGCTCGCCGATGGTCGGCACCTTCTACCGCGCAGCCTCGCCGACTTCCGCCAACTTCGTCGAAGTCGGCCAGAGCGTGAAGAAAGGCGACATCCTGTGCATCGTCGAAGCCATGAAGATGATGAACCACATCGAGGCTGAGACCAGCGGCGTGATCAGTCAGATCCTCGTGGAGAACGGCCAGCCGGTCGAGTTCGACCAGCCCCTGTTCACCATCGTCTAAGCCGCGGGGAACCTGCGATGTTGGAAAAAGTACTGATCGCCAACCGCGGCGAAATCGCGCTGCGCATCCTGCGCGCGTGCAAGGAGCTGGGCATCAAGACGGTGGCTGTGCACTCGACCGCCGACCGCGAGTTGATGCACCTGTCGCTGGCCGACGAAGCGGTCTGCATCGGTCCGGCCCCGGCTGCGCAGTCCTACCTGCACATCCCGGCGATCATCGCCGCGGCCGAGGTCACCGGCGCCGTGGGCATCCACCCCGGCTATGGCTTCCTCGCCGAGAACGCCGACTTCGCCGAGCAGGTCGAGCGCTCGGGCTTCACCTTCATCGGCCCGAGCGCCGACGTCATCCGCCTGATGGGTGACAAGGTGTCCGCCAAGGACGCCATGAAGAAAGCCGGCGTTCCGACCGTACCGGGCTCCGACGGCCCGCTGCCCGAAGACGAAGAAACCGCGCTGGCGATCGCCCGCGAGGTGGGCTACCCGGTGATCATCAAGGCCGCCGGTGGCGGTGGTGGTCGCGGCATGCGCGTGGTGCACAACGAGGAAGACCTGATCAAGTCCGCCAAGCTGACCCGCACCGAAGCGGGCGCAGCCTTCGGCAACTCCATGGTCTACTTGGAGAAGTTCCTGACCAACCCGCGTCACGTGGAAGTCCAGGTCCTCTCCGACGGCCAGGGCAACGCCATCCACCTGGGCGACCGCGACTGCTCCCTGCAGCGCCGTCACCAGAAGGTGCTGGAAGAAGCCCCAGCCCCGGGCATCGACGAGAAGGCCCGCGCCGAAGTGCTGGCCCGCTGCGTCCAGGCCTGCGTGGAAATCGGCTACCGTGGCGCCGGCACCTTCGAGTTCCTCTACGAGAACGGCCGCTTCTACTTCATCGAGATGAACACCCGCGTGCAGGTGGAGCATCCGGTGTCGGAGATGGTCACCGGTATCGACATCGTCAAGGAGATGCTCAGCATCGCCTCGGGCAACAAGCTGTCGATCCGCCAGGAAGACGTGGTCATCCGTGGCCATGCGCTGGAATGCCGGATCAACGCCGAAGACCCGAAGACCTTCATGCCGAGCCCCGGCAAGGTGAAGCACTTCCACGCACCCGGCGGCAACGGCGTGCGCGTGGATTCGCACCTGTACAGCGGCTACGCCGTACCGCCGAACTACGACTCGCTGGTGGGCAAGATCATCACCTACGGCAAGGACCGCGATGAAGCCATGGCGCGCATGCGTAACGCGCTGGACGAGCTGATCGTCGATGGCATCAAGACCAATACCGAGCTGCACAAGGATCTGGTCCGCGACAAAGAGTTCTGCAAGGGTGGCGTGAACATCCACTACCTGGAGAAGAAGCTGGGCATGGACAAGCACTAAGCCTGTCCCGCTCCGCCTCGCTCCACCACAAGGGCTGCCTCCGGGCGGCCCTTGTGCTTTGCAGGCCGTGTACGCTGGCATGGCAAGGTGCCGTGCAGTAAGCTTGCCGCCTTTATCTACGGGCCGCCCAGGCGGCCCGCTGTCTTTCCAGCACCATCGAGGTACCGCCCCATGCCCTGGCTTCAAGTCCGACTCGCCATCACTCCGGAACAGGCGGAAACCTATGAAGATGCGCTGCTGGAAGTCGGCGCCGTATCGGTGACCTTCATGGACGCCGAAGACCAGCCGATCTTCGAGCCGGACCTGGGCACCACCCCGCTGTGGAGCCACACCCATCTGCTCGCGCTGTTCGAGGCCGACACCGACGAGACCGCGCTGGTCGCCCACCTGTCCCTGCTGACCGGCGGCGAGCTGCCGCAGCACCAGATCGAGCGCATCGAGGACCAGGACTGGGAACGCAGCTGGATGGACAACTTCAAGCCGATGCGTTTCGGCCGCCGCCTGTGGATCGTCCCCAGCTGGCACGACGCCCCGGAACCGGACGCGGTGAACCTGCTGCTCGATCCGGGCCTGGCTTTCGGCACCGGCACCCACCCGACCACCTCGCTCTGCCTGCAGTGGCTGGATAGCCAGGAGCTGGCCGGCCAGTACGTGCTGGACTTCGGCTGCGGCTCAGGCATCCTCGCCATTGCCGCGCTGCTGCTGGGCGCCGAGCGCGCTGCCGGCACCGACATCGACCCGCAGGCGCTGGAAGCCTCCCGCGACAACGCCTCGCGCAACGGCATCGACCCGGCCAAATTCCCCGTCTACCTGCCCGCTGATCTGCCAAAGGAGCCAGCGGACGTCCTGGTAGCGAACATTCTGGCCGGTCCGCTGGTCACATTGGCAGAGCAGCTCACCGGACTGGTCAAGTCCGGTGGCCGCCTGGCCCTCTCGGGCATCCTCGCCGAGCAGGCCGAGGAAGTGCGCGCGGCCTATGCCGGCGCCTTCGACCTCGACCCGACCGCCGAGCAGGAAGGCTGGATCCGCATTACGGGTCGCCGCCGCTGACTGCCCGCTGCAAGGGGCTTGGGTTAGACTAATCGTTTGTTTTTCCGCCGGACCGCCGCATGAGCGACAGCTTCATCACACAGTGCCCCCATTGCCAGACCCGCTTCCGCGTCAACTCGGCGCAATTGGGCGCGGCCAGCGGTAACGTGCGCTGTGGAACCTGCCTGAAGGTATTCAACGCCCCGCAGAACATGCTGGACGAGCCGACGGCGGCACCGACCCTGACGAACGTGGTTCCGCCACCGGCCGCTCCCGCGAAGCCGGAGCCAGCGCCCGTACCGGCGCCGAAACCCGTGGTGGAACCGGCGGCGCCAGCCCCGGCCATGGCAGTCCCTGCCCCCACGCCAGCCGCCGCCACCCCGGAACAGCCGAAGCCGTCGCCCGCCCCCGGCACGGCCACCCTCGGTTGGCCACTGGCCCCCCATGCGGCGCGACACTCCAGCGACGTCGCGGAAAAGCCCGTCGCCCCCGAACCCAAGGTGGAAGCCAGACCGCTCATCCAGCCGGAGCCGCGCCCCGAACCAGCTCCAGCTCCAGCTCCAGCTCCAGCTCCAGCTCCAGCTCCAGCTCCAGCTCCAGCTCCAGCTCCAGCTCCAGCTCCAGCAGTAGTATCGGCCCCGGCCGCTTCGATAGCGGCAACACCGGCGCCAGCCCCGATTCCCAGCGAGCCGGCCAAGGCCGAAACCGCGCCGGCGAAGCAGGACGAAACGCTGTGGATCCACGACGACCTGGACCTGGACAGCCTCAACCTCGACGAAGAGCTGGCCAAGCTGGACGAGTTCGAACTGTCCCAGGAATTCCTCAGCATCGATCGCGCGCCCGCCCCCAGCGAGGCCCTGCAGATCAAGCAGGAAGAGAAGCGCGACCCGCACGACGAACGCTGGGCCGAAGCCCTGCTGCAGTCGGAACAGCCTGCCGGCAATCGCGCCGTCCGACAGGAACCCAACCTCGGTCAACTGCCGGCCGATGAGCCGGAAGAACCCGCCCCCAGCGCTCGCCTCGTGGCCGACAAGGAACCTGAGGAAGAGCCCGAGGAAGAACCGGACGAAGAGCCCCGGATCGAACCGGCTCCGCTCAGCGCCGTGGACGACGAGGAAAAGCTGCCCACCTTCAGCGCCCGCCGCGACGACGATGAGCCCGAGCACATCGAAGACGATCACGACGACGAACCTGCCGTCGACACAGGTAGCAACGCTCGCCGCGCCGAACCCGCGCTGCGCAACGACGCCCTGCACGACCTGAGCGACGAACCGCTGCAACTGGACTGGCAGAAACCCAAGCGCCGCTGGGGCCGCAACCTGTTCTGGCTGCTGCTGATCCTGCTTGCGCTGGCCGCCCTCGCCGGGCAGTACATCGCCTACCACTTCGAGGAACTGGCCCGCCAGGACCAGTACCGCCCCTGGTTCGCCCAGGCTTGCCCGGAACTGGGCTGCACCCTGCCCTCCAAGGTGGACGTGGAACAGATCCGCAGCAGCAA
Source organism: Pseudomonas sp. PSE14 (assembly GCF_029203285.1). Lineage (NCBI taxonomy): Bacteria > Pseudomonadati > Pseudomonadota > Gammaproteobacteria > Pseudomonadales > Pseudomonadaceae > Pseudomonas > Pseudomonas sp. PSE14. The sequence continues at coordinate 5,167,482 of NZ_CP115669.1, forward strand.
CCTGGTGGTGCGCAGCCACCCGGACTTCAGCGGTGCCCTGGTGGTCGACGCGATCATCTACAACCGCGCGAACTTCTCCCAGCCCTTCCCGCTGCTGGAAATGCGCTTCGCCGACCTGAACGGCCAACTGATCGCCAGCCGCCGCTTCAAGCCCAGCGAATACCTCTCGGGCGAGCTGGCCGGGCAAAGCGAAATGCCGCCGCAGACGCCGATCCACATCTCCCTGGACATCCTCGATCCGGGTCCGAAGGCCGTGAACTACAGTCTGAGCTTCCACTCGCCGGAGTGACCCGGCGAGTAGCCCAAAAGGCCGCCCAGCGCCAGTTCCGCTCGTCTTCCTACCTTGGGTGATAAGCCGCGAGCTGTTCAGAATTTATCCAAATTCGCCTTTATCCGGTCATCGAGAGCGGGTATCATGCCCTCCCTTTTTTGCTAGCACCGGTGGCAGGCCCCGAAACGCTCCCGCGAGTCTTACAGCGCGCGGCGCATCGGTGTTCCCGCCCCATTAACCATGGAACTCAGGTCGGTGGTACGCATCGGCTCCTACACACTGCCCAACAGACTGATCCTGGCCCCGATGGCCGGCGTTACCGATCGTCCGTTCCGCCAGCTGTGCCGCCGCCTTGGCGCCGGCATGGTGGTCTCGGAAATGGTCACCAGCGACGTCCGCCTGTGGAATAGCCGCAAGTCGCGCCTGCGCCTGCAGCACGACAACGAGGACCAGCCGCGTTCGGTGCAGATCGCCGGCGGCGACCCGCAGATGCTCGCGGAAGCCGCACGGTGCAACGTGGAGCTCGGCGCCCAGATCATCGACATCAACATGGGCTGTCCGGCGAAGAAGGTGTGCAACAAGGCCGCGGGCTCCGCGCTGATGAAGGATGAACGGCTGGTGGCCGACATCCTCGAGGCGGTGGTCGCGGAGGTAGAGGTGCCCGTCACCCTGAAGATTCGCACCGGCTGGGACCGGTCGAACAAGAACGGTGTGACGGTGGCGCGGATCGCCGAGCAGTCGGGCATCCAGGCGCTGGCGGTGCACGGCAGGACCCGCGCCGAACTCTACACCGGCGAAGCGGAGTACGAAACCATCGCGGCGATCAAGCAGGCGGTTTCCATTCCGGTCTTCGCCAACGGTGATATCGATTCGCCGCAGAAGGCACGGCAGGTGCTCGAGCTGACCGGGGTGGACGCCCTGCTGATCGGACGCGCCGCCCAGGGCAGGCCCTGGATCTTCCGCGAGATCGATCATTACCTGGGCACCGGCGAAACATTGCCGGCGCCGAGTCTGCACGAAGTGGAGAGCATCCTGCTCGAACACCTCGCTGCATTGCATGCGTTTTATGGGGAAGACATGGGTGTGCGAATTGCCCGCAAGCACGTGGGCTGGTACCTCGCCACCCTGCCGGGTGCGGCGGAGTTCCGCACCCTGTTCAATCGTTTGCAGGACACGGATGCACAGAGCGCCAGCGTCAGGCAGTTCTTCGCCGAGCGCCACAATAACGGAGAAGGGGTGGCCGCATGACAACGATGACCGAGACATTAGTGAGTGGAATGACACCCGTGAGCGACAACACCAACCTTAAGCAGCACCTGACCACTCCGACGCAGGAGGGCCAGACCCTCCGCGACAGCGTGGAAAAGGCCCTGCACAACTATTTCGCCCATCTCGAAGGGCAGCCGGTCACGGACGTGTACAACATGGTGCTTTGCGAAGTCGAAGCGCCGCTGCTGGAAACCGTCATGAACTACGTGAAGGGGAACCAGACCAAAGCCTCCGAACTGCTGGGCCTGAACCGCGGGACCCTGCGCAAGAAACTCAAGCAGTACGACCTTCTCTGACAGGTGGCAGGCGCGGGGCCGCGACCGATCGGTCGGCAGGGCCTGCGCCTGACACGCGAAAAGCCCGAAGCCTTTGTGGAAGCCGTTATGACCGACCAAACCACCCGCCTGCCCATCCGCCGCGCGCTGATCAGCGTTTCCGACAAGACCGGCGTCGTCGATTTCGCCCGTGAGCTGGTTGCCCTCGGCGTGGAGATCCTCTCCACCGGCGGCACCTACAAGCTGCTCAAGGACAACGGTATCGCCGCCGTGGAAGTGGCCGACTACACCGGCTTCCCGGAAATGATGGACGGCCGCGTGAAGACCCTGCACCCGAAAGTGCACGGCGGCATCCTCGGCCGTCGCGACATCGACGGCGCGGTGATGGAAGAGCACGGCATCAAGCCGATCGACCTGGTCGCGGTCAACCTCTACCCCTTCGCCGCCACCGTGGCCAAGCCGGGCTGCACCCTGCCGGACGCCATCGAGAACATCGACATCGGCGGCCCGACCATGGTCCGCAGCGCGGCGAAGAATCACAAGGACGTCGCCATCGTGGTCAACTCCAGCGACTACGAAGGCGTCATCGCGGCCCTGAAGGACGGCGGCCTGACCTACGCCCAGCGCTTCAACCTGGCCCTCAAGGCGTTCGAGCACACCTCCGCCTACGACGGCATGATTGCCAACTACCTGGGCACCATCGACCAGAACGCCGAGACCCTGTCCACCGAGAACCGCCTGCAGTTCCCGCGCACCTTCAACAGCCAGTTCATCAAGGCCCAGGACATGCGCTACGGCGAGAACCCGCACCAGAGCGCGGCGTTCTACGTCGAGGGCGGCGAGGCCAGCGTCTCCACCGCCGTCCAGCTGCAGGGCAAGGAACTGTCGTTCAACAACGTGGCCGACACCGACGCCGCGCTGGAGTGCGTGAAGAGCTTCGTCAAGCCGGCCTGCGTCATCGTCAAGCACGCCAACCCGTGCGGCGTGGCCGTGGTCCCGGAAAACGAAGGCGGCATCCGCAAGGCCTATGACCTGGCCTACGCCACCGACACCGAGTCGGCCTTCGGCGGCATCATCGCCTTCAACCGCGAGCTGGACGGCGAGACCGCCCAGGCCATCGTCGAGCGCCAGTTCGTCGAAGTCATCATCGCCCCGAAAGTTTCCGAAGCCGCCCGCGCCGTCGTCGCCGCTAAGGCCAACGTGCGTCTGCTGGAATGCGGCGAGTGGCCGGCCGAGCGCCCTGCCGGCTGGGACTTCAAGCGCGTCAACGGCGGCCTGCTGGTGCAGAGCCGCGACATCGGCATGATCACCGCCGATGACCTGAAGATCGTCACCCAGCGCGCCCCGAGCGAGCAGGAAATCCACGACCTGATCTTCGCCTGGAAAGTCGCCAAGTTCGTCAAGTCCAACGCCATCGTCTACGCCAAGAACCGCCAGACCGTCGGTGTCGGCGCCGGGCAGATGAGCCGCGTCAACTCCGCCCGCATTGCCGCCATCAAGGCCGAGCATGCTGGCCTGGAAGTGAAGGGTGCGGTCATGGCTTCCGACGCCTTCTTCCCGTTCCGCGACGGCATCGACAACGCTGCCAAGGCCGGCATCACCGCGGTGATCCAGCCAGGTGGTTCGATGCGCGACAACGAAGTGATTGCAGCCGCCGACGAAGCCGGCATCGCGATGGTGTTCACCGGCATGCGCCACTTCAGGCATTAAGGTGGATCGGACGCGCTGAAGCAGGCATCTGCTGCGTTGCCCGAGCGTTCCCCAATGCTCATTGCCAGAAGGCAACTCCGCTTGGTGAACGCTCGGGCGCCTTGCATCTACCCGCTTCATCGCGCCCCTTGAGATCGGTTTGTGAAGAGCGGACTGATCGTGAGAATTCGTAGCCTGGGTGGAGCGAAGCGATACCCGGGAATCCGGCAGGTCCGGAACTGTTCAGGAGATTTCCAATGAACGTACTCATCATCGGCAGCGGCGGTCGCGAGCACGCGCTGGCCTGGAAGGTCGCGCAGGATTCGCGCGTGCAGAAGGTCTTCGTCGCGCCGGGCAACGCTGGCACCGCTACCGAAGCCAAGTGCGAGAACGTCGCCATCGACGTGCTGGCCCTGGAAGAGCTGGCCGACTTCGCCGCGAAGAACGTGCAGCTGACCATCGTCGGCCCCGAAGCCCCGCTGGTGAAAGGCGTGGTCGACCTGTTCCGCTCCCGCGGCCTGGACATCTTCGGCCCCACCGCTGGCGCGGCGCAGCTGGAAGGCTCCAAGGCCTTCACCAAGGACTTCCTCGCGCGCCACAAGATCCCCACCGCCGACTACCAGAACTTCACCGAAGTCGAGCCGGCCCTGGCCTACCTGAAAGAGAAAGGCGCGCCCATCGTGATCAAGGCCGACGGCCTGGCCGCGGGCAAGGGCGTGATCGTCGCCATGACCCTGGCCGAAGCCGAGGAAGCCGTGCGCGACATGCTCGCCGGCAATGCCTTCGGTGACGCCGGTTCGCGCGTGGTGATCGAGGAGTTCCTCGACGGCGAGGAAGCCAGCTTCATCGTCATGGTCGACGGCCAGAACGTGCTGCCCATGGCCACCAGCCAGGACCACAAGCGCGTCGGCGACGCCGACACCGGCCCGAACACCGGCGGCATGGGCGCCTACTCCCCCGCTCCGGTCGTGACAGCCGACGTGCACAAGCGGGTGATGGACGAAGTGATCTACCCGACCGTGCGCGGCATGGCCGAGGAAGGCAACGTCTACACCGGTTTCCTGTATGCCGGCCTGATGATCGACAAGAACGGCGCGCCGAAGGTCATCGAGTTCAACTGCCGCTTCGGCGACCCGGAAACCCAGCCGATCATGGTCCGCCTGGAAAGCTCCCTGGTCCTGCTGGTCGAGGCCGCCCTGGCCAAGGCGCTGGACAAGGTCGAAGCCACCTGGGACCCGCGTCCCACCGTAGGCGTCGTACTGGCCGCCGGCGGCTACCCGGGCGACTACGCCAAGGGTGACGTCATCGAGGGCCTGGACGAAGCCGCCAAGCTCGACGGCAAGGTGTTCCACGCCGGTACCGCGCTGAAGGACGGCCAGGTCGTCACCAGCGGCGGCCGTGTGCTGTGCGCCACCGCCATCGGCCCGAGCGTGTCTTCGGCCCAGGAACAGGCCTACCGCCTGGCGGAAAAGATCCGCTGGAACGGCTGCTTCTACCGCAAGGACATCGGCTACCGCGCCATTGCCCGCGAGCGCGGCGAGGGCTGATGCCCGGTTGCCGGAGGCGTTCGATTGTGACGTCTCCGGCAACCCATCCCCGCGTGCCCGTGTGGATTACGGCCTTTTGCGCACTTGGCTATAATCGGGCCACTCACTACCGAAGGGACTTCGCCGTGCGCCGGCTCTGGACTGCCACAGGACTCCTCGTCAGCTTGCTGCTGGCCGCCCTGGTCTGTGTTCCGACCTTTGCGGCAAGCCAGGACCCCGGCTGGTCGCAGCTCCACGACAACGACGCCCGCCTGCAAGTGCAGGACATCCTCTCCCCGCGCTACAGCACCCTCTTCAGCCCGCTCGACATCAACGACCTGCACGCCCCCGCCGGCCCCGGCGCCACCTGGCTGCACTACCGCCTGCCCGTCAGCGAGTCGCCGCGGCAACTGCGCCTGTTCGCCCCCAGCCTGGACAGCTTCGAACTCTTCATCGTCCACGGCCAGCATGTGCTGGAGCAGAAGAGCGCCGGCAACCTGTCGCCGCTGCAACGCCCGCTGCTGAGCAGCGATATGGTCCTGCCGCTGCGCGACGCCGCCGAACCGCTCGACCTTTACCTGCGCCTGGCCTCCAGCCAGCCGCTGCGACCGAACATCAGCATCGAAGACGCCAACCAGCCGAACAACGAACAACGCCCGCTGCATTTCGGCATCCTGATCGGCTGTCTCGCCATGCTGCTGGTCTACAACCTCGTGCGTTTCGCCTACACCCGCGTCCCCAGCGGCCTATGGCTCGCCGGAGTGCACGCCAGCCTGCTGCTGGCCTGCCTCACCCTGTTCGGCCTTTTGAGCCCCTGGTATGGCACCCACCAGTCCTGGCAACCGCTGACCGCCCAGCTCAGCCTGGTACTGACGCTGTTCTGCGCCCTGGGCTACACCGCCAGCTTCTTCAGGGGCCTCACCCCGCGCCTGCCGCTCAAGCGGCTGCTGCTGGGCGGCACCGCTGGCCTGCTGGTGCTGAGCACCGCGCTCCACCTGCTGCTCGCCTTCCCCATCAGCGACCTGGTCTACGGCCTGATCACCCTGGTCAGCCTGGGAATGCTCTCGGTGGCGCTCTACTACTGGACCCACTCCTACCAGCCGGCGCGGCTGTTCGCCGCGGGCATGGGCCTCTTCGTTCTGGTCTGGTGCCTCAGCCTGCCCTCGCTGCTGGGCTACCTGCCGACCCGCGCCGAATGGCTGGGCAGCGGCCTGCTCGGGCTCAGCGCGCTGGTCGGCTTCCTGCTCAGCCTCGCCCTCGCCGAGCGCCAGCGCAAACTCCAGGAAGAGCAGTTCGCCGCCAGCCGCCAGCGCGCCGCCAGCGTCGCCGAGCTCAAGGCCAAGGGTGACTTCCTGGCCAAGATCAGCCACGAGATCCGCACCCCCATGAATGGCGTGCTGGGCATGACCGAGCTGCTGCTTGGCACGCCGCTGTCGGCCAAGCAGCGCGACTACGTGCAGACCATCCACAGCGCCGGCAACGAGCTACTGGCGCTGATCAACGAGATCCTCGACATCTCCAAGCTGGAGTCCGGGCAGATCGAGCTGGACGAAGTGCAGTTCGACCTCGGTGCGCTGATCGAGGACTGCCTGGCGATCTTCCGCGCCAAGGCCGAGCAGCAGCGGGTCGAGCTGATCAGCTTCACACAGCCGAAGGTGCCACGCATCGTCAGCGGCGACCCGACGCGCCTGCGCCAGGCCGTGCTGAGCCTGTTGGACAATGCCTTCAAGCAGACCGACGAAGGCGAAATCCTGCTGGTGGTCGCGCTGGACGGTCCGCCGGACCGCCCGCGCCTGCGCATCGCCGTACAGGACAGCGGCCGCCCGCTGGACGACGAAGACCGCCAGGCACTGCTCACCGCCGAACTGCACAGCCGCGACTTCCTCTCTGCGACCCGCCTGAGCAGCCGCCTCGGGTTGATCATCGCGCGCCAGCTGGTTCGCCTGATGTCCGGCGACTTTGGAATAGAGAGCGGTATCGAAAGCGGCGATGGCGCCGAAGGCGCCGGCAACCTGCTCTGGCTGAGCCTGCCGCTGGACCCGCAGCAGCTGCAGCAGCCCAACGCCGACCTCGACAGCCCGCTGCAGGGTGCGCGCCTGCTGGTGGTGGACGACAACCAGACCTGCCGCAAGGTGGTGGTGCAACAGTGCAGCGCGTGGGGCATGAGCGTCAGCGCCGTCTCATCCGGCAAGGAAGCGCTGGCCCAGCTGCGTACCAAGGCGCACCTGCGCGAATACTTCGACGTCGTCCTGCTCGACCAGGACATGCCCGGCATGACCGGCATGCAGCTGGCGACCAAGATCCAGGAAGACCCCAACCTCAACCACGACATCCTGCTGATCATGCTCACTGGCATCAGTAACGCGCCGAGCAAGATCATCGCCCGCAACGCCGGCATCAAGCGCATCCTCGCAAAGCCGGTGGCGGGCTATACCCTCAAGGCGACCCTCGCCGAGGAACTCGGGCGGCGCGGCCCCAGTGGCGTGAGCAACTATCTGCAAACCACCAGCGAACCGGAGCCCGCGACGCCGCCGAGCGATTTCCGCATCCTGGTGGCCGAGGACAACAGCATCTCCACCAAGGTCATCCGCGGCATGCTGAGCAAGCTCAACCTGCAGCCGGACACCGCCAGCAACGGCGAGGAAGCCCTGGCCGCAATGAAAGCCACGCAGTACGACCTGGTGCTGATGGACTGCGAGATGCCAGTGCTCGACGGCTTCTCCGCCACCGAACGCCTGCGCGCCTGGGAAGCCAACGAGCAGCGACCGCACACCCCGGTGGTGGCGCTCACCGCGCACATCCTCAGCGAACACAAGGAGCGCGCGCGCCTGGTCGGCATGGACGGGCATATGGCCAAGCCGGTGGAGCTGTCGCAACTGCGCGAACTGGTGGCCTACTGGGTGGGCGAGCGCGACCGCCGGCTGCGCCAGCAGAGCGACGCACTGCCGTCCTGATTCCCGTATCAGGATTCCTGTAGGAGCGAGCTTGCTCGCGAACCGCAGGTTGCCGTTATTTGGGCATGAAGCGAAGCGCTGTTCGCGGACAAGGTCCGCTCCTACGAAAGCAGCACCTCCCCCTCGCACGCGACTCAACCGTAGGAGCGGACTCCGTCCGCGATCCCGATACGATGCCAATCGTGGACAGCGTCCACTCCCAGGCTGGATCATTTCTCCCGCACCGCCCCACCCGCTATGCTTTGCCCTGCCACACCTCTCTCAACCCGGACGAGTATCCCCATGCATGTGTTGTCCAGCGTGTACCTGAAGATGCTGGTGCTCTACAGCCCCTTCTTCGTGCTGTCCTGCTTCATCAGCCTGAGCCGTGGTTTCGGTCCGCGCGACCGCAAGCACATGGCCTGGCGCGTGGCCCTGGCGGCGTTGATCGCCAGCGTGCTGCTGTACCTGTTCGGGCGCTACATCTTCACCCTGTTCGGCATCACCGCTGACGCCTTCCGCATCGGCGCAGGCTCAGTGCTGTTCATCTCCGCGCTGAGCATGGCCCAGGGGCGCTCGGCGGTGCAGAGCGACAACGTGCAGCAGGACGTCACCATCGTCCCGCTGACCATTCCGATCACCGTTGGCCCTGGCACCATCGGCGCCCTCCTGGTCATGGGGGTGAACCAGGAATGGGAAAACAAGCTGCTGGCCATCGCGGCGATCTTCCTCGCCTGCCTGACACTGGGCATCACGTTGTACCTTTCCGACAAGATCGAAAAGATCCTCGGCGAGCAGGGCCTGCAGATCGTCAGCCGACTGATGGGCCTGTTCGTCTGCGCACTGGCGGCACAGATCATCATGACCGGCGTGCGCGGCTACTTCGTTCCGCAGTAATGCGCACCATTGGGGAGCGCCGTGCGCCAAAGCGCGTTCGGCGCACCAAAGCCGCGCACTGAAAAACCTCACCCTTACGACAGAAAATCGCGTCCAGCCCATCTGCGCCGAGGCTTTTGCCTGTTTGGCACGGATGCTGCGATGGCAGCTGCGATCCCGCCCGGGGATCGCCCCATTTCCGGGGAAGCTGCCGCAACGGCAACTCCCCGCCCCTGGATAGCCAAGGAGGCTGCCGCGATGAAACGTCGTCCGCTGTTGAAAAGTACGCTGGCCATGAGCGCCCTGCTGCTCACCGGTCTGTTCCCGTTCAGCTCCCAGGCCGCCGAGACCATCAAGGTCGGCATCCTGCATTCGCTGTCCGGCACCATGGCGATCTCCGAGACCTCGCTCAAGGACATGGCGCTGATGACCATCGACGAGATCAACGCCAAGGGCGGGGTGAACGGCAAGAAGCTCGAAGCGGTGGTGGTCGACCCGGCCTCGAACTGGCCGCTGTTCGCCGAGAAGGCGCGCCAGCTGCTGACCCAGGACAAGGTCGCGGTGGTCTTCGGCTGCTGGACCAGCGTGTCGCGCAAGTCGGTGCTGCCGGTGTTCGAGGAACTCAACGGCCTGCTGTTCTACCCGGTGCAGTACGAGGGTGAGGAAATGTCGCCCAACGTCTTCTACACCGGCGCCGCGCCGAACCAGCAGGCCATCCCGGCGGTGGAATACCTGATGAGCGAGGACGGCGGCGCGGCCAAGCGCTTCTTCCTGCTGGGCACCGACTACGTCTACCCGCGCACCACCAACAAGATCCTGCGCGCCTTCCTGCACAGCAAGGGCGTGGCCGAAAAGGATATCCAGGAGGTCTACACCCCGTTCGGCCACAGCGACTACCAGACCATTGTCGCCGACATCAAGAAGTTCTCCGCCGGTGGCAAGACCGCGGTGATCTCCACCGTCAACGGCGACTCCAACGTGCCGTTCTACAAGGAGCTGGCCAACCAGGGCCTGGAAGCCACCGAAGTGCCGGTGGTGGCCTTCTCCGTGGGCGAGGAAGAATTGCGCGGCATCGACACCAAGCCGCTGGTGGGCAACCTCGCCGCGTGGAACTACTTCGAGTCGGTGAAGAACCCGGAGAACACCAAGTTCGTCGCTGACTGGAAGGCCTACGCCAAGGCCAAGAACCTGCCCAACTACAGCACCGCCGTGACCAACGACCCGATGGAGGCCACCTACGTCGGCATCCACATGTGGGCGCAGGCCGTGCAGAAGGCCGGCAGCACCGACGTGGACAAGGTCCGCGAGGCCATGGGCGGCCAGACCTTCAAGGCGCCGTCGGGCTTCACCCTGACCATGGACAAGACCAACCACCACCTGCACAAGCCGGTGATGATCGGCGAGATCGAGGACGACGGTCAGTTCAACGTGGTCTGGAAGACCCCCGAGCCGATCCGCGCCCAGCCGTGGAGCCCGTTCATTCCGGGCAATGACAAGAAGCCGGATTACGCGGTGCGCAGCAACTGATCCTCCGGGGAGCCAGAGCCCCTCTCCCTAACCCTCTCCCTGAAGGGAGAGGGAACCGTATGGCGCAAGATCACGCCAAGGCATCAGCCGGCTCGGACGGTTTTCTCCCTGACGGGAGAAAAACAGTCAGACGCAGGATGAAGCCAGAAGTATCTGGCGGCACGGACAACCCCCTCTCTCTTCAGGGAGAGGGCTGGGGAGAGGGGGCATCCGCCCACTCCCGCCTCTCAGGGAACACACCATGCCCACTGCCCTGCTCCACCTGCTTCGCCTCTGCGCCCTCGCACTGACCGCGCTGCTACCGCAGCTCGCCCTCGCCGGCCCCGCGCAGGACTTCGCCAGCGCCGACAACGATGCCCGCGCCAAACTGCTCGAACAATGGGCCGCCGCGCCTGATGCCGACCGCTTGCCGTTGCTGGAAGCCATCCAGTCCGGCCGCCTCGCCGTCGATGTGCAGGGCCGCGCGTTCCTCCTCGGTGACGACGACCAGTACCACCCCGCCGAGGGCGGTGCCGCACCGGTCGGCGAGCCCGACAAGTTGCGCCTGAACAATCGCCTGCGCGGCCTGGTGAACACCGCCATGGCCAGCCACCAGTTGGTCGCCGACAGCGCCGCAGTGCGCCTGGAGGCCGCGCGGCAATTGCAGAAAAGTGCCCGCCCGGCGCAGCGCATGCTGCTCGAATACCGCCTCGGCGAAGAATCCGACGACAGCGTCAAAGCCGCCCTGCAACTGGCCCTGGCCAACCTGCAGCTGGGCGATCCGACGCCGGCGGTACGCTTGTCCGCCGTGCGCCTGCTGGGCGAATCCGGCGACCCGCAGGCGCGAACCCGCCTGGAAAACCTGCTCGACCCGGCCGTGGAGCCCGACGAATCGGTGCGCACCGCCGCCGCCACCAGTCTCGGCCAGGTCAAGCGCCGGCTATTGATGGGCGACCTGTTCGGCCAGGCGTTCAGCGGCCTGTCGCTGGGCTCGATCCTGCTGCTCGCCGCGCTGGGCCTGGCCATCACCTACGGCCTGCTCGGGGTGATCAACATGGCCCACGGCGAAATGCTGATGCTCGGCGCCTATTCCACCTATGTGGTGCAGTTGCTCTGCCAGCGTTTCGCTCCCGGCCTGCTGGAGCTGTATCCGCTGCTGGCGCTGCCGGTGGCCTTCCTGGTCACCGCGTGCATCGGCATGGCGTTGGAACGCACGGTGATCCGCCACCTCTACGGCCGCCCGCTGGAAACCCTGCTCGCCACCTGGGGCATCAGCCTGGTGCTGATCCAGCTGGTGCGCGTGCTGTTCGGCGCGCAGAACGTCGAGGTGGCCAACCCGGCGTGGCTGTCCGGCGGCATCCAGGTGCTGCCCAACCTCGTGCTGCCGTGGAACCGCATCGTCATCATCGGCTTCGCGCTGTTTGTGCTGGCGCTCACCTGGCTGCTGCTCAACCGCACGCGGCTGGGCCTGAACGTCCGCGCGGTAACCCAGAACCGCAACATGGCCGCCTGCTGCGGCGTGCCCACCGGCCGCGTGGACATGCTCGCCTTCGGCCTGGGCTCGGGCATCGCCGGCCTGGGCGGCGTGGCGCTGTCGCAGGTCGGCAACGTCGGCCCGGACCTGGGCCAGAGCTACATCATCGACTCGTTCCTGGTGGTGGTGCTCGGCGGTGTCGGCCAGCTCGCGGGCAGCGTGCTGGCCGCCTTCGGCCTGGGCGTGGCGAACAAGATCCTCGAACCGCAAATCGGCGCGGTGCTGGGCAAGATCCTGATCCTCGCGCTGATCATCCTGTTCATCCAGAAACGACCGCAGGGGCTCTTCGCTCTGAAAGGGAGGGTCATCGATTGATGAAAACGCCCCGCTTCAATCCGACCGCTTTTCGTAGGAGCGAGCTCGCTCGCGAACCCGCCCAGCGTCAAGGTCGCCGGATAATCCGTTCGCGAGCAATGACGATGGCGTCCCCCTCGCTCCTACAGGTAACGTGCCGATGAACCAGCCGCTCACCGTCACGGCCGCGCAGAAGGCCGGCCCGAAACTCACCGCGGGCATCGTCGGCGCCGCGCTCATCGCGCTGCTGATCCTGCCACTGCTGCACCTGTTGCCGGAAAGCAACGCACTGCACCTGTCGGCCTACGGGCTGACGCTCACCGGCAAGATCCTCTGCTACGCCATCGTCGCACTGGCGCTGGACCTGGTCTGGGGCTACGCCGGCCTGCTGTCCCTGGGCCACGGGTTGTTCTTCGCCCTGGGCGGCTACGCCATGGGCATGTACCTGATGCGCGAGGCCGCCGGCGACCAGTTGCCAGCCTTCATGACCTTCCTCTCCTGGACGGAGCTGCCCTGGTACTGGGCCGGCACCCAGCACTTCCTCTGGGCGCTGTGCCTGGTGGTCCTGGCGCCCGGCCTGCTGGCCCTGGTGTTCGGCTTCTTCGCCTTCCGCTCGCGGATCAAGGGCGTGTACTTCTCGATCATGACCCAGGCGCTGACCTTCGCCGGCATGCTGCTGTTCTTCCGCAACGAGACGGGCTTTGGCGGCAACAACGGCTTCACCAACTTCCGCAGCATCCTGGGCTTTTCCATCACCGCACCGGGCACGCGGGTGGCACTGTTCATCGCCATCGTCGTGCTGCTGGCGGCGAGCCTGGCCATTGGCTTCGCCCTGGCGCGCAGCAAGTTCGGCCGGGTACTCACCGCCCTGCGCGACGCGGAGAACCGACTGATGTTCTGCGGCTACGACCCGCGCGGCTACAAGCTGTTCGTCTGGACATTGTCCGCGGTGATCTGCGGCCTGGCCGGCGCACTGTTCGTGCCGCTGGTGGGCATCATCAACCCCAGCGAGATGTCGCCGACCAACTCCATCGAAGCCGCCGTGTGGGTCGCCCTCGGCGGGCGCGGCACGCTGATCGGCCCGCTGCTCGGCGCTGGCGTGGTAAACGGCGCGAAGAGTTGGTTCACCGTAGCCTTCCCCGAGTACTGGCTGTTCTTCCTCGGCGCGCTGTTCATCGTGGTCACCCTGTACCTGCCGCGCGGCATCATCGGCCTGAGGAAATCATCATGATCGCTACTGCGCATCCCGACTGCGGCGTTGCGCCGTGCTCACTCCTCACCGTACCCCATCGTACTGTCTCGTCGCTGTGCGCGGCGCGCCTTGCAGTCGGGATTGCTCGCGACGCGCTCCTGACGATTTCCGCGGAGAAAGAGCAATGAGAGCGGTCCCCCACCTGATGCTGGAGCCGGCCTACGATCCCAACCGCGACCCTGGCGCCAGCCGCGATGCCATCGGCATAGGCTCGAGCGCCAGCGGCCAGCTGGACGTGCGCCACGGCACCATCCTGACCCTGGAAGACATCAACGTCAGCTTCGATGGCTTCCGCGCCCTGCGCGACCTCACGCTGTACATCGGTGTCGGCGAGCTGCGCTGCATCATCGGCCCCAACGGCGCGGGCAAGACCACGCTGATGGACGTGATCACCGGCAAGACCCGCCCCGACAACGGCAAGGCGTACTTCGGCGAAACCCTCGACCTCACCCGCATGAGCGAGGTGGAAATCGCCCAGGCCGGCATCGGCCGCAAGTTCCAGAAGCCCACGGTGTTCGAGGCGCTCTCGGTGTTCGAGAACCTGGAGCTCGCGCAGAAGGCCGACAAGTCGGTGTGGGCGAGCCTCAAGGCGAAACTCACCGGCGAGCAGAAGGACCGTATCGAGGAGGTGCTCACCACCATCCGCCTGCGTGAGTCGCGCAATCGCCCCGCCGGATTGCTTTCCCACGGGCAGAAGCAGTTCCTGGAGATCGGCATGCTGCTGGTGCAGGAGCCGCAACTCCTGCTGCTGGACGAGCCGGTGGCGGGCATGACCGACGCCGAAACCGAGTTCACCGCCGAGCTGTTCAAGTCCCTCGCCGGCCAGCATTCGCTGATGGTGGTGGAGCACGACATGGGCTTCGTCGGCAGCATCGCCGACCACGTCAGCGTGCTGCACCAGGGGCATGTGCTGGCCGAAGGTTCGCTGGAAGACGTGCAGGCGAACGAGCAGGTCATTGAGGTCTATCTAGGGCGGTAGAACGTCGGCGGATGAAGCACTGCGCTTCATTCGCCCTACGCCGTAGCCAACCGTAGGGCGCATAACGCGCAGCGTTATCCGCCGCAGCCCAATGCAAAGGAAACACCCATGCTGCAAGTCGACCAGCTCCACCAGTATTACGGCGGCAGCCACATCCTCCGTGGCCTGTCGTTCGACGCGAAGATCGGTGAGGTCACCTGCCTGCTCGGCCGCAACGGCGTGGGCAAGACCACCCTGCTGCGCTGCCTGATGGGCCTGGTGCCGGCCAAGGAAGGCAAGGTCAGCTGGGAAGGCAAGCCGATCACCGGTTTCAAGCCGCACCAGCGCGTGCACGCCGGCATCGCCTATGTGCCGCAAGGCCGGGAAATCTTTCCGCGCCTGACGGTGGAGGAAAACCTGTTGATGGGCCTGTCACGGTTCAGCGCCAACGAAGCCAAGGCGGTACCTGAACACATCTACGAACTGTTCCCGGTGCTCAAGGAGATGAAACAGCGGCGCGGCGGCGACCTCTCCGGCGGCCAGCAGCAACAGTTGGCCATCGGCCGCGCACTGGCCAGCCAACCGCGTTTGCTGATCCTCGACGAGCCCACCGAAGGCATCCAGCCGTCGGTGATCAAGGAGATCGGCGCGGTGATCCGCAAGCTCGCCCAACGCGGCGACATGGCCATCCTGCTGGTGGAGCAGTTCTACGATTTCGCCGCCGAACTGGCCGACCAGTACCTGGTGATGTCCCGTGGCGAGATCGTCCAGCAGGGCCGAGGGGCAGATATGGAAGCCGAGGGCGTACGCGGGCTGGTGGCTATCTAGCCCGACGGGGTTCGCGAGCAAGCTCGCTCCTACAAAGAGTATGCAGACCCGGTCTGTAGGAGCGAGCTTGCTCGCGAACCACGCCCCACACCGAGACGACCTGTCACTGGTGAACGACCGTGGCGGGTGGCAAGCTGCCAGGCCCCGTATTGGCTTTTTCCGGAGTTCGTCATGCCCCTCGTCCTGCGTCCAGCCGTCAACGACGACGCCGGTTTCGCCGCAGTCTGCGTGGCAGCCGCCTACGCCCAGTGGATTCCCAGGCTCGGCCGCAAGCCGGGACCGATGCTGGACGACTACCACGCCATCATCGCCGAGGACCGCGTACTGATCGCCGAGCAGGACGGCGCGCCGGTCGGCCTGCTGGTGATGCGCGAGACCGAGGAAGGCTTCCTGCTCGACAACATCGCCGTACTGCCGGAGTGCGCCGGCCAGGGCATCGGCCGCGTGCTGCTGATCCACGCCGAGGAAACCGCCGCCCAGCTGGGCTTCAGCTCGCTGTACCTGTACACCAACGAGCGCATGGTGGAGAACATCGAGCTGTACGCGAAGAACGGCTACCAGGAATACGCGCGCAAGGTCGAGAACGGCTTCCGTCGCGTCTACATGCGCAAGCAGCTGGGCTGAGGCGCGGCTCTTGTAGGAGCGGGCGCACCGTCATGGTGCATATTGATCGAGGACGCACCGCAAGCGCGCCCATACCTGACCGATCGGACAATCCCCCGCACTGCCCCACCCCGCGTCACGCCTACCTAACGGCACCAACGGCAGGCGCCGCGCACTATCCTGGCGCGTCCCGGCACGCTGCTTGCTCTGTCCTGAGCATCCTTCGTTTCGAAGCTGCCCATGAACGCACCGGCCACCCTCTTCCACCCCGCCTGGCACGCCGAGCTCGAGTTGGCGTATGCCCGCGTCGGCGACGGCACGCGCCCGGTCACGCGGCGGCATCTGGGCCCGCTGCGGGTGCAGAAGCACCTGTACGCGGAAGGGCCGCAGGTCTGCCAGCACATCATCGTGCACCCGCCCGGCGGCATCGCCGGCGGCGACACGCTGGACCTCGACATCCATGCCGGCGCCGGCAGTTGGGCGCAGCTCACCAGCCCCGGCGCGGCCAAGTGGTACCGCGCCTCGTGCCCGGCGAAGCAGCGCCTGAACCTGCGGGTCGCGCCCGGCGCCACGCTGGAATGGCTGCCGCAGGAAACCATCGTCTACTCCGGCGCCCAGACTGAGCTGACTACAGGCATCGATCTGCAAGGCGACGCCCGGCTGTTCTACTGGGACGTGGTCGCCCTCGGCCGCCCGGCCAGCGGCGAGCGCTTCGACGACGGCCACTTCGCCGCCGCCCTGGACATCCGCCGCGACGGTCAGCGCCTGTGGCACGAGCGCCAGCGCGTGGAGGGCAACGACCGCCTGCTCGACTCGCCCATCGGTCTCGCCGGACATCCGGTGATGGCGACGCTGATCGCCAGCGGGCAGATCGATGCGGCGCTGCTCGAAGCCTGCCGCACCCTGCTCTGCCAGGGCCACGGCAACCTCACCCAACTGCCCGGCCTGGTGGTCGCCCGTTGCCTCGCCGTCGAGGCGCTGCACGCCCGCGCCTGGCTCATCGAACTCTGGCGCCGGCTGCGGCCGGCGCTGCTCGGCCGCGAGGCCGTTCCCCCGAGAATCTGGAGCACCTGAGATGGACCTGACTCCTCGCGAGAAAGACAAGTTGCTGATCTTCACCGCCGGCCTGGTCGCCGAACGTCGCCTCGCCCGTGGTGTGAAACTCAACTACCCGGAGGCCGTGGCGCTGATCTCCGCCGCGCTGCTCGAAGGCGCGCGGGATGGCCAGACGGTCGCCGACCTGATGCACTACGGCACCACGCTGCTGAGCCGCGAACAGGTGATGGAAGGCGTGCCGGAAATGATCCCGGAGATCCAGGTGGAAGCCACTTTCCCGGACGGCACCAAGTTGGTCACCGTGCATCAGCCCATCGCCTGATCGCGCGCCATCCAACCGGGGTGCAGCGACAATGGCGGATGAAGCGTTCCGCTTCATTCGCCCTACGTATAGAGGAACCACCATGCTCATCCGCGACGCCAGCCAAGCCGACCTCGGCAGTCTGCGCGACATCTACAACGACGCCGTGCTCAACACCACCGCCATCTGGAACGAGGTCGCCATTGACCTGGAGAACCGCCGCGCCTGGCTGGAACTGCGCGCGCAGCAAGGCTTCCCGGTGCTGGTGGCAGAGGATGGCGGCGAGGTGGTGGGCTACGCCAGCTACGGCCCGTGGCGCGCCTTCGACGGTTTCCGCGAGACGGTCGAACACTCGGTCTACGTACGCGCCGACCAGCGCGGCAAGGGCCTCGGCCCGATCCTGATGCACGCACTGATCGAGCGCGCCCGCGCCCAGAGCCTGCACGTGATGGTCGCGGCCATCGAGAGCGGCAACACCGCATCGATCCGCCTGCACGAGCGCCTGGGCTTCATCACCACCGGGCAGATGCCCCAGGTCGGCCAGAAGTTCGGCCGCTGGCTGGACCTCACCTTCATGCAATTGAACCTCGACTCACGGAGCGCCCCATGATCCCTGGCGAATACGACATCCAGAGCGGCGAGATCGAGCTCAACGCCGGCCGCCGAACACTCGCCCTGACGGTCGCCAACAGCGGCGACCGGCCGATCCAGGTCGGCTCGCACTACCACTTCTTCGAGACCAACGACGCGCTGCTGTTCGACCGCGACGCAGCTCGCGGCATGCGGCTGAATATCCCCGCTGGCACGGCCGTGCGCTTCGAGCCAGGGCAGAGCCGCGAGGTGGAGCTGGTGGAGCTGGCGGGCGAGAGAAAGGTTTACGGATTTGCCGGGCGGGTGATGGGCGCGCTCTGAGCTAAATGCCACATAGAGCCCCTCTCCCCCGCCCTCTCCCTGAAGAGAGAGGGAGAAAGCAGCGCGAGCAGTGAGTCAGCACAGTGCACCGATCAGCCCCCTCTCCCTTCAGGGAGAGGGTTGGGGAGAGGGCAAACCAGCGCAGGGACCGACCAAGGAGCCCCGATGAAGATCAGCAGACAAGCCTACGCCGACATGTTCGGCCCCACCGTCGGCGACCGCGTGCGCCTGGCCGATACCAACCTGTGGATCGAAGTGGAAAAGGACTTCACCGTCTATGGCGAGGAGGTGAAGTTCGGCGGCGGCAAGGTCATCCGTGATGGCATGGGCCAGGGCCAGCTGTGCGCTGCCGAGGTGGTCGACACGGTGATCACCAACGCGCTGATCATCGACCACTGGGGCATCGTCAAGGCCGACGTCGGTTTGAAGCACGGCCGCATCGCCGCCATCGGCAAGGCCGGCAACCCCGACATCCAGCCCGGCGTGACCATCGCCCTGGGCGCCAGCACCGAAGTAATCGCCGGCGAGGGCATGATCCTCACCGCCGGCGGCATCGACACGCACATCCACTTCATCTGCCCGCAGCAGATCGAAGAGGCGCTGATGAGCGGGGTCACCACCATGATCGGCGGCGGCACCGGGCCGGCCACCGGCACCAATGCAACTACCTGCACCTCCGGCCCGTGGCACATGGCGCGCATGCTCCAGGCCGCGGATGCCTTCCCGATGAACATCGGCTTCACCGGCAAGGGCAACGCCAGCCTGCCGCTGCCGCTGGAGGAACAGGTACGCGCCGGCGCCATCGGCCTGAAACTGCACGAGGACTGGGGCACCACTCCGGCGGCCATCGACAACTGCCTGTCCGTGGCCGACCGCCTCGACGTGCAGGTGGCGATCCACACCGACACCCTCAACGAATCCGGCTTCGTCGAAACCACCCTCGCCGCGTTCAAGGGCCGAACCATCCACACCTATCACACCGAGGGCGCCGGTGGCGGCCACGCGCCTGACATCATCAAGGCCTGCGGCTTCGCCAACGTGCTGCCCAGCTCGACCAACCCGACCCGGCCCTTCACCCGCAACACCATCGACGAGCACCTGGACATGCTCATGGTCTGTCACCACCTGGACCCGAGCATCGCCGAGGACGTGGCCTTCGCCGAGTCGCGCATCCGCCGCGAGACCATCGCCGCCGAGGACATCCTCCACGACCTCGGCGCCTTCAGCATGATCAGCTCCGACAGCCAGGCCATGGGCCGCGTGGGCGAGGTGATCACGCGCACCTGGCAGACCGCCGACAAGATGAAGCAGCAGCGCGGCGCGCTGGAGGGCGACGGCGCGCGCAACGACAACTTCCGCGCCAAGCGCTACATCGCCAAGTACACCATCAACCCGGCGATCACCCACGGCGTCGCCCATGAAGTGGGTAGCATCGAAGTGGGCAAGCTGGCCGACCTGGTGCTCTGGCGCCCGGCCTTCTTCGGCGTGAAGCCGAGCCTGATCCTCAAGGGCGGCGCCATCGCCGCGAGCCTGATGGGCGATGCCAACGCGTCGATCCCGACGCCGCAACCGGTACACTACCGGCCGATGTTCGCCAGCTACGCCGGCAGCCGCCACGCCACCAGCCTGACCTTCATCAGCCAGGCCGCGTTCGACCTCGGCGTGCATCACGAACTGGGCCTGCGCAAGACCATCGGCGTGGTGAAGGGCTGCCGCAGCGTGCAGAAGACCGACCTGATCCATAACGCCTACCTGCCGCACATCGAGGTCGATGCGCAGAACTACCAGGTGCGCGCGGACGGGCAACTGCTGTGGTGCGAGCCGGCCCAGGTGCTGCCGATGGCGCAGCGCTACTTCCTGTTCTGACATGCGAGGCGAACCTGACGAAGAACGGCGCCCGAAGGCGCCGTTCTCATATTTCTCCGCAGCGCTTCAGCGCAGCTGACTGTCCTTGCTCCCCCGCCGGTTGTAGCCGGCGTAGGCCGCCGACGCCTTGTCGTGCTCGGCCTGGCAGTTCACGCACAGGTGCACGCCGGGAATTGCCTTGCGCCGCGCCTCGGGGATGGGCGCATCGCATTCCTCGCAATGGGTCAGGCTCTCGCCCTTGGGCAGCTGGCTACGCGCCCGTGCGATGGCATCCTCGATGGTACTGTCGATCTGTTCCTGAACCGCGCCGTCGTTTGCCCAGCCACTGGCCATGGCGACCTCCGTCGTTCGTCTGTCATACCGCTAGGTATGCCGGCGACGGCCACGGATTGCAAGGGCGCGGCGATGCCGCGCGCCCGGCGGCTTACTCTTTTACTTCCATGTATTCCCGCGCCCAGATCTGATATTCCTCGGGCAGCGTGTACTTCTTCGCCAGCTCCGACGCGGTCAGGTCGGAGGCGTCCACGCCGCGCTGCTCGCGCAGGCAGTCGTAGGTGGCCTTGATCGCAGCGAAGTAGGCGGCGTGACCGTCCACCACGATGCGCACGCCCAGGCGCGCCAGGCGTTGGTCGTCGCGCAGCGCCGGGTTGCCGTAGGACACCAGCATCAGCGGCACGGAGAGGTGGCGGGCGATCGCCTCCAGGTGGTCGAAGTCGCGGATGCCAACCATGCAGATGCCATCGGCGCCGGCGGCCTGGTAGGCCAGGGTGCGGCGGATCACGTCGTCCACTTCCAGCACTTCGGCATTGGTGCGGGCGATGATCGCCATGTCTTCGTCGATGCGCGCCTCGATGGCCGCGCGGATCTTGCCCACGCCCTCTTCCACGCTGATCAGGTCGGTGGACTTGCGGCCGAACTGCGCCGGCAGCAGGGTATCCTCGATGGTCAGCGCGGCCACGCCGGCGCGCTCCAGTTCAACCACGGTGCGCATGGTATTCAGCGCGTTGCCGTAGCCGTGGTCGGCGTCGGCGATCACCGGCAGGCGGGCGACACGGCCGATGCGGGTAGCCTGCTCGACGAACTCGCTGAGGGTAATCAGCGCGAAGTCCGGCGCTGCCAAAACTTGTAGTGAAGCTACAGAACCGCCCAGGATGCCTACCTCGAACCCCAGATCCGCGGCGATGCGCGCCGACATCGGATCGAACACCGAAGCGGTGTGGTAGCAGGAGGAAGAAGTCAGTAAGGCGCGGAATTCCTTGCGCAATTCGTGGAAGGAGGCTCTGTGCATGGTGGGGTCCAACTGCTTATACGGGGTGGGAAAGAAAAATCAGTGGGCAAAAACTCTTGTAGGAAAACTACAGGATCACAATGTAGCAAAACTACAAGCTACTCCCCAAGCCCCTTGGCCACCATTGTTTCCCGACAGATACCCGACGGTCGATTGAGATTTCGGCCCGTCCCTTCGGGTTGCGCGTCAAATCACGCCATGCGTCGTTGCGGGACTTGCCAAGGGAATGCCATTGCCTGCGTCCCGCGTCCAGCCTGGCGTGATTTGACGCGGCAACGCGGTTCGTCCGAAATCTCAGTCGACCCTGTTTTTCCGCCTGCGCTCGCGTAAACTGCGCGGCCGTTTTTTCTCCGGACACCCGCGCACCATGTTCCAGACCACTGCGGCCCGCGCCCTGGGCATCGACTTCGGCACCTCCAATTCCACCGTCGGCTGGTGGCGCCCGGACACCGAACCGCTGATCGCCCTGGAAGACGACAAGATCACCCTGCCCTCGGTGATCTTCTTCAATGTCGAGGAGCGCCGTCCGGTGTTCGGCCGCCTGGCCCTGCACGAATACCTGGAAGGCTACGAAGGCCGCCTGATGCGCTCGCTGAAAAGCCTGCTGGGCTCCTCGCTGCTGAAAAGCGAGACCACCGTGCTGGGCAGCGCCATGCCGTTCAAGGACCTGCTGGGCCTGTTCATCGGCGAACTGAAGAAGCGCGCCGAAAACGTGGCGGAGCGCGAGTTCGACTCCGTGGTGCTGGGCCGTCCGGTGTTCTTCGTCGATGACGATCCCAAGGCCGACCAGGAAGCCCAGGACACCCTGGTGGCGGTCGCCCGGAAGCTCGGCTTCAAGGACGTCTCCTTCCAGTACGAACCGCTGGCCGCGGCCTTCGACTACGAGCGCAGCATCCAGCGCGAGGAGCTGGTGCTGATCGTCGACATCGGCGGCGGTACCTCCGACTTCTCGCTGGTGCGCCTGGCGCCGGAGCGCCGCGAAGTGGCCGACCGCCACGGCGACATCCTCGCCACCGGCGGCGTGCACATCGGCGGTACCGATTTCGACAAGCAACTGAGCATCCAGGGCGTGATGCCGCTGTTCGGCTACGGCAGCCGGATGAAGAGCGACGCCTTCATGCCCACCAGCTACCACCTGAACCTCGCCACCTGGCACACCATCAACGCGGTGTACGCGCAGAAGTCCCAGCTGGCGCTGCAGAACATGCGCTACGACATCGTCGACGCCACCGGCATCGACCGCCTGTTCAAACTGATCGAGCAGCGCGCTGGCCACTGGCTGGCGATGCAGGTTGAGGCCAGCAAGATCGAACTCTCCGACAGCCAGCAGCGCGACATCGACCTCGCGCGCATCGAGCCGGGCCTGATCGCCGAGCTCAGCCGCGAGCTGTTCGAAGGCGCCATCGGCCCGCTGCTGGAGCGTGTCCGCGGCAGCATCACCGAGCTGCTCAACTCCGCCGATGTCGATCCGGTGCGGGTCGACACCGTGTTCTTCACCGGCGGCTCGTCCGGCGTGCCGGCGCTGCGCCAGAGCGTGGCAGCCATGCTGCCCAATGCCCGCCACGTCGACGGCGACCGCTTCGGCGGCATCGGCAGCGGCCTGGCCATCGAAGCGATGAAGCGTTACGGCTGAATTGCGCCCCTGCGGCCCCTCGTCCATCAGTGACAGGGGCCATCGACAAGCGCGGATTGCGCCAGGGCGCACTGACGCACGCGCCAGCTTGCGCTAGCGTTGAGGATTATCACCTCACGCTGGAAGCCACCATGTCACTCCTCCGCCTCGCCGCCCTCACCGGCCTGTCCTGCGCACTGACCGCCTGTGGCCTGGGCGAAACGGCCGCGACGGCCACCACCGCCGCCAGCCTTCAGGCCCAGCAGGCGCAACAGGCCCAGCAGCAGATGCAGCAGCTCAAACAGCAGATCGACCAGGCCAATGTGCAGAACCAGCAACGCCTGGACGATGCACTGAAAGACGCGCAGTAGGGCAGTTGCCTCGAACGCCCGCCGGCGCTGCCACTCCAAGTCGTGCAAGTGCGATGCTCGATCCAAGCCGTTTCAAAACCAAGGAGAGCACCATGGATAAACGATCACTGCTGGCCCTGCTCGTATTGGCGTCGTTGGCGGGATGCGCCTCCAACACCAAGGTGCAGAATCCGGTCAACTTCATCACCTTCCGCAACGAGCCGCTGGTGCGTGACGTCGACAAGGGCATGACCAAGGAGCAAGTGCTGCGCATCGGCGGGCCGCCGTCGTCCACGCAGAGGCGCGCGAATGGCCTTGGCAACTGCAACAGCTACATTCTCGCCAAGGACGGCCAGCAGCAGGCCTTCTACGTCAGCTTCGACAGCAGCGGCAAGGTCGACGGCTCGGGCTTCATGACCTGCTCCGAGCTGGAGCGCCGCGAAAGCGACTGACCCTGCCGGCCCTCATCCCCGAAGGATGAGGGCCGATGGTTCAGCGCAGGGCCTCGATCAGCTCATCCTTGCGCATGCGCCAGCGCCCACTGATGCCCTTGCGCTTCGCGCGCTCGAGCAACTGCTCGCGGGTCAGCGCCTCCAGCGGAGCCAGGCTCCGCCCACCGGGTTTGGTTGACGCACCCTGTCGGCTCTTTGCCGCGCGCCGCGCCGAGGCACTGCGGGCCATCGCCTTGGCCCCTTCGCTCTTGCGCTGGCCGGCACCGCCCTTGCGCTCACCGCCGCCGGACTGGCGATTGACCGTGGCCCAGGCCAGCGCCTCGGCCTCCTCGCGGCTCATTCCCAGGTGCCGGTAGCTCTCTTCGATGTGCGCCGCCTTGCGTTTCTGGCTGGCGCTGTACAGGCTCTTGTCTCCACGCGACATGACGATCTCCTTGTTCGAAGGTCTACCGAGAGTGGACCGGCCCTGCGCGGAAATATTCACTGCGATGCGCCGCCGTCTATCATGCGAACACTCAGCAAGGAGCCGCACACCATGAAACACAGGATCATCGAGCTGCCCGCCTTCACCGTGGTGGGCATGGACTATCGGGGCAGCGCCCCCGGTGACAGCATCGGCCAGCTCTGGCAGCGCTTCCTGCCGCGCGAGCATGAGATCCGCGCCAACCCGCAGGACAGCAACGCCTATGGCGTCTGCACCCAGCTGCCGGGCGGCGAGTTCCACTACATCGCGGCGCTGCCGGTGGAAGCCGACGCGGCGGTGCCCGAGGGCATGCTGAAGTTCGAGGTGCCGGCGCAGAAGTACGCGGTGTTCACCCACATCGGCCCGGTGCAGGGGATCGCCGACAGCTTCCAGGCCATCTATTCCAGCCTGCTCGTCCAGCTGGGCCTCGAACCGCGCAAGGGCATCGACCTGGAACGCTACACCGAACGCTTCCTCGGCCCGGAGAACCCGGCCTCGGAAACCGACCTGTACATTCCGATCTACTGACGCTTGCCGGGCGCCGGTGCCTTCGCCGGCTGCTTCATCTGCTGCAGCAGCGGACCGCACTGGTTGTCGTCCTTCTGGCTGGGCGCCACCAGCGCCAGCAGCGCGGCCGCTGGCGTCAGCGCCACGCCCAGCGCGACCATGCCCGCGCCGCGCAGCACCAGCGGACCGCTATGCACCCCGGCGCGGGGATTCTTGAAGGTGCCCTGGACGTAGAGCGGTGAGCGCAACGAGAAGATGCGCAGGCCCTTGCTCTCGGGGATCACGTCCAGGTCCAGTTGCTCATTGGCGAAGTTGGCGGTGCCCTGCACGTTGATGATGGCGTTCTCGGTGTCGAACACGAACACCCGCGGCTCCGCCACGCCCTTGGTGATGCCGACGTCGGCGGCGGCGCAATTGATCTTCACCTCGTCGTCGCCGAACAGCTTGGCCACCACGTAGTTGCCGACGTTGAGGCCGGCGATCTCCATCAGCCCCTTGCTGATTCGCCCGTCATTCATCAGCAGCTTCATCTGCCCGTTGGCGCCGCCGAGGATGCTCGCCACGGAATTGCCGGTGCCGCTGAGCGCGGCGTCGCCATTGAGCTCGCCGAAGCTGGTCTGCATCGGCGCGAAACTGGGGAACAGTTGCTTGAGCTTGAAGCTGCGCGCCTTGAGTTCGACACGGCTCTGCATGGGCGTCTTGCCGCCGTCCAGGCGGATCTGCGAATCCAGCGTGCCGCCGGCTACGCCGAAGCGCAGCGGCTCAAGGGTGAGCAGACCGTCGTTGAGCACCAGGTGGGTGTAGAGATCGCTGAGCGGCAGCTTGTCGCTGTGCGCGATGCGCTTGCCGGTGAACTCCACGTCGGCGTCCATCGCGCGCCAGCGCTCGGTACGGAACTCTTCCACCGGCAGCACCTTGTCCGCCGGCTGGCGGGTGGCCTGACCGCGCGCCTGCTTGTCCTTGTTCGAGTCGACGCCGATCAGCGGGCCCAGGTCGACCATCCGCAGTTGCTCGGAATGCAGCTTGCCGGAGAGCTTCGGGCGCGGCTGGCGATTGACGAACAACAGACTGCCATGGAGATCGCTGCCACCGACCTTGCCGTTGAAATCGTCATAGTGGAAGGTCGCGCCGTCGGGGTCCTTCAGTTGCGCCGTGAGGCGGCCGTCGGTTTCATAGGCCGGGGTGTCGGGCAGGGTCACGCCGGTGAGCGGGAACAGGTTGGCCATGCTAGTGCCGGCCAGCTTCAGGCGCAGGTCGAGCGCCCCCAGGTTCAGCGGATCGGTCAGCCGGCCGACCACGCTGGCGCGGGTGCTGCCGGCGGCGATGTCCGCCTGCACCGGGAAGGGCTTGGCGACGTCCTGCAGGGCCAGCATGCCGCCCACCTTGCCGGAGCCGCTCAGCGGCAGCCCCTTGTACTCGCCCTTGAGCTTCCAGCCGAACACGTAGTCCTGAGTCTGCGCCGCGTCCGTCCCGGCCAGCGCCTTGCCGGCCAACTGGCCGAAGGGCACCGGCTTGCCGAGCGGGTCCACCAGCAGTTCCAGGCGAGTCTTGAGGCTCCGGTCATCGAGGGTGATGCGCCCCTTGTCGAAGCCTATCTCGCCGATATCCAGCTTCCACGGCGACGGCTCGGGATTGGCCTCCTCGTCCTTCTTCGGCAGTTCGAAGGTCCAGGTGGCGCGGCCATCGGCCAGGCGCAACAGGTCGGCGCTGGGGCGGGTGAGGATGATCTGCGGGATGCTCACGGTCTGCCAGAGCAGCGGCAGCGGCGCCAGGCGGAACTCCACCTTCTCCAGGCGGGCGAATTGCGGAGTCTTGCCGGCGGCCCAGTCGGGATTGCCCAGGGTGATGTCGGCGGCATTGAAGTGCGGCCAGGGCACCAGGGCACGCCAGCCGCCCTCCTCCGGCTCGGTGCGCCAGAGCACCTGCAGGTCGCCGTTGATGGCGAAGGGGCGCCCCAGTTCGGCGGTCACCTTCTCGTTGATCATCGGCTTCACCCGATTCCAGTCAAAGGTGGCGATGAACACCAGCGCTGCCGCGAAGAGGGCGACGAAGCCGGTGAAGGTCCAAAGGCAGATTCGCTGGCCGCGCGTCATACATGAACTCCCTGGTTGCCGCGTCGGTGAAAGGCCTGACATCCCCGCGCCAGACCCGCTGCATCGATTGCAATGAAAGCACGACCGCCGGAGCTCGCCGCGCCGGCATTCTCCCTTGGTCCGTGAGTTTGGACCACCGGTGACGAGGGAAATCTCCCGCAATCGGCGACGCAATGGCCTGTATCAGGCGAATAGAACCGCCCTGCATGGGGACGGAAGCGTGAGCGTGCCGAGCTCTTCGCCAAACATCGCTGAGGCCACGAAAGTGGCGTTCCAGAGCGGTTCCCGGGAAATTCACCGCCAATTAATCCATTAATTAGATATTAATGATTACGCCAATAACCTCCATCAAGGCTATCGATAGAAGCCAAATAATCATACTAACTATTTGTTTTTTAACAGATAAATAAACAATCATCGGCATCGATACAGACTATCTCCCGGCATCGTTTTTAAATCGATAATCCAGAACGGATACTGAGCCCGTGTCCAAAGAACTCCCCCACTCTTTCTGGAGCCGAATCATGAAACGCACCCTCGTACTTGGCTTTGCCCTCTCCGTACTTGCTGCCAATGCCGCTTTCGCCGGCGCCCAGCAGGAATCCCCGGCCGTGAACGCCAGCCACGTTCAACTGCTGGTCCAGGACGGCGCCGAACGCACCCTGGATCAACAACAGAAGCAACTGGACGCGGCCAAGGCCCGCATCGCCGAGAACGGTTCGAGCCAGTCGGTTGACCGTCTGCACCAAGCGATGAGCGTTGCCGAAAACGGTTCCAGCCAGACCGTCGACCGCCTGCACAAGCAACTGGGTGTCGCCGAGAACGGTTCGAGCCAAACCGTTGACCGTCTGCACCAGGAGATGAGCGTTGCCGAAAACGGCTCCAGCCAGACCATCGACCGCCTGCACAAGCAACTGGGTGTCGCCGAGAACGGTTCGAGCCAAACCGTTGACCGTCTGCACCAGGAGATGAGCGTTGCCGAAAACGGCTCCAGCCAGACCATCGACC
Source organism: Pseudomonas sp. PSE14 (assembly GCF_029203285.1). NCBI lineage: Bacteria > Pseudomonadati > Pseudomonadota > Gammaproteobacteria > Pseudomonadales > Pseudomonadaceae > Pseudomonas > Pseudomonas sp. PSE14. The sequence goes on from NZ_CP115669.1 coordinate 5,195,204, forward strand.
GCCTGCACAGCAACATGGTCGCCGAGAACGGTTCGAGCCAGACCGTTGACCGTCTGCACCAGGAGATGAGCGTTGCCGAAAACGGCTCCAGCCAGACCATCGACCGCCTGCACAGCAACATGGTCGCCGAGTCTGGTGGCGACATCGTCTTCGACGCCCACCTCAAGGCCTGATCCACGCCGTACGCCGCAAGGCGCCAGAAAAGCCCGGCACTGCCGGGCTTTCTCATGCCGTTCCGATCCCCGCAGCAGCTCCATCGATGCCAGGCCAGTACGGCTTTGTAACGGCATCCTACTCAAAACACCGCTCAAACCACCCGAAAGCGCCGACCTAGAGCGCTTTTCGTCGTTACATCATTTGCAGCGATAGTAGAAATTAGCCGCCTAAATAATCGACAACGTTGATCCACTCTATCAAGTGGCATCGTTTTTAAATCGATTAATCCGAAGGGAAAATGAACCCGTAGCCAAGAACTTCCTCCCCCTTTGGAGCCACCTAAAATGAAACGTCAGATCGCCCTCAGCCTTGCACTCACTTCCCTGATGACCGCCAGCGCCGCCTTCGCCGCACCGGCCATTCTGAACAACGGCCCGCGCGCCACCCACCAGCACGAGCACCAGCTTCAGCAGCAGAAAGTTGAAGATCACGTTGCCGACAACGGTTCCGAGCGCACCATCGATCGCCTGCACAAGCAGATGGGTGATGAAGCTCGCGTAGCTGACAACGGTTCCGAGCACACCATCGACCGCCTGCACAAGCAGATGGGTGATGAAGCCCGTGTGGCCGACAACGGTTCCGAGCGCACCATCGATCGCCTGCACAAGCAGATGGGTGATGAAGCTCGCGTAGCTGACAACGGTTCCGAGCACACCATCGACCGCCTGCACAAGCAGATGAGTGATGAAGCCCGCGTGGCCGAGAATGGCTCCGAGCGCACCATCGATCGCCTGCACAGCAACATGGTTGCCGAGTCCGGTGGCGATATCGTCTTCGACGCCCACCTGAAAGCCTGATCCCGCTGTACGCCGCAAGGCGCCAGAAAAGCCCGGCCTCCGCCGGGCTTTCTTATTTCCGCCGGTCGCCGAACGGGACGTCAGGCCCCGGTTTCGGGCTTGTCCGGCGCACCGTCTGAACGGCCGATGGTCGGCGGCGCTTCCACCACCAGTTCCTCCGGCACTTCCTCGACGCGCGGGTCGAGGGCCGCAGCCATAGGGCTGACGGTATCGGGCATCGGTACATGGTGCAGCGGCGCCTCGTCGACGCGGTGCATACCCGAAACGCGCTTGGGCTGGACCCAGAAGATCAGCAGCAGCGCATAGGCCGACACCAGCATGTAGAACATGCCCGGGCCGAAGTGCCGCATCATCGCGCCGGCGAACAACGGGCCGATGCAGGCGCCGACGCCGTAGGTGGTCAGCAGCATCGCCGAGAGCGCCACGCGGCGCGGCTGTTCGACGTGGTCGTTGGCCAGCGCCACCGCCAGCGGATAGAGGGTGAACAGCAGCATGCCGGTGACGAAACCGTTGGCCAGCAGCAGTTGATACGGCAGCTGGACCAGCCCCCACATCGGCACCGAAGCCACGCACAGCAACAGCGCATTGCCACGGATCAGCCAACTGCGGTTCATCCGGTCCGACAACCAGCCCAGCGGCCACTGCGCGCAGAAGCCGGCGATGATGCAGATACCGACGAACAGGCTCGACTGCGAGGTATCCAGGCCATTGCGCGCCGCGTACACCGGCGCCAGGCCGTAGAAGGCACCGACCATCAGACCGGCGACGAAAATGGTGCCCAGCGACTGCGGCACGCGCTTCCAGAAGAAACCGATCTCCAGCGGCGCCGCCACCAGCTTGGCCGGGTGCACCCGGCGGGTCAGCGCCAGCGGGATCAGGCAGGAAGAGAAGCAGATGGCGACCAGCAGCAGCGGCTTGTAATCCAGCGCCGGGCTCAGCGCCAGCAGGCCCTGGCCGACCACCAGCCCGGCATCCACCGCCACCATGTAGCCGGCGAATACCTTGCCGCGCTGGCGCGATTCGGCCTGCTCGTTGAGCCAGCTTTCGATCACCATGTACTGGTTCATCATCACCGCGCCCATCACGAAGCGCAGCAGCACCCACACCTCCAGCTGCGAGACCAGCGCGTGGATCAACACGATCACCGTCGCCAGGCCCGCGCAGGCCACGTAGGAACGGATGTGGCCGAAGCCGGCGATCAGCTTGTGGCCGAACTTGCCGCCGCAGACCAGGCCGAAGTAGTAGGCGGCCATCAGGCCACCGACCCACAGGTCGCTTACCCCTTCCTGGGTCAGGCGCAGGCCCATGTAGGTGGTGAACAGGCCGGAGCCGGCGAGCATCAGCAGCGTGGCGGTATAGAGTGCGGGAAAGGTGACGAGCGGGCTGAACATGGCGAGTCCGGCAGGCGATTCGAGGATGGGTGAAGGTTAGCAAGACGCCGCCGGCACAACCGGGCAGCGCCCGATATCGGACAGCCCCGGTGCGGCAAAGATCACATCGCGGCGACCCGGGCATTATCACCGGCGCCCGGCGCCGCCGCCATCAGGGTGAAACCATTGGTCGCCCGGCCTCTCCAAATGAGAAGGCTCCAAATGGGAAAGCGCCTGGAGATTCGCCATGACACCCGCCGACCTCAAGTCCTTCCTGCTCTACTGCACCCTGATCAACTACGCAGTCCTGCTGATCTGGTTCGCCGCCTTCAGCTTCGCCCACGACCCGCTGCATCGCCTGCACTCGCGCTGGTTCAGGATATCCGTCGAACGTTTCGATGCCCTGCACTATGGCGGCATGGCGGTCTACAAGATCGGCGTACTGTTGCTGAACCTGGTGCCGCTGATCGCCCTGTGCCTGCTGTACTGACACCGCGCCCTGCGACGAAGTGACCACCCACCCAATAGCTAAGTACTGAAATTTATTGGAAATATTCGTGTCGTAGGGTGCACGCAGTTTGAAGGAGATCCCCGTGCACCACTCTACTCGCAGCCTGCGAAAAACCCTCGACTCCGTTGCCGCCAACAACGAAGCCACGGCGCTGGAAATCATGCGGGCCGTCGATCAGGTCCAGGACGACCTGTTGCGGCAGAAGTTGCTCAAAGCCATTCATCAGCTCAACCAGGACGCCACCGACCTGCGCGCCCTGCGCGAGGAAATCAACGCGCCGCAGAGCCGGCGCGCCTGATCCGCGTCAGGCGCTGGCGACGGCATTGGGCAGGCGGTAGATCCAGATCCGCCTGATGACCGTGGCGAATTGCGCGGACAGCCTGCCGCTGTTGTAGGTCTGTCCGTAGCGCGCGGCGATCTCGCGCACCTGGCGCGACAGCTCGGCGTAACGGCGCGCCGGAAGGTCGGGGAACAGGTGATGCTCGATCTGGTGGCTGAGGTTACCGGTGAGGATGTGGAACAACCGCCCCCCCTCCAGGTTGCTCGACCCGCGCAACTGGCGCAGGTACCAGTGGCCGCGCGTCTCGTTCTCCAGCACCTGCGGCGGGAACACCGCGGCCTTCTCGGTGAAATGACCGCAGAAGATCACCGTGAAGGTCCACAGGTTGCGCATCAGGTTGGCGATCACGTTGCCCAGCAGCACCGCGCCGAAGGCCCCGGTGAACAGCCCCAGCAGCGGGAACACCGCGTAATCCTTGAGCCACTGGCGCAGCACCTTGGCGTTGAACTGGCGCAGCAGCGGGCGCAGCTCGTCCCGGCTCATGCGGCCTTTCAGGTACTTGTCCAGGCGCAGGTGCTGGATGGCCACGGCGTACTGGAACAGCAGCGCCTGGATCGCCACCCACAGCGGCTGCCAGCGGTAGAAGGGCTTCCACTTCTGCTCGGGGAACAGGCGCACCACGCCGTAGCCGACGTCGTCGTCCTTGCCCAGCACGTTGGTGTAGGTGTGGTGGATGTGGTTGTGCGTGTGCCGCCAGAAGTCCGCAGGCCCGACGATGTCCCACTCATAGGCGCGTCCGGCGAATTCCGGGTCGTTCATCCAGTCGTACTGGCCATGCATGACGTTATGGCCCAGCTCCATGTTCTCCAGGATCTTGCCCAGCCCGAGCAGGAACGTGCCGAGCAGCCAGGTGGGCGGGAACCAGCCGGCCATCAGCAGCGCACGGCCGCTCCAGCAGCAGAAGCGCACCGCCGCGCGGATGCGGCGGATGTAGCGGGCGTCGCTCTCGCCCAGGGCGTGCAGGGTGTGCTGGCGCAGGGCGTCCAGTTCGGCACCGAAGGCCGCCAGCTCAGCGGCGGATAGTTCGCGGTCGTCGCGCATGGGGATTTTTCCGGAGATCAGAGGTCGACGGTCAGGTCGCCCTGGGGCGCGCTGACGCAGATACGAATGGGCTGGCCCGGTTCGCTGAACAGCTCGCCGCTACGCAGGTCACGCACGCAGCCGCTGACCAGGGTGCAGGTGCAGCTGGCGCAGACGCCCTGCCGGCAGCCATGGGCCGGACGCAGGCCGCTGGCCTCGGCCTGCTCCAGCAGGCTGCGGCGGCTGTCGCCGGTAACCTCCAGTGCGCTGCGGGCAAAATGCAGGTTCACCGACCGCGCCGGCTCGTCCTCGTCCCAGCTCGGCGGGCTGAAGCTTTCCACCTGAAGACTGCGGCTACTCGCGCCGAGCGCCTGGCGCACGCTGTCGACGAAGCCGCCGGGGCCGCAGGCCAGCACATGGCGGTCGCCCAGTCCCTCGACATGTCCGGGGTGAAAACGCCCGCGCAGCTCGCCATCAGCTAGGGCATCGCCACTCAGGACCCAGCGCAGTTCGAGGTTTGGGTACTGCCGCGCCAGCGTCTCCAACGCGGCGACGAACGCTCGCTGGCCGCGTTCGCGAACGTAATGCAGCAGCGTCACCGGCCCGTTGTAGCCACGCGCCAGTGCCTCGCGCAGCAGGCCGAGCAAAGGCGTCAGCCCGCTGCCCGCCGCCAGCAACAACACGCCCTGCCCGTCCTGAGGCCAGCTCAGCTCGCCGTCCGGGCGGCCCAGCTCCAGCACCTCGCCCACCGCCAGTTGGTGCAGCAGGTAGGAGGACACGCGGCCACCGGGCTGCAGCTTCACCGCGAACTCCAGGCAGCCGTCCGCGGCGATGCGGGTCAGGCTGTAGCTGCGGCTGCAACGCACGCCGCCGCGCTCGATGTACAGCTGCACGTGCTGGCCAGGCCGCGCACCACGCCAGTGGGCGTTCGGACGCAGGCGCAGTTCGAGCATGTCTTCCGCCACCCACTGCCGCGCCTCGACCCGAGCGTACACCCGGTCCAGTGCCCAACCGGTGTTGAGCACACGCAGCACGGCATCGACATCCGACTCGCGCAGCCACCGGCCACGCACCAGGGCATGCAATGGCACGAGCAGCGGCCGGAGCAGGCGCAAACCGGCGAAAGGGAGGATCGACATGAACGGCACCGAACAGTAAACAGATGTTCACTAAAATCGCATGCACGGCAGATTTCAGTCAACATGTGTTCACTGTTTTGCACAGGAACTCCCCCGGCGCTGACCGGCATTTGCTAGAGTGCCTGCGCCCTTGCACTCGCCATGGATCGCATCGCCGTATGTCCACTCCCCGCGCCGAACAGAAACAACAGACCCGCCAGGCCCTGATGGATGCGGCCCGAAGCCTGATGGACAGCGGTCGCGGCTTCGGCAGCCTGAGCCTGCGGGAAGTGGCGAAGACGGCGGGGATCGTACCGGCGGGTTTCTACCGGCATTTCACCGACATGGACCAGCTCGGCCTTGCACTGGTGGCGGATGTCGACGAGACCTTCCGCCAGACCCTGCGCGTGGTGCGGCGCAACGAGTTCGAGCTGGGGGGTGTGATCGAAGCCTCGGTACGCATCTTCCTCGACGCGGTCAGCGCCAACCGCACCCAGTTCCTCTTCCTCGCCCGCGAGCAGTACGGCGGCTCGCTGCCGATCCGCCAGGCCGTAGGTGAACTGCGCCAGCGCATCACCGACGACCTCGCCGCCGACCTCGCGCTGCTGAACAAGCTGCCGCACCTGCAGGCGCAGGACATCGATGTGATCGCCGACCTGGTGGTGAAGACGGTGTTCGCCACCCTGCCCGAGCTGATCGACCCGCCAGCCGACTCGCTGCCGACGCACCTGTCGCCCGAGGCCAAGGTGACCCAGCAGCTGCGTTTCATCATGATCGGCGCCAAGCACTGGACGGGGATCGGCTCAAGGCCCTGAGCCAGACCGCCCTTCGCACCCTGCCCGACCTGTAGGAGCGAGCTTGCTCGCGAACCGCCTCACTGCAGAATTTGTTCGCGAGCAAGCTCGCTCCTACAAAGATCCGCATCGCCCCGCCTTGGTGCGCACGAAAACGGTGCGCACCATCGTCGGGCGCGCACGCCATTCCTGATCGTTCGGACAAGCGCTCCAGGCCGCGCCAGTCCTGACTGCTAGCCACACTGGCAAGCCCCTTGCTGTAGCACCGCCATTGCTACTGCCGGACGCTGCCATGCTGGTCATCCACCAACGCACCGAACCCCGAGAACACTGGGACGCCGAACTGCGCCTGAACTACGAGGCACGCAGCAAGAGCCGCCTGCGCTGCCTCACCAGCGCCGGTGAAGACGTCGGCCTGTTCCTCGAACGCGGCCAAGCGCCGCTGGCGGATGGCGAATGCCTGCTGGCCAACGATGGCCGCGTGGTGCGTGTCTGCGCGGCGCCGGAAAAGCTCCTCCACGTGACCTGCGCCAATGCCCGCGAGCTGAACCGCGCGGCCTATCACCTGGGCAACCGCCATGTCGCGCTGCAGGTCGGCGAGGGCTGGCTGCGCCTGCTCGACGACTATGTGCTCAAGGCCATGCTCGACCAGCTCGGCGCCACGGTGGAGGCCATCGAGGCGCCCTTCCAGCCCGAGCACGGCGCCTACGGCGGCGGACATCACCACTCGCACCATGGCGAGGAAGAGTTCAACTACGCGCCGAAGCTGCACCAGTTCGGTGTGCGCGTGTGACTTTGCGCCAGCGCATCCCCCTCACCCCAGCCCTCTCCCTCAGGGAGAGGGCACCGTGCGTTGCGCTTGTGAAGTCCTGCCGTCATGGTTGAGCTTTCAAGACTCTGGTCACTGCTGCGCCTGGCCAGCCCGCAGCTGCCCATCGGCGGCTACAGCTATTCCCAGGGCCTGGAAAGCGCCATCGAGCAGGGCCAGGTGAAGGACGCCGACGCCGCCCACACCTGGCTTGCCGATCAACTGCAGCTGAACCTCGCGCGCTTCGAAGGCCCGCTACTGGCCGAACTGCTGCGCGCCGCGCAAGCCGCCGACTGGGAAGCCCTGCGCGACGCCGCCGAGCGTCACCGCGCCAGCCGCGAGACCCGCGAGCTGGGCCTGGAGAACCGGCAGATGGGCTTCTCCCTCGGCCAGTTGCTCGAAGCCCTGCCCGAGCTGGACCAGCCCGCGCGCCAGTGGCTCGCGGCGCAAGTCGAGCCCTCCTTCGCCGCCGCCTGGGCGCTGGCCGCCCGCGCCTGGGGGCTGTCCCCGGAGCAAGCCCTGGGCGCCTGGCTGTGGAGCTGGCTGGAGAACCAGCTGGCGGTGCTGATGAAGACCCTGCCGCTGGGCCAACTGGCCGCGCAGAAGCTCACCTCGCAATTGCTCCCCGACCTCGACCAGGCCTGCCGCAGCGCACTCGCCAACCCGCCGGCGGGCGGCGCGCCCTTCGGCCTGGCGCTGGCCAGCATGAACCACGAAACCCAATACAGCCGTCTGTTCCGCTCCTAGGAGAACTGCCATGAACTCTCAACCTCTTCGCGTCGGCATCGGCGGCCCGGTGGGCTCCGGCAAGACCGCCCTGACCCTGGCGCTGTGCCGCGCCCTGCGCCAGCGCTACAACATCGCCGTGGTCACCAACGACATCTACACCCAGGAGGATGCGCAGTTCCTGGTACGCAACGAGGCCCTGGAGCCGGAGCGGATCATCGGCGTGGAAACCGGCGGCTGCCCGCATACGGCAATCCGCGAGGACGCCTCGATCAACCTGGAAGCCGTGGACCAGCTCAACCGCCGCTTCCCCGGGCTGGACCTGATCCTGGTGGAGTCCGGCGGCGACAACCTGTCGGCGACCTTCAGCCCCGAGCTGTCGGACCTGACGCTGTACGTGATCGACGTGTCCGCCGGCGACAAGATCCCGCGCAAGGGCGGGCCGGGCATCTGCAAGTCCGACCTGCTGGTGATCAACAAGATCGACCTGGCCCCGCTGGTGGGCGCCTCGCTGGAGGTGATGGACCAGGACGCCACGCGCATGCGCGGCGACAAGCCCTTCGTGTTCAGCAACCAGAAGACCGGCCAGGGCCTGGCCGAGATCATCACCTTCATCGAGCGCCAGGGCCTGCTGATCGCCGCCTGATCGCGCCCCACGACCGACGATTACAAGACCAAGGAGCTACACCATGAGCCTGCGCAAAGCCCTCTGCAGCATCGCGCTGTTCCTCACCCCGGCGGTGGCCTTCGCCCATCCCGGACACGGCGACCACGGCCTGATCGCCGGCCTCGCCCATCCCATCACCGGTCTCGATCACTTGCTGGCGATGTTCGCCGTCGGCCTCTGGGCAGCGCAGCAGCATGGCGCGGCGCGACTGGCGCTGCCGTGCACCTTCGTCGCGGCCATGCTGGTCGGCGGGCTGCTCGGCTTCGAGGGGCTGCAGGTCCCGTTCATGGAGACCGGCATTGCCGCTTCGGTACTGGCGCTGGGCCTGTGCGTGGCGCTGGCGGTGCGTCCGCCGCTGTTGCTGGCGATGGGCGCGACGGCGCTGTTCGCCCTCGCCCACGGGGTGGCGCACGGGCTGGAACTGCCGGACCTGAGCAGCCCGTGGCTGTATGCCGCCGGCTTCGTTGGCGCGACCGCCGCGCTGCATGCGGCGGGTTATGGCCTGGTTCGCCTGCTGCCGCAGGCCGCGGCGCCGCTGGTACGTTTCGCAGGCTTGGCCTCGGCAGGCGCCGGCGCCTGGCTGCTCGCCGGCTGACGCTCCTACAAGATCAAGAGCCCCTCACCCTAACCCTCTCCCGCAAGCGGGAGAGGGGACCGTTCGGCGCGGGTTGAAACCTCGGCGTCAGCCGGTACGGACAGCTCCCTCTCCCAGAAGGAGAGAAGACAGTTTGGTGCAGGATGAAGCCTCGGTGTCAGCCGGCTCAGACGGCCCCCTCTCCCTCTGGGAGAGGGCTGGGGTGAGGGAGAAATCCCGGCACGCCCCCCCTGAGTGCGACGGTTACCCGACCATACATCACCCTTTACGATGCACCGAGAACCCCGCCCAGGCCTGGCTCACGGGCATGATTTCCAGCGTGTTGATGTTGATGTGCGGCGGCTGGTTCATGATCCAGTGGATGGTCTCGGCGATGTCCTCGGACTGGATCGGTTCGGCGCCGGCGTAGGTCTTGTCGTACTTCGCCTGGTCGCCACCGAAGCGCACCAGGGAGAACTCGCTCTCACACATGCCGGGTTCGAGATTAGTGACGCGTACGCCGGTGCCTTGCAGGTCGCAGCGCAGGTTCAGGGAGAACTGCTCGACGAAGGCCTTGGTGGCGCCGTAGACGTGGCCGCCCGGATAGGGCCAGTGACCGGCCACCGAGCCGAGGTTGAGGATGCTCGCGCCGCGGCCATAGGCGATCAGGCGCGGCAGCAGCAGGCGGGTGGCATACATCAGGCCTTTGACGTTGGTGTCCACCATGGTGTCCCAGTCATCCAGGGAGCAGTCCTGTGCCGGGTCAGCGCCCAGGGCGAGGCCGGCGTTGTTGATCAGGCCACGCAGCTTGGCGAACTTCTCCGGCAGGCTGTCCACCGCCGCGGTCATCGCCGCGCGGTCACGCACGTCGAGCACCAGCGGCAGCACCTCGGTCTGCGCCGAGAGTTCCTGCGCCAGCGCGTTCAGGCGCTCCTCGCGACGGCCGGTGATCACCAGCGACCAGCCATCGCGGGCGAAGCGGCGCGCACAGGCCTCGCCAAAGCCGGAGGTGGCGCCGGTAATGAACAGGGTGGAAGTCATCGGGGAATCCTCATGGTTGGCCCTCGTTCCGCCGGTCGGTGCCGGCGTGTCATGGTGGGCGCGTTCTTGTCGGTGTCTTGCAGGATAACAGTCCAGTCGCGCCCCGTTGCGCTACAGCAGCGCTGGATAAAACCCGCACAGCTGGCCGAAAGCCCCGTCACTGCGGGGCCGCTCGCACTTGCTCCCACCTTGTCCACAGGCTGCTCCACGGATTCTGTGGGCAAGCGTGGCGGCGCATTTTCGCTGGACGAATTTCGAACGCCGCGCCGCAACCCGCACCAGCCCTGCGCCGGAGAAGTTCTTCCCAAGGTTATCCACAAGTCTTTCAACGGCAGGCGTGGACAACCGGGCGCTCTCGGGAACTTTTCCGGAAAGCCGAAACTGTCCATCCATACAGCATTTCAGGGCGATCGAGCAGAAATCAGCCGGTCCTTGCGGAGCCCCTGGGAATGGGGCCTGCAAGGATTCGCCCAAACCTTATCCACAGGCCGGCCCACAGATTTTCTGGACAACCTCAATGCACCAGAAGCCGCGCCGCAATCAGGTCTTCCAGTGCATAACCCACGGATTTGAACAGGGTGATCTCGCTGTCGTCCCGGCGCGCGCCGCGCCCTTGCAGCAGGTCGGACAGCTGGCTGTGGATGGCGCCTTCGTCGATCACGCCTTCGCCCATGGGAATCAGCAGGTCGCCGGCCTCCTCCAGCGCGCCTTCGCGAGTGTCGACCACGATGCGCGCGCGACGCACGGCTTCGTTGTCGGTTTCGCGCATGGACGGCAGGAAGGCGCCGACCAGGTCGAGGTGGCAGCCCGAGCGCAGCCATTCGCCGAGCACGATGGGCTCGCGGGAGGTGGTGACGCAGCTGATGCAGTCCGCCGCCGCGACAGCGCCGCGCAGGTCGGCGCAGGCATGGACGGGATAGCCTTCGTCCTGCAGGCGCTTCACCAGGGCCTTCACCTTGTCGTCATGACGGCCCCAGATGGCGATGTCTTCGTACTCGCGCACAGAGCAGTGGGCGCGGACCATGTGCGGCGCCAGGGTGCCGCTGCCGACGATCAGCAGCCTGCGCGCATCGCGGCGCACCAGGTAGTCGGCGGCCAGCGCCGAGGTACAGGCGGTGCGCCGGGCGGTCAGCTCGGAGGCTTCGAGCATCGCCAGCGGACGGCCGGTCTGGCCATCGAACAGGCAGAACAGCGCAGCCACCGCCGGCAGGTTCTTCGCGCCGTTGCCGGGGAACACGGTGACTAGCTTGACGCCGATGTCCTGCCCCGGCCGCCAGACGGGCATGGTCAGCAGCGAAGCGTTGTCTGGCAGCGCATGGCAGCCTCGCACGGGGGCTTCGCAGTCGCCGGCAAGGCCGATGCGCAGGGCTTCGATCAGTTGGGGATAACTCAGTCGTTCGGCGACGTCGGCGTTGGTGAGGAAGCGGAGGTCTTGCATGAAAGCTCCTCTTCAGGAAGCAGGGGATAACCTGTAGGAGCGAGCTCGCTCGCGAACAAGCCCCGCTGCGGAGATGTTCGCGAGCAAGCTCACTCCTACGAAGAGCAACAGGCGTCAGTGCCCGCCGAGGTAAGCGTTGCGAACCTCCTGGTTGCCCAGCAGCTCCGCGCCGGTGCCGCTCAGGCGGATCTCGCCGTTGACCATCACGTAGCCACGGTCCGACAGCTTCAGCGCATGGTTGGCGTTCTGCTCCACGAGGAACAGGGTCATGCCGCTCTTCGCCAGTTCCCGCAGGGTCTGGAAGATCTGCTTGACCACGATGGGTGCCAGGCCCAGCGAGGGCTCGTCGAGCAGCAGCAGCTTGGGCCGACTCATCAACGCACGGGCGATGGCGAGCATCTGCTGCTCACCGCCGGACATGGTCATGGCGCGCTGGTTGCGTCGCTCCTTCAGGCGCGGGAACAGGTCGAACATGCGCTCCATGTCCTCCTGGGCGTGGTCCATGCCGATGGGAATGGTGCCCATCAACAGGTTCTCCTCCACCGTCATGTCGGGGAACACCCGGCGTCCCTCCGGCGACTGCGCGATGCCGTTGGAGGCCACGTAGTGCGCCGACTTGTGGCGGATGTCCTGGCCCTTGTAGAAGATCCCCCCCGCAGCCGCGCGCGGCTGGCCGAAGATCGACATCAAGAGCGTGGACTTGCCTGCGCCGTTAGCGCCGATCAGCGCCACGGTTTCCCCTTCGTTGACGGTCAGCGAGACTTTCTTCAGCGCCTGGATCGGCCCGTAGAACACATCCACATCACGGAACTCCAACATCGGCGCCGTCATACCAGCTCCTCTTCGTCCGCGCCGAGATAGGCGGCGATTACCTTGTCGTTGTGGCGAATCTCGTCCGGTGCGCCACGGGCGATGACCACGCCGTGGTCGAGCACGATGATGTGGTCGGAGATGTTCATCACCATGCCCATGTCGTGCTCGATCAGCAGCACGGTGATGCCGTGGTGGTCGCGCAGGTAGCGGACGATGCGCGCCAGGGCCTGGGTTTCCGCCGGGTTGAGGCCGGCGGCGGGTTCGTCGAGGCAGATCAGCTCGGGCCGGGTGCACATGGCGCGGGCGATCTCCAGGCGGCGCTGCTGCCCGTAGGACATCTCGCCGGCCAGGCGGTTGGCGCAGTCCACCAGGTCCACCACTTCCAGCCAGTAGAAGGCGTGGTCCAGCGCCTCGCTTTCCGCGCGACGGTAGCCGGGGGTGTTGAGCACGCCGGCGATGAGATTGCGGTTGACGAACATGTGCTGAGCCACCAGCAGGTTCTCCACCACCGACATCTCGCGGAACAGCCGGATGTTCTGGAAGGTGCGCGCCAGCCCCGCGCGGTTCACCAGGTGGGTGCCGCCGAACATCTTGTAGAAGACGCGGTTGCCGAACTGCGCCGGGTTGACGAAGTCGGCGGCCTGGAAGGGCTGGCCGAGCACCTTGATCACGTCCGTGGTGCGGCCCTGGGTGTTGAGCAGGATGTTGCCGCCGGTGGCCTTGTAGAAGCCGGTCAGGCAGTTGAACACCGTGGTCTTGCCCGCGCCGTTGGGGCCGATCAGCGCGGTGATGGAGCCGCGCTCCACGTCGAGGTTGACGTCGTTGAGCGCCTTGATGCCACCGAAGTGCATCATCAGGTGCTCGACGCTGAGGATCTTGTCACCGCTCATGGCGCCACCCCCTTGCGTACGGCAAAGCCGGTGCGGCTGATGCGGATCAGCCCGCGCGGTCGCCAGATCATCATCAGCACCATGAGGATGCCGAACAGCAGCACCCGGTAGTCGGCGAAGCTGCGCAGCAGCTCCGGCGCCACGGTGAGGACGAAGGCGGCGATCACCACGCCCACGGTGGAGCCCATGCCACCGAGCACCACGATGGCGAGGATCAGCGCCGACTCGAAGAAGGTGAACGACGACGGGTTGACGAAGCCCTGGTAGCTGGCGAAGAACACGCCCGCCAGGCCCGCGGTGGAGGCGCCGAGCATGAACGCCGAGAGTTTCACCAGCACGTGGTTCAGGCCCATGGCGCGGCAGGCGATCTCGTCCTCGCGCAGCGCTTCCCAGGCGCGGCCGACCGGCATGCGGGTCAGCCGGTGCTTGATGTACAGCACCAGCAGCACCACCACGAACAGCACCGCGTAGATGAACACGAACTTGAGGTTCTGGTTGTAGTCGATGCCGAGGAATTCGTGGATCGGCGTGCCGCCCTCCTTCGCCCGGCGGCCGAACTCCAGGCCGAAGATGGTCGGCGAGGGCACCGGCATGCCGTTCGGGCCGCCGGTGAAGGACAGCCAGTTGTTGAGGATCAGGCGGATGATCTCGCCGAAGCCCAGGGTCACGATGGCCAGGTAGTCACCGTGCATCCTCAGCACCGGGAAGCCCAGCAGCGCGCCCGCCATCGCGGCGGTGATGGCCGCCAGCGGCAGCACCGTCCAGAAGCCCAGGCCGAGGTAGTGGTAACCCAGCGCGAGGCCGTAGGCGCCGATGGCGTAGAAGGCCACATAGCCGAGGTCGAGCAGCCCGGCGAGGCCGACCACGATGTTCAACCCCAGGCCCAGCAGTACGTAGATCAAGCCGAGGATTATCACGGTGAGCAGGTACTTGCTGGCGAAGAACGGGAAGATCACCGCGGCGACGATCAGCAGCGGGACGATCCAGCGCAGACGGGTCTTGTAGCCCGGCTGCAGTACGGTGATGCCCGAGTCGGAGGTTTCGAAGCGCTCCATCACGCGCACGCCGGCCGGGGTCTGCAGGTACAAGCTGAGCAGCAGGCGGCCGATCATGACTGCACCGACCATCCAGGCCAGGCGAACCGGTTCGAGGTTGAAGCTGTAGCCATCGAGCACCACGCCGACGATGGGACCGAACACCACCAGGGCGATCAGCCCGGCGAGCACGGTGTCGACGAGGCTCTTCTTGATATCGATGCGCGCGGTCTTCGGCGCGGCGGTGGTCTGGGTAGCGGCCATCATGCTCACACCTTCGATACCTGGGGACGACCCAGGAGCCCTTGCGGTCGGAAGATCAGGATGGTCACCAGCAGGCCGAAGGCGAACACATCCTTGAAGTCGGTGTTGATCATCCCGGAGAACTGCGCCTCGGCCACACCGAGGATCAGGCCGCCGAGCATGGCGCCGGGCAGCGAGCCGATGCCGCCGAGCACCGCGGCGGTGAACGCCTTGATGCCGATGATGAAGCCGGCATAGAAGTCGAAGGTGCCGTAGTTCATGGTGATCAGCACGCCGGCCAGCGCGGCCATGGCGGCGCCGATGACGAACACGTAGGAGATCACCCGGTCGGTGTTGATCCCCAGGATCGAGGCCATCTTGCGGTCCTGCTGGGTGGCACGGCACATGCGCCCGAGCTTGGTGTACTGGATCACATAGGTCAGCACGGCCATGCCGACGAAGGCGGCGATGAGGATGAACACCTTGGTGTAGGTCAGTTGCACGAAGCCTTCGCCGACGTGGAACTTCAGCGCGCCGTCGAGCAGGGTCGGCACGCCTTGCTGGCGCGGGCCCTGGGACAGCTGCACGTAGTTCTGCAGGATCAGCGACATGCCGATGGCCGAGATCAGCGGCGCCAGGCGCGTGGAGTTGCGCAGTGGCTTGTAGGCGATGCGCTCGATCACCCAGCCGTACAGGCCGGTGATGCAGATGGTGAAGACCAGGGTGCCGAGGATCAGCAGCGGGAAGGACTCGAGGCCGAAGAAGGTCAGCAGCGCCAGGGCGATGGCCGAAAGATAGGCGGAGATCATGTACACCTCGCCGTGGGCGAAGTTGATCATGCCGATGATGCCGTAAACCATCGTGTAGCCGATGGCGATCAGGCCGTAGACCGACCCGAGGGTCAGCCCGTTGATCATTTGCTGGAGAAAGATACCGTCCACGATTGGGTACTCACACAGACAGGGCAGGGAAGGCGGGCGGCAAGCGGGCTGAACGGCTCGTGACCGTCGCCGGGCGAGCGCCGACCTGCGGGGATGCCGGCACCGCTCGTGGCGGCGCCGGCAGGTCGGAGCGGGTGCATGGATGCTGTTCGGGCGCGCCCGTCACCGACCGGACCCCGCAGGGCCCGGCCGGTACGTGGTGGAGCCAGGGCAGCGTCCGGACGCTTACTTCTGTTTTTCCAACTGGTGGTATTTGCCCTTGTCGTCCCACTGGTAGACGACGTAGTCGGAGACCTTCAGGTCGCCCTTCTCGTCCCACTCCTTCTTGCCCATCACGGTTTGCACCGGGTTGGTGTGCAGCCACTTGCTGGCCGCCTGGGGATCGTTCTTGCCGGCGCCGTTGAAGGCGGCGGCGAGCGCCTGGACCGAGGCGTAGGCATACAGGGTGTAGCCTTCCGGCTCGAAGCCGCCGGCGCGGAACTTGTCCACCACGGCCTTGCCGTCCGGGATCAGGCGCGGATCGGCACCGAAGGTCATCAGCACGCCCTTGGTGTACTGCGGGCCGCCGGCGGTGGTGACCAGCTCGTCGGTGACGATGCCGTCATCGGAGAAGAACACGGTAGTCAGGCCCTGCTCGCGCATCTGCCGTACCAGCGGGCCGGCTTCCGGGTGCAAGCCGCCGAAGAACACCACTTCCGCGCCCGAGGCACGGATCTTGGTGACCAGGGCGTTGAAGTCCTTCTCGCCGCGGGTCAGGCCCTCGTAGAGAACTTCCTTGACACCCAGCTTGTTCAGCTGCGCCTTGGTCGCATCCGCCAGACCCTGGCCGTAGGTGTCCTTGTCGTGGATCACCGCGACCTTCTTGGCCTTCAGCACGTTGACGATGTAGTTGCCGGCGACGATGCCCTGCTGGTCGTCACGACCGCACATGCGGAACATGCCGGTGAGGCCGCGCTCGGTCACCTTCGGGTTGGTCGAGCCGGGGGTGATGGCGATGATGCCGGCCTCGTCATACACCTCGGAGGCGGGGATGGTATTGGAGGAGCAGAAGTGACCGACCACGGCGATGGCCTTGTCCTGGTCGACCAGGCGGTTGGCGACTGCCACGGCCTGCTTGGGCTCGCAGGCGTCGTCGGCCTTCACCAGCTTGATCTTCTCCCCGTTCACGCCACCGGCGGCGTTGATCGCGTTGGCGGCCTCGGTAGCCCCCCGCCAGTACTGTTCGCCGAACGAGGCGTTCGCCCCGGTGTGCGGCCCTGCGACCCCGATAACGACATCAGCCTCTACAAAGGAAGACATGCCCAGCGCGGTGGTTACCGCCAGGGCCAGAAAGCCTTTTCTGAAAATCTTCTGCGACATGGAGTTTTGCTCCTGAGGGTTTTTGTAATGGCGCACGAACTAATGTTGGCGACTTATCGACAGCAAGCCGCGTGCCATTCGTTTTTGTTATTAACCAAGTCCTACAGCAAAAACAGCCAGAGCTGGCGGGCATCAGTGTTAGACACGTGCAACCCATCGAAAACCGAAGGTGCAACCACTCAATCGAAAAGGCGCAACCCTCCTTCCCGTGGGCTGACACATCCAGCCACCACAGGCGCAACCCCATCCGTAACCATCGCTGTCACCGAACTGCACATCCGCGGTGCAGACCCGTCGGGGTAACGCACCAGTAAGAGGCTAGTCCAAAGTGCAGCGAACGTTGGGGCAGACGCGGCGGGAGGCCCCCGCCCACGCATCGCCGGGCTCAGATCACCACCCGCAGGCACTGCCCGGCGTGGTAGAGCGAGAAGCCCGCTTCGTAGAGACGACTACGCAGGCCAGCGGCGGAAATCTCCTCCATCGGCCGTAGCGGCATCGGCAGCACGCTGGCGTCACCGCCCAGCAGGAAGTCGGCGAAGGCCTTGCCCACCACCGTGCCGGTGGTGACGCCGCGGCCGTTGTAGCCGCTCATGGCGACCAGCCCCGGCGCCGGCTCGAACAGGCGCATGAGGTGGTCGGGGGTGAAGTCGATGCAGCCGGTCCAGGTGAACTCCCATTCCACCTTGCCCAGCTTGGGGAAGTAGTGCTGCTGGATGCGGTCAGCCCAGCTTTTCAGGAACCACGCCGGCTTACCGGTGCCCTTGCCGAGGCTGCCGAGCAGCAGGCGACCATCGGCATCGCGGCGGATGCTGCTGAGCACCTGGCGGGTATCCCAAGAGCCCTGCCCGCCCGGCAGGATGCGCGCGGCCTCGGCGCCCTCCAGCGGACGCGAGGCGACCTGGTAGTAGTAGCCGGGGAAGAAGGTGCGGCGCAGCTCGGTCCACTCGCCTTCGGTGTACGCGCTGGAGGCGATCACCACCTGTTCGGCGGTGACCACGCCGCCCTGGGTGATCACGTTCCAGGCGTTGCCCACGCGCACCAGCCCGACCACCGGGGAATGGTGGTACAGCTCGCCGCCGAGCCCCACCACCGCGCGGGCCAGGCCGCTGACGTAGGCCATCGGGTTGAGGGTGCCGGCGCGGCGGTCGAGCAGCGCGCCGGCGATCTTGTCGGTGCCGCAGGCCTGTTCGCACTCGGCGCCGGTCAGCAGCTCGACGGGCGCCCCGCGACGGCTCCACTGCTCGCAGCGGCTGCGTAGATCCGCCAGGCCGCGGGCGTTGTGCGCCATGTGCAGGGTGCCTTCGCGGCGCGCCTGGCAGGCGATGCCGTACTTGTCTATCAGGGAGAACACCAGGGATGGCGCGTTGCCGAGCATGTGGTTGACCCGCTGGCCCACCTCCGCGCCCATGCCCGCCTCGATCTCGTCCGGGGGAATCCACAAACCAGCGTTGACCAGCCCGACGTTGCGCCCGGAGCCACCATGCCCAGTGGCGTGGGCGTCGAGCACACAGACCGTCTGGTCCTTTTCCAGCAGATGAAGCGCGGCGGACAGGCCGGTGATCCCGGCGCCGACGACACACACGTCGACCTTGCGATCCCCCCGCAGCATCGGAGCTTCCGGACGTTCGGGGGTCAGGTATTCCCACAGACACTCTTGGCGAAGCGACATCCAGCGATCCTTCTACGCGAACCTTTGTGAATGACTCTGTACTGCAAGCCCCTATTGCTGCGAGCCGAGGGCTTTGTGTAGGAGCGAGCTTGCTCGCGAACCGCATAACGCTGAAGCCCAACCGGACTCCGTTCGCGAGCAAGCTCGCTCCTACGAAGAGCAAACTCAGTCGAAGACTATGCCCTGGGCCAGCGGCAATTCCCGCGAATAGTTCACGGTGTTGGTCTGCCGGCGCATATAGCCCTTCCAGGCATCGGAGCCGGACTCACGGCCACCGCCGGTTTCCTTCTCGCCACCGAAGGCGCCGCCGATTTCCGCGCCGCTGGGGCCGATGTTGACGTTGGCGATGCCGCAGTCGCTGCCCACCGCCGAGAGGAAGGCCTCGGCCTCGCGCAGGTCGGTGGTGAAGATGCAGGACGACAGGCCCTGGGGCACGGCATTGTTCAGCGCCACCGCCTCTTCGAAGTGCTCGTAGGGCACCACATAGAGGATCGGCGCGAAGGTCTCGTGGCGCACCACGTCGCTCTGCTCCGGCATTTCGGCAATGGCCGGCGACACGTAGTAGGCGTTCGGGTAGCGGTCGGCCAGTTGACGCTCGCCGCCGAACACCACGCCGCCCTCCCCGCGCGCCTGCTCCAGCGCGCCCTGCATGGCCAGGAAGCTGCGCTCGTCGATCAGCGGGCCGACCAGGTTGCCTTCCAGCGGATGGCCGATACGCACCTTGGAATAGGCGGCCTTCAGGCGGCTGACGATCTCGTCCTTCACCGACTTGTGCGCGATCAGCCGGCGCAGGGTGGTGCAACGCTGGCCGGCGGTGCCGACGGCGCTGAACAGGATGGCGCGCACGGCCATGTCCAGATCGGCGCTGGGGGTCAGGATCATGGCGTTGTTGCCGCCCAGTTCGAGAATGCTGCGGCCGAAGCGCGCCGCCACGCGTGGGCCTACTTCGCGGCCCATGCGGGTGCTGCCGGTGGCGCTGACCAGGGCGACACGGACATCGTCCACCAGCGCCTCACCGGCGCTGCGGTCGCCGATCACCACCTGGCTCAGGTGCGCCGGTGCGTCGCCGAACTTCTTCAGCGCGCGCTCGAACAACGCCTGGCAGGCCAGCGCGGTGAGCGGGGTCTTCTCCGACGGCTTCCACACCACCGAGTTGCCGCAGACCAGCGCCAGCGCGGTATTCCACGACCACACGGCGACAGGGAAGTTGAAGGCGCTGATCACCCCGACCACGCCCAGCGGATGCCAGGTTTCGCGCATGTGGTGACCGGGGCGCTCGGAGGCGATGGTCAGGCCGTAGAGCTGGCGCGACAGGCCGACGGCGAAGTCGCAGATGTCGATCATCTCCTGCACTTCACCCAGGCCTTCCTGGGTGATCTTGCCGGCCTCCCAGGACACCAGTTCGCCCAGAGCCGCCTTGCTCGCCCGCAGCTCCTCGCCGAACAACCGTACCAGCTCGCCACGACGCGGCGCCGGCACCTTGCGCCAGGCTTCGAAGGCATGGGCGGCGCGGCCGATCTTCTGCTCCACCTCGGCGGCGCTTTCCAGACGCACCGCGCCCAGGCGGCTGCCGTCGATGGGGGTATGGATGACCTGATCGCCACCGGTGTAGAGGCGAGCGTCGACGCCGAGGGATTCGAGCAGTGCGGAAATCATGCGGACTCCTGTTTGTTTCGGATCAGGTGATTCAGATGACCTAATGGAATGCCAGCAGTAATAAACGGCTTGCCGAGGCACAACAAACGACGTTTCCTATGCACATCATTCCGTAAATTCATGAACTGCCCGCCATGCTGAGCAAACGCCACCTGCCGTCCATGACCGCCCTGCAATGCTTCGAGGCCGTCGCCCGGCACCTGAGCTTCACCCGCGCCTCGGAGGAGCTGAACCTGACCCAGAGCGCGGTCAGCAAACAGGTGGCACAGCTGGAAGAGATGCTCCAGCACCTGCTGTTCCGCCGCGTGCGCCGGCGCCTGCAGTTGACCCCGGCGGGCGAGCTGTACCTGCAGGAGGTGCGCAAGATCCTCACCCAGGTGGAGATGTCCACCCACTACCTGCTCTCCTACGGCGGCGAGACTGAGGTCCTGCGAGTGGCGACACCGCCCACCTTCGGCGCGCGCTGGCTGATCCCGCGCCTCAATGGCTGGCGCCACCGCCACCCGAACATCCACCTGGACCTGCGCCAGGAGCTGGAACCCAGCGACCTGCTGCAATCGCGCTGCGACATTGCCTTCTTCTTCGGCGCGGGCACCCTGCCCGGCGCGGAATGCCTGCATCTGTTCGGCGAGGAAATGGTGCCAGTGTGCTCGCCGGCCATCCTGCCGGAGCAGCCGCTGAAAGACCCGACCCAGTTGGCCGAACTGGTCCTGCTGCAGAACGCCACCCGCCCGGAGGCCTGGCACGAGTGGTTCCAGAGCCTGGGCAAGCGCAACGAACACAGCTACCACGGTCCGCGCTTCGACACCTTCTACATGTGCATCCGCGCCGCGCAGGCCGGTTGCGGCGTGGCGCTGCTGCCGCGCTTCCTGGTGGCGGAGGAACTGGACGAGGGCAAGCTGGTGATCGCCTGGGAGCACGGCCTGGCCAGCCGCAGCGGCTATTACCTGGCGTACCCCGAGCACGCCGCGGCGGTGCCCAAGGTGCGGGCCTTCGTGGAATGGATCCAGACTCGCCTGGCGGCGTCCTGATTGGCGCAATTGACCATCGACCCAGCGCCGCAGTCGCTGGTATTTTTCCTGCATTCCAACAGGCATTGGCCTGTCACTGTCCGGATCGAGGTACATCCATGAAAGCCACCCAGCAAGCCATCGCGACCGAGCTGAATGTCCAGCCGCCATTCAAGGGCCCGGACAACGTCCAGGCTGAAATCCAGCGCCGCGTGCGCTTCATCCAGGACTGCCTGAAAGGCTCGGGCATGAAGACCCTGGTGCTGGGCATCAGCGGCGGTGTCGACTCGCTCACCGCCGGCATGCTCTGCCAGCGCGCGGTGGAAGGCCTGCGCGCCGAGACCGGCGACCAGAGCTATCGCTTCCTCGCCGTGCGCCTGCCCTACAACGTGCAGGGCGACGAGCATGACGCCCAGGAATCGGTGGACGTCATCGCCCCGGACGAGCGCCACACCGTGAACATCGGCCCGTCGGTGCAGGCGCTGGCTGCCCAGACCCTGGCGCTGGAGGGCCTGCCCGCAGGCACCCGCGACTTCGCCCTGGGCAACACCAAGGCGCGCGTCCGCATGGTCGCCCAGTACACCATCGCCAATGCCCGCCAGGGTCTCGTCGTCGGCACCGATCATGCCGCCGAGGCGGTGATGGGCTTCTTCACCAAGTTCGGCGACGGCGCCTGCGACCTCGCCCCACTCACCGGCCTGGTGAAGAACCAGGTCCGCACCATTGCCCGCACCCTCGGCGCACCGGAAAACCTGGTGGAGAAAGTGCCCACCGCCGACCTCGAAGACCTCGCCCCCGGTAAGCCGGACGAACATTCCCACGGCGTGACCTACAAGGAAATCGACGCCTTCCTGCATGGCGAGGAGGTCAGCCAGGAAGCCTTCGACATCATCGTCCGCACCTTCGAGAAGACCCGCCACAAGCGCGCCCTGCCGACCACCCCATGATCCGCCGATGGCGCGGGAGCCCTCCCGCGCCAGCCGGGCTCACCGCGCCGGGATGACGTAGCGCCAGATGGCGATGAAGTGCAGCAGGCTGCCGGCGATCACGAACAGGTGCCAGATGCCATGCCAGTGGCGGAAGCGGCTGTCGTAGGCGAAGAAGATGATGCCGATGGTGTAGAAGGCGCCGCCCCCTACCAGCCAGGCGAACCCGGCGCCGCCCAGCGCGCGATACAGCGGGCCTACGGCGATCAGCACGATCCAGCCCATCACCGCGTAGATGATGATCGACAGCACCCGCGCCTCGGAGCGCGGCTTGATCTCCTGGAGCATGCCAATCACCGCCATGCTCCAGACGATGCCGAACAGCGTCCAGCCCCAGGCGCCCTTGAGCGTCACCAGGCAGAACGGCGTGTAGCTGCCGGCGATCAGCAGATAGATGGACAGGTGGTCGAGCTTGCGCAGGATGACCTTCGCCCGTCCGCGCACGCTGTGGTACAGCGTGGAAATGCTGTAAAGCATCGTCAACGTAGTGCCATACACCGCCACGCTGACGATGCGCAGCGGCTCGCCGAGCAGGCTGGTGGCGACCAGCAGGCTGATGCCGCCGACCAGCGCCGCCACGGCTCCGATCAGATGGGTCCAGGCATTGAAGCGTTCACCGTGATACATGGCATCCCCCGCTGCGGATTCGACCAGAGACACCCTATCTTCGTTGCATGAATTGAAAAGCCCGACCTTGAGTCGGGCTTTTCGTACCGGAACGAGGTCCGGATCACTTCAGGGTCAGGGTGCCCTTCATCATGGCCGAGTGGCCCGGGAAGGAGCAGAAGAAGGCGTACGCATCGCCCGCCTTGAGCTTGGACACATCGAAGGTCACCGAGTCCTTCTCGCCGGAACCGATGATCTTGGTGTGAGCGATCACGCGGGTGTCGCCATCCTTGATGTAGTTCTTGTCCAGGCCGGCGGCCATGCCGTCGGTCACCACGCCCTGCATGTCGGCGGCGGTGGTCAGCACCCAGTTATGGCCCATGACGTTCTTCGGCAGGCTGCCGGGGTGGGACAGGTTGACGGTGAAGGTCTTGCAGCTCTTGTCGACGCTGATGGCGTTGGTGCTGAACTGCATCTGGTCGTTGCCCTGGATGTCCACGGAGCATTCGGCGGCCAGCAGCGGAGCACTGAACAGGCCGAGCAGGGATACAGCAGCGAGTTTACGGAACATACAAGCCTCCTAGGCAGGTTGGGCGGAGAAACCTGAAGAGGAGACTGCCCGATGAGCGGTCGAGTTCCCCTGACTCAGGTCAATAACGCACGGGCGATTTGCCACGGCGCAAGCCTCGAAATGTCTATCAGCCTCATCCAGTTCTTCAACGAGGCAGATCAGCGCACCCCGTCTAGCATAGACCCCACACCCCGGCCCCACTGGAGTCCGCGCCATGAAACTTCATCCCCTGTTACAAACCCTGCTCGCCAGCTACGCACTGGCCGCCTCGGCCGGCGGCGGTCAACACGACTGAAATCCGTCACACAGGTCTTGGTCGCTCCCGCTCCAGCCGCTACCCTGGCGGCCTTGATCAGTCCGGGAGCTCTCCATGTCCTTGCGTTCCATCTGCGTGTTCTGCGGCGCCAGCCCCGGCGCCACTCCGATCTACCAGGAAGCCGCCGAAGCCCTTGGCCGTCACCTGGCCGAACGTGGCATCCGCCTGGTCTACGGCGGCGGTGCGGTCGGCCTGATGGGGATGGTGGCTGACGCCGCACTGGCGGCAGGCGGAGAAGTCATCGGCATCATTCCGCAGAGCCTGAAAGAGGCGGAAATCGGCCACAAGGGCCTGACACGCCTGGAAGTGGTGGACGGCATGCATGCCCGCAAGGCACGCATGGCCGAACTGAGCGATGCCTTCATCGCGCTGCCGGGCGGCCTGGGCACGCTGGAGGAGCTGTTCGAGGTCTGGACCTGGGGCCAGCTCGGTTACCACGGCAAGCCGCTGGGTCTGCTGGAGGTCAACGGCTTCTATGAACCCCTTCTGACCTTCCTCGACCACCTGGTGCAGGAGCGCTTCGTCCGCCCGCAGCACCGCGAGATGCTCCAGCGCGCCAGCTCGCCGGCAGAACTGATCGACGCCCTGCAGGCCTGGACGCCTTCGGCCGCGCCCAAGTGGGTGGATCGCAGCCCTACCTGAGCCGTACTCAGCGCCAACAGTCGGCGGCATCCCCCGCCGCCGATTGTTGCTCCCCGACGGTATTCAGGCTGAGCGCGCCACAACGCAAGTCCTGCGCCTGGCTGTCCTGCGGCGTGGCGGTGAGCCGGTAACCGCCGTCCGCTTCCGTTCCGGACTCGACGGTTAGCAGATAACTGCCGCCGGTGGAGTCCGCCCCCTTCGCCGTCACGCGCGGCAGCCCCAGCTTGGCGAGGTCACCGGTGGCCACGACGTATCTGTTGTTCTGGGCGAAGTAACGCTCCTCCCGTGCCGCCGCATCGAACAACAGCGCTTGCCCTTCGCTGCGACTGGCGCGCAGGACATGCTGCCGATAAGCGGGGTAGCTGATTGCCGCCAGAATGGCTGCGATGGCCACCACCAGCATGAGTTCGACGAGGGTGACGCCCGTTTCCGCAGGCCTGTTCATTTCACCGCCTCCGGCATCTGCGTCCAGGTCTGCCGGCCGCTGAGCTCACCGAAAGCAAGCCTGCGTTGCTTGCCACTGGCATCGAACAGCGAGTCACCGCTGAAGGTCACGCCTCCCGCGGCTATCGGAACGCTGCTGGGAACCGTGCCGGCAACCAGGTCCTGGTCATCCACCTTGCCATCGCCGTTCAGGTCGAACACCGGGAACAGTGTCGCCCCTCCGAAAGCCGCGCCGAGCACCAGGGCACTGCCCTCGAGCCCGGGTGAACAGGGATCGGCATTGGGCGTCACCGTCAGGACCTGGAGCAGGGTTCCACGCACCTTGGGTGTGGCAATGACTCGCTCGCCTTGCAAACGGCCGCCGACTTGAAGGTCCAGCACCCAACCGGAGTCACGCGCCCAGTCGATGGACTTCTGGCTCACTCTGCGGCTGCCCACCAGGCTCTTGCTTTCGAAGGTCTGCGCAACCAGGTCGGCGCGGGTAAGGCGCGGAGTCGTCCTGGCCGCGCCGCCATCAGTCTGCCGGTCCCAGATGCCATAGACCGATTGCAGCGCGCTGGAGGCCTTATCGCTGGCAGTGAAGTAACGGCCCGTGCCGACGTAGACCATCAGCCCCTTGCCGGAGGGATGCTTCATGAAGGCCGGCGCGGCGGTGATCGCCTGGGCGGTCGGGTCCGCCGCGCTGGCGGTCGCGTGATAAAGCGGTTGGTTGCCGAAGGAAACGGCGAAGCGCGAGGCGCTCACCGACGACATCGAACCCAAGGCATCCCGGGTCCCCGCATCGATCAGGTCGAACCGCCACAGGTTGCCCCGCAGATCGCCCGCATAGGCATAGTCGGCAATGCCATCACCGTTCACGTCCGCTGCGCTGACCGCCGAAAGACCATTGGCCCCGCTTGCCGAGGTGGTGAGTTTGGCCAGCACGCGCCCATCGGCAATATCGAGCAGGAACAGGCCGGCCGTCCCATCACGCCCTCCGTAGCCATTGCCCAGCAGCACCGCCCACTGGCCGCTGTGCAGGCGAGCGATCACCGGCGCGGAGAGGGTGTAGCCCAGCTCGGGATCATCCTGCGCGGTGAACTCCCACAGCAGCGAGACGGCGCCGGGATCGGTAATGTCCAGGGCAAAGACTCCGCGCCCGCCCGCGCCCAGCACACCGACCAGCACCCGATGCCAGGCACCGTTGAAATATGCGTCGGACACGGCGGGCGAGCCATCCACGTAATAGCGATGGCGCCCCGCCTCGCTGGCGTATCGGCGATCGGCGAGCAGATGAAGGTTGGGGATGACCGGGGTCGGGACATACGCGAAGGTTTCCACCCCGGACTTCGCATTGAAGGCATGCAGCATGCCGTCATTGGCCCCGACATAGACCTGATCGTCGTGCCCATCTTGTGCCGCAACGAACGCCCGATAACTACCGCTGCCGCCATCCAGCCGCTCGGCAATACCAACCAGCAGCGCAGCCTTATTGCCCAGGACAGGTATCGAATTGACGATGTCGCCAATCAGGCTCGTACGCTGGCGATAAACGTCCTCATGCGTGGTATCACCCTTGAGGAAATTCACGCTGGCGGCATCCAGATGGTCTTGCAAGTCGGCCCCGGCAAAGCGGCGACCGGCCAGATGCTCGAAGGTGAAATCCTGCAAACCGGTACCGCTGGCATTCGCCATCAGTATTCTTCGCTCGCTCCACCGGGGCAGGCGCTCGCTGGCCTTCCACTCCAGCCTGGGAGTGCCGGAACTGCCAGCCCTGGGTACGACTCGCTTGATCAGATCACCACCCCAGGTGCCGACTTCCAGTTGCGTGCTGTACAGCTCGAAATCATTCCCACCGGACTCCTGTGGCGAAACGATGGGCGCCGTCATGGCAGCAGAGGCTTGCAGGCTCGGATTGAGCGCTCGGGACAGCTGCTCTTTCAGCCGAGGCACATCAGCCAGCGGGAAGTAGTTGTCCGGGGAACCAGGCTTGCGCGAATCCCACTCGCCCTCCACCGGCAGGGGCGACCGCCTCGCATCGAACCCGCCCCACTTGGCTGCGTACCACAGCGGATTCTGCAGAGGAGTGATCTGCTTTGACCTGTCCGGGACAAACTCCCGAGCCGGGCTGCCAGCCTCCAGCGCCGGGCAGGCTCCAGCGAGCGGCTCGCACTCGCCGGCCCAGTGCCCGGCTGGCGTATCGAACGGATCGTTGAGCGTGTCGCCGCCCGACACTTCGAGATAGACGCCATCCCGCGTTGTCCCGGCCATCGTGTAACCCAGATGCAGCGCTCGGCCAGTGCCGCCACGCACCGTTTTCAAGGTGACGCTCAGCCTATTGTCTGCATTGACCCTAGCGCTGTAGAGCACGACAGCCTCGTCTTCGAACGCCACGCGAAACACCACCTCCGGGCGCCCGCCATTCACCTGAGCGGACGGCTTCTGCCCCGGCAGGTTGTGCATCGACTGTACGAAGAAGGCGCTCACCTGCGCCGGCACAGAGGGCTTGCCCGGCGATACGAGCTTGCCGAACGGGATCAGGGTGGCCATACCGTCGCCCACCGGAATCCGGATACCGGGCATGGGGGAAGCGAGGGCAATGGCCAAGGTCGTGACCGGCAGGCCGGTCGTGGTGATGGGGTGCAGGTTGCCGAAGTAGGCGACGCTGGCGGCGTTGTAGGTCCCTTCCCCTGCCGGTTCTTCCGGTAATCCGCGAAGGCTGCCGAAGCCGCTCGCCGACTTGGCGGTCGGGGCCGCGTCGGTAGGGCTGCTGCTGACTTCCCCGATGGCGACCCACTGCATGCCGCCGCCCGTCTCATGATTCCAGAGGGTCATTCCCAACGCGGAAACATCCAGCTGCGCCAGGCTGCCACTGGCCTGGTCGAACGAGCCGAAGGGGCTGCCCGGCAGCTGCGAGTCGTGACTGGGACTCGTATCACTGAGGACCGTAATCAAGGGCGACGAACAACGGTGAGCAAGATCCGCTCGGTAGGGATCGCCCCACTGCGCGGAGTGGTCGGTGGATGCGGGGCTCGCGGCGCCGCTGAAGTAGCGCAACGCATCGAGCATGATCCTACCCAACGGATTCGCCCCGCCCGAGCAGATCGCCGTGCCACACAATGCGCGCAAACCATCAAGACTGGAGATGATGGCCGGTTTGGTTCGAACCCCACCCTTGCCCTTCGCACCGAAGATCCCGGTTTCCGCGTCGACCTCGTCAGCGAAAGAGCCGATGGCCTTGCGCAATACACCACCCGGCAGATCACGCACGCCGGTGCCCATCATCAAACCGAAGTACATCTGGTCGTCTTCGCCGTATGCCTGCAGCAGTCCCGTCGGCTTGTAGTGCTTGCTCGGGTACTGCTTGCAGTTGCCTTCCAGCAGCCCCGGAACACACACCCTGACTCTCACGGCGAAGTCGCTCGGGGTGATGTTCTGCGCCTGCGCCGCCACCGCCCCATGCCCCATCCAGTCCCAGGCACTGAGATTGGCCACATCGGGCAGAACGCTCAGGTAGGTAGTCCCATTGACCAGTGCGCTGCCATTGGCGAACAACGTGCGATTCGCCCCCTGGGGTGCAGAGAAGGGCGTGTAGTCCGCCAGATCGAATCCGGCGTCCGTCGTACCGGCATATTCCCTACCCCAGGCAAGAGCGCCCTGGGGAATGAACGAACGCTCCAGCACTGTCTCGTCTTCGCCGTCCGTCGAGCGATAACCGCCATAGAGCACCTTGCGCAGTGCGTCCGCCCGCGAGGTGGTCAGGTAGTTGAGAAAGTCCCCGCTCCAGCGACCGGCGCTGTTTCTGCAGACCTTGTCATCGGTGAACGCGACCGGCACGAACAGCTGCTCGCCTGTTGCATACCGATAGCACTTCCCGGAGTCGAAATAGCCGAAATGAGCGGTTGCCGGGTCGTAACCGTGGGTATCGCCAGCGTCGCCGTAGGCGGGAAGAAACAACTTCTGATCCAGCCCCACCACCAGGAGATTCAGTGGCGGCATGGAGGGGCTGACGAACAACGGTGTCTGGGCAGGCACAGTTCCGGTCGCCGGAATTGTCTCCTCTACTGCACAGGCCTCCACCACCACAAACCCGGCCAGCAGCAGGAGTCCATATCGATGTCTGCTCATCGGCAGCCTCCCTGCTCAATCATCATGGTGCTTGGCGTACACCGAGCGCAGCTTCTGGCTGCCACTGCCCGCACAGTCGCCGGCACAACTGTTGACCTCATAGAGGAAGGTGCCGCCCTTGCCTCCCGCCGTGCATTCCGTACTGACGCAGTCGGCCCCACCGCCGATCAGTGCCACATACCATTTGACGGGCAGCTCCTCCGCTCCAGAGGAGCCGCTGGAGGGCGCCATCTCCGTGGCAACCTCATCGCCCTGCGCAAAGCGCGGAGCGCTATAGCCGCCGCTGTGCGCGGCATCGGGGTAAGGCATGCACATCTGCGGGGTACAGCTCATGGCCAGTGCATTGAGCGATGCCCCGGAGTAGGCATCCACGCGCGCCTCGGCAATGCGCAACCCCGCTTCGGCGTCATTTAACCAGCGCTGTTGCGCGGCCGAGTGGCCGGCGATGCGTGATTCGACCACGGCGCTTCGGACGCCCGACAAGGCCAGCATCGTCATGATCAGCAGGAGGATCAGCGCTACGAACAACGTCGCTCCACGCTGGGAAAACCGCTCACCCTGCCGCCTCATGGCATGAGATTCCTCAGCATGACGGTCCCTTGGCTGACCTGGTACAACTGGCCGGAGTCGCCGGACACCGCACTGGCTTCCGTGCCGCTCAACAACTTCCAGTCGGCAACGGCCGTTGCCTTGCTCACGGCATCTCGAAGATTCCTGCCGCTGCTGCGCAGCAACACCTTGTAGCCCACCCCAACCACAGGCTGCCCGTCCTCGGGAACGCCACCGATATAGCGCGCCAGTTCCCTCGGTTGCACGGCGCTGGCGACCGCCACCTGGAACACCAGATCGACCAGCCCATCCACCAGCGCCTCATCACCCTGGGCACTGGCGCAGCGCAGGTCACCTGCGCTGCCCAGGTAGATCTTTTCGACGACGACGAGCTGGGTGCTGGCGTATGGCTCGGCGAGCTCCGCAGCGTTGGAAGCCCGATTGCCCAGGCAGTCACGATCGGATTTGTCGCGTGGTTGATAGCGAATACAGAGCGCCGACCGGCCCAGGTACTGCACAGCCCTCCCCGGCGCAAAACTGCAGCCCTTGACGATGCCGCCGGAAGCGCCGCTGAACGCCGCCTCCATGTCCTGCGTCAGCGGATTCCTGCGATAACCGGCGCGGCTCAGCTCCTGTTGCAGGAACAACGACACGAAGCGCCGGTTCTCCTGGTTCTGCAACTGCCCTTGCTGGAAGAGATAGGTGCGCTGGTTGTCCAGATAGACCTGGGTGATTCCCAGGATCAGGAAGCTGCTCAGCGCGAGGGCGATCATCAACTCAACCAGGGACAATCCACCCTGATACCGCGGGCCTTCCATGGCTCACCTCCTAGATTCGAGTGCGTAATCGATAGCGGCAGATCGGCTCCGCCGCATTGGCGGCATTGGAGTCCAGGCACTCCCCCGGCCTGACCTTCCAGGCCAGTTGGATCTCCAGGACCTCCCCGGCCGCCGTGCAGCGGTTTTCCCCATCTGATCGACAGACATGAAACTCATCGACCAGCAGCTCCCTGGCGCCCGGCAGCAATGCGCTCGCCCGCTGGGCCCAGCACGCCAGTTGCTGCTCAGCAGCATTGGGGGTGTTCGCGCAGGTAGTAGGAGCGCCGGGGAAGCTCACACCGGCCGTCTTGAGATAGCCCGCCGGAATCGGCTGACCGCCACTGCGCAGGCGAATCATCTCCACCAGGTCATTCGCCAAAGCAGCCGCCGTATTGCGCTGGGCCGAGTCCTGGACGTACTGCAACGCGCGGCCTTGCAGGGCAACCATTCCCAGCAGCCCGATGCAGGTCAGCACGACCGCCACCAGCACCTCGATCAGGCTGAAGCCGAGTGCGTACTTCATGGCAGTCCCTCGCACATGGGTGAAATCACCGGATGCACGTAGCCTGCGACGGCAAAGCTGAGCGGGTCAGTCAGACTGGGATGGCGTTCGAGCGCGATTCGTCCGTGCGGGATGAAAAACAAATCTCAACCAGCGGAAGAATCGGTACGGGAAACCCGTTCACATCGCTGAACGAAACGGCCGGAGAACATAAAAAAACCGCCCCAGAGGGGCGGCATAACAAGGGATAGGGTTGAAACGGGATTCGCGGCGCTTACGACGTCTGCTGCACGATCACCGTCTGCGCCGGCATCGGCGCCGGGAAGTCGGTGCCCAGGGCTTCCTTGATGGTGCGGTTGGTGTCGAAGTAGACCTGCCAGTAGTTGTCGTTGTGGCAGTACGGACGCACCGCCAGCACCGGGCCGACCAGGTTGAACTCGAGGATTTCCACATCCACCGCAGGCTCGCTCAGTACGTTGGGAACCGCCGCGATGCGCTGCTTGAGCACGGCGACGGCCGCCTGGTAATCGGCCGCGCCGGACAACTGGGCCTTGAGGTCCACCCGGCGGAAGGCGTTGTGACTGTAGTTC
Organism: Pseudomonas sp. PSE14; assembly: GCF_029203285.1. Classification (NCBI taxonomy): domain Bacteria; kingdom Pseudomonadati; phylum Pseudomonadota; class Gammaproteobacteria; order Pseudomonadales; family Pseudomonadaceae; genus Pseudomonas; species Pseudomonas sp. PSE14. Next base: position 5,226,370 of record NZ_CP115669.1, read on the forward strand.
TGGATGGTGTCGCCGAAAATCTTGTTGTTGCCCACCAGGGTCAGCACGTTGTCCGGGGTGTTGATCGCGGTAACGAACAGGCCGATCTCCTTCACGGTGCCAGTCACGCCACCGGCGGTGATGAAGTCGCCCACCTTGAATGGCCGCAGCACGATGATGAAGCCGCCCGCGGCCAGGTTGGCCAGCAGGCCGGACCAGGCCATGCCGATGGCGACGCCCGCCGCTGCGATCAGCGCGGCGATGCTGGTGGTCTGCACGCCGAAGTAACCGAGGATGCCGATCACCAGGAGGATGTTCAGGGTGACCGTGATGAAGGAGCCGACGTAGCGCAGCACCGTGGGGTCCACGCTCTGCCTGGAAAGCGCCTTCTCCACCATGCTCACGGCCATGCCGATCAGCCATCGACCGACCACCCAGAAGGCGATGGCCGCGAGAATCTTGATACCAAAGGCGAACGCGTACTGCGAAACCGTCGCCCATAGCGCGTTGATCTTCTCCGTACCCACATTGATGATGTTCGTATCTTCCATGGAAGCGCACCTGCGAGAGAAAGGGACCTGATGAAAGCTAGCACGGCCCCGACAGTTTGCTCGGTGTAGTGCGCAGCCTAGAGCCCTGGCGGGCTCCGGGCCATTTCCGCCTCAGCAGTCGCCGGGCATTTCGCTGATCCAGCGGTTGAGCATTTCCAGCCCCTCGCGATGCACGAGACCGCGCCCCAGCTCGGGCATCATGTCACCGGGCTTGTCGCTGCCGACGCGGTAGCTGAGCACGGATTTCTCCGGGCTACCGGGATGGATGTCCTCCAGCCGGCCGCCGGTGCCGCCGCCCGCCGCCACCGGTGGTTTGCAGACACCGTAGGCAATGGAGACCGGCGTGTGCGGATCGAGGTACAGCCCGGAGGTACGCGCCGCACCTTTCGGGTTGTGGCAGTGCGAGCAGTTGGCATCGAGGTAGCTGCGTGCCTGTTTTTCCAGGGTTTCGCCCGCGCGCGGGTGGCCCCACAGCGCATTCTGCGGCACCTGCGCCAGCGCCGGCAGGCCCTTGAGGAAGCCGCGCGCCTGCCAGTGCTGCAGTTGGTTGTCGCTGCCTTCGGCATAGGCGAAGTCCTTGTTCAGGTGGCGCGCCTTGGGCCCCAGTGGCGCGATGCCGGCGCCCTTCTGCTCGGCGTGACATTCGGAGCACTGGTTGGCATCCGGGACCATGTAGCTGAAGGCGACCTTCCGGTTGCCTTCGCCGGTGAGCTCCAGCGATTGAGTGTCGCCCGCCAGCTCCAGGCGCGCCTCGCGCTGCTCCTTGTCCCAGACGTAGGGCAGCGCCGTCCAGCCGTCCTTCTGCCGCACCAGCACGCGGGTTTCCACCAGGCGGACCTTGTCCAGCTCCAGGCCGGCCTTGGGATCACGGTCGTCCTGGCTGTTCTGCAGCAGGTTGCCCCGGGCGTCCTTGGGGTAATAGAAGGTCTTGGTCAGCACGGTGCCGACGGGATAGTCGAAGCGGTCCTCGGCGTACTGCGCGGCCTGCCCGTCCGGCATCCAGATAGTGCGCAGCTTGTGCGCGTAGTCGGTGAACAGCGGCGTATTCAGGTCGTAGGGCAGTACCTCGGCGGCCAGCGTCAGATGACCGTCCGCCAGGTGCAGCATGCCCCAGCCACTGAGTTTCTCCGGGTAATCGTCGCCCTCGGGCTGATAGCGCGGCTTGCTCTCCTGCCCGCACCCGGCCAGTCCAACGGCCAGGGCGAGCGACAACAGGAACGAAGCGTGTCCGGTCATGCCTTGCCGCCCTTCTCGCCGAGGCCGGCCTGCTCGATCTTCGGCAGCGGCTTGAGCTTGCACTGGTGCACGCTCATGTCGGTGCTGATGTTCTTGTAGCCGTTAGGCCCGTCGACGTTGACGATGCCGGCGTTGCCGTTGTCGATGCAGATCGACAGCGCCTCGGGGAGCTTGCCATCGACCAGTTTCTGCTGGTTGAAGTAGCCGTCCCAGAGGATGTCCGGCAGGCGCCCGTTGAGGCCGAACTTGGCGACCTTCAGCGCCTTGAGCTCCATGTGGTCGGGGCTGTCGCCGCCGGGACCGAAGGTGTTGCCGTGGATGTAGATGCCTTCGGGATAGGGGTCGAAGTTCGGCTGAGTGGCCTTGTCCGAATAATTGGTGCTGAAGTAGCTGCTGATGATGACGTTGGCGGTTTTGTGGTTGCCGATCTTGTTGTCGAAGATCTCCACGTCGTCGTTGGAGTTCACCACCACGCCCGAGCCCGCCGGCACGCTGGCCACCGGAGTGCCCTTGTGGCCGAAGTTGTCGTGGTTGTTGCCCTGCACGTCGTTGTTGAAGACGCGGGTGCCGCGCCCCGGCTGCTGCAGGTTGGGCATGTTGAAGACGAGGATGCCGCCGGTGTTGTCGGTGGCGACGTTGTCGTAGACGTCGGCGCCGATGGTGTTCTCGATCTCGATGCCGGCGACGTTGCGCTCGGCGCGGTTGTTGCGCACCACCACGTTGCGCGACTGGCCGACGTAGATGCCGGAGTCGGAGGCGCCGATGGCGACGTTGCCTTCGAGCAGGGTGTTCTCGGTCTGCACCGGGTAGATGCCGTAGCCGCCGTTATCGGTGGAAGCGCCGTTGGTCCACTCGGTGCGAATGTTGCGGATGACGATGTTCTTGCCGCCGATGACCTTAAGACCGTCACCCTTGGTGTCCTCGATGGCGAGGTTCTCCAGGGTGAAGTCGGAGGCGTCGACGAACAGCCCTTCGGCGCCGGCCTTCTGGTTCTTGAAGCTCAGGATGGTCTTGTCCATGCCGGCGCCGCGGATGGTCACGCCGTCCACCTTCAGGCTGAGGCTGCGGTCGAGGTGGTAGGTCCCCGCCGGGATGTCGATGACGTCGCCGGCCTTGGCCTTGATCAAGCGCGCCTGCAGGTCCTTCTGGAAATCGGCGCTAACGGCGGCGGTGGGTTTGTCGCCTTCGCCGCAGGCAGCCAGGGCAACGGAGACGGCGATCAGGGACAAGCAGGCGAGACGCATGGCGGGCACTCCGGTCTTGTTCTTATGATTCTGGAACTATAGTGCCAAGTAATTTCCATGGATAGCCCCGGAGAACAGAAAACCCGCGCCATTCGCGGGCTGCAGAGCTCCAACCGGTTGGCCACCCCCGAAATAGACAGGCCCCGCAAATGCGGGGCCTGTCTGAATTACGCGCAGGGGTATCGATGCGTCAGCGCGGAATGTTCGGCTGGCGCTTGGTGCTACGCTTCTTGCCCTTGGCGTAGCCGGTGGCCTTGCCTTCCTCGGACTTGTTCCACGGCTTGGAGCCGTCGCTGGCGCGCGGCGGCAGGCCGGTGTGCTGGGTCAGCAGTGGCTTGCCGGTCTTCTTGCTGCCCACCGGGGTGGAGTTCTTGCGGCGCGCGCTCTGGTAGCTGCCGTCACCGGTGGGCTGGTGCGTCGGGATCAGCTGGTGCTTGCCATTGCCGATCAGGTCGGCACGACCCATTTCCTTCAGGGCCTCGCGCAACATCGGCCAGTTGTTCGGATCGTGATAGCGCAGGAAGGCCTTGTGCAGGCGGCGACGACGCTCGCCCTTGACGATCTCTACACCATCGCTCTTGTAAGTGACCTTGCGCAGCGGGTTCTTGCCCGAGTGGTACATAGCCGTGGCGGTGGCCATGGGCGACGGGTAGAAGGCCTGCACCTGGTCGGCGCGGAAGCCGTTGCGCTTGAGCCACAGGGCGAGGTTCATCATGTCCTCGTCGCTGGTGCCCGGGTGCGCGGCGATGAAGTACGGGATCAGGTATTGCTCCTTGCCCGCCTCCTTGGAGAACTTCTCGAACATCCGCTTGAAGGCGTCGTAGGTGCCGATGCCCGGCTTCATCATCTTCGACAGCGGGCCTTCCTCGGTGTGCTCCGGGGCGATCTTCAGGTAGCCGCCGACGTGGTGCGTCACCAGCTCCTTGACGTACTCCGGGGACTCCACGGCCAGGTCGTAGCGCAGGCCCGAGGCGATGAGGATCTTCTTCACCCCCGGCAGGTCGCGGGCGCGGCGGTACAGCTGGATCAGCGAGGAATGGTCGGTGTTGAGGTTCTCGCAGATGCCCGGCCAGACGCAGGACGGCTTGCGGCAGTGACGCTCGATCTCCGGGTCCTTGCAGGCGATGCGGTACATGTTCGCGGTCGGTCCGCCGAGATCGGAGATGACGCCGGTGAAGCCCGGTACCCGGTCACGGATTTCCTCGATCTCGCGGATGATCGAGTCTTCCGAGCGGCTCTGGATGATCCGGCCTTCATGCTCGGTGATGGAGCAGAAGGTGCAGCCACCGAAGCAGCCACGCATGATGTTCACCGAGAAGCGGATCATCTCGTAGGCCGGGATCTTCGCGCCGCCGTACTCGGGGTGAGGCACGCGGGCATACTGCAGGCCGAAGACGTAGTCCATCTCCTCGGTGGTCAGCGGGATGGGCGGCGGGTTGAACCACACGTCGGTCTCGCCGTGCCGCTGGACCATGGCGCGGGCGTTGCCCGGGTTGGTCTCCAGGTGCAGCACGCGGTTGGCGTGGGCGTAGAGCACCGGGTCGCTCTTGACCTTCTCGTAGGACGGCAGGCGGATCACCGTGCGCTCGCGTTCCAGGCGCGGGTGCGGCAGCAACTCGACGACCTTGGCTTCGTTGGGGTCGTCCTGCTCGCCCTTTTCCTGCTCGATAGCGCAGGCGGCGGTGTCCTGGGTGTTCACGTAGGGGTTGATGATCTTGTCGATCTTGCCGGGACGGTCGATGCGGGTGGAGTCCAGCTCGAACCAGCCCTCGGGGGTGTCGCGGCGCACGAAGGCGGTGCCGCGCACGTCGGTGATCGACTCGATGGACTCGCCGGCGGCGAGGCGCTGGGCCACTTCCACCACGGCGCGTTCGGCGTTGCCGAACAGCAGGATGTCGGCCTTGGCGTCCATCAGGATCGAGTGGCGGACCTTGTCCTGCCAGTAGTCGTAGTGCGCGATGCGGCGCAGCGAAGCCTCGATGCCGCCGAGGACGATCGGCACGCCCTTGTACGCCTCGCGGCAGCGCTGGCTGTAGACCATGCTGGCGCGGTCCGGGCGCTTGCCGGCGTTGCCGCCGGGGGTGTAGGCGTCGTCGGAACGGATCTTCCGGTCGGCGGTGTAGCGGTTGATCATCGAGTCCATGTTGCCGGCGGCGACGCCGAAGAACAGGTTCGGCTTGCCCAGCTTCATGAAGTCGTCTTTGGACTGCCAGTCAGGCTGGGCAATGATGCCGACGCGGAAGCCCTGGGCTTCCAGCAAGCGGCCGATGATGGCCATGCCGAACGACGGGTGATCAACGTAGGCATCCCCGGTGACGATGATGATGTCGCAGGAATCCCAGCCCAGCTGATCCATCTCTTCCTTGCTCATGGGCAGGAATGGCGCCGGGCCGAAACACTCGGCCCAGAACTTGGGATAGTCGAACAGCGGTTTGGCGGCTTGCATCACGGGCACCGGGGTATCTCGAAATAGGTATCGCGGAAAAACGCGGGCGCGGAATATAGCACAAAAAGTGTACAAATCCGACCGGTGAACTCAGATTTAACCGGTGTTCGGTCGCCTGCCAGTGCCATCATCTGGCTATACTCCAGCCACTATCCGCAGTAGGTGCCGGGATACCCCGAGGCACAGGGAGTGCGCGTCGTGCGTCATGTTTTCATGCTGGTGCTCGCATTGCTGGTCGGCCAGGCCGCTGCAGTCGAGCTGGATTCAAAGGCCAGTGGCACCTGGCTCAACGGCAGCCTGGAACTCCTCGAGGATCGCAGCGGCGGGATGCCGTTCGACGAGGTGCAGCGCAGCCATGACTTCATCCCGGCCAACGGCCGCACCAGCGTTGGCCAGAGCTCCAGCGCCTGGTGGCTGCGCCTGGACCTCGACCGCCGGCAGACGCCGCCCGGCGGCTGGTGGCTGGAAGTGGACGCGGTCAACCTCAAGGACCTGCGCCTGTACCTGCCCGATGAGCAGGGGCACTACGTCGAGCGCCTCTCCGGCGAATCGGTACCCTTCTCCGTCGGCCGCGACCGCGGCTATCGCCGCCCGGTGTTCCAGTTGCCCGAGGGCGCCGGACCGCTGCGGCTCTACCTGCGCACCTATGACCCCGCCGGCAACTCCTTCCCGCTGCGCGTCTGGTCACTGGACGACCTGCAGGACCACCGCGCCGACACCAACCTGTTCCTCGGCGTGGTCTACGGCCTGATCGCCGCCCTGCTGCTGTACAACCTGTTCATCCTGCTGACCCTGCACGACCGCGCCTATCTCTGGTACGTGCTGACCACCGCCGCGGCTCTACTGTTCAGCCTCGGCATGACCGGCCACGGCTTCAAGTACCTCTGGCCCGAACATGCAGTGCCCTGGTGGCTGGACCGCATCACCCTGCCGTCGCTGTGGGGGCTGTGCGTGCACCGATTCACCATCACCCTGCTGCAGACCCGCCGGCACGTGCGCTGGGCGCACCATCTGTTGAACCTGAACTGCGGGCTGTACCTGCTCACCATCCTCCTCGGTGCGCTGCAGTTGCGCGGCGTCGCCAGCTGGATGCTGGTGGTGATCACCCTCATCGGCGTGCCGGCAGCTCTGGGCGCAGCGCTGACCCGCTGGCGTCAAGGCTCCCTGCCCGCCTTCCTGTACCTGCTCGGTTTCGGCCTGGTGCTCGGCAGCGTGAGCATCTCGGTGATGCGCGCCCTGGCGGTGGTACAGCCACAGCCGATCACCACCTACATCTTCCCGATCGCCGTCGCCATGGAGTCGGTGCTCTTCTCCTTCGCCCTCACCTCGCGCATTCGCAGCCTCAAGCGCGAGCGTGCGCAGGCCGTGGAGCAGGCCAACCGGGAAAAGAACGCGCGCCTCTCCATGGTGCAGAGCGCACAGCAGGACCTGGCAAAGGCCGTCGCCGAACGCACCGCCGAGCTGACCCAGAGCAACCAGTTGCTGCGTGAGCGCGAGGCCCAGCTACAGCACGCGGCGCACTACGATCCACTGACCGGCCTGCCCAACCGCCGCTTCCTGGTCGAGCACGCCGAGCAGGCGCTGGCGCGCGCCCAGCAGAACGGCGAAACCCTGGCGCTGATGCTGATCGACCTCGACCACTTCAAGCCGATCAACGACACCCATGGCCACGATGCCGGCGACTTCATGCTGCAGAACGTCGGGCACCGCCTGCGTCAGTGCGTACGCGCCAGCGATTGTGTGGCGCGGCTGGGCGGCGATGAATTCGCCGCGCTGATCACCGGCCCGGATGCCGAAGGCCATGCCCGCGAGATCGCCACCCGCCTGCTCAACGAGTTGTCGCGCCCGGTGCATTTCGACGCCCTCGAACTGCGCGTCACCCCCAGCATCGGCGTGGCCATCTACCCCAGCCACGCGATGCAGTTCAGCAAGCTGTACAAGGCCGCCGACCAGGCGCTGTATGACGTGAAGGGCAACGGCCGGGCGAGCTACGCCATCGCCAACGACAGCACTAGCGAAGGCAGCGAACTCTGGCAGGACGGCAGCAAGACCCCGGAAAGCAGTACCTGATCAGTTCCTGTAGCGACGCGGGACGCGGGCGGTGACCTTGGTCAGCAGCTCGTAACCGATGGTCCCGGCGTGGCTCGCCACCTCGTCCACCGGAAGGTTCGCGCCCCACAGTTCGACCGGGTCGCCGACCGCGGCATGGGGCAGATCGGTGAGGTCAACGGCCAGCATGTCCATCGACACCCGCCCTGCCAGCGGCACCCGCCGCCCACCCACCAGCACCGGTGTTCCGCTCGGCGCATGGCGCGGATAGCCGTCGGCGTAACCACAGCTCACCGTACCAATACGCGACGGCCGCTGCGCCACCCAGGCGGCGCCATAACCGACACTTTCCCCAACCGGCACCTCGCGCACCGCGATCAACTGCGCTTCCAGGCTCATCACCGGGCGCAGGCCCAGCTCGGCCGCGCCGATGTCGGCGAACGGCGTGGCGCCGTAGAGCATGATGCCGGGGCGAATCCAGTCCATGTGGGCGGCGGGAATGGTCAGCACGGCTGCCGAGTTGGCCAATGAACGCTGATCGAAATCCAGGTCGAGCACGCTGAGGAAGCAGGCCACCTGGTCTTCGGTCAGCTCATCGCCGCGCAGGTCGGCGTTGGCGAAGTGGCTCATCAGGTTCAGCTCGGCCACCTGCGTGGCCTGGCGCAGGCGCGGATGCCAGTCGCGCAGTGCCTCGGGCGAGAAGCCCAGGCGGTGCATGCCCGAATCCAGCTTCATCCAGACGTTCAGCGCGCTCGGCAATTGCGCGGCGAGCAGCGCCTGGGCCTGCTCCGGCCCCTGTACGGCCACATCCAGGCGCAGTTGCGCGGCGATCAGATACTCGTTCGGCTCGAAGCAGCCTTCCAGCAGCAGGATGCGGGCATCGGCGTGCAGCGCGCGCACCTCCGCGGCCTCCTCCAGGCAGGCCACGGCAAAGCCGTCGGCCTCGCCATGCAGACTGCTGACCACTTCCCGCGCGCCATGCCCGTAGGCATTGGCCTTGACCACCGCGAACGCCTGGCGGCCCGGTGCACAGCGCTTGGCCAGGGCATAGTTGTGGCGGATGGCGGAAAGATCGACGGTGGCGACGAGCGGACGCATGGCTGCGGGTCCTGAAACGAAACGGGCGCCCATTTTAAGGCGCCCGTCGGTCACGCGAAATGCGGCAGTATCACTCGTCTTCGAAGTTGTACATGCCGGGCGCGAGGTTCTCGAAGCGGCTGTAGCGACCGAGGAAGGCCACGCGCACGGTGCCGATGGGGCCGTTACGCTGCTTGCCGATGATGATTTCGGCCACGCCCTTGAACTCGGTCTCCGGGTGATACACCTCGTCGCGGTAGACGAACATGATCACGTCGGCGTCCTGCTCGATCGCTCCGGATTCACGCAGGTCGGAGTTCACCGGGCGCTTGTTGGGGCGCTGTTCCAGCGAGCGGTTGAGCTGGGAGAGCGCCACAACCGGGCAGTTGAACTCCTTCGCCAGCGCCTTGAGCGAGCGGGAAATCTCGGAAATCTCGTTGGTCCGGTTGTCGCCGGCGGAGCCGGGAATCTGCATCAGCTGCAGGTAGTCGACCATGATCAGGCCGATCTCGCCGTGTTCGCGGGCCAGGCGGCGGGTACGCGCGCGCATTTCCGAGGGTGAGATACCGGCGGTGTCGTCGATGAACAGCTTGCGATCGTTGAGCAGGTTCACCGCCGAAGTCAGGCGCGGCCAATCCTCGTCGTCCAGCTTGCCGGAACGGACCTTGGTCTGGTCGATGCGGCCGAGCGAGGCGAGCATACGCATCACGATGGAGTCGGAGGGCATTTCCAGGGAGTACACCAGGATCGCCTTGTCGCTGCGCATCAGGGCGTTCTCCACCAGGTTCATGGCGAAGGTGGTCTTGCCCATGGACGGACGGCCGGCGACGATCACCAGGTCCGCCGGCTGCAGGCCGCTGGTCTTTTCATCGAGGTCGGTGAAGCCGGTGGAAATCCCGGTCAGCGCCTCGGTGGTGTTGAACAGGTGGTCGATGCGGTCGATGGTCTTGACCAGGATGTCGCTGATCCCCACCGGGCCGCCGGTCTTGGGCCGCGCTTCGGCGATCTCGAAGATCCTGCGCTCGGCTTCGTCGAGCACCTCGTTGGCGCTGCGTCCTTCCGGGTTGAAGGCGCTGTCGGCGATGTCGCTGCTGATGCCGATCAGCTGCCGCAGGGTGGCGCGCTCGCGAATGATGTTCGCGTAGGCCTTGATGTTCGCCACCGAGGGCGTGTTCTTCGCCAGCTCTGCGAGGTAGGCAAGGCCACCCACCTGGGACAGCTGCCCCTCGCGTTCGAGCATCTCGGAGAGGGTCACCACGTCGATCGGCTGGTTGCCTTCGGCGAGCTTGTAGACGGCACGGAAGATCAGGCGATGGTCATGGCGATAGAAGTCGCCATCGGACACCGCGTCGGAGACGCGCTCCCATGCGTTGTTGTCGAGCATCAGGCCGCCCAGCACCGCCTGTTCGGCTTCGATCGAGTGCGGCGGCACCTTGAGGGAAGCGGTCTGCAGGTCGTATTGCTCGGGGACGGTGATGTCGTTCATGGGCTCTTCGTGTTGAGTGAAACGGCGGAAAAAACAAAGGGCACGGACCGAGGATCGGCACCGTGCCCATTGTTAGCGGACAGCTTCACACAGGCAAGCCGTGCGAATCGTCCTAGCGACGGATCGCTTACTCGGCGACTACAACCACGTGCAGGGTTGCATCAACGTCGGTGTGCAGTTGCACTTCGATGTTGTATTCGCCAACAGCGCGCAGGGCGCCGTCGGGCAGGCGAACTTCGCTCTTTTCCAGCGGGTAGCCGGCAGCCGAAACGGCTTCGGCGATGTCGCGGGTGCCGATCGAACCGAACAGCTTGCCTTCGTCGCCAGCGTGGGCGCCGATGGTCACGATCAGTTCGGCCAGTTGGGCAGCACGGGCTTCAGCAGCGGCTTTCTTCTCAGCAGCAGCTTTTTCCAGCTCTGCGCGGCGCTCTTCGAAAGCAGCGACGTTGGCAGCGGTGGCAGCGGTGGCTTTGCCCTGCGGCAGCAGGTAGTTACGGGCGTAACCGCCCTTTACGTTCAGCTTGTCGCCCAGGTTGCCCAGTTTGGCGATCTTTTCCAGCAGGATGACTTCCATTTGAGTCTTACCTCTTAACTTTTAACCTTCACCGTTCGCAGCTTTCTGGCGCTTCGCCAGACGACCGCGAAAATCAAACAGACTGTCGACCACGGCGACAAGACAGATCACATTGCCCAGTACGAATACCAGCAGGTACAGCGGTGCCAGCCAGAAGCCCGGAAGCTTCTTCAGCGCGACCAGCCCGTGGCCCAGTGCGATTCCGGCAAACAGCAGCGGAATCATGCACAGCGGCGCCAGCATGGTGGCCGCGGGACCTGCGAAGGGCAGTGCCACAACGCCGACCAGCAGCGCGATAGCCGTGCCCGGCGACAGGCGCAGTGCGCGGAACTCGCGGCCAAACCCTTCCGGGTTGTACAGCACTGCCTGCCAATAACGCGCCAGCATCAGGCACATCAGGCTGATCGTCTGCAGCGAGGCTGCCATCAGGCCGGTGATGGTCGGAACCATCTCCGCCTGCAGGGCGGCCAACTGTTCCGGCGAAAGCTTGGCTTCGGCCAGAATCTGCGGCAGTGCCTTGCCGAACGCATCGGCAAGAGCAGCGACCAACCCGGCCGACACCGTGCTGAGCAGCAGCACGAACACCGCACCGAGCACAACGCTCGCCAGCATCACCTGGTTCCAGGACACCTTGCTGCGCAGAACCTGCGCCAGCACGGCACTACCCACCAGAACCAGACTCACGCTGGGGTCACCCAGGTACCACCAGGCCAGTGCCGGAAGCAGCGCCCAGCCCAGGATGCCAAAGGCATCGCCGGCGCCACGGCGCAACAGCACCAGACTGCCTGCTGCGGCACCGAGCCAGAACAACGGCTGCAGTACCGCGGCTGCGACGACCACCAGGGTCGCCTGCATGCGGCCTCGCATGACAAATTCAGCCAATGCGCGCATGCGATCTATCCATCAATCCCTGTCGACTGCCCGATCAACGGCCGTGGCTGTCGGTGTAGGGAAGCAGGGCCAGGTAGCGGGCGCGCTTGATAGCGGTGGCCAGCTGACGCTGGTACTTGGCCTTGGTGCCGGTGATGCGGCTCGGAACGATCTTGCCGGTTTCGGAAACGTAGGCCTTCAGGGTGTTGAGATCCTTGTAATCGATCTCTTTCACGCCTTCAGCGGTGAAACGGCAGAACTTACGACGACGGAAGAAACGTGCCATGTGTGTGGCTCCTCAATACTGGTCCGGGATTACTCGTCAGCGCTGTCGCGGCTATCTTCGCCGTCAGCGGACTCGCCCTCGTTCGATTCGGGACGCTCACGGCGCTCACGGCGCTCGTTGCGGCTCTCTTCGGCCTTCAGCATTTCGGACTGGCCGGTAACGGCTTCGTCGCGACGGATGACCATGTTACGGATCACGGCGTCGTTGTAGCGGAAGTTGTCTTCCAGCTCTGCCAGGGCCTTGGCGGTGCACTCGACGTTCATCAGAACGTAGTGAGCCTTGTGCACGTTGTTGATGGCGTAAGCCAGCTGACGACGGCCCCAGTCTTCCAGACGGTGGACTTTGCCGCCGTCTTCTTCGATGGCCTTGGTGTAACGCTCGACCATGCCACCGACTTGTTCGCTCTGGTCCGGGTGAACCAGGAACACGATTTCGTAATGACGCATAAATGCTCCTTACGGATTGCAGCCTGCCGACAAAGCGGTCAGGCAAGGAGTGAATGATTTTTACCTTGCCGCTCGGAAGGACGCGCAAACGCCTGCCCGGACGACAAGGGCCGACATTCTAGAGAAGGGGGGAAGGCGGCGCAAGGCAATTGACGATTATTTGTACAGCTGCCGCGCCCAAGGGTTCTTAGCTTGCTCGCGAACCGGGCAAGCACGGAACCGCCACTGTTCGCGAGCAAGCTCGCTCCTACAAAAAAGAACTTAGGCGCCGGCCTTGAGCTGGCGTTGGCGGACGATCTCGAACAGGCACACGCCGGTGGCCACCGAGACGTTTAGGCTGCTGACGCTGCCCTGCATCGGCAGTTTGGCCAGGTAGTCGCAGTGCTCGCGGGTCAGGCGGCGCATGCCCTTGCCCTCGGCGCCCATCACAAGCACGGTCGGCCCGGTGAGGTCGAGTTCATAGAGCATCTGGGTCGCCTCGCCCGCCGTGCCGACAATCCACAGGCCGCGCTGCTGGAGCTTCTCCAGGGTCCGCGCGAGGTTGGTCACCGCTACCAGCGGGATCACCTCGGCGGCGCCGCAGGCAACCTTGCGCACGGTGGCATTGAGGGTGGCGGACTTGTCCTTCGGCACGATGACCGCCAACGCGCCCGCCGCATCGGCGGTGCGCAGGCACGCGCCGAGGTTGTGCGGGTCGGTCACGCCGTCCAGCGCGAGCAGCAGAGCCGGACCTGGCGTGCGCTCGAGCAACTCCTCGAGCATGTTCTCGCCCCACACCTGGCTCGGGCTGACCTCGGCGACCACGCCCTGGTGCACACCCTCAGCCCACTCGTCGAGCTCCTTGCGGTCGCGCGTGCCCACCGGCACGCGCACCTGACCGGCCAGCTCGACCAGCGCCTGGACGCGCGGATCATGCCGGCCTTCGGCCAGCCACAGCTGCTTGACCCGCTTGGGGTGATGACGCAGCAACGCTTCTACGGCATGGACCCCGTAGACCTTTTCCCACTGACTCATTTCTTCGCCTTACGCTTGCTGGCCGGAGCGCCACCGGACGCACCGCCCTTGGGCGCGGAGGAGCCCTTGCGGTGCTTGGTCGGCTTGGCGGACCGGGCTTTCTGTTTCGAAGGATTGCGCGGCTTGCCCGCAGCGGGCGCGGACTTGCCCTTGCCGGCAGCCGGCTTCTTGCCGCCAACCTTGGCTTCTTCGAGCAACGCCTTCTTCACTTCGCGGCTCTTGCGTACGTCGGTATTGCCGAGCAGTTCCTCGGCCTTCGCGAGCATTTCCGGAGCCACCGACGGCAGCGCCTGGACCACGCCGACCTTGCGCTTGCGCGGCTGGCTCGACGGCACCACGGCCACGTCGGGAGCGAAGAACGGATCGTCCGCCACCTGGCGACTAGCCTTGGCCGGCTTCTCTCTGGCTGCAGCGCCCTTGGGAGCCTTGCCCTTCGCCACTTTGCCTTTGGCGACCGGCTCGGCCTTCTCGCCACGCTTCTTGCGACCGATGGGCGCGCTCAGCACGTTGTCGGAGAGCTCGAAGTCGATCTTGCGCTCGTCCAGGTCGACACGCGCCACCACCACTTCCACGGTATCGCCGAGGCGGAAGCTGCGACCGGTGCGCTCGCCGCTCAGGCGATGGTGCACGGCATCGAAGTGGTAGTAGTCGCCCGGCAGCGCGGTAACGTGGACCAAGCCCTCGACATAGATGTCGGTCAGCTCGACGAAGATGCCAAAACCGGTCACCGCGGTGATCACACCGGGGAAGGTCTCGCCCACGCGCTCGCGCATGAACTCGCACTTCAGCCAGTTGGTGACGTCGCGGGTCGCCTCGTCAGCACGGCGCTCGGTCATCGAGCACTGCTCGCCCAGTTGTGCCAGGCGCGGCTCATCGTACGGATAGATGCGCGCCTTGGGCATGCTGGCGGCGCCGACGCGCTGTACGTGCTCCGAAGCCGCCTTGGAGCGGATCAGGCCACGGATGGCGCGGTGGGTCAGCAGGTCCGGGTAACGACGAATCGGCGAGGTGAAGTGGGTGTAGGCCTCGTAGTTCAGGCCGAAGTGGCCGTTGTTCTCCGGGCTGTACACGGCCTGGCTCAGGGAACGCAGCATCACGGTCTGGATCAGTTGCAGGTCCGGGCGACCCTGGATGGATTCCAGCAGCTTCTGGTAATCCGCCGGTGTCGGCTCGCCCTTGCCGCGATACAGGGTCAGGCCCAGTTCGCCGAGGAACTGGCGCAGGTTGTTCAGCTTTTCCTGCGGCGGACCGTCGTGGACGCGGTACAGCGCCGGGATGGCGTGCTTCTCCAGGAACTTGGCGGTGGCGACGTTGGCCGCCAGCATGCATTCCTCGATCAGCTTGTGTGCATCGTTACGCTGGGTCGGGCGGATTTCCGAGATCTTGCGGTCCGCGCCGAAGACGATACGGGTTTCCTGGGTCTCGAAATCGATCGCCCCGCGCACGTGGCGCGCGCCGACCAGCACCTTGTACAGGTCATAAAGCGTGTTCAGGTGCGGCACCACCGCCGGGAGCTGCTCCTTCAGGCGCTGGCCTTCGGGGCTGTCCGGGGTTTCCAGGTACTGGCTGACCTTGGTGTAGGTCAGGCGCGCATGGGAATGGATGACCGCCTCGTAGAACTGGTAGTCGGTCATCTTGCCGGCCTTGGAGAGATTCATCTCGCAGACCATGGCCAGGCGATCGACCAGCGGATTCAGGGAGCACAGGCCGTTGGAGAGGATCTCCGGCAGCATCGGAATGACGCGCTCGGGGAAGTACACCGAGTTGCCGCGCTTGGCCGCCTCCTCATCCAGGGCCGAGCCGACCTTCACATAATGAGAGACGTCGGCGATGGCGACGAACAGTTTCCAGCCGCCACCCTTGCGCTTCTCGGCGTAGACCGCGTCGTCGAAGTCGCGGGCGTCCTCGCCGTCGATGGTGACGAAAGGCAGGGCGCGCAGGTCGACGCGCTTCTCCTTATCCTTCTCCAGCACCTCGGGCTTGAGCTTGGCCGCTTCCTTCTCCACGGCTTCGGGCCAGGTGTGAGGAATGTCGTAGCTGCGCAGGGCGACTTCGATCTCCATGCCCGGCGCCATGTAGTCGCCGAGCACTTCCACCACCTCGCCCTGGGCCTGGCGATGCACGCTCGGCCAGACATCGATACGCACCTGGACGAACTGGTTGTGCTTGGCCTTGCCGGCCTTGCCCGGCGGGATCAGCACTTCCTGCTGGATCTTCGGGTTGTCGGCCACCACCGTACCGATGCCACTCTCGTCGAAGTAGCGGCCGACGATGGTCTCGTGGGCGCGTTCGACCACTTCCACAATGGCACCTTCGCGGCGGCCACGGCGATCGAAGCCGGACACTCGCGCCAGGGCACGGTCGCCGTCGAACACCAGGCGCATCTGCGTCGGGCTGAGGAACAGGTCGTCGCTGCCGTCATCGGGAATCAGGAAGCCGAAGCCGTCGCGGTGGCCGGAGATGCGGCCGAGGATCAGGTCGAGCTTGTCCACCGGCGCGTAGGCACCACGGCGGGTATAGATGAGCTGGCCGTCGCGCTCCATGGCGCGCAGTCGGCGGCGTAGTGCTTCTTCCGGCTCCTCGCCGGAGAGCCCGAATTCATCGAGCAACTGGGCCCGCGTGGCGGGCGCGCCGCGTTCGGCGAGATGCGCCAGAATGAGTTCGCGGCTGGGAATGGGGTTGTCGTATTTTTCCGCCTCGCGGGCGGCCTCGGGATCGAGGTTTTGCCAATCGGCCATTAAAGTGAGGTCACCTTATCTATATAGGGATGGTTCGCCATCTGCTTATTGAAGCGCGAAATCCGCTCGTCGGTCAGCTTTGGGCACGAATAATTTTTTTATCGCATCAGGGGTTTACAAGCGAAACCTAGCTCCGTATAGTTCGCGCCCACAGCGTCAGACAGACGTTGTAACACGGAAGCGATGAGCGATCATCACATCCAGTGCCCAGGTGGCGGAATTGGTAGACGCACTAGGTTCAGGTCCTAGCGGTGGCAACACCGTGGAAGTTCGAGTCTTCTCCTGGGCACCACTTATTCAAGGATAGAGCCAGTCAGTGACAGGCTTTATCCCGGCGGGTTCGGAACCCTGATAACCGAACGATAGACCGCCCGATGCAACCAAGGGTTGCATCACCGCAAGACGATGAGCGATCATCGCACCCCATGCTGAAAAGCATGCCCAGGTGGCGGAATTGGTAGACGCACTAGGTTCAGGTCCTAGCGGTGGCAACACCGTGGAAGTTCGAGTCTTCTCCTGGGCACCATCTTCAAACGAAAAAGCCGAGCACTGCTCGGCTTTTTTGTTTTCGGCTTTCCGCAATTCAGAAACGCCCCACTCTCTCCAGCCGCATCATCTAACGAATCACGCACCCAACCTCAGATCAACCAGCAGCGCGCGCCCCTCAATTCGCCCGCACAAACACATATCCCAGAAACGACAACGGGCCGCATGAGCGGCCCGTTGCGATACAGCACGCGGATCAGGCGAACGGGTGGCGCAGGACGATGGTCTCGGCGCGGTCCGGGCCGGTGGAGATGATGTCGATGGGCGCACCGACCAGCTCCTCGACGCGCTTGATGTAAGCGCGCGCATTGGCCGGCAGGCCTTCCAGCGACTGAACACCGACGGTGGACTCGCTCCAACCCGGCAGGTCTTCATAGATCGGCTGCAGGCCGATGTAGCTGTCGGCGTCGGTCGGTGCGTCGGTCAGCAGTTCGCCGGCGGCGTTCTTGTAGCCGGTGCAGATGCGCACGGTCTCCAGGCCGTCGAGAACGTCCAGCTTGGTCAGGCACAGGCCGGACAGACTGTTGATCTCGATGGCGCGACGCAGGATGACGGCGTCGAACCAGCCGCAACGACGAGCACGACCAGTCGTGGCACCGAACTCGTGACCAACCTTGGCCAGGTGCGCGCCGACGTCATCGAACAGCTCGGTCGGGAACGGGCCGGAACCCACGCGGGTGGTGTAGGCCTTGGTGATACCCAGGATGTAATCCAGGTACAACGGACCGAAACCCGAACCGGTGGCGGTGCCGCCAGCGGTGGTGTTGGAGCTGGTGACAAACGGGTAGGTACCGTGGTCGATGTCCAGCAAAGAACCCTGGGCGCCTTCGAACATGATGTTCTCGCCACCGCGACGCAGGTCGTGCAGGGTCGAGGTCACGTCAGCCATTAGCGGACGCAGCTCTTCGGCGTAGGCCATGCACTCATCCAGGGTCTTCTGGAAGTCGACGGCCGGCTCCTTGTAATAGTTCTGCAGGACGAAGTTGTGGTAGTCCAGCAGCTCGCCCAGCTTGGCGGCGAAGCGCTCGCGGTGGAACAGGTCGCCCACGCGCAGGCCACGACGGGCCACTTTATCTTCGTACGCCGGGCCGATGCCGCGACCGGTGGTGCCGATCTTGGCGTCGCCACGGGCCTTCTCGCGCGCCTGGTCCAAGGCCACGTGGAAGGACAGGATCAGCGGGCAGGACGGGCTGATGCGCAGGCGCTCGCGCACCGGTACGCCCTTCTCTTCCAGCTTGGCGATCTCGCGCATCAGCGCGTCGGGCGCCAGCACCACGCCGTTGCCGATCAGGCACTGCACGCCTTCGCGCAGGATGCCCGACGGAATCAGGTGCAGAACAGTCTTCTCGCCGCCGACTACCAGGGTATGACCGGCGTTGTGGCCGCCCTGGTAACGCACCACGGCAGCAGCCTGGTCAGTCAGCAGGTCGACGATCTTGCCTTTGCCCTCATCACCCCACTGGGTGCCCAGGACTACGACATTCTTACCCATAACACTTGTCCCCATCGTGGATGTTCGGTGCCGGCCGCGGCCGGCGAAAACTCGAAGTGGAGCGCCTCAGAGCGCGACCACCTGCCAATTGCCATTGCGAGCCAGCAGTTGCTGGTCGCAGCCCGCTTCGGTAGCCGAAGCCGCATCCTGCCCGGGCAGCGCCTGCACCACGCGCACGCCCTGACGGCGCAGCTGCTGCACCGCCTGCCACAAGCCAGCCCCATCGGCCGGCGCCCAGACTCCAGTGCGCGGCTCGTCGAGCTGGGCGCGGCCGAGAGTGACCAGGGTCTTGAGGTCGGTGGAGAAACCGGTCGCCGGACGCGCGCGACCGAAGTCCGCGCCGATGTGGTCGTAACGGCCGCCCTGGGCGATGGACTCGCCAACCCCGGGAACGAACGCGGCGAACACCACGCCGGTGTGATAGTGATAGCCGCGCAGTTCGCCGAGGTCGAAGTACAGCGGCAGCTGCGGGAAGCGCGACGCCAGCGAATCGGCGATGGCGGCCAGATCGGCCAGCGCGGCCTGCACCGGAGCCGGGGCGCCAGCAAGCACTTCACGCGCCTGGTCCAGCACTTCGCGGCTGCCGCACAGCTCGGCCAGCGCACGCAGCATGCCGGAGAGCTCGCCCGGCAGACCCTCGGTCAGCGCGGCGACTTCGTCCACGGCCTTGCGCTGCAGGGCGTCGAACAGCAGCTGCTCGACTTCGCCGGACAGGCCGGCAGCCTGGGCCAGACCACGGTAGATACCGACATGACCGAGGTCCATGTGCACATCCGGCACCTGGGCCATTTCCAGCATGTCGAGCATCAGGCTGATGACTTCGACGTCACCGGCGGAACCGGTGTCGCCATAGAGTTCGGCACCCAGCTGGATCGGGCTGCGCGAGGTCGCCAGCGCACGCGGGCGGGCATGCAGCACGCTGCCGGCGTAGCACAGGCGGTTCGGGCCTTCACGACGCAGGCTATGGGCGTCCATGCGGGCGACCTGCGGGGTGATGTCCGCGCGGAAGCCCATCAGGCGGCCGGACGCCGGGTCGGTGACCTTGAAGGTACGCAGGTCCAGATCCTGGCCGGCACCGGTCAGCAGGGATTCCAGGTATTCGATATGCGGGGTGACGACGAACTCGTAACCCCAGCGCTGGAACAGATCCAGCACCTGACGGCGGGCTGCTTCAACGCGCGCCGCCTCCGGTGGCAGCACTTCTTCGATCCCATCTGGCAGCAGCCAGCGGTCTACCGTTGCCATGTCGCCTCTCCCCTTTCAGCCGGGCGGCACTTCAATGAATGCAGTAAAGAAGGACGGTGCCGAGCAGCATGCTGCCCAGCCCGATGAGTCTCAGACTGCGGTCGCCCAAACGACCGAGCCCGCTCACGGCGTCGCGCCAACCACGCGGATACAGGAACGGAAGGATGCCTTCCAGCACCAGCAACAGACAGAACGCTTTGCCGAATTCCTGCCACATGGCTCTCGTACATGAATCTAGCGGACGCAAAAAAGCCGGGATTTCCCGGCTGACCCATGATAACACGATTTCTCCGGCGGGCGCTGCCGCCCGCCGGAGAGTTACAAGGGTCCGTTGATGTTTCGGCGTGAATCGCGTTGCCGCGACAAATCACGCCAGGCTAGACGCGGGGCGACGGCAATGGCCGGCCCTTGCCTAGTCCCGCAACGACGCATGGTGTGATTTGACGCGCAACCCAAAGGGACGAACCCCGTGTTGCGCGGCGCCCGAGGCTCGATTGAGCATCCGGACAACTCGCAACACGGGGCTCGGCGCGATCACGACGAAGCGTCGACGGACCCTTACGGTTTAGCTTTTTCGAGGTAGCGGAAGAAGTCGTTGCTCGGATCGAGCACCAGCACGTCCTTCTTGTCCGCGAAGCTCTCGCGGTAAGCCTTGAGGCTGCGAGTGAAGGCGTAGAACTCCGGATCGGCGGTGTAGGCCTTGGCATAGATCGCCGCCGCCTTGGCATCGCCATCACCACGGGTTTCTTCCGATTCGCGATAGGCTTCGGCCAGCAGCACGCGGCGCTGACGATCGGCATCCGCGCGGATACCTTCGGCCAATTCGCGACCCTTGGCGCGGTGCTCGCGGGCTTCCCGCTCACGCTCGGTGCTCATGCGCTCGAACACGCTGCGGTTCACTTCCTTCGGCAGGTCGATGGCCTTGACGCGAACGTCGATGACCTCGATGCCCAGCTCCTTCTGCGCCATGCGGTTCAGCGAAGCGGTGATGTCACCCATCAGCGCGTCACGCTCACCGGAAACCACCTCGTGCAGGGTGCGCTTGCCGAACTGGTCACGCAGACCTGCCTCCAGACGACGAGACAGACGCTCGTCGGCGATCTGCTTCATGCCGGAAGTCGCGGTGTAGAAGCGCTCGGCATCGGAGACGCGCCACTTGGCGTAGGCGTCGACCATCACCGCCTTCTTCTCCAGCGTCAGGAAGCGCTGGGTCGGCGAATCCAGGGTCAGCAGGCGGCCGTCGAACTTGCGCACCTGGTTGACGTACGGAATCTTGAAGTGCAGACCCGGCTTCACATCAGCATCGACCACGCGACCGAAGCGCAGCAGCACGGCGCGCTCGGTCTGCTGGACGACGTAGACGGTGCTCCACAGCGCAACCGCGGCAACGACGGCAGCGATCAGGGCAATCAGAGACTTGTTACTCATCAGCGGCTCTCCCTGGTACGCATGTCACGCTGCTGCAGGTCGTTGGCCACCCGCGAACCGATGTCTTGCGCGCTGCTGGTCGTGCTCGGCGTACTGCTCGGGGTTGCCGAACCACGGCCGTCCATCATCTTGTCCAACGGCAGGTAGATCAGGTTGTTCTGACCCTGCTGGCCGGTGACCAGCACCTTGCTGCTCTGGCTGAGGACATCCTGCATGGTATCCAGGTACAGACGCTGGCGAGTGACCTCCGGCGCCTTGTGGTACTCACTGGCCAGCTTGGTGAAGCGATCCGCCTCACCCTGGGCACGGGACACCACTTCATCGCGGTAGCCGTTGGCCTCCTCGATGATGCGCTGCGCCTGGCCACGGGCCTCGGGCACCACACCATTGGCGTAGGCTTCGGCTTGGTTCTTCTCGCGCTGCTCGTCCTCGCGGGCACGGATCACGTCGTCGAACGCTTCCTGCACCTCGCGCGGCGCGGCGGCGCTCTGGATGTTCACCTGGGTCACGGCGATGCCGGTCTTGTAGGTATCCATGAAACGCTGCAGACGCTCCCGCACCTCGGTGGCCATCTGCTCACGGCCTTCGGTGAGGATCTGGTCCATGGTGGTGGAGCCCGCCACGTGGCGCAGTGCGCTCTCGGTGGCGTGCTGCAGGCTGACTTCCGGCTGGTCGACGTTGAGCACGAAGTCCTGCAGGTTGCTGACCTTGTACTGCACGGTCAGCGGCACCTCGACGATGTTCTCGTCCTCGGTGAGCATCTGTCCCTGCTTGCTGTAGGCACGCTCGCGGGTGACGTTCTCCTGGAACTTCTTGTCGATCGGCGGGAAGTAGATGTTCAGGCCGGGGCCCACGGTCTCGTGGTACTTGCCGAAGCGCAGGATCACCGCCTGCTCCTGTTCGTCCACCACGTAAATGGCGTTGTACAGCCACAGCACGGCGAGGATGCCCAGGCCGATGCCGAACAGCCCCAGGCTGCCGCCCCTGCCGCCGCCACCGCCGGTGCCACTGCCACGCTTGGGCTTGCCGAAGATGCCGTTCAGGCTGTCCTGCAGCTTGCGGAAGGCTTCATCCAGATCAGGCGGGCCCTGGCGACCGCCACCACGGCGTCCACCCCAAGGGTCCTGATCGTTCTTGTTCGAGTTGTCACCCGGCTCGTTCCAAGCCATAGCGCTCTCCATCTGATAACGCGAAAACGCGCCTACGGCGCGCCCACCCATGCTACCGAATGCCCCCGCCGCTGCCAAAAGCAGCGTTCCAGGCTTTATTGCAAAGTGTGTTGCGCAATGAACTCCGCCGGCTGCCAGCCTTCGCGACTGACCAGGCGGTTCAACTCGACACGCGGCAGGCGAACCTGCAACACGGCGCGTCCTTGCTCGTCATGCCCCTCGGACTGTACCGCACCCAGCTCGAAGAACTGAGCACGAAGTCGTCCCAGGCGCTGCGGAAGGCAGAGCGTTCCCACGAACATGTCCTCCCCCAGCAATTCGGCGATCGCCTCCTCCACCAACTCCAGCCCCAGCGAATCGCGCGCCGACACCCAGACCCGGACGGGCTTGCCGAGTTCGTCGCGCTGAATCATCGGCTGCATGTCCGGCAGCAGGTCGATCTTGTTGTACACCTCGAGCATCGGCAGCTCATTGGCGCCGATTTCCTGCAATACCGCCAGCACCTGCTCGATCTGCGCATCACGCTCCGGCTCGTGGGAGTCGATCACGTGCAGCAACAGGTCGGCATTGCTCGACTCTTCCAAGGTAGCCCGAAACGCCTCCACCAGCTTGTGCGGCAGGTGGCGAATGAAACCCACGGTGTCCGCCAGCACGATCGGCCCCACGTCATCCAGTTCCAGGCGGCGCAAGGTCGGGTCGAGGGTGGCGAACAGCTGGTTGGCGGCATAGACCTCGGAAGTGGTCAGCGCGTTGAACAGCGTGGATTTGCCGGCGTTGGTATAGCCGACCAGGGATACCGCAGGGATCTCCGCGCGACGGCGGCCGCGACGGGCCTGCTCACGCTGGCTGCGAACCTTCTCCAGGCGCGACTTGATCTGGCGGATGCGCCCACGCAGCAGACGGCGGTCGGTTTCCAGCTGGGTTTCACCCGGGCCACGCAGACCGATACCGCCCTTCTGGCGCTCAAGGTGAGTCCAGCCGCGCACCAGGCGGGTGCTCATGTGTTCGAGCTGGGCGAGCTCAACCTGCAACTTACCCTCGTGGGTACGCGCACGCTGGGCGAAGATATCGAGGATCAACCCTGTCCGGTCGAGCACGCGACATTCGAGCGCTCGCTCGAGGTTGCGCTCCTGACTCGGAGTGAGGGTGTGATTGAAGATGATCAGCTCGACCTTCTCGGCATGGACGAGGTCGTGCAACTCTTCGACCTTGCCGCTGCCGATCAGGTACTTGGCTGAAGGCTGGTGGCGCGAAATGTTGACGAAAGCAACCGATTCCGCACCCGCCGAACGTGCCAGCTCCTGGAACTCCTGCGGGTCTTCGCGCGCCTCGGGGTCCTGACCTTCCAGATGGACCAGAATGGCCCGTTCCCCACCACCCGGGCGCTCAAAGAACAAGGCGGACTCCCGTCAAACGTTGCCCGGCTCGGCCGGCTGATCACCGCTGGGCAGACGCACCGGACGGCTAGGAACAACGGTGGAGATGGCGTGCTTGTAGACCATCTGGCTGACAGTGTTTTTCAGCAGAATCACGAACTGGTCGAAGGATTCGATCTGGCCCTGCAGCTTGATGCCGTTGACCAGATAGATGGAAACCGGGACGCGTTCTTTGCGCAGGGTATTGAGGTAAGGGTCTTGTAGCGAATGCCCTTTTGACATATGCCGCACTCCTTGTAAGGGTAAAAAACTGATTTAGTAGTAGTGAATTTGGCTTAACGCCGTCCTGAACCCCAAGGATAGACGGCCGAAATTAAGGTCTCGAGCCTATATGGAGACCGCCTCAAGGTATTTCAAGGCACGCGGCAAATTGTCGCTTGCCTGGCTGTCCAACCAGTGTAGATGGCTCCAGCTACGCAGCCAGGTGAACTGGCGCTTCGCCAGTTGCCGCGTGGCGATGACGCCGCGCTCCACCATCTCAGCGTAGGACAGTTTGCCCTCGAGGTAATCCCATACCTGTCGGTAACCCACCGCCCGTATGGAAGGCAGCCCCGCATGCAAGTCATTTCTTGCGCGGAGGCGTTCGACCTCGGCGATGAAGCCCTGTTCCAGCATCTGGTCAAATCGTTGCGCGATACGCGCGTGCAGTACCTGTCGTTGCAGAGGCGCAATCGCCAGATGGGCGACAGTATACGGCAATTGCCCGCCGCCTTGCGCGCCGAAACCCGCATTTTCACTCGCTTGGCGCTGGCGATGTGCAGTCATGGACATACCGCTTACGCGGTACACCTCCAGTGCCCGAGTGAGGCGTTGCGGGTCGTTCGGATGGATGCGCGCGGCCGACTCCGGGTCTACTCGCGCCAGCTCCGCGTGCAGGGCGCCCCAGCCTTCGGCCTCGGCCCAGGCTTCCAGTTCGGCGCGCACCGCAGGGTCGGCGCTGGGCATGTCGGCCAGGCCTTCCAGTAATGCCTTGAAATACAACATGGTGCCGCCGACCAGCAGCGGGATCTTCCCGGCTGCGGTGATCTCGGCCATCGCCGCCAGGGCGTCGGCGCGGAATTCCGCCGCCGAGTAGGCTTCGCTGGGGTCGCGGATGTCGATCAGGCGGTGCGGAAACTCGGCCAGCACCTCACGCGAGGGTTTGGCGGTGCCAATGTCCATATCGCGGTAGATCAGCGCCGAATCCACGCTGATCAGCTCCACCGGCAACAGGCGCGCCAGCTCCAGCGCCAGGTCGGTCTTGCCGGCGGCGGTGGGGCCCATGAGGAAAATCGCGGGAGGCAGGGAGGACATCGGGGGCTCGTTATGACGTACTGCTGGTTATTGCGCGCTGCTGAATCGTTTGGCGCACAGTTTACTGCAGAAAGCTGAACGTCACCTTACGGGATTTATCAGCGGCCCCGCAGGAACAGCTTGTCCAGTTCGTCGAGCCCCAGTTGCGTCCAGGTCGGGCGACCGTGGTTGCACTGGCCGCTGCGCTCGGTGATTTCCATATCACGCAGCAGACCATTCATCTCCGGCACGGTCAGCCGGCGGTTGGCGCGCACGGCGCCGTGGCAGGCCATGGTGCCAAGCAACTCGTTGAGGTGCGCCTGGATGCGGTCGCTGGTGCCGTACTCCAGCAGATCGGCGAGCACATCGCGCACCAGCTGGGTGGCCTCCGCCTGCTTGAGCAGCGCCGGAATCTGGCGGATCGCCAGGGTTTCCGGGCCGAGCCGCTGCAGTTCGAAGCCCAGTTTGGAGAACCAACTGCCGTGTTCCTCGGCGCAATCCGCCTCGCGCTCGCTGACGGCGATGGACTCCGGCACCAGCAGCGGCTGGCCGCGCAGGCCTTCGCTAGCCATGGCGGTCTTCAGGCGCTCGTAGGTGATGCGCTCGTGGGCGGCATGCATGTCCACGAGAACCAGCCCATGGGCGTTCTCGGCGAGGATATAGATGCCTTTGAGCTGGGCCAGGGCGTAGCCCAGCGGCGGCACGTCCTGGCTGCTTTCCGGCAGCGCCTGCGGCGGCTGGTCGGGCAGCGGCGCGAAGTAGGCCTTGTAGGCACCCTGGGCTTCCTGGATCGGCGGCATCTCCGGGCGCGACTGCGAATAGCTGTAGCCACCACCGCCCGAACCACCAGAGCCGCCCGAGGACGGGCTGGGCTGCCAGGCACGCGCGGCGGCCGGAGCTTCCAGCACGGTTTCCGACAGGCGCATTTCGCCCTGCGGACCGAACTCGCCAGCGGCGGCGCCAGTGGGGCGCGGCACGGTCAGGGTGGTGGCGCCCGGCGGCGCCAGCTGGTCGTCCGGTCGCACTTCGGCCAGCGCCCGGTGCAGGGTGCCGTAGAGGAAGTCGTGGACCATGCGGCTATCGCGGAAACGCACTTCGTGCTTGGTCGGGTGCACGTTGACGTCCACCACCGACGGATCGACCTCGAAGAACAGCACGAAGGTCGGATGACGGCCGTTGTACAGCACGTCGCGATAAGCCTGGCGCACCGCGTGGGCGACCAGCTTGTCGCGCACCATGCGGCCATTCACATAGAAGTACTGCAGGTCCGGCTGGCTGCGGGAGAAGGTCGGCAGGCCGACCCAGCCCCACAGGTGCAGGCCGTTTCGTTCGACCTCGATGGGCATGGCCTGCTCGAGGAAACCGGAACTGCACACGGCGCCCACGCGGCGGGCGCGGGACGCTTCGTCCTTCGCCTCGTGCAGCGAGAGGATGGTCTTGCCGTTGTGGCGCAGGTGGAAAGCCACGTCGAAGCGGGCCAGGGCCAGGCGCTTGATGACTTCCTGCAGGTGATCGAATTCGGTCTTCTCGGCACGCAGGAACTTGCGCCGCGCGGGAGTATTGAAGAACAGGTCTCGCACTTCGATGCTGGTGCCCACCGGATGGGCCGCCGGCTTCACGGTGGACTCCATGTCGCGGCCCTCGACCTCGACCTGCCAGGCCTGTTCGGCATCGGCGGTACGGGACGTCAGGGTCAGACGCGATACAGAGCTGATCGAAGCCAGCGCTTCGCCACGGAAACCCAGGCTCATCACCCGTTCCAGGTCTTCCAGTTCGCGGATCTTGCTGGTGGCGTGGCGCGCCAGGGCCAGCGGCAGGTCCTCGGCAGGAATGCCGCTGCCGTCGTCACGCACCCGCAGCAGCTTCACACCACCCTGCTCGACCTCGACGTCGATGCGCTTGGCGCCAGCGTCGAGGCAGTTTTCCAGCAGCTCTTTGATGACCGAGGCGGGTCGCTCGACCACCTCGCCAGCGGCAATCTGGTTAGCCAGCCGCGGGGTCAGCAGCTGGATACGGCGCACATCACTCATTGCTGCGACGCCAGGGAGGTGCCCGGAATTTTCAGCACCTGGCCGATCTTCAGCTCATCGCTCTTGAGCGAATTGGCGCTGCGGATCGAGGCCGTGCTGACATCAAAGCGACTGGCAACCATCGCCAGGCTGTCACCACTGCGCACGACGTACTCACGCGGGCCGGTGGGGAGCTGGCCGCCATCGCGCAGCGAGGCGATGTAGGTGCCCGGCGGTGGCGTCTGCACGAAGTACTGGCGAACACCGCCGGCAATGGAGCGCGCCAGGGCCTGCTGGTGCGAGGCGCTGGAGAGCTTCTGCGATTCATTGGGGTTGGAGATGAAACCGGTTTCCACCAGGATCGACGGGATGTCCGGGGACTTCAGCACCATGAAGCCGGCCTGTTCCACGCGCCGCTTGTGCAGCGAGGTCACCCGGCCGACGTTGGTCAGCACCTTGTGGCCAACGTCGAGGCTGGAGGACATGGTCGCGGTCATCGACAGGTCGAGCAGCACACCGGCGAGCATCTTGTCCTTGTCGTCCAGGTTCACGCCGCCGTCACCGCCGATCAGGTCGGAACGGTTTTCGCTGTCGGCCAGCCAGCGCGCAGTCTCGGAGGTCGCACCACGATCGGACAGGGCGAACACCGATGCACCGAAGGCGCTGCGGCTGGGCGCGGCGTCGGCGTGAATGGAGACGAACAGGTCGGCGCCCTTCTTGCGGGCGATGGCGGTACGCCCGCGCAGCGGGATGAAATAGTCGCCAGTGCGGGTCAGCTCCGCGCGGAAGCCTTTCATCTGGTTGATCTGGCGCTGCAGTTCACGGGCGATCGCCAGGGTGATGTTCTTCTCGTGCAGGCCATTCGGGCCGAGGGCTCCCGGGTCTTCACCGCCATGACCGGCGTCGATGGCGATGACGATGTCGCGCTTGCCGCCGCTGCTGGGCGCAGGAATCTTGGTCACCGACTGGACGGGGCTGACCGGCGCGGCGGGTACGTTCGGTGTCGGCGTGGCGGGAACGTCCGGCGCGATGTCGGCGCCCTGGTCGTACAGGTCGACGACCAGGCGGTTGCCGTATTGCTGGTTCGGCGCCAGCACGAAGCTCTTGGGTGTGACCGGGTTCTTCAGGTCCAGCACCAGGCGCAGGTCGGTGGGCGAGCGCTGGGCGGCGCGCACCGAGGTGATCGGCGTGTTATTGAGCTTGAGCTTGTCCAGCGCCGTGGACATCTGGGCGCCATTGATATCGACGACGATGCGGTTGGGCGCACTGAGCGTGAACAGGCTGTGCTGCACCGGCCCGGAAAGATCGAACACCAGCCGGGTGTTGTCTGGAGCCCGCCAGATGCGGACGCTCTTGATTTGCGTGGTGGCAAAAGCCTCGCCGGCAATCATTGCCAGCAAAACAGTCATCCCCGTAAACAACGCCCGCAGGCGCAACCCCCAACCCATCTTTTTTCTCATGCTCCCGTGGCCAGGGCGGCACACCAGGCTTCGCCCCGCATACCTTGCGGCTTCAGGCGCAGCATGCGACCGCCCGCATGGGGACTAATGGTAATGTCCATGTCGGCCTTTGGCAAAATGCCTGTGCCCCGTTCAGCCCATTCGATCAGGCACAGGGCATCCCCCTCGAAGTAGTCGCGGATGCCGAGGAACTCCAGCTCCTCCGGGTCGGCCAGGCGGTACAGGTCGAAGTGAAAGGCACGAATGTCGCCAATCTCGTAGGGCTCGACCAGGGTAAAGGTGGGGCTTTTCACCGCCCCGCCGTGGCCCAGCCCCCGCAGGATACCGCGCGACAGCGTGGTCTTGCCGGCGCCCAGGTCGCCGTGCAGATAGATCACCCCGCGCCCGCCGGTCGCCTCGGCGATACGGCGGCCAAGGTCGTACATGGCCTCTTCGCCTTCGGCGAACAGATTCAGTTCAGGCATGGGCTGAGCTCCTCGAGCAACTGACGAACGGCAGGAATCATATCGGTGGCGGCCAGCCCCCGCCCCAGCGGACCGAGCGACTCGCCGGCGCAGGCGTGGAGCCAGACGGCCAGGCAGGCCGCATCATAAGCGGGCAGCCCCTGCGCCAGCAGCGCGCCGAGGATGCCGGAGAGCACATCGCCCAGCCCGGCGCCCGCCATGGCCGGATGGCCGTGGCTGCACAGCGCCAGCCGCCCGTCCGGAGCGGCGACCAGGCTGCCGACACCCTTGAGCACCACAACCGCCTGGTAACGCTGCGCCAGCGCATGGGCGGCTTTCGGCCGGTCGGCCTGGACTTCGGCGGTGGAGAGGCCAAGCAGTCGAGCCGCCTCGGCCGAATGCGGGGTCATCACCCAGTCGCCGGACGGGCGCGAAACCAGGCCCTCCGCCAGCAGATTGAGGGCATCGGCATCCCAGACCTGAGTTCGCTCCAGGCTGGCCGCCGCACTGACCAGCACGCGCCCCCAGGCCTCGCGGCCAACGCCCGGCCCCACCACCAGCACGCTGGCCCGCTCGGCCAGGCGCAGCAGTTCGGCAGACGAGGAAACGCCGCGCGCCATCAGCTCCGGGCGACGGGCCAGGGCGGCGGGCACATGGGCTGCACGGGTAGCCAGGGACACCAGCCCGGCGCCGCAGCGCAGCGCGCTCTCGGCGGCCAGCAGGACCGCGCCACCCATTCCGGTATCGCCGCCGATCACCAGCGCATGGCCGAACAGGCCCTTGTGCGCGGCCTTCGGGCGCGCAGCCAGACGCGGCAAGGAGGCAGGCGCGAGACGGCGAGCAACGCAGTCATCGGGGATCAGCGCCGGCTCGGCGTCCAGGCCGTCGAATACCCATTCGCCGCACTGGTCCGGCCCGCTTGCGGTAAACAGCCCCACCTTGAGACCGATGAAGGTCACGGTCAGATCGGCGCGAACGGCGCAACCCAGCACCTGGCCGGTATCGGCACTGAGGCCGGAGGGGATATCCACCGCCAGAACCGGCAGGCCGCTGGCGTTGATCGCCGCGATGGCCGAGGCATAGGGCTCGCGCACCGTGCCACCGAGACCGGTACCGAGCAAGGCGTCGACCAGCACGCCGCGCAGCTCGGAGCGATCGCTCCAGCCTTCGATATCCACACCCGCCGCACGCGCCTCGCCATGGGCGGAGGCGGCGTCGCCGGACAGGCGCGAGGTATCCCCCACCGCCAGCACCCGCACGCGCCAGCCGGCGCGCAGGGCCAGGGCGGCGATCAGGTAGCCGTCGCCAGCGTTGTTGCCATGGCCGGCCAGCACGGTGATTTCACCCGCATCAGGCCAGCGCCGGCGCAAGGCGCGCCAGGCGGCATGGGCGGCGCGACGCATCAGTTCGAAGCCGGGGGTGCCGGCGGCGATCAGGCGTGCGTCGAGGTCGCGCACCTGTTGCGCGCTGTAAAGATTCAGGGGCAGATCGTCGTGGGGATGGGCAGTCATCGCTTTTCCGGGCGGCGGAATGTGTCGCCTTGGAGCCTGTTCCTAGCGCCGCCATGCCGACGCGCAGCAGTTTTCGAACGGACTCCTGGCGCGCGGACGGGCCGGCGCCGGCAAGGTCTGGCAGAATTATACCTACCCGGACTGCGCTTTCCCGCTCCCCATGCACGATTCGACGCTCGACTATGAAGACCTCGCCCGCTCCATCAAGGACTGGGGGCGCGAACTCGGCTTCCAGCAGGTCGGCATCGCCGGCCTCGACCTTGCAGAGCACGGCGCGCACCTGCAGCGCTGGCTGGAAGCGGGCTACCACGGCGAGATGGACTATATGGGCGCCCACGGCAGCAAGCGCTGGCGGCCGGACGAACTGGTACCCGGCACGCTGCGGGTGATCTCGCTGCGCATGGACTACCTGCCCGGCGACACCCACATGGCGCAGGTACTGGGCAACCCGGAGAAGGCCTACGTCTCGCGCTACGCCCTGGGCCGCGACTATCACAAGCTGATCCGCAAGCGCCTGCAGCAGCTGGCCGAACGCATCCAGCAGAAGATCGGCCCGTTCGGCTTCCGCGCCTTCGTCGACAGCGCGCCGGTACTGGAGAAGGCCATCGCCGAGCAGTCCGGCCTGGGCTGGATCGGCAAGAACACCCTGGTGCTCAACCGCAAGGCCGGCAGCTACTTCTTCCTCGGCGAGCTGTTCACCGACCTGCCGTTGCCGATCGACCCGCCACACGGTACGGAACACTGCGGGCGCTGTTCGGCCTGCCTGGACATCTGCCCGACGGCGGCCTTCGTCGCACCCTATGTGCTGGACGCGCGGCGCTGCATTTCCTACCTGACCATCGAGCTGAAAGGCGCGATCCCGGAAGATTTGCGCCCGCTGATCGGCAACCGCGTTTTCGGCTGCGACGATTGCCAGATGGTCTGCCCGTGGAACCGCTTCGCCCGCGCCACCGATCAGGGCGATTTCCAACCGCGCCACAGTCTGGACAACGCCGAGCTGGCGGAGCTGTTCCTGTGGACGGAGGAAGAATTCCTCAGCCGCACCGAAGGCTCACCGTTGCGGCGTGCCGGTTATGAACGCTGGCTGCGGAACCTGGCGGTGGGACTGGGCAACGCCCCCTCCACGATTCCGGTGATCGAAGCGCTGAAGGCGCGACGGGAGTTCCCCTCGGAACTGGTGCGCGAACATGTGGAGTGGGCGCTGGGCCGGCACAACGTTTGATGCGAAGGCTTTTCGTAGGAGCGAGATTGCTCGCGAACAGCCCCGCAGCGGAGGTTGTTCGCGAGCAGGCTCGCTCCTACAAAGAGCAGAACTACGTCGGTCAGAGCTTGATGAAGTGCTCGCGGTAGTAACGCAGCTCGGCGATGGACTCGCGGATGTCGTCCAGGGCCAGGTGGGTGTTGCCTTTCTTGAAGCCATCACGCACCTGCGGGGCCCAGCGCGCGGCCAGTTCCTTGAGGGTGGAGACGTCCAGGTTGCGGTAGTGGAAGTAGCCTTCCAGCTTCGGCATGTGGCGGTAGAGGAAGCGGCGGTCCTGGCAGATGCTGTTGCCGCAGATCGGCGAGCTGCGCTTGGGCACCCACTTCTCCAGGAAGGCCAGGGTCATGGCTTCGGCCTCGGCGGCGGAGATGGTGCTTTCGCGCACGCGCTGGGTCAGGCCGGACTGGCCGTGCTGGCGGGTGTTCCACTCGTCCATGCCGGCGAGCAGCGCCTCGCTCTGGTGCACCGCGATCACCGGGCCTTCCTCGAGGATGTTGAGATTGCTGTCGGTGACGATGGTCGCCATCTCGATGATGACATCCTTGTCCGGGTCCAGACCGGTCATTTCCAGGTCGATCCAGATCAGGTTCTGTGGGTTCTGCATGATGGGGCTCCTCAGCTCAGCCCTCTAGTTTAGCGGGAAGCGCACTCCTGCATGCTAAACTGCGGCGCGATTTTCCCTGTGGATACCCTATGGCCAAGCGTCACCTCACCCGCCGGCAGAGCTGGCGGATCGAAAAAGTCCAGGAAGAGCGCGCTGCCCGCGCGGCCAAGCGCGAATCGCGCGTCCTGGAGGAACTGGAAGGCGGCGACCTCGGCCCGGAGCAGACCGGCCAGGTGATTGCCCACTTCGGGGTGCAGGTGGAAGTCGAGGCGCAGGAAGGCGACCACGCGGGCCAGGTGTTCCGCTGCCACCTGCGCGCCAACCTGCCGACGCTGGTGACCGGCGACCAGGTGGTCTGGCGCCCCGGCAACCAGGGCATCGGCGTGATCGTCGCGCAACTGCCGCGGACCTCCGAGCTGTGCCGTCCGGACATGCGCGGCGTACTCAAGCCGGTGGCGGCCAACGTCGATCGCATCGTGATCGTCTTCGCCCCACGCCCGGAACCCCACGCCAACCTGATCGACCGCTACCTGGTGGCCGCCGAGCACGCCGGCATCAAGCCGCTGCTGCTGCTGAACAAGGCCGACCTGATCGACGAGGAAAACGCCCCCTTCATCGATAGCCTGCTGAGCACCTACCGCGAGCTGGGCTATCCGCTGCTGGAGGTCTCGGCCTTCAACGGCCTGGCGATGGACTCCCTGCGCGCCGCGCTGAACGAGCACGTCAGCGTGTTCGTCGGCCAGTCCGGGGTCGGCAAGTCGTCCCTGGTGAACGCGTTGCTGCCCGGCGTCGACACCCGCGTCGGCGACCTCTCGGAAGTCACCGGCAAGGGCACCCACACCACCACCACCGCGCGGTTGTTCCACTTCCCCGCCGGTGGCGACCTGATCGACTCCCCCGGTATCCGCGAATTCGGCCTGGTCCATGTGAGCCGCGACGATGTCGAAGCCGGCTTCATCGAATTCCACGACCTGCTCGGCCACTGCCGCTTCCGCGACTGCAAGCACGACCGCGAGCCGGGCTGCGCGCTGCTCAAGGCGCTGGAAGATGGGCGTGTCTCGCCGCAACGGATGGCCAGCTACCGGCACATCCTCGCCAGCCTTCCGGAAGACGAGTACTAAACGAAAAGGCCAGCTTTCCAGCTGGCCTTTTCGTTTCGTCGCAGACTTCACTGCTGTTTGTTCAGCTCGTCGAGCTTCAGCGTCCCGCCGTCGTCGAACAGATTGAGCTTCTGCTTCAACTGGTCCGCCGGCAACGGCTCACCCTGCCCGGCTGCCGGCTGGGCAGGTGCACCAGCGGGTGCTACCGGCGCAGCGGCACCAGCGGCGGGCTTGTCGGCCCCGCCGTCCTGGCCTTCGATGGCGCGCTGGGCCTTCTTAGTCAGGACGATGATGTCGATGCGGCGGTTCACCGGGTTCAGCGGCTTGTCGCGGTCGAACAGCGCCGACGACGCATAGCCCACCACGCGGGCGATCTGGTCTTCCGGATAACCGCCTGCCTCCAGCGCGCGACGCGCGGCGTTGGCGCGGTTGGCGGAGAGCTCCCAGTTGCCGAACTCGCCATTGCCGGCGTACGGCTTGGCATCGGTGTGGCCGCTGATGCTGATCTTGTTCGGCACCTGTTTGATGGTCTCGGCCAGCGCCAGCAGGATGTCCTCGAAGTACGGCTGCAGGCGCGCGCTGCCCAGGTCGAACATCGGCCGATTGTCCGAGTCGACGATCTGGATGCGCAGGCCGTCCTGGGTGATCTCGAACAGGATCTGGTCCTTAAAGCGCTTGAGCGTGGGGTTCTCGTCGACCTTGTTCTGCAGCTCCTGCAGCAACAGCTCCAGGCGCTCCTTCTCCAGCTTCTCGGCGATGTTCTCCGCCTGCTCGGGGTTGACCTTGGCCTCGTCCTGCGGGCTGACGCGGGTTTCGTCCGCCTCGGGCTGCGCCTGAACCTGCGGGTTCAGGGTCTTGTCCGGCGCCGGCGTCGGCGTGCCGCCCAGGTCGATCACATAGGGACTGGCGCTCTCGGTGAAACCGATCGGGTCCTGGAAGTAACCGGAGATGGCCTTCTTCTGCTCCGGCGTGGCCGAGGACAGCAGCCAGAGCACCAGGAAGAACGCCATCATGGCGGTGGCGAAGTCGGCGAAGGCGATCTTCCAGGAACCGCCATGGTGGCCGGCGGCGTAGCGCTTGACGCGCTTGACGATGATCGGCTGGTTGTTATCCATCGTTTAGCGACCGCGCACAGCCTGCTCCAGCTCCGCAAAGCTGGGACGATGCGCCGGCAGCAGCACCTTGCGGCCGAACTCCACGGCCAGCGACGGCGGCATGCCCGAGGCGGAGGCGACCAGGCAGGCCTTGATGGCTTCGTAGAGGTTCAGCTCTTCCTTGGCGTCATGCTCCAGGGCGTTGGACAGCGGGCCGACGAAACCGTAGGCGGCGAGAATACCGAGGAAGGTACCCACCAGCGCCGCGGCAACGTGGTGGCCGATCTCGGCCTGGCTGCCCTGGCCGAGCAGCGCCATGGTGATCACGATGCCGAGCACCGCGGCGACGATACCGAAGCCCGGCAGGCCGTCGGCGACACGGGTTACCGCGTGGGCGGGATGCTCCAGGTCTTCCTTGAGGCTGCCCAGTTCCATGTCGAACAGGCCTTCCAGCTCATGGGGCGCCATGTTGCCGGAGGACATGATGCGCAGGTAATCGCAGATGTAGGCGGTCATGCGGTCGTCCTTGAGCACCGCCGGGTACTTGCTGAAGATCGGGCTGGCGCCCGGATCCTCGACGTCCGCCTCGATCGCCATCATGCCCTCGCGGCGGCTCTTGTTGAGCACCTCGTAGAGCATGCCCAGCACCTCCAGGTAGAAGGTGTGGGTGAAGCGGTTGCTGAACATCTTCGGCGCCTTCTTGAGCACCGTCATGAAGGTGCTGCCCGGGTTCGCCTGGAGGAAGGCGCCCAGGGCCGCACCGCCGATGATCAGCACTTCGAACGGCTGGATGATGGCCGCGATCTTGCCGCCGGAGAGCAGATATCCGCCGAGTACGCTGCCCAGGATGACGATGATGCCGATGATTTTTGACATGGGGACCGGACTGAAACTGTGAACAGAATGAGAGGCATGATTCCCGCCTCCCTGTTGTTATCGGAGATTTCGGGCAAGACTATAGGCCGAAAACACTAAAAACCAGTTCGGCGCCTCACGCATGCCCAAACCCGTGCCTACCCCAGAGCGTCTCGCGGAATGGCTCTCCCTCCTGGAAGAGCTGCCGCTGCCCGTCCCCCAGGAGCACCGCGACGAGATTCGCCGGGCGCTGAACGACAGTCGTCGCTCGATCCGCGAGATCTCCGACCTGCTGCAGGACTGTCCGACCCTGGCCCTGGCCATCCTGCGCGAGGCCAACCGCGCCCAGAGCGCCCAGGACAATCCGGCGGAAAGCCTGGAAGTCGCACTCAATCGTCTGGGACTGGCGCGCGTCACCCAATTGCTCGATCGCCTGCCGGCGTTGCCCGAGGCACAGATGCCCCGCGCACTGAGCCAGTTGCTGCTGATCAGCCGCCACGCCATGCAGCAGGCCAGCGGCCTGTTCGCCAACCGCCTGGCGCGGCTCTGGCAGGAAATCCACTGGGGCAGCCTGTTCACCCTGGCGCCGTTGTGGGCGCTGGCCACGGTTAAACCGGAATTGCTGGAGACCTGGCAGCGCCAGGTCTACGGCCTGGGCCGCTGCAGCAGCGAAGTCGAGCAGGAGCTGCTCGGCACCCGCCTGCTGCCGCTGTGCCGAGCGCTGGCCGAGCGCTGGCGGCTGCCGGAATGGGTCGCCCAGGGCTACGCGCTACTCAGCGATGACAAGCGCCTGCTGGTGCGCGCCCTGCACGTGGCCCACACCGAAACCCAGCCACTGGGCCAGCAACAGCGCCTGGATGCCGACCCGGAACTGCAACGCTGGCTGACCCGCCCGGCCAACACCATCCTGCTGGCCAACAGCCTGGCGACGGCCGCCCACCAATCCTGGGGTGGCGTACACATGCTGCGTTGGCAACGCCTGACCAGCCTCTACCTGCAAATGCCGCTGGAAGAACTGCAGCAGACCGTCCACGGCCTGGCCGCGCAGAGTGCCCGCCGGCACGCCCGGCCGCAGCTCTGGCACCCGGCCGAAGCCCTGCTCTGGCCCTGGGATGCGCGCCGCTGGCTCAACGGCCCGAAGCCCGAGGAGCCGGCCAAGGCACCCGACACCCTCGCCCAATGGCGCCAGCATTGCGCGCGCCTGCTGCAGACACCCAGCCCGTTCGGCAATGCCTTGCAGTTGCTCGACTGCGCCGAATCGGCGCTGCAGGCCTGCGGGCTGCAACGCGGCCTGATCCTGCTGGCCGACAAGGGTGGCAACTGGCTGCAGGCGCGCCGGCACTTCGGGCTCGCGGTGGAGGCCGGCGAGCTCAAGCTGGAAGTCGCCGCCAGCCCGCTGCTGCGCAAGCTCCTGCAACAGCCCGGACAGTTGCGCCTGAGCCCGGCGAACATGGCCGACTTTTCCGCCGTGCTGCCCGGCGCTCTGAAGGCGCTGCTGCCCAGCGAACACCTGCTGCTGCGCTCGCTGGGCAACGGCAGCCGGGTGGTCATGCTGCTGGCGGTCGACCGTAACGGCCAGCCGCTGGGCGACCTCCACGCCCAGGCCTTCAGCCGCACAGCGCAGTGCATCGAACAGGCCGTCCGGCAGATGTCCCGCGGCGCCTCCTGAGTCGCGGCGATTGCCGGGATTTCCGGTACACTTGCGTCCCCTTTAGACTAACGCCCCTCAATGGGCAGCCCAGGGCCGCCAGCTCACGCCGCCTCCATCATCATGGCGGGCCATCCGCCGTACCGGGAGACTCGACATGTCCGCCTTCTCCGCTCTGCCCCTGGTGATCGAACCGGCTGACCTCGCCAGCCGTCTCGACGCCGCCGAACTGATCCTGGTCGACCTGACCAGCGCCGCGCGCTACGCCGAAGGCCACATCCCCGGCGCCCGCTTCGTCGCCCCGGCGCGCACCCAGCTGGGCGGCACCCCGGCGCCCGGCCTGCTGCCGGCCAAGGCCGACCTCGAAGCGCTGTTCGGCGAGCTGGGCCACAACCCCGATGCCGTCTACGTGGTCTACGACGACGAAGGCGGCGGCTGGGCCGGCCGCTTCATCTGGCTGCTGGACGTGATCGGCCACCACCAGTACCACTACGTCGACGGCGGCCTGCACGCCTGGCTGGCCGATGGCCTGCCGCTGAGTCAGGAGGTCCCGGCGCCGGTCGGCGGCCCGCTGCCGCTGACCCTGCACGACGAGCCCACCGCCACCCGCGAATACCTGCAAAGCCGCCTGGGCGCTGCCGACCTGGCCATCTGGGACGCGCGCAACCCCAGCGAGTACAGCGGGCAGAAAGTCCTCGCCGCCAAGGGCGGGCACGTGCCCGGCGCCGTCAATTTCGAATGGACCGCCGGCATGGACCCGGCCCGCGCCCTGCGCATCCGTACCGATATGCCGCAGATTCTGAAGAACCTGGGCATCACCCCGGACAAGGAAGTGATCACCCACTGCCAGACCCACCACCGCTCCGGCTTCACCTACCTGGTGGCCAAGGCCCTCGGCTATCCGCGGGTCAAGGGCTACGCCGGCTCCTGGTCGGAATGGGGCAACCACCCCGACACCCCTGTAGAGGTTTAAGGAATGTCGTTCAAAGATCGTCTGTTCATCCTCGCCCAGTACCTGCTGCCGCATCACCTGCTGTCGCGCCTGATCGGCTGCGCCGCCGAATGCCGCGCGCCCTGGTTCAAGGATCGCCTGATTCCCTGGTTCGCCCGCCGCTACCAGGTGGACATGCGCGAAGCCCAGGTCGAGGACCTGCGCGCCTATGAGCACTTCAACGCCTTCTTCACCCGCGCCCTGAAAGACGGCGCCCGTCCGCTGGACGAGAGTGAAGGCAGCGTGCTGAGCCCCGCCGACGGCGCCATCAGCCAGCTCGGCCCGATCGAGCACGGCCGCGTGTTCCAGGCCAAGGGCCACAGCTACAGCCTGATGGAACTACTGGGCGGCGACGCCGAGCGCGCCGCGCCCTTCATGGGCGGCGAGTTCGCCACCGTCTACCTGTCGCCCAAGGACTACCACCGCGTGCACATGCCGCTGGCCGGCACCCTGCGCGAGATGGTCTACGTGCCGGGTCGCCTGTTTTCGGTGAACCAGCTCACCGCCGAGCAGGTGCCGGAACTCTTCGCCCGCAACGAGCGCGTGGTGTGCATCTTCGACACCGAGCGTGGACCGATGGCCGTGGTGCTGGTGGGCGCGATGATCGTCGCCTCCATCGAGACCGTCTGGGCCGGCCTGGTGACTCCGCCCAAGCGCGAGCTGAAGACCTTCTCCTACGGGGAAGCCGCCCGCGCGCCGATCCACCTGGAGAAAGGCGCCGAACTGGGCCGCTTCAAGCTGGGCTCCACCGCCATCGTGCTGTTCGGACCCGAGCAGGTCAGCTGGGCCGAGAACCTCGCGGCCACCAGCCCGGTCCGCATGGGCCAGCGCCTGGGTGGCGCGCGCCAGGGCTGACGCCCGCTTTCCATAAGGCGGGCGGCCAACGAGCCGCCCGCCACTGCTTTTTGCCTCATCGTGCTAATTCCCTGCCATGAAACGCTTCCTGCATCTCATGGGCTGGCGTGCCAACGCCACCAGCCATCTTGAAAAATGGCTCTCCGCAATCGGAGCGCTGTGCGGCATCGCCGTCATCTACGCCGTCACCCACTGGGTACTGCCCAGCGAAGCGGCCATCTGGGTCGTCGCCTCCATGGGCGCCAGCGCCGTGCTGCTGTTCGCCGTACCCCATGGCGCGCTGTCCCAGCCCTGGGCCGTGCTCGGCGGCCAGGTGCTGTCGGCCTTCGTCGGGGTGATCTGCCAGAAGCTCTTTCCCGACCAGGCCTTCACCCCGGCCCTGGCTGTCGGCGCGGCGATCCTGGTCATGCACTACACCCGCTGCATCCATCCCCCGGGCGGCGCCACCGCCCTCGCGGCAGTATCCGGCGGGCCGGCGATCAGCGCGCTGGGCTTCCACTACGTGCTCAGCCCAGTGCTGCTCAATGTGGTGCTGATCCTCGCCGTGGCCGTGGCCTTCAACGGCCTGTTCGCCTGGCGCCGCTACCCCGCGCCGCTGGCGCGCCTGCCGGAAACGCCGAAGCTGCCCGCAGGCCCCGCGCCGGAAGATCTCTACCACGCGCTACGCAAGATGGATTCGTTCATCGACGTGCAGTTCGACGACCTGCTGAAGATTCTCCAGCTGGCCCAGGAACATGCCCAGGCTCAACGCCTGGGCCCGGACGACATCCTCCTCGGCGCGTGCTACAGCAATGCGCTGAGCGGCAACGCCTGGGCGGTGCGCCAGGTGATCGACGACCATCCCGGCAAGCGCACGCGCCAGGACCAGTTGGTCTACAAGGTGATCGCCGGTGCCGGCAAGGGAAACACCGGTGCCTGCCGCCGCCAGGACCTGCTCGAATGGGCCGCCCACGCGGTGATTCCGCAGGGCGACGGCTGGTTGCGCGTCACTGCGCAGGCCTCCGCCAAGGACGCCTTGCAGCGTCAGATCAAGGGCGAAACACCGCTCACGTGACCCATCGGCGCACCCATCCGGCGATGGGCTGCGATGCGCAACGGATACTGCTAGAGTTCGGAAAAAGCCGAGTGTGACGACCGAAAGGTCCGCTAAACGGCCCAGATGTGGAGAATCCGATCCAACCATGGACAACAGTCCCCAGCAGTTTCTACGTGTCCCCACCCCGACACACGAGAGCCTGAGTTTCTGCAGCGCCAGCGCGCGTGAGCTGAAATACTGGCTGGACCACCTGCCCAAGGCCAATCTGGGCGAGACCGCTCGCCAGCTCTACCAGGGGCTGATCGAACTGAACCAGTTGAAGCTGCCCGTGGAGACCCGCCTGCAGCTGCTGGAGCTGTTCCGCCCGGAAGTCCAGTTCGTCTGCCAGCACCTGGAGCGCCACTTCCT
The DNA here is from genome assembly GCF_029203285.1 of Pseudomonas sp. PSE14. Taxonomy (NCBI): domain Bacteria; kingdom Pseudomonadati; phylum Pseudomonadota; class Gammaproteobacteria; order Pseudomonadales; family Pseudomonadaceae; genus Pseudomonas; species Pseudomonas sp. PSE14. Next base: position 5,266,229 of record NZ_CP115669.1, read on the forward strand.
CAACCAGTCCATCGTCCTCGACGAGCGCCCGCGCAAGGTCGCCAACCTCTGCCAGGCCCTGCAGAACCACCTGGCCATCGGCTACAAGCTGATCGTCGTACGCGAGGCGAGCCGCGTTTCCCGCGAGCGCGCGCCGTTGCTGACGGCCGCCATCCAGCGCGCCATTCGTGCCTTGTGCGGGCCGCTGATCCGTTCCTCGCAGTTGTATTGCCCGGTGCCGGAAGGGCTATGGCTGGAGCTCCACCAGCTGTACCAGCTGGCCCGCCAGCACGGCCTTCAGAAACTGAGCGTGCGCGACAGCCTGGCCCGCGACGCCCAGGGCCTGACCATCGAGCAGGCCTACCTGGTGGCGCTGATGCTCGGCTCGGCACGCTGCAACCAGATGCGCCAGCACAACATCGCCCGCCTGGCGGAAGCCCTGGAAGGCTGGAGTTCGCAGATTCGGGTGCAGAGCGCCGATTCGCCTTCGACCCTGTTCGTCGTCGCCCCCCAGGTGGACGGCCCGCCGCGCTACCGCACCCTGTTCAAGGACAGTGACCTGCCGGGCGGGGTGGGAATCGATCCACAGCCTTTGGTCGACCTGATCAAGGAATATCTCCTGCTGCTCCCGGAGAACCGCAACCAGGCGCGCCTGAAGGTGCCCGAAGGCGTCTCCGTCGATCTGCTGCAACACCTCGCCGCCGCCTGGGGCGACATCGCCGAACGGACCTTCCAGCGCACCACCGGCCAAGGCCAGCTCACCGTGTGCATCGGCATGAGCGCCCTGCACTACTTCCTCGCCGGTCGCCAGCATTTCAACGATGTGCTCAAGCGCAGCCAGAACCCGGACTTCAGCACCAAGGCCCGGGCCGAGGCGAAGGACGCCTGGGCCACCGCCTTCGACGCGCGGCAGATCAAGGAATGGCAGCCCGGCATGTCGCTGGAGGAAATCGAGTACACACCTATCACCCCCACCGACAGTGGCGCCACCGTCGCCGAGACGCCCTGCGATGAGTACCCGGTCTTCACCCTGCCCATCGTCAACCACAGTCCGGGCGGTTACTGCCTGACCTGGCCCAAGGAGATTCCCAGCCAACTGCAGGCCGGCGAGCTGCTGGGCATCCAGGACGCCCCGGACCAGGGCTGGAGCATTGCAGTGGTGCGCTGGATTCGCCAGGTCCGTGGCGGCGGCACCCAGATGGGCATCGAACTGATCGCGCCGCTCGCCCAGCCGTGCGGCCTGCAACTGCTGCGCAAGACCGAGCAGGGCAGCCAGTACCTGCGCGCCCTGTTGCTGCCGGAAATCTCGGCGATCTCGCGACCGGCCACCCTGATCACCCCGCGCCTGCCGTTCCAGGAAGGCAACAAGGTGCAGATCAATCTGCAGGGCGAGGAGCGTCGTACCCTCCTCACCCGCAAGGTCACCGCGACCGGCAGCTTCACCCAGTTCGAATACCAGACCCACGACACCATCGCCGCACCGAACGATAAGCCGGTCACAGCGCCAAGCCCGCGCGGGGAGGAAGACTTTGACTCACTCTGGAAGTCGCTGTAGATTCCGGCGAACCCCATTCATCGCCCATTTGCTGCCGTCCAGTGCGGTATAAGCAGCCTCATCCATGGCCAATGAAAAGAAGACCGTCCGCCTGCTGATCCTGGAAGACTCCCAGAACGAAGCCGAGCGTCTGGTCAGCCTGTTCCGCAATGCCGGTCGCGCCACCCGCGTCCATCGCATCACGTCCAGTGAAGACCTCCTGGAAATCCTCCCTCAGGGCTGGGATCTGCTGATCGCCGCGCCTGACAGCAGCGCCATGGCGCCCAGCGAAGCCCTGAGCAGCATTCGCCGCCAGGCCAAGGACATCCCGTTCATCCAGCTGATCACCGGCAACGACTCCGATGCGGTGACCGAGGCCCTCGCCCTGGGTGCCCAGGACGCCCTGCCGCAAGGGGAAGACGAGCGTCTGATCCTGGTCGCCAAGCGCGAACTGGCCAACCTCGAGGAGCGCCGCGCCCGCCGCGCCGCCGAAGTCGCCCTGCGGGAAACGGAAAAGCGCTGCCAACTGCTGCTGGACAGCTCGGTGGACGCCATCACCTACGTCCACGACGGCATGCACATCTATGCCAACCGCGCCTACGTCGACCTGTTCGGCTACGACGACGCGGAAGAACTGGAAGGCATGCCGATGATCGACCTGATCGCCGGCAGCGACCAGGCGACCTTCAAGGACTTCCTCAAGGGCTATCAGACCACCGATAACAACGCCGACCTGGCCTGCAGCGGCATCAAGGTGGACGGCCAGGCCTTCAGTGCGCGCATGACCTTCTCCCCGGCCACCTATGACGGCGAGCCGTGCATCCAGGTGGTGATCCGCGCCGACAGCGACAACGCCCAGCTCGAAGAGAAGCTGCGCGAGGTCAGCAGCCAGGACCTGGTCACCGGCCTGTACAACCGCGGTCACTTCCTCGATCTGATGGACAGCGCCGTGGAGCGCGCGGTGACCGCCAGCCAGCCGGCCACCTTCGCCTACATGCTGCTCGACCGCGCCCAGACGCTGCAGCTCAACCTCGGCGTCGCCAGCATCGACCTGCTGCTTGCCGACCTCGGCAACCTGCTGCGCGCCCACTTCCCCCAGGAAGCCCAGCTGGCTCGTTTCAGCGACGACGTGTTCGCCGTGCTGCTGCCGGGACACACCCCGGACCAGACCAAGCCGCTGTTCGCCAGCCTGCTGAAGAAGATCGAAGGCAACCTGTTCGACATCCACGGCCGCACGGCCCAGGTCACCCTGTCCATCGGCATTGCCGGGCTGGACGAAAAGACCACCCGCGCCCAGGACGTCATCGAGCGCGCACACCGCAGCGCCGACGAAATCGCGCAGAGCGAAGGCAACGGCCTGAAGCTCTACGACCCGGCCGATGAACTGGCCGCCGCCGCCAACCGCGGCGACACCCTGGCGATCATCCGCCAGGCCCTGGAGCAGAACAGCTTCCGCCTGCTGTTCCAACCGATCATCAGCCTGCGCGGCGATACCCACGAACACTACGAAGTGCTGCTGCGCCTGCTCAATCCGCAGGGCGAGGAAGTACCGCCGGCGGACTTCCTCGCCGCCGCCAAGTCGGGCGGCCTGGCCGAGAAGATCGACCGCTGGGTCCTGCTCAACTCGATCAAGCTGCTCTCCGAACACCGCGCCAAGGGCCACGACACCAAGCTGTTCGTTCACCTTTCCAGTTCCAGCCTGCAAGATGCCGAGTTGCTGCCATGGCTGAACGTGGCGCTGAAGGCATCGCGCCTGCCCGCCGATGCCCTGATCATCCAGATCAGCGAACCGGACGCGATCAGCTACCTCAAGCAGGCGAAGGTGCTCAGCCAGGGGCTCGCCGAGCTGCACTGCCAGATCGCCCTGTGCCAGTTCGGTTGCGCGCTCAACCCGTTCAATACGCTCAAGCACATGAATGTCGACTTCGTGAAGGTCGATGGCTCCTACGTGCAGGAGCTGGGCAAGGCGGAGAACCAGGAGAACCTCAAGACCCTGATGGCCAGCCTCCACGCCCAGGCCAAGCTGACCATCGTGCCGATGGTGGAAACCGCCAGCGCCCTGGCGACGCTCTGGCAGGCCGGCGCCAACTACATCCAGGGCCACTACCTGCAAGGACCGAGTCAGGCGATGGACTACGATTTCGCCTCGGACGAGTAGCCATTCGCCCCGCAAGAAAAAGCCGCCCATTGGGCGGCTTTTTCTTGCCTTGCGTAGACAGCCGGATCGATCAGCGGCCGTCGGCCCCTTCGCGATCACGGAATCCGAGCAGGTAGAGAATGCCATCCAGCCCGAGGGTGGAGATCGCCTGCTTGGCCGATTGCTTGACCAGCGGCTTGGCGCGGAAGGCCACGCCCAGGCCTGCCAGGCCGAGCATCGGCAGGTCGTTGGCGCCATCACCCACGGCGATGGTCTGCTCCAGTTGCAGCCCCTCCTTCACCGCCAGCTCGCGCAGCAGGTCAGCCTTGCGCTGGGCGTCGACGATGGGCTCGATGGCCACGCCGGTCAGCTTGCCGTCGACGATCTGCAGCTCGTTGGCGAACACGTAGTCGATGCCCAGCTTGGCCTGCAGCTGCTTAGCGAAGTAGCTGAAGCCGCCGGAGAGGATCGCGGTCTTGTAGCCCAGACGCTTGAGCTCGGCGAACAGCGTCTCGGCGCCTTCGGTCAGGCGCAGCGAAGCGCCGATCTCTTCCAGCACGTCCTCGGACAGCCCCTTGAGCAGGGCCAGGCGCTCCTTGAAGCTGGCGCGGAAGTCCAGTTCGCCGCGCATGGCGCGCTCGGTGATCTCGGAAACCTTGTCGCCCACGCCGGCAGCCTTGGCCAGTTCGTCGATGACCTCGGCCTCGATCAGCGTGGAGTCCATGTCGAACACCGCCAGGCGGCGGTTGCGGCGGAACACCGAATCCTGCTGGAAGGCGATATCGACATTCAGTTCCTGCGCCACGCTGAGGAATTCCGCACGCAGCGCCACCGGGTCGGCCGGCTCGCCGCGTACCGAGAACTCAACGCAGCCCTTGCCCTGGTCGGCCGGCACGTCCAGCGCCATGCGCCCGGACAGGCGGTCGATCTGATCAATGTTCAGACCGTACTTGGCGGTGATCGAGCTGACGCGCTGCAGTTGCTCGGCGGTTACCCGGCGGGTCAGCAGGGTCACGATGTGGCGCGGTTTGCCCTGGCCACCCACCCACTGCCGGTAATCGTCTTCCGAAACCGGTGTGAAACGCACCTGCTGGTCGAGCTTGTAGGCCGTGAACAGCACGTCCTTGAGCACCGAGGAGGCCTGCTCGGTATCCGGAATTTCGACCAGGATGCCGAACGACAGGGTGTCGTGGATCACCGCCTGGCCGATGTCGAGGATGTTCACGCCACCCTGGGCCAGCACGCCGGTGATGGCTGCGGTGAGGCCGGGGCGATCTTCCCCGGTGATATTGATCAGGACGATTTCGCGCAAGGCGCTGTCTCCGCCGTGTAAAAAAGGCCGACATTCTACCTGCTTTCCGCCGCATCCGCCCGGTTGGCGGGCACCGCCACCGATCGGATTGGCAGGCGCATTCCCCGCCCATCCCGGCCTCGTTCGCATGGACAAGGCCTGCGGCGCTTTGCCCCTCCGGAGGGGCTCGTTATACTGGCCCGTATCTGCCCTACTGAAGACCGAGCCCGCTGTGACCCGGCCCACCTCCGTCAAGCCCGACAATTTCTTCCTGCTGCTTTTCCACGCCCTGCGTCAGCGCCGTGTGCCGATCGCCCTGCGAATCGCCATCCACACGCTGCTGCTGGTAGCCGCTGCCCTGGTGATCTACGCCTGGGTCATGGGCATGCAGTTCAAGCAGGCCATGCAGCAGCAGGCTGACGCCCTGGGCCAGAGCCTGACCACCCAGACCGCGCAGTCCGCCACCGAGCTGCTGGTGTCCAACGACATCCTCAGCCTCAACGTGCTGCTCAACAATCTGACGAAGAACCCGCTGGTCGCCCACGCCGCGATCTACAGCGTGGACAACCGCATCCTCGCCGAGTCCGGCACCCGGCCCAAGCAGGGGCTGCTGGGCGATACCGAAGGCCTGTACTCCACGCCCATCACCTTCCAGGAAGTGATCGCCGGCCACCTGCGCATCAGCCTCGACATGCACCAGTTCGAGCAGCCGATGACCGTCAGCCTGCAGAGCATGGGGCTGATCAGCCTGATCCTGCTGCTGCTCACCCTGACCTTCGGCCTGCGCCTGGGCCGGCAGATTTCCACCCCACTGTTACAGCTTCGCGTCTGGCTGCGCGATCCGGACGACCCCGCCCCGGGCGCCGGCCTGCAGAACGAGATCGGCGACCTGGCCCGCCAGCTGCAAGCGCGCCTGGTGCCGGAGAAGCCGCCAGCCCCCGAGCCGGTGGTCACCGCTCCCGCGCCACGCCCGAAAGCACCGGCGAAAGCCGCCGCCAAGGAGCCCGTGCTGGAAGAAGCCGGCGCCAGCGACGAACACGAATTCGACGAGAACATCTTCTCCGAAGATGAACTCCCCGCCCCGACGGCTCGCCGCACCGCCGACCCCGCAGGCGACGAGGACTTCCCCGAGGAAGAGCTCGACACGCTGGTGGAAGACGAGGCAGAAGTCGACGCCGACGTCGAAGACGAGCCCGAAGCCGAGCCGGAACCGCTGTCCAGCGGCACCAGTGCCGTTCTCGCCGTTCAACTCGGCGCCCAGGAACAGCTGCGTCGCCTGCCGCGCGCCCGCCTGGTCGACCTGCTGGAGCGCTACCGCGATTGCCTGGAACAGGCCGCACGCCTGTACAAGGGCACGCTGTACACCCTCAACGACGGCGGCAGCCTGATCCTCTTCCACAGCCGCGACCAGGACGAGGAGTTCCTCACCAACGCCCTGTGCTGCGGCGAGCTGATGCGCGCCCTGGGTCACGCCTTGCAGATCGAGGTAGCCGACAGCGGCATTACCCTGCAACTGCAGCTGGGCCTGGTGCTGGGCGAGGACGTCGCCGATCTCGAACAGGCCGAACTGCTGCAGGAGTCGGCGGCGCAGAACGCCCTCGCCCTCAGCCAGCACAGCCGCAACCTGTTACTGGTGGAGAAATCCATCGGCGATGACGAGAAAGTCCGCGAACGTGCACGCATCCGCCCCATCGCCAGCCCGGAAAATGCCTGCTGCGTGGAGTGGCTGAAGGAACCCTATCCCTCGATGCTGGAGCGCCAGCTCTCGCGTATGCGCGCCCTGCGCACCAGCTGATGACGGGGCCACCCGGCCCCGCATGGAACGGACTCCATGACCACCCTGATCACTCATCCCCTGCCGGCGCTGGCCGTCGGCCTGGCGCTCGGCTCGCGGGTGATCCCGCCGCGCCTGCTGCTGGCCGGCATGCTCGCCAGTTGCCTGCCGGACCTCGACGTCATCGCCTTCAAACTCGGCATCGCCTATCAGGACGCGCTGGGGCATCGCGGCTTCAGCCACTCGCTGCTGTTCGCTGCCCTGGTCGGTGCGCTCGGCGCCATGGCCTCTCGGTGGCTCGGCTGCGGGCCGCTGAAAGCCGGCTTGTGGATCGGCCTGGCCACCGCCTCGCACAGCGTGCTCGATGCCATGACCGACGGTGGGTTGGGCGTAGCCTGGTTCTGGCCCTGGAACGACCAGCGCTATTTCCTGCCACTGCATCCCATCGAGGTGTCGCCCATCGGCCTGTCGCGCTTCCTCAGTCCGCGCGGTGCGCAGGTGCTGCTGTCAGAGGCGCAGTGGGTCTGGATACCCTGCCTGGCCGTTGCCCTTGGCGGCATCGCCCTCCGCCGCCTGCTGCGCCTGCGCGGCTGACTCGAACTGCGCCTGGACCTGCTGCAACAGCGAAGGTCCTTCCGCCCCGCCTTCCGGGAACTGCGCGGTGTAGCCCTGGAAGCTGGCGAAGCGCGCGCGGAAGTCGAGATCGATGCGGAAACGGTTGTCCCAGCCCGCCGATGGCGCCGGCAGCAACTGGTCGCAACCTTGCAAAGCCTGATCCGACGGGCAGTCCTTGAAGGCCTGCGGATAGAACTGCCGCTTCCACAACACCCAGGGTGACAGCGACAGGGCGTCGATACGGTTGCGCCGCAAATCCAGCTCCAGCAACTGCAGCAGCCCGTTACCGCCCAGGTACTCGTCCTGGTAGTCGACCATCACCATGTCCACGCTGTGGCCCTGGTCGTTGAGCATGCGCGCGTGGGCCGAGCCTTCGACATGCCCGCTGACGGTCAGGAAGATCTGGTCGTTGCGGCGGATCAACTGCTCCCAGAGCAGCGGACCGCTGTCGCTACCCTCGCGGGACAGCTGCGGCGGCTTGCCGGCCTTGCCATACAGGATGTTGTGCGAGGCGAGAATCACCGGAATGTGCGGATGCGCGTCGATGACCTGCTGCGCCCAGGCGAGTGTCGCCTTCGACGGGCTCCAGTCCAGCGCCAGCAGGAGGAAGGACTGGCCGTACTTGCGGAACAGGTGGTACTGGCTAAGGCCGAGCGGGTCGCTGCCGCCATAGGTGCTCTGCCAGGCCGCGCGCTGCGGACCGAAATGGTCCTTGAAGCGGTCGCGGAACGAACGCTGATCATCGGGCGTGACGGCGCCATGGATATCCCGGTCGCCGCTCATGATGCTGTAGGGCACGCCGCCCTCCTCCAGCACCCGCATCGCGCCGCTGGCGATCTGCCACTGGCTCAGGGTGCCGGCGTTCTGCACCACATCGCCCAGATGCACCACCATCGACACCTGCAGCGCCTCGGCGTTCTTCGCCAGCCACCAGGTCTGGGCGAAGAAGGCCAGCGCCGGCTCGTAGGGCAATCCCTGGAAACGCTGGTTACTGCGGAACAGGCGCAGTTCGCGGTGATTGTTCTCGGAATAGAACTGCGTATCCGGCAACAAGGGCAGGATGAAGCTCCCCGGGGGCGGGCTCACCTGCAATGGCGGTATGGGATGCTGGCGAAAGAAGGACTGATCGTGGGCGACTTGCTGGGAGCTGTCGGAGCCCTGGCAGCCGCACAGCAGCACGCCGAGCCCGAGGGCGGACAACAGCGGCTTCATCGCGCAGCACCAAACAGGCTGGCGTCGCTCACGCGCAGCAGACAGTAGGGATTGTAATCGAAGCTTCCGCTGAGCAGCGGCACACCCAGGGCCGGGTACGCGGCGCGCAGACGGTCGGCATTCTCCTCGTCCAGCATCAGGTAGTACGGCCCCGGCAGAGCGGCGAGCTGCTCAGGGCTGCTGGCGAACAGTGGCTGCGTGTCGCGATCGAGATTGACCATGAACTTGATCGCCTGCGCATCGCGGCCCATGCCATAGAGCACCAGCGGCGCCGGCTCCCTGAGCACCGTGGCGTCCACCGCCTGGGAAAACGCCCGGCTGTCGTACAGCTGCCGCTGTGCCGGCTCGATCACCAGCAGGTAACTGCCCCACAACGCCAGCACCGCGCTGAGTGCCATCAGCTCGGCACGTCGCTCGCGACGGAACAGGCGGGACAGCGCGAATACCTGCAGACCAGCCAGACCGCCCACGCACAGCCAGAGCTTTCCACCCAGCGGTTGCAGCGCCTGCGGGAAGCGCTGCAAGCCCAACCATATGCCCAGCAGCAGGAGCGCCGGCAGCAGCAGCCAGAACCCCTGGATCAGACCCCGCAGGAATACGGCCAGGCGCCGGTCGTTCACCTGGAAGGGATAGGTCGCGACAATGGCCGCCAACGGCGCCATCGCCACGATGTAGCGGGCCTTCTTCGCCTGCGGCAGCGACAGACCGACCATCACCACCAGCGCCGCCAGGGCGCAGCCGATGACCAGCCGCGCCGCCGGATCGAACCGGCGCCGCCAGAGCAGCGCCAGGGCCGGCACCGCCAGCGGGAACGCCAGGGCGTAATTGCCCAGCGAACTGTGGAAGTAATACAGCGCATCGCTGGCGCCCGCGCTGCCGTCCAGGCGGCCGGTCACCTGCATGCGCAGGACATCCTGGGCGAACGCCTCGCCGCCAACGCCGCGCGCCACCGATAGCAGCAGCATGGTGCAGACCACCAGGAGCAGCAGCGCGGGCAGGGAAAAGCCCAGCAGGCGCCGCCACTGGCGGTCCAGCAGCAACTGGCTGCAGACCATGCCGGCCGGCACCACCAGCCCCAACGGACCGCGCAGCGCGAAGCCGGCGAGCAACAGCGGCAACAGGCGTGTCAGCAGACCCACGCCGGAGTAGCGCTCGGCATGCACCGCGAAGAAGAAGGCCAGCATCCCCACCGCCGCCACCTGCAGATCGAGCGACACCGCCCGGGTCTCACTGAGGAAGGTCAGGGTGAGCAACAGCATCGACACGCTGAGCGCAGCCCAGCGCCGGGAAAGCGGCGCCACCAGGCGATAGGTCAGGCCGACGATGACGGCGGCCGCCAGGGCTGTGGGCAGCCAGGCGCTGAGCAGCGTGACACGTCCCTGCGGCAGCGACAGCAGGTAGATCAGGAAGGTCGAAGTCGCCGGGTAGTCCGGATAGGGCTCGCCATAGGTGGTCGGGAATACGCTGGGACCGTGGCGCAGCATTTCCTTGGCGAACAGCACGAAGCGCGAGTCGAAGCCCACCACCGCGGCGCCATGGGCGCCCAGCAGGAACAGGACGAATGCCGCCAGCGCAACGCACAACGCCTGCCAGGCCAGGACGGTAGCCGCCTGACCGGAATGAGAAAGTGGAAGTGACGACGACACGCCGGGCCCCTGGCAGGCGCATTACGGAAGGATTTCCGCGCGATCGCGACCTGCAAACGGCGCCTTTGATACCAAAGTGGGCGTCAAGAAGATGTCAAGCTGGGCGGGGCGTGCCGGGAGTCGGCCAGGATGTGAAACGGCCCGGAAAACCAGGTTTTCCGGGCCGTTTCAAGTCAGAAGCGGTAGACCTCGACGTCGGTGCGGATCGGCACCACCAGCGGGATCTTCGGCCCCTCTTCCTTGGGCTTGGCCTTTTCGGAATTGGCTACCGCCGGCTTCTTTAGCGGCGCTGCCGATTGCTCGGCTACCGCGGCAGCGACCGGACGCACGTCCTTGGCCAACTGGACCGACAGCTTGCGCAGCAGGTCACCCTGGGCCCGAACCTGGTCCTGGATACTGCCCGAATGCTCCTCTTCTTCGCGGAATACGCGGCTGTCGCGCAGCTCACCCTTCTGGTCGAGCAGGCGCCAGCGCGCCTCCAGCACTGCCGGCTCCTTTGGGCCGGAATCCAGGCGGCTGATGGTCAGCATGACCTGTACCTGCGGCGTGAAGCCGGGCTTCTCCGGGAACAGGGCCAGGCGGGTGCTGTCGAGCTGGCTCGACAACAGGCGCAGCAGTTGCTGGCTGACGTTGGTTTCCAGGCTACCGGCCCAGCGGGCGTCGGTGGACAGGCTGAGAATGCCGTCAGCCTGGCGTTGAACCATGGTCTCACGTTTCAGATAGTCGGCCAGGGATACCGGGCCGAGGAGCACAGCGACACCATTTTCGCGGGTCGGAACCGACGCGGCACCTGCATCCAGTTGATACAGCTGGGTCGGTCGATTCACTGTGCAGCCCGCCAGCCCGAGGAGGCTGACGAGAGAAAGACATGCCAGGACGCGCAGAGCGCTCATCGTGAATCACCGTCATTCGCCGGGAATCGGCGTTACTTCCATCATTTCACGTAACTTCAGGGCAACGGGCTACGGCGCCGATTGCCAAAAGGATCTATCATCCCTCAATCGACGCCGCAGCTCCAGCGGCAGAATGTATCAAGCCACGTTTCAATCCTGAGACAGCGATTCTACCAGCAGACTGTCCACTCGCTGGAAACCGCGCGGCAGTTTATTGCCCCGGCGGCCCCGTTCACCCTTGTAGTGCTCCAGGTCGTCCCCCTTGAGGGAGAGCGTCCGCTTGCCTGCCTGCAGCACCAGAGTCGCGCCCGTCGGAAGAACCGCCAGGTCCGTCAGGTACTCCTCGCGGCTGGCCACGCGGTCGCCCGGCACGCTGATGATCTTGTTGCCCTTGCCCTTGGCCAGTTGCGGCAGGTCGGAGACCTTGAACAGCAGCAGGCGGCCTTCGGTGGTGACGGCGGCCAGCCAGTCCTGCTCCACATCCGCAACCGGGCGCGGCGCCATCACCTGAGCGCCATTGGGCAGGCTGAGCAGGGCCTTGCCGGCCTTGTTCTTGGCCTGCATGTCCTCGCCCTTCACCACGAAACCGTAGCCCGCGTCGGACGCCAGTACATAGAGCGCGGCGTCCTCTGGCAATAGAACACGATCGAATGTTGCACCCGGCGGCGGCGTCAGACGACCGGTAAGCGGTTCGCCCTGGCCACGGGCCGACGGCAGGCTGTGGGCCGCCAGCGAGTAGCTGCGGCCCGTGGAGTCGATGAACACCGCGTACTGGTTCGAGCGGCCCGGCGCGGCCGCCTTGAAGCCGTCGCCGGCCTTGTAGGACAGGCCGGTGGCGTCGATATCGTGGCCCTTGGCGCAGCGCACCCAGCCCTTCTCGGACAGCACCACGGTCACCGGTTCGGTCGGCATCAGCTCGGTTTCCGACAGGGCGCGGGCTTCGGCGCGGGCGACGATGGGCGAACGGCGGTCGTCGCCGTAGGTTTCGGCGTCGGCGATCAGCTCGTCGCGCACCAGCTTTCGCAGCTTGGCGTTGGAACCCAGGATCGCCAGCAGTTTGGCGCGCTCCTTGGCCAGTTCGTCCTGTTCGCCGCGGATCTTCATCTCTTCCAGGCGCGCCAGCTGACGCAGGCGGGTATCGAGGATGTAGTCGGCCTGCAGCTCAGACAGTTCGAAACGCTGCATCAGGACCGGCTTGGGCTGGTCCTCGGTGCGGATGATATGGATGACTTCGTCGAGGTTGAGGAAGGCGACCAGCAAGCCTTCCAACAGGTGCAGGCGCTTCTCGACCTTGTCCAGGCGGAACTGCAGACGGCGGCGCACGGTGTCGGTGCGGTAGGTCAGCCACTCGTTCAGCACCTGGCGCAGGTCCTTGACCTGGGGTTTGCCGTCCAGGCCGATGACGTTCATGTTCACCCGGTACGAACTTTCCAGGTCGGTGGTGGCGAACAGGTGGGTCATCAGCTCTTCGGCATCCACGCGGTTGGAGCGCGGGATGATGACGATGCGGGTCGGGTTCTCGTGGTCCGACTCGTCGCGCAGGTCAGCCACCATCGGCAGCTTCTTGGCCTGCATCTGGCCGGCGATCTGCTCCAGCACCTTGGCCCCGGAGACCTGATGCGGCAGCGCGGTGACCACGATGTCGCCGTCCTCGACGCGGTACACGGCGCGCATGCGCACCGAGCCGCGGCCGGTTTCGTAGATCTTCTGCAGGTCGGCGCGCGGGGTGATGATTTCCGCCTCGGTGGGGAAATCCGGGCCCGGCACGTGCTCGATCAGGTCGGCGACGGTGGCATTCGGCTCATCCAGCAGGCGCACGCAGGCAGCGGCGACTTCACGCAGGTTGTGCGGCGGAATGTCGGTGGCCATGCCCACGGCGATGCCGGTGGTGCCATTCAACAAGAGGTTGGGAAGCCGTGCCGGCAGCACGGCCGGCTCTTCCAGGGTGCCGTCGAAGTTCGGCACCCAGTCGGCGGTGCCCTGGCCCAGCTCGGACAGCAGGGTCTCGGCGTAGCGCGACAGGCGGGCCTCGGTGTAACGCATGGCGGCGAAGGACTTGGGATCGTCCGGCGCACCCCAGTTGCCCTGGCCGTCCACCAGCGGATAGCGGTAGGAGAACGGCTGCGCCATCAGCACCATGGCTTCGTAGCAGGCCGAGTCGCCGTGCGGGTGGTATTTACCCAGCACGTCGCCGACGGTACGCGCCGACTTCTTGTGCTTGGCGTCGGCGTCCAGGCCCAGTTCGCTCATGGCGTAGACGATGCGCCGCTGTACGGGCTTGAGGCCGTCGCCAATGTGCGGCAGGGCGCGGTCCATGATCACGTACATGGAATAGTTCAGGTAAGCCTGTTCGGTGAAGTCGGCCAGTGACCGGCGCTCCACGCCCTCCAGACTCAGATCGAGGGTTTCGCTCATGCGTGCCTCACGGTGAAGATTGCTGGCGCAGCACCAGGGTGCCGTCCTGCTGGGTGAAATCGAGTTGCTTGAGGGCGCTCATGCCGAGCAGCACCTCGTCGCCTTCCATGCCCGGCGCGATCAGCGCGGACACGTCGTTCAAACGGATGTCGCCGAGCTGCAGCTGCGACAGGCGCGTACGCCAGCCTTCGCTGCGGCCATTGGCGGTGTTCAGGGTGATCGGCGCCCCCAATGGCAGCCCCAGGCGCCGGGCCAGCGGCTGCGGGATGGCCACCTGGGTGGCGCCGGTATCGAGCATGAAGGTCACCGGCGTGCCGTTGATCCTGCCGTCGACCACGTAATGGCCGGCGCGATTGCCAAGCAGGCGCACTTCCACATAGCCATTGCCTCGTACCGACTGCGGCTGCGAGTTCGGGTTGTGCTGACGATCCTCCCAGGCGCCGAAATAGTGGGTGGCGAGCAGGATGCCCGCCCCCCAGGCGAGGAACATCATGACCTTGCCCATCCGCCGTCCCGGCACCGCGTCGCTCATTTGCCACCCAGCCAGCCACCGGTCGGCGCGGCGAAGCGCAGCACATAGGGCCGCGAATCGCCGTCGGCGCGCGCGTGTTCGCCGTTGTCCAGGCCGATCCAGGCGCCCTGGTCGTCGATCAGCAGCGCCTCGGCCACGCCATAGGGCAGGTCATAGCGCCGCTCCGGCGCCAGGGCGCCGGCAGCGAACGACCAGCACTGCTCCTGCGCACCGGTCTCGGCATCGCGTCGGCAGATCTGGTGCGCCAGGCGTTCGAGGGTGAACAGCTTGTCCTTGTACAGCGCAAGGTCGGAGAAATCGATGGACAGCGGGCGATCACTACCCAGCTCCGGCGGCGGCAGCGACGTGCCGCCCTCGCTGAGCAGCACGCAGTTGCCATCGCACTTCCAGGTGCCATTGTCGTTACGCACCCGCAACAGGCCACGGCGTTGACGCTCGGCCGCCAGCCACAGGCGCTTGCCGTCCGGAGCGATCGCCAGGCCTTCGTACAGGGCGTTGAAACTCATCAACAGGCCGCTGGCCCGGGCCTGGCGCAGCAGGGTCTGCGGCAGCGGCAGCCAGGACGCCTCGCCGGCGACCGGCAGCAGCAGGACGGCCGCATAGCCTTCGCTGACCACATAGCGATTACCCGCCTGATCGCAACTGATGCCCTCGAAATCCATCGCGCCGCCGCGCACCAGGCTGCTGGCGCTGACCCGCGCGCGCATGCCCCAGGACAGTCCGCTGTCCGGCACGCCGGGCGACACGAACGGCTCGGCGGTGGCCCGCCAGGCCTTGCCGGGCTGCTCGTCGGGCAGCAGGCGGTAGATGCGGTCGTCGTCGCGGTCGGACACCGTCCACAGCTCCCCACCGCAGCTCGCCAGCCCCGAGAGGTTGCCCTTGGGCATGCCCTCCACCGGATGCTCGGAGACGAACTGCAGGGTGTTGGGCACCACCGCGGGCACGGTATCGGCCGAGGCAACGCTGGCGCACAGGCCAAGGGCGGCCAGCAGCCAGCGCATCAGGCGAACACCTCCGCCAGGTTACCCTTGGTTTCCAGCCAGGACTTGCGGTCGCCGGCGCGCTTCTTGGCCAGCAGCATGTCCATGATTTCCACGGTGCCCTCGGTGTCTTCCAAGGTGAGTTGCACCAGACGACGCGTGTTCGGGTCCATGGTGGTTTCGCGCAGTTGCGGCGGGTTCATCTCGCCCAGGCCCTTGAATCGGGTGACCTGCGGTTTGCCACGGCGCTTCTCGGCGGCCAGTCGGTCGAGGATGCCGTCGCGCTCGGCTTCGTCCAGGGCGTAGAAGACTTCCTTGCCCAGGTCGATGCGGAACAGCGGCGGCATGGCGACGTAGACGTGGCCGGCTTCCACCAGCGGGCGGAAGTGGCGGACGAACAGCGCGCACAGCAGGGTAGCGATGTGCAGGCCGTCGGAGTCGGCGTCGGCGAGGATGCAGATCTTGCCGTAGCGCAGCTGGGTCAGGTCCGCCGCGCCCGGATCGACGCCGATGGCCACGGCGATGTCGTGGACTTCCTGGCTGGCGAGCACTTCGCCGCCATCCACTTCCCAGGTGTTCAGGATCTTCCCGCGCAGCGGCATGATCGCCTGGAATTCCTTGTCCCTCGCCTGCTTGGCCGAACCGCCGGCGGAATCACCTTCCACCAGGAACAGCTCGGCGCGCATCGGGTCCTGCCCCGCACAGTCAGCCAGCTTGCCGGGCAGCGCCGGGCCCTGGGTGATCTTCTTGCGCTCGACCTTCTTGCCGGCCTTGAGGCGGCGGCCAGCGTTGCTGATGGCCAGTTCCGCCAGTTGCAGGCCCAGCTCCGGGTGAGCGTTGAGCCACAGGCTGAACGCATCTTTCACCACGCCGGAAACGAAGGCGGCGGCCTCGCGGGAGGACAGGCGTTCCTTGGTCTGGCCGGAGAACTGCGGCTCCTGCAGCTTCATCGAGAGGACAAAGGCGATGCGTTCCCAGACGTCCTCCGGCGCCAGCTTCACACCGCGCGGCAGCAGGTTGCGGAACTCGCAGAACTCGCGCATCGCATCCAGCAGGCCCTGGCGCAGGCCGTTGACATGAGTACCGCCCTGGGCGGTGGGAATCAGGTTGACGTAGCTTTCCTGCAGCGATTCGCCGCCCTCGGGCAGCCACAGCAGGGCCCAGTCCACCGCTTCCTTGTTGCCGGCCAGCGAGCCGCAGAACGGTTCGTCGGGCAGGCGCAGATTCTCGGACACCGAGTCGACCAGGTAGGAACGCAGGCCATCTTCGTAGTGCCACTCGACGCGCTCGCCGCTGGACTTGTCCTCGAAGGTCACCAGCAGGCCGGGGCACAGTACGGCCTTGGCTTTGAGTACGTGCTTCAAGCGGCTGACCGAGAACTTGTGCGAGTCAAAGTACTTGGCGTCGGGCCAGAAGCGCACGGTGGTGCCGGTGTTGCGCTTGCCGACAGTGCCGACGACTTCCAGGTCGCTGGACTTGAAGCCATCGGCGAAGGTCATGCGGTATTCGTTGCCGTCGCGCTTCACCCGCACTTCGACCAGGGTCGACAGTGCGTTCACCACCGAGATGCCCACGCCGTGCAGGCCGCCGGAGAACTGGTAGTTCTTGTTGGAGAACTTGCCGCCGGCGTGCAGCTTGGTGAGGATCAGTTCGACGCCCGGCACGCCCTCTTCGGGGTGGATGTCCACCGGCATGCCACGACCGTCGTCGATCACTTCCAGCGAGTTGTCCTCGTGGAGGATCACCTGCACGCTTTTCGCGTGGCCGGCCAGGGCTTCGTCGACGCTGTTGTCGATGACTTCCTGGGCCAGGTGGTTGGGACGGGTGGTGTCGGTGTACATGCCCGGGCGCTTGCGCACCGGATCGAGGCCGGAGAGGACTTCGATGGCGTCTGCGTTATAGGCGTTCTGCTGGGCCATGGGGTCCCTACTTAATCAGAGGAAATGCGTTCAAAGGTCGAGAAGTCTACGTCGCGCCACCGGTCGGAGGGTATACCGGCGAAGGCCAGCAGCGCCGGCAGGTGGCTGACGAAGCGCTGGAAGCCATGGTCGCCGCCCGCTTCGATGCGCAGGGCACAGGCCCGGTAATAGCGCTCGGCGGCGCGGTAATCGAGGGTTTCGTCGGCGGTCTGCAGCCACACCTGGTAGCGCGAGCCATCGACCGGCGCCGGAACCTCCAGCTCGGCCAGGGCCTGGACGTGATCGTGCGTCAGCTCCCAGGTCTCGCCGCTGTAATAGTTGGTCTGCGGGCCGAGTTGGCCGTCGAACAGCCGGTGCGGCGCCACCGCCGGGTTGATCAGCACGGCCTTCAGGCCATGCCGTTCGGCCAGGTGGGTCGCGTAGTAGCCGCCCAGGGAGCTGCCGATCAGCAGCGGCTGGCCGAGTTCGGCGATCGCCGCCTCCAGTTGCGCCATGGCCTGGCGCGGGTGGTGGTGCAGCGCGGGAACGCGCACCTGACCGTCCAGCCCCAGGTGCTGCAGGGCGGCCACGAACTGGCGCGCCTTCTGCGAGGCGGGCGAGCTGTTGAAGCCGTGGATATAGAGGAATGCAGTCATGGGCCGGGAGGCTACAAGCTGCAAGCGCCATGCCGCAAGTGGGTCGAATCGAGGATGGCGACTGGTACGAGGCCCGCCCTCAATAGCCCTTGATGCTGTAGTCGACTTCGAAGTCGATGCCGGTCACCCGCGACACGCCCGTTTCCAGCGAACCATCGGGATGCAGGCGCAACCAGCGATAGCCCGGTGCGGGACTGTCCACGCAGAAATCCTCGCTGCCCGGAGTGAACTGTACGCAGGTGGACGGCGATGCCAGCAGGCGCACGTCACCGCGCATGTGGTCGATCTCCTGGTGCACATGCCCCCAGAGCAGGCAGCGGACGTTCGGGTAGCGGTCGAGCACGGCGAACAGCCGCTGTGGATTGCGGATACCGATGCGATCCATCCACTGGCTGCCGATGGGCACCGGGTGGTGGTGGAAGCTGATCAGCAGGTGCCTGTCCGGCGCGGCCTGGATGGCACGTTCGAGCAGGTCGAGCTGCGCATCGTTCATCTGCCCCGGCACGGCGCCCGGGATGGTGGAGTCGAGCAGGACGACGCGCCAGGCGCCGAGGTCGATCACCGGCTCGAGCAGGTCGGTGCCCGCCGTCGCTTCGCGCATCGGCTCCAGTTCGTCATGGTTGCCGGGGAACCAGCGGATCGGCGCGGCGATGGGCGCGGTGATCTCACGGAAGCGCTGGTAGGACTCCAGGCTGGCATCCTGCGACAGGTCGCCCGTGGCCAGCACCAGGTCGATGTCCGGCTGCTCGTCACGAACGAGGCGGACCACCTGGCTCAGGCTGTCGGCGGTGTCCATGCCCAGCAGACGACCATCGGGTTCGGCGAACAGATGGCTGTCGGAGAGCTGGACCAGCAGGACCGATTTGGTATCGGAGGGGGGTACGGGCACTGGAGGCAATGCGCCTTCTCCTGTGAGGCGGGCGTCCACGGATGAGAATGAGTATGGTGACAGTCACGCCCCCCGGCAAACCGGGAAAGCGTCACAGATCACATTTAGGGAGACGGGTGGACGACGGACGGGCAGCATATCATGGCCAATAGCCATTACAGCGATATCAACGCTGCAGCACCGGCTCCAGCTCATGGCCGCAGGACAGGCAATGGCTCAGCCACTCGCCGAGGAACTGGTTGAGCTGGTTCTTCTCGTCCGGCTGGTGCATCGCCTGGTTCGGATAGGGATAGATCGCCAGCAGGCGGCGGGCCTGCTCCGCGCCGACCACTTCGGCCATGCGCGCGTCGTGGTACACCCGCACTTCCAGCTTGGGCGCCGGCAGCCAGGGCAGGCCCAGCTCCTGGCGCACCTGCAGCACGGTGGTGTAGGGGCAGGCTTCCACCACGTCCAGCGCCAGCACGCCGAGCAGACGCTCGCCTTCGCTGAGCGCCACACGACGCGAGACCTGGGCCTCGCGCATTTCGGGCAACAGGCGCATCAGGCGCAAGTAGTTCGCCTCGCAGGTCGCCTGCAACCCCGCCAGGTCGACGCGATAGCGCTCGCGCAACAGATTCACACCCATAACCCCCTTACCTCGGCGCGGTTCAGCGCCAGCCATTGCAGGGCGAGCATGCTCGCCGCGTTGTTGATGCGTCCGTCGCGCACGGCCTGCAGCGCCTCTTCGAAGGGCAGCACGTGCACACGGATGTCCTCGCCCTCTTCCGCCAGGCCATGGATGCCCGCCGCGGCGCTGCTGTCGCAGCGGCCGACGAACAGGTGCACCAGCTCGTTGCTGCCGCCGGGCGACGGCAGGTACTGGGCGATCGGCCAGAGCGAGCCGAGGGTCAGCCCGGCCTCTTCCACCGCTTCGCGGCGGGCCACCTCTTCCGGTTCCTCGTCCTTGTCGATCAGGCCGGCGACCAGTTCCAGCAGCCAGGGATTGACCCCGGCGTCCATGGCCCCGACGCGAAACTGCTCGATCATCACCACTTCATCGCGCTGCGGGTCGTAAGGCAGTACGCAGACGGCATCGTGACGCACGAACAACTCGCGGGTCAGTACGGGGCCCATGCCACCGGCGAACTGGCGGTGCCGCAGGTGCAGCCGGTCGAGTTTGTAAAAGCCCTTGAAGCACTGCTCGCGCTTCTGGATCTCGACATCCTGGGGGCCTGGTTTGAACGTGTCCGACATCCCGTTCCACTCACTGATCGATTGAACTTCGCGCCATCCTATCGCGCCGCTTGAGGCGGCGCAGCCTCTTTCTCGGACCGCCCGGCGGGCAGCGCAAGCGTGCGCGCGTCCCCTGCCGTCCTGCTCCGGACTGGTTCATACTGCCCGCCGAACTGGCGGCCGCGATGACGGTCCAACCCGCCCAAGTCCGCGACGACAAGGAATCCCATGCGTCTTCTGAAACTCGCTGCCCTCGGCAGCCTCTGCCTGTTATTGGGGGCCTGCCAGGGCCTGTTCAAGCCTGGTCTGGACGAACCGCTCACCGCCCGTCACACCGCCTTCGAGCACCTCAAGCCCGGCTGTCAGGGCGAGCAGTGCCCGCTGTTCAACCTGGACACCCTGAACTTCGACGACGAGCCGGCGCTCAACGCGGCGATCGACCAGCAGCTGCTGGAGCTCGCGCGCAGCCCGGACGGCGCGGTGCCGGCCAGCCTCGAGGTCTACGAGAAACGCTTCCTGGACGGTGCCCAACCCGGCTGGAGCAGCTACCTGCAAGCCAAGATCCGCGAACAGCATGACGGTCTGGTGATCATCGAACTGTCCAGCTATCGCTTCACCGGCGGCGAGTACGGTCAACCGGGGCGGGCCTTCATCAATTATGACCGTCGTTTGCACAAGGTGTTGGCATTGTCGGACATTCTTCTGCCCGGCCAGGAGGAAGCCTTCTGGAAGACCGCGCGCCTGGCGCACCAGGCATGGGTGCTGCAGAACAAGCTGGATGAGCAGGACCCGAACTTCTCGAAGAACTGGCCGTTCCAGACCACGCCGCACTTCGCCCTGACCTTCGGCGCGCTGACGCTCAAGTACGACATCGACCGCATCGCGCCGCACTCGGTCGGGCATCCGGAGCTGAAGATTCCTTATCCGCGCCTGAATGGCATCGTGAAGCCGTATTACTTCCCGGGGCGCGGGGCGCAGTAGTTTTTCTCACCGCCGGAGCGGCCGGCGGGATTTCGCGGACAAGGTCCGCTCCTACAAGATCAAGGGCCCCTCACCCTAACCCTCTCCCGCAAGCGGGAGAGGGGACTGTTCGGTGCAGGATGAAACCGTAGTGTCAGCCGGCACGGACGGCTCCCTCTCCCTGAGGGAGAGGGCTGGGGTGAGGGGGAAGCGCAGGCAGGGATTAACCCGGTAGAAGACAGTTGCTCCTACGGGAGCAGGAGCGTTACGCCGAGGCCAGTGACGTAGGGCGTATAACGCTCGACGTTATACGCCGATTGGCCTGGACCAAAGGCCAGTGCCGGTGTCGAGCAGGACGCCGGCAAGGGCTGCGGCCACGTTCAGCCTCGGCACCAATGGTGAGATCGGTGTATCGGTGTATCGGCGTATAACCGTGAACGGTTATACGCCCTACGCCAGCGCGATCAGGCCTTGGCGCCGATCCGCCCCAGCAGCAGTTGCAACACACCCGCCACCACCAGCGCCGGCAGGGTCGCGCCCAGGTCCGGTTGGTAGTTCGCCAGCAGGTGATAGACCACCACGCCACCGGCCCAGGCCAGCAGCGAACCCCAGCGCAGCCCATGGGGAATGGCGGCTGGCGCGCGGCGACGGAGGACGAAATGGTCCACCAGCACCACGCCGAACAGCGGGGCGAACACTGAGCCAATCAGCAGCAGGAAATTCTGGTACTGCGCCAACGGTGCGAACCAGGCGATCAGGGTGCAGATCACGCCGATGGCCAGCGCCAGGTGCTCGACCTTCAGCGGCAGCAGGATGCCGCTGGACACAGCCGCCGAGTGGATGTCGGCAAAGGCCTTCTCCGACTCGTCCAGCAGGATCAGCAGCAGCGGGATGCCCATGCCGGCGCCGGCCAGTGCCAGCAGCAGCGCGTTGGCGTCGCTGCCCTCGGCGAATGCCAGGGTGTAGGCCACGCCCAGACCCATCAGCCAGAAGCAGCCAATGAAGAAGCCCAGCGCGGCGCCGCCGAAGGTGTGCCCGGCGCGCTTGCCGAAACGCGAGTAGTCGGCGATCAGCGGCAGCCACGACAGCGGCATGGCGATGGCGATGTCGAAGCCCACGGCGAACGGCATCGAACCGTCACCAGCCTTGGCCCAGAGTGCGGCCAGGTCGGCGCGCTTGAACAGGTCGAAGGTCAGCCAGATGCAGGCGGCGATCAAAAGCCAGATGCCCCAGCGGCGCAGCACGCGGCGGACGAAGGCGAGCGGCCCGCTGACCGCCAGCAGGGTCGCCAGCGCCCCGAATACCAGGGTCCAGAGCGCCGGACTGGTCCAGCCACTGCCTTCGCCGAAGGCGCGGCCCGCCAGCAGGCTGGCGGCATCACGCATGACGATGATCTCGAAGGCGCCCCAACCCACCAGTTGCAGCAGGTTGAGCACCGCCGGCAGCGCGGCGCCGTGGCTGCCCAGGCTCAGCTTGAGCGAGGCCATGGCCGCCAGGCCGGTGTCGGTGCCGATCACCCCGGCGCTGGCCAGCAGCAGCACGCCGACCAGGGTGCCGAGCAGGATCGCGCCCAGCGCGCCGGCCAGGCCCAGGCCGGGCGCCAGCAGGGCGCCGGTCTGCAGCACCATCAGGCCGATGCCGAGGGAGAACCAGAGGGAAAATACATCGCGCAGGCCGAGCACGCGCTGGGCGGTGTCGACGGCGACGGTGGGGGAATAGTTGGTGGCGGTGGTCACGATGCGTGCAGGGCTCGAATGTTGAGTTGGCTTCTTGTTGTTTGCTGTTCGTAGGAGCGAGGGGGACGCCTAGTTCTTGCTCGCGAACCTTGCTCGCCGGCGACTCCGTTGCTGAGCGGTTCGCGAGCAAGCTCGCTCCTACAGGTCTTGCACAGGCATCACACCTGCTTGTAGATCACCGAGCCTTCTTCCTTGAAGCGCGCGGACTGCTGCTGGAAGCCGGCCTCGATGGCTTTCTGCTCATCGGTGAGGCCGTTCTCCTTGGCGTAGTCGCGGACTTCCTGGGTGATCTTCATGGAGCAGAACTTCGGCCCGCACATGGAGCAGAAATGCGCGACCTTGGCCGAGTCCTTGGGCAGGGTCTCGTCGTGGAAGGCACGGGCGGTGTCCGGGTCCAGGCCGAGGTTGAACTGGTCTTCCCAGCGGAACTCGAAGCGCGCCTTGGACAGCGCGTTGTCGCGGATCTGCGCGCCCGGATGGCCCTTGGCGAGGTCGGCGGCGTGGGCGGCGATCTTGTAGGTGATGATGCCGGTCTTCACGTCATCCTTGTTCGGCAGGCCCAGGTGTTCCTTGGGCGTGACGTAGCAGAGCATGGCGCAGCCGTACCAGCCGATCATCGCCGCGCCGATGCCGGAGGTGATGTGGTCGTAGCCCGGCGCGATGTCGGTGGTCAGCGGACCGAGGGTGTAGAACGGCGCCTCGTCGCAGCACTCCAGCTGCTTCTCCATGTTCTCCTTGATCAGGTGCATGGGCACGTGGCCGGGGCCTTCGATCAGCACCTGGACGTCATGCTTCCAGGCGATGCGGGTCAGCTCGCCGAGGGTTTCCAGCTCACCGAACTGGGCGGCGTCGTTGGCGTCGGCCACCGAGCCGGGGCGCAGGCCATCGCCCAGCGAGAAGCTGACGTCGTAGGCCTTCATGATTTCGCAGATCTCTTCGAAATGCGTGTAGAGGAAGTTTTCCTGGTGATGCGCCAGGCACCACTTGGCCATGATCGAGCCGCCACGGGAGACGATGCCGGTGACGCGCTTGGCGGTCAGCGGCACGTAGCGCAGCAGCACGCCGGCGTGGATGGTGAAGTAGTCCACGCCCTGCTCGGCCTGTTCGATCAGGGTGTCGCGGAAGATTTCCCAGGTCAGGTCCTCGGCGATGCCGTTGACCTTCTCCAGCGCCTGGTAGATCGGCACGGTGCCGATGGGTACCGGGCTGTTGCGCAGGATCCACTCGCGGGTCTCGTGGATGTGCTTGCCAGTGGAAAGGTCCATCACCGTATCGGCGCCCCAGCGGATGCCCCAGGTGAGCTTCTCCACTTCTTCCTCGATGGAGGAACCCAGCGCGCTGTTGCCGATGTTGCCGTTGATCTTCACCAGGAAGTTGCGGCCGATGATCATCGGTTCCAGTTCGGTGTGGTTGATGTTCGCCGGGATGATCGCGCGGCCACGGGCCACTTCGTCACGGACGAACTCGGGGGTGATTTCCTTGGGGATGCTGGCACCGAAGCTCTGGCCCGGATGCTGGGCATCCAGCAGGCCGGCGGCGCGGGCTTCCTGCAGCTTCATGTTCTCGCGGATGGCGATGTATTCCATCTCCGGGGTGATGATGCCCTGGCGCGCGTAGTGCATCTGCGTGACGTTCTTGCCAGCCTTGGCGCGGCGCGGGGTGCGCACGTGGGCGAAGCGCAGCGCGTCGAGGCTGGGGTCGGCCAGGCGCGACTGGCCGAACTCGGAGGTCAGGCCGGGGAGGATTTCGGTGTCGCCGCGCTCGTCGATCCAGCGCGAACGCACGTCCGGCAGGCCCTTGCGCAGGTCGATGCGTACGTCCGGGTCGGTGTACGGGCCGGAGGTGTCATAGACCATCACCGGGGCGTTCTTCTCGCCGCCGAAGGCGGTGGGAGTGTCGGCGAGGGAGATTTCCCGCACGGGGACACGGATGTCCGGGCGCGAGCCGGTCAGGTAGACCTTTTTCGAATTCGGGAAAGGCTGGGTCGACTGGCGGTCCAGCTGTTCAAGGCGGGTGACGTTGTTTTTCTGGGTGCTCATCCTGGCTCTCCTGGGGTTGATTGCCGGGGAGAACCTGGATCGAAGGAGCCGCACCGAGCGGCTAAAGGACGCATCCCTTGGAGGGCTGGGGCCGGGGCGGAAAGGCGCCGGGGATGCGGACTTCTTGTTCCCTACGCGGGTCTTAACCCGATCAGGTTCAACGGGATCCGGAACTATCCGATCTCAGCCCTTCGCATGGGGCACCCCGACAAGAACGCCCGCAGTCTAATCAAGTGCGCAACGATTAGCCAATGCCGTCTGGCCGAAAACCGCGCGCCCACCTGCGGGCAGCTACACTCCTGCCTCGGAAGGCTCGTACGAACGTGCCTTGACCGCCATCGGCGGCAACCGTAGCCTTGCCCCACCTCGCATCACTTTCTAGGACGAACGAATGCTGCGCAGACTCTCCCTGGCTGTCGCCGTGGCCGCTTCGACAGGCTTTGCCTGGGCCGCACAGCCCGCTCCGGCGGCCTCTTCCCTGCCGACCAAGACGGACCTTATTCGCGTCTATAAAGACGCCGTCGACAACAACGCCGACCTCGCCGCAGCGCAGGCCGACTACCTGGCCCGCAAGGAAGCCGTGCCCCAGGCGCGTTCCGGCCTGCTGCCGCAGA
This sequence comes from Pseudomonas sp. PSE14, assembly GCF_029203285.1. Lineage (NCBI taxonomy): Bacteria > Pseudomonadati > Pseudomonadota > Gammaproteobacteria > Pseudomonadales > Pseudomonadaceae > Pseudomonas > Pseudomonas sp. PSE14. The sequence goes on from NZ_CP115669.1 coordinate 5,291,241, forward strand.
TCAACGCCGGCGCCAACGTGGGCAGCAACCGCACCTCGCTGGACGAACCCAACGCCACGCTGAACCGCAGCAGCCAGGTGCTCCAGGCGACCCTGAGCCAGCCGCTGTTCCGCGCCGACCGCTGGTTCCAGCTCAAGGCAGCGGAAAACGTCAGCGAACAGGCCCAGCTGGAATTCTCCGCGACCCAGCAGGCGCTGATCCTGCAGAGCGCCGAGACCTACTTCGGCGTGCTCCGCGCCCAGGACAACCTGGCCGCCAGCAAGGCCGAGGAAGCGGCCTTCAAGCGCCAGCTCGACCAGTCCAACGAACGCTTCGACGTCGGCCTGTCGGACAAGACCGACGTGCTCGAATCCCAGGCCAGCTACGACACCGCGCGGGCCAACCGCCTGGTGGCCGAACAGCAGGTGGATGACGCCTTCCAGGCCCTGGTCACCCTGACCAACCGTGAGTACAGCGCCCTCGAAGGCATCCTGCACTCCATGCCGGTGGTCGCGCCGGTGCCCAACGATGCCAAGGCCTGGGTGGATACCTCGGTGCAGCAGAACCTGGCGCTGCAGGCCAGCAACTATGCGGTCGACGCCGCCGAAGAGACCCTGCGCCAGCGCAAGGCCGGCCACCTGCCGACCGTCGACGCCGTGGCGCAGTACCAGAAGGGCGACAACGACGCCCTGGGCTTCACCAATAGCACGGCGAATGCAGGACAGCGGCAGTACGGCAAATGGGTCGACGAGAGCAGCATCGGCCTGCAGCTGAACGTGCCGATCTACAGCGGCGGCCTGACCAGCTCCCAGGTCCGCGAGGCCTACCAGCGACTGAGCCAGAGCGAACAACTGCGCGAGAGCCAGCGCCGCCAGGTGGTGCAGAACGCCCGCAACCAGCACCGCGCGGTGAACACCGACGTAGAGCAGGTGAAGGCGCGGCGCCAGGCGATCATCTCCAACCAGAGCTCGCTGGAAGCCACCGAGATCGGCTACCAGGTCGGTACCCGCAACATCGTCGACGTACTGGATGCCCAGCGTTCGCTGTACAACTCGGTGCGCGACTACAACAACACCCGTTACGACTACATCCTCGACAACCTGCGCCTGAAGCAGACCGCCGGCACCCTGGCGCCGAGCGACCTGGAGGCGCTGAGCAGCTACCTCAAGCCCGACTACAACCCGGACAAGGACTTCCTGCCGCCGGACCTGGCCAAGGCCGCGGAGGCGCAGCTCAAGTCCAGTCCCAAGTACTGACCGAGCGCCACGAAAAAAGCCCCGCATCGCGGGGCTTTTTCTTTGGGCCGGACCGCAGGAGCAATCCAGCGCAGCGCATACGGACGCCGGAACATCCAGGGGTGTTGGGTGTATTACGTTCGACGTCAAACGCCGTTTGGCCACGACGGCAGAGCGCGCAGGGCTGGTCTCGGAGCCGCGATGTCGGGGCGCTCCGGGTTTGATCGTGGCGCCAGGAATACGCACGGTGTATCGGCATACAACCGCGAATGGTTGTACGCCCTACGATTGGGTTACACCGTGCACGCTTCCACTCAGTCCCGATACCCCGGCGACACCCGATCCAGCAACCGCAGCAGCGCCGCCCAGGCCAGGTCATTGCCATCCGTATCGTTCAACTCGCCCTCGGCCAGCGGCCGCTGCGGCGCGTTGAACTGCTGCTCGGTGTACCGGCAGACCTCCTCCGACGGAATCACCAGTTCGCCACCGGCCTGCGCCGCCAGTTGGATGTCGCAGGCCTTCTCCAGGTAGTACATGCGCAGAAACGCCTGCTGCACGGTCTGGCCCACGGTCAGCAGGCCGTGGTTGCGCAGCATCAGGCCGATGTGCTCCTCGCCCAGGTCGCGCACCAGGCGCTGCTGCTCGTCCATCGACAGGGCGATGCCTTCGTATTCGTGGTAGCCGAGCCGCCCGTAGAACTCCATGGACATCTGGTTCAGCGGCAGCAATCCACAGGCCTGCGCGGCCACCGCGCAACCGGCACGGGTGTGGGTGTGCAGCACGCACTGCGCATCCTCGCGGGCGCCGTGGATGGCGCTGTGGATGACGAAACCGGCCGGGTTGACCTTGTACGGCGTCGGCTCCACCGGATGGCCGGAGAGATCGATCTTCACCAGGCTCGACGCGGTGATCTCGTCGAACATCAGCCCGTAGGGGTTGATCAGGAAGTGGTGCTCGGGACCGGGGATGCGCACCGAGATATGGGTGAAGATCAGGTCACTCATGCGGAAATGCGCGATCAGCCGGTAGCAGGCCGCCAGCTCCTCGCGCAGTTTCCACTCCTCGGGCGGACAGGTGGCGCGGCTCACGGCCTGCGCCGACATCGACGTCATGGTGCTCTCCTCATCACGACTCTCTTCTCATGGAGAAACGCCGGGGAATCGCTTCCCCGGCGCCACGCTCACTGGGCGGCCCAGGCGTTGAAGCGCTCTTCCAGCTCTTCGCCGTGGTCGACCCAGAACTCATCATCCATCGCCAGCCCCTGGGGCAGGTTCTGCGGCGAGGTCGGCACCCAGCCTGCCAGATCCGACGGCAGCCGCTCGGCGGCCTGCTTGTTGGTCGGACCATAGGGGATGTGCTTCACATAATCCACCTGGGCATCGGACTGATTGGCAAAGGCGATGAAACGCTTGGCCGCATCGACGTGCTGCGAGCCCTTGATGATCGCCCAGTAATCCATGCCATACAGGCTGCCTGGCCAGACCAGCTGCAGGTTGCGTCCACCCTTGAAGGCATCGGCGATGCGCCCGGTGTAGGTGGTGGTCATCACCACGTCACCGGCGGCCAGCCACTGCGCGGGCTGCGCGCCGGCTTCCCACCACTGCACGTAGGGCTTGATCTGGTCGAGCTTGGCAAAGGCGCGATCGACGCCGGCCTTGGTGCCCAGCTCCTTGTACACGTCGGCCGGTTTCACGCCGTCCGCCATCAGGGCGAACTCCAGGTTGTAGATGGCGCGTTTGCGCAGGCCGCGCTTGCCGGGGAATTTCTTCACGTCCCAGAAATCGGTCCAGGATTGCGGCGCCGGCTTGAGCTTGTCGGCGTCATAGGCGATCGCCACGCCCCAGACCAGCGCGGCGGAACCGCAGTCCTTGGCTGCGTTGGGGATCAGTTGATCCTTGCCGCCGATCTGCTGCCAGTCCAGCGGCACGAACAGCCCCTCGTCACAGCCGCGGGCCAGGTCCGGGCCCTCGATCTGCACCACGTCCCAGTCGGCATGGCCGGTGTCGGCCATCACCTTGATACGGGCCATTTCGCCGTTGTACTCGCTCTGGGTCACCCCGACCCCGGACTGCTTGCTGAAGGGCTGGAAGAAGGCCGCATCCTGGGCCTTCTGGCCGGCGCCGCCGTAGCCGACCACCACCATGTTCTCGCTGGCCTGGGCGGTAGCGCAGCAGAGTCCGAGGGCGAGCAGCAGCGAATGCATCCTGCTCATGCGGAAAGGGTTCTTGCGGAAAGTCATTGGGCATACCCCATGTAGGAGGTCACGGGCGCGGTGCAAAAGGCCACGCGCACGCGGGATGGGCGCGCCGAAACCACGGTACAAGGGAGACAGGGCAGAGGTAGATCGGTAGCCAGCGGGCGGGCCCGCAAAGCGAGGGGGGGCCGTGGGGAACGGTTCATGCGCCTCTCCTCTTGTAGTTGTTGTGGAGTACGTCGCGGTTGAGCCCGGAGAACCGGGCTGGAAATGAAACTACCCAGTCACTTTTAAAAAAACAAGTTGATTTTTTACTGGCGGTAAATTTCCATAGGCTCAGCTTAAATGATCCTTCCCGACTTCAGGAGAGCCCCCGTGTCCGAGGTTCGTCACTTCCAGCAATCCGCCCTGCAATTCCAGTCCTACGCTGGCGAACCGGTGGAGCGCGCGGCCATCTGTCGCCTGATCGGCCCAACCGACAGCCAGACCATGGGCGCGGGCCTGGCGTGTTTCGATGGCGTGTCCATCGAGTGGACGGTGCTCTACGACGAACTGATCGTGGTGCTCGAAGGCAGGTTCCGCCTGCGCCTGGCCGACCGCGTGATCGAAGCTTCGCCGGGCGACGTGATCTGGGTCCCCGAACGCACTCCGCTGGCCTACGAAGGCGAAAAGGCCCGTGTGTTCTATGCCCTCTATCCGGTGGATTGGCAGGCGCGCAACGCCTGAATATTTCGACCGGCTGCGCGTCGGCGGAACGGCGTTGGAAACCAGCTCGGCATGCTCATTGACTGGAGTCAACTCCGCTGCCTCGCTGGTTTCCGCCTTGTTCCGCTCTAGCTCGCGCGATCGATAGCCACCATTGAATTACAACAAGAATCCGGAGTCGCCCGATGAGCCAGTTCCCCCACCTGTTCAGCCCCTTGAGCATTCGCGGCAAGACGCTGAAGAACCGCATCATGTCCACCGGGCACGACACCTCGATGCCCACCGACAACCTGGTCAACGACCAGCTGGTGGCCTACCACACCGCCCGCGCCAAGGGCGGCGTCGGCCTGATCGTGCTGCAGGTCGCCGGCGTGCATGACAGCGCGCGCTACACCTCCCACGTACTGATGGCCACCGACGATGCCTGCATCCCCGGCTACCGGCGCATCGCCGAGGCGTGCCACGCCGAGGGCACCGTGGTGCTGTCCCAGGTGTTCCACCCGGGCCGCGAGATCATGGAGTCCAGCGACGGCCTGCTGGCCGTGGCCTACTCCGCCTCCGCCTCGCCGAACGAGCGCTTCCGCGTCATGCCCCGCGAGCTGAGCCAGGCGATGATCGACGAGATCATCGAAGGCTACGCCACCGCCGCGCGCCGCCTGCACGCCGCCGGTATCGATGGCGTGGAGGTGGTCGCCAGCCACGGCTACCTGCCGGCGCAGTTCCTCAACCCGCGGGTGAACCGCCGCAGCGACGGCTATAACGGCGACCTCGACGCCCGCCTGCGCTTCACTCGTGAAGTGATCGCCGCCGTGCGCGCCGCCACCGACGAAGACTTCATCATCGGCCTGCGCATTTCCGCCGACGAGCGCGATCCGGAAGGCCTCACGGAGGACGAATCGCTGCAGGCCGTCAAGGCGCTGCAGGGCCAACTGGACTACGTGCACATCGTCGCCGGCACCTCGGCGTCGCTGGGCGGCGCCATCCATATCGTGCCGCCCATGGCCATCGAGGCCGCCTACCTGGCCAACGAGGCCGGCAACTTCAAGCGCAGCCTGGAGATTCCGCTGTTCGTCACCGGGCGCATCAACCAGCCGCAGGAAGCCGAGCTGATCGTCGCCCGCGGCCAGGCGGACGTGTGCGGCATGACCCGCGCGCTGATCTGCGATCCGCAGATGCCGAGCAAGACCGAAAGCGGCCGCGTCGAAGACGTGCGCGCCTGCATCGCCTGCAACCAGGCATGCATCGGCCACTTCCACCGCGGCTACCCGATCTCCTGCATCCAGCATCCGGAAACCGGCCGCGAGCTGATCTACGCCGAGCGCAAGCCAGCCGCCCAGCGCAAGCGCGTGCTGGTGGTCGGCGGCGGACCGGCAGGCATGAAAGCAGCCGCCGTGGCGGCCCAGCGCGGCCACGAAGTGACCCTCTGCGAAGCCAGTGGGCAACTCGGCGGACAAGTGAACCTCGCCCAGTTGCTGCCGCGCCGGGCCGAATTCGGCGGCGCCTCCACCAACCTGCAGCGCGAGATGCAGCTGGCCGGCGTCGAAGTCCGTCGCAACACCCGCGTCGACCGAGCACTGGTCGAGCAGGAGCGCCCCGACGTGGTGATCGTCGCCACCGGCGCCAAACCCTATCGGCCGCCCTACGAAGAAGCCGGCAATCTTCAGGTGGTGGACGCCTGGCAGGTGTTGCGCGGCGAGGTTCAGATCGGCCGCTCGGTACTGGTCACCGACTGGCGCGCCGACTGGATAGCCCCCGGCATCGCCGAGCGCCTGGTGCGCGACGGTCACCAGGTACAGCTGGCGGTGAACGGCACCCACGTCGGCGAAAACCTGCCGCTCTACGTGCGCGACCACCTGGCCGGCGAACTCCATCGCCTGGGCATCAGCATCACCACCTACGCCCGCCTCTATGGCGTCGACGACAGCACCGTCTACCTGCAGCACAGCGCCAGCGGCGAGCCGATGCTGGTGGAAGGTATCGACACCCTGGTGCTCTGCCAGGGCCACCAGCCGGTGGATGAGCTGGCCGATGAGATCGCCGACCTGGCCGAGGTGCGTCGCATCGGCGACTGCCTGGCGCCGCGCACGGCGGAGGAGGCGATCTACGAAGGACTCAAGGCGGGTTGGGCGATCTGAGCCCACGTGAGTCCTGGGGACGGATCAATCCGTCCCCAGCGCCAATCAACCGGGATTGCGCTCTAGAATGGCCGCTCTGCAGCCAACCGTTGAAGCCATGAACCCAGGTCTCGCCAAACTCGTCGCCGACTACCAGCGCGCCGTACGCCAGGCAGTGGCGCTGCTCGAACAATCGGCCATCGCTCGGCCCGCCAGTAATCGCGAATGGGCATTTCTCGACATTCCCCATCGGGGAACACTCAAAGACGGTGTGCACTACTTCAAGCATGGCTACGGCTGCGCCGTGCACCTGCCTGACGGAGCCGTGGACTTCGACTTTGGCGCCAAGGGTGAAATCGACGGGTTCGACTTCTGGCGTCTGGCGGGCTTCGCGGAAGCGAAGCTACCCGACTATGGTTTTGCCGACGAAGATGCCCTCAAGGAGTGCTTTAGCCAAGAGGTCGACGCAGGAACGCTGCGCTACTCCGGCTACATCCTCTACTACCTTGTGCGTTTTGAGCCGAACTGCGCGCAACGATGAATCGGCGCATTGTTTAGAATGCCCCACGACGCCCATCCCCAGGACCCTCGCCGCATGAGCCAGAAAGCCCCGCAGGACGCCCCCGCCAACGCCGAAGCGCAGTTCCTCGGCACCCGCATTCGCGGCCTGCGCAAGCGGCGCGGCATGACCCTGGCGGAGCTGGCCGAGCAGAGCAGCCTCACCGCCGGCTACATCAGCCAGCTCGAACGCAACCTGGCCTATCCGTCGATCCCCGCGCTGTTCAACATCGCCCGCGCCCTGGGCGTGACCATCCAGTGGTTCTTCGCCAGCGAAGTGCAGGTCGACCCGGCCGACGCCGGCTACGTGGTGCGGCGCAACGCACGCACCAGCGTGCATTACGAAGACGGCATCGTCGACGAACTGCTCAGCCCGCAGCCCAGCCGCCAGTTGGAAATCCTCCACTCGCGCTTCCCGCCGGGCACCTACAGCCAGCAAAGCTACAGCCACGACGGCGAGGAAGCCGGCTACCTGCTCAGCGGCAGCTTCGAACTCTGGGTCGGGGACCGTTACTTCCTGCTCAACGAAGGCGACAGCTTCAGCTACTCCAGCCAGGAGCCGCATCGTTATGGCAACCCGGGGGATGTGGATGCGGTGGTGATCTGGGTGATCACGCCGCCGACGTTCTGAGGCCCGCTACAGGACAAACCTTGCAGGAGCGAGCTTGCTCGCGAAGGCTCTTTCAGCGGCATCCGTGTCAGGCAGGTTCGCGAGCAAGCTCGCTCCTACTGGTGCAGCCGCAAAACTCTGGCGCGAGAGGCTGCCCTCACCCCAGCCCTGGCTGCGCGCCCCGCTCCGAAGGGAGAGGGAGCAGATCGGCGCGAGCGATCTGCCAGGCATTCCGTCTTGGAGCTTCTTTGAAAGCAGCCGCATCCGACTGACTCGATGTTTCGCCCAACCTCGAACGGCCCCTCTCCCCCTGGGAGAGGGTCAGGGTGAGGGAAATCCGCCACGCCGAGGCCTCCGTCAGCGCTTGATCAACCTACCGAGACCATCCAGCAAACGCTCAAGCGCCCCCTGGTTGGCCTTCATCACGCCCAGCCCGGCCTCGGCCATGCGCTCGGCAGAAGCCGGCTCGTCCCACAGTGCAGCCACAGCCACCGCCAGCGAAGGCGCATCGGCCACTTCGCGCAGCGCCCCGACCTCGCGCAGTTGTGCGGCAATCTCCAGGAAGTTGAACAGGTGCGGCCCGGACAACACCGGCTTGCCCAGCGCCGCCGGCTCCAGCAGGTTGTGCCCGCCATTGGGCACCAGGCTGCCGCCGACGAAGGCGACATCGGCCAGGGCATAGAGGAACAGCAACTCGCCCATGGTGTCGCCGAGCAATACCTGGGTCTGCGCCGCCACCCGTTCGCCGGTGGAGCGCCGCTGGGTGCGGAAGCCTTCGCGCTGGCACAGCTCGAACATCGGGTTGAAGCGCTCCGGATGGCGCGGCACCAGGATCAGCAGCGCATCCGGATGCTTCTCCAGCAACTGGCGATGGGCGGCCAGGACGATCTCGTCTTCGCCGCCATGGGTGCTGGCGGCGATCCACACCGGCCGCTGCTGCGCCTGCCACTGGCCGCGCAGCTCATGGGCACGGGCCAGCAGTTCGGGATCGATGGTCAGGTCGAACTTGATCGAACCGGTCACGCTCACGCAGTCCGGGCGCGCACCGAGCTGGCGGAAGCGCTCGGCTTCGGCCTCGGTCTGCACGGCGATCCAGCTCATCTCTTCGAGCATCGGTCGGGTCAGCCCGGCAAAGCGCGCATAGCCCCGCGCCGAGCGCTCGGACAGGCGCGCATTGGCCAGCGCCACAGGAATGCCACGCCTGGCGCACTGGTGAATGTGGTTGGGCCACAATTCGGTTTCCATGATCACGCCCAGCACCGGGCGGGCGCAGTCGAGGAAGCGTGCCGCCGCCCAGGGCAGGTCGTAGGGTAGATAGCAGTGCTGCACCTGCTCGCCGAACATCGCGTGGATGCGCTCGGAGCCGGTGGGCGTCATGCAGGTGACGGTGATCGGCAGGCCGGGGTGGCGCTGCATCAGCGCACGGATCATCGGCGCGGCGGCGATGCTCTCGCCCACCGACACCGCGTGCACCCAGATACCGCCGGGCTTGAGCGCCGGCAGGCCGATGGCGAAGCGCTCGCCGATGCGCCGGGCATAGGCCGGCGCCTTGCGCGAACGCAGGAACAGGCGCAGCGCGACCAGCGGCAGGCCCAGGTGGAACAGCAGGGTATAGAGGGTCCGGTTCATGGCGGCGGAGAGTAGCAAATTCGTGGGCTTGGTCGCCGCACAATCCTGAATGGAGCGCCGTTTCTGTAGGAGCGAGCTTGCTCGCGAACCGCTTGATGCCGGAGCAACCATTGGCTCCTGTTCGCGAGCAAGCTCGCTCCTACGAAGAGCATTTCCCGCCCACAACAAGAGGGTGGCATCAAACCGGCGAGGCGAGATGCCTGGCGAAGCACTCCCCCAGCCAGTTCGCCGCCGGCCCCAGGGGCTCGTCGCGGCGCCAGACCAGTTCCACCACCAGCGGCGGCGGCGTCCAGTCGCTGGCCAGCTCCACCAGCAGCGGTTGGTAGGCCGGGTACTGGGCGACGTGGGTCGGCAACCAGGCCCAGCCGAGGTCGCGCATCAGGAGTTCAGCCATGGCGTAGAAGCTGTCGGCGCGCCACACCAGCGGGCTGATCTGCTCGCCGCCGGGGTAATGGCTGTCCTGCGGCGCCATCAGCAATTGGCGATGGCGGGCCAATTCGCGGCGGTCGGCGTAATCCAGCTTCGCCAGTTCATGCCCGGCGCCGCACACCGTGACCATCTCGATGGTGCCAAGCCGCTGCCGCTCCAGCGCTTCCGGCATGCCCTCATGGTGGAACAGCAGGCCCAGGTCGGCGCGCCGCTCCAGCAGCTTGCGCGCCACATCGCCCTGGGCGCCGCTGGCCAGCTGCACCTCCAGGGTGGGGAATTCCTGCGCCAGCGCCTGCAACCCAGAGAGTACCGGCTGATAGGGCATCGCCTCGTCCTGCGCCAGCCGCAGCAACGGCTCGGTGCCGCGAACCAGCGACAGTGCACGGCTCTCCAGCCGCTCGCACTGGCGCAGCACTTCCCTCGCCTCATCCAGCAGCGCCCGGCCCTCAGCGGTGAGCACGGGCTGGCGGCCGCTGCTGCGGTCGAACAGGGTCACGCCCAGGTCGCTTTCCAGCAGCGCGATGGACGAACTCACCGCCGACTGCACGCGCTTGAGCTGCCGCGCCGCCGCCGAGAAGGAAGATTGATCGGCGACGCTGACGAACAGTCGCAACTGATCCAGGTTCCACTGCATGACCTATCTCCACAACCTATCTTTAAAGCAGATAGGTAATGACTTTATCCCATCATCCGAATGACTAGAATGCCCACCAGACCGAACACAACCCACGCGCCGCACACCGCGGCGCGTCGCTTCAGGGGAGGACCTGTCATGCCCGGCTATCTCTACCTCGCCATCGCCATCGTCGCCGAAGTCATCGCCACCGCCTCGCTGAAGTCGGTGAAGGGCCTGTCCACTCCCCTGCCGCTGCTGCTGGTGATCGTCGGCTACGCCATCTCCTTCTGGATGCTGACGATCGTGGTACGCAGCATCCCGGTGGGCATCGCCTACGCCATCTGGGCGGGCCTGGGCATCGTGCTGGTCAGCATTGCAGCCCTGGTGCTCTACCAGCAGAAACTCGATACCGCCGCGCTGCTAGGCATGGGGCTGATCGTCAGCGGGGTCGTGGTGATCCAGTTGTTCTCCGGCAACGCGGGCCACTGATGCGGCGCCCTCGGCATTCTGTAGGGGCGAGCTTGCTCGCGAACGCCTTCCGCTGCGGTGGCTGGTTCGCGGGCAAGCTCGCTCCTACAAAAGCAGCCTGAGCCAACGGGCGTTTGCCGCCGCCCTCAAGCGTTATACTGCGCGCTTCGTTTTCCCCTCGAGGCGCTTTCATGTCCGAATCCCTGAGCACCGACATCCTCATCGTCGGCGGCGGCATCGCCGGTCTCTGGCTCAACGCTCGCCTGCGGCGCGCCGGCTTCTCCACCGTGCTGGTGGAGAACACCGCGCTGGGCGGCGTGCAGAGCATGCGCTCGCAAGGGATCATCCATGGCGGCACCAAGTACGCCCTGCATGGCGCGCTGACCGGCGCCTCGGAAGCCATCGCCGACATGCCGGCGCTGTGGCGCGACTGCCTGGCCGGTACCGGCGAAGTGGACCTGCGCGGCGTACGCGTGCTCTCCGACGCCCACTACCTCTGGTCGCCCGGCGGCCTGGCCGGCAACCTCACCAGCTTCTTCGCCAGCAAGGCGGTGCGCAGCCGCGTCGCCCAGGTGAAAGGCGCCGACCTGCCGCCGGCGCTGCAGGACAAGGCCTTCAAGGGCAAGGCCTATCGCCTCACCGAACTGGTGCTGGACGTACCCAGCCTGATCGCCCGCCTCGCCGAGCTGGCCGGCGACAGCCTGCTGGCCGGCGAGCGCATCGAAGCGCTGCGCGAGGGCGACAAGCTCGTCGGCCTGCGCGTGGACAGCCGCGAGATCCGCGCCCAGCGCGTGGTGCTCAGCGCCGGCGCCGGCAACGAAGCCCTGCTGCGTGAGCTGGGCGTGGAACGCCCGGAGATGCAGCGCCGCCCGTTGCACATGGTGCTGGTCACCGCGCCGACCCTCAAACCCCTGTACGCCCATTGCGTGGGCGGCGGGCCGAAGCCGCGCGTCACCGTCACCACCCATCCGCTGAGCAATGGCGACTGGGTCTGGTACCTGGGCGGCGACATCGCCGAAGCCGCAGGCGTGGCCCGCAACGAAGCCGAGCAGATCGCCGAGGCGCAGCACGAGCTGCACAAGCTGGTGCCCTGGATCGACCTCTCCGCCGCGCGCTGGGCCACCCTGCGCGTGGACCGCGCGGAGCCCGCGCAGAACAACCTGCTGCGCCCGGACAGCGCCTTCCTCGCCGAAGACGACGCGCTGCTGGTCGGCTGGCCAACCAAGCTGGCCCTGGCGCCGAACTTCGCCGATCGCGTGCTGGAATCCCTGGAAAAGAACGGCATCCGCCCACAGACGAGCGCCGCGCTGCCCGAGCTGCCGCGCCCGGCCATGGCCCGTCCGGTGTGGGAGGAACTGCTCGGATGAAGACCCTGCACCACCTGCACCGCCCGCTGGGCAGCACCGGCCTCTCCGTCTCGCCGCTGGGTCTGGGCACCGTGAAACTCGGCCGCGACCAGGGCGTGAAATACCCCGAAGGCTTCCGCATTCCCGATGACCGCGAAGCCGCCGACCTGATCGCGCTGGCCCGCGACCTGGGCATCAACCTGATCGACACCGCGCCGGCCTACGGCCGCAGCGAGGAACGCCTCGGCCCGCTGCTGCGCGGCCAGCGCGACCAATGGGTGATCGTCAGCAAGACCGGCGAGGAGTTCGTCGACGGCCAGTCGCACTTCGACTTCAGCGCCGCCCACACCCGCCGCTCGGTGGAGCGCAGCCTCAAGCGCCTGGAGACCGACTACATCGACCTGGTGCTGGTGCACTCGGACGGCAACGATCTGGACATCCTGCAAGGCACCGAGGTCTACACGACCCTGGAGCGTCTCAAGGCAGACGGCCTGATCCGTGGTTTCGGCTTCTCCGGCAAGACCGTCGATGGCGGCCTGCTGGCCCTGGAACGCGGCGACTGCGCGATGGTGACCTACAACCTCAAGGAACAGGCGGAAAAGGCCGTGATCGACCACGCCCAGGCCCATGCTCGCGGAATCCTGATCAAGAAGGCCCTGGCCAGCGGCCATGCCGCCCTCGCCCCCGGCGTCGACCCGGTGCGCGCCAGCTTCGAACTGGTGCTGGGGCACCCGGGCGTGGCCAGCGCCATCGTCGGGACCATCAATCCGCTGCACCTCGCCCACAACGTGAGCATCGCCGCCGAGGTCCTCGACCGCTGATCGGCGGTCATGTGGATTACCTTTTCCTGTGCCATGCTCAAACTCCCCGGCAAAAACCGGGGACGTAGAAAATGTCGCCAACCGGTGATCCACACGCAATAACCTCGGAATCACCCAGCCTTTCAGGGAAAAACCCGGAAATCCCCTGGATTTTCGATGACGCCAGGAGCGGCGCCAGGCTGTCTGCATTCCAGCGACCCCCGAAATCGATCGGCCGGACCGTTCCCACAGACGGTCAGTGTTCACGTCGGCGCGCCCTGATGGGCCCGCCCGGCGCCCTGTACGAGAAGGAGCCCACATGCCCCGTACGCTCGCCCGCAAGGACCCGACCGCCTTCAAGACCCTGCCCCTGCTGGTGGAAGCCGGCACGGACAGCCTCGCCTACCAGACCCTCGGCAAGCCCCTGAACTTCGCCCAGGTGCTGGAACGCCGCCGTCCCATCCAGATCAACGACAGCGGGCGCTTCGTCGCCGAGCTGGCGAATCTGGGGGTCTCGGTGCGCCTGACCCTGAACTTCCAGGGCCGCGACCACTGGATTCTGGTGCGCCAGCGCCGCCTGGACCGTGGCGACACCGTGCTCAAGCTGATTTCCGGTTACGTACCGGCGCACGAACTGAACCTGCCGCTACTCACCGCGATCCAGGAAGTGGCCGAGGAATGCCTGGTGGAAACCGCCGACGGTTGGCTCGGCGGGCGCTTCGGCGACACCTGGCTGCCGACGCCCTATGAAGGTGCCCTGCGCTACCGCGAAGACAGCCACTTCTCCCTGACCCCGCTGTCCGGCGCCTCGCGCCCGGTCCAGGCCGGCGCCCTGCGCCTGCTGGAGCGTCCGCAGGCCTATGTGCACCTGCCGACCGCCTCGCTGCAGCTGGTCTATGACCTGCGCATGGAACTGCCCAAGGACGCCCGCGATGTCAGCCTGTTCCACGTCGACGAAAAACTCGAAAGCGGCCCGCTGGTGGCGCGCCTCGACCGTCGGCGTCCGGATCTCTACCTGCTGCCGCTGGAGCATGGCCGGCCCACCGGCGAGCTCTACACCCTGAGCAAGGGCGAGCTGTGCAAGGCCGGCACCCGAGGCCTGTGGCTGTCGGAAAGTTTCGCCGAGCAGGACGGCTGGCTGGTGCGCGAAGAGCGCATCCGATTCCGCGAATGGATGGAGCAGTGGCCGCCCGCCGCCGGCAATGCCGGCAGCGGGCGGCGCACGGCCTGACTCCACCGACCTGAACCGGCCATGCTGACTCTCGGATCACCCCTACAGAAAAGCGCCCCTCCTCACTTCAGCTGGCTCGAACTCTTGCCCAGGAGCCGCCGCGCCACGATCAGCAACTGGATCTGCTGGGTGCCCTCGAAGATGTCGAGAATCTTCGAATCCCGCGCCCACTTCTCCAGCAGCTCTTCCTCGCCGTAACCCAACGCTCCCGCCAGCTCCACGCATTTGAGCGTCACCTCGTTGGCCACGCGCCCGGCCTTGGCCTTGGCGATGGAGGCCTCCTTGGAGTTGGGCAAACGGTTGTCGGCCATCCACGCGGCCTTCAGGGTCAGCAGGCGCGCCGCTTCCCATTCGGCTTCCAGGCGATACAGCGTGGCCTCGGCATGGCTGGCGGTCAGCAGCGGCTGGCGATAGTCGAAGCGGCACCCTGCTTTCTTCAGTAGCTCGCCGGTGCGATCCAGCGAGGCCTTGGCCACGCCGATAGCCATGGCGGCCACCAGCGGGCGGGTGTTGTCGAAGGTTTCCATCACCCCGGCGAAGCCTTTCTGCACGTCGATCTCGGCGTTGCCCAGCAGGTTCGCCGCCGGCACGCGACAGTCGCTGAAGCTGATGGACGCCGTGTCCGACGCCTTGATGCCGAGTTTCTTCTCCAGGCGGGTGACGGTCATGCCCGGCGTGCCCTTCTCCACCACGAAGGACTTGATCGCCGCGCGGCCCAGGCTCTTGTCCAGGGTCGCCCAGACCACCACGGCGTCGGCGCGGGCGCCGGAGGTGACGAAGATCTTCTCGCCATTGAGCACGTAGTGATCGCCATCGCGGGTGGCGGTGGTGCGGATAGCCGCCGAATCGGAACCGCAGCCCGGCTCGGTGATGGCCATGGCCGCCCAAGTGCCGGAGAAGCGCTTGAGCTGTTCTTCATTGGCCACAGCGGCGATGGCCGCGTTGCCCAATCCCTGGCGCGGCATGGCCAGCAGCAGGCCAGTGTCGCCCCAGCACATTTCCATCACACCCAGGCAGGCGGAGAGGTTGCCGCCATTCTTCACGCCCTCCTCCGCGCCACTCTTGCGCTTACTGGCGGAAGTGGCGCCAACGGCGTCCGGCGAGCCGGCGTTCATACCGTCCAGCAGCGCGGCCAGCAGGTCCAGCTCCTTGGGATAGGCGTGCTCGGCCTTGTCGTACTTGCGGGAGATCGGTCGCAGGTAGTTCTCCGCCACCTGGCGGGCCTGGTTCTGCAGCGTACGGAATTTCTTCGGTGTTTCGAGATACATGGATAACTCCTACAGATGCAGACCGCCGGCCATCAGACTGATCGCGCGCAGGTCGCGGTACCAGCGCTCGGCTGGGTGTTCCTGGGTGAATCCGTGTCCACCGAGCAGTTGCACGGCGTCAGTGCCGATCTTCATGGCCTTCTCCGCGCAGAGCAGCTTCGCGAGATAGGCCTCGCGGTGGAACGCCTGGCCGCGTTCGGCCAGCGCGCAGGCGCGCCAGACCATCAGGCGCATGGCGTCCAGCTCGATGGCGATGTCCGCGACCATGAAGGCCACGCCCTGGCGATGGCTGATCGGCTCGCCGAACGCCTCGCGCTCGTTGCAGTAGGTGATCACATAGTCCAGCGCAGCCTGCCCGGTACCCACGGCCAGCGCGCACCAGGCCAGCGCGGTGTAGTCGAGGAAGGCCTGGTAGTCGAAGCGCTCCGCCGCCAGCCGCTGTTCGGCCGGCACCTTCACGCCCTTGAAGCGAACCCGCGCCGTGCCGGTGGCCTTCAGGCCCATGGCAGGCTCAGTACGCACCTCGACACCCTTGGCGCGGGTGTCGACAAGGAACAGCGCCGGACCATCGCCCGCGTCGGCCGCGACTATCAATTTCTGTGCATCCACGCCGCGCACGACCAGGCACTTTTCGCCGGACAGCATGTAGTTCGATCCGCGCTTGCGCGCCTTGGTGGACAAGCGTTGCGGATCGCCCAGCAGTTGCGGCTCGGTCACCGCGATGGCAATCAGCGGCGCCGCGTCTTCCGCAACGAAGGCCGGCAACCAGCGCGCCTGCTGCTCGGACGACGCCCAGCGGCGAATGCAGTTGGCTGCCGACAGCGGCACCAGCAGCGCGGCGGCCAGACTCAGGTCGCCTTGGGCGAGGGATTCGGCGATCAGCGCGTTGGTCACCGCGGTGCGCTCGCCAGCCATGCCGCCATGCACTTCGCTGACACCGTAATGGGTCAGGCCCAGCTCCTGCGCCTGGGCGAGCAGCTCCAGGCTGAGGCTGGCCTTGGCATCCGCGTCGTGGGCGGCGGGGCGCAGCACTTCGACGGCGAAACCTTCGAGCATTTCCACCAGCATCTGCTGCTCGTCGGACAGGGACAGGTCGAACAGGCCATCCGGGTCGACCTTGCGCGGGGTCTTGGTCTGCTTGGCGGCGCGCTCGCTGACCATGCGAAAGCCCGTGCGGCTGCCGCTGTAGAGCAGTTTCTCGAAGGGTTTGCGCAGCTTCAGGCGATCCGGCCAGTCGGCCTGGGCGACGCGGTTCAGCACGGCCAGGGCGCGGCCCTGCACATCGGTGGTCATGGCATCTCGCTCCGCGGAGGGTGGATGCCATCGATCATGCGCCGGGAATCGGCGGGGGAACCATGACCGCTTTGCCGTCGGTCGCTGGCAGAGCGGTCAGTGGGAGGTCCGCGCGAAGGCGAGTATCTGTAGGAGCGAGCTTGCTCGCGAACGAGTCCGCAGCGGGTTTTGTTCGCGAGCAAGCTCGCTCCTACAGAAAGTGAGGGATCAGCCCTGGTGCAGGATCTTCTCGACGATAGCGGTGGTGGAGCTGTTTTCCACCAGGCCCAGCACGCGGACGTCGCCGCCGTATGCCTTGACGATGTCAGCGCCGACCACCTGGTCCACGCCGTAGTCGCCGCCCTTCACCAGCACGTCAGGGCGGACTTCGGTCAGCAGGCGCTCGGGGGTGTCTTCGCCGAAGCTGACGACCCAGTCCACCGCGCCGAGGCCGGCCAGTACGGCCATCCGGCGGTCGACACTGTTGATCGGGCGGCCCGGGCCTTTCAGACGGGTCACCGAACCGTCGTCGTTGACCGCGACGATCAGACGGTCGCCCTGGGCGCGGGCCTGCTCCAGGTAGGTCACGTGGCCGGCGTGGAGGATGTCGAAGCAGCCATTGGTGAAGACGATCTTCTCGCCGTGAGCGCGGGCGTCCTCGATAGCCAGCAGCAGTTGATCGAGGCTCAGCACGCCACGCTCGGAGCCCTGCTCGCGCTGCACGGCGCGGCGCAGTTCCGGGGCGCTGATGGCGGCGGTACCGAGCTTGCCGACCACGATGCCGGCGGCCAGGTTGGCCAGGGCCACGGCTTGCGGCAGGTCTTCACCGGCAGCCAGGGCACCGGCCAGGGTGGAAATCACGGTGTCGCCGGCGCCGGTGACGTCGAACACTTCACGGGCACGGGCCGGCAGGTGCAGGGCGTTGTGGCCGGGGCGCAGCAGGGTCATGCCGTGCTCGCCACGGGTGACCAGCAGCGCGCCGAGTTCCAGCTCGGTCATCAGTTGCTGGCCCTTGGCGACCAGCTCGGCCTCGTCGGCGCAGCGGCCGACGATGGCTTCGAATTCGGAGAGGTTCGGGGTGATCAGGCTGGCGCCACGGTAGATGGCGAAGTCCTTGCCCTTGGGATCGGCCAGCACCGGGATGTTGCGCTGGCGGGCAGCCTGGATCAGTTGCTGATGGTTCTTCAGCGCACCCTTGCCGTAGTCGGAGAGCACCAGCACGCGGACGTTATCCAGCAACGCCTCGACGTCGGCGGAGAGGGCCACGGCGTCGGTGCGGAAGGCTTCCTCGAAGTCCACGCGCAGCAGTTGCTGGTGGCGGCTCATGACTCGCAGCTTGACGATGGTCGGCTGACCGGCGATGCGCTGGAAGCGGGTGGTCACGCCCACCGCCTGCAGGCTGTCGCTCAGGCTGTCGGCGGCTTCGTCGACGCCGGTGACGCCGACCAGGAAGGCCGGGGCGCCGAGGGCGGCAAGGTTGAGCGCGACGTTGGCGGCGCCACCGGGACGGTCCTCATGCTGCTCGACCCGCACCACGGGCACCGGCGCCTCGGGCGAGATGCGCGAGGTCGCGCCGTGCCAGTAGCGGTCGAGCATAACGTCGCCAACCACCAGCACGGGGGCCTGATCGAATCGGGGCATGGTCAGTTTCATGGGAACTCCGCAGGTCGAAATCGCCGCGGATAATACCATAGCCGCCCAGTGCGACTTGCGTCGGACACCGGGCGGTCACCGTATTGGCTAGGGGACTTTGCGAACCCAGAACAGCTCATGGCGGCGCACCGCCTTGCGGAAGAATTCGTCCTCGCCGGTCACCGGCCACTGGCGCCCGGCGAGCAGGCGCTGGATCAGGCGGCGCAGGCGCTTCTTGCCGCTGAGCGGGGTCTGCAGGTCGTGCTGCAGGGCGAGCGCCTGGGCCTTGTCGATGCGAGTAGCCGCATCGAGCACCGGGCTCCACAGCGGGTCAGCTGGTAATGCTTCGATACAAGGAGGCAGGGCGATGCCGCCGTCGGCCGGGCCCATCGGCCAGCGGTCATTGTCGTGCAGGTGGTTGGCGTAGAGCAGCAGGCTCTGCGGCTTCCAGCTGCTGCGGTCGAGGGCTTCCAGCACGGCACGGGTGGCATGGACGTGGTCGGCGTGGGGGTCCAGTTCCGGATGGGCGGTGAGGATGACGTCGGGGCGGACGTGCTCGATCAGCGCGGTCAGGTCAGCCACCAGGTTCAACCAGGTCGGCGCGCCGTCACGGTCGGCGGGCAACTGCAGCGGGTTGAAGCTACGCGCGCTGCGCACATCGCTTTCGCCGGATTCCCGCGAGCCGAAGGCCTGGCTGGGCTCGGCCGCCATCGCCGGCAGTTGCAGGCAGTAGTAGCCCAGTTGCACGCAGCGCTCAGCGGGCACACCTCCCCAGAGCGGCGCAGCAATGCTGTCCCAGATACGCAGGCGGCCCTTCAGACGGGCGGCGGCGGCCTTGTCCAGGCCCAGGCGCTGGTAGTGCTCGGCCTCGATTTCGCCCTGGGTCAGGGTAACGATCCAGGCCTCCGGGCAGCGGCTGTACTGGCCAAAGGCGGCCAGTTCGGCGTCATCGGCATGGGGCGCGACGATCAGCAGGCGCTGGCGGGCGTAATCGGGATTGTGGAAGGCGTGCAGCACAGCGTGTTGCGCCAGGCGGCAATGACGGCCGCGGAGGCGCAGATGGCCGGCGCGCAGGGCGTCGCCCTGGCCGGAGAGGTTGATGTAGCGCTTGCCGCTGACACCACGCTCGAAGTCCTGGCGGTCGCTCTCGCCGCCTTCGATCAGCACCTGCGGGTCGAGCCAGCGTCCAAGCAGGGAAGCCTTGACCTCGACTTCCAGCACAAGGGTTTCCGCGTCCGCCGGCAATGCGCCGTCGGCGAGGTGCAGGCCACGCGGGCCGAGAGAGACCGGCAAGGCCACGCTGCCTTGCGGGAAGTCGTAGCGGTAGTCGTCGCGTGGCGAGTAGAACAGGTGGTCGGCGAACCAGGCTTCGTGGGCGACCCAGCCGAGGATCACGGCCAGCGGCACGCTCCACCAGGGTGCGAAGATGCCGAGCAGGATCAGCGCCAGCAGGGCAATGAGCAGGACCACGCGTTTCTTGCGGCGGTGCTGTTTGAGCAGTTGCTGCTTGCGGGCGGTCATGGTGGTTCTCCGTTAAGTCGGCTGGAGCTGTAGGAGCGAGCTTGCTCGCGAACCCACCGGCGCGGCGGGGCTGTTCGCGAGCAAGCTCGCTCCTACGAAAAGCGGGATCAGACCTGGAATACCGGCACGCGGTGGCACCAACGGTCCTTGTACTCGCGGTCGGCGCGGCCGAAGGAATAGCGCAGCGGCTTGCCCAGCGCCTCGGCGTCGGCCCAGGCCTCCTGCGTGTTGACGAAGCTGAGCACGCTGCCAGGGCTGAAGTCGCGATTCTCCGGGGCGACGCCACCGTTGATGTATTCCACGCTGACCCATTTCGGCGCCTCGACCCGGTAG
The DNA here is from genome assembly GCF_029203285.1 of Pseudomonas sp. PSE14. Taxonomy (NCBI): domain Bacteria; kingdom Pseudomonadati; phylum Pseudomonadota; class Gammaproteobacteria; order Pseudomonadales; family Pseudomonadaceae; genus Pseudomonas; species Pseudomonas sp. PSE14. Next base: position 5,311,181 of record NZ_CP115669.1, read on the forward strand.
AGAATCTGGATCGCCACCGGCTCGCCGTCCAGGCGCACCAGGGAGCCGCGCATGAATTCACGCATCAGGCTGAAGACTTCGGCCAGCCGCGCCTTGCCCGGCACCTCGAACTCCCAGCGGCGCTGGAACAGGTCGGCATAGATGCGCGCCTGCTCCTCGGGGCTCAGCTCACTCATGGGCTGCAGCACGCCCCCCGCCTCTTCCAGCAGGCGCTGCTCGCGGCGCTGGTTGTAGCGGAACTTCTTGGAGAAATCGGCCGGCGCACGGTTCATCGCCAGTTGTTCGGGCTGCTCGCGGGCATCGCTGACCTGCTCGCGGTTCAGCTCGGAGAGGTAGCGAACCCGGTGCCGCAGCTCGATTCGAGAGCCTTCGGCGATGGGCAGGATGATTTCGGCGTTGCCCAGGTCGAACAGCGCCTTCTTGCCCTCGCGCTTGAGCACGTCCTTGGACAGCGCCAGATTGCGCCCCCAGGTCGGTACGGCGGCGCGCAGTTCGTCGCCCTCGAACCAGCCAAGGTAGCGCACCGGGATACCGGCCAGGCTGGCGAGACGCTCGACCACGTCGGGATGGGTGGCGACGCTGCCACCGAAGGTCTGCCAGGCGACGGCATAATCAGCCGCCGCAATGGGCGTCCAGCCGCGTTCGCGGAAAAGGCGCAGTCGGTTCAGCATGTCAGGAACGTCAAACCGACTGCTCGGCGTTGGAACCTGCCTCGGCCGGCTCGTCGGCAAACTGTCGCGCATGCAGACGGGCGTAGTAGCCATTCTGCGCGATCAGCTGGTCGTGGCTGCCGCGCTCGACGATGTGACCCTGGTCCATCACCAGGATCAGGTCCGCCGCCTCGATGGTGCTCAGGCGGTGGGCGATCACCAGGGTGGTGCGGCCTTCCATGACCTTCTCCAGGGCGGCCTGGATGTGCCGCTCGGACTCGGTGTCCAGCGCCGAGGTGGCCTCGTCGAGGATCAGCACCGGCGCATCCTTGAGCAACGCACGGGCAATCGCCAGGCGCTGGCGCTGGCCGCCGGAGAGCATCACGCCGTTCTCGCCGACTTCGGTCTCGAATCCTTCAGGCAGACGATCGATGAACTCGCGGGCGAAGGCATCGTCGGCGGCCTTTTCCACCGCCTCGCGCGGCTTGCTGGCCAGGTCGCCGTAGGCGATGTTGTTCAGCACGCTGTCATTGAACAGGTTGACCTGCTGGGTCACCAGCGAGATGTGCTTGCGCAGGTTGGTCAGCTTGTAGTCTTCGACGTCCACGCCATCGAGCAGGATCTGCCCGTCGCTGTGGTCGTAGAAGCGCGGAATCAGGTTGGCCAGGGTCGACTTGCCGCTGCCGGAGCGGCCGACCAGCGCCACCATCTGGCCCGGCTCGACGCTGAAGTTCAGGTCCTTGAGCACCTGCTTCTCGGTGCCCGGGTAGGTGAAGCTGAGGTTCTTCACTTCCAGGCGGCCGTTCACGCGCTCGCGCTCGACGGTGCCATGATCCACTTCGGGTTGCTCGTCGAGCTGCTCGAAGATGCTCTCGGCGCCGGCCACGCCCTTCTGGATGGTCGAGCTGACTTCGGAGAGCTGGCGGATCGGTTTGGGCAGCAGGCCGGCCATGGAGATGTAGGCCACCAGGTCGCCGACAGTAGCGTCGCCGCGCAGCAGCAGCACCAGGTACAGCAGCACGGCCATGGCGCTGTAGATCACCAGTTGCAGCATCGGCGTGTAGATCGCCGAGGTCTTGTTCATGCGCAGGTTCTTGCTGGTGTTCTCGTCAGTCACGTTCTGGAAGCGCTGGCGCTCATAAGCCTCGCCACCGAAACTGCGAACCACGCGGTAACCCTGGATGGTCTCGGAGGACACATGGGTCACGTCGCCCATGGCCACCTGGATCTTCTTGCTCTGCTTGCGGAACTTGCGGCTGGCGCTGGTCACCATCAATGCGATGACCGGCAGGATCGCCAGCATCACCAGGGTCAGTTTCCAGTTCATGTACAGCAGCGAGAGGAACAGGAAGACCACGGTCATGCCTTCGCGGATCACTACCTTGATCGCGTCGGTGGCAGCGCCGGTGACCATGGTCACGTTGAAGGTGATGCGCGAGATCAGGTGCCCGGAGTTGTGGCTGTCGAAATAGCGGTTGGGCAGCGTCAGCAGATTGTTGAACAGTGCGATGCGCAGGTCCTGCACCAAGCCCAGGGAGACCTTGGCGATGAAGTAGTTGCCCAGGAACGAGCCGACACCCTGCCAGACCGCGATCAGTACCACCAGCAGAGGCACCGCATACAGCAGTTGCAGGTCGCGCAGCCAGGCCAGCGGCGCGTTGGGGAACAGCTTGGCGTCCGGATGGGCCAGGCCGTCGACGAAGTACTTGAGGATGCCCGCCAGCATTGGCTGGGTAGCGGCGAAGATCAGGAAGCCGACGATGCTGAGCAGGAACATCCCGATGTACGGGCGTACATAGGAAAGCAGTCGGAAATAAATCTTCAGGCTGGAGGGAGCCTGGGTTTCGTTGCCGGCCATGTAGGAATCGCACGCTTAAAAGGTCGGCGATTATAACACAGCGCTCTCGTTTGCCCGGCGGCTGGGCTACTATAGCCCGCTCTTGAACAGGACCACGCCATGCAAGACCTCGCCCTCCCCGCCTACGAATCGCTGCGCGCCGGCGCCCAGGTGCTGGAAGCCGACAAGCACGGCGACAAGGTCCTGCGGCTGGCGGACGGCAACTTCCTGAAACTGTTCCGGCGCAAGCGCCTGATTTCCTCGGCAGCGTTCTATCCCTACGCCCAGCGCTTCGCCGACAACACCCGGACGCTGCAACGCCTGGCGGTGCCCTGCCCCGAGATCATCGCGGTCTATCGCATCGCCGATATCGCTCGCGACGCCGTGCATTACCGGCCACTACCGGGCGATACGCTGCGTCAGGTCATCGCCGCCGGCGAGGCCGACCAGCAGCTCGCTGCGCAGTTGGGCACGCTGATCGCGGACCTGCACGATCAGGGCGTGTACTTCCGCTCGCTGCACCTGGGGAACGTGGTGAAGACGCCCGAAGGCAGGCTGGGCCTGATCGACCTCGCCGATATGAAGAAGCAGCGCCGGGCGCTGTCCCGACTGCAGCGCAAGCGCAACTTCGCCCACATGCTGCGTTATGCCAACGACCGCCAGTGGTTGCTGGAGGGCAACACCGACAGCCTGTCGAAGGCCTACCTCGCGCGCAGCCCGGTGCGCTGGAGCCTGCCGGAGCTCAAGCAGATTCTCAGCTCGGCTCCATGACCGCCGGCCGCACCTGCGGCCAGCGCTCCAGGCACAGTCCCAGCAGGATCACGACCCAGGGCATCAGCCACATGGCGCGCGTACGCTCCCACAGGCTGAAGACGTCGAACTGCATGGCCACGCTGGAGAATACCCAGAGCAACATCACCGACAGCCCCAGCGCGCGCGTCCGGCAACGCCAGGCGTGAAGCCCTATCATTCCCCACAGCAGCAGGAACAGCAGCAGTGCCGGCACGCCGTACTGGAGGGCGGTGTGCACCAGGAAATTATGCGCGCCATTGCGGTAGATGATCGTCGCACTGGCTACCGAATAATCGCCCCCCAGCCCCACTCCCGTCCAAAGGTGCTCCTGGATCTGCGGCCAGGCATTGCGTAGCAGATCGAAGCGCTGGGCATCGCCGCGCGCCAGCAACCCCGGTTCGACCACGAAGAGAATCGCCCCCCCCAACAACAGCAAGAACGGCAGCAGCTTGGCGACCCGACCGGGCACCAGGCTCAGGCTGAAGATCGCGGTAACCATCAGGGCCAGAAGCGCCCCTCGGCTCCCACACAACACCACGTAGATCAGCGAGACGGCCAGCAGCATCGCCCAGGGCAACTGCTGCCAGCCCCGGCGAGGCAGTAACGGCACGCACATCACCGTGACGAAGGCGATCGAATAGGCCGCCGCATTGGGGTTGTCGAGGAATCCGCCAAGTCCGTTCAGGCGACCGCCGCCAAATTCCGGCTTCAGGATCAGGGCAGCCACGCTGTAGAAACCGATCACCAGTGCCAGCGAGAGCATGGCCAGGCGTAACCGCCGCTCATCCGCGCGCCCCCAGAGCACCCAACCCTGGATAAGCAGCATGAACAGCGCCGCCTCCTTGAATGAGCCCAGCGGATTGCCGCCACCCTTGGACCAGAGCAGCGACAGGACCGCCCAACCGAACAGCGCCAGCAGCACCCACATTTCCTTGTGGGCCCGAAGCAGATGTCCAAGCTCCTGTCGGCGGGCAATGCACAGCCACAGAGACGGCAGGTAGACGAACAGGATGACCATCTGAGAGTAGAACTTCATGGTCGGCGTCAGCATCACACCACCGATGCTCCAGAGCACTCCGACTCCAAGCATCGCCTCGGCGATTCGGCTACCCCGTCGCTGGCTCGCCCCCATCGGCGTCAGACGCGGGCACCAGGCCCTCCAGGCGTGCGCAATCACATCCTTCATCGAAAAACTTCTTCCTACCCGAACTTGAACAACAAATGGCGAATCCTCCGCCAGGTGACGCGATTCCAACGCCAAGGCGGCAATTGCAGCAGCAGCGACCAGGCGTAAGCCTTGTCCCCGACGACAGACTGCTTGAGCGCCTTGTTGACGATGCAGGTCATGCCCGCGAGGTATGCCGGGTGGTCACGGTAAGGGGCGACTGTCATACAGTCGTAATCGAACTGGCGCCGGTAGGCCGTCTTCGAAAAGTTGCCGTCATGACGACGGTAGCCGCTGACCACGTCCGGTAGAACTTCGACCCGATAGCCCAGGTGGGCGATCTTCAGGGTCATCTGGAAATCCTGGATACGAATCTCCGGATCGTAGCCCCCGACCCGCTCGATGGCCTCACGGCGATACATCGCCACCGTTGCGCCGATGGCAATGGCATGCCCCAGCAGGTCGTCGAAACTGTAGCTGCGTATGCCATTGCGTTGTTCGCCCTTCAGGCGCTTGCCATCAGCGTCGATATAGACGACGCGCCCTCCGAGGCAGCCGACCTCGGGGTGATCCGTCATATAGTTGGCCTGAAGGCTCAAGCGCCCCGGCATCATGATGTCATCGGAGTCCGGCGTTGCCACCAATTCGCCGCGGGCATGGCGCAAAGCCGTGTTGAGCGCGGCGCTGACACCCTGGTTGGCCTGACGGTAAAACTGGAAGTCGAAGCGTTGCTGCAGTGCCTGGATTCTCTCGACGCTGGCATCCTGCGAACCGTCGTCCACCACGATCAACTCGAAGTTCGGATAGTCCTGCTCGAGAATGCTCAGCAGCGTCTCTTCGATGTAGCGCTCTCGGTTGTAACAGGGCACCAATACGGAAATCAGCGGGTATTCCACAGTTCCCTCGGCAGCTGCCATTGGATGAGCCACGGGTCAGACCCTCAACGCCAGGCGCAGGCGTTCCAGCATGCCGGGTTGAGGCCGCTCGCGCAGGGGAGGTGTCATGGCCCGGACGATCCGAGCACCGATCTGCCCGAAACCGAAACCGTCCTGCGCCAGCTTCCGCCCCGCTTCGGCAATCCGAGCCACTCGTTGCGGGTCCTCTCGAAGCATCTTCAGCTTGCTGCGAAGCTGGGCAACGTCGCGGTACAGCACCACGTTGTGCATATCCTGCAAGCCGAGAGCGCGGTTCTCCGCCTCGCCCTGGTCGTAGGCCAGTAACACACAGCCGCAGGCCATGGCCTCGAAATTCTTGATCATGTACTCACCCATGCCGACATCCGCGCTGACGAAGAAGCGAATGCGGTTGAGGGTGTTCAGGTAGTCCTCGCCTGAATTCGTCTTGGTAACCAGCAGGTTTTCCACCTTGCCCAGCTCGTCCAGCAGCGCCTTGCGGCCACTGTAGGCAACGCTGCCCGTGCTCCCCACGAAAGCCAGCTCGATATCGCGCTCGCGACCCAAGTCATGGAGCAGGTCCTGGTCGTAGCCCTTGGGCACGAAAACCGCATCGAAACCTTCCTGGCGCAGCCGCTCGCTGACCATGAAGCCGGAACTGATCACGCGCGCCCAGGGCAGACGGCGATAGTGGGCGCTGAACTTCCCGGTGTATTTGCAGGGAATGTAGTTCTGGTAGGCGTCGTGTTCGAGGATGACCAGGTTGGGCACGCTGCGGATGAAGGCGGCCTGACGCATCTCCTTCTTGAAGCGCAGGAAGAACAGGATGCGGTCGTATTTCGAGACATCCACGTGCTCGCGGAAGTAACGGCGCAGGTTGGCCTGCTCGTCACTGGTCAGCCAGCGCAGATCACACTCGCAATGCTCGGCGATACCGTCATACAGCCGATCGAGGATCGCACGTTGTTCTTTTTGGACCAGGAACAGAACTTTCAAGACTCACCTTTACGTCCCGGATTGCGGGCAATCGAATTAGCTTACATCCCGGGCCGGATCTGGCTGCCGCTCTGCCTCCATGCAACCTGCCCAGTCGCGACACACGAAACGGGGCGCCGACAAGGACAATGCGCCGCGAAGATTAGGGGACGCTGAACAACTCGGTCAAGGCGACGACCATCTCAGGGTGTGGCGTGGAGAATTTGGCTTTGACGGACGTTGTAGTAAGTGCAGCCCGCAGGAAGATCCTTGTTGACGAATGACATCGCCCCAATGGTGACACCGCTGCCGATATCGAGTTCATCGGCGATGATGCAACTGTGCGCTCCCAGACTAACGTCGTCACCGATCACTAGAGAGTACCGGTCACGTCCCAACGTCTTGATGCCCACGGTCGAATTCTGCCGGATGAAGAAATTCCTGCCGATCTTCGCATAGCCGGTGATGACGACCCCCGGCAGGTGGGCGATGCGAAAGCCGGGACCGATCTGCGCAGCAACACTGATGTCCACGGCATAGCGCCGGTTCAACTTACGCTGCATACGCAGCGCATAACGGCGCCGCATTCCACCCTTGGCATAAAGGAACTGCGCCAGACGGAACTGCAGCAGATAACGCAGTACATTATGTTTGTAGGCTCGCTTGAGAATGTTACTGATCAGTCCGATGCGACTGCCGGACTTCTTCTTGTTCGAGACCTCGCACTTCCAGCACTCAATCAGTTGCTGCAGATCCATCATGACCTCACTCGAATACGCTTGCCGTCCTTTGCCGCCATCTCACCTTCGAGCAACCCATCCAACTCGGTCGGATCGACCTTCGGTACGACGCTTGCCGGCAACCGGCTGTCCCGCGACAGATTGAAGAGCTTCAGGGAATAGCGGGGCATGACCTGCTCGGCCACAACCCGGAAGCTGGGCAGGATATAGTCGTCGAAATCCTCGTCGAGGCTGCTGGGCAAGGCCGCCGCACCTGTTTCGTAGAAGCGACCGATGCTCTTGTGTAAATCCATTCCAACGATGAAAACCTGATTGAAGCCCAGGTGACAGGCCAACTGCGTCGCGGCGTAGGGTATGGTGCGGGCGCCGAAATAGCCCTTGCTCATATCGCGGCTGAAGCCGATACGATTGGCCTTTCTGCGCCACAGGGAAAACCCGCAGATCAGATCGGGATCTTTGCGGACGGACCATGCATAAGAGCGATCCGAACGCACTGCCACGCCATGCATGCGATTGACCCTCTCCAGCAACATGACCTCCGTTCTCTGCGACAACACGGAGGCGTCATACCGATGAAGCGCCTGGAAGCAATCCAGGCTCATGGCCAGGTTTACTGCGCTGCGCGCGCCCAGACAAGCGAGATCCGGGCGATCACGTACGAAACCAGGATCATCGCAGATATAGAAGAACGGACTGATCTGCTGGTCGGCGCAACGAACGATGGAGCCATTCATGGCGATGACCGGCCAATCCGCATAGCGGGACAGCGGAAACTCTCCGGCGGACGGCCCGGAAGCCAGCAGGAACACACTGCCCTGGTGGCGCCCGCGACAGACCCCGAACTCAGCGATGGGAATACGAATGTCCCCCTCACTCAGCCAGCGTCGACCACTTTCTAGCTTCAGTTCCAGCATATGCAAATCGTAAATTCGTCAATGAAGTCGCCAGGGACCGCTGCGCCAAGGCCAAGGAAAAGTGGGAGTCGGAGCGCCCCCTAGTGGGCTCCGGCAACGAGCGCCTTCACCAGCGGCAAGCTCCAGAACTCCCGACGCACGGCGCCGTCGGAGAAGCGCGTCTGCAGGCGTTGCTCCATCTGTTGCGCGCAGGCCTCGCGCTGGCCGCGGTCGAGCGCCGCCATATGTCCAAGGCCTTCGGCCAGGGCTTTCTCGTCGCGCAGCGGGAACAGGATGCCGACGCCTTCGACCACTTCGCTGGCGCCGCCACCTGCGCTCGCGATCACCGGCACGCCCGCAGCCATCGCCTCCAGCAGGACCATGCCGAACGGTTCATGGTCGGAGCTCAGGGCGAACACGTCGAACGCCTTGAAATAACGCTTGGCATCGGGAACCTGGCCGAGGAACAGCACGCGCTCGGCGATACCCAGTTCGCGAGCCAGATCCTTGAGGTCTTCTTCCAGGCGGCCCTTGCCGAGAATCGCCAGCAGGCTGTTGTGCGGCAGGCGCGGCAGTGCCTGGGCAAAGCCGCGCAGCAGGGTGGCCTGGTCCTTGTCCGGATGCAGGCGGCCGACGTTGCCGACCACCCAGGCGTTGTCCGCCAGCCCCAGGTGCTGACGCGCAGGATAGCGGTCGACCTGCTGCACCTGCAGCGCATCGACGTCGACCCGGTTGTAGAGGGTCTCGATGCGCTCCTGCGGCCAGGCAGGCAGGCAGGCGCGGATTTCGTCGCGCACCGCGTTCGAGACGCCCAGCAGACTCAGGCGCTCGGCGAAGATGCGCGCGAACAGCTTGCGCCCCAGGCGCTGAAAATCACCGAAGCCGTGGTGCACGCCGATGATCGGCAGCCGGGTGCCGAGCATGGCGATCCAGGTCGGTTTGAAGCGGTGCGCAATGCAGAAGCGGAAGTCCCGGGAGCGGGCGATTTCGCGTAGATCGCGGATCGCCTTGAGCTTCAACCCGCGGATGTCCCGCGAGCTGTAGTCGAGGAACAGCACCTCGTCGCTGGCGCAGCCGGAGGCCACTTCCGGGTCGGGCGCGCCGGTGAGGAACACCGTGGTGACCCGGTAGCCGGTGCCGGCGAACAGGCTGGCATATTGACGGGCGCAATCCAGGAAGGGCCCGTCATAGCCGTGGCAGAACTGCAGGACGCGCGGTTCAGCCGAGCGAGTCATAGGCCGCCGCGCCATCCTTGACCACCAGGATGTCCTGCATGATCAGGTATTGCAGGTCCGACCCGTAGAACATGTTCAGCGCGTCGGTGGGCGAGCAGATCATCGGCTCGCCACGGCGGTTCAGCGAGGTGTTGAGCGCCACGCCGTTTCCGGTGAGTTTCTCCAGCTCCTTCATCATGTCGTAGTAGCGCGGGTTGAACTCGCGCTTGAGGACCTGGGCGCGGGAGGTGCCGTCCTCATGGACGACTTCCGGCACGCGGGTCTTCCACTCTTCGTTGACTTCGAAGGTGAAGGTCATGAACGGCGCCGGGTGGTCGATCTTGAACATCTGCGGGCCGACGGTATCCAGCATCGACGGGCAGAAGGGCCTCCAGCGCTCGCGGAACTTGATCTGCGCGTTGATGCGGTCGGCGACGCCGGGAACGCTCGGGCAACCGATGATCGAGCGGCCACCGAGGGCGCGCGGGCCGAACTCCATGCGGCCCTGGAACCAGGCCACCGGGTTGCCATCCACCAGTACCTTGGCGATCAGCTCGGGCACGTTGTCGATCTTGCGCCATACCGGCTTGGCCTCGTGGCGGGCGCAGGCGGCGATGACGTCTTCGTTGCTGTATTCCGGGCCGAGGTAGACGTGCTCCATCTTCTCGACCGGCACGCCGCGCTCCCAGGACACGTACGCGGCGGCGCCAACGGCGGTGCCGGCGTCGCTGGCCGCGGGCTGCACGTACAGCTCCTTGACCTCGGGACGGGCGATGATCTTCTGGTTGAGCTTGACGTTCAGCGCGCAGCCGCCGGCGAAGGCGATCTTGCCGGTCTCGCGGATGATGTCGCCCAGGTAGTAATCCATCATTTCCAGCGCCAGCTTCTCGAACAGTGCCTGGATGCTGGCGGCGTAGTGGATGTACGGATCGTCGGCGATATCGCCTTCACGCTTCGGGCCGAGCCACTCGATCAGCTTGGGCGAGAAGTAGTAGCCCTTGCCCTTTTCCTTGTAGCGACGGAAGCCGATGACGTTGGCGTAGTCGGTGTTGATGATCAGCTCGCCGTTCTCGAACTTGGCCAGGCGGGAGAAATCGTACTTGCTGGCGTCGCCGTAGGGCGCCATGCCCATGACCTTGAACTCGCCGTCGAGCATGTCGAAGCCGAGGTATTCGGTCAGCGCGCCGTACAGGCCGCCCAGGGAGTCCGGATCGTAGAACTCCTTGATCTTGTGGATCTTGCCGTTCTCGCCGTAGCCGAAGAAGGTGGTGGCGTACTCGCCCTTGCCGTCGATCCCGAGGATCGCGGTCTTCTCCTTGAAGCCCGAGCAGTGGTAGGCGCTGGAGGCGTGGGCCAGGTGGTGTTCGACCGGCTGGATCTTGGTTTTCTTCAGGTCGAAGCCCAGCTGCTGCAGGCACCACTGGATACGCTTGTAGTAGCGGTGGTAGCGGCGGTTGCCGAGCAGGATGGCGTCCAGCGCGCGGTCGGGCGCGTAGGCGTAGCGCTTGGCGTAGTGCCAGCGGGCCTTGTCGAAGATGCTGATGGGGGCGAAGGGAATGGCCACCACGTCAACGTCCGACGGCTTGATCCCGGCCTGCTCCAGGCAGAACTTGGCCGACTCGTAGGGCATACGGTTCTTCGCGTGCTTGTCGCGGACGAAGCGCTCTTCTTCGACGGCCGCGACCAGCTTGCCGTCGATGTACAGGGCGGCGGAAGGGTCATGGCTTACGGCGCCGGACAGGCCGAGGATGGTCAATGCCACAGGGTCTAGCCTCTTTCATCTGGGCGGGTGCCGGGCACCCGCGGTAAACGTTCGTCGAGCAGCTGGTGCAGTGCGCTGCCCTCTGGCCAGTTGCGCAGGAAGCGCGCACGGTCACGGGCATAGGCGCGGGCGAAGCTCGCTTCTCGCGAGTGGCGCTGCATGGCATCGAGGTCGATCAAGGACCATTGCCCACCTTCGCCCTGCTCCTGCCAGAACAGGTTGTGCCCCTTCAGGTCGCCATGGCTGATGCGCTCACGCACCAGCGCCGCGAACAGTCTGTCCAGGGCCGCAAGCTCTGTTTCCGGCGGCAGGCCGCCCCCCTCCGGTTGGTCCAGGTAGGGTTTGAAACGGTCGATTATATCCTGACCCGCCAGGTAATCGGTAATCAGGAAGGCCGGGCCACGCAGCCAGAACCAACGACGTTCGAGCACCGCCAGCGGGCGCGGGGTGGCGATGCCGAGGAAGTCCAGGCGGTTGCCCTCGCGCCAGGAGCCCCAGGCGCGACTCGGGCGCCAGAAGCGCTTGAACCAGTGCAGCAGGTTCTTGATGTTGTAACGCTTGATGACCAGCGGGCGGCCATCGAGCTCGACCTTGGCGACGGTCGCCGCGCCGCCGGTCTTGTAGATGTGCCCCTTGGCGATGAAAGCATCCGGATCGGCCAGCAGCGGCTGCAGGCCTGGCTCTTCCTCGCGACGCACCGCGCGCAGGCCGAACGGGCCCTTGAACACGCTGAACAGGCTGCAGTCGCGGGCGATCTTCTTCATCAGGTCGCCCACGCGCCAGCGGCGCACCTTGGCGATTTCCTTCTGCAGGGCTTCCAGCGGCAGCGCGTGCTCGCCGTTGGCCAGCAGATAGTGGATCAGCAGTTCTTCGAGGTACGGATCGAGGCTGGCCGGTAATTGGGCAAAGAACACGCCGAGGTTTTCCAACACCTGCTTGCGCGACAAGGGCTGGCCGGGCGTTTCAGTACGGATGCCAGCACCATCGATCAGGTACAGCCTGCCGCCATGGCGCAGCAGATTGTCCAGGTGCAGGTCCTCCTGCCACAGGCCCTTGGCATGCATCTGAGCGATAGCGGTCAGGGCTTCGGCAATGATCGCGGCCTGTTCATCGGACAGAACCGACTGGCCTTCCACCGCGCGCCAGGCATCCCAGAGGCTCTGGGCGTTATCCAGGAATTCGAAGAGCAGCCAGCCGCCCTCGCCGTCCTTGAGGCCGTCGGCCAGCAGAGTCGGCGTGGTCAGGCCCTGCTCGGCGAGCAGGCGCACGCCTTCGCGCTCACGCTGGAAGTGCCGCGCGGCCTTGCCGCCGACCAGCAACTTGGCCAGCACCGGGCGGCCGCGCCAATTGGCCGCGCCAACATAGCGCTGTCCAGGCAGAGTGCGAAGCAGGCTATCCAGGCGCAGCTCGGCGGCGCCGGCGCCATCCTCCAGCTCGACGCGCAGCGGCAGCGCGGGGGTGCGGCCGGCGTCGCGCAGGGCAGACAACCTCATGCGCGGCCTTCCTTCTTCTTGCGGCGAGCGCCCAGGCGGCGGTACCAGTCGTCGACCTCGCGGCCGCTGGCCGAGGTGCCGAGATAGGCCGCCAGCAGGTTGCGCACGTCAGTCTCGTTCCAGTCCGGCGCGCGGCGCAGCAGCGGTTCGAGATCGCGCACGCGGTCGCGCTGGCCGAACCACAGCGGACGGGTCTTCTCCAGGTCGATCAGGGTCGCTTCATAGGCGTCGTCCGTCTCGCGCAGGAAAATGTGCTTGGGGTAGAAGCAGCCATGCATCTGCCCGGCCTCGTGCAGGCGGCGGGCAAGCATGCCGCAGGCGTGCAGGATGGCCTGGCGCCGCTCGGCGGAGAGGTTCGACCAGCCCTGCAGCAGGCTGTCCAGGTCGCGCCAGCCATCCAGGGCACGGGTCATCAGGATTGCCCGGCGTTCGCCGCCGACCTGCCGCGCGCCAAAGAAGGCCGCCTGCATCGAGGGGATGCCAAGCTGGTGGTAGCGCTGGATATTGCGGAACTCGCGGCTGAAGGTCGGCTCGCCCATGGGCTTGCGGACGCTGCGGGTCAGGTGATTGCTCTGGCGCTTGAGATAGTAGGCGGTGCCGTCCAGCTCCAGGCGATAGACACTGCTCCAGCCACCACGCTCGGTGTTGGGTTCGTCCACGGCTTCCAGCTCAAGGTTCCACAGGGCATCGAAATCGGCCAGGGCGTTGCGCTCGAGCAGCGCCTGATCGTCGCTGGCAATGAAATCCTTCACTCGCGTCCCTCGAAGAAATGGACGATCTGCCGGACACGCTTCTTGTCCGACACGTTCAATCGTTCGCGACGCCGGTACAGCAGGTAGAACTGCAGGCGCTGCGTGTAGGAAAGATGGTGCTTGGCGACCTTGTCGAGGGTCGCCAGGTCCTTGGTGATGCGGTAGCGCAGCATGAAGCTGACCCAGTAGCCGCCGATAGGGCAATCGATGAAATACACCTTGCCGGTTTCATCCACCAGGATGTTTCGCCACTTCAGGTCGTTATGGGTGAAGTGGTGGTCATGCATGATCCGCGTGTAGCTCGCCAACTGCCTGCTGACGTGCTCGACCCAGGCGCGATCCTTCAAGCGCGGGTCGTTGCGCTTGGCCAGGGCGTGGAGGTCCTCGGTGCCGACCAGCTCGCGGGTGATGATCGCGCCACGGGCGAAGGCGCCGTCCACGCGCTCAAGACCATGGGCCACCACCTGCGCCGTGGGGATGCCCCACTTGGCGAACTGCTTGAGGTTCTGCCACTCGGCCTTGACCCGGGGGCGCGGCAGATAGCGGCGAAAGCCCTTGCCCGGCTTGCGGTAGCGCTTGACGTAGTAGCGCACACCCGCGCGCTCCACGCGGATGACATCGGACATCGCATCCTTGGTGATGCGATCGCCGTCGAGGGCGAACACGGCATCCAGGCTGCCGAAGTCGGCGGCCAGGTGCTGGTAGTCGGCTTCGAGTGCCCAGCCGGCCATCAGAGCAGGTCTCCATAACGTTGCTTGCGGTCGTACAGCTTGGCCGCCTTGCGCTCCATCCACGCCAGCAGCGCGGCCTCGTCGCGCAGGATGTCACGCAGCGTCTTACCGAAGTAATCGCGCAGGAAGCGCAGTTTGTCGCGGCGCGTCAGGCCGATGTCCAGCGCGGAGAAGTACAGCGCGGCCAGGTCCTTGTTGCGCCAGCGGCGCGGTGTGGAATCACGGGTCTGGGCGCGGTGCAGGTCGATCACCGACAGGCGCAGGTCATCAGCACTGATAGGGCGATCGGTGTGCAGCAGGAAATGGCAGATGTAGCAGTCGCGGTGGTTCACCCCGGCGCGGTGCATGGTGCCGACCATCTTCGCCACTTCGGCGATCAGCGCGCGTTTGAGGCGCGGCTCCGGCGGCTGCTGCCGCCAGTCCAGCGACAGGACCTCCAGGTCGGTGGTCGGCGCCAGCTCCTCGGTGATGATGAAGGAATGCTGGGCGGCCGGGTTGCCGCCGCGCTCGCCATAGGCCACCGAGGTCATGGTCGCAACGCCGGCCTGGTGCAGGCGCTCCAGGGCGCGCTGTTCCTGGCCCGCGCCGAGCACCGGCAGCTTCACGCTGAACAGGTTCTTGACGATCTCGCCCCAGCCGATGCCACGATGAATCTTCACGAAGTAGCCGCGCCCGTCGACTTCGGTGCGCAGCGTACGGCGCCCTTCCAGCTCGCGGTAGACCTTGCCCTGCAGGCGCTCGACCTCAGTGAAGGGGTCCTTGCCGACCCAGAGGGTCTTGAACGGCTCGTGCAGTTCGAGCTTCATGCGCGCTCCCGCAGGATCAGGTCGGCGGCATGCTGCGGCATGCTGTAGAGATCGGCGGTGTCGGCGAAGCCCAGGCCATTGCGCGACCATTCGGCACGCGCGGCATCGTCCTCCAGCATGTCCTTGAGCATGGCGTTGAAAGCGTCCTGCTCGAAGGGCGACGGCACTACCCGGCCGGCCTTGGCTTCGTCGATGTAGTGGGCGTAGCCGCAGACATCGGTGACCAGCACCGGCAGCCCCGCCACCACCGCTTCCAGCAGCACGGTGCCGGTGTTTTCGTTGTACGCCGGGTGGATCAGCAGGTCGGCGCCCAGCAGGAAGCGCGGGATGTCGCTGCGCCCCTTGAGGATCTGCACGTTGTCCGACAGCCCCAGCGCCTTCACCTGCAGGAGGAAGGGCTTGGGGTCGTCCTGGCCGATGGCGATCAGCCGGGTGCGCTTGCGCAGCGAACGCGGCAACGCGGCCAGCGCCTTCAGGCTGCGATCCAGGCCCTTGGTCTTGAAGCCGGAGCCGATCTGCACCAGCAGCAGGTCGTCATCGGCCAGCTTGAACTCGCGACGGAACTCGGCGCGGATATCGGCGGCGTTGGCCGGCGCGCGGCGATCCTGGGCGATGCCCGGCGGCAGCAGATGGAAACGCGCTTCCGGGGTGCGGTAGTGCTTGATGAACAGCGGCTGCTGGACTTCGGAAATCATCAGGATCTCGGTCTTGGACTCGGGCGCGAACACCGCGCGCTCGTAGTCGGCGAAGTGCTTGTAGCGGCCCCAGCGACGGTAGATCGGATTGCGCAGCGTCTGCGCCTTGTCCTCGAAACAGCCGTCGGCGGCGTAGTAGAGGTCCAGACCCGGCATCTTGTTGAAGCCGATCACCCGATCCACCGGCGAGCGCGCGAGATCGGCGGCCAGCCAGGCGCTGAACTTCTCGTTGCGGCGATGGTTGAACAGCGCCTTCACCGGCGCCACGCGCACATCGAAACCGGGCGGAATCTCGCCCTCCCAGATCGGCGTGTAGACGCGAATGGCGTGGCCGCGTTTCTGGCACTCCAGGGCGATGCGCATGAAGTCGCGCTGCAGCCCGCCGAACGGGAAGTATTTATAGAGGACGAAAGCCAGGGTCATCGAAGCGTCTCCGGGGCCAGCAGCAGAGCCTCCAACTGCGTCGCCACACGCTGCGGATTGAGGCGCGTGAAGCACAGGGGCTGTTCATGCCGCAGGTCGAATTGGCGCTTGTCTTCGGCCGTCGGCTGGTAGGTGCAGGTCTTCTGCAAACAGGGCGCGCAAGACCAGTCGCTGGCCAGGTGCACCTGCGAACGCCCGTAGGCGCCGGTCAAGCCCGGATTGGTCGGGCCGAACAGCGAGAGCGTCGGCACGTCCAGCGCGGCTGCCAGGTGTCCGAGCCCGGTGTCGACCGCCACGCAGGCGGAAGCGCCGGCCAGTACCTTGGCCATGCCTGCGAGGCTTAATTTGGGGAGCACCGAGGCATTTTCCAAGCCCTGGGCCAGTCGCTCGGCGCGCTGGCGCTCGGCGTCGTTGCCCCAGGGCAGGCGCACCGACCAGCCGCGCTCGCCCATGCGCTCGGCCAGCTCGCGCCAGTAGGCCTCGGGCCAGTGCTTGGTGACCCAGGTGGTGCCGTGCAGGAAGACCAGGTAAGGCTCGGTTTCCACCGAGTCCAGCAGGCGGCTGCGGTCCAGACCGTAGTCGCCGGTGCCGCTGGGCAGCGGGTAGTCCAGCGCCTGGGCGAACAACTGGCGCACGCGCTCGACGGCGTGCTGGCCCCAGGCGACCGGGTAGGTGCGGCGATAGAAGCGGCTGGCAGCCGGCTCACGGGCGGACTCGCGGTTCAGCCCGGCGACAGGGGTGCGGCGGCGCACGTAGCGGGTCAGCCACGCGCTCTTGAGCAGGCCCTGGGCATCGATCACCAGGTCGTAGTCGACTTCCTTCAGGCGCCGCTTGAAACGGCTCCATTCGCCGCTCTTGAGCGTCTGCCAGAGGTTCTTGCGCCAGCGGCGGATCGCCACCGGGATAACCTGGGCCACCGCCGGATGCCAGGCGGGAATCTCGGCGAAGCCTTCCTCGACCACCCAGTCGAACTGGATGCCGGGAATGGCGCGGGCGGCATCGGTGAGCGCCGGCAGGGTATGGATGACGTCGCCCAGGGACGACGTCTTGATCAACAGCACCCTCATTCCGCGCTTTCCACGTCCACCGGGTCGGCGACCAGACGGTCCAGCGCTTCAAGCACTGGACTGGGCTTGAGTTCGCGCAGGCAGTTGTAGTGGCCGAAGCGGCACACGCGGTCGAAGCAGGGGCTGCAGTCCAGGCCGAGGCGGACGATTTCCACATGTTCGGCCAGGGGCGGGGTGAACTGCGGCGAGGTGGAGCCGTAGACCGCAACCAGCGGGCGGTTCAGCGCGGCAGCCACGTGCATCAGGCCGGAATCGTTGGTGACCACGGCGCCGGCGCAGGACATCAGGTCGATGGCCTCGGCCAGGGCGGTCTCGCCGGCCAGGTTCACCGACTCCTCCCGCAGGCCGGGAATCAGCCGCGAGCGGATGTCCTCGCCACCGGGATGGTCATTCTTCGAGCCGAATATCCACACCTGCCAGCCGGCGCGGATCTTGGCCTCGGCCACCTTGGCGTAGTACTCGGCCGGCCAGCGCTTGGCCTCGCCGAACTCGGCGCCCGGGCACAGCGCCAGCACCGGGCGGTCCAGGCTCAGGCCGAACTTGGCCAGGGCGGCATCGCGACTCTGCGCCTCGATGGACAGGCGGGGCTGTGGATAAGGTTGCGACAGCTCGGCGCCGGACTCATAGGCCAGGGCCATGAAGCGCTCGATCATCAGCGGGTAGCGCTCCTTGTCGAGCGTGCGGATGTCGTTGAGCAGGCCGTAGCGCATCTCGCCCTTCCAGCCGGTACGCTTGGGGATGCCGGCGAAGTACGGCACCAGCGCCGACTTCAGCGAGTTCGGCAGCAGGATGGCCTGGTCGTATTGCCCCTTGAGGGACTTGCCGATGCGCCGGCGCGCGGCGATGTCCAGCACGCCGTGGCCGAGCGGGAAGCTAAGGGCCTGGCGCACTTCAGGCATGCGCTCGAGGATCGGCCGGCTCCAGTCGGGCGCCAGCACGTCGATCACACAGTCGGGATGGCGCTGCTTCAGGCAGTGGAACAACGTCTGCGCCATCACCATGTCGCCCACCCAGGAGGGGCCTACGATCAGAATTCTCATGCGTTTTCCGAAAAACGACCGGGGAGGCTCTCGCCTCCCCGTACTCCATTCATCCAGCCGTTCGGCGCGGGCCGTTACGGTCGGGTGCCGGGCATCGAATGCCGGCAGTCTAGCCCAGCCGGCGCGCCGGCCGGGCGGATTTCGTCACTCCCTGTGACATGGCGCAATCGCATCATGCGCCCTGTTCCTGAACATTCATTACCCCCAACCCAGCCCTCCTCACAGCGAATGCGCGCTGACAGCGCAAGCCGCTGCGGCGATCGTCATCCCGCCGCAGGCTGGGTATTTCGTGGGAAATCCGCAGCGATTCAGGTCAGCTCGAAGGCCTTCCACATCGACATCACCATGCGCCGCTCCGCATGGAAGTGGTCACCGCTCACGACGCCCGGCTGCTTCTGCAGGGACAGTCGATGGGCCGCCGCACGATACGCCCGGTAGGCGTCCTGCAGGCGAAGGACATCTTCACCGGACATCAGGCCAACCCGCTCCAGGCCATCCAGAATGCGGATGTTGTCGGTGAACTCCAGCAGCTCCGGGTGCTGCCACGACCAGGCCAGGGCCGCGTATTGCACCATAAATTCGATATCGACGATACCACCGGCGTCCTGCTTGAGATCGAACGACGACGCGGCCTCGAAGGCATTTTTCGCGGTGCCGGCGGCCGTGCCAGGGGTGCCCAGGTTGTCGCGCATCTTCGCGCGCATCTCGCTGACTTCCTTGCGCAGCTCCGCCAGGTCGCGTTGCTGGCCCAGCACTTTCGCGCGGATCGCCTCGAAGGCGCCGGCCACCCGCTTGCAGCCGGCCAGCACGCGGGCGCGCACCAACGCCTGGTGCTCCCAGGTCCAGGCTTCGCCCATCTGGTAGGCCTCGAAGGCGCGCAACGAACTGACCAGCAGGCCCGAAGCGCCACTGGGGCGCAAGCGCATATCCACCTCATAAAGCGTACCGGACGGCGTCTGCGCGGTAAGGAAGTGGATGATCTTCTGCCCCAGGCGCGTATAGAACTGCGCGCCATCGATGGACTTCTCGCCGTCAGTCTCGCTCTGCGGGTCGCCGTCGTGGATGAACACCAGGTCCAGGTCCGAGCCGTGGCCCAGCTCCAACCCGCCCGATTTGCCGTAACCAATGATGATGAAGTCCGGATCGCAGGGCGTGCCGTCGACGCGGGTCGGGCGTCCGTGGCGCTGCACCAGTTGATCCCAGGCCAGCGCCAGCACCTGTTCGAGGATCGCCTCGGCCAGCCAGGTCAGGTAGTCGCTGACCTTCATCAGCGGCAGGGTGCCGGCAATTTCCGAGGCCACCACACGCAGGGCATGGGCCAGCTTGAAGTGACGCAGGGTTTCCATCTGCTGCTCGAGGTCATCCTCGGGGATGCGCATCAGCCGCTCGCGCAGCTCGGCGCCCAGTTCGGCGGCCTGCGGCGGACGGAACAGGCGCCCTTCGTTCAACAGCTCGTCGAGCAGGATGGGAAACTTGGCGATCTGCTCGGCCACCATAGGGCTGGCCGCGCAGAGGGTCAGCAGGCGCTCCAGGGCGCCTGGGTTCTCGGTCAGCAGCACCAGATAGGCCGAACGTCGGGCCACCGCCTCGATCAGGGGCAGCGTACGCTCCAGCAGCACGTCCGCCGGACCGCGCTCGGCGATCATGTTCAGCAGGCGCGGCATGAAGGCATCCAGCCGCTCCCGACCCAGGCGCTGCATGGCGCGCACCTGCGCACCGTGGCGCAGGTCGGTCAGACGCTTCCAGGCCGCCGCCGGCTGGGCGAACCCGGCATCGGCGAACTGCCGGCAGGCGGACTCCTCGTCCACCGCCTCTTCCCAGATCGGAATCCACTCGCCGCCGATGGTGGTGTCGACCTTGCCGTCCTCGTCTTCGTCGGGGTCGGCGATGACCTGGTGGAAGTGCCAGTCGATGCGCTCGCGCCAGTGATTGATGGCGTCGTGGAACGCCGACCAGTTGGCGTAACCCATGATGAAAGCCACGCGGATGCGTTCCAGCTCGTCCTCCGGCAGCATCTGCGTCTGCCGATCAGCGATGGCCTGCAGGGCGTGCTCGGCGTAGCGCAGGAATTCGTAGCCCTCGCGCAGCTCGGCGACTACCTGCGGCGGCAGGTAGCCCTGGCCTTCGAGGATCGCCAGCACGCGCAGCAACGGCCGCTGCTGCAGGCTGAGGTCGCGGCCACCGTGGATCAGCTGGAAGGCCTGGGCGATGAACTCCACCTCGCGGATGCCGCCGGCGCCGAGTTTGATGTTCTCGCTCATGCCCTTGCGCCGGACCTCCTGCTGGATCAGCTGCTTCATGGTGCGCAGCGCTTCGATGGCGGAGAAGTCCAGGTAACGGCGGTAAACGAAGGGACGCAGCATTTCCAGCAGGCGCTGGCCGGCATCCTGGTCGCCGCCGACCACCCGCGCCTTGATCATCGCGTAGCGTTCCCAGTCGCGGCCCTGGTCCTGGTAGTACTGCTCCAGCGCAGCGAAGCTGTACACCAGCGGGCCGCTGGAGCCGTATGGCCGCAGGCGCATGTCGACGCGGAAGGCGAAACCGTCGACGGTGATGGCGTCCAGCGCCTTGATCAGCTTCTGCCCCAGGCGGGTGAAGAACTCCTGGTTATCCAGTGCGCGCTTGGCGCCCTGGGTTTCGCCGCCTTCGGGGTAGCCGAAGATCAGGTCGATGTCCGAAGACAGGTTCAGCTCGCCCGCCCCCAGCTTGCCCATGCCCAGCACGATCAGGTGCTGCGGCAGCCCGGAACGATTGCCGATGGGCGTACCGAACTGCTGGCAATGGCGGGCGTACAGCCATTGGTAAGCCTGGTCGATGCAGGCGTCGGCGAGGTCGGACAGATCGCGGCAGGTGCCGGCCAGGTCGCAGCGACGGGTCAGGTCGCGCCAGATGATGCGCACCTGCTGGCGCCGGCGGAAACGGCGCAGACGGCGGCCCAGCTCGTCCTCATCGGCGCATTCGTGCAACAGCGCTTCCAGTTGCGCACGCATCTCGCCCGGCTGCAGGCCGCGCTCCAGCTCACCGGTCGCGGCCAGCTCCAATAGAAAGGCAGGATCGCGCTGGACCTGTTCGGCGACGAAGTCGCTGCCGGCGGTCACGCGGGCGAAATCGGCATGCCGCTCGTCGGACCAGCCGTCGAAACTGGCGATCTGCTCGGGAGAAAGCTGGGAAACGGCGGTGCGGAAATTCTGTTCCGCCCGTTCGGCGAGGGGCTTCAGGGTGGCCGGCACAGCGGCCAGGGACGGCAGGCTCATGTTCTATCCTGAGGGGTCGGCGAGGCGCCGGCATTCCTGTCTTTTCGCGCCCCTGTAGTTTTACTACTAACTTTTTCTGGCAGAGGGATGTATCTGTCAGCGATTTGTAGTAAAACTACAACCCGCCGGGCGCACCCCCGGTGTACTTCCAAGAATTCGCCGCGTCGCCCACGAGGCCGGCGCAGCTATCGGCAACGATCTACTGGCTTCCGATTCTGGAAGCCTTTCCGCCCTGGAGCAAGCCATGCAAGACCTTGATCCCGTCGAAACCCAGGAATGGCTGGACGCCCTGGAATCGGTCCTGGACCGTGAAGGTGAGGAACGCGCCCATTACCTGATGACCCGCATGGGCGAACTGGCTACCCGTACCGGTACCCAACTGCCCTACGCCATCACCACGCCGTACCGCAACACCATTCCGGTCACCCACGAAGCCCGCATGCCCGGCGACCTGTTCATGGAACGCCGCATCCGCTCGCTGGTACGCTGGAACGCCCTGGCGATGGTGATGAAGGCCAACAAGAACGACCCGGATCTGGGCGGCCACATCTCCTCCTTCGCTTCGTCCGCGACCCTGTACGACGTTGGCTTCAACTACTTCTTCCAGGCCCCGACCGACGAACACGGCGGCGACCTGGTGTTCTTCCAGGGCCACGCCTCCCCCGGCGTCTATGCCCGCGCCTTCCTCGAAGGCCGCATCAGCGAAGACCAGCTGAACAACTTCCGTCAGGAAGTGGACGGCAACGGCCTGTCCTCCTACCCGCACCCCTGGCTGATGCCGGACTTCTGGCAGTTCCCGACCGTCTCCATGGGTCTGGGCCCGATCCAGGCGATCTACCAGGCGCGCTTCATGAAGTACCTGGAAAGCCGTGGCTTCATCCCCGCCGGCAAGCAGAAGGTCTGGTGCTTCATGGGCGACGGCGAGTGCGACGAGCCCGAATCCCTGGGCGCGATCTCCCTGGCCGGCCGCGAAAAGCTGGACAACCTGATCTTCGTCATCAACTGCAACCTGCAGCGCCTCGACGGCCCGGTTCGCGGCAACGGCAAGATCATCCAGGAACTCGAAGGCGTGTTCCGTGGCGCCGAGTGGAACGTCAACAAGGTGGTCTGGGGTCGCTTCTGGGACCCGCTGTTCGCCAAGGACGAAGCCGGCCTGCTGCAGCAGCGCATGGACGAGGTCATCGACGGCGAATACCAGAACTACAAGGCCAAGGACGGCGCCTACGTGCGTGAGCACTTCTTCGGTGCGCGTCCGGAGCTGCTGGAGATGGTCAAGGACCTCTCCGACGAAGAGATCTGGAAACTCAACCGTGGCGGCCACGACCCCTACAAGGTCTATGCAGCCTACCACCAGGCGGTCAACCACAAGGGCCAGCCGACCGTCATCCTGGCCAAGACCATCAAGGGCTACGGTACCGGTTCGGGCGAAGCGAAGAACATCGCGCACAACGTCAAGAAAGTCGACGTCGAGTCCCTGAAGTCGTTCCGCGACAAGTTCGACATCCCGATCAAGGATGCCGACCTGGAAAACCTGCCGTTCTACCGCCCCGAAGAAGGCAGCGCCGAAGCCAAGTACCTGGCTTCCCGCCGTGCCGCGCTGGGTGGCGTGATGCCGGTTCGCCGCGAGAAGAGCTTCCAGGTCCCGGTTCCCCCGCTGGAAACCCTCAAGGCCATCCTCGACGGCTCGGGCGACCGCGAAATCTCCACCACCATGGCCTTCGTGCGGATCATCTCGCAACTGGTCAAGGACAAGGAACTCGGCCCGCGCATCGTCCCGATCGTGCCGGACGAAGCCCGTACCTTCGGTATGGAAGGCATGTTCCGCCAGCTGGGCATCTACTCCTCCGTCGGCCAGCTGTACGAGCCGGTGGACAAGGACCAGGTGATGTTCTACCGCGAGGACAAGAAAGGTCAGATCCTCGAGGAAGGCATCAACGAAGCCGGCGCCATGTCCAGCTGGATCGCCGCGGGTACCTCGTACTCCACGCACAACCAGCCGATGCTGCCGTTCTACATCTTCTATTCGATGTTCGGCTTCCAGCGTATCGGCGACCTGGCCTGGGCCGCTGGCGACAGCCGCGCGCACGGTTTCCTGATCGGCGGCACCGCCGGCCGTACCACCCTGAACGGTGAAGGCCTGCAGCACGAAGACGGTCACAGCCACCTGCTGGCGGCGACCATCCCGAACTGCCGCACCTACGATCCGACCTACGCCTACGAGCTGGCGGTGATCATCCGCGAAGGCTCGCGCCAGATGATCGAAGAGCAGCAGGACATCTTCTATTACATCACCGTGATGAACGAGAACTACGTTCAGCCGGCCATGCCCAAGGGCGCCGAAGAAGGCATCATCAAGGGTATGTACCTCCTCGACGAGGACAAGAAGGACGCCGCGCACCACGTGCAACTGCTGGGTTCGGGCACCATCCTGCGTGAAGTCGAGGAAGCCGCGAAGATCCTGCGCAACGACTTCGGCATCGGCGCCGACGTCTGGTCGGTACCGAGCTTCAACGAACTGCGCCGTGATGGCCTGGCCGTTGAGCGCTGGAACCGCCTGCACCCGGGTCAGAAGCCCAAGCAGAGCTACGTCGAAGAGTGCCTGGGCGGCCGCAAGGGCCCGGTCATCGCCTCCACCGACTACATGAAGCTCTACGCCGAGCAGATCCGTCAGTGGGTTCCGAGCAAGGAGTACAAGGTGCTGGGCACCGACGGCTTCGGCCGCAGCGACAGCCGCCGCAAGCTGCGCGACTTCTTCGAAGTGGACCGTCACTGGGTTGTTCTGGCCGCGCTGGAAGCCCTGGCCGATCGTGGCGATATCGAACCCAAGGTCGTGGCGGAAGCCATCGCCAAGTTCGGTATCAACCCCGAAAAACGTAACCCGCTGGACTGCTGAGGAGAGGCACGATGAGCGAACTGATTCGTGTACCCGACATCGGCAATGGTCAGGGTGAAGTCATCGAACTGCTGGTCAAGGTCGGCGACACCGTCGAGGCCGACCAGAGCCTGCTGACCCTGGAGTCGGACAAGGCCAGCATGGAAATCCCCTCGCCCAAGGCCGGCGTGGTGAAGAGCCTGAAGGTCAAGGTGGGCGACACCCTGAAGGAAGGCGACGAGATCCTCGAGCTGGAAGTCGAAGGTGGTTCGGCCGCCGCCGAAGCGCCCAAGGCCGAAGCTCCGGCTCCGGTTGCCGAGGCACCGAAGGCAGAGGCTCCGGCCGCTGCCCCGGCGCCGGCTGCCGCGCCCGCCGCCGGCGCCAGCGTCCAGGACATCCACGTCCCGGACATCGGTTCCGCCGGCAAGGCCAACGTCATCGAAGTCATGGTGAAAGCCGGCGACACGGTCGAGGCCGACCAGTCGCTGATCACCCTGGAATCGGACAAGGCCAGCATGGAAATCCCCTCGCCGGCTGCCGGCGTGGTGGAAAGCGTGTCGATCAAGATCGGTGACGAAGTCGGCACCGGCGACCTGATCCTCAAGCTCAAGGTCGCAGGCGCCGCAGCTCCGGCGGCGGCGGCTGCTCCGGCGGCTGCCCCGGCTCCGGCCGCTGCTGCCCCCGCTGCCGCTCCGGCACCGGCTGCCGCCGCGCCTGCCAAGGCTGCGGAAGTCGCTCCGGTGGGCGCGCCCAGCCGTGACGGCGCCAAGGTCCACGCCGGCCCCGCCGTGCGCATGGTTGCCCGCGAGTTCGGCGTCGAGCTGTCCGAAGTGAAAGGCACCGGTCCGAAAGGCCGCATCCTCAAGGAAGACGTGCAGGCGTTCGTCAAGGAACAACTGCAACGCGCCAAATCCGGCGCGCCGGCTGGCGCTACCGGTGGCGCGGGCATTCCGCCGATCCCGGAAGTCGACTTCAGCAAGTTCGGCGAAGTGGAAGAAGTGGCGATGACCCGCCTGATGCAGGTCGGCGCCGCCAACCTGCATCGCAGCTGGCTGAACGTGCCGCACGTGACCCAGTTCGACTCGGCGGACATCACCGAGATGGAAGCCTTCCGCGTGGCCCAGAAAGCCGTCGCGGAGAAGGCTGGCGTCAAGCTGACCGTGCTGCCGATCCTGCTGAAAGCCTGTGCCCACCTGCTCAAGGAAATGCCGGACTTCAACAGCTCGCTGGCCCCCAGCGGCAAGGCGCTGATCCGCAAGAAGTACGTGCACATCGGCTTCGCCGTGGACACGCCGGATGGCCTGCTGGTCCCGGTGATCAAGAACGTCGACCAGAAGAGCCTCCTGCAGCTCGCCGCCGAAGCCGCCGAACTGGCCGAGAAAGCGCGCACCAAGAAGCTCTCCGCCGACGCCATGCAGGGCGCCTGCTTCACCATCTCCAGCCTCGGCCACATTGGCGGCACCGGCTTCACGCCGATCGTCAACGCGCCGGAAGTGGCGATCCTGGGCGTCAGCAAGGCGACCATGCAGCCGGTATGGGACGGCAAGGCCTTCCAGCCGCGCCTGATGCTGCCGCTGTCGCTGTCCTACGATCACCGCGTGATCAACGGGGCGGCCGCCGCGCGCTACACCAAGCGCCTGTCCGACCTGCTGGGCGATATCCGCACCCTGCTGCTGTAAGTGCTGCTCTTGTAAGTGTTGCAAGAGGCCGGCCTCGTGCCGGCCTTTCCTCTCGACGAGCACGCCACGCTCGTTCTCTCCAGCCCTGCCGGATGGCGGGGCTTCTTTTTGTCCGCACGACTCCGATCGACGCTGCCCCGCATCCGCCTCAACTTCGCTGCGTGACGGCCGATACAGTCCTGGCTTGTCAGCGCCCCACGCCTCATGCAAATCTTGCCAACGCCCATAGAATTCGGCCGAGGCAATGCACCTCGCCCGTACCTGGAAATCACACCGCGCATGAAGAGTCATCCCGATGCCGCCAGCCGTTCGGTGGCCGAGGTTGTCACGCAACTCCCGGTCCCCTCGCGGCTCGGGCTGTTGCGCTTCGAGCGCCTGAACGAATCCAGCTGGACCCTGCTGTTCCTCGACCCGGGCTGCGAACGCCAGATCGGCGTACCCGCCCAGGACCTCTGCGGCATCCTCGATGCCCCCTACGCCAGCCTGATGGAGCCCGAGGCGCGGCATCGCCTGCACGAGCAGGTCCAGCAGCAACTGCTGCAGGACGGTCGCTACCAGGTGCGCTACTGCCTGCACTCGCCGCGCGGCCCGCTGAACATCCTGGAGGTCGGCGAGGCCTTCCAGCAGCACGGCCGGCAACTGCTGCACGGCTTCCTGTTGCAGGACGAGGGCGACGCCCAGACCGCCGCGCCGGACCCACGACTGCAGGAACTGGAAGCCCAGAACCTGCGCCTGAAGATGTCCCTGGAGATGTACCAGCGTTCCCAGGACGAACACCTGCAGCACCTGGTGCGCTCGCGCACCCAGCAGAACCTGATCGTGCGCCTGGCGCGGCACCGCTACCTGTCCAGCGACCCGCTGCTGGAAGCCGCGCAGCTGATCGCCCAGGCCGCCTGCGAAGTCTATGACGTGGCCCGCGCCGGCATCTGGCGTCTGCATCCGGACAATCGTCTGGAAGCGGTCACCGTCTACCGCCGCGACATCGACCAGTACGAGAAGCCGCAGGACATCGACGCCAGCAGCTTCCCCCACTACCTCGACGCGGTGCACAGCGGCCGCGCCATCGACGCCCACAATGCCATCCAGGACCCGCGCACCCAGGAATTGGCCAAGCGCTACCTGCGCCCCCAGGGCGTCAACGCCATGCTCGACGCCACCATCCGCATCGGCGGCGAAGTGGTCGGGGTGCTGTGCCTGGAGCACGTCGGCGAAGTGCGCATGTGGCAGAGCGACGAGATCGCCTTCGCCGGCGAACTGGCCGACCAGTATGCCCAGGTGCTGATGAACCACGAACGGCGCAACGTCTCCAGCGCCCTGCACCTGTTCCAGCGCGCCGTCGAGCAGAGCGCCAGCGCCTTCCTGCTGATCGACCGCGACGGGCTGGTGGAATACGTCAACCCCAGCTTCACCGCCATCACCCAGTACGGCGCCGATGAAGTGCGCGGCCGCCACCTGCCGGAACTGCCCGCCCTGGCCAACCTCAGCGAGCTGCTGTTCGATGCGCGCTCCACCCTGGTCACCCAGAACAGCTGGCAAGGCGAATTCCGCAGCCGGCGCAAGAACCTCGAGCCCTACTGGGGCCAACTGTCGCTGTCGAAGGTCCACGACGACCGGGGCAAGCTGACCCACTACATCGGCATCTACGAAGACATCACCCAGAGCAAGCTGGCCCAGCAGCACATCGAGAAGCTCGCCTACCGCGACAACCTCACCGGGCTGGCCAACCGGCACTTCTTCATCAGCGCCCTGGAAGAGCGCCTGCAGGCCGGCAGCCGGCACTCGCTGGGCCTGCTGCTGGTGGACATCGACAATTTCAAGCGGATCAACGACAGCCTCGGCCACCAGACCGGTGACAAGCTGCTGGCCAACCTGGCCCGGCGCCTGCGCAGCAGCCTGAGCGACAACACCACCCTGGCGCGTTTCGCCAGCAACGAATTCGCCGTGCTGCTGGAAGAATCGGTGGCCGGCCGTGGCGAGCAGATCGCCGAACAGATCCTCGACGTGCTCGACAAGCCGCTGTTCGTCGACAACCAGCTGATCAGCATCACCGGCTCCGTCGGTATCGCCTACGCGCCACAGCATGGCCACGACCCGCAGACCCTGATGAAGCACGCCGGCCTTGCGCTGCACAAGGCCAAGGCCAACGGCAAGCACCAGGTGCAGACCTTCACCGAAGCGATGACCGCCGAGGCCAGCTACAAGCTGTTCGTCGAAAGCAACCTGCGCCGCGCGCTGGTGCAGGACGAACTGGCGGTGCACTACCAACCCAAGCTGTGCCTGCGCAGCGGGCAGCTGCTGGGCCTGGAAGCGCTGCTGCGCTGGCAGCACCCGGAAAAGGGCATGATCCGCCCGGACCAGTTCATCAGCGTGGCCGAGGAAACCGGCCTGATCATCCCCATCGGCAAATGGGTGATCCGCCAGGCCTGCCGACAGGTGCGCGAACTGGCCGCCAAGGGCCTGGGCGAGCTGCACATCGCCATCAACCTGTCACCCAAGCAGTTCAGCGACCCCGACCTGGTCGGCTCCATCGCCGCGATCCTCCACGAGGAAGGCATCCCCGCCGGCCAGATGGAACTGGAACTCACCGAAAGCCTGCTGCTGGACGCCACCGATGACACCCGCCAGCAACTGGAGAGCCTGAAGGACCTCGGCCTGACCCTGGCCATGGACGACTTCGGCACCGGCTACTCGTCGCTGAGCTACCTGAAGAAATTCCCCATCGACGTGATCAAGATCGATCGCAGCTTCATCAAGGACATTCCCGACAACCAGGACGACATGGAGATCACCTCGGCGGTGATCGCCATGGCCCACAACCTCAAGCTGCAGGTGGTCGCCGAAGGCGTCGAGACCGCCGCCCAACTGGCCTTCCTGCGGCGCAACCGCTGCGACATCGGCCAGGGTTACCTGTTCGACCGGCCGATTCCCGGCGTCGATCTCTCCTCCAGCCTGCAACGCTATCCCTGCCGCCCGAATTGAGCCGCTCTGGCGCGGCGTGCCCGCAGCCATGCCCACGAATCCGCTCAAACATCCCGCAAAGCGAATCAAACGCTGTAATCTTCGGCGAGTACCCGAGTCTATTGCCGCCCCCATTCAGAGGAGACGAATGCCATGACCCTGCGCTCGCAAATACTTGCCCACAAGCTGGAACTGCCCAGCTCCGCCCAAGCCCTGCCGGGCCGGGAAAGCCCGATGCCAGTGCCGGAAGCGCATTACGTCAATGGCCGTCCGCTTACTGCTCCCTTCCCCGCCGGCCTGCAGCAGATCGTGCTGGGCCTGGGCTGCTTCTGGGGCGCCGAGCGGCGTTTCTGGCAGCAGCCGGGCGTGTGGGTGACGGCGGTGGGTTATGCCGGCGGCCTGACCCCGAACCCGACCTACGATGAAGTCTGCTCCGGCCTGACCGGCCACAGCGAAGTGGTGCTGGTGGTCTTCGACCCGCGAGAGACCAGCATCGAGGCGCTGCTCAAAGTGTTCTGGGAATCCCATGACCCGACCCAGGGCATGCGCCAGGGCAACGACACCGGCACCCAGTACCGTTCGGCGGTCTACTGGTTCGACCAGGCGCAGAAAGCTGCCATCGAAGCCAGCCGCGCGGCCTTCCAGAAAGAGCTGAGCGCCAAGGGCTACGGCGAGATCACCACGGAAATCCGCGAGGTACCGCCGTTCTACTACGCCGAGGCCTACCACCAGCAGTACCTGGCGAAGAACCCCAACGGCTATTGCGGCCTGGGCGGCACCGGCGTGTGCCTGCCGGCGTAACAAAAGCCCCTCACCCTATCCCTCTCCCGCAAGCGGGAGAGGGGACCGTTCGGCGCAGGAGGAAACGACTCAGTCAGCCGGCACGGACAGCTCCCTCTCCCTTAGGGAGAGGGCTGGGGTGAGGGGACACGCAGGCACAGCGTTTCAAGAGGAATAATGGTTGCTCCCACAAAAAAGCCCCGGCATTGCCGGGGCTTTTTTCATTCCGCAATCAGCCAGTCCAACTGCCAGCTACCTTCGCTCTGCGCCAGCGTATCCGCCAGCCACGGCAGCAGGCCGCGCAGCTCCTCGTCCAGCGGCCACGGCGGATTCGCGATGACCAGGCCGGAGCCGTTCAGGCGCTCGGCCGTGTCCGCCGGATGCACGCAAAGCTCCGCGCGCAGCAGCTTGGGCGCCGAGCTCTTCTCCAGGCGCTGGTAGAAGCGCTTGAGCTGGCGACGATCCTTGATCGGGTACCAGATGGCGACCACGGTCTGGCGCATGCGGCCGATGGCCTCGTCCAGCGCGGCCACGCAGCGTTCCAGATCGTCACCCTGCTCGAACGGCGGGTCGATCAGCAGCACGCCACGCTTCTCGGACACCGGCAGGAAGGCTCGCGGCAGCAGCCAGCCGTCGCCCTGGTGCACGGCGATGCGACGCTCGCCGCCCATGTTGGCCTTGAGCAGGCGGCCATCCTCGGGGTGCAGCTCGTTGAGCAGCACGCGGTCCTGCGGGCGGGTCAGACGGCGCGCCAGCTCCGGCGAACCGGGATAGAACTCCAGGCCGCCGTCGGGATTGAGGGCGCGCACCACCTCCAGGTAGTCCAGCACCAGCTCCGGCAGGTCATCACGCTCCCACAGGCGGCCGATGCCCGACTCCCACTCGCCGGTGCGGCTGGCTTCGTCGCCCAGCAGGTCGTACAGGCCGACGCCCGAGTGGCTGTCGAGGTAGGCGAAGGGCGTGTCCTTGCGCGCCATCAGCGCGAAGATGCGCGCCAGGGCGATGTGTTTGAACACGTCGGCGTGGTTGCCGGCGTGGTAGGCATGGCGGTAGTTCATGGATGGCAGACTCCTCAAGGCGCGCAGTGTAGCCGTAGTCGAGGTGTTTTAGCCCTTTATCACGCTCGTGGATGATTCTGTGCGAGGTTCATTCACCAGACTAGACTGCGGCCATTCCCACGGAGGTCGATCCATGTCCGAGACCCTGCTCAGCTCCCGCAACCTCGCTTTCGAACTCTACGAAGTACTCGATGCCGAGGCCCTGACCCAGCGCGAACGCTTCGCCGACCACAACCGCGAGACCTTCGACGCCGCCCTGGGTACCGCCCGTGGCATCGCCGAGGAGCTGTTCGCCCCGCACAACCGCAAGAACGACGAGAACGAACCGCAGTACGTCGATGGCGGCGCGGTGCTGATCCCGGAGGTGAAGCCGGCGGTGGACGCCTTCAACGAGGCCGGCTTCCAGAACGCCTCGCGCAGCTTCGAACAGGGTGGCATGCAACTGCCGCACCTGCTGTCGCGCGCCTGCTTCGCGCACTTCCAGTCGGCCAACATCGCCACCTCGTCCTACCCGATGCTGAGCATGGGCGCCAGCCACCTGATCGAGACCTTCGGCAGCGACGAGCAGAAGCGCCTGTTCCTCCAGCCGATGATCGAGGGCCGCTGGTTCGGCACCATGGCCCTGACCGAGCCCCACGCCGGCTCGTCCCTGGCCGACATCCGCACCCGCGCGGAACCGGCTGCCGACGGCAGCTACCGGATCAAGGGCAACAAGATCTTCATCTCCGGCGGTGATCACCCGCTGTCGGACAACATCGTGCACATGGTCCTGGCCAAGCTGCCGGACGCGCCGCCCGGCGTGAAAGGCATCAGCCTGTTCATCGTGCCGAAGTTCCTGGTCAACGCCGACGGTTCCCTCGGCGCGCGCAACGACGTGGCCCTGGCCGGGCTGTTCCACAAGATGGGCTGGCGCGGCACCACCTCCACGGCGCTGAACTTCGGCGATAAAGGCGAGTGCGTCGGCTATCTGGTCGGCAAGCCGCACCACGGCCTGGCCTACATGTTCCAGATGATGAACGAGGCGCGCATCGGTGTCGGCATGGGCGCCATCATGCTCGGCTACGCCGGCTACCTGTACTCGCTGGAATACGCCCGCGAGCGCCCGCAGGGCCGCCCGGTAGACGCCAAGGACCCGACCTCGGCACCCGTGGCGATCATCGAGCACGCCGACGTGCGGCGCATGCTGCTGACCCAGAAAGCCTACGTCGAAGGCGCCTTCGACCTCGGCCTGTACGCCGCGCGCCTGGTGGACGACTGCGAGACCCTGCCCACCGAGGAGGAGCGCAAGCAGGCCCACGAGCTGCTCGACCTGCTCACCCCGATCGTCAAATCCTGGCCCTCGGAGTTCTGCCTCAAGGCCAACGAGTTGGCCATCCAGATCCTCGGCGGCCACGGCTACACCCGTGAATACCCGGTGGAGCAGTACTACCGCGACAACCGCCTGAACCCGATTCATGAAGGCACCCACGGCATCCAGTCGCTGGACCTGCTGGGCCGCAAGCTCGCGCAGAACAACGGCGCCGGCCTCAAGCAACTGACCCGCCTGATCAACCAGTGCTGCGCACGCGCCCAGGCGCACCCGTCGCTGGACACGTTGCGCGAGCCGCTGGAGCAATTGATGGCGCGCCTGTCGGCCACCACCCTGAGCCTGCTCGGCGACCTGATGCAGGGCCGCGTGGCCCAGGGCCTGGCCAACTCCGCGCTGTACCTGAAGGTATTCGGTCACGCGGTGATCGGCTGGCGCTGGCTGGAACAGGCGATCCGCGCCGAGGAGGGCCTGGCGCGTGGCGATGCAGCCGACACCGACTTCTACCGTGGCAAGCTGCAAGCCGCACGCTACTTCCTGACCTGGGAAGTACCGTCCTGCCACCACGAACTGGCCTTGCTCGAAGCCCGCGACGACACCTGTTCGACCATGCAGGACACCTGGTTCTAGTCCTGCATGCCCCTCCTGCCCCGGTCACGTCCGGGGCTTTTTTTACCCACAGTCCAGAGCGGTGCAGCAGCACCCGGCTGACCTTTTTCCCTCATCAACAACCAAAAAGCCTGACAAACACCAGCAAACCAGCC
This sequence comes from Pseudomonas sp. PSE14, assembly GCF_029203285.1. Taxonomy (NCBI): domain Bacteria; kingdom Pseudomonadati; phylum Pseudomonadota; class Gammaproteobacteria; order Pseudomonadales; family Pseudomonadaceae; genus Pseudomonas; species Pseudomonas sp. PSE14. The sequence continues at coordinate 5,343,780 of NZ_CP115669.1, forward strand.
TACAGCGAAACCTGGGTGACCTGCCGTTGAATAGCGCCCGCGCAACTTCACGACCGTCACGCCCATGACCACGCACTCCCCGACACGCCCTCGCCTCCTGCACGTCCTGCTGTCCCTGCTCTCCACCGTCATCGGGCTGACCTGCATGGTCCATTTGCTGAGCCCGGACTCGGCGGACGCACTCCCCGCTGAAAGCCCGTTGCGTATCCCGACGCAGTCGCTGAGCGCCGCCCCCATCTACAGCGAACCCAGCGCCGAAGCCTTCGAGCACGTCGACCAGTACCTGAAGCTCATCGACAAGGCGATGATCGACGGGCTGGCCGTGCTGCGCGGCGGCGACGGCCCCTCCATCGCCTCGCAGAGCCGCTACTTCAATGCGCTGGTGAATGCCGGCTACGCCCAGTTCGGCTCCTCCTACCAGGAGCCGCTGGGCAGTTGCGGCGCCGCCGGCAGTTCGGCACGGAGCCTCTGGCATGCGCAGATCCGTACCGTCAGTGGCCCCCGCCAGGAAGACCCGTCCGGCGAAGTGCGCAAGGCACTTCTCACCCTGCAACAGGACCGGGAAGCCTGCCTCCTGGCGGCCCGGCTCGTTCCCGATGAGCCGCTGCGCTGGGCACCCGCGACACTGTCCGCCCTCAACCTGATCCCCGCCTGGAGCAATGCCGCGCCCTGGCCGGAAATCATCGCTGAACGAACCTCAACTAACCTTTGACAGCCTTGCAAATCCGCAGGTTAGAATCTCTTGGCATGCGGCCTGCATCCTGATCCCCGAGTAGCGTCGCCACTCCCCAACTCCCCTGGAGGTCGACACTTTGGATGCCGTGGCCATCAACAGCTATTTCCTGATCGCTGCTGTGCTGATCGGCATGAGCATCCTGGTCAGCTCGCTGTCCTCGCGACTGGGCATCCCGATCCTGGTCATCTTCCTCGCCGTGGGCATGGTCGCCGGCACCGACGGCCCCGGCGGCATCGGCTTCTCCAACTATCCCATCGCCTACCTGGTGGGCAACCTGGCGCTGGCCGTGATCCTTCTCGACGGCGGTTTGCGCACGCGGGTGGCGAGTTTCCGTGTGGCACTCTGGCCGGCGCTATCGCTGGCCACGGCCGGGGTGCTGATCACCGCCGGCCTGACCGGTATCGCCGCCGCCTGGCTGTTCAAGCTGAGCTGGATGGAAGGCCTGCTGATCGGCGCCATCGTCGGTTCCACCGACGCCGCGGCGGTGTTTTCCCTGCTGGGCGGCAAAGGCCTCAACGAACGGGTCACCGCCACCCTGGAAATCGAGTCGGGCAGCAACGACCCGATGGCGGTGTTCCTCACCGTCACCCTGATCGACATGCTCGCCCACGGCGAGAGCGGCATGAGCTGGAGCTTCCTCTGGCATTTCCTGCGCGAGTTCGGCATCGGCTCGCTGCTCGGCCTGGGCGGCGGCTGGCTGCTGCTGCAGGTGATCAACCGTATCCACCTGGCCAGCGGCCTCTACCCGCTGCTGGTGATCAGCGGCGGCCTGCTGATTTTCGCCGTGTCCAACGCGGTGCATGGCAGCGGCATCCTTGCCATCTATCTGTGCGGCCTGATGCTGGGCAACCAGCCGATCCGTTCCCGTCACGGCATCCTGCACATGCTCGATGGCATGGCCTGGCTGGCGCAGATCGGCATGTTCCTGGTCCTCGGCCTGCTGGTCACACCCCACGACCTCTGGCCCATCGCCCTGCCGGCGCTGGGTCTGGCGCTGTGGATGATCCTCTTCGCCCGCCCGCTCTCGGTGCTGGTCGGCCTGATTCCGTTCCGCGCCTTCCATGGCCGCGAGAAGGCCTTCATCGCCTGGGTCGGCCTGCGCGGCGCGGTGCCGATCATTCTCGCGGTGTTCCCGCTGATGGCGGGCTTGCCCAACGCGCAGCTGTTCTTCAACGTGGCCTTCTTCATCGTGCTGGTCTCGCTGCTGGTGCAAGGCACCAGCCTGCCCTGGGCCGCCAAGCTGCTGCGGGTGATTGTGCCGCCGGACCCGGCGCCGATCTCCCGTGCCGGCCTGGAGGTCCACCCGACCAGTGAGTGGGAGCTGTTCGTCTATCACCTGAGCAAGGAAAAGTGGTGCATCGGCGCCGCCCTGCGCGAGCTGAAGATGCCCGACGGCACCCGTATCGCCGCCCTGTTCCGGGGCACCCAGCTGCTGCACCCGTCCGGCAGTACCATCCTCGAGGCCGACGATATCCTTTGTGTGATCGGTCACGAGCATGACCTCCCCGCCCTGGGCAAACTGTTCAGCCAGGCGCCGGACCGCGGTCTGGGTGCGCGCTTCTTCGGCGATTTCGTCCTCGAAGGCGACGCCCAGCTCTCGGCCGTGTCCTCGCTGTATGGCCTGAAGCTGGAAGGCGTGGACGGCGAGCAGACACTGGGCCGCTTCATCGCCCACGAAATCGGCGGCCAGGCGATCATCGGCGACCAGGTGGAATGGAACGGCCTGACCTGGACCGTCGCCGCCCTGGACGGGAACAAGATCCGCAAGGTGGGGGTCAAATTCCCCGAAGGCCGCCCCGGCCCCGGTCTGTTCCTCTGACCGCCTACCGGCGCTCGCTTGCGGGCGCCGGCCAGCCAGCACTAACCTCACTCCACTTTCCGCACGAGCCGCTGATCGCGACCATGTCATTCCTGCTGCGTACCCTGCTCACCGTCGTCCTCCTGGGCGGCTCGCTCACCGGCCTGCCCGCGCTGGCCGCCGACACAACCCCGCCCAGTGCCGACCAGGTACAGCAGAGCCTCGACGGCCTGGCCGAGCGCAAACTGCCGGAGGCCGACGCCAAGCTGATCAAGGCGAGCCTTGAGAACACCCTTAAGCTGCTGGCGGCCAAGAGCGACAGCGAGAAGCAACTGGCCGACCTCAAGGGCCGGCTGAGTGATGCGCCCCGGCTGATCAGCGAGAACCAGAAGACCCTGAGCCGCCTCAAGGGCAGCAGCGACAAACCGGCCACGCAGCGCTACGCCGGCTACAACGCCGTCCAACTGGAAATGCTGCTCAACGAACAATCCACCCAGCTGGCCACCTGGCAGAAGGAGATGGCCGACGCCAAGAGCGAGGCGCTCACCGCGCAAACCCGCCCCGAGCGCGCCCAGGCTGACCTGAGCAGGAACCAGACCCGCCTGCTGGAAATCGCCGGACTCCTCAAGGCCGGCAAGGAAAGCGGCAAGCCGTTGGGTGACGAACATCGCGACGAGCTGCTGGCCGAACAGGCCGCGCTCACCGCGCAGAACCAGTTGCTGCGCCAGCAACTGGCCGGCAACAACCTGTTGCTCGACCTCGCCTCCAGTCAGCGCGACCTGCTGGCAGAACGCATCGGTCGCGAGGAGCAGGAGACCCTCGAACTGCAGACAATGATCAGCGGCAAGCGCCGCGAACAGTCTGAGAGAACCGTCGCCGCGCTGTCCAAGGACGCCGACCAGGCCGCCGGCACCGACAGCCTGGTCAGCCAGGAAAGCGCCACCAACCTCAAGCTCTCGGACTACCTGCTGCGCACCACCGACCGCCTCAACACCCTGACCCGGCGCAACCTCGAAGCCAAGCAGCAACTCGACAACCTGACCCAGGGCGAGCAGGCGCTGGACGAGCAGATCAACGTCCTGCGCGGCAGCCTGCTGCTGGCGAAGATCCTCTACCAGCAGAAGCAATCCCTGCCGGTGATCAGGACCGACCGCGACCTGGCCGACGAAATCGCCGACCTGCGCCTGTACCAGTTCGAACTGAACCAGAAGCGCGATGAGCTGAACAGCTCCGAGATCTACATCGACAACCTGCTGGCACAGCAGCCACAGGAAAGCATCACCCCGCAACTGCGCCGCGACCTGAACGAGCTGGTCAACACCCGCCTGGAGCTGATGGAGCGCCTCAACCATGAGTTGAATGCGCTGCTCAACGAGGCGATCACCCTGCAGCTGAACCAGAAGCAGCTCAAGGAAACCGCCGACAAGCTGCGCGACACCCTCGACGAGCAGATGTTCTGGATTCCCAGCAATCGCCCGCTGGACCTGTCGTGGTTCAAGATGACCCCGGTCCTGTTGCATCACCAGCTTTCCGAGGTGCCCTGGGGCTCGGGCGTGAAGGAGCTGGGCGAGGGCCTGATCGACCGTCCGTTCCTGTTCCTGCCGCTGCTCCTGCTGGTCGCCGGCCTGCTGTGGAAGCGCCGTTTCCTCTACGACAAGCTGGAATCGCTGAACGACGACATCGGCCACTTCAAGCGCGACAGCCAGGCGCACACCCCACTGGCCCTGCTGCTCGCCGTGCTACTGGCGTTGCCCGGCACCCTGGCACTGGCCATCGGCGGCCTGGCCTTGCTGCTCGACGCCCGCGGACAGAACGCCACCCTCGGCAGCGCCCTGCTGGAAATGGCCCAGGTCTGGCTGGTGTTCTACACCGCACACCGCATCCTGCGTCCGGGCGGCATCGCCGAGCGGCACTTCCACTGGAGCCAGCCACAGGTGCAGTTCCTCGGCAAGCTGATGCGCCGACTGGGCCTGGTGGTGATGTCGCTGGTTGCCGTGGTCACGGTCGCCGAGCACCAGCCGGCCAGCCTGGCGGATGACGTGATCGGCATCGCTATCGTGCTGTTCGGCTATGCCGCGATGACCTGGATACTCGGCCAGCTGCTGTTCGGCAGCCCCTCCAGCGAACGCCCGTCGATGATCAAGATGATCGTCGGCCTGGGCTTCACCGTGCTGCCGGTGGCGCTGTTCCTGGCAGTGGGCTTCGGCTACTACTACACCGCGCTCAAGCTCACCGACCGCCTCATCGACACCCTCTTCCTGCTGATGTTCTGGATGGTGGTGGAAGCCACCTTCGTCCGCGGCATGGGCGTCGCCGCCCGTCGCCTGGCCTACCAGCGCGCCCTGAAGAACCGACAGAACGCGCCCAAGGAAGGCATCGAAGGCACCGAGGTGATCGAGGAGCCGACCCTGGGCATCGAGCAGATCAACGAACAGTCGATGCGACTGATCCGTCTGGGCCTGTTGATCGGCTTCGTGGTCACCCTGTACTGGGTCTGGGCCGACCTGATCAGCGTGGTCTCCTACCTCGACAACGTGACCCTCTACCAGTACACCAGCGGTACCGGTGACGCGGCGTCCACCACGCCGATCAGCCTGGGCGACTTCCTCATGGCCCTGGTGATCGCCGCAGTGACCGTCGCTCTGGCGCGCAACCTCCCCGGCCTGCTGGAGGTGCTGGTATTGCAGCGCCTGACCCTGGCCCAGGGCAGCGCCTACGCCATCACCACCCTGCTCTCCTACGCCATCAGCGGCGTCGGCTTCGTCAGCGCGCTGTCCACCCTTGGGGTGAGCTGGGACAAGCTGCAGTGGCTGGTGGCCGCGCTGTCGGTCGGCCTGGGCTTCGGCCTGCAGGCGATCTTCTCCAACTTCGTCTCCGGCCTGATCATCCTCTTCGAGCGTCCGGTGCGGATCGGCGACGTGGTGACCATCGGCAGCCTGTCCGGCACCGTCAGCCGGATTCGCATCCGCGCCACCACCATCACCGACTTCGACCGCAAGGAAATCATCGTCCCCAACCAGACCTTCATCACCGGCCAGCTGGTGAACTGGTCGTTGAGCGACACGGTGACCCGGGTCACCATAAAGATCGGCCTGGCCTACGAAAGCGACCTGCCCCTGGCGCGCAAGATCATGCTCGACGCGGCTCACGCCAACTCGCGCATCCTTCGCGACCCGGAGCCGGTGCTGTACTTCACCACCATCAGCGCCAGCACCTTCGACTACGAACTGCGTTTCCACGTGCGCGAACTGGGCGACCGCAACCCGGCGGTGGATGAAACCCTGACCCGCATCGCCCTGGCCTTCCGCGAAAAAGGCATCGACATGGCGTTCAACCAGGTCGACGTGTTCGTGAAGAACCTGCAAGGCCAGGAAGCCCAGTTGATCATTGGCCAACAGCCCTCTGCTACGCCGGTTCAGCTCAAGCCAGCGCAGGACAAGCCCGACGCCGGCAAGGCCTGAGGGTGGACGCCTCCGGATAAATCCGAGCACAATGCTCGGACTTATCCGGAGTCACCCAGTGAAAAAGCTCGACGAACTCGTCTTCGATAACCGCTTCGCCCGCCTGGGCGACGTCTTTTCCACCGAAGTCCTGCCCGACCCCATCGCCGACCCGCGCCTGGTCATCGCCAGCACCTCGGCCATGGCGCTGCTAGACCTCGACCCAAGCGAAGCGGACGACCCGGTGTTCGCCGAAATCTTCGCCGGCCACAAGCTGTGGGACGCGGCCGAGCCACGGGCGATGGTCTACTCAGGGCACCAGTTCGGCGCCTACAACCCGCGCCTGGGCGATGGTCGCGGCCTGCTGCTGGGCGAAGTGCTGAACGACGCCGGCGAACACTGGGACCTGCACCTCAAGGGCGCCGGACAGACACCCTACTCACGCATGGGCGACGGCCGCGCAGTGCTGCGCTCTTCGATCCGCGAATTCCTCGCCAGCGAATACCTCAATGCGCTGGGCATCCCCACCAGCCGCGCCCTATGCGTCACCGGCTCGAGCACCACGGTATGGCGCGAGACCAAGGAAACCGGCGCCATGCTGCTGCGCCTGGCGCCCAGCCACGTACGCTTCGGCCACTTCGAGTATTTCTACTACACGAAGCAGGAAGAGCATCTGAAGACCCTGGGCGAGTTCGTCCTGCGCGAATACTTCCCGCAATGCCTGAGCGATGAGAAACCCTACCTCGCCCTCTTCCGCGAAGTGGTCGAACGCAACGCCGAGATGATCGCGCTCTGGCAGGCCTACGGCTTCTGCCACGGGGTGATGAACACCGACAACATGTCGATCCTCGGCATCACCTTCGACTACGGCCCCTACGCCTTCCTCGACGACTTCGACGCCAACCACATCTGCAACCACTCCGACGACATGGGCCGCTACTCCTTCAGCAACCAGGTGCCCATCGCCCACTGGAACCTCGCCGCGCTGGGCCAGGCGCTGACGCCCTTCGTCGAAGTCGACGACCTGCGCGCCACCCTGGACCTGTTCCTGCCGCTCTACCAGGCCCACTACCTCGACCTGATGCGCCGCCGCCTGGGGCTGACCACAGCGGAAGACGGCGACCTGGAACTGGTGCAAACCCTGCTGCAGGCCATGCAGAAAGGCGCGGTGGACTACTCGCTGTTCTTCCGCCGCCTCGGCGAGCAGGCACCGGAGCAGGCGCTGGCGGTGGTGCGTGAGGACTTCGTCGACCTGGCGACCTTCGACGCCTGGGCTGCCGAGTACCGCGCCCGCGCCGAGCGCGAAGGTGGCAGCCAGGAAGACAGGCGAGCGCGCATGCACGCGGTCAACCCGCTCTACGTCCTGCGCAACTACCTCGCCCAGCAAGCCATCACAGCCGCCGAACAGGGCGACTACAGCGTGGTGCGCCGCCTGCATGAAGTGTTGAGCAAGCCATTCGAAGAGCAGCCCGGTGCCGAGGCCTTCACCCGCCGTCCGCCGGACTGGGGCAAGCACCTGGAGATCAGTTGTTCCTCGTGAGTCGGTTATAAGCTCAGCGAAAAGCGATCTAGCGGCGCCCCGGCGGTATTGCTCCCGGTCATTGACCGACGCCGGACGCCGCTCGCATCCTCGGGCCTTTCTGCCACAAGGATGCTCGAACAATGAAACTGGAAACCCTCGCCATTCACGCCGGCTACAGCCCCGACCCGACCACCAAGGCCGTGGCCGTGCCGATCTACCAGACCAGCTCCTACGCCTTCGACGACACCCAGCACGGCGCCGACCTGTTCGACCTGAAAGTCGCCGGCAACATCTACACCCGAATCATGAACCCCACCAACGCGGTGCTGGAGGAGCGCGTGGCGGCGCTGGAAGGCGGGGTCGGTGCACTGGCCGTAGCCTCGGGCATGGCCGCCATCACCTACGCCATTCAGACCGTGGCCGAAGCCGGCGACAACATCGTCTCGGTGGCCAAGCTCTACGGCGGCACCTACAACCTGCTCGCCCACACCCTGCCGCGCTTCGGCATCCAGACCCGCTTCGCGCCCCATGACGACATCGCCGCCCTCGAAGCGCTGATCGACGAGCGCACCAAGGCGGTGTTCTGCGAATCCATCGGCAACCCGGCGGGCAACATCGTCGACCTGCAGGCCCTGGCCGACGCCGCGCACCGCCACGGCGTGCCGCTGATCGTCGACAATACCGTCGCCACGCCGATCCTCTGCCGGCCCTTCGAGCACGGCGCGGACATCGTCGTGCATTCGCTGACCAAGTACATCGGCGGCCACGGCACCAGCATCGGCGGCATCGTCGTCGACTCCGGCAACTTCCCCTGGGCCGAGAACAAGGCGCGCTTCCCGCTGCTCAACACCCCGGACCCGTCCTACCACGGCGTGACCTACACCGAAGCCTTCGGCCCCGCCGCCTTCATCGGCCGCTGCCGCGTGGTGCCGCTGCGCAACACCGGCGCCGCGCTGTCGCCGTTCAACGCCTTCCTCATCCTGCAGGGCCTGGAAACCCTGGCGCTGCGCATGGAGCGCCACTGCGACAACGCCCTGAAAGTCGCGCGCTACCTGCAGGAACATCCGCAGGTGAACTGGGTGAAATACGCAGGCCTCGCCGACCACCCCGAGCACGCCCTGGCCCAGCGCTACATGGGCGGCCAGCCGGCGGCGATCCTCTCCTTCGGCATCCAGGGCGGACAGGAAGCCGGCGCGCGCTTCATCGACGCACTGAAGCTGGTGGTACGCCTGGTGAACATCGGCGACGCCAAGTCCCTGGCCTGCCACCCGGCCTCCACCACCCACCGCCAGCTCAACGACGAGGAACTGGAGAAGGCCGGCGTACCGCGCGACATGGTGCGCCTGTCCATCGGCATCGAGCATATCGACGACATCCTCGCCGACCTCGCCCAGGCGCTGCGGGCTGCCGAGGGTTGAAACCCGGACCGCGAGGCTCCACCTTGGCGTCATAGCCTCTGGAGCCTCGCCATGTCCGAATCCCTGATCATCCCCTGCCCGCAGTGCAACGGCCTCAACCGCGTACCCGCCGAGCGCCTGGGCGACGCGCCGCGCTGCGGCCGCTGCCAGTCGCCGGTCATCGTCGACCGCCCCTTCGAGCTGAACGAAGCCGGCTTCGCCGCCCAGGCCAAGGGCGACCTGCCGCTGCTGGTGGACGTCTGGGCCGACTGGTGCGGTCCGTGCAAGAGCTTTGCGCCGGTATTCGAGCAGGCGGCCGCGCGCCTGTCCGGAAAAGTGCGTCTGGCCAAGCTGGACAGCGATGCCAACCCGAACCTCTCCACGCGCCTGGGCATCCGTTCGATTCCCAGCCTGATCCTGCTGCGCAACGGCCAGGAAGTGGCGCGCCAGAGCGGCGCCATGCCGCTGCCACAGCTGCTCGACTGGCTGGCTCGCAACGGTATCTGACGCCCTCATCCACTGAGCGATCCGGTCAATCCGCGCGGTCATTGCCAGACCGTGCGGTGCAGCTAGTCTTGGGCAGACGATAAACAGGCGAAACGGAGCGCGCCCATGTCCTACCCCGAAGCATTCATCCGCCAGCTCACCGAAGAACACATCGCCTTCGTCAAACGCACGGGCCTGAAGGCCGAAGTGCTGGAAGCAGGCCATGTGCGCCTGCGTATGCCGCTCAAGGGCAACGAGAACCACATCCACAACATGTACGCCGGCGCCCTGTTCACCGTGGCCGAACTGCCGGGCGGCGTGCTCATGATGACCAGCTTCGACGCTCGACGCTTCTACCCGATCGTCAAGGAAGCCGGACTGCGCTTCCTGCGCCCCGCCGCCAGCGACATTACTGTCGACGCCCGGCTCAGCGAGGACGAAATCCAGCGCATCGGCGAGGAAGCGACCACCAACGGCAAGGCCGACTTCGTGCTCGACCTGCAACTCAAGGATGAGAACGGCGACGTTGTCGCCGAGAGCCACGCCGTCTATCAACTGCGTAGCCGCTGACGATGGGCCGTTGTCCTGTATCAAGGTGAAATTTCCTACATGGCGCGACAGTGGTGGCATCACAGAGGGACGCCACCATGTACAGGAACCTGCTCGTCGCCCACGACCTCAGCGTGGAAGCGGACATTGCGGTACGCCGCGCCGCCCAACTGGCCCGCCAGCATGGCGCGCACGTCACCTTGCTGCATGTGATCGAGGAGTACTTCCCCGACCGCATGATGGACACCGTCCGTGAGGCCGCCGAGGTCGCGTTGCGCGATGCCGTGGCGGCCAACGCCATTGCCGACTACCAGTTGCTGATCCGCCAGGGCCGCGCCGCGACCACCGTCACCCAGGCGGCACAGGAGCTCAAGGCCGACCTGCTGCTGATCGGTGCGCATCACCAGCAGATTCTTGAACGCTTCGACGGCACCACTCTGGAGCGCATCGCCCGTCATTGCCGCACGCCGATTCTGCTGGCAGTGGATGAATCCGCCGAACCCTACACCCGCGCACTGGCGGGACTGGACCTGTCACTGTGCTCCTGCCAGGCCTGGCGAGCCGGCTACCGGCTGCTGCCGACCAGCGCGCAGCTGCTGGCGCTCAATGCCTACCAGCCCGGCAGGACCGGGCGCGCCGACGAGCATCTGGAGACCCAGCGCGCGCTGCTGCGCCAGACACTGCAGGATGAGCGCGCACAGTTGCCGGCCGAAGGGCCGCAACTGCTCTGTGCGGTGCAACCGGGAAACTTCCAACAGGCGCTGGAGACCGCGCTGCGGGAATGGACGCCAGACCTGCTGGTGCTCGGCAGTCGCAGTCGCGGCCCCATCGAGCAGGCCATGCTCGGCAGTTCGACCCGCTACTTCCTGCGTCGGCCGCCGTGCGACATTCTCATCTCGCAGTGAGGCGCCGCCGGGCACGCCCCCTGGGCGGGAGCGTTTGATCTGCCGGGAGCTCAGGCTTCCAGCAGGTTGTGCAGCTCGACGAACTGCTGGGTCAGCTTGTGTCGCGGATCGAGGAAGATCAGCGGCGTGCACGCCTGGTGCGACTCACGCATTTTCACCGAGCTCATCAGGTACACCGGCAGCACCGGCAGCTCCTCTTCCACCAGTTCATCCAGCAACTGCTGCGGCAAGGTCGCACGCGGCTGGAACTGGTTGACCACGATGCCCTCGACTTCCAGGTCCTCATTGTGGTCCTCCTTCAGCTCCTCGATCTCCTGCAGCAGGCCGTAGAGCGCCTGGCGAGAGAAGCTGTCGCAGTCAAAGGGAATCAGGCAGCGATCGGCGGCGATCAGCGCCGAGACGGTGTAGAAGTTCAGCGCCGGCGGGGTGTCAAGGTAGATCCGGTCGTAGTCCTCGGCCAGCTCATCCAGCAGTTTGCGCAGCTTGTTGATCTTGTGCTTCTGCTCGAGCTTGGGTTGCAGGTCGGCCAGCTCCGGGCTCGCGGTGACCACGTGCAGGTTGTCGAAGGGCGTCTCGTAGATATCGACCTTGCCCTTGCGGCTGAAGGGGCCGGACGAGAGGGTCTGCTTGAAGAAGTCGGCGATTCCTACCGGCAGGTCCTCACCGGTCAGCCCGGTCAGGTAGTGCGTCGAGTTGGCCTGGGCATCCAAGTCCACCAGCAGCGTGCGATACCCCTCCGCCGCACTGACCGCCGCCAGGTTGCAGGCAATGCTCGATTTGCCCACTCCACCTTTCTGATTGAACACCACGCGCCGCATGAGCCTGCCTCCGAAGCCATTCGAGTGTCCGGATTCTATGCAATGGCCATGACAACGGCGAGCCCTCCGTCGAACGGTCAGCCGTCGGCGCGCAAAGCGGCTACTTCGCGGGTCAGCAGATCGATGAAGGACTGCGCCAGCGGCGAGCGTTCGTCGCGCCGACGTACCAGCCACACCGAGCTGGTCGCCCCCGGATCGAGCAGCGTGCGGTAGACAACACCGTCCACCCGCGTGCGACGGAACGAGGCCGGCAGCATGGAGACGCCCAGCCCGGCGGCCACCAGGCCGATGATGGTCATGGCCTCGCCGGCCTCCTGGGCGATGCGCGGGCTAAAGCCGGCCTGCCGCGACAGGGCGATCAACTGGCTGTAAAGGCCGGTGCCATAGCTGCGGGGAAAGAACACGAAAGGCTCATCCGCCAGCGCGGCAAACTCCAGGCCGTCCAGGCTGGACTCGGCCAGCGGGTGGTCGGCCCGGAGCACCGCCACCAGCGGCTCGCTGAACAGCTCCACCGCCTCCAGGGTTTCCGGCAGGGCGATCGGCCGGATCAGCCCGACCTGCACCCGCTCCTCCAGCAGGGCCTGCACGGCCTGGCCGCTGCTCAGCTCCTGCAGTTCCAGGTGAACGTCCGGGTAGGCCTGGCGGAACGCCAGGATGCTGCGCGGCAGGGTCGAGGTGAAGGGTGCGGAGGCGGTGAAACCGATCTTCAACTCGCCCAGTTCGCCCTGGTGCGCCCGGCGCGCCAGCAGCACCGCGCGATCGACCTGCTGCAGCACCTGCCGCGCCTCGGTCAGGAACAGCCGCCCCGCCTCGGTCAGCGCCACCCGTCGATTGGTGCGCTCCAGCAGACGCGCGCCGATCTCCTCTTCCAGCGCCTGGATCTGCTGGCTCAAGGGCGGCTGCGAGATGCCCAGTTGCTCGGCGGCACGGCCAAAGTGCAGCTCTTCGGCCACGGCAATGAAGTAACGCAGATGCCTCAATTCCATGCCACCACCATTGAGCCGAAATACATATCAAACGTGTCGATTAATATATTGGAAATAATAAAGACTGCTCCTTATCCTTGCCAGCACAAGCCCAATAACAACTCCAAAATCTTCCGCCATCCCCGTCGTACGGGCCTTTTCCGCCCCTGCGCGAGCCGAATCGAGGTGAGTTGTGAGTCAATCTGCGTTGCGGGCTCCAGAACCAGTCGAACCCGAGTTACTCAATGCCGCGCGCCAGGCGAATGCCAGCGTCGTCAGCGCGGTCGAAGAGATCGAGCGTTATATCGAGAAAGGCACCCCGGCCTTCATGCGCACCTCCCTGGCGCTGTTCTCCGGCGGCTTCGCCACTTTCGCCCTGCTCTACTGCGTGCAACCGATGATGCCGGTGCTGTCCAAGGCCTTCGACCTGACGGCGGCACAGAGCAGCCTGGTGCTATCGATCTCCACCATCACCATGGCCTTCGGCCTGTTGGTCACCGGGCCTATTTCCGACGCCATCGGGCGCAAGTCGATCATGGTCGCCTCGCTGATCCTCGCCGCCCTGTTCACCCTCGGCAGCGCAGTCATGCCGACCTGGCATGGCGTCCTGGCGATGCGCGCGCTGCTCGGCCTGTCGCTCAGCGGCCTGGCGGCGGTGGGCATGACCTACCTCTCCGAGGAAATCCATCCGCAGCACATCGGCCTGTCCATGGGGCTTTATATCGGCGGCAATGCCATCGGCGGGATGAGCGGGCGGTTGATCAGTGGCGTCCTGGTGGACTACGTGAACTGGCACGTGGCGCTGGCCACCCTGGGCGTGCTCGCCCTGGCGGCAGCGCTGCTGTTCTGGCGCATCCTGCCCGAGTCGAAGAACTTCCACCCGGCACCACTCAAGCCGCGCCAACTGGCCGAGGGCTTGCGCGGACACTTCCGCGATGCCGGCCTGCCCTGGCTGTTCCTTGTAGGCTTCCTGCTGATGGGGGCGTTCGTCACCCTGTTCAACTACATCGGCTACCGCCTGCTGGCAGACCCGTACCACCTGAGCCAGGCAGTGGTCGGCGTGCTCTCGGTGGTCTACCTGTCAGGCATCTACAGCTCCGCCTGGGTCGGCTCCCTGGCCGACCGCCTGGGCCGGCGCAAGGTGCTCTGGGCGATGATCGCGCTGATGCTCGGCGGCCTGCTGATCACCCTGCTGCAACCGCTGGCCCTGGTGCTGGTCGGCATGCTGGTGTTCACCTTCGGCTTCTTCGGCGCGCACTCGGTAGCCAGCAGCTGGATCGGCCGCCGCGCGCTGAAAGCCAAAGGCCAGGCGTCGTCGTTGTACCTGTTCAGCTACTACGTGGGCTCCAGCGTCGCCGGCACCGCCGGCGGGGTGTTCTGGCACCACTATGGCTGGAACGGTGTGGGGCTTTTCATCGCCGGCCTGCTGGTGATTGCGCTGCTGGTGGCATTGCACCTGGCCCGACTTGCAGTGTTACCGCGCGACCTGCCCGCACTTGCCAGACACGGGTAATTTCTACACACATCTTGCAAAACATATCCAAAAACGACACTGGACGGTCGTACAAGGATAACTTCATGCATCCCTACGACGCCCTTCATGCGGGCGTTGTAGCACTTCTTCCCACTCTACGACTAAAGTCGTAACAAAATATGGCGCGTTCCTTGCGTCAAGAAAAATGCACGACTTGTTGGAATCCTGAAACGGACCTCGGCTCCCGCAGTACGCAATTCCCTCCTGTAGTTGTAGGTAAAGCATGAGCAGTACTCCTTCTTCCGGCCTCTCCCAGGGCCTGAAAAATCGTCACGTCACGATGCTTTCGATTGCCGGGGCCATTGGCGCCGGCCTGTTCGTAGGTTCCGGCCATGCCATCGCCGAGGCCGGTCCGGCAGTCATGATTTCCTATCTGGTCGCGGGCCTACTGGTGGTCCTGGTGATGCGCATGCTGGCCGAGATGGCCGTCGCGCAGCCGGACAGCGGCTCCTTCTCCACCTATGCCGACCGCGCCATCGGCCACTGGGCCGGTTTCACCATCGGCTGGCTGTACTGGTGGTTCTGGGTCCTGGTGATCCCGCTGGAAGCCAACGCCGCCGCGGCCATCATCCACGCCTGGTTCCCCGGCGCGCCGATCTGGGTACTGGCCTTCGTGATCACTTCCGCGCTGACCATCACCAACCTGTTCAGTGTGAAGAACTACGGTGAGTTCGAGTTCTGGCTGGCGCTGATCAAGGTCGTCTCGATCATCGCCTTCCTGATTCTGGGCTGCGCAGCCATCTTCGGCTTCTCGCCCAACAGCGAAGTCTCCGGCATCGGCCACCTGACCAGCGAAGGCTTCATGCCCAAGGGCTGGGGTGCCGTACTCGCCGCGCTGCTGACCACCATGTTCTCCTTCATGGGTTCGGAGATCGTCACCATCGCCGCCACCGAGTCCAAGGACCCGGCGCAGCAGATCACCCGCGCCACCAACTCGGTGATCTGGCGTATCGCGCTGTTCTACCTGCTGTCGATCCTGATCGTGGTCTGCCTGGTGCCGTGGAACGATCCGCGCCTGGTGAGCATGGGCTCCTACCAGACCGTGCTGGAGCACCTGCACATCCCGTACGCCAAGCTGATCGTCGACATCATCGTGCTGGTCTCGGTGACCAGTTGCCTGAACTCGGCGCTCTACACCGCCTCGCGCATGATGTACTCCCTGAGCAAGCGCGGCGACGCGCCGAAGATCGCCCAGGTGACCAGCGTCAGCCGCACCCCGGTGTACGCCGTGCTGCTGTCCACCGCCATGGCCTTCCTGTGCACCTTCGCCAACTACCTGGCCCCGGCCGAAGTGTTCAACTTCCTGCTGGCCAGCTCCGGCGCCATCGCCCTGCTGGTGTACCTGGTGATCGCCCTGTCGCAACTGCGCATGCGCAAGAAGCTGCTCGCCCAGGGCCATCAGCTGAAGCTGAAGATGTGGCTGTTCCCTTGGCTGACCTGGGCGGTGATCATCTTCATCGTCGGCGCCCTCGCGATCATGCTGATCCGCCCGGATCACCGCATGGAAGTGGTCGCCACCACCCTGCTGACCGTCGTGGTGGTCTGCTCGGGCCTGCTGGTGTCGAACCGTCGCAAGGCCCAGAGCGCCGCCGGATTGGTGGGCGATGCTGCGTGATGCACTCTGATGGGGCCTGAGGCTCCATGAGGGAAAAAAGCCCCGCTACAGAGCGGGGCTTTTTCATTGTGTCGTGAAATATCGTGCCGTCAGGCCGATCGCGAGCAAGCTCGCTCCTACAGGTAGCCGGTAAGTACAGTGCGCTCTGTGTAGGAGCGAGCTTGCTCGCGAACCCGCTTAGCCACAGAACCTACCGGCGAATCACGCAAACCGAGACCCGAAAAAGAAGAAGCCCCGCAGATGCGGGGCTTTTCAGTTCAGCGCCAGGTTCAGTGGTACTGCGCCGACAGCTCGTGCACCGCCTCGAAGAAGGCGCCGGCATGGGCCGGATCGACTTCCGGGGTGATTCCGTGGCCGAGGTTGAACACGTGCCCATTGCCGTTACCAAAGGCGCCAAGGATGCGAGCGACTTCGGCACGGATGGCTTCCGGCTTGGCATGCAGCACCGCCGGGTCCATGTTGCCCTGCAGCGCCACCTTGTCGCCAACGCGGGCGCGGGCGCAGCCAATGTCGCAGGTCCAGTCCAGGCCCAGGGCTTCGGCGCCGGTGTTGGCCATGGATTCCAGCCACAGGCCGCCACCCTTGGTGAAGAGGATCACCGGCACGCGGCGACCTTCGTGTTCGCGGATCAGGCCGTCGACGATCTTCTGCATGTAGGCCAGGGAGAACTCCTGGTACGCCGCCGCCGACAGCGCGCCGCCCCAGGAATCGAAGATCTGCACCGCCTGGGCGCCGGCGAGGATCTGACCGTTCAGGTAGTTGGTGACCGACTGCGCCAGCTTGTCCAGCAGCGCGTGCAGGGCCTGCGGGTTGTCGTAGAGCATCGCCTTGGTCTTGCGGAAGTCACGGCTGGAGCCGCCTTCGACCATGTAGGTGGCCAGGGTCCAGGGGCTGCCGGAGAAGCCGATCAGCGGCACGCGGCCGTTCAGCTCGCGGCGGATGGTGCGCACGGCGTCCATCACGTAGCCCAGGTCCTTCTCCGGATCGGGGATCGGCAGGGCATCGATGTCGGCCTGGGTGGTCACGACCTTCTTGAAACGCGGGCCTTCGCCGGTCTCGAAGTACAGGCCCTGGCCCATGGCGTCGGGGATGGTGAGGATGTCGGAGAAGAGGATCGCGGCATCCAGCTGCGGGTAACGGTCCAGCGGCTGCAGGGTCACTTCGCAGGCCATCTGCGGGTTCATGCACAGGCTCATGAAGTCACCGGCCTTGGCGCGGGTGGCGCGGTATTCCGGCAGGTAGCGGCCGGCCTGGCGCATCATCCAGACGGGGGTGACATCGACGGGCTGCTTGAGCAGGGCGCGGAGGAAGCGATCGTTCTTCAGGGCAGTCATAACGGCATCCGGAAAAAAAGTGCGGGCATTTTCGCAAAGCCCAAACGAAAAGGCACGGCGGGTGCCGTGCCTTTTGTCTTGCGCGACATTTGGTCGCTGCTGGAAGTGCTTTTCGTAGGACCGAGGGGACGCCTAGTCCTTGCTCGCGAATGCCCCGCTGCGGGGCAAGTTCGCGAGCAAGCTCGCTCCTACAAACTCCCGATCAGACGCCCAGGTAGTCCAGAATGCCTTCAGCAGCCGTACGCCCTTCGAAGATCGCGGTCACCACCAGGTCGGAACCCCGGACCATGTCTCCACCGGCGAAGATCTTCGGATTGCTGGTCTGGTGCTTGAACTGCGCGGCGGCCGGGGCGATGACGCGGCCCTGGCTGTCGATTTCCACCTGGTGCTGGTCGAACCACGGGGCCGGGCTCGGGCGGAAGCCGAAGGCGATCAGCACGGCTTCGGCCGGGATGATTTCCTCGGAGCCCGGGATCGGCTCGGGGCTGCGACGGCCACGGGCATCCGGCTCGCCGAGACGGGTCTCGACCACCTTAACGCCTTCCACCTTGTCCTCGCCGACGATGGCGATGGGCTGGCGGTTGAAGAGGAACTTCACGCCCTCTTCCTTGGCGTTCTTCACCTCTTTGCGCGAGCCAGGCATGTTCTCTTCGTCACGACGGTAGGCGCAGGTCACGCTCTTGGCCCCCTGGCGGATCGAAGTACGGTTGCAGTCCATCGCGGTGTCGCCACCGCCCAGCACCACGACACGCTTGCCCTTCATGTCGACAAAGTCTTCCGGCGACTTCTCGAAGCCCAGATTGCGGTTCACGTTGGCGATCAGGAAGTCCAGCGCATCGTGCACGCCGGGCAGGTCCTCGCCGGGGAAGCCGCCTTTCATGTAGGTGTAGGTGCCCATGCCCATGAACACGGCATCGTACTCATCGAGCAGTTGCTCCATGGTCACGTCCTTGCCAATCTCGGTGTTCAGGCGGAACTCGATGCCCATGCCGGTGAAGACTTCTCGGCGACGGGACAGCACCTGCTTCTCCAGCTTGAACTCGGGGATGCCGAAGGTCAGCAGGCCGCCGATTTCCGGGTTCTTGTCGAACACCACCGGAGTCACGCCGTTGCGCACCAGCACATCGGCGCAGCCCAGGCCCGCCGGGCCCGCGCCGATCACGGCGACGCGCTTGCCGGTGGGCTTGACCTTGGACATGTCCGGGCGCCAGCCCATGGCGAACGCGGTGTCGGTGATGTACTTCTCCACCGAACCGATGGTGACCGCGCCGAACCCGTCGTTCAGGGTGCAGGCGCCTTCGCACAGGCGGTCCTGCGGGCACACCCGGCCGCAGACTTCCGGCAGGGTGTTGGTCTGGTGGGACAGTTCGGCGGCGGCGAGGATGTTGCCTTCGGAGACCAGCTTCAACCAGTTGGGGATGAAGTTGTGCACCGGGCACTTCCACTCGCAATACGGGTTGCCGCAGCCCAGGCAGCGGTGGGCCTGGTCGGCCGCCTGCTGCGGCTTGAACAGGTCATAGATTTCCACGAACTCGCGCTTGCGTTGGCGCAGGAGCTTCTTCTTCGGATCCTTGCGCCCGACTTCGATGAACTGGAAGTCGTTATTCAGACGTTCAGACATTTTCAGACCTCATCAAACTTCAGGCGCTTATTGCGGGTTGGCACGGGTGCTGGTCAGCAGGGAACCGAGGCTTGCAGCCTTGGGTTTCACCAGCCAGAACCGACGCAGGTAGTCGTCGAGGTTCTCCAGCAGATGTGCGCCCCACTCACTCGCGGTTTCCGCCACGTACTCGACCAGGACCTTGCGCAGGTGGCTGCGGTAGGCCTCCATCGCTTCGCCGCTGATGCGCTGGATTTCCACCAGTTCATGGTTCACGCGGTCAACGAAGGTGTTGTCCATGTCGAGGACGTAAGCGAAGCCACCGGTCATGCCGGAGCCGAAGTTGTAGCCGGTCTTGCCCAGTACGCAAATGAAGCCGCCGGTCATGTATTCGCAGCAGTGGTCACCGGTGCCTTCCACGACGGCATGGGCACCGGAGTTGCGCACGCCGAAACGCTCGCCCGCGGTACCCGCGGCGAACAGCTTGCCGCCGGTGGCGCCGTACAGGCAGGTGTTGCCGACGATGGCCGACTCCTGCGACTTGAACGGGCTGCCCTTGGGCGGGGTGACGACCAACTTGCCGCCGGTCATGCCCTTGCCTACGTAGTCGTTGGCGTCACCTTCCAGGTACAGGTGCAGGCCGCCGGCGTTCCATACGCCGAAGCTCTGCCCCGCAGTGCCCTTGAAGCGGAAGGTGATCGGCGCCTTGGCCATGCCCTGGTTGCCGTGGACCTTGGCGATCTCACCGGAAATCCGCGCGCCAATGGAACGGTCGCAGTTGCAGATGTCCAGCTCGTATTCGCCGCCCTTGGCGCCTGCGATGGCGTCGCGGGCCAGCTCGACCATCTTCTCGGCCAGCAGGCCTTGGTCGAACGGCGGGTTCTTCTCCACGATGCAGAACTGCGGCTTCTCGGCCGGGATCAGGTCGCTGCCCAGCAGCGGCGTGAGATCGAGGTTGCCCTGCTTGGGCGTCTCGCCCGGCAGGATTTCCAGCAGGTCGGTGCGGCCGATCAGCTCTTCCAGGCTGCGCACGCCAAGCTTGGCCAGCCACTCACGGGTCTCGCTGGCGATGAAGGTGAAGAAGTTCACCACCATGTCCACGGTGCCGATGAAGTGGTCCTTGCGCAGCTTGTCGTTCTGGGTGGCGACGCCGGTGGCGCAGTTGTTGAGATGGCAGATGCGCAGGTACTTGCAGCCCAGGGCGATCATCGGCGCGGTGCCGAAGCCGAAGCTTTCGGCGCCGAGGATCGCGGCCTTGATGACGTCCAGACCGGTCTTCAGGCCGCCGTCGGTCTGCACGCGGACCTTGCCGCGCAGGTCGTTGCCGCGCAGGGTCTGGTGCGCCTCGGCGAGGCCCAGCTCCCACGGCGAACCGGCGTACTTGATGGAGGTGATCGGCGAGGCGCCGGTACCGCCGTCGTAGCCGGAGATGGTGATCAGGTCGGCATAGGCCTTGGCCACGCCGGCGGCGATGGTGCCTACACCCGGTTCGGACACCAGCTTCACCGACACCAGCGCCTGCGGGTTGACCTGCTTGAGGTCGAAGATCAGCTGGGCGAGGTCTTCGATGGAGTAGATGTCGTGGTGCGGCGGCGGCGAGATCAGGGTCACGCCGGGCACGGCATAGCGCAGGCGGGCGATCAGGCCGTTGACCTTGCCGCCGGGCAGCTGGCCGCCTTCGCCGGGCTTGGCGCCCTGGGCCACCTTGATCTGCAGGACTTCGGCGTTGACCAGGTATTCCGGGGTCACACCGAAGCGGCCGGTGGCCACCTGCTTGATCTTCGAGCTTTTCAGCGTGCCGTAGCGCGCCGGGTCTTCGCCACCCTCACCGGAGTTGGAGCGGCCGCCCAGGCGGTTCATGGCTTCGGCCAGAGCCTCGTGGGCCTCCGGCGACAGCGCGCCGAGGGAGATACCGGCGGCGTCGAAGCGCTTGAAGATGGCTTCCAGCGGCTCGATTTCGTCCAGGCTCAGCGGCTGCTCGGAGGTTTTCACCTTGAGCAGGTCGCGCAGCATGGAGACCGGACGCTGGTCCACCAGCGCGGTGTATTCCTTGAACTTGGCGTAGTCGCCCTGCTGCACGGCGGCCTGCAGGGTGTTCACCACGTCCGGGTTGTAGGCGTGGTACTCGCCGCCATAGACGAACTTCAGCAGGCCGCCCTGCTGGATCGGCTTACGGTTGTTCCAGGCTTCGAACGCGAGCAGCTTCTGCTCGTTCTCGATGTCGATGAAACGCGCGCCCTGGATGCGGCTCGGGGTGCCCGGGAAGCACAGGCCGGTGACTTCGTCGGACAGGCCGATGGCTTCGAACAGTTGGGCGCCACGGTAGGAGGCGATGGTGGAGATACCCATCTTCGAGAGGATCTTCAGCATCCCCTTGGAGATGCCCTTGCGGTAGTACTTGAAGACCTCGTAGAGGTCGCCCAGCACTTCGCCGGTGCGGATCAGGTCGGCCAGCACCTCGTAGGCGAGGAACGGGTAGACCGCGGACGCACCGAAGCCCACCAGCACCGCGAAGTGATGCGGGTCACGGGCGGTGGCGGTTTCCACCAGGATGTTGGAGTCGCAGCGCAGACCGGTCTGCACCAGGCGGTGGTGCACGGCGCCGACAGCCAGGGCCGCGTGCACCGGCAGCTTGCCGGGGGCGATGTGACGGTCGGACAGCACCAGCAGCACCTTGCCGGCGCGCACGGCTTCCTCGGCTTGGTCGGCGATGTTGCGCACGGCCGCTTCGAGGCCGACGGACTCGTCGTAGTTCAGGTCGATGTGATGACGATCGAAGCCCGGACGCTCCAGGTTCATCAGGGTCCGCCACTTGGCCGGGGAGATCACCGGGGTGGTCAGGATCGCCTGATTGGCGTGGTGCGGGGACTCTTCGAAGATGTTCTGCTCGATGCCCAGACAGGTTTCCAGGGACATCACGATCGCTTCGCGCAGCGGGTCGATCGGCGGGTTGGTAACCTGCGCGAAGACCTGGCGGAAGTAGTCGTAGGGCGAGCGAATGCGCTTGGACAGCACCGCCATCGGGGTGTCGTCGCCCATCGAGCCGACCGCTTCCTGGCCCTGCTCGGCGAGCGGGCGCAGCACTTGGTCACGCTCCTCGAAGGTGACCTGGAACATTTTCATGTACTGCTTGAGCTGGTCGCCGTCGTAGCTGGCAACGCCCTGATCATCGTCCAGGGTGGCCTGGATGCGCAGCGCGCTCTGGCGCAGCCACTGCTTGTACGGGTGGCGCGACTTCAGGCGATTGTCGATGTCCTCGGTCTGCAGCAGCTGGCCGGTCTCGGTGTCCACCGCGAGGATCTGGCCTGGGCCGACGCGGCCCTTGGCGATGACGTCCTCGGGCTTGTAATCCCACACGCCGATTTCCGAGGCGAGGGTGATGTAGCCGTTCTTGGTGGTAACCCAGCGCGACGGGCGAAGGCCGTTGCGGTCGAGCAGGCAGACGGCGTAGCGGCCGTCGGTCAGCACGACGCCGGCGGGGCCGTCCCACGGCTCCATGTGCAGCGAGTTGAATTCGTAGAACGCGCGCAGGTCGGCGTCCATGGTCTCGACGTTCTGCCAGGCCGGCGGAATGATCATGCGCAGGCCACGGAACATGTCCATGCCGCCGGTGACCATCAGCTCGAGCATGTTGTCCATGCTGGAGGAGTCCGAACCCACGCGGTTGACCAGCGGGCCGAGCTCGTCCAGGTCAGGCATCCACTCGTTGGTGAACTTGCCGCGACGGGCCTGGGCCCAGTTGCGGTTGCCGGTGATGGTGTTGATCTCGCCGTTGTGCGCCAGCAGGCGGAACGGCTGGGCCAGCGGCCACTTGGGCAGGGTGTTGGTCGAGAAGCGCTGGTGGAAGACGCAGATGGCGGTCTTCAGGCGCTCATCGGAGAGGTCCGGATAGAAGGCGGCGAGGTCCGCCGGCATCATCAGGCCCTTATAGATGATGGTCTTGTGCGAGAAGCTGCAGACGTAGTGATCGGCGTCCTCGGCGTTGGCCACGGAAGAACGGCGACGGGAGCTGAACAGCTTGACCGCGAATTCCTGGTCGGACAGGCCTTCGCCGCCGATGAATACCTGCTCGATCTGCGGCAGGCGCTCCAGCGCCAGGCGACCCAGGACGCTGGTGTCGATCGGCACCTTGCGCCAGCCGACCAGTTTCAGGCCTGCACGCTCGATCTCGCGATTCATGTTCGCGCGGGCGGCTTCGGCTTTCACCGGGTCCTGGTTGAAGAAGACCATGCCCACGGCGTACTGCGCGGGCAGCTCGACACCGAAGGTCTCCTGGGCGACGGCGCGCAGGAATTGGTCGGGCTTCTGGATCAGCAGCCCACAGCCGTCCCCGGTTTTCCCGTCCGCGTTGATCCCACCTCGGTGGGTCATGCAGGTCAGTGCTTCGATGGCGGTTTGCAGAAGTTCATGGCTTGCCTCGCCCGTCATATGGGCGATCAGGCCGAATCCGCAGTTATCCTTGAACGTCTCAGGATGGTACAGACCTGCTTTCATAGGGAACTCTCACCGGCAAAACTTTTTTAATTTCCAGGGTCTGCTGACGTTTCGCCATCGCCCTGTTTCGCCTTTGCTGGCTTGTTTCCCGCGCACCTCAAAGGCACGGGCCGCATCTGACGTGCAGCGCCGTTCTAGCCCCTGGTTCACCTGGAATGACCGATCCGCGTCGTTTGCCACGTCTTACCCAACGTGGCGGCGGTTCCGGTCCTGGCCATGACGAAACGTCAGCAGACCCTCTATCAAGCGCTTTGCCTGTCTACTCGCTCAAGCGGCAAGTTTCCGATAGGCAAAGGGAGGTCATTGTACACACGGCGCGACTGACGTCACTTATTTTTTTGACGCACTGCCGACACCCGATGTCGCATTTTTATAAGAATGCAGCGAAAGAAACAACCCAATAAAAAAGCCGAGCCCCATGGCGTGGGGCTCGGCTTTTTCATTACTACGACAGTGCGACCTTTCAGCGCGCCCCGGCGATGTCCTGCTGGATGCTGGAGAAGGGACGCGCCCAGGGCTTGGAAGCCTGGATCTTTGCCGGCAGCTTCTTGATCGCTGCCTGTGCGGCCGTGCGGTCAGCGAAGCTGCCGTAAGTCACGACGTAGAACGGCTTGCCCTGCAGGTTCTTGCGGAAGTAGCGGTAGTCGCCACCACCCTGCT
Organism: Pseudomonas sp. PSE14; assembly: GCF_029203285.1. Lineage (NCBI taxonomy): Bacteria > Pseudomonadati > Pseudomonadota > Gammaproteobacteria > Pseudomonadales > Pseudomonadaceae > Pseudomonas > Pseudomonas sp. PSE14. Next base: position 5,367,633 of record NZ_CP115669.1, read on the forward strand.
GGCTGATGAAGGCCTTGGCGCTGGCTTCCGAGCCGGTGCCCAGCACCTGCACGGAGTAGCGAGAACCTGCCTGGGACTGGTACCAACTACTGCTGCCGGCGCTGCCGGTGGCCGCTGCGGGTTTGCTGGCCGAGGCCGGCTTGGCGCTGGCAACGGTGGTGGCGGGCTTGGTCGCTGCCGGCTTGGCCGCCGGAGTAGGCTTGGCCGAAGCTGTGGCGGCGGGTTTGACCGGTTGCGGGGCTGCGGCCTGGGTCGGCGCGGGCTTCGGAGTCGGTTGGGCCACTGGCTGCGACTGGGTCGGCGCCGGCGGCACCGGGTTCAGCGGAGCCGGGCCATTGTTGGCCAGCGGCGTTACCGGCGGCGCGGAGGTCGTCACGGTCGGCGGAATGGCCGCGGACGGCATACCGCCTTCATCGGCATCTTCCTGGCCGCCGGCCTGGGCCATCGGTTCGCGGATCACCGGCTGGCTCTCGCCCACCAGTGGCAGCGGCAGCGGCTGATTAGAACCGGCGAACTCGACAGACGGGCCAGCACCCTGAGCATCCGGCGTCGGCTGGGCGCCCGGTTGCGGGGCGGCGCCGCCCAGCGGCAGCTGGGAAGAGGTTTGCGCAGCGGTGTTATTGGCGGACTCTGGCTTGCTGGTCTTGCCCTGCATGAACCAGGCAGCGATGACGCCGATGGCGACCACACCCAGGATCGCCAAATGCTTTTTCGGCAGCTTGAAGCCTGGGCCAGCCGCCTTGCGAGCGCCACCGCGGTCAGCCAGCATCGCCTCGATCATGGCGTCGCGAGCGCTCTGGTTGATCGCTCCCGGCCAGCCGCCGGACTGCTCGTGAATGTCGGCCAACAGGTCAGCGGAAATCAGTTCGATGCCCTGCCCGGCACCTTCCAGGCGCTGCGCCAGGTACTCGCGGGTTTCCTCTTCGCTGTAGGGCTGCAGTTCAATGGCATGAAAACGCTCCTCGCCTTCGGACAGCACCTCCAGACGCGACAGCAGCGCCGGCTCGCCGAACAGGAAGACGTGCAGGCGCGCCTCGGTGTTGCCGGCAGCCAGAAGCAGCAGCACTTCCAGTGCGTCATCGCGCAGTTGCTCGGCATCGTCCACCAGCAGGTAAACGTCCTGCCCAGTGATCGCCAGTTGGGCGACCTTGGCCAGGATGGGCTCGAGGCTGGTCTGGGTGATGCCCAGGCCCTGGGCCAGTTGGCGCAGCAGGGTGGCCTCGTCGGTGACCGAGCGGCCGGAGATGACCACGCTGGAGACCGCGTCCTTGTTAGTGCTGGCCACCAGCGCCTGGCGCAGCAGCGTCTTGCCGCTGCCCAGCGGGCCGGTCACGGCCAGCAGCAGGTGGCTATAGCGCGCCAGGTGGTGCAGCTGGCCCAGTACGGGCTTGCGCTGCGCCGGGAAGAACTTGAAGCCGGGAACCCGCGGTGCGAACGGGTCATGGCTGAACTGGTAGTGGGCCAGGAAGGCCTCGTCGGCATGCAAACTGGACATGGGACCTCAGTGTTCTCCTGCCTGACCGACCAGTGCCTGGTAGTCAGTGCGCAGTGTTTCTTCCAGAATCTCACGGGGGAATTCGGCGGTCACGACCGCGCCCCCCAGCCCTTGGAGCAAGACCAGACGCAAACGGCCATCGAGCACTTTCTTGTCGACGGCCATGTGCTCGAGAAAATGCTCGGCGTTCATTTCCTGCGGTGGGACCACCGGCAGCTTCGCCGCGGCCAGCAGACGGATACCGCGGTCGAGCTCGGCCTTTGTCAGCCATCCCAGCCGATGCGACATCTCGAGTGCCATCACGGTTCCCGCACCCACGGCCTCTCCGTGCAACCAGACGCCATAACCCATATGGGTCTCGATGGCGTGGCCGAAGGTATGGCCGAGGTTGAGGGTTGCGCGGACGCCGGTTTCCTTCTCGTCGGCGCCGACCACGCGGGCCTTGGCGGCGCAGGAGCGCTCGATGGCCTCGGTCAGCGCAGTCGGCTCCAGCGCCAGCAGGTCATCCATGTGCGCCTCCAGCCAGGTCAGGAACGGCTCGTCGCAGATGAAGCCGTACTTGATGACTTCCGCCAGACCGGCGGACAGTTCGCGTGGCGGCAGTGTGCGCAAGGTGGTGGTGTCGATGACCACGGCCTGAGGCTGGTAGAACGCGCCGATCATGTTCTTGCCCAGCGGGTGGTTGATGCCGGTCTTGCCGCCCACCGAGGAATCCACCTGGGACAGCAGGGTGGTCGGCACCTGGATGAAGTCGACGCCGCGCTGGTAACAGGCAGCGGCGAAGCCGGTCATGTCGCCGATGACGCCGCCGCCCAGGGCGATCAGGGTGGTCTTGCGGTCGTGGCGCGCCTTGAGCAGCTCATCGAAGATCAGCTGCAGGGTTTCCCACTGTTTATAGGCCTCACCGTCAGGCAGCACGACCGAGGTGATCTTGTAGCCAGCCAGGGTTTTCTGCAGTCGATCCAGGTACAGCGGCGCGATGGTTTCGTTGGTGACGATGGCTACCTGACGGCCGCGGATATGCGGCTCGAAGTAGTGCGGATCATCCAGCAGCCCCTCACCGATGTAGATCGGGTAGCTGCGATCGGCCAGATCGACATTGAGTGTGCGCATGAAACCCCCAGGCAAGAAAGGGGACTAGGATACCGCAGATTGGAGCGCCGTTAATGGCGCTCCAACTCACGCAAGCGCTCCAGAATCTCCAGAACCACGAGGCGCGGCGGCCGCTCGTCGGTTTCGATGATCACATCGGCGATTTCGCGATACAGCGGATCGCGCAGCTGCATGAGGTCACGGAGGATCTGGTCCGGATTGGGCTTCTGCAGCAGCGGACGGTTCTTGTCGCGTGCAGTTCGGGAAATCTGCTGCTCGACCGAGGCGTGCAGGTAGATGACCTGGCCGCCAGCCTTGAGTATCTGGCGGTTGGCGTCACGCATGACTGCGCCGCCGCCGGTGGCGATCACCATGCCACCGGCGGCGCATAGCTCGGCAAGCATCGACTGCTCACGCTCGCGGAAGCCTGCCTCGCCCTCGACATCGAATATCCAGGGGATGTTGGCTCCGCAGCGCTGCTCGATCTCTTTATCCGAATCCTTGAAAACGAGGTGAAGCTCTTTGGCGAGAAGACGCCCGATGGTGCTTTTCCCAGCCCCCATCGGGCCTACCAGAATCAAATTGGACACGACATTGATCAACGGCCGACTGCAAAGGCCTGATTATTCATGATCCGCGGGGTAAGGAAAACCAGCAGCTCGTTCTTGCTGTCAGTTACCGAGTCACGACGGAACAGGCGGCCAATGAAGGGAACGTCGCCCAGGAACGGAACCTTGTCGGTAGCCTTGGTCTGGGTGTTGGAGAACACACCACCGATCACGATGGTCTCGCCATCGTTGACCAGCACCTTGGCGTTCACCTCGTTCTTCTTGATCGGCGGTACGCCGTTCAGCGCGTTGGCGTAGTCCGGCTCATCCTTGTTGACCTTCACTTCCATGATGATGCGGTTATCCGGGGTGATCTGCGGGGTCACTTCCAAGGCCAGAGCGGCTTCCTTGAAGGACACCGAGGTAGCACCGCTGGAGCTGGCCTCCTGGTAGGGGATCTCCGAGCCCTTGAGGATCTTCGCGGTTTCCTTGTCGGAGGTGACGACCTTCGGCTGGGAGACCACTTCACCGTTACCGCTCTTCTCCATGGCGGACAGTTGCAGGTCGAGCATGGCGTGATCGCTCAGGAAGCCAATGCCGATACCCGAGGTGCTGTTGGCTACGCCCATGTCAACGAACGGCACCGGCGCCACGCCATCCTGTGCCTTGAAGTTGCCAATCGTATCGGTACCCGGCAGGAACAGTTGGCCGTCGCTGACTGTACGCGCGCCATCCTTGCCGTAGAAGTCCCAATTGCCGGAACTGAACGCACCGCCCCAGCGCACACCCAGGCTCTTGCTGTAGTCCACAGCGGCCTCGACGATGCGCGCCTCGATCATCACCTGGCGAACCGGGATATCCAGTTGGGCAACAATACGGCGCAACTCATCCAGGCGGTCCTGAGTTTGGTAGGCAATGATCGCGTTGGTGCGATCATCAACGGTGAGCGAGCCACGATTATCTGCGCCCGCCGCCTGCGGCGCACCCGGAACACCTGGAGCACCTACTCCGGTTACCGACTGGAACAGCTTGGCAATATCAGCCGCCTTCGCGTAGTTCACCTGGATCAGCTCGCGACGCAGGGGAGCCAGTTCGGAAATCTGCTTCTGCGCCTCCAGCTCCTGACGCTCGCGCGCGGCGATCTCTTCCGCCGGCGCAACCAGCAGAACGTTACCCACCTTGCGCTTGTCCAGCCCCTTGGTCTTCAGCACCAGGTCCAGCGCCTGATCCCACGGCACATTCTGCAGACGCAGGGTGATGTTGCCCTGAACGGTATCGGACGCCACCAGGTTCAGGTCGGTGAAGTCGGCAATCAGCTGCAGCACCGAGCGTACATCGATGTCCTGGAAGTTCAGCGACAGCTTCTCGCCGGTGTAGGCAAAGGTATCCTTCTTGCGCTTCTCGGCATCGTCCTGGGTCAGCGGCTTGATGCTGACGGTCATCCGGTTGTCGGTCTGATAGACGAGATAGTCGTATATGCCGGTAGGCTCGATGGTGATGCTGGCCTTGTCGCCCGCCGCGGCAGCATTGACGAACTGCACCGGCGTGGCGAAATCCTTCACATCCAGGCGCACGCGCAGGTTGTCGGGCAACTGGGTACGCGGGAACTCCAGGCGAATCTTGCCGCCCTGCTCCTGGATATCCGGGCTGACGGTCGGATCGGAAAGGTCGATCACGACATTGCCTTCACCCTGTTCGCCACGCTGGAAGTCGATATTGCGAATCGCCTTGCCGGCCGGAACGTAAGGCTTGGGTTGAGCGGGCTTGGCAACCGGAGCGGGAGCCGGCGCGGCAGAAGCATAGGAGCTCGAAGCAGCCCCCGCCCCACCGACCACGACGTACAGATTCGAACCTTCCGACCGGGTGGTATAAGGCACCAGGGTGGCCAGGTTGACGATCAGGCGAGTGCGATCTTTCGCCTCAACCACCGTCAGGCTGCGGGCATTACCCACACCCAGCTCACGGTTCTTGCTACCCAGCTTGTTCTGCACACCTGGCAGATCCAGCGCGATACGCGCCGGCTGCTCAATGGTGTAACCGCGCGGCGTCGCCACCGGGCCGTCGAAGCCCAGTTTCAGCTCGACCCGGTCGCCCGGCAGGGCTGCCACATCGACGCTCTGCAGGTTGGCCGCCAGCAAAGCCGGCGCAAAGACTGCCGCGAGCAAGGAGATGCTCAGGCGGGAAAGCATTTTGTTCATCGTCTGAATCCGTCGTGCAGACTGCAGTTTGTTATCCATGTTCATCCCCGCCCTTAGGAGCGTTCCTTGAGGGTCAGGCTGCGCGGACGCTCGAGCCAGCCCCCTTCGCCATCAGGAACGATTTCAATCACGTCGATCTTGCCTTCGCTGATGGCAACGATCTTGCCGTCGTTGCGCCCCAGATAGTCGCCGATCCGCACCCGGTGCACCCCTCCTGCACCTTTTACGAGAGCGAACATCTGGTTATCCCTGGACAAGGTTCCCACCATCTCGAAGGTCTCGATATTGAAGCCTTCCAGGAACTGCTTGACCCGGGTTTCGTCAGGCTTGACCACCTTGTTGCCCTTCTGCTTCACCGCCAGGTCGATCTTGACCGGGGGCTGGAACGGGCTGCGCAATGCCGAGGCACTGTAGGTAAACGCTTCATACGGCTGGAACTTGGGCAGTGGCTCGATCGCCCCCTTGGGACGCGCGCGGACTTCGTCCATATAGGCCTGCAGATCGCTGAAGTCGCCTCCAGCACCACACCCGTTCAAACTCAGCAGCAGACAACCGCAAATGATCAGGCGCCCCCTCATTTCTTGGCTCCCGCGCTCGGGGCATTGACCTTCGTGCCCTTGTCGTTATAGCGATAGGTCTTGGCCAGGATGGTCATCCTCAGCCTGGACGTACTGTCGGCGCTGGCCGGCTTGATCTCGAAGTCGTGCAAGGTGACGATGCGCGGAAGGCTGGACACACCACTGACGAAAGTCGCCAGGTCGTGATAACCGCCCACGACACTGATCTGGATGGGCAACTCGATATAGAACTGCTGGGTCACTTCCGGCAGCAGCTTGATCTCCTCGAACTCGAGACCACTCCCCAGGCCGGTACGGGTGATGTCTTCGAGCAGGCCGGGCACTTCGGTGTCACTGGGCAGCTGCCGCAGCAAGGCGCCGAAGGACTCTTCCATTTCCTTCATCTGAGTCTTGTAGGCTTCCAGATTGGCCGCCTGGAATGCCTTGGAGGAAAACTGCTGCTTGAGCGTTTCCTCTTCAGCGCGCTGCCGATCCAGTTGTTCCTGCATGTCCTTCAGATGGAAGTTGTAGCCAAGCGCGAGTACCACGGCCGTGAGCAGGATACAGGCGATGACCTTGACCGCCGCCGGCCAGGAGCCAAGGTTGTTCAGGTCAAGGTCGTTGATGTCGATCTTGCGCAAGCTCTCGAGGGAACTGGCCAGACTCATTTCTTGGCTCCTTGCGCGACGTTCTTCTGCTCCGCCTCTTCCGCTCCGGGCTGGGTCTGCTGAACCGTCAGCTGGAAGATGTTCGCCTGGTCCACAGCGCCCTGGGTCACCGCCTTCACTTCAGTCAGGTTCGGCGCCTTCAGCCACTCGGAAGCATCCAGGTTACGCATCAGGTTGGACACCCGGTTGTTCGACTCGGCCGCCCCTGCGATGGCGATGGACTTCCCGGTCATCTTCAGGTCGGTGAAATAGACACCGTCGGGCAACGTACGGACCAACTGATCGAACACACGGCCAATGATCGGTCGGTTGCCCTGCAGATCCGAAATGATCTTCATACGCTCCAGCAACTGCTGGCGGCGAGTCTTCAGCTCGCTGATTTCCTTGATCCGCGCATCAAGCACGGTGATTTCCTTGCGCAGGAAATCATTGCGCGCGTTCTGGTTCTCGATGGCCGCATTGAAGTACTGGTCACCCAGGAAGACCAGCGCCCCCGAGGCCAGCAGCACCGCCCCCAGAGTCACGAGGAAGCGCTGCTTGCGCTCCTCGCGCAGCTGTTCCCGCCACGGCAATAGGTTGATGCGAGTCATCAGTCGAAACTCCTCATCGCCAGACCGCAGGCAATCATCAGCGCCGGCGCGTCACTGGCCAGCGCCCCCGCATTGACCTTTCCGCTCAGCACCATGTCGGTGAAGGGGTTGGCCACGAGTGTCGGAGTACCGATCTTCTGCTGGATCAATCTGTCCAGGTCCGGAATGGAAGCCGTTCCGCCTGCCAGCAGGATGTAGTCCACGTCGTTGAACTGACCGGCGGCGAAGAAGAACTGCAGCGAACGGGAGACCTGTTGAACGACCGCATCCTTGAACGGTTGCAAAACTTCGCTGTCATAGTCATCCGGAAGACCGCCCTGCTTTTTGGCAAGACCAGCTTCTTCCACCGACAGGCCATAGCGACGCTGAATCTCCTCGGTGAGCTGGCGCCCGCCGAACAGTTGTTCGCGTGTATAGATGGTGCGGCCGTGGTGCAGCACGCTCAGCGTGGTCATGGTGGCGCCGATGTCGACCACCGCAACTGTGAGTTCGTCGGCATTGCCACCCAACTGATCGCCGAGCAGACTGAAGGCTCGCTCCAGCGCGTAGGCCTCGACATCGACGACCTTGGCGGTCAGCCCCGACAGCGCCAGCGCCGCCTCGCGCACTTCAACGTTTTCCTTCCGACAGGCGGCGAGGAGTACGTCAACGCGCTCGGCGTTCCGTGCGGATGCGCCCTGGACTTCAAAGTCGATCGCGACTTCTTCGAGGGGATAGGGAATGTACTGGTCGGCCTCGATCTTGAGCTGGTTTTCCAGCTCGTCTTCCGAGAGACCGCCATCCATCTCGATGGTCTTGGTGATGACCGCCGAGCCAGCGACCGCGACCGCAGCCGTCTTCACGCCGGTGCGCGCCTTGGCGACCACACGTGACAACGCCTGGCCGACACCCTCCAGCTCAGCGATGTTCTTTTCTACCACTGCATTGGGAGGGAGCGGCTCCACGGCGTAGGCCTCTACCTTGTAGCGGCCTCCCGAGCGGCTCAGTTCGAGGAGTTTGACCGAAGTCGAACTGATGTCTATCCCCAGCAGCGTGTTCGCTTTCTTATTGAATAGCCCTAGCACGACTGATTTCCTATCAGCATCCGAGACTTACGGACGATTTATGTTTTTTCACATTAGATACCAGACTTGACACCTGCGCAAATGGCTCGCCGGGAAAAAAACTGCTTATAATGTGATCAGCTTTTCCCTTTTTACCGCGCCATCCGCTTAACTCTTTCTTTTCTCTGGAAATCCAAGACCTTCCAATGCGCCTGCTGAAGTTTCTGTGGTGGACCTGCGTCACCATAATCTGTGGATTGCTGCTCAGTTTCAGCGGCGCCTACCTCTACCTCAGCCCTAACCTCCCGTCCGTGGAGGCCTTACGCAACGTGCGTTTGCAGATGCCGTTGCGGGTGTACAGCAGCGATAACAAATTGATAGCAGAGTTTGGCGAGATGCGCCGCACGCCAATTCGTTTTGCTGAAATCCCCCAGGATTTCACCCACGCACTGCTATCGGCCGAGGATGACAACTTCGCCAACCATTATGGCGTGGACGTAAAAAGCCTGATGCGTGCTGCCGCGCAATTATTGAAGACCGGGCACATCCAGACGGGTGGCAGCACCATCACCATGCAGGTGGCGAAGAACTACTTCCTCACCAACGAACGCAGTTTCTCCCGAAAGATCAATGAGATATTGCTGGCATTACAGATCGAGCGGTCACTGACCAAAGATGAGATCCTCGAGCTGTACGTCAACAAGATCTATCTGGGCAACCGCGCCTACGGCGTGGAGGCCGCTGCCCAGGTCTATTACGGCAAGTCGATCAAGGACCTCAGCCTGGCGCAGATGGCGATGATCGCCGGCCTGCCGAAGGCACCGTCGCGCTATAACCCGCTGGCCAACCCCGCACGCAGCCTGGAACGCCGCAACTGGATCCTCGAGCGCATGCTCAAGCTGGGCTTCATCGATCAGCCGCGCTATGAAGCCGCGGTCAAGGAGCCGATTGCAGCCTCCTATCACGTACAGAGCCCCGAACTGGCCGCCCCCTACATCGCCGAAATGGCGCGCGCCGAACTGGTCGGCCGCTTCGGCGGCGACGCCTATACCGAGGGTTACCGCGTTTACACCACTGTGCGCAGCGACCTGCAGGAAGATGCCAATACCGCGCTGCGCGACGGTCTGCAGGAATACGACCAACGTCATGGCTATCGCGGCCCGGAAACCCGCCTGCCGGGCAAGACCCGTGATGCCTGGCGCCAGGCGATCGCTCAGCAACGCCCGCTCGGCGGCCTGGAGCCGGCCATCGTTGTCCAGGTGGAAAAGAGCGGCGCCCTGGTGATGACCCGCGATGGCAAGGAAGAAGCCCTCGGCTGGGACGGCATGAAGTGGGCACGCCCCTATCTCAGCAACAACAGCATGGGCCCGATGCCTCGCCAGCCCAGCGACGTGGTCCAACCTGGCGACGTGATCCGCGTGCAGCGCCGCGACGACGGCTCGCTGCGCCTGAGCCAGGTGCCGGCTGCACAGAGCGCGCTGGTCTCGCTGAACCCACAGGATGGCGCGATCATGGCGCTGGTCGGCGGCTTCTCCTTCGAGCAGAGCAACTACAACCGCGCGACCCAGGCCAAGCGCCAGCCCGGTTCCAGCTTCAAGCCGTTCATCTACAGCGCCGCGCTGGACAACGGCTTCACCGCCGCCTCGCTGATCAACGACGCCCCCGTGGTGTTCTACGACGAGTACCTGGACAAGGTCTGGCGGCCGAAGAACGACACCAACACCTTCCTCGGCCCGATCCCGATGCGCGAGGCGCTGTACAAGTCGCGCAACATGGTGTCGATCCGCATTCTCCAAGGGTTGGGCGTCGAGCGAGCGCGCACCTACATCAGCCGCTTCGGCTTCAACAAGGACGAGCTGCCGCCGAACCTGTCGATGGCCCTCGGCACCGCCACCCTGACGCCGCTGGAAATCGCCTCCGCCTGGAGCACCTTCGCCAATGGCGGCTTCAAGGTTTCGCCCTACGTGGTCGAGCGCATCGAAAGCCGCGACGGCCAGGTGGTCTACCAGGCCAATCCGCCGCGGGTACCCAATGACGAGGCGCAAACCGAACAAGCCCAGGCCCCGGCTCAGCCCAGCGGAACCAACGAGCTGGGTAACGACGACCCGAGCCTGGCCAAGACCACCATCGAACCGGCTGCCGCCGAGCGCATCATTGATGCCCGTACCGCCTACATCATGACCAGCATGCTGCAGGACGTAATCAAACGCGGCACCGGCCGCCGCGCCCTGGCGCTCAAGCGTGATGACCTGGCGGGCAAGACCGGCACCACCAACGAGTCCAAGGACGCCTGGTTCTCCGGCTTCAACGCCGACTACATGACCACCGTCTGGGTCGGGTTCGACCAGCCGGACAGCCTCGGCCGCGCCGAATACGGCGGCAACGTCGCCCTGCCGATCTGGATGCGTTACATGGGCGCCGCGCTGAAGGACAAGCCGTCGCACCTGCTGCCCGAGCCCGCCGGCATGGTCAGCCTGCGTATCGACCCGATTACCGGTCGCGCAGCGGCACCGGGCACGCCGGGCGCCTACTTCGAGCTGTTCAAGAACGAAGACACGCCGCCTTCGATGAGCGAACTGGCACCGGGAAGCGCGCCGGGAAGCGGTATGCCGGCGGAAGAAGAAGCGCCTATCGACCTGTTCTGACAGGCAAGTGAAAGCCCCTCGCAAGAGGGGCCTTTACATTGAAAGAATGATTCTCAAAGAATCATGGCATTTCGCCAAGGCATTGATTAATCTGCACTTGCGGCGGCGAACAACCCCGGACGGCCGACCCCATCCGGCGCGTCAGGGGCTTCCCGCAGCAACGAAAACAGGACGCTCACATGCTGCGCAACCTGCTTGGCTGGCTGTTCTGCCTGATCGCGCTGCTACTGGGGGCGCCGCTACTACGCCTGCTGGCCACTCCCCGCGCCCTCGCTCCCGCCCCTGATCTCGTCTATCTGGACCAGCTGTTCACAGCGCTGATTGTCTGCGCGGGACTGGCCGGCCTGCTGATCGCCTTCCTGCTCCGCCTGCCAGGCCGCTTGGTCACTGCCGCCGCACTGATGATGCCTGCAGGAGCGCTCTGCATCTGGCACCTCACCCACGTCGCACTCGAACCCAGCTCCCCCACGCCGGAGCACTACCGGCTGGTCCTGATCGGGCTGGTGGTTTTCCTACTGGCGCTCGCCGGCATCGGCTGGCTGGGTGGCCGAGAGGGCTCGGGGCGAACGGCACTGCGCTATCTGGGCCTGGCCTTGCTGCTCCCCTGGTGCCTCGGTCTGTTCTACCTGGCGCGCCTGTACTACTGAAGCAGATCGCGCCAGGTCAGGTAGACGCGCAAATCGAATTCAAGCTGGTGGTAGCCCGGCAGCATGTGCTCGCACAACTGGTAGAAGGCCTTGCTGTGGTCGCGCTCCTTCAGGTGCGCCAGTTCATGGACCACGATCATCTGCAGGAACTCCGGCGCCGCCTCCTTGAACAGCGAGGCCACGCGGATCTCCTTCTTCGCCTTGAGCTTGCCGCCCTGCACCCGCGAAATCGCGGTATTCAGGCCGAGGGCGCGCTGCACCACATCCAGCTTGTTGTCATAGAGCACCTTGTCCACCGCAGGCGCGGTGCGCATGTACTGCTGCTTGAGGTCCATGGCATAGCCATACAGCGCCTTGTCGCTCTGCACGTCATGACGACCGGGATAGCGGCGCTCCAGATACTGGCCGAGGCGGTCCTGCTCGATGAGCTGGCGCACCTGGTCCTGGAGCTGTTGCGGGTAGGCCTGGAGATAGCGGAGCGGTTGCATGAGCGGGCGACTGGCGGGAAATCCGGCCACCAGTCTACCTTATTCCCCACTCAGCCCAGCGCGCGGGTGCTGTAGGCCTCGGTGCGGTAGGGGAATGCCACCTCTGCGCGATCCTTCAAGGCCGGATGGGTGGCAATCAACTCCCGCAGTTGCTCGGCGACCCGCTGCTTCTGCTCGTCCGGCAACGCGGCAATGAAACTGACCGAGAGGATGCGCGCGACGATCACCTGTTCCGGTGGGCCGATGTGCTGGTGGCTGAACTCACGCAGACGCAGCGGTGCGAACCGCGCCCCAGCGAAGGCCCGACGCCATTCGCCAGTGTGGAAGCGTGGCGTGCTGCCCTCGTAGCGCTCGACGATGCGCGTCACCTCGGCCACCCAGTCTACCCGCTCGTCACGCACGTTCCAGACCAGACCGAGACGCCCACCCGGACGCAGCACCCGATGGATTTCGGTCAGCGACCGCCCATCAGCGAACCAGTGGAAGGCCTGGGCGCAGGTCAGCGCATCCAGGCTCCCCGCGACCAGGGGGATCGCCTGGGCGGTGCCATTGAGCGCCCTCACCGCAGGCAGAGTCGCGCTCAGTTGCTCGCGCATCGCTGCCACCGGCTCGATCGCTGTGACCTGCGCGCCCGTACGCTGCAGCAAGGCGGTGAACTTGCCGGTGCCCGCGCCAAGGTCAACCACCTCCTTGCCCGGACCGATCTCCAGTTCCTCGCCGAGCCATCCTACCAGCGCCTCCGGATAGTCCGGGCGCCCATGGGCATAGGCTTTCGCTTCGCGGGCATAACCCTCCCGCGCACTGCCATGTACATCCGTCATCGCGCCTCCAGAGCCTGCCGGCCCGAGCACAAGCGCTCAGCGGAACCGACAGGCCTTGCCATCGAGATAACTACGGTAGCAGCTGAGCAGGCGCGCAGCCTTGATCCGGCAACGTTTCTGCCGGCATTCGCTGGAAAACTCGAAGCGGCCACCATCGGGATCGGGCAACTGGATGCGGATCGCCGGCCAGCCCTTCTTCGGCGCCTTCTCCGGCGTGCTGAGCACGCGGTTCTCGTTCTCCACCAGTGCAGCGCCAGCCTCGGCGTAGTCGAAGACGAACAGCAGGGTGCGCGAAGTCTTCAGCGTGCATTCCTGGTGGGTCAGGCAGTTCTGCGCGTCCGCCGGCAGATCCACTGGCGGTTTGGGTGGCGGCGCTGGAGGTTGCGCCGGGCGCAGCGAACAGCCGGCCAGCAGTGCCAGCGACAGGGCGGCGAGCCCGGCACGCAGCATCGACATGCCATCAATCTCCTTCTGGCGGATACGAAAGAGCCCCGCAATGCGGGGCTCTTGGCGAGCAGGCCGGGATCAGTTGACCTTCGCTTCCAGCTCACCCTTGGCGTAGCGCTGGAACATGCCTTCCAGGGAGATCGGCTTGATCTTGGAGGCGTGGCCGGCGGTGCCGAAGGCTTCGTAGCGGGCAATGCAGACGTCGCGCATGGCTTCGACGGTCTTGGCGAAGTACTTGCGCGGGTCGAACTCGCTCGGGTTCTTCGCCAGGAAGCGACGGATGGCGCCAGTGGAGGCCAGGCGCAGGTCGGTGTCGATGTTCACCTTGCGCACGCCGTACTTGATGCCTTCGACGATTTCCTCGACCGGAACGCCGTAGGTTTCCGGAATTTCGCCGCCGAATTCGTTGATGATCGCCAGCCAGTCCTGCGGGACGGAGGACGAACCGTGCATCACCAGGTGGGTGCCCGGAATGCGCGCGTGGATCGCCTTGATGCGGTCGATGGCAAGGATGTCGCCGGTCGGCGGCTTGGTGAACTTGTAGGCGCCGTGGCTGGTGCCGATGGCAATCGCCAGGGCGTCGACCTGGGTCTTCTTCACGAAGTCGGCGGCTTCTTCCGGGTCGGTCAGCAGCTGGCTGTGGTCCAGCACGCCTTCGGCGCCAACACCGTCTTCTTCGCCGGCCATGCCGGTTTCCAGGGAGCCCAGGCAGCCCAGCTCACCTTCAACGGACACGCCGCAGGCGTGGGCGAAGGCAACGGTCTGCTGGGTTACGCGGACGTTGTACTCGTAGTCGGCCGGGGTCTTGCCGTCTTCCTTCAGCGAACCGTCCATCATCACCGAGCTGAAGCCCAGCTGGATGGAGCGCTGGCAGACGTCAGGGCTGGTGCCGTGGTCCTGGTGCATGCACACCGGGATATGCGGGAATTCTTCGATGGCCGCGAGGATCAGGTGGCGCAGGAAGGGCGCACCGGCGTATTTGCGAGCGCCGGCGGAGGCCTGCACGATCACCGGGGAGTCGGTCTTGTCGGCCGCTTCCATGATGGCGCGCATCTGCTCGAGGTTGTTGACGTTGAAGGCCGGAACGCCGTAGCCGAACTCGGCGGCGTGATCCAGCATTTGGCGCATGCTGATGAGTGCCATGGTTTTCGCTTCTCCCAGAAGTCGGGCTCGTTCAGTTATTCAAAAGCCTGCCCCAGGGGCAGGCGGTGTTCAAGTGTCCAGGCCGCGGCCGGGACAGTCGGCGCGTCAGCGCGCCTTGCAACCTCGGCCGATGAGATCGTTGCTCTCGACCCAGTAGATCAGTCCCTGCTCGCCGGTAATGCTGAATCCGACCAGTCCGTCACTATAGAAGGCGCCAGCACCGCCGGGTTCCTCCTCCAGGTGATGAACCACGTCATCCTCTCCCAGGCGCAGGTCGACTACAGACTTGCTGACATCCACGTAACGCCAGATGACTTCGGCCTGGCTATCGCAGGTCCAGCGATTCCAGCCGGCCTCTTTGCCGCCGGCACCATCGGACGGATGGCTGGAGCATCCGGCGACCAGTGACAGCGCGAGGGCCGGGACAACATAACGCAGCATCGGGCAACTCTCCCTTCAGGCGGCATACCCGCCGAGCATCCAATGTGCCAGCTTGCCCGGCCCACAACAGGAACGCCAGCGCCGCCCACGATCACCCGAGGGCGGCGCTGTACGGATGGGAGCGAGTCGACTGATCGATTCGCTACCGTCGGCTAAGGCCTCAGGCCTTGGCGCGCTGCTCCAGCACTTCGACGGCCGGCAGGACCTTGCCCTCGACGAATTCGAGGAAGGCGCCGCCACCGGTGGAAATGTAGGAGATCTGCTCGCCAATGCCGTACTTGTCGATGGCGGCCAGGGTGTCGCCACCGCCGGCGATGGAGAACGCCGGGCTTTCGGCGATCGCCTTGGCCAGGGTCTTGGTGCCTTCGCCGAACTGGTCGAACTCGAACACCCCCACCGGGCCGTTCCACAGGATGGTCTTGGAGGTCTTCAGCAGCTCGGCGAACTGGGCGGCGGTCTTCGGGCCGATGTCCAGAATCATGTCGTCGTCGGCCACGTCAGCGATGTCCTTGACGGTAGCAACGGCGGTCTCGGCGAACTCCTTGGCAACCACCACGTCCACCGGCAACGGCACGCTGACCTTGGCGGCGATGGCCTTGGCGGTGTCGACCAGGTCGGCTTCGTACAGCGACTTGCCGACCTTGTGGCCCGCCGCGGCGAGGAAGGTGTTGGCGATGCCGCCACCGACGATCAGTTGGTCGCAGATCTGCGCCAGGCTGTTGAGCACGTCGAGCTTGGTCGAAACCTTGGAGCCGGCGACGATGGCAGCCATCGGGCGCGCCGGGTTGCCCAGGGCCTTGCCCAGGGCTTCCAGTTCGGCGGCCAGCAGCGGGCCGGCGGCGGCAACCTTGGCGAACTTGGCTACGCCGTGGGTCGAACCCTCGGCGCGGTGGGCGGTGCCGAAGGCGTCCATGACGAACACGTCGCACAGGGCGGCGTATTTCTGCGCCAGTTCGTCGGCGTTCTTCTTCTCGCCCTTGTTGAAGCGCACGTTCTCGAACAGCACGACTTCACCGGCCTTCACGTCGACGCCGCCCAGGTAGTCCCTGACCAGCGGCACGGCGCGGCCCAGGGCCTTGGACAGGTAGTCGGCGACCGGCTGCAGGCTGTTCTCTTCGGAGTATTCGCCTTCGGTCGGGCGGCCCAGGTGCGAGCAGACCATCACCGCCGCGCCCTTCTCCAGGGCCAGCTTGATGGTCGGCAGCGAGGCCAGGATGCGCGCGTCGCTCTTGACCACACCGTCCTTCACCGGAACGTTGAGGTCTTCGCGGATCAGTACGCGCTTACCTTGGAGGTCGAGGTCGGTCATCTTCAACACGGTCATGACAGTCAGTCCTGTTGGGGCTGTTTGATTAACGTTCGGTAGCGGCGACGCGCAGGTAGTGGCCTGCGGTGTCGAGCATGCGGTTGGCGAACCCCCACTCGTTATCGAACCAGGCCAGCACGTTCACCAGGCGGGGGCCGGAAACGCGGGTCTGGCTGCCATCGACGATGGCCGAGTGCGGGTCATGGTTGAAATCGCAGCTGGCGTGGGGCAGCTCGGTATACGCCAGCAGGCCTTTCAGCGGGCCTTCGGTGGCGGCCTGGCGCAGCACGCGGTTGATCTCCTCGGCGGTGGTATCGCGAGAGACCTGCAGGGTGATGTCCAGGGCCGAGACGTTCACCGTCGGCACCCGAATGGCTTTGGCCTGGATTCGCCCGGCGAGTTCCGGTAGCAGGCGTTCGATGCCACGCGCCAGACCAGTGGACACTGGAATCACCGACTGGAAGGCCGAGCGCGTGCGGCGCAGGTCTTCATGGTGGTAGGCGTCGATCACCGGCTGGTCGTTCATCGCCGAGTGGATGGTGGTGATCGAGACGTACTCGATGCCCAGCGCTTCGTTCAGCAGCTTGAGCAGCGGCACGCTGCAGTTGGTGGTGCAGGAGGCGTTGGACACCAGCTTCTCGGTACCGGTCAGGCCCTGCTGGTTGATGCCGAAGACCACCGTGGCGTCGATGTCCGTCTCGCTGGCCATGGGCTGGGAGAACAGCACGCGCGGCGCGCCGGCAGCCAGGAAGCGCTCGCCATCGGCACGGGTGTGGTAGACGCCGGAGCACTCCAGCACCAGGTCGACGTCCAGCGCGCGCCAGTCGATGGCCTCGGGCGTCGCTTCGCGGAACACCTTCACGCAGTCGCCGCCGATGTGCAGGCAGCCGTCGTCCACGCTCACCTCGCCGGGGAAGCGGCCGTGGGTGGAGTCGAAGCGGGTCAGGTATTCCAGGCTGGCCAGGTCCGCCAGGTCATTCAGGGCGACGATGGAGAAATCAGCCTTGGCGCGACGCTCGTGCAGGGCACGGAACACGCAGCGGCCGATACGGCCGTAGCCGTTGAGGGCAACTCGGTAAGGGCGCTTGGACATTGTTATCCCTTGAAGCCGGACGCTACAGGGGCGAGCAGGCTCGCCCCTGTAAGTGCCTTGATCAGGCGTCGAGCAGCTCGGCGGCCACTTCCAGCAGGTTATCGACGGTGAAGCCGAAGTGCTCGAAGAGGGCGGCGGCCGGAGCCGATTCGCCGAAGGTGGTCATGCCGATCACACGGCCTTCCAGGCCCACGTACTTGTACCAGTAGTCGGCATGAGCGGCTTCGATGGCGATGCGCGCACCGACCTGCACCGGCAGTACGGCCTGCTTGTAGCCGGCGTCCTGCTGGTCGAACACGCTGGTGGACGGCATGGAGACCACGCGCACCTTGCGGCCTTCGGCGCTGAGCTTGTCGAAGGCCTGCACGGCCAGGCCGACTTCCGAGCCGGTGGCGATCAGGATCAGTTCCGGCTCGCCATCGCAGTCCTTGAGCACGTAACCACCGCGGGCCACGTCAGCCAGCTGGGCGGCGTCACGGGCCTGGTGCGGCAGGTTCTGGCGGGAGAACACCAGGGCGGACGGACCGTCGGCGCGCTCGATGGCGTACTTCCAGGCCACCGCGGATTCCACGGCATCGGCCGGACGCCAGGTGTCCAGGTTCGGGGTCAGGCGCAGGCTGGCCAGCTGCTCGATCGGCTGGTGGGTCGGGCCGTCTTCACCCAGACCGATGGAGTCGTGGGTGAACACGTACAGCACGCGCTGCTTCATCAGGGCGGACATGCGCACGGCGTTGCGGGCGTATTCCATGAAGATCAGGAAGGTCGCGCCGTAGGGGATGAAGCCACCGTGCAGGGCCACGCCGTTCATGATGGCGCTCATGCCGAACTCGCGCACGCCATAGAACATGTAGTTGCCGCTGGCGTCTTCGGCGCTCACGCCCTTGCAGCCCTTCCACAGGGTCAGGTTGGAGCCGGCCAGGTCAGCCGAACCGCCGAGGAATTCCGGCAGCAGCGGGCCGAAGGCGTTCAGCGCGTTCTGGCTGGCCTTGCGGCTGGCGATGGTTTCGCCCTTGCTGGCGACTTCGGCGACGTAGGCGGCGGCCTTCTCGGCGAAATCGGCCGGCAGCTCACCGGCGACGCGGCGCAGGAACTCGGCAGCCAGTTCCGGATGCGCGGCCTGGTAGGCGGCGAAGCGCTGGTTCCACTCGTTCTCGTGGCTGGCGCCGGCTTCCTTGGCGCTCCACTCGGCGTAGATCTCGGCCGGGACTTCGAACGGGCCGTGGTTCCAGCCCAGCGCGGCGCGGGTGGCGGCGATTTCGTCGTTGCCCAGCGGAGCGCCGTGGCACTCTTCCTTGCCCTGCTTGTTCGGCGAGCCGAAGCCGATCACAGTCTTGCAGCAGATCAGGGTCGGGGCGTCGCTTTTGCGAGCGGTGTCGATGGCGGTCTTGATCTCGTCGGCATCATGGCCGTCGACGTTGCGGATCACCTGCCAGCCGTAGGCTTCGAAGCGCTTCGGGGTGTCGTCGGTGAACCAGCCTTCGACTTCGCCATCAATGGAGATGCCATTGTCGTCGTAGAAGGCGATCAGCTTGTTCAGGCGCAGGGTGCCGGCCAGCGAAGCCACCTCGTGGGAGATACCTTCCATCATGCAGCCGTCGCCCAGGAAGGCGTAGGTGTAGTGATCGACGATGGCGTGGCCGTCGCGGTTGAACTGCGCGCCCAGCACTTTCTCGGCCAGCGCCATGCCCACGGCGTTGGCGATACCCTGGCCCAGCGGACCGGTGGTGGTCTCGACGCCGGCGGTGTAGCCGTATTCCGGGTGGCCCGGAGTACGCGAGTTGAGCTGGCGGAAGTTCTTCAGGTCGTCGACGGTGACGTCGTAGCCGGTCAGGTGCAGCAGCGAATAGATCAGCATCGAGCCGTGGCCGTTGGACAGCACGAAGCGGTCGCGGTCGGCCCACTGCGGGTTGCTCGGGTTGTGCTTGAGGTAGTCGCGCCAGAGCACTTCGGCGATATCCGCCATGCCCATGGGGGCGCCGGGATGGCCGCTGTTGGCTTTCTGGACGGCGTCCATGCTCAGTGCGCGGATGGCATTGGCTCGCTCACGACGGCTGGGCATCGCTGAATCTCCTGCGGGGGCTGCTTCGAAAGTTCGAAGGGATGAAAAAGGCCAGCATTTTCGCCCAGCCAGGCCCCGCGGGGCAATGACAGATCGGCAGAAGCCTGATGCAAAGCAGCCGGCCGGGGCGGCCAACTGATCAAAAACCGCTCATCCGCCAATATCAAAACTTTTTGATACAGCTATTGCCCACCCTGTAGCCCGCGACTAGACTGCGCGACCTATGAGCCTGCGCCTGCCCGAAATCCGCCACGACGACTGCGACCAGTTGGCTGCCCTGTGCAAGGCTGGTGGCGATCCGCTGCGGCTGAACGTGCTGCGCGCCTTGGCCAACGACTCGTTCGGCGTGCTGGAGCTTGCACATATCTTCGGCGTCCGCCAGTCGGGCATGAGCCACCACCTGAAGGTGCTGGCCCAGGCCGGGCTGGTCGCCACGCGGCGCGAAGGCAACGCGATCTTCTATCGCCGCGCCCTGCCCCAGGCCGACAGCCTTGGCGGCACGCTGCACGGCGCGCTGCTCGACGAGGTCGACAGCCTGGTGCTGCCGGAGGACGTCAGTGCGCGCATCCTCGGTGTGCATGCCCAGCGTGCCGCTGTGAGCCGCACCTACTTCGCCCGTAGCGCGGAGAAGTTCCAGGCCACGCAGGACCTGATCGCAGGACTGCCGCAATACCGCGAAAGCGTGCTGGCGCTGCTCGATGCACTGAGCTTCGCCCCCGGCGCCACGGCGCTGGAAGTCGGCCCCGGCGACGGTGGATTCCTCCCCGAGCTGGCCCGGCGCTTCGACGAGGTCACCGCGCTGGACAACAGCGAGGCGATGCTCGACATGGCGCGGCAACGCTGCGCCAGCGAAGGTTTGAACAACGTCCGGCTACGGCTGGCCGACGCCCTGCAGGACGCCGATGACGCGGCGGACTGCGTGGTACTGAACATGGTGCTGCATCACTTCGCCGCACCGGCGGAGGCCCTGAAGCAGCTGGCGCACCTGGTGAAGCCCGGTGGCAGCCTGCTGGTGACGGAGCTCTGCAGCCACGACCAGAGTTGGGCCCGCGAGGCCTGCGGTGATCTGTGGCTTGGGTTCGAACAGGAAGACCTGGCCCGTTGGGCCGATTCCGCGGGGCTCGCGCCCGGCGAAAGTGTGTACATCGGTTTACGTAATGGCTTTCAGATCCAGGTGCGGCACTTCGCCAAACCGGATTCGCGAAGCGTCCTCACCCACCGGTAAATGATAGGAACCGTTAGATGAGCGAATACTCTGTTTTCACCTCTGAGTCCGTCTCCGAAGGCCATCCCGACAAGATCGCGGACCAGATTTCCGATGCGGTGCTCGACGCCATCATCGCCAAGGACAAATACGCCCGCGTGGCCTGCGAAACCCTGGTGAAGACCGGTGTCGCGATCATCGCCGGCGAAGTCACCACCTCCGCCTGGGTCGACCTGGAAGAGCTGGTGCGCAAGGTCATCATCGACATCGGCTACAACAGCTCCGACGTCGGCTTCGACGGCGCCACCTGCGGCGTGCTGAACATCATCGGCAAGCAGTCGGTGGACATCAACCAGGGCGTGGACCGCGCCAAGCCTGAAGACCAGGGCGCCGGCGACCAGGGCCTGATGTTCGGCTACGCCAGCAACGAAACCGACGTGCTGATGCCCGCGCCGATCTGCTTCTCCCACCGTCTGGTGGAGCGCCAGGCCGAAGCCCGCAAGTCCGGCCTGCTGCCGTGGCTGCGTCCGGACGCCAAGTCCCAGGTCACCTGCCGCTACGAGAACGGCAAGGTGGTCGGCATCGACGCCATCGTGCTGTCCACCCAGCACAACCCGGAAGTCAGCTACAAGGACCTGCGCGAAGGCGTGATGGAGCTGATCATCAAGCACGTCCTGCCGGCCGAACTGCTGCACAAGGACACCCAGTTCCACATCAACCCGACCGGCAACTTCGTGATCGGCGGCCCGGTGGGCGACTGCGGCCTGACCGGCCGCAAGATCATCGTCGACTCCTACGGCGGCATGGCCCGTCACGGCGGCGGCGCTTTCTCCGGCAAGGACCCGTCCAAGGTGGACCGTTCCGCTGCCTACGCCGGCCGCTACGTGGCCAAGAACATCGTTGCCGCAGGCCTGGCCGAGCGTTGCGAGATCCAGGTGTCCTACGCCATCGGCGTGGCCCAGCCGACCTCCATCTCGATCAACACCTTCGGCACCGGCAAGATCAGCGACGAGAAGATCGTCCAGCTGGTTCGCGAGCACTTCGACCTGCGTCCGTACGCGATCACCAAGATGCTCGACCTGCTGCACCCGATGTACCAGCCGACCGCGGCCTATGGCCACTTCGGCCGCAACCCGTTCGAAATGACCTACGGCGACGACACCTTCACCGCCTTCACCTGGGAGCGCACCGACAAGGCTGCCGCCCTGCGTGACGCTGCCGGCCTGTAAGGTCCGTCTTCGGAAAAGCCCCGCCTCGGCGGGGCTTTTCGTTTCTGGCATCCGACACAGCGCGCCGAATAATCCACGCGCTCCTCGGCATCGTCCCCTGCGGGCGGCCTCTAGGCTGACGCTCTCCCCGCAGCACGGACGCTCGCCATGCCCCGCCTGATCCTCGCCCTATCGATTTACCTGCCACTGACCGCTCTCGGCTGCCCGCAATGGACGCCCGAACAGGCCGCCAGTGAAGTACAGGCCCTGCAGACCCAACTGGCACAGTGGGACGACGCCTATCACCGACAGGGAAACTCCCCCGTCGCCGATGAGCTGTATGACCAGGCACGCGAACGGCTGCGGGAATGGCAGTCCTGCTTTCCGGAGATCCCAACGGCCGCCGATGCGCCCCTGGCCAGCAGCGCCGGTGAAGCCCGTCACCCGATCGCCCACACCGGCCTCGACAAGCTCCCGGATGCCGCCGCCGTGCGCGGGTGGCTGACGAACCGCAGCGACCTATGGGTGCAGCCCAAGGTCGACGGCGTCGCGGTCACCCTGGTCTATCAAGATGGGCGGCTGCACCAGGCGATCAGCCGTGGCAATGGCATCGCGGGGCAGGACTGGACGGCCAACGCACGACAGATTCCCGCGATTCCCCAGCAGTTGCCCGACGAGCGCGGCCGGCTGGTGTTGCAAGGGGAACTCTACTGGCGTCTATCGCAGCACGTGCAGGAACGTCAGGGTGGACTGGGCGCACGCGGGAAAGCCGCCGGACTGATGGCGCGTACGTCGTTCGGCAGCGAAGGCGAGCGGATCGGCCTGTTCGTCTGGGAGCTACCGGAGGGCCCGCTGGATATGCCGGAGCGCCTGCAACGTCTACGGCAGCTGGGCTTTTCCGACAGCGCCGAACTGACGAAGCCGGTCGCCGGATTCAGCGAAGTCGAAGCCTGGCGCGAGCGCTGGTACCGCCAGCCACTGCCCTTCGCCAGCGATGGCATCGTCATTCGCCAGGGCCGGCGCCCGCCGGGCAGAAACTGGAGCGCACAGACACCAGGCTGGGCAGTCGCCTGGAAGTACCCCCATCAACAGGCGCTGGCCGAAGTCCGCCGGGTCGAATTCAAGGTCGGGCGCAGCGGGCGGGTGACGCCCGTGCTGCACCTGGCACCGGTGGAGCTGGACGGGCGCACCCTCCAGCGCGTCAGCGCCGGTTCCCTGAAGCGCTGGCGCAGCCTCGACATCCGACCCGGCGACCAGGTTGCCATCGCCCTCGCCGGCCTGACCATTCCGCGCCTGGACGGCGTGGTCTGGCGCTCGCCCACGCGCAGTGACGTTGCAGCGCCAGCGGACGGACAGTACGGCGCCCTGACCTGCTGGCAGCCAATGGCGGGCTGCGAAGAGCAATTTCTCGCTCGGCTGGAGTGGCTGGGCGGCAAGCAGGGACTCGCGCTTTCCGGCGTGGGGCCGGGTACCTGGCGGCGCCTGCACGAAGCCGAACTGCTACCAGGCATGCTCGACTGGCTGGAGTTGACGCCCGATCAGCTGTCGCAGGTGTCTGGCCTGGGCGAGCGCAGCGCGGCGAAGCTGCACCAGCAGTTCCAACTGGCCCGCCAGCGCTCATTCAGCACCTGGTTGCGTGCGCTCGGTGCGCCCTCTGTCGACGCCTTGCCGCCGGGAGAGGGCTGGACCGCCCTGGCCGCCCGCAGTGCGGAGCAATGGCAGGCGCAACCGGGCATCGGCAAGGTGCGCGCCGTCCAGCTGGAAAGCTTCTTCAACGCGCCGGACGTCATGCAGCTGCGGCAACGACTGCATGACGTCGGCATCGCCGGTTTCTGACGGCCTCAACGCATCCGGAACGCTTCCTGATGGAAGCGGTTGCGCGGCATGCCCTGGCGGCGCAAATCACGCTGCAGCAGTTCGGCCAGCCCCTGCGGGCCGCAGAACCAGACGCTCGGCCAGCGCCCCTGGGGGCCGGGCTGCAGTTCGAGATCACTCGCCTGCAGGCGACCTTCGCTCTCGCTGTAGTGGATGCGCAGGTCGATGCGCGGCAGCCCACCGCACAGGTCACGCAGGCGCCCCGCGTAGATCGCGTCCGAGGGGGCACGCACGCAGTACAGCAACGTCACCTCCGGGCAGTCCTCGGGCTTGCCCTGCAAGGACTCCAGCCAGGCGAGGAACGGCGTGATGCCGATCCCGCCTGCAATCCACACCTGGCGCTCCCCCTTGTCGCGGCGGAAGTCGAAGCGGCCGTAGGGCCCTTCCACTTTCACCGGGTCGCCGACCCTCAGGCTGTCCTGCAAGCGCTGCGTATAGTCGCCCAGCGCCTTGATGCTGAAGCGCACCTCGCCGTTGCCGAGGTCGGCGGACGACAGGGTGAAGGGATGCTGTCCTTCCAGGCGATCGCAAGTCAGGAAGGCAAATTGTCCGGCACGATGCCGCCAGCGCCCCTGCAGCTTGCAGGTGACCTCAAGCATGCGCTCGCCGGGCCGCTCGACCGCCACCACGACACCCTCATGGGTGCGCTTGCGGCCAATCCGCCCGCTCAGCGACCAGAGCGCGCAAAGGCTGCCCACGGCCGCACAGACCGCCACCAGCCAGCCGATCGGCTGCGCCCAGTAACCCGCCGGCGCCAGCACCACGGCGTGGAAGGCCAGCACCAGGTAAACGACCGCAAGGGTTTTGTGCACGTAGCGCCACAGGTGGTAGGGGAAGCGCTGCCAGAGCGTGATCACCAGCATGGCCGCCAGCAGCCAGGCCGACCATTCGCCCAGGTCCTTGGCCGAGCCACGGAAGACGTCGAGGAAGGCCTCCACCCGCGGCCCCTTGGCCGGCTTGGTGAAGAACTCCGCGAGCAGCGGCCCGCCCAGCTCCAGCAGGTAGTGCAGCAGACCGAGCACGATGGCGAGGATGCCCGCCCACTTGTGCGCCTGGTACATGCGGTCCAAGCCATCCAGCGGCCGCTCCAGCCAGGCGGGGCGCACCGCCAGCAACATGATCAGCGACATCAGGGCGAAGGCTGCGACGCCGGTGAACAGGATGGCCTGCTTGCGGACGACCCAGACGTCCAGGGTGGCCGGAGGGTCGATCAGCAAAGCCAGGCCGAAGACCGCCGCGACGGCGGCCAGGATGATCCAGATGAGTTTCATGGAGGTCCTCCCAGACTGCTTTTCCAAGCGAAAACTGAAGGATTCCTCTGAATCATCCCTTAATTTCGTGCGGGATCTATCCCATGACTGGCCATGCCATGACTCAAGTCAAGGGCTGGGCAATCCAGGCAAGCCGCGCGCAGAATGAACACCCCCGGATGCTCCGTGACCGACCATGCGCCTGCGTATCCTCTCCGACCTTCACCACGAACACTTCCCAGGTGGCCGCGTGCTGCCGGATGCGGCTGCCGATGTGGTGATCCTCGCCGGCGACATCCACGAGCACCTGCAGGGGCTGCACTG
Organism: Pseudomonas sp. PSE14; assembly: GCF_029203285.1. NCBI lineage: Bacteria > Pseudomonadati > Pseudomonadota > Gammaproteobacteria > Pseudomonadales > Pseudomonadaceae > Pseudomonas > Pseudomonas sp. PSE14. The sequence continues at coordinate 5,392,775 of NZ_CP115669.1, forward strand.
GGCGCGCGAGGCGTTTCCCGATACCGAGATCGTCTATGTCGCCGGCAACCACGAGTTCTACCACTCCGACCTGCCGGAGCTGACCCAGGCCATGCGCAACCTGGCCCGCGCGCTGGAAATCCACTTCCTGGAGAACGATGCCGTCGTGCTGGGCGATGTGCGCGTGCTCGGCGCAACCCTGTGGACCGACTTCCAGCTCTATGGCGAACGCGGCGCGGAGCTTGCCATCGAACAGGCGCTGCAACTGATGCCGGACTTCCGTTGCGTGGACTATTTCACCCAGCCGTTCACGCCGGAAATGAGCCGGGACCTTTGCGAAGCCTCCTGCGAATGGCTGACGGCCGAATTAGCGCAGCCCTTCGCCGGACGCACCGTGGTGGTCACCCACCACGCCCCCTGCGGCCGTTCGATTCCCGAGCCCTATGTCGGCGACAGCCTGTCGCCGGCCTTCGCCTCGAACCTCGAATCGCTGGTGGAGCGCTGCGATTTGTGGGTGCACGGGCATGTCCACGAGCGCCAGGACTACCGCATCGGCAAGGCTCGGGTGGTGGCCAACCCCGGCGCCTATCCGGGCGAGGACAGCGGCTTCGACCCCTGCTGGGTGATCGACCTCTGAGCCTCAGCGCGGCAGTTCGCTGAAGAACCGCCAGATCTCCGCCGGGCCGTCCAGATCCGGGTCCGCCAGCCCCAGCAGGCGCGGCGGGCGATACACCGGTTGTGACAGCAAGTGCCCGCCGCCGTGCACCGTCACCAGCTCCACCGGTGCCGCGCCAGTCACGTTCCAGCGTTGCCGCTCCGTCCAGATCGGCCCGACCGAGGTCAACCGGTCCTGGGTTGGCTGGCCGCTCTGGCCGTTACGTCGTGCCAGCGCCAGCGCGGATTCCTCCGCGGACAGCACTCGCCCCCGGTTGCCGAAGCCGAACAGCGTCACCACGCCGCCTGTGTAGGGATTGATCGGGTCGCGCGTGCCATTCATCAGCAAGGTTGCCTTGGGCTGCTGGGCGGGCTGACAGGCATCGTTGTCCGCGCTCGGCAAACTGGCAGCGATGGCGGCCACGCCATCGACCTTGTCGGCGGCTTCGGCCGCCATGCGCAGCGCCATCTGCCCGCCATTGGAATAACCGGCGATGAAGACGCGCGCGGGATCGACCCCACGCTGGCGCTGCAGGCGCTCGATCATCGTTGAAAGGAAACCGACGTCATCGATATTCAGGCGACGCGCGCTGTAGGTGGCGGCCTTGCGGCAGTCATTCCAGTGCCCCTCGACGCCATCGGGATAGAGCACCAGGAAGCCCTCGCGGTCTGCCAGGGCATCGAAGCGATAGCCACTGTCACGACGCATTCGCTCGCCATTGCTCATGGAGCCGTGCAGCACCACCAGCAAGGCCGGCCGCTCGGCGAGCTGCCGCGGCGCATAGAGCACGTAGCTGCGCCGCCGCTCAGCGAGGCGGATCGAGGAGTCCTCGCTGGTCCCACTCAGCGTAGGTCGTTGCCGCAGTTCCCCCGGCAGGTACCACCAGACTCCCACCAGCAGCAACATCACGAGCAACAGGATGAGTCCCTGCACGACGCGAATTGCGATACGCATGGCGTCTCTCCTCGCCCGCTCCACGGGCTTCGTGAACGTCGGCCTTGGTCCAGGACAACACGCGCGGCGCCACTCCATGACAAACTCTAGCCGTCACATTCGAACGTCTTAGTCTTTGGTAACCCAGGAATCCGAAAATGTTCCGAAGCTCTGTCCTGATGGCCGCCCTCCTCACCCTCGGCTGCACTACGCCGCTGCTGGCTGCCGAAGCCCTGACCGGCTGCGCCGCCAAGCAGGACGCCATCGAACGCCAGCTCGAAGAGGCCAAGGCCCACGGCAACGACAACCGGGTCGCCGGTCTGCAGACGGCGCTGGAGAAGGTGAAAACCTACTGCACCGACGCCGGCCTGACGCAGGAGCGCAAGCAACGGGTGCTGGATGCGGAGCAGGAGGTCAGCCGGCGCGAGAAGGACCTGCGCAAGGCGATGGACAAAGGCGATGCGCAGAAGATCGAGAAGCGCAAGAACAAGCTGGCCGAGGCCCGCGCCGAGCTGGAGCAGGCCAAGCGCGAACTGGAGGAGTGATGCGTACGGGCGCGGTTGTAGGCCGTTGCACCCCGCCCCGTCGTCAGCTCCGGAGCTGAGTTCGGAGCGTTCCGGGACCAAGGCCAAACGGCGTATAACGTTGAACGTTACACGCCCTACGTTCCGGATATTCGCAGGACCCAGTCAGCGCTCCGCAGGGTAATCCGACCCTGGTCCGGGTTCGCGAGCAAGCTCGCTCCTACAGGGGCGCGCCGTGCTTTTCGTAGGAGCGAGCTTGCTCGCGAACCGCACGGCACGGCACGGCACGGCACCGAGCGCGAATCAGGCGCGCCCGCTATCGACTCAGAGCGCGCGGAATTTCTTGTGGCAGGCTTCGCAGGCGTCTTCCACCGCGGCGAAGTCCTTGCGCACGCCCTCGGGCGTCGGCGCGGCATTGCGGGTGTTCTCGCCCAGGGCTCGGACGGCCTGCTGGAAGGTCTTGGCGTCGGCCTGGAACTCCAACTGGCGCTGCCAGATTTCCGCCTTGGCGCGGGTATCCTCGTTTTCCACCTGATCAGCCGGCGGCTGGGTGCTGGGGAAGTATTGCCAGGGCTTGTCCGCCAGCTCGCCCAGCTTGGTCGAGCCTGCGCGGAACTTGTCCGCATCGAAGGGGATGCGACCGCGCAGCATGCCGCCCATGTCCTCACTGGTCTTGAGCATCTCCTTGAACACCACCTGGCGCTTGGCCTCCGGCGAGTTGGGATCCAGGCGATGGCAACCGGCAAGCGCCGTGCCGGCGAGCAGCAGAACGAGCAGGGTCTTCAGCTTCATGGGAGAACTCTTGTAGGACGGCGAAACACGGAAGCGCCGGATTATCCGCCCCGATTTCCGAATGATCCAGAGCATCGGGAAGCGGCTGCGGCTATCCGCCGCAGCCGCCTGGATTTCGTTCAGCCGCCGTTCAGCCACCCATCAGAGCTTCATCACCAGCATCCCCGCCAGCACCAGACTGCACGCCGCCAGGCGCGGCAAGCCGAAGGGCTCCTTGAGGAAGCGCATGCCGAACAGTACCACCAGCAGCACGCTGGTCTCGCGCAGGGCCGCGGCCTCGGCGATGGAGCCCAGTTGCATGGCCCAGAGCACCAGCCCGTAGCTGAGCAGGACACAGAGACCGACGCTGATACCGAGCTTCCAGTCGTTGATCCAGAATTTGGCGAAAGCGCGGGTGCGGCCGACCATGGCCATCACCGGGAACGGCAGGCCGGAGAGCAGCGACAGCCAGACCAGGTAGTCCAGCGGACGTGGCCAGAGTTTCAGCGCGTTGCCGTCGATCCAGGTGTAGCTGCCGATGCACAGCCCCATCAGCAACACGGTGGGATAGGCGATCCAGGGCAGCTTCGAACCGCCGCCGCCCTTGAGCAGGAACAGCATGCCCAGCGGGATCAGCAGGATGCCGAGGATCTGCTTGCCGGTCAGGTGCTCGCCGCCGAAATACAGGGTCAGCGCCAGCACCACCAGCGGCGAGAGGCCGCGCATCAGCGGATAGACCAGCCCCAGGTCGCCGACCTTGTAGGCCTGGATCAGCAACACCCGGTAGACCAGCTGCAACGACACGGCGGCCAGCAGCCAGGGCCAGACCTCGGCGGGCGGAATCGCGATCCAGGGCAGCAGGGCCAGCGCGGCGCCCAGGCCGACCATGTCCATGCAGGCGACCACCAGCAGGCGGTCATTGCTGAATTTGACGAGGGTGTTCCAGGTGGCGTGCAGCAGGGCGGCCAGCAGCACCAGGGTAGTGGCGAGCACGGAATGACTCCTGGTATATACCAGATCGATTCTACCCTGAGCGCCCCTACCGCCGGCAAGCGCCCGCGCTTTCGGACATTTCCCGCTGCGTACTCGGCCGGAACTGGCCTAGACTGGGCATTTCCGCCTGCACGAGCCCTTGCCATGCCACGTCTGATCAAGTTCCTGACCTGCTACATCCTCGTCACCCTGCTCTCCGGCTGCGGCTACAACGCCATGCAGGCCGGCGACGAACAGGTGAAGGCCGCCTGGTCGGAAGTCCTCAACCAGTACCAGCGCCGCGCCGACCTGGTGCCCAACCTGGTCAGCACCGTGAAGGGCTACGCCGCCCACGAAGCCAGCGTGCTGACCCAGGTGACCGAGGCCCGCGCCAAGGTCGGCAGCACCACGCTCAATGCCGATCAGTTGGGCGACGAAGCGGCGGTCAGGCGCTTCCAGCAGGCCCAGGGCGAGCTCAGCTCGGCGCTCTCACGCCTGCTGGTGGTCTCCGAGAACTACCCGCAACTCAAGGCCGACGGCCTGTTCAAGGACCTGCTGACCCAGCTCGAAGGCACCGAGAACCGCATCACCGTCGCCCGCGGCCGCTATGTGAAAGCCGTGCAGGCGTACAACGTGCTGATCCGCCAGTTCCCGGAGGTCATCACCGCGAAAGTGCTCGGCTACCAGCCCAAGGCCAACTTCAGCGTGGAGAACGAAGCCGCCATCTCTACCGCGCCTAAAGTCGACTTCGGCAACGCCCCGGCGCAGCCCGCACAATGATCCTGGCGCGCGGGCTGCTGGCCGCCCTGCTGCTGTGCTGGGCGGCCCTGTTGCAGGCCGCGCCAGTCGCCATCCCGCCGCTCAGCGCGCGCGTCACCGACCTCACCCAGACCCTCGACGCGGGCCAGCGCACTCAGCTCGAAAGCCAGCTCGCTGGCCTGGAGCAACGCAACGGCGCGCAGATCGCCGTGCTGCTGATTCCCTCCACCGGCGAGGACAGCATCGAGGATTACGCGGTACGCGCTTTCGAGCAGTGGAAGCTGGGCCGCAAAGGTGTGGATGATGGTGTGCTGCTGGTGATCGCCAAGAACGACCGCACGCTGCGCATCGAAGTTGGCTACGGGCTGGAAGGCACCATCACTGACGTGCAGGCCGGACGGATCATTCGCGAACAGATCGTCCCCTTCTTCCAGAAAGGCGACTTCGCAGGAGGCGTCCAGGCCGGCGTGAACAGCCTGGTCGCCCTGATCGAACCTCCGGCCAACGCTGCCGCACCGGACAGCACCGATGACGAGCTGCCGCGCACCGGCCCTGCCGAGAACTACAGCGATACCTACTCCAACCGCAATGCCGCGGCCAGCGAGGAAATCCCGCCCACGCGCCTGGCGGCGATGTTCGGCCTGCTGATCGGCGTACCGCTGCTGGGCATGCTGCTGCCGGTGTCGTGGATGCGCCAGCGCAGCATGGGCCGTTACCTGCTGTGCAGCGCCGTAGTGGGTGCGGCGGCCTCCGGCGTGCTGCTGCTCAGCGAGGCGAACCCTGCGGCGCTGCAACAGCAGATGATCGGCGCCTTCTCGATCCCGCTGGTGCTGTACATCTTCTTCCTGCCGCCGATGTGGCTGACCATGGGCGTGCTGCAGCTGCTGATGAGCATCCTCAGCTCCATCGGCCGAGGTGGTCGCGGTGGCGGCGGAGGGGGCGGCGGGTTTCGGGGCGGCGGTGGTTCCAGCGGCGGCGGCGGTGCCTCCGGCCGCTGGTAACGACCGCTGAGAATTACAGGGCGGCGACGCCCTGTTCTTCCTCGCGGATCGAGCGCAGCACCTGGCGCTGCAAGTCGATGAACTCGGCGCTGGCGGCCATGTCCTCGTGGCGCGGGCGGCCGAGCTTCACATCGAAGGTGGCCTTGATCCGTCCCGGCCCCAGGCCCATCACCACGATGCGGTCGGACAGGTAAACCGCCTCTTCCACATCGTGGGTGACGAACATCACCGTAAGGCGATGGGTTTCCCAGATCCGCGTCAGCAGTTCCTGCATCTGGTGACGGGTCATGGCGTCCAGCGCACCGAAAGGCTCGTCCATCAGCAGGATCTTCGGCCGGTAGGACAGCGCGCGGGCAATCGCCACGCGCTGCTTCATGCCGCCGGACAGCTCGTTCGGATAGGCGTCGGCAAACTTCGTCAGCTTCACCAGTTCAAGGTGCTCATCGGCGATCTCGCGGCATTGCGCGCGGGACAGGCCGGCCGCCTTGAGGGCGAACTCGACGTTCTGCCGGGCGGTGAGCCAGGGCAGCAGGGTGTAGGACTGGAACACTACGCCGCGGTCCAGCCCCGGCCCGGTGATCGGCACGCCGTCGACCTTCACGCTGCCGCTGTCGAATTCCTCGAGGCCAGCGGCGATGGACAACAGCGTGCTCTTGCCGCAGCCCGAGGTGCCGACGATGGACACGAACTCGTTGTCTGCCAGGGTCAGGTCGATGTTGCGCAGCACCTCACGGCGTGACTGGCCGACCGCGAAGCTCTTGTTCAGGCCGGAGATTTCCAAAGTCGCCATCAGCTGCGCCTCCGGTTGTAGCGGAACAGGACCTTCTCGCCGGCGCGCATGGCCTGGTCGGTGACCAGGCCGAGGAAGCCGAGCAGGAGGATGTAGCCGATGATGGTGTCGGTCTGGAAGAAGCGCTGGGACACGGTGATGCGGTAGCCCAGGCCCGAAGTCGCGGCCACGAGCTCCGCCAGCACCAGCCAGGTCCAGGCCCAGCCGAGACTGATCCGCAGGGCATCCCAGATGCCTGGCAGCGCACTGGGCAGGACGATCTTCAGGAGAATGCGGCGATCCGGCATGCCGAGGGTACGACCCAGGCCAACGAAGTCCGCCGGCACGCGCTTGATCGCGTCCATCACCATCAGCACCTGCTGGAAGAAGGTGCCGATCCAGATGATGAGGAATTTCTGGAAGTCGCTGGTGCCGGCCCAGAGGATGGTCAGCGGGACGAAGGCGACCACCGGCATGTAGCGCACGAAGTCCACCAGCGGCTCGGTGGCGGCCTTCCAGAAGCCGTAGCAGCCGGCGAACACGCCGATCACGATGGACATCGCCGAAGACACCAGGAAGGCCACGGCGATGCGGTACACGCTGACCTTCAGGTCTGCCCAGAGGGTGCCGTCGGCGGCCAGCTTGAGCATGCGTGCCCAGACATCGCCGGGCGCCGGCAGGAATATCTTCGGCACCGCGCCGCTGGCGCCGGCCAGCCACCAGAGCAGCGCCAGCAGCACGAATACGGCGCCGCCGATGAGCAGGAAATGACGCTGCGCGATCGGCTTGCCGATGGTGAACAGCGGGTTGGATTTACGGGCTTTCATGTCGGGCTCGTCGAACGGAGAAAGACGCGCGCCGGCTCAGGGGCCGGCGCACGATGTATCAGAGCGTCAGAGTGCCTCGATGAAGCGTGTGTCGATGGCCTGCGCCGGGGTGACCGGCTGCTGCAGGATGCCGGCCTCACTGGCAGCTTTCTGGATGTGCTCCAAGGAACCCTTCTGGAACGAGCCCTTCAGCTCGGCTTGGTTCTCCTTCACCGAGTAGAAGTGCACGCCGTCGAAGGCAGTGCTCAGCTCGGACTCCTCGGCGCCCACACCCTTGGCGATGGCGGCGCGGCCTTCGGCGGTTTTCTCCTGGTAGTGCTTCAGGCCCGCTTCCCAGCTCCTGATCAGCGCCAGCACCTGGCCGGGACGCTCCTTGAGCACCTCGTCGCGGACCACGAACACGTCGCTGATGATGCCCGGATCATCCGAGCCCTTGTACAGCAGGTTGACCTTGGGGTTCTGCTGCTTGGCGGCGGACAGGTAAGGCTCGTAGGTCACCGCGGCCGGTACCTGGCCGGCGATCAGCGCGCTGCCGGCGTTGGCGGCGGGCATCGGCACCGGCTGCACGTCGGCGATGGTCAGGCCGGCCTTGCGCAGGGCGCTGTGCAGGAGGATATCGCTGGTGGTGCCTTCCTCGTAGGCGACCTGCTTGCCCTTGAGGTCGGTCAGGGTCTTGATCGACGGATCGACGATCAGCGCATCGGCGCTGGTGCTCTGGTCCAGCAGCAGGACGATCTTCACTGGCAGGCCGGCGGCGACCATGGCCATGGCGGTGTGGGTGGCAAGGTTGCCGCCGTCGATCTGGCCGCTGGCCAGGGCGGCGTTCATGTCCTTGTCTTCGGTGAAGTTGACCAGTTCGACCTGCTCCAGGCCATTGGCCTTGAAGGCGCCAGCCTGCTCGGCGACATACCACTGGCCGTAGCCCAGCCAGGGCTGCATGCCCATCTTGAAGGTGCCGGCCTCGGGCTTGGTGTCGGCCTTGATCGCTGCGGCGTGCGCGGCGCCGGCCAGCAGCAGGCTGGCACAGGTGGCCACGGCCAGTTGGCGCAGCGCGGATGCGAAGGTGGTGTGCATGGTCTCTCCCCGGTCATTGTTTTGCAGCTGCATTCCTGGCGAATGAAGTACTGCTGGATCGGCGGGGAGCTTGCGTCGGCCCATGCCCGCCGTGGGCGGGCACAGGCTCACACTCAATCAATGCAAATGCAAAGGTTTCGCCGTAGTCCGGCTTGGCTCCGGGCACGCAGGCAATCACCGTTGCGCATCAGCCGTCAGGGCTGGGGAATGGCGTCGTCCTTGAACTGGTCCTTGATGTACTTGATCTCGGTGCGACCGTGGGGCGCCGGCTGGCCGTCCGGACCGATGTTCACGAAGACCATCTTGTCGACCGTGAGGATGCTCTTGCGGGTGATCTTGTTGCGCACTTCGCAGGTCAGGGTGATCGAGGTGCGGCCGAACTCGGTGGCGGTGATGCCCAGCTCGATGATGTCGCCCTGGCGCGCGGAACTGACGAAGTTGATCTCGGAGATGAACTTGGTGACCACGCGCTGGTTGCCCAGCTGGACGATGGCGTAGATCGCCGCTTCTTCGTCGATCCATTTCAGAAGGCTGCCGCCGAACAGGGTGCCGTTCGGGTTGAGGTCTTCAGGCTTGACCCATTTGCGGGTGTGGAAATTCATGGAAGCTCCTTCTTGGGAGGTTGCGCCTCGTGAGCGCGATGACGGGCAAAGCCCCGCCGGCTATGCAAGTCTGGACCCGGCCGAAACCCGGCACCTTGCCTTGGCTCAGCCGAGCCCGGCTTCGGCGCGGTAGCGGGCAGCTTCGTCCACCAACCAGTCGCGGAAAGCGCCCAGGGTCGCCGATTCCACCTTGCGTTCGGGAATCATCAGGTAATAGGCATTTTCGCTCAAATAGGCATGTTGCATCGGCACGATAAGCCGCCCGTCGGCCAGCTCGCGCTGGATCAGCATCGGCGGGATCAGCGCCACGCCCATGCCGTGCATGGCCGCCTGGGCCAGCATGGAGAACAGCTCGTAGCGGGTGCCGCTCATGTCGTGGGCGACGCTCATGCCCAGCGAACCGAACCACTGACGCCAGGCGTAGGGCCGGGTGGTCTGCTGCATCAGCGGCAGCTCGGCGATCTGTGCGGCGGACAGCTCGGTTCGCCCACCCAGCAGTTCGGGGCTGCAGACCGGTACCGGGTTCTCGTGCATGAGGAAGTTGGCCACCGTACCGGACCACACGCCGTCGCCGAAATACAGCGCCGCATCGAACTCGGTGTCGGCGAACAGGAACGGCCGGGTGCGGTTGGTCATGTTGACCGTGACGTCCGGATGCAGGCGCTTGAAGTCCTTGAGCCGTGGCAGCAGCCACTGGGTGGCGAAGGTCGGTACCACCGCCAGCTCCAGCGCACCACCGCCCTGTTGGCCCATCACCGCCAGGGTGTCGCGCTCCACCGCGTCCAGGCGCGCAGCGACGCGGCGGCTGTAGTTGAGCCCGGCCTCGGTCAGCTTCACCCCGCGCCGCGAACGGCGGAACAGCTCGACGCCGAGGAACTCTTCCAGCGCGGCGATCTGCCGACAGATGGCGCTCTGGGTCAGCGACAGCTCCTCGGCGGCCTTGGTGAAACTTTCGTGGCGGGCGGCGGATTCGAAGGCGACCAGCGCAGCGGTGGTCGGGATCTTGCGTCGCATCGAATGCCTCTTCGGAATCTCGTGATGCGAGCGGGCCACGCAAAACGCCTTAAATAGAGGCGGCAAGGCATAAGCACGCATCAGCAATGCAATGACGGAGTGAAAAAATAGCACAACAGCGTGCGAATTAGTCAGTTGCCCGGCTTCCCGACGGCTGACTAGGATGGCCCACACCGTACCCGCCTAGACTTGTCGGGTCCTTCACTGTCTGTTCCGAGGTTTCTCCATGGCCACCAAAGCAAGCTTCAACTGGGAAGATCCGCTGCTGCTGGATCAGCAACTCACCGAAGAAGAGCGCATGGTGCGCGACAGCGCCTACCAGTTCGCCCAGGACAAGCTGGCCCCGCGCGTACTGGAAGCCTTCCGCCACGAGCAGACCGACCCGGCGATCTTCCGCGAGATGGGCGAAACCGGCCTGCTCGGCGCGACGATCCCCGAACAGTACGGCGGCAGCGGCCTGAACTACGTGTGCTACGGCCTGATCGCCCGTGAAGTCGAGCGCATCGACTCCGGCTACCGCTCCATGATGAGCGTGCAGTCCTCCCTGGTGATGGTGCCGATCAACGAATTCGGCAACGAAGCCACCAAGCAGAAATACCTGCCGAAACTGGCCAGCGGCGAATACATCGGCTGCTTCGGCCTGACCGAGCCTGACCACGGTTCCGACCCGGGCTCGATGATCACCCGCGCCAAGAAAGTCGACGGCGGCTACCGCCTGACCGGCGCCAAGATGTGGATCACCAACAGCCCGATCGCCGACGTCTTCGTGGTCTGGGCCAAGGATGACGAAGGCCAGATCCGTGGCTTCGTCCTGGAAAAAGGCTGGGAAGGCCTGTCCGCCCCGGCGATCCACGGCAAGGTCGGCCTGCGCGCCTCGATCACCGGTGAGATCGTGATGAACAACGTGTTCGTCCCCGAAGAAAACGCCTTCCCCGAAGTGCGCGGCCTGCGCGGCCCGTTCACCTGCCTGAACTCCGCCCGCTACGGCATCTCCTGGGGCGCCCTGGGCGCTGCCGAAGCCTGCTGGCACACCGCCCGCCAGTACACCCTGGACCGCAAGCAGTTCGGCCGCCCGCTGGCCGCCAACCAGCTGATCCAGAAGAAGCTGGCCGACATGCAGACCGAGATCACCCTCGCCCTGCAAGGCTGCCTGCGCCTGGGCCGCATGAAGGATGAAGGCACCGCCGCGGTGGAAATCACTTCGATCATGAAGCGCAACAGCTGCGGCAAGGCCCTGGACATCGCCCGCATGGCCCGCGACATGCTCGGCGGCAACGGCATCTCCGACGAGTTCGGCGTAGCCCGCCACCTGGTCAACCTGGAAGTGGTGAACACCTACGAAGGTACCCACGATGTCCATGCGCTGATCCTCGGCCGCGCCCAGACCGGCATCCAGGCGTTCTTCTAAGCGCCTCGCGCCGGCCCGCCCAGCTCTTCGCAAAAGCAGGCCGGCGCACGTTCCACCTCTCGTCCGAGAGGCCCCGGGAAGGGACGTGGAGTCCCCGCACTGCGCCCTCCCCGCCCCACTTCACGTTGCAGGTGATTCCATGTCCGGCGCCCTTTCGCACATCCGTGTCCTCGACCTCTCCCGCGTTCTCGCCGGCCCCTGGGCCGGGCAGATCCTCGCCGACCTCGGTGCGGAAGTGATCAAGATCGAGCGTCCCGGCAGCGGCGACGACACCCGCGCCTGGGGCCCGCCGTTCCTCAAGGACGCCGAGGGCCGCGACACCAGCGAAGCGGCGTATTACCTGTCGGCCAACCGCAACAAGAAATCCCTGACCATCGACTTCACCCAGCCCGAGGGCCAGCGCCTGGTGCGCGAGCTGGCGACCAAGGCCGATATCCTGCTGGAGAACTTCAAGGTCGGAGGGCTGAAGGCTTACGGCCTGGACTACGAGTCGCTCAAGGCGATCAACCCGAAGCTGATCTACTGCTCGATCACCGGCTTCGGCCAGTTCGGCCCCTACGCCAAGCGCGCCGGCTACGACTTCATGATCCAGGGCCTGGGCGGCCTGATGAGCATTACCGGCCGCTCCGACGCCGAGGAAGGCGCCGGTCCGGTGAAGGTCGGCGTGGCGCTGACCGACATCCTCACCGGCCTGTACTCGTCCACCGCGATCCTCGCCGCTCTCGCCCACCGCGACGTCAGCGGTATCGGCCAGCACATCGACATGGCGCTGCTGGACGTACAGGTCGCCTGCCTGGCCAACCAGACCCTGAACTACCTGACCACCGGCAATCCGCCGCGGCGCCTGGGCAACGCGCACCCGAACATCGTGCCGTACCAGGACTTCCCCACCGCCGACGGCGACTTCATCCTCACCGTCGGCAACGACGGGCAGTTCCGCAAGTTCGCCGAACTGGCGGGCCACCCGGAATGGGCCACCGACGAGCGCTTCGCCACCAACAAGGCCCGCGTAGCGCACCGCGACGTGCTGATCCCGCTGATCCGCCAGTCCACCGTGATGCGCACCACCGCCGAGTGGATCGCCGTACTGGAGCAGGCCAGCGTGCCGTGCGGCCCGATCAACGACCTGTCGCAGGTCTTCGCCGATCCGCAGGTGATCGCCCGCGGCCTGCGCGTGGACCTGCCGCACCCCCTGGCCGGCAGCGTGCCGCAGGTGGCCAGCCCGATCCGCCTGTCCGAGACGCCCGTCGAGTACCGCAACGCTCCGCCGACCCTCGGCCAGCACACCCAGGAGATTCTCGAAGGCGTGCTCGGCCTGGACGAAGCGGCCATCGGCAAGCTGCGCGAAAGCGGCGTCATCTGATTGCACGGCCCGCCAGGCGGGCCGCTACCGAGCATCTCCTGACTGGCTTCCAGCGCCGGGTTTTCACGGCCCCGTCGCTGAAAGCCAGCGGAGATCACCTTTGGCAGACCGGCGGCGCACGCCGGACTTGGGCGATGCCCAAGGCGCCGCTATAATCGCCCGCTCAAGCGACTTCCCGGTCGCTCCCGCCTTCCGTCCGAGGGGCGCTGCAGCAGGTCACACTCCATGACTTGTCAGGCTCGAACGGAGCGCGCGCGCAACACTGTATCCGGTGTTGTAAACGCATCAACGGCGCCCATTCGCAGACAACGAATGGAGAGTTACGCATGAGCGCTGTCATGACGCCTGCCGGTTTCACCGATTACAAAGTCGCCGACATTTCCCTGGCCGCCTGGGGCCGCCGCGAGCTGATCATCGCCGAGTCCGAAATGCCGGCACTGATGGGCCTGCGCCGCAAATACGCCGGCCAGCTGCCGCTCAAGGGCGCGAAGATCCTGGGCTGCATCCACATGACCATCCAGACTGGCGTGCTCATCGAGACCCTGACCGCGCTGGGCGCCGAAGTGCGCTGGTCGTCCTGCAACATCTTCTCCACCCAGGACCAGGCCGCCGCCGCCATCGCCGCCGCCGGCATCCCGGTGTTCGCCTGGAAAGGCGAGACCGAGGAAGAATACGAGTGGTGCATCGAGCAGACCATCCTCAAGGATGGCCAGCCGTGGGACGCCAACATGGTGCTGGACGACGGCGGTGACCTGACCGAGATCCTGCACAAGAAATACCCGGCGATGCTGGAGAAGATCCACGGCATCACCGAAGAGACCACCACCGGTGTGCACCGCCTGCTCGACATGCTCAAGGCCGGCACCCTGAAAGTCCCGGCGATCAACGTCAACGACTCGGTCACCAAGAGCAAGAACGACAACAAGTACGGCTGCCGTCACAGCCTGAACGACGCCATCAAGCGCGGCACCGACCACCTGCTGTCGGGCAAGCAGGCCCTGGTGATCGGCTACGGCGACGTGGGCAAGGGCTCGGCCCAGTCCCTGCGTCAGGAAGGCATGATCGTGAAGGTCTCCGAAGTCGACCCGATCTGCGCCATGCAGGCCTGCATGGACGGCTTCGAAGTCGTCTCCCCGTACAAGAACGGCCTGAACGACGGCAGCGAAGCCAGCGTTGATGCCGCCCTGCTGGGCAAGATCGATCTGATCGTCACCACCACCGGCAACGTCAACGTCTGCGACGCCAACATGCTCAAGGCGCTGAAGAAGCGCGCCGTGGTGTGCAACATCGGTCACTTCGACAACGAGATCGACACTGCCTTCATGCGCAAGACCTGGGCCTGGGAAGAGGTCAAGCCGCAGGTACACAAGATCCACCGTACCGGCAAGGACGGCTTCGATCCGCACAACGACGACTACCTGATCCTGCTGGCCGAAGGCCGCCTGGTGAACCTGGGCAACGCCACCGGCCACCCGTCGCGCATCATGGACGGCTCCTTCGCCAACCAGGTGCTGGCGCAGATCCACCTGTTCGAGCAGAAGTTCGCCAACCTCTCCGCCGCCGAGAAGGCCCAGCGCCTGACCGTCGAAGTGCTGCCCAAGAAGCTCGACGAAGAAGTGGCGCTGGAGATGGTCAAAGGCTTCGGTGGCGTGGTCACCCAGCTGACCAAGCAGCAGGCCGACTACATCGGCGTGACCGTGGAAGGCCCGTTCAAGCCGGACACCTACCGTTACTAAGAGCAGCCGCAAGCTGCACGCCACAAGCTGCAAGCCGGGCCAGCCCGGCTTGCAGCTTGAAGGCTGACGCTTGACGCTGGGAAGGGAACCTTCTCCATATGTCTCAAGAACGCCGTTTCAGCTTCGAATTCTTCCCCGCCAAGACCGAAGCCGGACACGAAAAACTGATGGCCACCGCGCGCCAGCTGGCCGCGTACAAGCCTGACTTCTTCTCCTGCACCTACGGCGCCGGCGGCTCGACCCGCGACCGCACCCTGAGCACCGTGCTGCAGCTCGACGGTGAAGTGCAGATCCCCACCGCCCCGCACCTGTCCTGCGTTGGCGACACCAAGGCCGAACTGCGCGCCCTGCTCGCCCATTACAAGGACGCCGGCATCCGCCGCATCGTCGCCCTGCGCGGCGACCTGCCCTCGGGCATGGGCATGGCCAGCGGCGAACTGCGCTACGCCAACGAGCTGGTGGAGTTCATCCGCGCCGAAACCGGCGATCATTTCCACATCGAAGTTGCCGCCTATCCGGAAGTTCACCCGCAAGCGCGCAATTTCGAGGATGATCTTGCGAATTTCGTGCGCAAGGTCAAAGCCGGCGCCGACTCCGCCATCACACAATACTTCTTCAACGCCGACAGCTACTTCCATTTTGTCGAGCGTGCGGAGAAACTTGGTGTCAGCATTCCGGTCGTACCGGGTATCATGCCGATCACCAACTACACCAAATTGGCCCGCTTCTCCGACGCCTGTGGCGCGGAAATCCCCCGCTGGATTCGCAAGCAGCTGGAAGCCTACGGCGACGATATCGCCAGCATCCAGGCCTTTGGTGAGCAGGTCATCACCGAAATGTGCGAACGCCTCCTCGAAGGCGGCGCACCCGGTCTGCACTTCTACACCCTGAACCAGGCTGAACCCAGTCTGGCGCTCTGGAACAACCTCAAGCTCCCCCGCTGAGGATCATTGCTCCGGGCTTACCGTCCGCGATCCCGGCCAGCGCAAAGCCGGCGTATCGTGGACGGAGTGCTCCCAGCCCACGGCTGAGCGCTCGCCCCGAGCTTGAAATCACGCGCCCTCGAGCCGGCAGGTCGCCGGCCTACAGGAACCCCGCATGTCCTTCTCTTCCCTCGGTCTCTCCGAGGCCCTGGCTGGCGCCGTTGAAGCCGCCGGCTACGCGCGCCCCACCCCCGTTCAGGAACGCGCCATCCCCGCCGTTCTGCAAGGCCGCGACCTGATGGTTGCCGCCCAGACCGGCACCGGCAAGACCGGCGGCTTCGCCCTCCCGGTGCTCGAGCGCCTGTTCCCCGAAGGTCACCCCGACCGCGAACACCGCCACGGCCCGCGCCAGGCGCGCGTCCTGGTTCTGACTCCGACCCGCGAGCTGGCCGCCCAGGTGCATGACAGCTTCAAGGTCTACGCTCGCGACCTGCCCCTGAAAAGCGCCTGCATCTTCGGCGGCGTCGGCATGAACCCGCAGGTCCAGGCCGTCTCCAAGGGCGTCGACGTGCTCGTCGCCTGCCCCGGTCGCCTGCTCGACCTGTGCGGCCAGGGCAGCATCGACCTGTCCCACGTGGAAATCCTGGTTCTCGATGAAGCCGACCGCATGCTCGACATGGGCTTCATCCACGACGTGAAGAAGGTCCTCGCCAAGCTGCCGCCCAAGCGCCAGAACCTGCTGTTCTCGGCGACCTTCTCGAAAGACATCGTCGACCTCGCCAACAAGCTCCTGCACAACCCGGAGCGCATCGAGGTCACCCCGCCGAACACCACCGTCGAGCGCATCGAACAGCGCGTGTTCCGCATTCCCGCCGTACAGAAGCGCGTTCTGCTGGCGCACCTGGTGACCGTAGGCGCCTGGGAACAGGTGCTGGTGTTCACCCGCACCAAACACGGCGCCAACCGCCTGGCCGAATACCTGACCAAGCACGGCCTGCCGGCCGCCGCGATCCACGGCAACAAGAGCCAGAACGCGCGCACCAAAGCCCTGGCCGACTTCAAGGCCAATGACGTGCGCATTCTGGTCGCCACCGACATCGCCGCCCGCGGCCTGGACATCGACCAGCTGCCCCACGTGGTCAACTACGAGTTGCCGAACGTCGAGGAAGACTACGTCCACCGTATCGGCCGTACCGGCCGCGCGGGTCGTACCGGTGAGGCCATCTCCCTGGTGGCGCCGGACGAAGACAAGCTGCTCAAGGCCATCGAGCGCCTGACCAAGCAGCGCATCCCCGACGGCGATATGCAGGGCTTCGACCCCGACGCCGTGCTGCCGGAAGTCCAGCTGCCCGAACCCAAGGAAGCCACCCAGCGCCAGCCGCGCAAGGACAAGGCCAAGCGTGGCGAGCGCAAGGACCGCAGCAAGGAAAAGCCCCAGCAACCGCAGGCCGAGGAGCAGCAGAACGCCGCCGCTCCCGCTGCCGGCGAAGCCGCTGAAGGCGACAAGCCCGCCGGCAAGCGCCGCCGCCGTGGTGGACGTGGCAAGAAGAAGGGTGAAGGCCAGGGCAGCGACGCCCAGTCCAACACCAATGCTCAGCCGCGCCAGCAGGGACAGGGCCGCCAACAGCAGCAGCCCAAGCCCCCGCGCGCGCCGAAGGTCGATCCGGACCGCGACCCGGAAGAATTCCTCGACGACGATTTCGACAACTTCGGCAACCGCGCCGACTACGTCAGCCCCTTCCCGGACAAGGACCAGCCGCGCGGACAGCGCCGCCGTGGCGGACAGGGCCAAGGCCAGAACCAGGGTCAGGGCCAACAGCGCGCCCGCGGCCAGGGTGGTCAGGGCGGCGGCCAGGGCAACGGTCAGAACCGTGGCCAGGGTCAAGGTCAGGGCCGGGCCGCGAAGAAGCCCAATGGCAGCGGTCGCGGTCAGGGCCAAGGCCAGAGCGGCAACGGCCAGGGTAAGCCAGGTCAGCGCAAGCGCGGCGGCAAGGCTCCGGCCTCGCGGATGAACGATGCCCCGCTGCGCGAGCCGAGCGAGTACGGCGCCGCCAAGCCTACCCGCCAGCCGGTGGTGATCAACAAGCGCGACCTGGTCCGCAGCGACCGCTTCCCCACTGCCGAGCAGTTGGAAGAACTGGAACCGCGCCGCAAGACCGAGCGTCCGGCGCTGCTGACCCGCAACCGCGACTGATGCTGATTAGAGAGACCGCCCTTCGGGGCGGTTTCTTTTTGCCCGGGAGTTATGGGGCTCCCTGGATACCGGAAGGCTTTTCGTAGGAGCGAGATTGCCCGCGAACTGAGTCCGCAGCGGAGCTTGTTCGCGAGCAAGCTCGCTCCTACAAGAGCCGCGCCCTCGCACACCGAACAAGCACAAAAAAGCCGCCCGAAGGCGGCTTTTTGCCCAACGGCACCGAACCTCAGAGCACCTGCCGCAGGAAAGTCTGCGCACGCGGGTCCTGGGGCTGGGCGAAGAACTGCGCGGGCGGCGCGTCCTCCAGCAGCTTGCCGTGATCGAAGAACAGCACGCGGTCGGCAACTTCGCGGGCGAATCCCATTTCGTGGGTGACGCAGACCATGGTCATGCCTTCCACGGCCAGGGTTTTCATCACATCCAGCACCTCGCCGACCATCTCCGGGTCGAGCGCCGAGGTCGGCTCGTCGAACAGCATCACCTTCGGATCCATGCACAGCGCACGGGCAATGGCCACGCGCTGCTGCTGGCCACCGGAGAGGCGCGAGGGGTACTCGTTGGCCTTCTGGCCGATGCCGACCTTGGCCAGCAGCGCCTTGGCCTTCTCCTCACGCTCGGCCTTGCCGCGCTTGCGCACGACTTTCTGCGCCAGGCACAGGTTCTCCAGCACGGTCATGTGCGGGAACAGGTTGAAGTGCTGGAACACCATGCCGACTTCGCGGCGGTAGGCATTGATGTCGGTCTTGGGGTTGGCCAGGTCGACGCCGTCGATGCTCACCGAGCCGGAATCGAACTCCTCCAGACCATTCAGGCAGCGCAGGAAGGTGGACTTGCCCGAGCCGGACGGGCCGATCACCACCACCACTTCCCCCTTGGCCACGCCAGTAGTCACGTCATCGACCGCACGAACGACTTGGCCGCGGGTATCGAAGACCTTGGTCAGGTTACGAACTTCAATCACTTTGGCCGAGCCTCCGTTCCAGACGGCCTGCCAGGTGCGACAGCGGCAGGTTGATCACAAGGTAGAGCGCCGCGACGCAGAACCAGATTTCGAAGGTGGAGAACGAGGTGGTGATCGCCTCGCGGCCGCTCTTGGTCAGTTCGGTGATGGCGATTACCGAGACCAGCGAGGTGTCCTTCACCAGACTGATGAACTGCCCGGCCAGCGGTGGCAGCACGCGCTTGAAGGCCTGCGGCAGGATCACATGGCGCATCGACTGCGCGGCGTTCAGGCCCAGGGATCGCGCCGCCTCGTCCTGGCCACGGGCGATGGACTGCACGCCGGCACGGACGATCTCGGCCACATAGGCACCGGTGAACAGCGCCAGCGCGGCCACACCCGCGAACTCGCGGGACAGGTTCAGCACCGTGCCGATGAAGAAGTAGAAGATGAAAATCTGCACCAGTAGCGGCGTGCCACGCACCAGCTCGACGTAGAGGGTCGACAGGTCGTGCAGGGTCGGGTTCTTCGACAGGCGGCAGAGACCAGCCAGCAGGCCGATCAGCAGGCCGATGGCGCCGGAGATGAAGGAGATCCACAGCGTGGTCCACAGGCCCCAGGCCAACGGCCCGGCCGCCCAATGGCGCTGCACGCCGACCACATCGCCCTCGGCGACATCGTCATTCTCGGCGAACTGCAGGCTGTCGGCGGCCACGCTCAGCACCTGCTGCTGGCCATCCTCGCCCTGCAGGGTGACGCGCGCGTCGTGCCCGGTCTGTTCGATCTTCTCCACCCGCGAGATGCCCTCGGCCCGCTGCGGCTCCTCCGCCTGGTAGGCGAAGTACTGCGGGACGCGATTCCAGCGCCACTCGTAGGAAATCAGCGAAGTGGAGTACCAAAGCCCGAAGCCGATCAGCAGGATGATCAGGCCGGTCAGCCCATGCCAGGGCCAGGTTGCGCGTTTCGTTCTAGCCACGAATCTCTACCGTGAAAATGCGAACGCGCAGGCCGGGGCCTGCGCGTCGGGTGAACCAGCGTCAGACGCGGATTACTCCATGTCCTTCAGCCAGTCGGTGCTCTTGAACCACTTGTCATGCAGACGATCGTAGGTGCCGTCTTCGTGGATCTGCTTGAGGAAGTTGTTGATGAAGTTGATCGAGTCGTAATCGCCCTTCTTCAGGCCGAAAGCCAGCGGCTCGTAGGTGAACGGCTGGTCCAGGAAGACCAGCTTGCCGGCGCCGAACTTGTTGACGGCCACGACGTTGTAGGGCGAATCGTAGATGAAGGCGTCGGCCTTGCCGTTGACCACGTCCATGACCGCTTCGGGCTCGTTGTCGAAGCCGTGGTACTGGGCCTTGGAGAGCTGCTTCTTGGCGACGAACTCACCGGTGGTGCCGATCTTGGAGGTGATGCGGTACTTCGCATCGTTCAGGTCCTTGTAGGACTTGATGGTGCCTTCCAGGTCCTTGCGGATCAGCAGGGTCTGGCCAACCACGATGAAGGGATCGGAGAAGTTCAGGCGCAGGTTGCGTTCCTGGGTCAGGGTCATGCCCGAGCCGATCATGTCGAACTTGTCGGTCAGCAGGGCCGGGATGATGCCGTCGTAGCTGGTGGAAACCAGTTCCAGCTTGACGTTCATGGCCTTGGCCATGGCCTTGAGCAGGTCCACCTCGAAGCCGACGATCTGACCGCGCTTGTTGGTCATCTCGAACGGCATGTAGGTCGGGTCCATGCCCACGCGCAGGGTGCCGCGCTTGGCCGCTTCATCGATGGCGCCAGCCTGCGCCGAGGCCACGCCCACCAGGGCGCAAACGCCCATGACCAGCAATGCCAGGTACTTTTTCATCCCCAAACTCCCAAGCAAATAGAAAGGTCTTCTTGTTGTTCCAGAAATCGAATCGCGCATCCATGACGGCGGGCAATACAGCGCACTGTGCATCGGAAGGGTGCGAAGCCTACCCCATGCACCTGATATCTCAATCTTTTCTGGATAGCTGGCGCAGGGTACCAGCAGCGCCGCACGGGGAAAACAGGGAAACTCGCCGGCCGCCCTCGTCCGCAGCGGGACGAGGGCGAGCGAGCGTCAGGACTGCGCAGCGGGCAGCGTCAGCGGGGGCTGCTCGGCGACCGGCGCCAGCGGCACGGCCGGTGCGTGACTATCGGCCCGCAGCGACTGCTGCCACTGGCCGATCCACTGTTCCTTGTTGCCCTGCCAGAGCGCCAGGTGCAGGCGCGACAGCGCAACCGGATCGCTCAGCAGCGCCAGGCGCAGGCTGCCGTCCAGTTGCTCGGGGCTGGCATCCAGCGCCCTCTGAACGCGCTCGGCGCGCATCGCCTCGATGGAATCGGCCTTGCCGTGGCGGGCCGTACCCATGGCGCAGGCCAGGGCGTTGAGCACCGGGTCGACGGCGGCGCGGACGAAACCGTCCTTCAGCGCCTGCCAGCGGTTCTGGTAGGTGTACTCGTCGGTAGCACGCAGTTCGCGCGGGGTGTCGTACTCCTCGGGGATGAGGAACAGCTTTTCATCGCGCGAGGCCAGGCCCAGCTTGACCCGGCTGCTGATCACCGAGACCGGGATCGACAGCATCAGGGCGCCGACGATGGGCGACAGCCACCACAGGAAACGCGGGTTGAGCCAGGCCACCAGCAGCGCCCAGCACAGGCCCAGCAGGGTCTGCAGGCCGTGGCGGCGGATCGCCTCGCTCCACGGGGTGTCATCGTCGTCACGCTGCGGCGACTTCCACTGCGCTTCCCAGCCAAGGAACGCGGCCAGCACGAAGCGGGTGTGGAAGAGCATGCGTACCGGGGCGAGCAGCACGGAGAAGAGCATCTCCAGGAGCATGCTCAGGGTCACCTTGATCACGCCGCCGTAGCCCTTGGCGCCTTTGGCCCAGATCAGCATGACGCTGAGCAGCTTGGGCAGGAACAGCAGGGTCAGGGTGGTGGAGAACAGGGCGATGGCCTTTTCCGGGTGCCACTGCGGCCAGATCGGGAACAACTGGCGCGGCTCGAGGAAGTACTGCGGCTCCATCAACTGGTGCACCGCCAGCAGCGCGGTGGACAGCACCAGGAAGAAGAACCACAGCGGCGCCGACAGGTAGGACATCACGCCGGTGAGGAACACCGCACGGTGCACCGGGTGCATGCCCTTGACCAGGAACAGGCGGAAGTTCATCAGGTTGCCGTGGCACCAGCGGCGGTCGCGCTTGAGCTCGTCCAGCAGGTTGGGCGGCAATTCCTCGTAGCTGCCTTCCAGGTCGTAGGCGATCCACACGCCCCAGCCGGCGCGGCGCATCAGCGCGGCTTCGACGAAGTCGTGGGAGAGGATCGCACCGGCGAAGGAGCCCTTGCCCGGCAACGGCGCCAGGGCGCAGTGCTCGATGAAGGGCTTCATGCGGATGATCGCGTTGTGGCCCCAGTAGTGCGACTCGCCCAACTGCCAGAAGTGCAGGCCGGCGGTGAACAGCGGGCCGTACACGCGGGTGGCGAACTGCTGCATACGCGCATATAGGGTGTCCATGCCCGACGCCTTGGGCGCGGTCTGGATGATGCCCGCCTCGGGGTTGGCCTCCATCAGGCGCACCAGCTTGGTCAGGCAGTCGCCGCTCATCACGCTGTCGGCGTCCATGACGACCATGTACTTGTACTGGCCGCCCCAGCGACGGCAGAAGTCGTCGATGTTGCCGCTCTTGCGCTTCACCCGGCGCCGGCGGCGGCGGTAGAAGATGCGACCGAAGCCCTTGGCCTCGTTGCACAGCTCGATCCAGGCCTTTTCCTCGGCCACCGCGATGTCCGGCTGGTTGGTGTCGCTGAGCACGAAGAAGTCGAAGCGGTCCAGCTCGCCGCTGGCGGCCACCGACTCGAAGGTCGCGCGCAGGCCGGCGAAGACCCGCGGAACGTCCTCGTTGCAGATCGGCATGACGATCGCGGTACGCGCTTCCGGGGCGATCGGCTCGTTGCCGGCGCTGCTGCCGGAAATCCGGTAGCGGTCACGGCCGGTGAGCAGTTCCCAGAAGCCCATCAGGGCGGTCCAGAAGCCGGCGGACACCCAGCAGAAAAGGATGGCGAACAGCGTCAGCACGCCGAACTGGATCAGGTACGGCAGCACCTGCTCCAGGGTCTGCAGCCAGGTCTGGCGGTTGATCTCTTCCAGATCGACGAACGCCCAACCCTGGTACGGCAGGATGCCCTTCATGTAATAGGTGGCGACGCTGGTCTGGCCCAGCATCAGCAGCACCAGGATGAAACGGCGCCAGGAGCCGACCCGCTGCCAGCGCGCCTTGGGCAGGTCGCGAACCGGTCTGGACGGGTTGCTGCGCCCGGTGAGGCGACGCCAGCCGCGAATCAGCGGGTTGGTGCGCCAGGGTTCGGGGATGACCTTGGTGCGCTGGATCGGCGGCGCGGCCTTGAGGTAGGTACGGCCGTTGTCGTCCATACCCAGCATCCGGGCGTCGTCCAGCTCCTGGCCGTAGCCGTGGCGCAGGCGCGCCCCGACCGAGGCCAGCGCGACGTCGTCGCTCTGGGAATCATCGCCAGCGAGCTGCTCGTGCAGCTCGCTGAAGGACCCGGCCCGGGCCAGACGCTCACGCTCGGCCGCCGAAAGCGGCAGGTGCGCGAGGTAGTCGGCCACCGGCGCGGTGGTAGCGGTGGAGTTATTCATCGGCAGGCAGCTGGTAGCTCCAGGTTTCGGAAATGGTCTGGCCGCCATTCACCAGCGCGGCGCGCATTTCCGTCGGCTTCTTCGGATCCTTGACCTTGATCCGCAAGGTCAGACGCCAGCCTTGGGTCACCGGGTTGTAGCGCAGGTTGTTCTCCTTGACCTCGGCATTGTCGTCCGTGCTTACCTGAGTGCTCACCGGCGCATCACCGGCCAGCGCCTTCAGGGTCGGGCCGACGAAGTCGACGACCAGAGCGGTGCTGCCGTCCGGCTGGCGGATCAGGTTCTTCTGCTTCACGTCACCCACGGAACGCAGGGTCTGCATGACCCAGGAGGATTTCGGATCGTGCAGCGCCTCTTCGTCCCTGGTCCAGCGCATGCGGTAGGCGAAGTCCAGCGGCTCGCCGGCTTCGGGACGCTTCTCGGGGTTCCAGAAGGCGACGATATTGTCGTTGGTTTCGTCCGGAGTGGGGATCTCCACCAGCTCGACGGTGCCCTTGCCCCAGTCACCCTGCGGTTCGACCCAGGCGGACGGGCGCAGGTCGTAGCGGTCATCCAGGTCCTCGTAGCGGGAGAACTCGCGGCCGCGCTGCAGCAGGCCAAAGCCTTTCGGGCTCTCGACGCTGTAGGCGCTGACGGACAGGTGTTTGGGGTTGTTCAGAGGACGCCAGATCCACTCGTCGTTGCCGGCGTGGATCTGCAGGCCGGTGGAGTCATGCAGCTCCGGACGGAAGTTGTGCTCGGCGGACGGCTGGTTGGAGCCGAACAGGAACATGCTGGTCAGCGGCGCCAGGCCCAGTTTGGACACCTTGTCGCGCAGGAAGACGCGCGCCTTCACATCGACCACGGTGTCGTTGCCCGGGCGGATGATGAAGCGATACGCACCGGTGGCACGCGGCGAATCCAGCAGGGCGAAGATCACCAGATGCTTGTCGGTGGGCTTGGGATGCTCGATCCAGAACTCGCGGAAGCGCGGGAACTCCTCGCCGGACGGCAGCGCGGTGTCCATCGCCAGGCCACGGGCGGACAGGCCCCACCACTGGTCCTTGCCGATGATGCGGAAGTAGCTGGCGCCCAGGAAGGTGCCGATCTCGTCCTGCTTTTCCGGGGAATTGATCGGATAGAGGATGCGGAAGCCGGCGTAACCCAGGTCCTTGGTGGCATTGGCGTCGAATTTCAGCGTACCGAAGTCGAAACGCGAGGGATCGTACTTGATCTCCTTGACGCTGGTGGAGGTCACTTCGTTGATCTTCACCGGCGTGTCGAAATGCATGCCCTGGTGATAGAAGCTGATCTTGAAGGGAGTCTTGTCGCCAGCCCAGTAAGCCTTCTCGTTGCGGAAGCGGATCTGCTGGTAGTCAGCGAACTTCATTTCGCTGAATTCCGATGGCAGGTTGCTGGTCGGTGCGCTGTACTTTTCGCCCGCCAGCGACTTGGCGCGCTCGGCCACGTCGTCAAGATTGAAAGCCCACGCCTGGCTGGTGCTCAACGCCACAAGAGCGGAACCGACCAGCACGCGCAGGAAGCTAAGAGGTTGTTGAACGGAACGGAAAATCACGAGTCCCCCTCGTCCGTGAACACAAAACTAATAAGGCCAGCAAAGGCGATGCCAATTTGCCGGCGATTGAATTCCGACCCCGGTGAGCCTGAATGATTCCCCGTTATTTTCCACGGGTACTTACGACTCCCGGAGACGCATTGTTCTAGATGCATATGCCCTAACCATCATCCCACGGCGTTATGACAAGCTGCCGCGCGTTCAAGCCTCCAGAAGAAAGGTCACCGGCCCGTCATTGACCAGGTGGACCTGCATGTTGGCGCCGAAACGACCCGTGGCGACCAGCGGATGACGGGCTCGTGCCTGTTCCACGAGTAGATCGAACAACGCGGCGCCCCTTTCGGGTGGCGCCGCGCTGGAAAAGCTTGGCCGAAGCCCCTTGCGGGTGTCCGCGGCCAGGGTGAACTGCGAAACCAGCAACAAACCGCCACCGACATCGCTCAACGAAAGGTTCATTTTACCTTCATCGTCGCCAAACACTCGATAGTTAAGCAGCTTGTGCAACAAACGATTTACCGACTCCTCGCTGTCCTGCGGCTCGACGCCCACCAGGACCAGCAGGCCGTGATCGATGGAACCGACCACTTCACCCTCGACTTCGACGCGGGCGCCACGCACCCGCTGGATCAAACCCTTCATTCAGCCTCCGGCGGGAGGTTCAGCAGGCGGCGGCCGATTTCATTGGTCGCACGCACCAGCGCATCGGTGATTCCCGCCTCGCTCGCCGCGTGGCCGGCGTCGCGGACGATCTGCAGTTCGCTGTTGGGCCAGGCCTTGTGCAGCGCCCAGGCATTGTCCAGCGGACAGACCACGTCGTAGCGGCCGTGGACGATCACGCCCGGCAGGTGGGCGATCTTGTGCATGTCGCGCAGCAGCTGGTCCGGCTCCAGGAAGCCGCGGTTGACGAAGTAGTGGTTCTCGATGCGGGCGATGGACAGCGCGCGATGCGGGTCGGAGAAACGATCGACCACCGCCGGGTTCGGCCGCAGCGTGGCGGTGCGCCCTTCCCAGGTAGACCAGGCACGGGCGGCGTGCATCTGGGCGATCTGGTCGGGGCCGGTCAGGCGGCGATGGAAGGCGTTCACCAGGTCGTCCTGCTCGTCCGCCGGGATCGGGGCCAGGTAGTCCTCCCAGTAATCGGGGAACAGGCGGCTCGCGCCTTCCTGGTAGAACCAGTGGATTTCCTGCGGGCGGCACAGGAAGATGCCGCGCACGATCAGCGCCAGCACGCGCTCGGGATGGCTCTGGGCATAGGCCAGTGACAGGGTCGAGCCCCAGGAGCCGCCGAACAGCACCCACTTGTCGATGCCCAGGTGCTCGCGGATGCGCTCGATGTCCTGCACCAGGTGCCAGGTGGTGTTGTTCTCCAGGCTCGCGTAGGGCGTGGAGCGACCGCAGCCACGCTGGTCGAAGGTGACGATGCGGTAGATGTTGGGATCGAAGAAGCGGCGCGACATGGCATCACACCCGGAGCCCGGGCCGCCATGGATGAACAGAACCGGCAATCCATCGGGCATACCGCTTTCATCTACATAAAGGACGTGCGGCTCCTCGACGGCCAGTTCATGGCGGGCGTAAGGCTTGATTTCCGGATACAAAGATTGCATGGCTCGCTCCTGGATCAGTGCATACGGTCGCTCCCGGGCCATTAACCATCCTAGGGCCTGCACCGACTTGTCGAAAATCGCATTGCCGTAGCGCGATCTCTATCAAAGGTCTTCGGCGTCCACGGTGTCGGGCATGATACTCGGGCCAGCGAAAAACCCATAAGGGAGTTAGTGCGCCATGCCACGGAAGTTGTTTCTTTCTCTGATATTGCTGTTGGTGGCGTTGACCGGTTGCGGTCGCGAAGACCCTCGCGTGCAACTCGACGCCGCCGTCAAGCAATTGCAGGACAACCTGGAAGCCAAGAATAGCGGGGCGGTGATGGATCAGCTGCATGCCGACTTCCGCGCCAACGGCGAGTTCGACCGCGACTGGGCGCGGCGCACCATGACGCTGATGTTCCTGCGCCACCAGCAGGTAAAGGTGATCGTCCTCTCCAGCGACAGCCAGCTCGACCCGACCTACTCCAGCCGCGGCCACACCCAGGCCCAGGTCGCCCTCACCGGCGCCGAGAACCTGATCCCCGACAGCGCCGCGCACTACAGTGTGAAACTGGAATGGTGGCGCGAAGGCTCCGACTGGAAACTGGCGAGGCTCGACTGGCAATGACTTCTCCCCTGCAACACCGCATTCGCGCCGCCGGCCTGCTGGTGCGCGACGAACACATCCTGCTGGTGCGCCACGAGGTGGCCGGGGACGTGTACTGGATCCCACCGGGCGGCGGCTTCGAGTCGGACAAGGACGAATCCACCCGCGACACGGTGCGCCGCGAGTGCCGGGAGGAAACCGGGCTGGCGGTGGAGGTTGGCCCGCTGGTGTACGTGCGCGAGTTCGCCGAACCGGTGGCCGGGCGCTTCCACATGGAGCTGTTCTACCGCGTCGATGCCTGGGACGGCCGGGTCAGCCTGGACAACCTGCACGGTCTGGGTGGCGACGAGTTCGATATCCGCGAAGTCGCCTGGGTGCCGCGAGGGCAGCTGCCGCACCTGCCCTCCTTCTACCCCGCCGAATTGCTCGACGACGTCTGGGAACGCCTGGCCGAGGCGCAGCCGATGATCCGCCACCTCGGCCTGCAACGCTGACCAGGGTTACTGCACGGGCTCGCTGGTCGGCTTGGCGATGATCGCCTGGAGTTCGGCAGTCATGGGGAATTCCAGGTTGAGGTTCTTCGGCGGGATCGGCTGCTCGAACCAACGCTGATAGATGCCCTTGATCTCGCCGGAGGCGTAAAGATCGGCCAGCGTCTGGTTGACCAGGGCGAGGAACTGCGGATCGTCCTTGCGCACCATGCAGGCATAGATTTCCCGCGATTGCGGCTCACCCACCACCACCCACTGGTGCGGGTCACGGGCCTTGGCCTTCTCGCCGTAGAGCAAGGCGTCATCCATATAGAAGGCCACCGCACGGCCGGACTGCAGCATGAGGAAGGCTTCGCCGTGGTCCTTGGCGCTGACCACGTTCATGCCCAGGTTGTGTTCGGCGTTGTAGGCCTTGAGGTAGCGCTCGTTGGTGGTGCCGGCGGTGGTTACCACGTTCTTGCCCTTGAGGTCGGCAAAGTCGTGGATGCCGCTGTCCTTGGCGGTCAGCAACTGGCCCTTCACATAGATGAAGCCGTAGGAGAAGGCGACCTGCTTCATGCGCTCCGCGGTGACGCCGGTGGAGCCGCATTCCAGGTCCACGGTGCCGTTCTGCACCAGCGGGATGCGCGTCTGCGAGGTCACCAGGTTGTACTTCACCTTCAGGTCCGGTTTGTCCAGCTTCTGCTTCAGGCGCTCGACCACCTTGCCGGCCAGGTCCACCGAGTAGCCCATGGGCTGGCCACTGTTGTCGCCCAGGTAGGAGAACGGCACCGAGGCATCGCGATAACCCAGGGTTATCGTGCCGCGCTCAGCGACTTTCTTCAGCGTGCCGTCCAGTACCTCGTCGGCCTGCGCCAGCGCGCAGACCAGGCTGGACGCCGCCAGCATTCCCAGTGCAAATCGTTTCATGGGTTTGATCCTTCTTGTTGTTGTGAGTCAGGTTGAGGTTCAGGGCCTGGCGGCGATCACCGTGATTTCCACCAGAACCTGCGGCCGCGCCAGCAAGGCCTGCACCGTGGTGCGGGTCGGTGCGCAACCGGCTGGCAGCCAGTCCGACCACACGCCGTTCATGGCCTCGAAGTCGGTCGTGATGTCCTTGAGGTAGATGGTCGCGCTGAGAATATTCGCCTTGTCGGTGCCGGCCTCGGCCAGCAGCGCGTCGATCTTCGCCAGCACTTCCTCGGTTTGCCCCCGGATATCGGTGGCTTGGGCAGGCACCTGCCCGGAGAGGAACACCAGCGAGCCGAAGACCATAGCGCCGGAGAGGCGGTCGTTGGTGGCGATTCGGGTAAGTTGCATGGTCAATCTCCAGATTCGCGAAATCAGCTGGCCAGACGCTGGGGCGTCAGGCCCTGGGTATCGATGCCGGGGCGGCGCCCGGCGATTTGTGCGGCGATGAGCTGCGCGCTGCCGCAGGCCAGGGTGAAGCCGAGCGCACCGTGGCCAATATTCAGCCAAAGCCCGCGCGGCCCGCAGGCGCCCACCAGTGGCACACCCGTGGGCGTCGCCGGGCGCATGCCGGCCCATTCGATGGCGGCGCCGTAGTCGCAGGCGTCGGGCAGGGTATCCACCGCCTGCTGGCGGATCAGCGCCAGCCGCTTGGGCTCCAGGCGCGGATCGAAGCCGACGATATCGACCATGGCGGCAATGCGCAGGCGATCGCCGATACGTGCATAGACCACCTTGCGGTCGTAATCGGTGAGGCTCACGTCGGGCGCGCGGTCGCCGGCGCGGATCGGCGCGGTCAGGCTGTAGCCCTTGAGCGGATAGAGCGGCAGGCGCGGCCCGCCCGGCAGCAGGGCCGCGCTGCGATAGCCGGCGGCGAGCACGACGTGATCGGCCTCGAAGCTCTCCCCGCCCGCCTCGACACCCGCCACGGCACCATTACGCAGGAGCAGCCGCGAAGCCGGGTGGGCGTAGAGCAGACGGCAACGCCCGGACGCCTGAAGCCGCTCGGCCAGCCGCTGGCAGAACAGGAAGCAATCGGCGACCTCCTCGTCCGGCGTGTGGATGCCACCCACAAAGGGCGCACGCTCCAGTGCCGGGTCCAACTCACGGCACTGCTGCGCCGAGAGCACGAACTGCGCGGAGGGATCGGACAGGTTCTGCCGAGCGCTGCGGAAGCTGCCTGCGTCGCGAAAGGCCACCAGCTTGCCGTTACGCCGCCAATCGAAGCCGTCCAGACCGATTTCTCGCCACTGCGCCAGCGTCGCCTGGCTGAACAGCGCCAGGCGCAGCAGATGCTTGGCGTTGGCCTGGTTCACCGAACGCCGGCAGGCCGCCGTGAACTCCATCAGCCAGCGCCACTGCGCCGGGTCCAGGCGCGGGCGCAGGCGCAGCGGCGAGTCCCCGCGCAGCAGCCAACCCAGCGCCTGCTGCGGTACGCCGGCATCGGCCAGCGGCGCCACATAGCGGTAGGACAACTGGCCACCGTTGGCGAAGCTGGTTTCCAGCCCGGCCGCATCGCGCGCCTCCAGCACGGTGACGTCGAATCCTTCGAGGACCAGCGCCTGGGCGGTGGCCAGTCCGACCACGCCCGCGCCGATGATGCAAACCCGCTGTGCCATTTCCGCCCCACCACCCGAGAGATTCCAGGCCTCGACCTTAGGGCCGGATGACAGGCGGCGAACAATGAATAAAGATGGGCAACCCATAACCTTGCGTTATACACGTTCGTTATTCATACAAGGGGGAGACCCATGCGCCTGCGCCATATCGAAGTGTTCCAGGCCATCCGCGAGACCGGCTCGGTCAGCGGCGCCGCGCAGTTGCTGCACGTTTCCCAACCGGCGGTGACCAAGGTGCTGCAGCACGCCGAGCAGCAACTGGGCTTCCCGCTGTTCCTGCGCGTACGCGGAAAACTGCAGGCAACGCCCGAGGCGCTGGAACTGGAGCGCGAAGTGGCCAAGGTCAGCGAAAGCCTGCAGGGCGTGCGCCGTCTGGCGCAGAGCCTGCGCGGCCAGCCGGAGAACCGCCTGCGCGTGGGCGCCACGCCGGCCATGGCGCTGTCGCTACTGCCGCCGGTGATCCGCGAATGGACCGACCGCTATCCGCAAAGCAGTTGCGAGCTGGCCACCCAACATTCCCGCGAGCTGATCCAGAACCTGCTGATGCGCGAGCTCGACCTCGCCCTGACCCTGCAGCAGACCGACCACCCCGGCCTGCGCTCGCAGCCCATCGCCAGCGGCCCGCTGGTGGCCTTGGCGCCGAGCGGGCACTGGCCTGAGGAACGCCTGGGCAAACCCCTGACACTGGGCGAACTGGCGGGCGAACCGATGATCGGACTGTCCACTTCCGATCCGCTGTCCGCCCGCCTGGAAGGCCACCTGGCGAATATCGAACCGCCGCCGCGTGTGCGTATCGCGGTGCAGACCTACGCACTGGCGCGCACGCTGGTGGAAGCCGGGACGGGATTGGCGCTGGTCGATCCCTTCACTGCGCTGGGCGCGGACGAGCGCCTGACGGTGCAACGCACCTTGTCGCCCACCGTGAAGGTGACCCTCTATGCCCTTACGCGCGCCGACGAAACGCCACCACACACCCAGGCGCTGCTCCTGGAGATGCTGGTGCGGCATGCCGAGGGACAACTGGCGCAGCACCGCTTCGAATAAAAGACAGCCCCCTGCCGCCCCGGGGAAACGCCGCCGGGATGCGTGGTCCAGCGGCGCCGCGCCGACAACCCCCGGCGAGGCAGGAAGCTGCGTAAACTCAGCGCCCGTAGCGTTCGCGACCCCAGGCGATGAAGGTTTCCAGCATGCGCCGGAGCACCTGGGCGGTGGGCGCGGCGAGGTCTTCGCGGTAGCCGAAGGGCGCCTGCTCATCCATGTAGTTGCACTGCGCGAGCTCCAACTGCACCGCGTGCACGTTGTCCTGCGGCTGGCCATAGTGGCGGGTGATATGCCCGCCCTTGAAGCGGCCGTTGAGGATGTGGAGATAGGCAGGCGCGTCGGCGCAGACCGCTACCAGTCGCTCGGCCAGCTCCGCGTCACAGCTGGCGCCGCTGTTGGTGCCGATGTTGAAGTCCGGCAGCTTGCCGTCGAACAGGTGGGGGATCACCGAGGCGATCGAGTGGGCATCCCACAGCAGCGCGTAGCCGAATTCGGCCTTCAGGCGCGCCAGCTCGTCGGCCAGGGTCTGGTGATAAGGGGTCCAGACTTCGGCCAGGTAACGCGCACGCTCCTCGGGTGACGGAGTCTGGCCGTCCTTGAACAGCGGGCGGCCGTCGAACAGGGTGTCCGGGTAGAGGCCGGTAGTGGCGGTGCTGTACAGCGGCTTATCGTCGGCCGGGCGGTTGAGGTCGATGACGTAACGCGAGTAGCCGGCAGCCAGGGTGCTGGCGCCCAACTCTTCGGCGAAGGCGTAGAGCTGGGGAATGTGCCAGTCGGTATCGGCCAGTTCGCGGGCTTCGTCGACCAGACCGGCTTCCACCGCCGGGGTCAGGCGGGTGCCGGGGTGCGGCATGCTGATCAGCAGGGGGACGCGGCCGCGTTTGAATTCGAGAACGTTATCCATGGGGTGCTATCTCCAGACCCAGCGAGATGTAATCATTTTTCGTAGGAGCAAGCTTGCTCGCGAACCCATCTCCGCAGCGGGGCTGTTCGCGAGCAAGCTCGCTCCTACAAAGAGCAACATCACAGCTCTTCGCCGTGACGAATGATGCGCTTGGGCAGGTCGCCGCCGAGCCAGTAGGCCAGTTCGGCGGGACGCTGGATGTCCCAGGCGATGAAATCGGCGACCTTGCCCGCTTCCAGGCTGCCGTGGCTGTCGGCCATGCCCAGGGCGCGCGCAGCGTTGAGCGTGACGCCGGCCAGCGCTTCTTCCGGCGTCAGGCGGAAAGATGTGCAGGCCATGTTCATCATCAGGCGCAGGGACAACGCCGGCGAGGTGCCGGGGTTGAGGTCGCTGGCGATGGCGATGTTCACGCCGTGCTTGCGCAGGGCGTCCATCGGCGGCAACTGGGTTTCGCGCAGTACGAAGAAGGCGCCCGGCAGCAGCACCGCAACGGTGCCGGCCTCGGCCATAGCGATGGCGTCGCTTTCGTCCATGAATTCGAGGTGGTCGGCGGACAACGCGCCGTAGCGTGCGGCCAGGGTGGAGCCGTGCAGCGACGACAGTTGCTCGGCGTGCAGTTTCACCGGCAGGCCCAGGCGCTGGGCGGCCTGGAACACCCGCTCGACCTGCGCCGGAGAGAACGCCAGGTGTTCGCAGAAGGCGTCCACCGCGTCCACCAGCCCTTCCTCGGCCAGTACCGGGAGGATGTGGGTGCAGATACGGTCGATGTACTCATCGGCGCGGCCGGCGTATTCCGGGGGTAGCGCATGGGCCGACAGGCAGGTGGTGCGCACGGTCACCGGCAGTTCCTGCTCCAGCCGGCGGGCCACGCGCAGCATGCGGCGCTCGCTTTCCAGATCCAGGCCGTAGCCGGATTTCACTTCCAGCACGGTCACGCCATCGGCCAGCAGTGGGCGGGCGCGCTTGATGGCGCTGGCCAGCAGCTCGTCCTCGCTGGCCTCGCGGGTGGCGCGTACGGTACTGGCGATACCGCCACCGGCGGCGGCGATCTCGGCGTAGCTGACGCCATTCAGGCGCTGCTCGAATTCGCCGCTGCGATCACCACCGAACACCAGGTGGGTATGGCAGTCGATGAGGCCAGGCGTGACCCAGGCGCCGCCCAGGTCGGTGCTCTGTGCGGGTCGCTCGGGCAGTTCGGCGCGCGGGCCGATCCAGGCGATGCGATCACCTTCGGTGATGATCGCAGCGTCCTCGATGATGGCGTAGCGACCGCCCTTCATGGTCGCCGCGTGACAGTGGTGCCAGAGGTGTTTCATTGCAGTCTCCCGATGCTCGCGCCGACGCCTTGCAGCGCCGCCGGGTCGGCCAGCAGCGCGGTGGCGCGGTCGATGTCCGGCGCCAGCCAGCGGTCGCTGTCGTAGGCCGGTACCTGTTCGCGCAGCAGGCTCCAGGCGCAGTCAGTGCCGGCGCCGAAGCGCTGCGGCTTGAGGAATTCGAAGGCCTGGGCGGCCAGCAGGTATTCGATGGCAAGGATACGTCGGGTATTGTCGATGGCCCGGCCTAGTTTGAGCGCAGCGCTGGTGCCCAAGCTCAGGTGGTCTTCCTGCAGGCCGGACGTGACGTAGTTGTCGACCACCGCCGGTTGCGCCAGCTGGCGGTTCTCGCCGGCCAGGGAGGCGGCGACGTACTGCACGATCATCATTCCCGAGTTGACGCCCGGCTGGCTGACCAGGAAGGCCGGCAGACCGCTGACCAGCGGGTTGATCAGGCGGTCCAGGCGGCGCTCGGCAACGCCGCCCAGCTCGGCCACCGCAATCGCCAGCAGGTCGGCGGCCATGGCCACGGATTCGCCGTGGGGGTTGGCCTGGGACACCACGCGGTAGTCGTCCGGCGTGCCCAGCACCAGCGGGTTGTCGGTGGCGGAATTGAGCTCGGTCTCGATCTGCTTCGCCGCGTGCTCCAACTGGTCGCGGCAGGCGCCATGGATCTGCGGCATGGAGCGAATGCTCAGGGCGTCCTGGGTGCGGATGCCCTTGCTGGCGGCGATCACTTCGCTGCCTTCGAGCAGCGCGCGCAGGTTGGCGCCGACCTTCTGCATGCCCGGGTGCGGCTTGAGCGCGATGATCTCGGCGTCGAAGGCGTCGATCTGCCCGCGCAGGGCTTCGAAGCTCATGGCGCCGATGACGTCGGCCCACTGGCTCAGGCGCGTCGCGTCGTCCAGGGCGAGGCAGCTCAGGCCGGTCATGCACGGCGTGCCGTTGACCAGGCAGAGCCCGTCCTTGGCGCCCAGTTGC
Organism: Pseudomonas sp. PSE14; assembly: GCF_029203285.1. Lineage (NCBI taxonomy): Bacteria > Pseudomonadati > Pseudomonadota > Gammaproteobacteria > Pseudomonadales > Pseudomonadaceae > Pseudomonas > Pseudomonas sp. PSE14. Next base: position 5,426,924 of record NZ_CP115669.1, read on the forward strand.
ACCGGCTCCAGGCCTTCAGCAGCCAGGGCGCGGGCCGCGGGAACGACTTCGCCGCGATAGCTCACGTCCCCGATACCCAGCAGCGCCACGCCAACGTGGGCCATGTGGGTCAGGTAACCCACCGAGCCCTGGGATGGCACGCGTGGGGTGATGCCGTGGTTGAGCAGCGCCAGCAGGGCTTCCACCACGCGGCGGTGCAGGCCGGACTTGCCGTGGCTGTAGTTGCCGATGGCGGCAGCGATGATCGCGCGGGTCTGCTCGTCCCTCAGCGGCTCGCCCACGCCGCAGGCATGGCTGAGCAAGGTGTTGCGCGACAGTTGCGCCAGTTGCTCGCCCTGCAGCACCACGTTGCACAGCGCGCCCAGCCCAGTGCTGATGCCATAGGCCCGCTCACCCCGGCTGACGATGCGTTCGACGATGCCGTGGGCGTTGTCGATGCGCGCCCAGGCCGCCGTCGACAGTTGCAGGCGCGCGCCGTGGCGCGCCACCGCGACCAGGTCCTGCCAGCGCAGCGGGCCGTTGCCGAAGGTGATGGTGGAAGAGGACGACATGCGGAACTCCTGTAGGCGGGGAAGCCCCCTTCCCCGCCGGTAAATGGCGTTAGATCGCCGCGACGCGGCGCTGGACGAAGCGGTCGACGTACTCGTCGGCGGGCTTGTGCAGGATGTCGGTCGGCGCGCCGACCTGGATCAGCTGGCCGTCCTTGAGGATGGCGATGCGGTTGCCGATGCGCACGGCTTCATCGAGGTCGTGGGTGATGAAGACGATGGTCTTGTGCAAGGTCTTCTGCAGCTCCAGCAGTTGGTCCTGCATGTCGGCGCGGATCAGCGGGTCGAGGGCGCTGAAGGCTTCGTCCATGAGGATGATGTCGGTGTCGGCGGCCAGTGCGCGGGCCAGGCCAACCCTTTGCCGCATGCCGCCGGAGAGCTGGTGCGGGTAGGACTTCTCGTAGCCCTTCAGGCCCACGGTGGCGATCCAGTGCAGCGCACGCTCCTGGCATAGCGCCTTGCTCTCGCCGCGGATCTTCAGGCCGTAGGCGACGTTGTCGAGCACGCTCTTGTGCGGCAGCAGGCCGAAGCTCTGGAACACCATGCTGATCTTGCGCCGACGGAAGTTCTCCAGGGCGGCGGCGTCGTAGGTGAGGATATCTTCGCCGTCCACCAGGATCTGCCCGCTGGTGGGGTCGATCAGGCGGTTGAAGTGGCGCACCAGGGTCGACTTGCCGGAACCGGACAGGCCCATGATGACGAAGATTTCCCCGGCCTCGATGGACAGCGAGAGATCGTTGACGCCAACCACGCAATCGGTGGCGGCCAGCACCTCGGCCTTGCTCTTGCCCTGGCGGATCATCCCCAGCGCAGCGTCGGCCTTGGCGCCGAAGATCTTGTAGACGTTCTTGACCTGGATCTTGCTCATTTGCTGGCCTCATGGTGGCGCGAGCGGCCGTAAGCCTGGGTGATGCGGTCGATGACCACGGCGAGGATGACGATGGCCAGACCCGCTTCCAGGCCCTTGCCGACGTTGAGGGTCTGGATGCCTACCAGCACGTCCTCGCCCAGGCCGCGGGCACCGATCATCGAGGCGATGACCACCATCGACAGGGCCATCATGGTGGTCTGGTTGATGCCGGCCATGATGCTCGGCAGCGCCAGCGGCAGCTGCACACCGAACAGTTGCTGGCGGCGGTTGGCGCCGAAGGCGGTGATGGCTTCCATCACTTCGCGGTCGACCTGGCGGATGCCCAGGTCGGTCAGGCGGATCAGCGGCGGTGCGGCGTAGATCACGGTGGCGAAGATCGCCGGTACCTTGCCCAGGCCGAACAGCATCAGCACCGGGATCAGGTACACGAAGCTGGGCATGGTCTGCATGATGTCCAGGAGCGGCAGCAGCACGGCGCGAAAGCGATCGCTACGCGCGGCAACGATGCCCAGCGGGATGCCGATCAGCACCGAGATGATCGTCGCGACCATCATCAGCGCGAGGGTCTGCATCAGCTTGTCCCACAGACCCACGGCGCCCACCAGGAACAGCAGTCCGACGATCACGACGGTCGGCAGGATGCGCCGGGTGGCGTGCCAGGCGATGCCGGCGACGATGGCCAGCATCAGCCACCAGGGAGTGGCCCGCAGCACGCCTTCCAGGTTGACGATGGCCCAAAGCAGGGTATCGGAGATGTGGCGAAACACGTCACCGTAATTGGTGACCAGGGCATCGACCCAACCGTTGACCCAGTCGGCGATGGAGAAGGTGAAGCGTTCGGGGAACATGGCACGTACTCGTCAGGAGTGGGCATCACCGGGGACCGTGCTAGCGGCCCCCGGATTCGGCGGCGTCAGAGCGCAGCCTGGACCTTCTTCGCAGCGTCCTCGCTGACCCAGGTGGTCCACACTTCCGGGTGCTCCTTGAGGAAGGACTTGGCCAGTTGCTCGGAGGTGAGTTTCTCCTTGGCCATCTTCGCCAGGTTCTGGTTCAACAGGTCGATCGGCAGATTGACCTTCTCCAGCACGGCCACCAGCTCCGGCGCCTGATCGTGGAAGGTCTTCGACAGACCGACCTGGATCTTCACGTCCTTGTTCACACCCGGTTCATCCAGCTTCACCAGGTCGGCCTGGCCCATCAGCGGCGTCGGCGACCAGTAGTAGAAGAGGATAGGCTCCTTGCGCTTGTAGCTCGACAGCACGGCGGCATCCAGGGCCGGGCCGGTGCCGGGACGGAAGTTGGTGTATTTGTCCTCGAGGCCGTATTTCTTCAGCATCTCGGAGTTCTCCAGCTCGCAGGTCCAGCCGGCCGGGCAGTTGTAGAAGCGGCCCTTGCCCGGCTCTTCCGGGTCGCGGAACAGCTCGGCGTACTGTCCAAGGTCGGTCACGGCCTTCAGGTTCGGTGCCTTGGCTTCGATGCCACGCGCCTTGTCGCCTTCGATCACGAAGCGCGGCACGTACCAGCCTTCGGTGGCGCCGACGATGGGGGCGCCCACGCCGACCACCTTGTTGGCGGCGGCGGCCTTGTTCCAGGCGTCGCTGCGGCCGATCCACTCTTCACCGAAGACCTGAATGTCGTTGTTGGCCAGGGCCTGTTCCATGGTGATGGAGTTGCCCGGCAGGCTGTCGGTTTCGCAGCCGTAGCCGTTCTTCAGGATGATCTGCATGACGTCGGTGAGCAACATGCCGCTCTCCCAGTTCAGTCCGGCGAATTTCACCGGCTTGCCACTTTCGCACCAGCCGGCAGCCTGGGCCGAAGCCATGGTGCCGCCCAGCAGACCGGCGGAAAGGAACAGTCCCAGCAGCGTCTTCTTGGTGTTGTTCATCTGATGCTCCTAAACGTGAATGAGGTTGGGCAGTGCAAGGGCCGCCTCCTTGCGCAGGCGGCCGGCCGGTCTGTTCAGGTGCGGGCCGGCAGGATCAGCCGGTCCGGTACTGCCCGCGTAACGCGCCGGGCGACCAGGTAATAGAGAACGGCCGGAACCACGAGGCCGATGATCCAGGAGATATCCACGCCACCGAGGGCGTCCACCAGCGGGCCGGTGTAGAACTTGGTGGAGATGAACGGCAGCTGCACCAGCACACCGATCACGTAGACGCTGATGCCGGGGATGTTCCAGCGACCGTAGCGGCCATCGGGGTCGGCCAGCGCCGGCACGTCGTAGTGCTCACGGGTGATGCAGTAGTAGTCCACCAGGTTGACCGCGCTCCACGGGGTGAAGAAGGCCAGCAGGAAGAGGATGAACGACTTGAACGCGCCGAGGAACGAGTGCTGGCCGAGCAGCGCGATCAGGGTCGCGGCGCCCACGATCAGCAGGACGAACACCAGCCGCTGCAGGCGCGACACTTCCAGGTGGCCACGGAAGCCGCTGATCACGGTGGCGATGCACATGAAGCTGCCGTAGGAGTTCAGCGTCGAGATGGTGATCTTGCCGAAGGCGATGCTGAAGTACAGCGGCGCGGCGACGGCGCCACTGCCGCTCAGGCCGACGATATAGGCCACTTCATGGCCGGCGAATTGCCCGTTGGCCCCGGCCGCAGCGAACACGCCGAAGATCATCGCCACTTGCGCACCGATCACCGAACCTGCGCCGACGGCGAGGAAGGTCTTCACCGACGACGTCTTGCTCGGCAGGTAACGCGAGTAGTCGGCGACGTAGGGGCCGAAGGCGATCTGCCAGGAGGCCGCCAGGGACACCGCGAGCAGGAAGCTGCTCCAGCTGAAGTGGCGGATTTCCAACAGCGCACTGATGTCGGTCTGGCTCATCAGGCGGCTGAACAGGTAGACGAAGGCGATCACGCCGATGACGCTGGCGATGCGGCCGATGACATGGATCACCCGGTAGCCGAGCACGGTCACCAGCACGATGACACTGGCGAACATCAGGATGCCGACGCTGTCGCTGACGCCGAACAGCTGGCCCAGCGCCTGGCCGGAAAGCACCGTTCCGGTGGCGGTGAAGCCCAGGTACATCAGGCACACCAGCACGATCGGGATGGCTGCGCCGTAGACACCGAACTGCACGCGGCTGGAGATCATCTGCGGCAGGCCGAGCTTCGGCCCCTGCGCCGCATGCAGCGCCATCACGCCACCACCCAGCAGTTGGCCGATCAGCAGGCCGATCAGCGACCAGAACACGTCGCCACCCAGCACCACGGCCAGGGCGCCGGTGACGATGGCGGTGATCTGCAGGTTGGCGCCCAACCACAGGGTGAACTGGCTGTAGAGCTTGCCGTGGCGCTCGGCCTCGGGAATGTAGTTGATCGAGCGCACCTCGATCAGGGGTTTGGAGCTATCACTGGCCTGGGACATCGTTATTGTTCTCCCGAAGGGAATTCTTGTCGGTCGATGTACATCTCTACGGACCGGGCCGCCGCACCACGCCGTGCGGCGGCCCCCTCCCTGGTCCTGGACTGCTGAATTACTTGCCGGTGATCATCGGCAGGTTCAGGCCCTGCTCCTTGGCGCAATCAATCGCAATCTGGTAGCCGGCGTCGGCATGGCGCATCACGCCGGTACCCGGGTCGTTGGTCAGTACGCGGGCGATGCGCGCGGCGGCCTCGTCGGTGCCGTCGCAGACGATCACCATGCCCGAGTGCTGGGAGAAGCCCATGCCCACGCCGCCGCCGTGGTGCAGCGAAACCCAGGTGGCGCCGCTGGCGGTGTTCAGCAGGGCGTTGAGCAGCGGCCAGTCGGACACGGCGTCGGAGCCGTCGCGCATGGCTTCGGTCTCGCGGTTCGGGCTGGAGACCGAGCCGGAGTCGAGGTGGTCGCGGCCGATCACGATCGGGGCTTTCAACTCGCCGCGGCGCACCATTTCGTTGAACGCCAGGCCGAGCTTGGCGCGCTGGCCCAGGCCGACCCAGCAGATGCGTGCCGGCAGACCCTGGAAGCTGATGCGCTCCTTGGCCATGTCCAGCCAGTTGTGCAGATGGGCGTCGTCCGGGATCAGTTCCTTGACCTTGGCGTCGGTCTTGTAGATGTCCTCGGCATCACCGGACAGCGCCGCCCAGCGGAACGGACCGACGCCACGGCAGAACAGCGGGCGGATGTAGGCCGGGACGAAGCCGGGGAAGTCGAAGGCGTTGGCGACGCCCTCTTCCTTGGCCATCTGGCGAATGTTGTTGCCGTAGTCGAAGGTCGGCACGCCCTGCTTCTGGAATTCCAGCATGGCCTGGACATGCACGGCCATGGATTGCTTGGCGGCCTTCACCACGGCGGCCGGGTCGGTCTGCGCGCGGTCGCGGTACTGTTCCCAGGTCCAGCCGGCCGGCAGGTAGCCGTTGAGCGGGTCGTGGGCGGAGGTCTGGTCGGTGACCATGTCCGGGCGCACGCCGCGCTTGAGCAGTTCCGGGAGGATTTCCGCGGCGTTGCCCAGCAGCGCGATGGAGATGGCCTTGCCTTCGGCGGTGTATTGGGCGATGCGCGCCAGGGCGTCGTCGAGGTCCTTGGCCTGCTCGTCGACGTAACGGCTGGCGAGGCGGAAGTCGATGCGGCTCTGCTGGCATTCGATGTTCAGCGAGCAGGCACCGGCCAGGGTCGCGGCCAGCGGCTGAGCACCGCCCATGCCGCCCAGGCCGGCGGTGAGCACCCAGCGGCCCTTGAGGTTGCCGTCGTAGTGCTGGCGGCCGGCCTCGACGAAGGTTTCGTAGGTGCCCTGGACGATGCCCTGGCTGCCGATGTAGATCCAGGAGCCGGCGGTCATCTGGCCGTACATGGCCAGGCCCTTGGCGTCCAGTTCGTTGAAGTGTTCCCAGTTGGCCCAGTGCGGCACCAGGTTGGAGTTGGCGATCAGGACGCGCGGGGCATTGGCGTGGGTCTTGAACACGCCGACCGGCTTGCCGGATTGCACCAGCAGGGTCTCGTCTTCATTCAGCGCTTTCAGGGTCTCGACGATCTTGTCGTAGCACTCCCAGTTGCGCGCGGCGCGGCCGATGCCGCCGTAGACCACCAGTTCCTTCGGGTTCTCCGCGACTTCCGGGTCGAGGTTGTTCATCAGCATGCGCAGCGGCGCTTCAGTCAGCCAGCTCTTGGCGTTCAGTTGGGTGCCGCGCGGTGCACGGATTTCGACGTCACGGAATTTGGTCACGGGAGACTCCTTCGATAGCTCGGTTTCGGGAAGCTCGGGGGCAGCTTCGGGCGGTTCGTTCGAAGGTTCCGAGCTGTCAGGCGAATCGCTCAGAATCTTCATGTCTATGCTTGTATGTACAAGTATAAGCAAACGAAAGGCCAACCTTGCTCAAACTGAATCGAAGGACGTCTAAATTAAAATTTAACCAATTGATTTATAAGAATTTATTTTTATTGATCGGCCAGATTGGAACGACTGAGAGGCGTTTCGGAACGAAGGCAAACGCACCAGGAAGAAGCTCATCTGCACCCTTTCGTGGCATTCGGTAACACCGCCCGTTACGAAGGAACGCAGGTTGTATAGACAAGCAACTCGCCGTTACCCCGTATGCTCGGCGATTCGCTTCCACTCCGCTTCGATCTTGCTGATCACCCGACCTGTGATCACTGCTACCGCCCCGATGAAAAAGCCGTTTCGGCGGAGCAAGGCCGTAACTGCAACAGCCGAAACATCCGTGCCAGCCCCGGAGCCCTTCAGGGAAGTTGTGGGGCATGTCACTCCCCCGGTGCCCGCAGCAGATCACGACCATCGGACTGGAAATGCCCCGGACGGCAACATTCACTTACTGGAGAACGGCCGCACGCAGCACCGACCGAGGCTGGCGCAAATCCGAGGCCATGGCACGGCGATTGCTATACCTGTATATACAGGATACGACCACGGTAACACTTCACCGATTCCAGGAAGCTGACATGTCCGAAACCCTGCTCCTGACGCCCGGCCAGTTCGACCTCGACCAGCTGCGCGCCATCTATCAACACCAACCCGCCCTGCAGCTCGCCGACGAGTGCCGCGAGACCATCCTGCGCAGCGCCCAGACGGTCAGCCAGATCATCGCCGACCAGCGCACCGTCTATGGCATCAATACCGGCTTCGGCCTGCTCGCCCGCACCTCGATTCCCGAGGACCAGTTGGCGACCCTGCAACGCAACCTGATCCTCTCCCACTGCACCGGCACCGGCCCCTTGCTGGACGACGCCAGCGTGGCGCTGATCATGGCGCTGAAGATCGGCTCCCTGGCGCGCGGTTTCTCCGGCGTCGGCCTGCCGGTGATCGAGACGCTGCTCAAGCTTTACCAGGCGCGGGTCTATCCTTGCATTCCGTCCCAGGGCTCGGTGGGCGCCTCGGGCGACCTGGCGCCGCTGGCGCACCTCTCCTCTGCACTGATCGGCGTCGGCCAGGTCCGCCACGAAGGACGCATCCTCGACGCGGTGGAGGGCCTGGCCCTTGCCGGCGCCACGCCACTGACCCTCGGTCCGAAGGAGGGCCTGGCGCTGATCAATGGCACCCAGGTCTCCACCGCCCTGGCGCTGCGCGGGCTGTTCGCGGCGGAGAAGCTGTTCATTTCGGCGGTGGTCGCCGGCAGCCTGAGCGTGGAAGCACTGAAAGGCTCGTTCGTACCCTTCGACGCACGCATCCAGGCCGTGCGCGGCCAGCCGGGACAGATCGCAGTTGCCACGCTGTACCGCGAGCTGCTGCATGACAGCCCGATCAACCAGTCGCACATCGACTGCAAGCGCGTGCAGGACCCCTACTCCCTGCGTTGCCAACCGCAGGTGATGGGCGCCTGCCTCGACCACCTGCGTTTCGCCGCCGGGGTGTTCCTGCGCGAGGCCAACGCCGTCTCCGACAACCCGCTGGTGTTCAGCGCGGACGGCGACGTTCTGTCGGGCGGTAATTTCCATGCCGAGCCGGTGGCCATGGCGTCGGACGTGCTGGCGCTGGCGATCTCCGAGATCGGTGCACTGTCGGAGCGGCGCATCGCCCAACTGGTGGACCCGGCGATGTCCGGCCTACCGGCCTTCCTGGTCAAGGAAGGCGGCCTGAACTCCGGCTTCATGATCGCCCAGGTCACCTCGGCGGCGCTGGCCTCGGAGAACAAGACCTGGGCGCACCCGGCCTCGGTGGACAGCCTGCCGACCTCGGCGAACCAGGAAGACCACGTGTCCATGGCCACCTTCGCCGCCCGTCGCCTGCTGGACATGGCCGGCAACAGCGCCGGGGTCGTCGCCATCGAACTGCTCGCCGCAGCGCAAGGCGTGGACTTCCACGCGCCACTGCAGAGCTCGCCGCAATTGCAGGAAGTGCGCACGCTGATCCGCAGCCAGGTGCCGCATTACGAGCAGGACCGCTACTTCGCCCCGGACATCGCTGCGGCGCGGGCCTGGGTCGAAGAGGGGGTGATGAGCCGCTGGATTGGCTACGAGCGGTTGTATTCGTAACCCACGATGTAGGGCGCATAACGCCTTTGGCGTTATCCGCCGCTCGGCCATGACGGCGGATAAAGCGTTCCGCTTCATGCGCCCTACGGATCAACATCCCACCAACAAAAAGGGCGCCTCCCGGCGCCCTTTTCTGTTCAGCGTGCTTCGAGTTCTATCACGCAGATACCCGCACTGCCCGCCACCGTCAGCCGCCACTCGCGCAGCATACCGTCGCCTTCGGCGATCAGCGTGTCGTGCAGTCCCAGCACGGCGCTGGCCTGGCCGTTCAGGCTGGCGTGAATCCCCTCGCCGGCACTGAATAGCAGCACCGTCGACGCGCTGCTGAAGAAGTGCGCGTCGCGGTCCAACCGCAGCCACTGCAAACGTGCCCGGTAGCGAGAGGGCGAATAGATCAGGTTGAAGTCGCGAATCGCGCCGCCCAGCAGGGTGCAATCCACCGCACTGGCGCCATCGAAGGCGAATGCATCGAGGACGCGCAGGTCACGGGAATCGATGCCATCTACGTTCAGGCGCATGCCCTCGCCTTCCAGGACGCTGATGACACGCTGGTAACCAGTGAAAGCCGAGAAAGGCCCTGGGGCGCCAACGTCGGCGATGGACACGCGCCAGCCGAAACCTTCCAGCCCGTCGCCAGCGTCGCGGACGATCTCACGGGTAGTGCCCGCGCCGTTCTTCCAGGGCATCGCCGGGTAGTCGGCGGCGCGCAAAAGCTTCACATCGGTCATGAGCTGAAACGTCCTTCCAGGCGGTAGCGCGACCCCGGATAGAGCAGGCGCGCGCTGGTCACGGTATTGCGTCCCGACCAGGTGCGCCGACGAATCAGCAGGCACGGCTCGTGGCGGTCGATGGACAGTAGCTTGCATTCCTCAGGGCTGGGCAGCACCGCCTCGACCACGTGCTCGCCCTCGCTCAGTGGCGCGACCTGGGTGAGGTAGGCGAACGGCGTCTGCCCGGTGAAATCCTGCTTCAGGTAATCCGGCGCCACGGCGGCGTTCACGTAGCGGTCCTCGATCTGCACCGGGATATCGTTCTCGTAGTGCACGATCACCGAGTGGAAGATGCGCTGGCCTTCGCGCACATCCAGCGCCAGGGCGCGCTCGGCACTGGCCAGCTCCTCCACCAGGCTGACCACCACCAGGTGATGCTTGTGCCCGCGGGCGGTGATTTCCTCGGCGATGTTCTGCACCTGGAACAGCGCCGACTGGCCCTTGGGCTCGGCGACGAAGGTCCCCACACCCTGCATGCGCACCAGCAGGCCGTCGGCGGTCAGCTCGCGCAGCGCGCGGTTGATGGTCATCCGGCTAACACCCAGTTCCGCCACCAGTTCGGCTTCCGATGGCACTCGGTGGTGAGGCGGCCAGGTGCCGGACTGGATCTGCTGGACGATCATCTGCTTGACCCGCGCGTACAGCGGCGCGGGAATTTCCCCCATCTGCGCGGCGAGCGACGAACCCTCGACGGGCGGGGTAGGCGTGGGCGATGCGGGCACGGGAAACTCCTTGTCGTGGCGACAGTACGGGGCAACTGCGGTATGACTCCGGCATGTACCGGATTCGACTCGTGCAGACAAGTCCTCAGACCGTCGGGTTGCCACGCAGTTTACGGACTTGGCAAACGTCTGTATATGTATATACAAATTCCAAGAACCCTGCGAGGCCCCGCGCATGTCCGTCCTGTTCGCCGAATCCGCCCTGCTGCCCTCCGGCTGGGCGCGCAATGTCCGCTTCGAGATCGATGCCGACGGCTTGTTCACCGCGATCACTCCGGACGCCAGCGATGCAGGCGCCGAGCGTGTTGCCGGCCCGCTGCTCGCAGGCATGCCGAACCTCCACTCGCACGCATTCCAGCGCGCCATGGCGGGCCTGGCGGAGGTCGCCGGCAATCCCAACGACAGTTTCTGGACGTGGCGTGACTTGATGTACCGCCTGGTCGGCCGCCTGTCGCCCGAACAGGTCGGGGTGATCGCCCGCCAGCTCTACATCGAGATGCTCAAGGCCGGTTACACCGGCGTCGCCGAATTCCATTACGTGCACCACGACGTCGACGGCAAGCCCTACGCCAATCCGGCGGAGCTGGCCCTGCGCGTCAGTCAGGCCGCGGCCGACGCCGGCATCGGCCTGACCTTGCTGCCGGTGCTCTATTCCCACGCCGGCTTCGGTGGCCAGGCGCCAAGCGTAGGCCAGCGCCGCTTCATCAACAGCACCGAAGGCTACCTGAAGCTGATCGACGGCCTGCGGTCGCACCTGGCGACCCAGCCGCAGCAGAGCCTCGGCCTGTGTTTCCATTCCCTGCGCGCGGTCACTCCGCAGCAGATCGCCGAGGTGCTGGGCGCCGACTCCACCGGCTGCCCGGTGCACATCCACATCGCCGAGCAGCAGAAGGAAGTCGACGACTGCCTGGCCTGGAGCGGCCGCCGCCCGTTGCAGTGGCTGTACGAGAACGTCGATGTGGACGAGCGCTGGTGCCTGGTCCACGCCACCCATGCCGAGGCCGACGAAGTGACCTCGATGGCGCGCAGCGGCGCGGTAGCCGGCCTGTGTCTGACCACCGAAGCGAACCTGGGCGACGGCATTTTCCCGGCGGTGGACTACCTCGCCCAGGGCGGCCGCTACGGCATCGGTTCGGACAGCCACGTCTCCCTGAGCGTGGTCGAGGAACTGCGCTGGATGGAATACGGCCAGCGCCTGCGCGACCAGCGCCGCAACCGCCTGTATGGCGCCAACCAGCCGATGGTCGGACGCACCCTGTTCGACGGCGCCCTCGCCGGCGGCGCCCAGGCTCTTGGCCAACCCACTGGCGCACTGGCCGTCGGCAAGCGTGCCGACCTGCTGGTGCTCGATGGCAGCGATCCGTACCTGCAGACCGCCAGCGGCGACGCCATCCTCAACCGCTGGCTGTTCGCCGGCGGCGACCGCCAGGTGCGCGACGTGATGGTCGCCGGACAATGGCGGGTGCGCGAAGGCCGGCATGCTCTTGAGGAGCAAAGCACCCAGGCGTTCGCTGGCGTGCTGCGCGAACTGCTGGACTGACAGGCCCCTGTAGGAGCGAGCTTGCTCGCGAACAATCTCCGCAGCGGGGCTGGTTCGCGAGCAAGCTCGCTCCTACAAACAGCCCGCACAGGCAGTACCACCGGAATAGCCGCCACGAAAAAAACGCCCCTTGGGGCGTTTTTTCATTGGGCCGCTGAAGTGGAATCGGCTGCCCGCCAGATCAGGTCGTCAGTCTGATAACCCCGCGCGTGCGCCAGCTCCAGCATCTTGTCCCGCGTCGCATCCGGCACCACTGGCTTGCGCGAGAGCAGCCAGAGATACTCGCGGTTGGGGTTGCCCACCAGCGCCGTCTGGTAATCGTCGTCGACGTAGAGCACCCAGTAATCGCCCTTGGCGATACCGGGGAAAATCTTCGAGAAGGTGTTATCGAAGCGCACCCAGAGCTTGTCGGTTCGCCCCGGAACCTGCGCCTCGGCGCGACCGGTGGCCTGGTCCCATTCACCGTCCCTGGTCAGGCATCGGTTGGTTACGGCGAGGCTGGCGTCGTCCTGCAGGCGGTAGTGCGCTTCGGATTGGGTGCACTGCCGCTGGAAGAACATCGGCTTGCGCGCCAGCTCGTACCAGGTTCCCTCATAGCGCCTGAGGTCGACCTGTACAGTCTGCGGCGGCTGCATGGAGCCCGCGCAACCGCTCAGAACAACGAGGCAGGCCAGCCAGGTGATGGATCGACGCATTCACTCCTCCTCGGCTGCCTGCCCTGCCTGGGCGATTACTTCAGGCCTTGGGCGGAGAACAGCAGCACCTTGTCACCGGCGTACTGGATGCTGATGAATGCCTTCTCATCACCCCAGGTGCAACTGGATACGCCCAGCGCGCCGGAGCATTCGGTCGGCTTGCCGAGCAGGCTCTCGACCTCGGCCTTGGTCATGCCGGTTTTGATCTTGGAATAGTTTTCCTGGTTGATCTTGCTGCAAGCGGCCAGAACGACACAGAACGCGACGAGCGCAAGGCGGCGGAAGGACATCGACAACTCCATTGTTTGAGGGACATGCCAACAAGCTTGGCACAGGGCGGCCGAATCGGCCGCCGTGTTGGAGTCAGAAACGCGAGCCGGGTTCCGTGAGGAACTGCGTTTCCTCGCCGCTGCACGGTCGGCCGAGGATGGCGTTGCGGTGGGGGAAGCGACCGAAGCGGGCGATCACCGCCTGATGCTTGCGCGCGTAGGCGAGATAACCGGCGAACAGGACCTTCTCGCTGTCGCTGGCTTCGGCCTGCAGCGCTTCGTACAGACGCACCGCCTCGTCCTGGCTGGCCAGGTCTTCGGCGTGCTCCAGCACGATGTAGACGAACACCCGCTCGATGCGCGGCAGCTGGCGGTCGAAACCGGCTTCCAGACCCTGGCGCACCAGTTGCTGGGCGCGGGCGTCACCGGCATAGGCGCGCGGGCTGTCGCGAAAGATCATGCGCGGCAACTGGTCCAGCAGCAGGATCAGCGCCAGCCAACCCTGCGGTGTCTCGGCCCAGTCCTCCAGGCCGCCGTCCAGGGCCTGGCGCACCAGGCCGCCGAAACGGTTCTCGGAGTCCACGTCCTGGCAGGCGCTCTTGCCGAACCACAGCGCATTGCGCTGGGCGGCCACCTCATTGGCATCCAGCGAGCTGCCGAACCACCAGTCCAGCAGTGCCTGCCAGTGCGACTCTGCGGCCATCAGCCTTCCTTGTGGTAGGCAGTGGCGCGCTCGACTTCTTCCTTGGAACCCAGGAACACCGCGACACGCTGGTGCAGGTTTTCCGGCTGGATCTCGAGGATGCGCTGGTAACCGTTGGTGGCGGCGCCGCCGGCCTGCTCGATGATGAAGGACATCGGGTTGGCTTCGTACATCAGGCGCAGCTTGCCGGGCTTCTCCGGCTCGCGGGAGTCGCGCGGGTACATGAACACGCCGCCGCGGGTCAGGATGCGGTGCACGTCGGCCACCATGGAGGCGATCCAGCGCATGTTGTAGTTCTTGCCCAGCGGGCCTTCCTTGCCGGCCAGCAGTTCGCTGACGTAGCGCTTCACCGGGGCTTCCCAGTGACGCTCGTTGGACATGTTGATGGCGAACTCGGCGGTGCTGGTGGGAACGGTGATGTTCTCGTGGGTCAGCACGAAGCTGCCCAGCTCGCGGTCCAGGGTGAAGCCCTTCACGCCGTTGCCCAGGGTCAGGATCAGCATGGTCTGCGGGCCGTAGATGGCGTAGCCGGCGGCGACCTGGGTGGTGCCCGGCTGGAGGAAGGCTTCTTCGCGCAGGCTGTCGTTCTGGCTCAGGTACTCATGGGGGCAGCGCAGCACGGAGAAGATGGTGCCGACCGAGACGTTGACGTCGATGTTGGAGGAGCCGTCCAGCGGATCGAAGACCAGCAGGTAGGCGCCTTTGGGGTACTTGCCGGGGATCTGGTAGGGATGGTCCATTTCCTCGGAGGCCATGCCGGCCAGGTTACCGGCCCACTCGTTGGCTTCCAGCAGGATTTCGTTGGACATCACGTCCAGCTTCTTCTGCACTTCGCCCTGCACGTTCTCGGTGCCCATGCTGCCCAGCACGCCGCCGAGGGCTCCCTTGGACACGGCATGGCTGATTTCCTTGCAGGCGCGCGCCACCACCTCGACGAGGAAGCGCAGGTCGGCCGGGGTGTTGTGACTGCGGGTCTGCTCGATCAGATAGCGGCTCAAGGTAACGCGGGACATGAAAGGCTCCAGGGGAGAAGGGGAAAAATCAGGGCGCATTCTAGCGTGGAATCGGGCGCGATGCCTCCTGCACGGTGGTCGCGCCGATTGCTTGGAACCCGCCAGCCACGGGCAGTTCCCCGGCCCGAAGCGCGGCTGCGGCCTTCAGCCGCGTCCCAGCTCGCCGTTGAGCGAGGCCTGGACGATCTCGACCCAGTAACCATCGGGGTCGGCAATGAAAGCGACGTTCTTCATGCCGCGCTCCAGCGGCTTGACGAACGGTACGCCCAACGCCTCGAAGCGCGCACAGGCGGCGCGGATGTCCGGCACCGAGAAACAGATATGGCCGAAGCCGCGCGGCTCGCTGTTGCCGTTGTGGTACTGGCTGTCATCGGACTCGGTGCCCCAGTTGTGGGTCAGTTCCAGCACCGACTCGCGGCCGAATGTGTAGCGCTGGCGCTCGCCGGTGTTCTCCGGCACGTCATGTCCCTTGGTGTGAGCAAGGAAGTACAGGGAGAAGCGGCCTTCCTCGAAGTCCAGCCGGCGCAGCAGGCGCATGCCCAGCACGCGGGTGTAGAAGTCCAGCGACGGCTCCGGGCTCTTCACCCGCAGCATGGTGTGGTTGAACACGTAGTCCTGGGTGACGGCTTCCGGCTCGGCACAGACGCCGGGCTGCAGTTCGGTGGTGAAGGTCATGGCGGGTCCTCGAATAACGGACCGGCAGTCTAGCGACACGAGGATTTGGCGGGGTAACAGCGGGGTATTACGGGCGAGGGAGGCCCGGCGCGCGCCGGACTCCCTGCCCTCTCGACTCGTCAGAAATCCAGACTCAAAGCCAGGTTCACGCCCTGTGCCAGGTCATCGCTGCTGTGGTGCGCGCTATAGCCTCCACGCAGCGACAGCTCCGGCGTCAGCTTCTGCGAGAAGCCCAGCGACAGGCGCTGCATGTGGCTCTGCGGAGTGTAGCCCTGCAGGGTGAAGTCGTTGGCCGGCAGGCTGGTGAAGTTCATCCCGACGTTCTGGGTGTCATCGGCGTATTCGCGCTCCACCGCCACCTCGCCGAACAACTGGGTCTCGGCGGAGAGGTCGAGCTTGCCCTGCAAGCCGACGCCAAGACGCCGGGAGTAGCGATCCTGCTCGTCGAAGGCCAGCGAGGTGGAGTTGCCGCCATCCTCTTCGTAGCTGTCCACCTTCACCCGCGCCCAGTCGGCGCTGACGAAGGGCGACAGGTGCCAGTTCTCGCCGCCCTGGGCGATGTCGTAGCCGAGGCGGCCGCTGAAGGCCAGCAGGCTGCCGTTGGTGTCCCCCTTCTCCTCGACGGTGCGGTCAACGAGGGCGAACTTGCGGTTGGCCTCGTCGTAGTCGAGGTAGCCGCCGGTCACCGCGGCGTCGGCCCACCAGCGGTTCTGCTGGTACTGCGCGAACAGGCTGCCCAGGTAACTGTTGAGCTTGTAGTCGGAGTCCTCGGCACCCGCCTCCAGCTTCTGCCGGTAGAAGCCGGCGGCGGCGCCGATGCGCCAGGCGTCGTCCAGGCGGTAGCTGCCGCCCAGGGTCAGGTTGTAGCCGAAACCATCGCCACTGGCGGCGCTGTCCTGGTCGTCGTAGTCCAGGTGCTGGCCACCCCCGGAGATGAAGCCGCGCCACTGACCTGTGGCCTGCCAGCTCTCCCAGTCAGCCAGCCATTGGCTGTGCAGCGTGTCCTGGAAGCCGTTGTAGGTACCCAGCGCCATCTCCGGCAGCATGGTGGCCTCCCAGGGCGCGGCCAGTACTGAATAGGCGTAGTCGGCAATCAGGCGTTGGCCGGCGATGGTCGGGTGCACGCCGTCGTTGAAGATCAGCTTGGTCGGATCGGGGGTTGCGCTGTGGCGGCCGTAGAGCGGGTTTTCCGGGCAATTGTTGCCGCTGAAGCAGGTACCCACCAGGTTGGTACCGGTAGCCAGGCCGTAGGCACCCGGGTCGGCCAGGACTTCCTTGAGCAACCCCGGGATGTTCAGCGGGATGACATTGGCGTCGGACGCGGCGAGCTGGTTGACCAGCTCCTCGTTGAAGATGCCGGACAGCTGAGTGCCGAAGGACTGCAACGGAGTACCGTTGGTGGCCGGGGCCAGACCGAGATCGGGCAGCAACCAGACCATGATGTAGCGCGCGCCGGCGTTGTGCAGCGCGTCAACACTGTCCACCAAGCGCCCGGCCGCCGCGCGCGCGGTGGGGTCGTTGGTGATACGCAGCTGGAGGAAGTCGTTGCCGCCACCAGTGAGGTAGTAGAGCGCGTTCGGGTCCGCCCGGCGCCCAACCAGGTAGCCGTCGCGGGTGCGGGTATTGCCCCCGGCGCTGACCACCGAGCCACCCGGCGCGGTGATGGAGTCGTAGATCTGGTCGGTGCGGTAGCCGCCCACCGCCCAGTTGTTGCCGTCCTGGGTGCCGCCGACCAGCGAGGTCGAGGGGTTGAGGTCGGACGAGGAGACGCCCAGCTTGCCGCCGAGGATCATCGGCGCGGTCGGCCCGAAGGCTTCGCCGTGGCCTTCCAGATAGCTCGGGCCGGTGCGGTTGGTGAAGCGCGTGGAGGCGCCTGCCGGGCCGCCGGCGTCGGGGAACTGACCCGAATCGCTGAGGCTGTCGCCGAACACCACCATGGTCGAATAGGGGGAAGGGGCTGCCGAGGCCTGCGAGGCAATCGCCAATACGCAGGCAGCCGCCAACGGGGTGAGCGCCTGTCTGATCATCCTGCTACTCCGTGCTTGTTTTTATTGGGCTGACAGAACGCCCTCACAGTAGCAGAGTTTTCCCAGGCGACCCCCCTATCTCGCGGCGATCTCCGTGAACCTTGCTCAGTTTTGCGGGCGACTGCTACGCAACAGGCTCAGCGCCATCACCCCGAGCAGGCCGACGCCGGCCAGCAGCACGGCCCACAGGCCGTAGCGCTTCCAGCGGCCATCCGCCTTGGGTTGCACGCCCGGCGCCTCGACCACCGGGGTCTGCAGGTTGCCTTTGAGATGGGCCTCGCCCAGGGTGGACAAGCGCTTGGGCTCGAAGCCCGGCACCAGGGTGGACAGCGGCAGGCTGCCATCAGTGGCCGATGGGCTGCCGACCGCCAGTTGATAAGGCTCGCCACCGCGGGCGAGGAAAACGACTTCGGTGGCGCGCACGCCAATGCTCAGGTTCGCCGTCGAGCCGCCCAGGCCACCGCCCCGGGTATCCGGTTGCAGGCGCAATTGGCTGACCGCGCCCCCCGGCAGTTCCAGTTCCTCCTGGGTGATCTC
Source organism: Pseudomonas sp. PSE14 (assembly GCF_029203285.1). Classification (NCBI taxonomy): domain Bacteria; kingdom Pseudomonadati; phylum Pseudomonadota; class Gammaproteobacteria; order Pseudomonadales; family Pseudomonadaceae; genus Pseudomonas; species Pseudomonas sp. PSE14. Next base: position 5,444,707 of record NZ_CP115669.1, read on the forward strand.
GCCGCTCTCCCCCGGCAAGCGATACAGCACGCCACGCGCCAGCGGCGTCCACTGCACATTGCCGTCGTGGCGACCGGAGACCACCACCGGCGCCAGGGTATTGGCCTGTTGCAGCGGAATCCGTACCCGCTCCACCGGCAGCGCCAGCGGCAGGCTCCAGCTGAATTCGCCGTTGGCATCGGCCTTGGCCGCCAGCGGTACCGACCACAGCATGGGGATCGGCCCGCTGCTGTTGCGGCTGCCGCTCAGGGTGGCGCCGTTCAACTGCGCGGCCTGCTCCGGCGACGCCCACCACAAGCGCAGGTAGCGCGCCGTTTCGCCGGGCAAGGCAATGTCGTTCTGTTCGATACGCTGGCCGTTGAAGTCCAGCCGCGCCAGCTGCCCTTCGCCGAGGGAACGCCAGTGCTCCAGGTCGTCGCTGGCCTCGATGCGCAGGCGCTGGAAGCCATCGGTCGCGGCCGTCCAGTCCAGTTGCAGGCGGTCCAGCGGCAGGTCACCGCTGCCGGTTTCCAGCAGCCAGCCGCGCAGGGCTGGTTGCGTGTCCTGAGCCGGCACGTTCGGGGTGATTTCCAGAATGGTACCCGTGGTGCTGCGCACGACTTTCACGCTGTCGGCGGCGGCGCTGCCGCTCTGCCCGCGCAGCGGGAAGATGCGCGCCTGCACCTCGCTGCGCACGCGGCTCTCGCTGGCGGCGCTGGTACGCAGGCTGTAGGGCAGCGCCTCACCTTCGGCGTTGAAGATACGCACATCGCGCAGGTCGCCATGGCGCGCTGCGAACAGCACCTCGATGGGCAGCTGGACGCGGTACCACGGGCCATTGCCGGACGTTTCCAGCGGCACACGCTGGGCAAAATCGGCCGGCGTCGGCGCGGCGCCGGCTGCGCCGCAGAACCCTGCTGCGGCGAGCAGGACGAGAGCTTTGAGCTTCATGCGGAAGGTTGCTCCTGTTGCGGTTGCTCGTCGGGCGCGGGCCGGCGCGGCGGCAGCGGCGCGAAGTAGCCGACGATCAGCATCAGCACGCCGACGCCGATGAAGGAAATGATGCGTTCCAGGCTGCCGCCGCTGGCGCGGTCGACCAGGAACAGCTTGACCACCACGACTACCAGCAGCGCCGCGCCGACCAACCAGAAATCGCGGCGACCACGCAGGTGCCCGGCGATCATCAGACCCAGCGCGATCAGCGCCCAGACGATGGACAGGCCTGCCTGCACCAGCATCGACTCGCGCAGGGCGAAGGCCTCGAACGGCACGCCGCCCCAGTGATGCGCGGTACGGCACACCGCCATGGTCAGCAGTGCGAACAGCGAGGCGCCCAGCACGGCTTGCACCGGCAGACGCAGCCTCGCTTCGGCGATCCCGAGTTGCGGCAGGCCCAGGCGTGTCCACTGGAACACCGCCGCCAGCACGATCAACATGCCCAGCTCCAGCGGGTTGAGCAGCGGCAGGTAAGGCAGCGGCTCCGCCGAACCGTCGCTGAACAGGTTAACCAGCCAGAACCAGCCCAGCAGCGCCACTGCTACCGGCACGGCGACAATCGCCCGGTATTCGCGCTCGAAGGCCGCCACCGGCCACGGCAGGCGCCGCACGCCGCCCATCAGGATCAGGTAGCAGCTCGGCACCAGCGCCCAGCCCAGCCAGCGCCAGGCGTTGTAGTGCTCGGCCAGGGCGAAGAACAGGTAACGCAGCTCCAGCGCCGCCACCGCGAGGATCAACCAGCAACCCAGCACGTGGGCCGCCCGCGCCGCCACGCGTGGCAACAGCGCATCGAGTCGGCGCAGCGCGAAGAAATGCACCGCGAACAGCGCCAGCCAACCGAGCCAGCCCAGCTGCGCCAACGGGTGGTATTCCAGGTTCCAGGCACTGGCCAGCGCCACCACGCCCAGCGGCGACAGCGCCAGGCACAGCAACGCCAGCGCACGCCATTGATCGCGGCGCGCCAGCAGCGACCAGAGCGCCACGCTGACGGCGGCCACCAGCAGCGCCACGTGCTCGCGCATCGGCGCCGGCACGAAGCGGGCGATCTCCCACAGCGCGGTCAGCGCCCACCAGCCGGCGCCCCAGATCAACAGCAATTGCGACAGTTGCTCCAGGCCCAGCCCGCCCAGCGCCAGACGACGCTCGTGCGCGCTGGCCCGATGCAGGCGCCAGGCACCGACCAGCGCCGCCAGCGCCAGTACCGCCGGAGTCCAGAAGCCCATGTGCGCCAGCGGCTTCAGCCCCTCGCTAGGCAGGTCGCCGAACAGCGCCGGGCCACCGAGCAGGAAGGCTCCGGCACCGATCACCTGCAGCACCAGGCCGAAGACGAAGGCCGCGCGCTGCTGCAGTTGCAGGCTCAGCCAGAGGATCAGCAGGCCGCTGCCGGCCCAGACGGCGGCCGCCGTGCGCCACGGCAGCACGAACAGCACGGCGAGGTTGATGAAGGCCAGCCCCAGCAGCAGGACGACGCTCAGACCGAGCATCAGCCGGCGGTCGTCGCGCACCAGGGAATCCCGCGCGGCGATCAGCATGGCGGCAATCAGCGCGAGGCCAATCAACGAGGCGGTCACCAGTCCGCGCCAACCCGAGCCGAGCACACCGCTCCCCGCCTCGGCTCCGCGCAGATGCAGGAGGAAGATCGCACCGCCCAGCAGTTGCACCGCGAAGGCGCAGGCCAGGAAGGTACGCGAACGCAGGCGCAGGCCGGCGAACAAGGTCGCCAGCCCCGCCACCGCCCAGATCATCGCGGTGCCGTCGGCCCCCAGGCACAGCGGCGCGATCAGGTAGAGGAAGCCCAGGCCGAAGGTCGCCAGCAGCGGGCGGACGTTCGGCTCCCAGCTGCGCAGCGTCTGCGTATTGGCATTGCGCAGGTTCCAGAAGCTGAACAGCAGCGCCACACCGAGCATCAGTGCGCCCAGCGGCGCGCCCTCCAGCAGGTGCAGCGACAGCGGATCGGAACGCAGGTCGGCGAGGAACGCCAGCGCCGCGCCGATCTGCAACAGCAGCGCGAAGATGCGCGCCAGCGGCCGCTGCTGACGCAGGCCGAGCCAGTAGATACCGGCGCCCTCCACGGCCCAGGCAGCGGAGGTCCAGCGTGCGTCCAGGCCCAGCGGAATGGCCAGGGTGCCGAACACCACGCCCAGCGCCAGACAGGTCTCCACCAGCAGCAATGCGCGGCCGGCGGTGCGCCCGGCCAGCAGGCGCGCCAGGATCATGTAGAACAGCCCCAGCGCCAGGGCACTGAATGCCGCGCCGAACTCCAGGTGCTGGATGACGCCGTATTGCAGGCCGAAGCCCACCAGCGGCGTGCCGAACAGCACGGTGCCATCGACATAGTCGGTCTGCCGCGCCGACCAGCGCAGCAAGGCGTCACGGGAGTCATCCTCCGGCGCCCCGGTGGCTTCGCGCAGGCGGCGGCGGGCGAACAGCAGGCCGATGGCGACATAGGTGAGGAAGAACAGGACCAGGAACGGTTCGGTGGTGGCGAACAGCTCGGGCTTGTAGGAGCGCAGCCCCCAAGCCAGGCCGATGCCGAAGGTACCGAAGAAGCCGATCAGGTTGAGCATGCGCCAGGCCTTGAACCAGGCGATGGCGAGGATGCCGGCGTTGAGCAGGGCGAAATAGCTGAACAGGGCGACGTGATTACCGCCCCCGCTGGATGCCAGGATCGGCGCGGCGAAGCCGCCCAGCGCGGCAGCGGCGGCGAGGCCGAGGGCGTCCTGGAGGATGGCCAGGATCGCCGAGAACAGGGTGACCGCCACTAGCAACGCGAAGCCGGCCTGCGGGTCGATCAGTACCTCGCCGTGGTTCATGGCCGGGTACAGCTTGATACCGGCGAACACCGTCAGGTACAGCACGGCGACGCCGGTGCCCTGCAGGACCAGCGCGTAGGCCGGGCGCCGTTGACGCAGCCACCAGCCAAGGCCGAGCAGCGCCAGTGCCGCGAAAGCAGTGCCGATATACGGGCCCTGGGGCGGCATGGTCATGCCTTCGGTGGCGTAACGCAGCAGGAAGGCCAGGCCGAGGAACAGCAGCACCACGCCGACGCGCAGCACGGTGTTGCCACCCAACAGCCAGTCGCGGGCAGCGCCGAAAGCCCGATCGAACAAGGACGGCGCCGGCGGCTTGGGCGGCGACGGTGGAACGGCGGGAGCGGCCTGGGGCCGGGGCGCCTCGGCGCGCGCCTGGGATTGGCTCGGGGAAGGCTGAGACGTTTCCAGCGGTTCGAGGGCCAGCTCGGACCATTCGATGGCCGGCTCGGCGGGAGCGGCGGCAGCGGGCGCCGGCGACGGCTCGGCGGCAGGCAGCTCGATATCCCATTCCAGCTCCGGCGCAGAGGTTTCGGCAACGGGCTGCACCGTTTCGGCTGCCGGAGCGGGTTCCACTGGAGCCTCGGGCTTCTCGGGAGTGACGAATTCGACGCTGGACAACGGCGTCTGCTCAGCGCGGCGCTCGACCTGCAGCAGCCGTTCATACAGCGCCTGGGTACCCTGCTCGAAGCGCTCGCCAAAGGCTTTCAGCTCGCGACGCAGGCCGGCGTTCTCCTGCCTCAGCCCCTGCAACGCGACGGCTTGCCCCAGGGCGAGGCCGGCGACCGCACCCAGTACAGCGCCGATGATCGACTCACCCGCAGCGGCGCCGATGACCAGACCGACCAGCATGAAAATCCATTGCATGCTTTCAAATCCTTGAAGTTCTGTACGAATCCATCCCGAGCCGGACGGCGATGTCCGGGAGGCTGAGTATATCGGTCCGAGTCCGTGACCGGTCTGCTACACACTCACAGCCTTGAACATTCAGACGTCGCGACACTGCCTTGCGGCCACGCGAAGGCGGTGGCTTTTCGTTGGACCGAGGGGCGCTGGGCCCCTGTTCACGCACAAAGCCCCGCGGTGGAGTCGGTTCGCGAGCAAGCTCGCTCCTACAAGGAGCGGCGGCGGTCGGGCCCGAATGCCGGGCAAGAAAAAGCCGGGCATAAGCCCGGCTCTTTCGTGTTGCTGGTCGATTTAGACCTTGCTGCGCTCGTAGCGCTTGCGGTCGTTCTCGTTCAGCATCTTCTTGCGCAGACGGATGGACTTCGGAGTCACTTCCACCAGCTCGTCGTCGTCGATGAATTCCAGGGCCTGTTCCAGGGTGAATTTCAGCGCCGGGGTCAGCTGGATGGTCTCGTCCTTGCCCGAAGCGCGCATGTTGTCGAGCTTCTTGGCCTTGGTGGGGTTGATCACCAGGTCGTTGTCGCGGCTGTGGATGCCGGCCAGCTGGCCTTCGTAGACTTCGTCGCCCGGGGACAGGAACAGCTTGCCGCGGTCCTGCAGGGTTTCCAGGGAGTAGGTCAGCGCGGTGCCGGTGGCCATGGACACCAGCACGCCGTTCAGGCGGTGAGCAACGTCGCCGGCCTTGATCGGACCATAGTGGTCGAAGGTGGAGGTCAGGATGCCGGTGCCCGAGGTCATGGTCAGGAAGGCGTTACGGAAGCCGATCAGGCCGCGAGCCGGGATCACGTATTCCAGGCGGATACGGCCCTTGCCGTCGGGGATCATGTTGGTCATGTCGCCCTTGCGCAGACCCATCTGCTCCATCACCGGACCCTGGTGCTGTTCCTCGATGTCGATGGTGACGTTCTCGTAAGGCTCCTGCTTCTCGCCGTCGGCCTTCTCGATGATTACCACTTCCGGGCGGCCCACGGCCAGCTCGAAGCCTTCACGGCGCATGGTTTCGATCAGAACCGACAGGTGCAGCTCGCCACGGCCGGAGACCTTGAACTTCTCCGGGGAGTCGCCTTGCTCGACGCGCAGGGCCACGTTGTGCAGCAGTTCCTTGTCCAGACGCTCCTTGATGTTGCGGCTGGTGACGAACTTGCCTTCGCGGCCGGCGAACGGCGAGTCGTTGACCTGGAAGGTCATGCTCACGGTCGGCTGGTCGACGGTCAGCGGCGGGCGCGCTTCGACGTTCTGCGGATCGCACAGGGTGTCGGAGATGAACAGCTCGTCCATACCCGATACGCAGACGATGTCACCGGCTTCGGCTTCGGCGACTTCAACGCGCTGCAGACCGGAGTGACCCATGATCTTCAGGATGCGGCCGTTGCGCTTGGTGCCGTCGTCGCTGATGGCGACCACCGGGGTGTTGGTCTTGACCTTGCCGCGGGCGATACGGCCGATGCCGATCACGCCGAGGAAGCTGTTGTAGTCCAGCTGGGAGATCTGCATCTGGAACGGGCCGTCGACGTCGACCTGGGGAACCGGAACGTGGTCGATGATCGCCTGGAACAGCGCGTCCATGTTGTCGTCCATCTTCTCGTGGTCGAGGCCGGCGATGCCGTTCAGGGCGCTGGCGTAGACGATCGGGAAGTCCAGTTGCTCGTCGGTAGCGCCCAGGTTGTCGAACAGGTCGAAGATCTGGTCGATGACCCAGTCAGGACGCGCGCCCGGACGGTCGATCTTGTTCACCACCACGATCGGACGCAGGCCGGCCTTGAAGGCCTTCTGGGTCACGAAGCGGGTCTGCGGCATGGGGCCGTCCTGGGCGTCGACCACCAGCAGTACGGAGTCCACCATGGACATCACGCGCTCTACCTCGCCACCGAAGTCGGCGTGGCCGGGGGTGTCCACGATGTTGATGTTGTAGTCATTCCATTTGATGGCGGTGTTCTTCGCCAGAATGGTAATGCCACGCTCTTTTTCCTGGTCGTTGGAGTCCATCACGCGCTCGTTTTCCGCTTCTTTGCGGTCGAGGGTGCCGGACAGCTTCAGCAGCTTGTCAACGAGGGTGGTCTTGCCATGGTCGACGTGGGCGATGATGGCGATATTGCGCAGTTTTTCGATCACAGTGTCAGTCTCGATAGTGAATCTTTGGCTGCCTCTCTGGCAGCGGGGCCGGGCCGTGGCGCGGCGGTGCAAAAGGTCAGGGCGTGAGCCTACGCACCGAATGTGTCGGGTGGTCGATGGCGGATGCTGCCGCCGAACAGTCCGGGCTGGCGGCGTTGGTCCGCGCCTTTATTGCGGACGGTAAACACGCACATTGGTGTGCCCTTCGTTGACCAGATGGTGGGCATGCAGGCGACTCATCACGCCCTTGTCGCAGTACAGGAGGTACTGGCGGTTGGGGTCCAGTTCCTTGAACTTGCTGTTGATGGCATAGAACGGCATGGCCAGGACTTCGATGCCTTCGAGCGCCAGCGGTTCATCTTCCTGGGCATCCGGGTGGCGGATGTCGACCACGATCTGGCCGGGCAGCACCTCGTCGACCATTTCCACCGGCAGGTCCTTGCCCAGCTCGTCGATCACGCGGTCGACGGTCATCTGGGTGGAGCGCTCCAGGGCGCGGTCGAGCACGGCCATGTCGAACTTGGTTTCTTCGTGGTCGACGCGGTAGGGCTTGGCCTGGGTGGTCGGGTTCACCGAGATCACGCCGCAGTACTCGGGCATGTGCTTGGCGAACTCGGCGGTGCCGATCTTCGTCGCGGTGTCGATGATGTCCTGCTTGTGGCTGACGATCAGCGGGCGCAGCACCAGGGTGTCAGTCACCCGGTCGATCACCGAGAGGTTCGGCAAGGTCTGGCTGGACACCTGGGAAATCGCCTCGCCAGTCACCAGCGCGTCCAGCTCCAGGCGCTCGGCCACGCGGCTGGCGGCGCGCAGCATCATGCGCTTGAGGGTCACGCCCATGTAGCTGTCGTCGACCTTGGTGAGAATCTCGCCGACCACTTCCTCGAAGGGCACGCTGACGAACAGCACGCGCTGGGAACGGCCGAACTTCTCCCATAGATAGTGGGCGACTTCCATCACGCCCAGTTCATGGGCACGGCCACCGAGGTTGAAGAACACGAAGTGGCTGATCATGCCACGGCGCATCATCTGGTAGGCCGCCACGGTGGAGTCGAAACCACCGGACATCAGCACCAGCACCTGCTCCAGCGCGCCCAGCGGGTAGCCGCCGAGACCCTCATGCTGGGCGTGGATCACGTACAGGCGGTCGTAGCGGATTTCCACCCGCACCTGCACTTCCGGATTCTTCAGCGACACGCCCGCGGCGCCGCACTGCTGGCGCAGGCCGCCGCCGACGTAGCGCTCGACATCGATGGAGGTGAACGGATGCTTGCCGGCGCGCTTGCAGCGCATGGAGAAGATCTTGCCCGGCAGCTTGTCGCCGAAGTGCAGCTTGCACTTCTCCAGGATGTCGTCGAAGTCGCCCAGCGGGTACTCGTGCACTTCCAGGAAGTGGCCGATGCCCGGCGTGCAGGTCAGGCGCTCGATCATCTCGCGCAGGACCTTCGGGTCGGTGACCTGGGTCTCGACGTCCAGGTTGTCCCACTCGCCTTCCACCCGCAGCTCGGGGTCGAGGTCGCGGAGCACCGTGCGAATGTTCTTCGCCAGCTGGCGGATGAAGCGCTTGCGCACCGGCCGGCTCTTGATGGTGATTTCCTGGAAGACCTTGACGATGAGTTTCATGCGGACCGGGCGATTGCCATGGGACAGAAAAAAAGGGGCAAGATTATATCCGAAATTGCTCAAGACTTGAGCAGAATTCGGAGACTTTCTTTTGGGTGCACCAAAATGGACGGATGCACCATGACGAGGCACTAAAACAGTGCACAATTACCCCGCAATTCCTGGTTACGTTCGCCAAAGCCCCGGAAATCAGCGCTTCTGCACGATTGCGGGCACTGGCACGCAACTTGCTCTCTTGTGAGGCAGGTTGCCCTGGCGGACTATCCGGCCGGCATCACCCGATACTGGGGCACAGAAAGCTCCCAGCTCTAATCCCTCCTGGAGGACAGCATGTCGTACAAGTCGCAACAACTGATCAAAGATCATGACGTGAAGTGGGTTGACCTGCGCTTCACCGATACCAAAGGCAAGCAGCAGCACGTCACCATGCCCGCCCGCGACGCGCTGGACGATGACTTCTTCGAAGCCGGCAAGATGTTCGACGGCTCCTCCATCGAAGGCTGGAAAGGCATCGAAGCCTCCGACATGATCCTGCTGCCGGACGACAGCACCGCCGTGCTCGATCCGTTCACCGAAGAGCCGACCCTGATCATCGTCTGCGACATCATCGAGCCGAGCACCATGCAAGGCTACGAGCGCGACCCGCGCAACATCGCCAAGCGCGCCGAGGAATACCTGAAGTCCACCGGTATCGGTGACACCGTATTCGTAGGTCCGGAGCCGGAGTTCTTCATCTTCGACGAAGTGAAGTTCAAGTCCGACATCTCCGGCTCGATGTTCAAGATCTTCTCCGAGCAGGCTTCCTGGAACACCGACGCTGACATCGAGTCGGGCAACAAGGGCCACCGTCCGGGCGTGAAAGGCGGCTACTTCCCGGTACCGCCGGTCGACCACGACCACGAAATCCGTACCGCCATGTGTAACGCCATGGAAGAAATGGGCCTGGTCATCGAGGTTCACCACCACGAAGTGGCCACCGCTGGCCAGAACGAGATCGGTGTGAAGTTCAACACCCTCGTTGCCAAGGCTGACGAAGTGCAGACCCTGAAGTACTGCATCCACAACGTTGCCGATGCCTACGGCAAGACCGTGACCTTCATGCCGAAGCCGCTGTACGGCGACAACGGCTCGGGCATGCACGTTCACATGTCCATCTCCAAGGATGGCAAGAACACCTTCGCTGGCGAAGGCTATGCCGGCCTGTCCGACACCGCCCTGTACTTCATCGGCGGCATCATCAAGCACGGTAAAGCCCTGAACGGCTTCACCAACCCGGCCACCAACTCCTACAAGCGTCTGGTTCCGGGCTTCGAAGCCCCGGTCATGCTGGCCTACTCGGCCCGCAACCGTTCCGCCTCGATCCGTATTCCGTACGTTTCCAGCCCGAAAGCCCGCCGCATCGAAGCGCGCTTCCCGGACCCGGCTGCCAACCCCTACCTGTGCTTCGCCGCGCTGCTGATGGCCGGCCTGGACGGCATCCAGAACAAGATTCACCCCGGCGATGCCGCTGACAAGAACCTGTACGACCTGCCGCCGGAAGAGGCGAAGGAAATCCCGCAGGTTTGCGGCAGCCTGAAAGAGGCGCTGGAAGAACTCGACAAGGGCCGTGCGTTCCTGACCAAGGGCGGCGTGTTCACCGACGAGTTCATCGATGCCTACATCGAGCTGAAGTCGGAAGAAGAAATCAAGGTGCGCACCTTCGTGCACCCGCTGGAATACGACCTGTACTACAGCGTCTGATCCACGAATACCTATAAATAGCGTCAGTATTAAGGCCTCCTTCGGGAGGCCTTTTTTATGGGCGGATAAAACAGCGGCTCCAGGGAAACACCCGGGCCGTGCCTGCGAACGAACTCTCCGACCGGGTCCTACCCTACGCCATACAAGCAAGCACCACGGAGCGTAGGGCATATAACGTTCGACGTTATACGCCGTCTGACCTTGGCCCCAGACCACTCCGGGGCTGGCCACGGCTCCGACGACAGGGCGCGGTGAATCGGCGTACAACCGCGAACGGCTGTACGCCCTACGGATACCTCAGATCCCGCCGTCCGCCGGCGCGCCACGCCCGTCGTCATCGTCGCGCTGCGAAGTGCGCATCCGTGAAAGCTGCACGTTCAGGCGCGGCATCGCCAGCTCCAGGCCAGCCTTGTCCAGCTTCTGGCGCAGGCGCAGGTTGAAGGCGCGCTGCACTTCCCACTGTCGGATCGGCGCGGTCTTCAGGCGGAAGCGCAGGATCGCCTGGCCGTTGTCAAAGCTCTCCACACCCTGCATCTCCAGCGCCGACCACATGGCGCGGCTGATGGTGCGGTCGCCGCGCAGGTCGCGGGTCACCTCATGGACCAGTGTCACCGCATCGTCGATCGGCATGCTGGCGGGCACCGGCCAGCGGAACATCGCGTAGCCGAACTCCCGCGAGTAGTTCTTGATGCTCTTGATCTCGCTGAACGGGATGGTATGCACCACGCCGTCCAGGTCGCGCAAGCGCACGGTGCGGATGGTCAGGCCCTCGACGGTGCCGAGGTGGCCGCCGACATCCACGTAATCGTCGATGGACAGCGAGTCCTCGATGATGATGAACAGGCCGGTGATCAGGTCCGCCACCAGCGACTGCGCGCCGAAACCGATGGCCAGGCCAATGACGCCCGCGCCTGCCAGCAGCGGGGTGACGTTCATGCCCATGTTGGCCAGCGCGACGATCAGCGCAATCACCGCAATGGTCACGAAGAGCACGTTGCGGATCAGCGGCAGCATGGTCAGCGCGCGGGTGTTGCTGCGGTTCTTGCCGCCCAGGCCAAGGCTGTGCTGGACCGCCGTGTCGGCAAGAATCCACACCAGCCAGGCCACCAGCAGGGTGGTGCCGAAGCTGATCAGCTTGAGGCTGATCTCCGAGCCGTCGCCTTCGGTGAAGGCGATCAGCGACATGCCCCAGACGCGCAGGCCGATCTCCAGGAACACCAGCAGGTTGGCGATGTGCAGCAAGGTGTAGGCGAAATTCTGCAACTGCTCGACATAGGGCGCGCTGCGGCGGCTGCCATGGCGCGAGGAACGCAGGTGGGCGCGGCGGATCAGGCCGTTGACGGTCATCGCCACCACCGCGATCAGGGCGCACAACAACGCGCGGCGCAGGGCATAGGTACTGTCGCCGGCGGTGACCACGGTGGCGAACAGGGAAATCCCCACCAGCACCAGCACCGGCAGGAACCACAGCGAACCCACCAGCTCGACCAGCTCGTGCAGGCCTCGGCGCTTGAGGCGGCGTTCCAGCGGCTGATTGCGGATCAGGTGGGCGATCGGCCGGCGGAACTGCAGGACGAACAGCGCGGTGAACAACGCCGCGAAGATGTTCGCTAGCGAGCCGACGCACAGCGCCGTGCTCGGACCGAGGCTGTCGGTGACGCGCGGGTCGTGCATCACCTCGCCCAGCGACGCCAGGCTGCCGATCAGCCACAAGGGGCGAAAGGCGCGCCGCCGCAGGATATCCAGCGCACGCATGCGGTGCGGGCCGCTGAGCAGCGACAGGGAAATCACGCACAGCGCGGAGAACAGCGTGCCGCACACCAGCACATAGGCCATCACCATCGCCAGCAGCTTGCCCAGGGAGCTGGGCAGCACCACCGACAGGTAGAGGGTGATCAGGAACGCCACCAGCCAGGGGCCGAGCTTGCGCAGGGCGAACAGCAGCAGGTCGCGGGTCTTGGGATGCTGCGGAAGTTCGTTGGCCAGGCCGAAGCGCTCCTGCATGCGCCGCGCCACCCAGCGCAGCCCCACGGCCACGCAGGCCCAGAGCAAGGTCACCAGGAAGAAGTCGAAGAGCATCCCCGACCATTCCTGCCAGGACGGGATGCGGGTCTCCAGTTCGTCGCGGGCCTGGGCGAACAGCGAACTCCAGCGCAGCACCGGGCTGTTGGCGCCTTCGAACTGCTTCTCCAGGCTGCCCAAGGTGTCGCCGATCAGGCCCAGTACGCCGCCCTGCTCGTCCGCGCTCTTCTTGCTCACATCGCGCAACTGCTTGAGCTTCTTCAGCAGGTCGGCCCGCTGCTGCTCGTTCTCCAGCGTCTTGATGACCTGGTCCAGCGACTGCTGCAACTGCGCATCGCTGACCTTGTCGCCGCTCCCCGTCACATTCGCCAGGGGCCCCGGCAGCGCCGCCAGCGCGGGCCCTGCGAGCAGGCCGAGACTCAGGCAGCACAGCAGCAGGCACTGACGGAAACAGGAACGGAACAGGTCGGTCACGGGCACACCCCAAGGCAAATAAAGGAACGCTCGCCGGCATCATACAGAGGACTCAGCCCGGCAATGGACTACCGAGCCATATGAAAAGGTCCGTCGGCGAGCGGCAGCGCACACTCTGAGCTGCCATGCTGAATCACAATAGGCAACTTGCCAGCCGTCGTCGGCAGTGCAAGGCTTGGCATGACCATCCGGAGATCGCCCATGCGCCTGATCCTCACCGCCCTGCTGCTCGCCGCCGCGTTGCCAGCCAGTGCGCAGATCTACAAGTACACCGATGCCAGCGGCAAGACGGTGTTCACCAACCAGCCGCCGAGCAATGTCGGCGCGCAGCCGGTGCAGTTGCCCCCGACCAACACCGTGGCCCCGCAAGCGCCGGTGAACACCGACAGCGGGAACGGCGCCGCCGAGGCCCAGAGCGCCTACACCATCCTGGCGCTGAGCAACCTGCCCAACGACGAAGCCCTGCGCGTCAACAACGGCACCTTCGTCGTCGAGGTGGTGGTGCAGCCGGCGCTGGCCATGGACCACCAGTTGCAACTACTGCTCGACGGCCAGCCGTATGGCGCTCCGACCCAAGCCACCAGCATCGCCATGCAGAACATCGACCGTGGCGAACACACCCTCGCCGTCGAGGTCGTGCAAGGCAGCCGGGTGATCCAGACCAGCGCGACGGCAAGCTTCACCCTGCAGCGCATCAGCACCAACAGCCCGCAACGGCCCCAGGTGGCTCCCAGGACGGGCGGCTGAACATGCGTCATCGGGTGACTCTCGTGCTGTCGGCCCTGCTGTCGGCGCTGGCCTGCTTCGCCGCCAACGCCGAGGTCTACACCTACATCGACAAGGACGGCAACCGCGTCTTCACCGACCAGCCGCAGCGCGGCAACGCGCAGAAGCTGCAGCTCGCGCCGCCCAACGCCATGCCGAACCAACCCGGCGTGCGCATGCCGCCACCGCTCTACGCACCGGCCACGCCGGCACTGCCGCCGGGCCCGCCCGCTTACCAACTGCTGCGCATCCTCGTGCCGGAACCCGATACCACCATTCGCGCCAACGACGGCGCGTTGATCGTTTCCGCCACCAGCGACCCTGCCCTGCTACCCGGCCACCTGTATCGCCTGCTGCTCGATGGCAAACCGGTTGGCGAGCCCGGCCGCAGCCCGGTATTCCCGCTATACAACGTCGACCGCGGCACGCACCAGCTGTCGGTGGAGATCATCGATACACTGGGTCGCACCATCGAACAGACGCCCAACCAGCCCTTCCACATGTTCCGCGTTTCGGTGGCCGAATCATCCGCCATGGACGCCACCCAACCGCTCAGCGCCGCCAACCACTGACGGCGGCGTGCGCCCCGGCACAAATGCACCATATCGGTGCATTGGCCTGCACCACTTTCTATACTCTCCCCATTTCAGGTCACTCCCGCTGGCCGGATTGACTGTCCACGCCGCGCCAACCAGCGTCAGGCCGCGAAATACGCGGCCTTTCAAGGTCTGGTTTGTTTCTTGCATTTTCCCGCACAGTCTTGGGACATCTCTTACGCCATGCCTACAGAAACCCAGCTCCGCCTGTTGCTCGACAACCTCACCACGGCGGTCATCCTGCTCAATGCCGAGCTGCGCCTGGAGTACATGAACCCGGCGGCGGAGATGCTCCTGGCGGTGAGCGGGCAACGAAGCCATGGCCAGTTCATCAGCGAGCTGTTCACCGAATCGCCCGAGGCGCTGCACTCGCTGCGCCAGGCGGTGGAAGAGGCGCACCCCTTCACCAAGCGCGAAGCGGCGCTGACCTCGCTGACCGGCCAGAGCATCACCGTGGACTACGCGGTGACGCCCATCCTCAATCGCCGCGAGACCCTGTTGCTGCTGGAAGTCCACCCGCGCGACCGGCTGATGCGCATCACCAAGGAAGAGGCGCAACTGTCCAAGCAGGAAACCACCAAGCTGCTGGTGCGCGGCCTGGCCCACGAGATCAAGAACCCGCTGGGCGGCATTCGCGGCGCCGCGCAGTTGCTGTCCCGCGAGCTGCCGGACGAGTCGCTCAAGGACTACACCAACGTCATCATCGAAGAGGCCGACCGCCTGCGGAACCTGGTGGACCGCATGCTCGGCTCGAACAAGCTGCCGCAGCTCTCGGTCACCAACATCCACGAAGTGCTGGAGCGCGTCTGCAGCCTGGTGGAGGCCGAGACCCAGGGCAGCATTCCGCTGGTGCGCGACTACGACCCGAGCATCCCCGACCTGCTGCTCGACCGCGAGCAGATGATCCAGGCGGTGCTCAACATCGTGCGCAACGCCATGCAGGCGATCGCCTCGCAGAACGAACTCAAGCTGGGCCGCATCAGCCTGCGTACCCGCACCCTGCGCCAGTTCACCATCGGCCACACCCGCCATCGCCTGGTGTGCAAGGTGGAAATCATCGACAACGGCCCGGGCATCCCGGCCGAATTGCAGGACACCATCTTCTATCCCATGGTCAGCGGCCGTGCCGACGGCACCGGGCTTGGCCTGGCCATCACCCAGAACATCATCAGCCAGCACCAGGGCTTGATCGAATGCGAGAGCCACCCCGGCCACACCGTGTTCAGTCTGTTCCTGCCCCTGGAACAAGGAGTCCATTGACCATGAGCCGATCTGAGACCGTCTGGATCGTCGACGACGACCGCTCCATCCGCTGGGTACTGGAAAAGGCCCTGCAGCAGGAAGGCATGACCACGGTCAGCTTCGACAGCGCCGACAGCGTGATGAGCCGCCTCGGCCGGCAGCAGCCGGACGTGATCATTTCCGACATCCGCATGCCCGGCGCCAGCGGCCTGGACCTGCTGGCGCAGATCCGCGAGCTGCACCCGCGCCTGCCGGTGATCATCATGACCGCCCATTCGGACCTGGACAGCGCGGTGGCCTCCTACCAGGGCGGTGCCTTCGAGTACCTGCCCAAGCCGTTCGACGTCGACGAGGCCGTCTCGCTGGTCAAGCGCGCCAACCAGCACGCCCAGGAACAGCAAGGCCTGGAAACGCCGGCCAACCAGACGCGCACCCCGGAGATCATCGGCGAGGCGCCAGCGATGCAGGAGGTGTTCCGCGCCATCGGCCGCCTCTCCCATTCCAACATCACCGTGCTGATCAACGGCGAATCGGGTACCGGTAAAGAACTGGTCGCCCACGCCCTGCACCGCCACAGCCCGCGCGCGGCCTCGCCGTTCATTGCGCTGAACATGGCGGCGATTCCGAAGGACCTGATGGAGTCCGAGCTGTTCGGCCACGAGAAGGGCGCCTTCACCGGCGCGGCCAACCAGCGGCGCGGCCGCTTCGAGCAGGCCGACGGCGGCACCCTGTTCCTCGATGAGATCGGCGACATGCCGGCCGACACCCAGACCCGCCTGCTGCGCGTGCTGGCAGACGGCGAGTTCTACCGCGTCGGCGGCCACACCCCGGTGAAGGTCGACGTGCGGATCATCGCCGCCACCCACCAGAACCTGGAAAACCTGGTGCGCGAAGGCAAGTTCCGTGAGGATCTGTTCCACCGTCTGAACGTCATCCGCATCCACATCCCGCGCCTGGCCGACCGCCGCGAGGACATCCCGGCGCTGGCCCGTCACTTCCTCGCCCGCGCCGCGCAGGAGCTGGCGGTGGAGCCCAAGCTGCTCAAGCCGGAAACCGAGGACTACCTGCGGAACCTCGGCTGGCCGGGCAACGTGCGCCAACTGGAGAACACCTGCCGCTGGATCACCGTCATGGCGTCCGGCCGTGAAGTGCACATCGACGACCTGCCGCCCGAGTTGCTGACCCAGCCGCAGGACAACCTGCCCGCCGCCAACTGGGAACAGGCGCTACGGCATTGGGCCGACCAGGCATTGGGACGCGGCCAGTCCAGCCTGCTGGACACCGCCGTGCCGGCCTTCGAGCGGATCATGATCGAGACCGCCCTCAAGCACACCGCCGGCCGTCGCCGCGATGCCGCCGTGCTGCTGGGCTGGGGGCGCAACACCCTGACCCGCAAGATCAAGGAACTGGGCATGAAGATCGACGGCCCGGACGATGAGGGTGACGACTGAGGTGTTGTGATGACGAAGGGGCCGGAAGGCCCCTTTTTCATGCCCAGCCATTACCCGAAACGCGTTCTCCGCCGACGCCCCCTGTAGGAGCGAGCTTGCTCGCGAACGCCCCAACTTCCGTGCCGTCCGGTGATGCTGTTCGCGAGCAAGCTCGCTCCTACGAAGGCGGCTACCGAGCGAAGGCCTGCTCCGTCACCTCCCCGCAGCATCTACCCCCAAAACCTGTGGATAACACTGTGAACGGAACGGGGAAGGAACGTGCTACAGCCCAGAGCACGCGCGGTCTGCGGGTTTGCGCGGTTTCTGTGCAGGAATTTCCGGTTTGCCCACAAGTGCTGTGCGCCCGGCTGTGGATAAGCTTGGGGCAAGCCGCTGTACTCCCCGCCCGGCGCGGCTTTGCGCGGATCGATCGAAAAACGCTCAGCCCATCGCAAAGCCGTGCTGACGCCAGGCCTCGTAGACGGTCACCGCCACGGTGTTGGACAGGTTCAGGCTGCGGCAGCCCGGACGCATCGGCAGGCGCACGCGCTGCTCCGGCGGCAGGGCTTCGCGCACCTCTTCCGGCAGGCCACGGCTTTCCGGACCGAACAGGAAGGCGTCACCGCGCTCGTAGGCCACCTCGTGGAACGGCTGCGAGCCCTTGGTGGTGAAGGCGAACAGGCGCGGATGACCGAGCTGTTCCAGGCACTCCTCCAGGGTCGCGTAGCGGCGCACGCTGGCGTATTCGTGATAATCCAGGCCGGCGCGGCGCAAGCGCTTGTCGTCCAGCTCGAAGCCCAGCGGCTCGATCAGGTGCAGGCTGCAGCCCGCATTGGCGCACAGCCTGATAATGTTGCCGGTGTTTGGGGGGATTTCCGGTTGAAAAAGGATCACGTGGAACATGCAGCGCTCCGAGCCTGAGAACGGCGGGCATTCTACTCCCGCGCAGGCGCAAATGCGGCCCAGGCCGTTGCTGAAGGTCTGGGTTTCGCTGTGCGTGCTGGGGCTGCTGGTGGGCCTGATGATCGGCCGCCTGGTGCATCCGCCGGTGGACGGGCCACCGCAGATCCTCGCCATAGAGCCGGCGGCAGACGGCCTGCTCGTTCGGCTGAATGCCCAGCCAGCGGTGCGCGCCGGCCAACTGGAGGGCGCCCTGGCCCTGCAGATCGATGCCCACGGCACTGCGCAGCAAGGCCAGCTGCGGCTCGGCGACGCGCCGGTGCGCTGGAAGCTGGAGCTGCAAGGACAAGGTGTGCTGCTGACGTTGCTGTCGACCCGACGACTGCAAGGCGCCTGGGACGGCGCCGAGGTGGAGGGCCAATGGCACCTGAACGTCAGGGTGCGGCCCGAATAAAAGCGGGGTTTTCCCGGCCTGCCTGGTCCGGGGCCCCGAAGCGGAGGGCAAGCCATCCACAAGGATGGCCGCCGGTATAAAAGGGGGGCTTACCCGGCCTGCCTGTACCAGGACCCCCAAACCGGTTGCGGCGGCCGCTGCTTCGAGCGGCGCACCCGCGAGGTGTAAAAGAGGGGTTCCCCAGCCTGCCTGTACCGAGGCCCCTGAAATCGCTGTTGTCAGGGGTATTGCAGAGGGCGTGCCAAGATCGCTCGCCGGACCTTTCGAGCGGACTCCCGCGCCTTCCTGAAATGGCTGAAAGCCGTGAAACCAGGGGCTTCCAGGATATCCGCATTTTTCCGAAACACACTGTGCCGGCGCCTGCGCCTGGCATTTCAGGGCGGTACCGCCGCGCCCGCCCCTGCGCCCTGCCAGTGCGCACGCACCAAACTTGAACGCTCTACCCCGCGGTTCATTACCCACAGCAACCTTGAGCAACCTACGGAACAGCCTGTGGATAAGCACCTCAGAGCGCGATCTGGCGTGGCCTGCAAACCATTGCTCAAATTTCGACCAGAACGTAGGGCGTACAACCGTTCGCGGTTGTACGCCGATACACCGCAAGCGCTCGCTGCTCCATGGCCACCCCGGAGTCCCCTGAAGCCCATGCCCAGGCCAATACAGAAGTGTCGGAAACCAAGGTCAATCGGCGGATAACGTCGAACGTTATTCGCCCTACGCTCGGGATCAAATCTCGATCACCAGGAAAATCCCAGGCAAAGAAAAAGGCGCCCGAAGGCGCCTTTGTCATGCAGCGGCCAGGATCACTGAACCGCCGGGATCTCGCCGGAAGCCTGCATGCGGGCGATTTCCTGCGCGTACAGCGCATCGAAGTTCACCGGGGACAGCATCAGCGCCGGGAACGAGCCACGGACAACCAGGCTGTCCAGGGTTTCGCGGGCGTACGGGAAGAGGATGTTCGGGCAGAAGGCGCCGAGGGTGTGGCTCATGCTGGAAGCGTCCAGACCCTTGATCAGGAAGATACCGGCCTGCTGCACTTCAACGATGAAGGCGGTTTCTTCGTTGTTCTTCACGGTCACCGAAACGGTCAGCACCACTTCGTAGAAGTCGCCGTCGAGCTGCTTCTGGCGAGTGTTGAGGTCCATGGAAATGCTCGGCTGCCACTCCTGGCGGAAGATTTCCGGCGCCTTGGGCGCTTCGAAGGAGAGGTCGCGGATGTAGATGCGCTGCAGCGAGAACTGCGGATTGTTATCGTCTTGCTGGCCTGCGCCGTTGGCTTGTTCAGTCATTTCGGGACCTTCTTGTGCTTCGTTTCAGGATTGGGGATCACGCCGTGAGCAGCGTATCCAGCTTGCCCGCGCGTTCCAGCGCGTAGAGATCGTCGCAGCCGCCGACATGGACTTCGTCGATCCAGATCTGCGGCACCGAGGTGCGGCCGGCCTTGCTGGCCATCTCGGCGCGTACGCCCGGCTTGCCGTCCACCGAGATCTCCTCGTAGGCGACACCCTTGCGGTCCAGCAGGGCCTTGGCGCGGATGCAATAAGGGCACCATGCGCTGGTGTAGATCAAGATCGACGGCATCTCACTTCACCAGGGGCAGGTTGTCGCCACGCCAGCTGCCGATGCCGCCGGACAGTTTGGCGGCAGTGAAGCCCGCCTTCTGCAGCACGCTGCACCAGGTGCCGGCGTGCTGGCCCATGCCGTCGACCACGATGATGGTCTTGGCCTTGTGCTTGTCCAGCTCGGCAAGGCGTGCGTTCAGTTTGTCCGCCGGAATGTTCAGCGCATCGACGATGTGGCCGGCGGAGAACTCCTTGGTCGGGCGGATATCGAGGACCACGGCCTGCTCGGCGTTCACCAGAGCAGTCAGCTCGCGGGTCGACAGGGCGCGGCCGCCCTTGCGCATTTCATGCAGGGCCAGCAGTACCAGCAGCACGACCAGGGCACCGACCAGCAGGTAGTGATGGGTGGCGAATTCGATCAGACGAGGGAGGAACGAGGACATGGCGCAGGACATCCAGACGTAAAAATGCCGGCCAGTATACACGCGCGTATCTGACGGCTGCACCCTGCGGATCATGGCGTCTGTCGGCACCAATCGGTAAAATGTGGGTCCTTTTCTGACCCCTATTCTCGGAAAGAGCCGTACCTATGACTGCAACGCCCAAACCGCTGGTCCTGATCATTCTGGACGGCTTCGGCCATAGCGATAGCCCGGAATACAACGCCATCTACGCCGCCAAAAAGCCCAACTGGGACCGTCTGCTGGCCAGCCAGCCCAACGGCCTGATCTCCGGCTCGGGCATGGACGTCGGCCTGCCCGACGGCCAGATGGGCAACTCCGAGGTTGGCCACATGAACCTGGGCGCCGGCCGCGTCGTGTACCAGGACTTCACCCGCGTGACCAAGGCCATCCGCGACGGCGAGTTCTTCCAGAACCCGGTGTTGACCGACGCTGTCGACAAGGCCGCCGGCGCTGGCAAGGCAGTGCATATCCTCGGCCTGCTGTCCGACGGCGGCGTGCACAGCCACCAGGATCACCTGGTCGCCATGGCCGAGCTGGCCGCCCAGCGCGGCGCCGAGAAAATCTACCTGCACGCCTTCCTCGACGGCCGCGACACGCCGCCCAAGAGCGCCGAGCCGTCGCTCAAGCTGCTCGACGACGCCTTCGCCCGCCTCGGCAAGGGCCGCACCGCCAGCATCATCGGCCGCTACTTCGCCATGGACCGCGACAACCGCTGGGACCGCGTCGAAGCCGCCTACAACCTGATCACCGAAGGCGCCGCCGAATTCACCGCGGAAAACGCCGTGGGCGCGCTGAATGCCGCCTATGAGCGCGGCGAGAGCGACGAGTTCGTCAAGGCCACCCGCATCGGCGCACAGGTGCGCGTGGAAGACGGCGACGCCGTGGTCTTCATGAACTTCCGCGCCGACCGCGCCCGCGAGCTGTCGCGCGCCTTCGTCGAGCCGGGCTTCAAGGAATTCCCGCGCCAGCGCGAGCTGAAGCTGGCCAGCTACGTGATGCTGACCCAGTACGCGGCGAGCATCCCGGCGCCCAGCGCGTTCAAGCCCGAATCCCTGGACAACGTCCTGGGCGAGTACCTGGCCAAGAACGGCAAGACCCAGCTGCGCATCGCCGAGACCGAAAAGTACGCCCACGTAACCTTCTTCTTCTCCGGCGGCCGCGAAGAGCCGTTCGAAGGCGAAGAACGCATCCTCATCCCCTCGCCCAAGGTCGCCACCTATGACCTGCAGCCGGAAATGAGCGCGCCGGAAGTCACCGACAAGATCGTCGACGCCATCGAGAACCAGCGCTACGACGTGATCATCGTCAACTACGCCAACGGCGACATGGTCGGCCACACCGGCGTGTTCGAAGCCGCAGTGAAGGCCGTCGAGTGCCTGGATACCTGCGTCGGTCGGATCGTCGAGGCGCTGGACAAGGTCGGCGGCGAAGCCCTGATCACCGCCGACCACGGCAACGTCGAGCAGATGGAAGACGCCATGACCGGCCAGGCGCACACCGCGCACACCTGCGAGCCGGTGCCGTTCGTCTACGTCGGCAAGCGCAAGCTGAGCATCCGCGAAGGTGGCGTGCTGGCCGACGTGGCGCCGACCCTGCTGACCCTGATGGGTCTGGAGCAGCCCAAAGAGATGACCGGCAAGTCGATCGTCACCCTGCTTTGAGGGTGAGGATTTGACGGGAACGTGAGCCATCTCCCGTCGGTCAGAGCAAACGCCCCACGCCATGCGGCCTGGGGCGTTTTTTTTAGCGCCCGCCACGGGCATACTAGCCCGACCCAGAATTCAGGTTCCCGCCGCCCAATGCCTCGCGCCCTCCTCCCGCTGCTGCTGATCTGCCTCCTGAGCCCGCTTGCGGCCGGTGCCGACGAACGTGCCGACACCCAGCGCCAGCTGGAGCAGACGCAGAAAGACATCGCTGAGCTGAAAAAGAACCTGAAGAACATCCAGGAAGAAAAGTCCGGGGTGCAGAAGCAGCTCAAGTCCACGGAAACCCAGATGGGCGACCTGGAAAAGCAGATCCAGCAGATCCAGGACGAGATGAAGAAGAACGAGGAAGAGCTGCAGCGCCTCGATTCGGAGAAAAAAAAACTCCAGGGCGCGCGCCTTGAGCAACAGCGCCTGATCGCCATCCAGGCCCGCGCCGCCTACCAGAGCGGTCGCGAGGAATACCTGAAGCTGCTGCTGAACCAGGAACATCCCGAGAAGTTCAGCCGCACCCTCACCTACTACGAGTACATCAACAAGGCCCGCCTGGATCAGCTCAGCGCGTTCAACGAGACCCTGAGCCAGCTCAACGCCGTCGAGCAGGACATCACCGCGCAGAAGAACCAGCAGCTCGAGCAGCAGAGCGCGCTGGAATCACGCCGCCAGGAACTGGCCGAGGCCCGCAAGGCGCGCCAGGAGGCCCTGGCCAAGCTCGACAGCGACCTCAAGGACAGCAATAGCAAACTCAAGAACCGCGAGCAGAGCCAGGAAGACCTGAACAAGGTCCTCAAGACCATCGAGGAAACCCTGGCCCGCCAGGCCCGCGAAGCCGAGGAAGCGCGCCAGCGCGCCCTGGCCGCCGAGCGCGAACGCGCCAAACGTGAACGCGAACTGGCCGAACGCGGTGAAAAGCCCGAACCCCCGAGCAAACCCCGCGCCGACTACAGCGGCCCGCTGGTCTCCAGTGGCGCAGGCTTTGGCGGTTCCTTCGACGCCGCGCGCGGCAAACTGCCCTGGCCGGTCAACGGCCGCGTGCTGGCGCGCTTCGGCAGCCCGCGCGGCGACGATCCCCGCGCCACCTGGGACGGCGTGCTGATCGGCGCCTCCGCCGGCAGCACGGTACGCGCCGTACACGGCGGCCGCGTGGTGTTCGCCGACTGGCTGCGCGGCGCCGGCCTGCTGGTCATTCTCGACCACGGTGGTGGCTACCTCAGCCTTTATGGGCATAATCAAAGTCTTCTGAAGGACGCCGGCGACACCGTCAAAGCAGGCGACCCCATCGCGACCGTAGGTGCCAGCGGTGGGCAGAGCACCCCGGCGGTATATTTTGCCATTCGCCATCAGGGCCGCCCGGCGGACCCATCTACCTGGTGTCGCACGCAGGGATAAGCGGCGAACACGCCTTAGGAGCCCCAAACATGTCGCAAGCTTTCCGTCTCACCACCCTGGCCCTGGCCCTGCTGCTCGGCGTCGGTGCGGCACAGGCCGCCGACGCACCGGCCGCAGCCGCCCCTGCGGCCAACGGCAAGGAGGCTCCGCTGCCGCTCGATGAGCTGCGCACCTTCGCCGAGGTCCTGGACCGGGTGAAGGCCGCCTACGTCGAGCCGGTGGACGACAAGACCCTGCTGGAGAACGCCATCAAGGGCATGCTCAGCAATCTCGACCCGCACTCGGCCTACCTCGGCCCGGAAGAGTTCGCCGAGCTGCAGGAAAGCACCAGCGGCGAGTTCGGCGGCCTGGGCATCGAGGTCGGCAGCGAAGACGGCTTCGTCAAGGTGATCTCGCCGATCGACGACACCCCCGCGGCCAAGGCCGGCATCCAGCCGGGCGACCTGATCGTCAAGATCGACGGCAAGCCGACCAAGGGCCAGTCGATGAACGAGGCAGTGGACAGCATGCGCGGCAAGGCAGGCTCGCCGATCACCCTGACCATCGTGCGCGGCGGCGGCAAGCCGTTCGACGTCGAACTCAAGCGCGCCATCATCAAGGTCAAGAGCGTGCGCAGCCAGATGCTCGAACCGGGCTACGGCTACCTGCGCATCACCCAGTTCCAGGTCAACACCGGCGAGGAAACCGTCAAGGCGCTGACCAGCCTGCGCAAGGAGAACAACGGCCGGCTCAAGGGCGTGGTGCTGGACCTGCGCAACAACCCCGGCGGCGTGCTGCAGTCGGCGGTGGAAGTGGCCGACGCCTTCCTCACCAAGGGGCTGATCGTCTATACCAAGGGCCGCATCCCGAACTCCGAGCTACGCTTCTCGGCCGATCCGTCCGACCCGTCCGACGCCGTACCGCTGGTGGTACTGATCAACGGCGGCAGCGCCTCGGCGGCGGAAATCGTCGCCGGCGCCCTGCAGGACCAGAAGCGCGCGATCCTCATGGGTACCGACAGCTTCGGCAAGGGCTCGGTACAGACCGTGCTGCCGCTGAACAACGACCGCGCCCTGAAGCTCACCACCGCGCTGTACTACACCCCCAACGGCCGCTCCATCCAGGCCCAGGGCATCACCCCGGACATCGAGGTGGAACGCGCCAAGGTCACCCGCGAGCAGAGCGAGTTCGACGGTTTCAAGGAAGCCGACCTGCAGGGTCACCTGGCCAACGGCAACGGCGGCAAGGACCGCCCCACCGCTGCAGGCAAGCGCCCGGAAGACCGTCCGCAGGAAAGCGACTACCAGCTCGGCCAGGCCCTCAGCCTGCTGAAAGGGCTCAGCGTCAGCCGCGGCAACAACTGAGCCATGCGCTGGGCCCGGCTGCTGCTCGGCCTCGGCCTTGGCGCGCTGCTGTACCAGCCGGCGGTGGCGGCGCCGCCAGCACCGGCTGGCGCCAGGCCGCTGGTCAGTATCGTCATCGACGACCTCGGGCAGAACCTGGCGCGCGATCGCCAGGTGCTCGAACTTTCCCCCGCCATCGCACTGGCGATCATCCCCGACACGCCCCACGCCGCCGAACTGGCCCGCGAAGCGCACAAGCTGGGGCGCACCGTGATGCTGCACATGCCCATGGACCCGGCCGGCGGCGAGTTCGCCTGGCGTCCGGAACTGAGCCAGGAGGAACGCGCCCGCCGGCTCGACGCGGCGCTGGCGCGGGTGCCCTACGCCCAGGGCCTGAACAACCATGAAGGCAGCCGCATGACCGCCGACCGCCCGGCCATGGCCTGGCTGGCCGCGGAGCTGCAGCGCCGTCACCTGTTCCTGCTCGACAGCCGCACCAGCGCCGCCACCGTGGCCGCCGCCGAGGCGCAGAAGATCGGTCTCGCCAGCCTGTCGCGGGACGTGTTCCTGGATGACGATCCGAGCGAAGCGGCGTTGATGGAGCAGATGCAGCGCGGCCTGAAACTGGCGCGCAAGCAAGGCACGGTAGTGATGATCGGCCACCCGAAGCCGGCGACCCTGGCGGTGCTCAGGCGGGTGCTGCCCGGCCTCAAGGCACAGGGCTTCGAGCTGGTGCAGCCGTCGCTGATGATCGGCGAGCGCGCCAACCGCGCCATGCAGGGGCATGGGCGGGATGGGACGTACCGGTAAACGACGAGAGGATGCGGTTCGCGAGCAAGCTCGCTCCTACGAAAAGCAGGCTCGCTGCTCTCTGTAGGAGCGAGCTTGCTCGCGAACATCCGGAATCCAGGCGGCGACCGCCCGGCCTTCCTTACAGGTAGTTATTGGTCGCCTGCTCGATGAAGCCATCCGCGCGCATCTCGTCCAGCGCCTTCTGCAGCTTCGCCACCACCTCGTCCGGCGTGTCCTTGTTGATCGCCAGGTACAACTGCGCCTCGTTGAAGCGCAGCACGGTCTGCAGGCCGGATACGCCTTCCTGCTTGGCCAGGTAGCGGCCAACCGGATCGGTGGTAGCCCACAGATCGATCTCGCCGGTGGTCAGCTTCTTCACGTTTTCCTGATCGCGCAGCGCGTTGACCACCGGGATGCCCTGGCTCTCCAGGTTCTGGCTGACGGCGTCATTCTTGTAGGCACCGAGCTTGTACTTGGCGGCGTCCTTGAGGTCCTTGACCTTGATCGAGCTGCCCTGCGGCGCCAGCAGCACCCAGCTGGTCTTGGCGATCGGCCCGACCCACTTGAACAGCGGTACGCGCTCGGGGGTGTAAGTGGTGGAGAACAGCCCATAGTCGGGCTTGTCCAGGGCCAGCTTGTACAGTCGATCCCAGGGAAAACGCAGGCTCAGGCTGTACTGGATGCCAGCGCGCTTGAACATCTCGCGGACGATATCGGCGCTGATACCGTCGATGCCTTCGTCGCGGGCAAAGTTCTTATCGTCCACCGCCATATTGAAAGGCGGGAAGTTCTCGGTGAGCAGCACCATCTTGTAATCGGCGGGCAACTCGGCGCGGGCCGTGGCGGCCCCCAACAGCAGACCCAGGGTCAGGGTCTTGATCAGGACTTTCAGCATGGTCATACCGCTCGCTTGGTTATCATTATTGGGCTTGCGGCATCCCTGCAGAGGGGACGGAATACTTCGCTCGTCTGCCTTCCGTGGCAAAACCGGCGCCGAGGGATGTCGGCGCCAAACGCAAAGGCCGGCGAGTGGCCGGCCTTCGGGTGTTACAGGTAACTGTTGAGCACGTCGTCGACGAAGCCTTCGGCGCGCATCTTGTCCAGCGCGGCTTGCAGCTTCTGCACCACCTCATCCGGTGTCTCGCGATTCAGCGCCAGGAACAACTGGTCGCTGTTGAAACGCAGCACCGTCTTCAGACCGGAAATCCCCACCTGCTTGGCCAGGTAGCGCCCCGCAGGATCCCCGCTCGCCCACAGGTCGATCTGGCCTTCCTGCAGCTTGCCGGCGTTCTCCTGGTCGCGCAGCGCCAGCACCGGTTCGAAACCATGCTTGGCCAGGTACTCGGCCATGGCGTCGCCCTTGTAGGCGCCGACGCGGTACTTCTTGGCCTCTTCCAGGTTGTTCAGGGTGATCTGGCTGTCGCCCTTGGCCAGCAGGACCCAGTCGTCCGGGCCGATCGGACCGACCCACTTGAACAGGTTCTCCCGCTCCGGCAGGCGAGCCGTGACGAATACCCCGTAGCCGGGCTTCTCCAGCGCCAGCTTGTAGATACGGTCCCAGGGGAAGCGCAGGGTCAGGCTGTAGGAGACGCCGGCACGCTTGTACATCTCCTTGACGATGTCGACGGCGATCCCGTCGATGTTGTCTTCCTGGGCGAAGTTCTTGCCGTTGATGGCCATGTTGTACGGCGGGAAGTTCTCGGTCAGCAGCACCATGCTGTAGCCGGAGCCATCCGTTTCCGCCTTTGCCGCGCTGGCCAGCAGCAGGCCGCAGCCAATCCATGCAAGCAGAATGCGCTTCAGCATCTGGTAATTCCTGAGTGGGACAATTCTGAGAAGGCGCAGAGCTTACTCGGAGTATTGACGCCAAGAAACCCTACACAGATGGCAATCACACATCCAAACGCCATCACCTCGACCAGCGGTATCGAACACTCTGGATTCGGTGGCGAAAGGGCCTGAGACGACAGGACGCAGGCCCTCGAGGGCCGGGAGAGCCCCGGCCCGGAAGGGATCAGCGAACGACGATGCCGCGGCTGGCCAGATAGGCCTTGGCCTCCGGCACGCTGTACTCGCCGAAGTGGAAGATGCTGGCGGCCAGCACCGCATCCGCCTTGCCTTCGATGATGCCGTCGGCCAGGTGCTGCAGGTTGCCGACGCCGCCGGAGGCGATTACTGGAACGTTCACCGCCTCGCTGATGGCGCGGGTCACGCCCAGGTCGTAGCCGCTCTTCACACCGTCCTGGTCCATGCTGGTCAGCAGGATTTCACCGGCGCCCAGGCCTTCCATCTTCTTCGCCCACTCCACCGCATCGAGCCCGGTGGGCTTGCGGCCGCCGTGGGTAAAGATCTCCCAGCGCGGCACTTCGCCGGGGCCCGACACTTTCTTCGCGTCGATGGCGACCACGATGCACTGCGAGCCAAAGCGCGCAGCGGCTTCGCCGACGAACTCGGGGGTGAACACCGCGGCGGTGTTGATCGAGACCTTGTCCGCACCGGCATTGAGCAGGTTACGGATGTCCTGCACGGTACGCACGCCACCGCCCACGGTCAGCGGGATGAACACCTGGCTGGCCATGCGCTCGACGGTGTGCAGGGTGGTGTCGCGGCCATCGACGCTGGCGGTGATGTCGAGGAAGGTGATTTCGTCCGCGCCCTGCTCGTCGTAGCGGCGGGCGATTTCCACCGGGTCGCCGGCGTCGCGGATGTTCTCGAACTTGACGCCCTTCACCACGCGGCCGTTGTCCACGTCGAGGCAGGGGATGATGCGTTTAGCCAGTGCCATATCAGGGTTCCCCGTGGTTCAGCTCAGCCCTTGAAGGCGTCGCACAGTGCCTGGGCCTCGGCGACGTCCAGGGTGCCTTCGTAGATCGCGCGGCCAGTGATGGCGCCGACGATGCCCGGCGTGCGGGCGTCCAGCAGCTTCTGGATGTCGCCCAGGTTGTGGATGCCGCCCGAAGCGATCACCGGAATGCGCGTGGCGTTGGCCAGGGCGGCGGTGGCTTCGACGTTGCAGCCCTGCATCATGCCGTCCTTGGAGATGTCCGTGTAGACGATGGCGGAGACGCCGTCGGCCTCGAAGCGCTTGG
This sequence comes from Pseudomonas sp. PSE14, assembly GCF_029203285.1. Classification (NCBI taxonomy): domain Bacteria; kingdom Pseudomonadati; phylum Pseudomonadota; class Gammaproteobacteria; order Pseudomonadales; family Pseudomonadaceae; genus Pseudomonas; species Pseudomonas sp. PSE14. The sequence continues at coordinate 5,473,077 of NZ_CP115669.1, forward strand.
CCAGGTCGATCACCTGCACTTCGCTCACCTCGGCCCAGCCGTCGGTGGCGACGAAGCCGTCCTTCGCGTCGAGGCCGACGATCACTTTGCCCGGGAAGGCGCGGCAGGCTTCGCCGACGAACTCCGGCTGCTTGACCGCCTTGGTACCGATGATCACGTAGCTGACGCCTGCACGCACGTAGTGCTCGATGGTTTCCAGCGAGCGGATGCCGCCGCCGATCTGGATCGGCAGGTTCGGGTAGCGCTTGGCGATGGCGGTGACCACTTCACCGTTGACCGGCTTGCCCTCGAAGGCGCCGTTCAGGTCCACCAGGTGCAGGCGACGGCAGCCGCCCTCCACCCATTTGGCGGCCATGGATACCGGGTCGTCGGAGAACACCGTGGCGTCTTCCATCAGGCCCTGGCGCAGGCGCACGCAGGCGCCGTCTTTCAGATCGATTGCGGGGATGATCAGCATGGGTTGAACCTGCTCGAATCCAAAGATGAATGGGGTCGGGGTCAGCTCTTCTCGAGCGCCCACAAGTCGCTTTCGATGCTCTCGAACCGGTCTTTCAGGTGAGATTGCACGTCGAAGATCGCCTTGTTGTAGAACAGCGGGCCGAACTCGCGCATGAAGAAATCCAGCGCCTCTTCGGCCTCAAAGGAGCCCACGTCCAGCTCGAAGCGGTCTTCGAGAAAACGCTGGATGGCCCGCGCCGCGCTCTGGCGCTGGGCGCCATCGAGTTCGAGGATCACGGGCTTGTCCTTCTGGCGGGCCATGGCTTACCAGCGTCCGTCCCAGGCGGCGAAGTTCTGCAGCAGCTGCAGGCCGTGGGTGTGGCTCTTCTCCGGGTGGAACTGCACGGCGAAGCGCGAACCGTCAGCCAAAGCGGCAGCGAAATCACGCCCGTAATGGCCGCGACCGACCACCTGGCGCGGGTTGCCCGCCTCGATGTAGTAGCTGTGCACGAAATAGAAGCGCGCGTTGTTCGGGATGTCGTGCCACAACGGGTGGTCGACGCTCTGCGCCACTTCGTTCCAGCCCATGTGCGGCACCTTCAGGTGCTCGCCGTCCTCGTGCAGGTCCTTGCCGAAGAAGCGCACCTTGCCGGGGAACAGGCCGATGCAGTCGACGCCGTCGTTCTCTTCGCTGTGCTCCAGCAGCGCCTGCATGCCGACACAGATGCCGAGAAACGGACGGTCCTGGCTGACTTCACGCACCAGGCTGTCGAAGCCCAGGCGCTTGATCTCAGCCATGCAGTCGCGGATCGCGCCGACGCCGGGGAAGACCACACGGTCGGCCTCGCGGATCACATTGGCGTCGCTGGTCACCAGCACACGCCCGGCACCCACGCGCTCCAGCGCCTTGGACACCGAGTGCAGGTTGCCCATGCCGTAGTCGATGACGGCTACCGTCTGCATCACAGGCACCCTTTAGTGGACGGCATCTGGCCGGCCATGCGCTCGTCCAGCTCGATGGCCATGCGCAGCGCGCGGCCGAAGGCCTTGAACACGGTCTCGATCTGGTGGTGGGTGTTGTGGCCGCGCAGGTTGTCGATGTGCAGGGTCACCTGGGCGTGATTGACGAAGCCCTGGAAGAACTCCATGAACAGGTCGACGTCGAAGCCACCGACGCTGGCGCGGGTGAACGGCACGTGCATCTGCAGCCCCGGGCGGCCGGAGAAGTCGATGACCACGCGCGACAGCGCCTCGTCCAGCGGCACGTAGGCATGGCCGTAGCGGCGGATGCCCTTCTTGTCGCCGATGGCCTTGGCAAAGGCCTGACCGAGGGTGATGCCGATGTCCTCAACGGTATGATGGTCGTCGATATGCAGGTCGCCCTTGCACTCGATGTCCAGGTCGATCAGGCCGTGGCGGGCTATCTGGTCCATCATGTGCTCGAGGAAGGGAACCCCGGTATCGAAGCGGGCCTTGCCCGTTCCATCCAGGTCGATGGAAACCTTGATCTGGGTTTCCAGGGTGTCGCGCGCGACGGATGCCTTGCGTTCGGCCATCACCAGCTCCACAGCTAACACTGCACGTAATTATAAGAAGGGGCAGCATTATAGGCGCGCCAGGCCCGGCGCGGCTATGGGCGGTGGTCGGCGCTGGCCGATCGACAGCACTTTTCCCTACACTGCCGGACCGCCACCGAGGAATCGCCCATGCCCGTCATCGTCCAGCACCTGACCCAGCCCAGCGACCAGGACCGCCAGGATCTGCTGAAGATCTACGCCGACGCCCCGGACTGGCTGCTGGCGCCCTTCGCCAACGCCGAGGAGCTGGTGGATCACGGCCTGCGCGAAGGCCTGCTGCAGACCGGCCGCTTCAACGACCGCCTGCTGGGCGCCGCCTGGATCGAGCGCAACGCCGACACCTGGAACCTCTCACGCCTGTGCGTACGCAAGGTTACCCGCGGACGCGGCGTGGCCCGGCGCCTGCTGGAGGAAGCCCAGCGCCTGGCCATCCTGCAAGGCGCTGCGCTGCGCTTGAGCGCGCCGGCCGACCAACCGGACGCCGCGGCCTTCGCCGAACGCCTCGGGCTTACCCTGCTGCCAGCCTGAGCCGGGCGAGCCCCATTACTGCGACCGGTTCGGCAGCAGCGACACTCCGGGGAACCGTGCGCCGACCGTCCGTTCAAACCTGGAAGTTCCTGCATCTTTTCCCCCATCTGAGGCGCGGGTGTGACGTTGATATACTTTTCCGTTACCCCACCCGCCGCCTGAACAAGGACCCGTCATGAAAGCGTTCGGCAAAATCCTCGGCATCGTTGTCCTGGGCCTGCTGTTGCTCCTCGTCGCAGCTGGCTTCGTGCTGACCCACTTCTTCAACCCGAACGACTACAAGGACGAAATCCGCCAACTGGCCCGCGACAAGGCCAACGTCGAGCTGAACCTCAAGGGCGACATCGGCTGGAGCCTGTTCCCCTGGCTGGGCCTGGAACTGCACGACACCAGCGTCGCTACCCTGCAGGCCCCTAACCAGCCCTTCGCCGACGTGCAACTGCTGGGCATGTCGGTGCGGGTGTTGCCGCTGCTGCGCAAGGAGCTGCAGATGAGCGACATCCGCGTCGAAGGCCTGAACCTGAGCCTGAACCGCGACAAGAACGGCGCCGGCAACTGGGAAAACATCGGCAAGCCCCTCCAGCCGGCCGGCGGCACACCCGCCACCGCGCAGCCGGCGCCCGCGCCCAGCGAACCGGCCAAGCCGGCCGCCGCCGAAACGCACCAGGCGATGAAGCTCGACATCGACAGCCTGACGGTGAAGAACGCGCGCATCGACTACGCCGACGCGCAGAGCGGCAAGAACTACACGGCCGAGGGCATCGAGCTGACCACTGGCGCCATCCGCGAGGGCAGCAACATCCCGGTCAAGTTCAGCGCCTACCTGGGCAGTAACCAGCCGGTGATCCGCGCCCGCACCGAACTGACCGGCAACCTGCGCTTCGACCGCGCCCTCAAGCGCTATCAACTGGAAGACACCAAGCTGTCCGGCGAAGTCTCCGGTGATCCGCTGCAGGGCAAGACCGCCAACTACAGCGCCCAGGGCCAGTTGATCCTCGACCAGGCCGCCCAGATCGCCGAGTGGAACGGTCTGAAGATCACCGTCAATCAGCTGCGCGCCCTCGGCGAGCTCAAGGCCCGCGAGCTGGACAAGGAGCCCAAGTTCGATGGCGGCCTGTCGCTGGCGCCGTTCAACCTGCGCGAATTCCTCAATGGTATTGGCCAGACCCTGCCGGAAATGGCCGACGCCAACACCCTGACCAAGCTGGAGCTGTCCACCCGCGTGGCCGGCACCCGCAACAGCCTGAATCTGGGTGACATCAAGCTGAAGCTCGACGACAGCAACTTCAGCGGCAACCTCGGCATCGCCGATTTCAGCAAGCAGGCCATCCGCGCCCAGCTGAACGGCGACCGCCTGGACCTCGACCGCTACCTGCCGGGCAAGGCTGCCAAGGCCCAGGAAGCCACCAGCGCCGCGCGCAAGGCTGAGGTCGAGGCCACCACCAGCAACGCCATCCAGGGCGACAGCCCGCTGCCCAACGCGCCAACCCAGCAGGCCTGGAGCGACGCCCCCATGCTGCCGGTCGCCAAACTGCGCACCCTCGACCTGGACGTCGCGCTCCAGCTTGCTCAGCTGACCCTCGACAAGCTGCCAATCGAGAACGCCAACCTCAAGCTGCGCGGCCAGGACGGCCTGCTCAACCTCGACGACATGCGCGGCGAACTCTACGACGGCAAGTTCAACGCCACCGCAAGCCTCGACGTACGCCAGGACGTGCCGCTGCTCAAGGCGCAGAAGCACATCGCTGACGTACCGGTGGACCGCCTGCTCGAATCCCAGGGCCAGAAGCCGCCGGTGAAAGGCCTGCTCGACCTGGACGCCGACATCACCACCCAGGGCCTCAGCCAGAAGGCCTGGATCAACAACCTCAACGGCACCGCGCACTTCGTCCTGACCCAAGGCGTGCTGCTCAACGCCAACCTGGAGCAGCAGCTGTGCCAGGGCATCGCCACCCTCAACCGCAAGGCGCTCGAAGGGCAACATGGCGGCAAGGACACACCGTTCCGCGAGCTACAGGGCAACCTGACCTTCCGCAATGGCGTGGCCAGCAACCCGGACCTGAAGGCGAGCATCCCCGGCCTGACCGTCAAGGGCGACGGCGACATCGACCTGCGCGTGCTGGGCATGGATTACCGCGTCGGTGTGATCATCGAAGGCGACAAGAGCGACATGCCCGACCCGGCCTGCCAGGTGAACAAACGCTACGTCGGCATCGAATGGCCGCTGCGCTGCCGCGGCCCGCTGGAACTGGGCGCCAAGGCCTGCCGCCTGGACAAGGACGGCCTCGGCAAGATCGCCGGACAACTGGCCGGGGAACGGCTGAACGAAAAACTCGAAGAGAAGTTCGGCGACAAGGTCAGTCCCGAGCTCAAAGACGCACTCAAAGGGCTGCTCAAGAAGAAATGACCCCAGAACGCTTCAACTCGGCGGTGCTCGACTGGTTCGACCGCCATGGCCGCCATGACCTGCCCTGGCAACAGGGCATCACGCCCTACCGGGTGTGGGTCTCGGAAATCATGCTGCAGCAGACCCAGGTCGCCACCGTGATGGGCTACTTCGACCGCTTCATGAGCGCCCTGCCGACGGTGGCGGACCTCGCTGCCGCGCCGGAAGACGAAGTGCTGCACCTGTGGACGGGTCTGGGCTACTACACCCGCGCCCGCAACCTGCACAAGACCGCGAAAATAGTGATGGAACGGCACGGCGGCGAATTCCCCCGCGACGCCGAGCAGCTCGCCGAGCTGCCGGGCATCGGCCGCTCCACCGCCGGCGCCATCGCCAGTATTTCCATGGGCCTGCGCGCCCCGATCCTCGACGGCAACGTCAAGCGCGTGCTGGCGCGCTACCTGGCCTGCGACGGCTATCCGGGCGAGCCGAAGGTAGCCAGGCAACTGTGGGACGCCGCCGAGCGCTTCACGCCGCATGCGCGGGTCAACCACTACACCCAGGCGATGATGGACCTGGGCGCCACCCTCTGCACTCGCAGCAAACCCAGCTGCCTGCTCTGCCCGCTGCGCGAGGGCTGCCGCGCTCACCTGCTGGGCCGCGAAGCCGACTTCCCGGTGCCCAAGCCGCGCAAGGAACTGCCGCGCAAGCGCACGCTGATGCCGATCCTGGCCAATCGCGAAGGCGACATCCTGCTCTACCGCCGTCCTTCGACCGGCCTCTGGGGCGGGCTGTGGAGCTTCCCCGAACTGGACGACCTGGCCGCCCTCGACCCACTGGCCCAACGCCACGCCCTGCGCCTGGGCGATCGCCGCGAGCTGCCCGGCCTGACCCACACCTTCAGCCATTTCCAGCTGGCCATCGAGCCCTGGTTGGTGCGCGTCGAGGACGCAGCCCCCGCCGTGGCCGAGGGCGACTGGCTCTGGTATAACCTCGCCACCCCGCCGCGGCTCGGCCTTGCCGCCCCGGTGAAGAAGCTGCTCAAACGAGCCGCCGACGTGTTGAATGCAGGAGAAATGTCATGACCCGACTGGTGATGTGCCGCAAGTACAAAGAAGAGCTGCCCGGCCTCGATCGCGCGCCCTACCCCGGAGCCAAGGGCCAGGACATCTACGAGCACGTCTCGAAGAAAGCCTGGGACGAATGGCAGAAGCACCAGACCATGCTGATCAACGAGCGCCGCCTGAACATGATGAACGCCGAGGATCGCAAGTTCCTCACCGCAGAGATGGACAAGTTCCTCAGTGGCGAGGAATACGCGCAGGCCGAGGGCTACGTCCCGCCCAGCGCGTAAGTTTCGGTATTATTTGAAAAATTTTTTCGCGGCACGCTTGACACCCTTTCCGAAAACCCTTTTAATGCGCGCCACGTTGCCCAGGTAGCTCAGTTGGTAGAGCAGGGGATTGAAAATCCCCGTGTCGGCGGTTCGATTCCGTCCCTGGGCACCAAGCCTTCCGAAAGCCCCTGAAATCGCGAGATTTCAGGGGCTTTTTCGTTTCCGCCCGCAAAAGTTCCTCCCCGCCCTGGCAGCGCCGCACGAATCGTGTCGAATGTTTGCCGATCTACACTGTCTACTGGCACGTAGCACGTTGTTCTTTCAGAATCATGACGAACCGGACGACTCCTGCCTTTTTGGCGAGATACCCTCCGGGAGTCCGATGTTTCATAGCGGAGTCACTGTGCGCGCACTCATTCGCTGGTGGAATTCACGGGGCAACCTGGCCACCCTGTCTGCCCTTTTCCTGCTGATCCCCCTGATTGGCCGCTACAGCCTTGGCTGGGGCACGCCGCAGGGCTATCTCTCCGACCTTGCGCTCGGCACGCTGCTGGTCGTGGCGCTGCACAGCCGACGACTGTTCATCGCCATTCCGGTGATGCTGGTCTGGGCGCTGTCGGTGATAGGCACCGCCGAGCTGGTCAGCGCCGTGGGCCGCATGCCCGCACCGGAAGACCTGCACTTCCTCGCCGATCCCACCTTCGTCGCCAACTCCACCGAAGGCGGCGGCCTGAATCACCAGCACCTGGCGATCGCCATCGGCATCGGCATCCTGCTCTGCGCCCTGCTCTGGCGCCGTCGCGAGCAGCCGCTGCCGCGCTACGCCTATGCGCTGCCGGCCGCACTGCTGGCCGGCCACTTCGGCCTGCAGTACTTCCAGCCCAGCGACGCGGAGATGTGGAAGCAGTTCAACCTGCCGCACCAACTGGTTTCCCGCGCCATCACCGGCGGCGAAATCGCCTACGAGGACTGGCGCGACCGCGACCTGCCGGAAGTCAGACCCGACGTCACCGGCCTGACCCAGCACGACCTCAATGGCACACCGCTGCTGACCGGCCGCGGCCAGGCGAAGAACGTACTGATCATCGCCATGGAAGGTATCCCCGGCGCCTATGTCGCCACCAACCGCGCCGCGCTGAGCAGCAGCTACGAAGAATCGATGATGCCCAAGCTCAGCACCTGGGCCGAGCGAGCGATGACCACCCCGGATTACGTGGTGCACAGCCACCAGACCATTCGCGGCCTCTACGCCATGCTCTGCGGCGACTACAGCAAGCTGGACAACGGCACGCCCAAGGGCGTCGAACTGCTGGGCAACCCGACCCGCGCCGCCGAATGCCTGCCGGCGCAGATGCACCAGGCCGGCTTCAGCACCCACTTCCTGCAGGGCGCCGGGCTGCGCTTCATGGCCAAGGACAAGGTCATGCCGGCCATGGGCTTCGACAAGACGCTGGGCCGCGACTGGTTCAAGAAGAAACCGTACCTGGAATTCGCCTGGGGCATGGACGACAAGGCCTTCTTCGAGGGTGCGCTGGACTACGTCGGCCAGCTGCGCCAGAAGAAGCAGCCGTGGATGCTCACCCTGCTGACCGTCGGCACCCACCAGCCCTATTCGGCCACCCCGGAATACCTGGCCAAGTACCCGACCCCGCGCCAGGCCGCCATTGCCTATCTGGATGACGCCGTGGATGCCTTCCTCAAGGGTCTGGAAGAGAAGGGCGTGCTCAAGGACACCCTGGTGATCGTCACCTCCGACGAGTCCCACGGCATCGACAATGTGCGTCTCGCCTCGGCCTGGGGCCTGAACCTGGTGTTCGCACCTGAGCAGGCCGCGCTGCCACCGGTGAAGGACGGTGTTTATGGCCATGTGGACCTGGAGTCGTCGGTCCTCGATTACTTCGCCATCAAGGCGCCGCAGGATATCGCCGGCCGCTCGCTGTTCCGCGAGTACGAGACAGGGCGGGAGATGGTCTCCTTCACCAATGGCATGCAGCGCTATCACGACGGCAAGAGCACCTTCATCGAGTGCGACTTCCAGCAGGTCTGCCGGCGCTACAAGAGCGATGGATTCATCGCCGACAGCGCCAAGTTCGAAGGCCGCTTCAGTGGCCGCGATGCCCGCCTGATGACCGCCCGCGCCGACATCCTCGACCAGTCGGTGGTCAACGCCCAGTCGACCCGCGAATACCAGTTCGCGACCAAGGAACGCATTCGCCTGAAGCCGCAGATCGACAATGAGTACACCGACAACCTGATTGGCGCCCAGTACCTGGAGTTCCCGGCCAACTCGCGCACCACGGTGAGCCTGAAGATTCGCGCCATCCAGATGGACGCCAACGGCGCCAAGGTCACGCTCAAGACTCGTTCCTTCGAGAAACCGGTCCCCATCCAGATACCGGAATTCCCTCTGGTGAAGCGCAACGAACCATTGGCGGTCAGCTTCTCTTTCGACAACGAGGAGGCACGCAAGGCGTTCTCCTTCCACCTGCTGGCCGAAGGCAAGGGCATCATCGAGATCACCGACTTCCACGTCACGACGCAACCACGCAAGTCGCCGATCAACGCCAGCGAGCCGGGCGCAAAAGGTCTGGCTGACGGCAAGGTGCTGCCGATTCCCCGCCTCTCCGGTCACCCGAACCTGATGGCCAGCCAGCCCCAGGAATCCGAGGATGACGTGACGCCGGCCGAGGTCATCAGCGATCCGTCACCGCAACTGCGCCAGCTGATGCAATGATCGAGACCGGCGGCCTCCAGGCCGCCGGTCTTTTCCGCCTCAGCGGAAGCTGGCACTATCGCGCCCCCGCGACGCAGTGCCCTCCCCCCGCGAGTTCAGCCCAAGCGACAACACACTGTGGCAATGCGACAACTTGCCGCTATCCCGAGGAACGGCGAGAGAAGAGCGCTTGGCGCCCCCTGGGACGCGTGTTAGCTTCCCCCTCGCCAGGATGGCCCCGATTCTGCAGTACCCCGCTGCGAGAGCGTCCTAATAACAATAGAGGAGCCCCCTATGGCCGAGGCCATACCCGCACTGGAAATCCGTAATCTGCACAAGCGTTACGGTGACCTGGAAGTGCTGAAAGGCATTTCCCTGACTGCCCGCGACGGCGATGTGATTTCCATCCTCGGCTCCTCCGGTTCCGGCAAATCCACATTCCTGCGCTGCATCAACCTGCTGGAGAACCCGCACCAGGGTCAGATCCTGGTCGCCGGTGAAGAACTCAAGCTGAAGAAGGCCAAGGACGGATCGCTGGTCGCCGCCGACGGCAAGCAGATCAACCGCCTGCGCAGCGAACTGGGTTTCGTCTTCCAGAACTTCAATCTCTGGCCGCACATGAGCATCCTCGACAACATCATCGAGGCCCCGCGCCGCGTGCTGGGCAAGACCCGCGCCGAAGCCACCGAGATCGCCGAGGCGCTGCTGGCCAAGGTCGGCATCGCCGACAAGCGCCACAGCTTCCCGTCCCAGCTTTCCGGCGGTCAGCAGCAGCGCGCCGCCATCGCCCGCACCCTGGCGATGCAGCCCAAGGTCATCCTCTTCGACGAGCCGACGTCCGCACTCGACCCGGAAATGGTCCAGGAAGTACTCAACGTGATCCGCGCGCTCGCCGAGGAAGGCCGCACCATGCTGCTGGTCACCCACGAAATGAACTTTGCCCGCCAGGTTTCCAGCGAGGTGGTGTTCCTCCACCAAGGCCTGGTAGAAGAGCAGGGACCGCCGCAGCAGGTATTCGAAAACCCGCAATCGGCACGCTGCAAACAATTCATGTCCAGCCACCGCTAACGGAGCATCACTGCATGAGCAACTATAAGAAGATCATCCTGGCTGTCGCGGCCACTCTGGCCATCGGGGGCAACGCCATCGCCGCGGAGAAGCTGCGCATCGGTACCGAAGGCGCCTACCCGCCCTTCAACGGCATCGACGCCAGCGGCCAGGTTATCGGCTTCGACGTCGACATCGCCAAGGCCCTGTGCGCCAAGATGAAGACCGAGTGTGACGTCGTGACCTCCGACTGGGACGGCATCATCCCCGCCCTGAACGCCAAGAAGTTCGACTTCATCGTCGCTTCCATGTCGATCACCGACGAGCGCAAGCAGGCCGTGGACTTCACCGCCCCGTACTACACCAACAAGCTGCAGTTCGTGGCGCCCAAGTCGACCGACTTCAAGACCGACAAGGGTTACCTGAAGGGCAAGGTGATCGGTGCCCAGCGCGCGACCGTTGCCGGTACCTGGCTTGAGGACAACATGTCCGACACCGTCACCATCAAGCTGTACGACACCCAGGAAAACGCCTACCTCGACCTCTCCTCGGGCCGCCTCGACGGCGTACTGGCCGACAAGTTCGTGCAGTACGACTGGCTCAAGAGCGACGCCGGCAAGGACTTCGAGTTCAAGGGCGAGCCGGTGTTCGACAACGACAAGATCGGCATCGCCGTGCGCAAGGGTGATCCGCTGCGCGACAAGCTGAATGCCGCTCTGAAGGAAATCGTCGACGACGGTACCTACAAGAAGATCAACGAAAAGTACTTCCCCTTCAGCATCTATTGATGCACGTGCCGCGCCGCCCGGACTCGGGCGGCGCGCGCCCTCAGGCGTGATTCCCCATGATTTTCGACCTGCACGGCTTTGGCGATCAGCTGATCGCCGGCACCTGGATGACGCTCAAGCTCTCGCTTTCCGCAGTCTGCGTCGGACTGATCCTCGGTCTGCTGGGCGCGGTAGCCAAGACGTCCAAGAACAATTTCCTGCGCATGCTCGGCGGCTTCTACACCACCGTGGTGCGTGGCGTACCCGAGACCCTCTGGGTACTGATGATCTACTTCGGCACCGTGACCGGACTGAACGCCCTGGGTGACCTGTTCGGCCACCCCGAGTTCGCCCTGTCGCCCTTCGCCGCCGGTACCTGTGCACTGGGCCTGTGCTTCGGCGCGTATGCCACCGAGGTGTTCCGTGGCGCGCTGCTGGCAATCCCCAAGGGACATCGCGAGGCCGGCCAGGCGCTGGGGCTTTCCGCTCCGCGCATCTTCTGGCGCGTGGTGCTGCCGCAGGTGTGGCGCGTGGCATTGCCGGGCCTGGGCAACCTGTATCTGATCCTGCTGAAGGACACCGCCTTGGTTTCGCTGATCAGCCTCGACGAAATCATGCGCAAGGCCAGCGTCGCATCCAACGCGACCAAGGAGCCCTTCACCTTCTACATGGTGGCCGCACTGATCTACCTGGGTCTGACCATCTTCGTGATGGCCGCCCTGCATTACCTTGAGCGCCGCGCCGGCCGTGGCTTCGTGAGGAACGAGCTATGACCGACTTCGAGCTGATCATCAAGTGGATGCCGAAGATGCTCCTGGGTGTGCAACTGACCCTGGAGCTGCTGGCCATCGCCGTGGTCGCCGGCCTATGCCTGGCAATACCGCTGGGCATCGCCCGCGCCTCGCGGCACTGGTACGTGCGCGCAGTGCCCTATGCCTACGTCTTCTTCTTCCGCGGTACGCCGCTGCTGCTGCAGTTGGCCCTGGTCTACTACGGCCTCGCGCAGTTCGATGCAGTGCGCAAGAGCAGTCTCTGGCCCTATCTGCGCGATCCCTACTGGTGCGCGCTGTTGACCATGACCCTGCATACCGCGGCCTACATCGCGGAAATCCTCCGCGGTGCCATCCACGCCATCCCGTTTGGTGAGGTGGAAGCGGCCCGTGCGCTGGGCATGTCGCGGCGTCAGGCGCTGTTCCACATCATCCTGCCGCGTGCGGCGCGCATTGCCCTGCCGGCCTACAGCAACGAGGTGATCCTCATGCTCAAGGCCAGCGCCGTGGTGTACACCGTGACCCTGTTCGACATCATGGGCATGACCCGCACCATCATCGCGCGCACCTATGAGGCCATGCTGTTCTTCTGCCTGGCCGGCGCGTTCTATCTGCTGATCACCCTGCTGCTGACCCGCATCTTCCGCCTGGTCGAGCACTGGCTGCGCGTCGACATGATGCAAGGCCGCTGATCGGCACGCCCAGCGAGGCACGGGGCCGCTATACTGCGCGCCCCGTGATCTTGCCCGCCGTGCACCGTGCCCCCGAACGACACTCCCCTGACCGGCCCCGACCTGCTCCAGCGCTTTCTGCAGCTGGACGAGTTTCTGTTGCAGCACCAGACGCTCTGGCGGCCGAAGCCGTTCACCGTGCTCGAACTGCCGTGGGAACGCGAACACCCGGAGCTGGCCGGCTGGCTGCGTAGCCGCAGCCTGGAAGAGGCCGATGCGGACCACCACCTCACCGCGCAGCTGCACGCTCCCGCACCCTTTCCCGAACTGGCAGCCCGTGCCGCACAGCTGTCCGCCGTCGGGGAATTGCCAGCAGTCGCGCTCGGTCAGTTGCCCACAGCCCTGACCGTCGATGTGCCCGGCCGCAAGTGGCAACAGATCGAGGCATTCGCCAGCCGCCTGGGCTTCGCCCAGTCACCTCGCCAGTGGCTCGACTGGTGCGCTGGAAAAGGCCATCTCGGCCGTTTGCTGGCACGCGATGGCAATCCGCTGCTCAGCCTGGAATACGACGCCGCCCTGGTGGAGGACGGGCAGCGCCTGAGCGATCGACTGAAGCTGCAGGCCACCCACCGCCAGCAGGATGTGCTTGCCGCCAATGCCGCCGAGCACCTGGAAAGCGAGCAGACAGCGGTGGCCCTGCACGCCTGCGGCGACCTGCACGTTCGGCTGCTGCAACTGGCCAGCGAGCGCGGCTGCCGCCAATTGGCCGTCGCGCCCTGCTGTTATAACCGTATCGACAGCGACAACTACCAGCCCCTCTCTGGCGCTGCACAAGGCTCGACACTGCTGCTGTCGCGAGACGACCTGCGCCTGCCGCTGGCCGAAACCGTCACCGCCGGCGCGCGCGTGCGCCGACAGCGCGACCGCTCGATGGCGCGCCGCCTGGCCTTCGACCTGCTGCAACGGGATCTGCGGGGGACCGACGACTACTTGCCGGTCCCCTCGGTCCCACCGACCTGGCTCGACAAGCCGTTCTCAGACTACTGCCGCGACCTGGCCGCGCTGAAAGGCCTGCCATCCCCCACCGAGCGCGACTGGTCGGACCTGGAGGCGCAGGGCTGGAAACGCCTGGCCGTGGTGCGCAACCTGGAACTGGTGCGCGGGCTATTCCGTCGTCCACTGGAGCTATGGCTACTGCTGGATCGAGCGCTCTTTCTCCAGGAGCGTGGTTATAAGGTCACCCTCGGCGGCTTCTGCGAGCCCCGCATGACCCCCCGCAATCTGCTCCTGCTCGCGGAACGCTTCTGAGACGGGCGTTCCAGCCATCCATCCACAGCTGCTGTGGATAACTCTGTTGAAATCACCGAGAAAAATAGCGCTCAAGCCCAGCCCAGCGGGCACCGGGGCTCTTTGGCCATTTTCCGAACTTTTTCTTAAATCCTTTAAAAACAAGCGATTAGAAAAAGCCGTGATGGACCTCACAATGAATATTCAATTTCTTCAGCAAAACGCCGAGCACTGTGCATAAGGCCCCGGCTACGCATCCCGTCCTCACAGAACTTGTTGCTCCACGCACATCAATTTCGATTCATGGAATTGATTGTTCCCTCGTGGCGACAATCCCCTCTTGTCAATCCCTGCCTAAGCAGTAATATTTCGAAATATATCCCTGCCTAGACAGCTATTAGTCTTGCCATGAATCACTACGACGTCGCGGATTTTCCCTTCAAGGGCTCCATCGGCCACCTCCTGGGGGCCAGCGCGCTCCTCAAGGACCGCCTGCTGGACAAGCACCTGGCACACTTGGATATCACCGCGGCCCAGTTCAAGGTGCTGTTCTTCATCGGCCACGACCGCGCCAATACTCCGGCCGAGCTGTGCCGCGAACTGTCCATCGACAGCGGCTCGATGACGCGGATGCTCGATCGCCTGGCGCGCAAGGACCTGCTGGTCCGCCAGCCCTGCCAGAACGACCGGCGCAGCGTACGCCTGCACCTCAGCGCGGCCGGCCAGGCAGTGCACGCCCAGTCCCCACAGATCGCCGCGGCGGCGATGAACGAGTTGGTCGGCAGTCTTTCCCGCGAAGAACTGCACACCCTGACCAGCCTGCTCGACAAGATCCTGCATGCACACGGCGTGCTACCCATCGATCGGGCGCAGGAGAACAGAGCATGACGCCCTTGCGCATCGCCCGCCTGCCGGCCTGCATGCTTGGCGCGGCGCTGAGCCTTGCGGGCTGCGTCAGCTCCTCGGGCTTGCTGCCCAGCGGCCAGGCCACCGACCCCGCCAGCCTGAAAGCCGGCACTACCCTCGATGGCACAACCCTGTCCCCCGCCGCCTGGCCCAGCCAGCGCTGGTGGACCAGCTTGGGCGATCCGCAACTGGACCACCTGATCGACGAAGCCCTGCGCGGCACGCCGGACCTGGACATCGCCAGCGCCCGCGCGCGCCAGGCCATCGCCGCCGCCCAGGCGCAGGACGCCGACCGCCTGCCCAGCGTGAAGGGCACCGCCAGCTACGCCGGCATCCGCGCCCCCGAAAGCGTGCTTCCCGCCCCGATGGGGGGGCGTTATTCGGCAGTGAAGTACCTGTCGCTGAGCTTCAGCTATGACCTGGACCTGTGGGGCGGCAAGCGCGCCGCCTGGGAAGCGGCCCTGGGTCAGGCCAACGCCGCCGAAGTCGACCGCCAGGCCGCGTCGATCACACTCTCCACCAACGTCGCCCGCGCCTACAGCAACCTGGCCCACGCCTTCGTCGTCCGCGACCTGGCCCGTGACGAGCTGGAGCGCTCGCAGCACCTCTACCAGCTCAGCCAGAAGCGCATGGATGCCGGCCTGGACAGCAAAGTCCAGTTGCAGCAGACGCAGACCCAGGTCGCCAGCGCCAAGCAGCAACTGGCCGCTGCGGAACAGGAAATCGCCAGCGACCGCATCGCCCTGGCCGTGCTGCTGGGCCAGGGCCCGGACCGCGGGCAGAGCCTGCAGCGCCCGCAGGTACTAAAGCCTGGCGCTCTGGCGCTGCCCTCGAACCTGCCTGCCGAACTGCTCGGGCGCCGCCCGGACATCGTCGCCGCGCGCTGGCGCGTCGAGGCGAGCGCCAAGGACATCCAGTCGGCCAAGACCGAGTTCTATCCGAACCTCAACCTGGGGGCGATGGTCGGCCTGGCCGCGATGCATACCGAGGACGTGCTGAAGGCGCCGAGCCGCTTCTTCCAGATCGCCCCGGCGATTTCCCTGCCGATTTTCGACGGCGGCCGCCTGCGCGCGAACCTCGCCGGGAAAGACGCCGACTATGACCTGGCCGTCGCCCAGTACAACAAGACCCTGGTCAACGCCCTCGGCGAAGTCACCGACGACCTCGGCCGGCTGCGCTCGCTGGAGCAGCAGATCGACGACCAGCGCGAGGCCAGGGACATTGCCAAGTCCAACTTCGACCTGGCCATGCGCCGCTACGGCGAAGGCGTCGGCAACTACCTGGATGCCCTCAGCGTGCAGCAGCAGTTGCTGGTGGCCGAGCGCCAACTGGCCAATCTGGACGCCCAGCGCATCGATCTCTCGGTCCAGCTCGTCCAGGCCCTGGGCGGCGGCTACCAGCCCGATACCACCTCCACTCCCGCCCCGCTCGCCCAGGCGAACGAGGCCGCCGCGCATTGAACGAGGCACCCGACATGAGCACCCCCACTCAAGAAATCCCGAACGGCAATCCCAAGCGCAAGCGCTGGCTGCTGATCCTGCTCGCCGTCGTCGTACTGGCCGGCCTTGCCAGCGTGGTCTGGCAGATCATTTACGGCCGCTGGCACGAAGACACCGAAGACGCCTATGTGAACGGCAACGTCGTACAGATCACCCCGCAGATCACCGGCACCGTGGTCAGCATCGGCGCCGATGACGGCGACCTGGTGCAGAAAGGCCAGGTACTGGTGAAGTTCGACCCGAGCGACGCCGACATCGCCCTGCAGCAGGCCGAAGCCAACCTCGCGCGCACCGTGCGTCAGGTTCGCGGTCTGTTCAGCAACGTCGACGGCTACAAGGCCGACGTGGCGGCGAAGAAGGTCGCCCTGGCCAAGGCCGAAGCGGACTTCAAGCGCCGGCAGAATCTCGCCAACGACGGCGCCATTTCCCAGGAGGAACTGGCCCACGCCCGCGACGCCCTGGACACCGCGCGCAGCTCGCTGACCAGCGCCGAACAACAGCTGGACACCAACCGCGCGCTGATCGACGACACCGTTATCGCCTCCCATCCGGACGTCAAGGCCGCGGCCGCCAAGCTGCGCCAGGCCTACCTGGACGACGCCCGCGCGGTGATCATCGCGCCGGTCACCGGCTACGTTGCCAAGCGCACCGTGCAGGTCGGCCAGCGCGTGCAGCCGGGCGCCGCGCTGATGGCGGTGATTCCCCTGGACCAGGTGTGGATCGACGCCAACTTCAAGGAAACCCAGCTCAAGCACATGCGCATCGGCCAACCGGTGGAAATTCGCTCCGACCTCTATGGCAGCGAAGTGAAGTACTCCGGCACCGTCGACAGCCTCGGCGTCGGCACCGGCAGCGCCTTCTCCCTGCTGCCGGCGCAGAACGCCACCGGCAACTGGATCAAGATCGTCCAGCGCGTACCCGTGCGCATCCGCATCAGCCCGGACGAGCTGGCCAAGCACCCACTGCGCATCGGCCTGTCGATGAGCGTCAACGTCAACCTGCACGACCAGAGCGGCCCAGCCCTGGCCCAGCAGTCACCGCGCGAAGCGCTGTTCTCCACCGACGTCTATCAGCAGCAGCTGGCCTCCGCCGACCAACTGATCGAACAGCTGATCCACGCCAACCTGGCCGACGCCACCCACCGCACCGCGCAGCGCTGATGCCCCCGACGCCATGAGCCAGAACAGCAGCTTCTCCCCGCCCAGCCTGGTGATGGCCACCATCGGCCTGTCGCTGGCGACCTTCATGCAGGTGCTGGACACCACGATCGCCAACGTGGCGCTGCCGACCATCTCCGGCAACCTGGGCGTCAGCTCCGAACAGGGCACCTGGGTGATCACCTCCTTCGCGGTGAGCAACGCCATCGCCCTGCCGCTGACCGGTTGGCTCAGCCGGAAAGTCGGGGAGGTACGGCTGTTCATCGCCGCCACCCTGCTGTTCGTGATCGCCTCCTTCCTTTGCGGCGTTGCACAGCAGATGGGCATGCTGGTGGGCTTTCGCGCCCTGCAGGGCTTCGTCGCCGGGCCGCTCTACCCGATCACCCAGACCCTGCTGATCTCCATCTACCCTCCCGCCAAACGCGGGATGGCACTGGCGCTACTGGCCATGGTGACGGTGGTCGCGCCCATCGCCGGACCGATCCTCGGCGGCTGGATCACCGACAGCTACAGCTGGCCGTGGATCTTCTTCATCAACGTGCCCATCGGCCTGTTCGCCGCCATGGTGGTTTACCAGCAGCTACGCGAGCGACCGGTAGTGATCAAGCACGCACCAATGGACTACATGGGGCTGGCGATGCTGGTGCTGGGCGTCGGCGCCCTGCAGATCGTGCTCGACAAGGGCAATGATCTGGACTGGTTCGAGTCCAACTTCATCATCGGCGGCACGGTGGTCGCGGTGATCGCCCTGGCCGTGTTCGTGATCTGGGAGCTGACCGACCGTCACCCGATCGTCAATCTGCGACTGTTCGTGCACCGCAACTTCACCGTCGGAACCCTGGCCCTGGTCGGCGGCTACGCCGGCTTCTTCGGCATGGGCCTGCTGCTGCCGCTGTGGCTGCAGACGCAGATGGGCTACACCGCCACCTGGGCGGGCCTGGCGGCGGCGCCGATCGGCGTCCTGCCGATCTTCCTGTCACCGGTCGTCGGACGCTACGCACAGAGCTTCGACCTGCGCGTGGTCGCCGGCCTGGCCTTCCTGACGATGGCCGCGACCTGCTTCATGCGCGCCAACTTCACCACCGAAGTCGATTACACCCACGTCGCCCTGGTGCAGATGTTCATGGGCTTCGGCGTGGCATTCTTCTTCATGCCGATCCTCAGCATCCTGCTCTCGGACCTGCCGCCGGACCAGATCGCCGACGGCTCGGGCCTGGCCACCTTCCTGCGCACCCTGGCCGGCAGCTTCGCCGCCTCCCTGACCACCTGGCTGTGGAACCGCCGCGCCACCATGCACCACGCCTACCTGACCGAAAACCTCAGCCCATACGATCCGGCTACCCAAGCGACCGTCGATCAGCTCGGCGGCCCCGGCCAACACAGCGCCGCCCTGCTGGAGCGCATGGTGGAAAGCCAGGCCTACATGATCTCCACCATCGACTACTTCACCCTGCTGGGCTGGCTGTTCCTCGCCATGCTGGTGGTCATCTGCCTGGCCAAGCCGCCCTTCGGCGCCAAACCCGGTGCGGCTACGGCGGGCGGGCACTGATCAGGCACTGCATCACACTGCAAAATCAGTGGTTTACACCCCAGTCGGCGCCGCTATAATGGCGGCCCTCCTTGCCGGTATAGCTCAGCTGGTAGAGCAACTGACTTGTAATCAGTAGGTCCCGGGTTCGATTCCTGGTGCCGGCACCATGATTGCCAAACACAAAGGCCCACCTCTGGTGGGCCTTTGTGTTTCTGGGGCACTGCAGAGAAATCTTTAGACGAATGGCGCACTGCCCCAGGAACCTTCAGGCTCGCACCGAATCTACAGGCTCTTTATCTGAACCTGCCGCTGCCGCCCGATAATGGTGAAAACCGGAGCAACGACATAGGTTTACTGAGAAGGCTGCATGAATATAATACGTCCTCTTCTGCCAAACCCTGCCGCGATCAGGTCGAGGCTCAGCAGCACTGGCGCCATCCCGCGCACCAGCAGGCCAACTTGTAACATGCGGATGGAACCGCTAGGGGCACAGCAGTGATCGCCAAGAGCGCGATTGAGGCACAGGATCAGTACAAGGCTCTAGGCGCCCGTGATACGCGGGTCGCCATCCTGTTGTCGACCTATAACGGCGCCGCGTTTCTCCGGGAACAACTCGACTCGCTGATCGGGCAGACCTATGGCAACTGGGTCATCCATGCCTCCGATGACGGATCCAGTGATGAAACGCTCGAGATCCTGAGGACTTACCAGAAGGAGCTTGGTACAGATCGTCTTGTGATCTGGGAAGGACCACGTCGCGGGTTCTCCTCCAATTTCCTGTCCTTGCTCAAGCGCCCCTCTCTTGACGCTGCCTTCTTTGCTTATTGCGACCAGGATGATGTCTGGGCGCCCAATAAACTGGAGCAGGCGATGCTCTGGTGCCAACGCATACCCCAAAATCGGCCGGCTCTCTACTGCAGTCGTACGCAGTTGATCGATGAAGCTGGCCGACCGATCGGTCTGTCCCCCCTTTTCCGTGCTGCGCCAACGTTCCGCAATGCTTTGGTGCAGAGCATTGCCGGCGGCAACACCATGCTGTTCAACGTCGCAACGCGCAATCTCTTGATGAAGACCCGGGACAGCGACCCGATAATTTCCCATGACTGGTGGACCTATCTTGTCGTTTCTGGATGCGGTGGCATCATCGAGTACGACGCCAAGCCCAGCATCGGCTACCGCCAGCACGGAAAAAATCTGATTGGTTCTAACGCCAGTTTTACGGACCGCCTGAGACGACTGCGCAAGATGATGGCGGGCACGTTCAAAGCGTGGAACGACGCCAATCTCCGTGCCATGACGGCTATACAGCCTTGTCTGAATGACGACAGCCAACAAGCCTTAGTGCTTTTTGCTCAAGCTAGACAATCAAACCTTTTTAAACGAATGATTCTGATCCTGCGATCAGGAGTATATCGGCAGACACTGCTAGGCAATCTGGGCCTGATAGCTGCCGCCATTCTTCAGAGATTATGACCTGATGACCATTCTCGTAACCGGCAGCGCTGGCTTTATTGGTGCCAATTTTGTCCTGGACTGGCTGGCCGCACATGATGAGCCAGTCATTAGTCTCGACAAGCTGACATACGCAGGTAATAGAAAAAATCTGGCCAGCCTGGACGATGATGCTCGCCATCTATTCGTGCAAGGGGACATTGGTGATGATGCTTTGGTGTCTCGCCTACTGAACGAACACCAACCGCGAGCCATCATCAACTTCGCCGCCGAGTCCCACGTGGATCGATCGATCCATGGCCCGGAAGACTTCATTCAAACCAACATTGTCGGCACCTTCCGATTGCTGGAAAGCGTCCGCGCGCACTGGAGCAGTCTGCCCGCACAGCAACAGGCTGAGTTTCGCTTCTTACACGTTTCCACGGATGAGGTTTACGGGTCTCTGGCGCCACATGCCCATGCGTTCACCGAGACCCACAAATACGAGCCGAACAGTCCCTATTCCGCATCCAAGGCTGCTTCCGACCACCTGGTCCGCGCCTACCACCATACCTATGGCCTTCCGGTACTCACCACCAATTGTTCAAATAATTATGGGCCCTATCATTTTCCCGAAAAACTGATCCCCCTGAGCATTCACAACGCACTGAACGGGAAGCCGCTCCCCATTTACGGTGATGGCCAACAGATCCGCGACTGGCTGTACGTCAAGGATCACTGCAGCGCCATTCGCCGAGTACTCGAGGGCGGCAAGCCTGGTGAGACTTACAATGTTGGCGGTTGGAATGAAAAGGCCAATATCGACGTTGTCCATACCCTCTGCGACATTCTGGATCAAGAGCGCCCCCGCCTTGATGGCCAGAGCTACCGCACTCAGATTACTTTCGTGAAGGACCGTCCGGGCCATGATCGCCGCTATGCAATCGATGCTTCTCGACTTGAGCGTGAACTGGGTTGGAGACCTGCCGAAACCTTCGAAACCGGCATCCGTAAGACTGTTCACTGGTACCTGAATAACCAGGATTGGGTCAATAACGTCACCAGCGGTAGCTATCGGGAATGGGTAGGCAAGCAATACGCATGAATAAGATTGTTCTCCTGGGCGCTGATGGCCAGGTGGGTTGGGAACTCCAGCGCTCTCTGGCGCCACTTGGGCAACTGGTGGTCTGTAACCGACAGCGTGCAGACCTGAGCGACCTTGAAGGCCTAGACCGGCTTGTCCGCGATGAACGCCCGAACATTATCGTTAATGCGGGCGCATACACTGCGGTGGACAAGGCTGAAAGCGCTATCAACACAGCCCGCAGGGTCAATGCAGAAGCCGTCGCAACCCTGGCTAAGGCTGCGCGTGAGATCAACGCCTGGCTTGTGCACTACTCCACCGATTACGTTTTCGATGGCAGTGGCGACGCCCCATTCAGCGAGGACGCCACCACCGCTCCTCTGAGTGTCTACGGACTGACCAAGCTTGAAGGTGAAGAAGCCATCCGTGCAAGTGAATGCCATCACCTGATTTTCCGCACCAGCTGGGTATACGCCGCCCGAGGCGGAAATTTTGCCAAGACGATTCTCCGACTGGCGAAAGAGCGAGAAGAGCTGCGTGTGATAGCCGACCAGATCGGCGCGCCGACAAGTGCCGAACTAATCGCTGACGTCACCAGCCTAGTATTACATCGCACCCTCCAGGACCCCAGCCTTCATGATCGCGCTGCCGGCACCTATCACCTCGTCGCCGGTGGAGAAACAAGCTGGCATAGCTACGCGCAGTTCGTGATCAGCGAAGCTATACGGCTCGGGGTTCAACTCCGCACCACACCGGAAAAAGTTGCTCCCATCACCACCTGCGAATACCCCCTGCCAGCGAAGCGACCGGCAAACTCGCGCCTCAACAATGCCAAGCTGCAGAGCACTTTCGACATCCTGCTTCCCGATTGGGAGTATCACGTTCAGCGCATGATCCGAGAATTGGCGGACCAGGGCTCTATATGAAACGTAAAGGAATCATTCTCGCCGGCGGGTCCGGCACACGGCTACACCCGGCAACCCTGGCTATTTCCAAGCAGTTGCTGCCTGTCTACGACAAGCCGATGATCTACTACCCGCTAAGCACTTTGATGCTGGCAGGCATCCGCGACATCCTGATCATTTCCACTCCGCAAGATACCCCGCGCTTCCAGCAATTGCTCGGCAACGGCAACCAGTGGGGCTTGAACCTGCAATATGCAGTGCAGCCTTCACCAGATGGACTGGCGCAAGCATTCCTGATTGGAGCAGAGTTCATTGGCAATGATCCATGTGCACTGGTACTGGGCGATAACATCTATCACGGCCATGACTTCCAAGAGCTGCTGCTGAACGCAATGCAGCGCAGTATAGGTGCCAGCGTATTTGCCTATCACGTGCTTGATCCGGAACGCTATGGCGTGGTCGAGTTTGATGAAAAAGGCAAAGCCATCAGCCTAGAAGAAAAACCCGCCAAGCCAAAGTCAAACTATGCCGTAACCGGTCTCTACTTCTACGACAATCGGGTAATTGAGATCGCCAAGAGTATCAAGCCATCCGCACGTGGAGAGCTTGAGATTACTGACATCAACAAAACTTACCTTGAACTGAATGAATTGTCTGTTGAAATCATGGGCCGTGGTTATGCTTGGCTAGACACTGGTACTCACGACTCTCTATTGGAAGCCAGCCACTTCATTGCAACCCTGGAGAACAGGCAGGGACTCAAGGTCGCCTGTCCGGAAGAGATTGCATATAGACAGAAATGGATTGACGCTGAAGCCCTGCTTTCGCTAGCTGAGCCACTATCCAAGAATGGCTACGGCCAATATCTGAAACGCCTTCTAGTCGAGACTGTCTACTGATGAAATCTATCCGCCTAGCCATTCCTGACGTAGTGCTGTTGACACCAAATATCTTCGGTGATGATCGTGGCTTTTTCTATGAGAGCTTCAATCACAAGAAATTCGAAGAGATCATCGGTCGCTCCGTGGAGTTTGTGCAGGACAATCACTCCTGTTCCTCCTGTGGAGTACTCCGGGGATTGCACTATCAGGTCAACACACCTCAAGGGAAACTCGTCCGCGTCACATGCGGAGAGGTTTTTGACGTCGCGGTAGATCTGCGCAGAAGTTCAGAAACCTTTGGCAAATGGGTTGGCGCTATTTTGAGCGCAGAAAATAAGCAGCAGCTGTGGATCCCAGAAGGATTTGCCCACGGATTCCTCGTCCTCTCGGATGTCGCTGAGTTCCTTTACAAGACAACGGACTACTACTCCCCTTCCGATGAACGCTGCATCAGCTGGCGCGACAAGGACTTAGGGATCGAATGGCCGCACCTAGCAGATGTCGGAGAACCCACCCTTTCTGCAAAGGACGCAGCGGGCCTTAACTTCAAACTTGCGGAGACTTATCCGTGAGCAGACGCACACCCTCCAGCCCACTCTCTCTCCTCATCAGCGTGAAGAATAATTTCCAGATAATCACGCAAATGACAAAGCGTGACGTGATAGGCCGATACAAAGGATCGGTCATGGGAATTCTCTGGTCATTTCTCAACCCCCTTTTTATGCTTGCCGTATACACTTTCGTATTCTCGGTTGTATTCAAAGCTCGCTGGGGAAATTCTGCTACTGAAAGCAAAGGGGACTTTGCGATTATCCTGTTCGCCGGGATGATTGTACACGGTCTATTTGCCGAGGCTCTCAACCGAGCCCCAGGGCTTATTCTAGGAAATGCCAACTATGTAAAGAAGGTTATTTTCCCTCTTGAAATTCTTCCAATAGTAGCTGTGGGTGCCGCTCTCTTTCATGGCCTGATCAGCCTGCTAGTTCTTACTGCTGCGATTCTTGTACTCGGGAAGCCTCTACACTGGACAGTTTTAATAACACCTCTCGTGCTTCTCCCCCTTCTTATATTTACCCTTGGCTTGACTTGGTTCATTGCATCACTCGGCGTCTACCTCAGAGATGTTGGGCAGACAGTCGGAATTATTACGACCATCATGCTTTTCCTTTCTCCCGTATTCTTCCCTATAAGCGCGCTGCCTGAAAATATGCAGCCGATGATGATGGCCAATCCTCTAACATTCATCATCGAGCAGGTTCGCCAAGTATTGATCTGGGGTAATATTCCTGACTGGCCGGGCTTAGCATTTTACCTGCTGATATCCTGCTTAGTTGCATGGCTGGGTTACGCGTGGTTCCAGAAGACTCGTAGAGGTTTCGCCGATGTCCTCTAATAATGAAATCACAATCAACGCCGAAGGCCTTTCGAAGTGTTTTCATATTTACAACCGTCCTCGGGACAGGCTCAAGCAGGCGATCATCCCTAAGCTGCAGAAGTTGCATGGCAGCAAACCCAAGAACTACGCTCAGGAATTCTGGGCACTCAGTAATGTTTCATTCCAACTTCGCAAAGGCGAAGCGATCGGAATCATTGGGCGAAATGGGGCTGGCAAATCCACACTTCTTCAACTGTTGTGCGGAACACTATCTCCTACTCACGGCAACGTTGAAGTAAATGGTCGAGTAGCAGCACTGCTTGAGCTCGGCTCTGGTTTCAACCCAGAGTTCTCCGGGCGCGAAAACGTCTACATGAATGCCATGCTCCTTGGCCTAACCAAAGAGCAAGTTGATGCTCGCTTCGAACAAATAGAAGCCTTCGCTGAAATTGGACAGTTCATTGATCAGCCGGTCAAGAACTACTCTAGCGGTATGTTTGTGAGACTGGCCTTTGCAGTAGTTGCACACGTCGATGCGGATGTTTTGATCATCGACGAGGCACTTGCAGTAGGCGATGCACTTTTCACACAAAAATGCATGCGCTTTATTCGAAAATTCCGAGAGAACCATACTCTCCTCTTTGTTAGTCACGACATCTCGTCGGTAATGAACCTCTGCGACAAGGCAATCTGGCTGGAAAAAGGCGAACTTGTCGCATACGGCCCATCCAAAGAAGTATGCGAGAAGTATGTCAACAGCCTTCTCCAGGCTCAAGCCATAGACGAGAGCAACTCGACTTCGATTCTTCCAAAGGAAAGAATCGATCGCGTCAAAGCAAATTCTCTCCAATGGAGAGATCAGCGAAGTGACTTCATAAATTCCAGCAATCTACGAAATGACCTTGAGATATTCAAGTTCAGCCCATCGGACAAAGATTACTCGACACAAGACACCACAATAACCGACGTCAAATTTCTTGACAGCAGCGGCCACCCACTTACCTGGTCCGTCGGCGGTGAAAAAGTATGCTTGCGCATAGAAGTTGAAACCAAGAGACAAATTCCAAAACCAATTATCGGCTTCTCTGTAAAAGACCGACTGGGCCAATCACTTTTTGGCGACAACACATATCTAAGCTTTCGAGAAAATGACTGCTCGATAAGTAAAAACAGCACTTTCACGGGTGAGTTCGAATTCTTCATGCCCTGGCTACCCACTGGAGACTATACGATTCAAGTTGCGGTCGCCAATGGCACACAGGAAAACCACAGCCAACTCCACTGGATTCACGACGCCATACTATTCAAGTCGCATCACAACCCAGTGTCTACTGGCTTGATCGGAATCCCGATGACAGATATTCGGCTTTACGAATCGTAAATTATTGCCTATATGGCCTGAGCACCCCATGCATCAATCTGCAATGTTTTATGGAAAGACTTTCTTTCAAACTTACGCCAATACGCAGGGGAAGACCGTATTAGATATTGGCTCGCAAAATGTCAACGGCTCCCTGAGAGATGTATGCCCGAAAGGACTAAAATATATTGGTGTCGACTTTGTAGCGGGCGACGGAGTGGACATAATACTGGAAGATCCGTATGCACTTCCATTTGAAAACAACAGCGTAGACTATGTAGTTTGCAGCTCCTGCTTCGAGCATTCAGATTTCTTCTGGTTAGTATTTCTGGAGATTCTCCGAGTACTAAAGCCGGATGGTATTTTTTATCTGAACGTACCCAGCAATGGATTCATCCACCGCTGGCCAGCAGATAGCTGGCGCTTCTACCCGGATGCGGGACACTCCCTTGTTAAATGGGGAGAGCGCAATGGATATACACCTGCTTTACTCGAGTCTTTTATTGGTACCCACTCTTCCGGTTGGATATCCGAAGGCGGCATGTGGAATGACTTCGTCGCCATCATATTGAAAGACAAGAAACACCAAGACCAAAACTCGCCAAGGATGCTGGATTCATTGGAAGATATTCGCAACGGCTACAGGCTTGACAGGGACGACGAGATCAACCCCCATGAGCTGAGCGCTGACTTCCAACTGCTAAGCGAGCAGGCCGAACTGCTTGCTAAACAGCATGCAGATGTTTCTACCTATATCGAGAGGATCGGACTGCTTGATGCGGAAATCAGCAGTAGGGACGAAAAAATCTTGTTGCTTAATCAAGATATCGATTCGCTGAAATGCAAGATCGCAGATCAGGAAGGCGCACTCCGTCATGAGCGCGAGGCCTCGGCGGCTCTACGCCAACTCATGGAGGAAAAGACCCATACCATCAACTCGATTCTAAACAGCCGCTCATGGCGCATAGCGTCGCCGCTGCGAGTGACAGCTAATCTTCTGCGAAGAATCTCAACCCCTACCGCTCGGATAAACCTGCCATCACGGATAGCCATGGCAATCTGTGCACTTCCGGCAACCTACTTCATGTTTTCTGGGGCCCAAGCATGGATAAAATCTGCAAAACACTTGCCCCTGTCACTCAGAGCAGTACTTGCCAATCCACACATGATCAAAACGCGTCTAGTGGCTGCTCCGCGCCCAATTCGTCTTTTGACCTCTTTTGGCATCACGCTTGCACTTAAAATCCAAGCGAATCACGGTCTATTACCTCTGCTTCGGAAGGGATATCACCTGCTCTCATCGGAAGGTCTCCGCGGCATCTACGCACGTCTTCACAATGAAGCGCCGTCCGAAGACTTTGTGACCTCTTCCAATCCGCCTAATTACCGTAAGATCTTGGTAGCGGACTACCGGATTCCTCGTGCCGATGTCTCGGCAGGTGAGCGGGCGACTGTGGGAATACTTAGCGACCTCAAGGCGCTAGGGTATGAAGTTGTATTCATCCCAAATAATTTCGCACCAAGCGAAATTTATGAAGAGCAGCTAACCTCTCTCGGCGTGGAAGTAATTACCTCGAACTCGCAATACCGATCTCCGGCGCACTATATTCGCACTGAAGGTCATTCTTTTGGGATGTTCTATTTCATTAGGGTGGATGTTGCAGAGTCGCTGCTGGATATTGCCCGCACAGCATCCCCACAATCCAGGGTCATTTTCCACGCCCCGGACCTGTACTTCCTGCGCGAGTCCAGACAAGCAGCGCTGCAGGGCTGCTCCGAATCCCGCGCCCGAGCAGAGCAAACACGCGTGCGAGAGCTTTCGATGATGCGAAAGTCAGATCTCGTTGTCGTCGTCAGCGATGCGGAAGCGCCCATACTTCAGAAGGAGCTGCCGGAGACGCCAGTCAGTGTGTTCCCGGCACTCTATGTTCCGGTGAAAGATAGCCCTGCTCCTTTTAACCATCGTCGTAATATCTTCTTCCTTGGAGGATTTGCTCACACGCCCAATGTCGGCGCAGTCGAGTGGTTCGCCAATCATATCTGGCCGCTCGTTCACGCCAAACTGCCAGACGTGGAATTCCATATCATTGGCGCCGAAGCACCGCCGGAGGTCCTAAAGCTAAATGCGCTGCCGGGCATTCGCGTCGTTGGCTTCGTCGATGATCTGGACCCGGTGCTTTCGAGCATGCGCGTTGGCGTTGCCCCGCTCCTGTTCGGCGCAGGTATCAAAGGTAAGGTTGGGATGACCCTGGGTGCAGGCGTGCCGTGCATCTGCACCGGAATCGCAGCCGAAGGCATGCATATGCGTGATCGCGTTCATGCACTTATTGAAAATGAACCAGCGCCCTTTGCAGAAGCAGTGATTGAGCTCTACACGAATGAGAAGCTCTGGTCAGAAATCTCGAAGAACGGGCAGGATCTAATCAGCCATCTGTTCAGCGATGCTGCGAATAGGGCCTCCTTGCTTGCAGTATTGAGTGATGCAAAGGCGCTTCCTCTGGATCTTTATTCTCAGTACTGTGCATCGCGCGCCTACCGAGCAATACCGGCCCTGCCACAAGGGCAATCGCCGGCTGTTTCCATTATCATCCCCGTTTATAACAAATGGGACTTGACCAGCACTTGCATTAACTCGATTCTGGAAACATCCAACAGCCACTTCGTTCCTTATGAAATAATACTTGCTGACGACGGCTCTACTGACGAAACCATCAACGCCAGCAGCTATTACCCAGGAATTAAAGTTGTAAAGACCGAGAAGAACGTCGGCTTCCTGAGAAATTGTAATAATGCAGCAAAGCACGCAAGCGGCGAATTTATTCTGCTTCTCAATAATGACACCATTGCTCTGCCGAACTGGCTATCCGCTCTTTACGAACTAATGTGCTCGGACGAGCGAATCGCAATCGGAGGGTCGAAACTGCTGTATCCCGACGGTGTGATCCAAGAGGCAGGCGCCGTTCTTTTCAATGACGGCACGGCGCATAACGTTGGCCGTGGGTTTAATCGTCATACTCCAGTATTTAACATCTCCCGTGAAGTCGATTACATCTCCGGCGCGTCCATTCTCATCAGAAAGTCATTCTGGACCGCTAACGGGGGCTTTGACGAGCGCTATAAGAATGCCTATTGCGAAGACTCTGATCTCGCAATGACAGCACGTGCCCAGGGACTGAAGGTTGTTTACTGCCCGCGCTCCGAGATCATCCATCTGGAGCACCAGAGCTATGCAGACCAAGCGCCTTCACATAACACGGGCCTGCAAAGCCACAACATTGCGATCCTGAAAGACAAGTGGAGCAAAGAGTTTGCATCCCAGCACCTTCCTGTCACTTCCTGGCAGCTCGCAGCCGGCGTAGCAGAACGAAGCCTGCCGCCTTCCGCCATGGAGCGCAGGGCGACCGGAAAGCTCAATGTTCTGTATTTCAGCCCGTTCCCGTCCCATCCTGCCAGCCATGGCAACCGCGCGACTATCCAGGAGTTTGCGCGCCGCTTCACGGAGATGGGGCACAACGTCCATTTTGTCCTGCTGCAGAGTAACGACTATACCGAAGCGGACCTACAGGACATGAAGACTGCCTGGAATTCTGTCGACGTGATCCCTTATGACAATCCGCTGCTGGCCAACGGCGCTCCGATACCATTCGATGGATGGTATGAAGATGGGCTTGGAGAGCAGATCCGGTGTCTTTGTGACAAGTATGACATCGATATGGTGTTCTGCTCCTATGTGTTCCAGTCAAAACTCCTTGAGTTCGTTCCCTCTTATGTACTCAAAGTAATCGACACCCACGACAAGATGGGGAATCGTTACGAGATGCTGAAAAAGAACGGGCAACCGCTTGAATTCTTCTCCTGCACTCCCGAGGAAGAGGGCACGTATCTTCAAAGAGCCGACTTAATCATCGCCCGACGGGAGCAGGAGTCGCGCTACTTCAATGAAGTCACATCCTCCGAAAAATCGATTGTAATTCCTCACGTCGAGGCTCCGCGCTTCCTCTACCGTGACTTCAACAAGTTGAATAAGGTTGGCATTGTTGCTAGCGCCAACCGCGTCAACCTGGCATTGGTGAAAGACTGTCTTGAAAAGATCGACCAGCGACTGTCGAACACTAACGGAAGCTGTCGATTCCAGATTCATATCGCAGGTCAAATAAAGGAAATGGCAGAAAGACTGCCGGCTAAGGACGCTGCTCTTTTCAATCGCCCGTGGGTGAAAATGCTCGGGTATGTCGAAGATATCGGCGACTTCTATAGGGACATGGATCTCATCCTGTCGCCCGTGACTATGGGGACCGGTATTAATGTAAAGACCGTACAAGCCATGGCCTACGGCATGCCGCTGCTTACGACAGAGTGCGGGTCCAAAGGGATCGAGACGAACGATCCTCATCACATGCATAAAGACCTAGTGTCGCTGGTCGGTGACTTGCTCAGCCTTTCCGAGCGTCCTGAACAGCTCAAGCCGCTGGCTGAGCTCAGCCGTAAGCGCTATTTCGAGTTCTACGAGAAGAGCAGCCAGGCCATTGCCGATCTTTTTTCTCATCCGATTTTGACGAAAACACAAATTGAACGCCCAACCGAACGACTGAAGGAGTTCACATGCTGATTCGCGCTCGTGCGCCCCTTAGACTTGGCCTTGCCGGCGGAGGTACTGACGTCTCTCCGTATTGCGATACATTTGGCGGCCATGTCCTCAATGCGACCATCGACCGTTACGCATACGCGGTTATCGAGACACTCGACAGCTCCAGCGTGATCTTCCATGCCGCCGACCAGAACACCAGCGAACAGCACGAAATCTCTGAAAGCTTCGCTTTGAACGGCCACCTGGACCTGCATAAGGCCGTCTACAACGCGATTATCCGCGAGTACAACCGCGGCAAGCCTATCGCGATGAAGCTGACGACCTTCTGCGACGCTCCTGCCGGCTCGGGCCTGGGTTCGTCCTCAACTTTAGTCGTAGTCATGATTCGCGCCTTTGCGGAACTGCTTAATCTTCCCCTCGATGATTACTCGATCGCTCATCTGGCGTTCCGGATAGAACGAATTGACTGCGGTCTCAAAGGGGGGCGACAGGACCAGTATTCTGCGACCTTTGGTGGCTTCAACTTCATGGAGTTCTATGCCGAGGACCGCGCTGTCATCAATCCGCTGCGGATCAAGAACTATGTCATCTGCGAGCTAGAAGCGTCATTGGTGCTTTTCTATACCGGCGTATCTCGTGAGTCCGCAAAGATCATTGCCGATCAGAGCAGTAATGTTCAGAGCGGCGAGCAGCAAGCAATCGAGGCAATGCATGGACTGAAGCGAGAGGCCCTGATAATGAAGGAGTGCCTGTTGAAAGGTGACTTCGATGGCATCGTGGAGTCCATGCAACAGGGCTGGGAAAGCAAAAAGCGCTCTGCGCGCACTGTTTCAAACCCCCACATCGACGAAATCTACAACTCGGCTATCGATGCTGGCGCAAGCGCTGGCAAAGTGTCCGGCGCCGGTGGCGGCGGGTTCATGATGTTCTTCGTACCACCGCAGAACCGCATGGACGTAATCCGCTGCCTCTCCGGCTTCAGCGGGCAGATCAGTAATTGTCACTTCACAAAACACGGAACTCAGGCATGGAGGTTGTAATGATCAATGAAATCGCAAGCCAACTGGCAGAATCGCAACGTGTTGTGAGTCTCATGCAGGATGACGCTGCTCTACTCTCTCAAGTACAGGAAGCAGCCAATTCGATCACCAATGCCATGAGAAAAGGCAACAAGCTGCTTCTTGCTGGCAATGGCGGAAGCGCAGCAGACGCTCAGCATATCGCGGGCGAGTTTGTCAGCCGCTTCGCTTTTGATCGTCCTGGCCTTCCCGCCGTAGCGCTCACTACCGACACATCCATCCTCACCGCCATCGGCAACGATTACGGATACGAGAAGCTGTTTGCCCGCCAAGTACAGGCGTTAGGGCAACCTGGTGATGTTTTTATGTGCTATTCGACCTCGGGCAGCTCGAAGAACATCCTCCTGGCCCTGGAGCAAGCCAAATCGATGGGACTGACTTGCGTTGGCCTCACGGGCAACAAGGGTGGTCCGATGCATGATCTGTGCGACCATGTACTCGCCGTTCCTTCGGGCAGCACCCCGAAAATCCAGGAAGGCCATTTGATTCTCGGCCATATCATCTGCGGAATCGTAGAGGTTGCGATATTCAAGGACCAGCGCTGATGGAGGCAATCGTACTGGCAGGCGGGTTGGGTACCCGCCTTCGCGAAGTAGTCCCCAACCTGCCCAAACCCATGGCCCCCATATGTGGAAAGCCGTTTCTGGAGATTCTTCTGTCCCGGCTTGCGCAGAAGGGGTTCACTCGGGTTGTGCTGTCTGTAGGACACCTCAGCGAAATAATCTCCGATCACTTCGGGGACTCCTTTGCCGGAATCCGCCTGACCTACGTCAAGGAAGACAAGCCCTTAGGAACCGGAGGGGCAGTGCGTCTAGCACTGTCCTCCTGTACCGCTGAGCATATCTACGTCTTCAATGGCGACACGTTCCTCGATCTGGAAGTCGAGGAAACCGAGAAGCTCTGGAACACTTTCGGAAAGCCAATCATTGTTTCTCGCGAGGTCCCTGACACAACACGGTACGGGCGTATCTTGACATCCGGAAATAACATATCTGCCTTTGCCGAGAAGAATCAAAGCGGACACGGTCTGATTAACGCTGGCTGCTACATCTTCCACAAGTCTCAACTGAACGACTTCCCCGTTGGTGAAGCATTCTCTCTTGAGTCGGATTATTTGCAGAGAGAAGTGGGTAAAGTGGAGTTCGTCAACTTCACAACAAAGGGGAAATTCATAGATATAGGAATTCCCACCGACTTCAATCGAGCACAGACAGAGCTTTCAGAGTTCACCACATGAATAAGGCGCTATTTCTGGACCGGGATGGCGTCATTAATGTTGATTACGGCTATGTTTACCAAAAGGAAAACTTCACGTTCAACCCCGATATCTTCCAGCTTGTACATAAAGCACGTGAGCGTGGATATCTGGTCATAATAGTAACCAATCAGGCCGGGATTGGCAGGGGCTACTATTCGGAAGAAGACTTCCTCGAACTGATGGACTGGGTCTCAATTCAGTTCAACTTAAATTCCGGCCGGATTGACAAGACCTACTACTGCCCATTTCACCCGAAGCATGGAGTCGGAAACTATTTGAAGGATAGTTTTTTCCGAAAACCCAATCCTGGAATGCTGCTGGAGGCCGAACGGGAGTTTTCCATCGATATGAAGCAGTCTCTGATGATTGGTGACAACCCTTCCGATATGGAAGCAGGATTCGCCGCTGGAGTAGGAAAGCTCATCTGCTACGGGTTCGACTTCCCAAAGCATGATGCCAAGCGAATTGACTCCCTATCACAAGCCATTGGACTTCTTTAATAGCCGACTCAGAAGCATAACATCCAACACTAATACAAAGAAGAAAATGAAGCACAGACTCCCTCTGATCCTACTATCATCCTTAATTATAACCATTATCGCATGGATGGCCGATAGATTCTCCATCGGACTGGAGCAAGGGACTTACACAATATCCTCCGGATTTATTCTCAATGCAATCCCGCTCCTCCTTATCAATCTTATTCTACTATCTTTATTCAACCGAATACTCATCGCCACAGTTTTTTCGATCACCATCACAGTTTCGTTCTATCTCATAAACAAGTCCATAGTTGAGCACCTACTTCGAGTATTTTCGATCAGCGACCTTCTGCTGATAAACAGCTTGAACACCGAGACAATTCAACTATTCCTCGGCTACATAGACAAGACCTATTTATCAATTGGCATATTCGCACTTGTAATATTTTTGATTCTCGCATTTACCCTTGAAAAACCCATAGTTTCACGAAGTCGCCTGCTTATACGAATTTATGGAATTACACTGCCCCTCTACATCCTCTATGCAATGACACAACCTGCGTCCTGGTTGACAGCGTTCTATAGCGAAGAGGCTTTGGGAATTGCCTGGACCAATGAGCAAAGCAGTGTCCACTCAGGAGTAATTGGCAATCTGGTCTATCGCAGTCTCGAGCGAAAAGTATACGAACACAAGGACATTAATATCGAAGCAGCGCAATCGGTCATTAAAGACGCCAAGATTTCCGGTACCCCCGCCATTGCTGACACCACAAAGCCCGATATTATTCTCATACAAAGCGAATCCTTCTTCGATCCCACAACTCTAACTGAGCTGAATGAAGCACAGAAAATCACGCCTAATTTGGTCGCGCTGCGTCAATCTGCTCAAAATGGCTACATGCAGGTTCCAGCCTTTGGTGGCGGCACATTAAGAACAGAGTTCGAAGTCCTCTCCGCTATCCCCTTAGCAGCCTATCCGGAAATTGATTACCCCTATCTCCAACTTATCGGGAAGAAGATTCCGACGCTAGCATCGGTGCTTAGAGATAATGGTTATCTGACAACTGCAATTCATGGAAACGCAGGCACATTCTGGAACAGGAACGATACCTTCAAGAACTTCGGATTCAATGAATTCATTACTCTGAAGGATTTCCCTGAGGGCAGTCAGAACGACGGCTGGTTCATGTCTGACAGGTCCATGACAGATGTCATCATCAGCAAGCTGGAAAGTGCATCGGCTCCTGTATTCACTTTTGCAATCAGTATGGAAGCACATGGCAGCTATTCGGAGAGCCCTGTTGCGCATAAGGACGCCTGGAACTCCATTTCAGTGCCGGAATCGCTGAGCGAAGGAGGAAAAACCGAGCTTAAAAACTACCTCTACCATATTCAAAATGCAGACCGAGAGCTAGGGCGCCTGAAGGCGTACCTCGACAAGCGAGGAAAGCCTTACATTCTCGGATTCTATGGCGACCACTTGCCAGGCTTTCAGGAGGTCTACCAAAACGTGAGTTTCACTGACGGGCAGACTGCCACCAACCAGAAAGTACCCTGGCTTCTCATCAGCAATACTGGCAACTCGGACAATTTCTCGGTTAAAAGTGCATGGATGTTAGGGGCAAGTATTCTGGGTAGCGCACACATCCACGACGACGGCTATTTCGACATCGTCAATCAAATGACTATCAATGGTAGCCCTCTGTCTGCAACCAGAGCCCCCTCAGACATATACAACATCGCCTATCTGCAGATGGAAGGCACTCTCGATAAGTTTACCAACGGTGACTCGCAATGAAGAATGCACTCATTCTAGTCACCTCGGCAGTGCTCATCAGTGGCTGCAATGATACAAGCTCATTTGCGATATCATCTTCGCCCATTGATAGCTGCGGTAAAGAAAATCGGACGATCACAGCCAGTTGGAGCGTCCAGTCAACTCAAGTAAAAACCGTTAGAGTCTTTATCAAGGCGCCGGCAGCCGAAGAAAAGCCTTGGACGGAAGGTGGCCCCCAAGCAAGCAAAGATACAGGCCCTTGGGTTTTTGACGGTGTCACTTTCGTCTTTAGGGATCAGGACGGAAACGAACTGGCAAGAAGAACCGCAAAACTGCAGAAGTGCCACTGAGACATTGGGCCGCCTGGTGGCAGCCCTTTCCCGATGGACCTTGATCATACCGACTAGCGCCCCCGAAACACTGCCCCCAAATGATCACTCTGAATCACTACTTTTAGTGTATCTTGTGGGGCTAGTGATCCTCTTGACCAGCAACTAGGTATACTGAAAGCACTGGGAACCTCTGGCCTTAGATATCGCATACATGGATAATTATGATATTTAACAAAGACAAAGAGTCTCTACACTTAAAGTACAGACCTGATATTGACGGCCTTCGCGCAGTAGCGGTATTGTGCGTTGTGATATTCCACGCATTCCCGGAGCTCATGCCAGGCGGATTCATCGGGGTTGATATATTCTTTGTAATCTCCGGTTTTTTGATCTCTGGAATCATCATAAAGAATCTTGAGAAAAAAACCTTCAGCCTTATAGATTTTTATTCGAGGCGCGTGAAGCGCATATTTCCAGCACTATTAACCGTATTTACATTCGTATATTTCTTTGGATGGCTCACGCTATTACCTGACGAATTCAAACAACTCGGAAAACATATTGCAGGCGGCTCCATCTTTTCTTCCAACATCGTCTTATGGTTTGAAAATGGATATTGGGACAATGCCGCAGCAACTAAACCCTTGCTTCACTTGTGGTCACTTGGAGTCGAGGAGCAATTTTATATAGTATGGCCCTTTCTTCTATGGGCCGCCTGGAGGCTCAGACTAAACCTCCTGGTGACAACCCTAATTCTGGGTGCGATCTCCTTTACTCTGAACATGTTCTTGACCCATGAAAACCCTACGACAGCTTTTTATTGGCCGGTTACGCGGTTCTGGGAGTTGCTATTCGGTGCATCTTTAGCTTATTCCGAATTTCATGGAAAGAAATATAAAATCGACCTTAGCCCCACGATCAAGACATGGCTGCGCACTGTTTGCAGCGCTGTAGGAATATCCCTCATAGCTGCTGGAGTAATTTGGGTAAGAGAAGACAACTTCCCAGGCGCTTGGGCGTTACTCCCTACCATTGGAGCGGTATTAATTATTGCCTCTGGAAGTTACGCCTGGCTGAACCGAACCGTCCTCTCAAATCCAGTTATCGTATGGCTTGGTCTAATTAGCTATCCACTATATTTGTGGCATTGGCCGTTGCTGTCCTATGCCCGAATCCTGTATGGAGAACCAGAATTTACTGCTCGTGGTGGGCTTGCCTTAGCTGCAATAATTCTAGCTTGGCTCACATACACTCTAATTGAAAAGCCGATTCGACAGAGAAACTATCAGACGCCCATTTTTCCGCTGGCACTAATATCTACCATGGCATTAGTTTTAGCTGTCGGACTCTACACCTATCAAAGAAACGGAATTGACTCCAGGCAAGTAGCAAAACTCAACTACAGCATGAAGCACTCTGGCGATGACGGCGGATGGCCAGAATTCGCAAGGAAGTGTAATTTCTTGAAACCAGAGGATGGTGTTCTGTTCCGCTGCGTAATCGACCCCAGAGGCGAACCTAGATATGCGCTGATTGGCGACAGCAAAGCTGGAGCAGTATTCCAGGGACTATTTAGAACATCTGTGAAGAATGGAGACTGGATATTCTTTGGCACAGGAGATAGCGGCCCTTTATTCCCAGTCCTATCGGACGACCCAGCCTATAGCTACTACAAGAAGGAGCCCGTAAAAAGGGCTATGGAGATCATAACGGACAACAGCAACATTGACACCGTTGTTATTGCGGTAGCTACTCGGGCACTTTTCAAACTGAAGAATGATTACTCCATAGACGACCTCCCTGAGAGTCCTCACTATAATCTAGCGCTAGCGGGTTTGGACAATACAGTCTCCCACCTAGTCTCTCACGAAAAAAAAGTAGTTCTTTTGGTTGACAACCCCACACTCCCTCACCCAGAAGACTGCATAGATCGCAAGACTAGTTCTAAAATATTGGATAGAGCTATCACTCGCCCCCACAATCCAAACTGCAATATACCGCTAGAAAATTATCTTTCATCATCAAAGCAATATAGAGCAATGCTCAATGAGATAGAGAGAAGGCACTCCGGCATGGTAAGAGTATTTGATGCAACTCCTATACTGTGCGACATGAAAGAGAATGTTTGCCCATACATGAAGGGAGGACGGCTAATGTATGGTGTCACAGATCATATCTCTGACTATGCAGCGAGTTTGGTTGGCCATGAACTAAATCGCTTCTTATCTTCTGAAACTTATCAACCAACTCAAAGCAACCAAGCAAAATCATATAACTAAAAATATCGCCTAAACCAATAACCCACCCTAAGCCAAATGGAAAATTCTACCATTTGGCTTAGGGACCTTTCACGCTATAAAATCTCGCCACTATACTGAGCAATGCAGAATAGAGCTCATCGTATAGTTAAATTTCGAAATATGCACTTACTAATAATCCAAGAGAAAATCAAGTTCTCTTTTTTGCACGTAGCGGCGCTATCAATCAGACGATACCTCTAACTTTAGACACGATCATAAGAATGTACGAACCCTCTACCCCACTCGGTCTGACCTCTCTCAAATAGAGACTAAAAAAAACCGCACTAATGGTCACTGGTCCTCAACAGGAGCCTCTAGATGCTACACTCAGGCACAGTCCAGCAAGTCTTTTGAGAGAGTCTAGCCTTTTTTCTACTGGGTACCATTGATTTTTTGACTTGAGTGGTGATGGCATCATTTGACCAAATAATCGGGCACTTGCACACTCATCACCTAATAGATTGATTCACTGCGTCACGAGTACCCTCTGGTTGGGAAAAAAGACTGTTCAGGGCGACAGGGCGACAGGGCGACAGGGCGACAGGGCGACAGGGCGACAATAATATTTCTGCCTTAGTCCCCCAGCATGCACCCTCCGGCTCCTACGAAATTACTTTTCGCACAGAACCTAAGAATGAGGCCTGAAATAATCTCAAGAGAGCCCACTCTTACTCTGAGTAATCACCATGATAGGCATCGTTCGCTGGCGCTCTTTAGCCTTCCTCACCCTACTGCTGGCACCGCTGCTCTGGCCCCTGCACCACCTCGCCGAACGCTACTACAGCGAACAGATCGCCCAGCAAAACCAGCAAACCCTCGATCTCTACGTCGCCAACCTGCTCGGTACACTTCGCCGCTACGAGGACCTGCCCCCGATCCTAGGCGAGCTGCCCACCCTGCGAGCAGCGCTGCAGTCTCCCGGCAATCTGGCCCAGCAGAATGCCGCCAACCTGGAGCTAGCCCGCATCCGCGGTCGTACCGGCGCCGACGTCATCTACCTGATGCGTCCGAACGGGATCACCCAGGCCGCTTCCAACTGGGACCAGCCCGACAGCTTCGTCGGCCGCAACTTCTCGTTCCGTCCTTACTATAAGGAAGCGATGCAGGGGCGCCCGGCGCGCTTCTTCGGCCTGGGCACCACCTCCAAGCGCCGTGGCTACTTCTTCGCCAGCGAGGTGCGAGACGGAGAAACGCTGCTGGGCGTGCTGGTGGTGAAAGTCGACCTGGAACACATGGAGCAACTGTGGGGCAATACGCCCGACCAACTGCTGGTGATGGACAGCGACGGCGTGGTCATCCTGTCCTCCAACAAGGCCTGGCGCTTCCATTCCAGCCGGGAACTGTCGCCTGCCAAACAGCGCGAAATCGCCGAGAACATCCCTTATCCTGTGTTGCACCCTGCGCCGCTGAAGATCGACCAGCGCCGCTGGATCAGCCAGAGCCGCGAACTGCCGGAGACCAACTGGACCGTCAGCATCTACACCCCCCGCACTCAGGTGGACGGCCCGGTGCGCAGCGTCGTGCTGATCGGCGCAGCCACCCTCGTCGCACTGCTTCTGTTGCTGTCGCTCCTGACCATCAGCCGCCGCCATTACCTGGAGCGCATAGAGCTCGAAGCGCAAGCCAAGCACGAACTGGAGCTGCGCGTTCAGGAGCGCACCCAGGAACTGGAAGATGCCAACACCCGCCTGCAGGAGGAGGTCCGCAACCGCGAGCAGGCACAGCGCGAGCTCATGCATGCCCAGGACGAAGTCGTACAGGCCGGCAAGCTGACCGCCCTGGGCACCATGTCAGCCAGCATCAGCCACGAACTCAACCAGCCCTTGGCAGCGATCCGCAGCTATGCCGACAACGCCCGCGTGCTGCTCGACCACGAGCGCTACGACGACGCCCGCGGCAACCTGCAGCAGATCGGCGAGCTGACCGGGCGCATGGCCTCGATCATTGGCCACCTCAAGGCCTACGCCCGTGGCGCCCGGCGCGCGCCGGAGAACGTCGCCCTGCAACCGGCGATCAACGATGCCCTGGCATTGGTCGCGCCGCGCCGGCAGGCGATGAACGTGGAACTGCTACGCGACCTGCCGGATGCGGCGATCTGGGTCCAGGCCGGCGAGACCCGGTTGCGGCAGATACTCTCCAACCTGCTGTCCAACGCCCTCGACGCGCTCACTGAGAAGGCGCCACCGCGACGCATCTGGCTGACCGCCGAGCAGACACCCGAGCGCATCATCCTGTCCCTGCGCGACAACGGCCCCGGCTTCTCCGAGCAGGCGCTGGCCCACGCCCGCGAACCCTTTTTCACCACCAAGACCAGCGCCAAGGGCCTCGGCCTGGGCCTCGCCATCTGCGACACCCTGTTACGCACTCTAGGCGGGCACCTGGAATTGGGGAATCACCCCGAAGGCGGCGCTCTCGTACAATTGCACCTGTTGCCGGGCATCCCCGGCGTGACTTCGACGCCGCAGGAGGAAACCCGCGCATGAGTTCGGCCGCGCCCTTCGATTCCACCACCCAAGTGCTGTTGATCGACGACGATCCGCATCTGCGCCAGGCGCTGTGCCAGACCCTCGACCTGGCCGGCTTCAAGGTCGTCTCCCTGGCCGACGCGCGCCAGCTCGATACGCAGCAGGCGCGTGACTGGCCCGGGGTGATCGTCAGTGATATCCGCATGCCCGGCATCGACGGCCTGCAGTTGCTGGAGCAGTTGCACGCCCAGGATGCTGAGCTGCCGGTGATCCTGGTCACCGGCCACGGCGACGTGCCGCTGGCGGTCAAGGCCATGCGCTCGGGCGCCTACGATTTCCTGGAAAAGCCCTTCCCCAGCGATGCGCTGCTCGACAGCGTGCGCCGCGCCCTCGATGTGCGCCGCCTGGTGCTGGAGAACCGCAGCCTGCGCCTGGCGCTTTCCGAACAGAAGGAATTGCGCGGCCGCCTGGTCGGTCAGTCCGCCCCCATGCAACGCCTGCAGCAGCAAGTCGCCTCGCTGTCGGCGATCCAGGCCGACGTGCTGATCCTCGGTGAGACCGGCTCCGGCAAGGAGGTGGTCGCCCGCGCCCTGCATGACCTGTCGAGCCGGCGCAACGGCCCCTTCGTCGCCATCAACGCCGGCGCACTGGCCGAGTCGGTGGTGGAAAGCGAGCTGTTCGGTCATGAGCAAGGCGCCTTCACCGGCGCGCAGAAGCGGCGCATCGGCAAATTCGAATACGCCAATGGCGGCACGCTGTTCCTCGACGAAATCGAAAGCATGAGCCTGGATGTGCAGGTCAAGCTGCTGCGCCTACTACAGGAGCGCACGGTAGAACGCCTGGGCTCCAACCAGCTCATTCCGCTGGATATCCGCATCATCGCGGCAACCAAGGAAGACCTGCGCCTGGCTGCTGACGAAGGTCGTTTCCGCGCCGATCTTTATTACCGCCTGAACGTCGCCAGCCTGCGCATACCTCCGCTGCGCGAGCGCGGCGACGATATTCTTCTATTGTTCCAGCACTTCGCCGAGCGCGGCGCACAGCGACATGGCCTGACACCGCGTCCCCTCGACTCCGCCCAACGCGCACAACTGTTGGCCCACGGCTGGCCGGGCAATGTCCGCGAGCTGCAGAACGCCGCGGAACGCTACGCGCTGGGGCTGGACCTCGGGCTCGACGAGAGCGGCGCCCATACGAGCCCGGCCTCTGCCGGCACAGGTCTGAACGAACAGGTCGAGGCCTTCGAGCGCTCGTTGATTGCCGCCGAGATGAGCCGTCCGCACAACTCGCTGCGCAGCCTCGCCGAAGCCCTCGGGGTGCCGCGCAAGACCCTGCACGACAAGCTGCGCAAACACGGCCTGCTCTTCTCCGGTGGCGGGAATCCCGCCGACGATGTCGACGGCTGAGCAAGAATCCGCCTATTCGACGGGCTATTTCCCCCAGGCAAAGCCCGGAAACCGGGGCTTGGCGGACTGGCACACCCCTTGCTCTTCACTCGCCGATGCGCCTTGCGCATCGCTTCGTGCTGCACCTGCTTGCAGCACGCCCTCCGGGCCACGAACCCGGCGGTGTCCTTCGGCCTCCATGCCATCCAGCGCCTTCGGCGCTTCGCCGGGAGCAGCGATCCTGCCCCGGCCAATCCCCCCTCTTTTGCGTGACGCTGGCCCCATCCTGGGGCCTTCACTTGTATCCGGTTGTTCCAGCCGCCCTACGTCGCCTCCTCCGTGCCGGAACGCCAGCGCCCGCCGCCAGCACGCCCCTGCCTGAATGACCCGCGCCCAGACCTGCCACGAAGCGGTCACAATAACGCGATCAAATTTTCACGAAATCCTCTCTAAATCGGGCGTTATCAGAAAATTCCTTCTATCTTGTCTGCGGGGTGAGCGGGGCTGGACTACCGCTCAATACATTGGATAGCAAGCTATTGACCTACATCAGGGAGTGCCCCTGACAGACGGCGCCTAATAGCTACACTCTCCAACTTCCTATAGGGAGATTCTTAAATGTCGCAAGAAAGCAGCCAAAAATTAAAACTCGGCGCGCTGACTGCCCTGGTCGTCGGTTCCATGATTGGCGGGGGTATCTTCTCCCTCCCGCAAAACATGGCCGCCAGTGCTGACGTCGGCGCCATCCTCATCGGTTGGGCCATTACCGCGGTCGGGATGCTGACCCTGGCATTCGTCTTCCAGACCCTGGCCAACCGCAAACCTGAACTCGACGGCGGTGTGTACGCCTACGCCAAGGCCGGCTTCGGCGACTACATGGGTTTCTCCTCAGCCTGGGGCTACTGGATCAGCGCCTGGCTCGGCAACGTCGGTTACTTCCTCCTTCTATTCAGCACCCTGGGCTACTTCTTCCCGATCTTCGGCAAGGGCGACACCCTGGCGGCAGTCATCTGCGCATCGGTGTTGCTGTGGGCCCTGCACTTCCTGGTGCTGCGCGGGATCAAGGAGGCGGCGTTCATCAACACCATCACGACCGTCGCCAAGATCGTGCCGCTGTTCCTGTTCATCCTGATCTGCCTGTTCGCCTTCAAGCTGGACATCTTCACCGCTGACATCTGGGGCGCGAGTAATCCGGAACTGGGCAGCGTGATGAACCAGGTGCGCAACATGATGCTGGTCACCGTCTGGGTGTTCATCGGTATCGAAGGCGCGAGCATCTTCTCCTCCCGTGCGGAAAAACGTTCCGACGTCGGTAAGGCCACTGTGATCGGCTTCATCACCGTACTGCTCCTGCTGGTGCTGGTGAACGTGCTGTCCATGGGCGTGATGACCCAACCGGAACTGGCCAAGCTGCAGAACCCGTCGATGGCCCTGGTATTGGAGCACGTCGTCGGTCACTGGGGTGCGGTGCTGATCAGCGTCGGTCTGCTGATCTCCCTGCTGGGTGCCCTGCTCTCCTGGGTGCTGCTGTGCGCCGAGATCATGTTCGCCGCGGCCAAGGACCACACCATGCCGGAGTTCCTCCGTCGGGAGAACGCCAACCAGGTGCCGGCCAACGCCCTGTGGCTGACCAACATCTGCGTGCAGATCTTCCTGGTGGTGACCTTCTTCTCCTCGGGCAGCTCCGACGGGATGGACCCGTACACCAAGATGCTGCTGCTGGCCACCTCGATGATCCTCATCCCGTACTTCTGGTCCGCGGCCTACGCCCTGCTGCTGGCAGTCAAAGGCGAGACCTATGACAAGGACCCGGGTGACCGCACCAAGGACCTGATCATCGCGGCTATCTCGGTCATCTATGCCATCTGGCTGATCTACGCCGGTGGCCTGAAATACCTGCTGCTGTCGGCGCTGCTGTACGCGCCGGGCGTCATCCTCTTCGCTAAAGCGAAACATGAAGTGGGCCAACCCATCTTCACCAATGTCGAGAAGCTGATCTTCGCAGGCGTCGTCATCGGCGCACTGATTGCGGCCTACGGCCTCTACGACGGCTTCCTCACTCTGTAACTCCTGGAGACATCTCATGAGCACGGAAAAAACCAAACTTGGCGTTCATTCTGAAGCTGGCAAATTGCGCAAAGTGATGGTCTGCTCGCCTGGACTCGCCCACCAACGCCTGACCCCGAGCAACTGCGACGAGTTGCTGTTCGACGACGTAATCTGGGTAAACCAGGCCAAGCGCGACCATTTCGACTTCGTCACCAAGATGCGTGAGCGTGGCATCGACGTCCTCGAAATGCACAACCTGCTGACCGAGACCGTCCAGAACCCCGAGGCCCTGAAGTGGATCCTCGACCGCAAGATCACCAACGACAGCGTTGGCGTAGGCCTGACCCAGGAACTGCGTGGCTGGCTGGAAAGCCTGGAGCCGCGCAAGCTGGCCGAATTCCTCATCGGTGGCGTGGCCGCTGACGACATTCCCGACAGCGAAGGCGCCAAGGCGCTGAAGATGTACCGCCAATACCTGGGCCACTCCAGCTTCCTGCTGCCGCCGCTGCCCAACACCCAGTTCACCCGTGACACCACCTGCTGGATCTACGGCGGCGTGACCCTGAACCCGATGTACTGGCCGGCGCGACGTCAGGAAACCCTGCTGACCACCGCCATCTACAAGTTCCACCCGGAATTCACCAACGCCGAATTCGAAATCTGGTACGGCGATCCGGACAAGGACCACGGCATGTCCACCCTGGAAGGTGGCGACGTGATGCCGATCGGCAACGGCGTCGTCCTGATCGGCATGGGTGAGCGTTCCTCCCGCCAGGCCATCGGCCAGGTAGCCCAGAGCCTGTTCGCCAAGGGCGCTGCCGAGAAAGTCATCGTCGCCGGTCTGCCCAAGTCCCGCGCCGCCATGCACCTGGACACCGTCTTCACCTTCTGCGACCGCGACCTGGTCACCGTCTTCCCGG
The DNA here is from genome assembly GCF_029203285.1 of Pseudomonas sp. PSE14. Taxonomy (NCBI): domain Bacteria; kingdom Pseudomonadati; phylum Pseudomonadota; class Gammaproteobacteria; order Pseudomonadales; family Pseudomonadaceae; genus Pseudomonas; species Pseudomonas sp. PSE14. The sequence goes on from NZ_CP115669.1 coordinate 5,517,361, forward strand.
AAGTGGTCAAGGAAATCGTGCCCTTCATCCTGCGTCCGGACGAGAAGAGCCCCTACGGCATCAACGTCCAGCGCGAAGAGAAGGACTTCATCACCGTCGTCGCCGAGTCGCTGGGCCTGAAGAAACTGCGCGTCGTGGAAACCGGCGGCAACAGCTTCGCCGCCGAGCGCGAGCAGTGGGACGACGGCAACAACGTGGTGTGCCTGGAACCGGGCGTGGTGGTCGGCTATGACCGCAACACCTACACCAACACCCTGCTGCGCAAGGCTGGTGTGGAAGTCGTCACCATCAGTGCCGGCGAACTGGGCCGGGGCCGTGGCGGCGGTCACTGCATGACCTGCCCGATCATCCGTGATCCGATCGATTACTGATTCCAATAGAGCGCACACACCCTGCCAGGCGGCCCGAACAGGGCCGCCCACCTCGCCAACCGCTAACCCCGACGGCGAGGCCGAGAATTCCATCCAAGGAGAAAGATCATGGCTTTCAACATGCACAACCGTAACCTGCTCAGCCTGATGCACCACAGCACCCGCGAGCTGCGCTATCTCCTCGACCTGTCCCGCGACCTCAAGCGCGCCAAGTACACCGGCACCGAGCAGCAACACCTCAAAGGCAACAACATCGCCCTGATCTTCGAAAAGACCTCGACCCGCACCCGTTGCGCCTTCGAAGTGGCCGCCTATGACCAGGGCGCCAACGTCACCTACATCGACCCGAACTCCTCGCAGATCGGCCACAAAGAGAGCATGAAGGACACCGCCCGTGTGCTCGGCCGCATGTACGACGCCATCGAATACCGTGGCTTCAAGCAGGAGATCGTCGAGGAACTGGCCAAGTACGCCGGCGTACCGGTATTCAACGGCCTGACCGACGAATACCACCCGACCCAGATGCTGGCCGACGTGCTGACCATGCGCGAGCACAGCGACAAGCCGCTGCACGACATCGCTTACGCCTACCTCGGCGACGCCCGCAACAACATGGGTAACTCCCTGCTGCTGATCGGCGCCAAGCTGGGCATGGACGTACGCATCGCCGCGCCCAAGGAACTGTGGCCGACCGAAGAGCACATCGCCGCCTGCAAGAAGTTCGCTGAAGAAAGCGGCGCCCGCATCACCATCACCGAAGACCCGAAAGTCGCGGTCAAGGGCGTGGACTTCATCCACACCGACGTGTGGGTCTCCATGGGTGAGCCGGTGGAAGCCTGGGGCGAGCGCATCAAGGAACTGCTGCCCTACCAGGTCAACATGGACATGATGAAGGCCGCCGGCAACCCGCGCGTGAAGTTCATGCACTGCCTGCCCGCCTTCCACAACAGCGAAACCAAGGTCGGCAAGCAGATCGCCGAGCAGTACCCGAACCTGAAGAACGGCATCGAAGTCACCGAAGACGTCTTCGAGTCCCCGTACAACATTGCCTTCGAGCAGGCGGAAAACCGCATGCACACCATCAAGGCAATCCTCGTTTCGACCCTCGCCGACATGTAATGCCGGGCCGTCTCCGGACCGCGACGCCGTCGCCGGTCCGGGGGCGTTTCCACTCTTTCGGAGGTAATGAATATGCGTATCGTCGTCGCATTGGGCGGCAACGCCCTGCTGCGTCGTGGCGAGCCCATGACTGCCGACAACCAGCGCGCCAACGTGAAGATCGCCGCCGAGCAGATCGCCAAGGTCGCTCCGGGCAACGAACTGGTGATCGCTCACGGCAACGGCCCGCAGGTTGGCCTTCTGGCCCTGCAGGGCGCGGCCTATGAAAAGGTCTCCCCGTACCCGCTGGACGTCCTGGGCGCCGAGACCGAAGGCATGATCGGCTACATGATCGAACAGGAAATGGGCAACCTGCTGCCGTTCGAAGTGCCGTTCGCCACCATCCTCACCCAGGTCGAAGTCGACGCCAAGGACCCGGCCTTCCAGAACCCGACCAAGCCGATCGGCCCGGTCTACTCCAAGGAAGAAGCCGAAGCCCTGGCCAAGGCGAAAGGCTGGAGCATCGCGCCCGACGGCGACAAGTTCCGTCGTGTGGTCGCCAGCCCACGCCCGAAGCGCATCTTCGAGATCCGCCCGGTCAAGTGGCTGCTGGAGAAAGGCACCATCGTCATCTGTGCGGGCGGCGGCGGCATCCCGACCATGTACGACGAAGCCGGCAAGAAGCTCTCCGGCGTCGAAGCGGTGATCGACAAGGACCTGTGCTCCTCGCTGCTGGCCCAGGAACTGTCGGCTGACATCCTGATCATCGCCACCGACGTGGACGCGGCCTACATCGACTGGGGCAAACCGACCCAGAAGGCCATCGCCCAGGCCCACCCGGACGAACTGGAACGCTTAGGCTTCGCCGCAGGCTCCATGGGTCCGAAGGTCATGGCGGCCATCGAGTTCGCCCGCAACACCGGCAAGGACGCGGTGATCGGCTCGCTGGAAAACATCGTGGCCATCACCGAAGGCAAGTCCGGCACCCGCGTCAGCACCAAGAAAGCTGGCATCGAGTACCGCTGAGCAATACCCGCAGTATCCCCGGGAGCCCATCGTGGCTCCCGGTTCTCCCCTCCTTCCGTAGTCCTCGCTCCATCTGTACGGAAATTCGTCGTCTTCTTCCGCCAAATCCTGGCGTTAGCGTGACTCGACGGTCATCATCCTCGTCAGCTAAAGCATTCGAATCACTCTAGCCACCGCTGGCTTTGTGCCATCGGGCCGCCCCGCCTTGGGCAACTACCGCCCGAACGCACAAGATGGACTTGCTGAAGGAGTTTCCGAGAGATGTCTCGACTACCGGTCATCGTTGGTTTTGGTGGGTATAACGCTGCGGGCCGCAGCTCGTTCCACCATGGGTTCCGCCGCACCGTCCTCGAATCCATGGAGAGCGCCGCTCGCCAGGAAACCCTCGCCGGCCTCGCTGTCATGATGAAGCTGGTGAAGTTCGACGCCGGGCACTACCGCGACGCCGAGGGCCAAACCCTCACCCTCGCCGAAATCGAACAGCGCTTCGCCGATCAGATTCGCCAGTCCACCCTGATCCGCCGCATCGAGCTGCAATACCTCGACGTCGATGCCGCCCACTGCCACAAGAGCATCACCCTCGGCGCCGCCGGCAGCCCGGTCACCTTCAGCACCCAGCGCAAGCAACTGCCCGAGCCGCTGCCGGCCAACTGGTCGGTGGAAGAACTCGAAGGCGGTGAAGTCCGCGTCACCCTGCACGACAGCTGCGAATTCAAGGTCGACAGCTACCGCGCGCTGCCGGTGAAGTCCGCCGGCCAGTTGCCCACCGGCTTCGAGCCGAGCGAACTGTACAACTCGCGCTTCCACCCGCGCGGCCTGCAGATGTCCGTGGTTGCCGCCACCGACGCGGTGCGCTCCGTCGGCATCGACTGGCAGACCATCTGCGACAAGGTGCAGCCCGACGAAATCGCCGTGTTCTCCAGCAGCATCATGAGCCAGCTGGACGAAAACGGTTACGGCGGCCTGCTGCAATCGCGCCTGCGCGGCCACCGCGTGTCGGCCAAGCAACTGCCGCTGGGCTTCAACAGCATGCCCACCGACTTCATCAATGCCTACGTGCTGGGCAGCGTCGGCATGACCGGCAGCATCACCGGCGCTTGCGCCACTTTCCTCTATAACCTGCAGAAAGGCATCGACGTCATCACTACCGGCCAGGCCCGCGTGGCCATCGTCGGCAACGCCGAAGCGCCGATCACCTCCGAGATCATCGAGGGCTATGCCGCCATGGGCGCGCTGGCCACCGAGGAAGGCCTGCGCCACATCGAAGGCCGCGACAGTGTCGACTTCCGCCGCGCCAGCCGCCCGTTCGGCGAAAACTGCGGCTTCACCCTGGCCGAATCCGCACAGTACGTGGTGCTGATGGATGACGAACTGGCCCTGGAGCTGGGCGCCGAAATCCACGGCTCGGTGCCGGACGTGTTCATCAATGCCGACGGCTTCAAGAAGTCCATCTCCGCCCCCGGCCCGGGCAACTACCTGACCATGGCCAAGGCCGTGGCCGCCGCCGCGCAGATCGTCGGCGAAAAGAGCGTGCGCCAACACAGCTTCGTCCATGCCCACGGCTCCAGCACCCCGGCCAACCGCGTCACCGAATCGGAAATCCTCGACCGCGTAGCCACCGCCTTCGGCATCAGCGAATGGCCCGTCACCGCGGTGAAAGCCTTCGTCGGCCACTCCCTGGCCACTGCCAGCGCCGACCAGCTGATCTCCGCCCTGGGCACCTTCCGCTACGGCGTGATCCCCGGCATCAAGACCGTGGACAAGTTCGCCGACGACGTCTTCAAGGACCACATCGCCCTGTCCAACACCGATGTGCGCCGCGACGACCTGGAAGTCTGCTTCATCAACTCCAAGGGCTTCGGCGGCAACAACGCCACCGGCGTGCTGTTGTCCCCGGCCGTCACCGAGAAGATGCTGCGCAAGCGCCATGGCGATGCCGCCTTCGCCGACTACCAGGCCCGCCGCGAAGCCACCCGCGCCGCCGCCCGCCAGTACGACGAAGCCGCGACCCAGGGCCGTTTCGACATCATCTACAACTTCGGCAACGACATGATCGACGAGCAGGCCATCGAGATCAGCGACAAGGGCGTACAGGTACCGGGCTTCAGCCAGGCCATCGCCTACAAGAAGGACGAGCGCTTCCGCGACATGCTCGACTGATCGCCGCCGCTCCACGAAAAAGCCGGGCAGATGCCCGGCTTTTTCATTTCTGACGCGATAGGCTCGGACCGTAGGATGGCGTGGAGCGCAGCGATAGCCATCAGACCGTGCCCCGACAGTATGGGTATCGCCTAGGCGCGTAGGGCGTATAACGTTCGACGTTATGCGCCGCTTGACCTGGGTCCCAGGCACTTCGGATTCAGCCCAGGCGCCAGCTATGAAGCGCGGTATAACGGCGTACAACCGCGAACGGTTGTACGCCCTACCCCATGCCACGAAGTCAGTACGTTCCCTGCCCCACACCCAGCTCGAGAATGCTGGCCTTGAGGTTCTCGAAGTCGTACTCCGACAGACCGACGTAATCCAGCACCTTGGCGCGGATGCTCTCCCACTCGTGGTCTTCCGGCTGGTTGCCCAGCACGCGGTGCGAGCCGCAGATGTGCTCGGCCATCTTGAGGATCGCCAGCAGGTTCTTCAGCTGGGTATCGCGGGCGCTGTCGTCGCTGAAGATCGACAACGCATTGTGGTGGTTGGCAATGGCCTCGCAGACATGCTCTGGCAGGCGCCAGGAGCGCGCGGTGAAGTAGCCGACCACCGCATGGTTGGTGTTCAGCACGCGGTTCTCGGTGTCCACCACCCGGCGCTCGTCACTGGCGCTGGCGTAGGCCTCCTCCAGCACCGCCATGTAGTGCGGGAAGCGCTTGAGCATCAGCGGAATGCCGCAGTTGTGGAACAGTCCCAGCGCATAAGCCTCGTCCACCGACTCATAGCCGATGCGCTTGGCCAGGTTCAGGCAGCTCATGGCCACGTCCTGCGCGGTATCCCAGAAGCGGTTGAGGGTAACGATGGTGTCGTCGCTCATCTCGCCCTTGATCGACTGCGCATTGATCAGGTTGATCACCGAACGGCTGCCCAGCAGGTTCACCGCGCGCTGGATCGAGGTGATGCGGTTGGCCAGCCCGAAGAACGGCGAGTTCACCAGCTTCAACAGCGCGCCAGACAGCCCCGGGTCCTGGCTGATCAGCTTGGCGATCGCCTTCAGGTCCGGGTTGGGCATGAACTGCTCCATCTGCAGATCGACCATGATCTGCGGCTGCGGCGGCACACTGATGCCCTGCAAGGCCTGGCGGATCTGTTCGGCGGAAAGTTCTTGGGACATGAGAAGGCGGCAGGATGAATGTTGATGGGGCGCACAGTTTACCCAGAGCGCAAGGTTCTGGAACCGGCGTTTTAGACTGAACTTTCATCGGCGGCAGTGTCGGAATCTTTACACCCAAAAGGACCACACGGGAGATTCGCCATGACCCAGACACTCAACGGCAAGACTGTCGCCATCCTGGTTACCGACGGCTTCGAGCAGGTGGAGCTGACCGGCCCGCGCAATGCCCTGGAACAGGCCGGGGCCAAGGTACGTATTCTTTCCGACAACAAAGACAAAGTCCGTGGCTGGAACCATGACAAGCCCGGCGACAGCTTCAAGGTGGACGGCACCTTCGAGACGGCGCACATCGACGAATACGACGCCGTGCTGCTGCCCGGCGGCGTGATCAACTCCGACCAGATCCGCAGCCTGCCCAAGGCCCAGGAACTGGTGCGCCGCGCCGACCACGCCGGCAAGCCCATCGCGGTGATCTGCCACGGCGCCTGGCTGCTGGTTTCCGCCGGACTGGTGAATGGCCGCACCCTGACCAGCTGGAACTCTCTCAAGGACGACATCAACAACGCCGGCGGCCATTGGGTCGACCGTCCGGTGGTCAAGGACGGCCATCTGATCAGCAGCCGCAAGCCCGACGACATCCCGGTCTTCAGCAAGCAGCTGATCGAAACCCTCGCCGCCTGACCACCCCCGAATCGACCAAAAGCGCACGCGCCCGGCTCCGGCGGCGCGTGCCGCTGCGCTATAATCGCGCTCTTTTGCCGGAGCCTTTCCCCATGACCCTGCCCAGCCTGCGTCTGAAAGCCAACGCCGAGCGCCGCCTGCGCGCCGGCCACCTGTGGGTCTACAGCAACGAGGTGGACGTCGCCGCCACCCCGCTGAACGGTTTCGGCGCCGGCGAACAGGCCATCCTCGAAATGGCCAACGGCAAGCCGCTGGGTATCGTCGCGATGAGCCCGAACAATCTCATCTGCGCCCGCCTGATTTCCCGCGATACCAAGCACGTTCTCGACAAATCCCTGCTGGTTCACCGCCTGAACGTCGCCCTCAGCCTGCGCGACCGCCTCTTCGACAAGCCCTTCTACCGCCTGGTCTACGGCGACTCCGACCTGCTGCCGGGCCTGGTGGTGGACCGCTTCGGCGACGTGCTGGTGGTCCAGCTCGCCTCGGCGACCATGGAAAAGCACCGCGACGATGTCCTCGCCGCCCTCCTGCAAGTGCTCAAGCCCAGCGCCGTGCTGTGGAAGAACGACTCCAGCGCCCGTGATGCCGAAGGCCTGGAGCGCTACGTGGCGAACGCCTACGGCGAAGTCCCGGAATGGGTCGCCCTGGAAGAGAACGGCGTGAAGTTCGAGGCCCCGGTGCTGGCCGGCCAGAAAACCGGCTGGTTCTACGACCACCGCATGAACCGCGCACGCCTGCAGCCTTATGTGCAGGGCAAGCGCGTGCTTGACCTGTTCAGCTACATCGGCGGCTGGGGCATCCAGGCCGCGGCCTTCGGCGCCAGCGAAGTGATGTGCGTGGACGCTTCCGGCTTCGCCCTGGACGGCGTGGAGCGCAACGCCGCGCTCAACGGCGTGGCCGAGAAGGTCGCCTGCGTCGAAGGCGACGTATTCGAGGCCCTGCGCGAGCTGAAGGCCGCCGACGAGCGCTTCGACGTGATCGTTGCCGACCCGCCCGCCTTCATCAAGCGCAAGAAGGACCTGAAGAACGGCGAGGCCGCCTACCGCCGCCTCAACGAACAGGCCATGCGCCTGCTGTCCAAGGACGGCGTGCTGGTCAGCGCCTCCTGCTCGATGCACCTGCCCGAGGATGACCTGCAGAATATCCTGCTCGGCAGCGCCCGCCACCTGGACCGCAACATCCAGCTGCTGGAACGCGGCGGCCAGGGCCCGGACCACCCGGTGCACCCGGCGATCCACGAGACCCGCTACATCAAGAGCCTGACCGTCCGCCTGCTGCCCAACGGCTGAGGCACTGCGGCACGGAAAACGGGGCGCTTCCTGGCGGGAGCGCCCCGTTTTTATTTCGGCGACGGAGGGCGCATAAAGCGGAACGCTTTATCCGCCATTACCGTATCCCGAGTACGCGTCCTTATTTCATCGGCATCAGCGAATCCGCTTCGCTGAGCACCGCCTTGCCAGTCTTGCGCTCGAACAGGCACAGCTCGCGGCCCGGTTTGCCCTTCATGTGCTTCTGCGAATAGGTTCCACCAATCATCAGCGCCGTATAGCCCACGCTGTCGTCGAACAGCACCGGCGCGCCCAGCACCTCCTTGTTCTGCAGATGACTCAGCGCCAGGCAGGTCTCGCGTTGCAGCTTGTCCTGCGCCTGCCAGGCCTCATCCGACGAGGCCTGCACACTGCCGACGAAGAGCACGGCGAACAGGGCGATGCGAGTGACTTTCATGGGGTTGCTCCTTCAACGAACGAGTGGGAAACGCGTCATTGGCCATTCAGACCACGCCCGCGCAGCGAAAGTCCAGGTTGCGGCCGACCGCCAGCCTTTCCCTGGCGGCAAGGCCCGGCGTAGAATCCGGGCATTCCTGCCATCTATCCCCAGGCGGGCCTGTGAGCCCCGGCCGAGCAGGCGGTGACCCCGCCACGCCCCGCGCCGACCTCGCCCATGCAAGGCCATCTGCTGTTTGCATCCGGTGCGTACCGCGCTCACGATACGAAATCAGAGTCCGCTCAAGGTCTCGCCGGCCAGCCCTACCCGCTGCACGCCGCCGCACGAAAGACCCGGATCGGCTCCCACCGTGACCTGATGCGCAGGAACCCGTCATGCCCGATTACCGCTCGAAAACCTCCACCCACGGCCGCAACATGGCCGGCGCCCGCGCCCTCTGGCGCGCCACCGGGATGAAGGACGAAGACTTCAAGAAGCCGATCATCGCCATCGCCAACTCCTTCACCCAGTTCGTGCCCGGCCACGTGCACCTGAAGGACCTGGGTCAGTTGGTCGCCCGCGAGATCGAGAAAGCCGGCGGCGTGGCCAAGGAATTCAACACCATCGCCGTGGACGACGGCATCGCCATGGGCCATGACGGCATGCTCTATTCCCTGCCGTCGCGCGAGATCATCGCCGACTCCGTGGAATACATGGTCAACGCCCACTGCGCCGACGCCATCGTGTGCATCTCCAACTGCGACAAGATCACCCCCGGCATGCTGATGGCCGCCCTGCGCCTGAACATCCCGGTGGTGTTCGTCTCCGGCGGCCCGATGGAAGCCGGCAAGACCAAGCTGGCCAACCACGGCCTGGACCTGGTGGACGCCATGGTCGTCGCCGCCGACGACTCCTGCTCCGACGAGAAGGTCGCCGAGTACGAGCGCAGCGCCTGCCCGACCTGCGGCTCCTGCTCCGGCATGTTCACCGCCAACTCGATGAACTGCCTGACCGAGGCCCTGGGCCTGTCCCTGCCGGGCAACGGTTCCACCCTGGCCACCCACTCCGACCGCGAGCAGCTGTTCCTGCGCGCCGGCCGTCTGGCCGTCGAGCTCTGCCAGCGCTACTACGGCGAAGGCGACGACAGCGTGCTGCCGCGCAACATCGCCAACTTCAAGGCGTTCGAGAACGCCATGACCCTCGACATCGCCATGGGCGGCTCGACCAACACCATCCTGCACCTGCTGGCCGCAGCGCAGGAGGCGGAGATCGCCTTCGACCTGCGCGACATCGATCGCCTGTCGCGCAAGGTACCGCAGCTGTGCAAGGTGGCGCCGAACATCCAGAAGTACCACATGGAAGACGTGCACCGCGCCGGCGGTATCTTCTCCATCCTCGGCGAGCTGGCCCGTGGCGGCCTGCTGCACACCGACGTGCCGACCGTGCACAGCCCGAGCATGGCCGACGCCATCGCCGAGTGGGACATCACCCAGACCCAGGACGAGAAGGTCCACACCTTCTTCAAGGCCGGCCCCGCTGGTATCCCGACCCAAGTCGCGTTCAGCCAGAGCACCCGCTGGCCGACCCTCGACGCTGACCGCGCCGAAGGCTGCATCCGCAGCGTCGAGCACGCCTACTCGCAAGAAGGCGGCCTCGCCGTGTTGTACGGAAACATTGCCCTGGATGGCTGCGTGGTGAAGACCGCTGGCGTGGACGAATCCATCCACGTCTTCGAAGGCCGCGCGAAGATCTTCGAGAGCCAGGACGGCGCCGTGAAGGGCATCCTCGCCGACGAAGTGAAGCCGGGCGACATCGTGATCATCCGCTACGAAGGCCCGAAAGGCGGCCCGGGCATGCAGGAAATGCTGTACCCGACCAGCTACCTGAAGTCCAAGGGCCTGGGCAAGGCCTGCGCCCTGCTCACCGACGGCCGCTTCTCTGGCGGCACCTCGGGCCTGTCCATCGGCCACGCCTCGCCGGAAGCTGCCGCTGGCGGCGCCATCGGCCTGGTGCAGGACGGCGACAAGGTGCTGATCGACATCCCTAATCGCAGCATCAACCTGCTGGTCAGCGATGAAGAACTGGCCGCCCGCCGCATCGAACAGGACAAGAAGGGCTGGAAGCCGGCTCAGCCGCGTGCTCGTAAAGTGAGTACCGCACTGAAGGCCTACGCCCTGTTGGCCACCAGCGCCGACAAGGGCGCGGTGCGCAACAAGGCGCTGCTGGAAGGCTGAGCCTCACAGCGGTAAGAAAAAGCCCGGCGAATGCCGGGCTTTTTTGTTCCAGTTGCGGTGCTTCTCGTTACCGCGGACTGCTTTCTGTAGGAGCGAGCTTGCTCGCGAACCCGCTCAACCTCGGCGTCACAGACCTGCTCTGTTCGCGAGCAAGCTCGCTCCCACAGGGATCACGCGGCTCCGCTACGTCTTACGAGTCGCCTTTTGCCGTCTTCGGACAATCCCCGGAACCGGGCTTGAGCCCACGCTCCGCATTGCAGATCGTTCCGCTTTCCGTCCAGACGATATTCCCCAACTTGTCGTCCTTCTTGGGGGTCAACTCGATGGTCAGTGCATCACCATCGGCATTGGTCGCTCCGGTAGTCGCCTTGATGACGCCATTCTCAACCGAATAGCCGCCGGTGATATTCGATGTCTCTGCGAGCCCCTCGGGAATCCCATACGCGCCGGCCTTACACTCACTCGGCTTCGCATCGGCGAGACAGAGACTGACCGCCGTCTTCACACCAGACAACTCGGTCTTGGCCGCTGCGGCCCGTGATCGCGAGGAGTAGTCCGAGTACAAGGGCAGGGAAACCGAAGCCAGGATGCCGATGATCGCCACGACGATCATCAGTTCGATCAGGGTAAAACCGCGTTGCACGTTCTTCATCATCAAATCCTTTTGCAGCGTTGATGGACATCCGGCGACCGCAATCCGGGCCGGATTCGCTCCATTCAAGTCGCCGTTTCAGGCCGACGCATTCAGATGCTTCCGCAGCAAGCTGCTGAAATTTCTCCCTTTTCCGGCCTGTTGAAGGACGCAGCAGTACCGCTCCGCTCCAAATCTGAACGAAAGCGCCCTTCCCGTTCGTCCTTCCTTGTCTCATGGCACTGTGCGATCCCGACCGCGCCCAGTAAAATCGCGCTCTTTTTTCCGGACCGCCCCCATGAGCTCCTTCGAGAACCCGTCCGCCGCCAAGGATCAGCCCGATCTGGTCTACGGCCTGGAAGACCGCCCGTCCCTGCCGATCGCCTGGCTCGCCGCGCTGCAGCACCTGCTGGCGATCATCGTGCCGATCGTCACCCCCGGCCTGCTGATCTGCCAGGCGCTGGGTGTATCGCCGCGCGATACCAACCTGATCGTATCGATGTCGCTGGTGATCTCCGGCATCGCCACCTTCGTCCAGTGCAAGCGCTTCGGGCCGTTCGGCGCGGGGCTGCTGATCGTCCAGGGCACCAGCTTCAACTTCGTCGGCCCGCTGATCGCCGGCGGCGCACTGATGGTGAAGAACGGCACGCCGGTGGAAGCGGTGATGGCGGCGATCTTCGGCGTGGTCATGGCCGGCTCCTTCGTGGAGATGGGCGTGTCGCGCATCCTGCCCTTCGTGAAGCGCCTGATCACCCCGCTGGTCACCGGCATCGTGGTACTGATGATCGGCCTCACCCTGATCAAGGTCGGCCTGATCAGCATGGGCGGCGGCTTCTCCGCCATGTCCAACGGCACCTTCGCCAACGGCGAGAACCTGATGCTGTCCGGGCTGGTGCTGGCGATCATCGTCATCCTCAACCGCATCCCGGTGGTGTGGATGCGCAGCGGCGCCATCGTCATCGCCCTGGCCGTTGGCTACGCGCTGGCCGGCTACCTGGGCCGCCTCGACTTCACCGGCATGCACGAGGCGCCGGCCTTCCAGGTGCCGGTGCCGCTGCACTTCGGCCTGGGCTTCTCCTGGAGCCTGTTCATCCCGATGCTGGTGATCTACCTGGTGACCTCGCTGGAAGCCATCGGCGACGTCACCGCCACCAGCAAGATCTCCAGGCAGCCGGTGGAAGGCCCGCTGTGGATGCAGCGGATCAAGGGCGGCGTGCTGGTGAATGGAGCCAACTCGCTGCTGGCCGGCCTGTTCAACACCTTCCCGAGCTCCGTGTTCGCACAGAACAATGGCGTGATCCAGCTGACCGGCGTCGCCAGCCGCCACGTCGGCCTGTGGATCGCCGCGATGCTGATCGTGCTGGGTCTGTTCCCCAGCGTGGCCGGGGTGATCCAGGCCGTGCCGGAGCCCGTGCTGGGCGGCGCGGCCATGGTGATGTTCGGTGCCGTCGCCGCCTCGGGCATCAACATCCTCGCCGGCACCCACCTGGACCGCCGCGCGCTGCTGATCATCGCCGTCAGCCTGGCGCTGGGCCTGGGCATCTCGCAGGTGCCCGAGTTCCTCGCGCACATGCCGCACGCCATCCGCAACGTGCTGGAGTCCGGCGTCGCCACCGGCGGCATCTGTGCCCTGCTGCTGAACTGGTTCCTGCCCGAGTCCGACGCTGCCAAGGCCTCGCACAACGGCTGATCCGCCACGACGCCACCCTCGGGTGGCGTCGTCGTTTATGCTCCCTGGCATGACCACTTCCCTGCGCATCGGCGTCATCGCCGACACCCACGGCCTGCTGCGCCCAGAAGCGCTGGCGGCGCTGCAAGGCTGCGCGCGCATCCTGCACCTGGGCGATATCGGCCCCGCCTCACTGCTCGACCAGCTCCGCGAACTGGCGCCGCTGGACGTGGTGCGTGGCAACAACGACACCGACGACTGGGCTGAAGCGCTGCCGGAAACCCTGCTGCTGGAGCTGGGTGGGCTGCGGCTTTACCTGATCCATGACCTCAAGCAGCTGGCCGTCGATCCGGCAGCCGAGGGCATTGATGTGGTGCTGGCGGGGCATTCCCACAAGCCGCTCAACGAGGTGCGCAACGGGGTGCTGTATCTGAACCCAGGAAGCGCGGGGCCGAGGCGGTTCAAGTTGCCGATTGCGCTGGCGATCCTGACCGTGGTCGAGGGGACGGTCGAGGTGGAGATGGTTTCGCTCGTCTAAGAGCGTTCGCGAGCAAGCTCGCTCCTACGAAGAGCCGTGCACACCCTGTAGGAGCGAGCTTGCTCGCGAACCGCCCCGGCATCGCGGTCATGGCTCCAGCAGTTGCGCCGCCAACTGCGCCACCGCTTCCTGCCGCTCGCTCTTCTCGCTGCGCCGCCCACCATTGAGGCTGGACCATTCCGGATGCGCCCGCGCCTTGCGAAGCCCCTCGGGCAGCTTGCCCTCGCGCCACTGCTTGTCCTCGGGCGATTGCAGGTGGATCGCCTCCACCGCCGCATGCCCGCGCGTCTGCAACGCCGCCAGCAATTGCCGCTGACGCAGCGCCAGCAGGCGCAGAACGCTGTCGTCCACGGACAGCTCGCGGCTGCCCTTGAGCTTGCCCAGCAGGCGCTGCCCGTAATGGCCGACGGTCTGCCAGGCTCCCCCGGCGATGGCGCCCAGCGCGGTGGCCGCGCCCAAGGTAAGGCCGCCCACCAGCAGGTCGATCCCCGCCCCCGCCGCCGCGCCGGCCGCGACACCGCCGCCCAGGCGGATGCCCAGTTGGCGCAGGGTTTCCGGGTTGAACAGGTCATCGCCCCAGCGACCATCCAGCAGCGGCAGGTCGGCCGCGCGGGCGTCGTCCTTGCGGAAGGCGTAGAGGCTGAGCAGCGCCTTCACGCAGGTGTCTTCGCGTTTGCGCACCTGATTGCGCAGCGTCTCGGTGGCGGCTTGCACGGCGGCATCGCCGGCCGGCACCAGCTGGCGGCAGGCGGCGACATCCACCAGCAGTTCGGCAATCAGCCGCGCACCGGCCTCGCGGCGTGCCACGGCCTGGGCTTCGTGATCGGCCACCAGGCGGTCCAGCTGCGGACGCGCGCGCTCCAGCATGAGCGCGAGACTTTCATACAAGCGGCGCTCGCCATCCAGCGGCGGCGCCACGCTGTCGAAGCGCACCAGCGCGTGCAAGCCGAGACGGGACAAGGCCTCGCGCCACTGTTCCTCGCGGTGCTGCGGGCTGGCGACGAAGTTGAGCACCGGCAGCAGCGGCCGGGCGCAGGCGGCGAGCACGGCCAGTTCGTCGCGGTACTTGGCCAGTACCGGCTCACGGGCGTCGATCACATAGAGGCCGGCGTCGGAAGCGAGCAGTTGGCGTAGCACCTTGGCCTCCTGTTCGAAGCGGCCGCGGGCTTCGCTGCCATCGAGGAAGCGGCGCAGTTTCTCCGGGCCGTCCAGGCGTTCGCCCGGGCGCTCCAGGCCGTCGAGGAAGTCGCGCAGGGCGATGGCGTCTTCCAGGCCGGGCGTGTCGTACAGCTCCAGCAACGGCTCGCCGTCCACCGACAGGCGCGCGCCTTCCACATGCCGCGTAGTGCTGGGGCGATGGGAGACTTCGCCGAAGCCCACGTCGCGGGTCAGGGTGCGGAGCAGCGAGGTCTTGCCGACGTTGGTGTGGCCGACCACGGCCAGTTTCAGCGCATCAGTCATGTCCGCTCTCCAGCCAGCCCAGGGGCGACGCCGAGGTGTGCGGTAATTGCAGGCGGTCGATGGCCGTGTGCCAGTCGCCCAGGCGCTCGGCGTCCAGCGCTTCACCCGGCGGCGCTTGCAGCAGCCAGATGCGGGTAGCGGCGGCGCAGCGCGAGAGTTCGGCGATCAGCGCCAGGGTGCCGCGATCCGGCGAGCGGCGCGGGTCGCAAGCGATCACCAGGCGTGCCGGCGGATAACGGGTGAGTTGTTCCAGCAGGCGGCGGCGCTGGGCGCCATCGTCGAGGTCGCCGGCGTTGGCGATACTTTCCGGCAGCTTCGGCGGCCAGTTCGGCCGGTCGAGCAGTTCGATGGAGACCAGCAGTGCGCCGTCGGCAGTGGACGCCGGGGCCTGCGCTAGCGGCTCGACCAGTTCATCCGGCGCCGCATCGCTCACACCCAGGCGCTCGCTGGCGGGCATCAGGCGTTCGCGCAGCAGCGCATAGCCGGGCAGCGAAACGTCCAGCGCCAGCTGCGCGCGGCCGCGCTTCCAGCGCCACAGGCACAGCAGCCAAAGCGCGCCGCGCAGCAGCACGCCGTAGACCAGCAGGATGCCGACCAGCCAACCGGCCCAGGCATGGCGCGCATTTTCGCTGGCCACCAGGGCATCGCCGCTGGCGCGCACCAGTTCCGAATCCGGCTGCGGGAAGCCGAGCAGCGAGGGCAGCGCGCCGAGGCCGTGGGTCAGCGCGATGAAGGTATCGCCGCCGAGGATGGTGGTCTCCCAGACGAAGCCATAGCGCCGGGTGGCCAGCAGCGCCAGCATCACGCCCAGGGCGCTGGTCAGCGCTACCAGCCAGAGGCCGTGGACCAGCAGGCCCAGGGCCCAACGGGTGAGGCGCTGGCGGTCCAGCAGCACCAGCAGGGCCGGCGCGAGCTGCGCGGCCTGGGCATCGCGGGCCAGCTTGCCGCTCAGCCAGAGCCACAGACGCCCTAGCGCACCGGCCGCCTCGCCGCTGGCGGAGAAGGCCAGAAGCCAGCCGATCAGGGTAATCAGGTGCAGGCCGAGCAGGCTGGCCAGGGCCCAGAACACGTTGACCGGGCGCACACCGTCTCCCAGCGCTGCGAGCGCCAGGCCGCCGCCGGTGAACAGGGCCAGCGCCAGCAGGACATAAATCGCCAGCCGCGCGCCCTGGGTCCAGGTACGCAGAGCGGCACGCTGGCCGTCGCGTTCGGCCAGCAGCAGCGCACGGTTTTGCAGGCGCCGGGCCAGGTCGCCGCCGCCGACGATGGCGCGGCGATTGGCTTCGCTGTCTTCCAGGGGACCGGCCTGCTCCTCGCGCAGGCGCACGGCCTCGCACAGCCACAGGGATTGGAGGGGGGACTCGCTCACAGGGTCTCCGACAATCGGTATTCGCCAGCAAGGATAACCGCTGCTCGCCGCTACGTCCCGGCACCGCCGGTAACACCCCTTGGCATCAACCAAACCAAGGAGGGGCTCCCGGCGTGAGCGGGCAGGCTCAGACTCAGCGGATAACGCTGCCCCTATAAAAACAACAATGAGGCCTCGCCATGCTGCGCTCGCTGCTCAGTGCCTTGCCCCTGCTGCTCGCCGCCGCCAGCGCGTCGGCCGTGGAAACGCCCCCGGTGCGGCCCTCCGACTGGGGCCCGGACACCCCGCTGATGCAGGCCGTACCGCCTCGCGTGCTGGATGCCAGCGTCAGCGCCCGGCAGTCCGCCAGCAACACCTCGCAACTGTGGATCAGCCAGACTGACTTCCGCCTGCACGACGACATCGGCTTCTTCATCCGCAAGATGCTGATCCAGATGAGCCCGGTAGCCGGCACCGGTACGCCGCTGATGCTGGACGACCCGAAGTCCATGGTCGCGCGTATCCAGGCCGGAGACATCTTCGTCGCCGACGCCACCCTCGCCACGCTGCTCAACGAGGAGCTGCGTAACGCCAACGCCCCCGTGCGCAACCTGAAGCTCAGCACTCGCGCCGATGGCCAGGAAGTCCACGGCGAACTGCTGCGCAAGGGCCGCTGGCGGCCGCTGCGGATGGTCACCGGGATCGAGCAGGCCGGGCCACTGAAGGTGGCGCTGGTGCCGCAGCGGATCTTCGTCGACGGTGTGGACGTCACGCCTTCACTGACCGCCGCGTCCATCGAGATGTCCGAGGTGCTGCAGCTGCACACCGCACACATGCAGCTGATCGGCAACCGCATCCTGGTCGACCTCGACGGCTTGTTCCCGCCGCCGCGCCTGGACTTCACCGTGCGCCGTCTGGCGCTGGCCGACGGCGGCATGGACCTGCTGCTGGGCAACGATCTGGACGAGCTGAAATGGCCGCAGCTCAAGGCACCGAAGAGCTACATGTTCATCGAGGGCGGCGACATCAAGATGGCACGGACCATCCTGGTGAAGGCCTACGCGTTGTTCACCAGCCTCAGTCCCGATGCGCCGCTGCTGTTCAATCTCTACGACTACCGCCGCCAGCTGCAGTACGGCGAAATCCGCCTGCGCGAGGACGGCATGGTGCACATCGCGGTATCTCCCATAAAAGCGCCGGCCCCGGAGGAGAAAGCCCTATGAGAACCCTCCTCGCTTCCCTGCTCCTGCTGGCGTTTGCCGGCAACGCCGTCGCCGAGAGCGCCATCGACAAGCAGCAGCGTGAACTGGGCGTACTGCGCCAGGGCTGGTTCCAACAGACGCCGCCGGCGCCGGAATTCAAGGCCAGCCGACCCGGCGGCCTGCGCGACTCCGGCCAGGACGGCGTGGGCATCCTGCTCAACAACGTGGACATGTACTTCCAGGGCGGCGTCGGCTTCCACAGCCCGCAGCTCAAGGGCTGGCTGGTGCCGCTCAAGGCCGGCGAGCCGATCGACTTCGACCGCCCGCAGGACATGCGCATCGAAGTGTCCGAGGGCGAGGTGATCCTCAGCCCCGAGCAGCTCGCCAACCTGTTCAACCAGCACATCCTCGCCTACCCGGAAACCATGCTGCGCGACTTCCAATTCAGCGTCGAAGGCGACCGCCTGCTGGTCTCCGGCGAGGTGCGGCCACTGGGCGTCGGCCCCTGGCTGCCGCTGCGGCTCTCCGGCACGGTGAAGCTCGACGGCGACAACCTCGACTACCAGCCCGACAGCGTGAAGGTGCTCGGCGTGCCCAGCTACGGCGCCATGAGCGTGGCGGGCCTGCACCTGGATTCGCTGGTAACGCTGGAGCGCCCCGGTGCGCTGTTGCAGGGCAACGTGCTGCACCTGAACTACCACCAGGTCTTTCCCCTGGTGGGCATTGGCGGCCGGGTCGAATCCAGCTGGCTGGACGCCGAGGGCCTGCACCTGAAGTTCGTGCCCAAACCGGGAGCCGCGTCGCTGGCCTTCGAACCGCCGCGCCAGGCGGGACCGTCCTATATCTGGCTGCAGTCGGGCGACTTGAAGATCTTCGAGATCCTCATCACCTACTCGCAAGTGCTGCTCAAGGCCGAACGACCGGACCAGACCCTGGCCTTCAACCTCAAGGACTATCGCAAGGTGCTGGCCACCGGCGTCACCCAGGTCAACGAAGACGGCACCTTCTTCATGCGCGTTCCGCCCTCCGGTCCCACCGGGGAGGTGCGACTGGTATCCTCTGGCAACGGGAGTTCCCGCTGATGTTCACCACTGGAGTCACGATGTCCGAAGTCCTGCCCCTGGCGATGATCGCCGCCCTTGCCGAGA
The DNA here is from genome assembly GCF_029203285.1 of Pseudomonas sp. PSE14. Taxonomy (NCBI): domain Bacteria; kingdom Pseudomonadati; phylum Pseudomonadota; class Gammaproteobacteria; order Pseudomonadales; family Pseudomonadaceae; genus Pseudomonas; species Pseudomonas sp. PSE14. The sequence goes on from NZ_CP115669.1 coordinate 5,535,791, forward strand.
ACCGCGTGATCGGCGTCGACAACCGCCTGCCCTGGCACCTGCCGCAAGACCTCAAGCACTTCAAGGCCATGACCCTGGGCAAGCCGGTGATCATGGGCCGCAAGACCTGGGATTCGCTGGGCCGTCCGCTGCCGGGCCGCCTCAACATCGTGGTCACTCGCCAGACGGGCCTGAAGCTCGAAGGCGCGGAAGTCTTCACCAGCCTCGATGCCGCGCTGGAACGCGCCGCGCAGTGGGCCAGGGAAGAGGACGCCGAGGAACTGATGCTGATCGGCGGGGCGCAGCTTTACGGTGAAGCCCTGGGCCGCGCCGAGCGGCTGTACCTGACCCGCGTGGGCCTGAGCCCGGTGGGCGATGCGCATTTTCCCGAGGTGAACGAGGGGCAGTGGCGCCTGGCGTCGAGCATCGAGCATGACGCGGAAGGCGAGACGCCGGCCTATGCGTTCGAGGTTTGGGAGCGGGCTTGAGCGAATCAAGAGCCCCTCACCCTAACCCTCTCCCGGAGGGAGAGGGGACCGACCGGCACGTATTGAAAGCTCTGCGTTAGCCGAGCGTATCAGCGAAGGCAGGACTCATCTCGGCACATACGGCCCCCTCTCCCCCTGGGAGAGGGCTGGGGTGAGGGACCGCCCAGCACCGAACCTTCAAAGAAAAACGCCGCCCCGGTCCCGGCGCGGCGTTTTTCTTTACCTCAAGCCATCAGAACGCGAAGTGCTCCGCGTCCAACCCCATCAGGCAGTCCGCACCGCCCAGCAGGGCCTCGCGGTGCATGCTGGCGCGCGGCAGGATGCGTTTGACGTAGAACTCCGCGCTGGCGAGCTTGGCGCGGTAGAAGTCCGCATCGCCCTCGCCGGCGGCGAGTTTCGCCTGCGCCACGCCAGCGGCCTGAACCCAGAGCCCCGCGAGCAGCGCGTAGGAGCAGTACTGCAGGAAGTCCACCGAGGTGGCGCCGATTTCCTGCGGGTCGCGCTGGCAGGCGGCGATCACGTCGTCGGTCAGGCTCCGCCACTCTTGCAGGCGCTGGCGGACGGTTTCCGCCAAACCGCCAAGCTCGGCATGGGCGCCCGCGGTTTCGCAGGCGGCGGCCAGCTCGCCGATCAGCGCATTGAGCTCCGCGCCACCGTCACCCAGCAGCTTGCGGCGGATCAGGTCGAGCGCCTGGATGCCGTTGGTACCTTCGTAGATCTGCGTGATGCGGCTGTCGCGCATCAGCTGTTCCATGCCCCACTCGCGGATGTAGCCGTGGCCGCCGTAAACCTGCACGCCGAGGCTGGACACCTCCTGGCCGACATCGGTGAAGAAGGACTTCACGATGGGGATCAGCAGCGCCGCGCGCTTGCTCGCGGCCTTGCGCGCCTCGGCCTCGGGATGGCCGTGCTCCAGGTCCAGCTCGCGGGCGCAGAGCGCGGCGATCATCCGGCAGCCTTCGGTGAGGGTCTTCTGGGTCAGCAGCATGCGCCGCACGTCCGGGTGGACGATGATCGGATCGGCGGCCTTGGACGGCTCCGCCGGGCCGGTCAGCGCGCGCGATTGCAGGCGCTCGCGGGCGTAGGCCAACGCGCCCTGGCAGGAACGCTCGGCGATGCCCAGGCCCTGCAGGCCGACCTGGAAGCGCGCGTCGTTCATCATGGTGAACATGCATGCCAGCCCCTGGTTGGCCTGGCCGATCAGCCAGCCGGTGGCGCCGTCGAAGTTCATCACGCAGGTGGACGCGCCCTTGATGCCCATCTTGTGCTCGATGGCGCCGCAGCTCAGGGAATTCCGCGCGCCCGGCGTGCCGTCGGCCTTGGCGATGAACTTGGGCACGAGGAACAGGCTGATGCCCTTCACCCCGGCCGGTGCGTCCGGCAGCCGCGCCAGCACCAGATGGACGATGTTCTCGGAGAGGTCCTGCTCGCCGCCGCTGATGAATATCTTGCTGCCGCTGACACGGTAGCTTCCATCCGCCTGCGGTTCGGCACGGGTGCGCAGCAGGGCGAGGTCGGTGCCGGCTTGCGGTTCGGTGAGGCACATGGTGCCGGTCCACACGCCGCTGACCATCTTGCCCAGGTAGTCGCGCTTCAGGTCCTCGCTGCCGTGCTTGTACAGCGCCAGCACCGCGCCCTCGGTCAGGCCGGAGTAGACACGGAAGGACAGCGACGCGGCCATCAGCATCTCGTGGAAGTTCGCCGCGACCATCTGCGGGAAGCCCTGGCCGCCGAACTCGGTCGGCCCGGTCATGCTTGCCCAGCCGTTGTCGCAGTACTGCCGGTAGGCCTCGCGGAAGCCGTCCGGGGTTGTGACCTCGCCATTGAGCAGGGTCGCGCCCTGCTCGTCGCTGTTGCGGTTCAGCGGCGCGACCACTTCGCCGGTGTAGCGCGCGCCCTCTTCCAGCACGCCGTCGATCAGCTCGCGGTCGAGACCGTTGCCCAGCAGCTCGCAGTGGGCACTGACGTCGAACAGTTCGTGGAGGACGAAGCGCATGTCGCGCAGGGGTGCCTGGTAACTCATGCGAAGGACTCCTGTTTCACGTCGGCGAAGCGGCCATTGGCGACGGCCAGGCGCTCGATCAGCGCGGCCGGCTGCCAGTGCGCGCCGTGGGCACCGGCCAGGTCACGCAGGCGCGCCAGCACGCTCTGCAGCCCCTGGGCATCGGCCCAGGCCATGGGGCCGGACTTATCCTTGGGGAAGCCATAACCATTGAGGTAAACGGTGTCGATGTCGCCGCTGGTGGAAGCGATGCCTTCGTCGAGGATCTTCGCGCCTTCGTTGACCAGGGCCAGCAGGCAGCGCTCGAGGATTTCCTCGTCGCCGATGTCGCGGCGCGCGTAACCCAGGCGTTCGGATTCGCGCAGCACCAGGGCGTCGACTTTCGGATCGTGCTCGGCCTGACGGCTGCCGGGTTCGTAGTGGTAGAAGCCATTGCCGGTCTTCTGGCCGAAGCGACCCATCTCGCACAGCCGGTTGTCCACCTGCACGGTCGGCGCGTCCTGGCCTTTGCCGGCCAGCTCGCGGGCGCGCCACTCGAGGTCGATGCCGACCACGTCGAACATGCGGAACGGGCCCATGGCGAAGCCGAAGCCCTGGATCGCAGCGTCCACCCGGTGCGGCAGCGAGCCTTCGAGGATCAGCCGGCGCGATTCCTGGACGTACTTCTCCAGCATGCGGTTGCCGATGAAGCCGTGGCAGTTGCCGGCTACCACACTGACCTTGCCCATGCGCTCGCCCAGCTCCAGCGCGGCTTGCAGCACGGCGGGAGCGGTCTTGGCGCCGCGCACGATTTCCAGCAGCTTCATGATGTGCGCCGGGCTGAAGAAGTGCAGGCCGAGCACCTGGGACGGCCGCGAGGTCACTGCGGCGATGGCATCGACGTCGAGGTAGGAGGTGTTGGAAGCCAGGATGGCCGAGGGTTTCAGCGCTGCGTCCAGCTCGCGGAAGATCGACTGCTTGAGTTCGAGGTTTTCGTACACCGCCTCGATCACCAGGTCCACTTCGCGGATGGCCGCGTAGTTCGCAACCTGGGAGATGCGTGCGCGGCGGCGGGCGGCTTCGGCCTCGTCGATGCGGCCCTGACGCACGTTGTGGGCGTAGGTGTCGGCTACGGCGCCGAGGGCCTGGGTCAGCATCTGCGGGTTATTGTCCAGCCACAGGACCTGCACACCGGCGTTCGCCAGGCACATGGCAATGCCCCGGCCCATGGTGCCGGCGCCGATGACGGCGGCGCTGGCGATGCGGATGTTCTGGCTCATGTTGTTCCTCTTGTCAGCCGGAAACGCTCGTTTGAAGACCACTCACCTTAGGGAAGGCGCTACTATTTTTGAAATTTTGAGTTGTGATAAGTGGCATTCACTCAATGAATATGAACACCTTCGACCTCAACCTGCTGCGGGTACTGGATGCGCTGCTGCGCGAGCGCAATGTCTCCCGCGCGGCGGAGCGCCTGTCGCTGAGCCAGCCGGCGGTGAGCAACGCGCTGAACCGCCTGCGCGAGCTTCTCGATGATCCGCTGCTGGTGCGCGTCGGCCGGGCGATGCAGCCGACGCCCCGGGCGCTGGAGCTGGAAGCGCCGATTCGCGATGCGCTGCAGCGCATCGGCCAGAGCCTGGCCGGCGGCGACATCTTCGACCCGGCGCGCAGCCGCCAGCGCTTCACCCTGGCGCTGACCGACTATGTCGAGGCGCTGTGCATGCCGCACCTGCTCGAAAGTCTGGGCAGGACGGCGCCGGGCATCGGCCTGGCTATCCAGCACCTGACGCCGACGCTGCCGGCCGAGGCGCTGGACAAGGGCAACCTCGACCTGGTGCTGGGGCGCTTCGAGGAGCTGCCGGCGCGCTTCCTGCGCCGCCCCTGGGCCAGCGAGACGCTGCGCCTGCTGGCCCGGCGCGGGCATCCGCAGGTCGATGGGAGAATCAATCTGCAGACCTTTCTCCAGCAGCGGCACCTGTGGGTTTCCGGCGGGCAGACCAAGGGCATGGTCGATCAGTGGCTGGCCAGCCAGGGCCTGAAGCGGCAGATCGCCTACACCACGCCCAACTACCTGCAGGCGGCGCATCTGGTGGCGACCACGGATTTGCTGACGGTGCTGCCGACGCGGCTGGCGGCCTATTTCTCGGAGTTGCGGCCGTTGCAGGTGCTGGAGCTGCCGTTCGACGTAGGCCATTTCGACCTGGAGCTGGTGTACCTCGCCCAGCGCGAGCGGGATACGGCGTTGCAGTGGTTGATCGAGCGGGTCGTCGAGGCGGCGCCGGAGTGAGTGACGTGGCCAGGCCCAAGCTCGCTCCTACGAAAAGCAAAACGCGCCCGGAGGCGCGTTTCGTGGGGATCAGAACCGATCGCGAATGATCGTCTCTTCCACCGGCAGCCGGCCGATGCGCGGCTTGGCTTCCACCGCCTGCTTGCCCACGGCGACCATCAGGCCAATGACGTGGTTGTCCGGCAGGTTGATCAGCTGGCCCACGGCGTCGAAGTCGAAGCCGTCCATCGGCACGCTGTCCAGGCCGCGGCCACGGGCGGCGAGCATCAGGGTCTGGGCCACCAGGCCGCAGCTGCGCATGGTTTCGTCGCGCTGGGTCTGCGGCTTGTCGCGGTAGTAGCCGTCGATGGCGTTGGTCATGAAGTTCTGCACTTCCGCCGGGGCGCCGTCCCAGACGCGGCTGGCGTTGGCTTCCCAGCTGTCGGTGCGGGCGCAGACCACCACCAGCATCGAGGCATCGGTCATCTGCGCCTGGTCCCAGCCCACTTCGCGGATGTGCGCGCGCAATTGCGGGTCGCTGACTTCCACCAGGCGCACGTGCTGCAGGTTGAAGGCGGTGGGCGCGAGCAGCGCCAGTTGCAGCAGCTCGTCCTTCTCCTCGCGGCTCATCACGTAGGAGGTGTCGAAACCCCGGATGGAACGGCGGCTGCGGATGGCGTCATCGATATGCATGAAATTTCCTCTGGCCTGCATGATTGCGGATGGCGCGCATGGTAAGCCGAGCGGAGGGATCGTTGCAGAGTGGCGTATCGATAATGTCTATCCAGCACTTCGATGGAACGGCGCCCGCCACGGCAGGCGGGCGCCGGCGAGGGGGTCAGCCCTCCAGCGCCTCCACCGGCGCCGCCGTGGCCTGGCGCTGCTGGGGCGAGGTGAACGTCAGGTAGCCGTCCTCGACCTTGCCGAAGCGCAGCAGGGCCAGGTCCAGCGCGTAGTTCTGATAGAGCTTCCACGGCGTGCGGTCGCCCTGCTTGGGCATGCGGTCGGCGGCGCGCTGGATGTAGCCGGAGTTGAGGTTGAGGAAGGGTTCTTCCTTCACCTGCCCATGGCTCTGGCGCGGCGTGCACTGGCGCATGCCGATGGCGTCGAGGTGGTTGATCAGGCGGCAGAAGTATTCGCTGGAGAGGTCCGCCTTGAGCGTCCAGCTGGCGTTGGTGTAGCCGACGATGGCGGCGAGGTTGGGCAGGTCGCGCAGCATGATGCCGCGGTAGCCCATGCTCTGGGTGACGTCGAAGGGCTTGCCGTCGATGGCCAGCTCGGCGCCGCCGAACATCACCAGGTCCAGTCCGGTGGCGGTGATGATCACGTCCGCTTCGAGCAGTTGCCCGGATTTGAGCAGGATGCCTTTCTCGGTGAAACGCTCGATGTGGTCGGTCACCACCGAGGCCCGGCCCTGGCGCAGCGCCTTGAACAGGTCACCATCCGGCACGCAGCACACGCGCTCGTCCCACGGTTTGTAGCGCGGGCTGAAGTGGCGCATGTCGAAGTCCTTGCCCAGCTGCAAGCTGGCCAGCTTGAGCATGAGTTTGCGCACCGCGCCGGGGAACGCCTTGGATGCCATGAAGAAGACCATCTGCATGGTCACGTTGCGCGCCCGCGCCTGGCGGTACACCCACTTCTCCGGCAGGAAGTTGCGCAGGAAATTCGAGATCGGGTCCTTCGCCGGCAGCGTGATCACGTAGGACGGCGAGCGCTGCAGCATGGTGACGTGGGCGGCCTTGTCGGTCAGCGAGGGGATCAGCGTGACGGCGGTGGCGCCGCTGCCGATCACCACGATGCGCTTGCCGCTGTAGTCGAAGTTTTCCGGCCACAGCTGCGGGTGGATGACCTGCCCGGCGAAGCTCTCGCGCCCCGGGAAGTCTGGTGTGTAGCCGGCGTCATAGCGGTAGTAGCCAGTGCACATGAAGAGGAACTGCGCGCTCATGCGCACCGGTTCCTGCTCGTCGCCGCGCTGCACGGTGAGATTCCAGCGCGCGCTGGCGCTATCCCAGTCGGCCTTGAGCACACGGTGGCGGTAGCGAATCTTGTCCTCGACCCGGTACTCGCGGGCGGTCTCGCGGATGTAGTTGAGAATCGACGGGCCGTCGGCGATGGCCTTGGGATCGGTCCAGGGCTTGAAGTTGTAGCCCAGGGTGTACATGTCCGAGTCGGAGCGGATGCCGGGGTAGCGGAACAGGTCCCAGGTGCCGCCCATGGCCTCGCGGCCTTCGAGGATGGCGTAGGACTTGCCGGGGCACTGCTTCTGCAGATGGCAGGCGGCGCCGATGCCGGACAGGCCGGCGCCGATGATCAGTACATCCAGGTGCTCGACGGACATGCGGGGTTCCTCTTGCGACGCCCTTGTGAGTCTAGGCAGGAATGCCTCCCCACACCCTACAAGGGAGCCCGGCGGCGCCACGCCGACCTTTAGTCGTGCGTGGCGTCTGGCCTGTTACAGCTGCGCCTGCACCCAGTTGCGCACGCGGGCGTAGGGGTAATCCTCCAGCGTCGCGTAGCCCGGCAAGGTGCGGGCGCGCATGCGGGTAAAGGCCGGCACGCTGATGCCGCAGAGGAAGCGCGTCAAGCAGTCGGCGCTCGGCGCCATCCCTCGCGCGCTGCGGTATTTCTCCAGGAAGGCGGCGCAGCGGTTGTGCAGGGATTGGCCGTCCAGCGGCGGCAGCGCAGGTGGCTCCGGCAGATGGGCGACGCGGCCGGCGCACACCGAGCAATGGCCACAATGCCGGGGCGCCTGTTCGTCACCGAAGTAATGCGCCAGGCGCCAGCTCAGGCACTCCTCGCTGGCCAGCAGGTCGAGCATGGCGCCGATGCGGGCGATCTCGCTCTCCTCGTGCCGCTTGAAGTAGCGGTGCAGCTCGTCACTCAACTTATCCACATCGAACTGGGCATCGCGTACTGCGTAGACCTCGGTCATCTGCTTGCTTTCCAGCTCGACCCAACCGCGCTCCTGGAAGTAATCCAGCGCCTTCACCACCCGCGCGCGCTCGGCACCATGGCGGCTGTAGAGGGTGTCGAAATCCAGGGTCGCCCAGGTCCGCGCACGCGCCGAGGTGTTGAGGATGGCTTCGACGAACTGCCGCCGCTCGCCCTCGAAATGGCCGAGCAATGCGGCGGAATCGATGAGCAGTTTGTAGCGATATTCGGCGAAATAGGCGAAACGCGGCGCGATGATGCCGCGTAGCTCCAACTGCACCAGCAGCGTCTTGAGCGGCAACTGGCGGATATTGGACTGGTCCGACAGCGGCACCAGCATGGTCTCCCACTGGCCATTCGGCGCCTGGCGGATGTCCTCCAGCACATTGCGGATGCCCTCGCGCTCGGGGGTGTCGCCGTAGACGAAGTTTTCCAGCACGTTGAGGCTGTCGCGGTTGGCCAGCACCAGGCATTCCGAGCGCTGGCCGTCGCGCCCGGCGCGGCCGATTTCCTGGCTGTAGTTCTCCAGGGACTTGGGCAGGTCATAGTGCACCACCTGGCGGATATCGCTCTTGTCGATGCCCATGCCGAAGGCGATGGTGGCGACGATGCAGTTCAGCTGGCCATCCATGAAGCGGCGCTGGATGCCTTCGCGCTCGGGGTGCTCCATCCCGGCGTGGTAGGCGCACGCGGGAATGCCGCGTTCGGCCAGGTACGCGGCGATGTCCTCGGCGGTCTTCTGCTGGGTGACGTAGACGATGGCCGGTTTGCCTGGCCGCTCCCGCAGCCACTCCACCAGCCGCGCCCGGCGGGCGGCGCTGGAGATGGGCTCCACCTGCAGGTCGAGGTTGGCGCGGTAGAAGCCGGTGGTGACCACATCGCTTTCGCTGATGGCGAACTTGGCGCGCATGTCGGCGATCACCGCCGGCGTGGCCGTGGCGGTGAGCAGCAGCACCTGGGGAATGCGGAATTGCTTCTGGTAGTCCGGCAGCTTCAGGTAATCGGGGCGAAAGTTGTGGCCCCATTCCGAGATGCAGTGCGCTTCATCCACCACCAGCAGGGAAATGGGCACCTCGCTGATGAAGTTACGGAAGCGCTCGTTCTTCAGCCGTTCCACCGAAATCATCAGCACTTTCAGCTCGCCGCTACGCGCGCGGGCCATGGTCTGCGCGGTCTGCTCGCGGCTCTGCGCCGAATCGATGCTGGCGGCGGCGATGCCGTGGCGGGTGAGGAAGGCCAGTTGGTCCTGCATCAGCGCCAGCAGCGGCGACACCACCAGCGTCAGGTGCGGCATCAGCAGCGCCGGCAACTGGTAGCACAGCGACTTGCCCGAGCCGGTGGGAAAGATCGCCGCCGCCGAGCGCCCGGCGAGCACGGCGCTGACCGCCGCCTCCTGGCCGGGGCGGAACTGGCGAAAGCCGAAGACGCGTTCGAGGGTGTCGTGCATGGGAGTACTCCGTTACGTGGGCATCCACCCAGCCTAGAAAGCGTCATTGTAGGAGCGAGCTTGCTCGCGAACCGGAGCTGGGCTGTTCGCGAGCAAGCTCGCTCCTACGAAGAGCGCAATGGCGTAGGACCGTTCCCAGGCGCCAATGAAAAAGCCGCCCGAAGGCGGCTCTTTCGAAGAACGGGTTCGCTTACAGCTGCGGGCCGGCGTTCTTGATGGCGTCGCTCACGTCGAACTTCTTGAAGTTCTCGATGAACTTGCTGGCCAGGCCCTTGGCGGCTTCGTCGTAGGCGGCCTTGTCAGCCCAGGTGTTGCGCGGGTTGAGCAGGACGGTCTCGACGCCCGGAACGGCCTTGGGCACGTCCAGGTTGATGATGTCCAGGTGCTCGGTCTCGGCACCGACCAGAGCGCCGCTCTGGATTGCAGCGATCACGCCACGGGTGGTCGGGATGTTGAAGCGCTTGCCAACGCCGTAGCCACCACCGGTCCAGCCGGTGTTGACCAGGTAGACCTTGGAGCCGAAGGCCTTGATGCGCTTGATCAACAGCTCGGCGTAGACGCCGGCCGGACGCGGGAAGAAGGGTGCGCCGAAGCAGGTGGAGAAGGTCGACTTGATGCCGCCGCCCGAACCCATTTCGGTGGAACCCACCAGCGCGGTGTAGCCGGACAGGAAGTGGTAGGCCGCCTGCTCGTTGTTCAGGATCGACACGGGCGGCAGAACGCCGGTCAGGTCGCAGGTCAGGAAGATCACGGCGTTGGGTTCGCCGCCGAGGTTCTTCTCGGAACGCTTCTCGACGTGTTCCAGCGGGTAGGCTGCGCGGGAGTTCTGGGTCAGGCTGTCATCGGCGTAATCCGGGGTGCGGTTTTCGTCGAGGACGACGTTTTCCAGCACAGCACCGAACTTGATGGCTTTCCAGATCACCGGCTCGTTCTTCTCGGACAGGTCGATGCACTTGGCATAGCAACCGCCTTCGATGTTGAAGACGACGCCTTCGCCCCAGCCGTGCTCGTCGTCGCCGATCAGGTAGCGGCTTTCGTCAGCGGACAGGGTGGTCTTGCCGGTACCCGACAGACCGAAGAACAGGGTGACGTCGCCGGCTTCGCCGATGTTGGCGGCGCAATGCATCGGCAGCACGTCTTTTTCCGGCAGCAGGTAGTTCTGCACGCCGAACATGGCCTTCTTCATCTCACCGGCGTAGCGCATGCCGGCGATCAGCACTTTCTTCTGGGCGAAGTTGAGGATCACGCAGCCATCGGAGTTGGTGCCGTCACGCTCGGGCACGCACTCGAAGTTGGCGACGTTGAGGACCTGCCACTCTTCGCGGCCAGCCGGGTTGTACTGCTCAGGCTCGATGAACAGCGCACGGCCGAACAGGTTCTGCCAGGCGGTGCCGGTGGTCATCTTGACGGCCAGGTAGTGGTCGTGGGCCGAACCTACATGGACGTGGGAAACGAAGTGGTCCTGGGCGTTGTTGAAGGCCTCGACACGATCCCACAGGGCATCGAACTTGTCAGCCGGGAACGGACGGTTGATGGCACCCCAGGCGATGGAATCCTTGCTGCCCGGCTCTTCGACGATGAAACGGTCGGCAGGCGAGCGGCCGGTGCGGTGGCCGGTACGTACGACCAGCGCGCCGTTGTCGGCGAGTTCGCCTTCGCCGCGGCGAATGGCTTCTTCGACCAGTTGGGCAACGCTGATGTCGGTGTAAACGGCTTTATTGGCTTGCGTCATGTGGGTCCCCGTCGGCCGAAGCCGAGTCCTCCAAACATTGCGTAGTGACTTCTAATTCCCACTACCGCGGAAAAAAGTCGCGGGATTATGCCAGAAAAGAACTGTTTTCGTGCAGCCTCTGATCTGGCAAGAGCGCCATTGGTGCGGCTATCGGACGGATAGAAGCGGTCAGTGGCGGGTTTCCGAGGGCGTTTTGCTACCACCGCCGGAGAACAGTTGGGCAACGTCCGAACCGTCGAAACGGTAACGCTGGTTGCAGAACTGGCAGTCGATCACGACTTCGCCGCCCTGCTCGGCGAGCAGGCGCTCGGCGTCCTCGTGCCCAAGACTGACCAGCGCGTTGGCCGAGCGTTCCCGCGAGCAGCTGCAACGGAAGACCAGCGGTTGCGGGTCGAACAGGCGTACGTCGTCCTCGTGGTACAGGCGGTGCAGCACGGTGGCGTTGTCCAGGCCCAACAGCTCCTCGGCGGTGAGGGTGTCGGCCAGGGTGGTGACGTGCTGCCAGCTGGCTTCCCGCGACTCTGCGTCGCGCTGGCGGTCGGCCGGTAGCTGTTGCAGCAGCAGGCCACGGGCGCGGCGGCTGTCGGCGTTGAGCCAGAAGCGGGTCGGCAACTGCTCGGAGGTGGCGAAGTAGGTCGACAGGCAATCGGCCAGGGTCACGCCCTCCAGCGGCACGATGCCCTGGTAGCGCTTGCCCTTCTTCGGATCGACGGTGAGGGTCAGCACGCCGTGGGGCATCAGGTCGGCGAGCCCGGCGGCATCGCCGATGGCGTCCGCTTCGTAGCGGGCCAGGCCGCGCACTTCGCGGTCGCTGGAACACTCCACCATCAGCAGCGGTACCGCGCCATTGGAGCGCGCCTGCAGCACCAGCAGGCCGTCGAACTTGAGGGTGCCGCACAGCAGCGCGGCAGCGGCTAGCATTTCCCCCAGCAGCTGGGCGACCGGCTGCGGGTAGGGGTGCTTGGCCAGCACTTCGGCGTAGCTGCGGTCGAGCTCCACCAGTTCACCGCGAACATCGGTGTTGTCGAACAGGAAACGCTGACTTTGATCGATCTGGGACATGCTGGACACAACGCTGCGATAGGCACAAATAAATGACAAGTTGATGGCAAAGGCCTATAAAGCGCGCTTTGCAGCACCCACCCGCATTCGGGTGGTTCCGTAAGGGGGAATCGATTTTATGGATAAAGCCAATCCGTTCCAAGCCACCTGGTCCTGGAAGCCCTTCATCGCCTGTCACCTGTTCGCGCTCGCGTTGCTCCTGCTGTGGCTCTGGGAGCCTGCCCGAGAGGCGATGAACCTGTTCGACTTCAGCCTGTTCAGCCTTCTGAACGAACCACTGGCGACCAATGATGCCTGGCGGCTGACCTGGGCAGTGGCCAGTACCCGCCCGTTCGACCTGCTGGTCGGCGTGATCCTGCTGCTCCTGTTGATCCGGGGCGACTGGATCTTCAAGGCCACCCAAGCCCGCGCAGCCACCTTCGGCTTCCTCTGCGCCGCCGTAGTACTGGTGGTGGTGCGCATCCTCTACGCCAAGATCGCCCACCACTTCGGCTGGCAGCACGCGAGCATCTCCACCGTTGTGCCGGATGCCGTGCGCCTGGAGCAGTACTTCCCGAGCTGGGAAGACACCGCCTTCGAGATCAAGGATGAGTCTGCCCGCAGCTTCCCCGGCGACCACGCCTCGGTGCTGCTGATCTGGGCACTGTTCCTCACCCTGTTCGCCCGCAGCGCCCTGCAGTGGGTGGTGATCTGGGGCCTGGCGCTGCTGTTCATGCTGCCGCGCCTGGTGGCCGGCGCGCACTGGGGCCAGGACGACTACATCGGCGGCGTGCAGATGGCGCTGGTGGCCCTGGCCTGGAGCTGCTTCACACCGTTCGCCGCCAAGGTCAGCGCCGCACTGGTGCGCTGGACCGAGCCGCTGTTCAACCTGCTTACGAAGATCCCGCTGCTCAACCGCCTGAGCGTCGTCGCGGCCTGAGTGGCCCGTCGATCAGGGCGAGGCGCCTTCGGCCCTCGCCCCAGGATCACTCCTGATCGCGGAAGCTGAACAACTGGCGACGCTGCTTCTTGGTTGGCCGCCCGTCGGTCTGCAGGCCCAGCGCACCGGCCTTGCGCATCGCGGCCGCGTCCTCGCGACGCTTCGCGCTGTCGGCGGTCTCCTCATACAGCAACTGGGCCTCCGGCGCGCCACGACGCACCATCGATAGCGCCTTGACCACCACGGTGCGCTCGTCGAAGCCGGTGCGGATCACATATTCCTCGCCGATCTTCGGCTCCTTGCCCGGCTTGCAGCGCTCGCCCCGGCAATGCACCTTGCCACCCTCGATGGCCTCCTTGGCCAGCGAGCGGGTCTTGTAGAAGCGCGCCGCCCACAGCCACTTGTCCAGGCGGACCTTGTCGTCGTCTTTCTCGCTCACTTCATAACCTCGTCATGCGGGTCTGCGAGTGTACCGCGCACCCCGCTGGCGGGGCACAACCGGCCTGACTAGAATGCCGGCAAACGCCGGGGACGCCTGCCTTGAAGACATTCGACCAGTTGTCGGTAATCGGTTTGCGCGAATGGATCGCCCTGCCCGAACTGGGCATGGTCGGCCTGCGCGCGAAGATCGACACCGGCGCCAGTACCTCCAGCCTGCATGCCAGCGAGATCGTGCCGTTCAAGCGCAACGGCCAGAGCTGGGTGCGCTTCGTCGCCCACCTCGGCACCCAGGTGCAGCGCCGCCACCGCTGCGAAGCACCGGTGGTGACGATGAAGACCATCAAGAGCTCCAACGGCCAGGCCCAGACCCGTTACGTGATCCGCACCCTGCTGGCCCTGGGCGACCGCGCCTGGCCGGTGGAATTCACCCTGGCCTGCCGTAAGACCATGCGCTACCGCGTGCTGCTAGGCTCCAAGGCCCTGGTCCACGGCCAACTGGTGGTCAATCCGGGCCTGACCTACGTCCAGGACAAACCCCTCATCATGGTTTCCTCCACCCCTTCAGGTGATCAATGAAAATTGCTGTGCTGTCGCGCAATCCGCGCCTGTATTCCACCCGTCGGCTGGTGGAGGCCGGGCAGCAACGCGGCCATGAGATGGTGGTGATCGACACCCTCCGCGCCTACATGAACATCGCCAGCCACAAACCACAGATCCACTATCGCGGACAGCCCCTGGAAGGCTTCGACGCAGTGATCCCCCGTATCGGCGCATCGGTGACCTTCTACGGCTGCGCCGTGCTGCGGCAGTTCGAGATGATGGGGGTGTTCCCGCTCAACGAATCGGTGGCCATCGCCCGCTCCCGCGACAAGCTGCGCTCCCTGCAGTTGCTCTCGCGCAAGGGCATCGGCCTGCCGATCACAGGCTTCGCCCACTCCCCCGACGACGTGCCGGACCTGATCGAGATGGTCGGCGGCGCGCCGCTGGTGATCAAGCTGCTGGAAGGCACCCAAGGCATCGGCGTGGTGCTCTGCGAGACGGAGAAGGCCGCCGAGTCCGTGCTGGAGGCCTTCATGGGGCTCAAGCACAACATCATGGTGCAGGAATACATCAAGGAGGCCGGCGGCGCCGACATCCGCTGCTTCGTGGTGGGCGACAAGGTGATTGCCTCGATGAAGCGCCAGGCCGCGCCCGGCGAATTCCGCTCCAACCTGCACCGTGGCGGCAGCGCCAGCCTGATCAAGATCACCCCGGAAGAACGCATGACCGCCATCCGCGCCGCGCGGATCATGGGACTGAAGGTCGCCGGCGTCGACATCCTGCGCTCCCACCATGGCCCACTGGTGATGGAAGTGAATTCCTCGCCGGGGCTGGAGGGCATCGAGACCACCACCGGCAAGGACATCGCCGGGGTGATCATCGAGTACCTGGAGAAAAATGGCGGGCCGCATCTGGCGCGGACCAAGGGCAAGGGGTGAGCCGGGGCTTTCGTGGCGCATGCGTCACGCCGGCGAACGCCAGGCCACGGATGGCCTGGCAGGAGGCTCAGAGAAGCACGTAGTCACGGCAGGGATGTCAGGAACGAACTTTCATGAAGCACCCTTAAGCCCTGCACTGGGTCTCGCCCTCACCCCATCCCTCTCACAGAGGGATGGGGTGAGGAAATGCACGGCAACCCAGCCAACGGAAAGCGCCCAGCCCATCATTGCCCCACTGAACCCTTCGCGAGCAAGCTCGCTCCTACACGTTCTCCCGCAGTAACCGGATATCAGACATGCCCGCACCCCGCTCCAACGCCGAACTCAAGTGGTCGCCCATCGAAGGCCGCATCGCCCTGGTCGCGCCGGCCTCGGCCATCGCCGAAGAGGTGCTGGAGGCGACCCTGCGCCAGCTGGAAGTGCTGGGCGTGGATTACCACCTGGGCGAACACGCCGATGCGCGCTACCGCTACCTGGCCGGCACGCCGCAGCAGCGCCTGGAGGATTTCCACGCCGCCTTCGAGCTGGAGGACGTCAGCGCCGTCTGGTGCCTGCGTGGCGGCTACGGCTGTGGGCAACTGGTTCCGCGACTGGACTGGAAGCGCCTGCAAGCCGCCTCGCCGCGCCCGCTGATCGGCTTCTCGGACATCTCCATCCTGCTCAGCGCCTTCCACCGCCATGGCCTGCCAGCGATCCACGGGCCGGTCGCCACCGCCCTCGGCCTGCAACCGCTCAGTGCGCCCAGCGAGCAGCACGAGCGCCTGGCTTCGCTGGCGTCGGTCAGCCATGTGCTGGCGGGAAATCCGGGCAAGCTGGCGGTGCAGCACCTGGCAGGGCCGAAGCACTCCGTGGAGGGCGAACTGATCGGCGGCAACCTCACTGCGCTGGCCTGCATGGCCGGTACCGAAGGCGCGCTGCATGTGCCGGACGGCGCGATCCTGATCCTCGAAGACGTCGGCGAGCCCTACTACCGCCTCGAACGCAGCCTCTGGCAACTGCTCAACAGCCGCGGTGGGGCACGCCTGGGCGCGGTGTGCCTGGGCGGCTTCACCGACTGCCCGCGCAAGGGCGTGGCGCATAGCCTGGAAGAGATCATCAGCGAGTACGTCGCCACCCTGGGCGTTCCGCTCTACCACGGCCTGCCCAGCGGCCACGGCGCGCACAATCGCGCCTGGCCCTACGGACGCCGGGCGCTGCTGGAAGGCAAATCCCTGCGCTGGGATTAGTGGGCGTTGCGCGGCAGCAGCAGCCCCAACGGCAGGCAGACCCGCGCTTCCACCCCGCCACCTTCACGGTTGCGCAGCTCGATGCTGCCACCGTGCTGCTCGGCGATGCGCTTGACGATGGCCAGCCCCAGGCCGGTGCCCTTGCCGCCGCGCGCCTTGTCGCCGCGAATGAAGGGATTGAAGATGCTGCTCAGCTCCTGCGGGTCGATACCGGCGCCGCGATCGAGCACGCTGAGCACCACATAGGGCGCCGCACCGCCACCGGCTACGTGCGCCGCGACTTCCACCTTGCCGCCGCCGTGATTGAGCGCGTTCTCGATCAGGTTGCCGAGCATGCGCTTGATCGACACACGGCGGAAACGGAACGGTGGCAGCGGCTCCAGGCACAGGCGCACGCGCTCTTCCGTCTGGTTGAAGGCATCGGCCGTCTCGCACACCAGGCCGTACAGGTCGCCCTCCTCCACCGGCTCGTCGCGGCCGTCGCGGATGAAGGCGAGGAACTGGTCGAGGATGGCGTCCATGTCTTCGATGTCGCGGACCATGTCCTCGACCATCTCCCGATCGCTCTCGGGCATCAGCTCAAGCGACAGGCGCAGGCGCGTCAGCGGCGTGCGCAGGTCGTGGGACACGCCGGCCAGCATCAGCTCGCGCTCGCGCCCGGCCTGCTCGACGTCGTCGGCCATCTGGTTGAAGGCGCGGTATACCTCGGCCATCTCGCTGGGCGTTTCCGGCCCCAGGGGCAAGCGCACGCTGCGGCCCTTGCCGAACTCGCGGGAAGCGAACACCAGGCGCTTGAGCGGCTGGCTGAGCAGGCGCACGAAGATCCACGCGGCAGCCGTGGACAGCAAACCAATGCCGAGGAACCAGCCCAGCACGCTCCAGATCTGCTGGCCGCGCAGCGGGTGCGGGTAGAGCGGAACGCCGATCCAACCCTCACCCAGGGTCGGCGCGCGTACCCAGAGCATCGACGGATGGTGGATGCGCAGGCGTGTCTCGGTGTCGATGCCCAGCTCCATGCGCATCTGCCGCTGGAAGATGTCGGTGTACGGCCAATGCACCTCTTCCGGCTGCCCCTGCTCGTGGGGCGCCCACTTCAGCCCGGCGGACTGGGCGATGGCCTCGCGCGACTTCTCGTCCGCCGCCCAGTAGGCGCGCACGGTCAGCGCCGCGCCGTGGCTGTACTGGCGGTCGACCAGCATGTCCTCGTTCATCAGCAGGTAGACCAGGGTCAGCGCCTTGGAAAACAGCACGACGATGAGCACCAGCCAGAGGGTGCGGGCGAAGAAGCTTTGCGGGAACCAGAGGGGTGTTTTCAAGAGGGCGTTACCAGGAAGCACGAACTGTAGGAGCGAGCTTGCTCGCGAATGAACCCACGCACCGAGGCGGGTTCGCGAGCAAGCCCGCTCCTACCAAAGAAACATCACTTGCGGGCGGCACCATCCGGTACGAACACATAGCCCACGCCCCAGACGGTCTGGATGTAGCGCGGTTTGGACGGATCGGGCTCGATCAGCCGGCGCAGGCGGGAAATCTGCACGTCGATGGAGCGCTCCAGGGCGTCCCACTCGCGACCGCGGGCCAGGTTCATCAGCTTGTCGCGGGTCAGTGGCTCGCGGGCGTGCTGCACCAGGGCCTTGAGCACGGCGAACTCACCGGTGGTGAGCATGTGCACTTCCTCGCCCTTCTTCAGCTCGCGGGTGGCCAGGTGCAGCTCGTAGTCGCCGAAGGTGACGATCTCGTCCTCGCCCGCCGGCGCGCCCGGCACCAGCGGCGCCTGGCGGCGCAGCACGGCCTTGATCCGTGCCAGCAACTCGCGCGGGTTGAACGGCTTGGCCAGGTAGTCGTCGGCGCCCTGTTCCAGGCCGGAGATGCGGCTGGACTCGTCGCCCTTGGCGGTGAGCATGATGATCGGGATCTGGTTGTTCGACTCGCGCAGGCGCTTGCACGCGGAGAGTCCGTCCTCGCCGGGCATCATCAGGTCAAGCACCACCAGCTGGAACAGCTCACGGGCCAGCAGGCGGTCCATCTGCTCGGTATTCTCGACGGCGCGGACGCGGTAACCCTGCTCATCGAGGAAGCGTTCCAGCAGACGGCGCAGGCGCGCATCGTCATCGACCACGAGGATCTTTTCGCCTTCCGGCAGGGTGGCAGCGTTGCTCATGGAGACTCCCAGAATCTGATTCGGCGGGCATTATCGCCCAGCCGCCGCACATCACGGCTTGTCCATTGTTAGCAGATTTTTCCCCGACCAGCCGCCCACCCCGCGAAATTGTCGTGGGTATAATGCGGCGCTTTTGCGGCGGGGCGTTGTCACAGAGCCTGTCCGAAGGCCGGGGCCTCCGGTCCGGGCGCTCTGTTATGAGCCTGCTTCATGATCTCGCGAGCTAGAGCAGAACAAGGCGAGGGCAGCTGAAAAAGCGGAGTTGACTGCAGTCAATGAGCATTTTTTCAGCTGCCCTCAACGCAGTTATGCCGACGCGCAGCAGATCAGGCGCCCCGTATTTCGATTGTTTTGTCAGGTGGATTTATGGACAGCATCAACACCCGTATCGCCGAAGAGCTTTCCGCACTGCCCTCCGGCCGCGTTCAACCGCAGCAAGTCGCCGCTGCCGTCGCCCTGCTCGATGAAGGCTCCACCGTCCCCTTCATCGCCCGTTACCGGAAAGAAGTCACCGGCAGCCTGGACGACACCCAGCTGCGCATGCTCGAAGAGCGCCTGCGTTACCTGCGCGAACTGGAAGACCGCCGTGGCGCGATCCTCGCCAGCATCGAGGAACAGGGCAAGCTGACCCCGGAACTGGCCCGCGAGATCAAGCTCGCCGACACCAAGACCCGCCTCGAAGACCTTTACCTGCCCTATAAGCAGAAGCGCCGCACCAAGGGCCAGATCGCCCTGGAAGCCGGCCTGGGCGAGCTGGCCGACGCGCTGTTCGCCGACCCGACCCTGACCCCGGAAACCGAAGCCGCGCGCTTCGTCGATGCCGAGAAAGGCTTCGCCGATACCCGCGCCGTGCTCGAAGGCGCCAAGTACATCCTCATGGAGCGCTTCGCCGAGGACGCCACCCTGCTGGACCGCCTGCGCGGCTTCCTCAAGGACAACGCCACCCTCACCGCGCGCATGGTGCCGGGCAAGGAAACCGAAGGCGCCAAGTTCAGCGACTACTTCGAGCACGACGAGCCGCTGAAGAACGCCCCGTCGCACCGCGCCCTGGCGATCTTCCGCGGCCGCAACGAAGGCGTGCTGAGCGTCGCCCTGAAGGTCGGCGAGGAGCTGCCGGGCACCGCGCATCCGTGCGAAACCATGATCGGCGAGCGCTTCGGCATCAGTAACCAAGGCCGCGCCGCCGACAAGTGGCTGTCCGAAGTGGTGCGCTGGACCTGGAAGGTCAAGCTCTACACCCACCTGGAAACCGACCTGCTGGGCGAGCTGCGCGAAGGCGCCGACGCCGAGGCGATCAACGTCTTCGCCCGCAACCTGCACGACCTGCTGCTGGCCGCCCCGGCCGGCCCGCGCGCCACCCTGGGCCTGGACCCGGGCCTGCGCACCGGCGTGAAGGTCGCCGTGGTCGATGCCACCGGCAAGCTGCTGGACACCGCCACCGTCTACCCGCACGCGCCGAAGAACCAGTGGGATCAGACCATCGCCGTGCTCGCCGCGCTGTGCGCCAAACACCAGGTGGAGCTGATCGCCATCGGCAACGGTACCGCCAGCCGCGAGACCGACAAGCTGGCCGCCGAGCTGATCAAGAAATACCCAGCGCTCAAGTGCACCAAGATCATGGTCAGCGAGGCCGGTGCCTCGGTGTACTCCGCATCGGAGCTGGCTGCGAAGGAATTCCCGGAACTGGACGTGTCGCTGCGCGGCGCCGTTTCCATCGCCCGCCGCCTGCAGGACCCGCTGGCGGAGCTGGTGAAGATCGAGCCGAAGTCCATCGGTGTCGGCCAGTACCAGCACGACGTGTCCCAGCTGCAGCTCGCGCGCAGCCTGGACGCGGTGGTGGAAGACTGCGTGAACGCCGTGGGCGTGGACGTCAACACCGCTTCCGCCGCCCTGCTGGCGCGCATCTCCGGCCTCAACAGCACCCTGGCGCAGAACATCGTCGCGCACCGCGACGCCAACGGCGCCTTCAAGACCCGTGACGATCTGCGCAAGGTCAGCCGCCTGGGCGACAAGACCTTCGAACAGGCCGCCGGCTTCCTCCGCGTGATGAACGGCGACAACCCGCTGGACGCCTCCGCGGTGCACCCGGAAACCTACCCGCTGGTGCAGCGCATCGCCGCCGACACCGGCCGCGACGTGCGCTCGCTGATCGGCGACTCGGCCTTCCTCAAGCGCCTGGACCCGAAGAAGTTCACCGACGAACAGTTCGGCCTGCCCACCGTCACCGACATCCTCAAGGAACTCGACAAGCCCGGCCGCGACCCGCGTCCGGAGTTCAAGACCGCCGAGTTCCAGGAGGGCGTCGAAAGCCTCAAGGACCTGAAGCCCGGCATGGTGCTCGAAGGCGTGGTGACCAACGTCACCAACTTCGGCGCCTTCGTCGACATCGGCGTCCACCAGGACGGCCTGGTGCACATCTCCGCGCTGTCGGAGAAGTTCGTCAAGGACCCGTACGAAGTGGTCAAGGCCGGTGACATCGTCAAGGTGAAGGTCATGGAAGTGGACATCCCGCGTAACCGCGTCGGCCTGTCCATGCGCATGAGCGACACCCCCGGCGAGAAGGTCGAAGGTCCGCGCGGCGGCGGTCGTCCGCAGGGCGGCCAGCGTCCCGATCGTGGCGCCCCGCGCCAGCAGGAGAAGGCCCCGGCGAACAACGCCATGGCCTCGCTGTTCGCCAACGCCAAGCAACTGAAGAAGAAGTAAGGAAGGTCCATGAGCGAGATGCCCGCCCGCGAGCTGATGATCAGCCGCTTCAGCGAAACCATCGGCGTGCAGCCGGTGCGCGTCGCCGACGGCGAAGCCGAGGTGCTGCTGCCGATGGCCGAGCACCTGCGCAATCGCGGCAACGTCATGCACGGCGGCGCACTCTTCACGCTGATGGACATGACCATGGGCCTGGCCTGCTCCAGCGCCCATGGGTTCGACCGGCCGAGCGTCACCCTGGAATGCAAGATCAACTACATCCGTGCGGTCGCCGAAGGCGAGGTGCGCTGTGTGGCCAAGGTCCTGCACGCCGGGCGGCGCTCGCTGGTGGTCGAGGCCGACATCCACCAGGGCGACAAGCTGGTCGCCAAGGGACAAGGCACCTTCGCCCAGCTGTAACTGGCACCGCGACATCTGACCTATGCTGGACGCCGGAGCCCGGAATCACGGGCGCCGGCGCTGCGTCTGTACAAGCCAGGCGACAACGCCGGTTGTGTTCTCCCCTTGTAGACCGCCCAGTCCACCCCCATAGTGGGGCGACTGCCGTGTGAAGGACTTCCAACTTGAGCGACCAACTCTCCCGCCGCCTGGCTCTGCTCGGCGATGCTGACAACCTGTCCCTGCTCACCCAGTGCCTGCACGGTATCGAGCGCGAATGCCTGCGCGTCGACGAGCACGGCAAGCTGGCGCTGACCCCGCATCCGCGCGCCCTGGGCTCGGCCCTGACCAACCCGCAGATCACCACCGACTACTCCGAGTCGCTGCTGGAGTTCATCACACCGACCGCCAGCAGCGTCGAACAGACCCTGGACGATCTGGGCGAAATCCACCGCTTCGCCTACCAGAAGCTCGACGGCGAATACCTGTGGAGCCCGTCGATGCCCTGCGAGCTGCCGGATGAAGAGACCATCCCGATCGCCCGCTACGGCAGCTCCCACATCGGCCGCCTGAAGTACGTCTACCGCAAGGGTCTGGCCCTGCGTTACGGCAAGACCATGCAGTGCATCGCCGGCATCCACTACAACTTCTCCCTGCCCGAAGGGCTGTGGGAACTGCTGCACGAGGAAGAAGGCAGCGAGAAGAGCGTGCGTGACTACCAGTCGCACCGCTACATCGCGATGATCCGCAACTTCCGCCGCTACAGCTGGCTGCTGATGTACCTGTTCGGCGCCTCCCCGGCCTTGGACGCCGGCTTCCTGCGCGGCCGCCCGCACGGCCTGGAGTCCTTCGACGAGCACACCCTGTACCTGCCCTACGCCACCAGCCTGCGCATGAGCGACCTGGGCTACCAGAACAACGCCCAGGCGGGCCTGACGCCCTGCTACAACGATCTGGACAGCTACATCGACAGCCTGCGCCGCGCGGTCAGCACGCCCTATGCGCCGTACGAGAAGGTCGGCACCAAGGTCAACGGCGAGTGGGTGCAACTCAACACCAACATCCTGCAGATCGAGAACGAGTACTACTCGAGCATCCGCCCCAAACGCGTCACCTACACCGGCGAACGCCCGATCCAGGCGCTGATGGCCCGTGGCGTGCAGTACGTCGAGGCACGCTGCCTGGACATCAACCCCTTCCTGCCGCTGGGCATCGACCTCGCCGAAGCGCGCTTCCTCGACGCCTTCCTGCTTTTCTGTGCCCTCTCCGACAGCCCGCCGCTGGGCGGCTGCGAGTGCGGCGCGGCCACCAGCAACTTCCTCAAGGTGGTCAAGGAAGGCCGTCGCCCCGGCCTGAAACTGGAGCGCGGCGGCCAGCAGGTGGAGATGAAGGAGTGGGCGAACGGTCTGCTCGACGCCATCGCGCCGATCATCGAACTGCTCGACCGCGCCCGCGGTGGCAGCCTGCACGCGCAGAGCCTGGCCGAACAGCGCGCCAAGGTTGCCGACGCCTGCCTGACGCCCTCGGCGAAGGTGCTGGCGGAAATGCGCGAACGCGGCGAGAGCTTCGAAGCCTTCGCCCTGCGCTACAGCTGCCAGCACGCCGCGACCCTGCGCGCGCAGCCGCTGTCCGCCGAGGAGCAGGCACGCTTCGAGGATATGGCCAGCCAGTCGTTGCAGGAACAGGCGGAACTGGAAGCGCAACCCGAGGGCGACTTCGACACCTTCGTCGCCGCCTACCAGGCGAGCATCCTGGGGCTGCTCAGCGTCTGATCTGAGTGCACAGCCGCGCAGAACGAAAAAGAGGCCCTCGGGCCTCTTTTTCATTTCCGCGCCACAGCGCCCTACGAAAAGCGCCTTACAGGCTCTTCTCGAAGACCTGCGAATTGCGCTGGTAGTTGTACAGCGAAGCGCGCGCCGCCGGCAGGCGCTCAACGCTGCTGGGCTGGAAGCCGCGCTCGCGGAACCAGTGAGCGGTGCGGGTGGTGAGTACGTAGAGGGTTTTCAGGCCCAGGTTGCGCGCGCGCTGCTCGATGCGCTCGAGCAGGTCGTCGCCGCGTCCGCCGTGGCGGTATTCCGGATTCACCGCCAGGCACGCCAACTCGCCGGCGTCGGAATCGGCGATCGGGTAGAGCGCCGCGCAGGCGATGATCAGCCCTTCGCGCTCGACGATGCTGAACTGCTCGATCTCGCGCTCCAGCACTTCGCGGGAGCGGCGCACCAGGATGCCTTGTTCTTCCAGCGGGCGGATCAGCTCAAGCAGGCCGCCGACATCCTCGATGCCCGCCTCGCGCAACTGCTCGAATTGCTCCTGGGCCACCAGGGTGCCGTTGCCGGTGCGGGTGAACAGCTCGGACAGCAGCGAACCATCCTCGGTGTAACTGACGATGTGGCTGCGCCGCACGCCGGCCCGGCAAGCCTGGGCGGCGGCATCGAGCAGCTCGCCCTGGTAGCTCGCACCGAGTCGCTCCAGATGCGCCGGCACCTGCTGCGGGCGCAGTTCGCGCACCAGCTTGCCGGCGTCGTCCATCAGGCCACGTTCGGCTCCGTAGAGGATCAGCTTGTCCGCGCCGAGGTCGATGGCCGCGCGCATGGCCACGTCCTCGCAGGCGAGGTTGAAGATTTCCCCGGTGGGCGAGTAGCCCAGGGGCGAAAGCAGCACGATGCTGCGTTCGTCGAGCTGGCGGTTGATGCCCTTGCGGTCGATCCGGCGGACTTCGCCGGTGTGGTGGTAGTCGATGCCATCGACCACACCGATGGGACGCGCAGTGACGAAGTTGCCGGAGGTCACGCGCATGCGCGAGCCCTGCATGGGCGAGGCGGCCATGTCCATGGACAGGCGCGCTTCGATGGCGATGCGCAGGCTGCCCACCGCGTCGATCACGCAGCCCAGGGTCGGCGCGTCGGTGACCCGCAGGCCACGGTGGAAGCGCGGTGCCAGTCCATGGGAAGCCAGGCGTGCCTCGATCTGCGGGCGCGAGCCGTGCACCAGTACCAGGCGCACGCCCAGGCTGTGCAGCAGCACCAGGTCATGGACGATATTGCCGAAGTTGGGGTCTTCGACGCCTTCACCGGGGAGCATCACCACGAAGGTGCAGTCCCGGTGCGAGTTGATGTAGGGCGAAGCGTGGCGCAGCCAGTTGACGTAGTCGTGCATTGCTTGAAAAGCCTGTCGTGCGGGTGGGCGGAAAGCTGTCGAGTGCGGCCGGGGTCCGGCCAGGGCGGCGCGGTTATCGTCGTCGCATGTACATCGACAGGTTTCTCCTCTTGGGTACGTTGGGCCCGTTATCCGGGCGCTCTACAGGCAAGTTTCACAAACAATAGTGACGGATCAGGCCGCGCAGCAATTCCACGGTTGGCTCGATACGTTCCAGGGC
Source organism: Pseudomonas sp. PSE14 (assembly GCF_029203285.1). Lineage (NCBI taxonomy): Bacteria > Pseudomonadati > Pseudomonadota > Gammaproteobacteria > Pseudomonadales > Pseudomonadaceae > Pseudomonas > Pseudomonas sp. PSE14. The sequence goes on from NZ_CP115669.1 coordinate 5,560,356, forward strand.
AAGGTGCTCGTCCGGCTGGTGGGCGCAGGCGATGTCGCCGGGGCCGAGCACCAGGGTCTGGCAGCCGAGCTGCTGAAGATACGGTGCTTCGGTGCCGAAGGCTACCGCTTCCGCCGAATGTCCGGTGAGACTTTCGGCGATACGCACCAGCTCGCTGTCGGCGGCCTCCTCGAAAGGCGGCACGGCCGGGAACAGCGGGCGGTAGTCGAGCTGCACCGCATGGCGCTCGGCAACCGGCCGCAGGCGCTCGCGAATGGCCTGGCGCAGGGCTTCGGGCTGCATGCCGGGCAGCGGGCGCAGGTCGAACTCCAGGGCGCATTGACCGCAGATGCGGTTGGGGTTGTCGCCGCCGTGGATGCAGCCGAGGTTGAGCGTCGGCTGCGGCACGCTGAACTGCGGGTTGGCGAACTCGCGCTGCCACTCGCCGCGCAGCACCAGCAGTTCGCCGATGGCGGCGTGCATGGCCTCCAGCGCGCTGTGGCCCAGGCTCGGGTCGGAGGAATGGCCACTCTGTCCGACGATGTCGATGCGTTCCATCATCACGCCCTTGTGCAGGCGGATCGGCTTGAGACCGGTCGGCTCGCCAATCACCGCGGCCCGTCCCAGCGGCTGTCCGGCGGCCGCCAGCGCGCGGGCGCCGGCCATGGAGCTTTCCTCATCGCAAGTGGCGAGCAGGATCAGCGGTTGCTTGAGCGGCTGTTTCCGGGTGTGGTCCAGCAGGGGCAGAACGGCTTCGATGGCCAGGGCGAAGAAACCCTTCATGTCGCAGGCGCCCAGGCCGAACCAGCGCCCATCGCGCTCGTCCAGGCGCAGCGGGTCGCTGCTCCACAAGGCTTCGTCATAGGGCACGGTGTCGGTATGCCCAGCCAGCACCAGCCCGCCGGGGCCGCTGCCCAGCACGGCAATCAGGTTGAACTTGCCCGGCGAGACTTCCTGCAGCTCGCAGGCGAACCCCAGCTCGTCGAGCCAGCCGGCCAGCCGCTCGACCACCGGCCGGTTCGACTGGTCCAGCGCGGCCTGGGTGCAGCTCACCGACGGCAGCGCGATCAGCTCGGCAAAGCGTTGTTTCAGGGGCGGCAACGACATGGTGGTCTCCAAAGGCTTTGTTCCCACTATGGACCATGCCGGCCTGCGGTAAAACCTCGCGCCGCCCGGCAGGCACACCGAACTCCCTGTAAACTGCACACCTTTGACGTCTTTTCCGCGCCCGTCCTCAGGCTTTTCGCCAGACGGACGCAACCGCCCTGACCCGGACATCGCCATGCAGAAAGAAACCGAAATCAAATTGCGCGCCAGCCGCGAAACCCTCGACGCCCTGCGCGATCACCCGGCACTGAAGAAGCGCAACAAGTCCGGCTGGGAACCCCGCGAGCTGTTCAACCAGTACTACGACACGCCAACCCGCGAGCTGGCCCGCGCCCGCGTCGCCCTGCGCATGCGCCGCGACGGCGAGCAGTTCATCCAGACCCTGAAGACCCGCGGCCAGAGCGTTGCCGGACTGTCCGAGCGCAACGAGTGGGACTGGTATCTGGAGAAGAACAAGCTCGACCTGAAGAAACTCGACGACCAGTGCTGGCCTGCTGCCCTGGCCGACCTGGACAAGAAGCAGCTCAAGCCGATCTTCAGCACCGACTTCACCCGCCAACGCGCCGAGATCGCCTGGGGTCGCGGCAAGACCAAGGTGGTCATCGAGGCCGCGCTGGACCTGGGCAAGGTGGTCGCCGGCAAGCAGGAAGAGGAAATCTGCGAGCTGGAGCTGGAACTGCGCCAGGGCGAGCCCGCCGCGCTGCTGGAACTGGCGCTGGAGCTGGCCGCCGACCTGCCGCTGATGCCCTGCGACATCAGCAAGGCCGAGCGCGGCTACCGGCTGTTCGACCCGGCCAGCTACAGCATCCAGCCCGACACCCAGAAGCTGCTGGCGGAAACCCCGCTCGACGGCGCCTTCGCCGCGCTCGCCTGGGCGCTGCTGGGCAGCAGCCAGCGCCTGGCCGAGCAATACCGCTTCAACGGCCATTGGCGCCTGCTGGAAGACTGGCTGCGCCAGCTGATGGACCTGCGTGCGCTGCTCGGCAGCCTCGGTCAGGCCGTGCCCCGCGCCACCACCCGTGAGCTGCGCGCCGCCCTCGACGCGCTGATCGCCGACTGGCTGCCGCGCATCGAGCAGGGTCGCGATGACGAAAGCGTGCGCCAGCAGATGCCGGAGGCCTTCCGCGAGGAACTGGCCAACACCCGCTGGGGCCAGTTCTCCCTGAGCACCTCCAGCTGGCTGTTGGCCAAGGCCTGGACTGCCGGGCGTAACGAGCGCGCCAATCGCCTGGGCGGCGCGGCGGTCGGCAAGTGGCTGCTGCGCATGCTCGCCGAAGAGGCCCAGGCCATGCCGCTGCAACGCGCCCAGCAACTGCCCGAGGTGCTCGCCGACCAACTGCCGCGCCTGCAGCGCATGCTGGTCTGGCTGCGCCCGGCGCGCGGCGTGCTGGAGCTACCGGAAACCGACCGCCTGTACGGCGAGCTGGCCAAGCTGGAAGAGCTGCTGGCCGGCCCGGACGCCGAGGGTCGCCTGGATGCCCTGGCGGCCCAGGCCCATACTGTGCTGACCCTCAAGCCGTGGAAGGCGCTTTTGAAATAAGCTTCAGACGAGCTGCGTGCCCGGCCCGTAGCTCTCACCACGACCAACAGGAGTTCCGATGTCCGCCTATGCCCCATCCGCCCAGGACCGTTTGCTCGATCTGGGCGACATCCTGCGCGAACTGGTGAGCCAGGGCCGCGTGGCCCAGGATGACGCCGAGCAGTGCCTGGCGATCCGCCGCAGCGCGGTGAACAACCAGCAGCACCCGCTGGAGTTCCTCGCCGCGCAGCAGATCGAGGATCGCCAGCGCTGCGGGCGCAAGCTCGACCTCGACGCCCTGGTGCACTGGCTGGCGGACTACAGCGGACAACCCTACCTGCGCATCGACCCGCTGAAGATCGACGTCGCCGCAGTCACCCCGCTGATGTCCTACGCCTTCGCCCAGCGCCACCAGATCCTCGCGGTGGCCGTGGCGCCGGACGAAGTCACCATCGCCAGCGCGCAGCCCTTCGTGCAGGCCTGGGAAAGCAACCTCATCCACGTGCTCAAGCGCCCGATCAAGCGCGTGGTCGCCAGCCCCACCGACATCCAGCGCTTCACCGTGGAGTTCTACCGGCTGGCCAAATCGGTCAGCGGGGCGACCGCCAAGGACCAGAAGATCAGCGGCGTGGGCAACTTCGAGCAGTTGCTCAACCTGGGCGCGGCGGACCAGGAACCCGATGCCAACGACGCGCACATCGTCACCATCGTCGACTGGCTGTTCCAGTACGCCTTCCAGCAGCGCGCCAGCGATATCCACATCGAGCCGCGCCGTGAACAGGGCACGGTGCGCTTCCGCATCGACGGCGTGCTGCACAACGTCTACCAGTTCCCGCCACAGGTCACCATGGCGGTGGTCAGCCGCCTGAAATCCCTGGGCCGCATGAACGTCGCCGAGAAGCGCAAGCCGCAGGACGGCCGGGTGAAGACCAAGACCCCGGACGGCGCCGAGGTGGAGCTGCGCCTGTCGACGCTGCCCACGGCCTTCGGCGAGAAGATGGTGATGCGTATCTTCGACCCCGAGGTGCTGCTCAAGACCTTCGACCAGCTCGGCTTCTCGCCGGACGACCTGCGCCGCTGGCAGAGCATGACCAGCCAGCCCAACGGCATCATCCTGGTCACCGGCCCGACCGGCTCGGGCAAGACCACCACGCTCTACACCACGCTCAAGCAACTGGCCACCGACGAGGTGAACGTCTGCACCATCGAGGACCCGATCGAGATGATCGAGCCCTCGTTCAACCAGATGCAGGTGCAGCACAACATCGAGCTGACCTTCGCCAGCGGCGTGCGCGCCCTGCTGCGCCAGGACCCGGACATCATCATGGTCGGCGAGATCCGCGACCTGGAGACCGCCGAGATGGCGATCCAGGCGGCGCTCACCGGCCACCTGGTGCTCTCCACCCTGCACACCAACGACTCGCCCACCGCCATCACCCGTCTGCTCGAACTGGGCGTGCCCTACTACCTGATCCGCGCCACCGTGCTCGGGGTCATGGCCCAGCGTCTGGTGCGCACCCTCTGCCCGCACTGCAAGGAGCCGATGGAGCTGAACGAGGCGGACTGGCAGGAACTGACCCGGCCGTGGAACGCCCCGCTGCCGACCAACGCCCATCGCGCCGTCGGCTGCCTGGAGTGCCGCGACACCGGCTACCGCGGCCGCGCCGGGGTCTACGAGATCATGCTGCTGAGCGAAACCGTGAAGGAGCAGATCAGCGCGGATACCGACCTGATCCCGCTGCGCCGCCAGGCCTTCAAGGAAGGCATGCGCAGCCTGCGCCTGTCCGGCGCGCAGAAGGTCGCCGCCGGGCTGACCACCATCGAGGAAGTGCTCCGCGTCACGCCGCAGAGCGAACAGAAGTGAGGCCGCCCCGGCTGCGCGACGAGGCGCGCGGGTTGCCGTAGGGCGTACAACCGTTCGCGGTTGTACGCCGATACACAGGCCCCTGTCGCGGCTCCGGGGCCGATCTCGGAGCGCGCTGAAACCCAGGCCAATCGGCGTATCACGCGGAGCGTCATACGCCCTACGAAAAGCAAAAAGCCGCCCGAGGGCGGCTTTTTCATTCAGGCGAAGCTCAGTTCGCCGCCGGCTGCGCCGGTGCACGGCGGTAGGCCCAGACCATCAGCGCGATGCCACCGAGGACCATCGGCACGCACAGAACCTGGCCCATGGTCAGCCAGCCCCAGGCCAGGTAGCCCAGCTGGGCGTCCGGCACGCGGACGAACTCGACGATGAAGCGGAAGATGCCGTAGCACAGCACGAACAGGCCGGAGACCGAGGCGGTCGGGCGCGGCTTGCGGGTGAACAGCCAGAGGATGACGAACAGCGCCACGCCTTCCAGGGCGAACTGGTACAGCTGCGACGGATGGCGCGGCTCCGGGCCGCCGGTGGGGAAGACCATCGCCCACGGCACGTCGGTCACCTTGCCCCACAGCTCGCCGTTGATGAAGTTGCCGATACGTCCGGCACCCAGGCCGATCGGCACCAGCGGCGCGATCAGGTCCATCAGCTGGAAGAAGCTCTTGTTGTTGCGCTTGCCGAACCACCAGGTCGCCAGCATCACGCCGATCAGCCCGCCGTGGAACGACATGCCGCCCTTCCACACCTCGAAGATCAGCGTCGGATTGGCGATGTACTCGTCCAGGTTGTAGAACAGCACGTAGCCCAGGCGTCCCCCCAGGACCACGCCGCACGCCACCCAAAACACCAGGTCGGAGAGCTTCTCCTTGGTCCAGGTCGGGTCGAACTGGTGGAGCTTGCGCGACGCCAGCAGCCATGCACCACCGATGCCGATCAGGTACATCAGGCCGTACCAGTGGATTTTCAGCGGCCCGAGCGCGACGGCAACCGGGTCGATCTGTGGATAAGGCAGCATCCGCTTCTCCTAGCAGGAATCAGATCAGGAAACTCAGCCCCACGCTGAACAGCAGCAGGGCGAACAGGCGCTTCAGGACTTTCGCCGGCAGGCGGTGCGCCAGCCGCGCCCCGATGCGCGCGAAGAACATGCTGGCCAGGGCAATGCCCACCAGCGCCGGCAGGTAGACGAAACCGACGCTCATTTCCGGCAGCTTGGCGTTGTGCCAGCCGACGACGATGAACGATATCGCACCGGCGATGGCAATCGGCAGTCCGCAGGCGGACGAAGTCGCAACCGCCTGTTGCATGGAGACGCCACGCCAGGACAGGAAAGGCACGGTCAGCGAGCCGCCGCCGATGCCGAAGATCGCCGAGGCCCAACCGATCACCCCACCGGCGACGCCCAGGCCGACGCGCCCAGGCAGCTCGCCGCCGCCCTTGGGCTGCAGGCCCAGCGCCATCTGGATCGACACCAGGATGGCGAAGACCCCGATGATCTTCTGCAGCACGTGCCCCTGGATCTTCGAGGCGGTGAGCGCGCCCAAGGCACTGCCCACCAGGATACCCACGGTCATCCAGAGGAATAGCCGCCAGCGCACCGCGCCACGGCGGTGATGCTCGAGGACCGAGTTGGTCGAGGTGAAGATGATGGTCGCCAGCGACGTGCCGACCGCCATCTGCGTCAGTACATCGGCCGAGAAACCGTGGGCGCTGAAGCTGTACACCAGCACCGGAACGATGATCAGCCCGCCGCCGACCCCGAAAAGGCCGGCCAGCACACCGGCACAGGCGCCTAGCACCAGGTAGAGCACGAACTCCATGGGGCAACCTTCGTGGAAAAATCACCATGGTACCCAAAATGCTCGGCCGGCGGCAGACGCCGGACCGACGACCGGGCTAGTCGCGCGACCGGTTCCAGACCAGCCAGGGCCTGACCACCTCGCCCAGCTGCGTCTGCGGCACCGCACCAAAGTAACGGCCGTCGAAGGACAGCCGGCTGTAATCGGAGAGCATCAGCACCTCTCCGCTTCCCAACCGGAAGTGCTGCGCTTGCGGATGCGGCATGCTCCGACCAGCCGGGTCGCGCTGCAACGGCTGGCTACGCCGCTGCAGCTCGCCGTTGACGCTGACGCCCTCCGGGGCGATGAGCACCTCGTCCCCGGATACCGCGACCAGGCGCTTGAGCAGGCGCATGTAACCGCCCGGGCATGTCCCGCTGCTCAGGTACCCGCGCTCGTGGGCCAGTCGGAATATCTCCTGCTGCGGCGGGCAGAACAGTACCAGGTCGCCCTTTTCGGGCACCTTCTCAACCACCCAGTAGATGCCCGGTGGAAAGCTGCTGGTGGTGTTGATCCGGGCCCCGGCCAGCAGCACCAGCGGCAAGGCGCAGAAGGCCAGGATGGCCAGCGCCGCGGCCAGACTCAGCGGTCGTTTCATGCGTGCGACGCCGCCCCACGCAGGTCGATGGTGCGATCGCTTTCACGCGGCGCCGGCACCTTGGCCCGCGCCAGGAACACCGGGTCCTGGAAGTACAGCGGCTGCTTGCCGTAGAAGGCGGGATAACCGGCGCAATACACCACCATGTCGCCCGCCTCCTGGATGTTGCCCTGGCTGTCCTTGCGCGGACCGGGCATGCGCAGCGCCTCGTCGGTGGTCAGCAGCGGACGCTGGACTTCCTGGAGAGTGCGCGACACCTGGCCGAGCAGTGCGCTGGAACGCCTGCCACTGGTGGTGATCTGCTCCTTGACGATGGTGGTCTGGCCGGTGAGCTTGGACAGGTGCTCCGCCGTCTCCACCCGGTTCGGTGGATAGGCGTTCTGGATGTGGCAGTTGGAGGTGATGCTCTCGTTCTGCCCGTAGAACTCCTGCAGTTGCGACAGGTCCTGGACGATCAGGTAGCACTTGATGCCGTAGCCGGCGACGAAGGCCAGCGACTCTTGCATGATGTCCAGCTTGCCGAGGCTGGGGAACTCGTCGAGCATCATCAGCAGCCGGTGCTTGTAGTGCGCCTTGGGCCGGCCGTTCTCGAAGTCCATCTTGTCCGCCAGCAGACGCACGATCATGTTCACCAGTATCCGGACCAGCGGGCGCAGGCGCGCCTTGTCGTTGGGCTGGGTGATGATGAACAGGCTCAGCGGGTCGTCATGGTTCATCAGGTCGCGGATCTTGAACTCCGAGCGGCTGACGTTGCGCGCCACGATCGGGTCGCGGAACAGCGACAGGTAGGACTTGGCGGTGGACAGCACCGAGCCGGCCTCCTCCGCTGGGCGGTCGAGCATGTCCCGCGCGGCGGAGCCCACCAGCGGGTGGTTCTCGCCGTTGAGGTGGCCGTAGTGGGTCATCTCCTGCCAGAGCTCGGCGATCGGCCGCGAAGGGTCGGCCAGCATGGCATCCAGCGCCGGCAGGCTGGCCACGCCGCCCTCGTCCAGCGAGCGATAGCACAGGTGCAGGATGCAGCCGACCAGCATGGCCTGGGAGGTCTTCTGCCAGTGATCGTTGAGGCCCTTGCCATCCGGATCGACGATCAGGGTCGCGAGGTTCTGCACGTCGCCGACTTCAAACTCGGTGCCCAGGCGGATTTCTTCCAGAGGGTTCCAGCCCACGCAGCCCTGCGCGGTGGCCGGCTCGAAGCGCAGCACCCGGTTGCCGGCGTGCTGCTGTCGCCAGCCGGCAGTCAGGGCCCAGAGTTCGCCTTTGAGGTCGGTGATCACCGCGCTGTGCTTCCACGACAGCAAGGTCGGGATCACCAGGCCGACCCCCTTGCCGCTGCGCGTCGGGGCAAAGGTCAGGATGTGCTCCGGACCGTTGTGGCGCAGGTAGTGAAGCTTGTTGCGCTTGTCCAGCCAGGCGCCGACATAGACGCCCTCGTCGGCCAGCAGTCCGGCGTTCTCGATGTCCTTGCGCTCGCCCCAGCGCGCCGAGCCGTGGAGGAACGCATTGGCGGAGGCGGTATTGCGCTGGATCAGGCGGACGATCACCAGCGCCATCATTCCGGCGGCCGTGACCAACACGCCGAGCGAGCCGGCCCGCAGCAGCGCGTCCTGGTACTGATCCGCCCATTTTGCAGCCCAAACAAGGATCATCCAGGGCGCGTAGACACCGCCCAGGTTGCCGCCCAGCGCCGGGTGCTCGCCATACAGGTAGGCGAAGTACTGCGTGGCCGTCGCCAGCCCCGCCAGCAGGAAAAGGATTGCCAGCAAGGCCTGCCAGCCACTGCCGCCACTGCGCGCGCCCCCGCGAACCTGCGGGCCGACGGCATTGTTGTGTTTCATGGGTTCGCTCCGTGAACGAAGTGGAATAGGGGATTCAGGGCGAGGACGTGCGCGAGCGCCCAATTTCATTGGTATGAGTGCGCCGCTGCGACTCCGTCAGCTCCCGCTCGGCCTGGCGCTGCAGGCTCCACTGCTCGGCCAGCTCAGGCTGCTCGGCACGCAATCGGCGAGCTGCCAGCTCCTCCAGGTGCGGGGTGTACAGCCCCATGCCATGGTGCAGGTCCTGCACACGCTCCAATCGGCTCTGCAAATCCAGCAGGCGAGCCTGGCAACGCTCATTGTTCTGCTGCCAGGCTGCGCGGGCGGAAGGCATGGCCAGCCAGCCGGGGCGCACCGACAGGCTCTGCTGCAACTGAGCCTGCTGACGCTCCACCAGGGTTTCCAGGCGCTGCTCCAGCGCCTGGGCCTGCTCGGCCTTCTGCTCCACGTACTCGCCCAATGCCTGGTTGTAACGCGCCTGCAGCGGGCTGCCCTCCAGTAGCGCGCTCTGCTCGCTGGCCAGCGCCCGGGCCTGGGCTTCCAGCGCCAGGCCATCATCACCGGACGGCGACTTTATCTTCGAAGAATCATCCATGGAGTCATGCTTCATATCAGGAAGAGGTAGCCGGCCTTGGCCATCGGAATGCGAATCAACCAGAGTGCCAGCAGGTGCAGCGGGTAATAGGCGTAGAACACCCAACGCCAGCGCGGCACCGCCGGAGTGAGGCGGGTCGCGACCATCACCAACGGCACGGCGGCGAACGCCCAGGCGTTGCCATTGAGCGGACAGAGCGCCGCAAGCGACAGCAGAACACCCGCTGCGGCCGGCAGGCCAGGGCGACGAACGTACCAGCCTACGCTCAAGCCCAGCAGCACGGCCGGCCACCAGAACTCGACGAAGGCCCCACCGAGGACGACCACCGCGGCCACGACGCCCCAGTAAAGCGGCCGCCCCGCCGCCGCGCGCTCGCCGGCTGCGGTCGCCAGGGTAATCAGCAGCAGCGTGAAGAGGATGTTCAGCGGATACCACCCCTTCAGCAGTCCGCCCAGGGCAATGAAAGGCGGCGTCGCCAGCACCCCGAACAGGAACAGGCGCAACGCGGTTCGACGATAGGCCCCCTTCTCCCCTGCGACCGGACGCGCCAGGTTGCAGGCCAGTACGACCACGAAAAGCGGCATGGCCACGCGCCCGGCCTCGAACAGCAATGGCAAGGTTTCGTTGAACAGGTACTTGTTCAGGTGATCGCCCGTCATCAGCAGCAGCGCCAGCCACTTCAAGGCCTCCAGCGCACCATCGGCGAGTCGCAACTGGGGCAGCCAGTGGCCTGCCCCGATGACGGCCGATGCCGTGGGAGCCGGCAGGGAATCCCTGATCATCGACGCATGGCCTTGCTCAGGCCGGCGTCCTGCTCCAGTTTCGGCGCCAGGTTGCGCGCCAGATCGTCGATACCCTTCTCGTGAACGATCGCGGTGCTCTTGCCCACCTGGTAGGTACGGTTCGGGTCGCAGTCACGGCGGTCATGGATAACGAACTCATTGCTCTGGCCGATCTTCTGCAGGATGTGATGGTCGTCCATGTCCACGACCAGCCCGCTGAACGCCTTGCGCCCACTCTGCGAGGCCTCTCCGATGCTCGCCGATGGATTGAGCGAGCGCGCCTTTTCCTCCATGGACTTGAAGGAGTCGGTGCGTTGCTGGGCATGGGGGTCGGGCTTGAGTTGCTTCTCGCTCTTGGATGGGACTGGCACCTGCTGGAGATTGAGGTCGCTGATATAACTTTGATCTGGACGAGAAGCTGTCAATGACTTGGCCAGTTCTTCACTTTGATGGCGAGACGCCTGTTGGTACTTTGCCAACTCCTGATCGAAGGAATCTTGTCCTCGAGCGTCGGCTCGCTCAGCACGAGTTCGTGTCCCCACATACTCGGCCATTCGATCCTTAATCTGTTCCCCAATCTTGGAGAACCAGTTTCCAATTGACTCTAAATTTCTCTGAGTGCCGCTTTTGCTAAGCGAGTTGTCGTTCTCGAAGATGACACCCCGCCCTTTGGTCTGGTGCTCGAAGGGGCGAGCCTGGCGATCGAAGACATTAACCGTACCGCGCTCCATCGGGAACGGCATGTTGTTGACCGTCTGGAGCGAACCATCGGCACCACGAGTGAAAGCCTCGTTGCCAGCCTTCAGACGTGAATCGATCAGCGCCTCCTGGACCTTCTCGGGGCTCTTAATCAGCTCGTTGTACTGCTCGATGCGCTGCACGTCGTCCTGCTGCATCGGTTTCATTTCGATGCCGGCCGACTGCAGACGGTCATACATCACCGCCAACGGCCCGGCCGCCAATACGTCGTTGCGGTAACCGCCGCCGACCTGCGAGTGTGCACCGGCGAACTTCAGTTCCTCGATGCGCGAGTTGTCGTCATTGCGCAGGGCACTGGTGAGGCGGAAGGTATCGCGGTACTCATTCATCGCCACCAGATGGGTGGTCGAGTCGACGTTCTTGCCGATCTCCAGGTTCTTGCCCAGGTGGGTATCGGACATCGCGTTACCGTAGGAGGCCACGGTGTCGAAGATGCCCAGCTTGTTCACATGAGCCTGGCCAGGTGGAATCAGGAAGTCTCCCGTGGGTTGCCCCTGGCCATCCAGTTTCGGCACACCACGCTCGATGAACGCGTTGGCCAGCGCGCGGGATTGTGCAGCACCACGGCTGAAGCCAACGATATTCACGTCGACTTTCTGGTCTGGATACTTGTTGTGGAAGGCCACGATGGCGTCATAGGCCTGGTTGATACGCTCCTGTCCGCCGAGCCCGGTACCACCCTCCAACACGGAACGCGGAGTAATGCCGGCCTGGCTGCCAACTCCGTCGAAATAGACCTTCTCCGATTGGCCGGAGCGCTCATGGGCATCGTACTGCTGCGGCTCATGACCCGAATTGCGTGCCAGGTTGGTGCCCTTAGCGGTATCCAGCTCATAAAGCCGGGCGACGTTGGTCTGCGTACCTTCGGGTGTATTCAGGTCCTTGTTGTTACCGGTGCCGTCGAAATACACCGTGAAGCGCAATGCACCGCTCATGTCATATCCCTATGAATCGACATACCGCTCAGCCAAAGATTGCGCAGTCGCGCAATCTCATACCGGACTCTCTTCAGAAGTTCGGCTTGTTCAAGGTCACGATCAGATCGTGGACGCCATCCCCAGCGGCTCCAATGAATGCTTTGTAGAACTCACGTCCTTTCAGCAGCAACGGCGAGCCACTCAATGAATCTGCCGCCCCATCTACAGCAGCGCCGCCAAAATCTTCTCCCATCCTCTCCACGCTACGCGCCCGAGCAGAGGGATCGCCATAAGGCTTCTGATACCAGCTGGAAATCTGATACTCGACACCCTCTTCCTCAAACTTCGAGTTCAAATGAGAGGCCAGAGCGATCAACGACTCACGCATCAGGGTGGGATCAACATCCTGTGACTTCATAAGCGCCTCAACTCGCGTAGAAGCGGCCGAGATTAGATCCGCATGGGTATACCCCTGCATGGGCGGAAACACGCCATCGGGCAGCTTCATGCCAGGGGTGTAGGGTTGGTAGTGGCCTTGTTTGTCTTTCATGGAAAACTCCTGGGCGTGAAGCGGAGAAGAAGTGCCGGGCAGGAGCACGCTGGCTCCCAACATGATGGCGATCAGCGAGCTCAGGCATGGTCGCGCGCGGAAGGCCCCAACAAGTCGAAATGTCATGACGGTGCGTGATGCCGTCGCATAGGTGGTTGGGCGGTTCAATCGGTCTCTCCCGGTATCCGCAAAAACACCATCAGGAGCCTGTCTTGTTCAGGCTCACGATCAGATCGTGGACACCATCACCGGCACTGCTGATATAGCTACGCAGGAACTGATCATCCTTGTGCAACAACGGCGAGCCCTTGAGCGAGTCTGTAGCTGCATGCACAGCCAGGGCACCGAAGCTTTCAGCCATCGCGGCAACGCTCTGGGTGCGCCCGGCAGGATCGTCATAGGGCTTCTGATACCAGGTTGCGATCTGATATTCCGCATTCTGCGACTCAAGGGCGCGATTCAAGTGGTCAGCCAGAGCGACCAAAGACTCGCGAGCCAGCGTCGGGTCAACATCATTAGCCTTCATCAAGGCTTCGACACGCCCACAGGCCGCGGCAATCAAATCCACGTGGGTATATCCCTGCATGGGCGGAAACACACCCTCCGGCAACTTCATGCCCGGGGTGTACGGCTGGTGCTGGCCTTGATTGTCTTTCATGGAAAACTCCTTAGCGTGAAGCGGAGAAGAAGTGCCGGGCAGGAGCACGCAGGCTCCCAGCACGATGGCGATCAGCGAGCTCAGGCGCAACCGTGCGCGGAAGCCTGCGAAACGGCGTAATGTCGCATCAGCGAAAGGTGCGCTGGCACCAGCGGTTGGGTGGTTCAATCGATCTCTCCCTGCATCCACCTTATGGCGGGTCCCTTATTCATTTCGCTCCCCGGCAGGAGCTCATGGCATTCGTCGATGAATTCCGTGACGCCTGTGACCACAGGCTCCATCAATTGCTCCCCACCAACAGGCGCCGGGGCACATAAGTGGATGCCTGCGCCGCTGCCGGAGTGGTATCCCGCTGTGCCGGAGCCTCCTCCGCCCGCGGTTTTACCTCAGCGGTGGCCGCAGGGGCTCCAACTGGGGCGCCGGAGAATACCGAATGCTGCGTGACCTGCTGTGTGGCGAAGCGCTCATCCAGCCAATCGGCCCAGTAGACCGCACGGCGCATGACGAGCTGACGGTAGCGTGCATTGATCGCTGGCGTGCGCGAGTGGTAATTGGCCACGCGTGTCCAGAGATCGCCACTGTCGTTGCGCACATGGCCGCGAATGCGCCAGGCGGCCAGGTCATAGGAATAGCAGCCACCCTTTTCCACATCTTCAGGGGTGATGCCATAGCGCGACAGCTCACGCAGGTAAGCCGTATTGAACTGCATGGGGCCGACATCATAGGTGCCATTGCTGTTGCGCACCCACTGCCCGGGCTTGCCGCTTTCCTGCCCGGCCACGGCCAGCACGATGTTCACCGGCAGCTCGTACTTCACCGCCGCCATGATCGAACAGGCAACCGGCTCGCTCAGCGCGGGCGGCGGAACATCAGCGACGAACGGCATCGTGACGCGCCTCAGATGACCTTGCCGAACTTGTCGTTGATCGCCTTGGTCGCGCCGGGATCGGCCTTCGGGCAACTGTTGAGGAAGGACTGGCGCGCATCGGCCGTCTGGCTCAGTTTGATCTTGCCCCTCTTCTTCTTGACGATGTCGAAGTAGTCGGCGACTGGGCCGTCGCAGTTCTCCACCGTACCGGCGCCCTTGAGCTTGCCCCACATGCACAGCACGGTGGCGCACGGGTCCTTGGCCTGGGCCGGCAGCGCGATGGCGAAACTGGCGGCCAGCACGGCAGCCGGGAAAATCCTTGCAATAGTCATGAGCACTCCTTGTTCAACTGTTTTCCTGCTTGCTGTCGCGATAGGCCGCCACTTCGGCGGCCGGATCGAAGTGGCTGCTGGCCGAACTCGTGTCCAGGTTCGAGCTCCTGCTGCTAGAGCCAGGATTGGATATCTCCGCGGCCAACTGTCCACCCAGCGTTCGATCAATGCGCGACTGGGCCATGCGTCCCATGCCGGAGACTAGGTTGGCGCCCATGTCCAGGGCAATGCGGCCGGCGCTACCCAGCGAGCGAGGGGACGCCGATCCACCATTGGATCCGCCGTCAATCCGGCCGCCAGCCCGGTCACCGTCGCCAGAGTCGGCGACGTCCTGGACGCGGCCACCGCCCGCCAGGGGCGATGCACTCCCTGCGCCACTTCCACCACCCACATCAGCCGCTTGAGCCATGGGGCCAGCGGCGCCACTGTCAGAGTCACCCGAGCCTTTCGAGCCCTCCAAAGAGCCACCCGAATCCTGGCCACCCGAGGAGGACATCGCCGACATCACGGAGCTTGCGGCACCACCGTCCACGCCGCCTGATGCAGCGCTAGCGAGGCCCATCGCGGCCCCCAGAGGACTGGCGCCACCGTCGCCAGCACCACTGCCACCCCCGCCACCATCGCCGAATACCCCCGCCATCCGCGACGCGATATCCGTTCCTGCCGCGACATTGGACTGGGCGCTCTTGAATGCGGAGTACATGGATTGGGCACCGCCCGCGAGGTTGGAGGCGCCACTCATGAGCGCCGTGGCCCCTCCGCTGACAGCCGTCGCCGCCATGCTGGCCGCCCCCACCAGAGCACCCGCGCCAAAACTGCCGATGCCAGCGCCGGCAGCCATTCCACCGCCACTGACAATGCCTCCCACCAGCGCTGGCACCTTGTTGACCAGCATAAGCAATGCAATGGCCACCACCAGAACCACACCCAGCTCTTCGAAGTTGAGCGTGCCCTTGGTCATCTTGTTGTAGAACTCGGTGAGAAGATCCTGACCAATGCCCACCAGAAGGATCATGGTGAGCACCTGCGCCGCGAGTCCAAGCACAGTCTTGTAGTAGTTGATGGCCATATCGGATGTCCATCGTCCCCCCCCGAATCCGAGGAAGAAGATGCCTGCGTAGATCAGAATCCAGCCGGAAATCAGCAGCAGAAGCATGTTGACCGCGACCAGCGCCAATACCGACAGGACCAGGATACTCAGGACCACTCCGACCAGACTGTCCACCGGACTCCAAGCGGAGGTTCCCTTGATGGCCTGCTTGAAGATCACGAAGCCAATGTTGACGATGCCGGAAGGCGAAATGTCGCTGTTGTTGCTGGCTTTCTCACCGATGGTACGCAAGGACCTGATAATGCTGTCCGCATATTCGGGACCATGTATCAGCAGCCACCAGAAGAATCCTGTGAACATGATGAATCGCACGAGCTCCGCAAAGAACTCGCCGATGTCCGCCTTGCGTAGTGCCATCAATCCAAAGGTCCAGACCATGCTGATGGTGGCCAGCGTCCAGAAGAGCCAAGTTGCATAACCCGTGATCTTGGATGCCCAGAGCGACGACTTCTGGCTAAATCTGAGAATGACATCATCCAGTACGCCCCGCTGAGTGCCCGGGTCGAAATAGGGTAAGGCTGCCGAAGCGGACGCGCAGTAGAAGGCCAACAGCGCGGCCGTGACAATCAATGGCAAATTGGCTCTTCTCATCGCACTACCAGGATTTCGTCTGCTTGGGTAACTCGTCAGGCCCGACCGAATCCTTGGAGAAGCCGCCTTGGACATTGCATTTGGACGCTTCTTCCGCATTTTTCGGATTGCTGCAATCCGCTTCGTCACGACAACCGGCAAGGACCGCGCAAACCAGAAAGGCACACAGGGTCAGTTTCTTCGACATGGGAATCACCACTTCATTGAGTTGCTGGGAAGGTCATCCGGACCAACACCCTTGGACGACGCGGCATGGGCTGCCTGCTCCTGCGCCTGGGCGTTGGTCCTGGCCGAGCTTTCGGCAGCTAGCACTTGCTGCTGAGCAAGCAACAGGCCTCGAATCTGCAGGAGCTGGTTGGATTGGTGACTGGCCAGTTGGTTCGCATACTGGATGGCCTTGACCTGGCCGTCCGCGGTCGTAGCGGCAGTCTGAAGCTGCTCAAGGCGCCTGGCGTCGGACTTGAGGCTGGCCTGTTGCTGTTCGATCCCCTTGTATAGCGAATCGTTGGCCAACTTCTGGGCTTCGTTCGCCGACTCCTGCGACTCCTGCATGCCCTTCCAGTCAGCACTTGTGCAACCACCGCCCGTGAAGCACTTCGAACTCTTGTAGTAGGAGACGTCCTTATACTTATCCAGAAATGAGTCCAGACTCCCCGCCTGGTTCGTGTAGTAGTTCAACATGTCCTGCGCGGCCATCAGCTTGTTGATGGTCGCATTGGCCTGGTCCCAGATATAGGCCGCCGGCGCAGCGGTGTTCTGGATCATGTTTTCGTACTGGTCCAGTTGGGTCTGGTACTGCTGTACCTGCTTGGCATATTCCTCGACCTGCTTGAGCGTCTGAGCCACGCTCTCGACGGCCGTCATCACGTTGTTGGTGAGGTTGGCCCCATCGATCACGGGAATGCCGGCGTGTACCTGCAGGGTGAATCCGAGACCGGCCAACAGCGCAATGGCGGGTTTCAACAAGGGCGTGGGCTTCATGTTGCTCTCCTTGGCGGGATGTCTCAGTAGTCGAAGGACTGGTAGGGCTTCGAGAACGTCATGTCCTTGGTGACCATCACGTTGAAGCGATAGCCCGGACGGATTTCGATGGTCGGTGCGATGTTGAGGTTCTTCGCGATCATCTGCGCGGTCACCTGGCCCAGTTGCTGGCCGAGCGCTTCGCTCATCGCGCTGCTGGCGGTGGTGCGATCGTTGTCGCTGTCCTCGTTGCGGTCCTGGCTGAGGCTGATGCCGGCGACGATGCCGGACATCAGGAAGGCCGAACCGAAGATGCGCAGGTAGTGGTTGTTGACCTTGTCGTTCAGGCCCGAATAGCCGGCGCTGTCGGAACCGGGCATGGAGCCGATGTCCATCGCCTTGCCATCGGGGAAGACGATGCGTTGCCAGGCCACCAGCACCCGCGACTGCCCGTAGGCCACATCGCTGGAATAGGAGCCGACCAGGCGCGATCCCTGCGGCACCAGCAGGTGCTTGCCGGTGGGGGTGTCGTACACGCCCTGCGACACCTGAGCGATGATCTGCCCCGGCAGCTCGGAGTTGATCCCCGAGATCAGCGTGGCCGGGATCACGAATCCGGCGCGCAGTTCGTAGGGGGATCGTGGCGCCTCGACGGACGACCCCAGACGCCAGCGGTCTTCCCCGCCCTGGTTGCCGAACTGGTTGTAGTCCTTGCCGGCACCGCTCGTGGTCTGCACCAGGAACGGCGATTCGCTGCTGTCCGCCCCGCCCCCCGTGCCGCCGCTGCCACCGATACCGGCGGCGCGCAGTTCGGCCAGGCGCGCCTTGTAGGCGGCAGTCGGGTCGCTGTGGGACTCTTCCTGCAGGCGTTGGCGGGCTGCGGCGATCCGCGCCAGGGCGTCCTGCTGGCTGAGCGGGCCGCGGCTGGATTCGCTCGACGCGCGGCTGCGCGGGGCATCGACCTGCACAGTGCTGCGTGCGCGCACGGCTTCCTGGAACTGCTGCATCTTCATGCGACGGATACGTTCGAGTTCGTCGCCATCGACGTTTGGCGGCAGCTCGCGCGGCGGCAGCGGCGGTGCGTCGAGGTTGCTCGGACGCACCACCTGCAGGCCGACCGGTTGCTGCGCCGGCTTTTCGTCCAGGGTGGGAATGGCGGGCGGCTCGGCCTTGCTGGGAATGATCCCGTCCTGGTCGATACCCTTGATCTGTTCGGCGAAGAGGCTGCTGTTACCGCCCTTCTCGGCGTCCTTCTCGGCCGGCTTGTTCTGCTGCTCGGCGCGGTCGGCGGCGACCAGCAGCATGATCAGCAGGAAGACCATGGCCGCGCCGCCGATGATGTACATCGGCCAGTTGTTGACCCGGCGCACGCCGGCGCTGCGGCTGAGGGTGCCGGGCGAGGCATCCGGGGACATCGCGTCGTTCTTGCTATTCATCGCCCGTCACTCCTTGCGCACCCAGACGCCAGCCGCCTGCAGCCGGTCGTTCTGCACCGCGTAGGCGCGGCTCAAGGACTCCCGGCCAACCAGCAGGGTGACGCGGTAGAGATTGCTGTCCTTGGGCGCATCGATGATGTAATTGACCACCAGCGGCGACGTTGCACGAGCAGATGGCTCCGCGGCCTTGGCCTGCGGGTTGAACTCCTGCACCGAGTAGCCCGAGGCACGCAACGTGCGCACCAGGGCGATACCGTAGCCGTCGGAAGTCTGCTGGGCGATCTGCAGGCGGGTGCTGGCCGGCGGATGCAGGGTGGCCAGTTGGCGCACCGTGGCGGTCGCCAACTGCTGGTTGATCGCCGGCGTGCTGTTCTCGGCGAAGTTGCCGTAGGGACTTTGCGCGCAGGCGGTCAGCCCGGCACAGGCGAAGAGAGCGATCCATCCACGCATCGTCATTTACCCCGCTGAATGGTGATGCGGTCCTGCGACTTGCCCACGCCAGCGATGAGGATCGCCTTGTCGAACACGGTGTCGACGATGTAGCGGTCGCCCTGGACGCGGTAGTTGACCATCACGGTCTCGTCGTCGCGGAACCAGCCGCCGTCCTTGCGCACCACCAGCAGCGTCGGCGCCTCGGTCTGGCCCATGGCGCGCGGCATCTGGATGATGGTCTTGCTGCCGTCGTTGTAGACGCGCACCGGCTTCCAGGAGGTCTCGCCGCTCAGGGTGTAGTCGAAGCTCAGGTTGCCCAGGTACTCGCCGGTCTCCGGGATGGTCGCCTTCTTGCGTTCGGTGGCTTCGCGGGCCTTGATCAGGTTCCACTTGGCCAGCGCTTCTTCCGGATAGGTAAAGGCCACCTGCGGCATGTACTGGGTGCGGTGCGAGCGCAGCTTGATGTGGTAGGTGCGGCGGTTGGTGGTAACCACCAGGGAGGTCTCCAGGCCAACGTCCATCGGCTTGACGATCAGGTGCTGGACTTCGCTTTCGCCGACGCCGGTGATGGCCGGTTCGACGGTCCAGCGCGCGGTGTCGCCGAGGTTGATGGAGTTGACCTGTTCGCCGGCCTGCAGCGCGATGTCGCACACCTGCAGCACCGCGCAGACGATGCTCGGCTGCTGGGCACCATAGATGAAGCGGGCGGTGCCGTCGCCACCGTCCACGGGCTTGATGCCGGTGGCGCTGGCCTGCTGCCAGCGCTGGGAAATCGACAGCGCCGCGCGCTCCTGGGGCGTCAGGATGGGATTGGCATCGGAGAAGTACAGGTCGGCCTCGCTGGCTCCCGGCGTGGCCTGCGCGAATGCCGGCAGGAGTGCCGCGAGCATGGCGCAAAGGTAACGGTTCATGGTCGGTCCTTCAGAGTTGCTTGGACCAGGAGAAGTCACGGACGAAGGTCCCGATCGGGTTCATCCGTACTTGTTCTTCACTGGTCTGGGTCGTGGGTTCGGCAACGTAGGTGGTTACCAGGGCGCGCCAGGTGGCCTTGGACTTGAGCAGGCCCTGGCGGTCACGGGTGACCTCTTCCCAGTCAACCTGCCAGGTCTCCGGGGTCTGCTGCATGACCGAGCGGATGTCGACGCTGACGGTCTCTTCGGCGGCGCGCACGAAGGGGCTCGATTCCTTGGTACCGTTGAGCCACTCGTTCATCTTCTGGGTTGCCGGGTCGTTGGGCGCCAGCAGGGCGTAGAGGCGGAAGATCGACTTGCGCAGCAGCGCCACGTCCGGGGTCACGGTGCGTGCATCGGAAACGAACGACGCCACCTGGGACTTCATCACCCGCAGGTCCACCGGGGCGGCCACCTGGGCCGGGGCGACGGCCATGGGCTGGCCGAGCTTGTCGACTTCCACCACGTAGGGCACGAACTTCGACTGGCTGCCGATGTGGATGATGCCGCCGACGCCGGCCAACGCGATCATCAACGAGAGGATGCCCACCACCTGCCAGGCCTGGCGGGAAGTCACCAAACTGCCGACGTGGTCGTTCCAGGTGCGCCGCGCGGTCAGGTACGGGTTGTCGAGGGCGGCTCCGCGAGGCGCCGCCTTGGCGGAAGGATTGGCGGGACGCTTGAAGACCAGTCCCTTGATGCTGTCAGCGAGGCTCATGCGGCCACTCCATAGTCGTTCAGTCTCAGGCCTCGGGAGGCCAGCCATTCCGCCACCCAGCCGCTGCCGTACTTGGCCTCCAGACGCTTGATGGCGGCCACCGACTCCTTGTCGGAGGAGCCGACGAAGGCCAGCGCTAGCGGGCCGAGGGCCAGGTCGTAGAGACGGCGGCCGCTCTCCGACACGTAGTAGTACTGGCGCTTGGGCACCGCGGTGGCGAGGATCTCGATCTGCCGGGCGTTCAGGCCCATGCGGCGGTACAGGGCGGCGGTGTCCTCATCGCGGGCGTAGACGTTGGGCAGGAAAATCTTGGTCGCGGTGGATTCGACGATGACGTCGAGGATCCCGGAGTTCGCCGCATCCGACAGGCTCTGGGTAGCCATCAGCACCAGGCAATTGGCCTTGCGCAGGACCTTGAGCCATTCGCGGATCTTCTCGCGGAAGGCCGGGTGACCGAGCATCAGCCAGGCCTCGTCGAGGATGATCACCGCTGGCTGCCCCTTGAGGGCGCACTCGATGCGGCGGAACAGGTAGAGCAGCACCGGTAGCGCGTACTTGTCGCCCAGGTTCATCAGTTCTTCGATCTCGAACACCGTGAAGTCCGACAGCGCCAGGCCGTCTTCCTCGGCGTCGAGCAGGTGGCCCATGGTGCCGTCCACGGTGTACTGGCGCAGCGTCTCGCGGACCGCCTCGTCCTGCACGATCACGCAGAACTCGGAGAGGGTGCGGGAGCCGTCGCGGTACATGGTCATCACCGCATGGCCGATCTCGTTACGCTGGGCAGCGGTGGTTTCCATGCCGTTGAGCGCCAGCACGGTGTCCAGCCATTCCATCGCCCAGGCGCGGTCGCCCTTGGTCTCGAGGAACTGCAGCGGGCAAAACGCCAGGCGCTCATCGTCTGCCGCCACGGTGAAATGGCACCCGGAGCGACCGTTGCTCTCGGCGCGAATCCCCGCCGCCAGCGGGTACATGGACATCCCCTTGTCGAAGGCGAAGATCGACATGCCCTGGTAGCGGCGCAACTGAGCTGCGATCAGCGCCAGGTGGGTCGATTTGCCCGCGCCGGTGGGGCCGAACATGAAGGTGTGGCCCAGGTCGCGTACGTGCAGGTTGAGGCGGAACGGCGTGGCGCCACTGGTCACGCAGTGCATCAGCGCCGGCGACAGCGGCGGGTACAGCGGGCAGGGCGCATCCGCGCTGCCGGTCCAGATGCTGCTGGTGGGCAGCAGGTCGGACAGGTTCAGCGTGTTGATCAGCGGACGGCGGACGTTCTCCACGCCATGCCCGGGCAGGCTGCCCAGGTACGCATCGAGAGTGTTGATCGACTCGATGCGGGCTGCGAAGCCCAGGCGCTCGATGGCCTTCTCGACGCTGCGGGCCGCCTCTTCCAGGCGGCCACGATCCTCGTCCATCAGCACCACCACGCTGGTGTAGTAGCCCTGGGCGACCAGGCCGCTGTTGACCTCGGCGATGGCATCGGCGGCATCCTGCACCATGGCCAGGGCGTCCTGGTCGATGTTGCCGGAGTTGGTGTTGAACACCTGGTCGAAGAAGCCGCGGACCTTCTGCTTCCACTTCTTGCGGTACTTCTCCAGGTGCTGAACCGCCTCATGGGTATCCATGAAGATGAAGCGACTGGACCAGCGGTATTCGCACGGCAGCTCCGCCAGCGCGGAAAGGATGCCGGGCGCGGATTCGAGCGGGAAACCTTCCACCGCCACCACCTGGATGAAGTTGCGGCCGATCTTCGGCACCACCCCGCCCCAGAGCTCCTTGCCTCCGATGATGGAGTCCAGGTACATGGGGTTGCTCGGCAGCAGCACCGGCTGGCTGATCCCGGTCACGCAGAACTGCAGCCAACTGAGGAAATCGTCGTGGGTGATCTGCGCGCCCTCCTCGGTGACCTGGCGATTGCCGCGCAGGCGGGTCAGCTTGAGCACGGACGACAGGCTGCCCTCGATGCTCTGGCAATCGCGCTTGAACTGCTCGATCAGGTTACGCGTGCGCACCTTAGCATCCGGCGGCGCCGTGTCATCGTCGAACATCAGCTCGACGAACTTCTGCTGGGCCAGCATCGGCGGGAAATAGGTGAGGGTCAGTACGAAGTAGCCCTCGTACAGGGCCCCCAGCGACTCGAAGAACGAGCGGCGCTCCTCATCGATCGCCCGGGTCAGGCGATCGTCGAAATGCGAGACGCCCTTGGCGGAGTAGTTCGGCGCCGGACGGCGCACCGCATCGACATGGATCATCCAGCCATTGCCCAGGCCGGCCAGCACCTGGTTGATCCGCAGCGACACCAGCTCGCGCTGCTCCTCGGTGCTGCTGGCGTTGTCGTCGCCACGGTACAGCCACGACGCCATGAAGGCGCCGTTCTTGCCCACGATCACGCCGTCATCGACCATCGCCGCATGGTTCAGCAGGTCGGCCAGGCCGGCCTCCGTCGAGCGATGCTTCTTCAGCTTGAGTTCCGCATCCACCTGCAGCAGGCGCTGGATCAGCAGCAGGACGAGCAAGGCACCGAGGGCTGCGATGGCATACGCAATACCTTCGATCATTTGTATTGACTTCCCTGACTTGGAGGATTGTCCCTGAACGGCGTGCTACGTGCCGGGTAGTACGACTTGTAGCGCCGGTGGCGCAGGTAGACATGGCGCATCTTCGGGTCCGACTTGGCCATCACGCGGAGCATGAACAGCGAGCCGAACCACAGCGCCAGGCCCACCAGGGTCGCTCGCAGCTCCTGGGCGCTGAAGATCAGCGCAAACGCGAGCAACCCGGAGAACATCACCAGCTCGCGATCCCCGCCCATGAACAGGTTGTCCCGGTTGCCGGCCCGGCGGATGGGAATCGTGCGCAGTGCCATAGCTTATGCCTGACCCTGTGCCTGGCTCTGCTGCGGCAGCTGAGCCAGCTCGGCGCTGGTGCCGAAGAAGTTCTTCATCACGTTGTTCGCGCCGACGATCAGGGCCATGACCAGCACCAGGAAGATCAGAGTGCGGAAGAAGCCGTTGAGGTCGCCGCCGAAGATCAGGACGCCCCCGGCGACCACGATGCCGATGATCGACAGGGCGAAGGCCACCGGACCGGTGACCGATTCGCGCAGGCTGGTCAGCCAGCCTTCGTACGGCAGGTTGCCGCCGCCGCTGGAGGCGGCGAAAGCATGCTCCGGCATCGCCAGCACGGCCAGCAGCAGGAAGCTGAACGCCAGGTAACCAAACAACGGAGCGTTGAAACGCGAGAGAGAAGACTTGGCTTGCATGTGCAGTGTGTCCTTACAGGTTGCGCAGGATGTATCGGCCGTTCTCGTATCCAGAGACCTCGAGGATCTCCTGGATGCGGCGGCCTTCTGGGGTTCTGGCGATGGAAATGACGACGTGAACCGCCTCGCCAATCAGCGGCTCGATCTCTGCCGGAGCGGATTTGTTGCGGGAAACCAGGGATTTGAGGCGGGTAAGTCCTTCGGCGGCGCTGTTCGCGTGCAGGGTTGCAGCACCACCGGGATGACCGGTGTTCCAGGCGTCTATCAGGTCGAGCGCTTCCTCCCCTCGCACCTCGCCCACCAGGATGCGATCCGGGCGCATGCGCAGCGAAGTCTTGAGCAGATGGGTCATGCTCACGTCGACGGTGGTGTGGTACTGCACGAAGTTGGCAGCCGCGCACTGGATCTCGCCGGTGTCTTCGATGATGAAAACGCGCTCGCTGGGGAACTCGACGACCATCTCGTTGATGACCGCGTTGACCAGAGTGGTCTTACCGGTGCCAGTGCCACCGATCACGAGGATGTTGCGGTGGTCGCGAATGGCGCGCTTGATCGAATCGCACTGCACGGGGCTCATGATCCCCGACTCGACATACTGGTCAAGCGTGTAGATCGCCACCGCCTTCTTGCGGATGGCAAAGGTGGCCGCACGCACCACCGGAGGGAGCTGACCGGCGAAGCGCGAGCCGTCCAGCGGCCACTCGCCTTCGAGAAGCGGCTTGCTGCGGGTCACTTCCTTGCCGTGGTAGCCCGCCACTGTCTTGATGATCGACTCCGCCTGCGCCGGGCGAAGATCGCCGATGTGCTTCATCGGCTGCCCGAGCTTCTCGAGCCAGAGTTTGCCGTCGCCATTGCACATCAGCTCGACGGTCTGAGGATCGTTCAGCGCATCGATGATGAGGGGGCCAGCATCGCGCTCCAGTTTCTTCTTGGCGCGGTCCTTCAGACTGGCAGTTTCTGCAATGTCCACGATATTTCGTCCGTTGAAATGAAACCCAAATCCATGGGTGGCAAGCAGCCTTGTAACACTGGCGTTCCGTCCTCCCAACGGGCGCGCCTTGCGTTACCAAGTCAGAACAGTCCAAAGCCCCCAGCCAAGTAAAGCGAGGGTATTTTGACTATTCCTGATAGTTCCAACAGCCAGAACGCAGCTAGAAGAGGCTCTGGAAAAGCCTATTAACGAGCAGGCCAAATCCTCAAGGCGCGAAAATTACCTGAGCAACAATTACCAATGAAATCGCCAATTTCCTCCATCCATGTAAGCCATTTCCTACGCGTGCAATGCGGATGTAACAATCTTTCTCTCGTTAAACCGGCTGTATGTAGCGAAAAATCTGGATTTTTCTCATAGAATGAAATTATTTTAATATTTAAATGCCATCACTCATTGCCATCATCCGATTATCGGAAACTGACCCCGCTTCACCACCGAAGTCGGATGTCCAACCCTCGCGCTTCACTGGCCAAGAGCATTCGGAGCTGGCTGGATTTCTTCCCGAGACGACACCTGCTCCCAGGTGATTTCCGCTACTCTCATCCCTGCAAACAAGCCCGCAGAACACTCCATGTGCCTGATCGTCTTCGCCTGGCGCCCCGACCATGCCACGCCGCTGATCGTCGCGGCCAACCGCGACGAGTTCTACGCCCGCCCCACCCTGCCGCTGGCGGCATGGGAGGATTTCCCCGGCCTGTACGCGGGCCGCGACCTGGAAGCGGGCGGTACCTGGATGGGCATCGCCCCGGGCGGCCGCTTCGCGGCGCTGACCAACGTCCGTGATCCGGGCCAGCCGCTGGGGCCGCGCTCGCGCGGCGAGCTGGTCGCCGCCTTCCTGCAGGGCAAGCAGGCGCCGCTGGAATACCTGCAGCAGGTCGCGCGCCGCGCCAGCGACTACAGCGGTTTCAACCTGCTGGTCGGCGACGCCGGGCAGCTCTGCTACTTCAACCCGCGCATCGGCCCGCCGACGGCGGTGGCGCCCGGCGTGCACGGGCTGTCCAACGCCGCGCTGGATACGCCCTGGCCCAAGCTGCTCCGCGCCCGTTCAGCGCTGGAAACACAGCTCGAACAACCGGAGGCCGAATCGCTCGTCGCCCTGCTGGCCGACGAGCGCCAGGCCAGCGACGCAGAACTGCCCGAGACCGGCGTGGGCCTGGCCACCGAAAAGCTGTTGTCGAGCGTGTTCATCGCCAGCGCGAACTACGGCACCCGCGCCAGCACGGCGCTGATCGTTCACGCCGACGGTCGCCGCGAACTGCTGGAACGCAGCTTCGGCCCCAGCGGCGCGCGCCTGGGCGACGTACGCCTGAGCCTCTAGCAGGTCACGATGCAGTCGCGCTGCTGCTTGGCGCGATAGAGCCCGTCGTCCAGCCGGCGCATCAGCGCCATCAGGTCCTCGCCGGAATGCATCGCGGTGATCGAGAAGCTGGCGGTCAACTGCACCGGTAGCGAGGCGTCGGCCCGGCGAACGCTCAAGCGCAGCCGTTCGGCCAGCTCCCGCGCGGCGTCGCGGCTGGTTTCCGGCAGCAACACGATGAACTCCTCGCCGCCCCAGCGGGCGAAGCAGTCCTCCTCTCGCAACTGCTGCCGCACCACGTCCGCCACCGCCACCAGTACGCGGTCGCCCGTCTGATGTCCCAGGCGATCGTTGACCCGCTTGAAATGATCGAGGTCGAACATCATCAGCGCGCAGGCGTGGCCATGGCGCTGCAGGCGCTGCCATTCGGCATGCATCTGCTGTTCGAAACGGCGGCGGTTGGCGATCTGCGTCAGCGGGTCGATCTCGGCGAGGCGCAGGGCCTCTGCCGCCTGCTCGACCAGCGCCTCGTTGGCCCGGCGCAACGCCTCGGTGCGCGCTTCGACCAGCGCTTCGAGCTGCTGGTTGAGCTGCTGCAATTCGAGATTCTTCTGCTGCAAGGCCAGTTCGGCCAGCTTGCGTTCGTGGATATTGCGATGGGCGCCGATCATCCGGGTCGCCTTCCCCGTCTCGTCGAACTCGACGAAGCGGCCGTGATCGCTGACCCACAGGTAGCTGCCATCGCGGCAGCGACAGCGGTATTCCTCGGCATACTGCTCGCTGCGCCCCTCGACATAGGCGTTGAAGCCGCGCATCACCTGCTCGAAGTCGTCCGGGTGGATCACCTCATGCCAGGTCGCGACGTTCTCCGGCAGGCTGTCCGTGTCGTAGCCGAGCATGCTGTACCAGCCGGGGCTGCGGCTGACGTGATTGGTGCGGATGTGCCAGTCCCAGATACCATCGCTGACGATCTTCAGAGCCAGGCGCAGGGTCAGGGCACTGTCGTGGGAGTCCGTGCCGGGACTGACGTCGAGCTCATCCATAAGCTTCGCCTTGGCCGGTGACCGGCCTCACCGTCTGGGTACCTCCCGCATCCGGGAGGGCATGGGGCCCGGCGTCAGGCCTGGATGGTCGCCGCCGGGTTGATCACGCGGCCGAGGCCGAGGTTGCGCAACGCCAGGTGCAGCGAGCTGTGGATGACCTGCGGGTTGTCGAAGGTCATCAGCTGGCCGAGCAGCTCGCGGGACTTGGACAGGGTCATCTGCCGCAGCAACCACTTCACTTTAGGCAGGTTGGTGGCGTTCATCGACAACGAATCGAAGCCCATGGCCATCAGCAGCACGGCGGCCGCCGGATCGCCGGCCATTTCGCCGCAGATGCTCACCGGCTTGCCTTCGGCGTGGGAGTCGTCGACCACCTTCTTCAACGCCTGCAGCACGGCCGGGTGCAGGTAGTCGTAGAGGTCGGCGACGCGCGGGTTGTTGCGGTCCACCGCCAGCAGGTACTGGGTCAGGTCGTTGGAGCCGACCGAGAGGAAGTCCACCTGACGCGCCAGTTCGCGGGTCTGGTACACCGCCGCGGGGATCTCCACCATCATGCCGATCGGTGGCATGGGAATGTCCACGCCCTCGTCGCGCACCTCGCCCCAGGCGCGGTGGATCAGGTGCAGCGCCTCTTCCAGTTCGTGGGTGCCGGAAATCATCGGCAGCAGGATGCGCAGGTTGTCCAGGCCTTCACTGGCCTTGAGCATGGCGCGGGTCTGTACCAGGAAGATTTCCGGGTGATCGAGGGTGACGCGGATGCCGCGCCAGCCGAGGAAGGGGTTGTCTTCCTTGATCGGGAAGTAGGACAGCGCCTTGTCGCCGCCGATGTCCAGGGTACGCATGGTCACCGGCAGCGGGTGGAAGGCAGAAAGCTGCTCGCGGTAGATGGCGAGCTGTTCCTTCTCACTGGGGAAGCGGTCGTTGATCATGAACGGCACTTCGGTGCGGTACAGGCCTACACCTTCGGCGCCGCGCTCCTGGGCGCGCGCCACGTCCGCCAGCAGGCCGGTGTTGACCCACAGCGGCATGCGATGGCCGTCCAGCGTCTCGCAGGGCAGTTCGCGCAGCGCGGCAAGGCCCTTGCTCAGCTCTTTCTCTTCGGCGACCACTTCGCCGTACTGCTTGACCAGCTGCGGCGACGGGTTGGTGTAGATCTCGCCGTGGTAGCCGTCGACGATCAGGTCGATGCCGTCGACCTTGGAATACGGCAGGTCGACCGCGCCCATGACCGTGGGAATACCCATGGCGCGGGCGAGGATGGCAACGTGGGAGTTGCCCGAGCCGAGCACCGACACCAGGCCCACCAGCTTGCCCTCGGGCACCTCGCCGAGCATGGCCGGCGACAGCTCCTCGCTGACGATGATGGTCTGGTCCGGGTAGGTCAGCGACTGCTGACGCTCTTCCTGAAGGTAGGCGAGGATGCGGCGGCCGATGTCCTTGACGTCCGAGGCGCGCTCACGCAGGTAGGCGTCGTCCATCAGCTCGAAGCGCTGCACGTGCTCCATCACCACCTGGCGCAGGGCGCCCTGGGCCCACTGGCCGGAGCGGATGATGCGTTTGACCTCGAGGCCGATGGAGGCGTCGTCGAGCATCATCAGGTAGACATCGAACAGGGCGCGCTCTTCCTTGCGCAGCTGGGTGGCCAGCTTGCTGGAGAGATTGCGCATATCCTCGCGGACGGATTCAAGGGCCTGCTTGAACAGCTCGACCTCGGCCTCGACGTCGTCGATGGGCTTGTCCGGGACCACTTCCAGGTCGGCCGGCGGCAGCACCACCACGGCCTTGCCCACGGCCACGCCGGGAGCGCCGGGGACGCCGACGAACTTGGCTTCGCTGATGCCCTTGCCGAGCTTGCCCAGGCCGCGGATCGAGCCGGTGGCTTCCGCGTGGGCGATTACGCCGGCGAGCTGCGCGCTCATGGTGACGAGGAAGGCTTCCTCGCCTTCGTCGAACTGGCGCTTCTCCTTCTGCTGCACCACCAGAACGCCCATCACCCGGCGGTGGTGGATGATCGGCGCGCCGAGGAAGGAGGCGTAGCGTTCCTCGCCGGTCTCGGCGAAGTAGCGGTAACGGGGGTGTTCGGAGGCGTTCTCGAGGTTGAGCGGCTCCTCGCGGGTGCCGACCAGGCCGACCAGGCCCTCGTTCGGCGCCATGCTGACCTTGCCGATGGAGCGCTTGTTCAGGCCCTCGGTAGCCATCAGCACGAAGCGGTTGGTCTCGGCGTCCAGCAGATAGACCGAGCAGACCTGGGTACCCATGGCCTCCTTCACGCGCTGCACGATGATGCCCAGCGCCGCCTTGAGGTCCTTGGCGGAGTTCACTTCCTGGACGATCTTACGCAGCGTGTTGAGCATGGCGTGGGGGTCTAACTCCTTGAACTTGCGTGCTAGTCGCGCGCCAGGAGGCGCGGTGCCAATTCCTTCAGGGCCCGGCGGTAGACCTCGCGCTTGAAGGTCACGACCTGGCCCAGCGGGTACCAGTAGCTGACCCAACGCCAGCCATCGAATTCCGGTTTGCCGGTCACATCCATGCGCACCCGGCTTTCCTCGCCGGTCAGGCGCAGGAGGAACCATTTCTGTTTCTGCCCGATGCACAGCGGTTGGCTGTTGGTCCGCACCAGGCGTTGCGGCAGGCGGTAACGCAGCCAGCCACGGGTACAGGCAAGAATCCGTACGTCCTGTTCTTCCAGGCCGACTTCTTCATTCAATTCGCGGAACAGCGCTTCCTCAGGGGTTTCGCGGGCGTTGATGCCGCCCTGGGGAAATTGCCAGGCTTCCTGGTTGATACGCCGTGCCCACAATACTTGTCCGACATCGTTGGAAAGGATGATGCCGACATTAGGGCGAAAACCATCGGGATCGATCACGGCGGTACATCCTCGAAATCGCGTGTGCCCGCATTGTTCCACAAAGCTTGTGACAGCGGCAACGCGAGGCGCGGCGTCATGTGCAGGGCCGACAAAAGCCGTTACTCTAGGCGACTTTTCAGCATAGGCAACCCTTGGTAATTCGACGTGCGATTGGCTCTCTTCGATCTCGACAACACTCTCCTGGCCGGTGACAGCGACCACAGCTGGGGCGAATGGCTATGCCAGCGTGGCCTGGTCGACGCTGGCGAGTACCAGGCGCGCAACGACGCCTTCTACGCCGACTATGTGGCTGGCACCCTGGACGTGTTCGCCTACCAGGCCTTTACCCAGGCCATCCTGGGCCGCAACAGCCTGGAACAGCTGGCGATCTGGCACCGCCAGTTCATGGACGAGGTCATCGAGCCGATCATCCTGGCCAAGGGCGAGGCCCTGCTGGCCGAGCACCGCGCCGCCGGCGACAAGCTGGTGATCATCACCGCCACCAACCGCTTCGTCACCGGCCCCATCGCCGAGCGGCTGGGCGTGGAAACGCTGATCGCCACCGAGTGCGAGATGAAGGACGGTCTCTACACCGGCCGCACCTTCGACGTGCCCTGCTTCCAGGGCGGCAAGGTGACCCGCCTGCAACGCTGGCTCGACGAGACCGGCCTGAAGCTGGATGACGCGTACTTCTACAGCGACTCGCGCAACGACCTGCCGCTGCTGGAACGGGTGGCCAACCCGGTCGCCGTCGACCCGGACGACACCCTGCGCGCCACTGCCCTCTCGCGCGGCTGGCCGGTGATAAGCTTGCGCGACTGAGCCACCTCAGAGCGTCTTGTTCACCATCAGATGGAAAATCGCCAGGAAGGCCAGAAACGCCGGCCACCCCAGGGCGAACCACCAGCGCATATAGAGAAAGGCTTGCGGCGGTAGCGCCGCACCTTCCCGGTGCGCCGTCTCGGCCATGTCCCGCACGCGGATCTGCAGCCAGACCACCGGCAGCCAGCAGGCGCCGGCAAACACATACAGCAACAGGCTCCACAGCAGCCAGCCCGAATCCAGCGGCCAGCCGGCGAGATGCGCCATGGCCATGCCACTCAGCGGCTGGAATACCGCCGTGGTGGCGATGAACAGCCAGTCTGCGGTGACCAGGTGGCGGAAGGTGACCCGGATCGCCTCCAGGCTGCCGCTGCGCCACGCGCGCCAGGCGTAGTAGGCCGAGCCCAGGCCGGTGCCGAACAGCAGCGTGGAAGAGAGGATGTGCAGGGTCTTGAGCAGCAGGTAGACGCTCACGGAGTGCGCGTCAGACCGGCTTGCTGATCATCAGCACCAGGATGGCGATCACGCACAGCAGCGCGAGCACGAAGAACACCAGGCCGAACTTCCACTGCCGTGCCGCGCCAGCGGCAATCGGCTCGCCGCTGCCCTGGGCGGCCAGGGCCAGCCCACGGATGCGCCACAGACGGGTGGTGAACAGCAGCCAGAACAGCGTGGCGACGATCAGCAGGCAGGCGCTGCCCAGCAGCCAGGTCTGCCCCAGCGGCAGGCCCGCGCCGTGCACCATCTGCCAGCCGGTGACCGGCAGGCTGGCGATGCTGCCGGCGACCAGCACCCAGCCGGCCAGGCCGATACGTTGCAGCGCCGTGGCGATCTTCCCCGCGTCGCCACCGCGCCAGCTGCGCCAGCCGTACCAGGCCAGGCCGATGATCGCGAGAAACGGCAGCACCGCCGCGACACCGTGGAGGATTCGGAAGGTCTGGTAGCTTTCCATGGTCATGCGTTCCTGTGAACAATCCTGCGTTCAGCGAAGACTAGCACCCGCCGCGGCGGCCCTGCTCCCCGGCGTCAGCCGAGGAACAGGCGATAGGCCGGGTTGTCGCTTTCATCCCAGTACGGGTAGCCGATCTCTTCCAGCGCTGCGGCCACCAGGTGCTGCTCATCGTCCGGCACCTGCAGGCCAGCGACCACGCGACCGTCCGCCGCGCCGTGGTTGCGGTAGTGGAACATGGTGATGTTCCAGCGCCCGCCCAGGCGGTTGAGGAAGTTGAACAGCGCGCCCGGCCGTTCGGGGAACTCGAAGCGGAACACCTGCTCGCCGCTGACCCGCGGCGAGTGGCCGCCGACCATGTGGCGAATGTGCAACTTGGCCAGCTCGTTGTCGGTCAGGTCCAGCACCGGGAAGCCCTGGCCACGCAGCTGCTCCACCAGCGCCTCGCGCGGGTCGTTGTCGGGGTGGGTCTGTACGCCGACGAAGATGTGCGCTTCCTGGTTGGTGTTGTAGCGGTAGTTGAACTCGGTGATCTGGCGCTTGCCGATGGCTTCGCAGAAAGCCTTGAAGCTACCCGGGCGCTCAGGGATGGTCACCGCGATGATCGCTTCGCGCTTCTCGCCCAGTTCGGCACGCTCGGCCACATGGCGCAGGCGGTCGAAGTTGATGTTGGCGCCCGAATCGATGGCCACCAGGGTCTGGCCGCTGGCGCTCTCGCGCTGCACGTACTTCTTGATGCCCGCCACCGCCAGCGCTCCGGCCGGTTCGGTGATCGAGCGGGTATCGTCGTAGATGTCCTTGATCGCCGCGCAGATCTCGTCGGTGCTGACGGTGATCACTTCATCGACGTAGTCCTTGCACAGGTCGAAGGTGTGCTGGCCGATCTGCGCCACGGCCACGCCGTCGGCGAACAGCCCGACCTGCCCCAGCACCACGCGCTCGCCGGCGGCCATGGCGGCTTGCAGGCAGTTGGAGTCATCCGGCTCGACGCCGATCACCTTGACGTCCGGGCGCAGGTATTTGACGTAGGCAGCGATGCCGGCGATCAGGCCGCCGCCGCCAACCGGGACGAAGATCGCGTCCAGGCGGCCCGGATGCTGACGGAGGATTTCCATCGCCACGGTGCCCTGGCCGGCGATCACTTCCGGATCGTCGTAGGGGTGGATGTAGACGTAGCCCTTCTCTTCCACCAGCTTCAGCGAATGCGCCAGCGCGTCAGGGAAGGCATCGCCGTGCAGCACGGCCTTGCCGCCGCGGGCGCGCACGCCCTGCACCTTCAGCTCCGGCGTGGTGCGCGGCATCACGATGGTCGCCTTGATCCCCAGCTCACGGGCCGCCAGCGCCACGCCCTGGGCATGGTTACCCGCCGAGGCGGTGACCACGCCGCGCGCCAGTTCTTCCGGAGTCAGCTGCGCCAACTTGTTGTAGGCGCCGCGAATCTTGAAGGAGAACACCGGCTGCAGGTCTTCGCGCTTGAGCAGAATCTGGTTGCCCAGGCGCTCGGAGAGCTGGCGGGCGGGCTGCAGGGGCGTTTCCACGGCAACGTCGTAGACACGCGAGGTGAGGATCTTCTTGACGTATTGTTCGAGCATCGGAAGGGCACATTCGGCGGCATTTTCGAGGAGTTGCGAGTCTACTCCAGCCGGCGCCGGGCGGGCCACCGAACAATCCGCGCGCAGTTGACCATAACAGTTGCCCGGCGGCGCAACACCCAGGCGCTCGCGGCCGCTATAATCCGACCCTTCGTACCTTCCCGGGCGCCCGGCGCGCCGACCATCCAGAAGACAGTCCGCCATGAACCAGGATCAGCTCAAGCAGGCAGTGGCCCAAGCCGCCGTCGACCACATTCTTCCGCACCTCGACAGCAAGAGCATCGTGGGCGTGGGCACCGGCTCCACCGCCAACTTCTTCATCGATCTGCTGGCTAGGCACAAGGCCGAGTTCGACGGCGCCGTGGCCAGTTCCGAAGCCACCGCCGCGCGCCTGAAGGGCCACGGCATTCCGGTCTATGACCTGAACACCGTCAGCGAGCTGGAGTTCTACGTCGACGGCGCCGACGAGACCAACGAGCGCCTGGAACTGATCAAGGGCGGCGGCGCCGCGCTGACCCGCGAGAAGATCGTCGCCGCGGTGGCCAAGCAGTTCATCTGCATCGCCGACGCCAGCAAGCTGGTACCGATCCTCGGCGCCTTCCCGCTGCCGGTGGAAGTCATCCCCATGGCCCGCAGCCACGTGGCCCGCCAGTTGGTCAAGCTGGGCGGCGACCCGGTGTACCGCGAGGGCGTGCTGACCGACAACGGCAACATCATCCTCGACGTGCACAACCTGCGCATCGACAGCCCGGTACAGCTGGAAGAGGCGATCAACAACATCGTCGGCGTGGTCACCAATGGCCTGTTCGCCGCGCGTCCGGCCGACCTGCTGCTGCTCGGCACCGCCGAAGGTGTGAAGACCCTCAAGGTCTGAGCCCGAGGGGCGCCATCCAGCCGATGGCGCTCCTTTCCGCGCGCAGCCGTCTACGCTGGGGGATACCTTCCACCCCACGGAGAAAACGGCATGGCCGGCAAGTACCATCTCAAGAAGGCCAGTGATGGCCAGTTCCACTTCAACCTGCACGCCAGCAACGGCGAGATCGTGCTGACCAGCGAGCTGTACAAGGCCAAGGCCTCGGCCCAGGACGGCATCGAGTCGGTACGCAAGAACTCCCAGCGCGAAGGCGCCTTCGAAGTGAAGACTGCCTCCAACGGCAAGCACTACTTCGTGCTCAAGGCCACCAACGGCCAGGTCGTCGGCCAGAGCCAGATGTACGCAAGCCAGGCCAACGCCGAGAACGGCGTGGCCGCGGTGAAGCGCTACGCGCCCGAGGCGCCGGTCAGCGACGAAACCTGAGGCGCCCCCTTTCGGGGAGCGTCGAATAACCCCGCCCGGACACGGCTGGCCAGCAGGCCGGCCGTGTATCACCATTGTTACAGTGACGCGACACTCTCTATCACTCAGGCGTCAATTTCCAAGCATCTTCGGCGAAACGGCGCACATCCTGCTTTCCTCCGGCGCACGCATCAAGACCGATGCGATTCCAATCGACACAGAGGAAAGTGCCGTGTTCAAACCCTTAGCCGTTGCGGTCAGCCTGGGATGCGCCGCGTTTTCGATCGATGCCAGCGCCTACGAGTACGGGGACTACGCCGGGGATACCCTCGACACCCTGATCAACGACTACCCCGGCCGTTACCGCGGCACCGCCAGCTTCGCCGGCGCCACCGCGCTGATGCAGTCGCGCCTGGGCTTCGGCTACCAGACGCAGGTGCAGGACTTCACCTGGGCCGGTAGCCGCAGCTCGCAGAACGTCATCGCCAGCGCCCCGGGCAGCAGCGGCCAGTACGTGGTGCTGGGCGCCCACTACGACACCTACTACGGCCGGCCGACCCTGCAGGGCCTGGACGACAACGGTTCCGGCGCCGCGGTGCTAACCGAAATCGCCCGAAACCTGGGCGGCATCAAGCTGGAGAACGGCCTGGAAGTGGTCGGCTTCGGCGCCGAAGAGGAAGGTCTGCGCGGCTCCCGAGCCTACGTCGCCTCCCTGAGCGACGAGCAACGCAGCAACCTGCTGGGGATGATCAACCTCGACAGCCTGATCACCGGCGACAAGATGTACGCCCACGCCGGCTTCAACAGCGTGGACAATCCAGCGCTGGGCGCCTACCGCGACCAGCTCCTGCGCATCGCCCAGGAGCTGAAGATCCCGCTGTTCACCAACCCCGGCCTGAACGAGGAATACCCCGCCGGCACCGGCTGCTGCAGCGACGGCGAAAGCTTCGAGGGCCTGAACGTCCCGGTGCTGTTCATCGAGGCGACCAACTGGGAACTGGGCGAGCTGGACGGCTACGAGCAGACCGACAACCCGGCCATCCCCGGCGGCGCCACCTGGCACAACCCGGCGCTGGACAACGAGCAGGTGCTCACCGGCGCCTTCGGCCAGGAACGCATCGACCAGCGCCTGCGCGACTTCTCGCGCCTGCTCACGCGCCTGGTGCTGGAGCTGACCAATGCCGACCTGCTGGCCTCCACCGCTTCCGGCGGCGCGATGGCGCGGCAGATGGAAGACCAGCTGCAGCGCCAGCACCTGGCCCTGACCCGGATGCACGACCGCCGCTGGCTGACGCTGCTGGGCAGCCCGCGCACCGTGGGCAGCTTCGATGGTGAGGTCGGCGTGGAAGGCGAGACCACCCCGGAAAGCGGCTTCGACATGCCCGGCGACCCGCGCTCGCACCGCGCCGGCGTGCACCTGCTGGGCGACTACCGCGCCAGCGAAGCACTGACCCTCGGCGGCAGCCTGAGCTTCCAGCGCAGCCGCGACAACCTGGACCACAGTGCCCGCCTGGAAGCGGAAACCTGGCAACTGGGGCTCTACGGCCTGCTCAACGACGGCGGCCCGGCCTGGCTCGGCGGCGAGCTGAGCACCGGCTACAGCGACCTCGACAGCAAGCGTGCGGTCTATCTGCAGGCCAAGGGCGGGCCGGTGCTGCTCGACCAGCGCATCGACGGCGATACCAACGCCTGGTTCTGGGGCGCCCGCGTCGACGGCGGCTACGACTTCGACATCGCCGGCATCAAGACCGGTCCGCAGGGCGGACTGGACTACGTGCACTACCGCATCGATGACTTCGACGAAGACGACGACCTGCGCACCGCGCTGGGCTTCGAGGAGCAGGACTACGACTCGCTGGAAGCCAGCCTCGGCTGGGGTCTGCGCGGCGAACTGGCGCTGGGGAACCGGATGGCCGTGAAACCCTACGCCAGCGTGCGCTGGGTGAAGGAACTGGCGGACGGTCGCCTGGACGACATCGCGCTGACCGCCCTGGGCGATGGCCGCACCCGTGTCGCCGATCTGGGCGATGTGGACAAGGACTTCGGCCGGGCCCAGGCCGGCGCACTGCTGGCGGTCACCGAGCAGTTGGGCGTGTTCGCCGAGGCCAATACGCGCTTCGCCCATAGCGAAGGCAGCCAGGCGTCCTATTCGCTCGGGGTGCAGTGGCAGTTCTGACCGAGGCAAGGCGAGGCGCCCTGGGGCGCCTCGTTTCTTTCGCTAAGTGCCGGAAGCGTCGAGCGAAGCAGCCTGCGCGGCTTCCACGGCGGGAATAATCCGCAGGCGGAAGGGCTCCGAATCGATTCGCAGACGCCGCGGATGGGCTGCCGCTGGCGGCGTTCTGTTTTGCAGTGTCGCCAGGCAGGTCTGCGGATCATCCAGCGGCAGTTCGCCCAGGACATCCAGCGGCAACTCCCACCAGTGGCTGGCCAGCAGACCCTCGATCACTTCGGGCTCGAAGCGATAGCGGATCACCCGCGCCGGGGTGCCGGCGACTATGGCGTAGGGCGGCACATCGGCGTTGACCAGCGACTGAGCACCGATGATGGCACCGGTGCCGATCTTGACCCCATCCAGGATCAACACATCGCGACCGATCCACACATCGTGCCCGATCACCGCGGGGTGGTAGGGATGCTCGCGCTTGATCGGACGTTTGATCAGCTTGGGGTTGGAGGCGAAGTGATGGGTGGTCAGCCAGTCGATGGGGTGGGACTGGCGCGCCTGGCCGATGACCACCGCGGTAGCGATGGAGCAGTAACGGCCGATCTGCGAGACATGGCGGAACTCGCTGCCGCTGACGATATCGCTGTAGGCCCCGATGGCCAGCCTGGGCGAAAAGATCTTCGTCTTGCCGATCTTCACCCCCGGCTCGAGGATGAGCTGGGCGCCATCGCGCAGGGACTTGATGCCGCCGGCCAGGCGGCACTGGTGGCTGTCGAGTGATTTTTTCAAGCGCCGGTTGATCAGCGCTTCCTGGAAGATATTCATGGCCGATCCTGGCAAAACGCCATACTTCGTATCGGAAAGCAGCACTGTAACGACTTCATTACCGTGGCTCCATTGGCATGGGCTTTCTGAACACATAGAAGAGGTTGGGCTCGCTGACCAGGTACAGCGTGCCCTGGTCATCCATGGCGATACCCTCGGCCTGCGGCACGCTGCGGCGCAGGCCACTCATGCCGCGCAGCAGCGACAGCGAGCTGATCGGCTCGCCCTCGGCGCTCAGCTCCAGCACCAGCCGCGATTCGTCGGACAGCGCCAGCAGGTGCCCACTGCGCTCGTCGTACTGCAGGCTGGAAAGGTCGCGGACGAACAGGTTGCGGTTGTGCTCGAGATCTTCCACCACGTGCACCGCGAAGGGCTCCTGCGATTGCTCGTAGGGGAAGCCGCGCACCTCATAGATATGCACCGGATTGCGCTCCTTGGCGACGAACAGGCGCTTGCCCAGCGAATCGTAGGCCAGCCCCTCGAAGCCGCTGTTGCCGCCGCGCCCCAGCGCCAGGGCCAGCTGCTGTGCGTCTTCGGCGCGCAGTTGCGTCGTGTCGTCGCGCAATTCGACGCGGAGCAGCCGCTGGTGGGTTTCGTCGCTGATCACGTAGACGTTGCGGCTGATGTACTCGATGGCCTCGGTATCGCCGAAGCCGTGCAGCGCGATCCTGCGCAGCACCTCGCCCTCCAGCGACAGCTCGATCAGCTCGTTGCGCTTGTTGGTGACGGTGAACAGGGTCTGCCGGTCCGGGTCGTAGGTCAGCGCCGAGACGTTGTCCGCCAGCCCCTCGATGGGTTGCGCCTCGATCAGCACTCGATAGCCGGGCAGCCAGATCGACTGATCCTGCCAGTGCGCCGCATGCCGCCATTCGTTGAACTTGAACCAGATGCGCTCGTAGACGCGCAAGCTCTGGCCCAGCGCGAGCAGGGCGGCCAGGGCCAGCAGCCCCAGTAGCGGAAGCAGGCGACGGGGTTTGAGCAGGCGGCGCATGGGGGACTCGATGTTCTCGGAAAGGCCGCGCAGCTTCGCAGCCTGGGCTGAAGCCAAACTTAAAGGCGGCAGGGGAAATGCCCGCAGGCTAGAGTCAGGTTAGCGCAAGACCGATCGATCATCCCCGAAGGTGTACCGATGGCCGTGTCCCTGCTTCCCGAACAACGCCAGCAAGCCACCCTGCACACCGTGGTACTCGCCACCGAAGTGCTGCATCATGCGGGCATACCGCGCCAGCGGCTGCTGGAGGGCAGCGGCATCGACGAAGCGGACCTGCTGACCCCGCACAAGCTGATCACCCACGCCCAGGAACTGCGGGTCTTCGCCAACGCCCTGAGCTGTCACCACGATCCGGCCCTGGGCCTCTATCTCGGCCTGCGCATGCATGTCTCGGCCTACGGCATCCTCGGCTACAGCATGCTCGCCAGCCGCACCCTGCGCGACGCGCTGCAACTGGCGCTGTCCTTTCCCGACCTGCTTGGCACCTACTTCCGCCTGGCCCTGGTGCCACGGGACGATGAGGTGCACCTGAGCGCCGATGGCTACCGCTACGCGCCGGAACTGACGGTGTTCAATACCGAACTGTGCCTGACCTCGATGCTCACGGTGATCCGCGACCTGCTCGGCGAATCGGTGCGCCCGCGTCGCCTGCTGCTGGCCTACCGCCCGCCGCTGCACGCGGCAACCTACACCGAACGCCTGGGCTGCCCGGTGGAGTTCGGCGCGCCAACCAGCGCCCTGTGCTTCAGCCCGGCGCTGCTGGACCGCCTGCTGCCGCTGGCCGACCCGGTGAGCTGCCACAACGGCGTGCAGCAATGCCTGCGCATGAGCGCGACGCTCAGTAGCCGTGGCGATGTGATCGAGCAATTGCGCCAACACCTGGCCAGCCATCTGCAGGACACCGCCAACCTGGACGCCGTGGCGCGCCACCTGCACCGCTCCACCCGCACCCTGCGCCGCCATCTGCAACAGCAGAACACCAGTTATCAACAGGTGCTCGACGAGGTGCGCTTCGACCGCGCGCGGCAGTTGCTCAAGGACACCGACCTGCCGATCTACCTGATCGCCGAGCAGCTTGGTTACAGCGAGACGGCCAGCTTCCGCCATGCCTTCCAGCGTTGGAGCGGGTCGAGTCCGAGCTTGTATCGGGGGTGAGTCGGGAACGGTACCTATCTGGCGTTGCAACGCGCGCCGAACGGCCCCCTCTCCCTTCGGAGCGGGGCGTGCAGCCAGGGATGGCATCGCACACAGGGTCGGAATCACAAGGTTCGCGAGCAAGCTCGCTCCTACAAAAGCCCCCGAACGACACGTCTCTGACGCCTGGATTCCCACGTTCCAGAGGCTATTTTCAACTTGGCCTGATTTATCCCTTATTGGCCTGATCTATCGTTCTGCGCCTCGGGCTGCTTGGTCATTATCAATCCGCAGCTAGGTGAAACGGTCTCAGAAACCGTAAAACCTCAACAATAACAACTGCTTAACTGCATGGTACCAGCATGACCAGCGCGATCACCATCGAGCGGATATGCATGGAGTTCGGTACACCCGGACAAGGCCTCAAAGCCCTGGACGACGTGTCACTGGAAATCCGCGCCAACGAGTTCTTCACCCTCCTCGGGCCTTCGGGCTGCGGCAAGACTACCTTGCTGCGACTGATCGCCGGATTCGAACAACCCTCCTCCGGCAGCATCCGCCTCTACGGCGATGCGATGGAAGGCCTCCCGCCCTTCCGCCGCCCGGTCAACACCGTCTTCCAGAGCTACGCCCTGTTCCCCCACATGACGGTGGCCCAGAACATCGCCTTCGGCCTGGAAATGCAGGGCAAGAGCCGCGCCGACATCGACGCCACCGTGCAGAAGATGCTCGACCTGGTCCGCCTGCCGGATGTCGGCTCACGCCGCGCCGACCAGCTCTCCGGCGGCCAGCAGCAGCGCATCGCCCTGGCCCGCGCCCTGGCCAGCCGGCCCAAGGTGCTGCTGCTCGACGAATCGCTCTCCGCGCTGGACCTCAAGCTGCGCAAGGAAATGCAGATCGAGCTCAAGCGCCTGCAGCACGAGACCGGCATCACCTTCATCTTCGTCACCCACGACCAGGAAGAAGCCCTGACCATGTCCGACCGCATCGCGGTGATGAGTCGCGGCAAGGTCATGCAGATCGGCACGCCGACGGAAATCTACGAAGCGCCGGTCAACCGCCTGGTGGCCGACTTCATCGGCGAGACCAACTTCCTCGAAGGCGAATCCAGCGGCGACAGCGTGCGTCTGCCCGACGGCCAGTTGCTGCCGGCGGCGACCACCCTGCCGGGCAAGGTCACCCTGGCGATCCGCCCGGAGCGCACTGAGCTCGCGCAGGACGGGCAGCTCG
Organism: Pseudomonas sp. PSE14; assembly: GCF_029203285.1. NCBI lineage: Bacteria > Pseudomonadati > Pseudomonadota > Gammaproteobacteria > Pseudomonadales > Pseudomonadaceae > Pseudomonas > Pseudomonas sp. PSE14. Next base: position 5,601,152 of record NZ_CP115669.1, read on the forward strand.
AAGGCGTGGTGGAAAACATCGTCTACGTCGGCACCGACACCGTGTACCACCTCAACGTCGCCGGTCAGGGCGGCTTCCGCGTACGTCAGCAGAACCGCGACGGCGCCCACTCCACCCACGCCCCGGGCGCACGGGTACGGGTCCGCGTGCCCGCCACCGCCATCCGGGTGCTGGCCGAATGAGCACACTGCGCGCACAAGCGGAACGCAAATCGCTGTTCAATCGCCTGGCCCTGACCAGCCCGGCGATGATCATGCTGGTGGTGTTCCTCGTCCTGCCGCTGGGCATCATGTTCGCCGTGTCGATCCAGGCACCGGGGGACTACGGCGGCGTGAAGTGGGGCCAGCACACCGTCGAGGCCTACATCAACTTCCTCTGGGAGCGCGACCTGGACGACAGCCTGGCGTTCAACGCCGACTACCTGGGTATCTTCCAGCGCTCCTTCTGGCTGTCGATCCTGACCACCCTGGGCTGCCTGCTGATCGGCTTCCCCACCGCGCTGTACCTGGCGCTGCAGGACGAACGCCGGCGCAACCTGCTGATGTTCCTGGTCACGGTGCCGTTCTGGACCAACCTGCTGGTGCGGGTCTACGCCTGGATCCTGCTGCTGCGCAACGGCGGACTGATCGACGAGGGGCTGCACGGGCTGGGCTTCACCGACGCCTCCATTGGCCTGCTCTACACCGACAACGCGGTGATCATCGGCCTGCTCTACACCTACCTGCCGTTCATGGTGCTGCCCATCTACACCAGCCTGGAAAAGATGGACTGGCGCCTGGTGGAAGCCGCCTTCGACCTGGGCGCCAACCGCTGGAAGGCGCTCAAGCGGATCATCATCCCGCTGGCCATGCCCGGCATCGTCGCCGGCAGCATTCTGGTGTTCATCCCCTCGCTGGGCAGCTACATCATTCCCGAGCTGCTGGGGGGCGGTAAGTCGCTGATGATCGGCAACCTGATCCAGCTGCAGTTCGGCACGGCGCACAACTGGCCGTTCGGCGCGGCGCTGTCCTTTGCCCTGCTAGCCTTCGTACTGCTGGCAATGATGATCTACAGCATGCGCTTCAAGCAGGGCACCGCGGGAGGTCATCCATGAAGTCGGCCAATCCGCTCTGGCGTTTCACCGGCGTACGGCCCGCGGCCTGGCTGTTCTTCGCCTTCCTCTACGTCCCGATCTTCGTGCTGGTGGTGCTGAGCTTCAACAGCGGTCAGTCGGCGACGCTGTGGGAGAGCTTCAGCCTGAAGTGGTACGCGGTGGTGGCGGACGACCCGGAGATTCTCCGCGCGGCGAAGAACTCGCTGATCGTCGCCAGCCTCGCCACGATCATCTCCACCACGCTGGCCACCCTCGCCGCCCTGGGCATGCGCGGCCGGACCTTCCGCGGCCAGGGTCTGATGAGCGGCGTGCTGGGCCTGCCGCTGCTGGTGCCGGAGATCGTCACCGCCGTGGCGACCCTGATGTTCTTCGCCTTCATCGGCCTGAAGCTGTCGCTGTTCACCATCCTGCTGGCGCACGTGGTGTTCTGCATCCCCTTCGCCTACCTGCCGATCCGTGCCCGCCTCGAAGGCATGGACCCGCGCCTGGCCGAAGCGGCGGCGGACCTCTACGCCTCGCCCTGGAAGACCTTCTGGAAGGTGACCTTCCCGCTGCTGATGCCGGGCATCCTCTCCGGGGCGATGCTGGCGTTCATCATCTCGATGGACGACTTCGTCATCACCTACTTCGTCGCCGGCGCCGGGGCCACTACCTTGCCGGTGTACATCTTCAGCTCCATCCGCATGGGGATTTCCCCGAAGATCAACGCCATTTCTTCAATAATACTGTTGATTTCCATCGCGTTCGTTGCGTTGTCGTACTACGTCGGCCAGCGTCGCCGCTGACCTCCTGCCGCCAAAACAAAACAACATTGCAAGGAGCTTCACCGATGAAATTCCGCCGTACCCCCATCGCCCGCACGCTCGTCGCCGCCAGCCTGTTGCTGGCCGGCAGCGCCCACGCCGAAGGCACCCTGCACTTCGCCAACTGGTCGGACTACTTCCCGCCGGAGCTGCTGAAGAAGTTCGAAAAGGACACCGGCATCCACGCCACCCTCGACTCCTACGACAGCAACGAAACCCTGCTGGCCAAGCTCAAGGCCGGTGGCGGCGCCTATGACGTGGTGGTGCCCTCGGACAGCTTCATCGAGATCTTCGTCAAGGAAGACCTGCTGCAGAAGCTCGACAAGGCGCAGCTGCCGAACCTGGCCAACCTGAAAGACAAGTTCAAGACCCTGACCTACGATCCGGGCCACGACTACACCGTGCCCTACCTGTGGGGCACCACCGGCTACAGCTACGACAGCGCCAAGGTCCCCGGCGGCAAGCTGGAGGAAAGCTGGAAGCCCTTCTTCGAGCCGCCGGCCGAGCTGAAAGGCAAGGTGGTGGCGCTCAACTCCATCGAGGAGCTTTACGCCCCGGCGTCCTACTACCTGGGCATCAACGAGTGCACCGAAGACCCGAAAGAGGCGGCGAAGATCCAGGAGCTGCTGCTCAAGCAGAAGCCGATGCTGGCGATGTACAACAGCGACGGCACCATCGAGCGCATGGCCGCCGGCGAAGTTTCCATGCACCAGCAGTGGAACGGAGCCTTCCACCGCGCCCACGCCCAGCGCGCCAGCCTGGTCTACGTCTATCCGAAGGAAGGCATCCGCCTGTTCATCGACAACCTGGCCATTCCCAAGGACGCCACCAACATCAAGGAAGCCCACGCTTTCCTGAACTGGATGATGCAGCCGGAAAACATCGCCGCCGCCTCCAACTTCGCCAAGTACAACAACGCCATCGCAGGCTCGGACAAGTACATGGAGAAGGAGCTGTTCGACGACCCGGCGATCAACACCCCGGCCGACAAGCTGGACCGCTTGAAGCCCTTCCAGCTGTGCTCGCCCAAGGCGCTGCAACTGCGCTCCAAGGTGTGGACCAAGCTGAAGAAATAACCGCAAGCCACCCGGCGCGGCGGTGCGCGCCGGGTGACCCTGACAGTCAGTTTGGCCATTTCGATCCCTTTTTGACCCTTTGCAGGGTTCTGCCCGGCCACCTCGGTTGCTAGAGTCGGGCCGCTCGCGCAGGGAGCGGCAGGAAAGGCGGCCAGCTCCGGCGCCACATTCAGTGGTGCGGGAATATCCCAAGGGAACGCGAGCGCGTTATCCACAAGAACAAAGTCCCCGAGAACGCCCATGACCAGCTTTTGCGTCACCCTGCAGCACAGCCCTTCATTCCTCGCCCGTCGTCGCTGCTGCGGCTGATCCGTAGCCGACGACAACCCGGACGGCCACCGAACGCCGTCCCATCGCGCCCTATACAAGAGCCAGAACAATCGCGAGGAATCCCCCATGGCCAGCCAACACAGCGCCAGCACTGCACACACCACCCAGGGTAACGCGGCCTCCGCCGACGCCCGCCTGAAACGCGTACTGGGGCTGCCCGCCCTGGTCTTCTTCGGCCTGGTCTACATGGTCCCGCTGACCATGTTCACCACCTACGGCGTGGTCACCGAGATGACCGGCGGCCGCACCGCCACCGCCTACCTGATCACCCTGCTGGCGATGCTGTTCACCGCCGCCTCCTACAGCTTCATGGTGCGCAAGTACCCGATTTCCGGATCGGCCTACTCCTACACCAGCCTGAGCTTCGGTCCGGGGGTCGGCTTCCTGTCCGGCTGGTCGCTGCTGCTCGACTACCTGTTCCTGCCGATGATCAACTACCTGCTCATCGGCCTGTTCATGAACATCGCCTTCCCGGAAATCCCGGCCTGGGTGTTCGTGGTCGCCTCCATCGCCCTGGTCACCGTGCTCAACGTGGTCGGCATCAGCCAGGTGGCCGGCATGAGCAACATCATCGTCGGCGCCCAGCTGGTGTTCATCGTGGTGTTCGTGGTGATGTCGATCAAGAGCCTGGCCGGCGGCGCGCCGATCGACTTCAGCCTGCCCTTCGTCGGTGACGGCAGCAAACCCGGCTTCGCCCCGCTGATGGCCGGCGCCGCGGTGCTGTGCCTGTCGTTCCTGGGCTTCGACGCGGTCTCGACCATGGCCGAGGAAACCCGTGACGCCCGCCGCGACATCCCGCGCGCGATCATCATCACCACCGTGATCGCCGGCCTGATGTTCACCCTGCTGGCGGTGATCAGCCAGCTGGTGTTCCCCGGCAGCGTGTTCCAGAACGCCGATTCGGCGGCCAACGAAGTGATGCTCAAGGCCGGCGGGCAGTTCCTGACCAACTTCTTCACCGCCGCCTATATCGCCGGCTGCATCGGCTCGGCGCTGGCGTCCCAGGCCTCGGTGTCGCGCATCATCTTCACCATGGGGCGTGACGGCATCCTCCCGCGCAGCCTGTTCGGCGTGCTGCACGCACGCTTCCAGACCCCGGTGCTGGCGATCCTGGTGGTCTCCGCGATCTCCCTGCTGGCCATCGTGCTGGACCTGACCACCCTGGCCTCGATGATCAGCTTCGGCGCGCTGGTGGCCTTCTCCGTGGTCAACCTGGCGGTGATCCGCACCTACCTGGGCGTCGAGCGCCGTCGTGGCGCCGCCAACCTGCTCAAGTACGGGCTGATCCCCTTCGTCGGCCTGTGCCTGACCCTGTGGCTGTGGACCAGCCTGTCGCAGCTGACCCTGATCGTCGGCCTGAGCTGGTTCGCCGTTGGCTTCACCTACCTGGCGGTGCACACCGGCGGTTTCCGCCGCAAGGCACCGAGCGTGAACTTCGAGGAAAACGCATGACGGTGTGCTCGGCGCCGACCCGCTCCGCGCGGGCCGGATGCTGAGCACGCCCTGACAATCAGAAACCAGGCGCCGCCAGGCGCCATGAGGAGCGCGTGATGTTGACGATCTACACCGACGACCATCGCTTGCACCACGGTCAGCACGAGCTGATCGGCGGCCAGTTCACCCCTTGCTTCGAGAAGCCCAGTCGCGCCGACATGGTGCTGGACCGGGTCAAGGCGGTGAAACTCGGCGACATCCAGGCCCCGCGCGACTTCGGGCTGGAGCCGATCCTGCGGGTGCATGACGAGGGCTTCGTGCGCTTCCTGCAACACGCCTGGCGCGACTGGCTGGCCACCGGCCGGACCCACGACATGCTGCCGATCGCCTGGCCCACCAGGCGCCTGCGGCAGAAGGAGCCCGACAGCATCGACGGCCGCCTGGGCTACTACTCCTTCGATGCCGGCGCGCCGATCACCGCCGGCACCTGGCAGGCGATCACCAGCTCGGTGAACGTCGCCATGACCGGCCAGGCCGAACTGGCCAAGGGCGCGCGCTCGGTGTTCTCCCTCTGCCGCCCGCCGGGCCACCACGCCTCGGCGGACTTCATGGGCGGCTACTGCTTCCTCAACAACGCCGCCATCGCCGCCCAGTCGATCCTCGACCAGGGCGCCAGCCGCGTGGCGATCCTCGACGTGGACTACCACCACGGCAACGGTACCCAGGACATCTTCTACGACCGCGCCGACGTGCTGTTCACCTCGATCCACGGCGACCCGCGCTTTGAGTACCCCTACTTCCTCGGCTACGCCGACGAGAAGGGCCAGGGCGTGGGCGAAGGCTTCAACTTCAACTACCCGCTGGCCTCGGGCAGCGATTGGTCGGTGTGGAGCCTGGCGCTGCAGGCGGCGATCCGGCAGATCTCGGCCTACAAGCCGGACGTGCTGATCGTGTCGCTGGGCGTAGACACCTTCAAGGAAGACCCGATCTCCCAGTTCAAGCTGGACAGCCCGGACTACCTGCGCATGGGCGAAGCCATCGGCAAGCTCGGCCTGCCGACCCTGTTCGTCATGGAGGGCGGCTACGCGGTGGAAGAGATCGGCATCAACGCCGTGAACGTGCTGCAAGGCTTCGACAGCATCGGCTGATGTGCAGGGCGTAAGCGCTCCGCGTTATACGCCGTTTGGCCTGGGTCACGCCTCGCTCGGCAACGACCTCGGCGTTGACGATGGGCCCTACGCCAGAATGAAAAAGCCGCGCCGGGATTCCCGGCGCGGCTTTTTCATTGGCGCTGAATTACTGCAGGATCTCGACGCGATCCACGTCGATATCGGTGGCCTTCATCTTGTGGTGATCGACCTCGCCCGTCAGGCGCACCTTGGTGTTCTCGGAAACCCCGGCGCCCGCCGGCCAATCGTCGTTGTCGATCTCGACCTGGATGCTGCCGGTAGCGTCCTTGAACTCGTAGTGCTCACCGCCGATGCGTTTGGTAATGGTGCCTTCCAGCACGGCCGGGGTGTCGTCGGCGGCGGACTGGGCCTGCTTGACGGTGGTGACCTGGGCGGCAGCGGCCGGCTTGGCGGCATCGCTGCCCGGACCGGTGTAGCCGGCGGCCAGGGTGAGGGTGGAGAACAGGCCGGCGGCAGCGATCAGGGGGAGATGACTCAGTTTCATGGAAGTGCCTCCTGGGGCGTTTTCGATGGGGTCAGCTTAGTGCCGGTGGCTGAAACCAGCCTGAATCCGGGCTTAACCCAAACTTAAGCGCCCCAGACGCCCCTCCCCGGCCAGGATCAATCCGCCTTGGCCGGCGCAACCTCGCGCTTGAACACGTAGAACAGGTCGGGCTCGCTGACCATGTAGATGGTGCCCTGCTCGTCGATGGCCACGCCCTCGGCGCGCGGAATCCGGTCGTGCAGGCCATTGAGGCCGCCGAGCAGGCTGATGAAGCTCACCGGTTCGCCCTTTTCGTCCAGTTCCAGCAGCAGGTGCGATTCCGCCGACAGCACCAGGGTATGCCCGGTGCGCGGGTCGATGCTCAGGGCCGAAACGTTGGTCATCAACAGGTCGCCGGCCAGCGGCTGCAGGGCACCGCTCACGCTCGGGCCGCCGTCGCTGGGCAGGCTGAACAGCGCCAGCGGATCACGCTCCTGCCCCAGGACCAGGCGGTGCTGGCGTGGGTCCCAGGCGATGCCCTCGATGCCCTTGTTCTTCTTGCCGCGCGGGCCGAGGTCGAAACTGGCGAGTTTCTCGGTGCTCAGTTCGCGGGTCTGCGGGTCGACATGGAAGATGGTCAGCGAATTCCTGCGCTCGTCGGTCACGGCGATATTGCCGTTCTCCAGCACCGCCACGCCCTCGGGGTTGGACATGCCCAGCAGGGGGATCACCCGCAGCACATCGCCGGAGAGCGACAGCTCGGCGAGCAGCGGCTTCTTGCCGGTCACGGTGAACAGGGTACGGGTCACCGGGTTATAGGCCAGATCGGAGGCTTCCTGGCCTTCCAGGCCGCCGGTCAGTTGCTTGGCCTGGATCACGGCGCGGTAACCGGGCAGCCAGACGCTCTCGGCGCGCTCCTGTGTACCGGTGTCCTGCTCACGCAGCCAGAGACGGGCGCGATCGTCCCAATGGAAGCGGACGGTCAGAGCGGCCAGCACGATCAGGAGGAGCAGCAGTGCCAGCAGCAGCCAGCGCGGACGAAGCAGGGAAATGGTCATGGCGACTCTTGTTGGTAGGCACGAACGAGGTATCCCGCAACAAACGAAGGCCGCACAAACGGCGGCCTTCGGCGGAACAACGGGTTAAAGCACGCGGCTTTCGAATCGGCTGGCGCCGGGAAGTTCCAGCACCAGGGCATTGCCGCTCTGCAGCGGCCCGACCCCGACCGGCGTGCCGGTGGACACCACGTCGCCCGGCTGCAGCGAGAAGTGCCCGCAGATGTGCTGGATCAGCGGCACGATGGGGTTGAGCATGTCGCGGCTGTTGCCGTCCTGGCGGACTTCACCGTCGATGGTGAGGCGGATGCCAATGTCGGTCGGGTCCGGGAAGTGGTCGGCGCTGACGAAGGGCGCGAGCACAAAGGCACCGTCGAAGGACTTGGCCAGCTCCCAGGGCAGGCCCTTTTCCTTCAGCTTGGCCTGCACGTCGCGCAGGGTCAGGTCCAGCGCCGGTGCGTAGCCGGAGATGGCATCCAGCACCTCTTCAGCGCTGGGCTTGCGCGACAGCGGCTTGCCGATCAGCACGGCGATCTCCGCTTCGTAGTGCACCGCGCCGCGATCCTCGGGAATGGCGAAGCCGCCGGCCGGCGACACGGTGCAGGAACCGGGCTTGATGAACAGCAGCGGCTCGGTCGGCACCGGGTTGTTCAGCTCCTTGGCATGTTCCGCATAGTTGCGGCCGACGCACACCACCTTGCCCAGGGTGAAATGGATCGGGGTGCCATCGACATACTGATGCTGGTAACTCATGACCGACTCCTGAACGGGTGGGTGGAAGAGGCTCGCCAGGAGCCCGTGCTCCCGCGCGAGGCGCCGCGCCCGGTGGCGCAAACGTGCGAAGGGCCGGCCCCTCTATCCAAAGAGCCGGCCCTTCTGGATAACTCGACTTATTCGGCGAAGATCTTGCCGGGGTTCATGATCCCGTTCGGATCGAACACCGCCTTGACCGCCTTCATGTAGCCGATTTCAGCCTCGGAGCGAGAGTACCCCAGGTAATCGCGCTTGGTCATGCCCACACCGTGCTCGGCGGAGATCGAGCCGTTGTATTTCTGAACCGTTTCGAAAACCCACTTGTTGACGGTCGCGCACTTGGCGAAGAACTCGTCCTTGGTCAGGTTCTCGGGCTTGAGGATATTCAGGTGCAGGTTGCCGTCGCCGATGTGGCCGAACCACACGACCTCGAAGTCCGGGTAGTTGGCCTCGACGATGGCGTCGATGTCCTTGAGGAAGGCCGGAACCTTGCTGACGGTCACCGAGATGTCGTTCTTGTACGGGGTCCAGTGCGAGATGGTCTCGGAGATGTACTCGCGCAGCTTCCACAGGTTCTGCAACTGCTGCTCGCTCTGGCTCATCACGCCGTCCAGCACCCAGCCCTGCTCTACACAATGTTCGAAAGTCGCCAGCGCCTCGTTGGCCACTTCCTCGGTAGTCGCCTCGAATTCCAGCAGGGCGTAGAACGGGCAGTCGGTCTCGAAGGCCGGCGGTACGTCGCCACGGGCCATGACCTTGGCCAGGGCCTTGTCGGAGAAGAATTCGAAGGCGGTCAGGTCCAGCTTGCTCTGGAAGGCGTGCAGCACCGGCATGATCGAGTCGAAGTCCGGGGTGCCCAGGACCATCGCGGTGAGGTTCTTCGGCTGGCGCTCCAGGCGCATGCTGGCCTCGACCACGAAGCCCAGGGTGCCCTCGGCGCCGATGAACAGCTGGCGCAGGTCGTAGCCGGTGGCGTTCTTGATCAGGTCCTTGTTCAGCTCCAGCAGGTCGCCCTTGCCGGTGACGACCTTCAGGCCAGCCACCCAGTTGCGGGTCATGCCGTAGCGAATGACCTTGATCCCGCCGGCATTGGTGCCGATATTGCCGCCAATCTGGCTGGAACCGGAGGATGCGAAGTCCACCGGGTAGTACAGGCCGTTTTCCTCGGCGAACAGCTGCAGCTGTTTGGTCACCACGCCCGGCTGGCACACCGCGGTGCGGTCGAAGGCGTTGAAGTCGAGGATCTTGTTCATGTAGTCGAAGGCCACGACCACCTCGCCATTGGCGGCGACGGCGGCAGCGGAAAGCCCGGTGCGGCCGCCCGAGGGGACCAGCGCGACCTTGTGCTCATTGGCCCAGCGAACGATGGCCTGGACCTGCTCGGTGCTCCTGGGGAAGGCGATGGCCAGCGGCGCCGGGGCGAAATGCTTGGTCCAGTCCTTGCCGTAGGTCTCGAGGGAATCGGCGTCAGTCAGCAGCTTGCCGGGCTCCAGCAGGGGCTTGAGCGATTCGATCAGGGCTTCGCGGGTCATGGGAGGAACTCTCAAAGGATTCATGGTCGTCCTGAGAACAGCTCAGGTCGTAACCGGGCAAGGAAAAGGGAGAACATGCTAGCATACGCACCCCACGCAGATCGCCACTTGGCGCCAAGTGTGGTATCGGCCGGTTCGGCCAGAGCTGTTCATTTTCTCGCCACATCCCGGGACTACAGGTTCAAAGCAGATGAGCAAGACTTCTCTCGACAAGAGCAAGATCAAATTCCTTCTCCTTGAAGGCGTGCACCAGAATGCCGTCGACACCCTCAAGGCCGCCGGCTACTCCAACATCGAGTACCTCAAGGGCGCGCTGTCCGGCGAGGAACTGAAGGAAAAGATCGCCGATGTGCACTTCATCGGTATCCGCTCCCGCACCCAGCTCACCGAAGAAGTCTTCGATGCCGCCAAGAAGCTGATCGCCGTAGGCTGTTTCTGCATCGGTACCAACCAGGTCAACCTGGACGCCGCCCGCGAGCGCGGCATCGCGGTGTTCAACGCGCCCTACTCCAACACCCGTTCGGTGGCCGAACTGGTGCTGGCCGAAGCCATCCTGCTGCTGCGCGGCATCCCGGAGAAGAACGCCTCCTGCCACCGTGGCGGCTGGATCAAGTCGGCGGCCAACTCCTTCGAGATCCGCGGCAAGAAGCTGGGCATCGTCGGCTACGGCTCCATCGGCACCCAGCTCTCGGTCCTCGCCGAAGCCCTGGGCATGCAAGTGTTCTTCTATGACACCGTGACCAAGCTGCCGCTGGGTAACGCCCAGCAGATCGGCAACCTGCACGAGCTGCTCGGCATGTCCGACATCGTCTCGCTGCACGTGCCGGAACTGCCGTCCACCCAGTGGATGATCGGCGAGAAGGAAATCCGCGCCATCAAGAAGGGCGGCATCCTGATCAACGCCGCGCGCGGCACCGTCGTCGAGCTGGACCACCTGGCCGAAGCGATCAAGGACGAGCACCTGATCGGCGCTGCCATCGACGTGTTCCCGGTCGAGCCCAAGTCCAACGACGAAGAGTTCGAAAGCCCGCTGCGCGGCCTGGACCGCGTGATCCTGACCCCGCACATCGGTGGCTCCACCGCCGAAGCCCAGGCCAACATCGGCCTGGAAGTGGCCGAGAAGCTGGTCAAGTACAGCGACAACGGTACTTCGGTTTCTTCCGTCAACTTCCCGGAAGTGGCCCTGCCGTCGCACCCGGGCAAGCACCGTCTGCTGCACATCCACGCCAACATCCCGGGCGTGATGAGCGAGATCAACAAGGTGTTCGCCGACAACGGCATCAACATCTCCGGCCAGTACCTGCAGACCAACGACAAGGTCGGCTACGTGGTGATCGACGTCGACGCCGAGTACTCGGACCTGGCGCTGGAGAAGCTGCAGCACGTGAACGGCACCATCCGTAGCCGCGTGCTGTTCTAAGCGCCGCTAGATGGTAAGAAAAAAGGAGGCCCTTGGGCCTCCTTTTTTTGTTTCTATACCGGGCGTTTCGGTACCAGGACATGCCCTGTAGGAGCGAGCTTGCTCGCGAACAACCCCACAACGAAGCGGTTCGCGAGCAATCTCGCTCCTACGAAAAGCATCAGCCTTCTGGAGTCACTTCACGTTGACAGTGATCTTCTGCGACTCCACCGGCGGGTCGAACGGCACGTGGTTCTTGTCGCCCACCAGCAGTTGCAGGGTGTGCTTGCCCGGCGGCAAGGTCACTTCGGTCTCGGTCTGGCCCTTGCCGAAGTGCTTGATGGTGTCGTTCATCGGCAGCGGCATGTTCATCGCCGGCTGCTCCTTCAGGTCGATCAGCAGGTGGTGGTGGCCGGTAGCCGGGGAATCCACGCCGGCGGGCGCTACGCCCATGCCCTTGAGGCCGAACTTGACAGTGAAGGTCTTGCCGACGGTGGCGCCGTCGGCCGGCTCGATGAAGTACACCTTGGCGCCTTCCGGGGCCGGGGTGCGCGGCATGTCGGCGGCAATCGCGGAAGACGCGGCGAGCAGCGCAGCGAGACCGAGGCAAGGCAACATGGTTCTCATGGGTTTCTCCTTCTTCACGGGATTCGGGGGAACGCGCCCAACATCAGCTGTTCACCCGCATGGAACCCACAAGCATAGGTGGCTCCCCCGCACCCTCAAGAAAAAGAATGCATCTTCAAATGTCTTCGAGCGCTCTAGCCTCCGGCCTCCAGCCCGGCCAGGCAGACGGCGGCGGCGTCCAGCTCTTCCTCGCTGAACACCAGCACGCCCATGCGCTTGAGCGCGGCGGCTGTGACGCCCTCGCCGGCGACCTTGCGGCCAGTGAAGCTGCCGTCGTAGTTCTCGCGGTGACCACAGGACGGGCTGCGCGCCTTCAGTATGGCCAGGCGGATATCGTGATGCCGCACCAGCTTCACCGCCGCATCGGCGCCCGCCAGGAACGCCTGGCTGACGTCCTCCCCATCCACCGTGACCACTGGCCTGACCCGCTCCAGCACGGCCATGCCCTGGCCACCGGGAATTTCCGCCGGCGCGCGCGGCGTCGGCAGGCCGCCGGCCACTTCCGGGCACAGCGGCACCACGCGCCCCTGGGCCAGCCAGCGCGCCAGCAGGTCGAACGGGCCGTGGGCACCACCGTCGTAGCGAACGCGATGTCCGAGCAGGCAACGGCTGACGAGAACCTTCTGCATGGGCCAATCACTCCAAATCGAATGCCACAGACTAGCCGCTCGATTTCATCGGGTCACGCGGGGTAACAGGACATTCATCGGCGATCCGTTTCGAAGGATTTCGCACCCGCCAAAAGTCGGGGCGCACGGGCTTCTACCGACCGTCGGCGCGGTGACCGGGCATAACCTTTGGCGGGATTCGCCGTCCGGCACTGGCCGCCTGGGCGTCGCCTGACCAGACTGACGCATCGGCCAATCCCCTCCCCTCGGAGCCCCCAGCATGTCCCGCCTGTTCGCCCTGTCCGCAGCCGCTGCGGCGCTGCTCCACCTGTCGGTCAGCCAGGCCGCCCTCGAAGCGCTCGACAACGCGAGCCTCGGCGCGGTCAGCGGCCAGGACGGCATCAGCATCCGCGCCGACGTACTGGCGCACATCGGCAGCGCCGCCTGGAATGATGGCGGCGGCAGCGTCTCGTTGCGCAACGTTTCCATCGATAACGGCTGCGTGAGCGCCAGTGCCTGCCCCAACGGCCGCGGCGGCAGCTTGCCGTATGGCGCCGCGCAACTGGGACTGACCCTGCCGATCTTCGGCATCGAGCTACCAACCCTGCAGGTGGACGTGGTGCAGAATGCCAACGGCAAGCAACAGCTCGCCCTGACGCTGCCGAACCTCACCAGCATCAACCAGCAACTCAACGCCAGCGGCCTGCCGGCGCAGACCATCCGCGTGCGGATGATCGGCGACCTCTATGTCGGCAACGGGCGCCTGGGCACGCTGGAAGTCCGCGATATCCAGGACATCAGCGGGACCCTGAAGGTATGGGGACACTGAGCCGGACGGCTCAGAAAGACGAATCACCGCGCCGGCGGAACCAGCCGGTCAGCGACAGGCGTTCATGGCTGGCCGGCAGCACTTCGTGGGGGAACTCGCTGGAGAGGAACACCACCAGCCGTCCGCCGATCGGCGCCAGGTCCAGCGTCTGCTCGTCGGGCAGGTACATCCGCAGCGCGCCGCCCTGCGCTTCCCGCCAGTCGGGATTGAGGTAGAACACCGCCGAGAGGGTGCGGCGATCATCGTCGCGGAAGCGGTCCAGGTGCTTCTGGTAGAACGCACCCGGCGGATAGAGGGCGAAGTGTCCCTCGAAGTCTTCCAGGCCGAGGTAGAGCGAGCGATTGATCAGCCGGCGCAACTCGTCCAGCGCCCGCAGATAGAGATCGCAGGCTTCGGACTGGCCGGGTTCTATCCACTGGATGCGGTCGCCACGGATACCTTCGCGCACTGCCTGCCCCTCACCCCGGCCGATGGCAGCAGCGGCCAGCTTGCCGGACGCATCACGGGCACGGCACTCCGTCGCCAATTGGGCGATCAAGGCATCGGGAAGGAAGGCGTCCTGCTGCGACCAGCCCTTGTCGGCGAGGTCGTCGACGATGCGCTGCAGCAGGGAAGAATCGGTGTCGAAATCCATGGCGCATTGTAACGTCCGACGCCAGTGGCTCGACAAGCGGGGCAAGCCTTGCCGACAATAGCCCCCGGCGAGCGAACCCTGCCGCCCACAAGGAGTTGCAATGCGCGTACTGCTGGCCCTCACTCTTCTGGTACTGGGCATGCCCGCCCTGGCTGACAATTACCAGCGCCTCTACCAGGCCGCCGGTTGGCCCGAGCAGCGCGCACACTTCAATGACGCCCTGCACGCCGCGCAGAAGCGCTACCAGGGCAACTTGCCCCCGGCGCTCTACCAGGCCCTGGTGGACAACAGCAACCGCCGCTTCGCCGCTGCCGACATCGACCAGCGCGCCCTCTCCAGCCTGCGCCAGAACCTGCCGGACAGCACACCGGCACTGACCTTCTTCGAATCCCCCCTGGGCCGCAAGGTCGCCACCGCCGAAACCTTCGCCACCCGCAGCGACCAGTTGCTCAAGTACGCCAACGGCCTGCCGCGCCAGCAGGCCAGCGAGGCACGGCGCCAGCTGGTGCAGCGCCTGGGCAAGGTGCTGCCGGCCCGCGAAGCCGGCGCGGAAGTCAGCCTGGCGCTGGCCAGCGTCGCCGCCGACAGCCTCAGCCAGATGCTCCCCGGCCTGCTCGGCGCCGGCCAGGCGCAAGGCATGCTCGACGGCCAACGGCAGAAGCTGATGGGGCAGATCGGCGCCGATCTGGATAACACCTTGCTCTATGTCTATCGCGGGCTGGACGATGCCGAGCTGGGCCAGTTCGCTGCGTTCAGCGAGTCCCCGGCCGGGCGCACCTACTATCGTGCCGCCCTGGCCGCCCTGCGCGCCGGGTTGTCCGTTTCATCCGACGGTCAGTGATCGGACTTTACCTACCGCACCTGGGGACCACTCCGAGGAACCGCCCGCCTAGAATCGCTCCCGCTGTAGCGGGGGTGGCGCCTGAGGAAGATGGCGCAAGGAGTGAAGGACACACCCCCACTCGTCCGGACTCCCTCCCTACCCCAATCTCTCGCTGAGAAATTCGAAGTAGCGCTGGCGCAAGACCTCGCTCTCGTTCGCCAGATGGTGCCGCGCGCCGGTGAGCAGCAGACACTCGATTTTCTCGAACTTGTCCTCCAGCACCCTCAGGTTGTACCGCCAGTCCACTGTCTCGTCGGCGTCGCCCTGCACCACCAGCAGACTCTGCGCGCCCGGAGAGGCGGCCTCGATACGTGGAATCCAGCGCGCCAACGCGCCCACCCAGGCGGTCGGCAGGGTGCGCGGCTGCAGGGGATCGCGATCCCGCAGGAAAGCCAGGAATTCGGGGTCGGTGGAGTTTTCGGTGAAACGTCGCGGAATCGAATCCACGAAGGGCCGCAACACCTGGTAGCTCAACTTCGACCAGCCCCAGGCGCGCGGGCGGACCAGCGGCGCCAGCAGGATGGTTCGCCCCAGCTCCGGCCGCATCTCGCCGGTGAGCAGATAGTCCAGCAGGATCGCCCCACCGGTACTCTGCCCGCACAGATGCCACGGCTGCGGCAGATCCAGCGCCTGGGCCTGGCCGAGCAGGCCGGTCAGTACCGTCTGGTACTCGGAGAAATCGCCGATGCTCGCCGCCTTGCCTTCCGACAGGCCGTGGCCCGGCAGGTCGAAGGCCAGCACCGCGAAGCCCATGCCCACCGCCCAGTCGATCACATGGCGGTACAGACCCATGTGATCGTAGTAACCATGCAGCAGCAGCAGGGTGCCGCGCGCCAGCGCCGGCCGCCAGAGTTGCGCGGCAATGCGATAACCGCCCGCCTCGAACGTGCCCAGGCGGCTGTGCAGGCCGGGGTAGCGCCCGCTCAGGTCGAGCCCGTAGAAACGCTGATACAGGGCGATGCCACCCTCCGTCGTCGCTGCGGTCAGTGGTCGCAGGAGCGGACGCAGCAGATCGGGCTGGAAGGCTTCAGACATGGGCGATTCGCTTATCGGCAGGAAGTGAAAGGGAGCTCGGTGCGCTGCTGGGATATTCAGCCGCGGCCGTCATCATGGCAAGCTTGACGGCTATCTTACTGGCCGCCGTCCGCGAGAGATGCCATGTCCACCCGCCGCAAAACGCTTATCGGCTGGCTGATCGCCGCCCTCTGCCTCGCCGGCCTGCTCAGTACCTACGCCTGGTACGAGAAGCGCTACATCCGGCCCTTCAGCCAGCAGCCGCAACTATTCTCCGGCGACCACCTGATGCTGCCGGCGCAGCTGGCCGGCCCGGGGCACATCCGCCTGGTGCATTTCTGGGACCCGGCCTGCCCGTGCAACGTCGGCAACCAGCAGCACCTCGCCGAGCTGATCGCCCGCTTCGCCCCGCAAGGCGTGGACTTCTACGCCGTGCAGAAAGCCGGCAGTCACGGGCAACTGCCCGACACCCTCAAGTCCATGCGCCCGCTGCCCACCCTGCCCGGCGCCGAACAACTGCCCGCCACGCCTGCCGTGGCGATCTGGGACGCCCAGGGCAATCTCGCCTACGTCGGTCCCTACAGCGAAGGCGCGGTGTGCACCTCCAGCAACAGCTTCATCGAACCGATCCTCGAGGCGCTGGTGCAGGGCCGGCGCGTACAGGCGACCCATACCCTGGCGGTTGGCTGCTATTGCCCCTGGACCGGCACCGCGAAGAAGTAGTGACGCAACACCGGAAACGATCACCAATCCATGGCTACACTTGCAGCGCTGGCCCATGAAGGGCCACTTGCTACCAAGGAGTTCATATGCGTCTTCATTCCGCCCTCGCTTTCTGTGCCGTTCTCGCCCTGCCGCTGGCCGCTCACGCGGACGACACGCCCAGCAGCAGCCAGGTGATGGCCCAGCACAAGGAGGCCATCAACAACCGCCTCGCTGACATCGACTACAAGCGCAAGCGCATCGTCGAAGCGAACATGAAGCTCAACCCGCAGGAAGGCGAGAAGTTCTGGCCGATCTACAACAGCTACCGTACCGAGGCCGACAAGCTGAGCAAGAAGACGCTGTCGATCATCATCGACTACGCCGGCGCCTATAACACCGGCGCGGTCAGCAATGATGACGCCAGCAAGCTGCAGAAGCAGGTGCTGGAGCTGCAGGACGACAAGCAGGACCTGAAGGAGAAGTACGTCAAGCGCATCGCCAAGGAAGTTTCGGCCACCCGCGCCCTGCGCTTCCTGCAGATCGAGGACCAGCTCGACGCCATGGCCCTGCTCGAAGTGACCCGCGAGATTCCGCTGGCCGACTGATCGCGCTCAGGACTCGGCACCGCCATCGCGCAGCCATTGTCGGTAGCGCTCCGGCGGCGCCGAGTACCAACGTCGGAACGCCCGGTAGAAGGGCGACAACTCGGCGAAGCCGCAGGCGCGAGCCACGTCGCGGATCGCCATCCCCTGATCCAGCATCTGCGCGGCACGCTGCCGGCGCACCTCCTCTCGTACATCCCTGAAGGTCTGCGCCCTGGCCGCCAGGCTGCGCTGCAGCAGCCCAGGACGCACGCCCAGCTCGCCCGCGCAACTGCGCAGCGAGCACTCCCCAGCACCCAGCCGCACGCCGATCAGATAGCGCAGGCGGTTGAGCAGGTCATTCTCGTCGAACGTCCCCAACTGCTCGCGAGCGTGGGCGCTAAGCAGGCGGTGCAAGTCCGGGTTGGCGGTGCGCGAAGGACGCGAGAGCAACGCACGATCGAACAGCACGGCATCGTGTGGCTCTCCGAATAGCGGGGTGAGCCCATACAGCCGCCGATGCTCGGTCAGGCGGCGCGGCGCGGTATGGCGGAACTCGATCGCGCTGACGCGAAATTCACCGTCGGTGATCAACGCCAGCAGCTTGAGGAACAGCAGCATCAGGCATTCCATCTGCTGGCGCAGGCTCGGCACGCCCAGGTAGTTGAGGTCGAGGATCAGCCGTACCTGCTCGCCCTCCTCCTGCATCTGCGCGGCGAAGCCCCCGGAAAGGATGTGCTGGAAACGCAGGAAGCTCGCCAGCGCCTCGCGCAGGTCAGCGCTGGCCATCAACAGGTAGCCAACCACGTCCAGCAGGCGCGGCTTCATCACCTCGCCCAGGTGCAGGCCGATGTCGCGGTCGCCGGTGATCTCATCGAGCGTGCTCCAGAACAGCGGCGCGTCGTCATGCACCAAGCGGCCGCTCTGGGCCGGCGCCGGCAGGCGGACCTTCTGCAGGGCCTGGCGATAGATGTCGGTCGGGTCGAAGCCCAGGTCGGCGAGCGATTCATACAACAGTCGCCGCAGTGTGGCGGACTGGGTCAGCGCGGGGGTGGCCGGGAAATTCAGCTCGGGGATGGACATGGCGTCTCGTTGCTCGATCACAGC
Organism: Pseudomonas sp. PSE14; assembly: GCF_029203285.1. Taxonomy (NCBI): domain Bacteria; kingdom Pseudomonadati; phylum Pseudomonadota; class Gammaproteobacteria; order Pseudomonadales; family Pseudomonadaceae; genus Pseudomonas; species Pseudomonas sp. PSE14. The sequence continues at coordinate 5,619,268 of NZ_CP115669.1, forward strand.
AGTTTGACCAAAGAATTCCAGCCCAGAGACATTCGGTCAATGAACGGCAACGTCCTTCCTTTGCAGAATCCCTCGCATAACAACAAGGAGTTGCCGCATGAAACGCACTTTGACTGTCCTCGCTGTCGTCGTGGCCGCCGCCGCGGCGGGTGCCGGCTGGTACCTGCACGGCAAGCAACCGCAACGTGACGGACAGCTGCCCCTGGCCGGCCTGCACAGCGAGGTCACGGTTCGCTACGACGAGCGCGGCGTGCCGCACATCAAGGCCGGCAGCGAGGATGACCTGTACCGGGCCATCGGCTACGTCCACGCCCAGGACCGCCTGTTCCAGATGGAAATGCTGCGGCGCCTGTCGCGCGGCGAGCTGGCCGAGGTGCTGGGGCCCAAGCTGGTGGACACCGACCGCATGTTCCGCAGCCTGCGCATTCGCGACAAGGCCGCCGACTATGTGGCGCGCCAGGACAAGAACTCCCCGGCCTGGAAGGCGCTGGTGGCCTATCTGGATGGCGTCAACCAGTTCCAGGACAGCCATCCGCGCCCGCTGGAGTTCGACATCCTCGGCATCCCCAAGCGACCGTTCACCCCCGAGGATACGGTCAGCGTCGTCGGCTACATGGCCTACAGCTTCGCCGCCGCCTTCCGCACCGAGCCGGTGCTTACCTACGTGCGCGACCAGCTGGGGACGGAGTACCTTAAGGTCTTCGACCTGGCCTGGCATCCGGAGGGCGTGCTCAAGCCGAGCCCGCTGGCCGCCGCCGACTGGCAGGACCTCAGCGCCATCGCGCGGATCAGCCACGCGGCACTGGAAGAGGCCGGCCTGCCGCAGTTCGAGGGCAGCAACGCCTGGGCCATCTCCGGTAGCCGCACCAGGAGCGGCAAGCCACTGCTGGCGGGCGACCCGCACATCCGCTTTGCAGTGCCGGCGGTGTGGTACGAGATCCAGACCAGCGCCCCGGGCTTCGAGCTCTACGGGCACTACCAGGCCCTCAACCCGTTCGCCTCGCTCGGGCACAACGAGCAGTTCGGCTGGAGCCTGACCATGTTCCAGAACGACGACGTCGACCTGATCGCCGAGAAGGTCAATCCGGACAACCCCAACCAGGTCTGGTACCAGGGGCAGTGGGTCGACCTGAAGAGCGAGGAGCAAAGCATCGCGGTCAAGGGCCAGGCACCGGTGAAGATCACCCTGCGCAGCTCGCCCCACGGCCCACTGGTCAACGATGCCCTGGGCACTGCCTCGGGCAAGACCCCGGTGGCGATGTGGTGGGCCTTCCTCGAAACCCAGAACCCGCTCCTCGACGCCTTCTACCAACTCGACCGCGCCGACACCCTGGACAAGGCCCGCGCCGCGGCCTCGAAAATCCACTCGCCGGGCCTCAACGTGATCTGGGCCAACGCCCGTGGCGACATCGGCTGGTGGGCTTCGGCGCAACTGCCGGTGCGCCCGGACGGGGTGGTGCCCTACTTCCTACTCGACGGCAGCACGGGCCAGGCCGACAAGAGCGGCTTCTACCCCTTCAGCGAAAACCCGCAGGAAGAGAATCCGGCGCGCGGCTACATCGTGTCCGCCAACTTCCAGCCGGTCCCGGCCAATGGCCGACCGATCCCCGGCTACTACAACCTGCCCGATCGCGGCCAGCGCCTGAACGAACGCCTGGCCGACACCTCGGTGAAATGGGACCTGCAGAACAGCCAGGCGCTGCAACTGGACACCGCCACCGGCTACGGGCCGCGGGTCCTCAAGCCGTTGCTGCCGCTGCTGCGCGAGGCGGCTTCGACGACCGAGGAGAAGGCGCTGGTCGAGCAACTGGCGGCCTGGCAGGGCGATCATCCGGTCGACTCGGTCACCGCCACCCTGTTCAACCAGCTGCTGTACCAGATCGCCGAGGGCGCGATGCGCGACGAGATGGGTGACGCCTTCTTCGACAACCTGCTGTCGACCCGCGTGCTGGATGTCGCCCTGCCGCGCCTGGTGGCCGATGACAGCTCGCCCTGGTGGGACAACCGCAAGACAGAGCAGAAGGAAACCCGCACCGATATCGTCAAGGCTGCCTGGAAGGCCAGCCTGGACCACCTGCGCGCGACGCTGGGCCAGGATTCGGCGCAATGGCAGTGGGGCAAGGCGCACACCCTGACCCACGGCCACCCCCTGGGACAGCAGAAGCCGCTTGACCGAATCTTCAATGTCGGCCCCTTCGCCGCGCCCGGCGGACACGAGACGCCGAACAACCTGTCGCACCGCGTCGGCCCGGCGCCCTGGCAGGTGGTGTACGGCCCGTCCACCCGCCGTCTGATCGACTTCGCCGACCCCGCCCACAGCCTGGGCATCAACCCGGTCGGCCAGAGCGGCGTGCCCTTCGACAAGCACTATGACGATCAGGCGCAGGCCTACATCGAAGGCCAGTACCTGCCCCAGCACTTCGAGGAGGCCGAGGTGAAGGCCAACACCCAGGGCCTGCTCAGGCTGGTGCCAGTGAAGCGCTGATCCACCGCTGCAAAAACAAAACCCCGCGAAAGCGGGGTTTTGTTTTGGAGCTTGAAAGAGAGTGCTGCGGGAGATGCCGAAGCTCCCTGGCGCGTTATTTCCCCTAGGGATAACACTCGGGGTGTTGTATTGGGCGCCCTCTCCCGCACGTGTGCCAATGGTTTCACTGGAAGTTGCCGCTGACGCTGCCGGCCCTGGTTCGGGGGAGGCCGGTAAACGCCACCGAACGAGTTAAATATTAGTTGGCCATTTCGCCGGAGTAGGGCTTTGTACTTACAGATTTTTCCGATAAACCCAGGAAATCCAGACACTTCGGAATAACGTGCGCGCAAAAAAACACGGGCCACCCGAAGGTGGCCCGTGGTTCGACAATCGCCGGAAGCAACCGGCCGACAAGACGGTGTCAGGCGGTGGCTGTCGAACCCTTTTGCTGCCAGTCGGTCGCGTTGGACTCCATGGCTTCCTGGATCGCGCGCTTGCGACGCTCTTCGGCCTGACGGGTGAAGTACCAGGCGAAGAAGGTGAACAGCGAAACGGTCAGCAGGATCAGGCTGGCAACGGCGTTGATCTCCGGCTTCACACCCAGGCGCACGGCGGAGAACACTTCCATCGGCAGGGTGGTGGAACCAGGACCGGACACGAAGCTGGCCAGAACCAGGTCGTCCAGCGACAGGGCGAAGGACATCATGCCGCCCGCCGCCAGCGACGGGGCGATCATCGGGATGGTGATCAGCAGGAACACTTTCCAGGGCTTGGCGCCCAGGTCCATGGCTGCTTCTTCGATCGACAGGTCCAGCTCACGCAGGCGCGCCGACACCACTACCGCCACGTAGGACGAGCAGAAACTGGTGTGGGCGATCCAGATGGTGACGATGCCGCGCTCCTGCGGCCAGCCGATCAGCTGGGCCATGGCCACGAACAGCAGCAGCAGCGACAGACCGGTGATCACCTCGGGCATGACCAGCGGCGCGGTGACCATGCCGCCGAACAGCGTACGGCCACGGAAGCGCGGGATGCGGGTCAGCACGAAGGCGGCCAGGGTGCCCAGCGCCACGGAGGAGAACGCGGTGTAGACGGCGATTTCCAGCGAGCGGAACACCGAACCGATCAGTTGCTGGTTGTCGAGCAGGCCGACGTACCACTTGACCGACCAGCCACCCCATACGGTCACCAGTTTCGAGCCGTTGAAGGAGTAGATGACCAGGATGATCATCGGCACGTAGATGAAGAGCAGGCCCAACACCAGCATGATGTTGGAGAACGACCAGCGCTTGTTCATACCTTGCCCTCCAGCTCTTTAGCTTGGTTCTTGTTAAAGAGAATGATGGGCACGATCAGGATCGCCAGCATCACGACGGCAAGGGCAGACGCCACCGGCCAGTCACGGTTGTTGAAGAATTCCTGCCACAGCACCTTACCGATCATCAGCGTCTCGGGGCCGCCAAGCAGTTCCGGGATCACGAACTCGCCCACCGCCGGGATGAACACCAGCATGCAGCCGGCGATGATGCCGTTCTTGGACAGCGGCACGGTGATCTTCCAGAAGCGGGTGAAGTTGCGCGCACCGAGGTCGGACGCGGCTTCCAGCAGGCTCATGTCGTGCTTCACCAGGTTGGCGTAGAGCGGCATGACCATGAACGGCAGGTACGAGTAGACGATGCCGATGTACACCGCGAAGTTGGTGTTGAGGATCGTCAGCGGCTCGTTGATCACGCCCAGCCACATCAGGAAGCCGTTGAGCAGGCCGTTGTTGGACAGGATGCCCATCCAGGCGTACACGCGGATCAGGATCGCCGTCCAGGTCGGCATCATGATCAGCAGCAGCAGGACGGTCTGCATCTCCTTGCTGGCACGGGCGATGGCGTAGGCCATCGGGTAGCCGATCAGCAGGCAGAGGAAGGTACTGATCGCCGCCATCTTCAGCGAGCCGAGATAGGCGTCGATGTACAGCGGGTCGTCCGTCAGCATCAGGTAGTTGCCGAGGTTCATCACCACCTGCAACGTCTGGTCGGCGTACTGGAACACCTCGGTGTACGGCGGGATGGCCACGTCAGCGGCCGCCAGGCTGATCTTCAGCACGATGGCGAAGGGCAGCAGGAAGAACAGGAACAGCCAGAAGAACGGTATGCCGATGACGGCATGCCGCCCCCGTGGCATACGTTTCAGGATCGATGCGCCAATGTTCATGCTTGCAGTACCACGCCGCTGTCGTCATACCAGCTGATGTACACGGGCTGGTCCCAGGTCGGGCGGGCCACGTGACGCTCGGCGTTGGCCATGAAGGCCTGCACGATCATGCCCGAGGCCAGCTTGATGTAGTACACCGAGTGGCCGCCCAGGTAGGCGATGTCATAGACGGTGCCCTGGGCCCAGTTGCAGCCTTCGTGCTCCAGGTTCTCGGGCTTCTGCGCGCTGACCATGACCTTTTCCGGACGCAGCGCATAGGTGATGCGCTTGTTCTCGGCGCGGGTGCTGATGCCGTGGCCGATATAGATCGGGTTTTCCAGCTTCGGACAGGCGATCACCGCGTGGTCCTGCAGGTCTTCCACGATATCGCCATCGAACAGGTTGACGTTGCCGATGAACTCGCAGACCAGGCGGCTGGCCGGGGTCTCGTAGATGTCCATGGGGCTGCCGATCTGCTCGATGCAACCCAGGTGCATGATGGCGATGCGCTGGGCCATGGTCATGGCCTCTTCCTGGTCGTGGGTCACCATCACGCAGGTCACGCCCACGCGCTCGATGATCTCTACCAGTTCCAGCTGCATCTGCGAACGCAGCTTCTTGTCCAGGGCGCCCATCGGCTCGTCGAGCAGCAGCAGCTTCGGACGCTTGGCCAGCGAGCGGGCCAGGGCCACACGCTGACGCTGGCCACCGGAGAGCTGGTGCGGCTTGCGCTTGGCGTACTGGGTCATCTGCACGAGCTTGAGCATCTCGTCGACGATCTTGTCGATCTCGTCCTTGGGCAGGCCGTCCTGCTTGAGGCCGAAGGCGATGTTCTGCGCCACGCTCATGTGGGGGAACAGGGCGTAGGACTGGAACATCATGTTGATCGGCCGCTCATAGGGCGGCAGGTCGGTAATGTCCTGGCCATCGAGGAAGATGCGACCTTCAGTGGGACGCTCGAAACCAGCCAGCATACGCAGCAGGGTCGACTTGCCCGAACCCGAACCACCGAGCAGGGCGAAGATCTCGCCCTTCTTGATATCCAGGGACACGCTGTCCACAGCCAACGTTTCGTCGAACTGCTTGCTGACCCGGTCGATTTTTACCAGAACCTCTTTAGGTTTCTGGTCGCCGCTGAGGGCTTTCTTGTAGGCACCGGAGGCTATTGCCATTACCACAACTCCCAAATCATAGAGGCCCGGCCCCCGCGGCCGGGCATGCTTGGATAACTACAGGCTGGCGCAGTTTACGTGCGCCAAATGGGCATTCCGAGATCGCTCCGACGCACCGTGCCCGCACGGATGGAACTCGGAAGGACCCGGGTTTACTTGCCCGACTTGATCTTGGTCCAGGAACGGGTCATTAGGCGCAGGGTCTTCGGCGGCAGCTCATGCTGCACGAAGAGTTTGTCGAGAACCTCCTGGGGGGGGTACACCTCAGGATTGTTGCGCACGGACTCATCCATGAAATCGCCAGCCTTGGGGTTCGGGTTGGCGTAACCGACGTAATCGCTGACCTTGGCGATCACTTCGGGCTTGAGCAGGTAGTTGATGAACGCATGGGCGGCCTTGGGGTTGGAGGCATCCTTCGGAATGGCGAGGATGTCGAACCACAGGTTGGCGCCTTCCTTGGGAATGGCGTAGGCGATGTTCACGCCCTTGCCGGCTTCCTTGGCGCGGTTGGCGGCCTGGAATACGTCACCGGAGAAACCGGCCGCTACGCAGATGTTGCCGTTGGCCAGGTCGGAAATGTACTTCGAGGAATGGAAGTAGGTGACGTACGGACGCACCGCCATCAGCTTCTCTTCCACCTTCTTGTAGTCGTCCGGGTTGGTACTGTTGGGGTCCAAACCCAGGTACTTGAGCACAGCCGGCATCATCTCGTCGCCCGAATCGAGGAAGGCGACGCCGCACTGGCTGAGCTTTTTCATGTTCTCGGGCTCGAACAGGACGGCCCACGAATCGATCTTGTCGACACCCAGAACGGCCTTCACCTTGTCGACGTTGTAGCCGATGCCGTTGGTGCCCCACAGGTACGGCACGCCATACAGGTTGCCCGGGTCATTGGCCTCGAGCTGTTTCATCAGGTGCGGGTCAAGGTTCGACCAGTTCGGCAGCTGGCTCTTGTCCAGCTTCTGGAACGCGCCCGCCTTGATCTGGCGGCCGAGGAAGTGGTTGGACGGCACGACCACGTCATAGCCGGTGCGGCCGGCCAGCAGCTTGCCTTCCAGGGTTTCGTTGGAGTCGAAGACGTCGTACACCGGCTTGATACCGGTTTCCTTCTCGAAATCGGCCAGGGTGGTCTCGCCGATGTAGTCCGACCAGTTGTAGATATGGACGGTCTGCCCCGCCTGGGCCAACGAGGCCAGGCCGAATACGGAGACTGCGGCGATCAGGGTTCTGCGGAAGGGAATGCGCACACGTTAGTCCTCTCGTTGTTTGAACTTCTTCTGTCGGTTGGCGGCGACGGCCGTTCCGTGGATAGCGCCAAAGCCTTCAGGTGCGCGAGAGCGCCTCGACTTGCGCAGCCATTCCACTGATGGAAGCTACGGAGTTCCTGCCGGGAGAACGGGGGAGCGAACTCCCCCGCCACCTGCCCGGTACATCAGCCGGCGCGCGGACGCGCCGGCGACTTCCCGATTACTTGCCGGACTTGATGGTGGTCCAGCTGCGGGTCATCAGACGCTGGGTCTTCGCCGGCAGATCCGGGAAGGCGTACAGCTTCTTCATCACATCTTCCGGCGGGTAGATACCCGGGTCGTTACGGATCTCTTCGCTCACCAGCGGAGTCGCGGCGGCGTTGCCGTTCGGATAGGAAACGGTGTCGGAGATCTCGGCCATGATCTGCGGCTCAAGAATGAAGTTGACCCACTTCAGCGCAGCTTCCGGGTTCTCGGAATCCTTCGGGATGGCAATGGTGTCGAAGAACGCACCGGCGCCTTCCTTCGGAATCTTGTAGCTGACGTTCACACCGTTCTTGGCTTCCACGGCGCGGGACTTGGCCTGGTACACGTCGCCCGAGTAACCGATGGCCACGCAGATATTGCCGTTGGCGAGGTCGGAAATGTACTTCGAGGAGTGGAAGTAGGAGATGTACGGACGAATCTTCAGGAACAGAGCTTCAGCTTCCTTCAGCTCTTTCGGGTCCTGGCTATCCGACTTGTAGCCCAGGTAGTGCAGGGCGGCCGGCAGCATTTCGGTCGGCGAGTCGAGGAAACTCACGCCGCAGCCTTTGAGCTTCTGGATGTTTTCCGGCTTGAACACCAGGTCCCAGGAATCGACCGGCGCGTTGTCGCCCAGCGCAGCCTTGACCTTGTCCGGGTTGTAGCCGATGCCGATGGTGCCCCACATGTACGGAATGCCGTACTTGTTACCCGGGTCGCTGACTTCCATGGTCTTCATGATGTCCGGGTTCAGGTTCTTCCAGTTCGGCAGCTTGGAGCGATCCAGCGGCTGGTAGACACCGGCCTTGATCTGCTTGGCGAAGAAGGAGTTGGACGGAACCACGATGTCGTAACCCGACTTGCCGGCCAGCAGCTTGGCTTCCAGCACCTCGTTGCTGTCGTAGACGTCGTATACGACCTTGATCCCGGTTTCCTTGGTGAACTTATCGACGGTGTCCGGTGCGATGTAGTCCGACCAGTTGTAAACATGCAGCACTTTGTCATCTGCCTGCGCCATACCGGCCACAGCGCCCGCCAGAGTCACAGCGAGCAGGGATTTGCCGAGGGTGTTGAACATGCGGGTAGCTCCGTTTGTTTTTTTGATGTTCCGGGTGGCGTGGACAGTTCGATCCGTCACCACCCGGTGAGCCTGGCCAACGCACAGGCGCAGTCTGTCAAAGGTCCGGTGAAAGACTCAAGACAGAACGGCTGCGGCGGTTTGATCGAGGCACTTGCGCGCCAGGGTGATCAGGTCGTCGATCTGCGATTTTTCGATCACCAGGGGTGGCGAAATAATCATAGTGTCTCCGACCGCACGCATGATCAGGCCGTTGCGGAAGCAGTGCTCGCGGCACACCATCCCCACGCCCTTCTCGAAGCGTTCACGAGTCTTCTTGTTCTTCACCAGTTCCAGTGCTGCCACCAGACCGACGCCACGCGCTTCGCCCACCAGCGGATGGTCGGCCAGCTCCTGCCAGCGTTTTTGCAAATACGGTGCCGTTTCGGCCTTCACTCGCTCGACGATCTTCTCTTCCCGCAGGATGCGGATGTTCTCCAGCGCGACAGCCGCCGCAACCGGGTGACCAGAGTAAGTGAAGCCGTGGTAGAACTCGCCACCCTCATTCAGGGTATGGACGATTTCATCGCGAACGATCACGCCGCCCATGGGGATGTAGCCGGAAGTCAGGCCCTTGGCGATCGGCATCAGGTCCGGGGCGTTGCCGTAGTACTGGCTGCCGAACCATTCGCCGGTACGGCCAAAGCCGCAGATCACTTCGTCAGCGATGAACAGGATGTCGTACTTGGCGAGGATCTCGCGGATCTTCGGCCAATAGGTTTCCGGCGGAACGATCACGCCGCCCGCGCCCTGGATGGGCTCGGCGATGAAGGCGGCGACCTTGTCTTCGCCCACTTCCAGAATCTTCTTCTCCAGCTGCTCGGCAGCCCAGACGCCGAACTCTTCCGGCGACATGTCGCCGCCCTCGCCGTACCAGTACGGCTGCGGGATGTGCACGATGCCCGGAATCGGCAGGTCGCCCTGCTCGTGCAGCGCCTTCATGCCGCCCAGGCTGACGCCGGCGACGGTGGAGCCGTGGTAGCCGTTCCAGCGACCGATGACCACTTTCTTCTGCGGCTGGCCCTTGATGGTCCAGTAGTGGCGGACCATGCGCAGCACGGTGTCGTTCGACTCGGAGCCCGAACCGGTGAAGAACACGTGGTTCATGCCTTCGGGGGCGATGTCGGCGATGGCCTTGGCCAGTTCCAGCGCCGGCGGGTGGGCGGTCTGGAAGAACAGGTTGTAGTAGGGCAGTTCCTGCATCTGCTTGTAGGCGGCTTCAGCAAGTTCCTTGCGACCGTAGCCAACGTTCACGCACCACAGGCCGGCCATGCCATCGAGGATCTTGTTGCCCTCGCTGTCCCACAGGTAGATGCCTTCGGCCTTGGTGATGATGCGAGCGCCCTTCTCGTTCAGCTGCTTGTAGTCAGTGAACGGAGCCAGGTGGTGTTCGCGGCTGAGCGCCTGCCAATGCTGGGTCTTGGCGCTGGTCTGGATAGTCATCTCGTAAAAACCTCTCTCTAAGTAACACAGGGCCCGGACGGGGTTCCGGGCCCCACGCCGATCAGACGGAAAGCAGGAGGAACTCGCGCTCCCAGGAGCTGATCACCCGTTTGAAGTTCTCGTGCTCGGCGCGCTTGACCGCGACGTAACCGCGAATGAACTTGTCGCCCAGGTAACTCTCCAGGGTTTTGCTGCCTTCCATGCGTTCCAGCGCCGCCTCGATGGTCAGGGGCAGACGCAGGTTACGCCGTTCATAGCCACGGCCCTTGACCTGGGCACTGGGTTTGATGCCTTCGACCATGCCGATGTAACCGCACAGCAGGCTGGCGGCCAGGGCCAGGTAGGGGTTGGCATCCGCGCCGGCCAGGCGGTTTTCCACACGACGGTTCTCCGGGTTGGAGTCCGGCACGCGCAGGCCGACGGTACGGTTTTCTTCACCCCATTCCACGTTCACCGGCGCCGAGGTATCGGGCAGGAAGCGGCGGAACGAGTTGACGTTCGGGGCAAACAGCGGCAGGGCTTCGGGAATGAATTTCTGCAGGCCACCGACGTGGTGCAGGAACAGCTCGCTCATGCTGCCGTCAGCATTGGAGAAGATGTTCTTGCCGGTCTTGAGGTCGACGATGCTCTGGTGCAGGTGCATGGCGCTGCCCGGCTCGCCGGTCATCGGCTTGGCCATGAAGGTCGCCGCCACGTTGTGCTTGAGCGCAGCCTCGCGCATGGTGCGCTTGAACACCACGATCTGGTCGGCAAGGTCCAGGGCATCGCCATGACGGAAGTTGATTTCCATCTGCGCGGTGCCTTCTTCATGGATCAGGGTGTCCAGATCCAGGCCCTGCAGTTCGCACCAGTCGTACATGTCTTCGAACAGCGGGTCGAATTCGTTCGCCGCGTCGATGGAGAAGGACTGGCGACCGGTCTCCTGGCGGCCGGAACGACCCACCGGAGCCTGCAGCGGGTAGTCGGGGTCGTCGCTGCGCTTGGTCAGGTAGAACTCCATCTCCGGTGCGACGATCGGCTTCCAGCCCTTGTCGGAATAGAGCTGGAGCACGCGCTTGAGCACGTTGCGCGGCGACAGCTCGATGGGATTGCCCATCTTGTCGTAGGTATCGTGGATCACCATCGCGGTCGGCTCGATGGCCCACGGGACGAGGAACACGGCATTCTCGTCCGGGCGGCAGACCATATCGATGTCGGCCGGGTCCAGCAGGTCGTAATAGATGTCGTCCTCGACGTAATCACCGGTCACGGTCTGCAGGAGAACACTCTCCGGCAGGCGCATGCCCTTCTCATTGAGGAATTTTGCAGTCGGCGCGATCTTGCCCCGGGCAATCCCGGTCAGGTCGGCGATCATGCATTCCACCTCGGTGATCTTGCGTTCCTTCAGCCAGCTGCTGAGCTGGTCTAACTTGCTAGTCATAAAGACCTCAGGGGGTTGAGAGCCGGGCACCAACGCCAGGCTCAACGGTTCCCCGCCCTCTTGCTGCAGGCCTTGCCGAAGGCCTGGAAGATAGCGAGATAGTTGGGGTTCGTTTCGACCTGCCACTCCGGGTGCCACTGCACACCGACGGCAAAGTCCACACCTTCGACGGAGAAGGCTTCAACCAACCCGTCAGGCGCCAGGGCTTCTACACGAAGGCCGGGCGCCAGACGTTCAACGCCCTGGCCGTGAATGGAGTTGACCTGGAACTGCGAGGGTAGACCGATACCGGCGAAGACGCCGCCCGGCTGCACGCTCACCGCGTGTCGCAGTCCATACTGAACCTCGAGCGGCTGGTCGGCCGGCTCGCGGTGGTCCATGAAGCCTTCGACCTGGTGCACTTTCTGGTGCAGCGTGCCGCCGAAGGCCACGTTCATTTCCTGGAATCCGCGGCAGATGCCCAGCACCGGAATCCCGGCCGCGACGGCGCGGCGAATCAGCGGCAGCGTGGTGCTGTCGCGCGCGGGATCATGAAGAGTGCCGGCTTCGCTCGCGGAGCCACTATAATGATGAGGTTCGACGTTCGACGCCGAACCTGTGAACAGCAGGCCGTCGAGTGCGGCCAACATGGCTTCCTGGTCGATGGCATCGCCCAGGGAGGGAATGATCACCGGAATGCCCGAGGCCCCGGAGATCACAGCTCTGAGGTATTTGTCGCCAGTGACGTGGTAGGGTTTCGAACCGATCTGCTTCAGGCAGGCGGACACGCCGATTAGCGGCAGGCGAGACATGGGGCACCCGTGTTTGTATGTGTTATGGGCTTGAGGCCGAGCTTAGCCTTGTTCATTTTTTTACACAATAGGAATGTAAAAAATCAAACACGCCCCACTGAACAGCCCGTCAGCCAAGGCTCTCCGCTCACCCGAAGCGACCTGTAACGCCCCAAAAACGGCCTACTGCGAATGCAACGCCCTATTTTGGTGCGACATTGACAACCCTTGCCAATTCGGATTGACTCACACCTCAGCCCTCGAATGATTGAAATTTTTAACAATAAAGGTGTTGCATCATGTCGGTACCCCAGAGTGCCGTTTCGCTTGAAGAAGCGAGTGAGTTCCTGAAGGAACACCCCGAGGTCCAGTTCGTCGACCTCCTTATTGCAGATATGAACGGTGTGGTTCGCGGCAAGCGCATCGAACGCACCAGCCTGCCCAAAGTCTATGAGAAGGGCATCAACCTCCCCGCCTCTCTCTTCGCTCTCGACATCACCGGCTCCACTGTAGAAAGCACTGGCCTCGGCCTGGACATTGGCGACGCGGACCGCGTCTGCTTCCCTATCCCTGACACCCTGTCCATGGAACCCTGGCAGAAGCGCCCGACCGCGCAGTTGCTGATGACCATGCACGAGATGGAAGAGCGCCAGCCGTTCTTCGCCGACCCCCGTGAAGTGCTACGCCAGGTGGTGCAGAGGTTCACCGACATCGGCCTGACCATCGTCGCGGCCTTCGAGCTCGAGTTCTACCTGATCGACCAGGAAAACGTGAACGGCCGTCCGCAGCCGCCGCGTTCGCCGATCTCCGGCAAGCGTCCGCAATCGGTCCAGGTCTACTCCATCGACGACCTCGACGAGTACGCCGACTGCCTGCAGGACATCATCGACGGCGCCCGCGCCCAGGGCATTCCGGCCGACGCCATCGTCAAGGAAAGCGCCCCGGCACAGTTCGAAGTCAACCTGCACCACGTTGACGACGCCCTGAAGGCCTGCGACTACGCAGTCCTGCTCAAGCGCCTGATCAAGAACGTCGCGTACGACCATGAGATGGATTCGACCTTCATGGCCAAGCCCTACCCGGGCCAGGCTGGCAACGGTCTGCACGTCCACGTCTCACTGCTCGACAAGGACGGCAAGAACATCTTCACCAGCGAGGATCCCGAGCAGAACGCCGCGTTGCGCCACGCGATCGGCGGTGTGCTCGAGACCCTGCCGGCGTCGATGGCCTTCCTCTGCCCGAACGTTAACTCCTACCGCCGCTTCGGTTCGGCCTTCTTCGTGCCGAACGCACCGAGCTGGGGTCTGGACAACCGCACCGTCGCCCTGCGCGTTCCGACCGGTGCACCGGAAGCGGTTCGCCTGGAGCACCGTGTCGCCGGCGCCGACGCCAACCCGTACCTGCTGCTGTCCGCCGTGCTGGCGGGCATCCACCACGGCCTGACCAACCAGGTCGAGCCCGGTGCGCCGATCGAAGGCAACGCCTACGAGCAGCTGGAACAGAGCCTGCCGAACAACCTGCGCGATGCACTGCGCGAGCTGGACGACAGCGATGTGATGAACAAGTACATCAGCCCCGAGTACATCGACATCTTCGTCGCGTGCAAGGAGCACGAGATGCAGGAGTTCGAATATTCGATCTCCGACCTCGAGTACAACTGGTATCTGCATACCGTATAAGTGGTAACGAAACGCCGGCCCTCGCGCCGGCGTTTCTTTGTGCCTCTGGCACATCCCGGGGACTGCAACATCGCAACGGCGAGAGGGGCGCCGCGGCGACCCATACCTGCATCTCCCTTCTGCTCGCGATGCCTCCATCCGCCCACTCGGGCGTCCGTCGCGTCTGTCGTGCTTTGCTGTTGCGCCATCAGCGGCTCAGGCCGCACCCGCTGACATGTGGTCAAATCAGGGAGATCGCCAATGCCACGCCTGTACGTCTTGCTGCTGTTGCTGCTGTGCCCGTTGTCCGGATGGGCCGACCAGGTCATCCGCGTCTACAACTGGAACGACTACATCGCCCCCGAAGTGCTCAAGGACTTCGAGAAGGACACCGGCGTTCGCGTCGAATACCACACCTACAGCACCGACGAGGAACTGCTCAAGGCACTGGAGCAGGGTGAGCACATCGACGTTGCGGTGCCCTCCCACAACGACCTGCCGGCGCTGATCCGCAAGAAGCTGATCCGCCCCCTGGACTTCGCCAAACTTCCCAACCGCGACCACCTGGATAGCCAAATGCTGAGCAAGCTGGCCGCGGTCGACCTGAACAACCAGCACGCCGTGCCCTACCTCTGGGGCGCCGTGGGCCTGGCGATCAATGAGCCGGAAGCCGAGAAGGCCTTCGGCGGCAAACTGCCCGACAGCTGGAGCCTGCTGTTCGACCCACAGCAGAGCCAGCGCCTGAAGAACTGCGGCATGAGCCTGCTGGACGCGCCGGACGAAGCCTTCTCGGTGCTGATGAACTACCAGGGCCGCAACTTCGCCCGCAGCGCCCCGTCGCAGATCCGCCGCGCCGGCGAAGTGCTCACCCAACTGCGCCCGAACCTGCGCTACATCGACAGTGAGCGCTACATCCAGGACCTCAACAGCGGCAAGCTGTGCGTCGCCATGGCCTGGGTCGGCGACGCGCTGAACGCCGCCAACGCCGGCCAGCCGGTGCGCTTCGTGGTGCCGCAGGAGGGCTCGGTGCTGTTCATCGACAACCTGGTGATCCCGACTTCGGCCGAACATCCCGACCTCGCGCACAAGTTCATCGACTACCTGATGCAACCCAAGGTCGCCGCGCAGATCACCGCCGCCACGCTCTACCCCAACGGCAACAAGGACTCCGCGCAGTTCCTCGACGCCGCCCTGCGGGCCCAGCCCGGCCTCTATCCCGACCAGGAGACCAAGCGCCGCCTGTTCGCCCTGGAAACCGCGCCGGAGAAGACCGCACCGGTGATCACCGAGCTGTGGAGCAAACTCCGCGCCGGCGGCAGCTGACTTGCCGAGCGCCCCGGAGCTGGCGTCCAATAACCGCCCAGCTCCGGAGGTCGACATGCCCGCACACGCCCCCACTCGCAAGCCCCGCGCCAGCAGCCAGGCGCGCATCGCCGTGATCCTCGACGCCGCCCGCGCGCTGCTGGCCGAGAGCGGCGCGGCGAGCCTGTCGATCTACGCGGTGGCCGAGCGCGCCCAGATACCGCCCTCCTCCGTCTACCACTTCTTCCCCAGCGTGCCGGCCCTGCTCCAGGGTCTCACCAGCGATGTCCACGCCGCCTTCCGCGCCTGCCTGGAACAGCCCGTCGACCACGCCGCCCTGCGCGACTGGCGCGATCTCGCGCACCAGGTCGAGCAA
Organism: Pseudomonas sp. PSE14; assembly: GCF_029203285.1. Lineage (NCBI taxonomy): Bacteria > Pseudomonadati > Pseudomonadota > Gammaproteobacteria > Pseudomonadales > Pseudomonadaceae > Pseudomonas > Pseudomonas sp. PSE14. The sequence continues at coordinate 5,634,667 of NZ_CP115669.1, forward strand.
CGCACGCTGGCGGTGTACGCGGGCGACGCCGCGGCGCGCCAGCTGATCCTCGCCAGCCACGGCCTGGCCGAGGTCACCCAGGCCGACAGCCAGCACGACGTGCAACTGGGCGCCGCGATGCGCCAACTGTTCGAACGGCACTTCGAACTACCGCCGCTGCCGCAGGACCTTGAAGTCTTCAGCCTGGCCATCGAACTGGGCGACCGCGTCTACGCCCTTTCCGTGCAGCGTCACGGGCAGATCACCGAGCGCTTGGCCGAGGAAGGCATGCGGGTGATCGATGCCTACCTGTCGCTGTACCTGCCGCCCTGCCTGCCGAAACGTCCCGCCCCACTGCCATAAATCGATTTTTATCCGACAAACATCCGGACAGACGGGCCCAATATTTCTCAAACGCCCTTCATAAATCGATTTTTATCGGCTATAAATTCTCCCATTTAGGGAGAAGCTCGACGCGACGCCGCAACCGCCGACCTATACTGGCCCCTTGCGACTCTCGACGGCGACGCCCTCTCGAATGACATAACCCACTGCGCAGGATGGGTGGAGCGCGGAGATACTCATCGATAAGTATCCGCCTTGCGCCCATCCTTCGAAGCCCTCACCAAGGATCGCCCCATGACCACTCTGACCAGCACTCCCCGCGCCGATGGCTTCCGCATGCCGGCGGAATGGGAACCCCATACCCAGACCTGGATGGTCTGGCCCGAGCGTCCGGACAACTGGCGCCTGGGCGGCAAGCCCGCGCAAGCCGCCTTCAGTGCCGTGGCCCGCGCCATCGCCCGCTTCGAGCCGGTGACCGTCGGCGTCTCCGCCGGTCAGTACGAGAACGCCCGCGCCCAACTGGCCGACGCGACCAACATCCGCGTGGTGGAAATCAGCAACGACGACGCCTGGGTGCGCGACACCGGCCCGACCTTCGTCATCGACGACAAGGGCGAAGTGCGCGGCGTGGACTGGACCTTCAACGCCTGGGGCGGCCTGGAAGGCGGCCTGTATTTCCCCTGGCACCGCGACGACCAGGTGGCGAGCAAGATCCTCGGCATCGAGCGCTGCACCGGCTACCGCACCGAAGGCTTCGTGCTCGAAGGCGGCTCGATCCATGTGGACGGCGAAGGCACCCTGATCACCACCGAGGAATGCCTGCTCAACCACAACCGCAACCCACACCTGAGCCGCGAAGAGATCGAAGCCAACCTGCGCGACCATCTGGCCATCGACACCGTGATCTGGCTGCCGGACGGCCTGTTCAACGACGAAACCGACGGCCATGTGGACAACTTCTGCTGCTACGTACGCCCAGGCGAAGTCCTGCTGGCCTGGACCGACGACGTCAACGACCCGAACTACGAGCGCTGCCAAGCCGCCATGCGTGTGCTGGAAAGCGCCCGCGACGCCAAGGGTCGCCAGCTGACCGTGCACAAGATCGTCATCCCCGGCCCGATACACGCCACCGAAGCCGAGTGCGAAGGCATCGACCTGGTGATCGGCACTCAGCCGCGCGATCCGTCGATCCGCCTGGCCGGTTCCTACGTCAACTTCCTGATCGTCAACGGCGGCATCATCGCCCCGCGCTTCAACGATCCGGCGGACGCCGAGGCCGAAGCCACCCTCAAGCGCATCTTCCCCGAGCACGAAGTAGTAATGGTGCCCGGCCGCGAGATCCTCCTGGGCGGCGGCAACATCCACTGCATCACCCAGCAGCAGCCGGCGCCGCAGAAGCGCTGATTCGCGGTCATTGAAAAGGCCGTCGCCCCGGAAGGAGCGACGGCCTTTTCATTTTGCGGAAGACCATCCCTGTAGGACCGCGGGGGATGCCCGGTCCTTGCTCGCGAACAAGCCCCGCTGCCGAGGCATTCGCGAGCAAGCTTGCGCCTACAAAAGCCGGCGAGGCTTACAGCAGCGGGATGGTGTAGCTGACGATCAGGCGGTTCTCGTCCTGGTCACGCTGGGTCGCGGTGCCCTTGCCCTCGTAAGGCAGGCCACTGCGCAGGGCAGCGTTCTTCCAGGTGAAGCCCAGGCCCTTGAGGGCGCCGTCCGGAATCACGTAGGCCAGGGAGATGTCGCGCTCCCACTCGCTCTTGTCGCCGTACTTGGTGTCGATATTGTCGCCGTGCAGGTACAGGGTCTGGAAGGTCAGACCCGGCAGGCCGGCCTGGGCGAAGTCGTAACCGTAGCGGACCTGCCAGGTGCGCTCGCCGGCACGCAGGAACTTGCCGATCTGCACGTCGGTGATCAGGTAGGCGGTGGCGCCGTCACCGTTGTTGATGAACGGGAAGTCGCTGTCGCCGCTGAGCTGCTGGTAGCCGGCGCCGAAGCTGTGGCCGCTCAGGGTGTAGGTGAACAGGCCGCTCCAGGCGCGGTTGTCGACCTCGCCCTTGGTCACGCCGTTACCGTAGTAGCCGTTGGTGTAGAACGCCTTGTCGTGGCCGTTCTTGCCGTCGTCGCTGCTGTTGAAGTAGCGCAGGTCGGACTTCAGCACGCCCGGGCCGATCGCCCAGTTGTGCTGCAGGCCGAGGAAGTGCTGTTTGTAGAAGTCCTGCAGGTTGCCGTAGTAGTACTGCAGCGTCAGGTCCTTGGTCAGCTTGTAGTCGGCGCCGCCGTAGTAGAACTTGTTGACGAACTCGCCAGTGCGGGCGTTGTTGGCGCCGGCGATGGACAGCCCCTCGTTGTTGCTGGAGCTGCGGCCCTTCATGTGCTCCAACTGGCCGCCGATCAGGGTCAGGTCCTTGAACTCGTTGGAGGTGACCTGGCCGCCATCGAAGGTCTGCGGCAGCAGGCGGCCGTCGTTGTAGGTGACCACCGGCAGCTTCGGCAGCAGGGTGCCGTAGCGCAGCTCGGTAGCGGACACCTTCACCTTGCCGGTGGCGCCCAGGTGGGAGAAATCGTCCACCGCGCGGCCATCGCTATCGGTGGGGAATACAGTCCCGGAAAAGTTCGAGCTGGTCGGGTTGTAATGTGTGCCCTTGCCGCTGTCGAGACGAACCCCGAGCAGGCCCAGCGCATCGACGCCAACGCCCACGGTGCCTTCGGTGTAGCCGGAGGTGTAGTTGAGCAGGAAGCCCTGGCCCCACTCTTCCTGCTTGCTCGGTGCGGAGGGGCCGTTGCGGTTGTCGGTGTTGATATAGAAGTTGCGCAGGGTGAGGTTGGCCTTGCTGTCTTCGATGAACCCACCGGCGACGGCCGACTGGGCCAGGCCCGCGGCAGCGATGGCGAGCGCCAGGCTCGATTGCGTGAGAGTGCGGCTTTTCATTGGATTTTCCCCATTTATTGATCTTGGAAAACAGGCCATTCAGCGCGACAACCAGCTCCCCCGGAGCCCGACCGAACGGCAAGCAGAAGCCACGGCGCGTACGTGCGGACACGCGCGGCAACGGTTATTCAGTGGTGATGCAACGCTCCCCTAGGCAGGGGTGATGCGCAGGCAAGCAGGCGGGAAGGCAGCAGCTGAAAGGGACGGCATGGGTCTGTTCTCGTGTCTTGTTGTCGTGGCGATGCGCGGGGCATGCACCACTGGCTAGGCAATCCCCAGGCCAACCGGCCTTGCCTGCCCGACTCCCCGCCAAATCTGCCTTTCAGACTTGTCAGCGAATCTTTTCCTCCAGACCACTAAGCGGGAAACCGCCACGAACATCGCCCTTGCTGGCGGGAAACCGCCACCCCAACCGCACTTGCCAACCGTCCTCACGACAGCGCTGGGGGCAACGATAAAAGAAGCTCTATAAATCAAAAAAGAATTAATTATTACAATGTAATTTCTTTATGGAATATATGATACCACGCCCAAACCTTGCCGGACTGCACCTCTGACGAGGTACCCCGGTTGATCGAGGAGACCGACTGTGGTTTTCCAGGGGCGGAAAAAAAGAAACCCGCCCGTGCTGCAACACGGGCGGGTTATGGGCATTGCTAGGGGATGCCCAAGAAAACGCAGAATGACGGTGCCGAGCTCTGCTGGTCCGAAAGAGCGTGCACAGCCCTGTACAGCCCGGCGGATAGTCGCCAGGCGGATTGCCGCTCGCCCCTGTGACCAGTCCGATTGCCAGGTACGAGTTCTCCTTTCGTTGTAAGGCGTTCCCCGGTTACTTATGACCGACCGTAGCGCTGGTGCCGATGAAGGAGGCCGACGGCAGCAGTTGGCTGATGAAGCGGTTCCACCGGGTGATGTTGGCCGGGCCGATGAACACCACGTCCTGGGGCTGCATGGCGAAATCACGGGCCAGGGCGAAGGCCGTGGGCTTCTTCGCCTCCAGGTGGAAGACCTTCGCCGTGAGGGCGCTCTGGGAACCATTGGCGTCCGGTTGCAGGTCACCGGCGCGGATCACGTAGACGGCGTCGGCATCGGAGGTTTCCTGGCTGAGGCCCCCCGCGTTGCCCAGCACTTCCAGCAGGCTCAGGCCAGTGGTGCGATAGGTCACCACGGTCGGCTGGTGCACTTCACCCACGATGTAGACTTTCTTGCGGTCGTTGTAAGGCAGGTGGATCTGGTCGCCGTTCTTCAGGTAGACGCCGCTCAAGGCGGAGCCGCTGCGATTGAGCGCATCGACGTCGATCAGGTACTCACGTCCGTCGCGCTTGAGGGTCAGCCCCGATAGGTCCGCGTCGCCGGCCACCACGCCGGCCTTGCTCACCGCCTGCACCAGCGTCGTCGGCGTATTGTTCAGTTCCACCTGGCCGCCGTTCTGGAAGGCCCCGGACATCACGATGTGCTGGCTGGCATAGCGCAGCACGGTCACGTCCACCTGCGGGTCGACAATGCCCTTCTTGGCCAGTCGACTGGCCAGTTGTCCCCGCAGTTGGGTCGGCGTCTTGCCAGCCGCCGCCACGGTACCGGCGTAGGGGAAGAACATGTTGCCGTCGGCACCGACCACACGACCGTTGGCCTCCATCTGCTGCGTCGAGCCGGGGCTGGTCAGTTCCGGGTGGTCCCAGACAGTGACCAGCAGCACGTCCCCTGCGCCGATCACGTATTCACCCTGCTGCGGCTTGTAGTTGAGCAGCTCCGCCGGCAGCTGCTGGTTGGCACGGGCCATGTCCTGGCTTTGCAGCACCTGCGGGGTGATGGGGACGAGGGTGATGCGCATGCCTTGGTCCCGCGCCTCTTTCTCGATATCGGAGTCCGTCATGTGCTGACCGGGGGAAAATACACAGCCTTGTAGCGTCAGACTGCCGACAACAAGACCGATCACGAACAGAGTTTTCATGGCGATCATTCCTTGAAGCAGGGTGTTGGTAGGGGGGACTGCCTCAGAACGCGTTGTGGTTGACGAAGCCCTTGAAGAGGGTCAACCCAACGATCTTCAGGTCCCACCAGACGGACCAGTTCTCGATGTAGTCCAGGTCGAACTCAATGCGTTTCTGCATCTTTTCCAGGGTGTCGGTTTCACCACGCCAGCCGTTGACCTGGGCCCACCCGGTAATGCCGGGCTTGACCTTGTGTCTGAGCATGTAGTGGCTGACCTGACGGCGGTACTGCTCGTTGTGCGCGACCGCATGGGGCCGGGGCCCCACCACCGACATGTCACCGCGCAGGACGTTGAGGAACTGCGGCAGTTCATCCAGCGAGGTCCGTCGCAGGAACGCGCCAAGGCGAGTGACGCGGCAGTCGTTGCGCGAGGCCTGGATCACCTGCGCCCCGTCTTCCATGACGGTCATGCTGCGGAACTTCCACACGCGGATCGGTCGGCCATCCATCCCGTAACGGGTCTGACGGAACAGGACCGGGCCGCGCGAGGTGAGTTTCACCGCCACGGCAATCAGCAGCATCGGCACCGACACCAGCAGCAGGATCAGCGAGGCGAGGACCACGTCCTCGATGCGCTTGAGCACTGCGTTGGGCCCGTCCATGGGGGTATCGAAGATGCTGATGGTTTCCAGGCCGTTGATGCTCTCGCTGCGCGCGTGCAGCAGGTCGAACATGAACAGGTCGGGAATCAGGTAGACCGACACGGTGGTGTCGGAAAGTTCGCGAATCAGTTCGTTGAGCAATGGCTCGCGGGACAGCGGCAGGGTCAGGTAGACCTTGTCGATCTGTCCGCTGCGCGCCGCCTCGATCAGCGCCAGGCGCCCGCCCATGACCGGCACCCGCTCTTCCAGCGCCATCTGCTGCGGGCGGTCGTCGTAGAATCCGACCAGGCGCAGGCCCATCCAGGGGGCGTCGAGGATGGTCGAGGCCAGGTGCGCGCCGACTTCCCCGGTGCCGTAGATGGCCACGTTGCGGCTGTTGAAGCCATGCCGGCGCGCCAGGCGCAGGAGCAGGCGCAGGAGCAGTCGGTAAGCGCACATCACCAGCAGTGCACCAGCGAACCAGGCGAAGCGGCGTTCGTCGATGACGATGCCATGGCGCAGCGCCGCATCCAGCAGCAGCACGGCGAAGAACGTCAGGGACCAGTAGCTGGTGACCAGCAGCGACTCGCGCAACATGGATTCGCCGCGCCAGGAGCCATACAGCCGATTCAGCTCGCCCAGCCAGTGGAACAGCATCACGCACAGCAGGACCGTCACCCAGACGCGGGCATCCGGCATACCGCTGCCGTCACTCAGGAGAATCGCCCCGGAAAGGACGATGACCAGCAGATCGAGCAAACGGTGCGCCACCGCCAGGAGGGACTGGTTCGCCCGCAGTATTCCCTTCGATCGAATGGACATGGAAAACCTCACCACACTCGGCGCTCATCCTGGCGCCACTGCCTCTCACGGCAGATGGATCACTGACGCACCGCCACGGCCAATCGGCCAGACGTTTCAGGGACGGGCATCGCGCAGCAGTTGCTGCAGGTAGCGGCCATAACAGGTCTTGCCCAGGCGCTCGGCCTGCAGGGCCAGGCCCTCGGTGGAAAGCCAGCCCTGCTGGAAGGCGATTTCCTCCAGGCAGGCGACCTTCAGCCCCTGCCGCGCCTCGATGGTCTGGACGAAGTGACCGGCCTCCATCAGCGATTCGTGGGTGCCGGTGTCCAGCCAGGCGAAGCCGCGCCCCAGGAGGCTCACGCGCAACTCGCCAAGTTCGAGGTAGAGGTTGTTGATGTCGGTGATTTCCAGCTCGCCGCGCGCCGAGGGGCGAATCTGCCGGGCCATTTCAACCACCCGGTTGTCGTAGAAATACAGCCCCGTCACGGCGTAGTTGGAGCGCGGCACCCGGGGTTTTTCCTCGATGGAAAGCACGTTGCCGGCGGCGTCGAACTCCACCACGCCGAAGCGCGCGGGGTCGGCCACCTGATAGCCGAACACGGTGGCGCCGCGTTCGCGCGAGGCGGCCTCGCGCAGGGTCGCGGTGAAGCTCTGGCCGTAGAAGATGTTGTCGCCCAGCACCAGGCACACCGAATCACTGCCGATGAATTCCTCGCCGATCAGGAAGGCCTGGGCCAGGCCGTCCGGCGAGGGCTGCACTGCATAGTGCAGGTGCAGGCCGAACTGCTCGCCGTCGCCGAGCAGCGCGCGGAAGTTGGGCAGGTCGGCGGGGGTGCAGATCAGCAGGATCTCGTCGATGCCGGCGAGCATCAGCACCGACAGCGGGTAGTACACCATCGGCTTGTCGAAGATCGGCAGCAATTGCTTGGAGACCCCGAGGGTGATGGGGTGCAGGCGGGTGCCGGAGCCGCCGGCGAGAATGATGCCTTTCATGGCAATGCCTCCTTGGCGCGGTAGCCGGGAACCGGGCTACTCGAGCGGTTTGAAGCGCGGCAGATAGTCCGCGCGTTCGGCTAGAAAGGAGTCGATCAGGGTGGAGAGACGCAGGGCGGAAAGGTCCCAGGAGAAGCGCAGGACATTCTCCAACCCGGCATTGCGCAGGCTGGTGCGCAGCTTCCCATCCCGCAGCACGCGGCGCATCGCCGTAGCCAGGGCCTGGGTATCGGCGGGGTCGAAGTACAGCGCCGAGGTGCCCAGCACTTCGGGGACCGAGGCACTGCGAGCAGCGATCACCGGGCAACCGCAGGCCTGCGCCTCCAGCGGCGGTATGCCGAACCCTTCGTAGAGCGACGGGAAAACGAAGGCTGCCGCGCCGCGGTACTCCTCGATCAGCTGCTGGTCGTCGATGCGTCCCAGCCAGCGCACGCGTTCGTGTTGCCCGCTGGACTGCAAGCGGTAATCGACGAAGGCACGGGCGGCCGAGCCGACGATATGCAGGTCGACGTCCAGATCGTGCAGCAGGTCGAACGCCTCGATCATCCGTGCGAAGTTCTTGTGCGCGGCCGGCGAGGACACCGCCAGCAGATAGGGTCGCCCGCCCGAGACCACGGGACCGGGGCAGAACGCGGAGGACACCGCGTTGGCGATCACGTGGATGCGCTCGCTGGGAAAGTGGTAGTGCGAGGCGATCTCCTGGCGGGAGAACTCGCTGACGCTGACCAGCGCCAGCACCCGCCGCAGCATCAGCGGGGTCAACGTCCGGTACAGCGCGCGAAAGCGCCAGGAAAAGCTCTCGGGATGCCGCACGTAGGCGATGTCGTGGTGCGTCGCCAATTGCGGGCCATAGGCCAATGGTGCGGTATTGCACAGCGACACCAGTAGCGGCCGTCCGTTGCGCAACAGCCACAGCGGCAGGTCGACCTGCTCCCACAGGTGCCCGTGGTTGCGCCCGATGCGCTCGACGTGCAGGCGCTGGGCGACCTCCTCCCGCTGCAGCGGGCCGGGTGGCGCAACGAAATGCACGTCGCCGCGCAAGCGCGCCAGCGACAGCGAGATCTGCTCGGCGAAGCGCTGCACGCCACTGATTTCCTGGGACAGGAAACGCGCGTTGATAACGATCATGGAAGCCCTCTCGGCGAGTCGTCGCGCCGTATTCAGCGCAGTGACAGCTGATAGCCCGGAGCGCTGCGCAGCAGCGTCGGAGCGTTGTCGATACGGATGTCGGCCTGGCACGGCCCTCCACCCGCGGGGCAGTTCCAGGGCACCTTTTCGCCCGGATTGGCGCTGACGCCATCGAAGTCCCGCAGGCGCCAGAGGAGATCGGAGCTGCCCGGCTGGCTGGTGATCTTCAGGCTCTGTTCGCGGCCCAGGGTCCAGGCCACCAGGATTTCGTCGCCGGCCTTGGCAAAACGCAGCAGGTAGACGTTCGGGTCGTCGTTGGGCACCCGGCCGGCGAAGTGGTACTGCCCGATGATCGCCGCCACGCTGGTCATCGCGTGGTAGGCCGGCTTGGGCTTGCCGTCGGCGGTGAGCAGGCCGAAGTTGTGCTCCATCTCGCGGCGGTCGATGCCGTCGTCCACCAGGTCGTACCACCAGGAGCCCTTCACGTTCGGCAAGCTGCGCAGCAGGAAGTAGGCACGCGCCAGGTAGGCCGCCTGGCGTTCGCGGCTGAGTCCGCAGCCGCCTTCGTTGGCCGGCCAGCTGAACTCGGTGAAGTACAACGGCACCGGCTTGCCGGCGGCCCGTTCGAGCTGCTGGTTGACGCCCGTGAACCACCCCAGCCAGTTTTCCGGTGTCGCCAGGTCGCCCTCGCAGTACACCGACGGGTGCAGCGACAGGCCGTCCGTGACGTCCAGCAAGCCACCGGCAACCAGGCGCTCGGCGAAGCCCTCGCGGATACCGCGCAGCGTCACGGCGCCGGCGATGATCCTGGCCTGTGGGTCTTCCTCGCGGATCACCTTCGCCGTGGCACGGACCAGAACCAGGTACTCGTCGCTGAAAGCCTTGTCGGTGGGGTTCTCCACATCCCATTCGTTCCAGATCTCGTAGATCGCCACCTGGCCCTTGAAGCTGCGCACCACATAGCGCACATAGCGCAGGTAGGCGGCACGGGAAGCCTCGTCACGGGGCTTGGCGTTGCCGTGGAACTGGTTCTCCACCCCCAGGATCAGCAAGGTGCTGATGCCCAGGCTGCGGGTACTGCGCAGCTGAGTGCGCCAACTGTCGTAGATGGACAGCACATTGGGTTCGCGCTCGACGCTGGACCAGAAGGCATCGTCGCGGAACGACTGGATGCCGGCCTGTTGTGCCAGGCGATTGATGCCGTCGCGGTTGCCCGGGCGGCTGTTCTGATGGGTACTGACGCCGACGATGAAATCCGGCGCAACCGACCCGGCCACCGGCGCCTCGTTGGCCAGTGCGCGGGGCGCCTGCCCTGCTCCGGCGAACAGCAGCGCGCCACACAGCAGCAGGCCGAGCAGCCCGCCCTTGCCCTGCAGACGCCAGGCCTGCGGCGCCGGCGGCGTGACCAGCTCCTCCGGCAAGCGCAACGCACGGCCGATGGCCAGGCCCAGGAACAGGCTCGGCACCTGCGCTTCCAGTACGTCGCTGGTCCAGCCCATCAGCAGGATGCAGTAGGTGATGCCCAGCAGCGCACGGGCCTCGCTTCCCGGCTGGCGCTGCAGACGCATCAGCAGCGGGATCGCCAGCACGTAGAGCCCAATACCTGCGACACCGAACAGCAGCCAGAGGTACAACAGCGTATTGTCCGCCACCGCCAACTGCTCGATGCCGAACACCGGGTAGGCCGCGTAGGCGCTGCCGGTCATGCCCAGTCCGGCGCCGGTGTAGGCCCAACCGTTGTAGGTCATCACCTTGACCAGGTCCGGCCAGGTGTGGACCAGGCGCTCCACCATCGAGCCGAGCAGATTGTCGCTGCTGGAACTGGCCAGGTACGGCTCGACATCCACGATCAAGCCGTAGAGCGGTAGCGCCAGCGCGCCGAACACCACCACCAGCGTGGCCAGCAGGAATATCAGACGGTACCCGGCAGTGTTCATCACCAGCAGGACGATGACGAAGGCGACGGCGGAGGTCTTGTTGGTGGTCAGGACGATGCCCACCAGTGCCACCAGGTAGATCAGCCAGCGCAGCAGCAGCGACAGGCGGAACGAGCCCAGGTACAGGCTGAAGATCGACAACATGAAAGCCAGGCTCGCTGACATCCGCGAGAAGCCGGCGATGCGGTCCAGTCCGTAGGCGCTCCAGGCGCGGTTGCCGCTGATCACGACACCGGCCATGGCGTAGGTGTATCCCTTCCAGGGCACGTTGCCGAGCATGTCCAGCGCAATGCCCGCCAGCGAGGCGACGAAGCAGAAGAAGACGACCCAGCCCAGCATCTTGCGGTGCATCTCCAGATAGGTTCCGCAGAGCAGGCCGAATAGCAGCGGCGCATAGATGAAAATGCTGAAGGCCCCGGCCAGCGAGTTCGCGCCATGCAGCAGGCCGAGCATCAGCGAGGCCGCCGCCAGGATCAGCAGCAGCCACAGGCCGCGCTGCTGCGGCCGGGTGAACAGCTCCCAGGCCACCGCGATCACGCAGCCCACCTTCGGCACGTAGACCAGCGCCGACAGGCCGACCTGGTCGGCGTAGAAGCGCAACGCCCCGTTGAAGGTCTCCACCAGCAGCACCGCCACCACTACCCACAGAACCAGCAGCGAGCGGTCGAAAGTGATGCCACGGGAGGGCTCAAAGCGTGGATACGGCGATTGCAGATCCATGGCGGGCTCCACGGCTGAGCAGGGTGCGGTTCAGGACGGCTTCGTACTCGTCGAGCATCCGCTCGACGCTGAGCATCGACGCCACGCTATCGCGGGCGTGGGAGGCCAGGCGCTGGCGTAGCGACGCGTCCTTGCTGAGGCGGCGCAGCGCTTCGCCCAGCGAGTCGGGGCGCTCCGGCGAGCAGTGCAGACCGTTGACTCCGTCCCGGACGATCTCGACGAGGCCGCCACGGGTCGAAACAATCACCGGCAGGTGATGGGCGCAGGCTTCCAGCGCCACCAGGCCGAAGGATTCCGTGCCGATACTGGGCACCACGGCCACGTCGATCTCGGCGAAGAATCCGCAGGAATTGCGATAGCCAACGAAGTGCACGTGCTGCGGGTCGGCGAGGGATTTCAGCGTGTTCACATAATCCGCCTCACCACGTCCTGCGATCAGCAGCGAAGCATCCAGCGCCTGCTTCTGGAACTGCTCGATCAGCCACTCCACGCCCTTGTTCGGGGTGAGCGCGCCGATGAAGCCGAAACGCAGCGGACGGCGTGGCGTGACCTCGGCCGGCGCCTCCTGCCAGGGTATGAACGGCGCGCAGTTGTAGATGACATAGCGCTGGCTGTGGGCGAAGTAGCCCGCATCGACCAGGGCAGACAGTTGGTAGCGGCTGACGCCGACCACCGTGTCGACCCGTGCCGACGCCTGCGCATGGGAGCGCCGCAGCAGCGCGCAGGAGCCGCATTGCTGCTGGCAGTGCTTGCCCTTGTGGAAACGCATCCCGCGCGGGCAGGTGAGGTACTGGTCGTGCAGGACCTGCACGATGGGCATCCCGGCATCGCGGATCGCATCCCAGGCGGCGATCGACCAGCCCGCCAGGTTATGGCATACCACGAGGTCCGGCCGGTTCTGCGCCAGCACCTGCGCCAGCACATCGCGCATGCCCCGGTTGTAGCGGTCCAGCGCATGCCAGGCGAGCCGCCGCAGCGGGCCGGGGCGCTGGCCGGCGAACGGCCAGTAGAGGTTGCGCAGGCCGGCGCGCAACACCGGCACGCCATTGTGCAATTCGCCGTGCACGCCGGCGTCGGGGCCCGTGCTCAGCACCTGCACCGCATGGCCGCGCCCCTGCAGGCCCTCGACCATGGCTTGCACCATCAGCTCCGCGCCGCCGCCGATGTGCGGGGCATAGAGGGTGTTGAGGAACAGGAGTTTCATAGCGGATAGGTCCGGCTCATGCCCAGTGCGCCGGACTCGCCGTCGCGGATCGCACGCAGCAGCAGTTGCAGGCGCCCTTCGCGGCCATGCCGGCGGGCGAAGAAGTGCAACAGGCGCAGGAATACCCAGCGGTTGAAGCGGTACATCAGCGGCGAGGTGACCCACAGGTTCTTGTCGAACCAGGCCTGGTTGCGCGCGGCGTAGTAGGCGCGCAGGTCCGAGCTGCCGAGCAGGTAGGTCTCGTAGATGTTGGAGGTGCGCTGCTTGAGGTTCCAGGAGCGCTCCAGGTCATCCAGCCCGGCATCGGGTACCAGATAGAGATGGCCGCCGCAGGCGCTGATGCGAAAGGTGTATTCGGTGTCGTCGGCATAGAGCACCAGCTCGCGGCGCGGCAGGCCGATGCGCTCGATCAGCCGGCGGTGCGCCAGCAGCCCGCCGTAGTAGGCGAATGGCAGCTCCAGCAAAGGCTCCAGTGGGTGCGGGTGGGGCTTGCCCCAAGGCGTGCGGCGCCAGAGCTTGTAGGGCAGTTGGTGCACGTGGAAGCCGAAGTAGCTGGAGCGCGGCGGCGCGATGAAGCGTCTCGGCACGCCAGCGACGACGTCCGCCTGGTGCTCCGCGCGAAAGCCCAGCACCGCAGTCTGGTCCGCCCCGTGGCGTTCCACGCAGTCGAGCAGGCGCTGCTTGAGCAGGGGGAAGGCGCCCGGCATCGGCGCGTTGTCGTCATCCATCAGCCAGATGTAATCGCAGCCGGTGTTCAACGCCGCCGCGATGCCCACGCAATAGCCGTTGGCCGAGCCAGTGTTGCTGCTGAGCTCGATCACCTGGACGCGGTTGGGCCAGAGCTTGAACAAGTGGTCCAGTTCGGCCACCGAGGCGTTGCTGACGACGATCGCACGGGCTATGTCCGGCTCGCGCAAGGCCCTGGCGAGCAGTTCCTCCAGGTACGCCAGGCGATCGCCATAGGTCAGCGTCACCAGTACGGTCGATCCACTCATGATGGCGCGTCTCCTTCGTCGCTCAGCGGGCACTCAGGCCCACCCTCTTTTTTTCCCCGCCGGCCGCCGAGAGCTGGCTCAGCGGCACCCGCACGCGCTGTTCGCGCTGCAACAGGTTGAGCAGGATCAGCGCCCGCTCGGCGCCGTCGTCGCAGAGGAAGATCGCTTCCACCTCGCAGTTGCCGGCGCAGTGCAGGTGCACCACCTGGCCCTGCTGGAAGTGCCCGGACGCGCGCTCCGGCATCGCCTGGGAACGCTGGCGGATGTCCTCCACCAGCTCATCGGCCACTGGCAAGGGTTGCGGACCGAAGCTGACGATGCGCGCCACGCCGCGGGTCGAGCGAATCGGGAACCAGTTGTCGTGCTGCTGATCCAGGTGGATGAACAGGTAGCCGGGGAACAGGGGTTGCGGGCGCGGCCCCTGCCCGACCACTGGCCGGTAGCAGCAGAAGCCCTGACGCGTCAGGTTTTCCTCGGCGCGCAGCTCCTGGTGTGGTTTGGTCTGGATCAGGTACCAGCGATGAAGGGGTTCAGCGTGACTCATGATGCGTATGCCTCGACGCCGGGGCAGGCGATGAGTGAGGACGGGGCCAGGCATGCCGTGGAACGGCGGCCCCGTAGGCAGTGATGGTTGCCCGGCGGTTCCAGCCCCGGCCCGTCATGAGTGGCGGGCCGGGCAGAAAGGTGCCGAACGTCGTGGCCTCAGTTGCGGTTGTCGTAGCGGTAGGCGTAGGCGCCGTAGTCGTAGGCGGCGGTCGAGGCCTTGCGCCTGACTCCATTGAGGATCGCGCCCTGCAGATGGATGCCGTTCTGGCCCAGGCGGCGGCGGGCGGTATCGATTTCGCTGGTCGGGCTCTGGCCGAAGCGGGTCACCAGCAGGCTGATGCCGCACAGCCGGCCGATCAGCGACGCGTCGGTCACCGCCAGCACCGGCGGAGTGTCGACGATGACCAGGTCGTACATCGCCGAAGCGTCGCGCAGCAGCTGGGCGAAGCTTTCATTCATCAGCAGTTCCGACGGGTTCGGCGCGGCGAAACCACAGGAGATGAAGTCCAGGTCCGACACCTCGGTCGGCAGGATCACCTCGCTCAGCGGGCGACGGGAACTCAGCGCATCGGACAGGCCATGCCGCGGGGTCAGGCCGAACACGCGGTGCAGGTAGCCCTTGCGCATGTCACCGTCGATCAGCAGGGTGCGCAGGCCGGACTGGGCAATGATCGCCGCCAGGTTGCAGGAGACGAACGACTTGCCGGCGCCCGGCGCCGGGCTGGTGAGCATCACCACGTTGTTGCGTGCCTCCAGCAGGGCGAAATGCAGGTTGGTGCGCAGGCTGCGCAGCGCCTCGTTGGCCAGGTCGCCCGGATTGGCGGCGGCCAGCAGCATGGGCGCATGCGCGGTGATATTCCCCTTGCGCTCCCTTTCCAGGCGCTCCTGCTGACGGGAGTACGGCACCGCCGCGAGCACCGAGAGGCCGAGCTGTTCGATCGCCTCGGGATTCTCCACGCCCCGGTAGAAGGCCTGGCGCAGGAACAGGATGCCCATCGAGACACAGAAGCCGAGCAGGGTGGCGAGCAGCACGATGATCTTGCGCATCGGCTTGGCCGGTTTTTCCACGTCAGCCTGGGCGGTGTCGATCACCCGCACGTTGCCGATGGTGCCGGCGCGCAGGATGTCCTGCTCCTGGGCCTTGTCCAGCACGGTGGTATAGGTCTGCTGGGTAACGCGCATGTCACGGGAGAGACGCAGCAGTTCCTGCTGGGTGGAAGGCAGGGCCTGGATACGCCCCTGCAACGCCTGCTTGCGGGCCTCCAGGCTCGCCACCTGCTTGAGCAGCGCCTGGTAGGTCGGATGACTGGGGGCGTACAGGCGGTCGTACTCGGCGCGCTTGAGCTTGAGGTCGGAGAGCTGGTTGTCGATGCCGACGACCTGGTCCAGCACGCCACGGGTCTCGACGCTGATGTCGGCGGACTTGGCGCTGGTCTGGTAGGCGTTGTAGGCGGCCTCGGCGCGCTCCAGCTCCATGCGTACCATCGGCAGCTGCGAGCGCAGGAACTGCAGGCGCTGGGAGGCTTCGGCGGAACTGCGCTCGACGTTCTGCAGCACGTAGAGATGGCTGATCTTGTCGAGGATGAGGTCGGCCTGCCCGGCGTTGGGGTCCTCCAGGGTCATGTAGATGATTCCGGAATCCTTGCCGGCCTCGACCACCTTGAGCGCCTTCTGATACTCCAGGGTGGTGGTCAGCAGGCGGTTGCGGGTGAGGATGAACTCGGTGCCCGGATGTGCCACCAGCGCGTCCACCTCGATGGTGAAGCCCTTCTCGATGACGGTCTTGTTCACCTCGCCGCGCAGCAGCTGTTCCCCGTCGGCATTGAGCAGGACATAGGCGCCGCCATTCTCGGTGACCAGGGTCAGCGGTTCGCCGAGATACTCTTCGGGCACTTCCAGCTGGTACACCTTGATCTGCTCGCCGCCCCAGGCGAAGGCGCCCATGCCGAACAGCGGCGAGGCCAGCGGCTGGGCCGGGGTCGGCTTGAAGTGCCGCGCCATGTAATCGCCCAGCAGCGGCATGTGCCGGGGCTTGGCAACGATATAGAGCTTGAGCAGCTCCACCGCCTTGCCGAGCACCGCACGGGATTTCAACAGCTCGATCTCGGTGGCGGCCAGGGACACCGAGTCGGGGCGGTTGATCACCTCGGGAGTGCCGTTGAGGCCGTTCTTCTTCTGCTCGACCTGGATCATCGCGCCCGAGACGTAGATCGGCGTGGCGATCAGCGCATAGACCAGTCCCAGGGTGGCGAACAGCCCGGTGACGATGAGGATCATTCGCTTGTGGTCAAAGAGCAGGCGTAGCAGGCCGGCCACGTCGATTCGGGTGTCCTGGACATTCTCCAGGGACGAGTGGGGCATGATACTCATGGACTTCCATCCTCCGGTGACGTGACGCGGCTCAGCGCGCGTGGATCGGGTTCAGCCGCTTGAGCAGGTTCAGGCTGTGATTGCCGATCAGCAGCAGGAACGCCTCGATCTTGCGCGGCAGGGGAATCGCGGCCATCGACAGGCGGCAGACCTGGACCAGGAAGTACTCGTGCAGCGCCTGGTCGCCGATGCGCTGGTAGTAGCGCGACAGGCAGTAGTAGGTGTGCAGCGTCATCCGTTGCTGCACGCGGTCCGCCTGCATGGAGAAGATCCCGCCCTTGTGCCGGCGGTAGGCGGCCGGGCCGATCTGTTCGAGGAACTTGCCCTTGCCATAGGCCCCCAGCAGCGACCACCAGCACAGGTCCACCATGCGGGTGGTGCGCAGCTCCTCGGGCATCTCGCCCAGGACATTGCGGAAGCAGGCAGTCAGGGTGGAAATCGCACGTCCCTGTTGCAGTTCCCGGCGGCTGGCATCACGGCGGAAGCGCCCGGTGAGCTGCCGCGGCTTGATGACGCCGTTCTCGTCGAAGACATAGGCATCGTGATAGGTGATCACGTAGTCCGGATGGCGCTCGAGGAAATCGACCTGGATCTGCAGCTTGTGCGGATCGGTCCAGAAGTCGTCGCCCTCGCAATAGGCGATGTAGCGGCCACGCGCCTTGCGGAAGGTCGGCATGCCGTGGGAGACGCCCTTGGAGTACTGGTTTTCCTTGTGGAAGATCGGCTTGATGATGTGCGGGTAGCGCGCGGCGTAGTCGGCGATCAGCTCGGCGGTGCCATCGGTGGAGGCGTCGTCGTTGATCACCACCTCGAAGCGGAAGTCGGTGATCTGTTCGAGGAAACTGTCCAGCGTGCGACCGATGTAGTTCACCTGGTTGTAGGCCAGGCACACGATACTCAGCAGCGGTTCAGGGGCTTCCGGCCAGTTGGACAGAATCTGCAGCTCGGAGCGGATATCCATGTCTAGGCACTCGGCTTCTGGAACGGTTTGAACAGACGCAGCAACGCGGCAGCGCAGCCCACGCCCACCAGGGTCAGGGTGATCAGCCCGCAGGCGGCCAGCGCCAGCAGCAGGGACAGGCGCTCGCCGGTACGAGCCAGCAACGCGTAGACGGGTTCGCTGAGCAGCAGCCCGGCACCGCTCAGCGCGGCGATCTGCAGGGTGTCGCGCAGCCAGGGCCAGTGCAGGTCATCGCCAAAGCGGCGATGCACGATCGGCGGCCAGATCAGGAAGGACGCCAGGCGCAGGCCGAACCAGCACAGCGCCACGCCGAGCACGCCGTACAGGTAAGCGCTGGCCACCACCAGCGGAATGCTCACCAGCGCCGACACCACGCTGTACCAGACGTGCAGGTGCAGCTGGCCGTGGGCGTACTGCAGGTAGAACTGGAAACTGCTCACCGCCATCAGGCCGGCGCCGAGCACATACCAGACCAGTACGGGCTGGCACCATCTGGCGGCCTCGGGATCGCCGCTCCAGGCCAGGATCAGGTCGTGACCATGAGCGGCGATCACCGCGACCATCGGGAGCAGCAGCACACAGACGAAACGGTTCGCCTTCAGGTAGAGCTGCTGCATGTCATCGTGACGCCCCTCGGCGATCAGCATGGTCATGCGCGGCAGCAGCGACTGCGCCAACGGGTTGACCAGACTGAGGATGCCGCCGCTGACCAGCGCCACCAGGGAGAAATAGCCGTAGTCTCGCAACGGCATCAGGCTCGACAGCAACACCTTGTCGAGTTGGGTGAGGATGATCCACAGCCCGGAGGTGAAGCTCATCCCCAGAGCGAAGGGAATCACCGGCCGCAACGTGTTCCAGCAGAACCGCGTGAACAGCCGCACCTCCATCCACAGGTAAGCCTTGGCGCCGAGCATCAGGGTTTCGAGCAGCGACACCGCCACCTGGAATTCGAAGAACACCAGCGGGTCCTGGCTGACCTTGACCACCAGCAGCAGGCCGCCGAAGTAACGCAGGGTGGTGATGAAGACGTTGATCCCGTTGATCCAGCCGTGCAGCTCCAGCCCCTGCAGCGCGCTGCGGTACAGCGTGCCGTACAGGCGCAGGGCGACCAGCAGGCCCATCAGGCTGATGCACTGCGCCACCAGCGCCGGGCTCAGCACGTGGACGTTCAGCCAGCGCCCGGCGATCCAGGAACTGCCGGCATACACCGCCAGCGAACTGAGCAGGGTCAGCGGCAGCAGGATCAGCTCGAAGGAGCGCAGCAGGCTCGCCTGGCCATAGGACTCGCCCTCGGTACCGCGGACGTGGGCCACCTCCCGCACCAGGGCTGGCGAGAGCCCGACATCCAGCAGCAGCAGCCAGGACTGCAGGACCGCGAAGAAACCGATCAGACCATAGGCCTCGGCGCCCAGATGGCCGAGATAGAACGGCTGGATCAGGATGCCGATGACGATCGCATAAGCCTGCCCCACGTAGTTCAGCAGGGTATTGCGGATCATCGACAGCGAGCGCTTGGCCGACATGACCGATTCCTCAGACCGCCACGGCCACCCGGCCGACGTCCATCTGCAGCACCTCGATCACCGCATGCTGCACATCCTGCGGCAGCCCCGGATACAGCGGCAGGCAGAGAATGCGCTGGCTCAACTCCCGCGAGATGGCTTGCGGCTGCTGCGGCGCGAGGTAGTCGAGGGTGTCCAGCGAGGGGTAGAAGTAGCGCCGTGGGTTGACCCCGATGGCATTCAGCCCGCTGCGCACGCGCAGCACCTGCTCCTCGTCGCGCAGGCCGATCGGGTAGTAGCTGTTGTTCTGCCGGGCGCCGGCCTGGACGGTCTGCAGGTCGTAGTAGCCACTCAGGGCAGCGGTGTAGCGGGCAGCGATTTCCTCGCGCTGGGAGAGGATGCTGTCGATGTCATCGAGCAGGCACAGCCCCATGGCGGCGGAGAACTCATTGAGCTTGGCGTTGATCCCGGGGCCGGTAATCTTGTCCACGCCGGCGATGCCGAAGTTGCACAGCAGGCGGATCTGCCGGGCGAGCTCGTCATCGGCGGTCACGATGGCGCCGCCCTCGATGGTGTGGAACAGCTTGGTGGCGTGGAAGCTCAGGGTGCTCAGGTCACCCCAGGCCAGCACCGAGCGGTCGCGGTAGCGCGAACCGAAGGCGTGGGCGCCGTCGTAGATCACCTTCAAGCGATTGCGCTGGGCCACCGCCTGGATCTCTTCCACCGCGCAGGGGTTGCCGAACACGTGGGTGGCGACGATGGCCGTGGTGTCCGGCGCCAGGCTCGCCTCGATCAGTTGCGGATCGAGGTTCCAGGTGCGCGCGTCGATATCGGCGAAGCGCGGGCGGATGTGCTCCCACTCCAGCGTGCTGCTGGTGGCGACGAAGCTGAACGGCGTGGTCACCGCGCTACCGGTCACGCCCAACGCGCGGTACGCCACCTGCAGGGCGATGGTGCCATTGCAGGTGAGGATCACATTGCGCACCCCCAGGTAGTCCTGCAGACGCTCCTCTAGCGCGGTGGCGAAGGGGCCGTGGTTGGTCAGCCAGCCCGTGGCGTATATCTGCTCCACGTAGCGCTTGAACTTGTCCAGGTCGCCCAGATACGTCTTGGTCACATTGATCACAATCGCATCCCTCTGATGGATGAAAAGTGCCTCTGCCACTCAACCCAGCGCGGACAGCACGAAAGGCGTGCCGTCGAGCGGGGTTTCCAGTGACGGCTCGGGTGCTTGCGGGGCGTGGCCGGCCAGGTGTTCCTGAAGGGCTTCGATGACCCTGCCGCTGGCGTCGTGGTGGAACTGCCAGACGCCATAGATGCGGCTGTCGAAGGAGCGCTCGCTGCCGAGCATCGGGTTGGCCGCCAGCCCCGATCCGAGACCAAAGCTGTACAGCCCGGGGATCGGCTGGCCGTTGATATCGCGCAGGCAACCGGCGGCGTCAGAGTCCAGCCCGCCCTTGCTCTCGCGCACCTGCAGCGGCTCGCCGTTGGCGTGGCGCATTGCCGGCAGGCAGGGCTGATAACCGATGGCCTGGACCATCACACCCGGCTCGCTGCAACACCGTTCCAGGCGTTCGCGGGTAGCCGGCGAGCGGTCCTCCAGACGCAGCAGTTCAACCTTCACCCGAGTACCACTGACATGGCCGTTGGCGAGCACATCGGTACCCACCTGGTGGGCGCGGTAGCGCAGCCCGCCGGAGCGATTGACCCGGCCGGACACCGGGCAGACATCCATGCTCTCGTCCACCTGGTAACCGGCGGCCAGCGCCTCCTCGACACTCTCGAAGAACAGGCGGATCGGCGCGCGGTGCAGCAGGGTCAGCCGTTCCAGGCCGAGACAGTCGAGGGCGCAGGCCAGGTTGTCGAGCACCGAGAAGGCGCTGTGGGAGCCGCCGACCACGGTGAAATGGCTGTCCGGCGTCACCCGATCGCTGAACAGTTCCACCAGTTCGGCGGGACTCAGGCTGAGCAGCGCGTCGGAGGAATAGACGATGGGGCCGTCGGCGCTCAGGTGCAGGTCCTGCTCGGCCAGGCTCCAGTGCAGGTACTCGCGGGTCTGCCGGCCGCCGAGGTTGAGCACCAGGCCGCCCGCCTCCACCTGCCAGGAGCAGGAGCCGCTGCGCAGGGCCAGCTGGAAGCTGCCGTCGCCGTGGGCGGTGACCTTCTCGATGCGGGTACCCAGGGCGACATCGACACCCAGGTGCTGGGTGACGTAGCGCATGAACAGCG
This sequence comes from Pseudomonas sp. PSE14, assembly GCF_029203285.1. NCBI lineage: Bacteria > Pseudomonadati > Pseudomonadota > Gammaproteobacteria > Pseudomonadales > Pseudomonadaceae > Pseudomonas > Pseudomonas sp. PSE14. The sequence goes on from NZ_CP115669.1 coordinate 5,655,879, forward strand.
TCGAGGCGTGCGCCAACAACTCGCCCACTTGCGTGAGCATCGGCGCGCCGTGGGGATCGTCGCGCAGCCGGCGGAAGGCTGCCGAATGTTCCAGCGGCGCAAAGATCGGCAGCAGTGCCGGATCACGCAGGCAGTCGAGGAACACATCGCCCACCGAGTTGGCGGTGATGTGGTAGTCCCCCAGGCGGCCACGGCCGACCGCCAGCGCGGCATCCACGACCAACAGGCCGGAGCGCGCCAGGCTGGCGAGCGCTCCGGTCTTGTAGGCATTGAACAGAAACCCCATGCCGGCTGGGCCGGCACCACCGACCACACAGGCATAACTGGAACGAAAGGATTGCTCGGTCATCAGCCTGACTCCCTAGCGAGCTCGGGCACATGGCCCTCGTCGTGACGCCGGCACGACCGGCCGGCAAGGGGCGCGCGTTCGCGCCGAAATTCCGTCGCACACTGCAGGGGCTCGATCAGAGCGGGGACGGATGCGTGAACGGCACATCGCGAACGAGTGCCGGAGAAAGCACTTCGAAAACCCGCCGAAGTTGCACTTTCTGCGATAAGGGAAATAGCGTTCGGTGCTTTTGAAGTTCGACAGGAAGTTCAAAAACAGCGAAGCCTGGAAGAAAGGGATAAATACGATTGGCGATATATCAGAAGGTCGTATAAAACTTCTTCCGGGACTTGAAACTATTAATGCTTACTTTTCCGGCAAACCTGCCGGAGGTGCATTCCTGCGTAACCAGATGGGGTTCCCGCTTGACTCGGAAGCCCCTGGGGCCTCACCTGCCGCCCTGCTTTCTTCGCTCATCCACGGTAGTGGCTCCACCAGCGGAGATCGCTGCGCATCGGGCTCCTGGAAAAATTCGAAGACAAAGCTACCGCCCGAGTTCGAATGACCCGATTCCATCAACGATTGATCAGCTGCTTGTCCCTGCCGTGGCCGTTACGTTCCGCCGGGCAAAGCTACCGCCCCTCGGCCAACTCCGAAAATCTGGAAACGACAGCAAAAAAGCCTCGCTTCCGTTGCGGCGAGCGCCACGGAAGTGCGTGAGCTGAGGACAGGAGGTGGTGGGAAGACAGGGGATGGATCAAATCTTCCGTGACACGCCGCTCGTGAGATAACTCCCCTGGTGTCTCATCCAGACACCATTCGATATTGCTATGTGATTAGTAATAGAGGGGGGGCTGGAGGTATGTCAATCAACGAAGTCCCGAACCGCCAATAATCCGACAAAAGGCAACAGCGAACTTGTAACTTATTGATTATTAAGCCGCCAATATAATGACATTATCAAACTGGCAACGGCAGTTATTCTCCACGATGAAACAATGGTATTAGCCGAAAAGTATTAGCTCCGCCACCTGATCCGAGGAGTGGTGTTTCATCCTTGAACTATGCGGTCCTTGCCGGTGCGCTTGGCCTGATACAGCGCCGCATCGGCGCGACTGTAAAGTGCCGACAGGTTCTGATCGTCCGGTTGCAGCAAGGTCAGCCCCTGGCTGATGGTCACGCTGAAGACCTGCTCGGCTTCGTTGAAGCGCAGGCGCTGGACTTCCCGTTGCAGGCGCTCGCCGATCTGCCGCGCCATCGTCTCGTTACATCCAGGCAACAGCACGGCGAATTCCTCGCCACCGATGCGGCCGAACAGGTCGCCACGGCGCAATGCGCCCGCCCCACTCTGGGCAATCCGTTGCAACACCACGTCGCCCACCTGGTGGCCGTAGGCATCGTTGATCTTCTTGAAGTCGTCCACGTCCAGCAGCAGGAAGGCCAGGGGCGTGGAAGTCGCCTTGCAGTCGAGGAAGGCCTGCTCGGCGCTGTCGAAGAAGTAGCGGCGGTTGCTGCTCTGGGTCAGCACGTCGGTGGTGGCCAGGCGGTGTAGCTCGGTCTCCATGTGCTTCTTGTCGGTGATGTCCTCGGCGATACCGACGATCATCTGCGGCACGCCGGCGTCGTTGTGCTGGCTGACGAAGCACTTGTCGCTCAGCCAGCGCACCTGCCCGTCGGCTCGCAGGATGCGGTACTCGCGCTGCTCGATGGCGCCGCGTTCGAGCACCTCCAGCAGGCTGCTCTGGGCGTAGTCCAGGTCATCGGGATAGATGCAGTTCTGCCATTCGCCGTAGTCCGCCAGCAACAGCGCCGCGGAACGGCCGAAGATGCGCTCGTAGGCCGGGCTGACATAGACCATGCGCTGGGCTTGCCAGTCGAAGGCCCAGAGGACTGAGTTGATACTGGCAAGCAGCACGCTGAAGAGCTGTTCGCGCTCCTTCAGCCGCTGTACCTCGGCGCGGCTGTGCAGCAACGCCAGCAGGGCTTCGTCCTGATCCGCAGGCATCTTGTTCTGTTCATCCATGTATTGGCGCCTCCCGCTCATCGACCGGGGCTATGACCGCAAACTACGCCAGGCGGTTGCAAAATAAACGAAAAGCCCGCCGAACGGCGGGCTTTTCTTGCGACCGGCTTCACATCGTCCTAGGACGATGGAGTCGGCTACACGGCAGGGCGCAGCGAATAGGTCTTGAGCTGCTCGGCGAACTCCTTCAGCGACTGGATGCCACTGGCTTCCGCCTCCTGCACCCACTGCTTGATCGCGGCGAGCATGTCGTGGCCATTGGCGCTGGTCTTCACCCAGATCTGCTGCAGCGCCAGACGCTTCTCGTAGATCACCTGCAGGGACTGGCTCTGCGCCAGCAGGTCCTGGATGCGCGCGTGGTGGCGCTCTTCCAGCAGGCTGGTTTCCCGCGACAGCAGACGCTTGGCGCGGCGGAACAGGTGGCGTACCGACGCGTCGGCCTTGGCCAGTTCCTGCTTGACCAGCGGGCCGATCACCAGCTTGCGGTACTGGGCCATGATCTGGAAGCGGTTGTTGAGGATGGCCATGGCGGTATCCATGTCCAGGCTGCCCTTGCCTTCGACGCGGTGGGCAATCGGCGCCACGCGGGCCACCTTGGCCAGGCGCAGGAAGCTGAAGACCTTGATCCAGGCCCAGCCCAGGTCGAATTCCCACCTCTTCACCGACAGCTTGGCCGAGTTCGGGTAGGTGTGGTGGTTGTTGTGCAGCTCTTCACCGCCGATCAAGATGCCCCAAGGCACCAGGTTGGTGGCAGCGTCGCGGCACTCGAAGTTGCGGTAGCCGACCGCATGGCCCAGGCCGTTGATCACCCCGGCGGCCCACACCGGAATCCACGCCATCTGCACGGCCCAGACGGTCAGGCCGAGGGCACCGAACAGGGCGACGTCGATCAGGAACATCAGAACGATGCCGCCCAGCGGGTAGCGGCTGTAGACATTGCGCTCCAGCCAGTCGTCCGGGCAGTTCTTGCCGTAGATGCGCAGGGTGTCCTCGTTCTTCGCCTCTTCGCGATAGAGCTCGGCGCCACGCCGCAGGACGGTGCCCAGGCCCTTGAACACCGGGCTGTGCGGATCGTCGGCGGTTTCGCACTTGGCGTGGTGCTTGCGGTGGATGGCGGTCCACTCGCGGGTGTTCATGCCCGTGGTCATCCACAGCCAGAAACGGAAGAAGTGTTGCAGCACGGGGTGCAGTTCGAGGGCGCGGTGCGCGGAATAGCGGTGTAAATAAACGGTGACACTGACGATGGTGATATGCGTCAGGACCAGGGTGACCGCCACCAGTTGCCACGGCGACAGGTCAAGAAAACCGTTGTACCACATGGTCGACAATGAACCTCGGAAGTGGTGTGAAAGAGCGACTTTGTCGGACAAAGCCAGCTCGCATTATCACCAAGCGGGTGCGGAAAACCATCCGGTCTTTTAGATAAGAACGACCGTCGGCGGGCATCCTTTATACTGCCTGGCCAATATCTCCACCTTGCCGCCGCATGAACCCTCGACTTAGCGCCCTTCGCATCAGCCTGCTGTACCTGGTGTTCGCCGCCCTCTGGATGGTGCTGGGTGACCATTGGTTACAAATGGTCTTCACCGAGCCGACCCAGCTCCTGCGTTGGATGATCGCCAAGAAGTACGTGTTCCTGGGTGTCAGCGCACTGCTGTTGTACCTGCTGCTGACCCGACACCTCTGCCGCCAGCAGACGACCGTGAGCGCCCTGGCCGACCGCGAGAATCGCCTGAGCCGCGCGCTGAACGTGGTCGAGGACGGGGTCTGGGACTGGGACCTGCGCACCCAGCGCGTCTATTACTCGCCAGGCTACGCCAACCTGATCGGCCTGCCCTGCGAGCGCCTGAGCGACGACTTCCTGCTCTGGGAAAACCGCCTGCACCCCGACGACCGCGACACAGCCCTCGCGGCCTACCAGGACCACATCGATGGGCTGAGCGAACAGCTCGACTGCGTCTATCGCATCCTCCACAGCGACGGCGGCTATCGCTGGATTCACGCCCGCGGCCGGGTCGAGCGCAGCGCCACGGGCGATGCGCTGCGCATGACAGGCATCAGTCGCGACGTCACCCGCCAGCGCAGCAACGAGGAACACCTGCGCCAGGCCGCGGCGGTATTCGAGGCGACCCAGGAAGGCCTGCTGGTCACCGACAGCCGCGGCATCATCGTGCACACCAATCCGTCGTTCTCGCGCATCACCGGCTACACGGCCGAAGAGGTGCTCGGCGGCCAGCCGTCGCTGCTCAAGTCCGGCCGGCAGAACGCCGCCTTTTACCAGCACATGTGGGAAGCCCTGGTGCGCGACGGCGTGTGGAGCGGCGAAATCTGGAACCGCCGCAAGAGTGGCGAGGTGTACCCGCAGTGGCAGCACATCCGCGCGGTGCGCAACGACCAGGGCCAGCTGACCCACTACGTGGCGGTGTTTTCCGACCTGAGCAGCCTCAAGCGCTCGCAGCATGAGCTGGACTTCCTCGCCCACCACGACCCGCTCACCGGCCTGCCCAACCGCCTGCTGCTGCGCGAGCGCATCGAGCAGGCCCTGGCCCGCGCCGAGCGTGAACAGGGCGGCGGCGCCCTGCTGGTGATCGATCTCGACCACTTCAAGCACATCAACGACAGCCTCGGACACAGCACTGGCGACCAGTTGCTCAAGGCCATCGCCGAACGCATGCAAGCCTGCCTCGACGAGCGCTGCTCCCTGGCGCGGCTGGGTGGCGACGAGTTCGCGGTGATCCTCGAAAGCCCGCAGCAACAGCACGCCAGCAGCCTCGCCCAGCGCCTGCTGGAAGCGATGAACGCGCCCTTCGCGGTCGACGGACAGACCATCTACATGTCCGTCAGCCTCGGCGTGAGCCTGTTCCCCGAGGACGCACGCAACGTCGACCACCTGATGCAGCACGCCGACGCCGCGCTGTTCCAGGCCAAGGCGAGCGGCCGCAGCCTGTACGCCTTCTACACCCCGGAACTGACCGCCCGCGCGCGCTCCCATGTGCAGGTGGAAGCCGCGCTGCGCCACGCGCTGGACCACGACGAACTACGCATCTACTTCCAGCCGGTGCACGACCTGGCCAGCGGGCGCATGGTCGGTGTCGAGTCGCTGGTGCGCTGGCAGCATCCGCAGCGCGGCCTGGTGCCGCCCAGCGAGTTCATTCCCGTGGCCGAGGAAACCGGACTGATCACCGCGCTCGACGCCTGGATGCTCGACCAGGCCTGTCGGCAGATGCGCGCCTGGCTCGATGCCGGCATCACCCTGGACTTCATCGCAGTGAACGTCTCCAGCCGGCTCTTCGGGCGCGGCGGCCTCGAAGAACGCGTCGCCCTGGCGCTGGAACAGAGCGGCCTGGAACCCCACTACCTGGAACTGGAAGTCACCGAAAGCGCGGTGATGCAGAACTTCGACCAAGGCCTGGAGCTGCTCTGCCAGCTGCGCCTGCTGGGCGTGCACCTGGCCATCGACGACTTCGGCACCGGTTATTCCTCGCTGATGCGCTTGAAGCGCATGCCGGTGCACAAGCTGAAGATCGACCAGGGCTTCGTCGCCGGTCTGCCCGACGACGCCGAGGATGCCGCCATCGCCTGCGCGGTGATCGCCCTGGGCCAGAGCATGGGTCTGCAGGTGGTCGCCGAAGGAATCGAACGCCCCGACCAGGCCGCTTTCCTCCTCACCCACGCCTGCGACTTCGGCCAGGGCTACTGGTACGACAAGCCGCAGCCCGCGCAGGCCCTGCTGGCGAAACTGCCGCGCCAGACCAGCTAACTGGCGCTAAAAACTTTCTGATATATAAAAATTCTTAAACAGTATTTTTAAGAATATCCAGCTCCTGCCTAAGATGCGCTCACACCGCACGCGCCGCCAGTGAAACGGCCGGTGGTCAACTCACTAGGAGCAGATACCCATGAGCGCAACCCTCCGTAGCCTGGACGGCCAGGACGAAGCCAACATCCTGCGCGAAGTGCAGAGCGCCCTGCGTGGCCTGCGTTTCGGCGCCGTCGAGATCACCGTGCACAACGGCCAGGTCGTGCAGATCGAGCGCAAGGAAAAATTCCGCCTGCAGCAGAGCCCCGGCAAGCAAGCCTGAGCCTGAGGCGCGCCTCATAACGCGTGACATGACTGGACAACCGGAGCGTCGCCATGACCGCCCTACCCCACCGGTACTGCAGCAGCCAGCCGCGAATGCGCGGCTGATATAGCCCTCCGAAAGACCCTGCCAAACAAACACAAAGAACTGCATTTTTTTCAGGAGCTGCACATGTCCATCCGTCGTTTCGCCCTGGCCGCCCTCGCCAGCGCCCTCATTGCCGGCCCGGTTTCCGCCGCCACCCAACTGCTGAACGTTTCCTACGACCCAACCCGCGAGCTGTACCAGGCCTACAACGCCGCCTTCATCAAGCACTGGAAGGCCCAGGGCGGTGACGACCTGACCGTGCAGCAATCCCACGGTGGCTCGGGCAAGCAGGCCCGCGCCGTGATCGACGGCCTGAAGGCCGACGTGGTGACCCTGGCCCTGGCCGGCGACATCGACGAACTGAACAAGCTGGGCCAACTGCTGCCCGCCGACTGGCAGGCGCGCCTGCCGGATAACAGCACCCCCTACACCTCGACCATCGTGTTCCTGGTGCGCAAGGGCAACCCCAAGGGCATCAAGGACTGGGGCGACCTGACCAAGCAGGGCGTGGAAGTCATCACCCCGAACCCGAAAACCTCCGGCGGCGCCCGCTGGAACTTCCTGGCCGCCTGGGCCTGGGCGAAGAAAGAGTTCGGTAGCGACGAGAAAGCCCAGGAATACGTGAAGAACCTGTACAAGCACGTCCCGGTTCTGGACACTGGCGCCCGCGGTTCGACCATCACCTTCGTCAACAACAACATCGGCGACGTGCTGCTGGCGTGGGAGAACGAAGCCTTCCTGGCCAAGAAGGAACAGGGCGGCGAGAACTTCGAGATCGTCGTACCGTCGGTTTCCATCCTGGCCGAGCCGCCGGTGGCCGTGGTCGACAAGACCGTCGACAAGAAGGGCACCCGCAAGGTCGCCGAGGAATACCTGAAGTACCTGTACAGCGAAGAAGGCCAGCGCATCGCCGCGCAGAACTTCTACCGTCCGCGTAACGCGAAGGTCGCTGCCGAGTTCGCCAACCAGTTCCCGAAACTCAACCTGGTGACCATCGACAAGGACTTCGGTGGCTGGAAGGTCGCGCAGCCCAAGTTCTTCAACGACGGCGGCATCTTCGACAAGATCTACCAGGCGCAGTGATGCGCCACCCGCCCGGCCTCGCGCCGGGCGACCCGATCCGCGCGAGCCGGTGCACAGCTCGCGCGGAAGGAAAAACCCCCGCCCCATGGCGGGGGCTCAACGCGTTAGAGAGAAAGGACAGCAAATGTCACGACGCATCTCCCCGGTCATACCCGGCTTCGGGCTGACTCTGGGCTACACCCTGGTGTATCTCAGCCTGTTGGTGCTGATTCCGCTGGGGGCCATGTTCCTCAAGACGACCCAACTCTCCTGGGATCAGTTCTGGACCATCATCACCGCGCCGCGCGTCATCGCCGCGCTCAAGCTGAGCTTCGGCACCGCGCTGATCGCCGCCCTGATCAACGGCGTGATCGGCACCCTGCTGGCCTGGGTGCTGGTGCGCTACCGCTTCCCGGGGCGCAAGATCATCGACGCGATGATCGACCTGCCCTTCGCCCTGCCCACCGCCGTGGCCGGTATCGCGCTGACGGCGCTGTACGCACCCAACGGCCTGGTCGGCCGCTTCGCCACCGAGATCGGCCTGAAGATCGCCTACACCCCGCTGGGCATCACCCTGGCGCTGACCTTCGTGGTCCTGCCCTTCGTCGTACGTACGGTACAGCCGGTGCTGGCGGACATTCCGCGTGAAGTCGAGGAAGCTGCCGCCTGCCTGGGCGCCAAGCCTTTGCAGGTATTCCGCCACGTGCTGCTGCCGGCACTGCTCCCCGCCTGGCTGACCGGTTTCGCCCTGGCCTTCGCCCGCGGCGTCGGCGAGTACGGCTCGGTGATCTTCATCGCCGGCAACATGCCGATGAAGACCGAAATCCTGCCGCTGCTGATCATGGTCAAGCTGGACCAGTACGACTACACCGGCGCCACCGCCATCGGCGTGCTGATGCTGGTCGTCGCCTTCGTCCTGCTGCTGCTGATCAACCTGCTGCAACGCCGCATCGAAACGCCTTGAGGAGCGCGCCATGAGTACCGCAAGCCTTTCCGCCGCGGCCGCTGCCAATGCTGCTCGCCGGGGTAATGTCTGGGGCCGCCGCGCCCTGATCGCGCTGGCCTGGCTGGCCTTCGCGCTGTTCCTGCTGCTGCCGCTGTTCGTGGTGCTGAGCGAGGCGCTGAAGCAGGGTTTCGGCACCTTCTTCGACGCCATCCTGGAACCCGACGCACTGTCCGCGCTGAAGCTGACGCTGATCGCCGTGGGCATCTCGGTGCCGCTGAACCTGGTGTTCGGCGTCGCCGCCGCTTGGTGCGTGACCAAGTTCGAGTTCCCCGGCAAGAGCATCCTGGTGACCCTGATCGACCTGCCGTTCTCGGTCTCGCCGGTAATCGCCGGCCTGATCTACGTGCTGCTGTTCGGTGCCCAGGGCTACTTCGGCCAGTGGCTGTCGGACCACGACATCCAGATCGTCTTCGCCGTGCCCGGCATCGTCCTGGCCACCATCTTCGTCACCTTCCCCTTCGTCGCCCGCGAACTGATCCCGCTGATGCAGGAACAGGGCACCCAGGAAGAGGAAGCCGCGCGCCTGCTAGGCGCCAATGGCTGGCAGATGTTCTGGCACGTGACCCTGCCGAACATCAAATGGGGCCTGATCTACGGCGTGGTGCTGTGCACCGCGCGGGCCATGGGCGAGTTCGGCGCCGTGTCGGTGGTCTCCGGGCACATCCGCGGCGTCACCAACACCCTGCCGCTGCACGTCGAAATCCTCTACAACGAGTACAACCACGTCGCCGCTTTCAGCGTCGCCACCCTGCTGCTGCTGATGGCCCTGGTCATCCTGCTGCTCAAGCAGTGGAGCGAATCGCGCCTGACCCGCGCCAAAGTCAAAGCTGACGAAGAGTGAGAGCCACACCATGAGCATCGAGATCCGTAACGTCAGCAAGAACTTCAACGCCTTCAAGGCGCTGAACGACATCAACCTGGATATCCACAGCGGCGAACTGGTGGCCCTGCTCGGCCCGTCGGGCTGCGGCAAGACCACCTTGCTGCGCATCATCGCCGGCCTGGAAACCCCGGACGCCGGCAACATCGTGTTCCACGGCGAGGACGTCTCGCAGCACGACGTGCGCGATCGCAACGTCGGCTTCGTGTTCCAGCACTACGCGCTGTTCCGCCACATGACGGTGTTCGACAACGTCGCCTTCGGCCTGCGCATGAAGCCGAAGAAGGAACGCCCGAGCGAATCTCGCATCGCCGAGAAAGTCCACGAACTGCTGAACATGGTGCAGCTGGACTGGCTGGCCGACCGCTACCCGGAACAGCTCTCCGGCGGCCAGCGCCAGCGTATCGCCCTGGCCCGCGCCCTGGCGGTGGAGCCGAAGATTCTGCTGCTGGACGAACCCTTCGGCGCCCTCGACGCCAAGGTGCGCAAGGAGCTGCGCCGCTGGCTGGCGCGCCTGCACGAGGAGATCAACCTGACCTCGGTGTTCGTCACCCACGACCAGGAAGAAGCGATGGAAGTCGCCGACCGCATCGTGGTGATGAACAAAGGCGTGATCGAGCAGATCGGCTCGCCGGGCGAGGTCTACGAGAACCCGGCCAGCGATTTCGTCTACCACTTCCTCGGCGACTCCAACCGCCTGCACATCGGCGGTGACGAGCACGTGCTGTTCCGTCCGCACGAGATCTCGCTGTCACGCTCCGAAGTGGCCGAGCACCGCGCCGCCGAAGTCCGCGACATCCGTCCGCTGGGTGCGATCACCCGGGTGACGCTGAAAGTGGAAGGCCAGGACGAGTTGATCGAGGCCGAAGTGGTGAAGGACCACGACAGCCTGACCGGCCTCGCCCGTGGCGAGACGCTGTACTTCAAGCCGAAGGCGTATCAGCCGGTGGCGAATATCTGATCGCGCCCCGTGCCGGGGCAATGGCGCTTTTCGTAGGAGCGAGCTTGCTCGCGAACCAGGCCCTGCAGCGGGTTTTGTTCGCGAGCAAGCTCGCTCCTACGCGGTTGAGTCCTGCGACTTCTCGTCCAGGTGACGCAACAGGAAATCCCGACTCGACTCGACGATCGCCTTCTGCACCTTCTCGCTCGCCGCCATCCGCGCCAGCATGAGTGCGCCGACGCACTGCGCCAGCAGCGCCCAGGCATCTTCCTGCGAACCCAACACCTCGGCCCAGGCCTGCTGCAATTCCACCAACGCATCCTCTGCGCTCTGTCGCACGGATACGTCGGCACGGGCGATCTCCGCCCCCAACGCCGGAATCGCACAACCGGCAGCCGCGTCCTGCACATGGGCGACATTCAGATAACGCTTGAGCCCACGCTCAAGACGGGCGCGATCCAGCACCTTGCCTTTCGCCGCAAGCCGCTCGACGCTCTGCTGCAACTCGCGCTCGACGATGGCCGCGAACAGCTCGTCCTTGGAGCCGAAGTGGTTGTAGAACGCCCCGCCGGACAAGCCCACCGCCTTCATCAGCCCGTCCACGCCGGTGGTGGCGAAGCCGCCCTGCTTGGCAATCGCGCCGCTGCTGTCGATCAGGCGCTGGCGGGTTTCTTCCTTGTGGGTGGCTGAGTAGCGCATCGGGCGACTCCGGAAAGCGTGTTGACGGTCCGCCGGAGAATAGCATAACGTTCGTTTACCCAACGACCGTTTACCAAAGAGGAAAACGAGGATGTCGCAGAACAAGAAAGTCGTACTGGTGATCGGCGCCGGCGACGCCACCGGTGGCGCCATCGCCCGCCGCTTCGCCCGCGAAGGCTATGTCGCCTGCGTCACCCGGCGTTCGGCGGACAAGCTGCAACCGCTGGTGGATGCGATCCGCGCCGAGGGTGGCGAGGCCCACGGCTTCGCCTCCGATGCGCGCAAGGAAGAGGCAGTGATCGAGCTGGTGGAAACCATCGAGCGCGACATCGGCCCCATCGAAGCCTTCGTCTTCAACATCGGCGCCAATGTGCCCTGCAGCATCCTCGAAGAGACCGCGCGCAAATACTTCAAGATCTGGGAGATGGCCTGCTTCTCCGGCTTCCTCACCGGCCGCGAAGTGGCCAAGCGCATGGTCAAGCGCCAGCGCGGCACCATCCTCTTCACCGGCGCCACCGCCGGCCTGCGCGGCGCCTCGGGCTTCGCCGCCTTCGCCGGGGCCAAGCACGGCATCCGCGCCCTGGCCCAGAGCATGGCCCGCGAGCTGGGGCCGATGGGTCTGCACGTCGCCCACGTGGTGGTGGACGGCGCCATCGACACCGAGTTCATCCGCGAGACCTTCCCCGAGCGCTACAAGCTCAAGGACCAGGACGGCATCCTCGACCCCGAGCACATCGCCGACAGCTATTGGTATCTGCACTCCCAACCCAGGGATGCTTGGACTTTCGAACTGGATCTGCGCCCGTGGATCGAGCGCTGGTGATCCACCCATAACGACAACAACAAAGAGAGCCACTCATGAGCAAGAGCGTCGAGTTCTACTTCGACTTCGGCAGCCCGACTTCCTATCTGGCCTACACCCAACTGCCGAAGATCTGCGCCGAAACCGGCGCCGAGCTGGTCTATCGTCCGGTATTGCTGGGCGGCGTATTCCAGGCCACCGGCAACGCCTCCCCCATCGCCATCCCGGCCAAGGGCCGCTACACCCTGATCGACATGCTGCGCTTCGCCCGCCGCTACGGCGTGCCGCTGGAGATGAACCCGCATTTCCCGATCAACACCCTCACCCTGATGCGCGCCGCCACCGGCATCCAGATGCGCCAGCCGGAACGCTTCGAGGCGCTGCTGGCCTGCGTGTTCAAGGGCATGTGGGTGGACGCGCTGAACCTGGGCGATCCGGCGCTGCTCGGCCCGTTGCTGGCCGAAGCGGGCTTCAATCCGCAGGCGCTGCTGGCGCTGACCGCCGAGCAGGAAGTGAAGGACACGCTGAAGGCCAATACCGAGGCGGCGATCAAGCGCGGGATGTTCGGCGCACCGACGATATTCGTCGGCGACGAGATGTTCTTCGGCCAGGATCGGCTCGACTTCGTCCGCGAAGCGCTGGCTTAAAGCGGTTCGCGAGCAAGCTCGCTCCTACGAAGAGCGCACCCTGTAGGAGCGAGCTTGCTCGCGAACCCAAGGCCAGAACGGAAGCGAAACAACACCGTAGGGCGCATAACCTGGAACAGGTTATCCGCCAGCTCCGGTCCGGCGGATAACGCTGGGGCGTTATGCGCCCTACTTTTGTTGCATTCACAGCGCCAGCACAGCCGACCGGCGCAGGCCGAAGAACTCCAGCTCGGCGAACAGCAGGACCACCAGCGCCTGTCCGATGACGAAGGCATAACCCAGAGTGGTCGGTTGTACATAGCCGGTCACCAGCAAGGCTACGCTCTCCACCACCCACAGGCCGTTCAGCGCGATCACCGCCCAGACGCCGGTGCGGGACAGCGCCGGCTGGTTGCTCATCCAGTAGAGCACCAGCGCCAGCGGCAACAGCACGATGCCCGCCACCATCAGCAGGACGAAAGGCAGGTCAAACAGCTCGCCGAGCGGCTGCGCGGCCAGGGCCATCAGCAGGCCCATGGCGCCACCGGCGAGGGCGTCGATCTTCAAGGTAAGGCGAAGCAGCGGGGACGGTTGCAGCAGAGTCATGGCGAAGCTCCTTCAAGTGTCGCCACCGGTTGGCGGCGTGTAGCTGCAGAATCCGCCCGAGCCTGCCGCGCGTCGATTACCTGCCAGGTAATGGCCGTAATGAAGTGCAAGGTCTATCGTTCGATGCCATGAACAGTCCAGCCCAGAACAGCCCAACCCACCCCGTCGGCGCCCTGCTCCGCCAATGGCGCCAGCGCCGCCGACTCAGCCAGCTCGACCTCGCCTGCGACGCGGAGATTTCCACGCGCCACCTGAGCTTCGTCGAAACCGGACGCGCCCTGCCCAGCCGCGAGATGCTCCTGCATCTGGCCGAACAGCTGGACATTCCCCTGCGCGAACGCAACCGCCTGCTCAGCGCCGCCGGCTACGCCCCGGTGTATTCGGAAAAAGGCCTGGACGACCCGGCACTGACCGTGGCGAAACAGGCCATCGACCAGTTGCTCAAGGCCCACGAGCCGAACCCGGCGATGGTGGTGGACCGCCACTGGAACCTGCTGGCGTCCAACCGTACGGTGGATATCTTCCTGATCGGCGTTGATCCGGAGCTGCTGCAACCGCCGATCAACGTGCTGCGCATGAGTCTCCACCCCAAGGGCCTGGCGCCGCGCATCCTCAATCTCGGGGCGTGGAAGGCGCACGTGGTGGAGCGCCTGCAGCACGATTTCGAGGCCAGCGGCGACCCGGCATTGGCGGCGTTGCGCGACGAAGTGGCGGCCTACCCGGCGCCGCCCTACGACGAGACGGCCAGCGGCGACATGGTGCTGATTCCGGTGCAGTTGCAGACCGAACTGGGCGTGTGCAGCCTGATCGGCACCATCACGGTGTTCGGCACACCGGTGGACGTGACACTGTCGGAGCTGGCGCTGGAAACCTTCTTCCCCGCCGACCCCGACAGCGCGCGCATCCTGCGCCAGCTCAGCGGCACAGAATGAGCTGAATCAGGCGGTCGCCTTCTTCTCGCGGATGCAGGTGGGGCCGGCGCGCTCTTCCACGGCATGTCGCACGTCATCGCGCAGCCCCAGCAGGAAAGCCGCCTCGGCGGCGACGAACAGCGGGCCGACGATCAGCCCGGTGAGGTCATCGACGAACGCCGGCTTGCGGCCTTCGTACCAGTGGCCGACGAACTGGATGATCCAGCCGACCACGAACAGGCCGATGCCCCAGGCCAGCCAGGATGCGGTGGAGCCCGCGGCGAAGGCGGCCCCGCCCCAGAGCGAAAGCCCCAGCAACGCCGCCATCAGCACGCCGAAGCGCAGATCCAGGCGCAGGTAGAACACCACCGAGACCAGCGCCAGCAGCGCGGCGGGCGAGACCAGAAGGCCGGCCAGTTCGACGCCGGGGCGCGAGAGTAGCGTGGCGATGGCCAGCACGATCATCGGAATACCGATGAAGTGGCTGACGATATTCCGCCGGTCACGGTGGTAGGCGGCATATTGGGCAAGGTGATCGACGAGCGTTTTCATTGTTGTTCTCCCGCAAGGTGCTGGCATGATGGCGTTTGCGCGCTTTCCCACTCTGTCAGTTAGCCGACAAAGCCCATGACCGACGCCAAACCCTTCCTCCCCCGCCTCAACGAAGGCCGCTGGTTCCAGGCCCTGCCCGAAATCCTGCGCCACGCGCTGTGCGCCGCCGCCCTGGTGCGCCGCCTGCCGGCCGGGCAGCGGCTGTTCGCCCGTGGCGATGCGCCCTGCGGTCTGTATTGCGTGGTGGAAGGCGCGATCCGTGTCAGTGTGGTCGGCGAGAGCGGCAAGGAAGCGCTGCTGGCCCTGGTCGAGCCGCCCAACTGGTTCGGCGAGATCTGCCTGTTCGACGGCCAGCCGCGCACCCACGACGCCTACGCCGAGGGCGCCACCGTCCTCCTGCAGGTGCCCCTGGCGCCGCTGCAGGCCTTGCTGGCGCAACACCCGGAGTACTGGCGCGACTTCGCCCTGCTGATGAGCCACAAGCTGCGCATCACCTTTGCCGTGCTGGAGGAGCTGTCACTGCTGCCGGCCGCGCCGCGCCTGGCCCGGCGCCTGCTGATGATCGCCGAGGGCTACGGCGAGTCGGCCACCGCCAAGCGCGAGCTGCACCTGCCCCAGGACCAATTGGCGGCCATGCTGTCGCTGTCGCGGCAGACCACCAACCAGATCCTCAAGGAGCTGGAAGCTCAGGGCATCCTGCGCCTGAGCTATGGCGGCATCGAGATTCTCGACCGCGAGCGCCTGCGCCACGCCGCACATGCCTAAGCCTGCATCCTGACGAATCCTCCTTTTGGATGGTTGCAGAGGCACCGTTCAGCGCTAGCCTTGGAGTAGCTGCGACTCTGGCGCCAAGATGCCCACGCCCCGACGCCTGGCGCGGCACACAATAACAACAAGGAAACGCCCGCCATGCTCCGAAAGCTCGATGTGCTTCGCGGTATTCTGCTGTGCTGTTTCGGACTCCTCGCTCTCACCGCCCAGGCCAACCTGCCCAGCGACGAACTGCAGCTGCAGACCTTGCAGGTCTACACCTGCCGCTCGATCAACAGCCTGCTGTTGCTGCGCGGCGAAGGCTTCCAGGAAGAACACGCCGCCCAACTGGAGAAAGACCTCGCCACGCTGGACCAGGCGGTCAAGACCTACCCCAAATCCGATGAGGCGCTGAAAAAAGCCCACGCCGCCTTCGTTACACAAATACGCAATGGCGTTTCCTACGGCCCCAAGGAAGAAGACCTGCCCTGGCGCTACAACCAGGAACTCAGCCGCGCCGTGCGCGACTTGTTGAGCCAGATCGAACGCTTCGTCCCCGCCAGCGCCGACGCCAGCCAGATTCCGCTATGGCAGTTGCCGGTACGGGTCGAATTCCTCGCCACCCAGTACCTGGGCCGCGCCTACCTGAGCGGGCTGGAACTGGCGCGCGAACAATCCCAGGAGTACCTGGGCCAGGACGAGCGCGTGCTGGTGCCGCTGCTGTCGCAGCGCATCGAGCAACTGCCGGACAGCGACGCGACCAAGAAGCTGCGCACCCGCTGGGAGTACCTGAGCAAGGCGCTGCAGGACATGAACAGCAGGAGCAACACCGTGGTCAGCGCCTCCGGCCGGCCCTGGGCGCCGATCATCGTCGAACGCAACGCCCGGGCGGTGTCCGGCCAGTTGATGCAGCTCAGCCAGCAATAAGGACTCAGGCCGGGACCGGCTCCGCTACAGGGGCCGGTACCAGGCGTTCCAGTTCGTCACGGTCCAGCTCGGCGGCCCGGCCGACCAGAAGCTCGTCCGGGGCGTGGGCGATCCTCGGGTCCTTGCCGGGATAGTCCAGCGAATGCAGGAAGTGGCGCAGGCAGTTCAGCCGCGCGCGCTTCTTGTCATCAGACTTGATCACCACCCAGGGCGCATCGGCGGTGTCGGTGTGGAAGAACATCGCCTCCTTGGCCTGGGTGTACTCGTCCCAGCGGTCCAGCGACTGGATGTCGATGGGCGACAGCTTCCAGTGCTTGAGCGGATCGTCGCGGCGCGAGACGAAGCGGCGCAGTTGCTCCTCGCGGCTCACCGAGAACCAGAACTTGAACAGGTGGATGCCGTTGCGTACCAGCATGCGCTCCAGCTCCGGGGTCTGCTGCATGAACTCCAGGTACTGGCGCGGCGAGCAGAAGCCCATGACCCGCTCGACGCCGGCGCGGTTGTACCAGGAGCGGTCGAAGAAGACGATCTCGCCAGCGGTGGGCAAATGCTGGACGTAGCGCTGGAAGTACCACTGCCCACGCTCGGCGTCGCTGGGTTTCTCCAGCGCCACGACGCGGGCGCCGCGCGGGTTCAAGTGCTCCATGAAGCGCTTGATGGTGCCGCCCTTGCCGGCGGCGTCGCGACCCTCGAAGAGCACGACGATGCGCTGGCCGGTTTCCTTCACCCAGCTCTGCACCTTCAGCAGTTCGACCTGCAGCTGCGCCTTCTGCTTCTCGTAGGCCTTGCGCTGCAGACGGGTGCGGTAGGGGTAGCCGGCGGGCAGCTCGGCGGACGTGGAGTCCTCGTTGCTGCCGCGCGGAGCCATGGCCACGGTCAGCGCCACCGGTCCGTGGCTTTGCGCGCGGATGTCCTCGCCACCGGCGGTGGGGGTATTGGCGGGAAGGGGCTTGTTGGCGTCGGGCTGCGGCATGGTCTCCTCCTGTGAGACGGGGTCGGCCCTCCACTGTGCAATCCGCATCGCGGGCCCTCGTTGACCCGCATCAACGCCTTACAACCAGCCTTTGTACTTGAACCAGTAGTACGGAATGATCGCCGAGACCACCATCGCCACCAGCGCCATCGGGTAGCCGGCCATCCAGGCCAGCTCCGGCATGTGCTGGAAGTTCATGCCGTACACGGTGCCCACCAGGGTCGGCGGCAGGAACAGCACGGCGGCGATGGAGAACACCTTAATGATGCTGTTCTGCTCGATGTTGATCAGGCCGAGGGTTGAGTCGAGCAGGAAGGTGATCTCCGCCGACATCTTCGACTGGTACTCGCTCAGCGAGCGCACGTCGCGCTCCACCGACTTCATGCCCAGCTTGGTCTCCTCGCTGATCCAGCCGTTGCTGCCCTGGCGGAAGTAGGACAGCGGCCGGCTAATGCTCAGCAGGCTTTCGTTGAGCTTGGAGAGCAGCGAGTTGCCCCGCCCCAACTGCTTGACGATGCCCTGCAGGTCCGTCTTGCCGCCACTGGCCTGGCCTTCCTGGAAAATGCCGTTGGACAGCGAATCGAGTTGCTGCTGTACCGTCTCCAGCACGTCGGCGATGCGGTCCACCACGCTGTCCATCAGGGTCACGAACAACTGGTCGCTCTTGCCCTGGCAGCCGCCGCGCTGGGTGCGCGCCTCGAATGTGCGGAAGGCCAGCAGGTCAGTGTAGCGCACCGTCACCAGCCAGTGCGGGGTCAGCACGCAGGTGACTTCCGAGGTACTCGGCTTGTGCTCGCGGATGCCGCCGACCACGGTGGTGGTCATATACAGCGCGCCGTTGCTCTCGTAGAAACGTGAAGAGTCCTCGATCTCGGCCATTTCCTCGCGGGTCGGCACATCCACCGCGATGATCGACTCCAACAGCTGCTCCTCTTCCAGCGTGGGCTGGAACAGGTCGATCCACAGGGTGTCCTTGGGCATGCCGTGGCATTCGCTGCCGTTGTGGCGCACCAGGCGGTCGCCGACGAGGGTGTAATAGGTGATCATGTCGCCCGACAGTCCTTCTACAAGCCGAAGTTGCCCGCAGGTTGGCCAACTTCCCGCCGCTTCACAAGCCCATCGGAGAGCAACGTGATGACCGACCACGACGATGGCGAAGAGTCCTTCGCCGAAGACACCCTGATCCAGGCCATCGAAAACCAGATCGAGAGCGAGAGCCCGCCGGCCGCCCGCGCGGTGTTCAACAAGCTCACCCTGGTCGGCTACGAGCGCGAGGATGCGCTGCACCTGATGGCCCTGGTGCTCGCCCACGAAATCGAGGCCATGCTGGCCGACGACCGCGCCTTCGACGGCGCGTGGTACGAGCAGGCCCTGCGCGCGCTGCCGACCCTGCCCGACGGTACCGAGGCATAAGAGCGCTTGCCGAACCGGTCGGACTTGAGACTAAACTGAGGCCTCACTGACCATTGGGAGTTGCGCGTATGGCTTTCACCAAAGATATGGTTGCGGAACTGGATCTGCTGGCACTCTTCGATCTGGAGAACAGCCAGGCGGGATTGAAAGTCCACCACGACGCCTCGCGGGACACCGTCGCGGCCGCCGAACGCCTGCACGCCAAGGGGCTGATCGACAAACCCGACGGCGGCTACCTGACCAGCCTGGGTCTCGACGCCGCCGAGCATGCCCAGGTCCTGCTGGGCATCCTGC
Organism: Pseudomonas sp. PSE14; assembly: GCF_029203285.1. NCBI lineage: Bacteria > Pseudomonadati > Pseudomonadota > Gammaproteobacteria > Pseudomonadales > Pseudomonadaceae > Pseudomonas > Pseudomonas sp. PSE14. Next base: position 5,674,840 of record NZ_CP115669.1, read on the forward strand.
GCAGCTGATCTCAAGATTCGCCATGAGCGGGCGATAACCTGGCAAATTTCCGGGCGCCGCACACCCTGATGCGGCGCCGTTGGCCAGGCCGTAGTACGCCATGACGCTCACCCCCGAGATTCGCCCGGACATCGACGACGGCATCGACCGCAAGGTATTGGCGCAGCTGCGCCAGCGCTTCCTGAAGGTCAATGCCGGCCGCCTGCGGCGCGCCAGCGAAGCGCTGTCCACCCGCCAGCAACTGGTGCTGAAGCTGCTGCCGCTGCTGCTGGACGTGAACCATCCGCTGCTGCCCGGCTATGTGTCGGCGGCAACGCCGGCGGGCCTGTCCAACTTCGTCCCGGACGACGAGTTGCTCGCCGAAGCCCAGCGCCTGACCCGCTCCTTCAGCTACAAGCCGCGCCGAGGCGACCCGCCGTTGCCGATCCACGGCCTGTTCCTGATGGGCAGCCTGGGCACCGTCGCCCAGGCCGAGCAGAGCGACCTGGACCTGTGGGTCTGCCACGCCTCCGATCTTTCCCCGCAGGAACTGAGCGAACTGCGCCGCAAGTGCGACCTGCTGGAACAGTGGGCCGCGACACAGGGCGCCGAGGTGCACTGCTTCTTCATCGAGCCGCAGCGCTTCACCCAGGGCGCGCGCGACGCCCGCCTGACCTCCGACGACTGCGGCACCAGCCAGCACTACCTGCTGCTCGACGAGTTCTACCGCACCGCCATCTGGCTCGGCGGGCGCACGCCCTTGTGGTGGCTGGTGCCGGACTATGAAGAAGGCCGTTACGCGCAGTACTGCCAGACGCTGCTGAGCAAACGCTTCATCCGCGCCGAAGATGTCCTCGACCTCGGCCACCTGGCGCGCATCCCACCCGGCGAGTTCATCGGCGCGGGCATGTGGCAGCTGTTCAAGGGCATCGAGTCGCCCTACAAGTCGGTGCTCAAGCTGCTGCTCACCGAGGTCTACGCCAGCGAGCACCCGAACGGCGCCTGTCTGAGCCTGCGCTACAAGCAGGCGATCTACGCCGGGCGGCTCGATGAGGACGAGCTCGACCCCTACGTGATGCTCTACCGTCGCTTGGAGGAATACCTTTCGGCGCGCGGCGAGCGGGAGCGCCTGGAGCTGATCCGCCGCTGCCTTTACCTGAAGGTCGGCAAGAAACTCAGCCGTCCGCCACGCCAGGGCCACAAGAGCTGGCAGCGCAAGCTGATGGAGCGCCTGTCCGCCGAGTGGAACTGGGACAGCCGCACCTACGGGCTGCTCGACAGCCGCAGCCAGTGGAAGGTCCGCCAGGTGCTGCTGGAGCGCCGCGCGCTGGTCAACGAGCTGACCCACAGCTACCGCTTCCTCTCCCAGTTCGCCCGCCTGCAGCAGGCCGCCAGCGGCATCGACCCGCGCGACCTGAGCGTGCTCGGCCGGCGCCTGTACGCCGCCTTCGAGCGCAAGGCCGGCAAGGTCGAGTTCATCAACCCGGGCATCGCCCCGGACGTCGCCGAAGACATCCTCACCCTCGCCCAGCTGCCCGCCGAAGCCGGCAAGCCGCCGTACTGGGCGCTGTTCAGCGGCAGCCTGTCACTGCAGGAAATGGCCGACTTCGCCCCGCTGCGCCGCGCCCGCGACCTGATGGAGCTGCTGGCCTGGAGTCATCGCAATGGCGTGATCGACGCCACCACGCGCCTGTCCCTGCAACCGGGCGCCAGCGACCTCAGCGAATTCGAACTGCAGAACCTGCTGGGCTGCCTGCAACAGGCCTTCCCGCTGCCGCTCGCCGACGTGCCGGAAAGCGCCCTGCTGCGCAGCAGCGTGCCGGCGCAGACGCTGATCCTGGTGAACGTCGGCCTCGACCCGTTGCGCCAGCACAGCCAGATGAACGTGCACATGACCACCGAGCGCACCGACTCCCTCGGCTACTCCGGCGTGCGCGACAACCTGGTGCTGACCCTCGACCAGATCACCCTGAACAGCTGGAACGAGCTGGTGGTCAGCCGCTTCGCCGGTCCCCACGCGCTGCTCGACTGCCTGCGCGACTTCCTCAACGGCCTGCCGAGCGACGCCCCGCCGCCGCGCCTGCTGGTGCGCTGCTTCTGCCGCAACCGCGCCGTCGCCATCGCCCAGCGCGTGGAAGACCTGATCCGCGATGCCCACGGACAACTCGCCAGCGGGCGCGGCGGACGCTTCCTGCTGCAGGTGCGGCAGCACTTCCACCTGCTGCAACTGACCCCGGGCGACGTCAGCCACCGGGTGGTGGAAGGGATGTCGGCGCTGATCGAACACCTGGGCGACACCCAGCAGGACAACGGCGTCCTGCAACTGGACCGGCATGCGCTGGAAGGCGAGGACCTGGCGCTGATCCTGCCGCTGGGCCGGGCCAACTGCGTGCAGGTGTTCTATCGCCTGGACGAAGGGACCGCCGAGATCAGCGTCCTCGACGAACGCAATGCGCTCTGGCGCCGTCGTCAGGCCTACGACAACGAGGAAAGCCTGCTGCTGCCGCTGCAACGCTTCCTGCAATCGGTGCAGTACCGGCGCAATGCGCTGCTGCCGCTGGTCGAAGGCCAACGCACGGTGGGCGCGGAGATACTCTTCTACGAGGTCCTGCCCAACGGCCACCAGCGCGCGCAGCGGATCGAGCGGCGCACCGCCCCGCAGGCACTGGAAGCGATGCCGTACTACAACGTGCAGGCGATCATCGAGCCAGGCGACGGGCAACGCGCCCGCACCACGCTGTACTGCAACCACCGCGAATTCTCCGAGTTGGAGTACGGCGACGGGCTGTTCCAGGCGGTGGCCCGGCACATCCTCAGCCAGCGCAGCGGCCAGGAGCGCTATCCCTGCTACATCACCGACCTCGACCTGACGGCGATGCAGGAAGGCGGCGAGCTACAGACGGTGCATTTCCTGCGTTACAAGCAGAGCCTGGAGCTGGCTCTGAACCGGGCGTTGGCCGAGGCCTGAGTGGCCGCGGCGCGAAACGCCCGGAGGCGGGGTCTTCAGAGACTGAACGCTCAGCGGTCGAAATCGCCGGCAGCCTCGGGCTGGTATTCCACTTCCAGCAGGGTCAGATTCAGGGTCTTGCCGCTGGGCGCCGGCCAATCGATGCTCTGGCCGGTGGTCAGGCCCAGCAGCGCGGTGCCCACCGGGGCGAGGATCGATACCCTGCCTTCGCCGCCGGCGTCGGCCGGGTAAACCAGGGTCAGGTGGTATTCCTTGCCGCTGCCTTCCTCGCGGCAGCGCACGGTGGAGTTCATCGTGACCACGCCCGGCGGTACCTCGTCGTGGCCGACGACCGTGGCACGGGCCAGTTCAGCCTCCAGCGCCTCGGCAGCGGGACCGTACTCATCCAGGCTGTCGAGCAGGCGCTCCAGACGTTGCAGGTCGAGCCGGGTAACGGTGATGGGTGTCGTGGTCATGATGGTTGGCAGTCTCCTTACAGGAGAGCCCCGGACGCTCGCGCGCTCGGGGCCCTGGTTCTCTGGTATCGAAAGCTAGTGACTACTGAAAGCGTTCTGGAATTCGAAAAATGAAAAACCCCGCCCTAAGGCGGGGTTTTTCCGGACACTAACACAGCACAGAAAATAAGCAATACCAACCCTCACCCCACGGGTGAGCGGTTGTTTCGGCGCTTTTCACAGTCCGCCAGGATCGCCCGGCGGCGCTCGCCGTCCGCCTCGTTCCACTCCAGGATCTCGCCCAGAGTGCGGCCGCAGCCCAGGCAGATGTCCGCCTCGTCCAGGCAACAGCGCCGGCAGCAGGGCGAGGCGACCCTCGCCTGCGGCTCAGATTCCGGGGAAGTCGACATCCTCGCCCGCCTGTTCCAGCGTGGCGCGGTTGAGCAGCGCGCCCAGCGGCTCGCGGGTGCTGTCGCAGATCCACAGCGAGCCGGATTCGTCGTAGTCGAAGTGGAAACCACCGGAGCGCGCCGCCACCCACAGCTGGCGCAGCGCCGGCTGGCGGCTGAGGATCAGCTGGGTGCCATTCTCGAAACGCACGGTCAATACGCCGCTGGAGTTCTCCAGGTCCACGTCCAGGTCGCTGTCGTCGAAGGCGTCCTCCACCGTTACCTGTACGGCGTCCACCAGGTCATGGAAGCGGGCTTCGCTCAAAGTGCTCATGCATCGTCCTCGGGATCGGTCAAAGGCACCAGTTTACGCCGGTATTGGCCCAGACTCTGCCCCGTCCAGCGCCGGAATGCGCGGGCGAGCGAGCCGGCTTCGCTGAAGCCCAGCAGGTAGGCGATGTCGGCGCTGTCCAGCGCCGGGTCGCGCAGGTAGTGCAGCACCAGTTGCTGGCGGGTTTCGTCCACCAGCTGGCTGAATGACAGGCCGGTATCGCGCAGACGGCGCTGCAGCGTGCGGGGGCTCAGCGCCAGCGTCTGCGACAGGCGCTCGAGGTCCGCGCCCTGCTCCGGCAACTGGCGCGCCAGCTCCAGGCGGGCGCGGTCGAGTACGCTGTCGCCCTTGTTGATCTCCGCCAGCAGGCGCTCGGCGTAGGCATCCAGGGTACTGCGCACCTGGGCGTCGGCCTGGCCCAGCGGCAGCGCCAGCAGGCGTTTGGGGAAGACCAGGGCGTTGTCCGGCTGATCGAACAGCACCGGGCAGCGGAAGATGCGCTGATGCTCGCGGGTGTCGGCCGGCGCGCCGTGGCGGAAGCGCACCTCGAAGGGCGCCTCGTCCACACCGCTGACCCAATGGCCGAAGCTGACCCAGCCGGCCAGGGTCTCCTCGCTCATCTGTCGCTGCTGTTGCGGCAGCAGCGGCTCCCAGCTGTGCTTTACCAGGGCTTCGCAGCCCGCGCGCGGCGGTTCGTCGGCCAGCTCCACGCGCCCCAGGTTGCCCACCAGCGCGGCGTAGCGAGCCTGGCGGTGCAACGCATCGGCGAGGGTCGCGCAACTCATGATCAGGTAGCCCAGCACCCCGTAGTAGCCCGGGCGTACCGCCTCGCCCAGGTGCAGGCCGAGGTTGTCGTCGCCGCTGAGCCGCACGCCAGCGCCGACCAGTTCCAGGTACGCGCTGGCAGCGATGCGCTGATCGCGCTGGGCGAGGATCGAAGGCTCCAGGTGCACCGTCGCCAGCAGCTGCGCAGGCTCTACGCCCTGGCGCTGCAGATGCTCCACGAGGCCCTGCAGGTAGGCCACCGATACCGAACTGGGCAGGGGATCGCGATAGTCCATCGAGCTTTCCGTTTTTTGCCCGCATCATAGGGCCAGTTGCCCGCCCGGCGCGACCCGCAAGCCCCGCCGGGCGGGAGCCCGCTCGAATAGGCAAGCCGGCGGGGGGTCGGTATACTCCGGTCCAATTGACGCTTTATTACAAGGATTCCGCCATGAAGCGACTGCTGCTTCCCTTCGTCGCGCTGGCCGTGCTGACCGCCGCGCTGGCCGGCTGCGGCCAGAAAGGCCCGCTGTACCTGCCGGACGACGAGAAGGCCAAGAGCGAACACAGCAAGGACCGCTACGGTCTCTGAGGGTAGCTCCCATGGACGCCTTCTCCGTCCGCGACGGGCAACTGTTCGCGGAGGACGTGCCGTTGTCGGCGATCGCCGAGCGCTTCGGCACGCCGACCTACGTCTATTCCCGCGCGCACCTGACGCAGCAATACCGCGCCTACGCTGACGCCCTGGCGGGCGTGCCGCATCTGGTGTGCTTCGCGGTCAAGGCCAACTCCAACCTCGCCGTGCTGAACGTGCTGGCGCGCCTGGGCGCGGGCTTCGACATCGTCTCCCGTGGCGAACTGGAGCGCGTGCTGGCCGCCGGTGGCGATCCGGCGAAAGTGGTGTTCTCCGGTGTCGGCAAGACCCGCGAGGACATGCGCCGAGCCCTGCAGGTCGGCGTGCACTGCTTCAATGTCGAATCCGAGGTGGAGCTGGAACGCCTGCAGGCGGTTGCCGCCGAACTGGGCGTGAAGGCGCCGGTGTCCCTGCGGGTCAACCCGGACGTCGACGCGCAGACCCACCCGTACATCGCCACGGGCCTGAAGGAAAACAAGTTCGGCATCGCCATCGACGCCGCCGAGGCGGTCTACGCCCGCGCCGCGCAGCTGCCGAACCTGGACGTGATCGGCGTCGATTGCCACATCGGCTCGCAGCTGACCAGCCTGGAACCCTTCCTCGACGCCCTCGACCGCCTGCTGGCGCTGGTGGATCGCCTCGCCGCGCGCGGCATCGCCATCCGCCACCTGGACCTGGGTGGCGGCCTCGGCGTGCGCTACCGCGATGAAACGCCGCCTGCGCCTGCCGAGTACATCCGCGCCCTGCGCGAGCGCCTGGGCAACCGCCCGCTGGCGCTGGTGTTCGAGCCGGGCCGCAACATCGCCGCCAACGCCGGCGTGCTGCTGACCCGCGTCGAGTACCTGAAACACACCCAAGACAAAGACTTCGCCATCGTCGATGCGGCGATGAACGACCTGATCCGCCCGGCGCTGTACCAGGCCTGGATGGACGTGACCCCGGTCGTCGCCCGTGACAGCGAAGCACGCACCTACGACCTGGTCGGGCCGATCTGCGAAACCGGCGACTTCCTCGCCAAGGACCGCAGCCTCGCCCTGGAAGAAGGTGACCTGCTGGCCGTTCGTTCGGCCGGCGCCTATGGTTTCGTGATGAGTTCCAACTACAACACCCGGGGCCGCGCCGCCGAGGTGCTGGTGGATGGCTCGGCCGCGCACGAAGTGCGTCGCCGCGAGACACTACAAGAGCTGTTCGCCGGCGAAAGCCTGCTGCCGGACTGAGGCCGAGACGACGATGCTTCTGCGCTTTACCAAGATGCATGGGCTGGGCAATGACTTCATGGTCCTGGACCTGGTCAGCCAGCACGCCCATGTGCAACCACGCCACGTGAAACAGTGGGGCGACCGCAATTTCGGGGTCGGTTTCGATCAGTTGCTGATCGTTGAGCCGCCGAGCACGCCGGAGGCGGATTTCCGCTACCGCATCTTCAACTGCGACGGCACCGAGGTCGAACAGTGCGGCAACGGCGCGCGCTGCTTTGCCCGCTTCGTGGTCGACAAGCGCCTGACGGTGAAGAAGACCATCCGCGTGGAAACCAAGGGCGGGATGATCGAACTGACCATCACCAACGATGGCCAGGTCACCGTGAACATGGGCGCGCCGCGCCTGGCGCCCGAGCAGGTGCCGTTCCAGGCCGACGTCGAGGCGCTGAGCTACGGCGTCGAAGTGGACGGCCAGAGTTACCAGCTGGCGGCGATCTCCATGGGCAACCCGCACGGCGTGCTGCGCGTGGATGACGTGGACAGCGCCCCGGTGCGCACGCTGGGGCCGAAACTCGAAATCCATGAAAGCTTCCCGCAGAAGGCCAACATCGGCTTCCTGCAGGTGGTCGACCCGCACCAGGCGCGCCTGCGCGTCTGGGAGCGCGGCGTCGGCGAGACCCTCGCCTGCGGCACCGGCGCCTGCGCGGCGGCGGTCGCCGGAATCCGCCAGGGCTGGCTGCAATCGCCGGTACAGATCGAGCTTCCCGGCGGACGGTTGTCCATCGAGTGGGCAGGACCGGGTCAGCCCGTTATGATGACCGGGCCCGCGGTGCGGGTGTTCGAAGGCCAGGTACGTCTATAAGGCCTGTTTCCAACGCCGCATGAACAGGCGCAGGCAATAAACCGGGACGCTTATGACCGATACTCCGCAGGAACCCACCGTTACCCTCGAAGCCGACCAGGTCGCCGACTATCTTCGTCGGCACCCGGAATTCTTCGTCGACCATGACGAGCTGATCCCGGAGATGCGCATTCCGCACCAGCCGGGCGATGCCGTGTCGCTGGTGGAACGCCAGGTGCGCCTGCTGCGCGAGCGAAACATCGAGATGCGCCATCGCCTGTCGCAGCTGATGGACGTGGCCCGCGACAACGACCGGCTGTTCGACAAGACCCGCCGCCTGGTGCTCGACCTGCTCGACGCCACCAGCCTGGAAGACATCGTCAGCACCGTGGAAGACAGCCTGCGCCACGAATTCCAGGTGCCCTACGTCAGCCTGATCCTGTTCAGCGACAACAACCTGCCCGTGGGCCGCTCGGTGAGCAGCGCCGAGGCGCACCAGGCCATCGGCGGCCTGCTGTCGGGCGGCAAGACCGTCTGCGGCGTGCTGCGCCCCCACGAGCTGGCCTTCCTGTTCTGCGAAGACGAACGCGAGCAGGTCGGCTCCGCCGCCGTGGTGCCGCTGACCTTCCAGGGCCTGCACGGCGTGCTGGCGATCGGCAGCCCCGACCCGCAGCACTACAAGAGTTCGCTGGGCACCCTGTTCCTCGGCTACGTCGCCGAAGTCCTCGCCCGCACCCTGCCGCGCTTTTCCACGCCGCTGCGGTCGGTTCGATAACAGCAGCGGCACGCCTCACGCTGTAAGCTGCAAGAGGACAGCCTGTACTTGGAGCTGACGCTTGAAGCTTGAAGCCGACATCGACGCCTACCTGGAACACCTGCGCAGCGAGCGCCAGGTGTCCAGCCACACGCTCGACGGTTACCGCCGCGACCTGACGCGCCTGGCATCCCTCTGCGAAAAAGCCTCGCTCAGCGACTGGCCGGCACTTCAGGTGCGGGACCTGCGCCTGTTCGTCGCCCGCCTGCACCAGCAAGGCCTCGCCAGCCGCAGCCTGGCGCGCCTGCTGTCGGCCACCCGCGGGCTGTTCCAGTACCTGATTCGTGAAGGCCGCTGCCGGCACAATCCCGCCGACGGCCTGTCCGCGCCCAAGGGCGCGCGCAAGCTGCCGCGCACCCTCGATACCGACCGCACTGCACAACTGCTCGACGGTGGTGTCGAGGACGACTTCATCGCCCGCCGCGACCAGGCCGTGCTGGAGCTGTTCTATTCCTCCGGCCTGCGCCTGTCCGAGCTGGTCGGCCTGGACCTGGAGTGGCTCGACCTCAAGGAAGGCCTGGTGCGCGTGCACGGCAAGGGCAACAAGGTGCGCGAACTGCCCGTGGGCCGCGCCGCGCGACAGGCCATCGAAGCCTGGCTGCCGTTGCGGGCGCTGGCCTCGCCGCAGGACAACGCGGTGTTCATCGGCCGCAGCGGCAAGCGCCTGACCCCACGCGCCATCCAGCTGCGAGTGCGCGAAGCCGGCGTGCGCGAGCTGGGCCAGCACCTGCATCCACACATGCTGCGACACTCCTTCGCCAGCCATATGCTGGAGTCGTCCCAGGACCTGCGTGCCGTACAGGAGTTGCTCGGCCACGCCGACATTGCCACCACGCAGATCTACACCCACCTGGATTTCCAACACCTCGCCACGGTCTACGACCAGGCGCACCCGCGGGCGCGCCGCAAGCACGATGGCGAGCCGGGAGCTGAAGAATGAGTATCCGTCTGGTCACCTTCGACCTCGATGACACGCTGTGGGACGTCGCCCCGGTGATGAACAGCGCGGAAGCCACCCTGCGCGAATGGCTGGCGGTGAACGCCGCACAACTGGGCCCGGTGCCCATCGAGCACCTGTGGGCGATCCGCTCGCGCCTGCTGGGCGAGGACCCGATGCTCAAGCACCGCCTGAGCGAACTGCGTCGGCGCATCCTGTTCCACGCGCTGATCGACGCCGGTTATCCACAGGCCGAGGCGGGTGACCTGGCCGAAGCCGGCTTCCAGACCTTCCTCCACGCGCGGCATCAGGTGGCGCTGTTCCCCGAGGTGCATCCGACGCTGGAGCGGCTAGCCAACCAGTTCATCCTCGGCGTGCTCACCAACGGCAATGCCGACGTGCGCCGCCTGGGCCTGGCCGACTACTTCCAGTTCGCCCTGTGCGCAGAGGAGCTGGGGGTTGGCAAGCCGGACCCGCATCCGTTCCAGGAAGCGCTCAAGCGCGGTGGCGTGGCGGCGGAGCAGGCCGTGCACATCGGCGACCATCCCAGCGACGACATCGCCGGGGCGCGGCGCGCCGGCATGAAGGCGGTCTGGTTCAATCCGGGGCGCAAGGACTGGGATGGCGAAGAGGCGCCCAGCGCGATCATCCACAACCTTTCCGAGCTGCCGGGAGTTCTGGCGAAGCTCTGAGGCTTTGGCTCTTCGTAGGAGCGAGCTTGCTCCTACAAGGGCAGCGACCCAATTGGTTGAGCTAGGTGCTCCCGTCGTCCCTAAGGCCAGGAGACGGCAATACACTCAACAGACGGCCATGAAAAAGCCCCGCCACTCCCTCTCGGGAATGGCGGGGCTTTTTCATGTCGCGTCAGATATCAGATAGGGCGGCTGCCGTATTTGCTATCCGGCTTCTTGGGCGGATCGGCGACCACATTGGGTTCGATCTCCTGCACCTTGCCACCGCGATTGAGGAATTCCTCCATCGCCTTGGCCAGGGCATCGCGTTCCTTCTGCTTGGCTTCGACCGAGGGCAGTTCCTCTTCCTCTACCGCGGCCTTGGCTTTCTTGCCGCCACCGGAAGAAGAAGGGGCTTCATCCCCATCGTTGCCTTCGGCTTCACCATCGTCAGCCGCGGCGAGTTCCTCGCCATCGTCCTCATCGGCGCCGTCCAGCTCGTCCTGTTCCAGTTCTTCGTCGCTCATTGTTCAACCTCTGTGGTGCTGCAAAGCACGTTAGTTATAGCCCAGCTGCGCGCTTTGACGAACGCAGCTGGAAAAAATTCACACAAGCTCGCCCTGCCAGGTCGCCAGTATCCTGCGCGGGCCCCCGTGGTCACGGTGCTCGCCGAGATAGATACCTTGCCAGACGCCCATTGCCAAGTGGCCATCCTGTATCGGCAGGGTCAGCTGGCAGCCCAGCAGGCTGGCCTTGAAGTGCGCCGGCAGATCGTCCGGGCCTTCGTAGTCATGCTCGTAACCGCCCTCGCCCTGCGGCACCAGGCGATTGAAGAATCGCTCGAAGTCGCGGCGCACCGAGGGATCGGCATTCTCGTTCACCGTCAGCGACGCCGAGGTGTGCTGCAACAGCAGGTGCAGCAGGCCGACACGGCACTTCGCAAGCTCCGGCAACGCGGCCAGGACCTCGTCAGTGACCAGGTGGAAACCTCGCGAACGAGGGCGCAGGGTGATGGATTTCTGCTGCCACATGGCGGGCTCTCCTCCGTCGGGAACGGTGATGCGCGCGCATTCTAGCGTGATGCTCAAAAAAACAAAGGGCGCCCGTAGGCGCCCTTCGTCGAACTTGCGCGAACCCTTACAGGTTGTAGCCGCGCTCGTTGTGCAGGGAGAGGTCCAGACCCATGGTTTCCTCTTCCTCGCTGACGCGCAGGCCCATGACCAGGTCCAGCACCTTGAGGATCACGAAGCTGACGATCGCGGTGTAGACGATGGTGAAGGCCACACCCTTGAACTGGATGAACAGCTGGGCGCCGATGTCGGTCACGGTGCCGAAGCCGCCCAGGGCAGGCGCGGCGAACACACCGGTGAGCAGGGCGCCGACGATGCCGCCGACCGCATGCACGCCGAAGGCGTCCAGGGAGTCGTCGTAGCCGATGGCACGCTTGAGGCTGGTGGCGGCGAAGAAGCAGATCACGCCGGCGGCCAGGCCGATCACGATGGCACCCATCGGGCCGCAGGTACCGGCGGCCGGGGTGACGGCGACCAGGCCGGCAACCACGCCCGAAGCGATGCCCAGGGCGCTCGGCTTACCGTGGGTGATCCACTCGGCGAACATCCAGCCCAGGGCTGCGGCAGCGGTAGCGATCTGGGTGACCAGCATGGCCATGCCGGCGGTACCGTTGGCGGCAGCAGCGGAACCGGCGTTGAAGCCGAACCAGCCCACCCACAGCAGCGCCGCGCCGACCAGGGTGTAGCCCAGGTTGTGCGGTGCCATGGCGGCATTCGGGTAGCCCTTGCGCTTGCCCATCACCAGAGCGGCGACCAGGCCCGCGACACCGGCGTTGATGTGCACCACGGTGCCACCGGCGAAGTCCAGCACGCCCCAGTCCCACAGCAGACCGCCGTCACCGCTCCACACCATGTGGGCGATCGGCGCGTAGACCAGGGTGAACCACAGCGCGGTGAAGATCAGCAGGGCGGAGAACTTCATGCGCTCGGCGAAGGCACCGACGATCAGCGCCGGGGTGATGATCGCGAAGGTCATCTGGAACATCACGAACACGCTTTCGGGGAACAGCGCGGCGGCGGAAGTCAGACCGGTGTTGGTCAGGCCGCTGAGGAAGGCCTTGTCCAGACCACCGACGAAGGAGGCGAAGTTGACCACGCCCTTTTCCATGCCGACGGTGTCGAAGGCCAGGCTGTAGCCGTAGACGACCCAGAGGATGCTGATCAGCGCGGTGATCGCGAAGCACTGCATCATGATCGACAGGACGTTCTTGGCGCGCACCATGCCGCCGTAGAACAGGGCCAGACCGGGGATGGTCATCAGCAGCACCAGCGCGCTGGAAATCAGCATCCAGGCGGTGTCACCGCTGTTCAGGACCGGGGCCGCGGCTTCGTCAGCCAGGGCCAGTCCGGGCATTGCGAGGGGCAATAGGGCGCCTAGCCCTGCGTATTTGCGCAGAGTCATTGTTGTTTCTCCTGGGGCGTGGGGTTCGGTGTGGGCTTGGCTTAGATCGCGTCGGTGCCGGTTTCGCCGGTACGGATACGAATGGCCTGTTCCAGGTTTACGACAAAGATCTTGCCGTCACCGATTTTCCCGGTGTTGGCGGCCTTGGTGATGGCTTCGATAACACGATCCAGTTGGTCATCGGCGATGGCGACGTCGATCTTCACCTTAGGCAGGAAGTCGACGACGTATTCCGCGCCACGGTACAGCTCGGTGTGGCCCTTCTGCCGGCCGAAGCCCTTGACTTCGGTCACAGTGATGCCCTGCACGCCGATCTCGGACAGCGACTCACGAACGTCGTCCAGCTTGAACGGCTTGATGATGGCTGTGACTAGCTTCATGTAACTCTCTCCCGTGTTTTGGTGGACCCGCCCCAGGAAGAACGAACCCGGGGACAAGTCTAAGCGCAGTGTCTGGCTTTTGTAATGCGCCGGCCGCCCTACCTCAGCACTCCGACTGCCTTGATCGAAGCAATCCACCGCCTCGCCTGCAGCACCGGAACTGCATCGGTGCACGCCATGCATGCCCCAAAGCATGAACCTTGCCAGCTCGGTGAAATGCTCGTGCTTTCAGCCACTTGCTGGAAATCCGGGGCTTCTGGCCAATCGCCAGTGGCCATCGGGCGCACCGAAAGCGCGCACATGCAGCGGGCATACTGCTCAAAAAGCGTGCAAGCCCCTGCGCCGCAGCCGGCGCCGGCTGCGTGATAGACTGCGCTCTGATTCAATCCGGAACCCATGAACCATGCTGCCGCCCAAAGCCTTCCTCGATGCCATCAGCCAACAAGCCGGACGCCTGTTCGGTGGCGAATCGCCCCTGCCGAAGGCCGAGCTGGAAGCCCAGTTCAAGGTTCTGATGCAGAGCGCCTTCAGCAAGCTCGACCTGGTCAGCCGTGACGAGTTCGACAGCCAGATGGTGGTACTCGCCCGCACCCGCGCCCGCCTCGAAGCACTGGAAGCCAAGGTCGCGGAAATGGAAGCCAAGCTCTCGCCGCCCGCCGAGGCCCCGGCCGAACACGCCGAATAAGCCCACCGGCGGGGCGGCATGTGATCAAGGAGTGATCCATGTCCCTCGCCATCGTCCACAGCCGCGCCCAGGTCGGCGTCGAAGCGCCCGGCGTTACCGTCGAGGCGCACCTGGCCAACGGCCTGCCGTCGCTGACCCTGGTCGGCCTGCCCGAAGGCGCGGTGAAAGAGAGCAAGGACCGCGTGCGCAGCGCCCTGCTCAACTCAGGTTTCGACTTCCCCGCCCGCCGTATCACCCTCAATCTTGCCCCGGCTGATCTGCCGAAAGATGGCGGGCGCTTCGACCTGGCCATCGCCCTGGGCATCCTCGCCGCCAGCGGACAGCTCGCCGATGCCGGTGGCCTGGATGACCTGGAATGCCTGGGCGAACTGGCGCTCTCCGGCACCCTGCGTCCGGTGCCGGGCGTGTTGCCCGCCGCCCTGGCCGCCCGCGCCGCCGGGCGGGCGCTGGTGGTGCCGAAGGAGAATGCCGAGGAAGCCAGCCTCGCCAGTGGGCTGACGGTCTATGCGGTCGGCCATCTGCTGGAGCTGGCCGCGCACTTCAGCGGCCAGGAACGCCTGCGGCCCTACGAGGCGAACGGCCTGCTGCGCAGCACGCCGCCCTACCCCGACCTGGCCGACGTACAGGGCCAGACAGCCGCCAAGCGCGCCCTGCTGGTGGCTGCAGCCGGCGCGCACAACCTGTTGCTCAGCGGCCCGCCCGGCACCGGCAAGACACTGCTGGCCAGCCGCCTGCCCGGCCTGATGCCGCCGCTGGATGAAGACGAGGCCTTGCAGGTGGCGGCGATCCATTCCGTGGCCGGTCGCGGGCCGCTGACCCACTGGCCGCAGCGGCCCTTCCGCCAACCGCACCATACGGCGTCAGCGCCAGCGCTGGTCGGTGGCGGCAGCCGCCCGCAGCCGGGTGAAATCACTCTGGCTCACGAAGGCGTGCTGTTCCTCGATGAGCTTCCGGAGTTCGACAGGAAGGTGCTTGAGGTGCTTCGAGAGCCCCTGGAAGGCGGCGAAATCGTCATCGCCCGCGCCAGCGGCCGGGTGCGCTTCCCGGCGCGTTTCCAACTGGTGGCGGCGATGAACCCCTGCCCCTGTGGATATCTCGGCGACCCCAGCGGCCGCTGCCGCTGCACGCCGGAGCAGGTCCAGCGCTACCGCGCCAAGCTGTCCGGGCCGCTATTGGACCGTATCGACCTGCACCTGACGGTCAGCCGCGAAAGCACCAGCCTGGCGCCCAGCGGCCCCAGCACCAGCAGCGCCGAACTGGCCGTGCAGGTCGCCGCCGCACGCCAGCGCCAGTTGGACCGGCAAGGTTGCGCGAACGCCTTCCTCGACCTGAAGAAGATGCACCAATTCTGTGCGCTGGGCGCTGAGGACCAAGCCTGGCTGGAGAAGGCCGGCGAGCGCCTGAACCTGTCGTTGCGCGCCCTGCACCGGATTCTCAAGGTGGCCCGCACCCTCGCCGACCTGCAGCAGGCGCAAGCCATCGGCCGGACGCATCTGGCCGAAGCACTGCAGTACCGCGCCGGTCATTAGCAGCGCCAGAACGGGCGCATCGCCTCCAGCCGCGCCTGTTCGCGGCTGATGCCGATATCGCGCAGTTGCTCGTCGCTGAGTTCCAGTAGCTGCTTGCGGGTGCGCAGCCGGCGCCAGAACTGCTGCCAGCGGTTTTCCCGGGGGCCACCCGGTATCACGCGGGCCTCGGGAAGGCCCAGCAGTTCCTGTTGATACAGGGTCAGGCGTACATCGCTCATGCCGGTCATGTCGTCGTTCCTCCACGTTCGGGTTCACCGGATGTGGGATTAGCCTGACGAATTGGCAAAAAGCATTACAGATTCAACAATTCTGAATTTTCTCCATACAGAAAGGCGCTAAAAGCCTCTGAATGGCGTATTTTTGTTCGATCTGTACTGCTTTCAGCCAGCCACGACCGGCTTGGGAGATCTGTCATGAAGCGCTATGCACAGCTCGCCGCCACCCTCGGCGAACGCATCGAGCAGGGGCTGTACCGCCCCGGCGACCGCCTGCCCTCGGTGCGCGCGCTGAGCGAAGAACACGGCGTCAGCATCAGCACGGTGCAGCAGGCCTACCGCGTGCTGGAGGACTCCGGGCTGGTGGAGCCACGGCCGAAATCCGGCTACTTCGTGCCCGAACGCCGCCACCTGCCGCCGCTGCCGGCGATGACCCGGCCGGCGCAACGGCCGGTGGACGTGTCGCAATGGGACCAGGTGCTGGAACAGGTGCGCTACGCACCCGGCAGCGACTTCGTCCAACTCGGGCGCGGCACGCCGGATGTCACCAGCCCCTCGCTCAAGCCGCTGCAGCGCGCCATGGTGCATGCCGCTCGACGCACCGACGTACACAGCCTTGGCTACGAAGGCATCCAGGGGTCGCTGGCGCTGCGCGAGCAGATCGCCCGGCTGATGCTCGACTCCGGCTGCCAGGTGCCGCCCAGTGAGATCGTCATCACCACCGGGTGCCAGGAGGCGCTGGCGATCACCCTGCGCGCCATCTGCCAGCCGGGGGACATTGTCGCCATCGACTCGCCGAGCTTCCACGGCGCCATGCAGGCACTGAAGGCCTATGGGCTCAAGGCACTGGAAATCCCCACCGACCCGATCAATGGCGTCAGCCTGGAGGCACTGGAGCTGGCCATGGAGCAGTGGCCGGTGAAGTTGATCCTGCTCACCCCCAACTGCAACAACCCGTTGGGCTACATCATGCCCGACGCGCGCAAGCGCGCCTTGCTGTGCCTGGCGGCGCGCTATGACGTGCCGATCCTGGAAGACGATGTCTATGGCGAGCTGGCCTATGCCTTCCCGCGGCCGCGCAGCATCAAATCCTTCGACGCCGACGACCGCGTGCTGCTGGCCAGCTCCTTCTCCAAGACCGTGGCGCCGGGCCTGCGCACCGGCTGGGTGGTGCCGGGGCGTTACCTGGACCGCATCCTGCACTTCAAGTACATCGCCAGCGGCACCTGCGCGCCGCAGCCGCAGATGGCCCTGGCCGAGTTCGTCGGCGGCGGCCACTACGAGCCGCACATCCGCCGCATGCGCGCGCAGTATCAGCGCCACCGCGACCTGATGACCGAATGGATCGGCCGCTACTTCCCTGAAGGCACCCTGGCCAGCCGGCCGCGTGGCGGCTTCATGCTCTGGGTGGAGATGGACGAGCAGTTCGACAGCGTGCGGCTCAACCACGAGCTGCGCCGCGACAACGTGCAGGTGGCGGCGGGCAACATCTTTTCCGCCTCGGGCAAGTACCGCAATTGCATCCGGATGAACTACTCCAGCCGCGACCTGGCGCGGATCGAGGACGCCGTGCGCAAGGTCGGCGCCTGCGCCACGCGGCTGACCGCCGAGCGCCGCGCGCAGGACGAGGAACTGCTGCCGGCCTGACGGGAAACATTTATCCACAGCCTGGCGCTGCCGTGCGGCGCCGGGCTGCTGTACCTTCCGCCTTTCCGCAAGGCACTCTCGATTCAAGGCGCTCGCGTTGACCAGTCTCACCCTCGGCTCCCTGGCCATTCCCCTGCCCCACGTGCTGCTCTACCTCGGCTTCTTCGCCGCGCTCTTCGCCGGCTGGCTGGCCGGGCGCAAACGCGGCGCCAACCCCGAGGGCGCGCTGTTCAGCATGCTCGTCGGGGGCCTGCTGGTGGCGCGGCTGGCCTTCGTCGCGCGCTACGCCGAGCAGTATGCCGCCACGCCACTGGGCATCGTGGATATCCGCGACGGCGGCTTCCTCGCCCTGCCGGGCATCCTCGCGGCGGTGGTGGTCGGTGGCCTGCTGGCCTGGCGCAAGGCCGCACTGCGCCGGCCGCTGGCGGTGGCCGCGCTGGTGGGGGCCTGCGTCTGGGGTGGAGGCAATGCCGTGGTTTCGGCGCTGGACCGCAGCCAGCAGATTCCCGCGCTGACGGTGCTGGACCTGCGTGGCCAGCCGGTCGACCTGCGCGCCCTGGATGGCCGGCCGCTGGTGGTCAATCTCTGGGCCAGCTGGTGTCCGCCCTGCCGACGCGAAATGCCGGTGCTGGAAGCCGCGCAGCAACAACGCAGCGACGTGCGCTTCCTGCTGGTCAACCAGGGCGAGTCCGCCGAAGCCGTGCAGCGCTTCCTCCGCGCCCAGGGCCTGAGCGATGCGGCAGTGCTGCTCGACAGCGGCAACCGCCTGGGCCAGGCCACCGGCGCCTATGGCATGCCCACCACGCTGTTCTACGACGCCCAGGGGCGCCTGAGGCACAGCCAGATGGGCGAACTCTCCGCCGCCAGCCTGGAATATGGGCTGGGCCGGCTCAAGGGCACCGACTGACGTCACCTCCCGGCACAGCCGTTCGACAGGCTGCTTCTACCGAGGTCTTGAGCAAGGGAAAGTCACGGCTGGCACTCAACCTGAACACAACCTCGAAAATGTTCGAGATCAGCCTTGAAATACCAAAAAGCTATCGACTAACAGCATTCAGATCAAATAAAGCTATCAACTTGTGCTAGAATGTTGCGTCTTCCGCCCTCAGGGTGGCAATCCGATAACAAGGAGAGCTAGCTCAAGATGGAGACACCTTCCCGCCCCCGGAGCACCTTGAACCCTCCGGTTTTCTATACCTCCGCCGTACTCATCCTCGCCCTCGTCGCCTTCGCGACGCTGCTGCCGGAGCAAGCCCAGTCGCTGTTCGGCCTGATGCAGAAATGGATCATCAGCAACGCCAGCTGGTTCTATGTCCTCGCCGTGGCGCTGGTGCTGATCAGCGTGGTCTTCCTCGCCGTCAGCCGTTACGGCGACATCCGGCTCGGCCCCGACCACAGCCGCCCCGACTACCGCAACACCACCTGGTTCGCCATGCTGTTTTCCGCCGGCATGGGCATCGGCCTGATGTTCTTCGGTGTCGCCGAACCCGTCATGCACTTCATCGCGCCCCCTGTCGGCGAGCCGCACACCGTGGAAGCGGCACGCGAAGCGATGAAGCTGACCTTCTTCCACTGGGGCCTGCACGCCTGGGCGATCTACGCCATCGTCGCGCTGATCCTGGCCTTCTTCAGCTTCCGCCACGGCTTGCCGCTGACCCTGCGCTCGGCGCTCTACCCGCTGATCGGCGAACGTATCTACGGCCCCATCGGCCACGCAGTGGATATCTTCGCGATCATCGGCACGGTATTCGGCGTGGCGACCTCGCTGGGCTACGGCGTGCTGCAGATCAACAGCGGCCTGCACTTCCTGTTCGGCTGGCCGGTGAACCAGACGGTGCAGGTGATCCTGATCGCCGTGACCTGCGGCCTGGCCACCCTCTCGGTCGCCAGCGGCCTCGACCGCGGCATCCGGATCCTCTCCGAGTTGAACCTGGGGCTGGCGGTCATCCTGCTGCTCTTCGTGCTGGTCCTCGGCCCCACCGTGTTCCTGCTGCAGACCTACGTGCAGAACACCGGGGCCTACCTCTCGGAAATCGTCAACAAGACCTTCAACCTGTACGCCTACCAGCCCACCGACTGGATCGGCGGCTGGACCCTGCTCTACTGGGGCTGGTGGTTGTCGTGGTCGCCCTTCGTCGGGCTGTTCATCGCACGCATCTCGCGCGGGCGGACCATTCGCGAGTTCGTCTGCGGCGTGCTCTTCGTCCCTGCCGGCTTCACCCTGCTGTGGATGACCGTGTTCGGCGACAGCGCGATCCACATGATCCTCCAGGACGGCTTCACCCAACTGGCGGACGTGGTGAACCAGGACAGCTCGGTGGCGCTGTTCGCCTTCCTCGAACACTTCCCGCTGGGTAGCCTGATCTCGCTGGTAGCGGTGGCGATGGTGGTGGTGTTCTTCGTCACCTCGGCCGACTCCGGCGCACTGGTGGTCGACATGCTCGCCTCCTCCGGCCACGACCACTCGCCGCTGTGGCAGCGCATCTTCTGGTCGGTGCTGATGGGCGTGGTGGCCATCGCCCTGCTGCTGACCGACGGGCTGAAAGCGTTGCAGACGGCGACCATCGCCAGTGCGCTGCCCTTCGCGATCATCCTGCTCGCCTCGATCTGGGGGCTGTTCAAGGCCCTGCACCTGGACGCCACCAAGCGCGGCATCCGCCACCAGGCGCTGAGCTTCTCCCCCGCCCGCAGCCGCAGCAGCGAGGGCTGGCAGCGCCGCCTGCGCAACATCGCCATGTTCCCGCGGCGCAGCCATGTCAACCGCTTCATCGATGAGGTGGCGCACCCGGCCTGCGAAGATGTCGCGGCCGAACTGCGCAAGCAGGGCTACGATGCCACCGTGACGACGGGCGACGACCGCCGGGTGCGGCTGGAGGTCGGGCATGGCACCGAGGTCGACTTCATCTACGAAGTCCGCCCGCGCGCCTTCACCACTCCCAGTTTCGTCATGCGCGATACCGAGGACACCAGCGAGTCGCGCAAGTACTTCCGCGCCGAGGTGCACCTCAAGGAGGGCGGCCAGGACTACGACATCATGGGCTGGGGCCGCGACGGGGTGATCAGCGACATCCTCGACCAGTACGAACGCCACCTGCACTTCCTGCACGTGGTGCGCTGAATGAAAGAGGCCGGCAAATGCCGGCCTCTTCGTTTCGGGCTTACTGGATCTCTTCGGGCTTCACGATCACCCAGTTCTTGTCGGCGGTGACCGTCTGGCCCAGCTTGGCCTGGGCCTCGGCGTTCTTCTTGATCATGCCGTTGAGCTGGTCCATGTACTTGGGCTTGCGGTTGACCCACAGGTGGATGCCGTTGTCGGCGGTGCCGTTGAACAGCATGTAGCCATCGCTGCTGGGGGTGTCGCCGCCGACCAGGATCGGGCGCTTCCACTGGTCGATGTAGGTAAGGATCGCGGCCTGCTTGCCAGCCATCCAGGTCGCCGGGGTCCACAGGTAGGGGGTGACTTCCAGGTCCAGGTTGGCCTTGGGATCGTACTTGCCGGCGGTGATCTGCTTGCGCGCAGTGGTCAGCTCGCCGCTCTTGCGGTCCTTGAGCAAGGTGGTGACGCCGATGACGTTCTCCGGCTTCACGTTGTAGCCGTACTTCGGATCGGAGGCGACCATCCGCACCAGCTCTTCGTGGGCGGCGGTCATCACGTAGACCTCGATGCCGTTCTCCATCAGCTTGTTGTACAGCTCGGTCTGGCCGGTGAAGACCTTGGGCGGGTTGATCTCGATGGGCTTGACCGCATCGCCTTCGTAGTAGGTGCTGGGGATCGGCTTGCCGTACGCCATCAGCTCGTCGACGTAGCCCTTGAGCTCCTTGAGGGTGAAGCCGGAGAACACCTGGGCGACCCAGGGGTAGCAGACCATGTCGTCGATTTCGCAGAGCCGGTAGTAGTAGCTGTTGAGGCTCTCCTTGTGGCCGTTCACGTCCTTGAACGGAATCAGCTTGAGCGAGGGATCGAGCTTCTCGCGGGTCAGCACGCCCTTCATTTCCAGGAAGGGCAGCAGCGATTCTTCCAGGTCGTAGCGGTAGCTGGTGTTGTCCATGTCGAAGACCGCGAAGGCGCCCTTGTTGGCGTTGGCGGCGATCAGGGCGTCGAGCTGTTTCGCGGCCGGCGCCGGCCAGTGCTTGAGCTCCGTGGCGGCGTTAGCGGTGGCGGCAACGGCGGTGCTGGCGAGAAGCAGGCTGGCGAGCAGAGTACGCATGGGCTTCATGGGGTTCCCCCGAGGTGGTCTTTTGGGTTGGAAAGAGCCCGTTGCGGGCTCCTCCCTGGACTAGTCCACCCATGACGCTAGCAAAGCTCTGTTTCAACTCGACTACTGAAGCCGACCTGGAACATCGTGTCCGCGCCAGGACTTGTCTGGCCGCGGCAGCGCTATTCGAGCAGCTCGACCGGCGGCAGCTGCATGGCCTGGACTTCGGCCTGGAGGAAGTCGCGCAACCGGCGCAGGCGCTCCTGCTGCCGGCGCGCCCGCGGCCAGACCAGGTAGTAGCTTTCGCCGCTGGCCACCGCGCTCGGCCAGGGCAGCGCCAGCCGGCCCTGGTTGGCGTCTTCGGCGACCATCACCAGGTCGCCGATGGATACACCATAGCCCCGCGCCGCAGCGACTATGCCCAGTTCCAGGGTGTCGAAAACCTGCCCGCCCTTTAGCGAAACCTGCTCGCTCAGGTCCATGCGCTGCAGCCAGCGGCGCCAGTCGCGGCGGTCGGGCGTTGGGTGCAGCAGCTCGGCGCGGGCCAGGCGCTCGACGTCCCACGGACCGTCGTCGAGCAGCGCCGGCGAACCCACCGGAATCAGCCACTCGGGGAACAGCAGGGTGCCTTCCCAGTCCGGCGGGAAGTGCCCGGCGCTGAGTAGCACCGCGCAGTCGAAAGGCTCGTTGACGAAGTCCACCTGGTCCACGTCCATCCAGGCGCTGGTCAACTGCACCTCGATATCGCTATTGCGCATGCGGAAGTTGCTCAAGCGCGACAGCAGCCAGCGCATGGTCAGGGTCGAAGGCGCCTTCAGGCGCAGCACGCCCTCCTCCGCCCGCAGGCTGGAACAGGCGCGCTCCAGTGCGTCGAAGCCATCGCGCAGGCCGGGCAGCAGCAGGCGCGCCGGCTCGGTCAGTTCCAGCTTCCGGCCGCGGCGCTGGAACAGGCGGCAGGCGAAGTGTTCTTCCAGGGTCCTGATGTGCCGGCTCACGGCGCTCTGGGTGATCGCCAGCTCCTCGGCGGCGCGGGTGAAGGACGCATGCCGGGCGGCGGCCTCGAAGGCGCGCAGGGCATAGAGGGGCGGCAATTGGCGGTTCATCGCGGGCTCCAGGGCGCAACCAGCCATGAGTATGACTCATGAATGGCATCGTTTTTTTCCTTTTGTGCCCGCCCGTGCACACGCCAGAGAATGAGGCACTTTCCATTCGGAAGGCCCCACTGCGGGCCGCCGCTGACTGAGCCTGACTCATGAAACGCCTGTACCGTGACGAACTCGCCGCCATCCTGCGCCTGGCCGGCCCGCTGATCGCCGCCCAGTTGGCCTATGTGGCCATGGTGTTCACCGACACCGTGATGATGGGCAAGCTCGGCCGCGAGGCGCTGGCCAGCGGCGGCCTGGGCGCGTCCAGCTACGCGCTGATTTCGACCTTCTGCGTCGGCGTGGTGGCGGCCACCGGCAACCTGGTCGCCATTCGCCACGGCGCGCGGGACTCTTCTGGAGTAGTCCAGGCGACCCAGGCCGGCCTGTGGATCGGCCTGGCGCTGTCGCTGCTGGCGGGGCTATTGCTGTGGAACCTGGGGCCGATCCTGCTGACCTTCGGCCAGGCGCCGGAAACCGTCGCCGGCACGATGAGTTTTCTACGCAGCATCGTCTTCGCCCTGCCCGGCTACATGGTCTTCATGGTGCTGCGCGGCTTCACCAGCGCCATCGAGCGCACCGGCCCGGTGATGGCGATCAGCGTGCTCGGCGCGCTGGCCAACTTCGCCCTGAACTATGCCTTCATCGAGGGCCTGTTCGGCCTGCCGCGCCTGGGGCTGGCAGGGATCGGCCTGGTCACCGCGGTGGTGATGAACGCCCTGCCGGTGATACTCGCGCTGTACCTGCGCTGGCACCCCGCCTACCGCGACTACCCGCTGCTGCGCGGGCTGTCGCGGCCGGACTTCAAGGTAATCGGCGAATCCCTGCGCCTGGGCCTTTCCATTGGCGGCACTTACGCGGTGGAGTCAGGGATGTTCACCGTGGCCACGCTGTGCATGGGCGCCATCGGCAGCACCGCGCTGGCCGCACACCAGATCGCCATCCAGTCGGTGTACGTGGCCTTCATGGTGCCGGTGGGGATTTCCTATGCGGTGACCTTCCGTATCGGCCAACACTACGGCGCCGGCCGGCTGGTCGAGGCGCGCCGCGCCGGACGCCTGGGAATCGGCTTCGGCGCCGCCTGCATGTTCGCCTTCGCCGCGCTGTTCTGGCTGGCCCCGGAGCTGGTCATCGGCCTGTTCCTCGACCACGACGACCCGGCCAACCAGGAGGTGGTGCAACTGGCCGTCAGCCTGCTGGCGATCGCCGCCTGGTTCGAGCTGTTCGACGGCACCCAGAGCATCGCCATGGGCGCGATCCGGGGCCTGAAAGATGCGCGCACCACCTTCCTGGTCGGGCTGGCGGGTTACTGGCTGGTCGGGGTGCCGATGGCCTTGCTGCTGGCCTTCCCGCTCGGCTGGGGACCCAGCGGCGTATGGTGGGGCCTGGCATCGGGGCTGGCTTGTGCGGCGATCGGCCTGTGCCTGGCGTTCGAAGCCAAGACCGCCCGACTGCTGCGGCCGCAGGCGACGGGCAGCGTCCTCGGCACTTGCTAGCTGTTGATCGAGTCCTGCAGGCGTAGCGCGCGGGTTCCGCCGAACACCAGGAAGCGCGCCAGCTCCGCTAGGGGCAGCGGCCGGCTGATCCCGTAGCCCTGGACCTGGTCACAGCCGAACTGACTCAGCTGGTCCTGCTGCTCGACGGTCTCGACGCCTTCGGCCACCACCTCGAGATTGAGGTTATGCGCCAGGTTGATCATCGCCCGCACCAGTTGCAGGTTTTCCGGGCGCTCCTGCATGTCGCCGACGAAGCTCTTGTCGATCTTCAGCAGGGTGATCGGCAGGCTGCTGAGGTGCACGAAGGACGAGAAGCCGGTGCCGAAGTCATCCAGCGAGAAGCGCACGCCCAGCCGGCCGAGGACCTGCATGGTCTGCAGCACCTTGTCGCTGCGACGCATCACGGCGGTTTCGGTGAGTTCGAACTCCAGCCACCGGGCATCCACGCCGCGCAGGCGGATCAGGCGCTCCAGGGTCGGCAGCAACTGGCCGTCCTGGAACTGGCGGAACGACAGGTTGATCGCCATGTGCAGCGGCGGCAGGCCGCGCCCACGCAGCCATTGCATGTCGCGCAGGGCGCGGGAGATCACCCAGTAGCCGAGCGGCACGATCAGCCCGCTTTCCTCCGCCAGCGGCACGAAGTCCCCCGGCATCAGCAGGCCGCGTTCGGGATGACGCCAGCGCACCAGCGCTTCCAGGCCGACGATGTGGCCATCCTTCAGGTCCAGGCGCGGCTGGTAGTGCAGTTCCAGCTCGTCGCGGCGCAAGGCGCGGCGCAGTTCGCTCTCCAGATCGGCGAGGCTGCGCGCGCCACGGTTGATGCGCTCGTCGAACACATGGAAGGTGCAACCCTGGCGGGCCTTGGCCTGCTGCATGGCGATGTGCGCGTGCCACATCAACGGGTCGGCGCCATCGCCGGTGTGAGCGTGGGCCATGCCCAGGCTGCAACCCAAGAGCAGGCTTTCCCCCTCCACCCGGTAGGGCTCGCCGAGGACCTCGACGATGCGTTCGGCGACCCATTCCACCCGCTCCGGATCGTGGCGGGTATCCAGCAGCAGGGCGAATTCGTCACTGCCCAGACGGGCGATGAGATCACCGTTGTCCAGTTGGGCCTTGAGTCGGTCGACCACCTGCAGGATCAGCCGGTCCCCGGACTGGTGACCGAGGGCATCGTTGACGTGGCGGAAGTTGTCCAGGTCCAGGTGCCCCAGCGCCAGGCCGCGGCCACCGCACTCGCTCAGGCGGGCGGCGAGCAGGGTCTGGAAGCCCTGGCGGTTGGCAATGCCGGTAAGCGGATCCTGTTCGGCCAGGTTCTGCAGGGTGTTCTGCAGCGAGGCGCGTTCGCGCACGTAGCGCAGGCAGCGGCGTAGCACTTCGACGCTGAGGCTTTCCGCGGCCAGCCAGTCGGCAACGCCCACCGGCTCCTGTGTGGGCTCGCGTTCGAGCAGCAGGACCATCGGCAGGTGGCATTGCTGGGAGGATGGCAGCTTGCCAGGCGTGGCCAGGACCAGGCCGACCTGGCCTTCATCGAACAGGCTGCTGGCGGCCTGCCAGGACGGTGCTGTGATCAGGGAATAGCCCTGCCCCAACGCGGCCAGATATCCGCGAAGTAGCTGGGCCCACTGCGGCGCTTCCGCCAGCAGGAGCAGGCGCGCTGGTTCGACCGACGCTGCCACGCGACCCCCGTCATGCGATGGGAAGAAACCTGGCGCCGTCCCTGTGCCCGTCCTTCCGGTTTTGAAGCCTCCGCCGCCTCCGGCTCCCCGGATACAAACGAGACTTCAGAGAAACTCTTAAGAGTTTTCTTCAAGTATTGCTCACACAAGCCTAATACATGTACGGATTTATCCAAAATAAGGAAGTACGATCCCGTCACAGATCGCCGCTATTCCGAGCGGCACCCCGACGCCCGGCACGGCCTGCTAGAATACGCGCCCGCTCCACTACAGACCCCCGCCCTTCATGTCCCGACTCAATCCCCGGCAGCAAGAGGCCGTGAACTACGTCGGCGGCCCGCTCCTGGTGCTGGCCGGCGCCGGCTCCGGCAAGACCAGCGTGATCACCCGCAAGATCGCGTACCTCGTGCAGCAATGCGGCATCCGCGCCCAGTACATCGTCGCCGTGACCTTCACCAACAAGGCCGCCCGCGAGATGAAAGAGCGCGTCAGCACCCTGTTGCGCCCGGGCGAGGGCAAGGGCCTGACCGTCTCCACCTTCCACAACCTGGGCCTGAACATCATCCGCAAGGAGCACGCGGCCCTGGGCTACAAGCCCGGCTTCTCGATCTTCGACGAGAGCGATGTGAAGGCGCTGATGACCGACATCATGCAGAAGGAGTATTCCGGCGATGACGGTCTGGACGAGATCAAGAACCTGATCGGTGGCTGGAAAAACGACCTGATCCTTCCGGAAGAAGCGCTGGAAAAGGCGCGCAATCCCAAGGAACAGACCGCCGCGATGGTCTACCTGCATTACCAGCGCACGCTCAAAGCCTACAACGCGGTGGACTTCGACGACCTGATCCTGCAGCCGGTGAAGCTGTTCCAGGAGCACCCGGAAATCCTCGATAAGTGGCGCAACCGCGTGCGCTACATGCTGGTGGACGAGTACCAGGACACCAACGCCAGCCAGTACCTGCTGGTGAAGATGCTGGTGCAGCAGCGCGCGCACTTCACCGTGGTGGGCGACGACGACCAGTCGATCTACGCCTGGCGGGGCGCGCGCCCGGAAAACCTGATGCAGCTGAAGGAAGACTTCCCCTCGCTGAAGGTGGTGATGCTGGAGCAGAACTACCGCTCCACCAGCCGCATCCTGAAGTGCGCGAACATCCTCATCGCCAACAACCCCCACGTGTTCGAGAAGCAGCTGTGGAGCGAGATGGGCGAAGGTGACCCGATCCGGGTGATCCGCTGCCGCAACGAGGAAGCCGAGGCCGAGCGGGTGGCCGTGGAAATCCTCACCATCCACCTGAAGACGCAGCGGCCCTACAGCGAATTCGCCATCCTCTACCGGGGCAACTATCAGGCGAAGCTGATCGAGCTGAAACTTCAGCACCACCAGATTCCCTATCGTCTGTCGGGCGGCACCAGCTTTTTCGGACGCCAGGAAGTGAAGGACCTGATGTCCTACTTCCGCCTGCTGGTGAACCCGGACGATGACAACGCCTTCCTCCGCGTGATCAACGTGCCGCGCCGGGAAATCGGCTCCGCGACCCTGGAGAAGCTCGGCAACTATGCCACCGAGCGCGGTTGCTCGATGTTCAACGCCGCCGGGGAGCTGGGCCTGTCCGAACACCTGGACGCCCGCTACATCGAGCGCCTGCAACGCTTCAAGCGCTTCATCGACAAGGTCCGCGAGCAGTGCGCCGGCAACGACCCGATCGGCGCGCTGCGCAGCATGGTGATAGATATCGACTACGAGAACTGGCTGCGGCAGAACGCGTCCAGCGACAAGGTCGCCGATTTCCGCATGGGCAACGTCTGGTTCCTCATCGATGCGCTGAAGAACACCCTGGAGCGCGACGAAGAAGGCGACATGACCATCGAGCAGGCCATCGCCAAGCTGGTGCTGCGCGACATGCTGGAACGCCAGCAGGAAGAGGAAGAAGGCGCCGAGGGCGTGCAGATGATGACCCTGCATGCGTCCAAGGGCCTGGAATTCCCCTACGTGTTCATTCTCGGCGTAGAAGAAGAAATCCTTCCGCACCGCTCCAGCATCGAGGCCGACACCATCGAGGAAGAGCGGCGCCTGGCCTACGTGGGCATCACCCGGGCGAAGAAGAACCTGGCCATGACCTTCGCCGCCAAGCGCAAGCAGTACGGCGAGATCATCGACTGCTCGCCCAGCCGTTTCCTCGACGAGCTGCCGCCGGAGGACCTGGTCTGGGAAGGCCAGGAAGACGCGCCGGTGGAGGTCAAGGTGGCCAAGGGCAACTCCGCGCTGGCGGATATCCGGGCGATGCTCAAGCGCTGATCACCGTGGGGCGTATGACGCTCCGCGTCATACGCCGACTGACCCCGGTCTCACGGCACTCCGAAATTCGCTACGGAGTTGGCGGTGAGGTCGGTGTATCGGCGTACAACCGCGAACGGTTGTACGCCCTACGATGGCCAGCAGTCTCCCTCCCTCGAAAAACTGTCCACCTGATCAGCAATTGCATTGGTCGGAACGTCGCGCAGAACCCCACTGGCGTTGTAGAATTACGCGCTTCATCAGCGGCAGCCGCTCCGGAAGCACCCCCGTGAACACTCTCAAAGACAAAATTCGCAGCGAAGGCATCGTTCTTTCCGAACAGGTCCTCAAGGTAGACGCCTTCCTCAACCACCAGATCGACCCGGCGCTGATGAAGCAGATCGGCCACGAGTTCGCCGAACGCTTCAAGAACCAGGGCATCACCAAGATCGTCACTATCGAAGCCTCGGGCATCGCCCCGGCGGTCATGGCCGGCCTCGAGCTGGGCATCCCGGTGATCTTCGCCCGCAAGTTCCAGTCGCTGACGCTGAAGAACGACCTGCTGATCTCCAAGGTCTTCTCCTTCACCAAGCAGACCGAAAGCACCATCGCCATCTCCGCCAAGCACCTGACCGCCGCCGACCACGTGCTGGTAGTAGATGATTTCCTCGCCAACGGCCACGCGGCCAAGGCGCTGATCGACCTGATCCAGCAGGCGGGCGCCAGCATCGCGGGCCTGGGCATCGTCATCGAGAAGTCCTTCCAGGAAGGCCGCGCCCTGCTGGAAAGCGAAGGCTATCGCGTGGAGTCCCTGGCCCGGGTGAAGTCCCTGGCGAGCGGCAAGGTCGAGTTCCTCGAGGACTGATCCACCGCTCAATGAAAAAGGCGGGCACCGCAAGGGCCCGCCTTTTTTCATGCATGCGATCAGGGCATGCCCTCCCCGTAGTAGCGGAACTTGTCCGCGAATCTTCCCCGCCGCACGGCCGCCTACCGGCGAATCGCGGAGAAGCTCCGCTCCTACGAAAACGGCCGGCCAGCCTCGCGTCCACGGCAGGAGTCCAGACCGACCTCACCGCACACCACCCGGTAAATCGCGGACATGAAAAAGCCGCCCGGAGGCGGCTCTTTCGGCACAGGTCGGCGATTACAGGCCGGACATGTGATGAATCGCGGCTTTCAGCTCGTCATCCGAGCAGTCGGCGCAGGTGCCCTTCGGCGGCATGGCGTTGATGCCGGAGATGGCCTTGGCCAGCAGGCCGTCGATACCACCCTGTTCCTTCGCACGCTTGCCCCAGTCGGCCTTGTCGCCGATCTTCGGCGCGCCCAGCAGGCCGCTGCCGTGGCAGTTGGTGCAGACCTTGCCGACGATCTCTTCGCCCGAACGCGGAGCGCCACCGCCACCGGCCGAAGCCACGGCGCCAACGCCTGCGCATTCCTGACCCTGCACGCAGACTTTCCCCACTGGTTCCAGACGCTTGGCAATGGCGTCATCGTTGGTCGCGGCCTGAGCGCTTACAGCCCACAGGGCCAGCACGGCAGCTTGGGCTGCCAGCATTTTTTTAATCAGGTTCACCCTTTCACCCTCATCGTGGCTTATCACACCCGGGCGCGGTAGCAGTCATCACGGTCTCGGGCCGCGCGGGCGGGCGCAAGTATAACGGCAAAGCCGGCAAGCTCGAAACAATTGCTCTGCCTTGCCGGGCCTTGCGGCATTAGGTCGCAGCTGGTCTGGCCGGTCCTACCGGCTGTTCAAAAATTTGCCGGTGTGGTGGCGCTGATCAGCCGCGCCGGGGCATCGAACGGATTGCGGAAACGGTGGGGCTTGGTGCTGTCGAAATAGTAGCTGTCGCCACGTTCGAGGACGAAAGTCTCGTCGCCGACGGTTAGCTCCAGACGGCCTTCAACCAGTACGCCGGTCTCTTCGCCTTCGTGGGCATACATGTCGTCGCCGGTGTCGGAGCCCG
This sequence comes from Pseudomonas sp. PSE14, assembly GCF_029203285.1. Taxonomy (NCBI): domain Bacteria; kingdom Pseudomonadati; phylum Pseudomonadota; class Gammaproteobacteria; order Pseudomonadales; family Pseudomonadaceae; genus Pseudomonas; species Pseudomonas sp. PSE14. The sequence goes on from NZ_CP115669.1 coordinate 5,704,476, forward strand.
GCGGATAGGTCTCGTCGAGCAGGGTGATGGCGCGGCTGGGATAGTCCTTGCCAACCAGCTTCATGATGATCGAGCCACTGGACAGGTCGCTGAGTTCGTCTGCCTTGTAGACCACCGGAGTGTTGCTGTTCTGCTCCAGGTCCAGGGAGAAGAACTCGACCAGGGACATCGGAATACCACCCAGCACTTTCTTCAGCGAGCTGATGGAGGGGCTGACGCTGTTCTTCTCGATCATCGAGATCGTGCTGTTGGTCACACCCGCCCGTTTGGCGAGTTCGCGCTGGGACAAACCTTTGAGCTTACGGATGGCTTGCAGACGAGCACCGACGTCCAAGGGTGGGGTCCTCCTTATTCTTGTGTTCAGGCAGGCGCTGAAAGGCAGAACCCGCCAACGGCTTGAGCCGAGCGGGTTCCAAGTGCCACGTATCATGGCAACACCGTTCAGTATTTACAACAGATCGGCTGTCGATCCTGCGCAAACTTTACGGACGGTATCCGTCACTCGCCGCTATAGACCCGCGGCACGCGCTTGAGGTTGCAGAACAGCTGGTAGGGAATGCTGCCGCAGAGCGCGGCGAGCTGGCTGGCGGGGACGTTCGGCCCCCAGAGTTCGACGCGGCTGCCCAGGCCGGCTTGCGGCAGGTCGGTCAGATCAACGGTGAGCATGTCCATGGACACGCGGCCGATGATGCGGCTGGGCTTGCCGTCGATGAACACCGGCGTGCCGTCCGGCGCATGGCGCGGATAGCCGTCGGCATAGCCCATGGCGACCACGCCGACGCGTACCGGGCGATCGGCGACGAAGCGCGCGCCGTAGCCCACCGGCTCGCCGGCGGGCAGTTCGCGGATGCTGATGACCTTGGATTCCAGGGTCATCACCGGGCGCAGTTGATCGGCCAGCGGGTGCGCCTGTTCGAACGGAGTGGCGCCGTAGAGCATGATGCCGGGGCGCACCCAGTCGCTGGGCACGTCGGACCAGCCGAGGATGCCGGGAGAGTTGCGCAGGCTGACCTCATGGCCCTGGCACGCGGCTTCGCGCACGGCCTGGAAGGCGGCGACCTGCTCCTCGGTGCGCGGGCAATCCAGCTCGTCGGCACGGGAGAAGTGACTCATCAGCACGACCTTGGCCACGTGGGGCAGCGCCTTCAGGCGAGCCAGCGCGGCGGCATAGTCCTGCGGGAAGAAGCCGACGCGGTGCATGCCCGAGTCCATCTTCAGCCACACGGTGAGCGGCTTGCTCGGACGGGCGCGCTCGATGGCATCCAGCTGCCAGGCCGAGTGCACCACGCACCAGAAATCATGGGCGTCGATCAGTTCCAGCTCGCTGGCCTCGAAGAAACCTTCCAGCAGCAGGATCGGCGCGCGGATGCCGGCTTCACGCAGCTCCAGTGCTTCCTCGATGCAGGCCACAGCAAAACCATCGGCCTCGCCCTCCAGGGCACGGGCACAGACCACGGCGCCATGGCCGTAGGCGTCGGCCTTGACCACCGCCAGCGCTCGGGCGCCGCTGACTTCACGGGCCAGACGGTAATTGTGGCGCAGGGCGGCAAGATCGATCAGGGCACGGGCGGGACGCATGGCGAGACTCTCTTTTTAGGTTGAAACAGACGCGGATAAAACGAGCGAAAAAAACCCGGCGCTACGGCCGGGCCACGCAAAAAACAATCAGGGCAGTGCGGCGACGATGGAGATCTCGACGAGGATCTCCGGGTAGCACAGCGCCGCCTGGACGGTGGCGCGGGCCGGGGCGCAGCCCTGCGGGACCCACTGGTCCCAGACGCCGTTCATGCCGGCGAAGTCGGCCGCGACGTCCTTCAGGTAGATGGTTGCCGAAAGGATCCGCGACTTGTCGGTGCCGGCCTCGTCGAGCAGGCGCTCGATGCTGGCCAGGACCTCGCGGGTCTGCTGTTCGACGCCAACGGAGAGATCGTCCGCTACCTGGCCGGCGAGGTACACCGTGCCGTTGTGGGTGACGACCTGGCTCATCCGCTGATTAGTGTGCAGGCGCAGGATGGCCATTCTGGGCCTCCGAGGCATCGCCGTAGCGGGAAATGTCCAGACCTTCGGTGCTGATCTGCGGGCGCTTCTTCGCCATCAGGTCGGCGAGGTAGCGGCCCGAGCCGCACGCCATGGTCCAGCCCAGGGTGCCGTGGCCGGTGTTGAGGAACAGGTTGCGGTAGCGGGTGGCACCGACGATCGGGGTGCCATCCGGGGTCGCCGGGCGCAGGCCGGTCCAGAACTCGGCCTTGCTGACGTCACCGCCTTCCGGGTACAGATCGGTGGTGATCATTTCCAGGGTGGCGCGGCGACGCGGGTTCAGCGACAGGTCGAAGCCGGCGATTTCCGCCATGCCGCCGACGCGGATGCGCTGGTCGAAACGGGTGATCGCGACCTTGTAGGTTTCGTCGAGGATGGTCGAGGTCGGCGCCATGTCCGGGTTGGTGATCGGCACGGTCAGCGAGTAGCCCTTGAGCGGGTAGACCGGGGCGTTGATGCCCAGCGGCTTGAGCATCTGCGGCGAGTAGCTGCCCAGTGCCAGCACGTAGCGGTCGGCGGTGACCAGCTGACCATCGACCCAGACGCCGTTGATGCGGTCGCCGGCGAAGTCCAGGCGCTGGATGTCCTGGCCGAAGCGGAATTCCACGCCCAGGGCTTTGGCCATCTCAGCCAGCTTGGTGGTGAACATCTGGCAGTCGCCGGTCTGGTCGTTCGGCAGGCGCAGGGCGCCGACCAGCTTGTCGGCCACCTTGCCCAGGGCCGGCTCGACGCGGGCGATGCCGGCGCGATCCAGCACTTCATAGGGAACGCCGGTGCTTTCCAGGACCGAGATGTCCTTGGCGGCGGCGTCGAGCTGCTCCTGGGTGCGGAACAGCTGGGTGGTGCCCAGGGAGCGGCCTTCGTAGGAAATGCCGGTCTCGGCGCGCAGTTCGTCGAGGCAGTCGCGGCTGTACTCGGACAGACGCACCATGCGCTCCTTGTTCACCGCGTAGCTCTTGGCGTTGCAGTTGCGCAGCATCTGCCACATCCAGGCGTACTGGCTCGGGTCGCCGGTCAGCTTGATAGCCAGGGGCGCGTGGGTCTGCATCAGCCACTTCATGGCTTTCAGCGGGATGCCCGGGGCGGCCCAGGGCGAAGCGTAGCCAGGGGAGACCTGGCCGGCGTTGGCAAAGCTGGTTTCCAGGGCCGGACCAGGCTGGCGGTCGACGACGACCACTTCGAAGCCGGCACGGGCGAGATAGTAAGCACTGGCGGTACCGATCACACCGCTGCCAAGCACCAGAACACGCATTTTTGCCTCCCACGCCGCGTCAGGGACACGGACGTTTTTTATTCTGAACGTAGATGCGCGCAGTATAGGAAGTCCCGATCAGCGATATTCACTGTTTGCGATGCGGTATTTGACGAAAAATCCTGGCAAAACTCGGTTTAGCGGAGGGACATCCACCAGGATCAGGGTATTTTCACCCGAGACCGGATGGTCGAGTATCTGGCGAATATTTCACCAGAACAGGAAGAAATATCGAACGACTATCAATCTGCCGGAATTTCTCTCGCACAAGATTCAGCCAGCACGATTTAGCTGCTTCCGCCGGCAACCCCCCTGCTTGTCGCCGCGAGCGGTGACAAGCAGGGAAATTCCCTTGGGATGCCTACTTGCGCACCCACTGGCCGTTGACCTGCACGTACTGCCCGGACGGCGTGCGCTCGATGGCCTTCTCGCCGGCCAGGCTTTCCACGTCCTTGAGCGTGGCGCCGCTCTGGCTGGCGACCTTCTGGTACTCGGCGCGGCGCGCGGCGTTGATCTGCGCGGCGATGTCGGCAGCCTGTCCGCTGTTGCTGACGACGCCCAGGTAGCCGTCGGCCTGCTCGCCGACCAGGCCCTGGGACTTGGCGCCACCGAGGGCGGACATGGCCTGCTCCAGGCTCATCGCCATGACCGGCAGGCTGAGGCAGAGGGCGATCAGCGCGGTGCCCAGTTTGCGGTGCAATCTCATGAAAAGGCTCCTTCTCAGAACAGGCCGCTGTTCTCGTTGATGATGCCGTCGAGCGCCTTGTCGACCTTGATGTAGATCTCGTGCTCGATCTTCACGTTGAGGTTGATATTGATCGGCTCCTTGGGCGCCGCCAGTTGCACGGTGGGCGTGCAGCCCTGGACGAGGCCCGCCAGGAGCAGGAAAGGAAGTAAGGCGCGGAGGCGCATCGGGGTTCTCCTTGCGGTCATGGCGCGGCGGCCGGGTCATTGCGCAGGCGTTCCTGCACGCGCTTGCGGATGGTGTCGCTGACCCGGTCGCTCAGTTGCAGGCTGGTGAGCAGCTTGGGCACGTTCTCCTCCAGGTTGACGTTGAGGTTGATCGGCCGGCCCTGTTCCAGTGCGGGGTTGCTCCCGCTCAGGCTCAGGGCGAGCAGCAGCTTGCCGGTGTCATCATAATCCACCGTGCTGGAGAGCTTGTCGTAGCGGAAATCGTCGATGGCGGTCGCCAGCAACTGCATGGCCGGGTTGCTCTGGCCCAGCGAGCGGATCTTCTCCGAGCGGAACTGCAACACACCCGGCTCGCGCGCCGCGACCTGCCCGCCGTGAACATTCAATTTACCCTTCTCCAGGCGCAACGGCAGGGTGCCGTCGAGGGTCCCGGTGCCGGTCAACCCTTCGGCGGGATAGGCCTTGAGGATTGCCTCCAGCGACAGGCCTTCCAGCCTGAGCATCTGACCCTGGCCCGGCGCGGAAAGATCCACCGCGCCCGCCGGTAGCCAGGCGCGACCATTGAACAACGCCAGCTCCGCCTGCTGCCAATCGACACGGCCGGCCATCGGGGCCTTCAGCGATGCCTTGTAGCTGCCCTGCAGCGACAGCGGCCCCAGGGTCACGCCGGGGTTGAGCGCAGCGACCTTCAGTTGCGGCAATTGCAGCTCCAGCTGCGAGCCTTTCAGGTCGACCTTCGCCTGCAGGTCCAGCCCGTGGACTTCGCTGCGGTCGTAGACGCCTTCGAGCCCCTGCCCGCGCAGGTTCAGGTCGAGGCTCTGCGGCGCGCTGCCCGGCGACAGGCGCCAGTTCAGGTCCAGACTCGCCTTGCCGCTGTTCAGACTGAGCAGCGGCGGCCAGTCGGCCAGTGACTTTTCCAGCGGGTTGCCGGTGCGCAGGAAAAATTCCGGCAGACGCGCGCCCAGGCTCAGGCCCTTGCCGGCGGCGTTGGTCAGGTCGACCGTTGCGTCAAGTCCGCCGCCGTTCTGCAGCTGACCCTTGAACTGCTGGGCATCAAGGCTGACGGACAGGTCACCCTTGGCGTTCCAGGCCAGAGGTTTGAGGTGCGCCTGGCGCAGCTCGCCCAACGCCAGTTGCAGCGGCGCGGCCAGTTGCAGACCCAGCGGTGTGTCAGCGGGGTACGCCAGGTTGAAGGCACCTTTGCCGAGGGTCGCACTGAACTTGCTGATCCTGAGCCCTTGCGGCCCGTTCAGGCTGCCGATCTGCAGTTGCGGGCCGGCGGCGAAGGCCAGGGTCGCCGACTGCTCATCCACGCGACCATCGAAACTCAGATCGACGCGGCTGTTGTCCGCGCGCACGCCGGCCAGTTCCAGATGCGGGACCTTGCCCTCCAGCCGTGCCTCATTCAATTGCAGCGCCAACGGCGTGGCTTCCAGCAAAGCCACACGTGAGCGCAGGCGCAGATCGGCGGCACCCACGGCGCGCAGATCTGCCCGCACGCTGCCGGCTTCATCGTCCACGCCGGGCTCCAGGTGCAGCGTCAGGCGCGCCGGGCGAAGTCCGACCGGCAGCGCCTGCAGCCAGTCGCCATAGAGATCGGACAAGCGCAGATCGCCGCCAACCACCGAGGGCCGCCAACCTTTTTCACCGGCGTTGGCGACCAGCCGCAGGTCCCCCTGCAGGTTGCCCAGGCCGGGCAGCGGCCACGGCTGGGAGAGCTGCAAGGCAAGATCGACGTTACCCCGGCCATCACGCAGCCCCGGCCAGTCCGGCCAGGCGGCATCACCAGCCAGGGTAGTGTCCCAGTTCAGGCGCAGGCGCCCGGCTTCGGGTATCGGCAGCGGCAGGTTGGGGGTCGGCAGCCAAATGCCCAGCCAGTTGCGCACCGCCTGGATCGGCGGCACGGCCGGGCTGGCCAGGGTTCCGGACAACTGGCGGCTGGCCGGTGCCCAGCTGGACTGCAGGGACAGCAGCGGCTGGTTATCCAGAAAACTGTCCAGCTGCAGGCGCCATTGCCCCTCGCCGGGCTGCAGCAGTCCGTTGAAAGCCAACTGCTGGCCGCCCTGGCGCACCTCCCCGCCCAGGGCGGCGGCGCCACCCTGCAGTTGCTCCCAATGCGCGCTGCCGTTCAGCGTGCAGCGCTGTTGGCGAGCACAGGGCAGCTCGACGCTCACCCGCTCCAGGGCCAGACGGCCAGGCAGCAGCGCCAGCCAGCGCGCCAGTTGTTCCGGCGCGGGGAGCGCACCGTCGCTCCCTGTCGCCACCGCGTCCGGCCACTGCCGCACGTCGACGCTTTCGACCGAGACCTCCGCCAGCCGCCAGCGGTCGTCCGCATGCTGCGGCCAGCCCAGTTTCAGTTGCTCCAGGCGCACCGCGATCCGCCCGCCCTCCGGGGTCTGCCGCTGCAACGCCAGGTGCTCCAGCAGCAACCCCGCGCGCGAAATACCCAAGCCCTGCCACTGCTCGATACTCACGCCGGCGCCAGCCAGCAACCGCGGCACGGCCAGCCACAAGCCGCCCGCAGCCAGCGCCAGGATCAGCAACAGCAGCAGAAGGACAGTGCGCAGGCGCGGTAGCGACATGCCAGGCTCCGGGAAAACGTCTGGCTCCGCGCCTTGCGGCGGGAGTAATAGGTGTACAGGCTGGCCAACGAGCGGCGGAAGTTCAAGCGTTGCCAGTGATATTCCCTGCGCAACCGACTATATTGCCGATATTCCCCCAAGGCCGACCTCCGAGTCATTCCGATGAGAACCCAGCATCAAAGCCGCCGCGAACTGGACAAGATCGATCGCAACATCCTGCGCATCCTGCAGGAGGAGGGTCGCATCTCCTTCACCGAACTGGGCGAGCGGGTCGGCCTCTCCACCACACCGTGCACCGAGCGGGTGCGGCGACTGGAACGCGAGGGGATCATCATGGGCTACAACGCCCGCCTCAACCCGCAGTACCTCAAGGCCAGCCTGCTGGTGTTCGTCGAGATCAGCCTGGACTACAAGTCCGGCGATACCTTCGAGGACTTCCGCCGCTCGGTGCTCAAGCTGCCCCACGTGCTGGAGTGCCACCTCGTGTCGGGCCACTTCGACTACCTGGTGAAAGCGCGCATCTCGGAAATGGCCTCCTACCGCAAGCTGCTGGGCGACATCCTGCTCAAGCTGCCGCACGTGCGCGAATCCAAGAGCTACATCGTCATGGAAGAGGTAAAAGAAAGCCTGACTCTGCCGATTCCGGATTGAATTCTGGCTGATCGCGGCAATCTGCCGAACTTTTACAACATTCAGGCTCTTTTTACGGCTCCAGCTCTTGGCGTGGCGGGAAGTCGGCGTTTATCCTGCGTAAAATTTTAACAACACAAAAATCAGGATATCGCACATGAACGCCCGCGTTCACCAGCCGGTGCACACCGACCATCACGCCCCTTCCTACTATGCCGCGAGCGCCAACCGACGCATCGAAGTGCCGCCCCTGGCCGGCGAGGAAAAGGCCGACGTGTGCATCATCGGCGGTGGCTTCTCCGGGCTGAACACCGCCATCGAGCTGGCCGAGCGCGGTCTCTCGGTGGTGCTGCTGGAGGCCCACCAGATCGGCTGGGGCGCCAGCGGGCGTAATGGCGGGCAACTGATCCGCGGTGTCGGCCACGGCGTCGAGCAGTTCGAACCGGTAATTGGCGCCGACGGCGTGCGCCAACTCAAGCTGATGGGCCTGGAAGCGGTAGAAATCGTCCGCCGCCGCGTCGAGCAATACGGCATCGACTGCGACCTGACCTGGGGCTACTGCGACCTCGCCAACAAGCCTTCCGACGTCGAAGGCTTCCAGGAAGACTTCGATGAACTGAAGGGCCTCGGCTACCGCCACGAACTGCGCATGGTCCCGAAAGAGGAAATGCGCTCCATCGTCGGCTCCGACCTCTACGTCGGCGGCATGGTAGACATGGGCTCAGGCCATCTGCACCCCCTCAACCTCGCCCTGGGCGAGGCTGCCGTGGCGCAGAGCCTGGGCGTGCGCCTGTTCGAGAACTCCAAGGTGATCACGATCGACTACGGCCGCGAAGTGCGCGTGCGCACCGCCGGTGGCAGTGTGCTCGCCAAGACCCTGGTGATCGCCTGCAACGCCTACCAGAACGGCCTGAACCCCTACCTCGACGGCAAAGTGCTGCCCGCCGGCAGCTACGTGATCGCCACCGAGCCACTCTCCGCCGAGCAGGCCCATGCCCTGCTGCCGCAGAACATGGCGGTGTGCGACCAGCGCGTGGCGCTGGACTACTACCGCCTCTCGGCCGACAACCGCCTGCTGTTCGGCGGCGCCTGCCACTATTCGGGCCGCGACCCGGCGGACATCGCGGCCTACATGCGGCCGAAGATGCTCAAGGTATTCCCACACCTGGCCAACGTGCGCATCGACTACCAGTGGGGCGGCATGATCGGCATCGGCGCCAACCGCCTGCCGCAGATCGGCCGCCTGCCCGACCAGCCCAACGTGTACTTCGCCCAGGCCTATGCCGGCCACGGGGTGAACGCCACGCACCTGGCCGGCCGGCTACTCGCCGAAGCCATCGCCGGCCAGCACAGCAACGGTTTCGAGCTGTTCGCCAAGGTTCCACACATCACCTTCCCCGGCGGCAAGCTGCTGCGTTCGCCGCTGCTGGCACTGGGCATGGCCTGGTATCGCTTCAAGGAAGCGCTCTCCAGCTGACCACCTGCAGCGAGCAACGGCTAGAATCTCCGGCAGTCCGCCCCGGGCGGCCTGTCGGAGACCCTTTCTTGCTTTCACGCCTGTTGCTGCTGGCCTTGCTGCTCCTTGGTGGTTGCGCCAGCGCGCCGCCGCCCACCCCGTCGCACACCCTCCCCGCGCAAGGGACCGCGCTGGACAGCGCAGTGCGCGAGCGCGCCGCCGCGCATCCGGGTGAGTCGGGATTCCACCTGCTGGCCTCCAGCATCGACGCCTTCCTCGCCCGCGCCGAGCTGATCCGCAAGGCCCAGCGCAGCCTCGACATCCAGTACTACATCGTCCACGACGGCCTCACCACCCGCGCGCTGATCCGCGAGCTGCTGCACGCCGCCGACCGGGGCGTGCGCGTGCGCGTGCTGATCGACGACACCAGCAGCGACGGCTGGGACTACGAGCTGGGCACCCTCGCCGCCCACCCGAACATCCAGATCCGCCTGTTCAACCCGCTGCACCTGGGCCGCAGCACCGGCATCACCCGCAACATGGGGCGCCTGCTCAATCTCTCCGAGCAACACCGGCGCATGCACAACAAGCTGTGGCTGGCGGACGACAGCGTGGCCATCGTCGGCGGCCGCAACCTGGGGGATGAGTACTTCGACGCCAAGGCCGAGATGAACTTCAGCGACCTCGACCTGCTCGGTGTCGGGCCGATCGCTCAGTCGCTCGGGCTGAGCTTCGACCAGTACTGGAACAGCGCCCTGAGCCGCCCCATCGATGACTACCTGTGGGACCGGCCGGACAAGGTCGAGCTGGACCGCATGAGGCGCCGGCTCGACCGCTACCTGGAGCGCGCGCGGGTCAAACGCTCTGGCTACATCGCGCGGCTCAACCGCAACAGCAACCGGCCACACCTGGACAACTGGCTGGACGACCTGGTGTGGGCGCCGTCCCGCGCCATCTGGGACGACCCGCTGAAGGTGCTCAACCAGAACGAGCCCAGGCCCGGCCAGATGCTGAGCACCCAGCTCGAACCGCTGTTCGACGGGGTGTCTCACGAGCTGATACTGGTCTCGGCGTACTTCGTGCCCACCCGCGCCGGGCTCGACTATCTGACCCGACGCGCCGACCAGGGCGTCAGCGTGCGCCTGCTGACCAACTCGCTGGAAGCTACCGACGTACCCGCCGTGCATGCCGGTTATGCGCCGTATCGCATGGCCCTGCTGGAACACGGGGTGAAGCTCTACGAGCTGCGCGCCCAACCGGACCGGCGCATCGACGGCGCGCCCTGGATGGTGCGCGGCTCCAGCAGCGCCAGCCTGCACAGCAAGGCGGCGGTTTTCGATCGCCGGCAGGTGTTCGTCGGCTCGCTGAATTTCGACCCGCGCTCGGTACTGTGGAACACCGAGGTCGGGGTCATCGTCGACAGTCCGGAGCTCGCCGAACAGGTGCGTAGCCTGGCGCTGGCCGGCATGTCGCCGAACGTCAGCTACCAGGTGAAGATCGACCGCAACAGCAGTCCGCCCCGCCTGGTCTGGGTCAACGAGCGCGACGGCGAGCGCCATACCCGGCACCACGAGCCGGGCAGCCTGTGGCGCCGCTTCAATGCCTGGATCGCCGGCGCCATCGGGCTGGAGAAGATGCTCTAGGAGCGCTCCTGCTGCAGCTCGGCGTCGGTCGCCTGCATCACCGGCGGCAGGCCGCGGAAGGACACCAGCACGACGAAACCCGCCGCCCCCAGCGCCATCACCATCGGCAGCGCATGACCGCTGATCCACTGGCTGGCGGCGCCCGTGGCCAGCGGGCCGATCAGGCAGCCGATGCCCCAGAGCTGGGCGATGTGGGCATTGGCGCGCACCAGGGCGTCGTCCCGGTAGCGCTCGCCGATGAGAATCAGCGACAGGGTGAACAGCCCGCCGGCACTGGCACCAAACAACACAAGAACTGGCCAGATCGCCGGGCTGTGCAGCAGCAGCGGAATGCCCAGGCTGCTGGCCAGCAGCACCGTGCCGCAGCCCTTGAACAGCGTCTGCCGGGAGATGCGGTCGGCCAGCCAGCCAATCGGCAATTGCAACAGCGCATCGCCGACCACCACCGTGCTGACCATCGCCAGCGCCACCGCCTGGGTGAAGCCCTGTTGCACGCCGTAGACCGGCAGCAGAGTGAGGATCATCGCCTCGAAGCCGGCGAACAGCACCACCGCCCAGGCGATCGCCGGCAGCTTGGCGCAGAAGCCGAACAGCCCGCGCCCGGAGGCACTGTGCGGGTCGACCTTGGGCGCGCCGCCACGACCCAGCAACAGCAGGGAACCGCCGACCAGCAGGCACACGGCGAACCAGAAGCCGCGGTCGTCGGCGGTACCGATGAAGGTCAGCAGCACCGGACCGGACAGCTGGCTCAGCGCATAGCCAGTGCCATACAGGGCGACCAGGCGACCGCGCCATTTCTCGACGGCCAGCTGATTGATCCAGCTCTCGCCGAGGATGAACACCACGGTCAGTTGCACACCGATCAGCAGGCGCAGGACCAGCCAGATCGGATAGCTCTGCAGCAGCGCCAGCAGGCCGACCGAGAAGGCACCCGAAATCAGGCACAACTGCATCAGCCGCGGCGTACCGAAACGCGCCGCGAGCCGGCCGGCGAGCATGGCGCCGAGCAGCACACCGGCGGCGGGCGTCGCCGCCATCACGCCGATGGCGAAGCTGCCGTAGCCCCATCCATCGAGGCGCAGCGATACCAGTGGCATGGTCAATCCGAGGGCCAGGCCGATGCTGATGACCGACAGGCAGACCGCAGAATAAGCACCCCAACGCATTGTCTTTCTCCTGTTCCATCCGGAGCGCACTCCGGGCCAGTGAAGACGCCCGATGCGCAATGCAAAACGGCCGGGCTTCCCAAAGGAAACCCGGCCGCAGGTTTGGCTCTTGTCAGAGCGGCCCCGAGCGGGGCCGACCTAAAAACTTTGAATCGCCAAGTTCGCCACGGAGGGCGCGAGCTAGAGCCAGGCAAGGCGAGAGCGAATTTTGGTGCGGAGTTTACTTCTGTAAATGAGCAGCCAAAATTCGTTCTCAACGCAGCATGGCCGACGCGCAGCCCCTACGAACCGTCCTTAGAGTTTGATCCAGGTGGCTTTCAGTTCAGTGTACTTGTCGAACGCGTGCAGCGACTTGTCGCGGCCGTTGCCGGACTGCTTGAAGCCACCGAACGGAGCGGTCATGTCGCCACCGTCGTACTGGTTCACCCACACGCTGCCGGCGCGCAGCGCCTTGGCGGTCAGGTGCGCCTTGGACAGGTCGCTGGTCCATACCGCAGCGGCCAGGCCGTACGGAGTGTCGTTGGCGATGCGTACGGCTTCCTCGGCATCGGTGAACTCGATGACCGACAGCACCGGGCCGAAGATCTCTTCACGGGCGATGCGCATGGCGTTGGTCACGCCGTCGAAGATGGTCGGCTCGACGTAGGTGCCGCCGGTCTCTTCCAGGGTGCGCTTGCCGCCGGCCACCAGCTTGGCGCCGTCGTCGTGGCCCGCCTGGATGTAGCTCAGCACGTTGTTCATCTGGGTGGTGTCGACCAGCGCACCGACGTTGGTTTCCGGGTCCAGCGGGTTGCCCGGCTTCCAGGCCTTGATGGCTTCGACGACCATCGGCACGAACTCGGCCTTGATCGACTTTTCCACCAGCAGGCGGGAGCCGGCGGTGCAGACTTCGCCCTGGTTGAAGGCGATGGCGCTGGCGGCGGCTTCGGCGGCGGCCTTCAGGTCCGGCGCGTCAGCGAAGACGATGTTCGGGCTCTTGCCGCCGGCTTCCAGCCAGACGCGCTTCATGTTCGATTCGCCGGCGTAGACCATCAGCTGCTTGGCGATCTTGGTCGAACCGGTGAACACCAGGGTGTCGACGTCCATGTGCAGGGCCAGGGCCTTGCCCACGGTGTGGCCGAAGCCCGGCAGGACGTTGAACACGCCTTTCGGGATACCGGCCTCGATGGCCAACTGGGCGATGCGGATGCCGGTCAGCGGGGACTTCTCGGAGGGCTTGAGGATCACCGAGTTACCGGTGGACAGCGCCGGGCCGAGTTTCCAGCAGGTCATCAGCAGGGGGAAGTTCCACGGCACGATGGCAGCGACCACGCCCACCGGCTCGCGGGTCACCAGACCCAGTTCGTTGTGGGCGGTGGCGGCGACTTCGTCGTAGATCTTGTCGATCGCTTCACCGCTCCAGCGCAGGCTGTTGGCGGCGCTGTTCACGTCGATGCTCAGCGAGTCGCTGATCGGCTTGCCCATGTCCAGGGTTTCCAGCAGGGCGAGTTCTTCGGCGTTCGCAAGCAGCAGCTCGGAGAAGCGGATCATCACCTTCTTGCGCTGGGCCGGCGCCATGCGCGACCACACGCCGGAGTCGAAGGCGGCACGGGCAACCTGCACGGCACGTTCGGCATCGGCGAGGTCACAGCTGGCGACCTTGGTCAGGAAGCGGCCGTCCACCGGGCTGATGCAATCGAAGGTGTCGCCGGAGACGGCGGCGACGTATTCACCGTTGATGAAGGCGCGGCCTTCGATCTTCAGATCCTTGGCGCGAGCTTCCCAATCGGCGCGAGTGAGGGTACCCATGACAACGTGTCCTCTTATTAATGTACTTATCTAAGGTCCAGGCGCCCGGTGCGGGCGCGCTGTCAAATATTCCGCAAGGCGGAGCAAACGCATGCTGTCCGCCACCCTAAACCGGAGGGCGGTAATTTTCAATATTTTTTACACTAGACGGCAAAACAGCCTTGTCACGTTCGTTTTATTAAACATAGACTCCCCTCTGATCGGTGCTGGAAGGTCTTTCATAGTCGGCACCGAACGGAATATCCAACGGCGCCCACCGTGCAGGCGCCTCGCTCGCCAACAACACACAAGAATCGAGACCGTCATGAAAGTCGATCAGATCGTCGATTTCGCCCAGGCCACCACCGCCCCGGAACACTACCGCCCCGCTCCCGAGCGCATCATCAAGGGCGATCCGGCGCAGAACGTGCGCAACCACTACGCCAGCCCCTGCGGCCAGTTCAACGTCGGCATCTGGGAAGGTGAGCCGGGCCACTGGAATGTCAGCTACACCGAGCACGAATACTGCGAGATCCTCCAGGGCGTGTCGGTGATCCGCGACGCCGACGGCGGCGCCAAGACAGTGCGCGTGGGCGACCGCTTCGTCATTCCGGCCGGCTTCAGCGGCACCTGGGAAGTGCTGGAGCCCTGCCGCAAGGTCTACGTGATCTTCGAGCAGAAGGCCTGATCGGCCAGATGTGAAAAAGCCCGCCAATCGGCGGGCTTTTTTGTGCCCGCCGCCCGGATGGGCAAACTGCGGGCAAGAAAAAACCCGCCACGAGGGGCGGGTTTCTTCACAAGGGCGAAGATCAATTACTTGATCTTGGCTTCCTTGTAGATCACGTGCTTGCGAACAACCGGATCGTATTTCTTGATCTCGATTTTCTCAGGCTTGGTACGCTTGTTCTTGTCGGTGGTGTAGAAGTGGCCGGTACCGGCGCTGGACACCAGACGGATCAGTTCGCGCATGACGGTGCTCCTTAGAATTTTTCGCCGCGGGCGCGCAGGTCGTTCAGAACGGCCTCGATGCCACGCTTGTCGATGATACGCATGCCTTTGGCAGAAACGCGCAGACGCACGAAGCGCTTCTCGGACTCAACCCAGAAACGGTGGTGCTGCAGGTTCGGCAGGAAACGGCGGCGGGTTTTGTTGTGTGCGTGGGAAATGTTGTTCCCGGTAACCGGACCCTTACCGGTCACTTGGCAAACTCTCGACATGGCTCAGCCCTCTGTAAACCACATGCCAAACCCGGCATGGGTTGGCTGCTTAACTCAATTGGATTCTCAGTTTCACCGGGGTCTTAACTGCCACATCGCCGCGATCGGGTCGCAAGATCAGAGCAGGGCCCCAGAAAAGAGCGCAGCTTTATATCAGAAAGACACTTCGCGCTGCAAGGGCGAGCACCACTCCGGGAAGCGGACGCCAGCCCCCGTGGGGCATGGCACTGCTGCCGTTCGTCGCCTGTCATCGTTGTGACGGGCGGCGGCTTGGTCTAGGGTAGCTCCTTCGAGGCTGCCATCAGCCTTGCATGACCCGCCCAGCCTCGCGGATGGGCATCTTGCCAGCTCACACGGAGTCCGTCATGCGTCTCGCCCTGCTTGCCCTGCTGATTGCCCCGGCCTTTGCCAGCGCCGCCTCGCTGAGCGTCTGCACCGAAGCCAGCCCCGAAGGTTTCGATGTGGTCCAGTACAACTCGCTGACCACCACCAACGCCTCGGCCGACGTGCTGATGAACCGCCTGGTGGACTTCGACGCCCGCCGCGGCGAACTGGTCCCGAGCCTGGCCGAGCGCTGGACGGTCTCCGCCGATGGCCTGACCTATGACTTCCAGCTGCGCGACGCGGTGACGTTCCATCACACCGACTACTTCAAGCCCAGCCGCGCGCTGGATGCCGACGACGTGGTGTTCAGCTTCCAGCGCATGCTCGACCCCACGCAGCCCTGGCACAAGGTGGCGCAAAGCGGCTTCCCCCACGCCCAGTCGATGCAACTGCCAAGCCTGGTGAAAGCGGTGGAGAAGGTCGACGCCCACCACGTGCGCTTCACCCTGAACCACCCGGATGCCACCTTCCTGCCGATGCTGAGCATGGGGTTCGCCTCTATTTATTCCGCCGAGTACGCCGACCAGTTGATGAAGGCCGGCACGCCGGAGAAGCTCAACGCCCAGCCGATCGGCACCGGCCCCTTCGTCTTCAAGCGCTTCCAGAAGGACGCCGTGGTGCGTTACGCCGCCAACGCCGAATACTTCGGCGGCAAGCCGGCGGTGGATAACCTGGTGTTCGCCATCACCCCGGACGCCGCCGTGCGCATCCAGAAACTCAAGCAGGGCGAATGCCAGATCGCCCTGTCGCCCAAGCCGGTGGACGTCGAGGCGGCCGCCAAGACCGCTGACCTGAAGGTGGTGCAGACCCCGGCCTTCATGACCGCCTTCGTCGGCATCAACAGCCAGCATGCGCCGCTGGATAACTCCAAGGTCCGCCAGGCGATCAACCTCGCCTTCGACAAGCGCAGCTACCTGCAGGCAGTCTTCGCCGGCAGCGCCACCCCCGCCGACGGCGTCTACCCGCCGAACACCTGGAGCTACGCCAAGGACATCCCCGGCTACCCGTACGCTCCGGACCAGGCCCGTGCCCTGCTGGCCGAGGCCGGGCTGAAGGACGGCTTCAAGACCACGATCTGGACCCGCCCCTCTGGCAGCCTGCTCAACCCCAACCCCAGCACCGGTGCGCAACTGCTGCAGTCGGACCTGGCGAAGGTCGGCATCCAGGCGGAAATCCGCGTGATCGAATGGGGCGAGCTGATCCGCCGCGCCAAGGCCGGCGAGCATGACCTGCTGTTCATGGGCTGGGCCGGCGACAATGGCGACCCGGACAACTTCCTCACCCCGCAATTCTCCTGCGCCAGCGTCAAGTCCGGGCTCAATTTCGCCCGTTACTGCGACGAGAAGCTCGACGGCCTGATCAGCCAGGGCAAGACGCTGGCCGACCAGGCCAAGCGCAGCGAGCTGTATCACCAGGCGCAGCAGATCATCCACGACCAGGCGCTGTGGCTGCCGCTGGCCCACCCGACGGCCTCGGCGATCATCCGCAAGGACGTGAAGGGTTATGCGGTGAGCCCGTTCGGCCGCCAGGACTACTCCAGGATCACCTTCTGACCACTTGAGTCGAGTACGGCGGGCTACAGCCAACCGTACTCGGCCATCGACAGCGGCTCACCATCGCCGACGATGAAGTGATCGAGCACGCGCACGTCGATCAGCGCCAGCGCATCGATGATGCGCCGGGTCAGCAGGCGGTCGGACTGGCTCGGCTCGCAGATGCCCGAGGGATGGTTGTGGGTGAGGATCAGCGCAGCCGCATTGTGCGCCAACGCGCGCTTCACGATCTGCCGGGGATAGACGCTGGCGCTGTCGATGGAGCCGTGGAACAGCACCTCGAAGCTCAGCACCCGGTGCCGGTTGTCCATGAACAGGCAGGCGAACACCTCATGGGGCTCGTGGCGTAGCCGCGCCTTTAGGAAATCGCGCACCGCCTGCGGGCTTTCCAGGGCCGAGTCGCGGCTAAGCTGCTCGGCGAGGTGGCGCCGGGCGATTTCCAGCACGGCCTGCAACTGCACAAACTTGGCGACGCCCAGGCCCAAGTGGCTGCAGAACGACTCAAGATCGGCCTCCAGCAGCGCGCGCAGGCTGCCGAACTCACCCAGCAGCCGCCGCGCCAGGTCGACGGCGCTGCACCCGGCCACGCCGGTACGCAGGAAGATGGCCAACAGCTCGGCGTCGCTCAGGCTCGCCGCCCCTCGTTCGAGGAGTTTCTCCCGCGGGCGCTCCGCCGCGGGCCAATCACGAATGCTCACTAGACCTCCCAGTCACGCCAGCCCGCTGTTCCCATGCGGGCGCTGTGATATCTTACCCCCCTCGCTTCGCGCAGCCGGGGGCCTGGGGAGGCGTCGCCGGCTTCAGCGCGCGTCATCCATTTCCGTAAATCAAGGCTGACCTATGCAGCGG
Source organism: Pseudomonas sp. PSE14 (assembly GCF_029203285.1). NCBI lineage: Bacteria > Pseudomonadati > Pseudomonadota > Gammaproteobacteria > Pseudomonadales > Pseudomonadaceae > Pseudomonas > Pseudomonas sp. PSE14. The sequence goes on from NZ_CP115669.1 coordinate 5,721,924, forward strand.
CTCTATCGTAAACGCATCGTCCTGGGCGTCGGCGGCGGCATCGCTGCCTACAAGAGCGCCGAACTGGTTCGCCGCCTGCGCGATCAGGGCGCCGAGGTGCGTGTCGTGATGACCCAGGGCGGCCGCGAGTTCATCACCCCGCTTACCCTCCAGGCGCTGTCCGGCCATCCGGTGCACCTGGACCTGCTCGACCCCGCAGCAGAAGCGGCCATGGGCCATATCGAGCTGGCCCGCTGGGCCGACCTGGTGCTGATCGCCCCGGCCACCGCCGACCTGATGGCGCGCCTGGCCCAGGGCATCGCCAACGACCTGCTGACCACCCTGGTGCTCGCCACCGACGCGCAGATCGCCCTCGCCCCGGCCATGAACCAGGCCATGTGGCGCGACCCGGCCACCCAGGTGAATGCCGAACTGCTGCGCTCGCGCGGTCTGCACTTCTTCGGCCCCGCCGCCGGCAGCCAGGCCTGCGGCGATGTCGGCCCCGGCCGCATGCTGGAAGCCGAAGAGCTGGCACAACGCGCCGCCGACTGCTTCGAATTCAAGGACCTGACCGGCCAGCACGTACTGATCACCGCAGGCCCCACCCAGGAAAACATCGACCCGGTGCGCTACATCACCAACCACAGCTCCGGAAAGATGGGCTTCGCCCTGGCCGAAGCCGCGGCCGAAGCCGGTGCCCGCGTGACCCTGGTGACCGGTCCGGTGCACCTGCCCACGCCCGACCGGGTCAACCGCGTCGACGTGGTCAGCGCCCGCGACATGCTCGCCGCCTGCGAGGCCGCGATGCCGGCGGACATCCTGATCGCCGCCGCCGCCGTGGCCGACTACCGCCCGGAAGTGGTCGCGTCGCAGAAGCTCAAGAAAGACCCCACCAAAGGCGACGGCCTGCTGTTGCAGCTGGTACGCAACCCGGACATCCTCGCCACCCTCGCGCAGCGCAGCGACCGCCCGTTCAGCGTCGGCTTCGCCGCCGAGACCGAGAACCTGCTCGAGTACGCCTCGCGCAAGCTCAAGGACAAGAATCTCGACCTGATCGTGGCCAACGACGTGGCGAATCCGTCGATCGGCTTCAACAGTGAAGAGAACGCCATCACGGTCATCGACCGCGGGCTGCACGAAACTGCGTTCGCCCAGACCAGCAAGGGCAAGATCGCCCGCCAGCTGATCGCCTTCATCGCTGACCGCACCAAACGACACTGAGAACTCAATGCACTCTCTGCAAGCCAAGATCCTCGACCCCCGCCTGGGCAACGAATTCCCGTTGCCGCAGTACGCCACCCCGGGTTCCGCCGGCCTCGACCTGCGCGCCATGCTCAAGGAAGACCTGGTCCTCGAACCGGGCCAGACCGTGCTGATCCCCAGCGGCCTGTCGATCTACATCGCCGATCCGGGCCTGGCCGCGATGATCCTGCCGCGCTCGGGCCTGGGCCATAAGCACGGCATCGTGCTGGGTAACCTGGTCGGACTGATCGATTCGGACTACCAGGGCGAGCTGATGGTCTCCTGCTGGAACCGCGGCCAGAGCGCCTTCAACATCGCCGTGGGCGAGCGCATCGCGCAACTGGTGCTGGTGCCGGTGGTGCAGGCGCACTTCGAGCTGGTCGAAACCTTCGACGAAACCCAGCGCGGCGCCGGCGGTTTCGGACATTCGGGCAGCCACTGATCGCTCACTTCAGGATGAATCGCCGAGGAGACGTTGCATGAAACTTTTCCAACGCACCGCCAAGGACGCAGGTGACCTGCCGGAGATCGTACCGGCAGGCAAGGCCAGCAAGCGCGCGCCCGCCGCCGCAAAGGTCGATCTGAAGCCCCTGGTGCCCGCGATAGGCGCCACCGCTGCCGGTGTCGCCGCCGCTGGCGCCCTGCTCTGGTTCAGCCTGTTCGGCAGTGCCGAGCAGGTTCATCGCCAGCAACTGGCCAGCGCCTGGTCGGAAAACCAGGCCGGCGCCCTGCGCCAATCGCTGAATCAGCTGGCCGCCGACAGTCGCACCATCGCCGGCAACCCGGAGCTGCTGCCGACGCTGCAGAGCAATGACCCCACCCGCATCGCCGCGCTGGAAAAAGCCCTCGCACAATGGCGTCTGGACGGCCTGGTGGACGTCCACCTGAACGCCAACGGCCAGGCCGCGCAGGACAGCCAGCGCCCCGGCCCGCTCAACTACGCGGTGCTGGACATGCTGCACCGCGTCGAAAGTGGCCAGGTGGTCGCCCCGGAGGCCTACAAGGTCGGTCAGCGCTGGCTCCTCTACAGCGCCACCGCACTGCGCGCCGCGGACAACTCGATCCAGGGCAGCCTGCTGCTGGTGTTCGATCTGCAACGCCTGCTCAATGGCCTGCCATCGATGCCCGCCGATGTCGGCCAACTGCAACTGGCCCAGCAATTCGGCAATTCGCCGGCGCAAGTGCTGCTGCAGTCCGGCCAGGCCGCCGACGCTCCAGCGCAACCGCTCAGTAGCGGCAATCCGAACTGGAAGCTCAGCTTCACCGCAGGCCCGGCCCTGGTCGCACCGCTCTACTCCCCCGTCCTGCTCGGTCTCGCCGCCCTGCTCGCCCTGGCCGGCTCGCTGCTCGGCGCCTATCTCGCGCAGAGCGGCCTGCAGCGCCGTGTGAACAAGGACGCCCAGACCCTCGGCCAGTTCGCTCAGGAACTCGCCGGCCAACGCACTGCCAAAGTTCCTGAGCTGAGCCTGCCAAGTCTGCAGGCCGTAGCTCAGGCGCTGGCCCGCCAACCACGTCGCAAAGCCGAAACCCCCGGTGCCAGCAGCGCCGACGCTCCCGCCCAACCGGCCCCCGTGGCCACCCCGGCGCGCGCCCCGGCTGCTGCCACCGAGACGCCATTGGTCGACCCGCAATTCCAGAGCACCGACATTCTGGATATCGACATACTTGATGAAGACCAGGACCTCCTGGGATTGGAGCAAACCACCGCTATGAGCACGCCTAAAGCCCCGCAACTGCCCGCCAGTATCTTCCGCGCCTACGACATCCGTGGCGTGGTCGGCGATACCCTGACCGCCGAGACCGCCTACTGGGTGGGTCGAGCCATCGGCTCCGAGAGCCTGGCGCGCGGCGAACCGAACGTCAGCGTCGGCCGCGATGGCCGCCTGTCCGGTCCCGAGCTGGTGCAGCAACTGATCCAGGGCCTGCTCGATTGCGGCTGCAACGTCACCGACATCGGCATGGTGCCGACCCCGGTGCTGTACTACGCGGCCAACGTCCTGGAAGGCAAGTCGGGCGTGATGCTCACCGGCAGCCACAACCCGCCGAACTACAACGGCTTCAAGATCGTCGTCGCCGGCGAAACCCTGGCCAACGAACAGATCCAGGCCCTGCGCGAGCGCATCGAGAAGAACGACCTGGCCACCGGCGTGGGCAGCGTGCAGCAACTCGACATCCTGCCGCGCTACTTCCAGCAGATTCGCGATGACATCGCCGTGGCCAAGCCGCTGAAAGTGGTGGTGGACTGCGGCAACGGCGTGGCCGGCGTGATCGCCCCGCAGCTGATCGAAGCCCTGGGCTGCACCGTGATCCCGCTGTACTGCGACGTCGACGGCACCTTCCCCAACCACCACCCGGACCCGGGCAAGCCCGAAAACCTGGAAGACCTGATCGCCAAGGTCAAGGAAACCGGCGCCGACATCGGCCTGGCCTTCGACGGCGATGGCGACCGTGTGGGCGTGGTGACCAACGAAGGTACCATCATCTACCCGGACCGCCTGCTGATGCTGTTCGCCAAGGACGTGGTCTCGCGCAACCCAGGCGCCGACATCATCTTCGACGTGAAATGCACCCGTCGCCTGATCTCGCTGATCAGCGGCTACGGCGGCCGTCCGGTGATGTGGAAGACCGGTCACTCGCTGATCAAGAAGAAGATGAAGGAAACCGGCGCCCTGCTCGCCGGCGAGATGAGCGGCCACATCTTCTTCAAGGAGCGCTGGTTCGGCTTCGACGACGGCATCTACAGCGCCGCGCGCCTGCTGGAAATCATCAGCCAGGACAAGCGTGACGCCGAGCGCGTGTTCTCCGCCTTCCCGCTGGACATCTCCACCCCGGAAATCAACATCACCGTCACCGACGAGGGCAAGTTCGCCCTGATCGAGGCGCTGCAGGCCCGCGGCCAGTGGGGCGAAGCCAACCTCACCACCCTCGACGGCGTGCGCGTGGATTACCCTAAAGGCTGGGGCCTGGTACGCGCCTCCAACACCACGCCGGTGCTGGTGCTGCGCTTCGAGGCGGACACCCAGGACGAACTGGAACGCATCAAGGACGTGTTCCGCACCCAGCTGAAAGCGGTCGACCCCGCCCTCAGCCTGCCCTTTTGACCTATTTGCCGGAGCCCACCATGACCCAGAGCCGCGATGACGCCGCCCAGGTTGCCCGCGTCCTTGCCGAAGCCCTGCCCTATATCCGCCGGTTCGTCGGCAAGACGCTGGTGATCAAGTACGGCGGCAACGCCATGGAAACGGACGAGCTGAAGAACAGCTTCGCCCGCGACGTGGTGCTGATGAAAGCCGTCGGCATCAACCCGGTGGTGGTTCATGGTGGCGGGCCGCAGATCGGTGACCTGCTCAGCCGCCTGTCGATCGAGAGCCACTTCATCGATGGCATGCGCGTCACCGACGCGCAGACCATGGACGTGGTGGAGATGGTCCTCGGCGGCCAGGTGAACAAGGACATCGTCAACCTGATCAACCGTCATGGCGGCAGCGCCATCGGCCTGACCGGCAAGGACGCCGAGCTGATCCGCGCGAAGAAGCTCACCGTCACCCGCCAGACGCCGGAAATGACCACGCCGGAAATCATCGACATCGGCCACGTGGGCGAAGTCACCGGGGTCAACGTCGACCTGCTGAACATGCTGGTGCAGGGCGACTTCATCCCGGTCATCGCGCCGATCGGCGTCGGCGCCAACGGCGAGTCCTACAACATCAACGCTGACCTGGTGGCCGGCAAGGTGGCCGAGGCGCTGAAGGCCGAGAAGCTGATGCTGCTCACCAACATCGCCGGCCTGATGGACAAGCAGGGCCAGGTGCTCACCGGCCTGACCACCGAGCAGGTCAACGCACTGATCGCCGACGGCACCATCTACGGCGGCATGCTGCCGAAGATCCGCTGTGCCCTGGAAGCGGTGCAGGGCGGCGTGACCAGCGCGCACATCATCGATGGCCGCGTGCCCAACGCCGTACTGCTGGAGATCTTCACCGACAGCGGCGTCGGCACCCTGATCACCAACCGCAAGCACCACTGATCAAGACACCCGCCAGGAGCGATCCTCGCGGGTGTTTTTCTGCCTGTTCGAGGCCTCATCAGACGCCAATACCCAGCCTCGAACAGGTCTTCAGGAGTTTGTCTGACATGGCCGCGTCTCCCGTTTCACGCAACGATTTCAGCTTCTTCCACGGCCTGCGCGTGCGCTGGTCGGAGGTCGACCCGCAAGGGATCGTCTTCAACGGCAACTACCTGACCTACGCCGACGTCGCCACCACCGAGTACTACCGCCACCTGGGCGTGAGCTACCCAGCCGACCTGCTGCGCGGCGGCGGCGATCTGTTCGCGGTGAAAACCACCCTGGAATACCTGGCGCCGGCGCACTTCGACGACTGGCTGGAGCTGGGTGTGCGAGTGAGCCGCCTGGGCCGCAGCAGCCTGACTTTCCAGCTAGGAATCTGGTGCGACGAGCAGCTGCTGACGCTGGGTGAACTGATCTACGCCTATGCCGGCGAGGACCGCACCAGCCAGCCCTTGCCGGACTGGTTGCGCGGGAAGATCAACGAATTCGAACGGTGTACGCCGCAGCAGTGAGCCGCAAGGCTCAGTGGGAAGCGCCGAGCAATTGCGCCACCCGCGCGCGGTCGGCGGCAAAGCTGGCGATAGCCTGTTCGCGCAGTTGCTGATAGCGGTTGATGTCCTGCTCCAGGCGCTTTTCCTCATCGCGCAGGTCGGACAACTGGGCCTCCAGCTCGGCCGGCACCTGGCGGCCGGCACGCTCCTGGTCGGCGGCCCGCGCCTGCAGGGTGGCATGCTGCGACTTGAGCGCCTGCAGGTTGCCCTTGGACACGCTGGACAAGGCGTCCAGCTCCGTCAGTTTGCGGTCACGGGCGAGATCCACATCCTTCACGCTGGTGTACAGACGCAGCAGCTGCGCGTCGGAATTGGCGCGCGCGGCATCGGCCTTGCGCTGCTGGATCTCGGCGGGCGTCGGCGCCGGCGGTACCACACGGATCACGCGGCCCTGATCGTTGAGCACCTCGTAGCCCTTGCCAATGTATTCCGACGGCACGCCCTGGCGGTCGATGACAATCCCGCCCTTGTCGTCGACGTAGCGATACAGCTCGACCGAAGAGCCCTTGGGCTCCACGGCCAGCGCCTGGGTCGCAAGCATGGCTCCCAGAAGTCCGATCAATACCCTCAAAGCACCCTGCTCGGCCATGCCCGACACCTTGTTCCGGTTAGATACCGTACTGCGCGCGATACGCCTCGACAGCAGCCAGGTGCTGTTTCAGCTGTGCATCACCTGCAAGATATTCCAGCACTTGCTCCAGCGACACAATGCTGACGACCGGGATGGAGAAGTCGCGCTCGACCTCCTGGATCGCCGACAGCTCGCCCTTGCCGCGTTCCTGGCGGTTCAGCGCGATCAGTACGCCGGCCGCCTGGGCGCCCTGTGCGTCGATGATCTGCATGACCTCGCGGATGGCGGTGCCAGCGGTGATCACGTCATCGATGATCAGCGCGCGGCCGGTCAGCGGAGCGCCGACCAGGGTGCCGCCCTCGCCGTGATCCTTGGCTTCCTTGCGGTTGAAGCACCAGGGCAGGTCGCGGCCGTGCTGTTCGGCCAGGGCGATGGCGGTTGCGGCCGCCAGCGGGATGCCTTTATAGGCCGGACCGAACAGCACATCGAAGGAGATGCCGCTGTCGACCACCGCGCTGGCGTAGAAACGCCCCAGCTGGGCCAGCGCCACGCCCGTGTTGAACAGGCCGGCGTTGAAGAAATAGGGACTGGTGCGCCCGGATTTGAGGGTGAATTCGCCGAAGCGCAGTACGCCGCGCTCGATGGCGAAGCGGATGAAATCGCGTTGATATGCCTGCATAGGAGAGAACCGGCCGGTATGAATTTAGCTAAACCGTTTGAGCTCGGGTATCATACACACACGTGATTTTGGGGGCCATTTATGCGGATCATCAGTGTGAACGTGAATGGTATTCAGGCTGCAGCCGAGCGTGGATTGCTCAGTTGGCTGCAAGCCCAGAATGCCGACGTGATCTGCTTGCAGGATACCCGCGCCTCCGCTTTCGATCTGGATGACCCGTCCTATCAACTGGACGGCTACTTCCTGTACGCCTGCGATGCCGAAGTGCCCAGTCAGGGTGGCGTCGCAATCTATAGCCGTCTGCAACCCAAGGCCGTCATAAGCGGGCTGGGTTTCGAGATGGCCGATCGTTACGGGCGCTACCTGCAAGCCGATTTCGATAAGGTGAGTATTGCCACTCTCCTGCTGCCTACCGGGCAGGAAGGGGACGAGAACCTGAACCACAAGTTCAAGTTCATGGACGATTTCGCCCAGTACCTGAACAAGCAGCGCCGCAAGCGCCGCGAATACATCTATTGCGGCTCGCTGTACGTCGCGCACCAGAAGCTGGACGTGAAGAACTGGCGCGAATGCCAGCAGATGCCCGGCTTCATGGCGCCGGAGCGTGGCTGGATGGATGAAGTGTTCGGCACCATGGGCTATGTCGATGCCCTGCGCGAGGTCAATCGCGAAGGCGACCAGTACAGCTGGTGGCCGGACAGCGAGCAGGCCGAGATGCTCAACCTGGGCTGGCGCTTCGACTACCAGGTGCTGACCCCGGGCCTGCGCCGCTTCGTGCGCAGCGCCAAGCTGCCGCGCCAGCCGCGCTTCTCCCAGCATGCGCCGCTGATCGTGGACTACGACTGGGCGCTCAGCATCTGACGCCCATTTCGTACGCTGCATCCGATGCAGCCAGAAAAAAGCCGGCTCCGAGCCGGCTTTTTCATGTCCGCGGGGCGGTTACTTGATCGGACGCCAGGTGAAGGGGTAGCGGTACTCGACCCCTTCATTGGCCTTGATCCCGGCAATGATGGTCAGGACCAGCGCACCGACGCTGACCAGGCCCAGCAGGAAGAAGCCGACCACCACCAGCATCAGCAGGCAACTGACCACGATCGCCAGGCTCACGGTGATCTGGAAGTTCATTGCCTCCTTGCCCTGACGGTCCACGAACGGGTCCGACTCACGCTTGATCTGCCAGACGATCAGCGGCCCGATCAGGTTGCCGAAGGGAAAGACCAGGCACAGGAAGGCAGCGAAATGGCAGAACATCGCCCATTGCCGGGCTTCGCGGCCCGGTTCGCTGTGTTGTACCGGCAGTTCTTCGCTCATCCTCTCACTCCTTGCACGTGAAGATCGGGCGGGTACGCCGTTCGTCGGCTCAGTCGGCTCAGTCGGCTCAGTCGGCCAGTGCGGCGCGCTGCAGTTCGAACAGTTCGCGCAGGCCCTGCTGCGCCAGTTCCAGCATGGCATTCAGCTCAGCCGGCTGGAAGGGCACGCCTTCCGCGGTACCCTGAACTTCGATGAAACCGCCGGCATCGGTCATGACCACGTTCAGGTCGGTCTCGGCGGCGGAGTCTTCCAGGTAGTCCAGGTCCAGCACCGGCTCGCCCTGGTACATGCCCACGGATACGGCGGCGACCATCTGCTTGAGCGGGTTGCCCTTGAGCGCGCCACGCTTCTTCAGCACGGCCAGCGCGTCGATCAGCGCCACGGTGGCGCCGGTGATCGAGGCAGTGCGGGTGCCGCCGTCGGCCTGGATCACATCGCAGTCGATGTACAGGGTGTTCTCGCCCAGCTTGGTCAGGTCCAGCGCGGCGCGCAGGGAGCGGCCGATCAGGCGCTGGATTTCCAGGGTGCGGCCACCCTGCTTGCCACGCGAGGCTTCGCGCTGGTTACGCTCGCCAGTGGAGCGCGGCAGCATGCCGTATTCGGCGGTCAGCCAACCCTGGCCCTGGCCCTTGAGGAAGCGCGGCACACCGGATTCGGCGCTGACGGTGCAGATCACCTTGGTATCGCCGAACTCGACCAGCACGGAGCCCTCGGCGTGCTTGGTGTAATGGCGGGTGATACGGATCGGGCGCAGTTGGTCGGCGGCGCGGCCACTGGGACGGTTCATGGAGGCATCCTGTACAGAGTTGCTGGCGGGGGAATGACCGCCATTATAGAGGCCAGCGGACGGACGCAACCACCGCCGGCGTGCGGCTGTGCGCCACGCTGGGGTACAATTACCGGTTTCCGACGACCTGTCGGCCCATTTTCTTCGGACTGCAAGCGTCAGATTTCCAGTCACGAACAGCCAGAGAGGTAGCCCCATGGTGCACAGCATGACCGCCTTCGCCCGCGTAGAGCGAGCCGGGACCCATGGGACGCTCAGTTGGGAGCTGCGCTCGGTCAACCACCGCTACCTCGAACCCAACCTGCGCCTGCCCGAGGCCTTCCGCGACCTCGAAGGCACGGTGCGTGAAGCCCTGCGCCAGGGCCTGTCGCGCGGCAAGGTCGAATGCACGCTGCGCTTCATCGAGGAAAACGCCAGCAAGACGCTGCAGGTGGACCGCGAGCGTGCCGCGCAACTGGTCGCCGCCGCCGAGACCGTGGCCGGCCTGATCCAGCAACCCGCCCCGCTCGATCCGCTGGCCGTGCTGGCCTGGCCGGGCGTGCTGGTGGCCGACGTCGCCGATCCGCAGGCGCTCAACGCCGCCGCCATGGCCGCGTTCAACCAGGCCCTCGACGACCTCAAGGCCGGCCGCGCCCGCGAAGGCGCCGAACTGGCGAAGATCATCGACGAGCGTCTGGCCGCGATGCTGGAAGAGGTGACCAACCTGCGCCAGCTGGTACCGGAAATGCTGGCCAACCAGCGCCAGAAGATCCTCGACCGCTTCACCGAGATGAAGGCCGAACTCGACCCGCAGCGTCTGGAACAGGAAATGGTCCTGCTGGCGCAGAAGAGCGATGTCGCCGAAGAACTCGACCGCCTGACCACCCACGTCACCGAGGTACGCCGCGTGCTCAAGGCCGGCGGCGCCGCCGGCCGTCGCCTGGACTTCCTGATGCAGGAACTCAACCGCGAGGCCAACACTCTGGGGTCGAAGGCCTTCGACCCGCGCTCCACCCAGGCCGCCGTCAACCTCAAGGTTCTGATCGAGCAGATGCGCGAGCAGGTCCAGAATATCGAGTAAACCGGGCACTTCCCGGCTACCACCGTCAACCGCAACTCCAGGAAAGCGCCATGTCCGGCACTCTGTACATCGTTTCCGCCCCGTCCGGCGCCGGCAAGACCAGCCTGGTCAAGGCGCTGCTCGACGCCATGCCCGCCGTGCGCGTCTCCGTCTCCCACACCACCCGTGGCATGCGTCCGGGCGAAGTGGACGGCGTGAACTACCACTTCGTCGGTCGCGACACCTTCACCGCAATGCTCGAACGGGACGAGTTCCTGGAACACGCGGAAGTCTTCGGCAACCTGTACGGCACCTCGCAGCGCTGGGTGGAAAAGACCCTGAAGGAAGGTTTCGACCTGATCCTCGAGATCGACTGGCAGGGCGCGCAGCAGGTGCGCCGGCTGATGCCCCAGGCGCAATCGATCTTCATCCTGCCGCCGAGCCAGGAAGCCCTGCGCCAGCGCCTGACCAACCGTGGCCAGGACAGCGAGGACGTGATCGAGCGACGCATGCAGGAAGCCGTCAGCGAGATGAGCCACTACGTCGAGTACGATCACCTGGTGATCAACGACGATTTCGCCCATGCGCTGGAAGACCTCAAGGCGATCTTCCGTGCCCGCCAGCTGCGCCAGGACGCCCAGCAGCAGCGGCACACCGAACTGCTGCAACGATTGCTGGCCTGAACGGGAAGCGCGAAGGCTCTTCCATAAAGATTGGCGATTTTTTAGACTATTCAGTCCGCCCGGTATTTCCGGGCATCCATTTTCGTAACGAGGAACACCATGGCCCGCGTCACCGTTGAAGACTGCCTGGACAACGTCGATAACCGTTTCGAGCTGGTCATGCTCGCCACCAAGCGCGCTCGCCAGCTGGCCACCGGCGGCAAGGAGCCGAAGGTAGCCTGGGAAAACGACAAGCCCACCGTCGTCGCTCTGCGCGAAATCGCCTCGGGCCTCGTGGATGCTGAGATCGTTCAGCAGGAGGACGTGGTTGAAGAAGAGCCGCTGTTCGCTGCATTCGAAGACGAGGCCAACAACGAGGCCCTGTAAGTCTATGTCGGGCCGACGAAAAGGCGCGCCGCGACGTGCTGCTCGGCAGGGGGTGATCCCATGCCGGGCATAGATGCATTCGCCGACCGACTGTCGAGTTACCTAGGCCCGGACCAGGTCAACCTGGTCCGCCGCGCCTACTACTACGCCGAGCAGGCCCATGACGGGCAGCGCCGCCGCAGCGGCGAGGCCTACGTCACCCACCCGCTCGCCGTCGCCAACATCCTTGCCGACATGCACATGGACCATCAGAGCCTGATGGCGGCCATGCTGCACGACGTGATCGAGGACACCGGCATCGCCAAGGAAGCGCTCACCGCGCAGTTCGGCGAAACCGTCTCGGAACTGGTGGACGGGGTCAGCAAGCTGACCCAGATGAACTTCGAGTCCAAGGCCGAGGCGCAGGCCGAGAACTTCCAGAAGATGGCCATGGCCATGGCGCGCGACATCCGCGTGATCCTGGTCAAGCTGGCCGACCGCCTGCACAACATGCGCACCCTGGAAGTGCTGTCGGGCGAGAAGCGCCGCCGCATCGCCAAGGAAACCCTGGAAATCTACGCCCCCATCGCCAACCGGCTGGGCATGCACAGCATGCGCGTGGAATTCGAGGACCTGGGCTTCAAGGCCATGCACCCGATGCGCTCCGAGCGCATCCGCCAGGCGGTGAAGAAGGCCCGTGGCAACCGCCGCGAGATCGTCGGCAAGATCCAGGAATCGCTGGTCAACTGCCTCGCCCGCGAAGGCATGGAAGGTCAGGTCCTGGGCCGCGAGAAGCACCTGTTCAGCATCTACAAGAAGATGCGCGGCAAGCGCAAGGCGTTCAACGAGATCATGGACGTCTACGCCTTCCGCATCATCGTCGACAAGGTCGACACCTGCTACCGCGTGCTCGGCGCCGTGCACAACCTGTACAAGCCGTTCCCCGGTCGCTTCAAGGATTACATCGCGATTCCCAAGGCCAACGGCTACCAGTCGTTGCACACCACGCTGTTCGGCATGCACGGCGTACCCATCGAAATCCAGATCCGCACCCGCGAGATGGAAGAGATGGCCAACCACGGGATCGCCGCGCACTGGCTGTACAAGTCCAGCGAGGACGAGTCGCCCAAGGGCACCCATGCCCGCGCCCGCCAGTGGGTGAAGGGCATCCTCGAATTGCAGCAGCGCGCCGGCAACTCGCTGGAATTCATCGAGAACGTGAAGATCGACCTGTTCCCGGACGAGGTCTACGTCTTCACGCCCAAGGGCCGCATCATGGAGCTGCCCAAGGGCTCCACGGCCGTCGACTTCGCCTACGCGGTGCACACCGACGTCGGTAACAGCTGCATCGCCTGCCGCATCAACCGTCGTCTGGCGCCGCTGTCCGAACCGCTGCAGAGCGGCGCGACAGTGGAGATCGTCACCGCGCCGGGCACCCGGCCGAACCCGGCCTGGCTCAACTTCGTGGTCACCGGCAAGGCACGTACGCACATCCGCCACGCGCTCAAACTGCAGCGCCGCTCCGAGTCGATCAACCTTGGCGAGCGCCTGCTGAACAAGACCCTGGCCGGCTTCGAGAGCCACCTGGAGAAGATTCCCCAAGAGCGCATCCAGGGCGTGCTCGCCGAATACCGCATGGAAGTCTTCGAGGACCTGCTCGAAGAGATCGGCCTGGGCAACCGCATGGCCTACGTGGTCGCGCGCCGCCTGCTGTCCAGCGAAGGCGAGGCCGCCGCACCGAGCAGCGAAGGGCCGCTGGCGATCCGCGGTACCGAGGGCCTGGTGCTCAGCTACGCCAAGTGCTGTACGCCGATCCCGGGCGACCCGATCGTCGGCCACCTTTCCGCCGGCAAGGGCATGGTGGTGCACCTGGAGAGCTGCAAGAACATCAGCGAGATTCGCCACAACCCGGAAAAATGCATCCAGCTCAGCTGGGCCAAGGATGTCACCGGCGAATTCAACGTCGAACTGCGCGTCGAACTGGAGCACCAGCGCGGCCTGATCGCCCTGCTCGCCACCAGCGTCAACGCCGCCGACGGCAATATCGAAAAGATCAGCATGGACGAACGCGATGGCCGCATCAGCGTGGTCCAGCTGGTCGTCAGCGTGCACGACCGCGTGCACCTGGCCCGCGTCATCAAGAAGCTGCGCGCGCTCAAGGGCGTGATCCGCATCACCCGCATGCGCAGCTGATCCCACCCTAAGGAGTCGACATGACCAAGACCGTTATCCACACCGACAAAGCCCCGGCCGCCATTGGCACCTACTCCCAGGCGATCAAGGCTGGCAACACCGTGTATGTCTCCGGTCAGATCCCGCTGAACCCGCAGACCATGGAACTGGTCGAGGGCTTCGAAGAGCAGACCGTCCAGGTCTTCGAGAACCTGAAAGCCGTGATCGAAGCCTCCGGCGGTTACCTGCACGACGTGGCCAAGCTGAATATCTTCCTCACCGACCTGTCGCACTTCGCCAAGGTCAACGAGATCATGGGCAAGTACTTCACCCAGCCCTACCCGGCCCGCGCTGCCATCGGCGTTGCCGCCCTGCCGAAGGGCGCCCAGGTCGAGATGGACGCCATCGTCGTCCTGGAATAAGCGGTACGTAATTCCCACGGGGCCCTAGCGGCCCCGTTCTCTTGTCTGCAAGGAGCAAACATGCGTCGCGCCCTGATCCTGAGCGCCCTGATCGGCCTGCTCACCGGCTGCGCCGGCACCCCGTCCGACCCTTCCGGCGTCTGGGTCAACCAGGCCGCCATCGACGCCGCCGGCAAGGGCGGCAAGCTGCGCGAGGCGCTGCTGGCCTACGGCCCGAACCTGGAGTGGAAGCTGGACACCAAGGCCCAGCAGGCCACCTTCAGCAACGGCTTCGAGCTGGGCGAAGGCCAACTGACCGCCGAAGACCCCAGGCATTACCGCGTCGACTTCTACGGCAGCAACCAGGAGGCCCTGGAGCTGGACGGCAAGGAGCTGGTGCAGGTGGGCAGCGACAACTGGCCCGAGCAGCGCTTCGTCCGCCCCGAGCAGCAGCCCTCCGCCCAGAGCCCGGCCGGCAGCACCTTCCAGAACGCCCTGTACGACGCCTACCTCAAGGGCACCTGGGTGATCGAGGAAGGCCAGGGCCAAGGCAGCAAGGTGAAGTTCCTGCCCAACGGCGGCCTCGAAGGCATGCCCGGCGCCGATCGCTACGCGCTGTGCCTGGCCGGCGACTGCGCGGCCATGAGCGGCGACAACGACAGCATCTGGCTGCAACAGGGCCAGCAGGGTCGCGAGTACCTGTTCGAACGGGACGGCGACAAGCTGGAGCTGTTCGAAGCGGTGAACCGCGCCCAGGCCGACGAGATGCCGCAGTACGCGCCAGGCAACAAGGTCTGGACGCTGGAGCGCGACTGATCCAGGCGGGCGGGCAGCCTCAGCGCCTGCTTACGATCTCGCGAGCTAGCGCTGGAGTAGGCGGAAAGTGCCCGAAGAGCGGAGTTTACGGCTGTAAATGAGCATCTGAGGGCACTTTCCAACGCCCTCCAGCCGACGCGCAGCAGATCCTATGCAGGCACTCAGCGCAGCCCGCTCCACAGCAACCATCCCCCCAGCGCCAACAGCAACCCGCCGCAGATCCGGTCCAGCGCCGTCACCCGGCGCTTCAGCCAGCCGCGCCAGCGCGGCCGATCCAGCAGGCGCACCAGCAACATATCCCACAGCAGCACCACCGCCCCCATCCACAGCACACAGGCGCCCAGTGCCCAACCGGGCAGATGGAACTGTCCGAGCACGCCGAACAGCCCGGTGTAGAAGATCGGCAGCTTCGGATTCAGGCTGCTGGCCAGAAAGCCCTCGCGTACCCCGCGCAGAAACCCTCCGGCCCGCTGCTGGCCAGGCTCCGTGGGAATCTCCAGCTCCCGCCGCGCCAGCAGCGCCTGCGCGCCGAGCCAGACGAAGTACATGCCGCCCAGCAGTTGCACGACACGCAACCCGTGGCTCGCGACGTCCGGCAGCAGCCCGAGCACGAACAGCACCAGCAGCATGCTCGCCAGATTGGCCAGGGCGATTCCGGCTGCACAGCCATCCGCATGACGGCGCCCGCGCAACAGCGCGGCGCGGATCAGCAGGAAGAAATCCGGCCCCGGCGACAGCAGGGCGGCGAAGTGAGTGCTGGCGACCAGCGCGAAGGCAGCGAACATGGCGATCTCCCGAATGCGGCGTCGCGCAGTCTGGAAGGGCCAGCCTCGGGCAGTCTTGGAAGAAACTCAGGTGCGCGTGGCGCGCAGGAAGCGTCCGGGAGTGACGCCGGTGAAGCGGCGGAAGGTGCCGGAGAAGTGCGCCTGGTCGTAGAAGCCCAGCGCCAGCGCGACGTCCAGCGGCTTCTCGCCGGCCACCAGCAGGCGCTTGGCCTCACGGATGCGCCGCTGCAACAGGTAGGTGTGCGGCGGCACGCCATAGGTATTGCGAAAGGCTTCGATCAGATGGCGCGGATGGCGCTGCAGCAGTTCGGCCAGCGTTTCGAGGCTGACCGCGTCGCGGTAATGCGCCTCCAGGTAATCGCGCAGCTTCGCCGTCACACTGCCGTCGCGAGCAGCCGAAGCAGTCGGACGCATGCCGCCGTGGCGGACGAAAACCAGTTCCAGCAGCACCAGCAATTCGCTTTCCAGCGCCAGCGCGTCGTTGCGCTCGAACTCCGTCGCCACGCGTCGCAGCGCCTCCGCCACTTGCCCGTCGTCGTTCGGGTTGAGCGTCTGGAAGCCGCGCGGCAACTGCTTGCGTCCGAGCAGCGGCAGCAGGCGCGATTCCTCGATGTAGAGCATGCGGTAGACCAGCCGCTCGGACTCGGCATTGCCGGTGTGCGGCTCCTCCGGGTTCATCAGCGACAGGGTGCCGGCGGGCAGCACATGGTGCGCGCCGCGGCACTGGTAGCCGCCGGCGCCGTGCAGGATGGCGCCGATGGCAAAGGCATCGTGGCTGTGGCGGCCGAACGGCTGCCCGGAGAAGTCCGCATGGAACAACTCCACCCCCGGCAACCAGGGGCGCGCCAGCAGCCGGTTGGCGTCCATCTCAGTCCTGCTTGCCGGCCAGGATGGCCGCGTAGCCTTCGCGGAAGCTCGGGTAGCGCGGCTCCCAGCCCAGCGCACGGGCGCGGGCGTTGCTGCAGCGCTTGCTGCCGGCACGGCGCACGGCTTGCTCTGCGGACCAGTGGGTGATGCCCAGTTGCTCGCGCAGCCAGGCGACCACCTCGTGCAGCGCAGCGGGATCGTTGTCGACGCCGAGGTAGCAGTCTTCCAGCGCCACGCCGCTGCGGTCGGCCTCCAGGAGATGAGCCAGCAGGCCGGCGGCATCTTCGGCGTGAATACGGTTGGTATACAGCGGCGGTTCGCTGGCCACCCGGTAACCCTCGCGCACCTGCTTGAGCAGCCATTCGCGGCCGGGACCGTAGATGCCGGTCAGGCGCACGACGCTGGCGGGGATACCGCTCTGAAGCGCCAGCCGCTCGGCTTCGAGCATCACGCTGCCGGAGTAGCTCTGCGCTTCGGCCGGGGAGTTCTCGTCGATCCACTCGCCCTCGCGCTGGGCGTACACGCCACTGCTGGAGACGAACAGCAGGCGTCTGGGCAATTGCCCGCGCTGCCGCAGCCAGCCGAGGGTGTTGCGCAGGCCTTCGACGTAGGCGGCGCGGTAGCCGGCTTCATCGTGCTGGGTCGCGGCGGCGCAGAACACCAGGTAATCCAGCTTGCCCACCGGCCAGGTGTCCGGGCATTCGAGCTGGGCCAGATCGCCGGACACCGGCAGCACCTCGAAGGGTAATGCGGCGATGTTGCGGCGCAGACCATGGACGCGCCAGTCGCGCGCGGCCAGTTGGCGTCCCAGACGGCTGCCGACGTCGCCGCAACCGACGATCATCAGGCTTGGGAAGGTGTTCGTGCTCATGCTGGGCTCCGTGAATCGGGTCTGGGAGTTTAGCGCGGTTGGTTCGCGGCGGTGCAGCCGCTATGCTTGGGCCACCTCAACGGATTCAATGCCATGACCCTTACCGAACTGCGCTACATCGTCACGCTTGCCCAGGAGCAACATTTCGGCCGCGCCGCCGAGCGCTGCCACGTCAGCCAGCCGACCCTGTCGGTGGGCGTGAAGAAGCTGGAAGACGAGCTCGGCGTGCTGATCTTCGAACGCAGCAAGAGCGCGGTGCGCCTGACCCCGGTCGGTGAAGGCATCGTGGCACAGGCGCAGAAGGTGCTGGAGCAGGCCCAGGGTATCCGTGAACTGGCCCAGGCCGGCAAGAACCAGCTGACCTCGCCGCTGAAGGTCGGTGCCATCTACACCATCGGCCCGTACCTGTTCCCGCACTTGATTCCGCAGCTGCACCGGGTCGCCCCGCAGATGCCGCTGTACATCGAGGAAAACTTCACCCACATCCTGCGCGACAAGCTGCGCACCGGCGAACTGGACGCGATCATCATCGCCCTGCCGTTCCAGGAAGCCGACGTGCTGACCCTGCCGCTGTTCGACGAACCGTTCTACGTACTGATGCCCGCCGACCACGCCTGGACGGCGAAAAAATCCATCGACGCCGAACTGCTCAACGACAAGAGCCTGTTGCTGCTCGGCGAGGGCCACTGCTTCCGCGACCAGGTGCTGGAAGCCTGCCCGACCACCCGCAAGGGCGACGAGAACAAGCACACCACGGTGGAATCCAGTTCGCTGGAAACCATTCGCCACATGGTCGCCTCGGGCCTGGGCGTGTCGGTGCTGCCGTTCTCCGCCGTGGACAGCCACCACTACGCGCCCGGCGTGATCGAAGTTCGCCCGTTCACCGCGCCGGTCCCCTTCCGTACCGTCGCCATCGCCTGGCGCGCCAGCTTCCCGCGGCCGCGCGCCATCGAGGTGCTGGCGGACTCGATCCGCCTGTGTTCGGTCGCCAAGCCGACCGTCAAGGGTGAAGCCGAGCCGGCATGACCGAGCTGTCGAACGTCCCGGTCACCGCGCTCAAGGGCGTGGGCGCCGCGCTGGAAGAGAAGCTGGCGAAGGTCGGCCTGGAGAACCTCCAGGACATCCTTTTCCACCTGCCGCTGCGCTACCAGGACCGTACCCGTATCACGCCCATTGGTGCGCTGCGTCCGGGGCAGGATGCGGTGGTCGAAGGCGTGGTCTCCGGCGCTGACGTGGTGATGGGCAAGCGCCGCAGCCTGCTGGTGCGCCTGCAGGACGGCACCGGCACCCTGAGCCTGCGCTTCTACCACTTCAGCCAGGCGCAGAAGGAAAACCTCAAGCGTGGCACGCACCTGCGCTGCTACGGGGAAGCGCGCCCCGGCGCCTCGGGTCTGGAGATTTACCACCCCGAATACCGCTCGCTCACCGATACCGTCGCCGCGCCGGTGGAGCAGACGCTGACGCCGATCTACCCGACCACCGAAGGCCTCACCCAACAGCGCCTGCGCCAGCTCAGCGAGCAGACGCTGCAGCGCCTGGGGCCCTCAAGTCTGCCGGACTGGCTGCCGGCGGAGCTGGCCCGCGACTACCGCCTGGGCCCACTGGACGAAGCCATCCGCTACCTGCACCGGCCGCCGCCGGACGCTGACCTGGAAGAGCTCGCCGAAGGCCGTCACTGGGCCCAGCACCGCCTCGCCTTCGAGGAGCTGCTGACCCATCAGCTGTCGCTGCAACGCCTGCGCGAAAGCGTGCGCTCCCAGGCGGCACCGCAGCTGCCGCCGGCCAAGCGCCTGCCGGCGCTGTACCTGAAGAATCTCGGCTTCAAGCCCACCGGCGCGCAGCAACGGGTCGGCGCGGAAATCGCTTACGACCTCGCCCAACCCGAACCCATGCTGCGCCTCGTGCAGGGTGATGTGGGCGCCGGCAAGACCGTGGTCGCTGCCCTTGCGGCCCTGCAGGCGCTGGAGGCCGGCTACCAGGTGGCGCTGATGGCGCCGACCGAAATTCTCGCCGAGCAGCACTTCCTCAACTTCAGCAAATGGCTGCAGCCGCTGGGCATCGAGGTCGCATGGCTGGCCGGCAAGCTCAAGGGCAAGGCCCGCGCCAGCGCGCTGGAGCAGATCGCCAGCGGCGTACCGATGATCGTCGGCACCCATGCGCTGTTCCAGGACGAAGTGAAGTTCAAGCGCCTGGCCCTGGTGATCATCGACGAACAGCACCGCTTCGGCGTGCAGCAGCGCCTCGCCCTGCGCCAGAAGGGCGTGGACGGCCGGCTCTGCCCGCACCAGCTGATCATGACCGCCACTCCCATCCCGCGGACCCTGGCGATGAGCGCTTACGCCGACCTGGATACCTCGATCCTCGACGAGCTGCCGCCCGGCCGCACACCGGTGAATACCGTGCTGGTGGCCGACAGCCGCCGCATCGAAGTGATCGAGCGGGTCCGCGCCGCCTGCCAGGAAGGCCGCCAGGCCTACTGGGTGTGCACGCTGATCGAGGAGTCCGAAGAGCTGACCTGCCAGGCGGCTGAAACCACCTACGAGGAACTCTCCTCGGCGCTGGGCGAGCTGCGCGTCGGCCTGATCCACGGGCGCATGAAGCCGGCAGACAAGGCCGTGGTGATGGAAGCCTTCAAGGAAGGCATGCTGCAACTGCTGGTCGCCACCACCGTGATCGAGGTCGGCGTGGACGTGCCCAACGCCAGCCTGATGATCATCGAGAACCCCGAGCGCCTCGGCCTGGCCCAGCTCCACCAGCTGCGCGGCCGCGTCGGCCGGGGCAGCGCGGCGAGCCACTGCGTGCTGCTCTACCACCCGCCGCTGTCACAGATCGGCCGCGAGCGCCTGGGGATCATGCGCGAGACCTGCGACGGCTTCGTCATCGCCGAGAAGGACCTGGAACTGCGCGGCCCCGGTGAAATGCTCGGCACCCGCCAGACAGGCCTGCTGCAATTCAAGGTCGCCGACCTGATGCGCGACGCCGACCTGCTGCCGGCCGTGCGCGACGCGGCGCAGGCGCTGCTGGCGCACTGGCCGCAATCGGTCAGCCCCTTGCTGGCGCGCTGGCTGCGCCACGGCCAGCAATACGGGCAAGTGTGATCCAGTTCACTCTCGCCGGTCGGCTGACTGCGCGGTCACGCTGACTGGCTGGTTATACTCCGACCCAGCCGTTGATAACCGGATCACATTCATGAGCGACGCCGCACGCGCCACTTCCGCCTCATCGCGGGCCCCCGAGGTCATCCTGCAGCAGCTCGACAAGCTGGGGATTGCCTATCGCGAGGTCAGCGACGTCCCGTCCCTGTCCAGCACTCGACGCATCCAGGCAGGCCTGCTGGAAGACAGCGTCGGCACGCTGCTGGTGTTGTTCCCGCAGAGCCAACTGCTCGACCTCAATCGCCTGGCCGAGTTGACCGGTCGCAAGCTGGTGGCGGTCAAGCCCGAACGCATGGAGCGCATGCTCGGCAAACACCAGCTCAGCCGCCTGCCGGCGCTGCCGCCGCTGACCAGTTCGCCCTGCCTGTATGACGACCGCCTGCTGCAGGAGCCGCAGCTGCTGATCGAATCCGGCACCGCCGGCGTCCTGCTGGAGATCGCCACCCCGGCCTTCCGCGGCCTGCTGGAGAAGGCCAGCGCCGCACGCTTCGGCGTTCCGCTGGAGGCCATCCGGCCGAACCTCGACCGCCCGGACGACGACCGCGCCGAAATCACCCAGGCCGTGCAGGCCTTCACTGCCCGCCGCATCCAGCAGCGTCTCGAGGAAACCATCGAGATTCCGCCGCTGCCGGAAACCGCACAGAAGATCATCAAGCTGCGCGTCGATCCCAACGCCACGGTGGACGACATCACCGGCGTGGTCGAAACCGACCCGGCGCTGGCCGCCCAGGTGGTGAGCTGGGCCGCCTCGCCCTACTACGCCGCCCCCGGCAAGATCCGCTCGGTGGAAGACGCCATCGTCCGCGTGCTGGGCTTTGACCTGGTGATCAACCTGGCCCTGGGCCTCGCCCTGGGCAAGACCCTGAGCCTGCCCAAGGACCAGCCGCAGCACGCCACACCCTACTGGCACCAGGCGATCTACACCGCCGCGGTGATCGAGGGCCTGACCCGTGCCATCCCGCGCACCGAGCGCCCGGAGGCCGGCCTGACCTACCTCGGCGGGCTGCTGCACAGCATCGGCTACCTGGTGCTGGCGCACATCTTCCCGCCGCATTTCTCGCTGATCTGCCGCCACCTGGAAGTGAACCCGCACGTCGAACACAACCTGGTCGAGCAGCACCTGCTGGGCATCACCCGCGAGCAGATCGGCGCCTGGCTGATGCGCACCTGGGACATGCCCGAGGAGATCTACACCGCCCTGCGCTTCCAGCACGACCCCAGCTACGCTGGCGACTGCGCGACCTACGCCAACCTGGTGTGCCTGGCGACCCGACTGCTGCGCAACAATGGCATCGGCGGCGGCCCGGAGACAGGCATTCCGCAGGACCTGCTGGAGCGCCTGAACATCAGCCGCGACAAGGCCGAGGACGCGGTGCGCAAGGTGCTGGATGCCGAAGCCGCGCTGCGCGAGCTGGCCAGCCAGTTCAACGCGCCGCACTGAGCGCAGCTGAAATGAAAAAGGCCCCATCCGGGGCCTTTTTTCATGGTGCGCAATGGCTCAGGCGGCCTTCTTATCGCTGGCCGGTGCCGCTTTCTTCTTTGGCTTGAGGTACTTCACCAGTCCCTGGAACCAGATCACCAGGCCCGGGTTGCCCTGGATCTGGATGTCCTTGTTCTGGATGCCCTGCATGAACGCCAGCTGCGGGTTCTTCGAGGTCATGGTGGCGAAGCCGTAGGCGCCATCCTTGAAACCGAGGGCGAAGGCCGGCTGCGGATGGGTACCGCGACGGGCACTGACGCGCAGGTCCTTGACAATGTAGTGGCGGGCAACCTTGCCGTCGAGGGTGTGCAGTTGGAACACCAGGTCCTTGCCTTCCAGTTGCTTCTGGAATGCCGGATTCTCGCGGCTGGCCTTGGCCATCATGCGCCCGAGCAACCACAGCAAAAGACGAAATTTCATGCACAAACCTCGATTTTCGAGACAAAAGTCTGCGCATTGTAGCCACTGTGAAAAGGGACTACATCCGATCTTTTGGTGGGTTTATGTAACCGGAGGGGCGACCCGGAGCCGCTCTGGCTCCGGGCTGCGAGCGATCAGTTGACTGCGTCTTTGAGTGCCTTGCCGGGTTTGAAGGCAACGGTGTTGCTGGCTTTGATCTTTACCGGTTGGCCGGTTTGCGGATTCTTGCCGGTACGGGCGCCACGGTGGCGCTGGATGAAGGTACCAAAACCGACAAGGGTAACGCTGTCCTTGCGGTTGAGCGCGCCAGTGATTTCATCCAGCAGCGCATTCAGCACCTTGTTGGCTTGTTCTTTGGTGAGGTCGGCCTTTTCGGCGATGGCGGCGGCCAGTTCTGGTTTACGCATAGATATAGATGCCTCTTTGACGGTTTGTTGTTGTTGTGTCCGTGCTGTCTTCCCAACAGCGCCCAAGGCACCGCAGGCTTGCCGTACAGGCTCTAGGCTGCGGCAGACGGGGGGAGAATGGCACGCCGCACGCAGGCGCGCCAGTATCGTCTGACAATTTTGGAGCACATTCCCACAGTAAAACCGTCGCCAAAGAGGGCTTTTACGCCAACAGGGCCGGCAACTCTTTGTTAAGCGAGAGCTTTTCGCCGACAGCCGCCCCGGTCAGGGCATAACCGAGCAAACGACCGGCGGTATCCCGATAAAGCACCTTGAGGTCCGCGCCAGAGCCTTCCACCTGCCATTCGCCCTCGCTGCCGCGCGGCGGCGGCGAGACCACCAGCGGGCACACCGGAGTCTTCACAGTCACCGGCATCGGGCCATAGGCCACGGTGGTCGACTTGCCCGCCAGGGTCTGCGCCAGCGCACGGGCGCAGGACATCAGCGGCATCACGTAGAGCAGGTTCAGGCCATCGACCTCGGCGCAGTCGCCCAGGGCATAGATGTTGGCGTGGGAGGTACGCAGCTCGCGGTTGACCATCACGCCGCGATTGACGTCCAGCCCTGCGGCGGCGGCCAGGTCGATGCGCGGACGCAGGCCCACGGCGGAAACCACCAGGTCGCAGGCAATCACGCTGCCGTCGGACAGGTGCGCTTCCAGGGCATCGCCCGCGCGCACCAGGCGATTCAGCACCGGTCCTAGGTGGAAGCGTACGCCGAGGCTTTCCAGCCCTTGCTGCACCGCCTGGGCGGCGGCTGGGTGGAGCAGGCCGGGCATCACCTGCTCGCAGGGCGCCACCACCTCGATCTGGAAACCGCCACTGGAGAGGTCGTTGGCGAACTCGCAGCCGATCAGCCCGGCACCCAGTAGCAGCACACGGCGCTTGCCGGCCGCCGCGCTGCGGAAGCGCGCGTAGTCTTCCAGGTCGTTGATCGGGAAGATCAGGTCCTGGGCGTCACCCTCCACCGGCACGCGAATGGTGTCCGCCCCCCAGGCCAGCACCAGGTCGCGGTAGCGGATTTCCTCTTCGCCGATCCAGATGCGCCGGTGGCCCGGATCGATACCGGTGACGCGAGTGTGGGTGAGGATGCGCGCCTTGAGCTGGTCGGCCATGGCGCCCGGTTCGGCCATGGCCAGGCCGTCGGCGTCCTTGTCCTTGGAGAACCCGGTGGAGAGCATCGGCTTGGAGTAGGAGCGGCCGTCGTCGGCAGTGATCAGCAACAGCGGCGTCTCGCCATCGAGCTTGCGCCACTCGCGCGCCAGGTTGTAGCCGGCCAGGCCCGTACCGATGATCACCAGCGGTGCGTTGTCACTCATTGCTCTCTCCACCTCGTAAAGACGCCACGGCGGTCAAGGCCGTCGCAAGTTGGTTTCCGACATCAAGAATCCATTCAGGACCCGGCGAGCTGGAGCAGAACAAGGCGGAAACGAGCGAGGGAGCGGAATGTACTCCAGTACATGAGCATCTCGAGGTCGTTTCCAACGCAGTTATGCCGACGCGCAACCCGGTCATGGATGGGTTCTCAGGAGATCTCGATCATCTCGAAATCGATCTTGCCCGTGCCGCAGTCCGGACACACCCAGTCCGCGGGAATGTCTTCCCAGCGGGTACCCGGCGCGATGCCCTCGTCCGGCAGCCCCAGCGCCTCGTCATAGATGAAGCCACAGATTACGCATTGCCATTTGCGCATCGGCCAAGCCCTCCTGCGATTGCCCGGTGAAGCTAACGAATTTGCGCGCACCGGCCAACGGCGGCAGCGCCGCCGGGGGTCGTCAGCTGGGCCAACCCGGCGCTTTTCCAGTTTACGCCGTCAGGCACGGCCCTGCCGGAGCCACAAACGCAGACGGCGACCCGAAGGCCGCCGTCGCGGGAATCCATCCAGATGGGATCAGCCGATTTCGATCATCTCGAAGTCCAGCTTGCCCACGCCGCAATCCGGGCACAGCCAGTCTTCCGGCACGTCTTCCCAGCGGGTACCGGCGGCGATGCCCTCTTCCGGCCAGCCCTTGGTTTCGTCATAGATCAGGCCACACACCACACACTGCCACTTCTTCATCGGCTCTCACCCTCGTGTTCTTGTCGCTTGGACGTCAGTGCATCCAATGTCCGGCTTTGTACTGGCGATGGGGCCGGCGCGCAAGTACCGACCGACCGGCCAAACCTTTGGTGGGGTATGGCGTAAAGCACTCTTGCAGAGAACACAATCGGCCGCGCAAAGCCGCCATGTTAAGCTGCCGCGTCCCTGGTCACCCGCAGTCATCACCGTGCCCGACGCAGCCCTGTCCCACCCGCCCCGCTGGCTCTCCGCCGCCCAGTTGCATCCCGCGCCTTCCGCCCAGGTTCTGGACTGGCTGTTCGACGAGGGTTCGCTGACGCGCCGGCTGACCGCACTGTCCGACGGCGGCTTCGCAGTGCAACCGCTGGCCGAGGGCTGGCACCGGATGCGCGCGGACGAATGCACCGCCCTGGGCGTAGCCGACGGCAGCCTGGGCTGGGTTCGTGAGGTGTACCTCAAGGGCCACGGCCAGCCCTGGGTGTTCGCCCGCAGCGTCGCCGCGCACCACGCGCTGGAAGGCTCCGGCTTCGACCTGCGCCTGCTCGGCAGCCGCTCCCTGGGCGAACTGCTGTTCAGCGACCGCGCCTTCCACCGCGGCCCCATCGAAGTGTGCCGCTATCCGGCCGCCTGCCTGCCCGCCGACGTGCGCGTCGAGCGTCCCTGGGGGCGCCGCTCGCTGTTCAGCCGCGACGGCCTCGGCGTACTGGTCGCCGAAGTATTCCTGCCCACGCTCTGGCACCGGCTGGAAGAACAGTCCGTATAATCCCCGGATCGTTTCCGGAGGCCGCCATGTTCGTCGCCCTGATCAAACCCCTCGCCCGCCTGCACCCCCGCGCCTGGGACTTCCTCCAGCTGACGCGCATGGACAAGCCGATCGGCATCTACCTGCTCCTGTGGCCCACCCTGTGGGCGCTGTGGATGGCCAGCGGCGGCGTGCCCAGCGCGAAGAACCTGCTGATCTTCGTCGTCGGCACCGTGCTGATGCGCGCCGCCGGCTGCGTGATCAACGACTTTGCCGACCGCAAGCTCGACGGCCACGTCGAGCGCACCAAGGCCCGCCCGCTGGCCACCGGCAAGATCACCGTGCGCGAAGCCTGGATCACCTTCTTCGTACTGCTGGGTTTGAGCTTCCTGCTGGTGCTGTGCACCAACGCGCAGACCATCTGGCTGTCCTTCGGCGGCGCGGCGATCGCAGCGCTCTACCCGTTCATGAAGCGCTACACCTACTACCCGCAGGTGGTGCTGGGCGCGGCCTTCTCCTGGGGCATCCCCATGGCCTTCACCGCGGCGGGCGGCACGCTGCCGGCGGCGGCCTGGCTGCTGTTCTTCGCCAATGTGCTGTGGACTGTGGCCTACGACACCTACTACGCGATGACCGACCGCGAGGACGACCTGAAGATGGGCATGAAGTCCACGGCGATCCTCTTCGGCGACGCCGACCGGGCGATCAACTTGACCCTGCAGGGCCTGATGCTCCTGCTGTTGATCCTGGCCGGCAACAAGCTGGCGATGCACCTGTATTACTACCTGGGCCTGGCCGTGGCGGCGGGCTGCTTCGCCTGGCAGTTCCACTCCACCCGGGACCGCGAGCCGATGAAATGCTTCAAGGCCTTCCTGCACAACCACTGGGCGGGGCTGGCGATCTTCCTCGGTACGGTACTGGATTACGCGCTGCGCTGAGGCCAGCCCTGCGCAGGAGCGAGCCTGCTCGCGAATGAACCCCCGGCAACGGGACATGGGTTCGCGAGCAAGCTCGCTCCTACAAGAGCTCTCTACCGAGCGGCTGGAGCTACTGCGGCTTGGCCATGTGCCAGACGCCCATCTTCCCTTCGCCGTTCATGTCGCCCGGCTTCTTGTCCTGAATGAAGGTGTACAGCGGCTTGCCGTAGTACGCCCACTGCATGCTGCCGTCATCGCGCTTGACCAGCGTCCAGTCGTCCATGGCCTTGGCGTCGGCGGCGGCCTTCAGCGGCGGCCAGTTCTGCGCGCAGCCACCGTTGCACATCGACTTGCCACCGCTGTCCTGGTCGAAGGTGTACAGCGTCATGCCTTTGGCATCGACCATCATGCCGTTCTTTTCCATCGCCGGCTCGGCCGCCAGCACGGCCATCGCCGGGAGGGCCAGCCCAAAGGCAAGGGCCGGGAGCAACCTCTTCATCGCGTGTCTCCTCTGGTGAGGTGGAACGGCGCGGGTGTTATCGCAAGGGCGACGTCGACTACGCACTCGCAACCGTCATCGCGGCATGCCGGCGCCGCAGCGCCAGCCGCACCGCCGACCAGGCCGGTGCATTGCCTGCCGGCCGCAAGCGGAAATCGCGGCCGCTGATTCAGCATAGACGAGCGCTCTACGACGAGGCCCGGCTAACATTCCCATGTCACATCCCTGAAATAATTCCGTTATCTAATGCGGCGCAATACGAAAATTCCTGAGGCACCAGCATGGTTGGCAAGACAATCCTCATCGTCGATGACGAAGCTCCGATCCGGGAAATGATCGCCGTGGCCCTGGAGATGGCCGGCTACGAATGCCTTGAGGCCGACAGTGCCCAGCAGGCCCACGCGGTGATCGTCGACCGCAAGCCGGACCTGATCCTGCTCGACTGGATGCTGCCGGGCACTTCCGGCATCGAACTGGCCCGCCGCCTCAAGCGCGACGAGCTGACTTCGGGCATCCCGATCATCATGCTCACCGCCAAGGGCGAAGAGGACAACAAGATCCAGGGCCTGGAAGTCGGCGCCGACGACTACATCACCAAGCCCTTCTCCCCGCGCGAGCTGGTGGCCCGACTGAAAGCCGTGCTGCGCCGCACCGGCGCCGGCGACAGCGAGACGCCGATCGAAGTCGGCGGCCTGATGCTCGACCCGATCAGCCATCGCGTGACCATCGACGGCAAGCCGGCCGAGATGGGCCCGACCGAATACCGCCTACTGCAGTTCTTCATGACCCACCAGGAGCGCGCCTACACCCGCGGCCAACTGCTGGACCAGGTCTGGGGCGGCAACGTCTACGTGGAAGAACGTACCGTCGACGTGCACATCCGCCGCCTGCGCAAGGCTCTGGGCGAGGTCTACGAAAATCTAGTTCAGACCGTGCGCGGCACCGGCTATCGTTTCTCGACCAAAAGCTGATCAGGCCCAGAGGGTCTGATGACGCAGCAACGCGGCTCGCGGCGAAGCGTCATCAGACCCTCAAAGACGGGTACAAGGAACGGAATTTCGTGACCCAGAACTGGAGTGGCGTGCTGATTCGCCACCTGTTGTTAGTCGTCGGCGGCGGCCTGCTGGTCGGACTGATCTCCGGCCAATGGGGCTGGGCCCTGGCAGCGGCCCTGGCTGCCTACCTCGGCTGGACCCTCTGGCAGCTGCTGCGCCTCTACCAGTGGCTGAAGACCCACCAGAGCGATGAGGCCCCACCCGACGGCTACGGCCTGTGGGGCGAGGTGTTCGACAGCATCTATCACCTGCAGCGGCGCAACCAGAAGGCGCGCGGCCGGCTGCAGGCAGTGATCGACCGCATGCAGGAGTCCACCGCGGCCCTGCGCGACGGCATGATCCTGCTCGACCGCGACGGCAACCTGGAGTGGTGGAACCAGTCCGCCGAACGCCTGCTGGGCCTCAAGAGCCCGCAGGACGGTGGCCAGCCGGTGACCAACCTGGTCCGCCATCCGCGCTTCAAGGAATACTTCGCCCACGAGGACTACCGCGAGCCGCTGGAGCTCACCTCGCCGATCAACGACAACCTGCGCCTGCAGTTCCACATCACCATCTACGGGGCCGGCGAGCACCTGATGCTGGTGCGCGACGTGACCCGCGTCCATCAGCTGGAACAGATGCGCAAGGACTTCGTCGCCAACGTCTCCCACGAGCTGCGTACCCCGCTGACGGTGATCGCCGGCTACCTGGAGACGCTGCTGGACAACGTCGAGGACGTGAACCCGCGCTGGACCCGCGCGCTGCAGCAGATGCAGCAGCAGGCGGGGCGCATGCAGAACCTGCTCAACGATCTGCTCCTGCTGGCCAAGCTGGAAGCCACGGACTACCCGGGCGACAACAAGCCGGTGGCGATTGACCTGCTGCTGCTGTCGATCCGTAACGATGCCCAGGCGCTCTCCGGCGCGCGCAACCACCGCATCAGCCTGGAGGCCGACGCCAAGGTGAAGCTCAAGGGCAGCGAGACCGAGCTGCGCAGCGCCTTCTCCAACCTGGTGTTCAACGCCGTGAAATACACCCCCGAGGAAGGCGAGATCCGCATTCGCTGGTGGGCCGACGACCAGGGCGCACACCTGGCGGTGCAGGACAGCGGCATCGGCATCGATCCGAAGCACCTGCCGCGCCTGACCGAACGCTTCTACCGCGTCGACTCCAGCCGCAACGCCAGTACCGGCGGCACCGGCCTGGGGCTGGCCATCGTCAAGCACGTGCTGCTGCGCCATCGCGGCACTCTGGACATCAGCAGCGTGCCGGGCAAGGGCAGCAGCTTCACCTGCCACTTCCCGCCGCAACAAGTCGAGCGTCGCGCCTGAGGGCGCTCGTACACATGAGTTTGCAATCAGCGGGCTTGCCAGTGGCGTCCGTGAACCGCATTCTTGTCCGTCCATTCCTTATCCAACAGAACCATGGACCCTTCCCCTAGTAGCAACTTCCTGACCTACTTCGCCGATTTCGGCCTGATTCTCTTCGCTCTCTTCCTCGTCGTGCTCAACGGTTTCTTCGTGGCCGCCGAGTTCGCCATGGTCAAGCTGCGCTCCACCCGCGTGGAGACCATCGCCAAGCAGCACGGCTGGCGGGGCACCATCCTGCGCAAGGTGCACAACCAGCTCGACGCCTACCTCTCCGCCTGCCAGCTCGGCATCACCCTGGCCTCCCTGGGCCTGGGCTGGGTCGGCGAGCCGGCCTTCGCCGAACTGCTCGAGCCGCTGCTGGGCGCGGTCGGCGTGCACTCCGAGGAAGTCATCCGCGGCGTGTCGTTCTTCACCGCGTTCTTCATCATTTCCTACCTGCACATCGTGGTCGGCGAGCTGGCGCCCAAGTCCTGGGCCATCCGCAAGCCCGAGCTGCTGTCGCTGTGGACCGCTGTGCCGCTGTACCTGTTCTACTGGCTGATGTACCCGGCGATCTGGCTGCTCAATGCCAGTGCCAACACCATCCTGAAGATCGCCGGCCAGGGTGAACCGGGCCCGCACCACGAACATCACTACAGCCGTGACGAGCTCAAGCTGATCCTGCACTCCAGCCGCGCCCACGACCCCAGCGACCAGGGCATGCGCGTGCTGGCCTCGGCGGTGGAACTGGGCGAACTGGAAGTCGTGGACTGGGCCAACTCCCGCGAGGATCTGGTCTACCTGGAACGCAGCGCGCCGCTGGACGACATCCTCGCCACCATCCGCCGCCACAAGTACAGCCGCTACCCGGTGTACGACAGCGGCAAGGGCGAGTTCATCGGCCTGCTGCACATCAAGGACCTGCTGCTGGCCCTGACCACGCTGGAGAGCCTGCCGGAGTCCTTCGACCTCGACGAGCTGACCCATCCGCTGGAAATGGTGACCAAGCACATGCCGCTGGCGCGCCTGCTGGAGCAGTTCCGCCAGGGCGGTTCACACTTCGCCCTGGTGGAGGAAGCCGACCACAAGGTGATCGGCTACCTGACCATGGAAGACGTGCTGGAAGTGCTGGTCGGCGATATCCAGGACGAACACCGCAAGGCCGAGCGCGGAATCGTCGCCTACCAGCCCGGCAAGCTGCTGGTGCGTGGTGACACGCCGCTGTTCAAGCTGGAGCGCCTGCTGAGCCTGGACCTCGACCACGTCGAGGCGGATACCCTCGCCGGCCTGGTCTACGACACGCTCAAACGCGTGCCGGAAGAAGAGGAAGTGCTCGATACCGAAGGCCTGCGCATCATCGTGAAGAAGATGAAAGGCCCGAAGATCGTCCTCGCCAAGGTGGTGAAGCTGGACTGATCGTCTGCTGACGAAAAAGGCTGCTCTCGGGCAGCCTTTTTTATTGGCCATGTACGCCCTCGTAGGAGCGGAGCTTCTCCGCGGTCCGGCTTTTTCGCGCACAGCGAAAGCCGCAGACCTGGCATTGATTGTAGGAGCGAGCTTGCTCGCGAACAGTATTCACCGGCAGCGTCGGAGCTGGGCGGGTTCGCGAGCAAGCTCGCTCCTACAGGGGATTACGTCTCAGTTTTCCTTCACCACCGCGAAGTTCGGCAGGGTGTCCACCGGCTGGGCGAAGTTGTAGGGAATCGATACCAGATCCAGGCCGACGTTGCGCTGCACCACGAAGTGCAGATGCGGGCCGCTGCTGTTGCCGGTGTTACCCGAGCGCGCCAGGGAGGTGCCCGTGGCGACGCGCTGCCCCTCGTGGACCAGCACCGAGCCGCGCATCAGGTGCAGGTACACCCCCATGGTGCCGTCGTCATGCAGAATGCGCACGAAGTTGCCGGACGGGTTCTTGCCGCGCCCGTCCTGGCCGTTCTCGATCTTCACCACCATGCCGCCACGGGCCGCGATGATGGGCGTCCCCACCGGCATGGCGATGTCCATGGCGTAGCGCCCCTTGGGCGTAAAATGGCTGTAGCGGCCATTGGCGCCCTGAGTCAGGCGGAACGGGCCGCCCACCCAGGGCAACGCGTACTGGTAAGCCAGCGGTTGCGGACGCGGATCGCCCAAGGCATAGCGCAGCTTGGGTTTGTACAGCATGGGCTTGCCGGGTTCGCGCGGAGTGAGCGTTGCCAGGCGGATGGCGCTGCGCGGCGGCAGCACCCAGCGGATCGGCCGCTCCGGTACGCCAATGGCGTTCTGCGCACCGGTCACGCTCAGCTCCACTTCCACTGGCGCGTACAGGTCGTTGCGCACCTGCAGCGTCTCGCCGCCGGCGTGCTTCTTGGTCTCAAGCTTCACCTGCTGCTCCAGGTGCTCGACCATGCGGTCGCGGAAGACGAACACCGCCGCACCCGGCACGGCCTTGTCCGTGTAGGTGACCACGCCATTGGCGTCGGTGTACTTGTAGATGGTCACGGCCGAAGCCGTCCCTGATGCGGCCAAAAGACCGCACAGGAAGATACTGCGCCCTAGCATGTCGACTCTGGTTATAGGTATGGCGACAACCGCAAGACTAGCAGCGCGGCAGACCCGGAGCGACCTGCCGACAGCCGGCGTGTGAAGCAGTGCCGCCCACCGGTCGGCGCGCAATCAGGCGCCGGGCACGTAGTGCTTCTGGGAGCTACCACGGGCGATCAGGCGCGACAGGTAGTCGAGCTTCTGCGGATCGCGGTCGACGAAGCGGAACGTGAGCTGCAGCCACTCGCTGTCGGGTTTGGGCTCCAGCGCTGCCACGGCGTGCAGGTAGCCATTGAGCCGCGCCACATCGCTGTCTTCCTCCAGGTCCAGCACGGCGCTTTCCAGCACCTGTGGCAGCGGCGAACCGCGTTTCACCACCAGCAACGCTTCCTTCAGGCTCAAGGCCTTGATCACACACGGCAGGCTGGCCTGGGGCAGGCGCAACTGGCCCTGCTGCCCCTTCGCGGCGGGACGCGCGGCAGGCGCAGCGGCAGCCGGGGTAGCAGCAGGAGTAGCAGGACGTGGCGCTGGGGCCGGACGCACCACATCAGCCTTGCCACCGGTCAGCGCACTGAGCGAATCATTGGGCATGGAACCGACGAGGCTGCGCTGCGGCGCCTGGGCGGCCAGTGCCTCGAGCTTGCCGGCGCGGGACAGCGCCTTCTTCACCTTGCTCACCAACTGGTCATTGGAGAACGGCTTGCCGATGAAGTCGGAGACGCCGGCCTGGATGGCCTGCACCACATTGTCCTTGTCGCCACGACTGGTAACCATGATGAACGGCGTGGTCTTCAGGCCGTCCTGCTCACGGCACCAGGTCAGCAGCTCGATACCCGACAACTCGGGCATCTCCCAGTCGCAGAGGATCAGGTCGACGCTCTGGCGCGCGAGGAACTGCTGCGCCTTGCGGCCGTTCACCGCCTCCTCGATCTGCAGGCCGGGGAAATGGTCCCGCAGCCCCTTTTTCACCAGATCCCGGATGAACGGGGCGTCATCCACCACCAGCACACTGACCTTGCCCATCGGCAGCTCCTTCGAACGATAGGGCGAAGAATAGCCTCGCTAAGTGGCGACATGCCATCGGCGCGGAACCGGTCGGCCATAAAATGACGAACCCGGCGCCTGGCCGGGTTCGTCGGTGCCGCTGGCGCAAGCCTTATTCGGGCTTGTTGCCGTTACCGGTGCCCTGCACTTCTTCCTTCATGCGGGTCAGGCCCAGGTGACGAACGTCGGTGCCGCGCACCAGGTAGATCACCAGTTCCGCGATGTTGCGTGCGTGGTCGCCGATGCGCTCCAGCGAACGCAGGGCCCAGATGACGTTGAGCACGCGGGAAATGGCGCGCGGGTCTTCCATCATGTAGGTGACCAGTTCGCGCAGGGCGGTCTTGTACTCGCGGTCGACGGTCTTGTCGTACTGCGCCACAGACAGCGCCAGGTCTGCGTCGAAGCGGGCGAAGGCATCCAGCGCCTCCTGCACCATCTTGCGCACCTGGTTGCCGATGTGGCGCACCTCGACGTAGCCGCGCGGCGACTCGCCTTCCTCGCACAGCTGGATGGCGCGGCGGGCGATCTTCGAGGCTTCGTCGCCGATGCGCTCGAGGTCGATCACCGACTTGGAGATGCTGATGATCAGGCGCAGGTCGGAGGCGGCCGGCTGGCGGCGGGCGAGGATGCGCAGGCATTCCTCGTCGATGTTGCGCTCCATCTGGTTGATCTGGTCGTCGATCTCGCGCACCTGCTGGGCCAGGCCCGAGTCGGCGTCGATCAGCGCGTTGACCGCGTCGTTGACCTGCTTCTCCACCAGACCGCCCATGGCCAGCAGGTGGCTGCGCACATCTTCAAGCTCGGCGTTGAACTGCTGCGAGATGTGGTGGGTCAGGCTTTCTTTGTTGATCATGTTCGCTCCGCGAAAGCCGCTGGCTCCGGGCCGCTGGCTTGTGATGTTCTCCGGGAAGTTCTACCGCGCACGCAATACCGCGAAACTAGCCGTAACGACCGGTGATGTAGTCCTCGGTCTGCTTCTTGGCCGGGTTGGTGAACAGGGTATCGGTGTCGCCGAACTCGATCAGCTTGCCCATGTACATGAACGCCGTGTAGTCGGAGACGCGCGCGGCCTGCTGCATGTTGTGGGTCACGATGACGATGGTGAACTTGGATTTGAGTTCGTAGATCAGCTCTTCGATCTTCAGCGTGGAGATCGGGTCCAGTGCCGAGCAGGGTTCGTCGAGCAGCAGGACTTCCGGCTCCACGGCGATGGTGCGGGCGATGACCAGACGCTGCTGCTGACCGCCGGACAGGCCGAGGGCGGACTCGTGCAGGCGGTCCTTCACTTCGTCCCACAGGGCCGCGCCTTTCAGCGCCCACTCAACGGCTTCGTCGAGCACGCGCTTCTTGTTGATGCCCTGGATGCGCAGGCCATACACCACGTTCTCGTAGATGCTCTTGGGGAACGGGTTGGGCTTCTGGAACACCATGCCGACGCGGCGGCGCAGTTCGGCGACGTCCACGTTCTTGGCGAAGATGTTGTGGCCGTCCAGAAGGATCTCGCCCTTCACGTTGCAGCCATCGACCAGGTCGTTCATGCGATTGAAGCAGCGCAGCAGGGTCGACTTGCCGCAGCCGGACGGGCCGATGAAGGCGGTAACGCGCTGCTTGGGGATGTTCATGCTGACATCGAACAGCGCCTGCTTCTCGCCATAGAACAGGCTCAGGCCGGGTACTTCGAGGGCGACGGTCTCGCTCTCCAGGTTCATGCCCTGGCGGTCGCCGCGGCCGAGCGCGCCGATGTCGATGCCGTGGGTAGCGGTTTCGTGTTGCATCTTCAGTCTCCCTTGGAGGCTTGGCGGCGGGCCTGGCCCGCCGCCGGCAGAATCAGTTTTCCAGCGCCTTGTACTTTTCGCGCAGGCGGTTACGGATGGCGATGGCCGAGAAGTTCAGCAGGGCGATGACCATCACCAGCAGCAGCGCGGTGGCGTACACCAGCGGGCGCGCGGCCTCGACGTTCGGGCTCTGGAAACCGACGTCATAGATGTGGAAGCCCAGGTGCATGATCTTCTGGTCCAGGTGCACGTACGGGTAGTTGCCGTCCACCGGCAGCGCCGGGGCCAGCTTCACCACGCCCACCAGCATCAGCGGCGCCACTTCACCGGCGGCACGGGCTACGGCGAGGATCAGGCCGGTCATCATGGCCGGGCTGGCCATCGGCAGGACCACTTTCCACAGGGTCTCGGCCTTGGTCGCGCCCAGGGCCAGGGAACCTTCGCGGGTGGCACGCGGAATACGCGCCAAGCCTTCCTCGGTGGCCACGATCACCACCGGTACGGCGAGGATCGCCAGGGTCAGCGAAGCCCAGAACAGGCCCGGCGTGCCGAAGGTCGGCGCCGGCAGGGCTTCGGGGAAGAACATCCGGTCGATTGAGCCACCCAGCACATAGACGAAGAAGCCCAGGCCGAACACGCCGTAGACGATCGCCGGGACGCCCGCGAGGTTGTTCACCGCGATGCGGATGATGCGGGTCAGCAGGCCCTGGCGGGCGTACTCGCGCAGGTAGACCGCGGCGATCACACCGAACGGGGTGACGATCACGGCCATTACCAGGGTCATCATCACGGTGCCGAAGATGGCCGGGAAGATGCCGCCCTCGGTGTTGGCTTCACGCGGGTCGTCGCTGAGGAATTCCCACAGCTTCTGGAAGTAGAAGCTCAGCTTGGCGCCGATGCCCATGGCGTTGGGCTGGTAAGCGTGCACCAGCTTGCCCAGGGTGATCTCGGTTTCCTTGCCGGTAGCATCGCGCATGGCGATGCTGTCGCGGTTGAATTCCTGGTGCAGGGCATTGAGCTGCTCTTCCAGCACCTTGTACTGGGCGTTCAGCTCGGCACGGCTGGCGGCGATATCGGCTTCGGCGGCGGCGTCCAGCTTGCCGTTGAGCTGCAGGCCGCGCTCTTTCAGGCGCAGGCGCTCGAGGCCGTGGTTGATGCCGCCGATGTCCTTCTTCTCCAGCTGGTACAGCTTGGCGTAGAGCTCGTCGACGCGCTTCAGACGGGTCTGCAGCTCGGCAATGGCGGCCGGACCTTCGGCGACCACCTTGCCGTTTTCCTTCACGTTCAGCAGATAGCCATAGAAGTTGCCCCACTCGCGGCGCTCCAGGGTCACCAGATCGGCCGGGTGACGCTTGTCGCCCAGCCACTCGCCGATCACCCAGGAGAAGTCGCTGCCGTAGAGGTCGCGGTTGCCCAGCTTGAGCAGCTCGCGGGTCATGAACTCCGGACCGTTGTCCGGCACCGGCAGACCGGCACCACGCAGACGCTCGCGCGGTACCTGCTCGACCTGCACCTCTTCGCCGATCAGGGTCTTGGGCGCTTCACCGGGAACGGTGTAGGTCGCCTCGATCACGTCCGCCGGCCAGAAGTGGCCGAGACCGCGCACGGCGATCACGGCGAGCAGGCCGATGGTCATGATCACGGCGATGGACACCGCGCCGGCGTTCATCCACACCCAGGGAGTACCGCTGGCAAACCACGCTTTGACGGATTCCTGTTTCTGTTTCACGGAACTAGCCTCGTCGGGCGTCGCTTAGAGCGACGCATATTTCTTGCGCAGGCGCTGACGGATCAGCTCTGCCAGGGTGTTCATCACGAAGGTGAAGGACAGCAGCACCAGTGCCGAGAGGAACAGCACACGGTAGTGAGTCCCGCCCACCTCCGACTCGGGCATTTCCACCGCGACGTTCGCCGCAAGGGTGCGCATGCCCTGGAAGATGTTCACGTCCATCACCGGGGTGTTGCCGGTGGCCATCAGCACGATCATGGTCTCGCCCACCGCACGGCCCAGGCCGATCATCAGGGCGGAGAAGATGCCGGGGCTGGCGGTCAGGATCACCACGCGGGTCAGCGTCTGCCAGGGCGTGGCGCCCAGGGCCAGGGAGCCGTAGGTCAGGCTCTTGGGCACGCTGAAGATGGCGTCTTCGGCGATGGAGAAAATGTTCGGGATCACCGCGAAGCCCATGGCCAGACCCACTACCAGGGCGTTGCGCTGGTCGTAGGTGATACCCAGGTCGTGACTGATCCACAGGCGCATGTCGCCGCCGAAGAACATGGTCTCCAGGTGCGGGCTCATCCACAGCGCGAAAGCGCCGGTGGCGAGGACCACGGGGATCAGGATCGCCGCTTCCCAGCCGGCCGGCAGGCTCAGGCGGATGCGTTCGGGCAGGCGGCTCCAGATCAGGCCGGCGAGCAGGATGCCCAGCGGCGTAAGCAGCAGCAGACTGAAGATGCCCGGCAGGTGGCCTTCGACGTAAGGCGCGAGGAACAGGCCGGCGAAGAAGCCGAGGATCACGGTCGGCAGCGCTTCCATCAGCTCGATGACCGGCTTGACCTTGCGGCGCATGCCCGGAGCCATGAAGTAGGCGGTGTAGACGGCGGCGGCGATGGCCAGCGGCGCTGCGAGGATCATCGCGTAGAACGCGGCCTTCAGGGTGCCGAAGGTCAGCGGCGACAGGCTCAGCTTGGGCTCGAAGTCAGTGGTCGCGGCGGTGGACTGCCAGACGTAGCTGGGTTTGTCGTAGCTCTCGTACCAGACCTTGCCCCACAGCGCGCTCCAGGACACTTCCGGGTGCGGGTTGCTGAGGCTGAAGCGGCGCAGTTCACCGCCCTGCTCGACGATCAGGCGGTTAGCGCGCGGCGACAGAGCCATCAGGCCGGCCGACGGGGCAACGTTTTCCACCAGCAGGGTGCGATGCGCCGTGCTGTGGAAGATGCCGAGGTTGCCCTGCTTGTCGAGCGCCAGGAAGCCCTTGCGGCGCTGCTCGGGAGCAATTTCGGTCACCGGCTGGTCACCCAGCTTGAAGTCGCGCACATGGGACAGGCGCGGTTCGCCGTCTTCGCCACGGGCCATGAACCACTGGCCGATGCCGCCCTTGGAGTCGCCGACCATCAGCGAGATGCCTCCCAGCAGCTGGCTGCTGGCGGTCACTTCGGCGGAGGCGTCATCCAGCAGCTTGTAGCGGCCGTTGAGCTGGTGGGTGCCGAGGTTGAATACGTCGGCTTGCGCGCGGCCGTTGATCACATAGAGCCACTGCTTG
This sequence comes from Pseudomonas sp. PSE14, assembly GCF_029203285.1. NCBI lineage: Bacteria > Pseudomonadati > Pseudomonadota > Gammaproteobacteria > Pseudomonadales > Pseudomonadaceae > Pseudomonas > Pseudomonas sp. PSE14. The sequence continues at coordinate 5,759,791 of NZ_CP115669.1, forward strand.
CGCGGGTCCATGTAGATCGCCTTCACCGGCTCGGCAATCTGCGGCAGGTCGATGCGTTCTTCTTCCAGCGAGGTCTCGCCGGTCAGCATGTTTTCCTGACTGGTCAGGCTGAGCAGGAGCATCTGGCTGCCAGTGGAGGCGGCCAGCAGCAGGCCTTCATCACCCGAGACGATCGCTACGTGCTCCAGCGGGCGGCCCTGGGTATCCAGGTTGATCGCGGTCTCGCCATAGGGGTAGCTGATCTGCGGGGTGATGGTTTTCTTGTTGTCCGGGTAGGTGACCTTATAGGTGTGCTTGAACACCAGCGCCTGGCCGTTGGACAGGCCCAGAGCCACGGTCGGTTGACCCGGCTGGTCTTCGGCGATGGAGGTCACGCTGGTGCCCGCAGGCAGCTTGAGTGCGACGCGGTCCATCTCGTCACCTTTCTTCGCGTCGAAGAACACCACCTCGCCGTTGGCGGCGACGCGCATGCCCACCATGTTCTGCTCTTCGATGCTCAGCAGCAGCGGCGCTTGCGCCGTCTTCAGCCAGGCCGGAGCCAGGGGGTCGCGCGCCTCCAGTGTGGCGCCACGGAACAGCGGCAGCACTACATAGGCGAGGTAGAAGAAAATCAGGGTAATGGCAGCCAGGACGGCGAGACCGCCGACCAGCACGTACCAGCGGGTGAGTCGATCCTTGAGCGCACGCATGCGGCGCTTGCGCTGCAGCGCAGGCGTATTGAAATCGATCCGCTCGGGGAGAGAAGAAGTCATCGGGGAGTTGGCCAGGTCGTTCATGCAGTGACACCCTAGCGGCTCTGTGTGACAGAAAGATGACATGGAGGTGACGCGACAAAGCCCACCAGCAGAGCCATGCTGGCGGGCCCGGTCGGGAAGGCGTCAGCCCATGCCGGGCGGCACTGGCCGCCCGGTTGGCGGGCTGATTACAGACCCAGGTCCTTGATCGCTTTTTCGGCGACTTTCGACGGCAGCGGGATGTAGCCGTCTTTCACCACGACCTGCTGGCCGGTCTTGGACAGCACCATCTTCAGGAACTGGGCTTCCAGCGGGTTCAGCGGCTTGTTCGGAGCCTTGTTGACGTAGACGTACAGGAAGCGGGACAGCGGGTAGCTACCGTTCAGGGCGTTGGTTTCGTTGTCTTCGATGAACTCGCCGCCTTCCTTCTTGGCCAGGGCAACGGTCTTCACGCTAGCGGTCTTGTAACCGATACCGGAGTAGCCAACGCCGTTCAGGGACTGGCTGACCGACTGAACCACGGAAGCCGAACCCGGCTGCTCGTTCACGTTCGGCTTGTAGTCGCCTTTGCAAAGGGCTTCTTCCTTGAAGTAGCCGTAGGTGCCGGATACGGAGTTACGACCGAACAGCTGCACGGGCTTGTTGGCCCAGTCGCCGGTCAGGCCCAGATCACCCCAGGTCTTCACTTCCGACTTGCCGCCGCACAGACGGGTGGAGGAGAAGATGGCGTCGACCTGTTGCATGGTCAGGCCTTTGATGGGGTTGTCCTTGTGCACGAAGATCGCCAGGGCGTCCACGGCAACCGGAACAGCGGTCGGCTTGTAGCCGTACTTCTGTTCGAAGGCCTGCAGCTCGACGTCCTTCATCTTGCGGCTCATTGGGCCCAGGTTGGCGGTGCCTTCGGTCAGAGCCGGCGGCGCGGTGGAGGAACCGGCGGCCTGGATCTGCACGTTCACGTTCGGGTACAGGCGCTTGTACTCTTCGGCCCACATGGTCATCAGGTTGGCCAGGGTATCGGAGCCAACGCTCGACAGGTTGCCCGACACACCGCTGGCTTTTTGGTATTCCGGCAGGGCCGGATCAATTGCGGCGACCGCACTGGCGGTGCCTACGCCCGCGGCGACAAAGGTCAGGGCCGCCATCAAACGCTTGAGTTTCATGCCTTGCTCCTTGAGGAGAATGGGGTTGGATGGAACGGGGGCCAGTATCGTCAGGCCGCATGAAGACTCTATGACGCGAATGTGACAGTTGGATGAAATGCCATCAGCCGATTGCACGAACGGCATGGCAGGGCAAAACAGTCGTGGGGAAATGGCGAAAGGTGTGCTCCAGAGCCGTGGAAGGGCCCTGTATGCCCTTGTAGGAGCGAGCTTGCTCGCGAGCCTTAACAGGCAGCCACACCGTCATAATCGATGAAATGACGCCACAGCACGCACCGTCGCATGCGCTCCGATCTGGGCATTGCACCCGCAGGAGCGGACTCCGTCCGCGATAGCCGCCGTCTCAGCACGCACTACGGGTTCGGGTTGGGTTGGAGGCACCCGCACCCAGCCCAACTTTCCCGCGCGCAAAAGCAAAGCCCCCGGCCAGCTTTCGCTAACCAGGGGCTTTGGGATAGGCGCTTGACGATGACCTACTCTCACATGGGGAAACCCCACACTACCATCGGCGATGCGTCGTTTCACTGCTGAGTTCGGGATGGGATCAGGTGGTTCCAACGCTCTATGGTCGTCAAGCAATTCTTTAGGACGCTCGTGGCATTCGCACACGCTCATCCAGATTCGGGTATGTGACAGTCTTTGCGGTTCACACGAACTTTCGGTTCGTCGACTTCACCATCGAACACACAAATTGTTTGGGTGTTATATGGTCAAGCCTCACGGGCAATTAGTATCGGTTAGCTCAACGCCTCACAGCGCTTACACACCCGACCTATCAACGTCGTAGTCTTCGACGGCCCTTCAGGGGAATCAAGTTCCCAGTGAGATCTCATCTTGAGGCTAGTTTCCCGCTTAGATGCTTTCAGCGGTTATCTATTCCGAACATAGCTACCCGGCAATGCCACTGGCGTGACAACCGGAACACCAGAGGTTCGTCCACTCCGGTCCTCTCGTACTAGGAGCAGCCCCTCTCAAATCTCAAACGTCCACGGCAGATAGGGACCGAACTGTCTCACGACGTTCTAAACCCAGCTCGCGTACCACTTTAAATGGCGAACAGCCATACCCTTGGGACCGGCTTCAGCCCCAGGATGTGATGAGCCGACATCGAGGTGCCAAACACCGCCGTCGATATGAACTCTTGGGCGGTATCAGCCTGTTATCCCCGGAGTACCTTTTATCCGTTGAGCGATGGCCCTTCCATACAGAACCACCGGATCACTAAGACCTACTTTCGTACCTGCTCGACGTGTCTGTCTCGCAGTCAAGCGCGCTTTTGCCTTTATACTCTGCGACCGATTTCCGACCGGTCTGAGCGCACCTTCGTACTCCTCCGTTACTCTTTAGGAGGAGACCGCCCCAGTCAAACTGCCCACCATACACTGTCCTCGATCCGGATGACGGACCAGAGTTAGAACCTCAAGCATGCCAGGGTGGTATTTCAAGGTTGGCTCCACGCAGACTGGCGTCCACGCTTCAAAGCCTCCCACCTATCCTACACAAGCAGGCTCAAAGTCCAGTGCAAAGCTACAGTAAAGGTTCACGGGGTCTTTCCGTCTAGCCGCGGATACACTGCATCTTCACAGCGATTTCAATTTCACTGAGTCTCGGGTGGAGACAGCGCCGCCATCGTTACGCCATTCGTGCAGGTCGGAACTTACCCGACAAGGAATTTCGCTACCTTAGGACCGTTATAGTTACGGCCGCCGTTTACCGGGGCTTCGATCAAGAGCTTCGCTTTCGCTAACCCCATCAATTAACCTTCCGGCACCGGGCAGGCGTCACACCCTATACGTCCACTTTCGTGTTTGCAGAGTGCTGTGTTTTTAATAAACAGTCGCAGCGGCCTGGTATCTTCGACCGACATGGGCTTACGCAGTAAATGCTTCACCCTCATCGGCGCACCTTCTCCCGAAGTTACGGTGCCATTTTGCCTAGTTCCTTCACCCGAGTTCTCTCAAGCGCCTTGGTATTCTCTACCCGACCACCTGTGTCGGTTTGGGGTACGGTTCCTAGTTACCTGAAGCTTAGAAGCTTTTCCTGGAAGCATGGCATCAACCACTTCATCATCTAAAAGACGACTCGTCATCAGCTCTCGACCTTGAACACCCGGATTTGCCTAAGTGTTCGGCCTACCACCTTAAACTTGGACAACCAACGCCAAGCTGGCCTAGCCTTCTCCGTCCCTCCATCGCAGTAACTAGAAGTACAGGAATATTAACCTGTTTCCCATCGACTACGCTCTTCAGCCTCGCCTTAGGGACCGACTAACCCTGCGTCGATTAACGTTGCGCAGGAACCCTTGGTCTTTCGGCGTGGATGTTTTTCACACCCATTGTCGTTACTCATGTCAGCATTCGCACTTCTGATACCTCCAGCAAGCTTCTCAACTCACCTTCACAGGCTTACAGAACGCTCCTCTACCGCGCATCTTGCGATGCACCCGTAGCTTCGGTGTGTGGTTTGAGCCCCGTTACATCTTCCGCGCAGGCCGACTCGACTAGTGAGCTATTACGCTTTCTTTAAAGGGTGGCTGCTTCTAAGCCAACCTCCTAGCTGTCTAAGCCTTCCCACATCGTTTACCACTTAACCACAACTTTGGGACCTTAGCTGACGGTCTGGGTTGTTTCCCTTTTCACGACGGACGTTAGCACCCGCCGTGTGTCTCCCACGCTGACACTTCCAGGTATTCGGAGTTTGCATCGGTTTGGTAAGTCGGGATGACCCCCTAGCCGAAACAGTGCTCTACCCCCTGGAGTGATACGTGAGGCGCTACCTAAATAGCTTTCGAGGAGAACCAGCTATCTCCGAGCTTGATTAGCCTTTCACTCCGATCCACAAGTCATCCCCTACCTTTTCAACGGGAGTGGGTTCGGTCCTCCAGTCAGTGTTACCTAACCTTCAACCTGCTCATGGATAGATCGCCCGGTTTCGGGTCTATACCCAGCGACTAAATCGCCCTATTAAGACTCGCTTTCGCTACGCCTTCCCTATACGGTTAAGCTCGCCACTGAATATAAGTCGCTGACCCATTATACAAAAGGTACGCAGTCACCTAACAAAGTAGGCTCCCACTGCTTGTACGCATACGGTTTCAGGTTCTATTTCACTCCCCTCTCCGGGGTTCTTTTCGCCTTTCCCTCACGGTACTGGTTCACTATCGGTCAGTCAGTAGTATTTAGCCTTGGAGGATGGTCCCCCCATATTCAGACAAAGTTTCTCGTGCTCCGTCCTACTCGATTTCACTTCAAAGAACCTTTCACATACGGGGCTATCACCCACTATGGCCGCACTTTCCAGAGCGTTCTGTTAGATTCAAAGAAGCTTAAGGGCTAGTCCCCGTTCGCTCGCCACTACTAAGGGAATCTCGGTTGATTTCTTTTCCTCAGGGTACTTAGATGTTTCAGTTCCCCTGGTTCGCCTCTTGCACCTATGGATTCAGTACAAGATACCTAGGTTATCCTAGGTGGGTTCCCCCATTCAGAGATCTCCGGATCAAAGTCTGTTTGCCGACTCCCCGAAGCTTATCGCAGGCTACCACGTCTTTCATCGCCTCTGACTGCCAAGGCATCCACCGTATGCGCTTCTTCACTTGACCATATAACCCCAAGCAATCTGGTTATTGTCTCGAACGTGAAGACGACATTCGCCGAAAATTCGCGCTTGAACTCGCAAATTTTACCTTGACTTGAATAATCACCAGTGAAAGAGATTATTCAGTCTACTTCTATCACATACCCAAATTTTTAAAGAACAGTTCTGGCACAAAGACCAGACAGCAAGGTTCGTTACACCGAACATTCCTGTCTGAGCTTTCGACGATTTAGAGATGGTGGAGCCAAGGAGGATCGAACTCCTGACCTCCTGCGTGCAAAGCAGGCGCTCTCCCAGCTGAGCTATGGCCCCATCGGATCAGCAGCACACCACAACAATTGGTGGGTCTGGGCAGATTCGAACTGCCGACCTCACCCTTATCAGGGGTGCGCTCTAACCAACTGAGCTACAGACCCAATCGTCTAACCAGTGAATCAAGCAATTCGTGTGGGAGCTTATGAAGAAGCTGCGATCTTCGATTAAGGAGGTGATCCAGCCGCAGGTTCCCCTACGGCTACCTTGTTACGACTTCACCCCAGTCATGAATCACTCCGTGGTAACCGTCCCCCTTGCGGTTAGACTAGCTACTTCTGGAGCAACCCACTCCCATGGTGTGACGGGCGGTGTGTACAAGGCCCGGGAACGTATTCACCGTGACATTCTGATTCACGATTACTAGCGATTCCGACTTCACGCAGTCGAGTTGCAGACTGCGATCCGGACTACGATCGGTTTTGTGGGATTAGCTCCACCTCGCGGCTTGGCAACCCTCTGTACCGACCATTGTAGCACGTGTGTAGCCCTGGCCGTAAGGGCCATGATGACTTGACGTCATCCCCACCTTCCTCCGGTTTGTCACCGGCAGTCTCCTTAGAGTGCCCACCCGAGGTGCTGGTAACTAAGGACAAGGGTTGCGCTCGTTACGGGACTTAACCCAACATCTCACGACACGAGCTGACGACAGCCATGCAGCACCTGTGTTCCGATTCCCGAAGGCACCCTCGCATCTCTGCAAGGTTCCGGACATGTCAAGGCCAGGTAAGGTTCTTCGCGTTGCTTCGAATTAAACCACATGCTCCACCGCTTGTGCGGGCCCCCGTCAATTCATTTGAGTTTTAACCTTGCGGCCGTACTCCCCAGGCGGTCGACTTATCGCGTTAGCTGCGCCACTAAAATCTCAAGGATTCCAACGGCTAGTCGACATCGTTTACGGCGTGGACTACCAGGGTATCTAATCCTGTTTGCTCCCCACGCTTTCGCACCTCAGTGTCAGTATCAGTCCAGGTGGTCGCCTTCGCCACTGGTGTTCCTTCCTATATCTACGCATTTCACCGCTACACAGGAAATTCCACCACCCTCTACCGTACTCTAGTCAGGCAGTTATGGATGCAGTTCCCAGGTTGAGCCCGGGGATTTCACATCCATCTTACCAAACCACCTACGCGCGCTTTACGCCCAGTAATTCCGATTAACGCTTGCACCCTTCGTATTACCGCGGCTGCTGGCACGAAGTTAGCCGGTGCTTATTCTGTTGGTAACGTCAAAACAGCAAGGTATTAACTTACTGCCCTTCCTCCCAACTTAAAGTGCTTTACAATCCGAAGACCTTCTTCACACACGCGGCATGGCTGGATCAGGCTTTCGCCCATTGTCCAATATTCCCCACTGCTGCCTCCCGTAGGAGTCTGGACCGTGTCTCAGTTCCAGTGTGACTGATCATCCTCTCAGACCAGTTACGGATCGTCGCCTTGGTAGGCCTTTACCCCACCAACTAGCTAATCCGACCTAGGCTCATCTGATAGCGCAAGGCCCGAAGGTCCCCTGCTTTCTCCCGTAGGACGTATGCGGTATTAGCGTTCCTTTCGAAACGTTGTCCCCCACTACCAGGCAGATTCCTAGGCATTACTCACCCGTCCGCCGCTGAATCATGGAGCAAGCTCCACTCATCCGCTCGACTTGCATGTGTTAGGCCTGCCGCCAGCGTTCAATCTGAGCCATGATCAAACTCTTCAGTTCAATACTGCTTGGGTTTTGCGAAAACCCTAAACTTGGCTCAGCAATCGCATGCTCAATTTAATGAGCTAAAACTCTCGAATTCACGAGTGTTACTTGCGTTGCTGATAATCAGCCGATCATCAGTCTTACATCACAAGCACCCACACGAATTGCTTGATTCGACTTGTTAAAGAGCAGTTGGTCAAGGCTTTCGTCTCAACCGAGGCGCGCATTCTACAGCAGCGTCTCATCTTGTCAAGCGTTGTTTTCGAAAATTTTCTTTTCTACTCAACCGCTTGCGCTTCGGAGAAGGAAGCCTTCTCGCCAGCGGGAGGCGCATTCTACAGTGATCAAACTCACTGTCAAGCACCTCGATGATCTTCTTTTCGACTCACTGCCGGAGCAGCGAATGAAGAGTGGCAAGTGATTCACCTGCCGGACCACCACCCCCAACTTCGAATCTTTGTAAGTGCTTGATTTTCAAGCTCTTTCAGCGCTTCGTCGCTGGGAGTGGTGCGCATTATAGGGACTTAAAAAGACCCGTCAACGACTTTTTTAAACTTTCTGCAAAAAACTGTCCGACTGATCAATTTACCGCCACACCCTGCCCCACCAAGCGGCGCTCCTGGCGTAGCAGGTAGGCGCCCACCAGCAGACCAACCACACACAGGGCCACGACGTAGTAGGCCGGGCCCAGCGGGTCTTCCTTCATAAGGAGGGCAACCACCATGGGCGTCAGGCCACCGAAGATGGCGTAGGCCAGGTTGTAGGAGAAGGACAGGCCGGTGAAGCGCACTACCGGCGGGAAGGCATTCACCATGACGTAGGGCACCGCGCCAATGACACCGACGCACAGGCCGGTCACCGCGTACAGCGGGAACAGCCAGTCCGGATGCGCCTTGAGACTGGTGTAGAAGGTCCAGGAGACGACACCCAGCAGCACGCTGCCATATATAAAGGTACGACCGGCACCGATGCGATCGGCCAGGCGCCCGGACAGGATGCAGCCGACGCTAAGGAAAACGATGGCCAGGCTGTTGGCCTTCAAGGCGGTCGCCGCGTCGAAACCGTACACGCTCTGCAGCACCGACGGAGTCATCAGGATCACCACCACGATGCCGGCCGACAGCACCCAGGTCAGCAGCATGGACAACACCACCGCCGGACGATGCTCGCGCACCACCACACCCAGCGGTACCTCCTCGGCCAGTTGCTTGCGCAGTTGCAGCTCGGCGAATACCGGGGTCTCGTGCAGCCAGCGGCGCAAATAGACGGAGAACAGCCCAAAGATGCCGCCGAGCAGGAACGGAATCCGCCAGGCATAGGCTCGTACCTCCTCGGCACTGAAGACGCTGTTGATCAGCGTCGCCACCAGCGAACCGATGAGGATGCCGGCGGTCAGACCCGAAGTGAGCGTGCCGCAGGCATAGCCCACGTGGCGGTGCGGAACGTGCTCGGCGACGAAGACCCAGGCGCCCGGCACTTCACCACCGATGGCGGCGCCCTGGATGACACGCAGCAGCAACAGAGCCAGCGGCGCCCAGATGCCGATCTGCTCGTAGGTGGGCAGCAGGCCCATGATCAGCGTGGGAACCGCCATCAGGAAGATGCTCAGGGTGAACATCTTCTTGCGGCCCAGCAGGTCGCCGAAGTGCGCCATGACCACCCCGCCCAGCGGACGGGCCAGGTAACCGGCGGCAAACAGGCCGAAGGTCTGCAGTTGGCGCAGCCACTCGGGCATGTCGGCCGGGAAGAACAGCTTGCCGACCACGGTGGCGAAGAAGACGAAGATGATGAAGTCGTAGAACTCCAGGGCGCCGCCCAGGGCAGACAGGGACAGGGTCTTGTAGTCGCTGCGGGTCAACGGACGTGACGCGGGCGCGGCAGGAGCGTTCACAGAAGGCATTGTGATTATTCTCGGCAGGCAAGGCAGATGACGGCGACGTTGAGCCACCGGTGCCGAACCATAGCAAATTGCGCTTTGACGACACAGGCATGCGTGGACGGGGCAAAGTCGAAACCCTACGGTCGTCGTAGCCGGCCTTGCTCTATATAATGCTGTCAGGCCGATCAAAAGCTGTCCCAAGGCCTTGCACCGGCAGGTGTCTTGGGAGAGTTTTTCCACAACCTCACCATGAGTACGCCGGGGGCAAGAGGCCCTGACCTATGATCGAGCTCGAACAAGAAGATCCCATCCCGCAGGGTGACCTTGCCCTGCAGATTACCGCCCTGCCGCGCGAGACCAACGGCTTTGGCGACATCTTCGGTGGTTGGCTGGTGGCGCAGATGGATCTCGCCGGTACCGCCATGGCCAGCCGCATCGCGGGCGGCCGCGTCGCCACCGTGGCCATCGACCGCATGGCCTTCCTGGTCCCGGTCGCCGTTGGCGCACAGCTCTCCTTCTATACGCAATCGCTGGAAGTCGGCCGCAGCTCGATCCGCATGCTGGTCGAGGTGTGGAGCGATGACCCGCTGTCCAGCGAGTGGCGCAAGGTCACCGAAGCGGTGTTCGTCTTCGTCGCCATCGATGGCAGCGGTCGTACCCGTCCGGTTCCTCCGCGTCGTGGCTGAAAACTGAAAACGCCGGCTCTCTCGCCGGCGTTTTCGTCTTCGCGCTCCGTCTTTTTATTTCGGAATCAGCGCATCGGCTTTCCGCGCACCGGAGCACCGTTGGCCTTGTAGTAGTCAGCGGTGCTGCGGGGCAGCGCCTCACGGCCACGGATCTTATCGGCGATCTTCTCGGCCATCATGATGGTGGTGGCGTTGAGGTTGCCGGTGATGATCAGCGGCATGATCGAGGCGTCGACCACGCGCAGCCCCTGCATGCCGTGCACACGGCCCTGGCCGTCGACCACCGCCATGTCGTCCTCGCCCATCTTGCAGGAGCAGGAGGGGTGGAAGGCGGTTTCCGCATGCTCGCGCACGAAGGCATCCAGTTCTGCATCGCTCTTCTTGTCCAGGCCCGGGCTGAGCTCGCGGCCCCGGAAGGGATCGAGTGCCGGCTGGTTCATGATTTCGCGGGTGAGGCGGATGCCATCGCGGAACTCCTGCCAGTCCTGCTCGGTGGACATGTAGTTGAACAGGATGCTCGGGTGCTTGCGCGGGTCGCGAGAGACCACGTTGATGCGGCCACGGCTGGGAGAGCGCATGGAGCCGACGTGGGCCTGGAAGCCATGCTCCTTCACCGCATTGCTGCCGTTGTAGTTAATTGCCACCGGCAGGAAGTGGTACTGGATGTTCGGCCACTCGAACTCCGGACGGGTGCGGATGAAGCCACCGGCTTCGAACTGGTTGCTCGCACCCAGGCCGGTGCCGAGGAACATCCACTCCGCGCCGATCTGCGGCTGATTCCACCATTGCAGCGCCGGGTAGAGCGAGACAGGTTGCTTGCAGGCGTACTGCAGGTACATCTCCAGGTGGTCCTGGAGATTCTGGCCGACGCCGGGCAGGTCATGCACCACGTCGATGCCCAGGTCGCGCAGCAGTGCCGACGGGCCAACACCTGAACGCTGCAGCAGCTGTGGCGAGGCGATGGCGCCGGAGCACACCAGTACTTCGCGGCGAGCGCGGACTTCCTTCAGGTCGTTGTCGTTGCCGTGCAGATAGGTCGCACCGACGGCGCGCTTGCCACTGAACAGGATGCGGTCGGTCAGCGCGTGGGTGACGATGGTCAGGTTCGGACGCTCGCGGGCCTGGTCCAGGTAGCCGCGTGCGGTGCTGGAGCGGCGGCCCTGCGGGGTCACGGTACGGTCCATCGGACCGAAGCCTTCCTGCTGGTAGCCGTTGAGGTCTTCGGTACGCGGGTAGCCCGCCTGCACGCCGGCCTCGACCATGGCGTGGAACAGCGGGTTGTTGCCGGCCTTGGGCGTGGTCACGCTCACCGGACCGTTGCCGCCGTGGTAATCGTTCGGCCCGATGTCGCGGGTCTCGGCCTTGCGGAAGTACGGCAGGCAGTCGAGGTAGGTCCAGTCCTCCAGGCCCTTGGCCTGGGCCCAGCCATCGAAGTCCATGGCGTTGCCGCGGATGTAGCACATGCCGTTGATCAGCGAGGAACCGCCCAGGCCCTTGCCGCGACCGCACTCCATGCGGCGATTGTTCATGTGCGGCTCGGGATCGGTCACATAGGCCCAGTTGTAGCGACGACCCTGCAGCGGGTAGGCCAGCGCGGCCGGCATCTGGGTGCGGAAGTCGGCGCGGTAGTCCGGGCCACCGGCTTCGAGCAGCAGGACGCTGACGTCGGCGTCTTCGGTCAGACGGGTCGCCAGTACGTTACCGGCGGAACCGGCGCCGATGATGATGTAGTCGAATTCCTGGGACATGCAGGCCTTCCTCTTTTTCAGGCACGACACCGCCCGCGACGCGTGCGCGTCGGTGTCTGCGTATTCGGGATGGCCGGTGGTCAGGGAGTGGGGCCTGCGACCGGCCGTTCAGGGCTCGCTCGCGGCGGTCAGAACACCGAGGCGTAGTCGCCCAGCTCTACCTGCACGGATTTGATGCGAGTGTAGTGAGCCAGGGTGGTCAGACCGTTCTCACGACCGACACCCGATTGCTTGTACCCGCCAACCGGCATTTCGGCCGGCGACTCGCCCCAGGTGTTGATCCAGCAGATGCCCGCCTCCAGACGGTGGATCGCACGGTGCGCGCGGGCCAGGTCCTGGGTCACGACGCCGGCGGCCAGGCCGTACTCGGTGTCGTTGGCGCGGCGGATGGCTTCGTCTTCGGTGTCGTAGACGAGGATGCTCATGACCGGCCCGAAGATTTCCTCACGGACGATGGTCATGTCGTCGCGGCAGTCGGTGAACACGGTCGGCGCAACGTACGCACCCTTGGCGAACTCGCCCTGGGTGACGCGCTCGCCACCGCACAGCAGGCGGGCCTTCTGTTCCTTACCGGACTCGATGTAGGAGAGCACGCTCTCCATGTGCGCGAAGCTGGTCAGCGGACCGAAATTGGTGTTTTCGTCCTGCGGGCTGCCCAGGCGAATGCGCTTCACGCGCTCGACGACCTTCTCCTCGAAGCGTGCCTGCAGGTTGCGCGGGATGAACACGCGGGTGCCGTTGGTGCACACCTGGCCGGAACTGAAGAAGTTGGCCATGACGGCGATGTCGGCGGCGCGGTCGAGGTTGGCGTCTTCGAAGATGATCAGCGGCGACTTGCCGCCCAGCTCCATGGTGACTTCCTTGAGCGAGGAACTCGAGGCGCTGGCCATGACCTTCTTGCCGGTGGAGGTGCCGCCGGTGAAGGAGATCTTCTCGATGAGCGGGTGCTCGGTCAGCCACTGGCCGACTTCGCGGCCGCTGCCAGTGAGGACGTTGAACACGCCATCGGGCAGGCCGGCCTCGGTGTAGATTTCAGCGAGTTTCAGTGCGGTCAGCGGGGTAACTTCGCTGGGCTTGAAGATCATCGCGTTGCCGGCGGCCAGGGCCGGGGCGGATTTCCACAGGGCAATCTGCACCGGGTAGTTCCAGGCGCCGATGCCGGCGACCACGCCCAGCGGCTCGCGGCGGGTGTAGACGAAGCTGGTCTCGCGCAGCGGAATCTGTTCGCCTTCGATGGCCGGAACCAGGCCTGCGTAGTACTCGAGCACGTCGGCGCCGGTGACGATGTCGACGTTGCGGGTCTCGGCCAGCGGCTTGCCGGTGTCGAGAGTTTCCAGTTCGGCCAGCTCATCGTTGCGCTGGCGGAGGATTTCCACAGCGCGGCGCAGGATGCGCGAGCGCTGCATGGCGGTCATCGCCGCCCAGACCTTCTGCCCTTCTACCGCGCTTTGCACGGCGCGCTCGACGTCGTCCTTCGAGGCGCGCTGAACCTGGGCGAGCACTTCACCGTTGGCCGGATTGATGGTTTCGAAGGTGGCGCCGCTGGTGGCTTCCACGTAGCGACCGCCGATGTAGAGCTTCTGTACTTCGAATCGAGCCATGGTGATGGTGTCCTCTCTTATTAGGTGTCAGTGCGCAAGGCCGGCGCAGCGGGCTATCCCGCCTGTTTCGCCAGTTGTTGATCGAGGTAGTCGTACGCGATGGCCAGTGCCTGCTCGGTGTCGAAGGCATCGCCCGAGAGCGCGCCACGCAGCCACAGTCCATCGATCAGCGCTGCCAGCCCACGGGCCGCCGCGCGCGCTTCGGCGATCGGCAACACCCGGCGCAGCTCGCAGCACAGGTTTGAATACAAACGGTGGTCGTTGACCCGCTGCAGGCGGCGCAACGACGGCTGGTGCATGCTGGTTGCCCAGAACGCCAGCCAGGTTTTCATCGCCGGCCCGTTGACCTGGCTCGCATCGAAGTTGCCTTCGATGATCGCGCGCAGGTGCGAGCGCGGCTCGTCATCTTTCAGGGCCTGGCGGCGTTCGCCGACGGCCTTGTTCAGCGCCAGCATCAGGTGGCGCATCGTCGCTTCCAGGAGTCCGTTCTTGTCCTGGAAGTAGTGGCTGATGATGCCGTTGGAGACCCCCGCCAGGCGGGCGATCAGGGCGATGCTGGCGTCACCCATGCCCACCTGGTCCACCGCCTCGAGAGTGGCGTGGATCAATTGGGAACGGCGAATCGGCTGCATACCGACCTTTGGCATTTCGTCTCTCCTCTTCGCCTGGACGTACCTGTGCCGTCCGGCGACTTGTTGGCCAGTCTATTTTGTTTTTATTGAACGTTCAATCAACTAAGAATAAGCTGCGCTCCGTGAACCTCTCCGAGCCTTGTGTGCAAGCGGGCCCGAGCCGTTCATCGCCGCATTTCCATCCAACCTTCAAGGATCGCAGAATCCAGGTGGTAAGTGTCATGCGGCAGTGCTGTGTCTGTGGTTTGCGGCCCGTCGCCGTGCCTTAGTCGCACTCGTCGCCGGCCGCCATGCGTTCACTGTCATGGGGTCATCCTCCAAATGAGTACTGCTTCGCCAATAAAAACAAACGAGCAGGTACGTCTGAATCCGATCGTCTTCTACGGTTCCACCGTGCTGATCCTGGTTCTGACCGCCGCCCTCATTCTCTTTCCCGACAGCGCCGGTGCGGTCCTGAACCGTACACAAGCGTGGCTCTCGCACAGTTTCGGCTGGTACTACATGCTGGCCATCGGGAGCTATCTGTTCTTCGTCCTCTGGGTCGCGTTCTCGCGCTACGGCCAGCTGAAACTCGGCGCCGACCATGAGAAGCCGGACTTCAGCTATGGCGCCTGGGCCGGCATGCTGTTCTCCTCCGGCATCGGTATCTCGCTGCTGTACTTCGCTGCCTCCGAGCCCATCGACCACCTCTACCATCCGCCGGAAGGCGTGGCGGGCACCCCTCAGGCGGCACGCCAGGCGCTGCAGCTGACCTTCCTGCACTGGGGCGTGCACGGCTGGGCGATCTACGCGCTGGTCGGCCTGGCCGTCGGCTACTTCGCCTACCGCCACCGCCAACCGCTGGCCCTGCGTTCAGCGCTGCTGCCGATCCTCGGTGAGCGCTGGGTGAAGGGCGGCGCCGGCCACGCGGTGGACTGCTTCGGCATCTTCGTCACCCTGCTCGGTCTTGTGACCAACCTGGGGATCGGCGCGCTGCAGGTGTCCTCGGGCATCGAGTACCTGACCGGCATGGAGCACTCCAAGACCACCCTGCTGATCGTGCTGCTGGTGATGAGCCTGGTCGCCACCCTTGCGGCGGTGTCCGGCATCGAGAAAGGCATCCGCCGGCTGTCCAACCTGAACATCGTGCTGTTCAGCTCGCTGCTGCTGTTCGTGCTGGTCTGCGGTTCTACCCTGGAGCTGCTCAACGGCTTCGTGCAGAACCTCGGCGACTACCTCAACGGACTGGTGCTCAAGACCTTCGACCTCTACGTCTACACCGGCGGCGGCGCTGGCAAGAACGAAGAGTGGCTGGGTCTGTGGACCCTGTTCTACTGGGCCTGGTGGATCTCCTGGGCGCCCTTCGTCGGCATGTTCATCGCCCGTATTTCCCGTGGCCGCACCGTGCGCGAGCTGGTCATGGGCGTGCTGCTGATCCCGCTGGGCTTCACCCTCGCCTGGCTCTCGGTGTTCGGCAACAGCGCGGTGGACCTGGTGATGAACCACGGCGCCGTCGACCTGGGCAAGGCCGCGCTGGAGCAGCCGTCGATGTCGATCTACCTGCTGCTGGAGCACTACCCGCTGGCCAAGGTGGTGATCGGCATGTCGATCTTCGTCGGCTTCGTGCTGTTCCTCACCCCGGCCGACTCCGGCTCGGTGATGCTGGCCAACCTGTCGCGCCAGGGCGGCGACCTCGACGAGGACGCCCCGCACTGGCTGCGTATCCTCTGGTCGATAGTGATCACCCTGGTGACCATCGGCCTGCTGTTCGCCGGCAACTTCACGGCCATGCAAACCGTGGTGGTGCTGGCCGGCCTGCCGTTCTCGGCGGTGCTGATCCTGTTCATGTTCGGCCTCTACAAAGCCATGAAGGCGGATTACGAGGCGCTGCACGGCCAGGCCACGTCACCGGCCCTGGCACCCGCGGCCTGATCTCCCCGGCGGTGTCGCCCGACACCGCCAGCCTGCCAAGGCAGGCCCTTTCGCCCGGCCCCGCGCCGGGCTTTTCTTTTCCGCGGGTTGACCTGGGCCGCCCAAGCACGTGCGCGGGCGAGCGACTATGGTGTCTGCGAAACCTTTCGTGGAGACGGTCATGAGCGACAACCCCCTCTGGCAGGCCCTCGGCCAGCATTGGAAATGGATTGCCCTGCGCGGCGTGGCGGCGGTGATCTTCGGTGTGCTGGCGCTCGCCTGGCCGGCCATCGCCCTGGCCGTGCTGGTCCTGGTCTGGGGCGCCTACGCCTTCGTCGACGGGGTGTTCACCCTGCTCGCCGCCGCGCGCATGCGCGAATCGGGCAGGCCGATCTGGCCGCTGGTACTGGTCGGCCTGCTGGGTGTCGGCGCAGGGCTGGTGGCGTTCTTCTGGCCGGCGCTGACGGCGCTCGGCCTGCTCATGCTGATCGCCGCCTGGGCGCTGGTCATCGGCGTGCTGCAGATCATCGCGGCAATCCGCCTGCGCAGGGCATTGGCCAACGAATGGTGGCTGGGTCTTTCCGGGGCGCTGTCGGTGCTGTTCGGGGTGATGATGATCGCCAACCCCGGTGCCGGCGCGGTCGCGGTGGCCTGGGTGATCGGCGCCTACGCGGTGTTCTTCGGCGTGATGCTGGTACTGCTCGCCCTGCGCCTGCGCAAGACCTCGACCTTCAATGCCTGAGCGGGACTGGTGCCTGCTGCGCCTGGACGACAACGGCAACCGCTTCGTCATGCGTCGCCAGCTGACCCGCGCCGAGGCCGAAGCCCTGGCGCGGGACTACCAGGCGCGCGGGCACAAGCAGACCTACTGGGCGGAGCGGGAGGGGCAGGCTGATGCCGGGCTTCCGCGTTCGCGGGAGTAACGGACTCTCCACTGCCGCAGAAGCGTAGCGCGTATAACGTTCGACGTTATACGCCGTTTCACCAAGGCCGCAGGTCGCTCCGAGGTCGACCGTGGAGGTTCCGATAGGCATGGTGTATCGGCGTACAACCGCGAACGGTTGTACGCCCTACTGCCACGCCTTGCGCAACGCCTTCAAGGCTTCGGCGATCCGCGCCTCGGGCACCGCCGCGAAGCCCAGGACCAGCCCGGCGCGCTGATCTTCCGGCTCGGTGGACTCCGGCAGCCAGTAGTCGCTCAGCGCATTCACCTCCACACCCACGGCCAGCGCACGCTGCACCAGTTCGAGTTCGCGCTCGCGACTGTCGACCCGCACGCACAGGTGCAGCCCCGCTTCCACCGTCGGCATCGGAGCGCAGCCGGCGACCTCCGGCCAGCCGCGCAGCAAGGCATCGCGCCGACTGCGCGCCGCCCGGCGCATGCGGCGGACGTGACGCTGGAAATGCCCTTCGGCGATGAAGTCGGCCATCACCCGCTGGGTGCCGACCTCCGAGTGCCGCACATCCAGCGCGCGACGCCGGGCGAAGGCCTGCGCCAGCGCCGGAGGGACCACGAGGTAGCCCAGGCGCAGCGCGGGGAAGGCGATCTTGCAGAAGGTGCCGACGTAGAGCACCCGGTCATGGCGATCCAGTGCCGCCAACGGCATCAATGGCGTTCCGCTGTAGCGGTACTCGCCGTCGTAATCGTCCTCGACAATCCAGCCGCCGCTGCGCTCGGCCCATTCCAGCAGCTCCAGGCGCCGTGCCAGGGACAGGGTCACCCCGGTCGGGTACTGGTGTGAGGGTGTGACATACACCAGCCGGCAGTCCGGCAGCCGTTCCAGGTGCGAAGTGCACAGGCCGTCGGCATCCACCGGCACGCCGTGCAGCCGTGCGCCCGCCGTGGCGAAGGCGTGGCCAGCGGCGCGGTAGCCGGGATTCTCGATGGCCGCGCCGTCACCTTCGGCCAGCAGCACCTGGGCGCACAGCGCGATGCCCTGCTGGGCGCCGCTGGTGATGATGATCTGCTGGGCGTCGCAATGCAGGCCGCGTGTGCTGCGCAGGTAGGCGGCGACCAGCTCGCGCAGGCGCTGCTCGCCCGCCGGGTCGCCGTAGCCCAGGCAGTCCAGCGGCGGGTCGCGCCAGAAGCGCGCCTGCAACCGTGCCCAGGTGTCGAAGGGGAACAGGTCGAAAGCCGGCACGCCGACGCGGAAGGCGCGCGGCGCACCGCTGGGCGGCAGCGGCAGGTGGTGCCGCGCCAATCGTTCGAGTGACGGCGCATCCGGACTGCGCGCCTCGCCGCGCACGGCGTCCATCGATGGCTGAACCCGATCGGCCACATAGGTGCCGTCGCCGGTGCGCCCTTCGATGTAACCCTCGGCATAAAGCTGCTCGTAGGCGCGCACCACGGTATTGCGCGAAACGCCCAGGGACGCCGCCAGGTCGCGGCTCGCCGGCAATCGCGAGCGCGCCGCCAGGCGGCCGTCGAGGATGCGCTCGCGTAGCGCCTGGAACAGTTGCACACCCAGCGGACGCGCGGGATCGAGGCGAATGCCGGAAGGGTTGAAGGGCAGCGGGACACTCATGCGGGTGAATTCCGAAGGGACGGCAATGGTTCCTTTGATTTCACCATGAATGGCTCTTTAGCAGAACCAATTCCCAACCTAGGCTGTAACCATTCCAACCCAAACAAGGCCGTCACCATGTCTTCCGCTGTCGAGATCCGCCCTGTCACCACTGCCGATCACGCCGCCTGGCTGCCGCTCTGGCAGGGTTACCAGCGCTTCTACAAGACCACCATCGATGAGGCCACCAGCGCCCTGACCTGGCAGCGCTTCCTCGACCCCGCCGAGCCCATGCACGCCGCCCTCGCCTGGAGGGGCGGCGTTGCCATCGGCATGGTGCATTTCATCTACCACCGCTCCTGCTGGACCCAGGGCGACTACGTCTACCTGCAGGACCTGTTCGTCGCCGAAGACCAGCGCGGTGGCGGCATCGGCGCGGCGCTGATCGAGCACGTCTACGCCGACGCCCGCGCCAACGGCGCCTCGCGGGTGCACTGGCTGACCCACGAGACCAACACCGACGCCATGTTCCTCTACGACCGGATCGCCGACCGTTCCGGCTTCGTCCAGTACCGCAAGATCATCTGACCGGGAGCGCCCCATGACTGAGCAACACCCCCTTAACTGGCGCCCGGTCGCCAGCCCCGAACGCCGCACCCTGCCCGGCCGCTACGTGAACCTGGCGCCACTGGACCCGGCCACCCACGGCGACGACCTGTGGCAGGCGCTGCAAGGCCCGGACTGTGACCCGCGGCTGTGGGACTACCTGCCCTACGGCCCGTTCAGCGAACGGGCGAGCTTCGACGAGTGGCTGGCCGGCAACGCCGCCAGCGCCGACCCGATGTTCTTCGCCGTGATCGACCGCGCCAGCGGCCACGCCGTGGGCCTGCTCAGCTTCCTGCGCATCACCCCCAGGGACGGCGTGATCGAGATCGGCCACATCGCCTTCGGCCGCGTCATGCAACGCACCCCGGGCTCCACCGAGGCGGTCTACCTGCTCGCCCGGCTGTCCTTCGAACTGGGTTACCGACGCCTGGAATGGAAGTGCAACGCGCTCAACGCCCGCTCGATGCGCGCGGCGCAACGCCTGGGCTTCACCTTCGAGGGCACCTTCCGCCAGCACATGGTGGTGAAGGACCATAACCGCGACACGGCCTGGTTCTCCATCATCGACAGCGAGTGGCCACGCTGCCAGCAGGCCTTCGAGGCCTGGCTGGGTGCATCCAACTTCGACAGCGAAGGGCTGCAGCGGAGGCACCTGGCGGACCTGCGCCTGCGCTGATCTTTTCATTCTCCGGGAACTGCCCGACGTGCGGAGGATCGGTGATACTGAATCCTTCCCATCGCAGCCCCGGAGACCACCATGAGCAGCGATATCCAGACTCCCCGTGTCGAGCAGGTGCAGGTCGACGAACTGCCCTGCTGGCGCATCCACACCGCCCATGGTGAGGCCCTGATCGCCCAACAGGGCGCACAACTGCTGAGTTACCAGCCCCACGAGCAGCCGCCGCTGGTGTGGCTGAGCGAAACCGCCGAGTTCCACCATGGCCAGTCCCTGCGTGGTGGCGTTCCGGTGTGCTGGCCCTGGTTCGGCAACCTGGAGCGCAACCCAGTGGATGTCCGGGCCGCCTTCGCCGGCGACAGCGCCCCGGCCCACGGCCTGGTGCGCGCAGTGGACTGGCAGCTGGACGACATCGCCGACGAGCTGGGCGAGCTGGCCGTGCACTTCAGCATCGATGCCCGCCACGGCCTGCCCGGCTGGCCGCACTCGGCTCGCCTGGAACTGGTGATGCGCTTCGGCGAGCGCCTGGTCCTGGAAATGACCACCCACAACCTTGGCGACAAGCCGCTGCCGATCAGCCAGGCGCTGCACACCTACTTCGCAGTGAGCAACAGTCGCGAGATCAGCATCGACGGCCTGCAGGGCTGCCGTTACATCGAAACCCTGGAGAACTGGGAGGAGCGCCAGCAGCACGGCCTGGTGCGCATCGCCGGGGAAACCGACCGCATCTACCTGGACGTGGAGAAGCGCCTGGTGATCCGCGATCCGCTCTGGGAGCGCGGTATCCACATCCAGGCCAGCGGCTCGCGCTCGGCGGTGGTATGGAACCCGTGGATCGACAAGGCCGCGCGCCTGTCGCAGTTCCCCGACGACGCCTGGGAAAACATGCTGTGCATCGAGACCGCGCGGGTCTGGGACGACGTGATGAGCGTGGCGCCGGGGCGCAGCGAGACGATGAAGGTGGAAATCTGGAGTGAGCCGCTGAAAAGCTGAGCCGTAGGGCGTACAACCGTTCGCGATTGTACGCCGATACCCCCACCCCATGGTCAGCGCCACGGCTGAACCCGGAGCGTTATACGCCCTACGGTCCCTCGCGAACTGCGCCGGCACCATTCCAATCGCGGACAGAGTCCCTCCTACAAAAGCCGGCTCTTACAGATCGCTCTCCTCCACCGGCCGCACCTTGGCGTCATCGATGGCGTAGGCCGCGTCGGCCATTTCGTTGCTGACCTTCTCGATCTTCAGCGTGCCGCTGACCCAGATGGGGCTGTAGATGTCGTCGAGCTTGATGCCCTTGGGGTAGCGCACCAGCACGATCTGGTTCGGCGGCGGCGGCGGCACGTGGATGCAGGCGCCCGGATAGGGCACCAGGAAGAACTCGGTGACCCGGCCCTTGGCATCATTCTCCAGCGGTACCGGGTAGCCGCCCAAGCGCAGTGCCTTACCGTTCAGCGCGGCGACGGTTCGGGTGGAATACATCACCTGCGGCAGCTTCTTGTCGCTCTGCTTCAGGCCGCCCTTGTTGGTGAAGGTGCCATTGGCCTCGGGGCCGTTGTGGGTGATTTCCGGCATGTCTTCGAGCGCCTTGCGGTCGCTGGGCGGCATCAGGGACAGCCAGTCGGTTTCGGGAAGTTCGGCGGCGGACGCCAGGGAAGTCAGCAGCACCAGGCTGCAGGCGAGCAATGTACGGCGCATCGTGGACTCGAAAGGCCCGGTCGGGCACAGGCGGGATGTTCCTCCAGCGCCCTCCCCCTGGCGGGAGAGGGCCGGAAATCACCGTCAATTCTTCTTGATCAGACCGTAAATGACCAGCAGGACGATGGCGCCGATCACCGCGCCGATGAAGCCCGCCGCCTGGCCCGCGGCATAGATGCCCAACGCCTGGCCGCCGTAGGTGGCCAACAGCGAGCCGCCGATGCCGATCAGGATGGTCATGATCCAGCCCATGCTGTCATCGCCGGGCTTCAGAAAGCGTGCGATGAGTCCGACGATCAGGCCGATGACGATGGTTCCGATTAATCCCATGACAGTCCCTCCTTGTGGGTTGAGCGCGGTGGGTGCGCGCCTGTCATGGGACAGTGTAGAAAAGGCCGGCGTTCCGTGTTTCCCCGCGCGGCAGAGCGAGCGTCGGTGTTTCGCGGCCCTTACAGCACTCTGGAAATCAGGCAGAAAAAAAGCCGCGTCAGCGATTGACGCGGCTTTTTCATACGCGAATCAGCCAACCGTCAGGCCTTGGCGATCAGCGCCTCGACTTCGGCGATGCGCGCCTTGAGCGTCGGCAGATCGGCGCTGCGCAAGGTGGCGTGGCCGACCTTGCGCCCGGCCTTGAAGGCCTTGCCGTAGTGGTGCAGGTGGCAGTCGGCGATGTTCAGCACGTCGGCCACCGGCGGCACTTCGCCGATGAAATTGAGCATGGCGCTCTCGCCCACCTTGGCGGTGGAGCCCAGCGGCAGGCCGGCAACGGCGCGCAGGTGGTTCTCGAACTGGCTGCACTCGGCGCCTTCAATGGTCCAGTGGCCGGAGTTGTGCACGCGCGGAGCGATCTCGTTGGCCTTCAGGCCGCCGTCGACCTCGAAGAACTCGAAGGCCAGCACGCCGACGTACTGCAGCTTGTCCAGCACGCGGCCGACGTAGTCTTCGGCCAGCTTCTGCAGCGGGTGGTCAGTGCTGGCCACGGACAGGCGCAGGATGCCGCTCTCGTGGGTGTTGTGCACCAGCGGGTAGAAGCGGGTTTCGCCATCGCGGGCGCGTACCGCCACCAGCGAGACTTCGCCAGTGAAGGGCACGAAGCCTTCGAGGATGCAGGGCACGCTGCCCAGCTCGGCGAAGGCGCCGGTGACGTCCTCGGGCTTGCGCAGCACCTTCTGGCCCTTGCCGTCGTAGCCCAGGGTGCGGGTCTTCATCACCGCCGGCAGGCCGATGCTGGCTACCGCGGCGTCGAGATCAGCCTGGGACTGCACATCGGCGAAGGCCGGGGTGGGGATGCCCAGGTCCTTGAACATGGACTTCTCGAACCAGCGGTCGCGGGCGATGCGCAGCGATTCGGCGTTCGGGTAGACCGGCACGAACTGAGAGAGGAAGGCCACGGTCTCGGCCGGCACGCTCTCGAACTCGAAGGTCACCAGGTCGACTTCATCGGCCAACTGACGCAGGTGCTCCTGGTCGCTGTAATCGGCGCGGATGTGCTCGCCGAGCGCTTGCGCGCAGGCGTCCGGAGCCGGATCGAGGAAGGCGAAGTTCATGCCCAGCGGCGTACCCGCCAGGGACAACATGCGGCCGAGCTGACCGCCACCGATGACACCGATTTTCATGGTTCGAGCCTGTGCTTGCTGACACTGTTCGGGGGCGCCGCGCGGGCGCCCATTGCTCACGCGTCGCGCGGGTCCGGATTGTCCAAGACCGATTCGGTCTGGGTGGTGCGGAACTGCTTCAGCGCTTCGTGATATTTCGGGTACTTGCCGCCCAGGATGCTGGCGGCCAGCAGTGCTGCGTTGGTGGCGCCAGCCTTGCCGATGGCCAGGGTGGCGACCGGGACGCCCGCCGGCATCTGCACGATGGACAGCAGCGAGTCGACGCCCGAGAGCATGGAGGACTGCACCGGCACGCCGAGCACCGGCAGGTGGGTCTTGGCGGCGCACATGCCCGGCAGGTGGGCGGCACCGCCGGCACCGGCGATGATCACTTCGATGCCGCGGCCATCGGCCTCTTCGGCGTACTGGAACAGCAGGTCCGGGGTGCGGTGGGCGGAAACCACCTTCACTTCGTACGGAATGCCGAGCTTGTCCAGCATGTCCGCGGTGTGGCTCAGGGTGCTCCAGTCGGATTTGGAACCCATGATCACGCCAACCAGTGCGCTCATCGTCGTGCCTCTCTCAAGTGCGCTCTTGTGCGCGTCAGAAACCAACAAGCCACGCTCGTCGGGGCGTGGCTTGTACGTGGCCAAACCGGCGGGCAGTGCCGGCTTGAAGGCGGCGCAGTATACCGCAAAGGGCGCAGCGGAGTGCACTGTGCGTGACCGTTGGTCCCGATTTCGTCATTCAGAAGCCGACGGAGGCCGCGACAACTTCGGAAAAGCTTGCCGTAGCTCAAGATGGCCTAGGCTCAGAGGCTCAGACTCGTCTGACAACCCTGCCCGGATGGGGCAGGAACCTCACCCTTCAAGGAGCGAGTGCAATGTCCATGACCCTGCCCACGACCATGAAAGCCGCCGTCGTCCATGCCTTTGGCGAGCCGCTGCGGATCGAGGAAGTCAAAGTCCCGCTGCCCGGCCCCGGACAGATTCTGGTGAAGATCGAAGCCTCCGGCGTCTGCCACACCGACCTTCACGCTGCCGAAGGCGACTGGCCGGTGAAGCCTGCCCTGCCCTTCATTCCCGGCCATGAAGGCGTCGGTTTCGTCGCCGCGGTCGGTGCCGGCGTCACCCGCGTGAAGGAAGGCGACCGTGTCGGCGTGCCCTGGCTGTACACCGCCTGCGGCTGCTGCGAGCACTGCCTGACCGGCTGGGAAACCCTGTGCGAGCACCAGCAGAACACCGGCTATTCGGTGAACGGCGGCTACGCCGAGTACGTACTGGCGGACCCGAACTATGTCGGCATCCTGCCGAAAAATGTCGGCTTCACCGAGATCGCGCCGATCCTCTGCGCGGGCGTCACCGTCTACAAGGGCCTGAAGGAAACAGAAGCACGCCCCGGCCAGTGGGTGGCGATCTCCGGCATCGGCGGCCTCGGCCACGTCGCCGTGCAGTACGCCAAGGCCATGGGCCTGCACGTGGTGGCGGTCGACGTGGATGACGCCAAGCTGGAGCTGGCCAAGCGCCTGGGTGCCAGCCTGACCATCAACGCGAAGAAGGAAGACCCGGTCGAAGTGGTGCAGCGCGATATCGGCGGCGCCCACGGCGTGCTGGTCACAGCGGTGTCCAACAGCGCCTTCGGCCAGGGCATCGGCATGGCCCGCCGCGGCGGCACCGTGTCACTGGTCGGCCTGCCGCCGGGCGACTTCCCCACGCCGATCTTCGACGTGGTGCTCAAGGGCCTGCACATCACCGGATCCATCGTCGGCACCCGCGCCGACCTCCAGGAAGCGCTCGACTTCGCCGGCGAAGGCCTGGTCAAGGCCACCGTCAGCGCCGGCAAGCTGGATGACATCAACGCCATCCTCGACCGCATGCGCGCCGGGCAGATCGAAGGGCGGATCGTGGTGGAGATGTAGGACCAACGCGCGGGACGGGCTCTCGTCCCGCGCCTCACCACTCCGGCCTTATCCGCGAACCGGTCGTAATGAGTGTCCCGGCTTCGCCGGGATTTCGCGGAGAGGCTCCGCTCCTACAAGATCAAGGGCCCCTCACCCTAACCCTCTCCCGCAAGCGGGAGAGGGGACCGTCCGGTGCAGTACGAAACTACTCTGTCAGCCGGCACGATCTGGCTCCCTCTCCCTGAGGGAGAGGGCTGGGGTGAGAGGGAAAGCCCTGGCACAGATTCAGCCGGGACAAGACAGTTGCTCCTACGAAAGCATCGCGGAGCCGCGACTTCAGGGCGCTCCAGGCTCGGCCATGACGCCAACCATGAGTGCGGTGTATCGGCGTACAACCGCGAACGGTTGTACGCCCTACGCAGTCGGCGCCTCAGGACGTCTCGCCCAACCCCAGCCCGCCCTCCAGCTTGCGCCACAGCAGGCGGATCTGCGCCTTGCGCACCAGGGCGCAGCGATACAGGCGAATCTCCTGCGGGACGATCCAGTGCGGACCGCCGCACAGCGCCAGCTCGCCGCGCGCCAGCTCCGACTCCATGCTCAGGCGCGGCACCCAGGCCACGCCCATGCCTTGCAGCGCCATGCTCTTGAGGCTGTCGGCCATCGCCGTTTCATAGACGGTGGTGTAGCGCAGGTTGCGCTGGCGCAGCAGCAGGTTCACCCCGCGGCCGAGGAAGGCGCCGGCGCTGTAGGCCAGCAGCGGCACGCTCTGGCCGCTGTCCAGGTCATAGAGCGGCAGGCCGGCGGAGTTCACCGCGCACACCGGGAGCATCTCGGTGCGGCCCAGGTGCAGCGAAGGGAAGACTTCCGGGTCCATCTGCAACGCGGCGTCCGGGTCATAGAAGGCCAGCATCAGGTCGCAGCCACCTTCGCGCAGCAGGTGCACGGCCTCGCCGACGTTGGTCGCCACCAGGCGGCTGGCGATGTTCAGGCCCTCGGAGCGCAGGCGGGCGATCCACGAAGGGAAGAACCCCAGCGCCAGGGAGTGGGCAGCGGCGAATTGCAGCACCTCGCCCTGCCCGCCTTCGAGGTGGTGCAGGTGGCGCACCACCTGGCCGAGCTGCTCGACCACCGCGCGGGCGGTGACCAGGAACAGCTGCCCGGCCTCGGTCAGCTCGATGGGGGTGCGCTGGCGGTTCACCAGGGTCAGCCCGAGAGCGTCCTCCAGGCTGCGGATGCGCCGGCTGAACGCCGGCTGCGTCACGAAGCGTTTCTCCGCCGCCTGGGAAAAGCTGCGGGTGGCGGCCAGGGTGCTGAAGTCTTCCAGCCATTTGGTTTCGAGGTTCACGTCATCTCCAGCGCGGCGCCGCGCTTGATCGATTGGTCAGGAGCCGGGCGCGCGTAGCACAGCCACACGCTCGCCGTCATCCATTCGTCACAGCGTACATTATGCCGTTTGTGCATGAGGCAGCTTTTAACAGCATTGGCCGCCGATCGGCGAAATCCCTAGTCTACCGGGCATCGCGGCACTGGCCGTGTTTCTCTGAGACAATCCCCGTCATGTCCCCTGTTGCATCGTTCCGCATCGAGAAAGACCTCCTCGGCACCCTCGAAGTACCTTCTGACGCCTACTACGGCATCCAGACCCTGCGCGCTGTGAACAACTTCCGCCTCTCGGGCGTGCCGCTGTCGCACTACCCGAAGCTCGTCGTCGGTCTGGCGATGGTCAAGCAAGCGGCAGCCGATGCCAACCACCAGCTCGGCCACCTGTCGACCGAGAAGCACGCCGCCATCAGCGAAGCCTGTGCTCGCCTGATCCGTGGCGACTTCCACGACCAGTTCGTGGTGGACATGATCCAGGGCGGCGCCGGCACCTCGACCAACATGAACGCGAACGAAGTCATCGCGAACATCGCGCTCGAAGCCATGGGCCATGCCAAGGGTGAGTACAAGTACCTGCACCCGAACAACGATGTGAACATGGCGCAGTCGACCAACGACGCCTACCCGACCGCCATCCGCCTGGGCCTGCTGCTGGGTCACGACACCCTGCTGGCCAGCCTCGACAGCCTGATCCAGGCCTTCGCCGCCAAGGGCGAAGAGTTCGCCGGCGTACTGAAGATGGGCCGTACCCAGCTGCAGGACGCTGTGCCGATGACCCTCGGCCAGGAATTCAAAGCCTTCGCCACCACCCTGGGCGAAGACCTCGACCGCCTGCGTCGTCTGGCGCCGGAACTGCTGACCGAAGTGAACCTCGGCGGCACCGCCATCGGCACCGGCATCAACGCCGACCCCGGCTACCAGAAGCTGGCCGTCGAGCGCCTGGCAGCCATCAGCGGCCAGCCGGTCGTCCCGGCCGCCGACCTGATCGAAGCCACCTCCGACATGGGCGCCTTCGTGCTGTTCTCCGGCATGCTCAAGCGTACCGCGGTCAAGCTGTCGAAGATCTGCAACGACCTGCGCCTGCTCTCCAGCGGTCCGCGTACCGGCATCAACGAGATCAACCTGCCGGCTCGCCAGCCGGGCAGCTCGATCATGCCGGGCAAGGTCAACCCGGTGATCCCGGAGGCCGTGAACATGTGCGCCTTCGAAATCATGGGCAACGACCTGGCACTGACCATCGCTGCCGAAGGCGGCCAGCTGCAGCTGAACGTGATGGAGCCGCTGATCGCCTACAAGGTGCTCGACTCGATCCGCCTGCTCCAGCGCGCCATGGACATGCTGCGCGAGCACTGCATCACCGGCATCACCGCCAACGTCGAACGTTGCCACCAGTTGGTGGAGCACAGCATCGGCCTGGTGACCGCGCTGAACCCCTACATCGGCTACGAGAACGCCACCCGTATCGCCAAGACCGCGCTGGAAACCGGCCGCGGCGTCCTGGAACTGGTACGCGAGGAGAAGCTCCTGGACGAGGCCACCCTGGCCGACATCCTCAAGCCGGAAAACATGATCGCCCCGCGCCTGATTCCGCTGCGCGCCTGATCATCCGCCCGGCGCGAGCCGGGCACGTCTCACCGGTTGAGGGGGAGTATTCCTCCCTCACCTTTCAGGGATTGGTTACCCCCGGTCCCTTCTTTTATACCCGGCGCTGCGGGTTTACCCGGAGCGCCACGTCTCACCGGTTGAGGGGCCTTTGGGCCCACTCTCCTTTAGAAGGGACACCGCTTACCCCGGTGTCCCCTTTTTTTGCCTGTGATTCGGGCACGCCAAAAACATCGCGGACGAAGTCGGCTCCTACGCAATGGTTCTGCGCGCGGGTCGGCCCTCACCCTAACCCTCTCCCAGGGGGAGAGGGGACCGTTCGGAGCAGGATGAAACCATGGCGTCAGCCGGCACGACCTGCCCCCTCTCCCTCCGGGAGAGGGCTGGGGTGAGGGGAAAGCCGGGCAAGGCGGCAGCGACGCAGGGCGTATAACCGTTCGCGGTTATACGCCGATACACCGCGATTCGTCATCGGTGCCGGGCTGAGTTCGGAGTGCCGTGAGATCAAGGCCGACCGGCGTATAACGCGGAGCGCTATACGCCCTGCGAAGAGCATCGCAGCCATGGTTCCGTAAGGGCCGGCTCGAAATGGACGCGCTGGGAATCAATCCTGCCGCTGCAGGTGATCGAGAATCCGGCGGTTGAGGGCGGCGATACGCTCCACGGCGTCCGCATCGTCACGCTCCGGGACCTCGTCGCCAAGCTGGCGGGCGCAGAGGTTGAGCGCGGAGAGCACCATCAATTCATTGCTGGTGACGTAGGGGAATTTCTTCTTGCTGGCGGCAATCTCCGCCTGCAACAGCGCGGCCGCATCCTGCAGCCGGCGCTCTTCACCGGCCGGCGCACGGACGCTGTATTCGCGTCCGAGGATGCGCAGGACGCGGACGCCGTCGCCACTCATGCGTGGGCGCGGCTGTCGCTGACGCGGCGGATCAGCGCCTGCAGGCGGGTGGCGGTCGCGTTGTGCTTCTCTTCCTGCTCCATGAGCGACAGTTGCAGGCTGTCGTTTTCCTCACGGGCCTTGAGCAGCTCTTCGCGCACGGCGGCGTTGTCCTGCACCAGCACTTCGTTCTGCTGCAGCAGTTCGGCGACCAGCTGTTCAAGTTGTTCGAGGGTGGAATCAAGCATGGGAGCCTCCGCAAAGCCTTTCAAAGGGTGCGGAGGATAAAGAAAGGGGCGCCGCGGGGCCAGCGAAAACGGCGATCTTCGGACAAGCCGTATGCTGTCAATTCAATGGCTTAGAGACGCTTTTTCTTGTGGTTTCAATAATTTCCTGCCGCCACCGGGGGTTGGACCGGAAAATCGCGGGCCAAGTCCGCTTCTACGGAAATTACCAGGAAGGCAGAGGCGCGATTTTGTAGGAGCGAGCTTGCTCGCGAACAGTGTTTGCCGGCCACACCTCAGCCGGGCGGGTTCGCGAGCAAGCTCGCTCCTACGAAGAGCAGTTCAGCTCGGTCAGACGCGAATCACGCCTTCCTCGCGCAGCAGCTTGAAGATCGCCTCGGCGCCCGCCTCGGGCGACAGGTCCTTGAGCACCTGGCCGGTGCCGCCGGAAGCCTTGGCAGTGGCGGCCTTCATCCGTTCGGCGCCGGTCTTGGCCTTGATCACTTTCAGGCGCTTGGGACGCGGGCGCGCGGGTTGCAGGTTGCCCTCGGCCAGCAGCGGATCGTCCACCACTTCCACCTCGGACGCTTCCAGGTAGCCGCGCCGGGCCGGGCCGAAGGCGCTTTGCCGGGCGACCGGAGCGGCGTTGTCGACGCTGGCAACGAAGGGCAGGCGCACCTTCAGCCGGCGGCGCTGGCCGCGCGGCAAGGCCTGCAGTACCTGGGCGCTGCCGTTCTCCACCTTTTCCACTTCCGCCAGCCCCACCACCAGCGGCCAGCCCAGGCGCTCGGCGAGCAGGAAGGGCAGCATGCCGGAGCCTTCCCCGGTTTCCGCCTGGGTGCCGGTGAGCACCAGCTGGGCGTCGCTGTCCGCCAGGTATGCCGCCAGCGGCGGCAGGGCGTCGGCACCGGCGGGTTGTTCCAGCACCGCCAGCTCGTCCAGGCCCATGCCCAGGTAGCCGCGCAGCGCTTCTTCCTCGGCGTTGCCGGCGTGCACCACACGCAGGCGCTTGCCGGCCAGGCGCAGGCCCAGCTCCACCGCGCGGGCATCCTGCTCGGCGCGACGCGCGCGGCCGGACGCCGGGTGGGCGCCGATGGAGACCAGGGTGACGATGTTCAGGTCGTTCATAACGCAACCTCGAAAAGCGAGTGGCGCAGCGCGTCACTCACGGGAAGATGGTCCAGGGCAAGAGCACCCTCACCCCGGCCCTCTCCCAAGGGAAGAGGGTGAAGCCCGGCCGAGCGCTCGGTGCGGCGACCAAGCCGATGCAATCCTGCACACCAGAAGCCTTTAAGCCGCATCACGCGCCGCTCCATTGCGATAGGCCTCTGCCAGCTCGATCAGCGCCTTGAGGATCGCGGTGGAATCGCCGATCACCGAGAGGTCGGCACGTTTGATCATGTCGCAGCCCGGGTCCATGTTGATCGCCACCACCTTGTCGCAGGAGCCGATGCCCTGCAGGTGCTGGATCGCCCCGGAGATGCCCACCGCGAGATAGACCCGCGCGGTGACCCAGGTACCAGTGGCGCCGACCTGGCGGGCACGCGGCATGTGGCCGTCGTCCACCGCCACGCGGGAAGCGCCTTCGGTGGCGCCGAGGGCCACGGCGGCGCGGTGGAACAGGTCCCAGTCCTTGATGCCGTTGCCGCCGGAGAGGATGAACTCCGCTTCGGCCATGGGAATCTGCGCCGGGTCCACGGCCACCGGGCCAAGGTCCTCGATGCGCGGGAGGTTGCGGGCGACGTTGCTGTCCAGTTCGACGGCGCGCGCTTCATGGCGGGTCTCGCTGACCGGTTCGGCGCACTCGGCGGCCGCCAGGATCAGGCGCGGCAGATCACGGTGCAGGTCCTGCTGGCCGGCGCCGGCGCGGCCGACGCAGCGCTCGCCCTCGGCCTGCCAGACGCGGGTCGCCGGGCGCTCGCCCAGGCTCGCCGCCAGGCGCCGGCCGAGTTCGCCGCCACCGGTGCGGCTGTCGGGCAGCAGCCAGTGGCGCGGGGCGAACTGGCTGTTCGCCGAGCGCAGCGCCAGCACCCGTTGCTCCGGGGCGTAGCCGTCGTATTCGCTGCCTTCGATCTGCAGCAGGCGGTCGACGCCAGCGGTGTCGAAGGCGGTTTCCTTGTGCTCGCCGAACACCACGGCCAGCACCGCGCCGTCGCTGCCGGCGAGCTTGCGGGCCAGGCCCAGCAGGTCGCGGTCGTGACTGGAGAGGCGACCGCCGACCATGTCCGGCACCACGGCGATCAGGAAGGCCGGTTGCTCGATGGTCACCAGCGGCAGTTGCACCACTTCCGGCGCGCTGCTGCGCTTGCCGCCGGTGCCCTGCTGGCCACCGGAGCGGTCGATGCGCTTGATGCCGTTGGGCCCGATGAAGCCGACCGCGTGGGGGTTCTTGCGGAGCACGCCATTGGGGCCCATCCAGCGGCTCTCGCCACCCTGGGCGGACTGCATGGCCGCGTGCAGCGGATGCAGGCGGTTGCGGGCGATCCACTCGGCGCGGGGATCGCGGCGGATGATGTCGCTCATGCGAGGACCTCCAGCGCGAAAGTGCTTTTCGTAGGAGCGAGCTCGCTCGCGAACGGATCAGCACCGAAGTTGGGGCGGTTCGCGAGCAAGCTCGCTCCTACAGGTTCGTGCAGCGTACGAGTCTGGAGAGTCATCAATGCACCTCCGCCATTTCGTCACGCTTGGCCAGCGACGGCTTTTTTGCCGCCACCTCGGTGGCCTCGATGAGGACCTCGGCGACCAGTTCGGCAACGTCCTTGATCTCCGGGCGCGGGGCGACCACGCCTTCGAGCATCGCGGTGCACTGCGGGCAGCCTACGGCCACCAGCTCGGCGCCGGTTTCCTTGATGTCGACCATGCGCATGTCGGGAATCCGCTGCTTGCCGGGGATGTCGGTGATCGGAGCGCCGCCGCCACCGCCGCAGCAGCGCGAGCGGAAGCCTGAGCGTTCCATTTCCTTGACCTGGATGCCGATGGCCTTGAGCACGTTGCGCGGGGCTTCGTACTCGCCGTTGTAGCGGCCGAGGTAGCACGGGTCGTGGTAGGTCACACTGTCGGCCTTGCTCTGGCCGAGGTTCAGCGAACCCTTCTGCACCAGTTCGTCGATGAAGGTGGTGTGGTGCAGCACCTGGTAGTTGCCGCCCAGCGCGCCGTACTCGTTCTTCAGCACGTGGAAGCTGTGCGGGTCGCAGCTGACGATGCGCTTGAAGCGGTACTTGGCCAGGGTGGCGATGTTGCGCTTGGCCAGGGTCTGGAAGGTGGCTTCATCGCCCAGGCGACGGGCCACGTCACCGCTGTCGCGCTCTTCCAGGCCGAGCACGGCGAAGTCGACGTTGGCGGCCTTGAGGATCTTCACGAAGGCGCGCAGGGTGCGCTGGTTGCGCATGTCGAAGGCACCGTCGCCGACCCAGAACAGCACGTCGGCCTGCTGCTTGTCGCTCATCAGCGGCAGGTTCAGGTCCGCCGCCCAGTTCAGCCGGCCGCCGGGGGCGAAGCCGCCGGGGTTGTCGGTGGCGATGAGGTTTTCCAGCACCTCGGCGCCCTTGTTCGGGGTCGCACCTTTTTCCAGGGTGAGGTGACGGCGCATGTCGACGATGGCATCGACGTGCTCGATCATCATCGGGCACTCCTCGACGCAGGCGCGGCAGGTGGTACAGGACCAGAGGGTCTCGGCGTCCACCAGGGCCTTGCCGTCCAGCGCGACGATCGGCTGGTGCGGACCGCCGCTGTGTTCGCCCAGCGGCTTGCCCGGATACGGAGAGCCTGCGAAGTTGGCGTCATTGCCACCGGCCAGGCCGATGACCATGTCCTGGATGAGTTTCTTCGGGTTCAGCGGCTGGCCGGCGGCGAAGGCCGGGCACATGGCCTCGCACTTACCGCACTGCACGCAGGCGTCGAAGCCCAGCAGCTGGTTCCAGGTGAAGTCAGTGGGCTTTTCCACGCCCAGCGGCGCCATGGGGTCGGCCAGGTCCAGCGGCTTCAAGCCAGTGGAACGGCCGCCACCGAAGCGCTCGGAACGGCGGTGCCAGGCCAGGTGCAGGGCACCGGCGAAGGCGTGCTTCATCGGGCCGCCCCAGGTCATGCCGAAGAACAGCTCGGACACGCCCCAGGCCACGCCAATGGCGAGGATCGCAGCCAGGAACCAGCCGCCGAAACCTTCCGGCAGGATGCCGGCCACCGGCAGGGTGGCAATGAAGAAGCTCGCCGAGAACATCAGCAGGCTTTTCGGCAGGCGCATCCACGGGCCTTTCGACAGGCGCGACGGCGGGTCGAGACGGCGCTTGGCGACGAACAGCGCGCCGGTGAACATCAGCGCGGTGGCCGCCAGCAGCGCGAAGCCGAGGATGCGGCTGTGCAGGCCGAAGCCGTGCACGAGGATGGCCAGCAGCGCGGCGAGCACGAAGCCGCCGGCAGTGGCCACGTGGGTCTTGGACATGTACTTGTCGCGCTCGACCACGTGGTGCAGGTCCACCAGGTAGCGGCGCGGCATTTTCAGCAGGCCGCCGATCCAGTCGACCTGGGCGGGTCGGCCACGGCGCCACATCGCGAAGCGCTTCACGGCGCCCAGCACGGCGAGGCCGAGGGCGGCGAAGAGCAGGATGGGGAGGATGATGTTGAGCATTGTCATTGGTCTCCTCGCAGGGACCGAAATGGGGACTCCGGAGCAGTCCCCTCTCCCTTCAGGGAGAGGGTTAGGGAGAGGGCGCTCGAGCCGGCACTGCGCATGGCCTGAAACACCCTCTCCCCCCGCCCTCTCCCGCAAGCGGGAGAGGGAGCTATCCGAGCCAACCGGAGGTCCTTAGCGGGCCTGAATCAGAAGTCCTTGCACAGACGCAGCGCGTCATAGATCGCGGCGTGGGTGTTGCGCTGGGCCACGCAGTCGCCGATGCGGAACAGCAGGTAGCCTTCGCCCGGTTCGGACAGGCACGGCTGCGGCTTGATCGCGAACAACGCCTCGACGTCGATCTGGCCCTTGTTGCGCGAGCCCTGCTTGAGCGCGTAGTACAGGCTCTCGTCCGGACGCACGCCGTTCTCCACGACGATCTGGTCGACCACCCGCTCCTCTTTCGCGCCGGTGTATTCGTTCTCCAGCACCGCCACCAGCTTGTCGCCCTCGCGGTAGACCTTCTCCAGCATCAGGTCCCCGGTCATGATCACTTCCTTGGGGTACATGCTGCGGTAGTAGGTCGGGAAGGTGGTGCCGCCGATGGCCACGCCCGGCTTGATGTCGTCGGTGACGATCTCGACCTGGGCGCCCTTGTCGGCCAGGAAGTCGGCCACCGACATGCCGCTGAACTCGCAGATGGTGTCGTAGACCAGCACGTTCTTGCCCGGCGCGACCTTGCCATCGAGGATGTCCCAGCTGCTGACCACCAGCCCTTCGGCGGCGCCCCAGTGTTCGTTCTGCTCGAGGAACGGATGGCCGCCGTTGGCCAGCACCACCACGTCGGGGCGCAGGTCCAGGATGGTGTCGGCATCTGCACCGGTACCCAGGCGCAGGTCGACGTTCAGGCGTGCCAGCTCCAGCTGGTACCAGCGGGTGATGCCGGCGATCTGGTCGCGCTGCGGGGCCTTGGAGGCGGTGGTGATCTGCCCGCCCAGCTGGTCCTTCTTCTCGAACAGGGTCACGTCATGGCCACGCTCGGCGGCGACGCGCGCCGCTTCCATGCCGGCCGGGCCGCCACCGACGACCACCACCTTGCGCTTCACGCCGGTGGTCTTCTCGATGATGTGCGGTACGCCCATGTATTCACGGGAGGTGGCGGCGTTCTGGATGCACAGCACATCCAGGCCCTGGTACTGGCGGTCGATGCAGTAGTTGGCGCCGACGCACTGCTTGATCTGGTCGACCTGACCCATCTTGATCTTGGCGATCAGGTGCGGGTCGGCGATGTGCGCGCGGGTCATGCCGACCATGTCCACGTAGCCGCCTTCGAGGATGCGGGTGGCCTGGTTCGGGTCCTTGATGTTCTGCGCGTGCAGTACCGGCACGTTGACCACTTCCTTGATGCCGGCGGCCAGGTGCAGGAAGGGCTCCGGCGGGTAGGTCATGTTCGGGATGACGTTGGCCAGGGTGTTGTGGGTATCGCAACCCGAGCCGACCACGCCGATGAAGTCGATCATGCCGGTGTCGCTGTAGTACTTGGCGATCTGCTTCATGTCGTCGTGGGTGAGGCCGTCCGGGTGGAACTCGTCACCGCAGATGCGCATGCCGACGCAGAAGTCGTCGCCGACTTCCTTGCGCACGGCCTTGAGCACTTCCAGGCCGAATTTCATGCGGCCCTCGAAGGTGCCGCCCCACTCGTCGGTACGCTTGTTGACGCGCGGGCTCCAGAACTGGTCGATCATGTGCTGGTGCACGGCGGACAGCTCGACGCCGTCCAGGCCGCCTTCCTTCGCCCGGCGTGCCGCCTGGGCGTAGTTGCCGATCACGCGCCAGATCTCTTCCGGCTCGATGGTCTTGCAGGTGGCGCGGTGCACGGGTTCGCGGATGCCCGAGGGCGACATCAGGGTCGGCCAGTTGAAGCCGTCCCAGCGCGAGCGGCGGCCCATGTGGGTAATCTGGATCATGATCTTGGCCCCATGCTTGTGCATGGCGTCGGCCAGGTTCTGGAAGTGCGGGATGATGCGGTCGGTGGAGAGGTTCACCGAGCTCCACCATTCCTGCGGGCTGTCGATGGCGACCACCGAAGAACCGCCGCAGATGGCCAGGCCGATGCCGCCCTTGGCCTTCTCCTCGTAGTACTTCACGTAGCGCTCGGTGGTCATGCCGCCGTCGGTGGCGTACACCTCGGCGTGAGCGGTGGAGAGCACGCGGTTGCGGATGGTCAGTTTGCCGATCTGGATCGGCTGGAACATTGCCTCGAAAGCCATTGCGGCATCCTCACGGAATCAGAGGTTTCTTGTTGTGGTGGCGGCCCGTTCGGGCCGCCTCTGCCGGTTCTTGTCAGCGGTCGGGATCAGAGCGGCTTGACGACGAACAGACCGTCGTCATGGCCTTCCTCGGCGCCGCTGTAGACCTGCTCGGCGACGGTGCGAATGTTGCTGCCGCGCGCCTGGAGGATCTGGTCCATGGCGCCGGCGAACCAGCCGGTGAACATGTAATCGACCTTGCGATTGACCTTGCCGTACACGTACACGAAGGCGGAGTGCTTCAGGCGGACCTCGGCGGTGCCCTTGTCCAGGTCGATGCTCTCGATCTGGAACAGGCCCCAGCCACGCTGGGACAGGCGCTTCATGTAGTGCTCGAAGACCGCGACGCCTTCCAGGCCATGGCACTCGGCTTCTTTCTCGCACCAGTGCCAGGCGGACTTGTAGCCGGCCTTGTAAAGGATTTCGGCGTAGCGCTCGGCGCCCAGCTCTTCCTCGATGCCCATGTGGTTGTTGACGAAGAAGTGACGCGGCACGTAGAGCATCGGCAGGGCGTCGGTGGTCCAGACGCCGGTTTCGCTGTCGACTTCGATAGGCAGTTCGGGGGCGTGTTTGGCCATGGTGGTAGAGCTCCGATTCTTTTGGCTCCCTCTCCCTAGGGGAGAGGGTTGGGGTGAGGGATATGACGGGTGAGCGCAGCAGCCCTCACCCCGGGCCCTCTCCCGGAGGGAGAGGGGGAAAAGCGACTTACTCGCCCCAGACGTCGGCGAGGATCCGTACCCAGTTCTCGCCCATGACCTTGCGCACCACGCGCTCGGGCATGCCACGCTTGAGCAGGGTTTCGGTGAGGTTGGGGAATTCGCCCACGGTGCGGATGCCCAGCGGGTTGACGATCTTGCCGAAGTTGGTCAGGCGGCGGGCGTAACCCTTGTCGTGGGTCAGCCACTCGAAGAAGTCCTGGCCGTGGCCCTGGGTGAAGTCGGTGCCGATGCCGATGGCGTCTTCGCCCACGATGTTCATCACGTACTCGATGGCCTCGGCGTAATCGTCGATGGTCGAGTCGATGCCCTTGGCGAGGAAGGGCGCGAACATGGTCACGCCGACGAAGCCGCCATGGTCGGCGATGAACTTCAGTTCCTCGTCGGACTTGTTGCGCGGGTGCTCTTTCAGGCCCGACGGCAGGCAGTGGGAGTAGCAGACCGGCTTCTTGGATTCGAGGATGACTTCCTCGGAAGTCTTGCTGCCGACGTGGGACAGGTCGCACATGACGCCGACGCGGTTCATCTCCGCGACGATCTCGCGACCGAAGCCGGAGAGGCCGCCGTCGCGCTCGTAGCAGCCAGTGCCGACCAGGTTCTGGGTGTTGTAGCACATCTGCACGATGCCCACGCCCAGCTGCTTGAACACCTCGACGTAGCCGATCTGGTCCTCGAACGCATGGGCGTTCTGGAAGCCGTAGAGGATGCCGGTCTTGCCCAGCTCCTTGGCCTTGCGGATGTCGGCGGTGCTGCGCACCGGGATGACCAGGTCGCTGTTGTCGCGGATCAGCTTGTTGCTGGCGGTGATGTTGTTCACCGTGGCCTGGAAGCCTTCCCACACCGAGACGGTGCAGTTGGCAGCGGTCAGGCCGCCCTTGCGCATGTCCTCGAACAGCTCGCGGTTCCACTTGGCGATGATCAGGCCATCGATGACGATGCTGTCGGCGTGAATTTCGGCTGGGCTCATCTTGGTGTCTCTCTCGTCAGGCAAGGCTTGTCGGGCTTGGCACGCCGGGACTTGTGCCGACGCTTTGAGGCAGGATATCCCTGGCACCGGAGGGGACCCGCTTCGAAAACGACCAGGGTCGTACCGAAAGCGTCAACCTCACGACATGGGCGACAGCGTTTGCGTCGCAGCGGGAAAAGCCGGAGGTGAAAGTGTCGTTGCGGGAGCGTCGAAAGGCGTGCCGAACCCTGTAGGAGCGAGCTTGCTCGCGAACACGCTTCGGTACGGACTAAGACGGGGAAATCGAGGGCACCCTCGTCCTGAAAGGAAGGGATAGGGCGATACGGCGGCACCAAGCCCTGAGCGGCAGATGGTTCGCGAGCAAGCTCGCTCCTACGAAGAGCGAACGGCGTGTCACGCGATGAATTTCAGCGCTTGCGCCAGCAGGCAAAGATATTCCACGCCACCAGGCCGGTGACGAAGGCGGAGCTGCTATAGAAGAGCATTGCGTCCACGTGGAATCCTCCGAAACGACGGCGCCCCGCAGAGGGGGCGCCGGATGGAACGGTTACTCGCCAGCGACCAGGCGGGCGTGAGCGGACTCCTCGCCCAGGTTGTTGAGCATGCGCTCGCTGTACCAGTCGAGGAAGTTGATCACGCCGAACTCGTAGGTCTTGGAGTACGGCCCCGGCTGGTAGGCGGTGGAGTTGATGCCGCGCTGGTTCTCTTCGGCCAGGCGACGGTCCTGGTCGTTGGTGGCGTCCCAGACTTCACGCAGGCGAGCCACGTCGTAGTCCTCGCCTTCCACCGCATCCTTGTGCACCAGCCACTTGGTGGTGACCACGGATTCCTGCGCGCTGATCGGCCACACGGTGAAGACGATCATGTGGTCGCCCATGCAGTGGTTCCACGCATGCGGCAGGTGCAGGATGCGCATGGAGCCCAGGTCCGGGTTCTTGATGCGGCCCATCAGTTTCTTGCTGCCCGGCTTGCCGTCCATGGTCATGGACACGGTGCCGTCGAGCAGCGGCATGCGCACGATGCGGTTGCGCAGGCCGAAGCTGGCATGGGCGTACGGAATCTTCTCCTCGTCCCAGGCCTTGGTGCAGGCGGCGACCTGATCCTTGAACGCCTGGCTGGCGCGCGGGTCGGTCACGTCGTCCCACTCCAGCAGGGTTTTCAGCAGCTCGGGGTGCGAACCGTTGCAGTGGTAGCACTCGCGGTTGTTCTCGATCACCAGCTTCCAGTTGGCCTTCTCGCGAAGGGTGGTCTGCACCGCGACCTTGGCGTTCTCCATGTCGTACGGCTCCATGTAGTGCTCGAGCGTACGCAGGAAGTCGTCGATGGCCGGCGGGTTCTCGGCCAGGGAGATGAAGATGTAGCCGCCGGCGGTCTTCACGTTCACCGGTTTCAGGCTGTAGTCCTTCATGTCGAAGTCGGCACCCATCTCGGTACCGGCGAACAGCAGGCGGCCGTCCAGCTCGTAGGTCCACTGGTGGTAGGGGCAGACCAGCTTGGCGACCTTGCCCTTGTCGCTGACGCACAGGCGCGAGCCACGGTGGCGGCAGACGTTATGGAAGGCATGGATCTTACCTTCGGCGCCGCGCAGCACGATGATCGGGTTGTCGCCGATCTGCAGGGTCAGGAAGTTGCCCTTGGCCGGGATCTCGCAGGTCATGCCGGCGATCAGCCACTCCTTGTGGAAGATCTCCTGCATGTCGATCTGGAACAGGCGCTCGTCGTTATAGAAGGGCTGCGGCAGCGAGAAGCTGTGGTCGCGGGTCTGCAGCATCTCGACGGTGGCCTTGCGGGCCGGTTCCAGCGGATCGCCCAGACTCAGCTTGGTGGTGACGTCCATCGGTAGGTCCTCATGCCGCAGCCCCTGGGCTGCCGGCGGAAATTAAGTGGCTGATACGGTGTGCCACGCAGGGCAGTGGCGACAGGTGTCAGGCGCGCCGAGAGCGCCTTGGCCCGTCGTCCTCATACAACCGTGAAGGGTTGCTCGGCTGAGGCTGAGTGTGGGGCCGCGCCCCGGAATGACCCTTATCCATGGGCGACACGACCGCATCCGTTTCCGACGCGCAGGCCCGCACGCCAGGCGGCAGGTCGCGATAAGCATGCAAATGTCGCTGGCAGGTAAATGGGCGCGACAGCCCGTGTACACAATCGGCTCCATCAGGCATGCCGAAAGGCCCGTGCTTCAGCCGCCGCCCACTGGCGACGCGCACCGGCCCCGGCGCTGCCCCTACAAGGCCGACGAAGGCCCGCGTGCGCGGAGAGACAGCATGTCGACGAACAACTTCCTCAATCCGGTGAACACCCAGACCTGGACCAACGGCCGCCACCTGGTGCGCTGCGTCAAGGCCATCCAGGAAACCTGGGACGTGCGCACCTTCTGCTTCGCGGCCGACCAGCCGCTGATGTTCTTCTTCAAGCCCGGCCAGTTCGTCACTCTGGAGCTGGAGATCGACGGTGTGCCGATCATGCGCTCCTACACCATCTCCAGCTCGCCGTCGGTGCCCTACAGCTTCTCCATCACCATCAAGCGCGTGCCGGGCGGCAAGGTCTCCAACTGGCTGCACGACAACCTCAAGGAAGGCGACGTGCTGCCGGTGCACGGCCCGGTGGGCAACTTCAACGCCATCGACTTCCAGGCCGACAAGGTGCTCTACCTTTCCGGCGGCGTCGGCATCACCCCGGTGATGTCCATGGCGCGCTGGTTCTTCGACACCAACGGCAACGTCGACATGATCTTCGTGCACAGCGCGCGCACGCCCAAGGACATCATCTATCACCGCGAGCTCGACCACATGACCTCGCGGATCAACAACTTCAAGCTGCACCTGATCTGCGAGAAGTACGAGATCGGCGAGACCTGGGCCGGCTACCGCGGCTACCTGAACAAGGCGATGCTGCAGCTGATGGCCCCGGACTTCCTCGAACGCGAGATCTTCTGCTGCGGCCCGACGCCCTACATGCACGCGGTAAAGCGCCTGCTCGAAGCCGAAGGCTTCGACATGTCACGCTACCACGAGGAAGCCTTCGGCCCGACCCCGCCGGAAGTCCGCGAGGAGGTGAAGGAGCTCGCTGCCGAAGCTGCCGACGCACCGGAAATCCCGGCCGCCGACCTGCACCAGGTGGACTTCTGCGAAACCGGCAAGAGCATCCGCGTGGCGCCGGGCGAGACCGTCCACGCCGCCGCCGCCAAGCTCGGCCTGCACATTCCCAAGGCCTGCGGCATGGGCATCTGCGGCACCTGCAAGGTGATGAAGCGCTCCGGCGAAGTCGACATGGAGCACAACGGCGGCATCACCGACGAAGACGTGGCCGAAGGCTACATCCTGTCCTGCTGCAGCGTGCCCAAGGGCGACGTGGTGATCGAGTACTGAGGCCGCGTCGGGAACACCAGACGCTCCCAGTAATCCCGCCGCGGCAGCTCCTCCGCCGGCAACCAGCGCCCGCCGCAAGCCTGCAACGGCTCGGCGGGCGCCTTCAGCAAGGCATCCAGCGCAAGCGCGTAGCGCCCCGTGCCGTTCGCTCCAACCGGACCTTCACCACCGCTGCGGAATTGCAGGTCGGCGTCGAAGGCTTCGAAGCGCGGCCACTCCCCCAGGTCATCGCGATAGCGGCGCAAGGTGCGCTCCCGCACATCGAGCAGCAGCAGGCGCCATTGATCCGCCTCCAGGCCGCTCTCCTCATGACGCCCGACATGCCGGGTCAACGCCAGGTAGCGGCCATCGGCCGACCAGATCATCGGCGCCGCCAGGTTGGACACCCCGATACCCGACGCGGTCAGCAGGTAGCCATTGCGGCTGAAGCCGGCTTTCACGTCCTCGTCCCGGTGCACGCTGTCGTAGTCGAAGCCCAGGCCCCAGGCGGCATCCTCCGCGACCGGCGCCGGCAGGACGAAGCCGCCGTCGCTCCAGACGCGTGGCGGCGCATCGAGCCAGCGCACCTTGGGTAGCCGCCGCCAGGTCTGGCCATCGAACCCCACCCGCTCCTGCTCGTAGTAGAGCTGCCAGTCGTCCCGCCAGCGGCCGAAGTCATGCCATGCCTGGGCCGTGGGCAAGGCTTCGTCGAAGCGCCGCAGCAGGCCCGGTTCGCCCTCTCCCGGCCCGCTCGGCGGCTGGTAGCGGTTTCGCCCGAGCAGGCGCAGCAGATGCACCTGGCCGTCGACGAAACCTTGCAGGTGCAGATCGGCCAACGGCTCGTCGAGCCACGCCAGGCGTCGCTCCCGGCAGTCGAGGATGGCCAGCCTATGGGGCAGCGTCGGTGCCTCGGCGAAGGCGATCAGGGCCAGGTAGCGGCCGCAATCGGAAACCCGGTGGTCGATCAGCCATTCGCCCTCCAGCCGCCAGTCGCCGAGCCGCAGCACGTAGGCGCCCCGCTCCGCCTCGGCGTCGTCGCGCCGCCATTCCCAGGTCGCCCGCTGACCGTCGGCCAGCGGCGCGCTCTGCAGCAGGCAGCCGGGCCTTCCCGCCGGGCCTTCGAGGGGCAGCAGGATCTCCAGGCGCGGCATCTCGGACTCGACCCAGCACGGCCGATCATCCGTCCCATGGCCGTGCAGCAGGAACAGCGTCGAGTAGCTGTATGAGCCCAGGTTGCCGTAGCGCTCGTACGACAGGCAGGGTTGGCTGAGCACCAGGCCCAGGCGTGCCCAGCCGTCTTCCAGGGTCAGCAGCTCGGGGGCACCGGCATGGGGTTCGCGAGACAGCGAACCCCAGGGTTCGCCCAACGGCTGCACGCCCACATCGCGCCGCCACAACCAATAGCGGAAGCGCCCAAGGGGTTCGGCTGCGGCCGGGAAGACCAGTGCCTGTCCGTCGTCACGCCAGGCCATCGGCGGCTGGCCCCCGGCCAGGTACAGGCCGCTGGCTGCACCGTCTATCCACAGCTCGGCCTGGTCGGCGCGCAACGGCGCGAAGGGATCGTCCAGCGCCAGCAGGCTGTCCGGCAGCCAGGGACGGCTTTCCAGGCGCGGGCCGCTGGCCGGCGTCGGCAGCAGCTGCGGCTGCCGGCCCGTAGCCCAGCGCTGCCACTCAGCCTGCGGCAGCCAGAGATCGCGAATGGCGACGAAGGGCTCGGCCTCCGCGGCAGCCTTGAGTGCATTCAGGTCCAGACGCCGTGCAGCGTTCGAGGTCAGGGGGCTGCAGCGGCCGATCACCTCGGCTTCGGTAACGCTGTCCAGCTCCCAGAAATCGCTCACCGCACAGCGATAGAGCAGGAGCTCGCGGCGGTCGAAGATCAACAGCCCCCAGGCGCCCCGGCTCGGCATCGGCGAGACGAAATGGCGGCCATCGCTGGAAAATCGCGCCGAGGGATTGCCGTCGGGAATGAAACAGCCGTCGGGCATCAGGTAATCGCAGAGAACCGGGCCGCCCATGGCGATCTCGCCGCCATCGATCACCCGGATCGGTTCACCCTCCGGCGTGCACTGCGGCGCGTCGCCGCCCCAGGCACTGACGCCGGGCGGCAGCGGTGCGTCCAGCGGCTCGAGCTTCTGGCGCTCCAGGCGCAGCCCGCGCTCGAAGCGGATCTGCACCAGCATGCAGGCGACGATCAGCGCCACGCCGCCCCCGAGCCCCAGCCAGAACCCCGGCAATGCCCGGCTCAGCGCAAAACCGCCGCCCAGCACCCAGAAGAACAGCGCCTGCTGCAGCCGGTACGGCACCTTGCCACGCCAGCGGTCCATCGCCCATTCCGCACCCAACAACGCGAACCAGCCCAAGGCCACCAACGGCAGCGGCAGCAAAGCACCGAGGGCGACCAGGACACCGATCCAGGCGATCTCCAGCGCTGCCGTCAGCAGCAGTTGCCCGAGGGACTTTTCCGTCGTCCGCTCATCCATGATCGTTTCCACTCCATTGGCAAACCCCAAGGGTAATCAACCCCCTGGCCAGCCACCAGCGCTCTCGCCCTGCGCAATCTCACCGACGAAGCGGCCCAGCGCTGCCAGCGGAGACCTGCGG
The DNA here is from genome assembly GCF_029203285.1 of Pseudomonas sp. PSE14. Lineage (NCBI taxonomy): Bacteria > Pseudomonadati > Pseudomonadota > Gammaproteobacteria > Pseudomonadales > Pseudomonadaceae > Pseudomonas > Pseudomonas sp. PSE14. The sequence continues at coordinate 5,803,324 of NZ_CP115669.1, forward strand.
GCGACGAAAGATCGAAATCTGATCACAGCCTGCCCCCACCCGCCGCACACGTTACCCACTGAGTTATCCACAGGAATCCGCAGACCTGCCATCAGGTCGGAGACGCCGCTGGCCGAGCCGGATGGCCGCCCCGATCCCGTCTGCAACCCGCATGCCACCTGGCTTTGGCAAAGTACGCGGACGCGCCCGGAACCGGCGCGCAAGCGCGCACCGGAGTGCGTTTCGCACCCCGGCCGCGACGACTATCCACATTCGTTCAGTCTTCTTCCGGCGCTGCCTTGTAGCTGCTGGACAGGCGCTGCTGCACGTCCTGCGGCACAGCGCTGTAGTGGCTGGGCGAAAGGTCATAGAGGCCCTGTCCGGCGGTGATCGACTTGAGCCGGTTGGCGTAGCCCTCCAGCTCCGCCAACGGCACCTGGCCACGGATCAGCGCGACATGGGTCGACAGCGACTCGGTGCCCATTACCTGGCCGCGCCGCCCCGTCAGGTCGGCGGTGATGTCGCCCAGGCGCGCATCGGGCGCCGTCACCTCGATGCTCACCACCGGCTCCAGGACGATCCCGCCGGCGTTGCGCAGCGCATCGAGCATCGCCTTGCGCCCGGCGGCCTGGAAGGCGATGTCCTTGGAGTCCACCGAGTGGCTCTTGCCGTCGTAGACGGTGACCCTGACATCGGCCACCGGGAATCCCGCCAGCGGCCCCGCCGCCAGCGCCGAGCGCACGCCCTTCTCTACCGAGGGGATGAACTGGCCGGGAATCACCCCGCCCTTCACCGCATCGATGAACTCGAAGCCACCGCCGCGCGGCAGCGGCTCCACCCGCAGGAACACCTCGCCGAACTGCCCGGCGCCGCCGGTCTGCTTCTTGTGTCGGCTGTGCCCCTCGGCCATGCGCGTGGCGGTTTCCCGGTAGGGCACGCTGGGCGCGCGGGTCTGCACCTCCAGCTTGTACTGGCCGGACATGCGTTCGAGCAGGTAGCGCAGGTGCAACTCGCCCATGCCGCGCAGCACGGTTTCCTGGGTGGACGCGTTGTAGTCCAGGCGAACGCAAGGGTCCTCGGCCTGCAGGCGCTGGAGAATCTCCGCCAGGCGCTGCTCGTCGCCCCGGCGGCTCGCCTCGATCGCCAGGCCCTGCATGGGCGTAGGGAAATTCAGCGGCTTGAGACGGATATGGTCCTCGTCGTGGGAGTCGTGCAGCACCACGCCGTACTCCAGCTCGTCGACCTTGGTCAAAGCGCCGAAGTCGCCGGGGATCAGGTGCTGCACCTCCTCATGCTTCTTGCCTTGCAGGCGCAGCAGGTGGCCGACCTTGAACGACTTGCGGCCGTCGCCGGCGAACAACTGCATGTCCCGCTGCACCGTGCCCTGGTGCACGCGGAACACCGCCAGGCGGCCGACGAAGGGGTCGATCACCACCTTGAACACATGGGCCAGGACATGGCCCTTGGGGTCCGGCGCGGAATGGAAATCCTCCACGTCGCCGCTGTCGTCTGTGCGCACGAACAGCGGCGGGTTGCCCTCGGCGGGGTTGGGCGCCAGCCGCGCCAGCACATTCAGCAGCTCCGCGATCCCCGCGCCGGTGCGCGCCGAGACGAAGCACAGGGGGATCAGATGGCCCTCACGCAGCGCCCGCTCGAAGGGAGCGTGCAGCGCCTCGGGCGCCACCTCGCCCTCCTCCAGGTAATGCGCCATCAGCGCTTCGTCGACTTCCACCACCTGGTCCACCAGCGCCTGGTGCGCCTCGGCCACGGAGGAGAAGTCGGCCTCGCCGTCGGGCTCGAAGAAGCAGTCCACCACCCGCGTGCCGCCGTCGGCGGGCAGGTTCAGCGGCAGGACTTCCTTGCCGAAGGCTTCGCGCAGGTCCGCCAGCAGACCCGGCAGGTCGACGCGCTCGGCATCGATCTTGTTCACCACCAGCATCCGGCACAGGCCCCGCTCGCCGGCCCAGTCCATCATCCGCCGGGTGGTCAGCTCAACGCCGTTCTGCGCGTTCACCACCACCAGGGCGGTCTCCACCGCCGCCAGCGCGGGCAGCGCATGGCCGATGAAATCGGGATAGCCGGGTGTATCGATCAGGCGGACGTGCGCGCCTTCGTGCTCGAAATGCACCAGGGCGGCGGCCAGCGAGTGATGGTAATCGCGCTCCATGGGGTCGGAGTCGCAGGCGGTGTCGCCGCGCTCGAGCGAACCCATGCTGGTGATCGCACCGCTGCCTTGCAGCAGCGCTTCCGCGAGCAGCGTCTTGCCGCTGTCGCCATGGCCGACCAGGGCGACCGTGCGGATCTGTTCCACCGAGTAACTGGACATGCTGATCTCCCGCCCCCAGGGTTCCTGCTTCGCAGTTCATGGATTATAGGCAGTCACCTCCGGCGCCCATGGACGAAAATTGATCAGCCCGGCGTAGGCCTGCAGCCATCGACGCTACAGCGATCCATCCACAACCCGCCCACACCTTCCCGGCAGAACGCTGCACAGCCAATGTGGAAAACATCCCGCAAAAATCGCCGAAAGCCAGAATCCATCGGACTTACGGCAATTGTTCAAAAAACGACCTGACACAACGGAGCCGCGCCCGGCGAGGCCTTCAGCGATCTGGGTACAGGTTGTCCACACCTTCTGCGAGATTCGCCCCACAGGCATTGTGGAAAGTTTCGCGGAGAGCCCGCCGTTGGGGAAAAGCACCTGTGGATCAGTCAGTTGCATCCATTGCTGATCATTATTCGAGCAAGGCTGTGCAAGCCTCGCCGGACGCGGTGCCGAGGATGTTTTCCACAGGCGGCTCACAGGAGGGTCAACACAAACCGGGGATAGCGGTGGAAACTTCGTGCACAGAATTTCCGAACAAATCGATACACAGGCCCGCAAGTGACTGAAAAGGCGTGACTGATCAAAAAACAACCTGATCCAGCGAAGCCCCGGTGCATCAGCCTTGCAGACACCCGCCAACAGATTTTCCACAGGTTGGCCAAGCGTGCCTCCACAGCGCCTGTGGAGATTTTCACAGTCCATTGGAATCCCTCTGAAAGCCCGGAAGCATGCGCCTTTCAGCAAAATTACCGATGCCTCTGCCGCGTTCATGAAGGCGAAACGCAACGGCAACCTTCCACGAAGTTTTCCACAGCTTTATCACAAGGCTGCCCCCAGTTTTTCGGTGAAATGCCGAAACAATGCGCCAGGGGCCTTCGTGGGAGTGCAGGACTATGCTGGGTTTCCCCCAGCAGAGGAGTCATCCCCATGATCCTGACCACGACGCCCGGCATCGAGGGCAAGACCATCCAGGAATACCACGGCATCGTGGTCGGCGAGGCGATCCTCGGCGCCAACGTGTTCCGCGACCTGTTCGCCGGCCTGCGCGACATCATCGGCGGCCGCTCAGGCGCCTACGAGAAGGAGCTGGGCCGGGCGCGAGAGATCGCCTTCGAGGAACTGCGGGAGCGCGCACAGGAGCTGGGCGCCAACGCCGTGGTCGGCATCGACCTGGATTACGAGGTGGTGGGACAGAACGGCAGCATGCTGATGGTCAGCGTGAGTGGGACAGCGGTGCGGGTGTAGGAACAACGGTCTTTGGCAGGCCCGCAGGATGGCGTGTAGGAGCGAGCTTGCTCGCGAACATCCGTAGCTTCACTTCACACCGTAGGATCAGGCGGAATTCGGTTCGCGAGCAAGCTCGCTCCTACAGAAAAGCCACGCCGTTCAAATTTCGATCAACAACCTGCACGCCACGCCGTCCGCGACCTACAGCCATTCATCCACAGGAAGGGGACAGGTTGCGCGAGCAACCGTCCCCAGCGCCTGGGGACAACTCAGGCGCCCATCACTCTTCGAATGTCGGCAGCCAACGCTTCGACGCGGGCGATGTCGGTGTCCCAGGAACACATGAAGCGCGCGCCACCGGCGCCGATGAAGGTGTAGAAGCGCCAGCCCAACTGGCGCAGAGCCTCCAGCGCCGGCTCGGACATCTGCAGGAAGACCCCGTTGGCCTCCACCGGGAACATCAGGCTGACGCCCGGCACGTCCGCCACGCGTTCGGCGAGCAAGCGCGCGCACTGGTTGGCGTGATTGGCGTAATGCAGCCAGGCGCCGTCCTGCAGCACGCCCACCCAGGGCGCGGCGAGGAAGCGCATCTTCGAGGCCAGCTGGCCGGCCTGCTTGCAGCGGTAGTCGAAGCCTTCGGCCAGCTCGCGGTTGAAGAACAGGATGGCCTCGCCTACCGCCATGCCGTTCTTGGTGCCGCCGAAGCACAGCACCTCGACGCCGGACTTCCAGGTCAGCTCAGCGGGCGTGGCCCCCAGCGACGCGCAGGCATTGGAGAAGCGCGCGCCGTCCATGTGCAGGTGCAGCCCCAGCTCGCGGCAGGTGGCGCTGAGCGCCTGCAGCTCGTCCGGGCGGTAGACGGTGCCGACCTCGGTGGCCTGGGTGATGGTGACCACGCGCGCCTTGGGATAGTGGATGTCCTGACGTTTCAGGGCGATCTCGCGGATCGCCTCGGAGGTCAGCTTGCCTTCGGCATCGGTGCGCGCCAGCAGCAGCTTGGAGCCGTTGGAGAAGAACTCCGGCGCGCCGCACTCGTCGGTCTCGACGTGGGCGGTCTCGGCACAGATCACGCTGTGGTAGCTCTGGCACAGGGACGCCAGGGCCAGGGAGTTGGCTGCGGTGCCGTTGAAGGCGAAGAACACCTCGCAGTCGGTCTCGAACAGCTCGCGGAAGTAGTCGGAAGCGCGGGCGGTCCACTGATCGTCGCCGTAGGCGCGCTCGTGGCCGCGATTGGCCTCGGCCATGGCGGCCCAGGCTTCGGGGCAGATGCCGGAATAGTTGTCGCTGGCGAACTGTTGGGAGTTGTCGGTCATGGGGCGGCCTCGAAAAACGTTGTACGTCTGACAGCAGCGTAGCAACGGATAGTCGCTCGCCACCGGAGGGGGCGCGTGGCCTCCCTAATAAGGGAGGCCGTGCGGTCGATCAGGGCAGCTTGGTCAGCGCCATCTGTTCGGAGATGGGCACGAACAGCTCGCGCAGGGCCTGGGTGGTGCCACCGTTGGGCTTGTCCGGCGAGCTCATGTTGAGCACGTAGCGGCCCTTGATCAGGCCGGTGAGGGTCGCCTCGCCGGTCTTGTCGTCCGGCGCCGGCACGCTGATGGCCAGCGGGTCGCCCATGCGGGTGCTGTCGATCACCGGCAGGTACTGCTCGCCGCCGAACTGCGCGGCGGTACCGTTCTGCAGCGCGGCCTGGCGCGCCTGGTTGAGCAGCGAAACGTTCTTGCTGGTGGTGTCGCGCAGCTTGGCCTGGGCGGCCAGGTACTGCTTGGCGGCCTCGCCCTGCTGGTCGGCGCCCGGCGCCGGCAGGCCGGTGTCGGTGAGGGTCACGACCAGGTGCTGGCTGCCGTCGGCCTTGCCGTAGACGATGGTGGCGTCGTCGTAGCCGCACTCGCGGGACAGATAGGGATAGCCGTAGACGGCCTTGGTCGGCGGCAGCGCCTTTTCCAGCACGTGGCCGGTGCAGCTGTCGCCGGCCGGGGTGGCTGCGGCGGCACTGGCGGCTTCGGGAGCCTCGGCCTTGGCGGGTTTGCTGTCGTCACCACAGCCCTGCAGCGTCGCGGTGAGCAGCAGGGCGGAAAGCAGAGTCAGGGAGCGGTTCATGGCATCCTCGCATTTCGTGAGGGCCGCAGTTTAGTCCCTTGGCCGAATGCTTCCTATCGGCAGCTTCATTGCACCGGCTTGCAGAGCCAGCGGCCGGCTTTCTCGTCGTAGCCGGCATCCACGACTGCCAGCCCTTTGCCGCGCGACGCCAGGCAAAAGGTCTTCATGAAGGTCGCTCGCGCACCGTCACCCGCGCTGTCGTGCCCACCGACGGTGACGCGGTACATGCCCGGCGCCAGCGGCCGCGCCGGGGTCCTCTCCTTGAAGCCGGGAATCGCCTTGCCGTAGGCGAAGCAGGTGTCGCTGCGCAGCGGCACGCCGCGGGACGGATCTTCACTGCCCGTCGACCAAAAGGGTTCGTAGGGTTCGCGGGACAGCTCGATGAAGTGCACCGCCACCTGCCGGTCATCGACCTTCAGCAGGCGATTGAAGAACAGGCCGGGCGACTTGAAGGCCACACCGCCAAAGCACAGCGTCTCGCCACGCATCCAGACCGTCGCGTCGCCGTCGAACAGCCGGGACATGCCCCAGGCCGACACCTGGGCTAGCAGCAGGGCAAGACCCAGCGACACAGATAGAAAGAAGCGCTTCATCTCCAAAGCTCCGCAGGTCGCGCCGTCCTGGCGCGGGCATGTCGCATTCTGACCACGCGCAGCGGGCAATTCCACGCGCCGGGTCGCTTTTGCGCCATTCGCGCCATGTCGCAAACGCACTTACCCGTGGCGTACATAGGCATCTGGGTCAGCAGGGCCAGTCATACCATCGCAGACAAGGGGACCACTCGGTCCCGCACCAGCCATTGGCGCGCGTCCCGCGCCGCAGGGAGACCAGCGATGTTCAGCAAGCACGACCAGATCCAGGGCTATGACGACGAACTGCTCGCGGCGATGGACGCCGAGGAGGCTCGCCAGGAGGACCACCTCGAGCTGATCGCCTCGGAGAACTACACCAGCAAGCGCGTCATGCAGGCCCAGGGCAGCGGGCTGACCAACAAGTACGCCGAAGGCTATCCGGGCAAGCGCTACTACGGTGGCTGCGAGCACGTCGACAAGGTCGAGCAGCTGGCCATCGACCGCGCCAAGCAGCTGTTCGGCGCCGACTACGCCAACGTCCAGCCGCACTCCGGCTCCTCGGCCAACGCCGCTGTTTATCTCGCCCTGCTCAACGCCGGCGACACCATCCTGGGCATGAGCCTGGCCCACGGCGGCCACCTGACCCACGGCGCCAAGGTCTCCTCCTCCGGCAAGCTGTACAACGCCATCCAGTACGGCCTGGACACCGCCACCGGCCTGATCGACTACGACGAAGTCGAGCGCCTGGCCGTGGAGCACAAGCCGAAGATGATCGTCGCCGGCTTCTCCGCCTACTCCAAGACCCTCGACTTCCCGCGCTTCCGCGCCATCGCCGACAAGGTCGGGGCGCTGCTGTTCGTCGACATGGCCCACGTCGCCGGCCTGGTCGCCGCCGGCCTGTACCCGAACCCGCTGCCCTACGCCGACGTGGTCACCACCACCACCCACAAGACCCTGCGCGGTCCGCGTGGCGGCCTGATCCTGGCCAAGTCGAACGAAGAGATCGAGAAGAAGCTCAACTCCGCCGTATTCCCTGGCGCCCAGGGTGGCCCGCTGATGCACGTGATCGCCGCCAAGGCGGTGTGCTTCAAGGAAGCGCTGGAGCCCGGCTTCAAGGACTACCAGGCCCAGGTGATCAAGAACGCCCAGGCCATGGCCTCGGTGTTCATCGACCGCGGCTACGACGTGGTCTCCGGCGGCACCGACAACCACCTGATGCTGATCAGCCTGGTGAAGCAGGGCCTGACCGGCAAGGAAGCGGACGCAGCATTGGGCCGCGTCGGCATCACCGTGAACAAGAACGCCGTGCCGAATGACCCGCAGAGCCCGTTCGTCACCTCCGGTATCCGCATCGGCACCCCGGCGGTCACCACCCGTGGCCTGCAGGAACAGCAGTGCCGCGAACTGGCCGGCTGGATCTGCGACGTGCTGGACCACCTGGGCGACGCCGACGTCGAGGCCAAGGTGGCCACCCAGGTCGCCGGCCTCTGCGCGGACTATCCGGTCTACCGTTGAGTTTTCCCGTCTCCTCGCGGAGACGGCGCCCCAAGGGCAGGTGAGGGAAACATCGGTCCCGACCCCAGCGCCGCAACCCTCACCCCACCCCCTTCCCACGGGAAGGGGAGCAAAAGATCAGGAGCATCGACATGCAACGCTATTCCGGCTTCGGCCTGTTCAAGCATTCCCTGAGCCACCACGAGAACTGGCAACGCATGTGGCGCACGCCCACGCCCAAGCCGGTCTACGACGTGGTCATCGTCGGCGGTGGCGGCCACGGCCTGGCCACGGCCTACTACCTGGCCAAGGAACACGGCATCACCAACGTCGCGGTGATCGAGAAGGGTTGGCTGGGCGGCGGCAACACCGCGCGCAACACCACCATCGTGCGCTCCAACTACCTGTGGGACGAATCCGCGCTGCTCTACGAACACGCCATGAAGCTGTGGGAAGGCCTGTCCCAGGACCTGAACTACAACGTCATGTTCTCCCAGCGCGGCGTCTACAACCTCTGCCACACCCTGCAGGACATGCGCGACGGCGAACGCCGCGTGAGCGCCAACCGCCTGAACGGCGTGGACGGCGAACTGCTCAACGCGCAGCAGGTGGCCGAAGAGATTCCGTACCTGAACTGCACCAAGAGCGCCCGCTACCCGATCATGGGTTCCACCGTGCAGCGCCGTGGTGGCGTGGCCCGTCACGATGCCGTGGCCTGGGGCTTCGCCCGTGCCGCCGACGCCCTGGGCGTGGACCTGATCCAGCAGACCGAAGTGATCGGCTTCCGCAAGCAGGATGGCGCGGTCATCGGTGTCGAGACCAACCGCGGCTTCATCGGCGCCAAGCGCGTCGGCGTGGTCACCGCCGGCAACTCCGGGCACATGGCCAAGCTCGCCGGCTTCCGCCTGCCGATCGAATCGCACCCGCTGCAGGCGCTGGTTTCCGAACCGCTGAAACCCATCATCGACAGCGTAATCATGTCCAACGCCGTACACGGCTACATCAGCCAGTCGGACAAGGGCGACCTGGTCATCGGCGCCGGCATCGACGGCTACAACGGCTACGGCCAGCGCGGCTCCTACCCGGTGATCGAGCACACCCTGCAGGCCATCGTGGAGATGTTCCCGGTGCTGTCCCGCGTGCGCATGAACCGCCAGTGGGGCGGCATCGTCGACACCACCCCGGACGCCTGCCCGATCATCGGCAAGACCCCGGTGAAGAACCTGTTCTTCAACTGCGGTTGGGGCACCGGCGGCTTCAAGGCCACTCCCGGCTCGGGCAACGTTTTTGCCGCGACCCTGGCCAAGGGCGAGCCGCATCCGCTGGCCGCGCCCTTCTCCATCGAACGCTTCCACACCGGCGCGCTGATCGACGAACACGGCGCTGCCGCCGTAGCTCATTGAACATTCGCCCGTAGGGCGACAACTGATGACCCTCTCCCTTTGGGAGAGGGTGCCCGAAGGGCGGGTGAGGGTGGTTCGGCGAAGTGCCAACACCCCACGCCACTCGGAAAGAAACCCGGGAGGCTTCAACCATGCTTCACATCTTCTGCCCCCACTGCGGCGAGCTGCGTTCCGAAGAGGAATTCCACGCCAAGGGCCAGGCGCACATCCCGCGCCCGCTCGACCCCTCTGCCTGCACCGACGCGGAATGGGGCGAGTACATGTTCTTCCGCGACAACCCGCGCGGCATCCACCACGAACTGTGGGTGCACGCCGCCGGCTGCCGCCAGTACTTCAACGTCACCCGCCACACGGTGACCTACGAAATTCTCGAAACCTACAAGATCGGCGAAAAACCCAGCGTGACCGCCGCTGATTCCGAGAAGAAATCCGCTTCCCAGCCTGCCGTGGAGAAGGCCTAATGAGCCAGATCAATCGCCTTTCCCGTGGCGGTCGCATCGACCGCAGCAAGCCCCTGACCTTCACCTTCAACGGTGAGACCTACCAGGGCTTCGCCGGTGACACCCTGGCCGCCGCGCTGCTGGCCAACGGCGTCGACATCCTCGGCCGCAGCTTCAAGTACTCCCGCCCGCGCGGCATCGTCGCCGCCGGCGCCGAAGAGCCCAACGCCATCCTGCAGATCGGCTCCCGCGAAGCGACCCAGGTGCCCAACGTGCGCGCCACCCAGCAGGCGCTGTACAACGGCCTGGTGGCCAGCGCCACCAACGGCTGGCCGAACGTGCAGAACGACCTCATGGGGATCTTCGGCAAGGTCGGCGGCAAGATGATGCCGCCCGGCTTCTACTACAAGACCTTCATGTACCCGCAGTCCATGTGGCTGACCTACGAGAAGTACATCCGCAAGGCCGCAGGCCTGGGCCGCGCGCCCACCGAAGTGGACCCGGACAGCTACGACTGGATGAACCACCACGCCGACGTGCTGATCGTCGGTGCAGGCCCTGCCGGTCTCGCCGCCGCCCTGGCTGCCTCGCGCAGCGGCGCGCGGGTGATCCTCGCCGATGAACAGGAAGAGTTCGGCGGCAGCCTGCTCGACACCCGCGAAACCCTCGACGGCAAGCCCGCCGCGGAGTGGGTGGCCAAGGCCATCGCCGAGCTGGAAGGCAACCCGGACGTGATCCTGCTGCCGCGCTCCACCGTCAACGGCTACCACGACCACAACTTCCTCACCATCCACGAGCGCCGTACCGACCACCTGGGCGAAACCGCTCCGCTGGGCCAGGTGCGCATGCGCGTGCACCGCGTCCGCGCCAAGCGCGTGGTGCTGGCCGCCGGCGCCCACGAGCGCCCGCTGGTCTACGCGAACAACGACGTGCCGGGCAACATGCTGGCCGGCGCCGTCTCCACCTATGTACGCCGCTACGGCGTGGCGCCGGGCAAGAAGCTGGTGCTGTCCACCAACAACGACTACGCCTACCGCGTCGCCCTGGACTGGCAGGAAGCCGGCCTGGAGGTGGTCGCCATCGCCGATGCGCGCCCCAATCCGCAGGGCCAGTGGGTCGAGGAAGCACGCAAGCGCGGCATGCGCGTCATCACCGGCAGCTCGGTGATCGAAGCCCGCGGCAGCAAGCGCGTGACCGGCGCCAAGGTGGCCTCCATCGATACCTTCCGCATGAAGGTCAACGCCCCGGGCGATTGGCTGGACTGCGACCTGATCGCCAGCTCCGGCGGCTACAGCCCGGTGGTGCACTTGGCTTCGCACCTGGGCGGCAAGCCGGAATGGCGTGAAGACATCCTCGCTTTCGTACCCGGCCTGGCCTTCCAGAAGCGCATCTGCGCCGGTGCAGTGAACGGCGTGTTCCGCCTCGCCGATGCCCTGGCCGACGGCTACCAGGCCGGCAGCCAGGCGGCAGTCGACGCAGGCTTCAAGGCCGTGGAAGGCGACCTGCCGGCTGCGTCCGAGCGTACCGAGGAAGCGACCCTCGCGCTGTTCCAGGTGCCCCACGAGAAGTCCACCTCCCGTGCGCCCAAGCAGTTCGTCGACACCCAGAACGACGTCACCGCCGCCGCCATCGAACTGGCCTGCCGCGAGGGCTTCGAGTCCATCGAGCACGTCAAGCGCTACACCGCGCTGGGCTTCGGCACCGACCAGGGCAAACTGGGCAACATCAACGGCCTGGCCATTGCAGCCCGCGCCCAGGGCAAGAGCATCGCCGACACCGGCACCACCATGTTCCGCCCGAACTACACCCCGGTGACCTTCGGCGCCGTCGCCGGTCGTCACTGCGGTCACCTGTTCGAACCCGTACGCTTCACCGCCCTGCACGCCTGGCACGTGAAGAACGGCGCCGAGTTCGAGGACGTCGGCCAGTGGAAGCGCCCGTGGTACTTCCCCAAGCGCGGCGAAGACATGCACGCCGCCGTGGCCCGCGAATGCCGCGCCGTGCGTGAAAGCGTCGGCCTGCTGGACGCCTCCACCCTGGGCAAGATCGACATCCAGGGCCCGGACGCCCGCGAGTTCCTCAACCGCGTCTACACCAACGCCTGGACCAAGCTGGACGTGGGCAAGGCCCGCTACGGCCTGATGTGCAAGGAAGACGGCATGGTCTTCGACGATGGCGTCACGGCGTGCCTGGCGGACAACCACTTCGTCATGACCACCACCACCGGCGGCGCCGCCCGCGTGATGGAATGGCTGGAGCTGTACCACCAGACCGAATGGCCGGAGCTGAAGGTGTACTTCACCTCGGTCACCGACCACTGGGCCACCCTGACCCTGTCCGGCCCCAACAGCCGCAAGCTGCTGGCCGAAGTCACCGACATCGACCTGGACAAGGAAGCCTTCCCCTTCATGACCTGGAAGGAAGGCAAGGTCGCCGGCGTCCCGGCGCGGGTGTTCCGCATCTCCTTCACCGGCGAGCTGTCCTACGAGGTGAACATCCAGGCCAACTACGCCATGGGTGTGCTGGAAGCGATCGTCGCAGCGGGCGCCAAGTACAACCTGACCCCGTACGGCACCGAGACCATGCACGTCCTGCGCGCCGAGAAGGGCTTCATCATCGTCGGCCAGGACACCGACGCCTCGGTCACCCCGGACGACCTGAACATGGGTTGGGCGGTGGGTCGCACCAAGCCGTTCTCCTGGATCGGCTGGCGTGGCATGAACCGCGCCGACTGCCAGCGCGAAGACCGCAAGCAGCTGGTCGGCCTCAAGCCCACCAACCCCATGGAAGTCCTGCCCGAGGGTGCGCAGCTGGTGTTCAACACCCAGCAGTCGATCCCCATGAACATGGTCGGCCACGTCACCTCCAGCTACATGAGCAGCAGCCTCGGCTACGGCTTCGCCCTGGCGGTGGTCAAGGGTGGTTTGAAGCGCATGGGCGAGAAGGTCTACGCCCCGCTGGCCGATGGCCGGGTGATCGAGGCGGAAATCTGCAGCTCGGTGTTCTACGACCCGAAAGGGGAACGGCAGAACGTGGATTGATTCGGAGCCGCCGGCTGCCCTCACCCTAACCCTCTCCCAGGGGGAGAGGGGACAGTTTGGAGCCGCCGGCGAGCACGACACTCACAGCACACTCAGCTCGGCCCCCTCTCCCTTCGGGAGAGGGCTGGGGTGAGGGGAAACAGGCGATAAGCGCCCCCAAGGTGAACAGAACATGAGCAAAGCCAACCTCTACGAACAGCGTCCCGAAGCCGGCATCCAGGCCGAATCGCCCCTGCACCACGCCGAGCTGGACAAGCTTGCCAGCCGCAAGGTGGCCAATGCCGGCGTGACCCTGCGCGAGAAGAAATTCCTCGGCCACCTGACCCTGCGTGGCGACGCCCACGACCCGGCCTTCGCCGCCGGCGTGAAAAAGGCCCTGGGCCTGGAGCTGCCGGTCGCCCTGACCCTGGTGGCCAAGGGTGACACCTCGCTGCAGTGGCTCGGCCCGGACGAGTGGCTGCTGATCGTCCCCGGTGGCCAGGAATTCGCCGTCGAGCAGAGCCTGCGCAAGGCCCTCGGCGAAGACCTGCACTACTCGGTGATCAACGTCAGCGGCGGCCAGACCCTGCTGGAACTGGAAGGCCCCAAGGTCCGCGAAGTGCTGATGAAGTCCACCAGCTACGACGTGCACCCGAGCAATTTCCCGGTGGGCAAGGCGGTGGGCACCATCTTCGCCAAGTCCCAGCTGGTGATCCGCCATACCGGCGAGCACACCTGGGAGCTGGTGGTTCGTCGCAGCTTCTCCGACTACTTCTGGCTGTGGCTGCAGGACGCCTGCGCCGAGTACGGCCTGCAGGTGGCCGCGTAAGCGGTGCATCGTCCCCCCTCTCCTCCGGGAGAGGGCCGGGGTGAGGGTCAGCCCACCCCAACCTCTCCAGCGAGAGGAACATTTCGGAGCCAGACCATGAGCCGCACACCCGATACCTGGATCCTCACCGCCGACAGCCCGAGCCTGCTGGGCACGGTCGACGTGGTCACGCGCTACCTGTTCGAACAGCGCTGCTACGTCACCGAGCACCATTCGTTCGATGACCGCCTGGCGCAGCGCTTCTTCATCCGCATCGAGTTCCGTGCCGGCGACGGCTTCGACGAGGCGGCCTTCCGCGCCGGCCTCGCCGACCGCGTCTCGCCCTTCCAGATGAACGTCGAACTGACTCCGCCGGGCTATCGCAGCAAGGTGGTGATCATGGTCTCCAAGGCCGACCACTGCCTGAACGACCTGCTCTACCGCCAGCGCATCGGCCAGCTGCCGATGGACGTGGTGGCGGTGGTCTCCAACCACCCGGACCTGGAACCCCTGGCCCGCTGGCATGGCATCCCCTACCACCACTTCCCGCTGGACCCGAACGACAAGGGCGCGCAGGAGGCGAAGGTCTGGCAGGTGATCGAGCAGACCGGTGCCGAACTGGTGATCCTCGCCCGCTACATGCAGGTGCTCTCCCCCGAGCTGTGCCGCCGCCTGGACGGCTGGGCGATCAACATCCACCACTCGCTGCTGCCCGGCTTCAAGGGCGCCAAGCCCTACCACCAGGCCTACCAGAAGGGCGTGAAGCTGGTCGGCGCCACCGCCCACTACATCAACAACGACCTCGACGAGGGCCCGATCATCGCCCAGGGCGTCGAGCCCGTGGACCACTCCCACTACCCCGAGGACCTGATCGCCAAGGGCCGTGACGTGGAGTGCCTGACCCTGGCGAAAGCCGTGGGCTTCCACATCGAGAAGCGAGTCTTCCTGAACGCCAACCGGACGGTGGTGCTGTAAGCGCACCGCTGTTGTAGGGCGCATAACGCCGCAGGCGTTATCCGCCGTGCCGGCCTGACCGGCGGATGGATGGAGCTCATCCGCCCTACGTTTCAACACGGACGGTGGCGCTCGCTGTAGAGCGCCCTCTCCTGATCACCGAGCAACACCGACAGACCCGCCGGCTGCCAGCAGTACGACCCGGCCCTGTCGCGCAACACACGACATCCCAGTGCAAAACCGTGTGGCCGTAGTGCCCGCATTTGTACCCACAAACACAATGAGGAATGCGTATGTCTGGCAATCGTGGTGTGGTTTATCTCGGCCCGGGCAAGGTCGAAGTACAGAACATCCCCTATCCGAAGATGCAGGACCCGCAGGGCAAGCAGATCGACCACGGGGTGATCCTGCGCGTGGTCTCCACCAACATCTGCGGCTCCGACCAGCACATGGTGCGCGGCCGCACCACCGCGCCCGTCGGCCTGGTGCTGGGTCACGAGATCACCGGTGAGGTGGTGGAAATCGGCCGTGGCGTGGAAACCATGAAGATCGGCGACCTGGTCTCGGTGCCGTTCAACGTCGCCTGCGGCCACTGCCGTACCTGCAAGGAGCAGCACACCGGCGTCTGCCTGACCGTCAACCCGGCCCGCGCCGGCGGCGCCTACGGCTACGTCGACATGGGCGGCTGGGTCGGTGGCCAGGCCGAGTACGTGATGGTCCCCTACGCCGACTTCAACCTGCTCAAGCTGCCGAACCGCGAGCTGGCGATGGAGAAGATCCGCGACCTGACCTGCCTCTCCGACATCCTGCCCACCGGCTACCACGGCGCCGTCACCGCCGGCGTGGGTCCGGGCAGCACCGTCTACGTCGCCGGCGCAGGTCCGGTGGGTCTCGCCGCCGCCGCCTCGGCCCGCCTGCTGGGCGCCGCCGTGGTGATCGTCGGTGACGTCAACCCGACCCGCCTGGCCCACGCCAAGTCCCAGGGCTTCGAGATCGCCGACCTGTCCAAGGACACCCCGCTGCACGAGCAGATCGCCGATCTCTTGGGCGAGCCGGAAGTGGACTGCGCGATCGACGCGGTGGGCTTCGAAGCCCGTGGCCACGGTCACTCCGGGTCGCAGCACGAGGCTCCGGCCACCGTGCTCAACTCGCTGATGGGCGTGGTTCGCGTAGCCGGCAAGATCGGTATTCCGGGCCTGTACGTCACCGAAGATCCGGGTGCGGTGGACGATGCCGCCAAGCACGGTGCGCTGAGCATCCGCTTCGGCCTGGGCTGGGCCAAGTCGCACACCTTCCACACCGGCCAGACCCCGGTGATGAAGTACAACCGCCAGCTGATGCAGGCCATCATGTGGGATCGCATCAAGATCGCCGACATCGTCGGGGTGGAAGTCATCACCCTGGACGACGCACCGAAGGGCTACGGCCAGTTCGATGCCGGCGTGCCGAAGAAATTCGTCATCGACCCGCACAACACCTTCCGCGCCGCCTGACGGCGCACCCCACCCCCGGCCGCGGTCCCACTACCGCGGCCGTCTCTCCAGGGGAGCCGCAAGGCTCCCTCTTTTTTTGCCCACTCGCGGGCCAGGCTCCCCGTAGGGCGTACAACCGTTCGCGGTTGTACGCCGACTCACCGGGTGCATCTTCGGCCGCATGGCCCGTTCGGAGTGCCTTGAAGCAGCGGCTCCGTGGCCCGATCCAACGCGCGCGGAAACGCAGGCCAAACGGCGTATAACGTCGAACGTTATACGCCCTACGTCACCGGATTCGCCGGCCGTACAGCTGTTACGGCTTCGGCGCAGGACAATCGAAGTCGCCTTCCTCGCAACTGGACAGGCTCTTGAGCTCCTTCACCCGCGCGTCGGTGACTTCGGCCAGGCAGCCGTCGAACACCATGCCGTAGGCCGAACCGCCCTCTACCGAGGACGCGGCAAACTTGCAGTGCAGGTCGCGGTAGTGCAACCAGGCCTGCTGGGCGTCCTTCAGGCCGTCCTTCTGCCTGGCGTCCAGACGCTGGCGATAGTCGTTGTAGACCTGGTTGAGGCGCTTGTCGGCGGCGGAGTATTCCTGGGCGGCGCAGGCATTGAAGGTGGCCTGGTCCATGGGATTGGCGCAGTCGGCCGCCTGGGCGGCGAAGGAGGCGGCCAGCAGGCCGAGGGGCAGGAGCATGAGCTTCATGGGGACGCGATCCGTTCTACTGGATTGAGTCCCCCACTCTAGCCGCTCGAACTCCCCAGCGGGGTACCGTCGGGCCATGAACGGCGAATGACCGCCTGCACCGATGCGCCCGTCACGACGCCGCCTGACCCAACCCTCAACCCGGCTGCTCGATCCCCAGCGCCTAGTTGACCTGACGGGTGCGACCCACCCAGTACGGCTCCCGCAACGCCCGACGCAGCAACTTGCCGGCCGGATTGCGCGGCATGGCGTCGATGAAGTCGATGCTCTTGGGCACCTTGAAGCCCGCGATTCGCTCACGCGCCCAGGCCAGGATGCCGTCGACATCGGCCGGTGCGCCGGAGCGCAGCACGACCATCGCCTTGACCGCCTCGCCCCAGCGCTCGTCGGGCACCCCGATCACGGCCACATCGGCAACGGCCGGATGACCGTAGATGGCGCTCTCCACCTCGGCCGGATAGATGTTCTCCCCGCCGCTGATGATCATGTCCTTGACCCGGTCGTGGATGTACAGATAGCCGTCGGCGTCCATGTAGCCGGCATCGCCGCTGCGCAGCCAGCCGTCGGCATCGACGACACGGGCGGTGTCCTCCTCCTGCTTCCAGTAACCCGCCATGTTCTGCGGCGAGCGGATCACCACTTCGCCGACCTCTCCGGGCGGCAGCCTCCGGCCGTCCGCCCCGATCACCGCCACCTCGCAGCCGGGCATGGCCTTGCCGGCGGCGCGCATGCGCGGAACATCGGCGGGGGTATGGTCCTCCGGCGGCAGCGCCACGATCGTGCCCGTGGTCTCGGTCATGCCATATTGCTGGACGAAACCGCAGCCGAAGACCTCCATGCCCTCGCGCAGCAGCGCCGCGGGGATTGGCGATGAGCCGTACAGCATGTGCTTGAGCCGCGAATAGTCCACCTGGCGCACGCGCGGATCGCGCAGCACGATCTGCATGGCCGCCGGCACCATGAACAGCTTGCTGACTCGATCATGCTCGATGTAGTCGAGCACCTTGCTCGGGTCGAACTCGCGTGCCACGACCCCCTTGCAGCCGGACAGAATGCCACGCACGCCCCACCCCGAACCGCCGATATGCGCGACCGGCATGGCCACCAGCGAGATGTCGTCGTCGCTCCATAGCGACCAGTCCGCGCCCTCGCTTAGTGAAATCCGGGTTCCGCTGGTCAGGTTCCGATGCATCAGCATCACGCCCTTGGGACGGCCTGTCGTGCCCGACGTGTAGAGCTGCAGCACTACGTCCGCAGGCTTCGCCTCGTGTGCCGGCGGGGTACTCGGGCAGGCGTCGCGCCAGTGGGTGTAAGCCGGCCAGCCGGGTTCCCCGCCCTCCATCGCCACCGCGCGACGAACCAGCGGCAACTCGGGCAGCAGGTTGCGTACCAACGCCGATGACTCAGCGCCGACGAAGACCAGCGTCGCATCGCAATGCGAAACGATGTACTGGATCTCGGGTCCCGCCAGCCGCCAGCTCACCGGTGTAATGACGGCGCCCATCTTGGCCGCGCCAAAGAACAGCTCGAAATAGTGGTCGCTGTTCTTGCCGATATAGGCGATACGGTCGCCAGCCTTCACACCGTCGGCCAGCAGGGCCTGGGCCACGCGGTCGGTATGGCGATCGAAATCGGCAAACGTGGTTTCGCGGCCTTCGAAGGCATACGCAATGGCCCCAGCCCGCTCGCGGGCAAAGTGGCGAATCGCGCTGGGCAGTGTCGCGAGGTATTCCGTGTCCATGAACCTAGCCTCCTGTTCTGATTTTTGTAGAGGATGGGTAACGATGTTGAGGGGTGTTGAAAGGCGTCCTCAGAGCGGCGCCGAACGCGGACTGGCGCGCACCGGACCTGCGGGCAGGCAGCGCGAGGACAGGTACTGTTCCTCGCTGAAGCGGAAATCCACGGGCAGGCCCTTCGGTGCGAACGAGACCCGGACATTCTGTGCCACGCCCGCCATGCCAGCGACGTTCGAAGGAACTATTCGTACTGCGTGAGAAATACGTCCGCCACCCGAGTAGGCGTCAGTGCCGAGTCGATTTGGGCGTTGACTTCGCCCTGGACCTGGGCGTCCGCGCAGGCAAATAACTGCGCTGCAAGAAGCAGCGGCGAGAGGAAAAAAGCAGAGTAGTGATGGGCGGATCGACCATCAGGTTCGACCCGCCCAGTGCCGCCGCGAGTGGTGGCCTCAGCCCAGCAGCTTCGCCGCCATCCGCTCCAGCGCCTGGCGCTGGAAGGCGCGGAAATCCGCGTCCGGCTGCTGGCCTTCGAGCATCGGCAGGAAGGGATCGACCACTTCGGTACGCACGCCAACCATTTCCTCGATCACCGCATGACCGCAGAACGGCACGTAGGCTTCGGCGTAACCGCCTTCGTGCACCACCACCAGGCGGCCATCGCACAGGCGCTCGGCAGCGTCGCGCACGGCGGCGGTCATGAAGCGGAAGGTCTCGCTGTGGGCGAGCATGCGCGCCAGCGGGTCCACGCCGTTGGCGTCGAAGCCGCTGGCGACCACGATCAGCTCCGGCTGGAAACGTTCCAGCGCCGGCACGATGATGGTTTCCATGGCCACGCGGTAGGCGTCATCGCCACTGCCCGGATAGAGCGGCACGTTGAGGTTGTAACCCTTGCCCGCGCCCTCGCCGATATCGTCCACCGCGCCGGTGCCGGTGGGATAGCAGTCGGCCTGGTGGATCGACAGGGTCAGCACGTCGTCGCGACCGTAGAAGATCGCCTCGGTGCCGTTGCCGTGGTGCACGTCCCAGTCCAGCACCGCCACGCGCTTGATACCGTGGCGCGCCTTGGCCGTCTCCACCGCCACGGCGATGTTCGCCAGGTAGCAGAAGCCCATGCCGCGATCAGGCAGGCAGTGATGACCCGGCGGACGGGACAGCGCGTAGGCGTTGTCCAGCTCACCGCGCAGCACCGCGTCCACCGCGGCGACGGTCAGGCCGGCGGATTGCCGGGCGATGTCGTAGGTGCCATGGCTGACCATGGTTTCCTCGCCCATGTCGCCATGGCCGACTTCGCTGTAAGCCTTGAAGCGTTCCAGGTAGCTCGCCGGGTGCACCCGCAGCAGGTCTTCCTCGCTGGCCAGTGGCGCGCTGGAAAGCTTGAGCTGATTGCTCAGGCCTGAGACGTCCATCAGGCTCTTCAGCCGGCGTTTGCTCTCGGGCGATTCGGCGTGGCCACCACCCACCGGCGGCTGCAGCCAGCCTCCGACGGGGAGGATCAGGGCATGCAACCCGGTAGCGTGCCAGAAGCAGCGTTCGTCGAAGAAGAATCCAGTACGACGGCTCATGCGCGGGCCACCTTCAGGCTCTGTTGACGCTTGCGGCTGAACAGCCAGTAGACCGGCGAAACCACGGCCAGGCCGACCACCCAGGAGATGTCCGCACCGTTCATGGCCTGGGCCGCGGGACCGGTATAGAGCGCGGTGGACATGAAGGGAATCTGCACCAGGATGCCGAAGATGTAGCAGTTCACCGCGGTCCAGTTGAAGGTGCCATAGATGCCGCCGTCGCGACGGAAGAACGACAGCACGTCGTACTCGCCGTGGGCCACCAGGTAGTAGTCGACCAGGTTGATCGCGCTCCAGGGCACCAGCACGTAGAGCAGCAGCAGAATGAAGTTGGTGTAGTTGGCCATGAAGTTGTCCTGGCCCAGCAGGGCGATGGCCAGCGAACCGCCGAACAGCACCAGGGCGATCACCGCGCGCCAGCCGGCCTTGGCACTCCAGGCCGGGATCAGGGTCTGGCCGACGGTGATGGTCGAGAGCGTGCCGCAGTACAGGTTCATCGAGTTGGTGGCGGCGATGCCGAAGGAGAACACCGCGACCATCACGGCGCTGAAGCCGCCGGTCATTTCGATCAGCCCGGCGATCACGTCGCCTTCGCCGACCGCCAGGCCCACCAGCACGCCCAGCAGCATCGGCAGGATCGAGCCGAGGCAGCAGCCCCAGTAGCTGGACCAGAAGGCCGTGCGCGAACCGGTGCCCTGCGGCATGTAGCGCGAGTAGTCGGAAACGTAGGGCGCATAGGCCAACTGCCAGAGCGCGGCGATGGACAGGGCGCCGAGGAAGCCGGGGATGGTGGTCTCGTTGCGCTCAAGCAGGTCCGCCGGCAGGCCGTGGACGAACAGCAGCCAGATGAAGCAGACCAGCAGCACCGCGCCGGACAGCCAGCACATCAGCCGGGTGTAACCGTGGATCAGGCGGTAGCCGAAGATGGTGGCGATGACGCTCAGGGCGCCCACTGCCAGGATGCCCTGGTTGGTGCTGATCGCCGGGAAGCGCGCGCTCAGGGTCTGGCCGCCGAGCACCAGGTTGGAGGCGAAGAAGCCCAGGTACATGATCACCACCAGGGCCACCACCAGCAAGGATCCGAAGGAGCCGAACTGGCCACGGGTCTGCACCATCTGCGGCACGCCCAGCTGCGGCCCCTGGGCCGAGTGCAGGGCCATGAAGATGCCGCCCAGCAGATGGCCGAGCACCAGCGCCAGCACGGCGCTGAAGAACGGCAGCTTGAACACGGTGACGGCCAGCGCACCGGTGACCACGGTGAGCAGCATGATGTTGCTGCCGAACCAGATGGTGAAAAGATCACGGGCACGGCCGTGACGTTCATGGGCGGCAATGGGCTGAATGGTGCTCAGCTCCAGGGTCGCCGACGAATTTTGCGTCGTTGTCATTGGAGGTCTCACGCGGGGTAATGCAAGGCAGGTGCCCGGCGCGGACGCCGGGCACGAGTCAGGATGGGATCAGTGCGCCGCCCAGGCGTTGAAGCGCTGTTCCAACTCCTCGCCGTGGTCGACCCAGAAGGCGGAGTCGACGGCGCGGGCGCCTTCCAGGTTGGCCGGCGCGGTGGGCAGGGCGTCGCGCACGTTCGCCGGCAGCAGGTCCAGGGTGCCCTTGTTGACCGGGCCGTAGGGGATGTTGTCGGAGAAGACCTTCTGGGTCTGCGGCTGGCTGGCGAAGGCGATGAACTTCTCGGCCAGCGCCTTGTTCGGCGTGCCCTTCACCACGGCCCAGTATTCCGGGTCGTACAGGCTGCCCGGCCAGACGATGCCGAGCTTCACACCCTCTTTCTGGGCGGCGGCGATACGGCCGTTGTAGGCGGCGCTCATCACCACGTCTCCGGCGGTCAGCCACTGCGGCGGTTGTGCGCCGGCTTCCCACCACTGGATGTTGGACTTGAGCTGGTCGAGCTTGGCGAAGGCGCGGTCGACGCCCTCTTTGGTGCCGAGCACCTTGTAGAGGTCTTCCTGCTTCACGCCGTCGGCCAGCAGGGCGATTTCCAGGGTGTACTTGGCACCCTTGCGCAGGCCGCGCTTGCCCGGATATTCGGTGGTGTTCCAGAAGTCCGCCCAGGTCTGCGGCGCCTTGGCGACCTTGGTGCTGTTGTAGGCCATCACCATCGACCAGACGTAGGTGGCCACGCCGCACTCGCTCAGGGTGCCGGGTACGAACTGCGATTCGTTGCCGATGGCCGCCGGATCGATACGCTCGAACAAGCCTTCTTCGCAGCCGCGCAGCAGCTCCGGGCTTTCCACTTCAACCACGTCCCATGTGACCTTGCCGACGTCCACCATGGCCTTCACCTTGGCCATTTCGCCGTTGTATTCACCCGCGACGATCTTCCCGGCGCCGCTGGCTTCGAAGGGTTTGAAATAGGCCTGCTCCTGGGCCGCCTTGGTGGCGCCGCCAAAGGAGATCACGGTCAGGCTTTGCGATTGCGCCTGGGCACCGCCGGCAATGGCGGTGGCGAGCAGGGCGCAGGACAGGGTTGCGTGCTTGAGCAAGGACGGATACATGGAACGAACTCCCACAGCCGGTTGGCGTTGTTGTGTTGCTGGGCAGTAGCCGACCAGAAGGCCGGCCTTAAGGGGTTCCATCGCGCGGGCGTCGTTGCGCCCGCGGCGTTGTTGTTGGAATAGCTTTTTTGTAGGAGCGAGCTTGCTCGCGAACGCTCTTTGCGAATCCGCAGCGAAGCAGTTCGCGAGCAAGCTCGCTCCTACACCATCGTGTGCCGTTACAGCACGCCGATTTCCTGGGCAGTGCGGTCGACCGCGCGGCGGGTCTTCTCGACCAGCTCGTCGATCTCGGCACGGCCGGCGACCAGCGCCGGCGCCATGATCATGCGGCCGAGGGTGGAGCGGATGATCACGCCCTCCTCGAAGCCGATGGTGCGGCAGCGCCAGGCGATGTCGTTCTCGTTCTCGTAACGCTTGCGGGTAGCCTTGTCCTGGACGAACTGCAGCGCGGCGACGAAGCCGGCGCCCTGGATGTCGCCCACCAGCGGGTGGTTGCCGAAGACTTCGCGCAGGCACTGCTGCAGGTACGGACCGGTGTCGTTCTTCACCTGGTTGACCCAGCCCTCGTCACGCAGCGCGCGCAGGTTGGCCACGGCCACTGCCGCCGCCACCGGGTGACCGGAGTAGGTCAGGCCGTGGGCGAACACGCCGCCCTCTTCCACCAGGGTCTGGGCGATGCGCTTGCTCAGCACCAGGCCGCCCATGGGGATGTAGCCGGAGGTCAGGCCCTTGGCGATGGACAGGGTGTCGGGCTGGAAGCCGAAGTGCTGGTGGGCGAACCACTCGCCGGTACGGCCGAAGCCGCCGATCACTTCGTCAGCGCACAGCAGTACGTCGTACTGACGGCAGATGCGCTGGATTTCCGGCCAGTAGCTTTCCGGCGGGAAGATCATGCCGCCGGCGCCCTGGAACGGCTCGGCGATGAAGCCGGCGACGTTTTCCGCGCCCAGTTCGAGGATCTTCTCTTCCAGCTGCAGTGCGCAGCGACGGCCGAACTCGGCCGGGGTCAGGTCGCCGCCGGCGGCGAACCAGTAGGGCTCGTCGATGTGGGCGATGTCCGGGATCAGGCCGCCCATCTCGTGCATGAACTTCATGCCGCCCAGCGCGGTGGCCGCCAGGGTGGAGCCGTGGTAGCCGTTCCAGCGGCCGATCATGATCTTCTTCTGCGGCTTTCCGGCGACCTGCCAGTAACGGCGTACGGTACGGATCAGCACCTCGTTGGCCTCGGAGCCGGAGTTGGTGTAGATCGCGTGGCTGTAGTGGTCGGGCAGCAGGCTGAAGAGGGTCTCGGAGAGTTCGATCACCGCCGGGTGGGTGGTGTGGAAGAACATGTTGTAGTACGGCAGCTCGTCCAGCTGGGCGGTGGCGGCGGCGGTCAGGTCCTTGCGGCCATAGCCCAGGTTGGTGCACCACAGGCCGGACATGCCGTCCAGGTAGCGGTTGCCATCGTTGTCCCACAGGTGCAGGCCTTCGCCACGCACCATCACGCGCGGGCCTTCGGCGTTCAGCGCCTTCTGGTCGAGGAAGGCATGGATATGGTGAGCCGCATCCGCTTTCTGGTAATCGCGGGTATCACGTTGCGGTCTGATCTGGTCGGTCATCGACATTCTCCAAGTTCCCGAGGCGTACACCTGGCCATCGGGGTTTGCAGGGATCGAGGGCGACGGACTTACCTGGGCAGTCTCACCGGCCGTCTCGAGCGGTTCGGGTACGAAAATGGTTTCAGAGCATCTCTTGCCTGATCCTGCGGACCGCAACCCGCACCGAGGTGCGAGTCGGGTCCTGCGGGACTTCAGCGCAGCTGGAACCAGGTGGTCTTGAGCTGGGTGTATTTGTCGAACGAATGCAGCGACAGGTCGCGGCCGAAGCCGGACTGCTTGCCACCGCCGAACGGAATCGCCGGATCCAGGGCGTCCACGGTGTTCACCGACACGGTGCCGGCGTTCAGGCGGCGCGCCACCCGGTGGGCACGGTGCAGGTCGTCGCTCCACAGGGAGGCGGCCAGGCCGTAGATGCTGTCGTTGGCCATGCGCACGGCGTCGTCTTCGCTGTCGAACGGGATCACCGCCAGCACCGGGCCGAACACTTCGTCGCGGGCCAGGCTCTGCTCCGGGCGCACGCCAGTGAAGATGGTCGGCTCGATGAAGTTGCCGGAGCCGTTGAAGCTCAGCTGGCGGCCACCGCAGGCGAGCGTGGCGCCGTCGCTGGCGGCCTGGTCGATGCAGCGCAGGATGCCGGCGGTCTGCTTGCCGTCGACGATGGCGCCGGCACGGCTGGCCGGGTTCAGCGGGTCGCCCGGCGCCCAGTCGCGAGCCTTGGCGATCAGGCGCTCGACGAATTCGTCGTGGATCGAACGCTCCACCAGCAGGCGCGAGTTGGCCGAGCAGACTTCGCCCTGGTTGAAGAAGATGCCGAAGGCGGCCTTCTCGGCGGCGAGATCGAGGTCGCGGCAGTCGGCGAACACCAGGTTCGGGCTCTTGCCGCCGCACTCCAGCCAGACCTGCTTGAGGTTGGACTGGGCGGAATACTGCATGAAGTACTTGCCAACCTGGGTCGAGCCGGTGAACACCAGGGCGTCGACGTCCGGGTGCAGGCCGAGGGCCTTGCCGGCGGTCTCGCCCAGGCCCGGCACGACGTTCAGCACGCCTTCGGGCAGGCCGGCTTCCAGTGCCAGCTCGGCCAGGCGCAGGGCCGAGAACGGCGACTGCTCGGCGGGCTTGAGCACCACGGAGTTGCCGGCGGCCAGGGCCGGCGCCAGCTTCCAGGCGGCCATGTCGAGGGGGAAGTTCCACGGCACCACGGCGCCGATCACGCCCAGCGGGGTGCGGGTGATGGTGGCCAGGGCGTTCTGCGCAGTCGGCGCGACCTGGTCGTAGAGTTTGTCGAGGCTTTCGGCGTACCAGGAGAACACGCCGGCAGCGCCGGGCACGTCGATGTTCCAGGCGTCCATCACCGGCTTGCCCATGTTCAGGGTGTCGAGCAGGGCCAGTTCGTCGCGGTGCGCCATCATCAGTTCGGCGAGCTTGAGCAGCACGACCTTGCGCTCCCGCGGCGCCATGCGCGCCCAGGGGCCTTCTTCGAAGGCCTGGCGGGCGATGCGCACGGCGGCGTCGACTTCGGCCTCGCCGCAGGCAGCGACATTCGCCAGCAGACGGTTGGTCGCCGGATCGATGGAAGCGAAGGTGGCGCCGTCACGAGCGGCCACGCGGCGGCCGCCGATCAGGGCGCTGTCGATGAAGGTCTGCCGGGCAGCGCGCTGCTGCCAGTCGTTGAGCTCGTACACCAAGGCACTCCTGCTTCAGTCGCGTCGAGGCGACTTTGTTTGTTCTGGATGTGCAATCGATGGTCGCCCAAGCCCCGGCATAGGAAAATTATTAAATTTGTCTTCGGGGTATATGAAAAAGCTGGGCAGCACGCACCACGTCGGTTCGCGGTGGGCCGACGCGCACCGCTTCGGGCCACTTCGTCAACGGGTGAGCGCGCTGTACATCTCCGGGCGGCGACCAGGCAGATAGGGGAAAGTCTCGCTCAGGCGGGCGCGCTGGTTCGGATCCAGGTCGACCAGCAGCAGGCTTTCGCCCGTACCCGCCGCCGCCAGCCGTTCGCCATCGGGCGCAGCGACGCAGGAACCGCCGAGAAACTGCAGCCCCTCCTCCACCCCGCAACGACTGCAGCAGGCGACGAACAGCTGGTTCTCCAGCGCCCGCGCCGGAGCGATCACGCTCGATACCACGCCGTATTCGGGGGTCAGCGCGGTGGGGATGAGCACCAGCCCGGCGCCGTTCAGGGCATGGGTACGCACCGCCTCGGGGTATTCCAGGTCGACGCCATTGAGCAGCCCGATGCGCCAGCCGGCGTATTCGAAGGGCTGCGGCAGGCGATCGCCGGCGCTGAACAGCTCCGCTTCCATGGCGCCGAACAGGTGCGTCTTGCGGTAATGGGCGATGGGCTCGCCGCTCGGGCCGATCACCTGCACCGAGTTGTACGGCTTGCCGCCCTGGGGATGGCGTTCGGCGTAGCCGTAGGCGATGGCGACGCCCAGGCGCCGCGCCACCAGCTCGCCGATGCAGCGCGCCGACGGTCCGTCCGCCGCCTCGGCCAGCTCGGCCATGCGCTGCGGGACGTTGTAGCCGCCCAGCCACAGCTCCGGGCACAGCAGCAGCTGCGCGCCGGCAGCCGCGGCGGCATCGGCCTGGCGCTCCAGCTGTTCGAGATTGCCGGCGATGTCACCGGGAAGTCCGCAGGTCTGCCACAAGGCGATGCGCATGAGCTTTACTCCGAGCTGCGTGTAGGAAAATTGCGCGGTCGCCGGAGTATGCCCGTGCCCGGCGGGACGCAGCAGACGGTCAAGGCCATGAAAAATGTGGTCGGCGGCGAGGAAAATCTTCGCCACGGGCCGCCCCCGCGGGCAGGCGCAACACGGTATCTTGTATAAAAAAGCATCAACGAGGCGTGCAGTGGCTTCCTATACCTTGCGGCAATTGAAGTATTTCGTGACCACCGTGGAATGCGGCAGCGTGGCCGAGGCCTCGCGCAAGCTGTACATCGCGCAGCCATCCATCTCCACGGCGATCAAGGGTCTGGAGGAGAGCTTCGGCGTGCAGCTGTTCATCCGCCACCATGCCCAGGGCGTGTCGCTCACCCCCAGCGGCGCGCGCTTCTACCGCAAGGCGCAGGAACTGCTGCGCATGGCCCATGAGTTCGAGCAGAACGCCCTGGCGGACAACGACGTGGTGGCCGGGCAGATCGACATCGGCTGCTTCGAGACCGTCGCCCCGCTCTACCTGCCGCGCCTGATCGCAGGCTTCCGCGAGCGCTATCCGGGGGTGGAAATCCGCATCAGCGACGGCGAACAGCAGGAACTGGTGCAGGGCCTCACCGCCGGCCGCTTCGACCTCGCGCTGCTCTACGACCACGACCTGGACGGCACCATCGCCACCGACCCGCTGATGCCGGCCCAACGGCCCTATGCGCTGCTGCCGGAGGACCATCGCTTCGCCCAGCAGGACAAGGTGTCCCTGCGCGACCTGGCCTTGGAGCCGATGATCCTGCTCGATGTGCAGCCAAGTCGTACCTATTTCGTGAGCATCTTCGAGGAACTGGGACTGAACCCGCACATCGCCTTCAGCTCGCCGTCGATCGAGATGGTGCGCGGCATGGTCGGCCAGGGCTTCGGTTTCTCGGTGCTGGTCACCCGCCCGCACTCGGAGTGCACCTACGACGGCAAGAAGGTGGTGATGGTGAACATCGCCGAGGACGTCAGCGCCTCCGGCCTGGTCGCCGCCTGGCTCAAGCGCGCCCAGCTGACCAAGCCGGCGCAGCTGTTCGTCGACTACGCGCGGGAAGAGTTGAGCGGCAAGCACTGAGGCTGCTTTTCACTTTTCGTAGGAGCGAGCTTGCTCGCGAACCCGCCCAACTGCAGGGCTGTTCGCAAGCAAGGACTGGGCGCCCCTCGCTCCCGCAAAAGCCGTCCAAACGTCCCCCACAGGAGCGGACCATGCCCGCGATTTTCCGGCCCGGTACCGTGCCGTGCGATTCGCGAGCAAGCTCGCTCCCACGAAGAGCCGTCTGGCCACAATGCAACCACCGGTGCAATCACAGGCGCAGGAAAATCCCTCCCATCATCCCCGCTGCCCCCAATCGTCCCCAGGGGGTTACAATCCCGCCCCCTTTTCAGCTTTTCTTCGCCTCACCGC
Source organism: Pseudomonas sp. PSE14 (assembly GCF_029203285.1). Lineage (NCBI taxonomy): Bacteria > Pseudomonadati > Pseudomonadota > Gammaproteobacteria > Pseudomonadales > Pseudomonadaceae > Pseudomonas > Pseudomonas sp. PSE14. The sequence goes on from NZ_CP115669.1 coordinate 5,831,329, forward strand.
CCCATGCTCATCTGGAAAGAGCGCGTGCAGCGCCTGATCACCCTCGTCCTCGGCCTGCTGCAGCGCTACCCGCACCTGGTCGCCCTGTTCGGTTTCTGTTCCGGGGTGTTCAGCTTCATCATGGTGGACCGCCACCGCGCCGGCTTCGCCCGGGTAATGGCCATCGTCATGCTGGTGAGCTGGGTCTGGCTGATGCTGGAGAACCTGCTCACCGACCGCTTCAAGCGCCGCTTCGGCTGGGAGGTACCGCCGGGGCTGCTGCGCTACGCGACTCAGCTGATTCACCAGGAAAGCCTGTTCTTCTGCCTGCCGTTCTTCTTCATCACCACCACCTGGAACAGCGGCCAGGCCCTGTTCACCGGCGCGCTGACGCTGGCCGGGCTGATGGCGATCACCGACCCGATCTACTACAAGTTCCTCTCGGTGCGGCGCTGGACCTTCCTCGGCTACCACACCCTGACGCTGTTCGCGGTGCTGCTCACCGCCCTGCCGATCATCCTCCACCTGAGCACGCCGCAGAGCTACCAGGCGGCACTGGGCATCGCCGTGCTGCTGTCCTTCCCGAGCCTGGCGGTGACGGTGAAGATCCACAAATGGTGGCGCTGGCTCGCCCTCGTCGGCCTGACCTTGTCGATTGGTGCGGTGGGCTGGTTCGCCCGCGCCTGGGTGCCGCCCTCGACCCTGTGGATGACCGAGATGGCGGTGACCGAAAGCTTCGACAACGCCCAGCGCACCCCCGGCGACAGCCTGGATACCGTCAGCGTCGCGCAGATCAAAGCCCAGGGCCTCTACGCCTACACCGCGATCACCGCCCCGCGGGGGCTGAATGAGCGCATCTACCACGCCTGGCGCCTGAACGGCCAGGAAGTCGACCGCATCGCCCTGGACATCAAGGGTGGCCGCGAGGCCGGCTACCGCGCCTGGACGCACAAGCAGAACTTCCCGACCGACCCGGTGGGCAACTGGCAGGTGCAGGTGCTGACGGAAGCCGGCCAGGTCATCGGTACGCTGCGCTTCGAGGTCACGCCCTGACCCGCCGGTATCCTTGACCCAGGGCGGCGCTTTCCCCTACAAGACCCTCTTCCGAGAACAAAAAGCGCCGAGAGAGTCATGACCGATACTGCCCTGCACCCATTCGACCGCGCCGTCGCCCTGCAACCCGTGGAAGGCCAGCCCGACCTCTACGACGGCCACACCAGCCCGGACTACTGGAACATGGTCGGCCCCTTCGGCGGCATTACCGCGGCCATTCTCCTGCAGGGCGCGTTGCGCCATCCGCAGCTGCTCGGCAGCCCGCTCTCGCTGACGGTGAACTACGCCAGCGCCGTGGTGGCCGGGGCGTTCCAGGTCCAGGCCACGCCGGTCCGCACCAACCGCTCCACCCAGCACTGGCTGCTGCAGCTGCTGCAGGCCGATGAAAGCGGCGAGCAGCAGGTCACCACCACCGCCACCCTGGTCACCGCCCTGCGCCGCGAGACTTGGAGCCAGAGCGACCTGCACATGCCACAGGTGACCCCGCCCGGCGAACTGGAGCGGATGTCCCTTGCGGGCAAGAGCGTGGCCTGGCCGCAGCAGTACGAAATGCGCGCCGCCAGCGGCAGCATCCCGACCCGCTGGGACGGCAGCGGCGAGCACAGCCGCAGCCAGTTCTGGCTGCGCGACGCCCAGCCCCGCCCGCTGGACTTCCTGTCGCTGGCGGCGATGAGCGACATCTTCTACCCGCGCGTCTGGCTGCGCCGCGCCACCCCGGTACCGGCAGGCACCGTGTCGATCACCACCTACTTCCATACCGACCACGCGCAACTGGCGGAAGTCGGCACCGGCTACCTGCTCGGCGACGCCCGTGGACAGGCCTTCCGCAATGGTTTCTTCGACCAGGCGGCGGAGCTGTGGAGCGAGTCGGGCGAACTACTGGCGACCAGCAACCAGATCGTTTACTACAAGGAATGAACCTGTAGGAGCGAGCTTGCTCGCGAACCAGGTCCGCAGTGGGGCCGGTTCGCGAGCAAGCTCGCTCCCACAAGATGCAAAAAGCCCGGCGCATGGCCGGGCTTTTTGTTGGGGGCGAGAAGGCTCAGACCTTCTTCACGAACTCCGACTTCAGCTTCATCGCGCCGATGCCGTCGATCTTGCAGTCGATGTCGTGGTCGCCGTCTACCAGGCGGATGTTCTTCACCTTGGTGCCGACCTTCACCACCAGGGACGAGCCCTTGACCTTCAGGTCCTTGATCACGGTGACGGTGTCGCCGTCCTGCAGCAGGTTGCCAACGGAATCCTTGATCACGCGGGCATCGCCGTCCGCTTCGGCCGCACCATTGGCGGACCACTCGTGGGCGCACTCCGGGCAGATCAGCAGATCGCCGTCTTCATAGGTGTACTCGGAGTTGCATTTCGGGCAGGCAGGCAAGGTGCTCACGGCGATTCTCACATTGGAACGGTTGAAAGACCGCAGAGTATATAAGGTTTAAGCCCTTCCTGTCGGTACTGCCGTCGGACAGGCCTCTTTCCGTTCTCACAAGAGCGTTTCGGAAAACTCCCAACAAGTCTCGGAACCCACGACATTCCATCTTCCGCAACACGCGGCAAAGCTTGCCGGCCTCGGTCTTCCGGCCGATTTTCCGCCAACCGTTCAAGAGAGAACACGCCATGAAACGACTCTGCATCCTTCTCGCCACCTGCGCCGTCCTCGCCGCCTGCGACAAGAAACCCGAACCGGCTCCGCAAGCCAGCGCGCCCGCCGCTCAGCCGGCGGCTCCGGCTCCGGCTCCGGCTGAGCCTGCCGCCGCACCGACGCAAGCACCACAAGCCACCGAGCAGCCCGCTGAGCAGCAACAGCAGTAATGCCGAACCGGCGCGCGCCTCGCCTGGCGCCGCCGGTCCTCCGTCAGGGCTGCAGTTGACTGAGATAAGCGCTCAGCGCCGCGATATCGCCATCGCTGAGCGAAACCGCCACCCCGAGCATGGGCGAATCCGCCCGGCTGGGATCCTTGTCGCGGTAGCGCTGCAGGGCATGACTCAGGTAGGGGCCGGGCTGGCCGGCAATGCGTGGAATGCCGTCGTGCCCCAGTGCGGCGGCACCGTGGCAGGCGGCGCAGACAGTGCCGAAGCGCTGCGCGCCCTGCGCTGCCAGTGCGTTGTCCACCGGCTCGGTGGCGGGTCTGGGATGGACCTTCTGCTGGCTGAAGTAGAAGGCGATGTTCACCCGCTCCTCCAGGGTCAGCAGCTTCGCGGCCTGGTTCATCACGAAGTCGGTACGCTGGCGGGTGACGTACTTTTCGAAGGCGTCGAACAGGTACTGCGGATTCTGTCCGGCAAGGTTGGGAATGTAGTCACGCTTGCTGTTGCCGTCCTCGCCGTGGCACTTGCTGCACAGCAGGATGCGCTCCTGCGCCGCGGCGTAGGAACGCTCCCGCGCGGCGGGGTCCTTCTCCAGGGCGGCGAGCCGATCCATCATCTCCGATGACTGACCCATTGCCTGGGCACTCGCGCACAGCAGCACCCACAACAGAACGACTCTCCCCATCGCCGCACCCATGCTCGATTTTCCCAGCGTGGAACATAGAGGCTTTCTGAAGGAAGTTTCCGACGCAGATCAAGCCGGCACACAAATCCTGCGGACAAAAAAAGGGGGAGCATCGTGCTCCCCCGGGGACTGAACCTTAAAGACCCGTCTGTCCTTGGTCAGCCTTCAATTTCTACCAGGATCTCACCGGGGTTGACCCGGTCGCCCTTGGCCACGTGAATGGCCTTCACGGTGCCGGCGATGCCCGCCTGCACCTCGGTTTCCATCTTCATTGCTTCGGTGATCAGCACCGCCTGGCCAGCCTTGACGCTGTCGCCTTCCTTCACCAGCACGTCGACGATGTTGCCCGGCATGGTGGTGGTGACGTGGCCCGGTTCGCTGGCCTGCTTGCGCTTGTTGCCGCCGCCGCCGATGAACTCGTTGAGCGGCTCGAACACCACCTCTTCCGGCATGCCATCCACCGACAGGTAGAAGTGGCGCTTGCCGTCGGTCTTCACGCCAACGCCGGTGATGTCCACGCGGTAGCTCTCGCCGTGCACGTCGACCACGAACTCGGTCGGTACGCCTTCACCACCGGCCGGGGCAACGCCCTTGCCGTTGGGGATTGGCAGCAGCTCTTCGGGCTTCAGGGTGCCGGCGGCGCGCTCCTCGAGGAACTTGCGGCCGATGTCCGGGAACATGGCGAAGGTCAGCACGTCCTCTTCGGACTGGGCCAGGCTACCGATTTCCTCGCGCAGCTTGTTCAGTTCCGGCTTGATCAGGTCGGCCGGACGCACGTCGATCACTTCCTCATTGCCGATGGCCTGGCGGCGCAGCGCTTCGTCGATCTTGCCCGGCGCCTTGCCGTAGCGGCCCTGCAGGTACAGCTTCACCTCGTTGGTGATGGTCTTGTAGCGCTCGCCGGCCAGCACGTTGAAGAACGCCTGGGTGCCGACGATCTGCGAGGTCGGGGTGACCAGGGGCGGGAAGCCCAGGTCTTCGCGAACGCGCGGGATTTCCGCGAGCACTTCCGGCATGCGGTTCAGCGCGCCCTGTTCCTTGAGCTGGTTGGCCAGGTTGGAAATCATCCCGCCCGGAACCTGGTTGACCTGCACGCGGGTATCCACGCCGGTGAACTCGCTCTCGAACTGGTGGTACTTCTTGCGCACGGCGTGGAAGTACATGCCGATTTCCTGGATCAGCTCCAGGTCCAGGCCGGTATCGAACGGAGTGTCGCGCAGAGCGGCGACCATGGATTCGGTACCCGGGTGGCTGGTGCCCCAGGCCATGCTGGAGATGGCGGTGTCGATACGATCGGCGCCGTTTTCCACAGCCTTCAGCTGGCACATGCTGGCCACGCCGGCGGTGTCATGGGAGTGCACCACCACGTCCAGCGGCAGCGCGTCTTTCAGCGCCTTGACCAGTTCGCCGGTGGCGTAGGGGGTCAGCAGGCCGGCCATGTCCTTGATGGCGATGGAGTCCACGCCCATGTCCGCCATGGCGCGACCCTGGGCCACGAAGGCCTCGATGGTGTGGACCGGGCTGGTGGTGTAGGCAATGGTGCCCTGGGCGTGCTTGCCGGCGGCCTTCACCGCTTCGATGGAGGTGCGCAGGTTACGCACGTCGTTCATCGCGTCGAAAATGCGGAACACGTCGATGCCGTTGACCGCCGCCTTGGCGACGAAAGCACGCACCACGTCGTCGCTGTAGTGGCGGTAGCCGAGCAGGTTCTGACCGCGCAGGAGCATCTGCAGGCGGGTGTTGGGCAGCGCGGCCTTGAGCTTGCGCAGGCGCTCCCACGGGTCTTCCTTGAGGAAGCGCACGCAGGCGTCGAAGGTGGCGCCGCCCCAGACTTCCAGCGACCAGTAGCCGACCTTGTCGAGCTTGTCGCAGATGGGAAGCATGTCTTCGGTGCGCATCCGGGTCGCCAGCAGCGACTGGTGGGCGTCGCGCAGGATGGTATCGGTGACGGTGACTTTCTTGGAAACGGTCATGTACGAGATCCTCACAGGCCAGCGTGGGCGGCAATGGCGGTGGCGATGGCGATGGCCAGGTGCGACGGGGTGCGTTTGATGGAGTACTCGGTCAGTTCCGGGTGGCTCTCAACGAAGCTGGTGTTGAACTGCGCGCTGCGGAATTCCGGGTTCTTGAGGATTTCCTGGTAGTAGGCCGCGGTGGTCTTCACGCCCTGCACGCGCATGTCGTCCAGCGCACGCAGGCCGCGGTCCAGCGCCTCTTCCCAGGTCAGCGCCCAGACCACCAGCTTCAGGCACATCGAGTCGTAGTACGGCGGGATGGTGTAGCCGGTGTAGATCGCCGTGTCGGTGCGCACGCCGGGGCCGCCGGGCGCGTAGTAGCGGGTGATCTTGCCGAAGGACGGCAGGAAGTTGTTCTTCGGGTCTTCCGCGTTGATGCGGAACTGCAGCGCGAAGCCGCGGTGGATGATGTCTTCCTGCTTGACCGAGAGCGGCAGGCCCGAGGCGATGCGGATCTGCTCGCGGACGATGTCGATGCCGGTGATTTCCTCGGTGATGGTGTGTTCCACCTGCACGCGGGTGTTCATCTCCATGAAGTACACCTCGCCATCGGCGAGCAGGAACTCCACGGTGCCGGCGTTCTCGTAACCCACGGCCTTGGCCGCGCGCACCGACAGGTCGCCGATGTAGGCGCGCTGCTCGGGGGTGAGCTGCGGGCTGGGGGCGATCTCGATGAGCTTCTGGTTGCGGCGCTGGATCGAGCAGTCGCGCTCGAACAGGTGCACGGTATTGCCGAAGGAGTCGGCCAGCACCTGGGCTTCGATGTGCTTCGGGTTGACGATGCACTTCTCGAGGAAGACTTCCGCGCTGCCGAAGGCCTTGGTGGCCTCGGAGATCACACGGGGGAAGTTCTGCTCCAGCTCCTCGCGGCTGTTGCAGCGACGGATGCCGCGACCGCCACCGCCGGAGGTGGCCTTGAGCATCACCGGGTAGCCGATGCGCTCGGCTTCGGAGACGGCTTCGGCGAGGTCGGCGACGTTGCCTTCGGTGCCGGGGGTGCAGGGCACGCCGGCGGCGATCATGCTGCGGCGCGCTTCGGTCTTGTCGCCCATGCGGCGGATCACTTCCGCCGACGGGCCGATGAACTTGATGCCGCGCTCGGCGCAGATTTCCGCCAGCTCCGCGTTCTCGGAGAGGAAACCGTAGCCCGGGTGCAGGGCGTCGCAGCCGGTTTCCACCGCCAGGTTCACCAGGGCGCGCGGGTTGAGGTAACCGGCGAGTGGATCGGTACCGATGCTGTGCGCTTCGTCGGCACGCTTGACGTGCAGGGCGTGGCGGTCGGCGTCGGCATAGACGGCCACCGAACGGATGCCCATCTCGGCGCAGGCACGCACGATCCGGACAGCGATCTCCCCACGGTTGGCGATCAGGATTTTCTTGATCACTGCGGCTTTCCCTCGGCCCGGGCCTTGTGGACCCCGGCGTAAAAACCAATCGGCAGCTCCGCAACCGGCAGCTGGATATGTTGGCCGGAGCGGGTTCCGGCGTGGATTTACCCTAGCGCGGGAGGGAGGATTAACCAAAATCAATAATTATTGGGGTAGCCATAAAGAATGATTTATAGTCATTCGAAAATGTCGTGATCAGGCCCTGAACATGCGTAAGTCATTGATGCGTATGACCCTTCGCCAACTGCAGGTTTTTCGCGCAGTGTGCGAAAGCCGTTCCTACAGCCGCGCGGCGGAGGAAATGGCGCTGACCCAACCGGCGGTCAGCCTGCAGATCCGCCAGCTGGAAGAACTGGTCGGCCAGCCGCTGTTCGAATACATCGGCAAGAAGCTCTACCAGACCGACGCCGCCGACGCCCTGCTGCGCGCGACCAACGACATCTTCCAGCGCCTGGAAGTGCTGGACATGAACCTCTCCGACCTCAAGGGCTCGCTGCAGGGCCAGTTGCGCCTGGCGGTGGAATCCAGCGCCAAGTACATCACCCCGCACCTGTTCGCCGCCTTCCACGCGCAGCACCCGGATGTCAGCCTGAACCTCACGGTGGTCAACCGCGCCCAGGCGATCAAGCGCCTGTCGGACAACCGCGACGACCTGGTGATCATGTCGCTGGTGCCCCAGGACATGGCCCTGGAATTCCTGCCCTTCCTGAACAACCCGATCATCGCGGTGGCGCCACCGGATCACCCGCTGTGCAATGCCGCCAAGCTGTCGCTCAAGGACCTGGAGCCCTATCCGCTGCTGGTCCGCGAGCCCGGTTCGGGCACGCGCAAGGCCTGCGAGGAACACTTCCAGCAGAAGCGCGCGCACTTCCCGCAGACGCTGGAATTCGCATCGCTCGAAGGCTCACGTGAAGGGGTGCTGGCGGGCCTGGGCCTGGCGCTGCTGCCGCGCCATGCGGTCAGCCGCGAACTGCACTCGGGCCTCTTGCGCGAGCTGCCCGTGGAAGAGCTGCCGCTCTACCGCAGCTGGTGTCTGGTGCACGCCCGCGGCAAGCGCCTGAGCCCGGTGGCCCAGGCGTTCGTCGCCTTCATCCGTGAAGAGCGGGCACTGATCAGCCAGCTGGCTGAACGTTTCGCCGGCCCGCCCGTGCAGAAGTGAGGTAGGCGACGGCGATCAGATCGGGGTAATCGGAGGTTTCCACAGCGAGGCGTTGCGCCTCCATGCGGTCCTCGATGGCGCGGCGGAACTGCATGCGCCGCTGGTCTTCAAGCTTGCGGCGGGTCTTGGCGTCCAGTTGGAGCTGGGTGTCGTCGATATGGCGGGGCATCTCGCATCTCCCAAGGCCGAAGGGCTGGAGACACGAGAATGGCCCCGGAAGATGACGGTTTGAGGAATCCGCGTCAGCCGAACCTTTCGCTGAGCCGGGGCAGCAGGGAATCCAGCTCGTCCTCGTCCCACTCGGCGTCGATATCCGCTGCGAAACGAATCTCGGCGAGCATCGCCGCCTTCTCCCGCTCGTCCAGCGGATGGGCATCGAGGGCGGCATCGAACCTGTCGTAGTCGCGCTGCGTCAGGCCGTGCTTCCGGAAGTAGGCGGCGCAACCGACGTCCAGCATGTCCTCGTCGAACGAGTCGTAAGGCTCGACGTCGTCGTATTCGGCGAGGTTCTCGGGGTCGGCCAGGGCATCGAGGAAGACGTAGCGCCCTTGGGCGGTGAGCCAGGCGCGGAAGTAATCGAAACTGTCGTCGCTGCAGCCGCCGTTGATCACATAGGCCGCGGCCCACAGGCGGTTCTTGTACGACAGTCGCTGGTATTCGCCGAAGATCTGCCCCCACAGCAGGATGTCGCGCTCGTCCTGCTGGGCCAGAAGCTCCACCAGCTGCGCCGCCACATCGACAGGCGACTCGGCGCGGGCACGAGCGTTATCGATCAGCGTCCAGAATTGCACATGATCCATCACAGGTTCTCCATCGGGCACAGCAACGCACGGGATAGCGCACAGGCGCCAAGGCGCCCGCACGAGGGAATCACGTATCGCTGGCCTGGTGGATCAGGACGCCTCTTCCGGGCGCTCCTCGTGGCTCTTCACCACTTTCGGCGACAGGCGCAGGCTGCGCAGGCTGCGTTTCACGCTCTTCAAGTGGTTGACCAGGTCCGGGCCGCGGGCCATGGCCACACCCATCGCCAGCACGTCGATCACCACCAGGTGGGCGATACGCGAAGTCAACGGAGTGTAGATGTCGGTGTCTTCGTGTACATCCACCGCCAGGTTCACCGTGGCCAGGTCCGCCAGCGGGGTCTGGCTGGGGCACAGGGTGATCAGCGTGGCGCCGGCCTCGCGCACCAGGTTGGCGGTCACCAGCAGGTCCTTGGAGCGGCCGGACTGCGAGATGCAGATCGCCACGTCCGAGGGCTTCAGGGTCACCGCCGACATGGCCTGCATGTGCGGGTCGGAATAGGCCGCCGCCGAGAGCAGCAGGCGGAAGAACTTGTGCTGGGCATCCGCCGCCACCGCGCCGGACGCGCCGAAGCCGTAGAACTCCACGCGCTGGGCATGGGCGATGGCCGCGATGGCGCGCTCCAGGGCATGGGTGTCGAGGTGCTCGCGCACTTCCATCAGCGAGTGCAGGGTGGTGTCGAAGATCTTCAGGCTGAAGTCCGCCACCGAGTCGGTCTCGTTGATCGAGAACTGACCGAAGCTGGCGCCGGCGGCCAGGCTCTGCGCCAGCTTGAGCTTGAGATCCTGGAAACCGCTGCAGCCGATGGCGCGGCAGAAGCGCACGATGGTCGGTTCGCTGACGCCAACGCCGTGGGCGAGGTCCGCCATGGAGCTGTGCATGACCGATGCAGGGTCCTGCATCACGTGATCGGCAACCTTGAGCTCCGATTTGCGGAGCAGATGACGCGACTGGGCAATGTGCTGCAAAAGGTTCACAGGGGTAGGCTCGGTGATGATTGTCTGAGAATTCTGTAGTCTTGTTGTAGTTATACTACAAATTGACTCGCCAAGCCCAGGGAATAAGTCTTGAATACGCCCGCCAGCCCTAGTCTCCCCAGCTCCTGCGACATCCTGGTGTTCGGCGGTAGCGGCGACCTGGCCCTGCACAAGCTACTGCCGGCGCTCTATCACCTGCACCGGGAAAACCGCCTGCCGGCCGACACGCGGATTTTCGCCCTCGCCCGCAGCAACCGCGACACGATGTCCTACCTCGCCCTGGCCGAACGCAATTGCCGCGCCCAGGTGGCGCGCAACGACTTCTCCGCCGAGGCCTGGCGCAGTTTCGCCCAGCGCCTGGAATACCTGGCGATGGACGCCTCCCAGAGCGCCGACTTCGGCCGTCTGGCCAAGGCGCTCAAGCGCAGCGAAGGCCGCGTGCTGGTGCATTACCTGGCCACCGCGCCGAGCCTGTTCGCGCCGATCGCGCAGAACCTCAAGGTCGCCGGCCTGGCCGGCCCCCTGGCGCGCATCGTGCTGGAGAAGCCGCTGGGCCATTCGCTGGATTCGGCGCTGGCGATCAACCAGGCGATCGGCGAGGTGTTCGACGAATCCCGGGTGTTCCGCATCGACCACTACCTGGGCAAGGAAACCGTGCAGAACCTGATGGCCCTGCGCTTCGCCAACACCCTGTTCGAGCCGGTGTGGCGCAACGGGCACATCGACCACGTGCAGATCACCGTCAACGAGACTCTGGGCGTGGAGAACCGCGGCGCCTACTACGACCACGCCGGCGCCATGCGCGACATGGTGCAGAACCATCTGCTGCAGCTGCTCTGCCTGGTGACCATGGAAGCGCCGGTGCGCTTCGACGCCGAGGCGGTGCGCAACGAGAAGGTGAAGATTCTCCAGGCGCTCAAGCCGATTTCCGGGCAGGACGTGCAGGACAAGACCGTACGCGGCCAATACACCACCGGACACATCGGCGGGCAGGAGGTGCCGGCCTACTGGTTCGAGAAAAATGTCGACAACGACAGCGATACGGAGACCTTTGTCGCCGTACAGGCCGAGATCGACAACTGGCGCTGGTCCGGCGTGCCGTTTTACCTGCGCACCGGCAAGCGCATGGCGAAGAAGTGCTCGGAGATCGTCATCCAGTTCAAGCCGGCGCCCAACGGGCTGATCGGCGCCGCCAGCACCGCCAACCGCCTGTGGATAAGGTTGCAGCCCGAAGAGCGCATCAGCGTGCAGCTGATGGCCAAGGCGCCGGGCAAGGGCATGCAGCTGGAGCCGGTGGAGCTAAACCTCAACCTGGCCGAGGCCTTCAGCCGCAACAAGCGCCGCTGGGACGCCTACGAGCGCCTGCTGCTGGACGTGATCGAAGGCGACTCGACCCTGTTCATGCGCCGCGACGAGGTGGAAGCGGCCTGGAGCTGGGTCGACCCGATCATCAAGGGCTGGCAGGAGCACTACCAGAGCCCGCGCCCCTACCCCGCCGGCAGCAACGGGCCGGAGCAGGCGCAGGCGTTGCTGGAGCTGCAGGGGCGCAAGTGGCTGGAATGACGTGCCGCATCCTCATGCATGGCCTGTAGGAGCGAGGGGGACGCCTAGTTCTTGCTCGCGAACAACACCTACCGGCAGCTCCGACGCTGGTCGGTTCGCGAGCAAGCTCGCTCCTACGAAAAGCGCCTTGGCGTTGACCTCGCTCAGCACGTACAACCCGCGGATTTCCTAGAGTGGCGGCCTTTTTCCCACGACCCGCTCCGCCACCATGTCCCACACCCCGTTCTCCCCCGAACTGCTCTGCCCCGCCGGCTCGCTGAAAAGCCTGCGCCACGCCTTCGCCTACGGCGCCGACGCCGTCTACGCCGGCCAGCCGCGCTACAGCCTGCGGGTGCGCAACAACGCGTTCGACCACGCCAACCTCGCCACCGGCATCAACGAGGCCCACGCCCTGGGCAAGCGCCTCTACGTGGTAGTCAACATCGCCCCGCACAACGCCAAGCTGAAGACCTTCCTGCAGGATGTCGAATCGGTGATCGCCCTCGGGCCGGATGCGCTGATCATGTCCGATCCAGGCCTGATCATGCTGGTTCGCCAGCATTTCCCCGAGGTTGATATCCACCTCTCGGTTCAGGCCAACGCGGTGAACTGGGCCAGCGTGGAGTTCTGGCGCCAGCAGGGGCTCAAGCGGGTGATCCTGTCCCGCGAGCTGTCGCTGGAGGAAATCGGCGAAATCCGCGAACGGGTCCCCGGCATGGAACTGGAAGTCTTCGTCCACGGCGCACTGTGCATGGCCTACTCCGGGCGCTGCCTGCTGTCGGGCTACATCAACCGCCGCGACCCCAACCAGGGTACCTGCACCAACGCCTGCCGCTGGGAATACCGGACCCACGCCGCCCACGAGGACGAACTGGGCCATGCGGTGCGCAACGTCGAACCGACCCTGGGCATCGGCGCGCCGACCCGGGACATCTTCCTGCTCGAAGAAGGCAACCGCCCCGGAGAACTGATGGAGGCCTTCGAGGACGAGCACGGCACCTACATCATGAACTCCAAGGACCTGCGCGCCATCCAGCACGTGCAGCGTTTGGCGCAGATGGGCGTGCATTCGCTGAAGATCGAGGGCCGCACCAAGTCCCACTACTACGTCGCGCGCACCGCCCAGGCGTACCGCAAGGCCATCGACGACGCCGTCGCCGGCCGTGCCTTCGACCTCGGCCTGATGGACACCCTCGAATCCCTCGCCCATCGCGGCTACACCGAAGGCTTCCTGCGCCGCCATGTGCATGACGAATATCAGAACTACCAGTACGGCCATTCGCTGTCCGAGCGCCAGCAGTTCGTCGGTGAGTTCACCGGCGAGCGCCGCAACGGCCTGGCCGAAGTGCGGGTGAAGAACCGCTTCGAGGTGGGCGACAGCGTCGAGCTGATGACCCCGGCGGGTAATCGCACGTTGCGTCTGCAGGCATTGGAGAACAGTCGGGGCGAGTCCATCGGCGTAGCGCCCGGCGACGGCCACATCGTCTATGTCCCGGTCCCCGAAGAGCTGGACCTGCAATACGCCCTGCTGATGCGCAACCTGAACGGCGGCACCACGCGGGATGCGCGGGAGCCGGCTGCGGCCGGCAGCTGCGGGAATGATTGCGGCAAATGCGGGTGCGGCGGGAACTGATGCCCAGGCGTAGGGCGTACAACCGTTCGCGGTGGTACGCCGATGCACCCTGATCATCAGCAGACGCATCGGTCGAGCTCGAAGCGCCCTGTCACAGGTTTTCAGATTGGAGTTCGCGCGGTCGGAGACCAGGGGCAAACGGCGTATAACGTCGAACGTTATACGCCCTACGCCGTTGCCTCACGGATTCTGCAGAAACACCACATACCCCCTGAACCACGGGCTCTGCGCCAGGTAATCCGGCGCCTGCCATTCCCCGTACTGCGCCAGCCCGATGCGGAACGGCAACTGCAACCGGGCCACGCGCGGCAGGTATGCCGCGTAGTTGGGAATGGTGTGCCGCCCCTGGTAGGTCTGCACCACCACCTCGTCCACCACGCCGGCCAGGCGGTTGATGGTCTCGGGCGCGCCGTTGCTGCCCCAGTCCATCAACCCGGTGATGCTCAACCGGCAGTCGGGCGGCAGGCGCTTGCGCAGGTCCTGGAGGAAGTCGACGTACTCGCCCAGGTAGCGGGTGCGCGCGTCGAAGTCGATCTGCACCCCCACCACCGGATTGCCGGCGGCACGCCAGCGGCGCAGTTGGGCCAGCAGGGTGCGGTAGATATCCTCGTGCCAGCGCAGGGTGTGGGCGCGGTAGACCACCCAGACCTCGCCCCGGGTCAGGCGCGGAATGGCGATGCCCTGGGCGATCAGCCGGGCGTTGCCATCCTTGTAGCGCGGCGCGCTGACCTGGCCCTGCAGCACGTAGAGGGTACGCGCCCGGGCCAGCACCGGCTGCGCAGCGACGCCGCTCCACAGCCAGAAGGCGTCGTGGTCGGCCGCGTCCACCTCGCCCGCGGCAGCGCCGGCGCTGCCCAGCAACAGCAGCGCCAGGGCAACCGCGACGGTCCGCAGCATCGGTTTACCAGTAGTACTTCAGCGCCTTCGCCCAGGGCGTGGCGGCGTACTGGCTCTTCAGCGCGCGGAACCACTGCTTGCGCTGGGACGGGGCGATGTCCTGGCTGCCGCAGCCGTTGAAGCCACTGGGCGCATAGCAGTTGATCGCGCGGAACAGCGCATAGGCGCGGTCGTCTTCCGGCGCCTGCTTGTCGGCGATGATCTTCAGGTAACCGTCCATGCGCGAATAGGCGGTGCCGGGGAACAGCGAATCGCTGCCACCCAACTCACGCTCGCCCGGCGGGTTGTCCAGCGGGAAGCCGTCGAGGTTGTTGCGCAGGATGAACTCGCCCAGGCAGTTCAGCGCCTTCGGCGGCTGCGGGCTCTGCTGCAGGTCGCGGGCCACGTCGACGATGGCCGGGCACTCGTAGCCGCTGTCGTTCTTGCCGCCCGGCCACTGGAACAGCGTCAGCGGCATGCTGCCGTAGAGGTAACCGATGCTGGCGCCCAGCGGCTTGTTGGTCGGCTCGGCGGGCAGCAGCGCGAGGTCGTCGATAAAGGCCTGGTACTGGCCGTGCAGCAGATCCTTGTAGAGCAGGGCGAACAACGCGGTGTCGCGCTCCTCGACCGAGGTCGAGGTGGAGCGCGCCTGCTGGCGCAGCAGATCGGGGCCGGCGACGTGGCGCAGGAGAATCTCGCGGATGATCGGCGTCTGCACCGGCGAGCCCTCGGCGAAGACCTTCACCAGGCGGTCGCTGCGCTCGTAGTTGAAGGCCAGGGCCAGTTCCAGCTGGTCGCGCTGCAGCGGTTGCCTGGCCAGGGGCAGCAGGCGCAACCACAGCTTCTCGGCGCTCAGCCAGTCGTTGCCGGCCTCCAGGGCGAAACCACGCAGCGCCTGCTGGCTGAAGGCGAGGTAGTCGAGCTTCTCGGGAATCTCCTCGGGCAGGCTCTTCAACGCCTCGGCCGGCTTTTCTTCCACATACAGCTGGTAGGCCGCAGACAGGTAGTCATGCAGGCCAGGCTGCTTGGCGAACAGTTCCTTCTGCCCCGCCAGACCTGCACTGTCCAGGGCACGCGGCTCGTTCGGCTCGTGATGACGCATCTGCATCAGGTCGAGCACGGCCAGCAGGCGCGGGTCGCGGACGTCCGCCGGGTGGGCGGTGACCAGCAGCTTGTTGTCGACTTCCTGGATCAGCGGGCCCAGGTCGGCGTCGTGACGGGCGAACAGCTCGGCGTATTCCCCAGCCAGGCGGCCCTCGTCGCTCATCAGCCAATAGACGCGGCGCAGCAGCCCCTTGGCCGAGTCGGCGTACTGGCCCTGTGGATAACGCTTGAGGTAGTCGCCCAGGCTCGCCTCGGCGCCCTTCAGGACGTTCTTGTCGACCTTGCGCAGGTCGGGGTAGCCCATGTCGTCGAAGGCGTTCTGCTGGGCCTCGTTGAGCTGGCTGCGGGCGATCATGTAGCGGGCGGTTTCCTGCAGCCAGGGCAGGTCGCTGTCCTGCAGGGCGCGGAAGGCCTTGAGCGCCTCGCCGAAGCGGCCGCTGTAGAACTCCGCCGCGCCCTTGAGGTAGCTGGCGAACGCCTTGCCCGGCGCGGATTGCAGGTCGCCGGGGAGGATGACGGTGAGCTGGGTGTCATCCCACTGGCAGGCGCCGAGCAGGGTCAGGCGGCCGCGCGCCAGGCTCTGCCGCTCTTCGGCCGACAGCCCTTCCACCAGCAGCAGTTGGCTGAGGAAGTCCTGGGCGGTAGCGGCGTTGTTGCTGCGGCAGCGGCTGCCTTCGCCGCTGGCGAAGCTGTCGGCGGATTGCGCCAGGCTGTCCGCCGGCAGGCCGATGCGCGCCACCAGGTCGGCCAGCGGCGCGCTCGCCTGGGTGCCGCTCGCCGGGCCGTCGGCATCGGTGGACTGCCCATCGTCGAGCAGGCGCGCCATCGGGAACGGCACCTTGCCGTAGCCCAGCTGCTGCTCGTCGTCCGACAGCGGCCGGTCCGGGAGATTCGCCTGGCCGGCGTCGGCCAGCAGCAGCTGCAGGTTGATCCGGCTGTCGTTGCCGGGGCTCAGGAACGGCAGGCTGTTGCACACGTCCAGCGTGTCGCGCTTGAGGTTCCAGCTCGGGTAGCAGGAATCGTCGCTGCTCGCGCGCGCTTCCTGCACGCCGAGGCAGCCAATGGTCAGGGCCAGTAGGGTGAGTCCGTGCAGACGCATGGAGGGTCCTTGTCCGTTGAGGCCCGCACGCCGGGCGCGGGAGGTTGGTTCAGGGGAAGAATCTTACCTCGCCGTCCCCACACTTGCCCGTTTCTATCGTCGCCGGACTGTAACGGCCAGCAACCGCCTGTCAGAGCCTGCGACACGTTGTCCAACTGTGGGCTTGTTTGCTCCGGCGCAAAGAAGATTCCAGCCCAAGGGGTATCTCTGTGCTCGACGACAGTTCGTCCATTACGGAGAAGTACTCATGCATGATCAGGAAGAGATGTCCCTTTCCCGGCGCAGCCTGCTGGCCGGCGCGGTGGTGCTCGGCGTCACCGGCTCGATGCTCGGCAGCGCGCGCGCCTTCGCCAAGGGCGAGCCCGCGCCGAAGAACATGGGGCCGGCGCCTGACCTGTCCAAGCTGGAACACGTCCAGGTCGAACTGGTCGCCCCGCCCTTCGTCCACACCCACGAACAACGCACCACGGGCAAGCAACGCGTGGTCCAGTTCCGCATGGTGATCGAGGAGAAGAAGCTGGTCATCGACGACGATGGCACCGAAATCCACGCCATGACCTTCAACGGCTCGGTGCCCGGACCACTGATGGTGGTGCACCAGGACGACTACGTCGAACTCACCCTGGTCAACCCGGCCAGCAACACCCTGACCCACAACATCGACTTCCACGCCTCCACCGGCGCCCTGGGCGGCGGCGCGCTGACCATCATTCAGCCCGGCGAAGAGGTGAAACTGCGCTTCAAGGCCACCCGCCCCGGCGTGTTCGTCTACCACTGCGCGCCGGGCGGGGCGATGATCCCCTGGCACGTGGTCTCGGGCATGAACGGCGCGCTCATGGTGCTGCCGCGCGATGGTCTGAAGGACCGCGACGGCCGGCCGCTGAAGTACGACAAGGTGTTCTACATCGGCGAGCAGGACTTCTACGTCCCGCGGGACAAGGACGGCAACTTCAAGCGCTACGCCAAGCCCATGGACGGCTACAACGACATGCAGGAAGTCATGAAGGGGCTGGTCCCCAGCCACATCGTGTTCAACGGCAAGGTCGGCGCCCTGACCGGCAAGAACGCGCTGACCGCCAACGTCGGCGAGACCGTGCTGCTGGTCCATTCCCAGGCCAACCGCGATACCCGCCCACACCTGATCGGCGGCCACGGCGACCATGTCTGGGCCACCGGCAAGTTCAACAACCCGCCGGAGCAGGACCTGGAAACCTGGCTGATCCCCGGCGGCGCGGCCGGCGCATCGCTCTACACCTTCCTGCAGCCAGGGCTGTACACCTACCTCAACCACAACCTGATCGAGGCCGTCCTGCTGGGCGCCGCCGCCCACATCCAGGTCGAAGGCAAGTGGAACTCCGACCTGATGTCCCAGATCGAGCCGCCGACGCCGATCAAGTAAGGCCCACGGCCGGCTCCCCGGAGCCGGCCATTTCCCGGTCTCTTCCCGGACATCGCAGCCCATGCGCAAGACAACCCTGATCGGTGTGCCCGTCGCGCTCCTGGTCGGCGCTGCCGCCCTGCTGCCACGGCCGCAGTACGACCCGACGCTGGCGCCGGAAACCGTGACGCTGGCGCCGCGTGAGTTCAGCTTCCGCCCCGCCGGCGACTACTGGCAGGAAAAACGGGCGGTGGACGCGCCGTCGCGGCGTGAACATCTCGCCCCCCGCTTCGAAGTCATGAAATTCCAGGTCAGCCAGGGTGAGTACGCTCGCTGCGTAGCCGACGGCGACTGCCTGGCACTCGACACCCGCTCACCGAGCCCGGACCTGCCGCTCACCGGCGCCAGCCTGCTGGACGCGCAGCTCTATGCCGACTGGCTGTCCCGGCGCACCGGGCAACGCTGGCGCCTGCCCACCGACCAGGAGTGGGCCTTCTTCGCCGGCTCGCGCTGGGCCGATGACGCCCTGCGCATCGAGGACGACGACGGCAGCAACCCGGCCCGGCGCTGGCTGGCCCGCTACCGTTTCGAGGCCGAGACCCGCACCAGCGCCTCGGCATCGCCGCAGACCCGCGGCAGCCACGGCCTGAACGAGTTCGGCGTGGCAGACCTGGGCGGCAACGTCTGGGAATGGACGCAAAGCTGCCACCAACGGGTGAGCCTCGACGCCCAGGGCCGCCAGACCGATCGTGCGCAGTACTGCTCGATCCGCATCGCCGAGGGCCGCCACCGCGCCGCCATCAATGATTTCGTCCGCGACGCCCGCGGCGGCGGCTGCAGCGCCGGGCAGCCGCCGGACAACCTGGGCTTCCGCCTGGTCAGGGACATCCCTTGATTCCCCTCAAGTCCCGCGACCCGCCATCGCAAGTATGCTGCGGCGGGACCCAGGGAATCGTAGCCGTGACCACCCATCTCTCCGTCAACCGCGCCTGGCTGGCCAACCTGCCGCCCTTCGCCAACAGCAGCCGCGAAGAACAGGACGACATCCTGCGCGAAGCCAGCGTGCTGCGTCTGCGCAGCGGCGCCACCGTGTTCGAGCAGGGCGCGCCGGCGCAAGCCTTCTACCTGCTGGTCCATGGCCGCCTGAAGGCGACCCAGCTCACCGGCGACGGCCAGCGCGTGCTGGTGCGCATGGTCAATCCGGGCGATCTGTTCGGTTTCGCCCGCGCCCTCGGCCGGCCGGACTACCCCGCCACCGCCTGCGCAACCCTGGACAGCCTGGCGCTGGCCTGGCCGACCAGCCAATGGGAACCCCTGCTGGCGCGCCACCCCGGCTTCGCCCTGAACACCGTGCAGGCCATCGGTGAGCGCCTGCAGGAGGCCCACGTGCGCTTCTGCGAACTGGCCACCGAGGAAGTCGAACGGCGCGTCGCCCACGCCGTGCTGCGGCTGATCCAGCACTCCGGTTTTCCGGAGGCGGACGGCATCCGCATCGATTTCCCGGTCACCCGCCAGGATATTGCCGAGATGACCGGCACCACCCTGCACACCGTCTCGCGCATCCTCAGCGCCTGGGAGGACCGCGGCCTGGTTCGCGGCGGACGGCAGAAACTGCTGGTATGCGCCCCGCAGCAGCTGATGCAGATCGCCGGCGACGAGCGGGAACCCGCGCGCGAAGGCGCTTGACTGCAATCAAGGAGCTCCGCGCGCGGCCCTCCCTAGACTGGCAACCACCATCACGACGACTGCGGCCGCCGTGCCCCACTGAACCGAGGCCCGCCATGACCGACAACCTTACCGAACACACCCTGAGCGACCTGGCCTTCAGCCTGCCGGGCAGCACCGCGCTGTTCCACGACTACAAGCTCGACTTCTGCTGCGCCGGCCAGCGCAGCCTGGGCGAAGCGGCCAGCGAGCAGGGCCTCGACGCCCAGCGCATCGCCGCTGAGCTGCAGGCGCTGCCGCCCGCGAACGATCAGATCGACTGGCGATACAGCAGCAACGACCAGTTGATCGACCACATCCTGGAGCGCTACCACAAGGTCCACCGTGAGCAGTTGCCGGCGCTGATCCCGCTGGCCGAACGCGTCGAGAAAACCCATGCCGCGCATCCGCAGTGCCCGGCCGGCCTGACCGCGCACCTGAAGAAGATGCAGGAAGAACTGGAATGGCACATGTGCAAGGAAGAAAGCGTGCTGTTCCCCTGGCTGCGCCAGGGCATTCCGCTGACCCACGTGCAGGGGCCGATCGGCGTGATGCGCCATGAGCACGACGAACACTCGCAGTCCCTCGCCGTACTGGCCGACCTGACAGGGGACCTCACCGTGCCGGCGGACGGCTGCAACAGCTGGCGCCGGCTCTACAGCGGCCTGGAAGAGCTGCGCCGCGACCTGATGCAGCACATCCACCTGGAGAACAACCTGTTGTTCCTGGGCGCCAATCACCCGGCCTGAGCGCCGGCCCTGGAGCCAGGAGGACGACCAGTGACAGCTTGTCTCACCACGCTGCCAGGTGGCATCGCGCATACTGGCGGGATTGTCCCCGCCCAGGAGCGCTCCGCCATGCTCGCGCATCGCGTCCACCACCAGATTCTGTGCGGCCACCATCTGTTCAACGTGCTCAACGAAGAACAGATGGAGCAGCTGCTCGCCACCAGCACGCTGCTCAACCTGGAGAAAGGCGACAAGCTGTTCCTCCAGGGCGAACCGGCCCACGCCTTCTATTTCGTGATTTCCGGCGCGGTGAAGATCTTCCGCCTGACCCCGGAGGGCCAGGAGAAGGTGCTGGAAGTCGTCGGCAGCCGGCAGACCTTCGCCGAGGCCATGATGCTGATGGACACGTCCAACTATGTGGCCTCGGCCCAGGCGCTGGAGCCCACCCAGGTCTACCGCTTCGCCAACCGCACCTACATGGAGCTGCTGCACAGCAACCCGCAGCTGCCCTTCTCCCTGCTCGCCACCCTCTGCGTGCGCCTGCACCGGCGGATCAACGAGATCGAGACGCTGTCGCTGAAGAACTCCACCCACCGCGTGGTGCGCTACCTGCTGACCCAGCTGAACCGCCAGGGCAGCGAGGACCACCGCTTCGAACTGCCGATGGCCAAGCAACTGGTGGCCGGGCACCTGTCGATCCAGCCGGAAACCTTCTCCCGCGTGCTGCGGCGGCTGATCGACGAGAACATCATCGACCTCAACGGCCGCACCGTGCAGGTGCTCGATGTCGCGCGCCTGGAACAGTTCGAGTAAGCCATGCGTCAGTGCCTGTACTGCCAGCACGAGAGCCCCGAGGGCCATGCGGATTGCCCGCAGTGCGGGATGCCGTTGCCGGTGGACCAGGAACGGGCGAAGCAGCGCCGGCTGCGGCGCTTCGCCTGGTACTGCGCGTTTCTTACGGTGTTCTGTCTGGTGATGATGGTCTGGTTACCGCGCTGAGCCCCAAACCGGACTGCCCCTTGTAGGAGCGAGCTTGCTCGCGAACAGGCCCCACCGCGGGATTTGGTTCGCGAGCAAGCTCGCTCCTACAGGAATGCGTCGTCCGCCGTCAGCCCTGTCGACGGGTGAGCTGCCGATACAACTGCGGCAAGCGCACCGGCAGCTGCGCCGGATCGTTGATCAGCAGGTAACCCTGACTGCCGAACAGGTGCGGCAGGTAGTCCGCCGCCTCGCGGTCGATGGTGATGCAGAACGGCAACAGCCCGGCGCGGCGCGCTTCCAGCACCGCCTGGCGGGTGTCCTCGACGCCGTAGCGGCCCTCATACAAGTCCAGGTCATTGGGCTTGCCGTCGGTGAGGATCAGCAACACGCGCTGACGTTCCTTGCGCTCCAGCAGCAGTTGCGTGGCCCGGCGGATCGCCGCGCCCATGCGCGTGTAATAGCCGGGGCGCAGTGCGCGAATACGCCCGCGCACGGTGTCGTTGTGGCGCTCGTCGAAGGTTTTCAGCTGGGTCAGGCGCACCTGCTGGCGGCGCAGCGAGGAGAAGCCGTAGAGCGCGAAACGATCGCCCACCGCCTGCAGCGCCTCGCCGAACAGCAGCAGACTGTCGCTGATCAGGTCGATCACCCGGTGCTCGTTGTCGATGTGCGCGTCGGTGGACATCGACAGGTCCGCCAGCAGCAGGCAGGCCAGGTCGCGGCGGGCCTGCCGGCGTTCCAGGAACAGCCCCGGCTCGCTGCACGCACCCAGGCGCCGTTCGACGCTGAAATCCAGCCAGGCTTCCAGGTCCAGTTCCGCGCCCTGGGGTTGCCGGCGCAGCCACTGCGGTTGCTGGCGCAGGCTTTCGAACTGCCGGCGCAGGCGCCGTGCGGTGGGCGCCAGGGCGTCGGGAAGCGGCGCAGGCACAGCATCGCACGGCAACATCGGTTGCAGGCAGACGTGGTCGTCGATCAGTCGCTGGCGACGGTAATCCCACTCCGGCAAACGGATGCCCTCGCCCAGCGGCACGTCATCGAAGTCGGCGGCCGGCAGGTCGAGATCGAGCTTCAGCCCACCGCCCTTCTTCTGCCGCTGGCGGGACAGGCTCAGATGATCGAGGTCGTCGGCGACCTTGGCCGCGTCGAGGTCCTCGCTGTCGTCGCCGGCGCGGTCCAGTTCGACGTGCTCGGACCAGCTGAACAGATTCTCCAGGCGGAACAGCAGCAGGCCGCCGCGACCGGGGTCCTGCTCGGTACGTTCGCCGCGTTTGCGCGCCACACCCTTGGCCTCGCTGTGGGCGGAGCGGCCGTGTTCGTCGCCGTCAATCAGATCGGTGTGCTGCGGTGCGGCCAGGCGTTGCGGCGGGTAGAGCCACAGTGGCACTGGCCAGGGCGCCTTCTCGCTGCGTGGCAGGCGCGCGACGCTGCCCGGTTCGCACAACGCCTGTTGCAGTGCGCGTTCCAGTGCCGCCTCGGCGGGCGGCAGCACGGCGGGATCGGGGCGCAGGCAGAGCAGCGCCTCCACCAACCGCTGATAGCGCGGACGTAACAGCGGGTAGCGCTCGAGCACGGCAAGGGTCCAGGTCTGATTGTCCTGTGCCCAATGGCGCATCGGCTGGCTATGGGCAGCGAGCAGCGCCAGCCAGCGGTACAGCTCCCGGTTCAGGTCGGCATCCGGGAACACCGCCAGCTGCGCGGGCAGGCGCAGGGAGTCGGCGTCGAACCAGGCCACCGGCAATTGCTGGCAGGTGCCGGCCACCTGTTGCAGCAGGCTGCGCCGCACCAGCAGTTCGCGGGCGCTGGCCGCTTCCACGCCGACGCCGGCTTCACCGCCGGTGCCACGGAACAGCAGCAACAGGCGGCGCCGCATCTCGTCCAGGGTCACCGCCGCTTCCTCGAACTCCGGGCTAGCGCGGCGGGTGATGAAGCGGTGCCAGACGCGGCCGAAGCCTTCTTCGATTTCGAGGTGGATGGTCATGGCGCCTCCGGAAGGCAGAGAGAAGGAACAGGGCACGGTGTCCCAACAGAACACCGAGCCAGTCCCCTCTCCCTTCAGGGAGAGGGTTAGGGAGAGGGTTAGGGAGAGGGTGCTACCGGCCACTCCGGCGCTGGGTGCGGCCCTCTCCCCCCGCCCTCTCCCTGAAGGGAGAGGGCGCTGAAAGCGCTACCGGCCAGATCGCAGCCCGGCAGGCTCCGTAAACGTCAAAAGGGCCCGCCGCAAAGCGGACGGGCCCGGGTGGACGGTATCGATCAGCTCACCTGAGCCGCGCCGGAGGCAACGGCCACGCGACCACGCTGGCGGAAGCTGAGCAGGTAGCAGATCAGCCCGATGAAGAAACCGACACCGGAGTACAGGCGCAGCCAGAAGAAGATCTTCAACTGTTCGACCGTGGCCATGAACGGCATCGCGGCGCCATCGGCGGGCATGCGTTGCAGCCAGACCTGCACCACACCGGCAGCGGTGAGCATCAGGGTGATCAGCAGCATGGAGATGGTCATCAGCCAGAAGCCCCAGATTTCCAGGCTCTGCGCACGGGCGTCGGGCGCTTCGCCGATGCCCCGCAGGCGCGGCATGGCATAGCTGATCATGGTCATCACGATCATCGCGTAGGCACCGTAGAAGGCCAGGTGACCGTGGGCCGCGGTGAGCTGCGAGCCATGGGTGTAGTAGTTCACCGGCGCCAGGGTGTGCAGGAAGCCCCACACACCAGCGCCGAGGAAGGCGGTCACGGTGGTGCCCAGGGCCCACAGCGCGGCGGCCTTGTTCGGGTGCTCGCGGCGACGACGGTTCACCATGTTGAAGGCGAACAGCACCATGGCGAAGAACGGCAGCGGTTCCAGCGCGGAGAAGATCGAGCCCAGCCACAGCCAGACGCCCGGAGCGCCGATCCAGAAGAAGTGGTGGCCGGTGCCGATGATGCCGGTGATCAGGGCCATGGCGATGATCACGTACAGCCACTTCTCCACGACCTCGCGGTCGACGCCGGTGATCTTGATCAGCACGAAGGCCAGCATCGAGCCCATGATCAGCTCCCACACGCCTTCCACCCACAGGTGCACGACCCACCACCAGTAGTACTTGTCGCGCGACAGGTTTTCCGGATTGTAGAAGGAGAACAGGAAGAACACCGCCAGGCCCACCAGGCCGGTCATCATCACCACGCTGACGGCGGTCTTGCGGCCCTTGAGCATGGTCATGCCGATGTTGAACAGGAAGCCCAGCGCCACCACCACGATGCCCATCTTGGTGATCGTCGGCTGTTCGAGGAACTCCCGGCCCATGGTCGGCAGCAACTCGTTGTGGGTCAGCCTGGCCAGGCCCGCGTAGGGCACCAGCAGGTAGCCCAGGATGGTCAGCACGCCGGCGATGGCGAACACCCAGAACAGCACGATGGCCAGTTTCGGGCTGTACAGCTCGCGGTCGGCCTCCTCGGGGATCAGGTAGTAGGCCGCGCCCATGAAGGCGAACAGCAGCCAGACGATCAGCAGGTTGGTGTGCACCATCCGCGCGACGTTGAAGGGGATGGCCGGGAACAGGAAGTCACCGACCACGTACTGGATGCCCATGATCAGTCCGAAGACGATCTGCCCGACGAAGAGCATCAGGGCGAACACGAAGTACGGCTTGGCCACCGACTGCGAAGCGAATTTCAGATAGGGATTGCCCGGGTTCATGATCAACCCTCCTTGTTCGGCGGCCATTTGTTGGTATCGATCTTCGACGTCCAGAGCAGGAACGCCGCGAGATCACTGACCTCCTGATCGCTCAGGTGGAACTGTGGCATCTGCCGGCGGCCGGGGACGCCCAGCGGCTGCATCTTCATCCAGGCGGCGAGGAAGCTGCCGAAGGCGGCGTCGCCGCCACGGCGGATGGCGACGTTGCCCAGCTCCGGCGCGAAGTAGGCGCCTTCACCGAGAATCGAGTGGCAACCCACGCAGTTGTTCTGCTCCCACACCAGCTTGCCGCGCACCACCGACTCGGTGAGCTCACTCTGGTTGGTGCGCTTGGGGAAGGTGGTTTCGGTGTGATAGGTCAGGGCGAGGAATACCAGGAAGAAGAAAACGCCTCCTCCCAGGTAGATGTTCCTCGCCATACCTTTTGTGAATGTCTCTGACATGGGGCCCTCCTAGGTCACGGTCGGTGCCATTGTAGGAACCGTCCCCAGGCGTCTCGCTTGATGGCAATCAAGAAAGACCAATGCTTCCAGTCAGGTATTTTTCCGAAGAGAAATCAGTGAGTTGCGTGCAGCGCCAGGATCACGCCGGTGATCACCAGCGGCCAGCCGAGCAGCAGCGAACGCCACAGCCAGGGGCCGTGACCCAGCTCCATGAAACGCAGCGCGATGAGCCAGGCCTTGCCCAGGCCGAGCAGCAGGATCAGCGCCACCGGCAGCAGCGCATCGGGCGCGTGATGGCCCAGCCAGACACCAGCCACCGACATCGGCAACATCAGCAGCCAGGCGGCCAGCAGCGTCTTCATGCGCCGGGCGCCAGCACGTAGACCAGCGGAAACAGCACCACCCAGACCAGGTCGACCATGTGCCAGTACAGCGCGCCGGACTCCAACCCGCCCAGGGCTTCGCGGCGGTACGCGCCCTGCAGGCAGCGCAGCGTCATCCAGGCGAGGATGACCAGCCCGAGCCAGACGTGCAGGAAGTGGAAGCCGGTGATCAGCCAGAACAGGGTGAAGAAGGTGCTGAATTCCAGGTCCAGCCCGCGCGCCGCGAGGTGATGGTATTCCGCGGACTTCAGCAGCACATGGGCCAGCCCCAGCAGCACCGCGACGCCGAGCAGGAGCGCCGCGCGGCGCTGGTGGCCGTGGCGCACCTGCTCCACCGCCAGCGCCGCGCAGAAACCGGCGGTGAGCAGGGTCAGGGTCAGCGCCAGGGCGGTGGACAGGTCCAGTTGCGCGCGGCCGGCGCGAAAGCTCTCGACATCCAGGTGCTGGGCCACGGCGAAGACGATGATCAGGATGGCGAAGACCGTCAGCTCGGCGAGGATGAAGAACCACATCGCCAGATCACCCGGCAGGTGCCGGGGGCTGACTGACAGCTCAGGCGAAGTGGACATCGACCAGGTCCATCAGCGCCGCGACCGTGGCTTCGTCGTCCGACAGCGGCTCGGCGAGCCCAGCGCGGCAGGCATCGCGCGGCGCCACCCCGGCATTGAGCAGGCGCGCGGTGAGTACCAGCAGGCGTGTCGAGCAGACTTCCTCCAGCTCCTGCCGCCCCAACCGGCGCAGGGCCACGCCCAGCTGCGTCAGGCGTTGCGCCAGCTCGGGAGAAACGCCGGCCTCGCGGACGATAATCGCGGCTTCCAGCTCCGGCGTCGGGTAGTCGAAGCGCAGGGCGACGAAGCGCTGGCGGGTGCTGGGCTTCATGCCCTTGAGCAGGTTCTGGTAGCCAGGGTTGTAGGACACCACCAGCATGAAACCCGGCGGTGCCACCAGGGATTCGCCGGTGCGCTCGATGAACAGCTCGCGGCGGTCGTCCGCCAGCGGGTGCAGCACCACCACGGTGTCCTGCCGCGCCTCCACCACTTCGTCCAGGTAGCAGATGCCGCCTTCGCGCACCGCACGGGTCAGCGGGCCGTCCTGCCACCAGGTGCCGTCGCTGCCGATCAGGTGGCGGCCGACCAGGTCCGCCGCCGACAGGTCATCGTGGCAGGCCACGGTGTACAGCGGCAGGTTCAGGCGCTGGGCCATGTACTGGACGAAGCGAGTCTTGCCGCAGCCGGTCGGGCCCTTGATCAGCACCGGCATGCCCTGCGCGGAAGCCTCGGTGAACAGCGTCACCTCATTGCCGGATGGCTGATAGAAGAGCGGCGAAATGTTCTGCGCAGGGGCATTCATGGCGGAGGAATCTCGGTAGGAAAGTTCGCTTAGCACGCTATCCAGCGTGGCGTATCGCCTCAAGCACGGCGCCCGAAGTTCTTGATTGGCATCAAGCGGAAGCCGCACGGGCCGCTCCTAGAATCGCCACAGACGCCGGGCGGGAAGCCGGCGAAAACGATCGGCGCCTCGAGGCGCCCAGCCTGTGAGGAGAGACGTTCATGAACAAAGCCCTGGTAGCCCTGCTGTTCGGCGGCATGCTGGTGCAGACCACCGCCATGGCCAGCACCGGCGAGGAGCTGTTCAAGGCCAAGGCCTGCGTGGCCTGTCATGCCGTCAACAAGACGGTGGTCGGGCCGGCCTTCAAGGAAGTTGCAGCGAAGTACGGCGCCGACGGTGTCGCGCACATCAGCAACAGCATCGAGACGGGCAGCAAGGGCGTGTGGGGTCCGATCCCGATGCCGGCCAACGCCGTCAGCCCGGATGAGGCCAAGACTCTCGCCGAGTGGATCGTCACCCTCAAGTGACGCCACTCCGCGCGGCCGGCACGCTCAGTGCCGGCCGACGCTCCTCAGCAGCTCCAGGCAATCCCCCGCCGCCAGCGGCGGGCTGATCAGGAAGCCCTGGATCTCGTCGCAGTGGTGGGCACGCAGGAAGCGCAGCTGCTCGGCCTGCTCGACCCCCTCCGCCACCACCTTCAACTCCAGGCTGTGCGCCATGGCGATGATCGCCCGGGTGATGGCCGCATCCTCGCCCTGCTGTGACAGGTCGCGGATGAAGGTCTGGTCGATCTTCACGTAGTCCACCGGGAAGCGCTTCAGGTAGCTGAGCGAGGAATAGCCGGTACCGAAGTCGTCGATGGCCAGTTTCACGCCCATCTCGCGCAGCTGGCGGAAGGTCGTGGTGACGCTCTCGACGTTGTCCAGCAGCTGGCTTTCGGTCAGTTCCAGCTCCAGCAGGTGCGACGGCAGGCCGGTTTCCTCCAGCACGGTGCGCACCAGGTCGACCAGGTTGCCGGTGCGCAGCTGATGCACCGAGAGGTTCACCGAGACCCGCAGCTCATGGCCCTGGAGTTGCCAGGCGCGGGCCTGCTGGCAGGCGCGGCGCAGGACGAACTCGCCGATGGCGCCGATCAGCCCGGTTTCCTCGGCAAGGCCGATGAAGTCCCCCGGCGGCACCATGCCCATCTCCGGATGGCGCCAGCGCACCAGCGCCTCGGCGCTGTCCAGGCGCTCGTTGGCGAGGTTCAGCTTGGGCTGGTAGTGCACATCCAACTGGCCCTCGTCGATGGCCTTGCGCAGCCGGGTTTCCAGTTGCAGGCGCTCCAGGGTGCAGGCCTGCAGGTTGTCGGTGAAGAACTGGAAGGTGTTGCCGCCCAGGTGCTTGGCATGCTGCATGGCCATGTTCGCCTGGCTCATCAGCGCGGAAATTTCCCAGGCGTTGTCCGGCAGCAGGCTGATGCCCACCGAGGCGCTGATCACCAGTTCGTGGCCGCCCACGGTCATCGGCGTGCGCAGCTTGGCCAGCAGGCGGCTGGAGAGGCGCGCCAGCGCCGCGAGGCTGGCGTAGGAGTCGATCAGCACGGCGAATTCATTGCCGGACAGCCGGGCGATGGTGTCGGCCTCGGGCACCGTCTGGGTCATGCGCCGGGACATCTGCCGCAACAGCTGGTCGGCGACTTCATGGCCGAGGCTGTCGTTGAGCAGCTTGAAGCGGTCCAGGTCGATCAGCAGCAGCGCCGCCGTGCGGCCTTCCTGGCGGGCGCGCTGGCTGGCCTCGTGCAGGCGCTCCTTGAACAGCGTGCGGTTGGCCAGGCCGGTGAGTTCGTCGTAGTGCGACAGGTAGCGCAGGCGCTCCTCGGCGTCGCGGCGGGCGGTGAGATCGGCGAAGAAGCCGACCACATGGGTCACCTGGCCACGGCCATCGCGCACCACGTTGAGCTGCAGCCACTGCGGGTACAGCTCGCCGTTCTTGCGCGTCTCGATCAGTTCGCCCTGCCAGGTACCCTGGCATTCCAGTTCGGTGCGGATCGCCTGGTAGCGGCGCAGGGTCTCCGCGGAGCCCATCAGCCGGCTGACGTTGCGCCCCAGCAGCTCCTCGCGGCGGTAGCCGGTAAGGCGGGTGAAGGCCTCATTGAGGGCCAGCAGGCGGTAGTTCGGGTCGAGGATGATGATGCCTTCGCTGGCCGCCTCGAACACCGTGGCGGCCAGGCGCTGCTCTTCCTCGCGCAGCTTGCGGGCGGAAATGTCGCAGCGGGTGCCGACCATCCGCGTGACCTGCCCGAGGGCGTCGCGCTCCATCGCCCGCCCGCGGTCCTCGACCCAGACCCAGTGGCCGTCGGCATGGCGCACGCGGTATTCGATGCGGTAGCCGTCGGTGCGGCCCTTGAGGTGTTCGACCAGCGCCCGGCGCAGCAGCGGCAGGTCGTCCGGGTGCAGGCGCGGGCGCAGGTCATTGCGCACGCTCTTCACCGCTGCCTGGGTGAGGCCGAAGATTTCCTCCAGGTGCGAGTGGTGCACCTCGTCGGTCAGCAGGTTCCAGTCCCACAGGCCCAGCTCGCTGGCTTCCAGCGCCAGGGCCAGGCGCGCCTCGGTGTGGCTGAGCTGCGCGCTGCCGGCCTCGACCCGCGCCTGCAGAGCGTCGCGGGCACGGCACAGCTCGCGTTCGGCACGGCGGCGCTGTTCCACTTCGCGTTCCAGGTCCTGGTTCAGCGCCTCGGTCTGGCCCTTGGCGCGCTCCAGGTGCGCCACCAGCGCCTGGGCCTGGAAACGCCGCAGCAGGCTGGTGTGGACCAGCCGGTGAATCTGCCAGGCCACCACCAGCAGCGCCGCCAGCAGGATCACCCCGAGCACGCCCCAGCCCTGCTGCAACGGGTTTTCGCTGAGCAGCAGATAGGCAATCGAGGGAAACAGGCAGGGCAAGGCGAAGGTGAGGAAGGCCGGCAGGCTGACCGCGTAAGCCACGCTGGCCGAGAGGATGGCGGCGGCGATCAGGCCGAACACCAGGGCCTGCTGGAGGAAGGCGTCCGCCGGAACCAGGGCGATGGCGGCAAAGGCGAGGGTCAGGCCGGAGGCCCCGGCGCCGAACAGGAAGGCGCGTTGCCAGTGCGGGCTGGCCTGGCGCTCGGCGCAGGCGCCGTTGAACGCCGAAACCTGGATCAGCCGCAACACCGCCAGCAGCACCAGCGATACCAGCCAGCCGCCGAGCAGCAGGGTGGATACCCGCTCCCACAGCAGGCCGGCACAGGCCAGACCGTTGAGCAGCATGAGCAGCGTCGGAATCCGCGACCCCTGATACAGCAGGCGGGTGCGTTCGACGGCAATCTCGTGAGCATACTGCTGGCGGATCTCGGCATGGCTCACCGGGATCGCCGAAGGCTCTACATACGCAGTCATAGGCAGTTTTTCTTGTAGGTTCTGGCCTAAGAGTCGGCGGAGCATAACCGAGGACAATCCTCCGCTAACAGCATCACAGATGGCATTTGGCCGGCTGCCTGCCCAACTTTCGTCGGGAATACGCCGGACGGCGGGCCGGTTTGCCGGGGAAAACCGCCCGTCGGTAGAATGCCGTCCCATGAACGATGACCTCTCCCTCCTGCTCAACTCCCTCAATGACCCGCAGCGCCAGGCCGTGGCCGCGCCGCTGGGGCGCCAGCGCGTGCTCGCTGGCGCCGGGTCCGGCAAGACCCGCGTGCTGGTGCACCGCATCGCCTGGCTGATCCAGGTGGAGCGCGCCTCGCCGCACAGCATCCTGGCCGTGACCTTCACCAACAAGGCCGCCGCCGAGATGCGCGCGCGGATCGAGCAGCTGCTGGGGATCAACCCGGCCGGCATGTGGGTCGGCACCTTCCACGGCCTCGCGCACCGCCTGCTGCGCGCGCACTGGCAGGAGGCCAACCTGCCGGAGAACTTCCAGATCCTCGACAGCGACGACCAGCTGCGCCTGGTCAAGCGCGTGGTGCGCGAGCTGGGGCTGGACGAGCAGCGCTGGCCGCCGCGCCAGGCCCAGTGGTTCATCAACGGGCAGAAGGACGAGGGCAACCGCCCGCAGAACATCCAGGCCAGCGGCGACCTGTACCTGTCGACCATGGTCAGCATCTACCAGGCCTACGAAGAAGCCTGCGCCCGCGCAGGCGTGGTGGACTTCGCCGAGCTGCTGCTGCGCTCGCTGGACCTCTGGCGCAACCGCCCGAGCCTGCTGGAGCACTACCAGCGGCGCTTCCGCCACATCCTGGTGGACGAGTTCCAGGACACCAACGCCGTGCAGTACGCCTGGCTGCGTTTCCTCGCCAAGGGCGGCGAAAGCCTGATGGTGGTGGGCGACGACGACCAGTCGATCTACGGCTGGCGCGGCGCGAAGATCGAGAACATCCAGCACTTCGCCGATGATTTCGCCGGCACCGAGGACATCCGCCTGGAGCAGAACTATCGCTCCACCGCGACCATCCTGAAGGCCGCCAACGCCCTGATCGCCAACAACAGCGGGCGCCTGGGCAAGGAACTGTGGACCGACGGCGTCGACGGCGACCCGATCACCCTCTACGCCGGCTTCAACGAACACGACGAGGCACGCTACATCGTCGAAACGATCGAAGACGCCCTGCGCAAGGACGGTTTGAAGCGCAGCGAAATCGCCATCCTCTACCGCTCCAACGCCCAGTCCCGCGTGCTGGAAGAAGCGCTGCTGCGGGAGAAGATCCCCTACCGCATCTACGGCGGCCAGCGCTTCTTCGAACGCGCCGAGATCAAGAACGCCCTGGCCTACCTGCGCCTGATCCGCCTGCGTGACGACGACGCCGCGCTGGAGCGGGTGATCAACGTGCCGCCGCGCGGCATTGGCGAGAAGACCGTCGAGGCGATCCGCAACGCCGCGCGCCTGAACGGCACCTCCATGTGGCGCGCGATCAACGACGTGATCGCCGCCAAGGCCGTGGCCGGCCGCGCCGCCAGTGCGTTGAATGGTTTCCTCGAAGCTGTCGACCTGCTGGCGCTGAAGGTGGAAGGCCTGCCGCTGCACCAGATGACCCAGATCGTCATCGAGCAGTCCGGCCTGATCACCTACCACAAGGAAGAGAAGGGCGAGAAAGGCCAGGCCCGGGTGGAAAACCTGGAAGAACTGGTCAGCGCCGCCCGCGCCTTCGAGACCCCGGACGACGAGGACACCCCGCCGCTGGTGGCCTTCCTCGACCACACCGCGCTGGAATCCGGCGACACCCAGGCCGACGCCTTCGAGGACAGCGTGCAGCTGATGACGCTGCACAGCGCCAAGGGCCTGGAGTTCCCGCTGGTGTTCCTCGCCGGCATGGAAGAAGGCCTGTTCCCGCACAAGATGAGCCTGGAAGAACCCGGGCGCCTGGAAGAAGAACGCCGTCTGGCCTATGTGGGCATCACCCGCGCCATGCAGCGTCTGGTCATGACCTACGCGGAAACCCGCCGCCTGTACGGCAGCGAGACCTACAACAAGGTCTCGCGCTTCGTCCGCGAAATCCCGCCGAGCCTGATCCAGGAAGTGCGCCTGTCCAACTCGGTGAGCCGCCCGCTGTCGGGCAACCAGCGCAGCGGCAACCTGTTCAGCGGCGCCAGCGTCCCGGACACCCCGTTCAGCCTCGGCCAGTCCGTGCGCCACCCGCTGTTCGGCGACGGCGTGATCCTCAACTTCGAAGGCTCCGGCGCCCAGGCGCGGGTGCAGGTGAACTTCGACAGCGAGGGCAGCAAGTGGCTGATGATGGGTTACGCGAAGCTGGAAGCGATCTGACGGCTCTTTTGTAGGAGCGGGCTTGCTCGCGAACGGATTCACCGGCGGCTCTGGCGCCGAGATGTTCGCGAGCAAGCTCGCTCCTACAGTCAATCCTCAGTGCTGCCCGCCGCCGTTCTGCTCGAAGGTCTCGATCAGCGCCACCTGCATCCGCGAGTGCACGCGGATGAACCAGCGCCAGAACACCGCGATCACCAGCGCGGCGATCAGCACGACCACCACCAGCAGCTCGCCCGGCGGCAGGATGCTCGAGCTGAGCGCCGCCAATAGCAGCATCATGCCACCCAGCGACAGCAGCGGGATCAGCTCGGAAATCACCCGGCGCACCCGCGCCGTATGGCGACCGGCGCTTTCCGCCTTCACGCCCATCTCCGCCAGCAGCATCGCCAGCGCCTTGAGCTTGCGGTAGGCGGCGATCAGGAACGGCAGCGACAGCAGCAACGCGGCGCCCCAGACCAGCGCCTTGTGAAGCGCCTCCTGCTCGACGATATCGGCCAGCCACTGGGAGAGGGTCCCGGCGAAGTAGGCCAGGCCGAAGAAGATGGCGATCACCAGGGTCAGGTTCACACCCACCTGCAGCAGGATGCGGCGGATCAGCCCGGCGAGGATCGCCTTGTCGCCGCGCGGCTTGATGCTGCGCAGCCATTCGCCGTACAGGCTGAACACCCGCACCATGGGCGACGGCAGGCTGCGCCCCAGGTACAACGCCAGCGGGTCGGCGGAGCGGATCAGGTAGGGGGTCAGCAGCGTGGTAATGGCCGATACGCCGACCACCACCGGGTAGAGGAAGTCGCTGGTCACACCCAGGCTCATGCCCAGCGCGGCGATGATGAAGGAGAACTCGCCGATCTGCGAAAGGCCCATGCCCACGCGCATCGAGGTACGCCCATCGTTGCCGGCGATGAAAGCGCCGGCGCCGCACGACACCAGCTTGCCCAGCACCACCACCAGGGTGATCACCAGGATCGGCGCGGCGTAGTCCACCAGCACCCTGGGGTCGATGGTCAGACCGATGGCGACGAAGAAGATCGCGCTGAACATGTCGCGCACCGGCTCCATCAGGCGCTCGATCTGCACCAATTGGCGCGACTCGGCCATGATCGCGCCGATCAGGAAGGCGCCCAGGATCATGCTGTATTCCAGCTTCACCACCAGCAGGCAGAAGCCGAAGCACAGGCCGAGCACCGTCACCAGCAGCATCTCGTTGCTTTCGAATTTCGCCACGTAGGCCAGCAGGCGCGGCACCAGCAGAATGCCGACGACCAGCGCGACGACCATGAACAGGCTGAGCTTGCCGACCGTGGAGAACACCTGGTCGGCCTCCACCGTGCCGCTCACGGCGATGCCGGAGAACAGCGCGATGATGCCGATGCCGAGGATGTCCTCGATGATCAGCACGCCGAAGATCAGCTGGGCGAAGCGCTCGTTCTTCATCTTCAGGTCGCCGAGGACCTTGATGATGATGGTGGTGGAGGACATCGCCAGGATCGCGCCGAGGAACAGCGAATCCATGGTGTTCCAGTCGAACAGCCGGCCGATCTCGAAGCCGGCCCAGATCATCAGGGTGATCTCCAGGAAGGCAGCGATGAAGGCCGTGGCGCCGACCTGGAATAGCTTGCGCAGGGAGAATTCCAGGCCCAGGCAGAACATCAGGAAGATCACCCCCAGCTCGGCGAGGGTCTTGATCGTGTCTTCGTCGTGCACCAGGGCGAACGGCGGGGTGTGCGGGCCGATGATCACGCCGGCGATGATGTAGCCCAGCACCACCGGCTGCTTGAAGCGATGGCAGAGGATGGTGACGAAGCCGGCGATCAGCATGATCACCGCAAGGTCCTGAATGAAGTCGATGGCATGCATGGTCGGCGGTCCTCGCGGCGTGGGGTCTGGGGATCGCGCGGCGAAGGCCTCGCTCAGCGAAGCCTATCATCCGGATTTCGCCGCCCGGCGGCTCTGAAAGAATCAGTAACAGACTGATTTGGAAAGGGAATCCACAGACCCCATATAGGGCAACAGCGCGAAACAAAATCCGGCTGGCCCTCACCGGCATAGCTCGGCAACATGACGCGCGTCGAATACCAACCAAGAGAATGACAACGATGAAGCGCTTTCTCAGCCTTGCCATGGCCTTCTGTGTCGCCGTGACGCTCAGCCTCGACGTCAACGCCGCCAAACGTTTCGGTGGCGGCAAGAGCATGGGCTCGGCGCCGAGCCACCAGACCCGCCAGGCGCAACCTTCCGCCGCCCCGACTTCCCCCACCGCGGCGCCTGCCGCTACCGGCGCTGCCGCTGGCGCAGCCGGTGCCGCCGCCAAGAGCGGCGCTTCGCGCTGGCTCGGCCCGCTGGCCGGCCTGGCCGCCGGTGGCCTGCTCGCTTCCATGTTCATGGGCGATGGCTTCCAGGGCATGCAGTTCCTCGACATCCTGATCATCGCGCTGATCGCGTTCATCGCCTTCCGCTTCATCGCTTCCCGTCGCCGCCAGCAGCAGGGCCACCAGCCCGCCATGGCCGGTCATGCACCGATGCAGCGTGAAATGCCGGCCCAACCGTCGGTCTTCGGTGGCGCCGCTCGTCCGGTGATGGACACCCGCCCGGTGATCAACGCGCCGAGCTGGTTCGATGAAACCCGCTTCATCGGCGCGGCCCGCGAGCACTTCATGTCCCTGCAGCAGCACTGGGACGCCAACGAGATGGACAAGATCGCCGAGTTCGTCACCCCGCAGATGCTGCAGTTCCTCAAGCAGGAACGCGCCGACCTGGGCGACGGCTACCAGTCCACCTACATCGACAACCTCGACGTGCAGCTCGAAGGCGTCGACGACAATGCCGAGAAGACCATCGCCACCCTGACCTTCAGCGGCGTGTCGAAGTCCTCGCGCTTCGACCAGGGCGAGCCCTTCAGCGAAAGCTGGCGCATGGAGCGTGCCCAGGGCGAAAACCAGCCCTGGCTGGTGGCGGGCATCCGTCAGAACTGATCCTGCGCGCAACACTGAAAAAGCCCGGCCTTGGCCGGGCTTTTTCGTTTCTCGGGGAAGATCGATGCGCTGGACTCCCCTCGCCCGGCACCTGAGCCGCCCGTCCGGCCAGCGCTCCCGCAGTGGTCTTGCGCCGAGGGCCGGCTACTACTGTATAAAGCGCGCCATTCGTCGAAAGTAGAGAGGCCCCGCCTGTGGAAGATGTGATCGAGAAACTGCGTGAAGCGAACGAACCGGTTCCCGTCCCGCTGGAATTGCCGGACGAAGAACTGCTGGTGGAGATCGAAGAAGCCCTGCTGATAGGCATTCCGTCGGAATTCCGCGAGTTTCTTCTGCAGGTCAGCGACGTGGTTTACGGCCGCCTGGAACCCGTCACGGTGACCGATCCGCACTCCCATACCTACCTGCCGGAGGTGGCCGCCGTGGCCTGGTCGATGGGCCTGCCGCGCGAGCTGATACCGCTCTGCGCCGATGGTGACGACTACTACGCGGTGGCCGAAGACGGCGAAGTGGTGCTCTGGGCCGACGGCGAGCTCACCGAGGAAACCTGGGACTCGGTATGGACCTGGGCACGCGACGTATGGCTCGACACCTGAGCCGGAGCTTCGGAATTTCCTGAAACTTCGGTGGTCTCACTGGCAACTCACCGTACCTTCGGCCCCTTTGCTGTCCAGGCCAGGCACGATGCCTTGTTGTGGAGATGCTATGAAGTTCAAAGCCCTGTTCACCAGCCTGTTGCTGCTCGGTCTCGCCGGATGCGCCGACAAGGCCGTGGTGACGCTGCAGGATGGCAGCGAAATACTGGTGAAGGATCACTCTGATTACGACAAATACAATGACTACTACGAATTCGAGCAGCTCAATGGCGAGACCATCCTGATCAAGAAGGATAATGTCCGCTTCATCAAGACACCCTGAGTGCCGACACGGTGAGATGTCGATCAGCGAGGAGGTGAGCGCAGCGCTCGCGCTCCTGGCTGATCCAATCCGCTTCGCTGCGGGGCCTATCGCGCCCCCAGCCGTCCCCCGCTCTCCAGTTCGAGCAGATTGAGCAGGTACTGGCCGCAGTAGCCCAGGTCCTGCTCGACGGCTTTGCGCGCGCCCGCGCCATCGCCACGCTCCAGGGCGCGCAGCGCGTCTTCGTGGAAGTCGTTCAGGCGCAGCGACAGGTCGGCCTCGGTGAACAGGCGGTTGAAGAACGGCCCGACCTGCAGCCAGAGCGCCTCGATCATGCGCAGCAGGGTCGGGTTGCCGCAGGCGCTGTAGAGCGTGAGGTGGAACAGGCTGTTGGCGTCCAGATAACCCTGGACGTCGCGGGCATTCAGCGCATTTTCCATGCGCTCGGTGCATTCGCGCAGCACCTCCATGTCAGCCGGGCGCAGATGCCGGGCCGCATCCTCCACCGCCAGTCCCTCCAGGGATTGCCGCACCTGCAGGATCTGCAGGTAGCGCTCGCGGGTCATCACCGGTACCCGCAGCGAGCGCTGCGGCTCGCCTTCGAGCGCACCCTCGGCGACCAGCCGCTGCAAGGCGGCGCGCACGGGCATCGGGCTCGTGCCCCACTCCTGGGCCAGGTCGCGGATCTTGAGCCGCTCGCCGGGCTGGAAGCGCCCGCTCAATAGAGCCTGGCGCAGGTTCAGGTACAGCTGCTCCTGAAGGTTGTCGGCCATCGCACGTCACTCCCGGCCGGCCGGCGGCGCCGGCAGTTGGGCGAAGGTCAGGCTGCAGTTGTGCATCATCTTGCGTATCCCTTGTTTTCGATCAGACAGATTCTGTGATCACAGAATTCTTTACAGGGCAGATTATCAGGCTACACATCCTCTGTATTGACTTTTTTGTGATCACAAATAGAAGATGTGCAAAAAAACAAACGAGGTGTGCAACATGACCGCCAGCGGAATCGCCCAACAGGCCGTCGATCTCTTCACCGCCCGTGAGCGCCAGCGCTTCCTGGAACAGAACCCCAAGTCCGTCGCCCTCGCCGAGCGCGCGCACAAGTCGCTGTACGCCGGCGTGCCGATGCACTGGATGGCCGACTGGTCCACGCCGTGCCCGCTGTTCGTCGAGCGCGCCCAGGGCGCCCGCTTCTACGATGTGGACGGCCATGACTACGTGGACTTCTGCCTGGGCGACACCGGCAGCATGTTCGGCCACTCCCCGGCGCCGATCGCCCGCGCCCTCGCCGAGCAGGGCGCCCGCGGCCTGACCACCATGCTTCCGGGCGAAGACGCCGTGGTCTGCGGCGAACTGCTCGCCGCGCGCTTCGGCCTGCCCTACTGGCAGGTGACCGCCACCGCCACCGACTCCAACCGCTACGTGCTGCGCTGGGCCCGCGCGGTGACCAAGCGCAAGACCCTGCTGGTGTTCGACGGCTGCTACCATGGCACCGTGGACGACGTGATGGTGCGCTACCGTGACGGCGAGACCGTGCACCGCTCCGGCCTGGTCGGCCAGGCCTACGACCTGACCCAGCACAGCCGCTCCATCCCGTTCAACGACGTGGAAGCGCTGGAAGCCGCGCTGGCCCAGGGCGACGTCTGCGCCCTGCTGTGCGAACCGGCGATGACCAACATCGGCATGGTCCTGCCCGATCCGGGCTTCATGCAGAAGTGCCGCGAACTGACCCGCAAGTACGGTTCGCTGCTGATCATCGACGAAACCCACACCATCTCCACCAACATCGGCGGCTGCACCCAGCTGTGGAACCTCGACCCGGACTTCTTCGTGGTCGGCAAGCCGATCGCCGGCGGCGTGCCCTGCGGCATCTTCGGCTGCAGCGCGGAGATGGCCGAACGCATGGCCGCCTCGCGCAAGAGCGCCCAGGAAGACAGCCATGGCCACGGCCACAGCGGCATGGGCACCACGCTCTCGGCCAACGCCCTGGCCATGCACTGCATGCGCGCCAACCTGGAACAGGTGATGACCCAGGCCGCCTACGACCACATGCTGCCGCTGGCCAAGCGCCTGGCCGACGGCTTCCGCACGCTGATCGCCAAGCACGAGCTGAAGTGGTCGGTGACCGAGCTGGGCGCGCGCAGCGAATTCCAGTTCTGCCCCGTCTCGCCGCGCACCGGCGCCGAGGCCGAAGCGGCCTTCCACGACGAGCTGCAGATGGCGCTGCACCTGTACCTGATCAACCGCGGCATCCTGATCACGCCGTTCCACAACATGACCTTGTGCTGCCCGGACACCACAGCCGAAGACGTGGATCGCCTGATCGCGACGCTGGATGCGGGCATCACCGAGCTGCTGGCCATCCCCGGCGCCCGCGAGGCCTGATCAAAACCTGTAGGAGCGAGCTTGCTCGCGAACCCGCCTCAAGGCGGATTTGCAGGAAAGCGTTCGCGAGCAAGCTCGCTCCTACGAAAAGCAAATACCCCCGGCGCACCGCGCCACCGAGGACCATCATGCAATTCGCCGATCGAAAGGAAGCCGAAGCCTTCCTCGCCGCCCACCCGGACGTGCGCAGCCTCGAACTCTTCATCATCGACTCCAACGGCATCCCGCGCGGCAAGCTGCTGCACCGTGACGAGCTGCTGGCGATCTACGACAACGGCCGCCCGCTGCCCAGCTCGATCCTCGCGCTGACCGTGCAGGGCGAGGACGTCGAGGGCACCGGGCTGGTCTGGGAAGTCGCCGACGCCGACTGCTGGACCTACCCGCTGCCCGGCAGCCTGACCCTGCAACCCTGGCGCGCCAGCCCCACCGGCCAGCTTCAGGTGAGCATGCACCCGGCCCAGGGCCTGCCGGCCACCCCGGCCGACCCGCGCCAGGCACTGAGCCGCGTGGTCGACCGGCTGAAAGCCGACGGCTTCCACCCTGTGATGGCGGTGGAGCTGGAGTTCTACCTGCTGGACAAGCAGCGCGACGCCAACGGCCGCCCGCAGCCGGCGGTGCAGATGAACGGCATCCGCCCGGAGGCGCCGCAGGTTTACGGCGTCTACGAGCTGGAACAACTGCAACCGTTCCTCGACGACCTCTACGCCGCCTGCGAAGTGCAGGGCCTTCCCGTGCGTACGGCGATTTCCGAGTACGCGCCGGGCCAGGTCGAGCTGACCCTGGAGCACCGTTTCGACGTGATGCAGGCCATCGACGAAGGCGTGCGCTACAAGCGCCTGGTGAAAGGCGTGGCGAACAAGCACGGCCTGCAGGCCTGCTTCATGGCCAAGCCGTTCGGCGACCGCGCAGGCTCCGGCATGCACCTGCACGTCAGCCTGGCCGATGAGCAGGGCAACAACCTCTATGCCAGCGAAGACATTCACGGCACCCCGCTGCTGCGCCACTCCATCGGCGGCATGATGGCGCGCCTGCTGGATTCCCTGGCGATCTTCTGCCCCAACGCCAACTCCTTCCGCCGCTTCCAGGCCAACAGCTACGCGCCGCTGGCCAAGAGCTGGGGCGTGAACAACCGCACCGTGTCCTTCCGCGTGCCCGGCGGCCCGGCCAAGAGCCGGCACATCGAGCACCGCATCTGCGGCGCCGATGCCAACCCCTACCTGGCGGCGGCGGCGATCCTCGCGGCGATCCACGAAGGCATCCGCGAGCAGATCGATCCGGGCGCGCCCATCGTCGGCAACGGCTACGAGCAGGCCACCGAGTTCCTGCCCACCGACTGGCTCACCGCGCTGCGCGCGCTGGAGTCCTCCACCTGGGCCCGCGAGGCGCTGGGCGAGGAATTCCTCAAGGTGTTCCTGGCGATCAAGTGGGAGGAATACCGCCAGTTCATGGGCGAGGTCGGCGAGCAGGACTGGCGCTGGTACCTGCATCACGCCTGATCGGCGGGCTGAACCGGTCACTCCGTGCCAGGGCTTCCCCCTCACCCCAGCCCTCTCCCTCAGGGAGAGGGAGCCGTCCGTGCCGGCTGACGATACCGTTTCGTCCTGCACCGATCGGTCCCCTCTCCCCCTGGGAGAGGGTTAGGGTGAGGGGCTCTTGCAAGCGCTGACCGGGCACAAATCCACCAGACGAATCGCTCAAGGCGGGCCGTACTTTTCGCGTACCCGCTGACACACGACAGCCTTACGAAAAATTTACCCTGTCAGACTGAAGAATCTGGTCTTTTCTTGGTCTGTAATTGCACGGGACGCAGGTGCGTCCCGTCGTCGAAACGGCGCCCGCCGGTACTGCCTGCCGGCCGCCGTCCTCTCTCAGGCAGGGAGAACCCGTAGACAATGAGCACTCCTGTCGTACTGATCACCGGCGCTGCCGGTGGCCTCGGAAAAGCCATCGCCAAACGTTTCGCCCAAAGCCACTGGCGCATCGCCGCCACCGACGTGGACAAGGCTGGCCTGCACGCGCTGAACGCCCAGGTACCGCTGGACGCCACCGCTGTGGGCGACCTTCGACGAGCCGACAACTGCCACAGCCTGGTCTCCGACATCCTCGCCCGCACCGGTCGCCTCGACGCCCTGGTGAACGCCGCCGGCGTGTGGCGCGAAGGTCCGGTGGAAGACTTCAATGAGGATGACTTCGACCTGGTGCTGGGGGTCAACCTCAAGGCCGCCTTCTACATGTGCCAGGCCGCGACGCCTTACCTGAAGGAAAACCACGGCTGCATCGTCAACATCTCCAGCGACTCCGGCCGCCAGGCCTATCGCGGCTCCGCGGCCTACTGCGCGAGCAAGGCGGCGCTGACCATGCTCACCCGCACCCTGGCCCTGGAGCTGGCCGAGTCGGGCGTGCGGGTCAACGCCATCTCCCCGGCCGACATCGCCACGCCCATGCTCGACTACCAGGCCGAGCGCTACGGGCAGGGCAACCCGGACGCCTACAAGCGCGCGCTGCTGAAGGATTATCCACAGGGCAAGGTGGCGCGCTTCATCCGTCCCGAAGAAGTCGCCGAACTGGTCTGGTACCTGTGCAAACCGGAATCCGAAGCCATCACCGGCGCGGACCTGGCGATCGACTTCGGTCTCTCGGCCGGACGCTGATCCGGCACCACCGAACGGGCGGCCAATGGCCGCCCGTTTTGCATCCGTCGGCGGGCATTGGCGCCCATGGCCAATGAGCGGTATAGAAAAAACTGTGTCGTCAGCCCCGCCCCGGTGCGTCCAGAGTGGGTCCCTTTTCCATTCGCCACAGAGAACAGCATGGAACCCGGCAACCACCAGCTCAGCATGACCGTCCTGATGACCCCCGACATGGCCAACTTCTCCGGCAATGTCCACGGCGGCACCCTGCTCAAGTACCTCGACGAAGTCGCCTACGCCTGCGCCAGCCGCTATGCCGGCCACTATGTCGTCACCCTGTCGGTGGACCAGGTGATCTTCCGCGAGCCGATCCACGTCGGCGAACTGGTCACCTTCCTCGCCTCGGTGAACTACACCGGCCGCACCTCCATGGAGATCGGCGTGAAAGTGGTCACCGAGAACATCCGCGAAAAGTCCGTGCGCCACACCAACAGCTGCTTCTTCACCATGGTGGCGCTGGACGACGAGCGCAAGCCCACGGTGGTTCCGCAACTGGAGCCGCAGACCAAGGACGAGAAGCGCCGCTTCGCCCAGGCCCAGCAGCGCCGCCAGCTGCGTCAGGAGCTGGAACAGCGCTACAAGGCAATTCGCGACGAATGACAGACGATCGCGACATTTCTTGATAAGAATTGCCTGTGTCGCGAAAAATTTCTGCCGCGTCAACAGGTTACTCTTGCGTGAAAGCAATGTAGGAATTCATTTCAGCGCCTAGAGTTTTCGTACGCGGGTTTGCCCCCGTGATCCACCTTCGAGCAACCCGGGCCCGCCGGCTCCGGTTGCTCCCTGCGTGCCCGGAGCCCAGACCATGCATCACACGCCCCTGCTTACCACCCTCGCCGTCGGCTTCGTGCTGGCCTTCGTCCTCGGCGCCCTGGCCAACCGCCTGCGCATCTCGCCGCTGGTGGGCTACCTGGTCGCCGGCGTACTCGCCGGCCCCTTCACCCCCGGTTACGTCGCCGACCAGGCGCTGTCCGGCGAGATCGCCGAACTGGGCGTGATCCTGCTGATGTTCGGCGTCGGCCTGCACTTCTCGCTGAAGGATCTGCTGTCAGTCAAAGCCATCGCCATCCCCGGCGCGGTGGTGCAGATCGGCGTCGCCACTCTGCTGGGCATGGGTTTGGCCTGGATGATGGACTGGCAGTTCGGCGCCGGCCTGGTGTTCGGCCTGGCGCTGTCGGTAGCCAGTACCGTGGTCCTGCTGCGCGCCCTGGAACAGCGCCAGCTGATCGACACCAAGCGCGGCCGCATCGCCATCGGCTGGCTGATCGTCGAGGACCTGGCGATGGTCCTCACCCTGGTGCTGCTGCCAGCGCTGGCCGGCTCCCTGGGCGGCACCGCCGACGGCA
The DNA here is from genome assembly GCF_029203285.1 of Pseudomonas sp. PSE14. Taxonomy (NCBI): domain Bacteria; kingdom Pseudomonadati; phylum Pseudomonadota; class Gammaproteobacteria; order Pseudomonadales; family Pseudomonadaceae; genus Pseudomonas; species Pseudomonas sp. PSE14. The sequence goes on from NZ_CP115669.1 coordinate 5,874,105, forward strand.
ATGAAGGCGGCGTGCTGCTGCCGATCCTACTGACCCTGGGCAAGGTCGCCGCCTTCGTCGCGGTGATGATCCTCGGCGGCCGCCGCATCGTGCCCTGGGCTCTGGAGCGCGTAGCCAAGACCGGCTCGCGCGAGCTGTTCACCCTGGCCGTGCTGGCCATTGCCCTGGGCATCGCCTACGGCTCGGCGGTGGTGTTCGGCGTGTCTTTCGCCCTCGGCGCCTTCTTCGCCGGGATGATCCTCAACGAGTCCGAGCTCAGCCACGAGGCGGCGGAAAACTCGCTGCCGCTGCGCGATGCCTTCGCCGTGCTGTTCTTCGTCTCGGTGGGCATGCTGTTCAACCCGGCCATCCTGGTCCAGGAGCCGCTACCGGTGCTGGCCACCTTCCTGGTCATCGTGTTCGGCAAGTCCGTGGCGGCGTACATCATCGTGCGGCTGTTCGGCCATCCCAACAGCACCGCGCTGACCATCGCCGCGAGCCTGGCGCAGATCGGCGAGTTCTCCTTCATCCTGGTCGGCCTGGGCGTCAGCCTGAACCTGCTGCCCGAAGCCGGCCGCGACCTGGTACTGGCCGGGGCGATCCTGTCGATCCTGGTCAACCCGCTGCTGTTCATCGCCATCGACCGCCTGCAGGCGCGCCAGGCGCAGAAGGCCGAGAGCGAGCCGGGCGTGGTGCAGGTGGAAGCCCCCGACCTGCCGCCGCCGGTGCTGGAGCATGATCACGCGATCCTCATCGGCCACGGCCGGGTGGGTGCGCTGGTCAGCGAGCGCCTGCGCCAGGACAAGGTGCCGGTGGTAGTGATCGAGGACAAGCGCGAGAAAGCCGCCGAACTGCGCGAGCACGGCCTCTGCGTGGTGGTCGGCAACGCTGCCCACCCCGAGGTACTGGCCCAGGCCAACATCGCCTCGGCACGCTGGCTGCTGATCGCCATTCCCAACGGTTTCGAGGCCGGGACCATCGCCAGCCACGCGCGGGCGATCAACCCGAACCTGGACATCATCGCCCGCGCCCACTTCGACACCGAGGTGGACTACCTGGAACAGAACGGCGCCAACCTGGTGATCATGGGCGAACGCGAAATCGCCCGTGGGATGGTCGAGCGGGTGGAGCGGCAGGGCGCCGGGGAAGCCGTCAGCGACGATCCGCTGCCGCAGTCGGCCTGAGGCGCAACGTTCTGGATAGATGCCCAGGCCAGTAATCGCGCCTGGGCGGGTTCGCGAGCAAGCTCGCTCCTACAGGTCAGGTCTGAGCTGCTTTTCGTAGGACCGAGGGGGACGCCCAGTCCTTGCTCGCGAACAGCCGTGGCACGATCCGCCACGGCCATCACGAAATCACCCCAGCCTCACCGCCTCGAACTTCACCCGCGGATGCGCGATACGGTCCTGCGCCCTTACCAGCTCCAGCTCATAGCTGCCGCAGGCCTGGGTCTCCAGCAACACCTCATGCACGGCGGCGGCACAGAATTCGAAGGCGTTGCGCAGGTCGTCGCCCAGCAGCAGGCGGGCGAGGAACAGCCCGGACGTGAGGTCGCCCACGCCCACCGGCTGGCGCGGGAAGGCCAGCAGCGGGCGGCGCAGGTGCCAGGTCTCGCCCTGCGTCACCAGCAGCATCTCGAAGGCATCCGCCGGCTTGCCCGGGTAGTTCAGGTGCTTCACCAGGATCGCCTTCGGGCCGCGTTCCAGCAGGCCGCGCGCCATCGCCGCGCAATCCTCCAGGGAGGCCGGCTGGCGGTCGCAGAAGCTGTCCAGCTCCAACTGGTTCGGGCACAGGTAATCGGCTACGGCGGCGGCTTCGTCGAGCAGGAATTCACCCACTTCCGGCGCGACGATGCAGCCCTTCTCCGGATGGCCCATCACCGGGTCGCACAGGTACACCGCGCGCGGATTCACTTCGCGGATGCGGCGCACCACTTCGAGGATCGAACGCCCCTGCTCTGCGCTGCCCAGGTAACCCGAGAGCACCGCGTCACAGTTGCCCAGCTCGCCGATGGCGGCAATGCCGTCGACCAGCGCGGGAATCTGCTCCGGCGGCAGCACCTGGCCGGTCCAGTGGCCATACTGAGTATGGTTGGAGAACTGCACGGTATTCAGCGGCCAGACGTTGACCCCGACGCGGCGCATGGGGAACTCGGCGGCGCTATTGCCGGCATGGCCGAAGACGACGTGGGACTGGATGGCGAGAACGTGGGGAGTGCGCGACATAACGGTGTCCTGCTACGGAATGGGGCAGTATGGGGCGCAATTCACAGGCTGTGAACATCCGCCCCTCGCCGCCCGGCGGCGGAGTGAGTAAGCTGTTGCGCCGACCCCGAGGAAGTTGAAGTGGACCTGGGCAATCTTTTCGTCTTCATGCTGGTTGTAGCGGCTGCCGCCTGGTGGTGGCGCGCCCACGGCATCCGCGAGCGTGCGCTGGTCCTGGCCAAGCAGCACTGCGCGCGCGAGGGCGTGGAACTGCTCGACGAAGCCATGGCCCTGCAACGCATCCGCTTCCGCCGCGACGGCCGCAACCACCTGCGCCTGGCCCGCGAATACGGCTTCGAGTTCACCGCCACCGGGCAGGAACGTTACGCCGGCACCATCCGCATGTTCGGCCATTACCTGGGCCGCATCGAGCTGGCGCCCTTCCGCATGGAGCCACGCGCCAGCGTTGCGCCGGTCGCCACCTTCAACCCCGCGGACGACGAGATCGTCGACGCGGTGTTCGACGACACCCCGCCATCACGCCCCAAGGCCGAGGTGGTGCGCCTGGATGAATGGCGCCGGGCACACCAGGACAAGAAAGTCGGCGACTAGAGCTTCGCGCGGATCTTGCGCCAGTCCTTTTCCACCGCTGCCGTCATCGCCTTCCGCAACAACCAGCAACGCCCACGGTGCCAGGGCGAATGCCGACGCTTCTGGTTGCGCCGACAGGCCTCGAACAGCCAGTCCGGATCGAAACCATCCCACACGCCCGCCGTCGCCCAGGTGTTGGTCCAGACCACCGGTGCCACTTCCAGGCGGTAGATCGCCTCCAGCTCCGCCACGGAAAAGCCGCTGATCGCCAGGGTCTTCGCGATGGCGGCGCGGCCGGACTTATCCAGCTCGGTGTCCAGCCACAGCTCGGACAGCGCCAGCCAGACGGACTCGCGGGCCGGGTCGTTCATTCATGGCCCAGCAGGAAGCGCGAAACACGCTCCGCGCTGTCCTCGGGATACTCCTGCATGAAGCAGTGCCCGCCGTCGACGCATTGCCCACTGACCGCCGGGTTGCTCGCGCACCAGCGCGCCACCGCCTTGGGCACGAAGGGGTAGGTGTGCTCGCCGAACAGCACCTGGGTCGGCGTCACCACCTTGTTCAGCGAAGGCCACAGGCGCTTGGGGAAGGAGCTGAAGATTTCCGCCTCGCGGCTGGGCCGGCATTTCAGCTCGACGCCGCCCTCCACCGTCTTCATCGCGTGCTCGACGTAGGCCCAAAGCGCCGCGTCGGTCCAGCCCTTGAAGATGCCCCGTCCATGCAGTCCGGCGTAGGCGGCCTCGCGGTCCGGCCAGCGGCTGCGCCGTGCGCGCGCCTTCTGCACCATGGTGCGGCGCTGGTGCAGGCCGAGCACCTCGGAGAGCGCCATCACGCCGATCATCGCCGGGGTGAACAGCACCGGATCGAGCAGCACGGCGCGGCGGAACAGCTGCGGATGACGCCCGAGGATCAGGCTGGTCAGCACGCCACCAAAGCTGTGCCCGCAGGCATACGTCGGTACGTCGCCGAAGACTCCGCGTCCGGCCTCGAAGGCTTCCACCGCCATCTCGGCGTTGCGGTTCCAGCCATGGAAGCGCCCGCCATGGTCGCTGTCGCCGTGGCCCTGGACATCGCACAGCCAGAGGTCGAAATCCTTCGCCAGCAGTTTCAGCATTGGCTCATAGGCGCGGGTGCAGAAGCCGTTACCATGAATGAAGTGCAACAGCGGCTTGCCGCTGGGCTCGCTGCGCCAGCCGCGCAGGGTGAAACCGGCGGACCCTTCGTGGGTCCAGGACAACAACTGCATGGATGCGTCTCCGTCAGGACGCCCGCAGTGTAACGAGGCGGCCGGGCGCCGAACCAGTGCAACAACATGCTATCGTCGCCGTCCTATGCTCGACTTGCTTCGAAAATGCCGCCACCCCGCCCCCTTCGCCTCGCCCTGATCAGCCTGCTCCTGCTGGCCGGCCTGCTGCTGTCGGCATACTGGGCGGGGGAGCAGGCGCGGCACCGGGCGCTGCTCGCCGAGGCGGAGGCGGCCCATGAACAACTCGGCCTCTACGCCAACTCCCTGCACACGCTGATCGAGCGCTTCCGCAGCATTCCGGCGGTGCTCGCCCTCGACCCGGAACTGCGCGCCGCCATGCGCGGCCCCGTGGACAGCGACCTGCAGCACCAGCTCAACCTCAAGCTGCAGGCCATCAACGGCGCGGCGCGCTCCTCGACCCTGGAACTGCTGGACCACACCGGGCTCGCCGTGGCAGCGAGCAACTGGGACCTGCCGGTCAGCTACGTCGGCCACAACTATGGCTTCCGCCCTTATTTCCGCCAGACCATCGCTCACGGCGCCGGGCGCTTCTACGCGGTCGGCGTTACCAGCGGGATTCCTGGTTACTTCCTGTCCAATGCATTGCGTGACGACGACGGCCGTTTCCTCGGCGCCATCGTGGTGAAACTGGAATTTCCCGACCTGGAGCGCCAGTGGAGCCAGACCCCGGACGTGGTGCTGGTGAGCGACAGCAAGGGCATCGTGTTCCTCGCCAACCACCCGCGCTGGCGCTACCGCGAGCTGCTGCCGCTGGACGCCGTGGCCCGCGCCGAGCTCAGGGACACCCGCCAGTACCACCGGCAGCCGCTGAGCGCCCTGCCCCACCAGACTCTCCAGCGTCTGGGCGACAACGCCCGGTTGGCGCGGGTGGAGGGCCAGGAGATCGGCGGCGACTACCTCTGGCAATCGGTCGATCTGCCCGAGGACGACTGGACCCTGCACCTGCTGCGCGATGCCCGCGGCGTCCAGAGCGACGTCACCAGCGCCCGTCTCGCCGCCGCCGGCGCCTGGCTGGCGCTGGTGTTCCTGGTGCTCTGGTTGCAACAGCGGCGGCGGCTTGCCCGCCTGCGCCAGCGCAACCAGGAGGAGCTGGAACGCCTGGTGGAGCAGCGCACCGCCGCCCTGCGCACCGCCCAGGATGGACTGGTGCAGGCCGCCAAGCTGGCGGCGCTGGGGCAGATGTCCGCAGCACTTGCCCACGAGATCAACCAGCCGCTCACCGCCCAGCGCATGCAACTGGCCAGCGTGCGCCTGCTGCTCGACGCCGGCCGCCAGGACGACGCGCGCACCGCGCTACTGCGGGTGGATGAACTGCTCGAACGAATGGCCGCACTCACCGGCCACCTGAAGACCTTCGCCCGCAAGACCCCCGGCGGCCTGCGCGAGCGCATCGAACTCGGCCACGTGCTGGACCAGGCACTGCACCTGCTCGCCGTGCGCATCCGCGACGAACGCGTGGAAATCCTCCGGCAGTTGGACGAACCGGCCTGGGTGCTGGGTGACGCGATCCGCCTGGAACAGGTGCTGGTCAACCTGCTGCGCAACGCCCTGGATGCGCTGGCGGGCACCGAGCACCCACGGATCACCCTGAGCCTGCGCCGCGCGGACGATCACTGGTGCCTGGACGTGGCCGACAACGGCCCCGGCATCGACGATGAGAACCTCGCCAGCGTCTTCGACCCCTTCTTCACCACCAAGCCCGTGGGCGAAGGACTGGGCCTGGGGCTCGCGGTATCCTACGGCATCGTCCACGAACTCGGCGGCCGCCTGAGCGCCGCCAACCAGCCCTCCGGCGGCGCACTGTTCCGCCTGAGCCTGCCCGCCGCCCCCGAAGAAAACCGAGCATGAGCCAGACCATTCTCTTCGTCGACGACGAAGCCGCCATCCGCGAAGCCGTGCAGCAGTGGCTGCAACTCTCCGGCTTCGACGTGCGCCTGTGCAGCAGCGCCGACGAGTGCCTGAAGAGCGTGGCGCGCGAGCTGCCCGACGTGATCATCAGCGATGTGCGCATGCCCGGCACCGACGGCCTGGCCCTGCTCGAACGCCTGCAACAGCTCGACCGCGACCTGCCGGTGATCATGGTCACCGGCCACGGCGACGTGCCCATGGCGGTGCAAGCCATGCGCCAGGGCGCCTACGACTTCATCGAGAAGCCCTTCACCCCCGAACGCCTGCTCGACAGCCTGCGCCGCGCCCTGGAGAAACGCCGGCTGGTGCAGGAGAACCGCCAGCTGCGCGAACAGGCGGCGCTCAAGGACCAGATCGAATCGCGCCTGCTGGGCGTGTCGCGGCCGATGGAAACCCTGCGCCGGCAGATCATGGCGCTGGCCGGCACGCCGGTGAATGTGCTGATCCGTGGCGAGACCGGCAGCGGCAAGGAACTGGTCGCGCGCTGCCTGCACGAATTCGGCCCGCGCGCCGGCAAACCCTTCGTCGCGCTGAACTGCGCGGCGATCCCCGAGCAGTTGTTCGAGACCGAACTGTTCGGCCATGAAAGCGGCGCCTTCACCGGCGCTCAGGGCAAGCGCATCGGCAAGCTGGAACACGCCAACGGCGGCAGCCTGTTCCTCGACGAGATCGAAAGCATGCCGCTGGCCCAGCAGGTCAAGCTGCTGCGCGTGCTGCAGGAACAGCAGCTGGAGCGCCTGGGCTCGAACCAGAGCATCAAGGTCGATTTGCGGGTGATCGCCGCGACCAAGCCTGACCTGCTGGAAGAAGCCCGCGCCGGACGCTTCCGCGAAGACCTGGTGTACCGCCTGAACGTCGCCGAACTGCGCCTGCCGCCACTGCGCGAGCGCCGCGAGGACATCCCGCTGCTGTTCGAGCACTACGCCGGGCTGGCCAGCGAGAAGTTCGCCCGCGAAGCCGTGCCGCTCTCCGCCACCGAGCTGGCCCGCCTGCTCGCCCACGACTGGCCGGGCAACGTGCGTGAACTGGCCAATGCCGCCGAGCGTCACGTGCTCGGCCTGGACCGCGACGAGGCGCCCGTCGAGCCGGCCGGCAACGGCCTGTTCGAACGCATGGAAGCCTACGAGGCGCAGTGCATCCGCCAGGCGCTGGCCCAGTGCAAGGGTGATATCAAGGCGGTGATGGAGCTGCTCGGCCTGCCGCGCCGCACCCTCAACGAGAAGATGCAGCGCCACGGGCTGAGCCGCGGGGATTACCTGGGCGAGGACTGAGGCTGGCTCTGGCGCTTCGGCAACCAACGTCCGCCGAGGCGCGCCCAGCACGCGAGCAACAGCAGCGGCCCGAGGATCGCGATCGACGCCATCAGGGGCAGGCCGGCGGAGGTCTGCGCGCGCGTCAGCGCTTCATGGAACAGCACGTAGCCGAGCACGCCGAGCAGCACCGTGCAGAGCAGCCAGCCAAGACCGATGGTCACACCCGCCAGCAGTACGCGGCCGGCCGAATAGCACGGCAGCCGGCCTGCAAGCCGCGTGTAGATGCACAGCAGAACCAGCGCGGAGGGAATCATCCAGGCCAGGACCTCCAGCGCAGTTCCCCAGTACCCCATCCGGTTGAGCACGAAGAGACGCACCAGCCCCGAAAGCAGCTTTGCGGTGAACCCGGCGAAGGCAAGAGCAACCCCGACCGCGACGTGCATCCGCCGGATCGACGGCAGCACCTCCGAGAGCTGGCGCTCAGCGCGCGAGCGGGTCGCCGCCAGAACCACCCACAGGCAGATCAGGTACAGACCCAACTGCACCAACGCCCCGCCAGACAGTGCGATCGGTATGACAATGAACGACTGGTCGCTGAGATCGCCCAGCCAGAAGGCGAATTCCTGTATCGGCTGAACGAGCACCTTGCTGTAAAGCTGCTCGGCGGCGATCTGCAGCACGAAAAACACCATCACGATGATCGCCAGGGGGCGGAATCGCCGTATTGCGTGGCGCTCGCGCTGGGCCTGCATGAACAGCACCACCAGGGCGGCGCTGACGGCCAGGGACGACAGCCAGGGACCGAGCAGGCCCGGCACGGCGTGCAGCAGTTCCCCGATGGGAGCGCCGCCGAGCCACTGCCGCAGCAGGTCCGCCAGCACCGCGCCGGCGCCGAGCAGGAACAGCGCGGCAGCCACCAGATAGGGCTGCCGGAGCGCCGGAACGGAAGCACCCGTTTCCGCCGCGCGTTCAGCCCTTGGGGCGATGAAGGGGCTTTCCTGCACGAATCAGTATCCTGGGCGATGGGAGCGAAGCGTCATTATGCCCGGGATACAGCGCGCGGGATCAGCTCGCCCGCGCGGGGAAGAACCAGCCGGTGCTCCACCGCGTCAGCGGCCAGAGCGCCGCCAGGCAGAGGATGGCGGGCACCAGCACGATCGGCGGCGGATTGAGATAGTTACCGCTGTCCAGCACCAGGAACGCCAGAACAATCGAACAGAGCAGCACGCAGGCGCCCCACATCGTCAGCAGTACCAGCGAAGCGCCCAGGACCCGGCCGGCGGCAAAGCGCTCCACCTGCGCAGGCAACCGTGCCCTTGCCGCCAGCATGACCACCGCGAACGGCACCGCGCAGCCGATGAACTGGAAGAATGGCTGCCAGTAATCGCCCTCCCGGTAGAGCATCATCACACTGACCGCCAGGGATGACGCTGCCTTGTAGAGCACTGCGCTGAAGCACAGCCCGATACCCAGCGCCACCTGCCAGCCGGCCACGGGCGTGCGCAAACCCTTGGCGATGCGCTCCGAGCCGGAGCGAGCCAGGCACAGCACCAGCCACAAGGGCAGCAGGCAGGTCAGCAGCAGGTTCAGCAGGCCGCTGCCCTGCGTATACAGGAGCACCCAGAACTGACGGTTTTCCTGCTCCAGCGCCCAGCCGTAGTACGACGAGCCAAGGACGGCCAGGCCGGCGTTGAGCGCCAGGCTGCACAGCAGATACAGCACCAGGTAGCCCGCCAGCAGAGCGCCCAGCGGGCGGAAGCGCAGGATGCCGTGGCGCTCGCGCTGGCCATGCACCAACAGCAGGACGGCAGCGCTGTAGATGAGCAAGCTGCCCACCGTGCTGGAGATCAGCATCGGCATGACGCGCTCTATCTGCTCGCGGAACTGCGCCCCGCTGTTGAACCACTGCCACCCCATGCTGAGGCCGAACAGGCAGAGGGTCGCGACGATCTGCGCAACGATGAAGGGGTAGGGCTGGCGGGAAGCGGGCACCGGCACGGACTCTGACGAGGTCAGCTCGGCGTGCGGCGTGGCGAAGGGGTTATCGGTGTTCATGGGCGGCATCCTTGTCGAACCGCGCCGATTCCACCAGAAGCCTGCCGCCGTTGCCAAGCGGTTGCGTGCAGACAAAAAAAAGCCGCTGATAGCAGCGGCCTTGAGATAGACGTCGATTCGGAGCAATCACATATCAACGTCGGGAAGCTTGCCGGCGGTGAGGCCGGGAACGGCGCTCCTCGAAAGCAGCGCTGTTGGGTCAAGTATATTGACCGATCAGACAGGAATACAGGCCGCTGGCAGCGAAAGACTGTTACAGCATCTGTAATAGTCGCCTTCCAGCCGCAGGAAACACAGGCAAAAAAACGCCGCATGTCTTATGCGGCGCAAGGTGTTGAGAAGCCCGGCTCACGCACCGGGCCTCCCGGGGGAAGTGGCCGATCAGGAATCGGCGCGGCTGTCGGCAGCGGCCTTGGCAGTCTGCTCGGCGGACTGGGCCTGCTGCTGGGCAATGGCGGCTTCGTTGGCCTTGACCATCTTGTCGGTCATCAGGCGCGACTCTTCGGCGAAGCTCAGTTGGGTGAAGGACAGCGTGCAAACGGACAGCAGGGCAGCAACATAAAACGAACGGGACATGATGAAGATCCTTTCTGAACACCCGGTTGGGCGGGGTTGGAGAAAGGTTACGGCGCAACAGTCGGGCGAAAAATAGCTAGCTAACCAACAAAGCATTGCCTAAAAAGCAACAATCGTCGGCGATCGTTCGAGAAGCCCGATATAGAGCATCCCGTGGCGATCTGTCGCAGCCTGGCGGTGGCTCAGGCCCAGTTGACGGGATCGTTGAGCGCTGCTTCGTCTTCCTCGAAGACCTTGGGCAGTTCCGCCTTGAGGAACTCGACCCAGGTGCGGATCTTCGCATCGAGGAATCGCCGCGATGGGTACAGCGCATAGATCTGCCGCACATGCAGGCTGTGCCGGGGCAGCACGCGCACCAGCGAACGCTTGCGCAGGGCGGGCGCGGCGACGTAGCTGGGCAGCAGGCAGATGCCCATGCCGGCGGCGGCGGCGCCGGTGAGCGCCTCGGCGACGTTGACCATGAAGGTGTCGCGCGGGCGGATCACGCTCGCCTCATTGCCTTCCTCGAAGGCCCAGCCCTCGGGGAAGGTCGGGTCCTGCAGGCGCAGGCACTGGTGCTGATGCAGGTCGGCGACGCTGGTCGGGGTGCCGCGCCGCTTGAGGTACTCGGGGCTGGCGCAGAGCACGCTGTAGATGGTGCCCAGGGTCTGGGCGACGAACTCGGAGTCGGGCAGCTCGCGGTCGCGGGTGATCACCACGTCCTGGCCCTCTTCGAGGATGTCCGGCTGGCGCTGGGCCAGGGTCAGCTCGATGTAGACCTCGGGGAAGGACTCGCAGTAGCGCGAGATCAGCGGGATCAGGTGCTGCTGGCCGAGGCCGGTGAGCGAATGCACGCGCAGGCGACCGCGCGGGTTGAGGTGCGCGCCGCTGGCTTCGGCCTCGGCTTCGTCGACATCGGCGAGGATTTCCCGACAGCGCTGCAGGTAGCGCTCGCCGGTTTCGGTCAGCGCCAGGCGGCGGGTGGTGCGGTGCAGCAGGCGGGCTTCGAGCTGGGATTCGAGATCGGAGACGACGCGCGAGACCTGGGCTGTGGATAACCCCAGGGCGTTGGCGGCGGCGGTGAAGCTGCCGGCATCCACCACCCGGACGAAGGCCCGCATCGCGTGAAGTACGTCCATGGATTCCCCTTGCTCATCCAGCTTGTAGGAGACGAAGGCAATTGTTGTCTTCGCCGCAAAACTGAATCGCAGTATAGGGTCGTTTTTTACCGATTGTTACCACGTATAGTGCCGGCCAAGTCGCTGCAGCAACGTTGGGCATACCAGGCTCATCGTACGGCCGCCGATACACCAATCGACGGCCATCTCCCCCGCGCATACCTGGCTGCAGCGACTGACTTTTTCTCCTGGGGCGGCCATCTGCGGATGGCCGCCCTTTTTCGTTTCTGCCGGGTGAGTTCGGCGCGAGGGCGGTCCCCTCACCCCAGCCCTCTCCCCCAGGAGAGGGGGCAGTTCGTGCCGGCTGACACTACTGCTTCATCCTTCGCCGGTCAGTCCCCTCTCCCTCTGGGAGAGGGTTAGGGTGAGGGCAGCCCGAAACACCGAAGTACAGTAGGGTTCGCGAGCAAGCTCGCTCCTACAGAAAAGCGCTCAGCGCGGCAGCGGGTAGAGACGCTCGTCGAACTGGTCCAGGCGCACGAATTCCAGCGGCTTGTCCTCGTCCAGGTGCTGCAGGCGCTCCTGGTACTGGCGCAGGAAGTCCACGCGCGCGTCGTTGCTGATGTAGGGCACGTGCCAGGCCACGAAGGGCGGCAGCACGGTCATGCCGGTGTAGGCCAGGGTGCCGCGCAGGATCGGCCGCAGCATGTCTTCCAGCGGGCCGTGGATGGCGCCTTCGCCGAACATGTGGTCGCGCCCGCCGAGGGTCACGGTGACCAGCGCCTTCTTGCCGGCCAGGCCGCCCTGGTCGTAGAAACGCTTGCCGCCGTAGCAGATACCCGAGACCAGCACGCGATCGAACCAGCCCTTGAGGATGGCCGGCGCGGAGAACCAGTAGATCGGGAAGTTGAAGATCACCAGGTCCGCCCAGAGCAGCTTGTCCAGCTCGGCCTGGATGTCGGCCGCAATGGTCTGACTCTTGGCGCCTTCGCGCTGCTCCAGCGCGTAGACGAGATAGTCCGGGTTGCTGCGCGCGCCGAAGTCGGCGGCGCTGGCCACCGGGTTCCAGTTCATCGCGTAGAGGTCGGAGACCTGCACTTCATGGCCCTGGCCGCGCAGGGTTTCTTCAGCGAGCTTGTACAGCGCGGTGCTGAAGGATTGCGGTTCGTTGTGGGCGTGGACGATCAGTACGTTCATGTGGATTCCTGGCCAGAAAGTCGGTACCTGTGGGATCGGTGCGCTGGCTCGGCACCCTCTCCCCAGCCCTCTCCCTGAAGGGAGAGGGAGTGTTCGTGTTCATTCTTCAGCGCGAGCCCTCGCCGGTAGCACCGAAGCGCTCGTGCCCCTCGAAGGGAGCTGCAACTAGGCGGCGGGGCGAAGGTTTCCCCGGTCACCGGCCAACTCCCATCCATTCGAAAACTCCGGACGGCCCCCTCTCCCTTCAGGGAGAGGGGCCCTTCAGCCACTCAGAGTTGGATAGCCTTGAGCTCGACAAACTCGTGCAGGCCCTGCTCGCCCCATTCGCGGCCGTTGCCGGATTGCTTGTAGCCACCGAACGGCGCCCGGTAGTTGAACGCGCCGCCGTTGACGAAGCATTGGCCGGCGCGCATCTGCCGGGCGAGGCGCAGGCCATCTTCGCGGTCTCCCGCCCAGACGGCGCTGGACAGGCCGAACGGCGAATCGTTGGCGATGGCGATGGCCTCGGCCTCGTCGGCGTAGGGAATCAGGCACAGCACCGGGCCGAAGATTTCCTCGCGGGCGATGCGCATCTGGTTGTTCACGCCGGCGAAAATCGTCGGCTGCACGTAGTGACCGCGCTCCAGATGGGCCGGCCGCTCAGCACCGCCGCACACCAGCTGTGCGCCTTCTTCCTGGCCGACGCGGATGTAATCCAGCACGGTGCGGCGCTGGCCACCCGAGCACATCGGGCCGAGGAAGCTGTCGGCGTCCAGCGGGTCACCCATCTTCAGCGCGAGGGTTTCGGCGCGGGCGATCTCGACGGCCTCGGCATAGCGATGGGCCGGCAGCAGCATGCGGGTGAGCGCGGTGCAGGTCTGCCCGGAGTTGATCATCACGTCCTGCACGCCATGACGCACGGCGGCGGCCAGGTCGGCATCGGCGGTGATCAGGAACGGCGACTTGCCGCCCAGCTCCAGGCACACGCGCTTGACCGTCGGCGCGGCGGCTTCGGAGACCTTTACACCGGCACCGGTGGAGCCGGTGAAGGAGACCATGTCCACGTCCGGATGCCGCGCCAGGGCTTCGCCGACCTTGGAGCCAGGGCCGCTGACCAGGTTGAATACGCCGGCCGGCAGGCCGATGGCGTGGACCATGTCGGCCAGCAGGAAGGCATGCAGCGGGGTGTCCTGGCTGGGCTTGACCACCACGGTGCAGCCCGCGGCCAGTGCCGGGGCGAGCTTGCCGATCAGCTGGTGCAGCGGGTAGTTCCAGGGATTGATGAAGGCGCAGACGCCCACCGCTTCCTTGACGATCAGCGAGTTGCCGACCTCGCGCACCTCGTCCATGTGCGCGGCCATGTCGGCGTAGCTTTCCAGGCCCTCGATCGGCCCGTCCACCTGCACCATGCGGCACCACTGCACCGGCATGCCCAGCTCGGCGGTGATCAGCGCGGCCATTTCGTCGGCGCGGTTCTTCAGTTGTTCGGCGAGGGCGCGGATGTAGCCGGCACGCACGTGGGACGGCGTCTGCGACCAGGCCGGGAAGGCACGGCGCGCGGCGTCCACCGCGCGGTTCACGTCGCCTTCGCCGCCCAGCGGGACGCGGCCAACGCATTCCTCGGTGGCCGGGTTCTGCACCTCGGCCATGCCCTGCCCTTGCGGCGCCACCCAGGCGCCATCGATGTAGAGCTGGGTACGATCATGCATAGCGTTTTTCCTTGAGCAGTTCGGCAGCGCACAGGGCGATGCGGCGGCAGGCTTCGCGCAGCGGTTCGGCGCCGAGCACCAGCCCCAGGCGGATGTGCCCGGCGGCGCTGGGACCGAAGGCTTCGCCGGCCAGCACGGAAACGCCGTGGCGGTCCAGCAGCAGATCGGAGAATTCCTGGGCGGACAGGCCGGTGGCGCGGATATCCACCATCACGAACATGCCGCCGTCCGGGCGCAGGGCGCGCACGCCGACGCAGTCGGCCAGGCAGTCGATCACCAGGTCGCGGCGCTGGCGGTAGGCCTCACGCATCGCGTCCAGTTCCGGCAGCTGGGCTTCCAGCGCGGTGCAGGCGGCGTCCTGGATGAAGTCCGGCGAGCCGTAGAGCATGCACAGGGCGAGGTTTTCCAGGTGCGCGCAGAGTTCCTTCGGGCCCACGACCCAGCCCACGCGCCAGCCGGTCATGGCGTGGGATTTCGACAGGCTGTTGAGGGTCGCGGTGCGCTCGGCCATGCCCGGCAGGCTGGCGGGGCTGATGTGCTCGCCGTCGAACAGCAGTTCGCTGTAGACCTCGTCGGAAATCATCCACAGGTCATTTTTTACGCACAGCTCGGCCAGCTTCTCCCAGGTGGCGCGCGGCAGGCTGGCGCCGGAGGGGTTGTGCGGGCTGTTGATGGCCAGGGCGCGGGTGCGCGGGGTGATCAGCGCGGCGACGTCCTCGGCCTGCACGCGGAAGCCGTGCTCGGAACGTACCGACACCGGGATGACGTTGGCGCCGCAGGCGCCGAACACCGCTTCGTAGGTGACGTACATCGGCTCGGCGACTATGACTTCATCGCCCGGATTGAGCACGCACTGCGCCACGGCATAGAGCGCGCACTGCGCGCCGGCCAGCACCACGACCTCGTCGGCGGAGACGGCCTGGCCGCTGCGCTGGGTGTGGCGGCGGGCGATGGCTTCGCGCAGCGAGCGCTTGCCGCGCACGTCGGCGTAGTGGGTGTTGCCGGCCAGCAGGCTGTCGATGGCCGACTGCACGATGGGCACCGGAGTGTCGAAGTCCGGGTCGCCCACCGACAGCAGGAGGATGTCGTCGCCCTGCTCCATGCGCGCCAGGGCGCGGTAGTGGATGTCCCAGGCGGCGGCGCCGTCGCCGGCGATGCGTTGGGTGAAGTTGGAATAGCGCATGGGAATCTCCTTGGAACCTGCCGGCACGGGTGGCAACAGGCTCGAATGCTCAGTGACCACGCCGGAGCCTGCACGGCCCCGGCGAGTACGACGGACCTACTTGGCGCAGGCGTGTTTCAGCTCGATCAGGGTCACGCCCGGATGGGCGAAGCCGGCGCGCAGGTCGCGCTCCAGTTCGTCCAGGCTCTGCGGCTGGCGCATCTGGCAGCCGTAGGCGCGGCCGAGCAGGGCGAAGTCCGGGTTGCGCGGCAGGACGCCGATGGGCTCGATGTCCAGGCCGATCATGTCGTCGCGGATCTGCCCCAGCGCATCGTTGTTCCACAGCAGCACCACCAGCGGGCTGTCCAGCTCCTCGGTGGCGGTGGCCAGTTCCTGGGCGGTGTAGAGGAAGCCGCCGTCGCCCACCAGCACCAGGCCCGGACGCTCCGGTGCGCCGAACTTGGCGCCGATGCCGGCGGGCACGCCGTAGCCGAGGGTGCCGTAGCCGGTGGGATGCAGCCAGCCCCGCGGGGCCTTGCTCGGGTAGAGGTAGTTGCCGCTGTAGGCCAGCTGCGTCATGTCGCTGGCAATGAAGGCGTTGTCCGGCAGGGCCTTGGCGATGCGCTCCAGGATCGACTTGTGAATCAGTTGCAGCGGCGCGTGGCCGGCATCGATCTGCGCGCGCAGCTCGGCGATCCGCGACTGCGCCTTGGCGGCGTCACGGGTGGCGCTGGGCAGCGCGGCGAGCAGCGCTTCGGCGGTGGCCTTGGAGTCGCCCAGCAGCGCCACGGCGCTCGGGTAGAAGTCGTTGAACTTGCGCGAGTCGACGTCGACGCGGATCACCTCGCCGGTGACCGGCAGGCGGTCGCGCCAGAAGTCGGTGTCGGCCATCTCGGTGCCGATGGCCAGGACCACGTCGGCCTCGGCGATCATGTCCCAACCGGCCTGGGTGCACAGGGTGGCGCCGGCGGACAGCGGCGCTTCCGGCGCCAGCAGGCCCTTGCCGGCGACGCTGGTGAACAGCGGCGCGGCCAGGCGCTCGCTCAGCGCGGCCAGGGCGTCGGCGGCGTGCAGCGCACCGCCGCCGGCGATGATCATCGGACGCTGGGCGGCCTTGAGTTTATCCACAGCCTGCTGGAGCGCATCGGCGCTGGGCTGGCCACGGCCGGCGCGGCGTACGACTTCGTGGGTCCAGTCGCGGGCGATGGGCGCGGCGAGCACGTCCAGCGGCACGGAGATGTGCACCGGGCGCGGACGCTCGCTGTCGAACACGGCGTAGGCGCGGGCGATCAGTTCCGGCAGGTCTTCCGGGGTCAGCGCCACGGCGGAGAACGCGGTGATCGGCGCGGTCATGGCGCGCTGGTCCTGGGTCTCGTGCAGGCAGCCCCAGCCCTTGCCCAGGCTGGCGGTGTGGTTGACGCTGGAGATCACCAGCATCGGGATGGAGTCGGCGTAGGCCTGGCCAATGGCGGTGGCGGCGTTGGTCACGCCGGGGCCGGTGATGATGAAGGCCACGCCCGGCTTGCCGCTGACGCGCGCGTAGCCGTCGGCCATGAAGCCGGCGCCCTGTTCGTGACGGGTCAGCACGTGGCGGATGCCGCTGCCGGGCAGGCCACGGTACAGCTCCAGGGTGTGCACACCGGGAATGCCGAACACGGTGTCGACGCCGTAGTTGGCCAGCAGGCGGACCAGGGCCTGGCCGCCGGTGAGGGTCTTGTCGTTTTGCATGAACGATCTCCCGAATGGTTCTTCGGCGGATAACTGCGAGCGGTTATTCGCGCTACTCGTTGGGGCTCACGCCGAGTCTCCGGCGTGCGCCGCTTTTGCTCCCTCTCCCTTCAGGGAGAGGGCTGGGGAGAGGGGCTCTTGTCGGTGGCACCGAGTTCCGGGCCCACCACCCTCTCCCCCAGCCCCTCTCCCGCAAGCGGGAGAGGGGAGCGTTCGTGTTCTTCCTTCAGGTCCTGCTGCCGATCACCCGGCGGTGCGGATCAGCGCATCCACCGCCACGGCGCCTTCGGCGTCCGCCAGCAGTGGGTTCACATCCAGTTCAAGCAGGTTGTCCACGTGCTCGCAGGCGTAGTCGGCCACCGCGCGGATGGCTTCCACCAGCGCCTCCAGGTTCACCGCCGGGCGGCCGCGGAAGCCGGTGAGCAGCGGCGCGCTGCGCAGGCTCAGCAGGGCGTCGCGGATCGCCGCGTCGGTGGTCGGCAGCAGCAGACTGCGGCTGTCCTTGAGCAGCTCGACGAGGATCCCGCCGGCGCCCAGCACCAGCGCCAGGCCGAAGCCGTTCTCGCGCTTGATGCCGACGATCAGCTCGGCCAGCGGCGGGTTGGCCATGCTCTCCAGCAGCACCTGGTCGAAGGGCACGCCCGGCGCATGACGGGCGATGTTTTCGCGCATGTCGAACAGCGCGGCTTCCAGCGCCGCCTCGTTGCGCAGGTTGAGGGCCACGCCGCCGGCTTCGGTCTTGTGCGGCAACTGCGCGCTGACCACTTTCAGCGCCAGCGGGAAACCCACGTCGGCGGCCGCTTCGCGGGCCTGGGCCGGGGTGCTCAGCGCGGCGCGCGGCAGCGGCAGGCCGAAGGGCTTCAGCGCCTGCTTGGAATTCCATTCATCCAGCAGGCGGCCTTCGCCGTCGATGGCCTGTGGGCAGAGCGGCACCAGGGCTGCCTCACCACGGACCAGCAGTGTTTCGCGGCGCTGACGGTAATGGGCGATACGACCCCAGGCGGCAAGACCGTCTTCCACACCTTGCAGTGCGGCGACGCCGTGGGCGTGCAGCAGTTCGCGGGCATGCTCGGGCAGCAACTCCGGCAATGCCGAGGCGATGAAGCCCACCTTGCCGTGGCGCTCCAGCGCGGCGCAGTACAGCTCCAGCAGCAGGTCGCACTGCGGGCGCTCGCCGGTCTCTTCACCGGGGTAATCCAGCACCAGCAGGGCGGCATCGGCATCGGTCTGCAGCGCGCTGTCGAGCATGCGCTCCAGTGCCGGGCCGTCGCCCCAGATGGCGGTGGTGAAGTCCAGCGGGTTGGCGATGTTGGCGTAGTCCGGCAGCACCTGGGCCAGCTCCGCGCGCTGCGCGTCGACCAGCTTGGGCAGGGTCAGGCCGTTACGCTCGGCGTAGTCGGCGATCAGCCCGGCGTCGCCGCCGGAGCAGGCCAGCGCGGCCAGGCTCGGGCCGGCCGGCAGGTTGCCGCAGGCGGCAGCCTTGAGGGTTTCGATGAAGCTCACCGGACCGCTGACGCGGATCACCCCGAGGCGGTCGAACAGTGCGTCGTACAGCGCGTCGGAACCGGCCAGGGAGCTGGTGTGGCTGAGCGCGAGCTCGGCGCCGATCTCGGAAACGCCGGTCTTCAGGGCAATCACCGGGATGCCTTTCTGCAGCGCCTTGTAGGCGGCGCGGGCGAAGCCGGGGACGTTCTTCAGACCTTCCAGGTGCAGGCCGATGGCGGTGACGCGCGGCTCGTCGAGCAGCACGTCCATCAGTTCGGCCACGCCCAGCTGCGCCTGATTGCCCACCGAGGCCATGTAGGCGATGGGCAGCGAGCGGTCGCTCATGGACAGGTTGTAGGCGAAGTTGCCGCTCTGGGTGAGCACGGCCACGCCCTTCTCCACCAGGTGCCCGCCGTGGGCCACCGGCCACAGCGCTGCGCCGTGCAGGTAATCGAGCAGGCCGTAGCAGTTGGGGCCGAGCAGGGCCATGTCGCCGGCGCTGGCGAGCAGGCGGCGCTGCAGCGCTTCGCCGTCGGCGCCGGTCTCGGCGAAACCGGAGGCGTAGCAGATGGCGCCGCCGGCGTCTTTCGCGGCCAGTTCGGCCACGGCCTGTACGGTCAGGTCGCGGTTGGTGGCGATGAACACCGCATCCGGGCCTTCGGGCAGCTCGGCGATGCTGCGCACGCAGGGCACGCCTTCGAGTTCGTCATATTGCGGGTTGACCAGCCACATCTGGCCGTCGAAGCCACCTTCGGCGCAGCGCTTGAGCGCACGCGCCATGCTGCGGCCGCCGATGAAGGCCAGGTGCCGGGGCGCCAGCAGGCGCTGGAGGTTTTCTCTTTTCATGTCGGGTCTCGTACGGGCCTGCGCCCTCTCCCCCAACCCCTCTCCCTGAAGGGAGAGGGGAGCTTTCAGGGTCATCCTTCAGCGTCTGGTGCCAGCCCACGCGCCGAATCGCTCTTGCCCCCTCTCCCTTCAGGGAGAGGGCTGGGGAGAGGGGGTTTCAGCACAAGCCCGTCTTCCCCGAATAGCACCGAGAGTCAGCGCAGCAATGGCCGCAGCAGTTCGCGGGAAATGATGTGGCGCTGGATTTCCGAGGTGCCTTCCCAGATGCGCTCGATGCGCGCGTTACGCCAGATGCGCTCCACCGGGCCTTCGTCCATCAGGCCCATGCCGCCGAAGATCTGCACGGTCTCGTCGGCGACCTTGCCCAGCACTTCGCTGGCGAACAGCTTGGCCATGCCGGCCTCGCCGTCGGTCATGCTGCCGCGGTCCATCTTCCAGGCGGTGTGCAGGGTCATCAGTTCGGCGGCGCGGATCTGCGTGGCCATGTCGGCGAGCTTGAAGGAGATGCCCTGGTAGCTGCCGATGGCCTGGCCGAACTGCTTGCGGTCGGCCGACCACTGCAGCGCCAGGTCCAGCGCGCGCTGGGCCTGGCCGACGCAGTTGGCGGCGACCATCACGCGGCCGGCGGTGAGCCAGGCGTTGGCCACTTCCCAGCCCTTGTCGACTTCGCCGAGGACCTTGGAGGCCGGCACGCGGCAGTCGTCGAAGAAGATTTCGTAGGTGTGGTAGCCCTTGTTGCTCACGCATTTCGGACCGCGGCGCACGGTCATGCCCGGGGTGCCCTTGTCCACCAGGAAGGCGGTCACGGCGTTGCGCTTCTTGCCGTTGCGCTCGAAGGTGTCGGTCACCGCGAAGACGATGGCGAAGTCGGCGTGGCCGGCGTGGCTGATGAAGTGCTTGGAGCCGTTGATCACGAAGTCCTCGCCGTCACGCACGGCGCGGGTCTTGATCGAGTTGGCGTCGGAACCGGCGCCCGGCTCGGTGAGGGCGAAGCAATCGATCTTCTCGCCCTGCACCACCGGCAGCAGGTAGTCCTGGATCTGCTGGCCCTTGCAGGCCATGAGGATCTTCGAGGGACGCGCGACGAACACGTGCAGCGCCCAGGAGACCTTGGACAGCTCGCGCTCGACCAGCGCCTGGGACAGGTAGTCCAGGCCGCCGCCACCTACTTCCTCGGGCATGTTGAAGGCATAGAAGCCGGCCGCCAGGGCCTTGCCGCGAATCTGCGCGGCCAGCTCCGGGGACACCGCGTCGGCGCGGTCCACTTCTTCTTCGTACGGCAGCAGTTCTTTCTCGACGAAAGCCTTGACCGCCTCGACGAGCATTTCCTGTTCCTGGGTCAGTTGGAAATCCATCACATCACCTGCAGCCGTTAGCGGCCTTTGAATTGGGGGGAGCGTTTTTCGGCCACGGCGCGCAGCGCCTCGGCGGCATCTTCACTGCGACCACAGAGCAGGCCGGCGGCCTGTTCGGCCTCCAGTTGCTGCGCCAGGGTACGGGCGGCGCCGTCACGCATCAGGCGCTTGGTCTGGGCGAAGGCGAAGGTCGGACCGGCGGCCAGGCGGGCGGCGAATTCGCCGACCTGTTCCAGCAGCTGTTCATCGGCGACCACTTCGCTGACCAGGCCGGCGTTCAAGGCGCGCTCGGCGTTCCACAGTTCGTCGAGGAACAGCAGGCGCTTGGCCGCTTCGCTGCCGATCAGGCGCGGCAGGTGCCAGCTGGCGCCGGCGTCCGGGCAGTAGGCCATGCCGGTGTAGCCGGCCTTGAAGCGGGCGGAAGCGCCGACGACGCGGAAGTCGCAGCACAGGGTCAGGTCCATCCCGGCGCCGACGGCGGTGCCGTTGACGGCGGCGATGGTCGGCTTGTCCAGGCTGTACAGGCGGCGCATCAGGGCGTGGGCAGTTTCGGTCCAGCCGTAGGTTTCCAGCTCGCCGCGCGCCTCGGCCTCGGCCCATTCGGCGAGGTCGGCGCCCGCGCAGAAACTGCGACCCTGGCCAGTGAGCACGATGACACGCACCGCCGGGTCCGCCTCATGGGCGTCGAGCAGGGCGTGCAGGTTCTTGAGCGTCGGGATGTCCAGCGCGTTGCGCTGCTCGGGACGGTTCAGGGTGATCCAGGCGATGCCGTCCTGGACCCGGCTGAGCGGGGATGCTTGAGTCATGCGGCCCTCATTCTTGTAGACGATTGTGTTGAGGCGTTGGAGCCAATACTAAACAACTGTTCAGTAAGGCGGCAATCCACCCGAATGGGGGGCTTGTAACGCCCTCGGCAGCGGCGGGAAGGCCGCGTGGTGCGGGGGCCGAGGGGTTTTACGGGGACTTGGCGGGCGGGCTTGTTACAACTTTGAACAATTGTTCAGCAAGAGATGGGACGGGTGGAGTACCTGTAGGAGCGAGCTTGCTCGCGAACGGACGTCCCGGCGACTCCGGAGCTGGGTAGGTTCGCGAGCAAGAACTAGGCGTCCCCCTCGGTCCTACGAAGAGCCCAAGACCAAGAGCCAAAGAAAAAGCCCCGCAATGCGGGGCTTTTCCGGTGCAGTCAGACTCAACCGATGCTCGGCACAGCCTCGTCGGCCAGCACCTGGCCGCGCTTGCGCTTGAGCACGTAGTAGGCCAGGTAGCAGGCCGCCATGAAGCCGAAGCCCCAGTACAGCGACGGACGCTGGGTCGGGTCCAGGGCGAGGAACACGAACAGCGAGCAGCAGATCGCGATGCACGCCAGCGGGATCAGCGGGAACAGCGGCGCGGCATACTTCAGGTCGGCCACGGTGCCGCCCTTGGCCATGTGCTCGCGACGGAAGCGGTACTGGGCGTAGGCGATGACGATCCAGGTGACGGTGCCGGACATCCCGCTCACCGCCATCAGCACCATGAACAGGGTGTCGGCGGCGACGATGCTGGTCAGCAGCGACAGCAGGGCGAAGGCCAGGCTGATCAGCAGCGCGTAGAGCGGCACGCCACGGGCGCTGAGCTGGGACAGCTTGCGCGGCGCCATGCCGGTCTTGGACATGGCCCAGAGGATGCGGGTGGAGGCATAGAGGCCGGAGTTACCCACGGACAGGATGGCGGTGAGGATCACGAAGTTCATCAGGTCGGCGGCGTAGGGAATGCCGACCATGTCGAACACCTGCACGAAGGGGCTTTCCATCAGGCCGGCCTGCTTCCACGGCACGATGCAGGACAGCACGACAATCGCCAGCACGTAGAAGATCAGCACGCGGAACACCACGTTGCGCACAGCGCGCGGGATGCTCTTTTCCGGCTGGTCGGTCTCGCCGGCGGCGACGCCCATGATCTCGCAGCCCTGGAAGGCATAGACCACCGTCATCATCACCGCGAACACGGCGGACAGGCCGTTGGGGAACAGGCCGTCGCTGACCAGGTTGGACAGGCCCGGCGCGGCGGCGCCGCTGTTCAGCGGGATGGCGCCGAAGATCACCAGCAGGCCGACCACGATGAAGGCCAGGATGGCGGCGACCTTGATGCCCGAGAACCAGTACTCGGCCTCACCGAAGGCGCGGGTGGCCAGGGCGTTGAGGGAGAACAGCACGACCACGAAGAAGCCCGACCAGATCCAGATCGGTACCTCGGGGAACCAGCGGGTCATCAGCATGCCGGCGGCGGTGAATTCCAGGCCGACGGTGGAGGCCCAGCTCATCCAGTACACCCAGCCGATCATGAAGCCGGTGGCCGGACCGATGAAGCGCGTGGCGTGGGCCTGGAAGGAGCCGGAGACCGGCATCTGCACGGACAGCTCGCCGAGGCAGACCATCACCAGGTACATCAAGAGGCCCGCGACCAGGTAGGCGAGGATGGCGCCCATGGGGCCGCCGGAACCGATGGTGACGCCGGAGCCCATGAACAGGCCGGTGCCGATCACGCCGCCCAGGGACAGCATGAAGATGTGGCGGCTCTTGAGCGCGCGGGTGAGCTGGATCTTCTCTTGCGACTCAGACATGGCGCACCTCCACGGAACGGCGGGCGCGGCTGAGCGGAACTCTACGTTGGATCATTATTGTTATCTCCAATCAATCAGAGGCCGTGGCTCGGGCACGGATGCCACCGGATTATTGGAAGGCGATGTAAGACGCCGTTGTTCGGGCGGATCGAAGTTGTAGGAAGTTGTAAGGATTTTGTGCGGGGCGCGTGGGGCGGGGGTTTCAGGCTTTTGCTTTTCGTAGGAGCGAGCTTGCTCGCGAACAGATTCAGCCGGCGATGACGAGGTTGGGCGGGTTCGCGAGCAAGAACTAGGCGTCCCCCTCGGTCCTACAGGTGAGTGGAGTTCTCCGGCGATATCGGCACAAGGGCTTTCCCCTCACCCCAGCTCTCTCCCAGAGGGCTGGGGTGAGGGAGAGCAGGCAACGCAGAAATTAAGCCTGGGCACCCTTCAAAAGCTCAAACGCCAGAGCCCTCTCCCGCTCCAACCGCTCAGCCCAGTCACCGAGCGAATCCCCCGCCAACGCCACCTGCTCCAATTCCCCCAGGCCATCCCCCAGCCCGCGCAAGCCCATCGACCGGCAGCTCCCCGCCAGCCGGTGCGCCAGGCTGGCCACCTCCACGGCATCCTCCTGGCGCAGCGCATCCAGCAGCAGCGGCCACTGCTCGTCGAGGAGTTTCCACAGGCTGGCGAGCAACTCGTTGAGCTTGTGCTCGCCAAGCAGGCGGCGGTGGGTATCCAGTACCTGGCGGTCCAACGGGCCGTTATCCACAGCTGCAGGCAGCGGCGCCGCAGCCACGCCGGACAGCGCGCGGCGCAGGTCATCCAGGCGCAGCGGCTTGCCCAGTACGCCCTGCATACCCGCTTCGAAGTAACGGCGGACCATCCCCGGCTGCACGCTGGCGGTGAAGGCGTGGATCGGCGTGGTGGCGTTGAGCCCGTTGGGCTGCTTGCGGATCGCCCGGCACAGGTCGAGACCGGTCATGCCCGGCAGGTGCATGTCCAGCAGGATCAGGTCGAAGGCTCGCTGGGCGGTGAGCACGAGCGCCGGCTCCGCGTCGTCGGCGAGATAGACATGATGGCCGTCGCGCTCCAGCAGCCCCTGGGCGACCTCGCGGTTGAGCGCGACGTCTTCCACCAGCAGCACCTCCAGCGCCAGCTTCGGCTCGTCCACCTGAAGAACGCTCGGGATATCTCCCGGCGCCAGCACGATCTCGAACCAGAAGGTGCTCCCCTCGCCCTCCAGGCTTTCCACGCCGATCTCGCCGCCCATGGCCTCCACCAGGCGCTTGCTGATCGCCAGCCCCAGCCCGGTGCCGCCGTAGCGCCGCGCCACTTCGTCGTTGGCCTGGGTGAAGCGCTGGAAGATTTTCTCCTGCTGCTCGGCGGAGATGCCGATGCCATCGTCGATCACCGCAAAACGCAGGCGCTGCCCGGCCTCGCCGCGTTCCAGCAGCGTCACCTCCAGCAGCACTTCGCCGTCCTCGGTGAACTTCACCGCGTTGGCCAGCAGGTTGCTCAGCACCTGGCGCAGGAACTGTTCGGCGCCCCGGCAGGCGTCCTGCACCTGAGGGTCGACGCGCAGGCGAAGGCAGATGCCGTTGCCCTCGGCACGCGGCTCCAGCAGGGTCACCACGTCGTCCAGCAGGCGACGCAGAGAGAAGTCCACCGGCTCCGGCTGGCTGGCGCCGTCCTCCAGCTTGGCGAAGTGCAGCACCTCGTTGAGGATCGCCAGCAGCCCCTCGCCGGCGGTGGACAGCGCCTGCAGCCGGCGCCGGTCCTGCTCGCCCAGGGGCGCGGCGCGCAGCAGTTCGGCCATGCCGAGGATACCGTTGAGCGGCGTGCGGATTTCGTGGCTCATGGTGGCGAGGAAGCGGCTCTTGGCGCGGTTGGCCTCCTCCGCGTCCTCCTTGGCCCGGCGCAGGCTGGCGGTGCGCCGCTCGACCCGGCGTTGCAGCTCGTCGCGCTTGCTCTGCAGGGCGGCGCGGTCGGCCTCGCGGCGCCGCAGCTCCGCGCGCAGGGCGCGGCGCAGGTCGTCGAGGGCATCGGCGACGGTGTCGATCTCGTCCTCATGGCGACGTTTGTGCAGCGCCAGCTCGGTCTGCAGGTCGCCGCCGGTAAGGCCCCGGACGAAGTCGGCCATGGCGCGCAGGTGGCGGGTGACCAGGCTGTGGAACAGCCAGCTCAGCGCTACTGCCAGGCCGCAGAGGAACACGCCCATCCACAGCAGGTTGGTCAGGCCGCCGTGCAACAGGCGGCGGTAGACCGCGCCGAGGTCGATGCTGATTTCCAGCTCGCCCAGGGCGCGGCGCTCGCCATCCGGCGGCTGGAAGGCCAGGGCATAGTGCTCGACGCGGAACGGGCCGTGCTTCACCTCGGCGTCCTGGGCCAGGTTGAAGTCGGCGCTGCGCAGGCGCACCTTGGCGATGTCGGGGAAGTCCGCCAGGCCGTGCAGCTGCACGTTGAGCTGCTCCTGGTTGAGGTCCCACAGGCTGCGTTCAAAACTGGCCAGGTAGCCGACGCGGATCAGCTCCAGGCGCGCATCGATGTCACGCATCTCGCGGCGGTATTCGAAGTACAACTGCACGGCGCTGGCCAGCACGGTGAAGCACAGGCTGAACAGCAACACCCGCAGCAGCAGGCGCCGCGCCAGGCCGCCGGGCAGCTTCAACGCGGCACCCCATCGCCGGCAAGCATGGCCCGGTAGCCACGTTCGCTGTCGTCGAGCCAGCGCGCCACGCTGCCGTCGTCCACGCGTTTCTTCAATGCCGCGTCGATCTCGTCCATCCGCGCGGCCAGCGGCGAATGGCGCGACACGGCGATGCGCAGGTAATCCACAGTGAGCGGACGAGGCAGCGCGGTGATGTCCTCGCCGCCGGCCAACTGCTCGACGAACAGGGTGCCGGTACGCCGCTCATGGGCAATGAAGTCGATGCGCTGGCGGATCAGCTTGCCGAAGTTCTGTCGGCTGTCGGAGACCCATTCGACGTTGCCGTGCTCGGCAACGAGGCGGTCGAACGCCGGCCCGTAGCTTTCGCCGAACAGCAGCCCACCCCGGTAATGGGCGAGGTCGCCCAGCTGGTCGAAGCGCACCGGCTTGCGACGGTTGTAGAAGATCGCCACTTCCTCGCGCAGCACCGGCACGCGGGAGAACACCAGGCCGCCGTCGCGCTGCGGCGTCTGGTAGGCCAGCACCACATCGACGCGGCCTTCGGCGGCGTCCAGCAGGCAGCGCTTCCAGTTGCCCAGCACCACGGTCTGCACCTCGTAGCCCAGCTCGCCGAGCACGCTGCGCACGGTTTGCGGCGCCAGGCCGCGCACCTCATGGCCGTCGCTCCAGGAGATGGGCGGGTAGACGGGGTAGTCGCAGTAGCGGACTGGCTGCGCGGCGCTCACGATACCGCCCGCTGCCAACATCGGCAGGGCCAGGCACAGCAGGACCAGCCAGCGCATGGCTCAGGCGTCGACGGGCGTGGCGGTGAACAGGTAGCCGGCGCCGTGGATGGTGATGATCAGCTCGGGCTCGGCCGGGTCGTCGCGCAGCTTGCGGCGCAGGCGGCCGACCAGCACGTCGATGGAGCGGTCGTTGGGCAGCCATTCGCGGTTGCGGATCTGATCCATCAACTGATCGCGGCTCAGGGTGTGGCCGGTGTTGCGCAGGAACACGCAGAGCAGCTGGAACTCGCCGTGGGTCAGCGGGGTTTCGCTGCCGTCACGATCGATCAGGCGACGACGGTCGGGGTCGAGCGTCCAGTGGGCGAAACGCTTGTGGTTCTGCCGCGCCGGCTGGGTAGCCGGGCCCTGGCGGGCGTGGCGCACACGGCGAATCAGGTTCTTCGCGCGCGACACCAGTTCGCGCGGGTTGAGCGGTTTGATCACGTAGTCGTCGGCGCCGCATTCCAGGCCGACGATACGATCGATGTCGTCGTTGCGACCGGTGATCAGGATGATGCCGACCTCCGAGCGCACGCGCAGCTCACGGGTCAGGGTCAGGCCGTCCTTGCCGGGCAGGCGGATGTCGAGCATCACCAGGTCGATGGGCTGTTCGGCCTGCTCGGCCTCGGCCAGGTTCGCCTCGGCCTGTTCGGCAGTGCCCGCGCAGAGCACGTCGTAGCCTTCCTCGCCGAGGTAAGCCTGGAGGAGCTCGCGAACCACCGGATCGTCGTCGACGATCAGTACACGGGAAGTCATCGCAATACCCTGCTGACGCCACCGCTGTTTGCGGGGCAATTCTTGTTATTAGTCTAGAGAGGTCTGCAGGACCGGTCCTGCGGAGGCAGCAGGTTACCGGCCACTGAACAATCGATCAACAGGCCGCCGCCGCACGGCTGAAGCGCTGCCGGCCGCCGTGTTGCAGGCCATCCACCCAGGCTTCGCAGATCTGCGCGCCCTGCTCCGGGGTGAAGGTGTTGGGGTTCAGCCCGGACTCCAGCCACAGGCCGTCGAGCAGGGCGCTCAGGGCGATGGCGGCGAGGTCGGCGTCGAAGTCGGACCAGCCCTGCTCCTTCGCCAGCTCATTCAACGTCTGCGCCAGCAGCGAGCGGTACTCGCCGTAGGAATGGTCGTGCGCCTTGTTGATTTCCTCGGCGGTCTTCACCGCGCCCCAGAACGCCAGCCAGGCATCCAGCAGCTGCGGATCGAGCAGTTCGGCGGAGAACGAAGCACGGAAGAACGCCGACAGCCGCGCGCGCGCGTCAGGCGCCGCCTCGGCAATAGCCTCACGCAGCAGCTGCATCACCCGCCCGGTGACGGTCAGGTAGGCCTCGGCCACCAGTTCGTCCTTGCCCGAATAGTGGTGGTTGATCAGCCCCACCGAGACCCCGGCCTCGGCGCATATCTTGCGGATCGACGCGCCCTGGAAGCCGTGGCGCTTCAGGCAGGCGAGCGTCGCCTCGATCAGCAACGCCTTGCGCTGTTCGGGCTCCAGTCGGGAAAAGCGGACTTCCTGGTTCATTCCTGTGATTCCGAGTGGGGTATGGGGAGAATTTGAACGATTGTTCGACAAGATGCCAGCCCTGGGGCTGCCGTCGTTTCGACACGGGTGCTGAAACAGTAACAGACCCTACCTACCCGTTCGGGGAATGGTCCGCCAACCGGGGGTGGCCGAGAGTGGCCCCATCAGCGAACACAACAACAACAGGTGGACTGACATGCAGAAAACCCTCGCTGCAGTATTGAGCGCGGCGCTGGCGACCTTGCCGGCGCTGGGCCACGGGGAAGAAAGCAGTAGCGCCAATACGCTGCGGCTGTACAACTGGTCCGACTATATCGGCGAACACACCATCGCCGACTTCGAGAAGGCCACCGGCATCAAGGTGGTCTACGACACCTTCGACTCCTACGAAACCGTGCAGGGCAAGCTGCTGCCCGGCCGCTCCGGCTACGACCTGGTGGTACTCAACGCCGCCCTGGTGCCGCCGCTGCTGAAAGCGGGCGTGTTCCAGCCGCTGGACAAGTCCAAGCTGCCGAGCTGGAACAATCTCGATCCCGAAGTACTCAAGCACCTGGATCACTACGATCCGGGCGTGAAGTACTCGGCGCCCTATACCTGGGGCAGCAACGGCATCACCTACAACATCGACAAGATCAAGCAGCGCATGCCCGACGCGCCCATCGGCTCGCTGGCGATGCTGTTCGATCCGAAGATCGTGTCGAAATTCGCCGATTGCGGGGTGACCATCATCGACTCGCCCACCGACGTGATCCCGCTGGCCCTGGCCTACCTCAAGCGCGACCCCAACAGCGCCCTGCCCGAAGACCTGAAGGCCGCCCAGGACCTGCTGCAATCGATCCGTCCGTACATCCGCAAGTTCGACTCCACCAGCTACCTCAACGGCCTGGCCAACGGCGACCAGTGCATGGCCATGACCTGGTCCGGCGACTACGCCACCGCCCAGGCTCGCGCCGACGAGGCCGGCGCCAAGGTGAAGCTGGGCTACTTCGTGCCCAAGGAAGGCTCGCTGATCTGGTTCGATGACTTCTACATCCCGGCCGATGCGCCGCATGTGGCCAACGCCCACAAGTTCATCGAGTACATGCTCCAGCCCAAGGTGGCCGCCGACGTCAGCGACTACATCCGCTACGCCTCGAGCAACGCCGCCGCCAAACCGATGCTCACCGCCGAAGTGCGCAACGACCCGGCGATCTATCCCGACGCCGAGACCCGCGCCCGGCTGTTCACCCAGAAGGTGCAGAACCCCAAGGCCACTCGCCTGATCACCCGCACCTGGGCTGCGGTGAAAACCGGAACCTGATCAGTCAGTCCCAAAGCCCCCTCTCCCCAGCCCTCTCCCTGAAGGGAGAGGGGGCAGCCCGCAGCAGGGTTCATGGAAGTCATCTTCCTGATGCCCCGCTGGCAGCGGGCCCGCAATGACCTTCGTAGTCACCGAGTACTCCGAACGGTCCCCTCTCCCTTCAGGGAGAGGGTCAGGGAGAGGGCAAGGACTCGCACGACGAACCGTAATTTCGAGGTACAGACGATGACCCCCCCAACCCCAGCCTTCTTCGCCCAGTTCAACGACGAGCAGCTGGTCGCCGCCGACAAAGCCCACTACGTGCACGGCTACCACGTGTTCGACGATCACCGCGTCAACGGTGCGCTGAACATCGCCGCAGGCTCGGGCGCCTATATCTACGACACCAAGGGCAATCGCTACCTGGATGCCGTGGGCGGCATGTGGTGCACCAACATCGGCCTGGGCCGCACGGAAATGGCCGACGCCATCGCCGAGCAGGTGCGCCAGCTGGCCTACTCCAACCCCTTCTGCGACATGGCCAACGTCACCGCCATCCAGCTCTGCGAGAAGCTCGCTCAACTGGCGCCGGGCGACCTCGACCATGTGTTCCTCACCACTGGCGGCTCCACCGCCGTGGACACCGCCTACCGGCTGATCCAGTACTACCAGAACTGCCGTGGCAAGCGTGAGAAGAAGCACATCATCAGCCGGGTCAACGCCTACCACGGCTCGACCTTCCTCACCATGTCCCTGGGCGGCAAGGTCGCCGACCACCCGGCCGAGTTCGACTTCCTCAAGGACGTCATCCACCACATTTCCTGCCCGAACCCCTACCGCGCGCCGGAAGGGATGACCGAAGGCGACTTCCTCGAATTCCTGGTGAAGGAATTCGAAGACAAGATCCTCGAACTGGGCGCGGACAAGGTGGCGGCCTTCTTCGCCGAGCCAATCATGGGCTCGGGTGGCGTGATCATCCCGCCCAAGGGCTACCACAAGCGCATGTGGGAGGTGTGCCAGCAGTACGACGTGCTCTACGTCGCCGACGAAGTGGTGACCTCCTTCGGCCGCCTCGGCGCCTTCTTCGCCTCCGAGGACGTGTTCGGCATGCAGCCGGACATCATCACCACCGCCAAGGGCCTGACCTCCGGCTACCTGCCGCTGGGCGCGTGTATCTTCTCCGACCGCATCTGGAAGGTGATCGCCGAGGCCGACCAGGGCCGCTGCTTCGCCCACGGTTTCACCTACAGCGGACACCCGGTGAGCTGCGTGTCGGCGCTGAAGAACATCGAAATCATCGAGCGCGAGAACCTGCTGGAGCACGTGAAGGACGTCGGCGCCTACCTGGAGCAGCGTCTGCAGGAACTGGCCGGGCTGCCGCTGGTGGGCAGCGTGCGCTGCCAGAAGCTGATGGCCTGCGTCGAGTTCGTCGCCGACAAGCGCAGCAAGACGCTGTTCCCCGAGGAGCTGAACATCGGCGAGAAGATCCACCTGCGCGCCCAGGCCCGCGGCCTGCTGGTACGGCCGATCGTGCACCTGAACGTGATGTCGCCACCGCTGACCATCACCCGCGAGCAGGTCGACGAGATCGTCGACACCCTGCGCGAAGCGATCCTCGAAGCGGCTGAAGACCTCAAGCGCAGCGGTGATTACGCGGGGCACTGATGATTTTGCCTACATCCAGGCAGCCCTTTAGACTGCCGGGTATGAGCAAATCCCAGGCACTGAGCGAATCGTCCGATGCACCGGCCCTGCATGCCTGGCATGCGGGGCTGGCGCGCGCCATGGGCAGCGTGGGCGACGTGGCCTTCGTCGAGCGACTGGCCGAGGCGCTGGACTGCCTGGTGCCGGTGGAGTCGATGATGCTCGGCCTGGAGCAGCGCGGCCAGCCGCCGCAGCCGCTGTACCAGCGCGGCATCGCCCCGGCGCACCACGAGGCGCTGATCGATCGCTACTACGCGCGCGGCTACCTGCTCGATCCCTTCTGCCTGGCCATGGAAGACGGCCTCACCGAAGGCTTCTACCCAC
The DNA here is from genome assembly GCF_029203285.1 of Pseudomonas sp. PSE14. Taxonomy (NCBI): domain Bacteria; kingdom Pseudomonadati; phylum Pseudomonadota; class Gammaproteobacteria; order Pseudomonadales; family Pseudomonadaceae; genus Pseudomonas; species Pseudomonas sp. PSE14. The sequence continues at coordinate 5,905,335 of NZ_CP115669.1, forward strand.
TGGCGGACATCGCCCCGGACGACTTCTTCGCCAGCGAGTACTACAAGACCTACTACCTGCGCTGCGGCTGCACCGAGGACTGCCACTTCATCGTCGACCTGGGCGAGGCACGCAAGGTTTCCCTGTGCCTGTACCAGGGCAACAGCGGCGCGCGCTTCACCGAAACCCAACTGGACCTGCTGGCCGGCGCCCTGCCACTGGTGCGCGAGCTGATCCGCCAGTTCGAGCGCAACGGCGGCCTCGACCTGCTGCTCGCCGGGCACGGTGCAGGCAGTACACAAGCGGCGCAGGCACCGCTGAACCGGCACATCCGCACCGCCTTCATGAACTTCGGCGCGGACCTCCTGACCGAGCGCGAACGGGAAATCGCCCACCTGCTGCTGCGCGGCCATTCGGTGAAGTCCAGCGCGCGGGTGCTCGACATCTCCCCGGAAACGGTGCGCATGCACCGCAAGCACCTCTACACAAAGCTTGAGATCAACTCCCAGGCGGAGCTGTTCTCGCTGTTCATCGACTGGCTCACCGGCGGCGCGAGCGCGGCCTGAGGCAGCGGCTGGCGTAGGGCGTACAACCGTTCGCGGTTGTACGCCGTTTCACCGGGCCATCATCCACTTCACGGTCATGCTCGAAGCGCCCTGGAACCGCACTTCGGGTTCGAACGCGGAGTGGTCGGATACCAAGGCCAAACGGCGTATAACGCGGAGCGTCATACGCCCTACACCAGGGTTGGCGGCGTGGATATCGAGAACACATCGAACTCAGCCGATGCGGCGTCCGGCTCCAAAATCTGCCAACCTATTGTCTTTCCCGCTGTCTGATCCGTGCCCAAACCACCCGGAGAGCTCCCGATGCGCCGCTGGCTACCCGCCCTGCTACTGGCCACCACCCTGCCGTTGCACGCCGCCGAAACCAAGCCCACCTACGGCCCGGAGCTGGAGCGCTTCCAGTACGCCTTCCCGGTCGGTCACTACAGCTTTGCCTCCCAGGGCCATCACATGCACATGGCCTACATCGACGTGAAGCCCAAGAAGCAGCCCAACGGCCGCACCGTGGTGCTGCTGCACGGCAAGAACTTCTGCGCCGGCACCTGGGAATCCACCATCGCCGCGCTGAGCGACGCCGGCTACCGGGTGGTGGCGCCGGACCAGATCGGCTTCTGCAAATCCACCAAGCCCGAGCGCTACCAGTACAGCTTCCAGCAGTTGGCGACCAATACCCACGCCCTGCTGGAGCACCTGAAGATCGGCAAGGTCACCCTGCTGGGCCACTCCACCGGCGGCATGCTCGCCACCCGCTACGCGCTGATGTACCCGCAGCAGGTGGAGCAACTGGCGATGGTCAACCCCATCGGCCTGGAAGACTGGAAGGCCCTCGGCGTGCCCTACCGCACCCCGGACCAGTGGTACGAGCGCGAGCTGAAGACCAGCGCCGAGGGCATCCGCCAGTACGAGCAGGCGACCTACTACGCCGGCCAGTGGAAGCCGGAGTACGACAAGTGGGTGAACATGCTCGCCGGGCTGTTCAACGGCGCCGGGCACGAACGCGTGGCGTGGAACTCGGCGCTGCTCTACGACATGATCTTCACCCAGCCGGTGGTCTACGAGTTCGGCCAGTTGAAGATGCCGACCCTGCTGCTGATCGGCACCCGGGACAACACCGCCATCGGCAAGGACCTCGCGCCGGCCGAGCTGAAAGCCAGGCTGGGCAACTACGCCGAGCTGGGCAAGCAGACCGCCAAGGCGATCCCCAACGCCACGCTGGTGGAGTTCGACGACCTCGGCCATGCGCCGCAGATCCAGGACCCGAAGCGCTTCCACGAAGCGCTGCTCAAGGGGCTGGCCGACCTCAAGCATTGAGGCCGGCCGTTCGCCGCACGAGGGCAGCTCGCGGTTCCTGGAAACATCGGCGCTGAGGGTTTCCCCTCAGCCCAGCCCTGGCTGCGCGCCCCGCTCCAAAGGGAGAGGGAGCTATCCCTGCCGGCTGACGCGTCGGTTTCAGCTGGCACTGAACCAGTCCCCTCTCCCTTCAGGGAGAGGGTTAGGGAGAGGGAAATCCCCGGTACCGAGTCACAGAAGAAGACAGTTGCTCCTACAAAAGCCCGCGACATTGGGCTCCGGCACAAGCGCACACCACCAATAAAAACGCCGGCTCCCCTCGCGGCGAGCCGGCGTCGAGTGCCCCGAGCCCCGTCAGCCCAGGTTCTTGCCCAGCAGCGCGTGGTACAGCTCGCTGTCGCCGAGCACGCCCACTACGCGGTTCTGTTCCTGCAGCACCAGCTTGTGGCCGGTCTGGTAGCGGATCTGCAGTGCGTCGCGCATGCGGATGTTGACGTCCACCAGGGTGGGCTCGTGCTTGAGCTTCTCCACCGCATCGCCCGGCTGCCAGCGCTGCAGGTCGATGATGTTGCTGCCCTGGCGAGCGGCCTTGACCTGGTTGGTCTCGGTCAGGCCGATCCAGCAGTCGCGGCCCTGATCGAAGCACACCTCGTCGGCCTGGCGGCGGCACTGGTCCAGGCCACGCATCAGGCTGGAGCCGCACAGCACGTTGAGCGGGTTGGTGTGAGCGACGAAGGTGCGCACGTAGTCGTCCGCCGGGCTGAGCACGATTTCCTCGGGCTTGCCGTGCTGGATGATGCGGCCGTCCTTCATGATCGCGATACGCGTGCCGATCTTCAGCGCCTCGTCCAGGTCGTGGCTGACGAAGACGATGGTCTTGTGCAGCTGGCGTTGCAGCACCAGCAGTTCATCCTGCAGCTGCTGGCGGATCAGCGGGTCCAGCGCGGAGAAGGGTTCGTCCATCAGCAGGATGTCGCCATCCATCGCCAGCGCACGGGCCAGGCCCACGCGCTGCTGCATGCCGCCGGAGAGCGAGTCCGGACGCTTGTCGCGCCATTGCGACAGGCCGACCAGTTCCAGCTTCTCGTCGATCACCTTCTTCCGCTCGTTGGCCGGGCGGCCCTGCATCTCCAGGCCGAAGCCGATGTTCTCGGCCACGGTCAGCCAGGGCATCAGCGCGAACTTCTGGAACACCATGGCGATGCGCTTGGTGCGCATGGTCTTCAGCGTTGCCGGCGAGCAGTTGGCAATATCCACCTGCTGGCCTTCGTGCTCGATCAGCAGCTTGCCGCGGCTGACCCGGTTGAGGCCGTTGATGCAGCGCAGCAGGCTGGACTTGCCTGAGCCGGAGAGGCCCATCATCACGCAGATTTCGCCGCGGTTGACGTCGAGGTTGGCGTCCTCCACCCCCAGTACCTGGCCGGTGCGCTTGAGGATTTCCTCGCGGCCCATGCCCTGGTCGAGCAGCTTGATGGCTTCCTTGGTGTGGGTGCCGAAAATCACATCCACATGTTCGAATCGAATCGCCGACATAGTGCTTACCTCCCCCGCAGCGAACGTTGCTTGCACACCCGGTCGAGCAGGATGGCGAGCAGGACGATGGCCAGACCGGCCTCGAAGCCGAGGGAAATGTCCGCCGTGTTGAGCGCGTTGACCACGGGTTTACCCAGGCCGTCGGCACCCACCAGCGCGGCGATAACCACCATCGACAGCGACAACATGATGCATTGCGTGATCCCTGCGCCGATGCTGGGCATGGCGTGGGGCAGTTCGATACGGGTCAGCAGTTGCCAGCGCGAGCAACCGAAGGCCTTGCCGGCGTCCATCAGTTCCGCCGGCACGTCCTGGATACCCAGGCAGGTCAGGCGGATGGGCGCAGCGATGGCGAAGATCACCGTGGAAATCAGGCCCGGCACCACACCCAGGCCGAATAGGGTCAGGGTCGGGATCAGGTACACGAACGTGGGTACCGTCTGCATCAGGTCCAGCAAGGGCCGCAGGGCGGTGTAGAACCAGGGCTTGTGCGCCGCCAGGATGCCCAGCGGCACCCCGATGGCGATACACACGACCGTGGCGAAGATCACCTGCGCCAGGGTCTCCATGGTCTCCTGCCAGTACCCCAGATTGAGGATCAGCAGCAGCGAGGCCAGCGCGAACGCCGCCAGCCCCCAGCTGCGCTGGATGTAGAACACCAGGATGACCATTAGCGCGATCAGGGCCAGCGGGTTGAACCAGAGCAGGCTGTTGGTGACAGCGTGAATCAGGAACTCAAGGGTGTCGGAAATCTTGTCGAAAAACGCGGCGCCATGCTGGGTGAGCCAATCGACGAAGGCGGCGATGTGTTCGCCCAGCGGGAGCTTGTGGTCAGTCAGAAACATAATGCGGGCCCATCAGAAGCTTGAGGAATCGGCCAACGGCAATTACTTCGGCACTTACTTCGCGAATGCCACCTTGGCTGCCGCCAAGGCCGGTTTGCCGTCACGGGTGGTCACGCCGGCGAGCCAGGCGTCGAGCAGTTCCGGATGGTCCTTCAACCAGGCTTTTGCCGCCTCTTCGGGCTTCTTGCCTCCGTTGAGCACGGCGTCCATGAGTTTGTTTTCCATCTCCAGGGTGAAGGTCAGGTTGGTCAGCAGCTTGCCGACGTTCGGGCACTCCTGGACGTAACCCTTGCGGACGTTGGTGTAGATGGTCGCGCCGCCGTAGTTGGGGCCGAACACGTCATCGCCGCCTTCGAGGTACTTCATCTTGAAGCGGGTGTTCATCGGGTGCGGTTCCCAGCCCAGGAACACGATCCACTGGTTACGACGGTCGGCGCGTCCGACCTGCGAGAGCATGCCGGCCTCGCTGGACTCCACCAGCTTGAATTTGCCCAGGTTGAACTGGTTCTTGTCCAGCATGCCCTGGACCAGACGGTTGCCGTCGTTGCCCGGCTCGATACCGTAGATCTTGCTGTCCAGCTTGTCGGCGAACTTGGAAATGTCGGCGAAGGACTTCAGTCCGCCGTCATAGGCCGCCTGGGTGACCGCCAGGGTGTACTTGGCACCCTCGAGGTTGGCCCGCACGGTTTCCACGCTGCCGTTGTCGGCGTAGGGCTTGATGTCGTTGGCCATGCTCGGCATCCAGTTGCCGAGGAACACGTCCATGTCCTTGTTCGCCAGCGACTTGTAGGTCACCGGCACGGACAGCATGGTCACCTTGGTGGTGTAGCCAAGCGATTCGAGCACCTGGCGGGTGGTAGCCGTGGTCACGGTGATGTCGGTCCAGCCGACGTCGGAGAAGCGAACCGTGCCGCACGACTCAGGTTCAGCGGCCTGAACCGCCAGCGGCGCGCAAATGGACACAGCCAGCAGCAAAGACTTGCAACCTTTCATGGACGTACTCCTCTGCGGGGTGGGGCGCCGGCGCTTCCCGCAGTGGGCGCGGCGGACTCTTGTTTTATTGGTAGGGCCAGCGATTCAGGCCCTTTTCTTGTCATTTCGTAATCGATCATGGAACAGGAAAAATTCGCCGCATACCGGGTGCGTCGCAACCAGTGCAGGCGAAGTCGCATTCAGCACCAGGCATGTCGCATCCAATTCAAAGGCCCGGTCCAGGCGACCTGCGAGGGTCGTGATCAGTCCTTCGCGAGGGACTTCGAACCCTCTGCCGTACTGCCCGAAGCACTCGGTGCGACACCCTGCAGCCACATGTCCTGCACCTGCGGATTGGCCTTCAGCCAGCTCTTGGCGGCCTGCCGCGGATTGCGCCGCTCGTTGAGCACCGCATCCATCAGCTGGTTCTCCATCGCCAGGTCGAATTTCAGGTTCTTCAGCAGCCGCGCGACATTCGGGCACTCCTGAAGATAGCCTGCCCTGACGTTGGTGAAGACCGTGGCGCCGCCATAATTCGGTCCGAAGTAGGCATCGCCGCCGTCCAGGTACTTCATTTGAAGACGCGTATTCATCGGGTGAGGTTCCCAGCCGAGGAACACGATCGGCTGTTTCAGCGCCCCGGCGCGCTTCACGTAGGCCAGCATGTCCGCCTCGCTGGACTCCACCAGCTTGAAGTCGCCCAGGCCGAAGGCCTTCTCGTTGATCATCTTCTGGATCAGCTGGTTGCCGTCGTTGCCCGGCTCGATGCCGTAGATGCGCCCGCCCAGCTGCTCCTTGAACTTCGCGATGTCGGCGAAGCTCTTCAGCCCCGCCTCATAGGCGTACTGCGGCACCGCCAGGGTGTACTTGGCACCTTCGAGGTTGGCCCGCACGGTTTCCACCGTGCCCTTGTCGGCGTAAGGCTTGATGTCGCCCGCCATGCTCGGCATCCAGTTGCCGAGGAACACGTCGATCTTCTTCTCCGCCAGCGCCTTGTAGGTCTCGGGCACCGACAGGCGCACCACCTGGGTGCGGTAGCCCTGGTGGGCGAGCACCAGGCGGGTAACCGCCGTGGTGACGGTGATATCGGTCCAGCCCACGTCGGCGAAACGCACGACGGCACAGGATTCCGGCTCGGCAGAGCGGGCAACGCCCGGCAGTACCACGGATAACGCCAACAGCGACGACACAAGACTCTTCATGAGACCAGCCTCTGACTGCGGAGAAGGGGGCGCGCACGGTCCGATACCGTTCGTCGGGATCGGATCATGGGGCAAGGTGGATTCCCGCGCCTATCGACCAATCGACGTCCGGCCCCAGGATGTCGCGTCCAGGCATGACCTCGTCGTCGGCGGAACACCAGCGCCGGCGTTACCGTCGCCGCGCCTTGCGGCGGAGCGCTCACGGCGCTTTTGGATATGGCCGGGTCGGTGCCGGAAGGGGCTGCGCCAGCGCTTGGGTCGATGATGGCGGCGCAACGCGGGCACAAGGACGTGCCCCCGCCCCCACCCTCGCAGGATGCGCAGCCCGCTCGGAGTTCGGCATGGCAATCAGTGTGTTCGACCTGTTCAAGATCGGTATCGGCCCTTCCAGCTCGCATACCGTCGGCCCCATGCGCGCCGCCGCGCTGTTCGTCGGCGCCCTGGGCGAACACCAGCTGCTCGAACGCACCCGCCGCGTGGAAGTCCGCCTGTACGGCTCGCTGTCGGCCACCGGCGTCGGCCACGGCACCGACCGTGCGACGATCATGGGCCTGATGGGCGAATGGCCCGACCGCATCGACCCACAGCAGATCGAGCCGCGCATGGCCGCGCTTCGGGAGAGCGGCGAACTGCTGCTGGCCGGCACCCATGCCGTGCCCTTCGACTGGGTGCGCGACATGCGCCTGCTCGACGAGAACCTGCCCTACCACCCCAACGCCATGCGCCTGACCGCGTTCGACAACGACGGCGAGCTGCACAGCGATACCTATTACTCCATCGGCGGCGGCTTCGTCGTCGACGAAGAGCAGGCCGCCTCCGGCAGCCTCGACACCGACAACACCGTCCTGCCCTACGACTTCTCCAGCGCCGCCGAACTGCTCACCCTGTGCCGCCGGCACAACCTGCGCGTGTCCGAGCTGATGATGGCCAACGAGCGCATGTGGCGCAGCGAAACCGACATCCGCGAAGGCCTGAAAGTGATCTGGCAGGCCATGCGCGACTGCGTGCACAACGGCCTCAACCACGAAGGCATCCTCCCCGGCGGGCTCAACGTACAGCGCCGCGCCAAGCGCCTGCACCGCAACCTGCTGGAAATCGGCAAGCCCAACGTCATCGGCTCGACCTTGAGCGCCATGGAATGGGTCAACCTCTTCGCCCTGGCGGTGAACGAGGAAAACGCCGCCGGCGGACGCATGGTCACCGCGCCCACCAACGGCGCGGCGGGGATCATCCCGGCGGTGCTGCACTACTATATGCGCTTCAACCCCGACGCCAGCGAAAACGACATCACCGACTACTTCCTGGCCGCCGCCGCCGTCGGCATCCTGTGCAAGAAGAACGCCTCCATCTCCGGCGCCGAGGTCGGCTGCCAGGGTGAAGTGGGCTCGGCCTGCGCCATGGCCGCGGCGGGCCTCGCCGAAGTCCTCGGCGCCAGCCCCGAGCAGGTCGAGAACGCCGCCGAGATCGGCCTGGAACACAACCTCGGCCTGACCTGCGACCCGGTCGGCGGCCTGGTCCAGGTGCCCTGCATCGAGCGCAACGCCATCGCAGCAGTGAAGGCCATCAACGCCGCGCAAATGGCCCTGCGCGGTGATGGCCAACACTTCATCAGCCTCGACCAGGTGATCCGCACCATGCGCGACACCGGCGCGGACATGCACGACAAGTACAAGGAAACCTCCCGCGGCGGCCTGGCCGTCAGCAGCATCGAGTGCTGACCCCAAAATCGACCACCCGGTCGTAAAAACGCCACATTCTGGCGCACCGGTACGCTCGTCCCGACCCACCCACGAGCGTTACCGTTTGGCGCAACGCACCGCCGGCAGCGTGACCGGCGAGTGCTACCGAAATCCCCAGCCCCCGCCCCATGCGTATTTGCGACCTGCAGCGCGTCGCAATCCGACCCGTCAAAAACGGCATATCCATGCCGTTTTCTTTTTTTATTGAACGCTCAATCAATGTAGGCATGGCATTTGCCTTGCTATACACAGAGGAACAGCCACGGGACCGCCGAAGGGCCGATTTCCCGAGCAGAAAACAAGCATAAGAAACGCCTCCCAAGAGGCGACTGTGACTAGCGTGAGGTGACTGAATGAACGCGTTCAACCCCGGAGTTCCCCCGCAAAACCGAGCTCCGCAGTCCATCGGCTTCCTGCTGTTGGACAACTTCACCCTGATCTCCCTGGCCTCGGCGGTGGAACCGCTACGCATGGCCAACCAGCTCTCCGGTCGCGAACTCTACCGCTGGCACACCCTGAGCCTCGACGGCCGCCAGGTCTGGGCCAGCGATGGCTTGCAGATCACCCCCGACGCCTCCTGCGACAGCGCCCCGCAGATGGACACCCTGATCGTGGTCGGCGGCGTCGGCATCCAGCGCAGCGTCACCCGCGAACATGTCACCTTCCTCCAGGCCCAGGCGCGCCACGGCCGCAAGCTGGGCGCCGTGTGCACCGGCAGCTGGGCCCTGGCCCGCGCCGGCCTGCTCGACGGCTACGACTGCAGCGTGCACTGGGAATGCCTGGCCGCCATGCAGGAAGCCTTCCCCCGCGTGGCCATGAGCACCCGCCTGTTCTCCATCGACCGCAACCGCTTCACCTCCTCCGGCGGCACCGCGCCGATGGACATGGTGCTGCACCTGATTGGCCGCGAGCATGGCCGCGAACTCTCCGCCGCCATCTCCGAGATGTTCATCTACGAACGCATCCGCAACGAACAGGACCACCAGCGCGTGCCGCTCAAGCACATGCTCGGCACCAACCAGCCGAAGCTGCAGGAAATCGTCGCGCTGATGGAAGCCAACCTCGAAGAGCCCATCGACCTCGACGAACTGGCCGTCTACGTCAACGTCTCGCGCCGCCAGCTCGAGCGCCTGTTCCAGAAGTACCTGCACTGCTCGCCGTCGCGCTACTACCTGAAGCTGCGCCTGATCCGCGCGCGCCAGCTGCTCAAGCAGACTTCCATGTCGATCATCGAAGTCGCCTCGGTCTGCGGCTTCGTCTCCACCCCGCACTTCTCCAAGTGCTATCGCGAATACTTCGGCATTCCCCCGCGCGACGAACGCCAGGGCCAGCCCATCGGCCAACCGGTCATGGTCATGCCCATCCCCCAGGACCTGGCCCTCATGCCCAACTCCTCGGCGATTTCGGCGCTCAGCCAGGCCCAGGGCGAATCCACCTTCGCCAGCGTGCGCGTGCTCTGACAGCCGGCTGCCCCCAAGGCCCAACCCCCTGAGCCGAACGCCCCCTCTCCCTTCAGGGAGAGGGCTGGGGAGAGGGCCGCCCGGCGCGGAATTACCCCTTCGTAGGAGCGGACTCCGTCCGAGATCACCTCAGCCGCACACCGGCCGCTGATCGCGGATAAACCCGCTCCTGCGAAAGGCGGCTACCGCCTCTCCAGCTCCATCAACCGCGCCGCATCGACAACCCGCATCCACAGCCGCCCCTGCCAATCCAGCACCGCCACCTGCTGCCCATGCATCTGCCGGAACTGATGGCGCGGCAACAACGCATTGTGCTGCTCCAACTCGCGCAACACCGGCACCACCTCGTTGCTCAACCACTGCCGCAAGCTGCGGTTCTCCGGGTGGTAGAAGTGCAGCATCAGCAGCGCATACACACCGCTCTCGCTCACCAGCAGCTCATCCTCCTCCGTGCCCGCCAGACGCTCCCAGCGCGACTGGTCCGGGTCCAGCTTCTGCGCCACGCGTGGGCCCAGGTGGCTGGCCGTGAGCTTCGCCAGATCGCGCAGGACGAACCACGCCTGCTGATCGAGCAGCAGGCCGCGCAGGCGTCGACTGTGACGATGGAAGTAGTGAGGTCTCAGGCCATCACCGGTCGGGAAGTACGTCGAAGTATGCATGCTGTAGCTCCTTGCTCATGACAGGAAGCCGCCGCCCGAAACATCCGAAAGGGAGGCGGACCGTGCAAGGGTGGAAAACCGGCAACCGAGAACAACCGTGAGAACCGGCCGGACCTAAGTCCGCCTCACACGGTCCGCCATAGATAGCCAGAGGCGACCTGCCCTATGGGCCGGTCGATCTCTGCTATGGCGCTTCTCGGTATATGCAGGTTTCCACACCTGACCACGCCGAAACGTGGTGCCAGGAACGCTACGCAGAGGGTTTGTAAGATCGCAACGCCGGGGCAGTGTAGGGCGTTTCCCGGATCATCCAAGGCAACGAACCGAGAGCGGGAAAGATTTACCGCGGCAGGAGAACCCCGTCTCAGGCATCCAGCGGCAGACTGAGCTGCCACGACACCCCGAACCTGTCGCTCACCCAGCCAAAGCGCCGACTGAAGCCGTAGTCCTCCAACGGCATATAGACCCGCCCACCTTCCGCCAGCACGTCAAAGATCCGATCCAGCACATCCTGCGAATCGAACTCCACGAAGATCGAACTGGACGGCGTGAAATCGAAGTCATGCTTCACCGGGCTGTCCGAACACATGAATTCCTGCCCGCAGACCACGAAGCGCGCCACCTTGATCGTCCCCTCCGGCCCCGGATCACCGGCGGCGTAACGCTCCACGTGCAGCACGCGGGAATCGGGGAAGGTGGCGAGGTACAAATCCAGCGCCGGCTGCGCGGCACCGCCCTGGAACATGAGGAAGGGGGTGGCTTGGGTCATGACGGCTCTCCTTCGGTTGAAGAGGGCAGTCTAGGTCACCCGCGATTGGCGCAGAAAGACGTGATGAGCGGGGGTGGAAACAGCCAGGATGGGTACCCGGTAGGCCGTTTCCGAGACGATGCGTTTGCCATCGGTCCACTACTTCAGAGACGCCTTCATGAGCTGCAGTCTCTCGACAATCCCCTGACTGGCGCCAGGTCCAGGTGCCAGGTCGCATTCATCCCAAGGCACCACCCTGCCGTCCACCTCATCGACCATCATGGGACGCAGCGGCCTTCCTGAAGTCCTGTCCACAACCTGTACGGCGACCTCATCCGCGACGAAGTGCTGATTGCCCCAGGCGATCAATGCATAAAGCACGACCTGCAGATCCCTCCCTTTCCCGGTCGGGATGTACTCGTGTCGAAGCGGTTTGACGCAGTAGGCGCGGCGCTCCAGCAGTCCTGCCTCCACGAGTGCGTTGAGCCTGCGGGTCAGCATGTTGGGAGCGATGTTCAGGCTTTTGGAGAACTCGTCGAACCGGGATACCCCCTGCAGCGCGTCGCGCATGATCAGCAGGCTCCACCATTCGCCAACCTGCTCCAGGCTGAGGGCGATCGGGCATAGGGAGTCAGAGAGGGTCTTACGCTGCATAGGCATCGCTCATGGTTGTCCGGAAAAAATCCGCTCCGGATGTGACTTTCATTATGATAGTAACTTCCTTTACCCAGGTATTTAACCGCAAAGGAGCGAAGCCTTCATGAGAAAGCGTGTCGTCGTTACCGGAATGGGGGCGGTTACACCGCTCGGTCGGGGTGTTGAGCTCGTATGGCAGCGGCTGCTGGCGGGTGCCTCGGGCATTCGTGCGCTGCCAGAGGAGCTGATTGGCGATCTGGCCGTGCGCATCGGCGGTCAGGTACCCGGGCTGGAGACTGATCCTCTGGGCGGGTTTGACCCTGACAGCGTTCTATCCCAGAAGGAGCAGCGCAAGGTCGATCGCTTCATCCTGTTCGCCTTGGCCGCAGCGGAAGACGCCCTGATACAAGCCCAATGGGCGCCGACCTCCGCCATCGAGCAGGAGCGCACTGCCACGATCATCGCCTCGGGCATCGGTGGCTTCCCGGCCATTGCGGACGCGGTGCGTACCACCGACAGCAAGGGCCCACGCCGTCTCTCGCCCTTCACCATACCGTCCTTCCTCTGCAACCTCGCCGCCGGCCAGGTCTCCATCCGCCACCACCTGAAAGGTCCCCTCGGGGCGCCGGTCACGGCCTGTGCCGCCGGCGTACAGGCCATTGGTGACGCGGCTCGCATGATCAGGTCCGGAGAAGTGGACATCGCGCTGTGCGGGGGCGCAGAAGCCGCCATTCACAGAGTCAGCCTCGCGGGTTTTGCCGCCGCGCGAACCTTGGCGAGCGCTTTCAATGATGCCCCCGAAAAAGCCTCTCGCCCCTTCGATAGCGCGCGGGACGGCTTCGTCATGAGCGAGGGCGCGGGCCTTCTGGTGATCGAAGAACTCGAGCACGCCCTGGCACGCGGAGCCAAGCCCATCGCAGAACTGATCGGCTATGGAACCAGCGCCGACGCCTACCACATCACCTCGGGGCCGGAAGATGGAGACGGCGCCCAACGGGCCATGCGCCAGGCATTGCAGCAAGGCGGCGTCGCACCGGACCAGGTCGGCCACCTGAACGCACATGCCACGTCGACGCCCGTTGGCGATAACGCCGAACTGGCGGCGATCAAGGCCGTCTTCGGAGAGACGTCGCCCGTCATCAGCGCCACCAAATCCTCGACGGGCCACCTGCTCGGCGCGGCGGGAGGGATCGAGGCCATCTTCACGGTGCTGGCACTGCGGGACCAGGTAGCACCACCGACACTGAATCTGGAGAACGCCGATCCCTCCTCCGAGGGCTTGAACATCGCCCGCACCAGCACAGCGCTGGCGACCGAATACGCGCTGTCGAATGGGTTTGGTTTCGGCGGTGTAAACGCTAGCGTTCTGTTCAGGAAATGGCAGGGTGAGTAGCGGGAGTTAGCTGGCAGGTGGACGGTGGGGAGGGGCGTTTCAGCGGCTCGCCCGTGGACACTTCCCCACCTCCGGCAGAGAAATTGATTGGGACGCTTGGATGGGGCATAGAAAAAGGGGGAAAAAGGAGGGACAGATTTATTTTCTTTACTCTAATCCTGACCCACCAGATCGTTTTAGAGTAGAAAAATAAATTTGCCCCCTTTTTCTTCCCCTTTTTCTTCCCAGACAAACACCGGGAACTTTTAAATGCAACGACTAAAGGCTAAGCGAAGGGCAAATCCGACTTCAGCGGGAGTGCTATTTGTGGAAATAACCACATGATCACTTCCCCCTTTTCCTGTATCACCCCATCCTTCGAGTTTTTCATGACGACTAGGACGAATAGTTATCTGACCCTCTCTATTCTCGACACTACAATTCTTCATATCTTTAAATAGCGCCCCCTTCGTTTTATAGCCATACTGACTCATCAACTGAGAAATCCAATCCTTATAGCGCTGCGCAGCCGCATCGAAATCATACAACTCACTATCAAACGTCGCCTCTGGATGAATCCAAACATCATTTCTTGGCTCCGGCAGCACAAAACGGCTTTTTGACAACGCATCCAACAGTGCCTCACCAATGACTTCATCAGACGCATCTGGAGTCAGTAGATGCATAGCTCCTCTATGGTCGGCCCGACAACTTCTATATCCAGAGTAGGTCTTAATGCAAAGGAGCTCTTTATTCAGAACCACGCCAGCCCACTGCATTTTTACTACATTATTCATCATTCGATTACCGTCACTTTCAATTTAACGCCCAAGCCTTCAGCGTATTGAGCCGCCATTGGGAAAAAAGGGGACAGATTTATTTTCTTTACTCTAATCCTGACCCACCAACCAGATTTAGAGTAGAAAAATATATCTGTCCCCTTTTCGCACTGAAGAAGACGTCACCTCTAGTACCGCCATTTCCTTGGCCTGCAAATTTCCCAGGGATTACCTTTTCAGGAATCTAATCAGAGTTTAGTCTCTGTAATAAAGCCGAAACCTCTGACTTGAGCATCTCACCATCAAGCTCGTATTCCTCTCTTGATTCGTCTGGCTCGTACATGTCGGCAGCACAAAATATACTGGACAGGCACTCGCTCAATGAAGGGCCATCTAGTTGAAGAATATCTCTATCACGCTCGATCTTCCAAAGCTCAATATACGCTTCAGAAAAAACATCGGCGGTCAACCTTCCCGCAACAAACGACTTTGCAAAATCCAAGATGGTAAGACTCACCGTAGCACTCCATTTTTTCAGGCAGCAAGGCAGGCGATCCCACCAAGCGGTCCAGCGCCTTCGAGCCGGCCTCGATTGCGTCTAGCTGCGTTGCGCAGGATGTTGAGGCATTAGCAGAAAAAGGGGACAGATCTATTTTCTTTACTCTAATCCTGACCCGCCAGACCGTTTTAGAGTAGCAAAATAAATCTGTCCCCTTTTCGTTCTCTTTTCGTTCTCCTCTTTTTCGCTTCTTTTTCGCTTTTGCAGCGCGACCGGGAAATTGGTTTGGACACTTGGTTGGGATAAACTACTTAGAAAAAAGATATTTTTCTCGAACCTGCCTCATAGAATCAATCATATCGGCCAGTTGCTCTCCCTCAAGTCCAACCGCTGCTAAATCACCGACACTGCATTTATCATAAGCACTAGCCAACCCCTCTAGCATATCTTCTGCGTACGGACTTTCCCTAGAGAGTTCCAACCCGTACCTCATCCCTTCCATAAATATTGCAGTTTGCAATACCGCAAAAGCCCCTATATCACCAGATGAGCATAGAGAATCCGTTTCATCTTGGACATATGCAAAGGCTTGCTCTGGTCTCAGGTTGATCTGAGATATTGCCTTTTCATACAGCCGAGAGACTATCGAGTGGATTTCCTCCACAGTTATATCAACTGACACCCTCATCTCTCCATGGTGAAAATATTTAACTGTGAAAAAAAGGGGACAGATTTATTTTCTGTACTCTAATCCTGACTCACCAGCCCGTTTTAGAGTAGAAAATAAATCTGTCCCCTTTTCCGGTCCCTTTTCCGGTCATCGATAGTGGATGTAAGCCATTTCCTACGCTTAAGGAATTGGCGCACAGAAGCAGCCTTCCGTGCGCCCAATCCTCAGGGCCTGGGCACCAGCGCCGGCAACAACTGACGGGAGATCGCCTCGCGCACGGCGGGCAGCAGGGTGGCGTTGCCGACCAGCAGTTCCTCCACCAGGCGGCGCAGGGCCATGGAGCGTTCCGGGGTCAGGGCGCGCACGGCGTATTCGCAGGCCTGCTCGGCGGTGACATCCGGCGGCACGGCGAAGCCCAGTGCCTGCAGGCGTTCACGGAAATCGTCCTGGTCGATCAGGTCGGCGTGCATCATGGCAGTTCTCCTGGAGCGGCTTGGGTTTTCCCCGATTCTGGTAAGCCCGGCGAGGGGCGGCAAGCACTCGGCCGATGGAATGTCCTCAACGGGCACGCGCAGGTCGTTTTCGGCTAATCGAACCGGCAACCCGACAGGCAGACTGAAATCCATGCAGAACTCGCGCGCCTTGCCGGCCCGGGCTTTGAACACACTGAGAGCCCAATCCCGGCTCGCTTTGTCCCCTGTCACGCGTCGGGCGTCCCAGGGGATTTTTTTTGCCCTCACGTTTTCGCTAGACACCCGCGCGGCAGTGCTGCCAGAAACACTCCAGGCCCGGAGAGAGGAACTTGTCGCGCTGGCGCAGCATGTAGAAGCGCCGCCGCAAGGGTGGCAGGCTGCTGCGCAGTTCCACCAGCGCCCCGCAGGCCAGTTGTTCCTCGACTACCCAGCGCGACAGGCAACTGATTCCCAGCCCGGCGGCGACGCTGTGCTTGATCGCCTCGGAGCTGCCCAGGTCCCGGCTATCTTCCAGATAATGCAGATGGCGCAACAGCGCATGACCGACCTGCTCGCGTGTACCCGAGCCCGGTTCGCGCAACAACCAGCGGGCGCGCCGCAGCGCCTCGCGGGAGACCTGCGGCAGCGCGGCCAGCGGATGGTCCGGCGCCGCCACCACGATCAGGCTGTCTTCGAGCCAGGGCTCCACCAGCAGCCCCGGTTCGTGGCAGGGGCCTTCGATCAGGCCGATGTCCGCGGCGAAGGCCGCTACCTCGCCCACCGCTGAGCCGGTATTGCCGATGTTCGCGTTCACCCTGACGCCCGGCTGCACCTGCTCGAAGGACGCCAGCAGGCGCGGCAGCACGTAGTTGCCAATGGTGCTGCTGGCCGTCACCGTCAGGCTCGCCTGGGGCGAGTCCGAGGCCATGAATTGCTGTTCCAGTTGCGCCATGCCGTCCAGCAGGCGTTGCGCCTGGGGCAGGAAACGGCGCCCGACCTCGCTCAATTGCAGGCGCTTGCCGACACGGTCGAACAGGCGCGTGGACAGTTGGGATTCCAGTTCGTTAAGGGCCGCGCTGGTGGCCGATTGCGACAGCGAAATGGATTCCGCCGCCGCCGTGGTGCTGCCGGTACGGGCCACCGCGCAGAAGATCTGGAGCTGGCGAAAGCTGAGGGCCATGGGAGTATCTACCTGTTTTCCAGGTATTTAATACAGGAACTATTCGTTTAACAAATTAATACCCGGCTCTTACCGTGCACCTCGTGACCTCACCAGAGGAACAAAGGATGCACACCCTCCCTGTCATGAACGCTACCCGGCCACTGGCCCGGAAACTCTTGCCCGGCCTGTTCCTGGGCACCGCTCTGGCCAGCGCGTCGCTTCTCCTGGGATGTACGCATTGGCCGCATTACAACGGCATGTGCGTGCCGATCCGACTGATCCTGGCGTGAAGGAGCCGACCGCATGAGCGATTCCCAGCAGCGCGGCGGCCTCGATCGCCGCCATTTCCTCCAGGTTGCCCTGCTCGCAGGCGCGGGTCTGGCCACCCAGCCGCTTCAGGCACTGGCCGCGAACGTCGCCCGCCAGCCCTTCGCCAATGGCGACCGGGATCTGGTCAGCTACCCGCAGAAGCGCCCGCTGATGCTGATCACCACGCGCCCCCCGCACCTGGAAACGCCCTTCGAGGTGTTCAACGAGAGCCTGCTGACGCCTAACGATGCGTTCTTCGTGCGCTATCACCTGGCCAACCTGCCCACCCGCATCGACCCGGCCACCTATCGCCTGCGCGTACATGGCCAGGTGCGCCAGGCGCTGGACCTCGACCTGGCGGCGCTGAAGGCCCTGGGCGAGCCCGTGGAGGTGATCGCGGTGAACCAGTGTTCCGGCAATAGCCGGGGCTATTTCGAGCCACGTGTCTTCGGCGCGCAGCTGGGCCATGGATCGATGGGCAATGCCCGCTGGGTCGGCCTGCCGCTACGCACCTTGCTGAACCACGCCGGCGTGCTGGATAGCGCCCGCCAGGTCACCTTCCGGGGCCTCGACCAACCGGTGTTGCCGGCCACGCCGAGCATGACCAAGGCCATCGATGTCGAGCACGCCCTCAGTGCCGAGCCGCTGATCGCCTGGAGCATGAACGGCGAGGACCTGCCCTTCCTCAATGGCTACCCGTTGCGCCTGGTGTTGCCGGGCTACTTCGGCACCTATTGGATCAAGCACCTGAGCGAGATCGAGGTCATCGACCATGAGTTCGACGGCTTCTTCATGCAGAAGGCCTACCGCGTCCCCGACAACGATTGCCAGTGCCTGCCCGCCGGCAGTGCGCTGGGCGCCAGCCGCCCCATCGGTCGCCTTCCGGTGCGCTCCTTCGTGACCAGCCTGCGCGAGGGGCAGACCCTGCCGCTGGGACAGAACCAGGCCCTGCGCGGGATCGCCTTCGACGGTGGTAGCGGCATCCGCAGCGTGGAGATCTCCGACGACGGCGGGCGCAACTGGCAACCCACGCAACTCGGCGAGGACCTGGGCAACTACTCGTTCCGCGAATGGCGCACCGATTGGCGGCCGCGTCAGCGCGGGGTCATTCATTTGCTGGTGCGGGCCCATAACGCACGGGGCGAAACGCAGCCTGCGGAGCCAACCTGGAACCCCGGCGGTTATGCCCGTCACTCGATCGAAACCCTGCCGCTGCACATCATCTAGAACAGGAGCGCCCGCCATGCCTGCAATCAGATTCCTGCTCGCACTCGCCTGCTCCGGCCTGCTGGCGGCCGCTGTCCGGGCCGAGCCCGTGAGCATCGAGTTGCCCATGGAAACCGCACGCCTGACGCCATCGGAACTGCCCGGCTACACCATCGCCAACCAGAAATGCACCATTTGCCATTCGGCGGACTACATCCAGTTGCAGCCTCCCGGCATGAACGAAAGCCAATGGCGCGGAGAAGTCGCGAAGATGCAGCACGCCTACGGCGCACCGGTCGACGATCGCCAGGCCGATGCGATCGCCGCTTACCTGGCCGATGCCTATTCCGGCAAGCCCCGCGCCCAGGCCGTCGCCACAGCACCGGCATCGGCGCCAGCCAGCCCGGCGAAGCAGGATGCCCGCAGCCTGCTCGACGCCAACGGCTGCCTGGGCTGCCACGCCCTCGACCGCACGGTGGTCGGGCCGGCCTACCAGGCGGTGGCCGAGCGCTACCGGGGCGATCCGCAGGCGCTACGGAGCGTGACCGAGCACATTCGCCAGGGCGGCGTCGGACGCTGGGGGCAGATTCCGATGCCACCCTTCCCCGCGCTGGACGACGTGCAAGTGAAGACGCTCGCCGAATTCATCCTCGGCCAGCCAACGCCCTAACTCCTGAAGAAGCCCCGCAGCGCCTGGTAGAGCGTCCGGTACAGGGCTTCCACCTCCTCCACGCCGCGAGCGCGCAAGGCGCCATGCACCAGGCCGACGCCGGGAAAGAACTCGACGTCGACATTGGCCTCGCGCAACGCCTCGCAGTATCGCTCGCCGTCGTCGCGCAGCGGGTCGAACTCGGCGACGGCGACGAATGCCGGCGGCAGGTCTCGGAAGTCGCGGGCCCGCAATGGCAGCGCCAGCGGATCGCGCCGGTCGCCGGCGTGGGGCAGGTAGGCCGCCAGGCAGGCGTCGAGGTCCGTCCGCGACAGCAGTGGCGCATCGGCACAGGCGTTCCGCGAGGGTGTCTGGGCATCGCCCAGCGCGGGGTAGACCAGCACTTGTCCACAGGGTAGCGGCTCGCCGGCCTCACGCAGGGCCAGGCACAGGGCGGCGGCAAGATTCCCACCGGCGCTATCGCCCATCACCAGCAACCGCGACGTATCGACCGGCTCACCCAGGCTGCCGTTGCGCAGGCGCCGCCAGACGGCGAGGCAGTCATCCAGCGCGGCGGGGTAGGGGTGCTCCGGCGCCAGCCGATAGTCCACCGCGACCACCAGCGCGCCCAGTTCGAGCGCCAACTCGGCGGTGATGAACTCATGGGATCCCAGGCCACCCAGCATCCAGCCGCCGCCGTGCAGGTAGAGCACGGTGGGCCAGCCGGTAGCCGGTGGAAGATCGGTCGGGCGGTACAGGCGTACGGTGGGCAGGCGGTCCAGGCACAGCTCGCTGATACGCAAGCCCGGCGGACGCGGCGGCGTCAAGGCAGCCGCCATGCGCTCGTAGGCCGCGCGCTGGGCAGTGATGGAGGGATCGCTTTCGGCGTAGGACTGGGTCCTCGCGACGAAAGCCTGCAGGGCATCGGACAGCGGATAGCGCCGCGCCATTGGCAATCAGCCCGGCAGGCCGATGGTGCGCCCGACATAGTCCGGGCGTGGCAGCGGGCGATGCGCCTCGGCCAGCGCCAGCACCCGTTCGAGCACCACGCCGTCGAAGGGCGCCGAGCGCGCGCCGCCGTCGAGGTTCACGTGCAGCAGCATCTGTTCGCTGGCGGCCAGGGCGAGGTCTTCGCCGGCGCGGTGCAGGCTGTGGAAGATATGCAGGCGCTTGCGGTCATGGGCGATCAACTGGGTGCGCACTTCCACCTTTTCACCTTCCTTCACTTCGTGCAGGTAGTTGAGGTGGACTTCGAGGGTGAACAGCGAGTTGTGGGTCGCCGCGCGGTTGTCCGCGTCCAGGCCCAGGTGATCCATCAGGGCATCGGTGGCGTAGCTGAACAGCAGCAGGTAGAAGGCGTCGCGCAGGTGGCCGTTGTAGTCGGTCCACTCGGCGAGGATGGGCGTTTCGTAGGTTTTCAGGGCGTGGGTCATGTTCGCGTCCGAAGAGCCCCTCTCCCCGGCCCTCTCCCTGAAGGGAGAGGGGGTGGTTTGGAGCGAATGATGAACCGTGAGGTTAGTCGGCGAAGGCGAAGCCGTGTTTGGCCTTGGTGTCCTTGATGGCGCCCAGCACCGCCAGCAGGCAGTCGTCACGGTAGCGTTCCAGCTCGGCGATGCTGCGCGAGCCCTGCTGTTCGGAGGTGCCTTCCACCACGCGGTCGATCAGGGTGTCGGTCAGCTCCGGAGCCGGCAGGTAGGTCCAGGGCAATTGCAGTGCCGGGCCGAACTGGGCCATGAAGTGGCGCATCCCGGCGTTGCCGCCGGCCAGGGTGTAGGTGAGGAAGGTGCCCATGAAGGACCAGCGCAGGCCGGCGCCGAAGCGGATCGCATCGTCGATCTCGCCGGTGCTGGCGACGCCGTCATTGACCAGGTGCAGCGCCTCGCGCCAGAGCGCTTCGAGCAGGCGGTCGGCGATGAAGCCGGGGACTTCCTTGCGCACGTGCAGCGGGCGCATGCCGAGGGATTCGTAGACCTTGATGGCGGCCTGCACCGCTTCGGGCGCGGTCTTCTCGCCGCCCACCACTTCCACCAGCGGCAGCAGGTAGACCGGGTTGAACGGGTGGCCAACCACACAGCGCTCGGGATGCGTGGCGTCGGCGTAGAACTCGCTGGGCAGCAGGCCCGAGGTGCTGGAGCCGATCAGGGCATTGGGGCGGGCCGCAGCGCTGATCTTTGCGTGCAGCTCACACTTGAGGTCGAGGCGTTCGGGGGCGCTTTCCTGGATGAAGTCGGCGTCACGCACGCATTCTTCGATGGTGGCAACGAAGCGCAGGCGATCCTGCGAGGCACCGGGGGCCAGGCCCGCCTTTTCCAGCGCCGGCCAGGCATTGGCGATGCGTGCGCGCAGGGCGGCTTCGGCGCCGGGGGCCGGGTCCCAGGCGATGACGTCGAGGCCGTGGGCCAGGGCACGGGCGACCCAGCCGCTGCCGATGACGCCGCTGCCGAGGGCGGCGAAGGTTTTGATGTCAGTGATGAAGGACATGGAAGGCTCCGGAAAGTCGTCAGGCTCTTCGTAGGGCGCATAACGCGCAGCGTTATCCGCCGTGCTGGTATGGCGGCGGATAACCCGTTCCGGGTTATTCGCCCTACGGTGTTGAGGTTCGGGATCAGCGCGGCTTGAGGTTCATCTTCTTGCGCCCCTCGGCCGGGGTCAGGGCGCGGCCGCCGAGGCGTTCGATGATCTCGATGGCGCGTTCGACCAGTTGGCCGTTGCTGGCATGCACGCCGCGGTCGAGCCAGATGTTGTCCTCCAGGCCGACGCGCACGTTGCCGCCCAGCAGCATGGCCTGGGCGACCATGGGCATCTGCGAGCGGCCGATGCCGAAGCCGGCCCAGGTCAGGCCGTCCGGGATGTTGTCGGCCATGGCCTTCATGGTGGTGGTGTCGGCCGGCGCGCCCCACGGGATGCCGAGGCAGATCTGGATCAACGGGTCTTCCAGCAGGCCTTCCTTGAGCATCTGCTTGGCGAACCAGAGGTGGCCGGTGTCGAAGATTTCCAGCTCGGCCTTCACGCCCAGCTCGGTGATGCGCTTGGCGCCGGCGCGCAGCTGGGCCGGGGTGGAGACGTAGATGAAGTCGCCGTCGCCGAAGTTCAGGGTGCCGCAGTCCAGGGTGCAGATTTCCGGCAGCAGTTCTTCGACGTGGGCCAGACGCTCGAGCGGGCCGACCAGGTCGGTGCCGGCGCCGAATTCCAGCGGCCGCTCGCCCTTGCCGATCTCCAGGTCCCCGCCCATGCCGGCGGTGAGGTTGATGATGACGTCGGTGTCGCTCTCGCGGATGCGCTCCACCACTTCGCGATAGAGGTTCACATCACGGCTGGGCTTGCCGGTCTGCGGGTCACGCACGTGGCAGTGGGCGACGGTGGCGCCGGCTTTGGCGGCCTCAATGGCGGCGGCAGCGATTTCCTTGGGAGTGACGGGGATGGCCGGGTGCTTGCCGACGGTGTCGCCGGCGCCGGTCACCGCGCAGGTAACGATGACTTCGTAGTTCACGGTGGAACTCCTTCTTGTGGGCGAGCGGAACCCCTGCGCGGCGGTGCGCAGGGAGTCCTGTAGGGGGAGTTACTTGAGCGAGACCTGGACGGCGCCGAGGCCATCCTTGCCATCGAAGGTGGTGACGCCGGCGAGCCACTTCTGCAGCGACTCGGGGTGCGCCTTGAGCCAGGCCTTGGCGGCATCCACCGGCTGGGTGCGGTCGAGGATCGGCTCCATCACCTGACTGACCTGTTCGCTGGTGAAGTTCAGGTTGTGCAGCAGCTTGGCGACGTTGGTGCACTGCTGCTGGTAGCCGCCGGCGGTCATGATGGAGACGGTGGCGGCGCCTTCGTTGGGACCGAAAGCGTCGTCGCTGCCGGTGAGGTATTTCATGTCGATCTGCAGGTTCATCGGGTGCGGTTTCCAGCCGAAGAACACCACCCACTGCTGGCGCTTGATGGCACGCTTGACCGCGGTGAGCATGCCGGCCTCGCTGGACTCGACGATCTGGAAGCCCTTCAGGCCGAACTTGTCGTCGGCGATCATCTTCGCGGTGATGCGGTTGGACCCGCTGCCCGGCTCGATCAGGTAGATCTTGTTGTCGAGCTTGTCCCTGAACTTGGCGATGTCGGCGAAGGTCTTCAGGCCGCCGTCGTAGACGTAGGTCGGCACGGCGTAGGTGGACTGCGCATCGGCCAGGGTCGCCGGGGTGATGACTTCGATCTGCTGCTTGTCGAGGTAAGGCTTGGCTACCGGTTGCATGGTCGGCTGCCAGTAGCCGAGGAAGAGGTCGAGCTGCTTGTCGGCCATGCCGGCGAGGATGATCTGCTGCGAGGCGCTGGTCTGCTTGACCTTGTAGCCCAGGCCGTCGAGCACGGCTTCGGCGATTGCACTGCTGGCCACCACGTCGGTCCAGTTCACCGACCCCATGCGCACGTTCTGGCATTGCGCGGGCTCGGCGGCCCAGGTGGTGTTGGCGGCGACTAACAGCGCGGCGCAGCCGACCGCTTTGATCGTTGACTTCATGACATCTCCCACAAGGCCTTTGCGGCGTTGGTTATCGTTGTTGTTTGTCATGCGGTCCCTCACGGCGGGACTGGTGTTCACGTTACGCAGCCGAAGACCCCGCGAATCGCACTGGGGCGACCAGCTCTTGCACAGCAGCGACCACCCCGATTGCCAGCGCCGGCGAATTGCACTATGCCAGTCGAATGCCTCCCGGCCGCCGCCTTGAATCGCACGGTACCCACCATGTCCCAAGACTTCTGGTTCCTGCTGTTGCCCGGCTTTTCCGTGATGGGTTTCGTCTCCGCCGTGGAGCCACTGCGCGTGGCCAACCGCTTCCGCGGCGAGCTCTACCGCTGGCACCTGATGAGCCTGGACGGCGGGCCGGTGCTGGCCAGCAACGGCATGTCGATGAATGCCGACAGCGGCCTGGAAGCCCTCAAGAAAGGCGACACGTTGCTGGTGGTGGCAGGCTTCGAGCCGCTGCGCGCCTGTACCCCGGCGCTGCTGCACTGGCTGAAACGGCTCGACCGCGACGGCGTGACCCTGGGCGGCATCGACACCGGCAGCTTCGTGCTGGCCGAGGCGGGGCTGCTGACGCGCCACCGCTGCACGGTGCACTGGGAGGCGCTGGAGGCCTTCCAGGAAACTTATCCACAGGTGCAGGCGACCCAGGAGCTGTTCGAGATCGATGGCCCGCGCATCACCTCCGCCGGCGGCACGGCGTCCATCGACCTGATGCTCGACCTGATCGCCCAGGACCACGGCGCGGAGCTGGCGGTGCAGGTTTCCGAACAGTTCGTGGTCAGCCGTATCCGCACCCGCCAGGATCACCAGCGCCTGCAGGTGGCCAGCCGCTATGGGGTGAGCAACCGCAAGCTGGTGCAGGTGATCGGCGAGATGGAGCGGCACACCGAGCCGCCGCTTTCCACCCTGGAGCTGGCCGAGCACATTCGGGTCACCCGGCGCCAGCTGGAGCGGCTGTTCCGCCTGCACCTGAACGACACGCCCTCGAACTTCTACCTCGGCCTGCGCCTGGACAAGGCGCGCCAGCTATTGCGCCAGACCGACATGAGCGTGCTGGAGGTCGGCGTGGCCTGCGGGTTCGAGTCGCCCTCCTACCTGTCACGCAGCTACCGGGCGAAGTTCGGGGTGTGCCCGAGCCAGGACCGGGTGGGATTGCGCAAGGTCGTCGCCAAGGCCGTTATTCCGCAGGCATGAATACTCTATAGGAGCGAGCTTGCTCGCGAACCGGAGCAACCGGCGGCACCGAGTTGGGCGAGTTCGCGAGCAAGCTCGCTCCTACGAAGAGCAACAACGCTGCGCAGCGATTAGCAGCGCGTAGGATGGGTGGAGCGAAGCGATACCCATGCTGTCGGTGCATGGGATCGATGGGTTTCGCTACGCTCTACGCCATCCTACAAGTGCGTGAACGACAGCTGCTCCCACCCAGTACGCCGTAGCGTGTTTGGCAATATCTGTGGGATCACCGTCATTTACCCCATCCGGGGCCAGGCGGAGTATGGACACCAGGTTCCCCCTCACTGCCTTGGAGACCACCATGAGCGAAGCCCGCCCCCCTCTCCCGCCCTTCACCCGTGAAACCGCGATCCAGAAAGTCCGCCTCGCCGAAGACGGCTGGAACAGCCGCGATCCCCGGCGCGTCTCGCTGGCCTACAGCGTGGACAGCCGCTGGCGCAACCGCGCGACCTTCGTCCAGGGCCGCGAGCAGATCGTCACCTTCCTCACCGCCAAGTGGGTGCGCGAGCAGGAATACCGGTTGATCAAGGAACTCTGGGCCTTCACCGACAACCGCATCGCCGTGCGCTTCGCCTACGAATGGCATGACGACTCGGGCA
This sequence comes from Pseudomonas sp. PSE14, assembly GCF_029203285.1. NCBI lineage: Bacteria > Pseudomonadati > Pseudomonadota > Gammaproteobacteria > Pseudomonadales > Pseudomonadaceae > Pseudomonas > Pseudomonas sp. PSE14. The sequence goes on from NZ_CP115669.1 coordinate 5,930,398, forward strand.
ACTGGTTCCGTTCCTACGGCAACGAGAACTGGGCATTCGACGAGAACGGCCTGATGTTCGAGCGCCACGCCAGCATCAACGACCTGCCGATTCGCGAGGACGAGCGCCTGTTCCGCTGGCCGCAGGGGCGTCGGCCGGACGATCACCCGTCGCTCAGCGACCTGGGGCTGTAACGGCCGGAACGGGAACGACAGGGGACTCGTACAGCGTCTATTCCGGCGGCAAGCTGTTCGCCCGCCCGTGAATTTGAGCGAGCATGGCGCAACATGAAACGCAGGTCCGCGCAGATCGCCGGCGCTGCACTATCGTTGAGCGCAGGTTTCTCAAGGAAGGTTTCCACCATGCTTCTACGCCCGCTCCTGTCGTCGCTCGCCCTGGCCATTGGCCTGGCGCACGGCCTTCCCGTCGCACTGGCGGCCGACGCCCCGTCACCCGCCGCGCAGTCGAGCGCCGCCACCGAGCTGAAGTGGCCGCGCGACTTCGCCCTGGGCGAGCAGCACGTGCAGATCTTCCAGCCCCAGGTGGAAGCCTGGGACGGCACCCGCATGAGCGGCCGCGCGGCGATCGCCGTGGGCGCCGCCAATGCCGCGCCCACCTACGGCGTGGCGCTGTTCTCCGCCGCCGCCGCCATCGACAAGGCCAGCGGCCTGGTGCAGCTCAGCGATATCCGCATCGACAAGGTGGAAGTCCCCACCGAGCCGGACAGCGCCGGCAAGGTCCGCGACGCCCTGGTGGCGCACCTGCCCAAGGACGGCCTGACCGTCTCCCTCGACGAACTGCAGGCCAGCTACGCGGTGAACCAGCAGTTGGACAAGCTGCGTCACGTCGAGGTGAAGAACGACGCGCCGCAGATCGTCTTCGCTGACACCCCGACCGTGCTGGTGATGATCGACGGCCAGCCGAACTGGCAGTCGCTGCCGGGCAGCGACTTCGAGCGCGTGATCAACAGCCGCGTGCTGATCCTGCGCGACGCCCAGGGCAACAACTATCTGCACGCGGCGGGCAGCTGGTACACCTCCCAGTCGCTGAATGGCAATTGGCTGGTGCTGAGCCAACCGCCCAAGGCGCTGCTCGGCGCCGAGCAGATCGCCAGCAAGAACGGCCCGGTGGACGCGCTGCTGCCCAAGAACGGCAAGCAACCGGCGAAGGCGCCGGCGGTGCTGGTCGTCACCCGGCCCACCGAGCTGATCGTCAGCGACGGCACCGCGCAGATGGCGCCGGTGGATGGCGTCAGTCTGCTGACTCTGCAGAACGCCGACCACGCGGTGTTCGTCGATCCCACCCACAACACCTGGTACGTGCTGGTCTCCGGTCGCTGGTTCAGCGGCCCCGGTGAAAAGGGCCCGTGGCAGTATGTGCAGGGCAAGGACCTGCCCGCTGACTTCGCGAAGATCTCGCCCAAGGACCCGAAGGCCAACGTGCTGGTCTCGGTACCCGGCACGCCGCAGGCCAAGGAAGCGGCCATCGCCGCGAGCATCCCGCAGACCGCCACCGTCTCGCGCAGCAAGACGACGCTGACGGTGAACTACGATGGCGCGCCGAACTTCCAGCCGATCGCCGGCACCAGCCTGAGCTATGCGGTGAACACCCCGACACCGGTGATCGAGGTAGCGCCCAACCAGTTCTACGCGGTGAACAACGGCGTCTGGTTCGTCGCCCCCAGCGCCACCGGCGCCTGGCAGGTGGCAACCGAAGTGCCGGCGGTGATCTATGGCATCCCGCCCAGCTCGCCGCTGTACTACGTGACCTACGTGCACATCTACTCGGTCACCCCGCAGACCGTGGTGGTGGGCTACACGCCCGGCTACCTGGGCGTGGTGGTGAACAGCGACGGCACGGTGGTCTACGGCACCGGCTACACCTACCCGGCGTACGTCAGCAACACCGTGTACTACGGCTACCCACCGACCTATGGTTACGGCGCCGGCTTCGCCGTGGGCGCGCTGACCGGATTCGCCTTCGGCTTCGCCGCCGGTGCCTGGTGGGGCGCGCCCGAGCCCTACTGGGGCCCGTACTGGGGGCCCTACCCGGCCGGCGGCTGGAGCTACACCAACATCAACCAGGCGAACTTCTACGGCCGCTGGGGCCAGGGCTCCGTCACCCATGCCTACGGCTACAACGGCTGGACCGGCACCCAATGGCAGGGCAGCTCGGCGGTCGGCTACAACCCGCGCACCGGCACCCGCTTCGCCGGCAGCCAGGGCTCGGCCTTCAACCCCTATACCGACCAGGGCGCCGCCGGACGCCGGGGCGCCTACGCCAACGCTTCCACCGGCATCTCCGCCGCGGGCCGCAGCGGCGTCGCCTACGACCGCGACTCGGGCGACTTCGAGGCGGGCCAGCAGGGGATCAAGCACAACGCCCAGACCGGCCGGACCACCATCGCCGAACGCGGCATCTCCGGGGACGTGGACGACGGCCGCGGCAGCTACGACCGCCAGAACCAGGGCATCAGCTACAACCGCCGGACCGGCAACGCCGTGGCCTGGAAGAACGGCGACGTCTATGCCGGCCACGATGGCAACGTCTACCAGCACACCCAGGACGGCGGCTGGCAGCAACACACCGACAATGGCTGGCAGCCCGTGCAGCCGAACCAGGGCACCGTGCGCAACCAGCTCGACCAGCAATGGCAGTCGCGCCAGCTGGGCCAGCAGCGCTTCGGCCAGACCCAGCGCCAGTGGGGCGGTGGCGGATTCGGCGGCGCCCATTTCGGTGGCGGGCACTTTGGCGGGTTCCGCCGCTGACCCTGTGGACAAGATTTTCCACACCCTGAAAGACTGTGGAAAACCGCGCAGGCAAGGCTGAGAAACTTATCCACACGCCTTGCCCTCCCCCTCGCCGGCTCGGCAAGATGCCCGCTTCCAGCCATCTTGCGGGGTCGCCGTGACCGCTCTGTTCCAGGCCCTCTGGCCGTTGTTCGCGCTGATCGTCGGCGGCTACGTGCTGCGTCGCAAGGGATTCCCCGGCGAAGCGTTCTGGCCCGCCGCCGAGCGGCTCAACTACTTCCTCCTGTTCCCCGCTCTGCTGGCCAGCAGCCTGGCCAACGCGCCGCTGAACGATCCCGGCCTGGCCCGTCAGGCGCTGGCGGTGATCCTCGGCCTGGGCATTGCCTGGTTCGCCCTGCTGATCGTCAAGCGCCTGCGCGGCTGGAGCGCGGCGCGCTTCGGCGCCATTGCCCAGGGCGTGCTGCGTTTCAACACCTACCTGGGGCTGGCTGCCGTCGGCAGCCTGTACGGCAAGCCGGGGTTGACCCTGGCCGCGCTGATGCTGGCGCTGATGGTGCCAACGGTGAACGTGATGTCGGTGTGGGCGCTGACCGCCGAGCGCGACATCAGCCTGCGCGGGTTGTTGCTGCCGATCGTGAAGAACCCGCTGATCCTCGCCTGCCTGGTCGGCGCGCTGCTCAACCTGAGTGGCATCGGCCTGCCGGGCGGCAGCGACCGGCTGCTCAACCTGCTGGCGGTGGCCAGCCTGCCACTGGGCCTGCTGTGCGTGGGCGCGGCGTTGCAGCCTCAGGAGCTGCGCGCGGAAGTCGCGGCGCTGGGCTGGAACTGCGCGATCCGCCTGCTGGCAATGCCATTGCTGGCCTTCGCCGTCGCCCGCCTGCTGGCCCTGCCGGCGCTGGAAAGCGCGCTGCTGGTGCTGTTCTTCGCCCTGCCCACTGCGCCGACGGCCTATGTGCTCACGCGGCAGCTGGGCGGCGAGAGCCATCTGATGGCCGGGATCATCACCCTGCAGACGCTGCTGGCCGGCGCCAGCCTGCTGGTGGTGATGGGGGCGATCCAGGCGCTCGGCTGACCCGCTCCTGAAAAGGCCGGAAACTTATCCACATGGCACACCGCTTCCGTAGGAGCGGATCTTATCCGCGATCCGGCCGGCAGGCCGGTGCAAGGCCAAGGCTTCGCGGACAAGGTCCGCTCCTACAATGAACTCCGCCGTTCGACCTGCGACTTACCCACAGGGTCTGGCTTCGGTTCGCGAGCAAGCTCGCTCCAACAAGAACCGCTCCGATCAACGGCACCCTCCCGCGAAAGCCTGCTGAAAGCTTGGCCTCCTAGCATCGCCGCCCTCGGCCCTTCCGGCCGCACAAAAACAACAATCGGTGATCGCCATGTTCCATGCCCTGTCCTCCCCCGCTCCGTCCACGCCGCGCCCGTTCCCCCACAGCCACCGCTGATCCCGCGCCGACACGGAGTTATCCCCATGCTGACTTTCCTCGCCTTCGCCATGGTGGCGACCTTCATGTTCCTGATCATGACCAAGCGGCTGTCGGCGCTGATCGCGCTGATCCTGGTCCCGATCTCCTTCGCTGTGCTCGGCGGCTTCGCCGCGGGGCTCGGCCCGATGATGCTGGACGGCATCCGCACCCTGGCGCCGACCGGGGTGATGCTGATGTTCGCCATCCTCTACTTCGCCATCATGATCGACTCGGGCCTGTTCGACCCGGCGGTGCGCAAGATCCTCAAGCTGGTGAAAGGCGACCCGCTGAAGGTCTCGATGGGCACCGCCGCGCTGGCGATGATCGTCTCGCTCGATGGTGACGGCTCGACCACCTACATGATCTGCGTGGCCGCCGTGCTGCCCCTGTACAGCCGCCTGGGCATGAGCCCGCTGCTGATGGCCTGCCTGATCATGCTCTCCAGCGGCGTGCTGAACATGACGCCCTGGGGCGGTCCCACCGCCCGCGCGGCCAGTGCGCTGCACGTGGACCCGGCGGACATCTTCGTGCCGATGATCCCGGCCATGCTCGCCGGCATCGCGGCGATCTTCGGCCTCGCCTGGGTCTACGGCAAACGCGAGCGCGAGCGCCTGGGCGAGCTGCACCTGCCGACCGACCATGAGGCACTGGCCGAGGTCAGCGTCTCGCAGTACCCCGAAGCGCGCCGGCCGAAGCTGCTGTGGTTCAACGGCGCACTCACGGTGGCGCTGATGGGCACCCTGATCGCCGGGCTGCTGCCGATGCCGGTGCTGTTCATGATCGCCTTCGGTATCGCGATGATCGTGAACTATCCCTGCATCCTTGAGCAGAAGAAGCGTATCGGCGCCCACGCCGAGAACGTCCTGGCGGTGGTTTCGCTGATCTTCGCCGCCGGGGTCTTCACCGGGATCCTTTCCGGAACAGGCATGGTCGAAGCCATGTCGAAGAGCCTGCTGGCGGTGATCCCTCCGTCACTTGGGCCGTATCTGGCGACCATCACGGCGCTGGTGAGCATGCCGTTCACCTTCTTCATGTCGAATGACGCTTTCTACTACGGCGTGCTCCCGGTACTCTCCCAGGCCGCCGCGCAGTACGGCATCACCCCGGTGGAAATGGCCCGCGCCTCCATCGTCGGCCAGCCGGTACACCTGCTCAGCCCACTGGTGCCGTCGACGTACCTGCTGGTGGGCCTGGCCAAGGTGGACTTCGGCGACCATCAGCGCTTCACCCTGAAATGGGCCGTGCTGGTGTGCCTGGCGATCCTTGCCGCCGCCCTGCTGCTGGGCTTGTTCCCTCTGTTCAATCAATGAACAGTTCAATGACTGACTTCGAGTGACCATAAATGGAATGGCTGACCAGCCCTGAAATCTGGATTGCGTTCTTCACCCTGACTGCCCTGGAGATCGTCCTGGGCATCGACAACATCATCATGATTTCCATCCTGGTCGGCCGCATGCCCAAGCACATGCAGCCGCGCACGCGCTTCTTCGGGCTGGCGCTGGCGATGGTCACGCGCATCCTGCTGCTGTTGTCGATCACCTGGGTGATGCGCCTGACCGCCGACCTGTTCCAGGTGTTCGGCCAGGGCATTTCCGGGCGCGACCTGATCCTGTTCTTCGGCGGCCTGTTCCTCCTGTGGAAAAGCAGCTCCGAGATCTACCACGGCCTGGAAGGCGAGGACGAAACCGAAGGCGAGCCCAAGAGCATGATGGGCGGCTTCATCGGCACCATCATCCAGATCGCCATCATCGACATCGTGTTCTCGCTGGACTCGGTGATCACCGCGGTGGGCATGGTGTCCAACGTGCCGGTGATGATCGCCGCGATCGTCGTGGCCGTGCTGGTGATGATGCTGGCGGCCGGCGCCATCAGCGACTTCATCGACAAGCACCCGTCGCTGAAGATGCTGGCGCTGTCCTTCCTCATCGTGGTCGGCACCGTGCTGATCGCCGAGGCCTTCGAAGTCCACGTGCCGAAGGGTTACGTCTACTTCGCCATGGCCTTCTCGCTGGCGGTGGAAGCCCTGAACATCCGCATGCGCACCGCGCGCGGGAAGAAGGACCGGGAGCCGGTGAAGCTGCGCAAGGATATTCCGGGCCAGTAATTCCACTGCGACAACCGGTCACGACTGGAAGCAGTCGGCACCGGACTATGCTCCCGGTGCGGCAAGCACGCCGCACTGGGAGAATGGGTTCATGGAAGAGGGTATCAACAAGGCATTACTGGTCGGCGCCACCCTGAGCGCCCTGGCGGCGCTGCTGCATGTGGCGATCATCTTCGGCGGTGCCCCGTGGTACCGCTTCTTCGGCGCCGGTGAACGAATGGCGCGGGCGGCGGAAGCCGGCCATCTGCGCCCCACCCTGATTACCATCGGCATCGCTTCGATACTCGCGCTCTGGTCTCTCTACGCGCTGTCCGGCGCCGGACTCATCGCCCCGCTGCCCCTGCTGCGCAGCGGGCTCTGCCTGATCACCGGCATCTACCTGCTGCGGGGCCTGGCGATCCTGCCCCTGCTGACGGTCGCCCGCTCCCGTTCCACCCCGTTCCTGATCTGGAGCTCGCTGGTCTGCCTGGGTTTCGGCCTGGTCCACCTGCTTGGCCTGGCGCAACGCTGGAACAGCCTGTAGGCAGGGTTATCCACAACCGCCTCAGCGTTGTACCTTGGGCACCGGCCAATTCAGCACGCCCTTGTCGTTGAAGCGCACCGTACCGAACAGCCCGCCGGCCAGCTTGCCGTTGATCTCGTAGGGCATACCCTCGCGCGGCGGCCCGCCGGACAGGCCCCAGGCCTGACGGATGGCAGAAAACGCCGAAAAGCTCACCGGCACGCTGATCACCTTTTCGCCAAAGCGCGGCACCTGGCCGCTGGCGTCGCTCACCCCGCTGGCCAGCGGCTGGCCGTTCACCGCCAGGTCCAGGGCGATACCGTTGTAGTCGATGGCGTCGTCGTTGGGGTTCTGCACCCGCAGCTTCACCATGAAACGCGCCTCCATGCCCTGCCCGGCAACGGGTTCCAGTCCGACCAGGTCGACCCGCAGCGGATCGCGCAGGCCGAACAGGCTACTGCAGGCGCCCAGCGCCAGCATCATTGCGATCAGGCCACCCCGCCGGGCGATCTCTCGAATACCTCGCATGCATACTCCTTGCTGGTGGATGGTTCAGCCGCCGACCCAATACCCGACGCATTCGTGTGCCCGGGGATTTTATCCACAGGGCCGGCGGGCCGACTGTTCCAGGTCAGGCCCGGCGCCGCATTTCGCTGCAATATCCGCCCGCACGATGGCGCCGGATCAGCTTTACTCAAGCACAGGAACCCCAGCGAATCAGGCATTTGGCGAACCCTCAGGGAAAAACACGGGTCTACCCAAGACAATTGGATGACAACGCCTGAACGCTGCCGTGTCCTTATCGGCCTTCCGCGCTATCGGATTGCGGGCGAGGTCGTCAGGGGCTGTTGAGGTCAGCGGCCCCGGAAAGCGTGAGGGGGCCCGACATGCTCAAACTGCTCGATCTACTCTCCGCCGTCGCCCTGTTGGTGTGGGGTACCCATATCGTCCGCACCGGCATTCTCAGGGTTTACGGCACCCATCTGCGGCGCGTGCTGAGCAACAGCGTACAGAAGCGGCCGCTGGCCTTCGCCGCCGGCATCGGCGTGACGGCCCTGGTGCAAAGCAGCAACGCCACCGCGCTGCTGGCCACTTCCTTCGTCGCCACTGGCCTGATGGCGCTGGCGCCCGCCCTGGCCATCATGCTCGGCGCCGACGTCGGCACGGCACTGATGGCGCGGGTGCTGACGCTGGACCTGTCATGGCTCTCGCCACTGTTGATCTTCTTCGGGGTGATCCTCTTCCTCAGCCGCAAGCAGACCCGCGCCGGCCAGCTCGGCCGGGTGTTCATCGGCCTGGGGCTGATCATCCTGGCGCTGCAGCTGATCGTCGCCGCCGCCGAGCCGATGACCCAGGCCAAGGGCGTGAAGGTGTTGTTCTCCAGCCTGACCGGCGATGTGATGCTCGACGCCCTGACCGGCGCGCTGTTCGCCATGATTTCCTATTCCAGCCTGGCCGCCGTGCTGCTCGCCGCGACGCTGGCCACCTCCAAGGTGATCTCGCTGAAAGTGGCGCTGTGCCTGGTGGTCGGCGCCAACCTCGGCAGCGGCATCCTCGCCCTGATCAGTTCGGCCTCGCAGAATGCCGCCGGTCGGCGCGTGGCCCTGGGCAGCCTGTTATTCAAGTTCGCCGGCTGCCTGCTGGTGCTGCCCCTGGTCGGGCCGGTGGCGGTGTGGATGGACGATTGGCCGTTCCGCACCCAGGAACTGGTGATCGCCTTCCATGTGCTCTACAACGCCACCCGCTGCCTGGCGTGCCTGCCGCTCACCGAGCAGATGGCGCAGCTGTGCACGCGCCTGATGCCGGACCGGCAGTCCCCCGAAGACACCGTGCGCCCCCGCCACCTCGACCCGGCGGCGCTGGACACACCGAGCCTGGCGCTGGTCAACGCGGTGCGCGAGACCCTGCGCATGGGCGATATCGTCGAGCAGATGCTGAATCACCTGATGCAGGTTATCCACAGCGGCGATCCGCTGCTCGCCAAGCAAATCCGCAAGCAGGATGACGACGTCGACGCGCTCTACACCGCGATCAAGCTGTACCTGGCGCGCATGCCCCGCGAGGATCTGGGCGAGCGCGACAGCCGCCGCTGGGCGGAGATCATCGAACTGGCGATCAACCTGGAACAGGCCGGCGACATCATCGAGCACATGCTCGGCGCCGTGCAGGACAAGAAGACTTCGCGCAGCCGCTCGTTCTCCGACAACGGCCTGGAGGAGATCACCGTGCTGCACGGGCAATTGCTCAGCAACCTGCGCCTGTCCCTGTCGGTGTTCCTCAATGGCGACCAGGAAGGCGCCCGGCGCCTGCGCCGCGCCAAGCAGCGCTTCCGCCTGCAGGAGCGCCATTACGCCCACGCGCACGTCGACCGCCTGCGCCAGCAGGTGGTGCAGAGCATCGAGACCAGTTCGCTGCACCTGGACCTGATCAGCGACATGAAGCGCCTGAACTCGCTGTTCTGCGCCATCGCCTATGCTGTGCTGGACAACCCGGACGCCAGCGTCGGCGACGCCAGAGCAGCCGAGGACTTCGTCGAGCATGAGGTCGAGCAGGCGCAGCAACCCCCGGCACCCGGCTCGCGCGCGGCAAGTTGAATCGGACGACGGCCGGACCGTTTCGCGGGGCGCTCGGCAGCGCCGCGCGAAACCGCGCACAACACAGGTTACCCAGGGCCCAGGGTTAGGGCAGAATCCCCCGCCATGGACGAAAGCTCTCAAACACTCCGCACACCCTCGGTCAGCGCAAGCCTGACCCAGGCCGTGCTGTTGGCCGCGGCCCGCCTGGGCCTCGACCGCGATGCGCTGCTCACCGCAAGCGGCCTGCAGGAGGCTCAGCTCGGCGATCCCGACGCGCGCATCGACTTCCCACATCAGGAACGGCTCTGGGACGCGATCCAGACCCGTCTGCCCAACCCCGAGCCCGGTCTGGCCGTGGGCCGTGCGCTGTCGCCGGCCTCCTTCAGCGCCCTGGGTTATCTGTTGCAAAGCAGCACGACGCTGGGCGAAGCCCTGGAGTCGGCGCTGCGCTACCAGCGTCTGGTCGGAGAAGGCGGCCAGGTGACGATCGAGGTACAGCCCGAGAGCATCTGGGTCGCCTACCGTCCGCTCAATCCCGAGCAGTCCGCCACCCGTCCACGCGCACTGGCCCTGTTGAGCTTCTGGGCGCGCCAGCTCAAGGCGCTGCTGCCAGGCCTGCAGCTCGCCGGCTGCCGCTTCATGCACCGCCAGCCGGAGCACCTCGACGACTATGCGAAGGCCTTTGCCTGCCCGCTGCACTTCGAGGCCCAGGACTATGCCCTGGGCTTGCCCAAGGCGATGGTTGGTGTCGCCCTGCCGCAGGCCAATGCGCCACTGCGCGACCTGCTGCGCCAGCATGCCGAAGGACTGCTGGCGCGCCTGCCCAGCGCCAGTGTCAGCGGCCGGGTAGTCGCGCTGCTCGGCGAACAGCTCACCCGCGGCGAACCCGGCCGCGCGGCCCTGGCCAACGTTCTGGGCCTGAGCGAGCGCACCCTGCAACGACGCCTGGCAGAGGAAGGCAGCAGTTATCAACAGCTGCTGGCCGACACCCGGCGGCAACTGGCGGAGCGCTATCTCAGCGAAGACAACCTGCCGGCCACCGATATCGCCGCGCTGCTCGGCTATTCCGAACCCAGCGTGTTCTTCCGCGCCTTCCGCCATTGGACGGGCCTGACACCGGGGGAATACCGTCAGCGCCGCCGCCACTCGGGCAGCTGAAGCCTGGCAACCCCGGAACCTTGTCGAAGCTGGCTTTCCACAGGTTTTTCTACAGGTTATCAACAGGCTGAGCTGTCAGCCGTTCATCCCGCGGGCCTCGAGGAACGCCAGGAACGCCTCCCGGCTGGAGTAGCGCGGCTGGTAGCCGAACTCCTCCTTGAGCCGCCGGTTGTCCAGCACCGGACGGTAACGCAGGAAGTCCACCTGTTCCGGGCCATAGGTCGACAGCCCCAGCGGCTTGAGCAGGCCCAGTCCGGCGCGCAGCAGCGGAGCCGGCCAGGCCCGGTAAGGCTTGCCGAGCAGTTCGGCGATCTCGCGCAGGGACAGCGCACCGTCGCCCGCCAGGTTGTAGATACCCTCGCTGCCCTGCTCCAGCCCCTGGCGGATGACGTTCACCACATCCTGGTCCCAGACGAACACGAAACGGCTGGGATGGCCGGTGACGCCCAGGAGCTTGCGCTGGCCGAACAGTTCGATGAGCGGGTTATGCACACGTCGGCCGAGGATGGTGCCGGGCCTCAGGATGAGTTGCTTGAGCTGTGGATAACGCTGCCGCATGTCCTCCAGAAACCGCTCTATTTCCTGCTTGTGGCGGACATGAAGGAAACGCGGATGGATCCGCAATGGCTGGCTTTCGTCGATCAGTTCGGCATTGTCGGGGTGATAGCCATATGCAGCCCCGGAACTGGTGACGATCAGTTGCTGCACGCCGGCCTCGCAGGCGGCTTCGATCAGTGTCTTGGTGCCGCCGACCTCGATGGCGTGGAGCTGCGACTGGGTCATTTCGCGTGGGGGATTGATCACCGCGGCGAGGTGCACGATGGCCTCGGGGCGCCACTTTTCCATGCAGTGCCGCACCTTGGAAGGCACGCTGATGTCCAGCTGAAGCGGCTCGATGTTCGGGCGCAGCCCCTGCAGACTCAGGCAGCGAACATCGGCGGCGATCAGGGTCCAGTCAAGATGCTGCACCGCCAGGTCGCTGAGCAGGCTCTGGCCAAGGAACCCGGCCGCACCGGTAATCAGGACACGCATGAAGCCTCCGAATCTCTACATCCACGGCGAAGGCATGTCCGCCGTCGCCGGAGGGTGAATCCGCGTCGTGCCCCCACAGTGACGATAGAAGCCATGGGCGATGATGCAAGGCGCCGACCGTAGAGCGGACTACGGGTAGGTTCACGCCGGCCAATCCGCTATCCTCGTCGCTTTGCGTTCTGGCTCCCCCAGGCTTTGTGCTCATGCGCTGGTTGTTTTTCCCCCTGCTATCCCTGCTGCTTGCTGGCTGGTCGCATGCCGATCAGCGCCAGACGGTGGAGGCGTACCAGTTGGCAAACGGCATGGGCGTGCTGTTCAAGCCCACCCGCGAGAAGGGCCACGTCTCCATCCGGCTGATCGTCGGCGTCGGCTTCAGCGACTTCTCCTGCCAGGACCGCCAGTTGCCGCACCTGATGGAGCACCTGTTCTTCAGCGGCCTGGACGGCGGTGACGAAGCCGACCTGGAAGCCCGCATGCAGGCCCTGGGCGGCCAGTGGAACGCCTATACCAGTGAAGGCGATACCGCCTTCGTGGTCGAGTCGCCGGCCGCCACCCAGCGCCAGGTGCTCGACCTGCTGCTGGAAGCCATCACCCGTACCCAACTGGACGCGCAGAAGGTCGCCTCCGCCAAGCAGGTGCTGGTGCGCGAGGACGGCGGCCACTATTCGCACCTGCAGCGCTGGCTCGACCACCAGAACGTCAGCCGCGCCGGCCAGGAACAGCTCGCCGTGGAACTGGGGCTGGCCTGCGCCGAGCGAGCACCGGTCGGGCACCTGAGCCAGGGCCAGCTGGACCAGTTGCGCAAGGACTGGTACGTGCCGAGCAACATGACACTGATCATCGTCGGTGACCTCGATCCGCGCCTGCCGGTGTACCTGGGCCACAGCTATGGCGCGTTGGTCGATCACGACACGCCGGAACGTCGCGAGCTGCCGGTGATGAAAGGGACAGCCGAACGCCAGCGCACGCTGACCACCAGCCTGTTTGGCGAGAGCGCGGTGCTGCACTGGATATTCCCCGAGCCGGGCGATGTCGAAGGCGCCTCCCTGGACCTTCTGCAGGCATACCTGAACGACGTGCTCTATACCGAGCTACGGGTACGCCGCGAGCTGTCATATGGCCCCTGGAGCGAACGCAGTGCCTGGGCCAACCAGGGATTCCTCAGCCTGAACGCCGACATCGAGCGTGACGATCAGGACGCCACGCTCAAGGCGTTGCACGAGGTGGTGGAGAAGATTCGCCACGACGGCCTGGACCCGGCGCGTTTCAGCCGCATCCAGCGCGTGGCACGGGCTCAGCTGGCCTGGAGTACGCCGGGTAACGCGACGCTGGCGGACTATTACTGGGGTGCGCTGGCGGACTTCGACGACGGTCACTTCCCCGACGAGGACAAGCGCCTGGCGAAGGTCAGCCTGCAACAGATGAACGAGCTGGCACAGCAGCTGTTCAAGGATGACGGCTACCTGCGCATCGAGAAGCCGCTGCTGGACGACGATGCGGTCTATCCGCTGGCCGCCGGGGCCGCGCTGCTGGTCGCGGTGCTGCTGGGACTGCTGCTGTGGCGCCGGCGAGGCTGATGCCCCGCCGGAGTAGAGGCGTTACAGGGCCAGGCGGCGAATCACCTGGCAGGCGTCGTCCGGATCGGGTTGGGCGCGGAAGCCCAGCTCGCGGGCCATGTCGCGCATGTCGCGATCCATCGATGAGTCGATCGAATACATCTGGTGGAAGCCGTTGCGCTTGGCCACATCGATCAGGTGGCGCATCAATGCGAGGCCAAGGCCCAGTTGCTTGAAGTCGTCGGCAACGGTCACCGCGCATTCACACTGTTGGTTATCCACAGCCGCGTACCGGCTGATGCCGACTTCACGCAGTTCACCATCCACATGGGTCAAGGCAATGAAAGCCATGGTCGTCTGGTAGTCCACGTCCATCAGTTGATCGAGCAGCTTGTCGTCGATCTTCACTTCGCCGTGGAAGCGGAATTTGCGGGTCATGGGAGACAGGCGCTCGAGGAACAGGCGCTCGCGCTCACGGTCTTCCGAACGCAGCGGGCGGATCAGCACATGGCTGCCGTCGTCGAGGGTTTCTATCCAGTGATCGGTACCTACAGCCGCGAGGGCTGCAAGCTCCGCAGGGTTGCTGTGGGTCATCATGACGCGGTCTCCGCTGGCGAAGAGGGATTGGGATGACCCTATCCTTCTCCCTCCGCGCCCGGACGAGCCTGACTTGAATCAAGCCCGTCCGGATCAGCCGTGAGGCAGAACGCCGCAGCGGCGTCAGTTGCCGACGGCCGCCAGTGAGCCTTCCCGCACGCGGGCGCCCTTGCGGAACAGCACCAGGGTGGCGAGCAGGCCGAGCGTCGCCGCACCGCTGAGCCAGAGACCCGGCGCCGCCTGGTTGTCCAGGGTGTGGATAAGCCAGGTGCAGATGGCCGGGGTGAAGCCGCCGAAGGTGGCGGTGGCCAGGCTGTAGGCCAGGGAGAAACCGGTGGTGCGCACGTCCGCCGGCATCACCTCGGTGAGCGCCACCACCATGGCGCCGTTGTAGCTGCCGTAGAGGAAGGACAGCCACAGCTCCACCTCCAGCAGGCGCGAGAAACTCGGATTGGCCACCAGCCAGGACAGCATCGGATAAGCCGTGACCAGCGCCAGCACACTGGCCGCCAGCAGCAAGGGCTTGCGGCCGATGCGGTCGGACAGCGCGCCCATCACCGGCAGCCAGATGAAGTTGGACAGGCCTACGCACATGGTCACCAGCAGACTGTCGAAGTCCGACAGATGCAGCTCGTTCTTGCCGAAGGTCGGGGTGTAGGCGGTGATCAGGTAGAAAGACACGGTGGTCATCACCACCATGGCGGTGCCGGCCAGCACCAGGCCGAAGTTCTGGCCGATGGAGCGCAGTACTTCGGAGAGGCTCGGATGGTGCTTGCGCTTCTGGAACTCGGGGGTCTCCTCCAGGGAGCGGCGGATGATGAACAACGCCGGGACGATCAGGCAGCCAACGAAGAACGGTACGCGCCAGCCCCATTCGCCCATGTCCTGCGGGCTCAGCCAGTGGTTGAGCAGTACCCCGAGCAGGCCTGCGAACACCACGGCGACCTGCTGGCTGGCCGACTGCCAACTGACAAAGAAGCCGCGTTTGCCCGGCGTGGCGATTTCCGCCAGATACACCGAGACCCCGCCCAGTTCGACGCCGGCGGAAAAGCCCTGCAGCAGGCGGCCCAGCAGCACTAGCAACGGCGCCGCGGCCCCCAGGGTTGCATAGCCGGGCACGAAGGCGATCAGCAGCGTACCCATGGCCATCAGGCCGAGGGTGATGATCAGGCCCTGGCGGCGGCCGTGACGATCGATGTAGGCGCCGAGGAAGATGGCGCCCAGCGGCCGCATCAGGAAGCCGGCACCAAAGGTCGCCAGCGAAAGCATCAGGGAGGCGAAGGGGTCGTCGCCGGGGAAGAAGGTCTTGGCGATGGCGGTGGCATAGAAGCCATACACCATGAAGTCGTACATCTCGAGAAAGTTGCCGCTTACTACACGGAAGACGGCTTTGGCTTTGGCATTGTTCGAGGCCATAAGGGCATCACTCAGGCTGACACACGGGGGATCTCCACAAAGGAAATCGACGGTCATCGTCCGGGCGCCAGGCAGGCAGCGATCCGATGACTTATTTGTAACCCTATGTGTATAACCAGCCAGAAGACAATCTAAAAATGGCTGAAAGGCCCGAATTTACTGGCCTTGAAAGCTTTGTGAAAGCTTCGCGACATCTCGTCGGAAATCTTCTGGATATCGCGCAATTGCTTGACAGGATTTCGAGAGAAAACTTTTAGCAGGTGGCCGACCACCGGTGTGGCCGGCCACCTCCAGTCAGTCGGTACCGTACTTGGGCGAGCGTGGACCGTACAGCAGCCCCCCGTTGCGTCCGGCGGACAACAGGCGGGCACCGGTGATGCCGGCTACCGGGTAGCTGGCGTCGTCCTGGGCGCTGGAGATGATCTGCTTCACCGCGGCGCTGATCAGCATGCCGACCAGGCCGCCGCTGTTCTGGCTGCCCTCCTCGCTGGAAGCGGTGGCGGTACCGGTCCAGAGGGTGGTTCCGGAACGCAGGTCGACCAGGCGGGCGCTCGCGGTGACGATGCTTGCGCTGCTCAGCACCATGTAGCTGGTGCCGTACTCGGTGACGGTGACGTAGAGCGCGGCATCGGCGCCGAAGATTTCGCGCAGCTTGCCGGCGGGCAACTGGTGGATGTCAGCGGGAGTGCTCACGCCGTTCTGGCGGAAGGTTTCATCCACAAGGGCCACCGGCAGCACGTAGTAACCCGCCTCGGCCAGCGGGTAGGTGATCTGCGAAAGCATGCCATAGGAAGCCTTCACGTCCGGCGACTCGTTGAGCGGCGGCAGCACCAGGATCGACTTCGGGCGGC
This sequence comes from Pseudomonas sp. PSE14, assembly GCF_029203285.1. NCBI lineage: Bacteria > Pseudomonadati > Pseudomonadota > Gammaproteobacteria > Pseudomonadales > Pseudomonadaceae > Pseudomonas > Pseudomonas sp. PSE14. The sequence continues at coordinate 5,946,391 of NZ_CP115669.1, forward strand.
TCTGCTTGAAGGCGGAGTAGTCCACGGTCTTCTGCGGTGCACAACCCGCGAGCAGGGCCAGGGCGAACAGACCGGCGAGAACCTTGATCGCATGCTTCATCTCACTTGCCTCCCCGGGCGTTCTTCATCAGGAAATCCATGTAGGTCGCCGACTCGGGGAACAGCGCCTTCTCCGTCTGGAACTGCTGCATCATCTGATCGTCCTTGCCCAGGCTGAGGTAGAGCAGGCCGAGCTGGGCGTGATAGCCCGGCGGAACGGCGCCGTTGTCAGCCTTGATCTTCTGCAGGTCGCGCTCCAGCGCCTCCAGCTGCGCCTCCTTCGACTCGCCGGTGAGGTATTCGTGGACCTGCGGCTGGTAGCTTTCCCACTGGTACAGCGGCTTTTGCGTCTGGCAGCCGGCCAGCAGCAGCGCCGCGAACAGGCCCAGGCCACGCAGCACACGCGATGTGCTCATCACTTCCGTCATCTTTGCATTGCTCCTTGCAGTTCAGGATTCAGTGTTTGCTGGGCGTCCAGGCTCCGCTTTCCACCGCGCTGACCAGGCGGTTGACCGCCTCGCGCATGGCCAGGTCGAGTACCTTGCCGTTGAGGGTGGAGTCGTAACTCGCGGTGCCACCGAAACCGATGATTTCGCGGTTGGAGAGCGCGTACTCGCCGGCGCCCTGGCTGGAATACACCACCTCGGAAGTCGAGATATCGACGATGTTCAGCGCGACCTTGGCGTACGCCACCTGGGTCTTTCCGCGGCCGAGGATGCCGAACAGCTGGCGATCGCCGACTTCCTTGCGGCCGAATTCAGTGACGTCACCCGTGACCACGTAATCGGCGCCCTTCAGGCGTTGGGCCTGGCCCTTGATGGCGGCTTCCTGCTGGATCTCGCTCATGTTGTCGCGGTCCAGCACGTTGAAGCGGTTGGTCTGCTGCAGGTGAGTGATGAGGATGGTCTTGGCCTGGCCGCCAAGGCGATCGACGCCATCGGAGAACACACCGCGCATGTAGCTGGAGCGGTTGTCGAACTTGCCGACGGCGATCGGCGCGCGCGGGCCGGAATAGGGACGGCTGACGCTTTCCACCTGTTCCACCGGCATGGCGCGGGAGCTTTCCGTGGCGCACCCGCCGGACAGCAGGGCGCCGGAAATCGCCAGGCCCAGCATGGATGCCTGAAGCAGTTTGTTCATGAGGGATTCCCCTGTTCGGTCAATTGGACGAATTGAATCCGTGCCAGAACCGGCGGGTATGACCAGGGAATCGATCAGGGGCGGTCCCCGCCTGGCGTCTCCGCGCAGCGGCGGGACGATTCGGGGAACGAACGATCACACAGGGGAAATGAAGACAGCCTGGCATCCTGTTGCCACGTGCACCGCATCCCTTCGGTCTTCCAGCGGCCCTGGTCGAAAACGCTGTGATACCAGAGTCACGCGGCGATGATACGGCAATGTGCCATCAATGACAAAAAGCAGGCGTCATATTTCCTGGCAGCATGGCTGCGTCCGGAAGTCGCATCAGGCGAAGAACCAGTAGCACACACCAATGGACGCCAGCACCCCGGCGAGGTCCGCCGCCAGCGCGCAGCCCACGGCATGACGGGCACGCTGGATACCTACGGCGCCGAAGTAGACGGCCAGCACGTAGAAGGTGGTTTCGGTACTGCCCTGCACGGTGGCGGCCACCAGCGCGGGGAAGCTATCCACGCCGTGAGACTGCATGGTTTCCAGCAGCATGGCCCGTGCCGCGCTGCCGGAGAACGGCTTGACCAGCGCAGTGGGCAGCGCGTCGACGAAGCGGGTGTCCCACCCAAGGCCTTCGACTGCCCAACGGATGCCGTCCAGGGCCATTTCCAGCGCGCCGGACGCCCGCAGCACGCCGACTGCGCAAAGCATCGCCACCAGGTAGGGCAGCAGGCTCTTGGCGACGTCGAAGCCTTCCTTCGCGCCTTCGACGAAGGCTTCGTACACCGGCACCTTCTTCAGCCAGCCGACGACGAGGAACAGCATGATGATGCCGAACAGGGTCACGTTGCCCAGCAATGAGGACAGCTGCGCCAGCGCGGTGGCGGACAGGCCGGCGAGCAAGGCCATGAAGGCGCCCAGCGCCAGCGCGCCCGGGATCAGGTAGGCCAACACCACCGGGTCCCACAGGCGCAGGCGCTGCATCAGCGACACGCTCAGCAGGCCTACCAGCGTGGAGGCGCTGGTGGCCAGGAGGATCGGCAGGAACACCAGGGTCGGGTCGGCGGCGCCCTGCTGGGCGCGGTACATGAAGATGGTCACTGGCAGCAGGGTCAGCGAGGATGCGTTGAGCACCAGGAAGAGGATCTGCGCATTGCTCGCGGTGGTGCTGCTCGGGTTCAGTTCCTGCAGCGCTTTCATGGCCTTCAAGCCGATGGGCGTGGCGGCGTTGTCCAGGCCCAGGCCGTTGGCGGCGAAGTTCAGGGTGATCAGGCCGATGGCCGGGTGGCCGGCGGGCACTTCCGGCATCAGACGCCGGAACAGCGGGCCAAGCAGGACTGCCAGTTTCTCCACCAGGCCGGCCTTCTCGGCGATGCGCAGGAAGCCGAGCCAGAGGGTCAGGGTGCCGAACAGCAACACCATCACGTCCACCGACAGCTTGGCCATGGCGAACAGGCTTTCCACCATGGCGGCAAAGACGGTCGCCTCGCCTCCGAGCAGCCAGCGGGAAAGCGCGGTAACCGCCGCGACGATGAAAAAGCCCAGCCACAGGCCGTTGAGCATGGAGAGTCCCCCTTGGAATGGCCCGGATGATAGCGGCACGGGCACACCCGGCGCCAGAAATGACAAGGCCCCGGACAATGCCGGGGCCTTGGGAGTATCGGCGTACAACCACGAAGGGTTGTACGCCCTACGTAGGCCATCGCCTTCAACGGGTGGCGGCAGTTTCCTTGCCGTCCAGCAGTTGCTCCACGCGGCCGTTCTGCATGGCTTCCCAGTAACGGGCGCCCTTCTGCGCGTCGTACACGCCTTCCCACTTGGAGATCACCAGTACGGCCAGGGCGTTGCCGATCACGTTCAGCGCGGTGCGCGCCATGTCCATGATGCGGTCGACACCGGCGATGAAGGCCAGGCCTTCCAGCGGAATGCCCACGCTGCCCAGGGTCGCCAGCAGCACCACGAAGGAAACGCCCGGCACGCCGGCGATGCCCTTGGAGGTGACCATCAGGGTCAGCACCAGCATCAGCTGCTGGCCGATGGACAGGTCGATGCCGTAGAGCTGGGCGATGAAGATAGCCGCGATGCTCTGGTACAGGGTCGAGCCATCGAGGTTGAAGGAGTAGCCGGTGGGCACCACGAAGCTGCTCACCGCCTTGGGCGCGCCGTAGGCTTCCATCTTTTCGATGATGCGCGGCAGCACGGTCTCGGAGCTGGCGGTGGAGTACGCCAGGATCAGCTCATCCTTGAAGATGCGCATCAGCTTGATGATGGAGAAGCCGAACAGGCGCGCGGCCAGGCCTAGCACCATGAAGGCGAAGAAGGCGATGGCGAAGTACACCAGCACTACCAGCTTGGCCAGCGGCAGCAGCGAGGCAAAACCGAAGTTGGCCACGGTCACGGCGATCAGCGCGAACACGCCAATAGGGGCGTAGCGCATGATCATGTGGGTGACGCGGAACATCGCCTCGGCCACACCCTGGAACATCTTCACCAGCGGCTCGCGGGTCGGCGCCGGCAGCGAGGACAGGCCCAGGCCGAACATCACCGAGAAGAAGATGATCGGCAGCATCTCGCCACGGGCCATGGCCGCGAAGATGTTGGACGGGATCAGGTTGAGGATGGTCTCGATGAACGCATGGTGGTGCTCGACTTCCTTGGCGGTCTGCGCGTACTGGGAGATATCCACAGTGCCCAGGGTGCTCATGTCGATGCCGGCGCCCGGCTGGAACACATTCGCCAGCAGCAGGCCGACCACGATGGCGACCGTGGTGATGATTTCGAAGTAGATGATGGTCTTCAGGCCGATCCGACCGAGTTTCTTCGCGTCCCCCATGCCGGCAATGCCGACGATGAGCGAGGAGATCACGATTGGTACGACGATCATCTTGATCAGGCGGATGAAGATGTCGCCCGCCGGCTGGAGGATGTTGCTGATCCACCAGGCCTTGTCCGCGCTGAAGTGGTTGAGCGCGGCGCCCAGTGCAATTCCGAGTACCAGGCCGATGAGGATCTGCCAGGCGAGGCTGAGCTTGGCTTTGCCCATAGTGAGTCACCCTTGATTCTTGTGGAAGTCGGGGTTCCGCTTGGCCATCGGGGTGCCGACGGCAAGCGAAAAAGGGGCGCATGATTCCTATGCCCCACGCCCTCGTCTAATGCCGGAGGCGCCTACCCTATGCACAATCGGCATAGGAAAAAGCACTTGAAACCTTGGTTCCAGGTCTTTCGGCCCTTGATTTATTGCATGAACCAGGTTCCTCAACGCCTGTCACGCAGCGGTCTGCAAAGCCGGCTAGGCTTGTTTGCATTCATGCCGTCAATGGCGCGAGTTGAACGGATGAGCCGTCCGGAATCGAGACACCCGGTGTTCCAGTTACCGGATGTACGGTCACATCGAAGGACCGTCACGGAAGGCCATGGCCAAGGAATGAGGCCATTGGACCGCAGGGCTGGCAGGATCGCGGGCGCTGTGGATAAGTCGCCGGAATCCGCTCTTCGTTGCTGCGGTGCTGGTTTATAGAGCTGAATCAGCCGACGGGAATCGGCGAGGCATTGTAGGACGCTTCCCGGTCACATCGGATTGATCGGTATCAGTAAGTTCGTGCTGGTTCGAAGCGGAGCGCGGCTACTCTTCGCCGCCGCAAGCATGCCAGCCAAGTCTGTGAACGACGCGGTGAACCTTCAGATACAGGACTCTCTATGACGCGACTCTCGGTAGTACCCACCCTGCTGTTGGCCGGCGCCCTGGCACTGGCCGGTTGTTCCAGCCAGAAGCCGGATGCCTCGCAGTATTCCGGCTTCCTCGACGACTACTCCCAGCTCAAACCCGCGACCTCGCCCAGCGGACAACCAGTGCTGCGCTGGGTGGACCCGAATCTGAAACTGAGCAACTACAGCTCGGTGCTGGTGGAGCGGCCGGTGTACTTCCCGCAGCCCAAGCCAACTGAGAACGTCGACCAGACGACTCTGAACGCCATTCCCGACTACCTGAAGCAGCAGATCGAGCGGCAGCTGAGCAGCCGTTACCGAGTGGTGCAGCAGGCCGACCGCGACACCCTGGTGCTGAAGACCGCGATCACCGGCGTGAACGTTTCCACCGAAGGGCTGCACGCCTACGAAGTGATCCCGATCGCCCTGGTGGTCGCGGCCACCACCACCGCCATCGGCACGCGGGACCAGGCAACCGAGGTCTATGTGGAGATGGAAGCGCTGGACGGCGCCACCAGCAAGCCGGTGGCCAAGGTGGTGCGCAAAGGCGCTGGCGAGGCGCTGGAGAACTCCAGCACGCAGCTGACGCTCAACGACCTGAAACCCGTGCTCGACGGCTGGGCGCGCGACGCCGCCAACTTCAAGCCGTAACCGGTCCGGCTCCGCGGAACCGAGGTGAGGACGATGTCTCCTCCCCACTCCGGCTCCGCCGCAGCCTTTTACCCTGACCTGGTCCGCCGTTGCGGAGGTACCCCCTGTACCCCAGAGTCGCTCAGGGCCTGAATCACCCCGAACATCCCGGCCCCCTGGTCATGCGCAGGCCGTCGGCCACGCGCAATCAGAACCAGCTCGGATCACTCCTGAGCTCCTCATCCAGAATGCTTTTCACCGCGTCATCGGGTTTGCCCAGCCAGCGCAGGCGGGCGTGCCGGCTCGGCGCCTGGTCCGGCGGCAACCCTTCGGGCACGGTCACGTAGAGGGCATAGGCCTTCTGTTTATCCCAGGTGAAGGCGACATAGAGCCGGTGCCTGGTGCAGTCGTAGGCCTCGCACAGTTCGCCTACCAGGTACTTGCCGCCCGGCTGGTCGACCGAGTGCATCGGCATCGAGGTGCCGGTGAGATTCGTTACCCAGCCGGGCAACTGATCTTCGTTGCGCACCACGGAGTGCCAGGTCTGCCGGTACTGTTGATCGGAAGCCATCAGTTGGTCGACCCGCTGCCCGGTGATCCTGTCCGGCCCCAACGCCAGGGCCTGGGCCCCGACGCCGGCCAGCAGCAGGAGACCGATCAGCAGCTTGTGGATGAAATCCATCACCGTGCTCGTCATCAGTATAGAAATGGCGTCAGCCTCGCCAGCGCCCGACGATGAACGACGCGACGAACAGCACCAGGAACAGTACGAACAGGATCTTGGCAATGCTGGTCGCAGCGCCCGCAATTCCGCCGAAACCAAGCACGCCGGCGATGATGGCGATGATCAGGAATGTCAGAGCCCAACTGAGCATGGGATTTCTCCTCTATCTCGTGGTCGATTCGGCGCCGCTGCCGGAGTAGCCGCGTGGATGACCCCGCTCCCGAGGTTCAGGCCAGCCGGCCGTGGATTCAGAACACCCACCCCCCGCGACGCGGGGATGCCGCCTGCGACTCCTGGGGTTTCGCGCTCCACTGCCGGTCGAAGTTATCCCTGGCCGGAAGGGGCTGTGGATAACGCGGGGCAGCCGGTAGCACGCTATAAGCGCTGGGGATAAATACGCGGGGATAGCCCGAGAGTGGCGACATCAGTTGCGTCTGGTGGATCAGCAAAAGCAGCAGGGCGATGGCCAGCAGGACCCGGCTCCAGACATCGACACGTGTTTCGTGGCTATTCATCCCGACTCTCCTGGCCGTTGCGAGCCTCCTTGCCATTGCCGGCCGCATGATCTGATTTCCTTGGGAGTCTGCACGCCACATGCCAGGCTGTTGCTGTCTTTTTTATCCTTTTAAAACAATGCGTTGGGTCACTTAAGCAGGACTTTTCCGCCCGCATCCTGCACGATTGCCAGGCTTTCACCATGCATTTTGCAACCGCCCGGTGAAGGCCTGGCTGCGATCACTCATCGGGTACGGCTCACGCGTGAATGTCGTCCAGGGGCGGTCGATACAGACCGGTGGTCTGGCCGGCCACCTTCAAGGCACTGGCGTCCACTTCATGAACGCCGCGGGTCTTGCGCGCGGTGTCGATCAGTTGCTGGCGCTCGGCATTGCTGGGCACCACGCCACTGAGGCTGACCACACCATCACGGGTCGACACGCCAATGGAAAGCCCGCTCAACGCATGGCGCGCCAGCACGTCAGCCTTGATCTGGCTGGTGATCCAGGCATCGCTGACCGCGGCCTGGGCATCGTTCACAGAGTCTTCCAGCTTCTTGGTCGACGAACCTTCCGGCACCACCTTCAAGCGGTTATCCACAGAGGCGACGCCTTCGGTCTGTGCGGCAAGGTGGGAAGCCTGCTGACTGGCTTCCTCGCTGGGCACCGTACCCTCCAGGGTGACCGCACCGGCCTTGCTGGAGACCTTGATATCCAGACCTTCAGCAGGCTTGTCCAACAGCAGCTTGGCTTTGACCCGGGCGGCCAGCGCCGCATCGTCCCAGCGCTGTACCGCATCGCTGCGCGGCGCCTCGCCGCTGGCGAGCGCCGGATCGACGGTAATGCGGTTATCCACAGAGGTGATGCCTTCGACGCTCATGGCGACCTGCGCCGCCAGTTCGCGCTGTTCATCGCTGGCAACCTTGCCGCCCAGCACGGCACGGCCCTTTTCCACATCCACGCTGAGCTTGAAGGGCTTCAGGTCGCGGTTGAGGTTGATGGCGGTCCAGATCGATCCCTCCTGGCGCGCCTCGGCCAACTGTTCGGTAAGGGTGGATTCCTCGGCCTGGCCGACCAACGGCTGAGTGGCCAGCAGCACGCTGCCGAGGGCCAGGACAAGCAGCTTCGGGGTGGGCATGGTGCGCTCCTTGGCGTTTTTCTGTACTGCCAGTAGAGACAGCAAAATGCCCATGCCAGTGCCATCCTGTTGATAAGTCCTTTTATTTCAACGCATTACCTACCGTGTGGATAACTCTGTCCTTGCACCCTGCCCGATGCTCTGGAAAGAGCCTTTGCAACTTGCACGAAATTTCCGGGACTAAGAAATAACCTAAGACAAATAATGAGGATCACCCTGAATGGACGCTCCGCCTGAGCAACAAGGCCGCATCCTTCTGGTCGATGACGAGCCTTCCATCCTGCGCTCGTTCCGCTATTGCCTGGAAGATGAAGGCTATAGCGTGGCGACCGCCAGCAGCGCCGCCCAGGCCGACACGCTGCTGCAACGACAGGTTTTCGACCTGTGCTTCCTCGATCTGCGCCTGGGCGAGGACAACGGCCTGGACGTGCTCGCCCAGATGCGCGTGCAAGCCCCCTGGATGCGCGTCGTCATCATCACCGCCCATTCCGCCGTGGACAGCGCGGTAAACGCCATGCAGGGCGGCGCCGCCGACTACCTGGTGAAACCCTGCAGTCCCGATCAGTTGCGCCTGGCCGCCGCCAAGCAGTTGGAGGTCCACCAGCTCACGGCACGTATCGAGGCGCTGGAAGGCGAGATGCGCAAGCAGGGCGACGTGCTCGAATCGCAGAGCCCGGCCATGGCTGCGGTCCTGGAAACCGCCCGCCAGGTGGCCGCCACCGACGCCAACATCCTCATCCTTGGCGAGTCCGGCTCCGGCAAGGGCGAACTGGCGCGGGCCATCCATGGCTGGAGCAAGCGGGCGAAAAAACCCTGCGTGACCATCAACTGCCCATCGCTGAGCGCCGAGCTGACCGAAAGCGAACTGTTCGGACACAGCCGCGGCGCATTCACCGGCGCCACCGAGAACACCCTTGGACGCATCAGCCAAGCCGACGGCGGCACCCTGTTCCTCGACGAGATCGGCGACTTCCCCCTGAACCTGCAACCCAAGCTGCTGCGCTTCATCCAGGACAAGGAGTACGAGCGGGTGGGCGACCCGGTGACGCGCACCGCCGACGTACGCATCCTTGCAGCGACCAACCGCGATCTGGCCGGCATGGTCGCCCAGGGCAGCTTCCGCGAAGACCTGCTGTACCGGCTGAACGTCATCGTGCTGAACCTGCCACCCTTGCGCGAACGCGCCGAAGATATCCTGAACCTTGCCGAGCGCTTCCTCGCCCGCTTCGTCAAGGATTACGGCCGCCCGGCCCGCGGCTTCACCGATGAGGCCCGTGACCTGCTACGCCGCTACGGCTGGCCCGGCAATGTCCGTGAGCTGAGAAACGTTATCGAACGTGCGAGCATTATCTGCAATCAGGAGCTGATCGGTATCGAACACCTGGCACCCAGCGAGCATTCGACAAACGCCACACCACGCATCGGCGAATCGCTCAGCCTGGAGGAGCTGGAAAAAGCCCACATCGCCGCGGTGATGGCCTCCAGCGCAACCCTCGATCAGGCCGCCAAGACCCTGGGCATCGACGCCTCCACGCTTTACCGCAAGCGCAAGCAATACAGCCTGTGAAACTGCCCCTGTCGCTGACGTTGCGCACCCAGCTCTTCCTGAGCATCTCGGCGCTCATGACGGTGGCCCTGCTGGGACTGCTGCTGGGGCTGTTCAGCGTGGTGCTCACCGGTCGCGAGCAGGCGGAACTCATCCAGCGCAATTTCGACACCATCGAGGTCAGCCAGCAGTTGCGCCAGGCCCTGGGCGACGAGCTGGTCCAGGTTCTCAACACGGAACCCGACACCCAGCGCCTGGAGACCGCCCGCCAGTCCTTCCGCAATGCCCTGGCGCGAGGCCAGCAGCAGGCTTCCAGCGACACGGAACGGCAGCTGTTGCAGCAGATAGCCGGCGCCCACCGGCAATTCGTCGCAGCCACGGACAACCCGGGGCCCGGACGCCCCGAACTGCTGGCCGACAGCGACCTCAGCCGCAACCTGGACGGACTTCGTCAGCAGTTGCTCGCGCTGCATGAGTTCGCCATGCGCAACATCGACACCCAGGAAAGCGATGCGCGCACGCGGACGCTACTGATCAGTGGGCTGCTCGGGCTGGTGGGCGTGGCCATACTGCTGATCGGCTTCATTACCGCCCACAGCATCGCCCGCCGCTTCGGCGCCCCCATCGGCGCACTGGCCAAGGCGGCGGACAAGATCGGACAGGGTGACTTCGACCTGACCCTGCCGATTTCCCCGGTGGATGAGCTGGCCGCCCTGAGCCGCCGCTTCGGTCTGATGGCGGAGGCCCTGCGCCTGTACCGGGAGACCAACACCGAAGCCATCGGCTACGGGCGCCGGCGCCTGCAAGCCGTGCTCGACAGCATCGACGACGGCCTGGTGATCCTCGATCGAGACGGCCGCATCGAGCACGCCAACCCGGTCGCCAGCCGCCAGTTGTTCTCCCGGAGCGATCCCCATGGACAGGACCTGGGCACGCTGCTGGATAGCCCGGAGCTGTCCCAGGCCACCCAGCGAGTTCTGGCAGGCAACCTGCTGGAGGAAACGCCCCGGGACCTGGTGGTGGAGGTCAATGGGGAACAGCGGCTACTGACCTGGGGCATGTCACCGGTCACCCACGACGATGGACGCAATATCGGCGCGGTGATGGTGCTGCGGGATGTCACCGAGCAACGCGCCTTCGAGCGGGTGCGCAACGACTTCGTGCTGCGCGCCTCCCATGAGCTGCGCACGCCGGTGACCGGCATGCACATGGCCTTCGGCCTGCTTTCCGAGCGTCTGGCCTTTCCCAAAGACTCCCGCGAGCACGATCTGATCACCACGGTCGATGAGGAGATGCGGCGGCTGGTGCTGCTGATCGGCGATCTGCTGAATTTCTCCCGGTACCAGAGCGGCACGCAGAAACTCGACCTGCAGCCCTGCGACATCACCGACATCCTCGCGCAGGCCAGGCAACGCTTCGAGGGTCAGGCACACAATCAGCTCATCGACATCCAGCTGGAAACCGCCGCCGACCTGCCGCCGATCAACCTCGACCGCCTGCAGATCGAACGGGTCATCGATAACCTGATCAGCAACGCCCTGCGTCACACCCACGAGGGTGGCGTCATCCGGCTGCAGGCCCGCTGTCACGATGAACGAGTGGCAATAGCCGTGGAGGACAACGGCGACGGGATTCCCTTCAGCCAGCAGAGCCGCATCTTCGAGCCCTTCGTCCAGGTTGGGCGCAAGAAAGGCGGCGCCGGCCTCGGCCTGGCCCTGTGCAAGGAGATCGTCCAACTGCACGGCGGGCGCATCCTGCTGCACTCGCAGCCGGGCAAAGGCTCGCGCTTCTACCTGCTGCTGCCGGTTTAACTGGTCGGCACGGCCAGCAACAGCGCTGCGGTTTCCAGGTCCGGCTCGCCGTCGAAACGGTCCGGGCGGAAGCGCATCTGGAAGGCGGCAATCACGTTGCGAGTTTCCTCATCCAGCACCCCGTCGAGCGGCACCGCGTAGCCATGGCGCGCCAACTGTTGCTGGAACCACCCCGGGGCGGGCAACTGGCCGTTCAGCTCACCCAGGCGGCGGGCAATCTCGCCCGGCTTCGGCCAGGGGATCAGGCCGGCATCGGCGAGCTTCTTCCAGGGGAACAGCGGGCCCGGATCGACCTTGCGCTGCGGGGCGATGTCGCTGTGGCCGAGGATGTGTTCCGGGGTGATGCCCTGGCGCTTGCTGATGTCCTTGAGCAGGGCGATCAGTGCATCGATCTGCCCGTCCGGGTAGGGATACCAGATCTTGCCATTGGGGGTTTCACGATAGCCGGGATTGACCAGTTCGATGCCGATCGACGTGGAGTTCAGCCAGGTGCGGCCCTGCCATTCGCTCTGCCCGGCGTGCCAGGCACGGCGGTTCTCGTCCACCAGCTCGTAGATGGTCGGCGGCTGGTCGCCGATCAGGTAATGCGCGCTGACCTCACCCTGCGTCAGGACCTTCAGCGAACGCGACAGGTTCTCCGACGTGTAGTGGATGATGATGTACTGGACGCGGCTGTCCTGGTTGCGCGAGACATGCGAGCGATCGATCTGCAGCCCCTGCTCGGCGCAGCCGGCTAGCAGCAAGGCGGACAGGGCGAGACAGGGGATGCGAAGGGTCATGGGCTCACTCACGCTGCAATGTGCAGGACGCTGCGCAGGTTCTGCAGGAGCATGTTCACGCTGAGCATGATCAGCAACATGCCGGCCAGGCGCTCCACGGCGGTCAGCCCGCGAGGGCCGAGGAAGCGCTGCAGGAACGAGGCCTGCAGTAGGATCAGCGCCGTCGCCGCCCAGGCGAGAATCACCGCCAGGTACAACTCCCACAACGGGCCGGTGTAGGTGGTGCGCAGGGTGATCAGCATGGCCAGCGCTGACGGGCCGGCCACGGCGGGGGTGGCCAGCGGCACCAGCAGCGGTTCGCTGTCGGGCATGTCGCCCAGCACACCCTGCGGGGTCGGGAAGATCAGGCGCATGGCGACCACGAAGAGAATGATGCCGCCAGCGATCCCGGTGGCCTCCTTCGACAGCCCCAGGCCGGTGAGGATGTGCTCGCCAAGGGTCAGGAAGATCAGCAGCAGGCCAAGCGCGAGCAGCAGTTCGCGCAGGGCGACCTTGAGCCGGCGTTCGGCCGGGACGGATTTCAGTGCGGCAAGGAACACCGCGATGTTGCCGAACGGGTCGGTGATCAGAAAGATCAGGACGGCGACGCCGAGCATGATCGAGAAACTCCGGCAGGAAAGACGCCCCTACCCGAGCGGCAGCACGGGTGAGGAAAACGTCTGTGGATAACGAAATAGCGTAGCCCCACCTGTGAATAAAGACTTACCCACAGGCGGAATGAGGTGACGTCAGGGCTTCTTGATCTTTTCCGGACGCTTCCAGCCATCGATCACGCGCTGCTTGGCGCGACCGACCGCCAGGGTGCCGGCCGGAACCTCTGCGGTAACGGTAGAACCCGCGCCAGTCGTGGCGCCGGAGCCGATATCCACAGGCGCGACCAGGGAGTTGTTGGAGCCGATGAAGACGTCTTCGCCGATGGTAGTGCGCCATTTGTTGGCGCCGTCGTAGTTGCAGGTGATGGTGCCGGCGCCGATGTTGGTGCGCGCACCGACTTCACTGTCGCCCAGGTAGGTCAGGTGGCCGACCTTCACGCCGTCCTGCAGGTGGGCGTTCTTCAGCTCGACAAAGTTACCCACATGCACCTGGCGCTCCAGCACGCTGCCCGGACGCAGGCGGGCGAACGGGCCGACATCGCTGTCCGGACCGACGTGGGCGCCTTCCAGGTGCGAGTTGGCCTTGATGATGGCGCCACGGCGCAGGGTGCTGTCCTTGATGTAGCAGTTCGGACCGATCTGTACGTTGTCCTCGATTTCCACCAAGCCTTCGAGGATCACGTTGATGTCGATCTGCACGTCGCGGCCGACGCTGACCTCGCCACGCACGTCGAAGCGTGCCGGATCGATCAGGGTCACGCCCTGGGCCATCAGTCGACGCGCCACGCGCTGCTGGAAGAAGCGTTCCAACTCGGAGAGCTGCAGGCGATCGTTGGCGCCCTGGACTTCCATGGCCGCCTGGGGCTGCGCAGTGGCGACGCGCAGGCCATCGGCCACGGCCATGGCGATCACGTCAGTCAGGTAGTACTCGCCCTGGGCGTTGGAATTGGACAGGCGCGACAGCCAGCCGGCCAGGCGCTCGCGCGGCACGGCGAGGATGCCGGTGTTGCCTTCGCGGATGGCGCGCTGCTCGGGGGACGCGTCCTTCTGCTCGACGATGGCCTGAACCTCGCCAGCAGCGTCACGGATGATGCGGCCGTAGCCGGTCGGGTCATCCAGTTCGACGGTCAGCAGTGCCAGCTGTTCGGCATTGGCCTGGGCCATCAGGCGCTCCAGGGTCGGCTGCTCGATCAGCGGCACGTCGCCGTAGAGGATCAGCACCTTGTCCGCACTCAGGAACGGCGCGGCCTGGGCCACCGCATGGCCGGTGCCGAGCTGCTGCTCCTGGATCACGAAATTCAGGTCGTCCGCCTGCAGGCGTTCACGCACCAGCTCCGCACCGTGCCCGATCACCACGTGGATGCGGGAAGGATTGAGCGTGCGCGCGGTATCGATCACATGGCCGAGCATCGGCTTGCCAGCGACCGGGTGGAGGACTTTCGGCAGGGCCGAACGCATGCGCGTGCCCTGGCCAGCGGCGAGAATGACGATTTCGAGGGACATGAATGACAGACCGTCCTGGTGAGCGGGGAAACCCCGGGTGTAGAAAAAGAAAAAGGGTAGCCAAGGCTACCCTTTTCCAATTTGTCGCTGAAGCCCCGAGGAGCTTCGCGCGGCTCAGCCGCCGAACTTCTTGCGAACCTGCTGGACCGTGCGCAGTTGCGCTGCGGCTTCGGCCAGGCGGGCTGCGGCGGAGCTGTAGTCGAACTCGGCACCTTTGCTGTGCAGAGCCTTCTCAGCTTCCTTCAGTGCGGTCTGGGCAGCCGCTTCGTCGAGGTCGCCTGCGCGAATCACGGTGTCGGCGAGAACCTTGACCATGTTCGGCTGTACTTCGAGGAAGCCGCCGGAGATGTAGTACACCTCCTGCTCGCCACCCTGCTTCACCAGGCGGATCGGACCCGGCTTGAGCTCGGTGATCAGCGGCGCGTGGCCCGGAGCGATACCCAGATCACCCAGGGAGCCGTGCGCAACGACCAGCTCGACCAGACCGGAGAAGATCTCCGCTTCGGCGCTGACGATGTCGCAGTGGACTGTAATAGCCATACCCTTGCCTCACGTAAGCGCCCGTTTCCGGGCGCACGGATTACAGCTTCTTCGCTTTCTCGATGGCTTCTTCGATGCCGCCGACCATGTAGAACGCCTGCTCGGGCAGGTGGTCGTAGTCACCGTTGAGGATGCCTTTGAAGCCAGCGATGGTGTCCTTCAGGGAGACGTACTTGCCCGGGGAACCGGTGAAGACTTCTGCCACGAAGAACGGCTGGGACAGGAAGCGCTGGATCTTACGAGCACGAGCCACCAGCAGCTTGTCGGACTCGGACAGTTCGTCCATGCCGAGGATCGCGATGATGTCCTTCAGCTCCTTGTAGCGCTGCAGGATGTACTGCACGCCACGAGCGGTGTCGTAGTGATCCTGGCCGATGACCAGCGGGTCCAGCTGACGGGAGGTGGAGTCCAGCGGGTCCACGGCCGGGTAGATACCCAGCGAGGCGATGTCACGGGACAGTACCACGGTAGCGTCAAGGTGGGCGAAGGTGGTCGCCGGGCTCGGGTCGGTCAGGTCGTCCGCGGGAACGTATACGGCCTGGATCGAGGTGATCGAGCCTTGCTTGGTGGAGGTGATGCGCTCCTGCAGAACGCCCATCTCTTCGGCCAGGGTCGGCTGATAACCTACTGCGGACGGCATACGGCCCAGCAGTGCGGACACTTCGGTACCGGCGAGGGTGTAACGGTAGATGTTGTCGATGAACAGCAGTACGTCACGACCTTCGTCACGGAACTTCTCGGCCATGGTCAGGCCGGTCAGTGCAACGCGCAGACGGTTACCCGGCGGCTCGTTCATCTGGCCGTATACCAGGGCCACTTTGTCCAGAACGTTGGAGTCCTTCATCTCGTGGTAGAAGTCGTTGCCCTCACGGGTACGCTCGCCCACACCAGCGAACACGGAATAACCGCTGTGCTCGATGGCGATGTTACGGATCAGCTCCATCATGTTTACGGTCTTGCCTACACCGGCGCCACCGAACAGACCGACCTTACCACCCTTGGCGAACGGGCAGACCAGGTCGATTACCTTGATGCCGGTTTCCAGCAGCTCGTTGCCGCCAGCCTGATCGGCATAGGAGGGAGCTTCGCGGTGGATACCCCAACGCTCTTCTTCGCCGATGGGACCGGCTTCGTCGATCGGGTTGCCCAGTACGTCCATGATCCGGCCCAGGGTCGCTTTACCGACCGGTACGGAGATGGCTGCGCCGGTGCTTTCCACGTTCAGGCCACGCTTGAGGCCTTCGGTGGAACCCATTGCAATGGAACGAACCACGCCGTCGCCCAGCTGCTGCTGAACTTCGAGGGTGGTTTCGACGCCCTGAACCTTCAGGGCCTCGTAGATGCTCGGCACGGCATCGCGCGGGAATTCCACGTCGATCACGGCGCCGATGATTTGAACGATACGTCCGCTACTCATGTCTGGTTCCTCTGAATTTTGAACCTGTTCTTACACCGCGGCAGCGCCGCCGACGATTTCCGAGATTTCCTGGGTGATCGCCGCCTGACGCGCCTTGTTGTAGACCAGCTGGAGTTCGCTGATCAGATCACCGGCGTTGTCGGTAGCGTTCTTCATTGCAATCATCCGGGCCGCCTGCTCACAGGCGTTGTTCTCAACCACCGCCTGATACACCTGGGATTCCACGTAGCGCACCAGCAGGCCATCGAGGAGGGCCTTGGCGTCGGGCTCGTAGAGGTAGTCCCAGTGGTGTTTCAGGTCTGCATTGTCCTCGGCCACCAGCGGAATCATCTGCTCCACGGTCGGCTTCTGGGTCATGGTGTTGACGAACTTGTTGGAAACCACGTACAGGCGATCGATACGCCCTTCCAGGTAGGCATCCAGCATGACCTTGACGCTGCCGATCAGATCGTTGATCGACGGCTCTTCGCCCAGGTGACTGATGGCTGCAACCACGTTGCCGCCATAGTTCTTGAAGAAGGATGCACCCTTGGCACCGATCACGCAGAGGTCGATCTCCGCGCCACGATCGCGCTGGGCTGCCATGTCCTTGACGAGCGCCTTGAACAGGTTGATGTTCAGGCCGCCGGCCAGACCACGGTCGGAGCTCACCACGATGTAGCCGACGCGCTTGACTTCACGCTCGACCATGAACGGATGACGGTACTCGGGGTTGGCGTTGGCCAGATGGCCGATCACCTGGCGAATGCGCTCCGCGTAGGGACGGCCGGCCGCCATGCGCAGTTGTGCCTTGCGCATTTTGCTCACCGCCACCTTTTCCATGGCATTGGTGATTTTTTGCGTGCTTTTGATGCTCGCAATCTTGCTGCGAATCTCTTTTGCGCCTGCCATTTCACACCTATCGGGTTAGCAGGCGGGGGCCGTTACCGACCCCCGCTGCGGCTTACCAGGTTTGGGTGGCCTTGAACTTCTCGATGCCGGCTTTAATGCCTGCGTCGATTTCGTCGTTGAAGTCACCCTTCTCGTTGATCTTCGCCAGCAGAGCGGCGTGCTCGCGCTGGAAGTAAGCGATCAACGCCTGTTCGAAGGCGCCTACTTTGGCGATCTCGACGTCCTGCAGGAAGCCACGTTCGGCGGCGTACAGGGACAGCGACATCTCGGCGATGGACATCGGCGCGTACTGCTTCTGCTTCATCAGCTCGGTAACGCGCTGACCATGCTCAAGCTGCTTGCGGGTCGCGTCGTCCAGGTCCGAAGCGAACTGGGCGAAGGCCGCCAGTTCACGGTACTGGGCCAGCGCGGTACGGATACCGCCGGACAGCTTCTTGATGATCTTGGTCTGAGCCGCGCCACCCACACGGGATACCGAGATACCGGCGTTGACGGCCGGACGGATACCCGAGTTGAACATGGAGGTTTCCAGGAAGATCTGACCGTCGGTGATGGAGATCACGTTGGTCGGAACGAACGCGGAAACGTCACCAGCCTGGGTTTCGATGATCGGCAGGGCGGTCAGGGAACCGGTCTTGCCTTTCACTTCGCCGTTGGTGAACTTCTCGACGTACTCTTCGGAAACGCGGGAAGCGCGCTCCAGCAGACGGCTGTGGAGATAGAACACGTCGCCCGGGTAGGCTTCACGGCCCGGCGGACGGCGCAGCAGCAGGGAGATCTGGCGGTAGGCAACGGCCTGCTTGGACAGGTCATCGTACACGATCAGGGCGTCTTCACCGCGGTCGCGGAAGTATTCGCCCATGGTGCAGCCGGAGTACGGCGCCAGGTACTGCAGAGCAGCGGATTCGGAGGCGCTGGCAACGACCACGATGGTGTTGGCCAGGGCACCGTTTTCTTCCAGCTTGCGAACGACGTTGGCGATGGTCGATTGCTTCTGACCGATGGCAACGTATACGCAGCGGATGCCGCTGTCTTTCTGGTTGATGATGGCGTCGACGGCCAGGGCGGTCTTACCGATCTGACGGTCACCGATGATCAGCTCGCGCTGGCCACGGCCTACCGGGATCATGGCGTCGACCGACTTGTAACCGGTCTGAACCGGCTGGTCTACCGACTTACGCCAGATCACGCCCGGTGCCACTTTCTCGACGGCGTCGGTCAGCTTGGCATCGATCGGGCCTTTGCCATCGATCGGGTTGCCCAGTGCGTCGACAACGCGACCCAGCAGTTCCGGACCAACCGGTACTTCCAGGATGCGGCCGGTGCACTTGGCATTCATGCCTTCTTTGAGGTCCTGGTATTCACCCAGTACCACAGCACCAACGGAGTCTTGCTCCAGGTTCAGCGCCATACCGTAGACGCCGCCCGGGAATTCGATCATTTCGCCGTACATGACGTCGGCCAGACCGAAGATGCGCACGATGCCATCGGAAACACTGACGATGGTGCCTTCGTTGCGCGCTTGCGAGGCGACGTCGAGTTTCTCGATGCGCCCCTTGATGATTTCACTAATTTCGGAAGGATTGAGTTGCTGCATGCCGCTGCCCCTTCAAACTCAAGATTTCAACGCTTCGGCCAGTTTCGCGAGCTTGCCGCGCACCGAGCCATCGATTACCAAGTCACCGGCGCGGATCACCACGCCGCCGATCAGGCTCGCGTCTTCCGACGCATGAAGTCGCACTTCGCGACTGAGCCGGGCGCTGAGAGCCTTGGCGAGTTTGTCCTGCTGTTCCTGGTCCAGGGCGAAGGCACTGGTGACCTCGACCTCGACCAGCTTTTCCTGCTCGGCCTTGAGTTGCTCGAACATCTCGAAGATGGTCGGCAGCAGGTCGAGCCGCTTGTTTTCAGCCACAGTCCGGACGAAGTTCTGGGCCGGAGCATTGAGCTTGTCGCCACACACGTCGATCAGCGCGTCAGCCTTGGCTGCGGCGGTCAGCTGAGGCTCTTTGAGCAGCTGGCGCACGGTGTCGTCCTGCGACACTGCAGCCAGCACACCCAGAGCAGCAGACCAATCGGCCAATTGCTGATGAGCCTGGGCGTACTCGAAAGCCGCCTTCGCGTAAGGACGAGCCAATGTGGTCAGTTCTGCCATATCGCCCTCTGCTTAGATCTCGGCGGCCAGTTGATCAACCAGCTGCTTTTGCGCGTTGGCATCGATCGAAGCACCCAGGATCTTCTCGGCGCCGGAGACGGCCAGGGCACCCACTTGGGCACGCAGGGCGTCCTTGACGCTGTTGAGTTCCTGCTCGATCTGGGCCTTGGCCTGGGCAATCATGCGATCACCTTCGGCACGGGCCTGATCACGGGCTTCGTCAACGATCTGGTTAGCGCTCTTCTTCGCCTGCTCGATGATTTCGGCTGCCTGAGCCTTGGCTTCGCGCAGTTGCTGACCCGCTTTCTCGTGGGCCAGTTCCAGGTCACGAGCCGCGCGGTTGGCAGCGTCCAGGCCGTCGGCGATCTTCTTCTGACGCTCGTGCAGAGCCGCGATGACCGGCGGCCATACGAACTTCATGCAGAAGATGACGAAGATGGCGAACGCGATGGCCTGGCCGATCAGAGTTGCATTAATGTTCACGCCAATACCTCGCTCGTTCGTTGTTCAGTCACAGATTTCCGCACTGCGGAAATTACTGGGCAACCTGAGCGATGAACGGGTTAGCGAAGGTGAAGAACAGAGCGATACCAACACCGATCATGGTCACGGCGTCGAGCAGACCGGCGACGATGAACATTTTCACCTGCAGCATCGGAACCATTTCCGGCTGGCGAGCAGCGCCTTCCAGGAACTTGCCGCCCAGCAGGCCGAAGCCGATGGCGGTACCCAGAGCGCCCAGACCGATCAGCAGAGCAACGGCGATAGCAGTGAGTCCAACTACAGTTTCCATTTTTCCTCCCGACTTTTTGTCGTGTTGGTTAAAGGTGAAGCAAGTTAAGGTGGTGAAACTCTTCTTTCACCCCCTCCCGCAAGGGGAGAGGGCGTACAGAATCTTTTGATCAGTGGCTGTCTTCGTGGGCCATCGACAGGTAGACGATGGTCAGCATCATGAAGATGAACGCCTGCAGGGTGATGATCAGGATGTGGAACACGGCCCACGCCCAGTTCAGCACGACACCCATGCCGCCCAGCCAGAGGATGCCGGTACCGAACATCACGGCGATCAGGATGAAGATCAGCTCGCCGGCGTACATGTTGCCGAACAGACGCAGTGCCAGGGATACCGGCTTGGCGATCAGGGTCACGAACTCGAGCAGGAAGTTCACCGGGATCAGGATGATCTGAACCACGATGTTGCTGCTGTGGAACGGGTGCAGGGTCAGTTCGCCGAGGAAGCCGCCGATGCCCTTGACCTTGATGCTGTAGAAGATGATCAGCGCGAACACCGCGATCGACATGCCGAAGGTGGCATTCGGGTCGGTGGTGGATACGGCGCGGAAGAACAGGTGTTCGTTGCCGGTGACCGCCTGAGCCGCCAGCGGCAGGAAGTCCACGGGCACCAGGTCGATCAGGTTCATCAGGAAGATCCAGACGAACACGGTGAGCGCCAGGGGTGCGATCAGCGGGTTACGGCCGTGGAAGGTGTCCTTCACGCTGCCGTCGACGAACTCGACCAGAACTTCGACGAAGTTCTGCAGGCCGCCAGGTTGACCGCTGGTAGCCTTCTTGGCCGCCATGCGGAAAAGGAAGATGAATACCAGGCCGAGGAATACGGACCAACCCAGGGTATCAACGTGGAATGCCCAGAAGCCCATTTCCTTGGCTTGTTCGGCGGTGTGGGCGAACCCCCAGGAACCGTCCTGCAGACGACCGAAGGTCAGGTTCTGCAAGTGGTGCTGGATGTAACCCGAAGCGCTTTCTGCTGCCATGTTTGCCTCAATCGCTCTAAGGTCTTGTAAATGTGTTTCGCATCAGCAGGGGTGCAAACCAGCTGACCACCAGGGTCAGCAGGTAGATGCCGAACAGCGCCAGTGGCGCCAAAGGCTTCACACCTGCGAACGTCAGTGCGAAGAGCACTGCCGTCAGAATCAGTTTTCCCGCCTCGCCGGCATAAAAGGACCGGACTATCAGCTGGGCTGAACGGGCGCCGCTGTAGCGGAACGCCTTGCGAGCAAAGTACAGATTCGGCAACCACGCAATCAGGCCACCCAGCAGGCCGGAATAGCCTGCGACCGATCCCTGGGCAAACCACAGGGCCGCTGCACCGATAAGCAGCACCACCAGTTGGACGAGCAACAGGCGAAAAGCCGGTTGGCGATGGAAGGGCAGGCGATTGGGCTTGCGGGGTTCCATCTGTCTCACAGTCCTCTGGCGTCGGCTTCGCAAATCAACAACTTGGCATACTTTGTGCCGACAAAATTGCGCGCAGAGTATAGGGGGCGCCGCATACCCGTTCAACCGTCAGGTAGTGATTTCCGACGACCCCTACATAGTCGCTGGCGTCAGCGGATGTGGGCGAGGACGCCCTGCAATTCGTCGAGGGAGTTGTAGCGAATCACCAACTGTCCCTTGCCCTTCTGCCCGTGACGAATCTGCACCGGAGCGCCCAGGCGCTCAGCCAGGCGCTGTTCCAGGCGGCTGATGTCCGGATCGCTCTTGACCGGTTTGACAGGTTCCGCGGGGGCATTGAGCCACTGGCGCACCAGGGCTTCGGTCTGGCGCACGGTGAGGCCGCGTGCGACAACATGTCGCGCACCTTCGACCTGCCGATTCTCGGGCAATCCGAGCAGGGCACGGGCATGGCCCATTTCCAGGTCGCCATGGGACAGCAGGGTCTTGATCTCGTCCGGCAGGGCGATCAGGCGCAGGAGGTTGGCCACGGTCACGCGGGATTTGCCGACGGCGTCGGCGACCTGCTGCTGGGTCAGCTGGAATTCCTGCTGCAGGCGTTGCAGCGCGGCGGCTTCCTCGATGGGGTTGAGGTCCTCGCGCTGGATGTTCTCGATCAGCGCCATGGCGATGGCGGCTTCGTCCGGCACTTCGCGGACCATGGCCGGGATCTTGTCCAGGCCGGCCTGCTGGCTGGCACGCCAGCGACGCTCGCCGGCGATGATCTCGTAGCGGCCCTTGTCGATGGGGCGCACCACGATGGGCTGCATCACGCCCTGGGCCTTGATGGACTGGGCGAGTTCTTCCAGGGCCTGCGGGTCCATATCGCGGCGCGGCTGGTATTTGCCGCGCTGGATCAGGTCCAGCGGCAGGTGCTGGAGTTCCTTGTTGTCGACCTGAACGGCTTCTTCCTGCAGGGTAGCGGCGCTGGAGCCACTGAGCAGGGCATCCAGCCCGCGTCCGAGACCTCGTTTCTTGGCGGCCATGCGGGTTCCTTAATCTTTAGGCGGTGGCGGTGGTGCGGGCGGAGCGCTGGCGGCGCACCAGCTCGCCGGCCAGCGCCAGGTAGGCGAGGGCACCGCGGGATTGCTTGTCGTAGACCAGCGCCGGCATGCCGAAGCTGGGTGCCTCGGCCAGTCGCACGTTGCGCGGGATCACGGTGGTGTAGAGCTTGTCGCCGAAGTGTTCCTGCAGCTGCGCGCTGACGTCGTTGGTCAGGCTGATGCGCGGGTCGTACATGGTACGCAGCAGGCCCTCGATCTTCAGCGCCGGGTTCAGCCGCTCGGCAATGCGCTGGATGCTGTTCATCAGGTCGGTCAGGCCTTCCAGCGCGTAGTACTCACACTGCATCGGAATGATCACGCCGTCCGAGGCGGACAGGGCGTTGACGGTCAGCATCGACAGCGACGGCGGGCAGTCGATGAGGATGAAATCGTAGTTCTCGCGAATGGGAGCCAACGCCTGGCGCAGGCGGTGCTCTTTCATGTCCATCTCCAGCAGCACCACTTCCGCGGCAGTGAGGTCGCGGTTGGCGGGCAGCAGCTGGTAGCCGCCGTGCTCGGAGAACTGCATGGCCTGGGCCAGGTCGCACTCGCCGGTCAGCACGTCGTAGATGGAATGATCCAGGGACAACTTATCCACACCGCTGCCGGTGGTGGCATTGCCCTGTGGATCGAGGTCGATCATCAGCACGCGTCGCTTGGTGGCAACCAGCGATGCGGCGAGATTGATACAGGTCGTGGTCTTGCCGACGCCGCCTTTCTGGTTGGCGATCGCGAATACCTTAGCCATGGTTTCCCCCACTCCCCGTCATGCAATGCGGCGCAGTATCAGCAGATGGCGCTGGCCTTGGCAACCCGGCACCGCCAGAGCGTGTTCGGCTTCGACCCGGAAATCTTCCGGGAGTGCCGCAAGCTCTTCGCTGGGGTGGACGCCTTTCATGGCCAGCCAATTGGTGTGGGCGTCGCCGAGGTGGCGCGTCCAGTTGGTGAAGTCTTCGAGGCTGCTGAACGCCCGGGAGACGATGCCGTTGAACGGCAGTTCGGGTTGGAAGGCTTCCACCCGGCTGTGGATAACCTGGAGGTTGTCCAGTTTCAGTTCCAGCTTCACCTGGGTGAGGAAGCGGGTCTTCTTGCCGTTGCTGTCCAGCAGTGTCAGCGACTTGCCGGGGAACAGGATGGCCAGCGGAATACCGGGCATGCCGCCGCCACTGCCGACGTCCAGCCAGCGTTCGCCACCGGCAGCTTCGAACCGAGCGACGATGCTCAGGCTGTCGAGCAGGTGGCGCGAGACCATTTCATCCACATCGCGCACGGCGGTGAGGTTGTAGGCCTTGTTCCACTTGGCCAGCAGGGCCAGGTAGTCGAGAAGGCGCTGTTGGGTGGCGGCGTCGATGTTCAGGCCGAGTGTTTCAATGCCACGCGCGAGTTCGTCGGCGTGGCGGGCAGTGACCAGGGACATCAGGCGCTCTGCTCCAGCTGACGGCCGGACGAGCGCTTCTTCAGGTGGATCAGCAACAGGGAGATGGCCGCCGGGGTCACACCCGGGATGCGGCCGGCTTGACCGAGGGTTTCCGGACGGGCGTTACCCAGCTTGAGCTGGATCTCCTTGGAGAGACCGGAAATGGTCTGGTAATCGATATCCACAGGCAGCTGGGTGTCTTCACTGGCGCGCAGGCGAGCGATCTCTTCCTGCTGACGGTCGATGTAGCCCGCGTACTTGGTGCGGATCTCCACCTGTTCGGCGACTTGCGGGTCTTCCGCACCGGCGCCGGTCACTTCGGCCAGGCTGACGTAGTCGATTTCCGGACGGGCCAGCAGGTTGAGCAGGTTGTACTCGTGCGCCAGCGGCGTGCCGAAACGCTCGGCGATGGCATCGCCCTGAGGAGTGTTCGGACGAACCCAGGTGCTCTTCAGCCGCTGTTCTTCCTGCTCGATGCCTTCGCGCTTGGCTTCGAAGACCGCCCAGCGCTCGTCGTCGATCAGGCCCAGCTCGCGGCCCTTCTCGGTGAGGCGCAGGTCGGCGTTGTCTTCGCGCAGGATCAGCCGGTACTCGGCGCGCGAAGTGAACATGCGGTACGGCTCCTGGGTGCCGAGGGTGATCAGGTCGTCGACCAGTACGCCGATGTAGGCCTCGTCGCGACGCGGGCACCAGCTGTCACGGCCCTGCGAACGCAGCGCGGCGTTGGTGCCGGCGAGCAGGCCCTGGGCGCCGGCTTCTTCGTAGCCGGTGGTGCCGTTGATCTGGCCGGCGAAGAACAGACCGCCGATGACCTTGGTTTCCAGGCTGTATTTCAGGTCGCGCGGATCGAAGTAGTCGTACTCGATGGCGTAGCCGGGACGCACGATGTGCGCATTCTCCATCCCACGGATCGAGCGAACGATATCCAGCTGCACGTCGAAGGGCAGCGAGGTGGAGATGCCGTTCGGGTACAGCTCATGGGTGGTCAGGCCTTCCGGTTCGAGGAAGACCTGATGGCTGTCCTTGTCGGCGAAGCGGTGGATCTTGTCTTCGATCGACGGGCAGTAGCGCGGGCCGACACCTTCGATCACGCCGGAATACATGGGCGAGCGATCGAGGTTGGACGCGATGATCTCATGGGTCCGCGCGTTGGTGTGGGTGATCCAGCAGCTGACCTGGCGCGGGTGCATTTCCTTGGAACCGAGGAAGGACATCACCGGGATGGGCGTATCGCCCGGCTGCTCGGTCATCACGCTGAAATCGACACTGCGGCCGTCGATGCGCGGCGGAGTACCGGTTTTCAGGCGACCGACGCGCAGCGGCAGTTCGCGCAGGCGCTTGGCCAGAGCG
Organism: Pseudomonas sp. PSE14; assembly: GCF_029203285.1. Taxonomy (NCBI): domain Bacteria; kingdom Pseudomonadati; phylum Pseudomonadota; class Gammaproteobacteria; order Pseudomonadales; family Pseudomonadaceae; genus Pseudomonas; species Pseudomonas sp. PSE14. Next base: position 5,971,526 of record NZ_CP115669.1, read on the forward strand.
ATCGACGGCGGATCGCCGGCGCGACCGCCGGAGTAATTCTGCAGACCGATGTGGATAAGTCCGCCGAGGAAAGTACCGGCGGTGAGTACGACGTTATCCGCATGGAATTTCAGACCCATCTGGGTCACCACGCCGCGCACCTGGTCCTGCTCGACGATCAGGTCGTCGCAGGACTGCTGGAATATCCACAGGTTGGGTTGGTTCTCCAGGATTTCGCGTACCGCGGCCTTGTAGAGGATGCGGTCGGCTTGTGCACGGGTGGCGCGCACTGCTGGGCCTTTGCGGCTGTTCAGAACGCGGAACTGGATGCCGCCTTTATCGGTGGCCAGTGCCATGGCACCGCCCAGCGCATCGATCTCCTTCACCAGATGGCTCTTGCCGATCCCACCGATGGCGGGGTTGCAGCTCATCTGGCCAAGGGTTTCCACATTGTGGGTGAGCAGCAGCGTCTTCACGCCCATGCGTGCAGCCGCGAGTGCGGCCTCAGTGCCGGCATGGCCGCCGCCGATCACGATCACGTCAAAACGGGAAGGGAAATCCACCACGCACCTCGTGCCTGTTGATCAAGGAGAAATAAGAGAGCCGGACAGTATAGGGGTTAAGGGCTCTCGATTGAAGGCACCTGAACAAAAAATAGCCAATCGGTGCTGTGGGCTTCTATAGAAAATAAAAGAGAGGAACTTTTTTAAATCTTTTTAGAGCTTGTGTTTATGTATGGTGAAGCCGATTTCTGTGGATAACCACCTTGAGCCCTTGTGCCGTTTGTGTTTCACGGCATAACAACCCTGTGTCGATGCTGTCAGGTGGCAGGGGATCTCCGGTTTTCAGCCTGTGGATTAAGTGATCTGTTATCAACAGGTGGATTTATCCACGGCTTGCGACAGGTGTTGTCAACGTGGCTGTACGTGAGTTTTCCACAGGGTTCACGGAGGCCTGTGAAATACGTTTTTTTAGGCCTGGAAGCTAGTAACGGCGCTGGTTCTGTCGTTAATTCGGTTGTGGATAGAGGTTCATCTGATAAATCAGCGCGCAGGAGCGGGCGCGGTGACGGAATGGCTCCGTCACCGTTGAAGAAAAGCGGTTCTGTGGATTACTTGCCGATGCAGAAGCTGGAGAAGATGCGACCCAGCAGATCATCCGGTGTGAAGGCGCCAGTGATTTCGCCCAGGGCTTGCTGGGCCTGACGCAGATCCTCGGCCAGGAGTTCGCCGGCGCCGCTCAGGGTGAGCTGGGCGCGGCCGTGCTCGAGGCTGTCACCAGCCTGGCGCAGGGCTTCCAGATGGCGTCGGCGGGCGCTGAAGCTGCTTTCGGCGGTCTGTTCGAAGCCCATGCAGGCCTTCAGGTGCTCGCGCAGCAGATCCAGGCCATTGCCGGAGCGCGCGGAGAGGGTGAGGGTGACGTGACCGTCGGTGCTTTCTTCCAGTCCGATCGTCTCTGTGGATAAATCCGCCTTGTTGCGGATCAGGGTGACATGGGCCGGATCGGGCCGGCTGTCGAGGAACTCCGGCCAGAGGGCGAAGGGATCGCTGGCCTCCGGGGCTGTGGAATCCACCACCAGGAGCACGCGATCGGCCTCGTTGATGGCCTTCAGGGCGCGTTCCACACCGATCTTTTCCACATGGTCATCGGTGCTGCGCAGGCCCGCGGTATCGATGATGTGCAGCGGCATGCCATCGATGTGGATATGTTCGCGCAGGACGTCGCGAGTGGTACCGGCGATATCGGTGACGATGGCCGCTTCGCGGCCCGCCAGGGCGTTCAGCAGGCTCGATTTGCCGGCATTGGGACGCCCGGCGATGACCACGGTCATCCCGTCGCGCAGCAGCGCGCCCTGGCCGGCTTCGCGCAACACGGCGGCCAGTTCGGCGCGTACCGCATCCAGTTGGGAGAGGACGTGGCCATCGGCGAGGAAGTCGATCTCTTCTTCCGGGAAGTCGATGGCTGCCTCGACATACATGCGCAGCTGGATCAACTGGTCGGTGAGATGGTGCACACGACGGGAGAATTCGCCTTGCAGCGAGCGCACGGCGTTGCGCGCAGCCTGGGCCGAGCTGGCCTCGATCAGGTCGGCGATGGCTTCGGCCTGGGCCAGGTCGAGCTTGTCGTTGAGGAAGGCGCGTTCGCTGAACTCGCCCGGGCGCGCCTGGCGAGCGCCCAGTTCCAGGCAGCGCTGCAGCAGCATGTCCATCACCACCGGGCCGCCGTGGCCCTGCAGTTCCAGTACGTCTTCGCCGGTGAAGGAGTTCGGCCCGGGGAAGAACAGCAGCAAGCCCTCGTCGATGACGTCGCCGTCGTCGGCGTGGAATGGCCCGTAGTGAGCGTAGCGAGGCTGTGGCTCGCGACCGCTGAGGGTGATGGCCATGGCGCGGGCACGGGGGCCGGAGACGCGGACGATGCCGACCCCGCCACGGCCCTGAGCGGTGGCGACGGCGGCGATGGTTTCACGGGCTGCATTCATGTCGGCGGTCTCGTGGCTTTCTCAGGACAAAGAGGACGCTGGGCAAAACTATCCACATAGCAAAACGCCCCACGAGGGGGCGTTTTGGCAATCGTCGGGAGGGGCGATCAGGCGGAGGCCTTTTTCGCCGCACCCTCGATCTGACGGGTAATGTACCACTGCTGTGCGATGGACAGGCAGTTGTTCACAACCCAGTACAGCACCAGACCGGCCGGGAACCACAGGAAGAAGAAGGTGAAGATGATCGGCATCAGCTTCATGACCTTGGCCTGCATGGGGTCCGGCGGCGTCGGGTTGAGCATCTGCTGAACCAGCATGGTGGCGCCCATGATGATCGGCAGGATGAAGAACGGATCCTTCACCGACAGGTCGACGATCCAGCCCAGCCACGGGGCCTGGCGCATCTCGACGCTTTCCAGCAGTACCCAGTAGAGGGACAGGAAGACCGGCATCTGCACCAGGATCGGCAGGCAGCCGCCCAGCGGATTGATCTTCTCCTTCTTGTACAGCTCCATCATCGCCTGGGACATCTTCTGGCGATCGTCACCGTGCTGCTCCTTGAGAGCCTGCATCTTCGGCGATACGGCACGCATGCGCGCCATGGAACGGTAGCTGGCGGCGGACAGCGGGAAGAAGGCCATCTTGATGACGATGGTCAGCAGGATGATCGACCAGCCCCAGTTACCCACCAGGTTGTGGATATGTTGCAGCAGCCAGAAGATCGGCTGGGCGATGAACCACAGCGGACCGTAGTCGACGGTCAGTTCCAGGCCCTTGGACAGATCGCCCAGGTAGGCTTGCAGCTTGGGACCGGCATACAGGGTCATGCTGGTTTCGCCCTTGGCGCCCGGCGCGACGGTGATGTTCGGGCCGGTGAAGCCGACGATGTAGTTGCCCTGGGCGTCCTTGCGGGTCATCACATTGTGGGTGTCGCCCTTGGCGGGTACCCAGGCGGTGACGAAGTAGTGTTGCAGCCAGGCGACCCAGCCACCCTGGACGGATTCCTTGAACTGCTCCTTGTCCATGTCCTTCATGGACACTTTCACGTAGGGCTTTTCAGGGGTCCAGACCGCGGCGCCGAGGTAGGTCGACACGCCGGTGGCGGTGGTGGAGGACGGATCGGCGCTGGCGTCACGCTTGAGCTGGGCGAACAGGGAAGCGCTCCAGGGCTTGCCGCTCTGGTTGTCGATCAGGTAGCTCACGCCGACCTGATAGGCATTGGGGTTGATGCACTCGAGCTTCTTCTGGGCCTTTTCCTTCTCGGTGCAGTCGCCTTTCAGGCCGCGGTGGAAGGTGAAGCGCTTGATGTAGTTGACGCCATCCTGTGCATAAGTCAGGTCGACGACCATCTGGTCCTGACCGTCAGCCAGTTCGTACACCGGCTTGGCCGAAGCATAGAGCGGGCGGCCACTGGCAGCGGCATCCGGACCATTGGCACCGGTCAGGCCGCTCTGGGCCAGGTAGGTGCGCTGCTGGTCACGCTCGAACAGCGGGAAGGGTACATCCGGGCGATCCTGGCGCAGCGGGTACTGGGTCAGGCCCAGTTTCACCACATCGCCACCGCGCGGATCGATGGCCAGGTCCAGAACGTCGGTCTTCACGCGGATCAGCTGGTCGCTGACGGCCGCCGGCTTCTGCTCGGTGGGCAGGCTTGCCTGGGCATTCTGGGCGGTCGGTACGTCGGCGTTGCTGGCCGCGCTGCCGGCAGGCACGGAGGTATCCGGCAGGCCTTCGTTCTGGTTGAAGGTCGCGGTCTGCGCTGGCAGTTCGGGCTGGCCGTAGTCCTTGTTCCACTGGAGGACCAGCGCGTAGGACACGATTGCCAGGGCGACGAATAGGATTGAACGTTTGATGTCCATGATTACTCGGCCGTCGAGGAAGGGGCGGTCTTGGATGGGGCTGGCGGTACCGGATCATAGCCACCGGGGTGCCAGGGGTGGCAGTGGCCGAGGCGACGAGCGGCCAGCCAGCCACCACGCAGGAAGCCATGGGTTTCGATGGCTTCCTGCGCGTAGCAGGAACAGCTGGGATAGAAACGACAGTGCCTGCCCATCATGGGACTGATGGCGTAGCGGTAAAACTGGATCAGTAGAAGCGCCAGTCTACGCATGGGAACTGTCGGCCACTCCCGGAGATTCTGTCGTAGGTTCCGGGCTGGGCCGATTGCGCAACAGGCGCTTCCAGAGCTTGCCGAACTGCTGGTGCAGCTCTTCATTCTCCAGATCGCCGAGGCCCTTGCGCGCGATGACCACGATATCCAGGCCGGCCAGCCTTTGCTGGTTGTGGCGGAAGGATTCGCGGAGAAGGCGTTTGAGGCGGTTACGCTCGACGGCGAGCTTGACGTTCTTCTTGCCGATCACCAGGCCGAGGCGGGGGTGATCGAGACCGTTTTCGCGCGCCAGCAGCAGGATGTGCTTGCCGGGAACCTTGGAGGTGGGGGAGTCGAAGACCGCTGTGAATTGCCGGGCTGTCAGTAGACGTTTATCCCGGTCGAAGCCTTGACTCACCACCTGTGTCGGACAAATCAGACGGTCAGACGCTTACGGCCCTTGGCGCGACGACGCGACAGAACCTGACGACCGTTCTTGGTGGCCATGCGAGCGCGGAAACCGTGGACGCGAGCGCGCTTGAGGGTGCTGGGTTGGAAAGTACGTTTCATGATTCGGTACCTGGGTTGACGACTTGAGGTCGCAGTGACCCCGTTTAAAGAGACCGGCGATTCTAGTCAAATCGCGCGGTCAGGTCAATTTCCAACCAGCGGCGGATACAAATATGAATAGAAAGGGAGGAAATCTCTTTTTTAAAGATTGAAGCGATGATTATGTTTAGGGATGCCCTGCCCTGTGCATAACTTCATGGAGGCAGTGGTACTGCACGGATTGGCCGAATGATAACCCTGTCCGGAATGGGTGGGTGGCCTGTGCGGCAACGGTTGGAAAGCTGGGTATGGATGGCTGATTTTTCCACAGGGATTTTTTCCACAGGACGATCACCAGAGCCATCCCCTGCCTCATTCAGTTGTTATCCACAAGGCTCATGGCGTTATTATCCGACCACTGGCGAAATCATTAACACCTTGATTTTGCTTGTGTCCAAGCGTGTTTCTCATGTGGATAAGTTGGTCCGGCGGGGCTACAATAGCGGCCTGTTTCGCTTTGCGACTTCTTTTGGGGGATATCC